>NZ_JASGKQ010000001.1:0-998441 GCF_047654785.1 Roseateles sp.
CCGCCTGCCCGACGGCCGAGGCTCAACACGCTGGTCAACAACGCCGGCATCTCGCCCAAGGGGCCGGAAGGGTCGCGGCTCGGCGTGCTCGAGTCCGACCGCGACACCTGGAACGCGGTGTTCAGCGTCAACATCTTCGCCGTCGCCCTGCTGGTGCGCGGCCTGATCGACGTGCTGTCGGAGGCACAGGGCGCGGTGGTCAACGTCACCTCCATCGCCGGCTCCCGCGTGCACCCCTACGCCGGCGCCGCCTACGCCTGCTCCAAGGCGGCGCTGCTCACCCTCACCCGCGAGATGGCGGCCGAGTTCGCGCCCCGCAACGTGCGCATCAACGCCATCAGCCCCGGCGAGATCGATACCGCCATCCTCTCCCCCGGCACCGTCGCCTTCGCCGAACGCGAGGTCCCGATGCGCCGCCTCGGACGCCCCGAGGAAGTCGCCGACGCCATCCAATTCCTGTGCGGACCCCAGGCGAGCTACGTCACCGGCTCGGAACTGCACATCAATGGCGGGCAGCACGTCTGAGCGTCACGAGGATTTGAGAAAAAAAGAAAGAGTGTTCTTTTTTGAAAAAAAGAACCAAAAAACTTTCATTCATTTAAAGTCATACGGCTGCACCACCTGGACTCCAAACGAATGAAGTCTTTTTGCTTCTTTTTCTTCAGAAAAAGAAGACTCTTCCTCCCCTCCACCCGCCCTCACTCCGGCGGGAAGCGCCGCAGGATGTAGAGCATCGTCATCATCCCCGGCAGCGCGCAGGCCATGGCCAGCATGTAGAACACCGGCCAGTCCACCGACGCGGCGATGAAGCCCGAGAAGCCCCCCACCGTGTGGGAGGCGAGGGCGGCGAGCGAGGTGAGCAGGGCGTACTGGGTCGCGGTGAAGGCGGTCGAGCAGAGGCCCGACAGGTAGCTGATGAAGGCGGCGGTCGCGAGGGCCTGCACGAACGCCTCGGTCATGACGGTGGTGAACAGCACCGCGTGGTCGCCGTGGGAGTAGGCGAGCCACACGTACATGCCCATCGCCCCCATCTGGGCGAGGCCGGTCGAGATCAGCGCGCGGGCCAGCCCGATCCGCGCCACCAGCCAGCCCCCCACGGCGATGCCGGCCATGGTGCAGGCGAGCGCGGGCACGCCGGTCGCCGCCGCCACCGCGGCGCGGTCGAAGCCGAGGGAGCGGTAGAACGGCGCGAGCATCACCCCGGCCATCGCCTCGCCGAGATTGAACAGCGCGACATAGGCAAGCACCACCCCCGCCCCCGGCCGGCCGAGGAACTCGCGTAGCGGCTCCAGCACGGCGGCCTTCACGCGGGCCGCGAGGCCGGTCGCGAAGTCTCGGGCGCGGGACGGTGACGGGCTCGGCGACGGCGAGCGTCACCGGGATGGCGAGGGCGAGCAGGCAGGCGACGACGAGGAACGACCCCTGCCAGCCGAGCCAGCCCGCCGCCGCGATGACCCCCGCCCCCGACACCAGCATCGCCACCCGGTAGCCCCAGACATAGGCGGCCAGCGCCGCGCCCTGGAGCCGCTGGGGGAAGGTCTCGATGCGCCAGGCGTCGATGGCGATGTCCTGGCTCGCCGAGAGGAAGGCGACGAGCGCCGCCGCCGCCATGGTGAGCGAGAGCGGACCGCCCCCGCTGAGGGCGAGCAGCGCCACCGCCCCGGCCAGCACCGGTTGGATCGCCAGCAGCCAGCCGCGCCGCCGGCCGAACCGGGCGAGGCCGAGGGGCGGCGTCATCTGGTCGAGCAGCGGCGCCCACAGGAACTTCAGCGTATAGGCGAGGCCGATATTGGCGGTGAGGCCGATGGCGGCGAGCGAAATCTCGCGCTCGGACAGCCACTGCCGCAGCGTGAACCCCGACAGCGACAACGGCAGGCCGGCGGCGAACCCGAACGCCATCATGTACCACAACCGGCGGTCCGACAGGAGGACGCGGGCGGGTCCTGGCGCGGCGACGGCATTCGACATGCGGCATCCTCTGCGGCGAGAGCCCACCCCTCCTGCGGCGCCGCGCCGCGCCGCGTCAACCGCGGAATGGCCTCCGCCCCGCCCCTGCCTTCATCCCCGCCCCTGGCAAGCCTCCCCCCCACGCCCCCGACAAGGACCACCGGACCGTCTCCTCGACGCGGCGGCGTGCTGCCCGGCCGGCTCAACGGCCCGATCCTCTACCGGATCGAGCAGGATATCCCGCTCTGGGGACGGCGCGACCTGCGCCGCAAGGTCGGCAGCGCCGAGGCGCTCGGCATGCGGGCGCGCCGCCGCGACGGACGGGCCATGACACGGGCCGATGTCCACGCCGCCATCATGGACGGCGCGGTGGAACGGGTGCGACCGAAAATGATGACGGTCACCGCCATCACCGCCGGATTGCTGCCGATCCTGTGGAGCACCGGCACGGGATCGGAAGTGATGCGGCGCATCGCCGTGCCGATGATCGGCGGCATGGCCTCGTCCACCGTGCTGACACTGGCGGTCATCCCGGTGCTGTACGCCCTGCTCAAGGATCGTGAACTGAGCAGGGGGAAACGAAAGGACACCGTTCTGGCGGAGGGATAGCGGGGCGGAGTCCCGGTCGGCGGGAAGACAGGGAAAAGTCTTCTTTTTCTGAAGAAAAAGAAGCAAAACAGTCATGGAAAGCTGTTGCGCCCGGACCTGGAAACCGCCCTCACCTCCCCATCCACGGCGCGGGAGCCTCGCGGGAGGTCATGTCGCCGAGCACGAAGGCGAGGTTGGCGGCCGCGACCAGGGAGGCCGCGTGCGCGTCCGCCTGTGCCTGCCGCGCGGTGAGGAGGGCGCTGTCGGCGGCGGTCGCGGCGGTGAGGGTGCCGACCCCGGATGTGTAGGCGTCGAGCGCCGCGTCATAGGTCACGGCGGCCGCCTTGACGAGGGCGGTCGCGGCGGTGTGGGCGGCGAGCGCCGAGCGCAACGTGTTCGCGCCGACGACGATCTCGCGCGCCGCCGTGTCGCGCACCTTGTCGAGGGTGGCCTCGCTCGCCGCCGCGAGTGATTCCGCGGTCCTGAGCCGCGCCGCCCGCAATCCGCCGTCGTAGAGCGGCACGGTCGCGCCGACCAGCACGCCGGCCGCCGAGGATTGCTGGCCGATGGTGGGCAGTCCCCCGGCGCTGAAATTGGTGTTGCCGCCCACCGCCACGGCGCTGAGAAACACCTTCGGCAGGAACTCGGCCTGCGCCGCGAAGATGCCGGCCTGGCTCGCCTTCAGGGCCGAGAAGCTCGCGAGCACATCGGGACGCTGGGCCAGCGCGGCGGTGATCAGCGCCTCGGTCGGCACGGCCACGGTGTCCGGCAACGGGCGTCCGCTCGCCTCGCGTATCTTGATCGTGGTCACCGGCGAGACCCCCATGGCGGCGAGGAGCGCCTGATAGGCATCGTGCCCGGCGCCCTGGGCCTGCACCAGGGCGAAACGAGCCTGCGCCACCTGCTGGTTGGCCTGGGCCAGTTCCACGGTGGTGCCGAGACCCTTGCGCATCCGCTCCTCGGCCGCGTCCTGGATCCTGCGGCTGTTGGCCAGGGCCTGCGCGGCGATGCGCTCGCGGCTGAGCGCCGCGCCGTGGAGGGCATAGGTCCGCGTCACGTCGAAGATGATTTTCTGATGCGCGGCGTTGAAGAGAATGTTCGCGGCCGTCGCGTTGTGCTGGGCCGCCGCGTGCAGCGCGCCGCGCTGGCCGAAATCGAACACCAGCCATTGCAGCGCCACCTGCGGGGAGATGCCCTCCAGGTCCGAGTCCACCTTGTTGATGGTGCCGATGGGCAGCGGCAGGGAGTTGGTGATTTTCTGATGCCCGCCGATCACGCTCGCCGAGATGAACGGCAGGTAGGTCGCCTCGACCATGCCGGCGGCGAGCGCCGCCTGGCGCGCCTGCTGCCAGGCGACACGGGTGAGCGGGTTGTTGGTCTGGGCGATGTCGATCAGTTCGGGAAGGCTGTAGGCCTTGTCACGCACGATGCCCGGCGTCGGGATCAGCACCGCGACCGCGCGATCGGCCGGCACCCGGAACCCGGGCGCGGCGGCGGTCCCTCCGGCCTCCGTGGCCGGCACCCAGGGGGTGGATGGGCTCTGGGGGGCGCTGTCGAGCGCGCTGAGCGCGCAGGCCGACAGCGCGGCGCAGGCCAGCGCGAACGCGCCGCCCCGCGCGAGGGAACGGGCGGCCCGCGCGCGGGGAGACACACGGCGGGCCGTCATGACCGCCCCGCCGCCAGGCGCTCAAGACGGCGCAGACGCGCGGCAAGGCCGCTGTCCGCCGCGTCCGCCCCCTCGCCATCCGCCCCCTCGCCATCCGCCCCCCCGCCATCCGCCCCCTCGCCATCAGCGTTGGCGGGAGGGGCCGGGGCGCCCGCCGGCCGGCCGGTCATCCGCCCGGCGAGGCGCGCGAGGCGCTCCGCCATGTCCTGCGTCCGCTCCTGGGAGACCATCAGCGCCGGCGGCATCGCCCGCGTCTCGGCGACGAGCGCCTCAAGCCGGACGATGCCGCGGGGGGACAGGCGCGACGCGGCCGGCTCGAGGGGCAGGACCCGCAACTGCTCGCGGGCGGTGGCCATCTCCGTCTCCACCACGGCCGCCTCGCCGATGGCCATGACGCGCGCGGAGGGCTCGAGCCGCGCCAGCCGCGCCAGGGCCGCGAGCGCGCGGGACAGGCGCTCGCGCACATCGACGACGACGCTCTTTGGCCAGATGCCGGTGAAGATCAGATAGACCACCAGATTGCCGAGCAGGATGCCGATCACTCGATCCCGCCCCGAATCCATGCTCAGGCTGCGCGAGAAGCCGTGGAGAATGGTGAGGAGGAAGGCGAGCCCGATCTGAACCCCGGCATAGGAGATGCGCGCGTTGCCCGAGGATACCCACGCCGCCGGCAGGATCCCGGCGAACACCAGCACCATGAGCCCGCCCACCGAGTCGAGATGTGGAATGACGAACAGGATCGGCGAGGATCCCCATCGCCGCGCCGACAAGGCAGCCGCAGATGCGCAATACCAGCTTGTGCACCGTCTCCCCGGTGGTGCCGAGGGCGGCGACGTAGCAGGTGATCATGGCGGTATGGATCCCCTGCCAGCCGATCAGCGAATAGATGAGGTAGCAGATCACCGCCGCGGCCGTCGTCTTCAGCGCGTAGCGTTGGTAATCGGGGTTGGTGAGGGCGTCGGCGGCGAGGAACGGCCGCGCCGCCGGCCTGGCGTCGGTGCCTCCATCAAGGCGCGCGAGACCGGCCAGCGCCGCGTGCGCGGCATCGAGCGCCGCGATGCCGGACGGCGGCGGGGGCGGAGAGGCGGCGGGCCGCCGCCCGGTGGCCACGGCGGCGGCGGCGGCGCGGCACTGGCGCGCGAGCGCCGCGCGGACCTCCTCCGTCACCTCGCCCGGCAGGGCGGCGATGGCGAGGAGCAGGCGATAGCTCGTCGCGGCGGCGCCGTTGAGCCAGGTCACGCGGGCGCGCGGCGCGGTGTGGAAGAGGCGCGCGAGCGTCACCTGCTTGTCGCTGTCCGCCGTGCCCTCGGCGAGCCGGTCGGCGAGGCTCCCCCGGGTGGGCAAGGATGCCCTCCAGCGCCTCGGCGCCGGCCGCGAGGCGACCCGCGATGGTGTCGCGGAGCAGGCGGTGCGGCCCGGTGCCGAGCAGCAGGTTGAAGACGATCATCAGCGCCATGGGCATGGACGTCATCTGCCACGCATAGAGCAGGCCCCGCGTCACCACCTCGCCCGCCGGCACGTCGTCCACCAGCGTCAGAATGAAGGCGATCACCAGCGCGATGATCGAGCCGATCTCGCCGAGCTGGGAGGCGGCGCCGAGGAAGACGAAAGCGAAGGAGGTCGCCGCGATCACCGCGATGCGGAGCAGGGGGTCGTCGGCGGTGACCTGGATCACCGGCGCGAGGGCCAGCACCACGATGCTGGCCAGCACGATGAGGCCAATGGCCTGGCCCACGCATTCCGCGCCGTCGGGCCGGGCGAGGAAGATCACAAGGTAGCAGCCGATCGCCGCTTCGGGAACCTTGTAGAGCATGGCGGCGCCCGCCACGAGCATGCACAGCAGGGCCACCCGCCAGGTCATGGCGAGGCGCCCCGGAAAGGGCATCAGGTCGGCCCGGACCTGCCGGATGGCCCACAGCCAGAGCGGAAGCTCAGCAGCGTGTGCCACGATGCACGGTCGCAGTGGCCGACGCGCCGATCCGCATCAGGTCATCCGGTGGGTCGATGAGGTGGATGCGGACGGGAAAGCGCTGCGCCACGCGCACCCAGTCGAGGGATTTGGGCACAATCGGCATGCCGCGCGGCAAGGTGATCGCCACGTCGGACATGACCCCCCAGCCGATGCCCTCCACCCGCCCCCGGATCGGCAGGACGCGGTCGGCGAGCACGTAGACGGTGGCGCAGTTGCCCACGGCGATGCCCGGCAGCTCGGTCTCCACGAAGGCGGCGGAGGCGAACCACGCGCCCGTATCGATCAGGGTGAAAATCGACTGTCCCGGCAGGACGTATTCCCCCGCCGCCGTCGACAGGCCCACCACCTTGCCGTCGAACGGCGCGCGGAAGGTGGTCTCGGCGAGGGCGCGCTCGGCGAGGGCGAGGGCGGCGCGGCGCGCCTCCACCAGGGCGGCGGCGGCGGCGGCGTCGCTCACCAGCACCCGGGCGGCCTCCTCCTGCAGGAGGGCCTGCCGCAGGCTCACCTCCGCGTCGCGTCGCGCCGTCGCGGCATCGTCGACCTGCTGGGCACTGACATAGCCCTTGGGCCTCAGCGCCTCCAGCCGGGCGAGGGTTTTCACCGCGAGGTCCTGGTTGGCGCGGGCGCGGCTGACCTGCTCGCGGGCGATGACGGCGTTGGAACGCTCGGCGGCGATCGTGCGCTCACGGTCGCTCAGGGCGGCCTCCGCGATCCGCAGGTCGGCCCTCGCCTGCTCGACCTGCAACCGGTAGGTGAGCGGATCGAGCGCGAACAGCGTCTCGCCCTGGCGCACCGTGCCGTTCTCCACGACGCCGAAGGAGGCGATGCGACCGGGCACCGCGGCGGCGATGTTCACCACATCCGCGGTGAGGACCGCGTCCTGGGAGAGCGGATTGAGCTCGGCGGTGCGCACATAGCGCCAGCCGAAGACGGCCACCGCGGCCACCGCGAGGAGGCTGACCGCGATCGCGAGCCCGCGTCGCGCGGGAGGGGGGGGGCTCGTCGTCCACGCGCTACCGCCCGAAGCCGAGGAGGGAGACCAGGAAGCCGATGGCGGCGGCGAGGCACACATAGACCGGCAGGCGGAGCGACAGCGCGTCGTCGATCCCCACGCGGATGAACACCACCCTCATGAGGATGGCGCCAAGAACCCCCGCGCCCGCGCAGGCCAGCCAGGAGGGGAAATAGGCGCCGAAGAGGGGAATGGCGGGCGCCCCGGCCGACATGCAGCCAGGCAGACAGGCGGTGGCGGCAGCCAGCCCCACCTTGCCGGGCGCTCCCCCCGGCACGCCCCGGCGCGCCACCTCAACCAGCGCCCCTGGGATGGCACGAGGGAACAACACCCGACGCCTCCATCTGAGCCTGTGCCCCCATGACGTGAGGACCAAAATATCCAGGCGCTCTTAACCAGGCAACAAACACCGTGCAATCCGCATTCAATAAAAGTGCTCAATTTTTATAGTTACTGAAAGGCACTCCAGAGTGGTAACCTGAGACGGACATGGCCTCGCTCTGCCCATTTACACCATTGATTTTATTATAAAATTTTTGAAACCACCTATCTCGGACCACCACTCTCAGAAAAATTTGCTCTGAGAGAAACGATCTGTTACCTTCGATGATCCTTAGTGTCCGTTTGAAAATTTACTCCAATGGCGTTGCAGGCTTGTGATCAAGCTACAATGAATGGCTGAAAACCGCCGCTCCAACCTCCAGGCGCCACAAGGACAAGGCCTGATCCACGCTATCCAATGAGTTTTCAAACGGGCACTTAAACCGTACGGTCGCGCGTGCCAACGTGCAATCAGAACATTGACCGGTCGAACCAACACGGTGTCCCCAGCCACCTTCCCTGGCCAGGGCCAGATCTCGGAGTCATTTGAAGTGAAACATCCGCTGCCGCCGCCCCACGGAATGCGGCAAGCCTCCCCTCCCCGCATGACCGGAAAGCACGCCTGACATGTGCACCTCCCTGATCTATCGCGACGCCGCCGGTAAACCCTATTTCGGCCGGACCCTTGAGCTCACCACCACCCTGCCCTACCAGGTGACCTACTTCCCGGCCGGGTTCGCCGTCACCTCCGAGATCGCGGGGCATCCGCCACTGGCGTATCGGGGGCGCCATCCCATCCTCGCGGTGACCACGCCCACCCACCTGCCGACGGCGCAGGCCCCCATTGAAGTGGCCGATCTGAAGGTACTTGAGGGAATGAACGACCAGGGGCTGACCTTCAGCCTGCTGTCCTACCCCGCGGCGGCAGGCCGGCAGGCAGCGGTGCCGGCGACGCAGCAGGTGCTCTCCGCCTCCGATCTCGGCACCTGGATCCTCGGGCAATTCGGCACGGTGGCCGAGGTGAAGGCGGCGCTGGCCACGCAGCCGGTGGCGCTGGTGCCGCTGCCCCTCCTCGGCGGCGTGGAATCCCCCTTCCACTACGTGGCGCATGACACGGCGGGGAAGGCGCTCGTCATCGAATTCCACCAGGGCCAGATGAACGTGTATGACAACCCCGTCGGGGTGATGACGAACGGTCCGCAATTCCCCTGGCACCTGACCAACCTGGACAACTACACCTTCCTCAGCAACGTCGATAAATCAACCGCCACTTTCGGAAGCTACACGGCGACACAGCCGGATTTCGGAATCGCCACGGCCGGGCTGCCCGCCTCCAGCACCTCGGTCGGCCGGTTCGTGCGCGCCACGTACCTACGCGCAGTACACCGAGAAGGCCGCCTCGCCCGACCTCGCCGTGCTGGCGCTCGCCCACATCATGAACACGTTCGACCGGCCGCGCGGCGCGAGCATCGCCTCCCCGCAGAGCGGCGCCCTGGAGGTGAAGGGACTGGAGGACCAGGGCGACCAACCCTACCAGACCGAATTCACCAACTGGACAAGCCTGTCCGACCTCGACCGCAAGCTGTTCTTCCTGCGCGACTACAACGGCCTCAACTTCACATCCTTCGACCTCACCGCCCTGACCGACGTGCCGGACCCCAGGGTGCTCGCGTTCACGCACCTGCCCCACGGCGCAGCGGACGCAACGCAGCAACTGAAGGATGCGCGCCCCGTCTAGAGGCTTTCAGGCTGACCGGAACCGAAGGCAGGACAGTGCCGATTCCCCTGCCTGCCTTGCCTTTGGCAACGGGCGGCCAGAATGAAGGAAGAGTTTTTTTCTTCAGAAAATGAAGAACTTCTTCCTTCCTCCCACCCAGCCAACGCCGCGGCCTCCCCCTACCGCCCGCCCGCCGGCGCGCCGCCCTCGCCGAGGAACCGGCCCGCCGCCCATCCCTCGACGTCGCCGAACGCGACCTTGCACCAGCGGTCGTTCCGGCTGGCCGCGCGCCGCGCGGGGGTCGCCGCCTCCCACTCCGCGAGGGTCGGCCCGCCCCGGCACCCGAGATTGCGCACGCCATCGGCGTCATGGGGAATTGTGCCGACCCGCCGCGCCGACGCGGCGGGTTCGGCCCGGACGTTCAGCGACGTGCCGGCGGCGACCCCGACAACCCGGAAGTAATCCGGCTCGCTCCGCGCCGGCCCCGCCATGGCGAGCACCAGCAGGGTGGCCAGCACCGCCCCGCGTGGCCCCATCCCCTTCATCCCGCCGCGCATCCCGCGCATCGCACCCTCCTTCCCGTCAAACCGCCCCCTTCATGCCAACGGCTGTCAGGAATGGAAACGGGCATGACACGCGGGCCGGCGATCCACGGCCCCGCCGGTCAACTGCTGCCGATCAGCACCCCGGTGGCGAACACCAGCGCGCCGCCGAACCCGACCTGCAGGGCGGCCGAGAGGGGCGGTGTCTCCATGTATTTCCACCGCACCCACGAGATGACCGCCAGTTCGACCACCACCACCCCCACCGCGACCGCCATCGCCGTCCAGAAGTCGGGAATGAGGAACGGCAGCGTGTGCCCGATGCCGCCGAGCGTCGTCATCAGGCCGCACACCACGCCACGGATCAGCGGCGCGCCCCGGCCGGTCAGGCTGCCGTTGTCCGACAGCGCCTCGGCGAATCCCATGGAGATGCCGGCGCCGATCGAGGCCGCCATGCCGACCACGAAGGCATCCCACGGCCGCCCGGTCGCGAACGCCGCGGCGAACACCGGGGCGAGCGTGGAGACCGACCCGTCCATCAACCCCGCCAGCCCGGGCTGGATGAAACGGAGCAGCAGGATGCGCCGCGCCGTCTCCGCCTCCCGCGCCTGCTCCGGCCCGGCCAGGGCCTTCTCGGTGAGATGCTCGGCGAGATCCTCATGCTTCCTCTCGGCGGTGGCGAGGTCACCCAGCAACGTGCGGATGGAGGCATCGGTGGCGCGCGCGGTGGCGCACCGATAGAACCGCGCCGAATTGTACTCCATCTCCTCGGCCTGCCGGCGCACCGCCGCGAGGTTCAGCGGCAGCATCTGCCAGATCGGCCGGCGCCGGTAGAAACCACGCACATGCGCGCGCGTGATCAGCGGGATGTGCTCGCCGAACTTGCGGCGGTACTGGTCGATGAGCCAGCGCCGGTGCTGGTCCTCCTCCGCCGCCATGGCGGTGAAGATGCCGGCGGTGGCGGGATAATCGGCGCGCAACCCCTCGGCGAAATCGAGATAGATGCGCCCGTCCTCCTCCTCGCTGCTGATGGCCAGGGCGAGAATCTCCCGCTCGCTCAGCTCGTCGAAATCACGCATGGGCATACCTCCGGTGACGCGGGATTGGCGGTCCCGACGACATGGATTTATACCGGTGCCCGCTGATTGGGACTCTCGCGAGAGCAGAAAAAGCAAGAATGTTCTTTTTTGAAAAAAAGAACCAAAAAACTTCTATCCGTTTAGAGTCATACGGTTGCAACACCTCGACTCCAAATGAATGAAGTCTTTTTGCTTCTTTTTCTTCAGAAAAAGAAGACTCTTTTACTTCCTGCCGTCATGCCACGCCTTCCCCCAGTCACATGGGGCTACCCAGCGCCACGCCTCGCCATCACCGGCATGATCGTCACCCCGTCCGCCTTCCCCCTCCGGGGGCGGCGTAGTCGGTGGCGCGGAGGGCGGGGGGCCGGCCGGCGACGAGGTCGGCGAGCAGCCGGCCGCTGCCCGCCGCCAGGGTGAAGCCGAGCGCGCCCTGTCCCACGTTGAGCATGAGGTTGGCGACCCGGCTCGGCCCGATCACCGGCAGGCCGGTGGGCGTGGCCGGGCGCAGCCCCGACCAGGGCTGCACGTCCTCGACATCGCAGAGTCCGGGGAAGGTGGCCTGCAGGGTGGCGATCAGCGCCGCCACCCGTCCTGGCCGCATTTCGGGGGTGCCGGCGGTGACCTCGGCGAAGCCGGCCACGCGCATGTGGCCGCCGATCGGGGCATAGACGGTCTTGCGCGCCGTGTCGGTGATGCTGCGCTCGGGAGGGGCGTGGCCGTCGCGCACGCGGGCCGAGATCGAATACCCGCGCACCGCCTGCACCGGCAGGGACAGCGCCGCCCACCGCCCAAGCCCGCGGCTGCCCGCCCCCGCCGCCAGCACGTAGAGATCGGCCTCCATCGGGCCGAGCGAGGTGCGCAGCGCCGCCACCCGCCCTCCCGTCATCGCCATACCCTCGACGCGCGTGCCGAGCGCGAAGGTCACGCCATGAGGGGCGGCGGCCAGCACGCGCTCCAGGCCGAGGCACAGCATGCGGCAGTCGCCCACCTCCTCGGAGGGGGTGTGGATGCCCCCCACCAGCCGCCCACGCAGGGAGGCGAGCGCCGGCTCCAGCGCCACGCACTCGGCCGCCGTCAGTGCTTCCTGGACGCAGCCCATGGTGGCCTGCAGGCGCATCTGCAGCTCGGCCTCCCGCTGCGCCGCGAGGGAGGACTGCACCACCAGCTTGCCGTTGCGGCGATGATGGAACGCGATGCCGGTGGCGCCGATCATCTCGTGCAGCATGTCACGGCTATGGAACGACAGCGCCAGCAGCTTGGCGGTGGCGATGGCGCCCGCCCCGGCGTTGCAGGCGCGCAGGAAGCGCAGCAGCCACGTCCACTGCGCCGGATCGGCGGAGGGCTGGAACCGCACCGGGCTGTTGGCGCGCAGCAGGTAGCCGGGCAGCCCCCGCAACACCGAGGGCGCCGCCATCGGCGCCACGTAGCTGTAGGAGAGCTGTCCCCCGTTGGCGAAGCTGGCGCCCCGGCCGACCTCGGTTTCCTGGTCCACCACGGTCACCGCGTGGCCGTCGCGCGCGAGGAACCAGGCGCTGGCGAGGCCGACGATCCCGGCACCGATGACGATGATGCGCATGGGCGGCAGGCTCCGGCGAAAGGCGCCGTATCAGGACACGATGGAAGGGCCGGGGCAAGACCCGGGGGGAAGGGCCGGGGCAAGGCTCGGGGAAGACTGTCCCCGCCTGCCCCAGGCCCGGCCCTCGATGTGTCCCTGTCCGGGCGGCGACCCGGGCGCGCCCTATAATCACTATTGAAAATAGTTTTATGAAATTTACATCATTCTTAATGGTGTTATCGTGAGAACCACGATGATTCACATGCCTTCCCCGTCACGCCGAGCGCGGATCAAGCCTCCGCCGGCACGGAGGCGGTGCTCATCCACGTGCCCCAAGAGGAGATTGACCGTGCTGAGATATTTCGTGCTGACGCTCATGCTGATGGCGTCAGTGGCCACCGCCCGGGCGGAAACGATCAAGGTGGCCGTGACCTCCGGCCCCCACGCCGAGGTCATGGCCGTGGCCGCCAAGGTCGCCGCGCGCAACGGGCTCGACGTGAAGATCGTCGAATTCTCCGACTACATCGTGCCCAACGCCGCGCTGGCGGCGGGGGACGTGCAGGCCAACAGCTTCCAGCATGTCCCGTTCCTGCAGGCGCAGATCGCCGCGCGGGGCTACAGGATCGTGCCGGTGGGCCGGACGGTGCTGTTCCCCATCGCGTTCTACTCGAAGAAATACAAGACGCTGAGCGACCTGCCGGATGGCGCGCTGATCTCGATCGGCAACGACCCGGCCAATGAGGCCCGCACGCTGATCCTGCTGGAAACGGCCGGGCTGATCCGCCTGCGCCCGGGCGCGGGTTTCGCCGCCACCCCCCTCGACATCACCGACAACCCCCACCGCTTCCGCTTCCATGAACTGGAGGCGGCCCAGCTCGTCCGCTCCCTCGATGATGTCGATGCCTCGGCGGTCAACGCCAATTACGCGATTCTCGCGGGACTGAACCCGCAGAATGATTCGCTGCTGCTCGAAAAGCCGCAGTCGCAATATGTCTGCCAGATCGTCGTGCGCGAGGCGGACAAGGACAAACCCTGGGTCCAGCGACTGGTCGCGGCCTATCAATCCCCGGAGGTCAAGGCGTTCATCGAGCAGCGCTTCCCGGGCGCTGGTTTCGCCGGCTGGTGACGAGGACTTTCCCGATGATCCGACTTTTGAGCGAAGAGCAAATCCCCACCCTGCGTGGGTCCGCCGTGGGATTCACCGGCACCGTCTGGCGCGACGAGATCGCGCGCGGCGGGCCACCCAACGATGTGCGCATCTACCGCGTCTCGTTCGAGCCGGGATCGCGCACCGCCTGGCACACGCACCCCTCCTGGCAGGTGCTGCACGTGCTCTCCGGCGTCGGCCGATTGCAGCGCCGCGGGGGGGAATTGCTGGTGCTCCGCCCCGGTGACACCGCCTGGATCGACGCGGAGGACGAGCACTGGCACGGCGCCGCGCCCGACCACAGCTTCGTCCATGTCGCAATTCACGAGGCCACGCCGCTGGATGTGGAAGTGACCTGGCTGGAACACGTGTCCGCAGAAGACTATCGCTAACTCATGACGGGATGGGGACACGCGCCGCGTCCCCATCCCGTCCTCATGGAGTGCCCGCGCCCGGATCGCCGGGGTTGGGCATCAGTCCCGCCGCGCCGAAGCCGCCATCGACATTCAGCGTGTGTCCCTGCACATAGCGGCTCTCGTCGGAGCACAGGAACACAACGGCATCGGCGACTTCCGCGGGCGTACCGTAGCGCCCGAGCGGAACCAGCCGGGTGTAGGCCGCGCGCGTTGCCTCATAATGCGCCTGGCGCGTCATCTCCGTCTCCACCCCGCCAGGGGCGACGGCGTTGACGTTGATGCCATATGGAGCGAACTCCACCGCCATCACCTTCGTCAGCGCCTCCAGTCCCGCCTTCGACGCGCCATAGGCCGCCCGCCCATATCCGCCGCGCTGGCCGGAAATGGAGAGGATGTTGACGATCCGCCCGCCACCCCGCCGCGCCATCCGCCGCGCGCAGGACTGTCATCTGGGCGGTGGTGCGCGCACGGCTGTTGGTGATCGTGGTCGTCGGGCATGTGTTGTTGCAGCCGCCCAGCGGCGAGATGGCCGGGCCAACGGTGTTGTCCCAGAAGCTGTCGATGAGGGTGACCGTCTTACCGCTCGCTGACTTGATGCCGACAAAGGCTCCCGAGCCCGACTTGGCGACAGTGCCCACGTGGTAGCTGCGCTCGATGGTGGCGTTGGCACTCAAGAGGCCAATGAATCCGCCACCTTGCAATTGGTTGGACGAATGCACTATGTTGATGCGCGTATAGGAATCGGCCACATGCAAGGGTCCCCTGAGTTCGCCGATCAAGCCGCCTGCCGGCTGGCCGGATATCGTTGTGCCCTGGACCGAGCTGCGCGCGATGCTGACAGTGCCCGAGGTTTCCACGAAGCCGATCAGCCCACCGGAGTAGTAGCCCCCCGAGACACTCAGATTGGAGACGGCGACGCCAGAAATCGATACCGGGCCCGTCGCCTTCCCAATCAAGGCGGCCGCCCCAAACATGCCACTGCCGTTGACGGTCACGTTGTCCAGGTGCAGGTCGCGCACCGTCAGGCTGCTCCGGCTGCCACCGAAGAAGGCGGCATAGTTCTGGCCCGACGAGCCCGTGATGCTGAAGTCGCTGATCGTGTGCCCCAGCCCCGTGAACACCGTGGGCGTGTTGTTGCCGGCCACGGTGTTCGTGAAGTTGGTGTTGGCGGCATTCATGTCCGCCCCCAGCGCCAGGTACGCGGTCACGGTGCTGGTGTTCAACGCGCCGATCAGGTTGGCGGTCGAGGTGTTGCCCAGCGCGCCCAGGCTGGTCACCACGGTGTAGGTGTTGGTGTTACCGCCCGAGCCCAGCTTCGTGGAGAAATTCTGCCCGGCCTGCAGCGATACCTGCGCGTTCACGTAGTAGTCCGAGGTCTTGCCGCCGACCACGCCGTCGCTCGCCAGCTGCCCGTATTCCAGTGCCAGTTTGCCGCTGGCACCCGTGGCGGTGATGGCCTTGTTGACGTAGATGTTGCGCCCGGCCTTCAGCGTCAGCGTGTTGTTGCTGCTCCAGCTGACCGCCTCGTTGACGAAGATGTCGCCATTGCCGTTGGCGTTGACGTTGGTGGCGCTCTCTACGGTGATGCTGTTGTTGGCCAGTTGCGCCGCCAGCGTTGCACCGCTGATGTCGCCGCTGCTGGCGATGGTGTAGTCGTTCGGGTCGATCAGCCACTGGCCGGTGCGGCCCTGCGCGGCCGCCGTGGTGATGCGCGCGCCGTCGGCGACCTTGACCTTGGCGGCGCTGGTTTCGATGAAGCCGCCGTTGCCTGCATCGGGCGCCGAGGCGTCCAGCGTGCCGCTGACCGTGGTGGTGCCGCTGTCCATGTCGCCCAGCAGCACGATCTTGCCTTCACGCTCTGCGATGGTGCGCGCACGGATCTCGCCCGTGTGGTTGACCATGCCGTCCAGCAGCCCTTCGGCGGCCTTGGCCGTCAGCAGCACCTGGCCGCCATCGGCCAGGATCGCGCCGCCGTTGGCGACCAGGCTGTCCAGCGCGCCTTGTTCGAGGGTGACGCCGACCAGCGAGCTGCCGTTGAAGTTCAGCGTGACCTGGTTGCCCGCGGCCAGTGCGACGTGGCCCAGCTTGGCCGAGATCACGCCGTCGTTGCGCACCTGCTGGCCGATCAGCGCCACGTAGCCGCCGTCGGCCGCGTTGAGCGTGCCTTCGTTGACGACGCTACCGGCGCCGCTGCCGCTGAAGCTGGCCTTGCCGGCCATGAAGTCCGCATCGCTCAGGTCGCGCGTGGAGGCCACGAGGCCGGCGGTATCGACGCGCGCGCCCTTGCCGAACAGCACGCCGTTGGGGTTGAGTACGAAGACCTGGCCATTGGCCTTCAGCGCACCGTCGATGACCGAAGCCTGCGTGCCCGTCACGCGGTTCAACACCACGGCCTGCGCGTTGGGCTGCACGAAGTTGACGCTGGCGTCGCGCCCGATGGAGAAGTTCTGCCAGTTGATCGCGGCGCGCTGGCTGCCCTGGGTCACCGTCATCGCGCTGCCCTGCTGCGCGATGGCGGCACTGCCCGCGGTGACCTGCCCGCCGGTGGGCAGCGTGCCCGGGCCGGCCGCGAAGGCCGCGCTCGCGGCGGCGACCAGGCCGGCCGCGCCGGCGGCCTTGCCGCAGCTGCGCGCGGTCTCCGCGACGGCGACGAAGGCGCCCAGGCGCCGGTTCCAGACTTTGCGGTAGATGTGGTTCATACGGGCTGCAAGACGGTGAGGAAGCACGCGGCGCCACCCCCACCTGGGCGGTGGCGCGCGCGTGTGGATGGGTCTATGCAGCCAGTATTGGGGTGGCGTCTCCGGCCTGCCCGCCCGTATTGCGCAATCGGCCCCTGCTGCCGCGCTGGAGCGGCGGGAATGCGTGAGGAGTTAACGGCGCGCGGCGGGCGCCGTTACAACGCCTTGCGCAGGTTGGCCGGCGCGATCTTCATGCCTTCGCGGTACTTGGCCACCGTGCGCCGCGCGCACTGGATGCCCTGTTCCTCCAGCATGGCCGCGAGCGCGCTGTCGGAGAGCGGCTTCTTCGCGTCCTCGGCGGCGACGAACTGCTTGATCAGCGCCCGCACCGCGGTGCTGGAGGCCTCGCCGCCGGCCTCGGTGGAGAGCCCGGAGCCGAAGAAGTACTTCAGCTCGAAGGTGCCCCAGCTCGTGGCCATGTACTTGGCGGTCGTCACGCGCGAGATGGTGGACTCGTGCAGGCCCAGCTCGTCGGCGATTTCGCGCAGCACCAGCGGCTTCATCGCCAGCTCGCCGTGCGTGAAGAAGCCGCGCTGGCGTTCGACGATGGCCTGGCTGACGCGCAGGATGGTGTCGAAGCGCTGCTGGATGTTCTTGATGAACCAGCGCGCCTCCTGCAGCTGCCCGCCCAGCGGCGAGTTGCTGATGCCGCCGCGCGTGGCGCGCAGCGCGTTGGCGTACAGCTCGTTGATGCGCAGCTTGGGCGCGACCTCGGGGTTGAGCATGACGCGGAACTCGCGGCCGCTGCGGCGCACGATGACGTCGGGCACGATGGCCGCCGCCGCGCCGGCCGCGAAGCGGCGGCCGGGCTTGGGCTCCAGCTGCGTGATCAGGCCCTGCGCCTCGCGCAGCAGGGCCTCGTCGGCGCCGGTCTCGGCCATCAGGCGGCGCATGTCGCGGCGCGCCAGCAGTTCCAGGTGGCGCTGGCAGATCAGCACGGCGAGGGCCTGGGCGGCGCTGGCGGGCTGGGTGCGCAGCTGCAGCACCAGGCATTCGGACAGGTCGCGCGCGCCGGTGCCGGCGGGCTCCAGGCTCTGCAGCAGCTTGTGCGCGATGCGCAGCCGGTCCAGCAGTTCCTCGCGCGCCTCCGCGTCGGCGCCGAAGGCGGCGGCGATCTCCTCCAGCGGGTCTTCGAGGTAGCCGTCCTCGTTCAGCGACTCGATGAGCACCTGCACGGCGGCGCGGTCCTCGGCGGACAGCGTCAGGCCGGCGAGCTGCCCGGCGAGGTGCTGGGCCAGCGTGGTTTCGGCGAACTCCTGGCTCTCGCGCTCGCCGTCGTCGTCGCCCGCGCCGCTGCCGCTGCCGGAGGGCAGCTCGCGGATGCCGTCGAAGTCGTCGCGCTCGGTGCCGTTCTCCCAGTCCTCGCGCTCGGTGCCGCCGAAGTCCTCGCCGCTGAGCTCCGGCGCGTCGCCGCCCTCCGACTCGCCGGCGGACGCCTCCGTGCCGGCCTCGGCCGGCGCGTTGGCGGCCAGCTCGGGCGTGCTGACGGTGAATTCCTCCTCCGTCTCGAGCAGCGGGTTGCTGGCCAGCATCTGCTCGACTTCCTGGTGCAGCTCCAGCGTGGAGAGCTGCAGCAGCCGGATGGACTGCTGCAGCTGGGGCGTCAGCGCGAGGTGCTGGCTGAGGCGAACCTGCAGCGTCTGCTTCATGGCGCGGCGCCGTGGTGGCGACCCTGCGGGCCGAGCGCCGGGCCGCTCCCAAGCCGGCCCGCGCTGGCGATGTGCGAGCGGCTCGATGCCGCGAGGATGTGCGAGGGGCTCACCATCCTCTACATCCGGAAGTTCTCGCCGAGATAGACCTTGCGCACGTCGGCGTTGGCCACGATCTCGTCGGGCGTGCCCTCGGCCAGCACGGCGCCCTCGCTGATGATGTAGGCGCGGTCGCAGATGCCCAGGGTCTCGCGGACGTTGTGGTCCGTGATCAGCACGCCGATGCCGCGCGCCTTCAGGAAGCCGATGATGCGCTGGATCTCCAGCACGGCGATCGGGTCCACGCCGGCGAACGGCTCGTCCAGCAGGATGAAGCGCGGCTGCGTCGCCAGCGCGCGGGCGATCTCGACGCGGCGCCGCTCGCCGCCGGACAGCGCCGGCGCGGGACTGTCGCGCAGGCCCTCGATGGACAGGTCGTGCAGCAGGCCGTTGAGCAGCTCGTCGATGCGCGCCCGGGGCAGCGAGCGGCCGCGCTCGTCCTGCTGCAGCTCCAGCACCGCGCGGATGTTCTGCTCGACGGTGAGCTTGCGGAAGATGGACGCCTCCTGCGGCAGGTAGCTCAGGCCCAGCCGCGCGCGCTGGTGGATGGGCAGGCGCTGCACCTCGGCGCCGTCGATGCGGATGACGCCCGCGTCCGAGCGCACCAGGCCCACCAGCATGTAGAAGCTGGTGGTCTTGCCGGCGCCGTTGGGGCCCAGCAGGCCCACCACCTCGCCGCAGTCCACGCGCACGTGGACGTCCTTGACGACCTTGCGGACGCCGTAGGTCTTGGCCAGGCCCTCGGCTTCGAGCCGGCTGCCGCAGGACGCGCCGCTGCTCATGAGGACTTGCGCGGCGGCGTCAGCGTGGTGGAGGGCTGCAGCGGCAGCGGCGCCGGCGCGGAGGCCGGCGCGTCGCCCGGCTGCGCGCGCGGCATCATGACGATGCGGGTGCGGCCGTTCGGGTTCGGCGAGGCGCTGCCGCCCTCCAGCGTGAACACCTCGGTGCGGCTGTTGTAGACGATGACGGCGCCCGTCACCTCCTCGGCCACCGCCGCGCCGCGCGTGCGGCGCACGTTGGCGTTGCCGATGAAGCGCACGGTCTCGGTCTTGGTGTCGTATTCGAGCTGGTCGGCCACGCCGGCGATGGCCTCGCCGGGCAGGTCGCGCGCCTGGCGGAAGCTGACCGGCTTGCCGGGCAGGCCGGTGGCGTGGGCCAGGTGGTAGCCGTCGCGCGTCTCGCGCACGTCCACCTTCTCGGCGCGCAGCATCAGGCTGCCCTGCGTGATGATGACGTTGCCCAGCAGCTCGGTGCGCTGGTTGACGCCGTCCAGCCGCCCCTCCTTGTCGGCCGTGAAGACCATGGGCTGGGCCCGATCGCCCTTCTCCGCGTGGGCGGCAAGGGCGGCGAGCGCGAGAAGCAGGGGCGGGAGGAGGCGCGGAGGCATGGCGGCACGGAAGTTGCAGGCCATTCTAGGCGCCTGCTGTGCCCGACCGCGCGGCTTCAAGCCTTGGTGCGCGCGCGGTTGATCAGGAAGTCGGTGACCTGCAGCGCGCGCTGGCCCAGCTCGTGCTCGGGCAGGCGCTGGCCGCCGGAGGCCATGCTGGGCGCCGTCAGGAAGCGGCCGCCCACGCCGATGCAGGGCACGCCGTCGATGCGGTAGGCCTCGGACAGCTTCTCGGCCTGGGTGCATTTGGTCTGCACGCCGAAGGAGTTGTAGGCGTCCTGGTACTTGGCCGGGTCCACGCCGACGCCCAGGCCGGCGAGGAACTTGGCCTGGCTCTTGGCGTCGTCCAGCGGCAGGCCCTGCTGGTGCATGGCGGCGAAGATGGCCGGGCGGGTCGCGGCTTCCTTGCCCAGGGCTTCCAGCGCGTAGAACATGCGCTGGTGGCTCCTGACGTTGGCGCGGAAGGCGACGTGGACCTTGCGGAAGGCCACGTCGGCGGGCAGTTGCCGGGTCCAGGCCTCGACCTGCGGCTCGAAGGCGTAGCAGTGCGGGCAGCCGTACCAGAAGAACTCGACCACCTCGATCTTGCCGGCCTGCGCGGGCAGCGGCTGGGACAGCGCGGTGTAGTGGCGGCCTTCGACGGGGCCGCCCTGGGCGTGGGCGGTGCCCAGGGTGCCGGCGAGCGGCGTGGCGGCGAGCAGGGCGGAGAAATCGCGGCGCTTCATGGCGGCAGTCATCCTTGAGTGCGGGAGGTCAGCGTTGTACACGAACGAGGTTGGCCTCGAAGCCCGCCCCTTCGATCTTGCGTTGCAGGTCTTCGGCGCCCTCGCGGGTGTCCACGGGGCCGAGGCGCACGCGGTAGAGGGTGCGGCCGTTCTGCTCGCGCTCCATCGTCTTGGCCGTGAAGCCCTGGATGGCGAGCTTGGCTTTCTGCGTCTCGGCGTCCTCGGGGCGGGTGTAGGCGCCGGCCTGGACGAAGTAGACGTAGGACTCGGCGGCCGACGCCGCGGCCGCGGCCTTGGGCGCGGCGGAGGCTGCGGAGGCGGCCGGCCTGGGCGGCGGCGGCGCGGGGGGCGTGGCCGTGGCGGCCGGCGCGGGGAGGGTTGCGGCGCTGGCGGCCGGCGGCGGCGCGGTCACCACCGGCGCGGCGTTGACGACGCCGCTGGCGCTGCGCGCGGTGCGCCCGGCCAGCGGGGCGTTGGGGTCCCAGTTGCGGTTGCGTTCGGCCTCGGCGGCGTCCTGCTCGGCGGTGCGCTGCGGCACCTTGTTGACGAAGGGGATGGGCGCCTTGGTGATGTAGAGCGCCACGCCCAGCGCGACGGCCAGGCCCACCAGCAGGCCGATGATGAGGCCGAGGACGAAGCCGCCCTTCTGGTTCTGGCGCTGGTGGCGGGTGGATTTGGCGGCGGCGGTCATGCGGTCTCCGGGAGGGGTTCGGCGGCAGGGTCGGGGAGGTCGCGGCTCATCTGCTCGGGCGCGGTCACGCCCAGCATGCCGAGCGCGTTGGCCAGCACCTGGCGGGTGGCGGCCAGCAGCGCGACGCGGGCGCGGCTGAGTTCGGGCGCCTGGCCCAGCACGCGCTCGGCGGCGTAGTAGGCGTGGTAGGCGGCGGCGAGGTCGCGGGCGTAGAAGGCCACGTCGTGCGGCGCCAGGCCGGTGGCGGCGCCGGACAGCATGTCGGGGTAGGCGGCGAGCTTGAGCATCAGCGCCTCTTCCGTCGGCGCGGCCAGCAGGCCGAGGTCGGCGCCGGCGATGGCGCCCGGGTCGCCGCCCATCTCGGCGGCCCAGCGGCGGATGACGGAGCAGATGCGCGCATGCGCGTACTGCACGTAGAACACCGGGTTCTCGTCGTTGGCCTTCAGCGCCAGGTCGATGTCGAAGACGAACTCGGTGTCGGCCTTGCGGCTGATCAGGAAGAAGCGCACCGCGTCGCGGCTGGTCCAGTCCACCAGGTCGCGCAGCGTCACGTAGGAGCCGGCGCGCTTGGAGATCTTGACCTCCTGGCCGCCCTTCATCACGGTGACCATCTTGTGCAGCACGTAGTCGGGGAAGCCCTGGGGGATGCCCAGGCCCTGCGCCTGCAGGCCGCCGCGCACGCGGGCGATGGTGCCGTGGTGGTCGCTGCCCTGGATGTTGATGCACTGCGTGTAGCCGCGCTCGAACTTGTTGACGTGGTAGGCCACGTCGGGCACGAAGTAGGTGTAGCCGCCCTCGCGCTTGCGCATCACGCGGTCCTTGTCGTCGCCGTAGTCGGTGGACTTGAACCACAGCGCGCCGTCCTGCTCGTAGGCCTTGCCGTTGGCGACGATGCGCTCGACGGCCTTCTCCAGCTGGCCGCCCTGGTAGACGCTGCTCTCCAGGAAGTAGTTGTCGAACTTGAGCCCGAAGGCCTGCAGGTCCAGGTCCTGCTCGTGGCGCAGGTAGGCGACGGCGAACTGGCGGATGCCGTCCAGGTCGTCCACGTCGCCGGATGCGGTGAATTCGCGGTCGTCGGCCCGGACCGTCTCGCGCCGCAGGAAGGCGTCGGCGATGTCCTGGATGTAGTCGCCGTTGTAGGCGGCCTCGGGCCATCCGGCGTCGCCGGGCTTGACGCCCTTCAGGCGCAGCTGCGTGGAGTGGGCGAGCGTGGCGATCTGCGCGCCCGCGTCGTTGTAATAGAACTCGCGGGTCACGTCGTGGCCCTGGCTCTGGAACAGCGCGCAGATCGCGTCGCCCAGCGCGGCCTGGCGCGCATGGCCCACGTGCAGCGGGCCGGTGGGGTTGGCGGAGACGAACTCCACCATCACGTGCCGGCCGGTCGCGGCGCGGTGGCCGAACGCCGCGCCGACGGCCAGCACCTCGGCGACCACGGCCTGCTTGGCCGCGGGCTTCAGCCGGATGTTGATGAAGCCCGGGCCGGCGATCTCCAGCGACTGCACCCACTGCTGGAAGGCGGGCCGGGCCTGCAGCGCGGCGACCAGGCGGGTGGCCAGTTCGCGCGGGTTGGCCTTCAAGGGCTTGGCCAGCTGCATCGCGGCGGTGCAGGCGAAGTCGCCGTGGGCGGCCTGCTTGGGGGATTCGAAGGCGGCGACGGCGTTCGAGCCGGGGGCGATTTCCTGGAGGGAGTCGGCGAGTGCGGCGAGCAGCGCCTGCTTGGCTTGGATCATGGCGGCGATTTTAGGAGGCGGGGGCGCCCGGCCCGAACGCCGGGCGGCGCGGCGGCGCCGGCATGCGCGGCCCGTATCATGCCGCGCGTGACGGACGACCTCCCCTCCCACATCGGCCGTTACCAGGTGCTGCGCCGCCTGGGCGAAGGGGCCACCAGCGAGGTGTTCCTGGCGCGCGACCCCTTCCAGGGCCAGGACGTCGCCATCAAGCGCCTGCGCGCCTGGGCGCCGCCGGCCGGCGCGCCCGCCGGCGACATCGCCCACCGCTTCTTCAGCGCCGAGGCCGCGCTGGCCGGGCGGCTGGACCACCCGAACGTGGTGGCCATCCTGGACGCGGTGGCGTCCGCCGAGTCGCCCTACCTCGTCATGGAGTACGTGCCCGGCGTCACGCTCAAGCACTTCTGCCGCAGCGACCGGCTGCTGCCGCTGGACCAGATCGTCGAGCTGGGCTTCAAGTGCGCGATGGCGCTGGGCTACGTCTACCGCCAGGGGCTGATCCACCGCGACGTGAAGCCCGCCAACCTGCTGGCCGTGCTGGACGCCAGCGGGCAGGTGGTGGACGTGAAGGTCAGCGACTTCGGCTCCGCGCTCAACCTGCACGCCGACGCGACGCAGATCCACCGCGTCGGCTCGCTGGCCTACATGCCGCCGGAGCAGATCGACGGCGGCGACGTGGACTGCCGCGCCGACATGTACGCGCTGGGCGCGGTGCTCTACCACCTGATCGGCGGTCGCCCGCCGTTCGATGCGCCGCACCAGATGGCGCTGATGCACCAGATCTACCACCAGGCGCCGCTGCCGCTGGCCGGCCAGCGCGAGGGCGTGACGGCGGCGCTGGACGCCGTGGTGCAGCGCGCGCTGGCCAAGGCGCCGCAGGAGCGCTTCGCCGACTGGGACGGCTTCGCGCAGGCGCTCTCGGCGCTGGTGGCCGGCCAGCAGGTGCCGCTGAACCGGCTCGGCGAGGTGCGCGACTCCGAGCGCTTCAACCTGCTGCGGGCGCTGGAGTTCTTCGCGGACTTCGGCGACGTGCAGCTGTGGGAGGTGGTGCGCCGCGCGCGCTGGCGGCGCTACCCGGTCGGGCATGCGCTGTTCAAGCGCGGCCAGGAGGGCAACAGCTTCCACATCGTCGCGCAGGGCGAGGTGGAGGTGTTCCGCGACGGCCGGCTGGTGGCCACGCTGGGCACCGGCACCTCGGTCGGCGAGATGGCCTACCTGGCGCCCAACCCCGACCTGCGCCGCCACAGCACGGACATCCGCGTCAGCCGGGAATGCACCACCATCTGCTTCACGCCGGAGATGCTGGGCCAGCTCAGCCCGGCCTGCCAGCACCGCTTCGACCGCGCGTTCATCCGCGTGCTGGTGCGCCGCCTGCATGCCGCGCACGAGGCGCTGGCGCACCCGCGGCGCATCCTGTGACCGCGCGCGTGGCTGTCAACGGCCGGCCGGCAGGCTGCGTTGGGGGCGGGCCGTCTTGGCAAAGACCGGAGGCCATGCTTGAATGCCCTGGCCCGTTCAACCCCTGAAGGAGGATGCCCATGAAGTCGATGACCCCGCTGTTCGCCGCTGCCCTGTTCGCCGTGGCGCTGGGCGCCCAGGCCGCAGACAAGGCGCCCACGGCGCAGCAGACCAAGATGAAGACCTGCAACGCCGAGGCCAAGGGCAAGAAGGGCGACGAGCGCAAGGCCTTCATGAAGGAGTGCCTGTCCGGCGGCGCCGCGGCCGCCGAGCCCGGCAGCCCGGCCTGCGAGAAGTCCGCCGCCGACAAGAAGCTGCACGGCGCCGCCGCCAGGAGCCACGTCAAGAAGTGCATGGCCGACGCGGCCGCCTCGGCGCCGCAGTGACGCGCTGAACGCGCGCGACGGGGGCAGCCTGCGGGCTGCCCTTTTTGCGCCCGCCGCATGATGAGGCGCGCGTGCGACCAGCTCAGACGGGCGACACGGTGTGTCGCTTTTTCGGCGAGCGCGGGAACGTCAGGTTCGCCGCGGCGCTACACCACGTGGCAGGCCACCTGCCGCCCGTCCACCGCGCGCAGCGCCGGCACCTCGTCGGCGCAGCGCGGCTGCGCCAGCGGGCAGCGCTTGTGGAAGCTGCAGCCGCTCGGCGGGTTCAGCGGGCTGGGCAGTTCGCCGTGGATGACGATGCGCTCGCGCCGGTCGGCCGCGCGCAGCGCGGGCGTGGCGCTCATCAGCGCGCGCGTGTAGGGGTGCAGCGGGGCGGCGAACAGCGTCTTCTTGGCCCCCACCTCCACGGCCGCGCCCAGGTACATCACCATCACCTCGTCGGCCACGTGCTCGACGACGCTGAGGTTGTGCGAGATGAACACGTAGCCGGTGCCGAACTCGTCCTGCAGGTCCATGAACAGGTTCAGGATCTGCGCCTGGATGGACACGTCCAGCGCGCTGACCGGCTCGTCGGCGACGACGATGCCGGGGTTCAGGATCATGGCCCGCGCGATCGCGATGCGCTGGCGCTGGCCGCCCGAGAACATGTGCGGGTAGCGGCGCAGGTGCTCGGGGCGCAGGCCTACCTTGGCGGCCAGCCGCTCGACGCGCTCGCGGCGCTCGGCGGCCGTGAGCGGCGTGTTGATCAGCAGCGGCTCGGCCAGCGTCGTCGCGATGGTCTTGCGCGGGTTCAGCGACGCGAACGGGTTCTGGAACACCATCTGCACGTCGCGGCGCAGCGCCTTCAGCGTGGCCGCGTCGGCGTGCGCGGCGTCGGTGCCGCGGATCTTCAGCGCGCCCTGCGTCGGCGGCTCGATCAGCGTCAGCTGCCGCGCCAGCGTGCTCTTGCCGCAGCCGGACTCGCCGACCACGGCCAGCGTCTTCCGGGCGCCGAGCGTGAAGCTGACGCCGTTCAGCGCCTTCACCGTCGCCTTGGGTTTGAACAGGCCGCGGCTGACCTCGTAGTGCCGCGCGAGGCCGTGCGCTTCGAGCAGCAAGCCGGGCGCCGGGCCGCCCCAAGCCGGCGGCGCCCCCTCGGGGGGTAGCGTCGCCGCAGGCGATGCGTGGGGGCTGAAGTCCTCAGGCATGGGCCGCCTCCTCGACGGGGAAGAAGCAGCGCACGCCGGCCGCCAGCGCCGGCCGCTCGGCGTGGCAGCGCGCCTGCACGCGCGGGCAGCGCGGGCTCAGCAGGCAGCCCTGCGGCCGGTCCAGCGCGCCGGGCACGATGCCGGGCAGGGCCGAGAGCCGCCGGGCGCCCTTGTTGTGTTCGGGAATGGCGGCCAGCAGCGCCCGCGTGTACGGGTGGCGCGGCGCGTCGAACAGGCCGGGCACCGGGCCGGTCTCGACCACCTGGCCGGCGTACATCACGGCCACGCGCTGCGCCATCTCGGCGACCACGGCCAGGTCGTGCGTGATCATGATCAGCCCCATGCCCTGCTCGCGCTGCAGCTTCAGCAGCAGCGCCATGATCTGCGCCTGGATGGTCACGTCCAGCGCGGTCGTCGGCTCGTCGGCGATCAGCAGCTTCGGGCCGCAGGCGATGGCCATCGCGATCATCACGCGCTGGTTCATGCCGCCGGAGAGCTGGTGCGGGTAGGCGTTGGCGCGGTTGGCGGCGTCGGGGATCTCGACCTGCTCCAGCAGCTCGACGACGCGCTGCCGCGCGGCGCGGCCGGTCAGCCCGAGGTGGACCTTCAGCACCTCGGCGATCTGCGCGCCGACGGTGTAGCTCGGGTTCAGGCTGGTCAGCGCGTCCTGGAAGACCATCGCCACGTCGCGGCCGATCAGCGCGCGGCGCTCGCGGGCGGAGAGCGCCAGCAGGTCGCGGCCCTGGAACTCGACGGCGTCGGCCGTCACCTTGCCGGGCGCGTCGATCAGCCCCATCAGCGCCAGCATCGTGACGGACTTGCCCGAGCCCGACTCGCCGACGATGCCCAGCAGTTCGCCCGCGTCCAGCGACAGGTCCACGCCGTCCACGGCGGGGAAGTGGCCGAAGCGCACGCGCAGGTTGCGGATGTCCAGAAGGCTCATGCTCATGCGACCTTCTTCAGCTTCGGGTCCAGCGCATCGCGCAGCCCGTCGCCCATCAGGTTGATGGCCAGCACCGTCACGAGGATGGTCAGCCCCGGCAGCGTGACGACCCAGGGCGCCCGCGTGATGTAGTCCCGCGCGGCGGACAGCATCGTGCCCCACTCCGGCGTCGGCGCCTGCACGCCCAGGCCGAGGAAGCCCAGGCCCGCCGTCTCCAGGATGGCGGAGGAGAAGCTCAGCGTCGCGTTGACGATCAGCGGCGCCATGCAGTTGGGCAGCACCGTGATGAACATCAGCCGCCACACGCCCGCGCCGGCCACGCGGCTGGCGGTGACGTAGTCGCGCCCGGTCTCGGACAGCGCGGCCGCGCGCGTCAGCCGCACATAGCCGGGCAGCGCGCCGATGGCGATGGCGATGACGGTGTTGACCAGGCCTGGCCCGAGGATGGTGATGACGCAGATGGCCAGCAGCAGCGAGGGCAGCGCCAGCACGATGTCCATCACGCGCATGATGGCCGGCGACAGCCAGCGCTGGAAGAACGCCGCCAGCAGCCCCAGCAGCACGCCCGGCACCAGCGACATCGCCACCGCCGCCAGCGCCAGCCCCAGCGACACGCGGGCGCCGTGCAGCAGCCGGCTCAGCATGTCGCGGCCCAGTTCGTCGGTGCCCAGCAGGAAGCGCGCGTTGCCGCCCTCGGCCCAGACGGGCGGGGTCAGCATGTGGTCGCGGTACTGTTCGATGGGGTCGTGCGGCGCGATCCACGGCGCCAGCAGGCCCGACGCGGCGATCAGCACGAACACCACCAGCGCGATGAACGCGCCGCGGTTGGCGGTGAAGCCCGCCCAGAACTCGCGCAGCGGGCCGGGCGGTTGCTTCTCGATCGGCACGGCGGCCATCAATGCCCCCCGCCCCGGATGCGCGGGTTCACCACGCCGTACAGCAGGTCCACCGCCAGGTTCACGACGATGAAGGTCAGCGCCGAGATCAGGATGCCGGCCTGCACGACGGGATAGTCGCGCCGCGCGATGGAGTCGATCAGCCACTTGCCGATGCCCGGCCACGAGAAGATGGTCTCGGTCAGCACCGCGCCGGCCAGCAGGCTGCCGGTCTGCAGGCCGACGACGGTCAGCACCGGGATCAGCGCGTTGCGCAGCGCATGCACCACCACCACGCGCGTCGGCGACAGGCCCTTGGCCCGCGCGGTGCGCACATAGTCCTCGCGCAGCACCTCCAGCATCGACGAGCGCGTCATGCGCGCCACCACCGCCAGCGTGCTGGTGCCCAGCACCAGCGCCGGCAGCACCAGGTGCAGCAGCGCGGACCGGAACGCGCCTTCCTCGTCCGACAGCGCCGCGTCGATCAGCATGAAGCCGGTCACGCGCTCGGGGTCGTACTCGATGCCGATGCGGCCGCTCACCGGCGTCCAGCCCAGCTGCACCGAGAAGAACATGATGAGGATCAACCCCCACCAGAACACCGGCATCGAATAGCCCACGGTGGCCGTGCCCATGACGCCCTGGTCCAGCAGCGAGCCGCGCCGCAGGCCCGCGCTGACGCCCAGCAGCAGGCCGAATCCGACAGCGAACACCAGCGCCGCGGCGGCCAGCTCCACGGTGGCGGGGAAGCGCGCCTCGAACTCGGCGCTGACCGGCTCGCGGCTCACCAGGCTCTGGCCCAGGTCGCCGTGCAGCAGCTTGCCGACGTAGTCCGCGTACTGCACCGGCAGCGGCTGGTCCAGCCCCATGCGCTTGACCAGCGCGGCGTGGGCCTCCGGGTCCAGCCGGCGCTCGCCCATCATCACCTCGATGGGGTCGCCGGGCACCAGCCGGATCAGGCCGAACGCGACCAGCGTGATGCCGATCAGCGTCGGCACCAGCGCGGCCAGGCGTTTGAGCAGGAAGCCCAGCATCACCAGCGCGAGGTGTAGGGCCGGGCCTCGGCAACCCCGGTGCCGGCCACGCGCATCAGGCCGGGCGTGGCGGCCACCTCGATCAGCGCGGCGGTCTCGGCGTCCACGGTGCCGGAGATGTCGCGCGGGCGGTACTTCATCTGGAAGGTGGCGACGACGTCCCGCGTCGCCGGGTCCATCTGCCCCGAGCGCGGCACGCCGTAGCCGATGCGCGCCAGCCGCTCCTGCAGCCAGGCCACGTCGCGCGGCGCCACCTCGTGCTCCAGCGTCTTCAGCAGCACGGCGGGGCCGTCGGGCCAGGGGATCAGCCCGGCGTCGGCCAGCTGCTTCCACGGGAAGCTGGGGCCGGGGTCCTGCTTGCGGCCCGGCGCGATGTCGGCGTGGCCGATGATGCGCTCCGGCCGCACGTGGTGGCGCTGCTGGATGTCGCGCACCAGCGCGATCACCTCGTCGATCTGCGCCTGCGGGAACGGCGCGTAGACGCGGCCGGCCGGGCCGTCCACCCAGCCCGGGTTGACGATCTCGATGCCGATGGACGACGAGTTCAGGTTCTGGTGCCCGGCCCAGAAGCTGGCGCCGGCATGCCAGGCGCGGCGGTTCTCGTCGACCAGGGCGTAGCTGACGGGCGGCTCGTCGCGCACCAGGTAGTGGGCCGACACCTGGCCGCCGGTGGTCAGCACCTTCAGCGACTTCTCCCAGTCCAGCACCGTGTAGTGCAGCACGATGAAGAGGCTGCGGCTGTCCTGGTTCTGCGAGGTGTGGCTGCGGTCGATGTGCGGCGCGCGCATGGCCGGGGCCGGCGTGGCGGGCGCGGGCGGCGCGACGCTGGCGCAGGCGCCGAGCAGCAGGGCCAGGGAGGCGGCGGCGAGGGTGGGGAGCTTCATGCGGCGGGCGGGCTGTGCTGGCCCGGATTGTTGCAGCGGGCCTGCCCGGCGCGTTTGCGGGTGAGCCCGCAGCGGCCATGCACGACGCCGCAGCGGGTATGCCGGCAGGTGATGGCCCGCACGGCGGTCGGCGAGGCTCAGCGGCGCCGGGCGGGCGGCTTCTTCGCCGCCGCCGGCCGGGCCGCGCGGGCGGGCTTCTCGGCCTCGGCCGCGGCCTGCAGCGGCGCCAGCGCGGCCAGGCCGTCGAGCTGGGCCAGCAGGCGCTGCAGGTAGGCGGGCGACAGGCCCTCGAGCCGCTGCAGCGCGCGCGTCACCAGCACCTGGCTGTGCAGCGGCCCGAGGTGCTCGGGGATGGGCGCGGCCACCTCGGCCATGCGGCGCGTCAGGCGCAGCGCGCTCCAGGTGCGCTGGTGCGCCCGCACGGTGCGCAGCTCGGGGCCGGCGCCGGCCTGCAGCGCCGCGAGCAGCGCGGCCAGCCCGGCCCGCGCCGCCTGCGGACCGGGGCGCGCGGCCGGCGGCGCGGGCAGTGGCGCGGGCGATGGCGCGGCCTGCGCGCGCCGCAGCAGCGCCTGCACCAGCCGCTCCCGCAGCGCGCCCGGCGGCAGGGCGGCGGCGCGCCGCGCCAGCGCCTCCAGCACGCGGCGGCGCACCGGGTCGGCGTCCTGCGCCCGGGCCCAGGCCAGCGGATCGTCCCGTGCGTCCATCAGATCCATCAGGGGGCGGACGCGGCCACGCGCCGGGGCCGCGGCGTGGGCGCGATTTCGACGCGCCGGTTCAGCGCGCGGCCGGCCGCGTCGCCGTTGGAGGCCACCGGCCGCTGCGGCCCGAACGCGGCGGCGAACACCGCATCCGGCGGCAGCCCCTCGGCCATCAGCGCCCGCGCGACGTTCAGCGCGCGCTGGGCCGACAGCTCCCAGTTGTCCGCGAACTTCGGCGCCCCCCGGCCCGCCACCAGGCCGCGGTCGTCGGTGAAGCCGCTGACCATCAGCACCTCGTCGCGCTGCGCGAGGTAGGTGCGCAGCGGCGTGGCCAGGCTCTTCAGCAGCGCGCGGCCGTCGGCGTGCAGCTGGTCGGAGCCGGTGGCGAACAGCACCGCGCCGCTGATGCCGATGCGCCCCTCGACCAGCGTGATGCGGCCGTCGGCGAGCGGGCCGGCCAGCGCGCGCTCCAGCGCCTCGCGGCGGGCCTGCTCGGCCTGGCGCTGCTGCACCTCGGCTTCGAGCCGGCCGGCCAGGTCCAGCTGGCCCACCAGCGCCGCGGCCAGTACCAGCACGAAGGCGCCCAGCACCCCGGCCATCAGGTCGCCGAACGCGGCCCAGGCCGGCGCGCCCAGGTCGTCCTGCTCGATCTCCAGCGGCTCATCCATGCGCGGCGGCCCCCTGCAGCGCGTCCAGCACCTGCTTCTGCGAGCCCAGGCACAGGTCGATGACCTCGCGCGCCTGCGCCACGTAGTAGCCCAGCTGCTCGTCGCTGCGCGCCATCGCGCCGCCCAGCCGCTCCTCCAGCGCCGCCAGGTGCTGCACCAGCTGCGCGTTCGCGCCCTGGAACTGCTCGACGGCCGCGCCGAAGCCCTCGCCCAGGCTGCCCATCTCGGCGGCGCTGGCGGCGAGGGTGGTGGCGGCGTCGGCGAGCGTCCGGCCGGTGGCGTCGGCCTGGTACGCGAAGCGCTCGCCCAGCGTCTCGAGCTGCGCGGCGGAGCGGTCCAGCAGCGCGGTCACCTGCGCGGCGGTGCCGGCCGTCAGCGCCTGCACCTGGGACGACGCGCCGGCCGTCAGCGCGTCGATGGCCCGGCGCTGCTCGCCCGCGGCCTGCTGCAGCGCGGCCAGCAGCGCGGCGACGGTCTGCATCAGCTCGGCGCGCTCGGCCAGCGCGGCGCGGTCCTGGGCCTGGCTCTGGGCCAACTGCTCGCGCAGCGCGGCGACCACCTCGACCGCCGCGCGCGGCGCCTCGCCGGCCGCCTTCAGCAGTGCGCCGGCCTCGCCCAGCGCCGCCTGCGCCTGCGCCTGGCCCTGGGCGACGAGCTCGCGCGTGTGCGCCAGCAGGCCGTCGGCCAGCTGCTGCTGCCGCGCGGCCTGCGCCTCGCCGGCCGCCTGCAGCGCGTCGCGCCAGGCGGCCAGGCGGCCGGCGTCGTCCGCCGCGTGGGCGGCCTGCAGCTGGCCGTGCGCGCCGGCCAGCGCGGCGACGGCGGCCTCGGTCTGCGCGGCGAAGCCGGCGGCCAGCCCGGCCACCGCGTCCTGCGCGCGCTGGCCGCTGGCGGCGAGCAGCTGCTGCGCCGTGTCGCGCTGCCGGGCCAGCGCCTCGGCGTCGGCGCGGGCCTCGGCGCGGCGCCGGGCGTCCTGCTCGGCCCGCGCGGCATCGGCCTCGGCCTGCGCGGCCTGCTGGCGCGCGGCGGCGGCGGCCAGCGCGTCCAGCAGCGCCTGCGCCTGGTCGGCCCAGCGCTCGCCCAGGCGCTGCACGGCCTGCTGGCTGGCCGCGTCGGCGTCGGCCAGCAGCCGCAGCGCCGCCTCGCGCTGCTGCGCCAGGCCGGCGGCCTGGGCCTCGGCGGCGGCGCCGTGCTGTTGCGCGATCTGCGCGGCGCCGGCCTCGAAGCGGCGGCCCAGCGCGTCGAGCTGCGCGCCCACCTGCGCGCCCACGCGCTCGTGCAGCGCGGCGGCCTCGCGGGCGATGCCGGCCATCGCGGCCTCGGCGGCGGGCTGCAGCGCGGCGCCGGCCAGGCGGGCGCTCTCGGCCAGGCTGGTGCGCAGCGTGCCGTCCACGCTGGCGGCCAGCGCCTGGTAGGCGGCCTGCGTGTCGGTGTGGAAGCGCGATTGCGCCGCCTGGTGGGCGTCGGCGAAGCGGGTGTGCTGCGCGGCGAGCTCGTCGGCCATCTGCCGGCCGAACTGCTGCAGCTGCTGCACCAGCGCCTGCTGGTGCTGCTGCGCGGCCGCCAGCGCGGCGGCGTCGGCGGCCTGCTGCGCCTGCGCGCGGCGGTGCGCGGCGGTCAGCGGGCGCAGACGGCCCAGCAGCGCCGCGTCGAGCCGGCCGCCGAGGGCGGCGCGCTCGCGGCGGGCCAGCGCCACCATCAGCCCCAGCATCGCCGAGCCCGCCACGCCGGCCACGCTGGCGCTGAAGGCCAGGCCCAGGCCGTGCACGGGGGCGCCCAGCGCGCTGCGCAGCGCCGCGAGGTCGGCGGTCTGGCCCAGCGCGCTGGCGGTGCCGCCCAGCGTGATGACCAGGCCGATGAAGGTGCCCAGCATGCCCAGCAGCACCAGCAGGCCGGCCAGCGCGGGCGCCAGGCCCGGACCGGGCAGCGCCGGGCGCAGGCCTTCCAGGCGCTGCTGCACGGCGGCGCGCAGCGCCTCGGGCAGCGTGGCGACCCAGGCGTCGCCGCCGTCGGCGGTGGGCTCGGCGGCCAGGGCCGCGGCCAGGCCGCGGCTGTCGCGGCGGAAGGCGCGCAGCTCCAGCGCGCCGAGCGCGAAGAAGGCGGCGATCAGCAGCGTCATCGCCAGCGCGACCGGGTGGTGGCGCGACGCGGCCAGCGCGGCCCCGGCGATGCCCGCGAGGCCGGCCGCGAGGGCGAGGGGGTAGAGGGCGTTCAGGAATCGGTTCATCGGGCAGCGTCGTCGTGCAGGGCGTCGATCAGGCCCAGCACCGGTTGGAGTCGAAGGTCCAGCTCGGCCCGCAGCGCGCGCTGCAGGTCGGCCCAGAAGCGCTCGCGCCAGCGGCGCGGGTCGGCCGCGGCGTGCCGCTCGGCGCGGCGGGTCAGCAGCGCGGGCAGGGCGGCCAGCCGCTGCCGGCCGGGGTCGGCGAGCGCGCGGTCGAACACCGCGTCCAGCGCCGCCAGCTGCGCCAGCGCGGGCGAGGCCTCGGCCACGCGGCCGCGCAGCCGCTCGCGCAGCGTGGCCACGCGCGCGGCGATGGCGCGCTGCTGCTGCGCATGGTGCAGCCGGTAGGGCGCGAGCAGGTCGGCCAGCGGCGCGGGCCGCTCGGGCAGCGGCTCGGCGGCGTCGCGCGCCAGCTCGGCGTCGTCGAAGGCGGCGTGCAGGTCGGCCAGCACGCGCGCCAGCGCGGCCTGCGCCCAGTCCTGCGCGGCGCGGCGGTCGCCGCCGGCGGGGGCGTCCGGCAGCGGCGCGGCCAGCACCTGCGACAGCCCGATGGCGTCCGCCCAGCCCAGCCAGCCGCCCAGCCGCTCCGTCACGGCCGGCGCGGCGGCCGGCGGCGGCACGCCCCACTGCAGCAGCAGGCGCGCCAGGGGCTCCGGCGCCGGGTGCGAAGGCCCGGGCGCCCGGCCGGCCGGCGGTGCGTCTGCTGTGGTCATGGAAGGGGGTGGCGCCTGGGCGAGCAAAAAGGGCGAGATTTTAGTAAAGCCCCTTGCCGGCGGGGCTTTTGCCGGCCGCCGCCCACAATGCCGGCCACGCCCGCAACCCCGGAAGCCCCCCGCGATGCACACCCACGACCTCGCCGCCTGGCAGCACGAGCATGTGTTCGACACCGGCAACGGCGCCGCCGAGCGCGGCACGCGGCGGGTGATGTGGATCACCGTGGCCATGATGGGGCTGGAGATCGCCGCCGGCTGGTTCTACAACTCGATGGCGCTGCTGGCCGACGGGCTGCACATGAGCAGCCACGCCGTGGCCATCGGCCTGAGCGCCTTCGCCTATGCCGCCGCGCGCCGCCATGCGCGCGACCCGCGCTATGCCTTCGGCACCTGGAAGATCGAAGTGCTGGGCGGCTTTGCCAGCGCGATCTTCCTGCTTGGCGTGGTGGCGCTGATGGTGTACGGCTCCGTCGAGCGGCTGCTCCACCCCGAGCCCATCCACTACCGGGAGGCGATGGCCATCGCGGTGCTGGGGCTGGTGGTGAACCTCGTCTGCGCGCGGATGCTGGGCCAGGCCCACGACCATGGGCATGGCCATCACCACGATCATCACCACGGCCACGCCGGCCACCATGACGACCTCAACCTCAAGTCCGCCTACCTGCACGTGGTGGCCGATGCCGCCACGTCCGTGGCCGCCATCGCCGCGCTGCTGGGCGGCTGGTGGCTGGGCTGGACGTGGCTGGACCCGGTCATGGGCATCGTCGGCGCGGTCGTCGTGGCCCTCTGGGCCAAGGGCCTGCTCGCCGAAACGGCCAAAGTGCTGCTGGACCGCGAGATGGACCACCCCGTCGTCGACGAGATCCGCGAGGTGATCGCCGGGCAGGGCGCCGCCAGCGAGACCGTCATCGCCGACCTGCACGTCTGGCGCGTGGGCCGTGCCAGCTATGCCTGCGCGCTCAGCCTCGTCACGCACGATGCGCAGCTCACGCCGGCGCAGGTGCGCGGCTGGTTGGCCGTCCACGAGGAAATCGCGCACGCCACCATCGAGATCCACCGCTGTTCCTAGAAAGGCATCGGCCGCCAGGGCGAACCGTGGCGGCCGAGAGGGGCCGCCGCGGCGGCGGCAGCCGGGAATTCAGCGGCGCGGGCCGCCCTGGCCGCCGGGCGTGGCCCCGGGGCCGGTGCGGCGCTCCAGGTGGCGGAAGGTGATGCGGCCCTTGCTCAGGTCGTAGGGCGACATCTCCAGCGACACGTTGTCGCCCGCCAGGATGCGGATGTGGTGCTTGCGCATCTTGCCGCCCGTGTAGGCGATGACCTCGTGGCCGTTGGTCAGCGTCACGCGGAAGCGCGAGTCCGGCAGCACCTCGTGCACGACGCCGTGCATCTCGATCAGTTCTTCCTTGGCCATGTGGAACTCCTTTGAATTGGCGATGTGGGGCCGCCACCCACGGCCGGCGCCTGGCGCGCGGCCCGCCCGCATCCGGGGCGAAAAAACAGCGAACACCGCCCGGCCCCATGCCGTGCGGCGACAGAAACACCCAAGAACACTCAGCGGGGGTTGATGCTGAAGCGAGCCGCTCGCGGGAGGGGGCCAGGAGGTGGCCGGCGGGGCTGCAGATAAGACCTGGCGAACACGGTCTTGCGCGAATCCATGCCGCACAGGCTAGCACGCCTGTCAAGCCCCCCGGCCGGCGGGCGGGGCCGGCGGCGGGTTTTCAGGCGCTCAGCTTCAGGCCCACGATGCCGGCCAGGATCAGCCCGATGCAGGCCAGCCGGGCGACGGTGGCGGGCTCGCCGAACAGCAGCATGCCCAGCGCCATGGTGCCGACGGCGCCGATGCCGGTCCACACGGCGTAGGCCGTGCCCACGGGCAGCGTGCGCATGGCCACGCCCAGCAGCGTGACGCTGACGACCATGGCCGCCACCGTGGCCGCGGTGGGCCAGGGGCGGGAGAAGCCTTCGGTGTATTTCAGGCCGATGGCCCAGCCGACCTCGAACAGGCCGGCGATGACGAGGACCAGCCATGCCATGGCCCGGCTCCTGGCGCGTCGTGCGCGCAACGGCCCGGGGCGTCCCGGGCGGGGAGAACGGTCGGCCGGGGCGTCCCGGCCGGCGGCTTCCCGGATGGAAGCGCGCCGGCAGTGTAGGACCCCGTGCGGGCTGGGGCCGATGTTCCGCCGGCCGGGGAACTGCTACACACTGGAGCGGCCCCGCTTCGGCGGGCCCACCCCGATACGGAAACCAGGAGACAGACATGACCGTTTACGCCGCCCCCGGCGCCGCCGGCGCCAAGATCGCCTACCAGCCCCGCTACGACAACTTCATCGGCGGCCAGTTCGTGCCGCCGGTGGAGGGGCAGTATTTCGACGTGGTCTCGCCGATCAACGGCAAGGTCTACACGCAGGCCGCGCGCTCGACCGCCGCCGACATCGACAAGGCGCTGGACGCCGCCCATGCCGCCGCCGCCGGCTGGGCCGCCACGCCGCCGGCCGCGCGCGCGAACATCCTGCTGAAGATCGCCGACCGCCTCGAGCAGAACCTGGAGCTGCTGGCCTACGCCGAGACGGTGGACAACGGCAAGCCCATCCGCGAGACGCTGAACGCCGACATCCCGCTGGCGGTGGACCATTTCCGCTACTTCGCCGGCTGCGTGCGCGCGCAGGAGGGCGCGCTCAGCGAGATCGACGGCAACACCATCGCCTACCACTTCCACGAGCCGCTGGGCGTGGTCGGCCAGATCATCCCGTGGAACTTCCCGCTGCTGATGGCCGCGTGGAAGCTGGCGCCCGCGCTGGGCGCCGGCAACTGCGTGGTGCTCAAGCCCGCGGAGAGCACGCCCATCAGCATCCTGCTGATGGCCGAACTGGTCGCCGACCTGCTGCCGCCGGGCGTGCTGAACATCGTCAACGGCTTCGGCCGCGAGGCGGGCATGCCGCTGGCCAGCAGCAGGCGCATCGGCAAGATCGCGTTCACCGGCTCCACGGCCACCGGCAAGGTCATCGCGCAGGCGGCGGCCACCAACCTGATCCCGGCCACGCTGGAGCTGGGTGGCAAGAGCCCCAATGTGTTCTTCGAGGACGTGATGGCGGCCGACGACGCCTTCCTCGACAAGGCCATCGAGGGCCTGGTGCTGTTCGCGTTCAACCAGGGCGAGGTCTGCACCTGCCCGAGCCGCGCGCTGATCCAGGAGAGCATCTACGACCGCTTCATGGAGCGCGCGTTGAAGCGCGTCGCCGCCATCAAGCAGGGCAACCCGCTGGACACCGACACCATGCTCGGCGCGCAGGCCAGCCAGATGCAGATGGACAAGATCCAGACCTACCTGGCGCTGGGCAAGGAGGAGGGCGCCAAGGTGCTGATCGGTGGCGAGCGCGCCAACCTGGGCGGCGACCTGGCGGGCGGCTACTACATCCAGCCGACGCTGTTCCAGGGCCACAACCAGATGCGCATCTTCCGCGAGGAGATCTTCGGCCCGGTGCTGGCCGTGACCACCTTCAAGGACGAGGCCGAGGCGCTGCGGATCGCCAACGACACGCCCTACGGCCTGGGCGCCGGCGTCTGGAGCCGCGATGGCAGCCGCGCCTACCGCATGGGCCGCGGCATCCAGGCCGGCCGGGTGTGGACGAATTGCTACCACGCCTACCCGGCGCACGCGGCCTTCGGCGGCTACAAGGAGTCCGGCATCGGCCGCGAGACGCACAAGGCCATGCTGGACCACTACCAGCAGACCAAGAACCTGCTGGTCAGCTACAGCCCGAACGCGCTGGGCTTCTTCTGATCGCGGCCCGGGAGGGCGGCTTCGGCCGCCTTCCCGCGCCGTGGCGCGAAAGGCTTGCCATGACCGACCTCATCCCCCGCGTGCAGGCCACCGAGGCCGCGCTGGCGCTGATCGCACAGCTGCGCGATCAGCACGGCGAGCTGCTGTTCTACCAGTCGCATGGCTGCTGCGCCGGCAGCGCACCGATGTGCTTCACGGTGCGCGAGCTCGGGCTTGCCGCCGACGACCGCCTGCTGGGCCGGGTGGGCGATGGCGGCGGCGTGCCGGTCTACGCCAGCCCGCCCCAGTGCGACTACCTGGCCGGCCTGCAGATGACGCTGGACGTGGCGCCGGGCAACAGCGGCAGCTTCGGCCTAGAGGACGGCTCGGGCCGGCACTTCGTCGCGCAGTTCCGGCTGTGGACCGACGACGAGCTGCCGCGGCTGGCGCCGATCACGCCCGCTCAGGGGACGGTGCCGCCGGCCTGAACGGCCTGGGCGGCATAGGGCCCGGCGCGCAGCGCGTCGGCGATGCCCTTGCGGTTCTGCTGCAGCGCCGCCATGCTGAAGTGGACGTGGCCGCTGCCCGGCGACACGCGGCGGATGGTGGCGATCTGCGCCAGCACCTCGCCCGGCTGCCAGCTCTGCGGCGTGTCGTTGATGCGGCTGGTGAACAGGCCCGGGTGGATGGGCCGGTCCAGCGGGTTCAGCGCGCGCCAGGCCTGCAGCAGCGGCTCGAAGGCCTGCGCCGTCTGCGCCTGCGGCCAGTACAGCTGCGGCGCGAGGTAGTCCAGCCAGCCCTCGCGCAGCCACAGCTCGACGTCGGCGTAGAGCTTGTCGTACTGGCTGAAGCCGGTGATGCCGGCCGGCCGCAGGCCGGGCCGGGGCAGGCCGAAGGGGCTGATGCCCACGCGCGTGCCGGGGCGGACTTCGTGGGCCAGCGCGTACAGGCGCTGCACCAGGGTGTTGACGTTGTAGCGGCGCCAGTCCGCGCGCGCCAGCGTGCCGCCGCCGGCCAGGTACTGGCGCCAGCTGGGCTCGTCCGGGAAGTCCAGCTCCTGCCGGGTGGCCGGGTCCGTGACCGGGTAGGGGTAGAAGTAGTCGTCGATGTGGATGCCGTCCACGGCGTAGCGGCCCAGGCAGTCGCGCACGACGGCCAGCGTGTGCTCGGCGGCCGCGGGCTCGCCGGGGTCCATCCAGAGCTGGTCGCCGTAGCGCTTCACCCAGTCGGGCCGGGTGCGGCTGACATGGGTGTCGGCCACCGGCGACTTGGCGGAGCTGTGCCGCGCGCGGTAGGGGTTGAACCAGGCGTGCAGCTCCAGCCCGCGCGCGCGGCACTCGGCCAGCCAGACGGCCAGCGGGTCGTAGCCGGGGTGGCGGCCCTGCACGCCGGTGAGCACTTCGCTCCACGGCTCCAGGCGGGACTCGTACAGCGCGTCGGTGCCGGTGCGCACCTGCAGGATCAGCGCGTTCAGGCCCACGCTGGCGGCGGTGTCGCACAGCGCGCGGATCTCGGCCTGCTGCTGTTCGGCGGGCAGGCCCGGCTTGCTGGGCCAGTCGATGTTGGCGACGGTGGCGATCCACGCGGCCCGCCACTCGCGCGGCGGCGCGGGCGGCAGCGTGCCGGCGGCGGGGGCGGACGCGGCGGCGGGCGGCGCCGCCAGCGCGGCCTCGCCGGGCGACGGCGGGGCCGGCATGGGGGTGGCGCAGGCCGCCAGCAGCGGGGCGGTGGCCAGGCTCAGCAGGTCGCGGCGTTTCATGGGTCAGACCTTCACGAACCAGTGTTTGCGGTACATCGCCCAGGCCACCGCATACATCGCCAGCACGAAGGCGATGGCGTGCAGCAGCGAGGCGTTCTCGGGCGCGAGGCCGAGGTCGAGCAGCGGCTGGTACAGGTGCCGGCCCAGGCTGCGGCCGTCGCCGAGCTTCACCGTGTGCAGCAGCTTGGCCAGCAGCCCGGACAGCGCGAACAGGAACAGCGCGTTCATGCCGAACACCACCAGCGGGTGCAGCAGCCGCGCCCAGCGCGCGCGGGCCAGCGGCTGCGGCATCGCGTCCAGCAGCCAGTGGAAGACGGCGAACACCACCAGCGCCCAGCCGGCCATCGTGAACACGAACGACGGCGTCCACAGCGACTTGTTGATGGGCATCAGCCACGCGTCCAGCACCTGGCCCAGCCACAGCGCGGCCAGGCCCCACAGCATCCAGGCCATGGTCTTCTCGTGGGCCTGGCGGCGCGACGCGAGCACATAGCCCGCCAGCACGCCCAGCAGCTGCGACGACACCGCCGGCAGCGTGGAGAGCAGCCCCTCGGGGTCCCAGGTCTTCGCCTGTTTCCACAGGTGGCCGTCCAGCAGCAGCCGGTCCAGCCACGCGCCCGCGTCCCGGCCGGGCTCCAGCACGCCGACGTGGACGACGCCGTCGGCGTCCGGCACCGGCAGGCCCAGCTGCACCAGCGTGTAGGCGGCCATCAGCCCCACCGCCCACAGCGCGACGCCGCGCGCGCCGCACCACAGCACGATGGGCGCGGCCGCCAGCGTGCACAGGCCCAGGCGCTGCAGCACGCCGGGCAGGCGCACGGTGGCGAGGTCGAAGGCGGGGATCAGGTTGAGCAGCAGGCCGAGGGCGACGATCACCAGCGCCCGGCGCCAGGTGGCCAGCAGCAGCGCGCGCTTGTCGGCGCCGGCCTGCGCGCGGCGCGCGAGGCTGATCGTCATCGCCATGCCGCTGATGAAGACGAAGAACGGGAACACCCAGTCCGTGAACGTCCAGCCATGCCATTTCGCATGCAGCAGCGGCGCGTAGACGTGGTTCCAGTCGCCCGGGTTGTTCACCAGCAGCATCGCCGCGATCGCGAAGCCGCGGAAGGCGTCGAGCGACAGCACCCGCTCCCTCATGTCGCCTCCTTGCGGCCGAAGCCGTCCGGCACCCTGATCAGCGCCGCCATCACGAAGCTCGGCACCGTGGCCACCAGCACCCAGGCGAAGAACGGCACATAGCCGACCTGCTCCTGCAGCCAGCCGCTCCACATGCCGGGGATCATCATGCCCAGCGCCATGAAGCCGGTGCAGATCGCGTAGTGCGCCGTCTTCTGCGGCCCCTCGGCGACCAGGATCATGTACATCAGGTAGGCCGTGAAACCGAGGCCGTAGCCGAACTGCTCCACCGCCAGCGCCGCGCTGATGACGGCCAGGCTGGTCGGGTGCGCCAGCGCCAGCAGCAGGAAGGCCACGTTGGGCAGGTGCATGGCCAGCACCAGCGGCCACAGGGCCTTCTTCAATCCCACCCGGGAGATGATCCAGCCGCCCGCCAGGCCGCCCAGCGTCAGCGCCGTCAGGCCCACGGTGCCGTAGGCGATGCCCACGGCCTTGGTGGACAGGCCCAGCCCCCCCTGCGCCACCGGGTCCAGCAGGAAGGGCGACGCGAGCTTGAGCAGCTGCGCCTCCGGGAAGCGGTACAGCAGCAGAAAGCCCAGCACGACGGCGATGCCGGGCTTCCTGAAGAAGCTGGCGAACACCGCGAAGAACTCCGCCACCAGGCCGCGCGCGGCCGCGCCGCCCACGCCGGGGCGGTCGGCCTCGGGCCGCGGCAGCACCAGCGCATGCCAGGCCGCCAGCGCCAGGAACAGCCCGCCCAGCAGCCAGAACACCCAACGCCAGGCCTGCACCACGCTGCCGCTGCGTTCCGCCAGCTCGCCGGCCAGGTAGACCAGCCCGCCCTGGCCGCCGATGTTGGCCAGCCGGTAGAAGGTGGAGCGCACGCCGACGAAGGCGGCCTGGCTGTGCTGCGGCAGCGCCAGCATGTAGTAGCCGTCGGCGGCGATGTCGTGCGAGGCGGATGCGAACGCCATCAACCAGAACACCGCCAGCGTCATCTGGAAGGCCCGGTCGGCGGGGATGGCCAGCGCCACGCCGGCCAGCGCCGCGCCGACGAAGAACTGCAGCACCGTCACCCACGCGCGCTTGGTGCCGAACAGCTCGGCCAGCGGCGACCACAGCGGCTTGAGCACCCAGGGCAGGTAGAGCCAACTGGTGTAGAGCGCGATGTCGGTGTTGGAGACGCCGAGGTTCTTGTACATGACGACCGACAGGGTCATCACGACGACGTAGGGGATGCCCTGGCCGAAGTAGAGCGTGGGGATCCACGCCCACGGGGAGCGCTGCGCAGGGCTCACGCGGCGAGCGCCCGGGCCACGCTGCCGTCGGCCGCCTCCAGCAGCGCGCGCGCTTCGTCCGGGCCCACGCCGCGCTTGAGCATGACCAGCGCCGTCTTCACGTGGTGGTCGCAGGCGCCGAGCGCCGCCTGCGCGTCGGCCTCGGGGGCGCCGGAGGCGCGCACCGTCAGCGCCAGCGCGCGCTTGACCAGCTTGGCGTTGGTGGCCTTCAGGTCCACCATCAGGTTGCCGTACACCTTGTTCAGCCGCACCATCAGCGCCGACGAGAAGGTGTTCAGCGCGATCTTCTGCGAGGTGCCCGCCTTCAGCCGCGTGCTGCCGGAGATGACCTCGGCGCCGGTGTCCAGCACGATGCCGATCTCGGCCTGGCTGCTGACCGGCGCGCCCGGGTTGTTGGCGAAGCCGATGGTCAGCGCGCCGGCCGCGCGGGCGGCCTCCATCGCGCCCAGCACATAGGGCGTGCCGCCGGAGGCGGCCAGCAGCAGCGCCACGTCGTGCGGGCCGGGCCGCAGCGCGGCGAGGTCCGCGGCGCCCTGCGCGCGGTCGTCCTCGGCGCCCTCGACGGCCGCGAACATCGCGCCCTGGCCGCCCGCGATCACCGCCACCGCGCGCTCGCGCGGCCACGAGAACGTCGGGTACAGCTCCACGCTGTCCAGCACGCCGAGGCGGCCGGAGGTGCCGGCCCCCGCGTACAGCAGCCGGCCGCCGGCGCGGATGCGCGGCAGCGCGGCGTCCACCGCGGCGGCGAGCTGCGGCGCGGCGGCCTTCACGGCGGCGACGGCGGCGTTCTGGTCGTCGATGAAGGCCTCCAGCAGCGCTGGCGTGGCGTAGCGGTCCAGGTCGGGGTGGCGGGTGCTCGGGGTTTCGGTGTTCAGCATGGTGGATGGCGCGGATCGGGCTGCCGCACTCTAGCGGCTGGCGCGCGGCACTGGCGAATGCCGCCCCGGACCGCGACCATAACGGCAGGTGATCCAGGCCCGGCCTTGGGGCACACTGCGGCCGGCCACCCCACCGCGCCACCCCTCTGCTGGAGCCGCCATGTCCCCGTCCCGCCTGCGGCCGCTGGCCGCCGCCGCCACCGTGCTGGCCCTGCTGCTGCCGGCGTCCGCGCATGCCGTGCTCGCCGTCGGCGCCGCCGCGCCCGACTTCACCGCCGACGCCGCCGTCGGCGGCCGGCCCTTCAGGTTCCGGCTGGCCGAGGCGCTGAAGCAGGGCCCGGTGGTGCTGTACTTCTACCCCAAGGCCTTCACGCGCGGCTGCACGGTGGAGGCGCACCTGTTCGCGGAGGCGGCGGAACGGTTCCAGGCCGTCGGCGCCACCGTGATCGGCATGTCCAACGACGACATCGACACGCTCAAGCGCTTCAGCGTCGAGGCCTGCCGCAGCAAGTTCGCGGTCGCGGCCGACGCGGGCGGCCAGGTCATCAGGGACTACGACGTGGCGCTGCGCCTGGTGCCCGGCACCATGGCCGACCGCGTGTCCTACCTGATCGCGCCGGACGGCCGCATCGCCGCCGTCCACGCCAGCCTGGACCCCGACGGCCACATCGACGCGATGCTCCAGGCCGCCCGGCGGCTGCAGAAGTAGCGGCGCAGGCCGGCGGGGCGGCGCGATGCCGCTAGACTTGCGGCCCATCAAGCGCCGATTTGTTCCGGATTGCGGGCGCTCTACAAATGCCGCTAAACAGGACGCTCGCACCAACCGGCGTCCCGCGACAGTGGCGCCGGTTTCGTTTTTTCTGGAGTGAGGCCATGACGGGCCGCAGCGTCGGCGAGGTATCGCCGCAGAGTTTCCATTTCGACCAGCCGCTGCCGCTGCGCAGCGGCGCCAGCCTGCCGGCCTACGACCTGATGGTCGAGACCTACGGCCGGCTCGACGCCGCGCGCAGCAACGCGGTGCTGGTGTGCCATGCGCTGAACGCCAGCCACCACGTGGCCGGCACCTACGCGGGCCAGCCGCGCAGCGAGGGCTGGTGGGACAACCTCATCGGCCCGGGCAAGCCGCTGGACACGGACCGCTTCTTCGTCGTCTGCGTCAACAACCTGGGCTCGTGCTTCGGCTCGACGGGGCCGATGCACCTGAACCCGGCAACCGGCCGGGCCTGGGGCGCGGACTTCCCCGTCGTCACCGTGCAGGACTGGGTGGACGCGCAGGCCCGCGTCGTCGAGCGCCTGGGCATTGGCAGGCTGGCGGCGGTGCTGGGCGGCTCGCTCGGCGGCATGCAGGCGCTGGACTGGGCGCTGCGCTACCCCGAGCGGCTGGGCCACTGCATCGCCATCGCCACGGCGCCCAACCTGTCGGCGCAGAACATCGCCTTCAACGAGGTGGCGCGGCGCGCCATCGTCACCGACCCCGACTTCCACGGCGGCCACTACTACGAGCACGGCGTGGTGCCCAAGCGCGGCCTGCGCGTGGCGCGCATGATCGGCCACATCACCTACCTGTCCGACGACGTGATGGCCGCGAAGTTCGGCCGCGAACTGAAGAGCGGCGCTTTAGGCTACTCCACGCAGGACGTCGAGTTCCAGATCGAGAGCTACCTGCGCCACCAGGGCGACAAGTTCAGCGACTACTTCGACGCCAACACCTACCTGCTGATCACCCGCGCGCTGGATTACTTCGACCCCGCGGCGGCGCATGGCGGCGACCTGGCGCGCGCCTTCGCCGCGGCGCGGGCGAAGTTCCTCGTCGCCAGCTTCACGACCGACTGGCGCTTCTCGCCCGACCGCTCGCGCGAGATCGTCAAGGCGCTGCTCGACAACCGGCTGGACGTCAGCTACGCCGAGATCGACGCGCCGCACGGCCACGACGCCTTCCTGCTCGACGACCCGCGCTACCACGGCGTGCTGCGCGCCTATTTCGAGCGCATTGCCAGCGAGGTGGCGCCATGAGTTTCGACCCTGCCATCGCCGCGCTGGTGCCGCCCGGCTCGCGCGTGCTCGACCTCGGCTGCGGCACCGGCGAGCTGCTGGAGCACCTCATCCGGCACAAGGGCTGCACCGGCTACGGCGTGGAACTGGACGACGCCAACCTGCTGGCCTGCGTGAAGCGCGGCGTCAACGTCATCCAGCGCAACCTGGAGGAGGGCCTGTCCATCTTCGAGGACCAGAGCTTCGACGTCGTGCTGCAGCTGGAGACGCTGCAGCACCTGCGCAATGCCGAGGCCATGCTGAAGGAGACAGCGCGCGTCGGCAAGATCGGCATCGTCAGCTTCCCCAACTTCGCGCACTGGCCCAACCGGCTGCAGGTGCTGACGGGCCGCATGCCCGTCACGCGCGCGCTGCCCTACGAGTGGTACGACACGCCCAACATCCGCGTCGGCACCTTCGCCGACTTCGGCGTGCTGGCGCGCAAGAACCGGCTGCGCATCCTGGACAGCTTCGGCCTGCAGGGCGGCGAGGTCGTGCGCACGCTGCCCAACCTGCGGGCCAGCGTGGCGGTGTTCAAGTTCGAGCGGGAGTGAGCGCGGGGGCCGCGCGGGCGGCCCGAGGCCTAAACTGCCCGGCTGCGCCACAAGCGCCCAAGGAGCACGCCATGAATGCACGCGACCCCCACCTGCCCCTGCAAGCCGACGAGGCCACCGCGCTGGGCGCCTTCGCCGAACGCGTGTGGGACGAGGAAATCGTCCCCGCGCTGACCGACTACATCGCCATCCCGGCCAAGAGCCCGATGTTCGACGCCGACTGGGCGGCGAACGGCCACATCGAGAAGGTGCTGACCACGGCCGCCGCCTGGGTGGAGGGCAAGAAGGTCGCGGGCCTGACGCTGGAGGTGGTGCGCATCCCCGGCCGCACGCCGGTGATCTTCTTCGAGGTGCCCGCGACCAAGGCCGGCTGCACCGACACCGTCCTGCTGTACGGCCACCTGGACAAGCAGCCCGAGTTCAGCGGCTGGCGCAGCGACCTCGGTCCCTGGACGCCCAAGTACGAGAACGGCCTGCTCTACGGCCGCGGCGGCGCGGACGACGGCTACGCGGTCTACGCGTCGCTGACGGCCATCATGGCGCTGGACAGCCAAGGCATCCCGCGCCCGCGCTGCGTCGGCCTGATCGAGACGTGTGAAGAGAGCGGCTCCTTCGACCTGCCGGCCTACATCGACCTGCTGAAGGCGCGCCTGGGCAACGTGTCGCTCGTCGTCTGCCTGGACTCCGGCGCCGGCAACTACGACCAGCTCTGGCTGACCACCTCGCTGCGCGGCATGGTGTCGGGCGTGCTGAAGGTGGAGGTGCTGGCCGAGGGCATCCACAGCGGCGACGGCTCGGGCGTCGTGCCGTCGAGCTTCCGCATCCTGCGCCAGGTGCTGGACCGGCTGGAGGACAGCCGGACCGGCCGCTTGCTGCCCGAGAGCTTCCACTGCGAGATCCCCGGCGCGCGGCTGGACCAGGCGCGGGCGACCGCCGCCATCCTGAAGGACGAGGTCTACAAGCGCATGCCCTGGGCCTGCGGCGCGGACGGCGGCCCGGTGCTGCCGGTGACCCGCGACCCGGTCGAGGTGCTGCTCAACCGCACCTGGCGGCCGACGCTGTCGGTGACCGGCGTGGACGGCTTCCCGGAGCTGAAGAACGCCGGCAACGTGCTGCGGCCCTACACCGCGTTCAAGCTGTCGCTGCGCCTGCCGCCGCTGATCGACGGCAACGCCGCCGCGCTGCAGCTCAAGGCGCTGCTGGAGGACAACGCGCCCTACAACGCCAAGGTCACGTTCACCCCTGACGGCCGCGCCGGCGCCTACGGCGCGACCGGCTGGAACACGCCCGAGCTGTCGCCCTGGCTCAGCCGGGCGCTCGACGACGCCAGCCAGGCCCACTTCGGCGCGCCGGTCGGCTACATCGGCCAGGGCGGCACCATCCCGCTGATGAGCATGCTGCAGAAGGGCTTCCCGGCCGCGCAGATGATGGTCTGCGGCGTGCTGGGTCCGAAGAGCAACGCGCACGGGCCGAACGAGTTCCTGCACGTGCCCTACGGCAAGCGGCTGACCGCCGCGGTCGCGCAAGTGATGGCCGCGCATCCGTGACCCACCCCCTACGCGCTTCGCGCGCCCCCTCAAGGGGGCAACCCGCGCCGACCGGCAAAGCCGGATCGGCGGGGTTCGCTGGGAAAGGCACGCCGTCGCGGCATGCGGAGCACCGCCCGGCGGATTGCCTCAGCGCATGGATCAGTTAAGGGCGATCAAGGTCTTCGTCCGCGTCATCGACGAGGGCAGCTTCGCCGCCGCCGCGCGGGCGCTGGACCTGGCGCCCGCGGTCGTCACCCGCCTGATCGCCGAGCTGGAGGAGCACCTCGGCACGCGGCTGCTGAACCGCACGACGCGGCGGCTGTCGCTGACCGAGATCGGCGAGGCCTACCTGGAGCGCGCCCGGCGCATCCTGGCCGACGTGGACGAGGCGGCCGCGCTGGCCGCGTCGGCCACGCAGGAGGTGCGCGGCCTGCTGCGCGTGCTGTGCCCGCCGGCCTTCGCGGTCCACCAGCTCGCCAAGCACCTGCCGGCCTTCCACCGCGCCCACCCGCTGGTGACGGTGGAGATCACCTCGCCCGGCCCGGTGGAAACCGTGGGCGACGGCTACGACCTGACCATCTTCCTGACCCGCAGCCCGCTGGACGGCGACTTCGTCGCCCGGCGGCTGGCGCGCAGCGAATTCATCATGTGCGCCTCGCCCGACTACCTGGACCGGCGCGGCCGGCCGCAGCATCCGCGCGAGCTGAAGGCGCATGACGCGCTGCTGCGGCCCACGCCGTCGCTGATGCGCGGCCTGACGCTGCAGCGCGGCGACGGCGGCGAGGAGATCACGCTGCCCATCGCGCCGTTGCGCGCCGTGCTGGCGACCGCGCACATGGACACCAACTACGCCGCCGCGCTGCACGGCCTGGGCATCGCCGGGCTGCCCAGCTTCATGGTCGAGGAGGCGCTGCTGGAGCAGGCGCTGGAGCGCGTGATGCCGCAATGGCGGCTGTTCAGCACCACGCTGTGGGCCGGCATGCCGACGCGCAAGTACGTGCCGGCGCGCACGCGCGCCTTCCTGGATTTCCTGCTGGAGATCTTCGGCGGCGAGGACGAAGACCCCTGGCTGGTCGCCGCCGGCTGCGCGACCCGGCCGTGATCAGCGCAGGCTGAAGCCCAGCTCGAAGAGCGCCGGGTGGCGCAGCTCCATCGCCCGTTTCAGCGGCGCGAAGGCGATGTAGCGGCTGGCCGTGCCGGCGACGTAGGCCAGCAGCCGGCGCTCCTCGGCATGGCCCTCGGGCAGACCCGCCAGTTGCGCCAGGTGCTGGCGCAGCGCGCTCCACTCCAGCCGCCGCCAGTACTCGCCGAAGTCGGCCGCCAGGGCCTCGTCCAGCTGCCCGGCCGCGCGGCAGGCCTCCCAGTGGCGCACGGCCCAGTCGATCTGCTGCGCCTCGTCCCAGGCCAGCTCGGCCGGGCGCAGCAGCGCCGCGAGGGCGTCGGTGGCGCTGCCCTGCGGCGCGTCGTCGACCAGGCGCTGCAGCACGGCGTCCAGGCCGGTGTCGGCGATGCGGGCCAGCCCGGCGCGCAGCGCGGCGGCGTCCGGCGCCACCGGCGCGGGCGGCTGCTCGCGCAGTGCGGCGCAGGCGGCGCGCAGCAGGCGGTCGGTGTCGGCCGGCGCGGCCTGGACGGCGGCGATCAGGGAGGCGGTCTGGGGAATCATGGAAAGGCCCTCGTGGATAATGAAATTCTAAGAAGCCGGCCTCGGCGACCCTCCCGTCCTCGCGTCTCCTGCCGTCCGTGCCGCGCCCGCATCGCCCCCCCCGTCCCGCCCCGCTGCCCCCGCTGATCGCCCTGGCCCTGTGTGCCTGGGGCGGGGCGCATGCGCAGCAGGCCGCGCCCGAGGATTCGATGCCGCTGCTGCGTAGCAGCCGTGTGCTGGGCACCCCGGCCCGGCCGGCGCTGGTCATCAGCGCCCGCGAGGTGACGGCCCAGACCGACCAGCAGGCCGACGCCCGCGGCGGCGTAGAGCTGCGCCAGGGCGCGGTGACGGTCAACGCCGACCAGCTCCATTACCGCGTCGTCGACGATTTCGCGCGGGCCGAGGGCAACGTCCGCATCGACCACAACGGCAACGTCTTCACCGGCCCGCTGCTGCAGCTGTACGTGTCCCGCTTCGAGGGCGAGTTCCTGACGCCCAGCTTCTCGCTGGCCGCCACCGGCGGCGCGGGCAAGGCCCAGGTCGTCAGGTTCCAGGACAGCGAGCACCTCAGCGCCACCGAGGGCCGCTACAGCAGCTGCCCGGCCGTCGAGGACCAGGAGCCGGCCTGGCAGATCTCCGCCAGGCAGCTGCGCCTGGACCTGGCCGCCAACGAGGGCGAGGCCGAGGGCGCGGTGCTGCGCTTCCTGGGCGTGCCCATCCTGGCGGCGCCGTCGCTGAGCTTCCCGCTCAGCTCGGCGCGCAAGTCCGGCTGGCTGCCGCCCAACATCTTCCTGGACAACCGCAGCGGCCTGGAGCTGGGCGTTCCGTACTACTGGAACATCGCCCCGCAGCGCGACGCGACGGTGACGCCGTTCATGATGACCCGCCGGGGCGCCGGCGCCGATGCCGAGTTCCGCTACCTGGAGCCCGGCCACGCCGGCCGCATCAACGTGGACCTGCTGCCCAACGACCGCGTGTTCGGCCGGTCGCGCTGGAGCCTCAAGCTGCACAACGACGGGCAACTGGGCGACTGGCGCTACCGCTTCAACAGCGAGCGGGTCTCGGACGACGACTACTGGAAGGACCTGTCCCGCCGCGTCGAGAGCCAGACGCCGCGGCTGCTGGCCAGCGACTTCGTGCTGAACCGGCAGCGCGAGCTCTCCTGGGGCGTCATCGACACCTATGCCCGCGTGCAGCGCTGGCAGACGCTGCAGGGCGCGGACGCGCTGGCCCATTTCGACTCGCCCTACCAGCGCAGCCCGCAGGTCGGCATCCGCGTGACGACGGCGGCCGACGAGGCGGTGCTGGACAGCTTCCGCCCCTGGGGCCGCAAGGCGCGGCTGGAGGGCTCGCTGGAGCTGGAATACAACCGCTTCGACCTGCCCGGCTCGGCGCTGCCGGGCCAGCCGCGCGGCGGGCAGCGCGTGCATGCGCTGGGCCACCTGGCCGCGCCGGTGGGCGGCGAGGCCTGGTGGTTCATCCCGCGGCTGTCGTTCAACGCCGCGGCCTACGACCTGGAGCGCCCGCTGGACGACGGCCGCACCCGCATGAGCCGCGTCATTCCGACCTTCAGCATCGACCACGGCTGGGTCTTCGAGCGCGACACCCGGCTGTTCGGCCGCGCGATGCGCCAGAGCCTGGAGCCGCGCGTGCTGTACGTGAACACGCCGTTCCGCGACCAACTCGCGCTGCCCAACTTCGACGCCGCGCCCAAGGACTTCAACTTCGACTCCATCTACACCGACAACGAGTTCTCGGGCGTGGACCGGGTGTCGGACCTGCACGCCGTCAGCGTCGGCGCCACCAGCCGCTGGGTCAGCGCGGCCCGGGGCGAGGAGATCCTGCGCGTCGGCGCGGTGCAGCGCTTCCTGTTCCGCGACCAGCGCATCACGCCGGACGGCCAGCCCGTCAAGCAGCGCTTCTCCGACCTGCTGCTGGCCGCCGCCGCGCACCTGGACGAGCGCTGGTGGGCCGACGGCACGCTGGAGTTCAACCCGGAAGCCAGGCGCTCGGTGCGCACCGTCATGCGCGCGCGCTACTCGCCCGGGCCGTTCAAGACCGTCAGCGTCGCCTACCGGCTGGCGCGCGGGCAGAGCGAGCAGGTCGAACTGGCCTGGCAGTGGCCGCTGTACGGCCAGCCCGTCACCCGGCGCGGCGCCGACAGCCGGGCCGCCGACTGCGGCGGCGCCTGGTACGGCGCGGGCCGCGTGCAGTACTCGCTGCGCGACAAGCGCCTGACCGACTCCGTGGCCGGCCTGGAATACGACGCCGGCTGCTGGGTGCTGCGCTTCGGGCTGGAGCGACTGTCCACCGGCCGCGCCGAAACCAACACCCGCTTGATGCTGCAGCTGGAGCTGGTGGGCCTGTCCCAGCTCGGCTCGAACGCCCTCAAGGTCTTGACGGACAATGTGCCCGGTTACCGCAGGCTGAGCTCCGACCGCTCGCCGAGTTCAGACTTCCTACCATGATCCATCGCCTCGTTCCCCTCGTTCTGGCCCTGGCAGCCTGCCACGCCACGGCCCAGACGCCGCCGCCCACGCTGCAGCCGGGGGACTACATCGCCGCGGTCGTCAACCAGGACGTCGTGGCCGCCAGCGAGGTGGTGCAGCGCACGGAGCGGCTGCGCGCCGAGGCCCGCCAGCGCGGCGAGGTGATGCCCGAGACGGCCGGCCTGCACAAGCAGGCGCTGGAGGCGCTGATCGAGGACCGCGTGCTCGTCACCTACGCCCGCGAGAACGGCGCCAGGATCGACGAGGCCGAGCTGGACCGCGTGGTGGCCAACGTGGCCGCGCAGAACAAGCTGTCCATGGCCCAGCTGCGCGAGCGGCTGAAGGCCGACGGCACCGACTACAAGGCCTTCCGCGAGAACCTGCGCGACCAGATGATGACCGAGCGGGTGCGCGAGCGCGAGGTGCAGGGCCGCATCAAGGTGACCGACGCCGAGATCGACGCTTACCTCGACAAGAAGCGCGCCGCGCTGGACCAGGGCGGCCAGATCAACCTGGCGCAGGTGCTGGTGCCGGTGCCCGAGGGCGCGCCGGAGGCCGTCGTCGCCGAGAAGCGCGCGCGCGCCGAGGCCGCGCTGGCCCGCATCAAGGGCGGCGAGGACTTCGCCGCCGTCGCCCGCGACGTCTCCGAGGACAGCAACAAGGCGCGCGGCGGCGAGATCGGCCTGCGCCCGGCGGACCGGCTGCCCGACCTCTTCGTCACGGCCGTCAAGGACCTGAAGGCCGGCCAGGTCGCGCCCGGGCTGCTGCGCAGCGGCGCGGGCTTCCACATCCTGAAGGTCGTCGAGCGCCAGGGCGGCGCGTCGCTGACCCAGGCGCTGCAGACCCATGCCCGCCACATCCTGCTGCGCCCCTCGGCCCAGCTGACGGCGGAAGTGGCCGCGCGCCGCCTGGCCGAGTACAAGCGCCAGATCGAGACCGGCCAGGCCACCTTCGAGCAGATCGCCCGGGCCAACTCCGAGGACGGCAGCGCGGAAGCCGGCGGCGACCTGGGCTGGATGGGCGCGGGCGGCTTCGTGCCCGAGTTCGAGGAGGCGATGAACGCGCTGCCGCTGAACGGCATCTCCGGGCCCGTCATGTCGCGCTTCGGCGTGCACCTGATCCAGGTGCTGGAGCGCCGCACGGTCGAGGTCGAGATGAAGCAGCTGCGCGACCAGGCCCGCGCCGCGCTGCGCGAGCAGAAGTACGACGAGGCCTACCAGGAGTGGGTCAAGGACCTGCGCGCCAAGGCCTTCGTCGAAGTCCGGGAATGGCAGGACTGACCCACCGGCTGCCGGTCGGCGCGGCGGCCACGGGGTAATCCATGAAATCACACATCCCCAGGAAGCGCTTCGGCCAGCATTTCCTGACCGACAAAGCGCTGATCGACGGGATCATCGACCTGATCGACCCCCGGGCCGGCGAGACCCTGGTCGAGATCGGCCCCGGCCTGGGCGCGCTGACGCTGCCGCTGCTGGCGCGCCACCGGCCGCTGACCGTCATCGAGCTGGACCGCGACCTGGCCGCGCGGCTGCGCCAGCGCGGCGACGTCGAGGTCGTCGAGAGCGACGTGCTGAAGGTCGATTTCCGCGTGCTCGCCGCCGCCAAGGGCGCGAAGCTGCGCGTCGTCGGCAACCTGCCGTACAACATCTCCACGCCCATCCTGTTCCACCTGCTGGACGCGGTGGACGCCGTGGTGGACCAGCACTTCATGCTGCAGAAGGAGGTGGTGGACCGCATGGCCGCCGCACCGGGCGGCAAGGACTACGGGCGCCTGAGCGTGATGCTGCAGTGGCGCTACGGCATCGAATCGGTGCTGGACGTGCCGCCCGAGGCCTTCGACCCGCCGCCGCGCGTGGACTCGGCCATCGTGCGCATGCGGCCGCTGGCCCAGCCCCCCGCGCTGGACCCGGCGCTGCTGGGCGCGCTGGTGACCAGCGCCTTCTCGCAGCGCCGCAAGCTGCTGCGCCACAGCCTGGGCCGCTGGCTGGCCGAGCGCGGCTACGCCGGGGCCTTCGACCTGCAACGCCGGGCCGAGGAAGTGCCGGTCGGCGAATTCGTCGCGCTGGCGCTGGAAATGAAGAAGCCCGCCTGAAAAGGCGGGCTTCTTCTCCTCCAGCAGCTGCAGCGGAACCGGCTTTGCCGGGCCGCTAGCAGCGCCCCCTCGGGGGGCCGGCGTCAGCCGGTACGGGGGGGCTCGTCACGCCGCGTTCAGCCACATGGACGTATCGAAGGCGCTGCACATCATCGGCATGTTGACGCCGAAGTTGGGGTTGCCAATCGCAGACTTCGCGCTTTTCGGCGCGGGCTTTTCAACCACCGGGGCCACCTCAGCAGCCCGCTCCCATGACCCGTTTTCTTGGGAGCGGGCTACTGAAAAGAATAGAAACACCGGAAGGGGATGCGCCGGTCGGCCCAGTAGTCGGCCGTGTCGCGGAAGACGTCGAGCAGCTGCTCGCGCGCCTCGCGGTCGAAGCGCACGTTGTCGGGCAGCTGTTCCAGCACGACGACGAAGCCCGGCTGCGTGCCGGCCTTGTGGACGAGGTCGGTCATGCAGTCATGCAGCGCGTCCAGGTTCTTGCCGAAATGCGCGGGGAACAAAAAGGCCTGCGCGATGCCGTCCAGCACGTCCTGCTTGGACTGCGCCTCCGACAGGTTGGCATACAGGAAATGCTGGCCCGCTTCCTGGGCGGCCTGCATCAAGTCCTCGACCCGGTAGGCCCGGATGGCCTGCACGATATTGGGACGGACGGTCTGCAAAAGCATGGTCGCGTTCCTCCTTTCAAGTCACAAAACTGCCAAAACTCGCGTTCGCCCGACCATCACCGGCCAGCCTGGGCGCGGACGCGCTTGAAGCTGGCGTAGTGATCGTCGGTGTAGTAACAGACTTCGGGCGACGTGGGGGGCCTCCCGCCACAAACAAGGCGGCGGGCGCCCCGGTTGCGTGCGCCGGGGGTCTTGACCGTGTACTCGCGGTAGAAGCCGCGCGCCTTGCGGGGCAGCTGTCGCTCGCGGTTGCCGAACACCACGCCGTCCTTGCCATAGGGAAACGGGCCGCCGGCGTGGACGAGCCGGTGCGTTTCCTGGGCCTGGGCGGGCAGCTCGCTCAGCGGAATTTCAGCCAGAGCGGGCGTTGCGGTGGGGGGCGCTTCCCGGGCGTGCGCGCCGCCGGCCAGGCCGGACAGCAGCAGGGCGGTGGTGACCGCCGAGGCGCCGGAGCGCGCCAGCCACGAGAGCAAAGACACGGGTTTACCCCTGTTTCGAAACCGCAATGGTATCGAATCGACCTCGAAAGCTCAAGCCGGCCTCCCGCACCCAGGCCAGGTAGGGGTGCATGTGAGCTTGCGCTCACATGCTGGCAAGCGCTTGTTTCTTATGGGGCTTTGCGGTGCCGCTGGAGGAATTTGTTGGTGTGAAAACTTCTGTCAACGAGGGTGCGAACCGGCGGCAGCCGGCATTCAGTTCCGGGCGGCGTTGGCGTCGGCGACGGTCAGCGCCGTCATGTTGACGATGCGGCGCACGGTGGCCGAGGGGGTCAGCACGTGGACCGGCTTGGCCGCGCCGAGCAGCACCGGGCCGACGGCGATGCCGCCGCCGGCGGCGGTCTTCAGCAGGTTGTAGGAGATGTTGGCGGCGTCGATGTTGGGCAGCACCAGCAGGTTGGCTTCGCCGGTCAGCGGGCTGTGCGGCATCAGCTGCTTGCGGTAGGGCGCGTCCAGCGCGGTGTCGCCGTGCATCTCGCCGTCCACCTCCAGCCAGGGCGCGAGCTGCTGCAGCAGCGCCAGCGTGTCGCGCATCTTCACGGCCGAGGGCTGGTTGCTGGTGCCGAAGTTGCTGTGCGACAGCAGCGCGGCCTTCGGGGTCAGGCCGAAGCGGCACATCTCATGTGCGGCCATGATGGTGATCTCGGCGAGCTGCTCGGCGCTGGGGTCGTAGTTGACGTGGGTGTCCACCAGCATGACCTGGCGACCCGGCAGGATCAGGCCGTTCATGCAGGCATAGGTCTTCACCCCGGCGCGCTTGCCGATGACCTGGTCGATGTAGGCCAGGTGCGTGGCCGTGGTGCCCCAGGTGCCGCACAGCATGCCGTCGACCTCGCCCTTGTGCAGCAGCATGGCGCTGATCAGGGTGAGCCGGCGGCGCATCTCGATCTTGGCCAGCTGCTGGGTGACGCCCTTGCGCTCGGTCATGCGCAGGTAGGTCTGCCAGTAGTCGCGGTAGCGGTCGTCGTGCTCGACGTTGACGACGTCGTAGTCGCGCCCCTGCTGCAGCCGCAGGCCGAAGCGCTCGGCGCGCTCGGCGATGACGGCCGGGCGGCCCACCAGCGTCGGGCGGGCCAGGCCCTCGTCGACGACGACCTGCGCGGCGCGCAGCACGCGCTCTTCCTCGCCCTCCGCGTAGGCGACGCGCTTGTTGGGCGCCCGCTTGGCGGCGGTGAAGATGGGCTTCATCGTGTTGCCCGACGCGTAGACGAAGCTCTGCAGCTTCTCGCGGTAGGCGTCCCAGTCCTGGATGGGGCGGGCGGCGACGCCGGAGTCCATCGCCGCCTTGGCGACGGCCGGGGCGATGCGCATCATCAGCCGCGGGTCGAAGGGCTTGGGGATCAGGTACTCGGGGCCGAAGCTCAGCGTCGCGCCCACGTAGGCGGCGGCCACCACCTCGCTCTGCTCGGCCTGCGCCAGCTCGGCGATGGCGTGGACGGCGGCGATCTCCATCTCGACGTTGATGGTCGTTGCCCCCGAGTCCAGCGCGCCGCGGAAGATGTAGGGGAAGCACAGGACGTTGTTGACCTGGTTGGGGTAGTCCGTGCGGCCGGTGGCCATGATGGCGTCGCCGCGCACGGCCTGCACCTCTTCCGGCAGGATCTCGGGCGTCGGGTTGGCCAGCGCGAAGATCAGCGGCTGCGGCGCCATGGTGGCCGCCATGTCGGCCTTCAGCACGCCGCCGGCGGACAGGCCCAGGAACACGTCGGCGCCCTGGATGACCTCGCGCAGCGTGCGTGCCTCGGTCTTCTGCGCGAACCAGGCCTTGTCCGGGTCCATCAGCTCGGTGCGGCCCTCGTAGACCACGCCGGCCAGGTCGGTCACGAAGATGTTCTCGCGCGGCAGGCCCAGCTTGACGAGCAGGTTCAGGCAGGCGATGGCCGCCGCGCCCGCGCCGGAGGTGACCAACTTGACCTGCTGGATGTCCTTGCCGACGACCTTCAGGCCGTTCAGGAAGGCCGCGCCGACGACGATGGCGGTGCCGTGCTGGTCGTCGTGGAAGACCGGGATCTTCATGCGCTCGCGTAAGCGGCGCTCGACGTAGAAGCAGTCCGGCGCCTTGATGTCTTCCAGGTTGATGCCGCCGAAGGTCGGCTCCAGCGCGGCGATGCAGTCAACGAGCTTGTCGAGGTCGTTCTCGGCCACTTCGAGGTCGAAGACGTCGATGCCGGCGAACTTCTTGAACAGCACGCCCTTGCCTTCCATCACCGGCTTGGACGCCAGCGGGCCGATGTTGCCCAGGCCCAGCACGGCCGTGCCGTTGGAGACCACGGCGACCAGGTTGCCGCGCGAGGTGTAGCGGAAGGCGTTGGCCGGGTCGGCCACGATTTCCTCGCAGGCCGCGGCCACGCCGGGCGAGTAGGCCAGCGCCAGGTCGCGCTGGTTGACGAGGGACTTGGTCGCCGCGATGGCGATCTTGCCGGGTGTCGGGAACTCGTGGTACTCGAGGGCGGCCTGGCGGAGCTGGGCGCGTTTTTCTTCTGGGCTGGGCATGGCGGGGCGAGCGAGGGCCGGCGGGGGTGGAATCATGCCACCGCGCCGCGACAATCGCGCCCATGGGCGAGTTCGATCTGATCCGGCGCTATTTCCAGCGCCCCGCGGGGGATGGCGTCGAGGTGGGCGTGGGCGACGACTGCGCGGTGCTCGCGCCGACGCCGGGTGCGCGCTGGCTGGTGTCCAGCGACATGCTGGTCGAGGGCCGGCACTTCCTGTCCACCGTGGACCCGGCGCGGCTGGGCCACAAGGCGCTGGCCGTCAACCTCAGCGACCTGGCCGCCTGCGGCGCCACGCCGCGTGGCTTCACGCTGGCGCTGGCGCTACCGCGCGTGGACGAGGCCTGGCTGGCCGGCTTCTCGCGCGGGTTGCTGGCGCTGGCGGACGCGCACGGCTGCCCGCTGGTCGGCGGCGACACCACGCAGGGCCCGCTGAACCTCTGCATCACCGTGTTCGGCGAAGCGCCCGCAGGCCAGGCGCTGCTGCGCGGCGGTGCGCGGGCGGGCGACGAGGTCTGGGTGTCCGGCACGCTGGGCGACGCGCGGCTGGCGCTGGAGGTGTTCCGCGGCACGGCGGCGCTGGCCGGCGACGGCTTCGAGGCGGTGCGCGCGGCGATGGAGCGGCCCGCGCCGCGCGTGGCGCTGGGCCAGGCGCTGCGCGGCATCGCGACATCGGCCATCGACGTGTCCGACGGCCTGCTGGGCGACCTGGGCCACATCCTCGCGGCGTCGCGCGTCGGCGCGCGCATCGACGCGGATGCGCTGCCGCGCAGCGCCGTGCTGGCCGCGCAGCCGCTGGCGCTGCAGCGCCAGTGCGGGCTGGCCGGCGGCGACGACTACGAGCTGGTGTTCACCGCGCCGCCCGGCGCACGGCTGCCGGACGTGGGCGTGGCGCTGACGCGCATCGGCACCCTCGAGGCCGAGCCGGGCCTGCGCGTCGTCGATGCGCGGGGCGCGGCCCTCGAGCACGGCCTGCGATCCTTCGACCACTTCAGGGCATGAGCGGCGCCCCCATCCGGCCGACGATGGCCTTCATGCTGCGCCACCCGGCGCGCTGGATCGCGCTGGGCTTCGGCAGCGGCCTGGCGCCCAAGGCGCCGGGCACGGTGGGCACGCTGTGGGCCTGGGCGGCGTTCGCCGTGCTCGCGCCGTGGATGGACGACGCGCGCTGGGCGCTGCTGATCGGCGCCGGCACCCTGCTGGGCTGGTGGGCCTGCACGCGCTGTGCCCAGCACCTGAACGTGCCCGACCCCGGCGCCATCGTCTGGGACGAGGTGCTGGCCTTCTGGCTGGTGCTGTGGCTGATCGCGCCGGCCGGCTTCATGGGCCAGCTGGTCGCGTTCGCGCTGTTCCGCTTCTTCGACGCGGCCAAGCCCGGGCCGGTGGGCTGGGCCGACCGGCTGTTCAAGAGCGAACGCGGCGCGCCCATCGGCTGGCGGCAGGGCCTGGGCATCCTGGTGGATGACTTCGTCGCGGCCGGCTGTACGCTCGCCGTCATCGCGCTGTGGCGCGTGCTGCTGGGGTGAGCCATGTTTGCCGACGACCACGAATTGATCGACCGCATCGCCGTCGCGCTGATCCAGCGCCGTGAGCGCATCGGCACGGCGGAGAGCTGCACCGGCGGCCTGATCGCGGCGGCCTGCACCAGCCTGGCCGGCTCCAGCGCGTGGTTCGAGCGCGGCGTCGTCAGCTACAGCAACGAGGCCAAGGCCGAGCTGCTGGGCGTGCCCAAGGGCCTGATCGCGCTGCACGGCGCCGTCAGCGCCGAGGTGGCCGAGCACATGGCGCGCGGGCTGCTGGCGCATGCGCCCATCGACTGGGCGCTGTCCGTCACCGGCGTGGCCGGCCCGTCGGGCGGCAGCGAGGCCAAGCCGGTGGGCACGGTCTGGCTGGCGCTGGTGCATGCGGGGCGGCCGGCGCGGGTCTGGCGCGAGCACTTCGGCGGCGACCGCCACGCGGTGCGCGCGCAGACGGTGACGGCCGGGCTGACGGCGCTGTGCGAGGCGCTGGAAGACCGGGACAGCTAGCAGCGGGCCGTGAGCGCGGCCCCGGGCTGGCCGGTGGCGGCTGCGGCCAGCAGCAGCGCCAGGCGGCGCAGCGCGGCCCAGGGGTCGCTGGGCCAGTCCGGATGGCGCAGGCCCTTGACGAGGCCGTCGCACACCTGCGCGGCCTGCACCAGCGCGCCGGCCGTGGCCGCGTCCAGCCGCGGTGCGATGCGCTCGAACAGCCGTTCCTTGGCGCCCCAGACGCGCGCCTCGCGCAGCGCCAGCGGCAGCGGCCGGCCGGCGTCCAGCGCGGCGCGCACGCGGGCCAGCGCGCGGGCGTCCTCGGCCAGCGTCCAGTGCACCAGCACGGCGGCCTCGCCCTCGGCCTCCAGGCCGTCGAGCATGCGCAGCAAACGAGCCACGTTGCCGGACAGCACGGCCTCGCTGAGCTTGAACACGTCGAAGCGCGCCACGTCCAGCACGGCGGCCTCGATCTGCGCCAGTGTCAGCGCGCCCGGCGGGTGCAGCAGCGCGAGCTTCTGCAGCTCCTGGTGGGCGGCGAGCAGATTGCCCTCGACGCGGTCGGCGAAGAAGGCCAGCGCGCGCTGCCCGTCCTCGCCCTCGGGCACCGACTGCCCCTGGGCCTTGAGCCGCTGCGCTAGCCAGGCCGGCAGCGCGCGGCGCTCGACGGGCTCGACGCGCACGGACACGCCGGCGCCGTCCAGCGCCGTGAACCAGGCGCTGTTGAGCTGGGTCTTGTCCAGCCGCGGCAGCGTCACGAGGGTCAGCACGTCGTCCGGCGCGGCCTCGGCATAACGCTGCAGCGCCTCGGAGCCGTCCTTGCCGGGCTTGCCGCCGGGGATGCGGATCTCGATGAACTGGCGCTCGGCGAACAGGCTCATCGCCTGCGCGGCGGCGAGCACCGGCGCCCAGTCGAAATAGGCGCCGGCGACGGTGAAGATCTGCCGCTCGCCGAAGCCCTGCGCGCGCGCGGCGGCGCGGACCTGGTCGGCCGCCTCCTGCGCCAGCAGCGGCTCGTCGCCGTGGACGGTGTAGAGGCGGGCCAGGCCCTTGCCCAGGTGGGCGGCCAGGCCTTCCGCGCGCAGCTGCATCAGCCGGGCGCCCTGACGGTGACGGCGGCCAGCCGGCGCATGACCTGCGCGATGGCGTCGGACTGCATCGCGTTGTAGAGGCTGGCGGCCTCCTGCTCCTTGGCCAGCGCCGTGGTCTCGGTGTAGTTCATGTCGCGCGCTAGGCGCAGCTCGACCTTGGGCGCCAGCAGCTCGCCGTCCGCCGTGCGGATCAGGTAATCGAAGCCCAGCCGCAACTGCCATTCGCGCACCTGGCCCACGCTGGTGGAGGCCACCACCGTGCGGTCGCGGTGCTCGTGCAGCGCCTCCAGCACGACCTGCGCGCGCGCCGGGTCGTCCACCAGCTGCACCGGCGTGCGCCGGATCTGGCGCTTCAGGCCGGCCGCCAGCGGCGACTCGGGCGCAAAGCCGGTCAGCGCCAGCGTCTTGAACGCCAGCTCGGGCTCGCGGCGCAGCTCGAAGCCGCAGCCGGCGAGGGCGGCCAGGCCGAGGAGCGCGGCGCGGCGTCCGACACCGCCGGGCCGCCCGAAGGTGCCGGACGTTCCGTCGGGGAGCAGCGGGCGTGAGCGAGCGTGGGGGCCCATGGGCTTCAGACGACCACGTTGACGAGGCGACCCGGCACGATGACGACCTTCTTCGGTGCCTTGCCTTCGGCGAACTTGGCGAACTCCTCGGTCGCCAGCGCCGCCGCCTCGATGGCGACCTTGTCGGCGCCGGCCGGCACCTTGACCGCGCCGCGCAGCTTGCCGTTGACCTGCAGCATCAGCTCGATCTCGTCCTGCACCAGCGCGGCCTCGTCCACCGTGGGCCAGGGCGCGTCGAGCAGGTCGCCGAGTTCGGCCGCGAAGCCGAGGTCCTGCCAGAGCTGGTGCGCGATGTGCGGCGTGGCCGGGTAGAGCACGCGCAGCAGCACCGAGAAGCCGTCACGGATCGCCGCCGCCTGGCCTTCGGCCTTGAAGCCTTCCAGCGCGTTGAGCAGCTTCATCGCACCGGAGACGACGGTGTTGTACTGCATGCGCTCGTAGTCGTAGCTGACCTGCTTGAGCACGTTGTGCACCTCGCGGCGCAGCGCCTTGCCGTCGGCGTTCAGCGCGGCGAAGTCGCTGCCGCCTGCCTTGATGGCCTCGGCATTGCGCGCGCCGAAGTTCCACACGCGCTTCAGGAAGCGGTGCGCGCCCTCGACGGCCGCGTCGTTCCACTCCAGCGTCTGCTCGGGCGGCGACGCGAACATGACGAACAGCCGCGCGGTGTCGGCGCCGTACTGGTCGATCAGCGCCTGCGGGTCCACGCCGTTGTTCTTGGACTTGGACATCGTCGTCATCTCGTATTCGAGCGGCGTGCCGTCCTTCTTCAGCTTGGCACCGGCGATGCCGCCGCGCTCGTCGTGGATGACCTCGACCTCGTGGTCCCAGTAGTAGTCCTTGCCGCCGCCCTCGGGCTTGTGGAAGAACGCGCCCTTCAAGACCATGCCCTGGGTCAGCAGCTTCTCGAAGGGCTCGCTGACCGTCACCAGCTTCAGGTCGCGCATGACCTTGGTCCAGAAGCGCGCGTACAGCAGGTGCAGGATGGCGTGCTCGATGCCGCCGATGTACTGGTTCATCGGCATCCAGTACTGCGTGCCCTCGGCGACCATGGCCTGGTCGTTCTTGGGGTCGCAGTAGCGCATGAAGTACCAGGACGAATCGACGAAGGTGTCCATCGTGTCCGTCTCGCGCTTGGCCGGCTTGCCGCACTTGGGGCAGCCGACGTTCAGGAAGTCGGCGCGCTTGTTCAGCGGGTTGCCGCTGCCGTCGGGGATGCAGTCCTCGGGCAGCACGACGGGCAGGTCTTGCTCGGGCACCGGCACGACGCCGCAATCGTCGCAATGGATGATCGGGATCGGCGTGCCCCAGTAGCGCTGGCGGCTGATGCCCCAGTCGCGCAAGCGCCAGGTGGTCTTCTTCTCGCCCAGTTGCTTGCCGGCGAGCAGTTCGGCCACCTTGTCCACGGCGGCCTTGTGCGGCAGGCCGTCCAGCACGCCGGAGTTCACGCAGACGGCGCGCGCCTTGTCGCCGTACCACTCGGCCCAGGCGTCGGTGGAGAAGCGCTCGCCCTCGGCGGCCACCACCTGCTTGATCTCGATGCCGTACTTCTTGGCAAACGCGAAGTCGCGCTCGTCGTGCGCCGGCACGCCCATCACGGCGCCGTCGCCATAGCTCATCAGCACGTAGTTGCCGACCCAGACCTCGACCTGCGCGCCCGTCAGCGGGTGCGTGACGAACAGGCCCGTGGCCACGCCCTTCTTCTCCTGCGTCGCGAGTTCGGCCTCGGTCGTGCCGCCGGCCTTGCATTCCTCGATGAAGGCGGCGACCTTCGCATCGCCGGCCGCCGCGTGCGTCGCCAGCGGGTGCTCGGGCGCGACGGCGCAGAAGGTCACGCCCATGATGGTGTCGGCGCGCGTCGTGAACACCCACAGCAGGCCGCCTTCGCCACCGATCGAATGCGGGAACGCGAAGCGCACGCCCTGGCTCTTGCCGATCCAGTTCTCCTGCATCAGCCGCACGCGCTCGGGCCAGCCGCTCAGGTAGTCCGGGTCGTCGGGGTTGGCGACGGCCGACAGCAGTTCCTCGGCGTACTGCGTGATCTTCAGGTAATAGCCGGGGATCTCGCGCTTCTCGACCAGCGCGCCGGAGCGCCAGCCGCGGCCGTCGATGACCTGCTCGTTGGCGAGCACGGTCTGGTCCACCGGGTCCCAGTTGACGACCTGGGTGCGGCGCTCGGCGATGCCGGCCTCCAGCATCTTCAGGAACAGCCACTGGTTCCACTTGTAGTAGCTGGGCTGGCAGGTGGCGACCTCGCGGCTCCAGTCGATCGCCAGGCCCATCGCCTGCATCTGGCCCTTCATGTGGGCGATGTTGGAGTAGGTCCACTGCGCGGGCGGCAGCTTGCCCTTCATCGCGGCGTTCTCGGCCGGCAGGCCGAAGGCGTCCCAGCCCATCGGCATCAGGACGTTGTAGCCCTTCATGCGCAGCTGGCGGGCCAGCATGTCGTTGATCGTGTAGTTGCGCACATGGCCCATGTGCAGCTTGCCCGAGGGGTAGGGCAGCATGGAGCAGGCGTAGAAATGCGGCTTGCCCGGGGCTTCAGTGACGCGGTAGGCGTCGCGCTCGGTCCAGTAGGCGCGGGCGGCGGCCTCGATCTCGTTGGGGTTGTAGCTGGGCGCTTCGGTCTTGGCGTTCATGCGCCAAATTATCAGCGCAGCGTCAGGGCGCGGACGCGGCGGCCTGGGCGACGAAGGCGACGCGGTTGAGCCCGGCGGCCTGCACCCAGCCGATCAGCTCGGCGACCTGGCCGTAGGGCACGGCACGGTCGGCGCGCAACTGCACTTCCAGCTGCGCATTCGCGCGGCCGAGTTCGGCGATGCGCGCCTGGAAGGCTTGCGCGTCCAGCTCGTCGTCGCCGAGGTGCAGCTTGCCGTCCGGCGTGATCGCGACGGCGATGAAGCTCGGCGCGTCGCTCGGCGTCGCGGCCTCGCTCTTGGGCAGGTCCAGGCGCAGCGAGGCGGTCATCAGCGGCGCGGTGATCATGAAGATGACCAGCAGCACCAGCATCACGTCGATCAGCGGCGTCATGTTGATGTCGCTCATCGGCCGAGCGGCATCGGGGCGCTCAAGGCGGCCGAAGGCCATCAGCGCCGCCCGGCCGCCCGAAGGCGCTGATGTGCCCCCTCGGGGGGCCGCGAACGCAGTGAGCCTGGGGGCTTCATGGCTTCAGTCGTGGTCCAGCAACTCGCGCAGGTCGTGCGCGAAACCTTCCAGATCGGCCTCGCAGGCCGCGACCAGCTTGCCGAACACGTTGTAGGCCAGCACGGCGGGGATCGCGACCGCGAGGCCGGCGGCCGTCATGACCAGCGCCTCGCCGACCGGGCCGGAGATCTTCTCGATGGTGAGGTTGCCGGCCGCCGAGATGCCGACCAGCGCGTGGTAGATGCCCCAGACGGTGCCGAACAGCCCGACGAAGGGCGCGGTCGCGCCGATGGAGGCGAGCAGCACCTGGCCGAACTGCAGCTTCGCGAGCACCGCGTGCAGCGCGTCGCGCAGCCGGCGCGTCAGGCGGGACTCGCGCCGGCCGGCGGCGTCCAGCGTCGCGCCGCGCGTCTCGGCCGTGGCGGCGTCGAGCAGCGGCAGCAGCAGCGCCTCGGTGTCGAAGGCTTGCAGCGCATCGCGGCCCTCGGCGACGCCGGCCGCCGACCAGAACGCCGGCACCGCGCGCACGAGGCCGCGGCGCGCGCGGCGCAGCAGCCAGGTCTTCCACAGGATCAGCGCCCAGGCGCTGACGGACATGGCCAGCAGCAGCAGCGCGACGGCGCAGCCGATCAGATCGCTCTGGCTCCAGAAATCACTGAAGCCGCCCATCTCAGTGGAACCCCAGCACGTCGTTCATGCCGTAGAGGCCGACACGCGTGCCGGCCAGGAAGCGCGCCGCACGCAGGCTGCCCTGGGCGTAGATCGCGCGGCTGCTGGCCTTGTGGCTGATCTCGATGCGCTCGCCGGTGCCGGCGAACAGCACGGTGTGGTCGCCGATGATGTCGCCGCCGCGCACGGTCGCGAAGCCGATGGTGGACGGGTCGCGCACGCCGGTGACGCCCTCGCGGCCGTAGACGGCGCATTGCTTCAGGTCGCGGCCCAGCGCGTCGGCGACGACCCGGCCCATCTGCAGCGCGGTGCCGCTGGGCGCATCGACCTTGTTGCGGTGGTGGGCCTCGACGATCTCGATGTCGAAGCCCTCGCTCATCGCCCGCGCCGCCAGGTCCAGCAGCTTCAGCACGACGTTGACGCCGACGCTCATGTTCGGCGCGAAGACGATGGCCGTGCGTTCGGCGAACCGCGCGATCTCGGCCTGCTGCGCCGCGTCGAAGCCGGTCGTGCCGACGACGGCCTTGACGCCCAGCTCGGCGCACGCGGCCAGGTGGGCCAGCGTCGCCTCGGGGCGGGTGAAGTCGATCAGCACGTCGGCGCCGCCCAAGCCGGCGCGCACGTCGTCGCCCTTGTCCAGCGCGGCATGCAGCGTGCAGTCGTCGGCGGCCGCGACGGCCTCGAGGAGCATGCGGCCCATGCGCCCGGAGGCGCCGGTGACGGCGACCTTCAAGGGCGCGGCGGCGGCCTGCATCACGAGCCGGCGCCCGTCTTGGCGGGTGCGTCCAGCGGCGGGTACACGCGGCCCGGGGCCGGCCCCTCCGCAGCGGCGGTCGGCGCGGCATCCTCGGCGCGCTTGGGTGGCGGCAGCGCGCCTCGCTCGGCCTCGCTGAGCTCCAGCTTGGGCTGCTTGCTGCCGGGCTTGAAAGTGTTGATGGCGGCGACGAAGTCGTTCTCGGCCGGCAGGTCGTCCGGCACGGTCAGCGTCTTGAGCACCTCGCCGTCGAACTCGGCCACCACCAGGCGCTGCTGCGCCGGGGCGCCCTGGCGGCGGATGGTGAAGACGTAGTCCCAGCGCGACTCGTGGAACACGTCGGTCAGCAGCGGCGAGCCCAGCAGGTCGCGCACCTGCGCCTTGGGCATGCCGGGCTTGACGCGGGCGACCATCTCCTTGGTCAGCACATTGCCCTGGACGACCTCGACGCGGTAGGGCGTCAGCACGCCCAGCACCTTGTCGCCCGACACCTCGGGCAGCCGCGCCCAGGTGGGCAGGTAGGAGCAGCCGCCAAGCAGCGCGAGCAGCGGGAGAGAGGCAAGCAGGGGACGCATGGGCGGCGGGACGGAGTGCGGAGAAGTGCCCGCCGAAGGGAGGCCCCGGCTGGCTATGATGGCGCGGATTCTAACGGGGCCCCTTCCCGGCCCCGGCCCCACGCGCCATGCCCTCTTCCGTCAAAGACCAGACCAGCGACATCAAGAACAGCGGCCTCAAGGCGACGCTGCCGCGCATCAAGATCCTGGAGATCTTCCAGCGCTCGGCGCAGCGCCACATGACGGCCGAGGATGTCTACAAGGCGCTGCTCGGCGAGGGCGCCGACATCGGCCTGGCCACGGTCTACCGCGTGCTGCAGCAGTTCGAGCAGGCCGGCCTGCTGAGCCGCAACCATTTCGAGACCGGCAAGGCGGTCTACGAGCTCAACGAGGGGCACCACCACGACCATCTGGTGTGCCTGAACTGCGGCAAGGTCGAGGAGTTCTACGACGCCGACATCGAGGCCCGCCAGCACGCCATCGCCGGCGAGCGCGGCTTCCGGCTGCAGGAGCACTCGCTGGCGCTGTACGCCACCTGCGTGAAGGCGGACTGCCCGAGCAAGGCCTGATCAGCCCCCGGCGGCCCGGGCGCGGATCGCGGCGAAGCTGTCGTCGACCAGCAGCCGGCCGTCCTCAAAGACGGTGCGCAGCAGCTCCGTCGCGCCTTCGGCCAGCGCCTGCTGGTGCCCGGGCGAGCCGATGCGCACCGTGGCGAAGGCATCGCCCTGGCGCAGCAGCGTCAGCCGGCCGGCCTTGCTGCGCTTGGCCGGGTCCGTCACCGGGGCCTTGAAGACGTCGCGCCACCGGCCCTGCACCTCGGCGGCCGAGGCCTTCATCGCGAAGCCCAGCGAGTCGCGGTGGACCTGCTGCAGCAGCGCGCCGCCCTGGCCGAAGGCGACGTTGTCGGCCGAGTAGCCGGCGCCGGTCAGCGCGGCCAGGATGTGGGCGATGGCCTCGCGCGTGATGCCGTCGCCCTGGATGACGCGCACATGGCGCAGCAGCTTGAAGCCCTTGGCGTTCAGGTCGCTGCCGAAGGCCGCGTCCAGCGCGCGCACGGTGCGCAGCACGACGGTGGTCGGGTCGCCGCTGTCCGGGCGGATGACGACGGTGGCGCCGCTGGCGATGACCTCGTCGCGCAGCGCGCCGCCCCACAGCCGGGTGACGGCGGCGTCGAGGTCATAGGAGTCCGACACCACGGCCAGCACCGCGCCGGGCCGGCCGAACTGCCGCAGCATGTTGCGGTAGGCGGCCAGCTCGCCGTCGCGGCCCCAGCTGGTGATGGTGCTGTGCTCGGCCGCCGGGATGGAGAGGCCGGCCATGGGCTCGCCGTAGTAGGCGCGGGCGCCGAGCAGCGCCGTCATCGTGTCCGTGCCCTGGAAGTTCACGAGGTGGGCCATGCCGCCCAGCATGGCCGATTCCAGCGACGACACGCCGCGAGCGCCGAAGTCGTGCAGCTTGAACGGCAGGCCGGCCGGGTCGCCGGTGCGCGCCAGCGCGTCGGCGATGAGGCGGCGCGTGGCATGGCTGTGCGTGGCCACCGTCGTCGGGTACCAGACGCGCAGCAGCGCGGTCTCCAGATAGCTCGTCAGCCACCAGCAGGCCGGGTCGGTGTTCTCGATGGTGAGCAGCGCATGGCCGACCGGCACGACCATGCCCTCGGGCACCGCGCGGATGCGCACCGGCAGCCGGCCGCCGTGCGCGTCGACGACGTGCCGCCAGCCGTCGCGGTTGAACGGCACGCCGTGGGCGGTGCAGACCTCCTCGCCCAGCGCGACGTCGTCCGCCGTCACGGGCCGGGTGAAGTACTCCTTCAGCAGCGCCTGCAGGCCGAAGAACACCGTGTACGGCAGCGTGCCGCCGCGCGCCTCGATGTAGCTGAAGACGGTGGTGGTGCCCGGCGGGTACTGCAGCCAGTGGCTGGCCTTGTAGCTGTCCGTGTTCAGGACGAGCAGGCGGGCGATGTCGGCGAGGCGGTTCGGCGAGGCGTTCAATCGAGGGTGCCGTTGTCGATGGCGCGCTGGTGGCGCTCGACGAATTCCTTGTACGTGTCGATGCCGCGCAGTTGCAGGATGGTGTTGCGCACGGCCGCCTCCACCAGCACGGCGAGGTTGCGGCCGGCGTCCACGGCGATGACGACCTTGCGCACCGGCAGGCCCAGCACGTCCTCGTGCAGCGGCTCGTAGGGCAGGCGCTCGAAGTCGCGTTCCATCGTCTCCTTGCGCACCAGGTGGACGATGAGCTTGAGCCGCATCTTGCGGCGCACGGCGGTCTCGCCAAAGATGGCCTTGATGTCCAGCAGGCCGATGCCGCGCACCTCCAGCAGGTTCATCAGCAGCTCGGGGCAGCGGCCCTCGATGGCGGTCTGGGCGATGCGGAAGAAGTCCACCGCGTCGTCGGCGACGAGGCCGTGGCCGCGCGAGATCAGCTCCAGGCCCAGCTCGCTCTTGCCGAGGCCGGATTCGCCGGTCAGCAGCACGCCCAGGCCCAGGATGTCCATGAACACGCCGTGGCGCGTCGTGCGGTTGGCGAACAGCTGCGACAGGTAGCCGCGCACCAGGTCGATGACGTGGCCGGCGGACTCGGCGGTGCGGAACAGCGGGATCTCGGCGCGGTCGCACATCGCCACCAGCCGCGGCGGCGGGACGGAGTCGTCGGCCATGATGAGCACCGGCGGCTCCAGCGTGACGATGCGCGAGATGCGGCGGTCCTGGACCTCGGGGCTGGCCTGGCTCAGGTAGGCCACCTCGCGGCGGCCGACGATCTGCACCCGGTAGGGGTGGATGTAGTTCAGGTAGCCCACCAGGTCGGCGGCGCTCTGCGCGTCGCGCACGGCGGCTTCGTCGAAGCGGCGCTCCGGGTGGGCGTGGCCCGCCACCCATTCCCAGCGCAGGGCTTCGCGGTGCTCCTCGAAGAGCCGCTCGGCGCTGATCGAGGTCGGCTTCATCGGGCCCCCCGGCCGGCGAGGCTGCGCATCAGGCGACGGACTTCAGCGGCTCCCAGGCCGCGATCAGCTTGTGCAGCGTCGCGGCGTCGGGGTCGGTCTTGAGCTGTTCGCGCAGCTCGCGGTCGGACAGCATCTCGGCGATCTCGGACAGGATCTCCAGGTGCCGCTGCGTGGCCGCTTCGGGCACCAGCAGGAAGATCAGCAGGCCGACGGGCTCGTCGTCCGGCGCGTCGAAGCCGATGGGCTGGGCCAGGCGCAGCACGGCGGCCAGCGGGTTCTTCAGCCCCTTGACGCGGCCGTGCGGGATGGCCACGCCGTGGCCCAGGCCCGTGGAGCCCAGGCGCTCGCGCGCGAACAGGTTGTCGGTGACCAAGGCCCGGGCCATCTGGTGATGGTTTTCGAACAGCAGGCCGGCGTGCTCGAAGGCGCGCTTCTTGCTGGACGCCTCCACGTTCACCAACACGTTGTCGGCGGGCAGGATGGCGGCGAGACGGTTCATGGGCGGGGGCCGGGCCGTGGGGCGCTCGCTGGAGGAGAGCGCGGCCGCTGCCGGCGGTGGGTCAGTCAGAGCCGCGAATTATGGAACTGCGGGGCCGCTTTGCGGGGGCTGCGTGAGCCTGCGGGCACTGAAATAGCGCGCCGCGCCCCGCCCGAATGCGGGTTTTTGCGGCACCGCAGCAACAGCGCATGCCGGGCATTGCGCATCGCAAAAACAAAGGCGGCCCGCAGGCCGCCTCGTTCTCGGGATGACCCGGCCGCGCTCAGCGGGCGGGCACTTCCAGCCGCTTGGCGGAAGCGTGGTGGTGATCCTGCACCTTGTCCTTGTGGCGGCAGACCTGGCGGTCCAGCTTGTCCATCAGCTGGTCGATGGCGGCGTACAGGTCTTCATGGGACTGTTCGACAAAGATGTCGCGGCCCTTCACGTGCAGCGTGACCTCGGCACGTTGGCGGCGATCCTTCTCCTTTTGCTTCTCCACGGTCAGCAGGACGTTGATGTCAACGACCTGGTCGAAGTGGCGGGTGACGCGGTCCAGCTTGGTGAGCACGTACTCGCGCAGGGCCGGCGTGACTTCGAGGTGATGGCCACTGATCGTCAGATTCATAGAGCCTCCTTTCAGAGGATGGTCAGGGAAAACGGAACCGGAAAACAGGGGGGAAAGGTGAGGGGGAGGGGCGTGTCTACAAGTAGCGGAGGTGGGTGGGAGTGGGGAAATCGACGAGCCCAGTTTGCGCGCGAAGGCGCGGCCTGACAAGGGGACGGTGGTGACGGTTTGTGGTCGGGATGGTCACGTTTTTGTGGCTTCTTTCACGCCGGTTGCCGGTGCAATAATCCTTGGCTATCCCCCGCATGGAGCCCTTCTTGGACAGCGATCACCCTCGGTGACCGTCCACGCCCGCCGCCCGCGCCCATCCTGGCCGCGCCCGCCCGGAGTGAGACGGTCGACCCGCCCCGCCACCCCGGACGGCGCCCCGCCGTCGTCCTGCGCCAGCGCCGCTGGAGACGATGCATGCTGAATGTGTTCACGCTGGACAACGGCCGCCTGAAGGGCGGGCTGTTCCAGGAAGAAATCGAGACCGCCGAGGACCTGGCGCAGTCGCGCCCGGTGTGGGTGGACCTGGAGCGCCCGAGCGCCGAGGAGAAGGGCTGGATCCGCGACCGCTTCGGGCTGACCATCCCCGAGGACATCATCGACGAGGACCTGGAGGAGTCGGCGCGCTTCTACGAGGAGGACAACGGCGAGCTGCACATCCGCTCCGACTTCCTCATCGAAGGCGACGACGCGCCCGACGGCCGGCCGGCGCGCAATGTGCGCGTGGCCTTCATCCTGTTCGACAACGTGCTGTTCTCGATCCACGGCGAGGACCTGCCGGTGTTCCGCCTGCTGCGGCTGCGGGCGCGCCGCATCCCGGCGCTGATCGAGGACGCCAAGGACGTGCTGCTCAAGCTCTACGACGCCGACGCCGAGTACTCGGCCGACGTGCTGGAGGGCATCTACGACAAGCTGGAGGCGGTCAGCGCCCGGGTGCTGAAGAGCAACGTCACCGACGCCGAGGCCGGCGAGGTGCTGGCGGCGATCGCGCGCGAGGAGGACTTGAACGGCCGCATCCGCCGCAACGTGATGGACACGCGCCGCGCGCTCAGCTTCATGATGCGCAGCCGGATGCTCAACGCCGAGCAGTTCGAGGAGTCGCGCCAGATCCTGCGCGACATCGACTCGCTGGACTCGCACACCGCCTTCCTGTTCGACAAGATCAACTTCCTGATGGACGCCACGGTCGGCTTCATCAACATCAACCAGAACAAGATCATCAAGATCTTCTCGGTGGCCAGCGTGGCGCTGCTGCCGCCGACGCTGATCGCGTCCATCTACGGCATGAACTTCAGGCACATGCCGGAGTTGGAGCAGCCCTGGGGCTACCCGTTCGCGCTGGCGCTGATGCTGCTGTCGGTGGCGGCGCCGTTCATCTTCTTCCGCCGCAAGGGCTGGCTGAAATAGCGCGGCCGGCCAGATTCCGCTGACGGGTCGATGACGGCGGCGGCCCGGGGGCTGCATTCGCGGGGGCGCCGCCGGGGGAGGGTGGCAAGGGCCCGACCATGACTTTTAGAATGCCGCCCCTAAACGAGGATCCGACATGCTTTACCCCGAACTGTTCAAGCAACTCGAGGCCGTGCGCTGGAACATGGACCGCGACATCCCTTGGGACAAGTTCGACGCCGCGAAGCTGAGCGACGAGCAGGCCCAGACCATCAAGATGAACGCGATCACCGAGTGGTCGGCGCTGCCGGCCACCGAGATGTTCCTGCGCGACAACCGCGAGGACAGCGATTTCTCGGCGTTCATGAGCGTGTGGTTCTTCGAGGAGCAGAAGCACAGCCTGGTGCTGATGGAATACCTGCGGCGCTTCCGCCCCGACCTCGTGCCCACCGAGGCCGAGCTGCACGAGGTGCGCTTCGACTTCGACCCCGCGCCGGCGCTGGAGACGCTGATGCTGCACTTCTGCGGCGAGATCCGGCTGAACCACTGGTACCGCCGCGCCGCCGAGTGGCACACGGAGCCGGTCATCAAGGCCATCTACGAGACGCTGTCGCGCGACGAGGCCCGCCACGGCGGCGCCTACCTGCGCTACATGAAGCGCGCCATGGCCAAGTTCGGCGACGAGGCCCGCGCTGCGTTCGCCAAGGTGGGCGTGCTGATGGCCAGCGCCCGCCGCACCGCCCAGGCGCTGCACCCGACCAACCTGCACGTCAACGCCAAGCTGTTCCCGCGCGACACCATCCAGAGCCGCCTGCCCGACCCCGAGTGGCTGGAGCGCTGGCTGGACACGCAGATCCAGTTCGACGCCGTGTGGGAGAACAAGGTCGTCGAGCGCATCCTGCACAACATGAGCCTGCTGATGGACCGCAGCTTCGCCACCGTGCAGGAGCTCAACCGCTTCCGCAAGGAAATGGCCGCCCGCATCGTGCAGCCGGCCGACGGCCTGGCGGCGGCCAAGCCGGCCTGACCTCGCTCAGAGCGAGCGCGCCTCGCCGAAGCCGTACAGGTTCGCCAGCACCCGCGTCGGGAACTGGTGCAGCGCCTCGTTGTACTGCGCGACGGCCTGGTTGAAGACCTGGCGCGAGAACGCCCGCTGGCGCTCGACCAGTTTCAGCTCGCTGACCAGCTCGTCCACCGCCGGCTCGCTGCGCAGTTCGGCCTGGTGGTCCAGCAGCGACAGCAGCCGGGTCAGCGCCGCGGCGTGCAGCGCGCCGGCCACGGCCAGGCCGCCCACCGGGTCCGGCGACCAGGGCTTGGCCCGGGAGGCCTGCGCCGCCGTCTGCGACTCGGCCTGCGCGCTGGCCAGCGCGTCGAACGTGGCCTGCTCGCTGGGCAGGCGGGGCGCGATCAGCGCCAGCAGCTTGTCGCAGACCTCGCTGCGCGCCCTCAGGTGGACGTCGAACTGCGCGAAGGCCTCGCCGATGGCGTTGCGCAGCGCCATCAGCCGGTTGTAGGCGCCCACGCCCCAGAAGAACAGCAGCGCCGCCCCGGCGAGGCCCAGCATGCCCCAGGGCGTCATGCCGCACCCGCTCCCGCCCGGTAGGCGGCGAAGCCCCTGGCCCGCAGCGCGCAGGCCGGGCAGTGGCCGCAGCCATGCCCCCACGGCTGCGGCGCGCCGCGCTCGCCGAGGTAGCAGGTGTGGGTGTGCTCGACGATGAGCCGCACCAGCGCCTCCCCGCCCAGCTGCGCGGCCAGCCGCCAGGTGGCGGCCTTGTCGATGAACATCAGCGGCGTCTCCAGCGTCATCGGCGCGTCCAGGCCCAGGCTGAGCGCCACCTGCAGCGCCTTCATCGTGTTGTCGCGGCAGTCCGGGTAGCCGGAGAAGTCCGTCTCGCACATGCCGCCCACCAGCACGCTGGCGCCGCGCCGGTAGGCCAGCGTCGCGGCGAAGGTCAGGAACAGCAGGTTGCGCCCGGGCACGAAGGTGTTGGGCAGGCCGTTGGCCTGCAGCTCGATGGCGCGCTCGCTGGTGAGGGCCGTGTCGCTGATCTGGCCGAGCACGGCCAGGTCCAGCAGGTGGTCGGCACCCAGGCGGCCGGCCCAGTGCGGGAACTGGCGCACGATCTCGGCGCGCACCGTGGTGCGGCAGTCCAGCTCGACGCGGTGGCGCTGGCCGTAGTCGAAGGCCAGCGTCTCCACCTCGGCGAAACGGTCCAGCGCCCAGGCCAGGCAGGTGGTGGAGTCCTGGCCGCCGGAGAAGAGAACCAGCGCTTTGCGGGAGTCGGTCATGGGCGGGATGCTAACGGGCCACCGTGCCGGGGCCGCGGCTGACGAGCCAGGTCCGCGCCGTGGGGGGGGGATGCCAGCGGTGCTCGCCGCTGGCGACGAGGCTCAGCCCCGCACCTCGCCCTGCCCCAGCACCACCCACTTCATCGACGTCAGCCCCTCCAGCCCCACCGGGCCGCGGGCGTGGAACTTGTCGGTGGAAATGCCGATCTCGGCGCCCAGGCCGTACTCGAAGCCGTCGGCGAAGCGGGTGCTCGCGTTGACCATCACGCTGGCCGAGTCCACCTCGCGCAGGAAGCGCATCGCGTTGGCGTGGTGCGTGGTCAGGATCGCGTCGGTGTGGTGCGAGCCGTGGCGGTTGATGTGCGCGATCGCCTCGTCCAGCGAGGCCACGACCTTGATGCTGATGACCGGGGCGAGGTATTCGGTGCCCCAGTCTTCCTCGCTCGCCGGCACGGCCTGCGGGAGCAGCGCGCAGCTGCGGCCGCAGCCGCGCATCTCGACGCCCTTGGCCGCGAACACCTCGGCGATGCGCGGCAGGAAGGCGCGCGCCTGGGCCGCATGCACGAGCAGCGATTCGGTCGCGTTGCAGGGGCTGTATTTCTGCGTCTTGGCGTTGTCCACGACGCGCACGGCGAGGTCGAGGTCGACGAACTCGTCCACGTAGCTGTGGCAGTTGCCGTCCAGGTGCTTGATGACGGGCACGCGGGCCTCGGCCGCGATGCGCTCGATCAGTCCCTTGCCGCCGCGCGGGATGATGACGTCCACCCACTGCGGCGACGCGATCAGCAGGCCGACGGCGGCGCGGTCCGTCGTGTTGACGAGCTGCACGGCCGCGCGCGGCAGGCCGGCGTCCTCCAGCGCCGCGGCCACCAGCGCGGCGAGCGCGAGGTTGGAGTGCAGCGCCTCGGAGCCGCCGCGCAGGATGCAGGCGTTGCCGCTCTTGATGGCCAGCGAGGCGGCCTCGATGGTCACGTTGGGCCGGCTCTCGTAGACCATGCCGAACACGCCCAGCGGCACGCGCATCTGGCCGACGCTGATGCCGCTCGGGCGCCGCTTCACGCCGGTGATCTCGCCGACCGGGTCGGGCATCGCGGCGATCTGCTCGCAGCCTTCGGCGACGGTCGCCAGCGTCTGCGCGTCGAGCTTGAGGCGGTCGCGCAGCGGGCCGCTCAGCGCGGTGGCGCCGGCCAGGTCGCGGGCGTTGGCGTCGGCGAGCGCCGGGCCGGCGTCGCGCAGCCGGCGGGCCAGCGCCAGCAGCGCGGCGTTCTTGGCGGCCGTGGAGGCGGCTGCCATCTGCGTGGCGGCGGCGCGGGCGGCGCGGCCGAGGTCATCCATGTAGGCGGGCAGGCTCATGGCGGCGATTGTCCCCGCCCCCATGCGCCGAGCCTTCGCCCTTCAGCCACCGAACATCATGCGGCGGGCGAGCGCGGCCTTCAGCGGCCCGGCCAGCTCCAGCCCCGCGAGCGCGAGGCCACGCGCGGCCGGCAGGCCCGGCAGCCGCCAGGCGAAGCTGCGGGCGAGGAAGTCGGTGGCGGCGATCATGGGCCAGCGGTCGGGCGCGCGCTGGCGGTCGATGCGGGCCAGCGCGGCGTCCAGGTCCCGCCCCGTCTCGGCCGCGTCGCGCAGCGCGTCCACCAGCGCCTGCGCGTCGCGCAGGCCGAGGTTCAGGCCCTGGCCGGCCACCGGGTGCAGCGTCTGCGCCGCGTTGCCGATGCGCAGCGTGCGGCCCTGCAGCAGCCGCGTCTCGGCGTTCAGGCCGAGCGGGAAGCGCTTCAGCGCCGAGATGCCGGTCAGCCGCCCGGCCACGGCGGGCAGTTGCTGCTGGATGACGACCAGGCGCTGCGCGTCGCTCAGCGCGCCGATGTCGTCCTCGGCGTCCGGCAGGCACCACACCAGCGCGGCGCGCGGGCCGTCGGCGTCGTCCGGCAGCGGCAGCAGCGCCAGCGGGCCGTTGCGCGTGAAGCGCTCGATGGCCGTGCCCTGCAGGCCCGGCGCGGCCAGCCGCACGCTGCCGACCCAGGCGTGCTGGCGGTAGTCGTGGGCGATGGCCTTGCGCGCCTGCTCGGCGAACACCCCGCCCTCGGCGACGACGGCCAGGTCGAAGCGTTCGGCCAGGTGGGCGTCGCCGCTGTCCAGCTCCACGCCGCCGGGCTGGGCGCGCAGCGCGTGGACGGCGGTGCCGAAGCGCGTGAACAGCCGCTGCGGCGCGCGCGCGGCCACGTCCAGCCAGCGCCGCTGCATCGGCGCCACCAGCGCGCCGTAGGGCAGCACGGCGCCGAGCTGCGGCACGCCCAGGTCGGCCGCGCGCATCCACACCTCGCCGGCCACCGGCGCGGGCGGCGCCTGGCTGACGTGCACGGCCCGGATGGCCTGCGCCGCCTCCGGCCGCCAGGCCTGCAGGCGCTGCAGCAGGTGCACGCTGCCGAGGTTGAGCGCCAGCGTGCGCGCGTCGGCGCCGACGTCGCGGTCCAGCGGGCGGGTGTCGAACAGGTGGATGTGGGCCCGCGGCAGGCGCTCGGCGGCCAGCAGGGCGAGCGCCAGGCCCGCAGGCCCGGCACCGATGACGGCGAGGTTCATGGCCGAGACGATACCCGCCTGCGCGCCGCGCGCTTTAAGCTGCCGCCTTTTCCGACTTCCGCAGGACAGCCCCCATGCAATACCGCCGCCTCGGCCGCGCCGGCCTCCAGGTCTCCGAACTCTCGCTCGGCTCCTGGGTCACCTACCACACCCAGGTCGACACCCGGGCCGCCACCGAGATGCTGGCCGCCGCGTTCGACGCCGGCATCAACTTCTTCGACAACGCCGAGGGCTACGCCAACGGCGAGAGCGAGGTCGTCATGGGCCAGGCCTTCAAGGCGCTGGGCTGGAACCGGCTGGACTACGTGGTCTCCAGCAAGTTCTTCTGGGGCCTGCAGCGCGACGGCGTCACCACCAACCGCAAGAACACGCTGAACCGCAAATACCTGATGCAGGCCGTGGACGGGTCGCTCAAGCGCATGCAGCTGGAGCACCTGGACCTGATCTACTGTCACCGCGCCGACCCGCACACGCCGATCGAGGAAACCGTCTGGGCGATGAGCGACATCATCCGCCAGGGCAAGGCGCTGTACTGGGGCACCAGCGAGTGGAGCGCCGCCGACATCCGCGCCGCCTGGGAGATCGCCGAGCGCCACCACCTGCACAAGCCGGTCGTCGAGCAGCCGCAGTACCATCTGTTCCACCGCCGCAAGGTCGAGCAGGAATACGCCCGGCTGTACGAGGAGATCGGCCTGGGCCTGACCACCTGGAGCCCGCTGGCCTCCGGCCTGCTGACCGGCAAGTACCGCGCCGGCATCCCCGCCGGCAGCCGCGGCGCGCTGGAGGACATGGCCTGGCTGCGCGAGCAGCTGCAGCACAAGGCCAGGAACGACGCCGTCGGCCAGCTGGCCGACATCGCCGCCGAGCTGGGCTGCAGCACGGCGCAGCTGGCCATCGCCTGGGTCAACCGCAACCCGCGGGTGTCCACCGTCATCCTGGGCGCCAGCCGCGTCGCGCAGCTGCAGGACAACCTCGGCGCGCTGGCCGTCACGCCCAAGCTGACGCCGGAGGTCGTGGCGCGCATCGACGCGATCACGCTGCCGCTGGCGGACTGACGCGGGTTTGTGAGGGCAAGCCCCGGCCGGCGGCGTGCCCGGGCGGGTTGAGAATGCCGCGCATGAGGGAGACCATCGCCAGAGGCTGCGCGGCCCTGCTGATCGCCGTGGGCCTGGCCGCGGCGGCGCAGGCCCAGACCGCCACGCCGCGCTTCGAGCCGGTGGGCGAGGCGGACTCGCTGCGCGACCGCGCCGTCTCCGCGCTGGCGCTGGACGCGCACGGCTTCCTGTGGGTGGGCATGCCGGACGGCCTGCGGCGCTTCGACGGCTACCGCTTCCGCCGCTACCCGTTGCGCGACCCCGACCCGAACGCCGCCGTCGACCAGTTCGTGCGCAGCCTGGTCGCCGACCCGCGCGGCGGCCTGTGGGTGGCCGCCGGCAACAGCGGCCTGGCCTGGCTGGACACCGCCTCCGGCCACTGGACGCGCTGGGCCCGCGCCGAGGGTGCGCCCGTCGACGAGCGCGCGCCGGCCTCCAACGCCGTGCGGGCGCTCGCGCTGGAGCCCGACGGCAGCCTCTGGCTGGGCACGCAGGGCGGCCTGTCGCGGCTGGACGCGCGGCGCCGCGGCTTCACCCACCTGCGCGGCACCGCCTCCGGCCTGCCGGACGACCGCATCGCCGCGCTGCTGCGCGACCGCCGCGGCACGCTGTGGATCGGCACCTGGCAGGGCCTGGCCCGCAAGCGCGCCGGCAGCGACCGCATCGAGCCCGTCGCGCCGGACCTCGGGCGTGCGCAGGTCACGCTGCTGGCCGAGACGCGCGACGGCCGCGTGCTCGTCGGCACCGGCCAGGGCGAGCTGCGCATGCTGGCCGCCGAGGACGGCCGCGCGCTGCCCTTCGCCGCGCATGCCGGCGCCAGCCCGGGCACCTGGCCGGTGCTGTCCATGGTGCAGGCCGGCGACGACGAACTCTGGCTGGGCGGCCGCAAGGGCATCGAGCGCCGCCGCGCCAGCGACGGCGCCCTCATCGAACGCCTGCCGCCCGAGGGCAGCAGCCCCGCGCCGCTGCCGCGCAGCGAGGTGCGCGCGCTGCTGCGCGACCCGGCCGGCCTGGTCTGGGCCGGCAGCTACGGCTCCGGCCTGATGCGCCACGTGCCGCCGCTGCCCGGCCTGACGGTCGTGCAGAACGACGGCGAGCGCTGGCGCCGCTTCGGCGACCTGGACGTGCGCAGCGTGCTGCAACTGGCCGACGGCCGCATCTGGCTGGGCACGCAGGCCGCGGGCGTCATGGTGCTGGACGCGGCGCTGCGGCCGGTCGGCGAAATCCTGAGCGCCGCCGGCCGGCGCGACCCGCTGGGCCGCATCGCCGCGATGGCGCAGACGCGCGCGGGCGTCTGGCTGGCCGCCGAGACCGAGCTGATGCGCTTCGACACCCATGGCCGCTGGCAGCAGACGCTGGACCTCGGCCGCGCCAGCACCCGCTGCCTGCACGCCACGCCCGGCGGCACGCTGTGGATCGGCACCAGCGACGGCCTGTGGCGGCTCGCGCCCGGGGCCGGCGCGCCGCAGCCGGTGGCGCTCGCGGGCGGCCCGCGCAGCCGCGGCGAGATCAACGCGCTGCAGCCGCTGCCCGACGGCAGCCTGTGGGCCGGCGGCGCCGCCGGGCTGATGCGCGTCGCCAGCCCCGACGCCGCCCAGCCCGTGGCCGAGGCGCTGGCCGCCGCCGGCCTGGTCGGCCGCACCGTGGTCGGCCTGGGCCTGGACGGCGACGGCCGCCTGTGGGTGGACACCAGCGCCGGCCTGCACCGGCTGGCCTCGGCGGCGGGGGCCGGCGGCCTGCGCTTCGAGGGCTTCCCGGCCGCCAACGGCGAGGACGTCGTCGGCGTGTTCGGCGCCAATCTGCTGACCGACGCGCAGGGCCGCGTCTGGACGCAGCGCGGCTACTTCGATCCGCGCACCGGCCAGCGCCTGGAGCTCAGCGCCGCCGACGGCGCCGACATCGGCACCGGCTGGTTCCGCGCCTACACGCGGCTGGCGGATGGGCGCTTCCTGTTCGGCGGCGCGCGCGGCCTGCTGGTGCTGCAGCCCGAGCGCGTCGCGCCCTGGACCTACCAGCCCCCGGTCGTCGCCACCGAGCTGCGCATCGCCAACACCGCCTGGCCGGTGCCGGCCGACGGCCAGCCGCTGGTGCTGCCGCCCGGCGAGCGCAACTTCAGCATCGGCTTCGCGGCGCTGGACTTCAGCCTCCCCACCGCGCTGCGCTACCGCTACCGCCTCGAAGGCCTGGACGCCGACTGGCAGGACGCCGCCGCCACCGGCCGCCGCGCCGCCTACACCAACCTCGACCCCGGCCGCTACGTCATGCGCGTGCAGGGCAGCAACCGCCAGGGCGACTGGAGCCCGCGCGAGCTGCGGCTGGAGGTGCAGGTGCCGGCCGCGTGGTGGCAGACGCGCTGGCTGCAGGCGCTGGCGGCGCTGGCCGCGGCCGGCCTGCTGCTGGCCGGCGTGCGGCTGCGCACGCGGCTGCTGCTGCAGCGCCAGCGCCTGCTGGAGGCGCGCGTGGCCGAGGCCACGGCGGCGCTGAACGCCAAGTCCGCCGAGCTGGAGGACGCCAGCCTCACCGACCCGCTGACCGGCCTGCGCAACCGCCGCTTCCTGGAGCGGCAGATGCCCGGCGACACCGCCCTCGCCGCGAGCCGCCCGGAGGGCGACAGCGGGCTGCTGTTCTTCCTGATCGACGTGGACCACTTCAAGCGCGTCAACGACGAGCACGGCCACATGGCCGGCGACGCGGTGCTGATGCAGATGCGCGGCCGGCTGGCGCAGGTGTTCCGGGCGTCCGACCACCTGGTGCGCTGGGGCGGCGAGGAGTTCCTCGTCGTCGCCCGCGAGACGCCGCGCCCGTGCGCCGCCGAGCTGGCCGAGCGCGCCCGCCAGGCCATCGCGGCCCAGCCCTTCGAGCTGGACGACGGCACGCGGCTGGCGCTGAGCTGCTCGGTCGGCTTCATCGCCTTCCCGCTGTGCGCGGAGCTGCCGCACGCGCTGGACTGGCGTGCCGCCGTGGACCTGGCCGACGCGGCGCTCTACGAGGCCAAGCGGCGCGGCCGCGATGCCTGGGTCGGCCTGCTCGCCGCCCGCGCCGCCGATGAGGCCGGGCTGCGCGAGGACACGCGGCTGGCGCTGGACGACTGGGCCGCCAGCGGCCGGCTGCAGATGGTGAGCGGCCCTGCGCGGCGCGGCCCCGCCTGAGCGGCGGGCCCCCACCGGCAGGCAGAATTCCCGGATGACATCCCTGACGAGGTGGGGCGCAGCGCTGCTGGCCGCCGTGGCGCTGTGCGGCGCCGCGCGGGCGGTGGTGCCGCGCTTCGAGCCCGTCGGCGAGCCCGGCGCGGTGCGGGACAACGTGGTGTCCGCGCTGGCCATCGACGCCCGCGGCCTGCTGTGGGCCGGCTCGCCGGAGGGCCTGCTGCGCTTCGACGGCTACGCCTTCCGCCGCTACCGGCTGGCGGTGCCGGATGGCCGGCTGCTGCCCGAGCAGTTCGTGCGCGCCATGCTGCCCGACCCGCGCGGCTGGATGTGGGTGGCCGCCGGCAACAGCGGCCTGGTGCGGCTGGACCTGGCCAGCGGCCGCTGGGCCCGCTGGGCGCGTGACGGCGCCTCGGCCGACGACGCCGCCCCCGCCGCCAACACCGTGCGCACGCTCGCGCTGGCGCGGGACGGCACGCTGTGGCTGGGCGGCAGCGGCGGGCTGGACCGCTTCGACGTGCGGACCCAGCGCTTCACCCACCACCGCGGCCGCGACGACGGCCTGCCCGACCCGCGCGTGCAGTCGCTGCTGGTGGACCGCCAGGGCACGCTGTGGATCGGCACCTGGCGCGGCCTGGCGCGCAAGCCGGCCGACGGCCCGATCGAGACGCTGGACGTGGGCCTGTCGGACCAGCTCGTCACGCTGCTGGCCGAGACGCTGGACGGCCGCGTCATCGCCGGCACCGCGCAGGGCCAGTTGCGCGCGCTGTCGCCCGGCGGCGCGCGGCTGCCGTTCAGCCCCGGCGCGCACGCGGGCGCCAGCTCGGGCACGTCGCCCGTCATGGCGATGGCGCAGCCGGACGGCGACGAGCTCTGGTTCGGCGACGCGTCGGGCCTGTCGCGCCGCCGCGCGGCCGACGGCGCGCTGATCGAGCGCCTGCCCGCCAACGGCGCGGGCGCCGGCACCGCGCCGCGCAGCGACGTGCGCGCGCTGCTGCGCGACGCCTCCGGCACGCTGTGGGCCGGCAGCTACGGCGGCGGCCTGATGCGCCACGTGCCGCCGCTGCCGGGGCTGTCGATGGTGCGCGACGCCGTCGCCGGTGGCGACGCCGGGCTGGACGTGCGCAGCATCCTGCAGCTGCGCAGCGGCGAGGTCTGGCTGGGCACGCTGTCCGGCGGCATCGAGCGGCGCGACCGCCAGCTGCGCCCGGTCGGCCGCATCCGGCCAGGCCCCGGCGGCCTGCCGCCCGGCCGCGTCAACGCGCTGGGGCAGAGCCGCGACGGCTCCGTCTGGGTGGCCGTGGACACGCAGCTGCTGCGCTTCGACGCGCAGGGCCGCTGGCGGGAGACGCTGCGCAGCGGCAATGCGGTGCCGCGGCGCTTCCACGCCGCCGACGACGGCGCGCTGTGGATCGCCACGCTGGACGGCGTGATGCGCTGGACGCCGGCGCACCCGGCGATGCGTCCGGTCGCGACCGCCGGCCTGGTGGGTGGCACCGGCGAGGTGAACGCCTTCGCCAGCCTGCCGGACGGCAGCCTGTGGGCCGGCGGCGCGGCGGGCCTGTTCCGCATCGCCCGGCCCGGAGCTGCGGAGCCGGTGGCCGAGTGGGTGGAGGCCACCGGCTTGACCGGCCAGACCGTGCTCGGCATGGCCGTGGACCCGGGCGGCCGGCTCTGGGTGGACACCGGCACCGGGCTGCACCGGCTGGTGCACAGCGACGGCCGGCGGGCGCGCTTCGAGGCGGTGGCCGCGTCCGGCGAGGGCGGCTCGTTCGGCGCCAACCTGCTGTTCGACCGGCGGGGGCGCATCTGGTCGCAGCGCAATGTGTTCGACCCGCGCAGCGGCGAGCGCCGCGAGCTGGGCGCGGCCGACGGCGCCGACCTGGGCACCGGCTGGTTCCGCGCCTATGCGCAGCTGGACGACGGCCGCCTGCTGTTCGGCGGCGCGCACGGGCTGCTGGTCATCGAGCCCGAGCGCTTCGCGCCCTGGACCTACCAGCCGCCGCTGGTGGCCGTGGAGCTGCGCGTGGACGGCCAGGCGCGGCCGCTGCCGCCGGATCACGGCACCGTGACGCTGGCGCCCGGCGAACGCGCGTTCAGCCTGGCGTTCGCGTCGCTGGACTACAGCCAGCCCGGCCGCAACCGCTACCGCTACCGGCTCGCCGGGCTGGACCCCGGCTGGGTGGACGGCACGCTGAGCCGCTCGGCCACCTATACCAACCTCGCGCCCGGCCAGTACCGGCTGCAGGTGCAGGGCAGCAACCGCGACGGCGCCTGGACGCCGCACGAGCTGCAGCTCACCGTGGACGTGCGCGCCGCCTGGTGGCAGACCCGCTGGGCGCTGGCGCTGGCCGTCGTGGCGGCCTGCCTGGGCGTGGCCGGCATCGTCGCGATGCGCACGCGGCTGCTGCTGCGCCATCGCCGCGTGCTGGAGGCGCGCGTGCGCGAGCGCACCGAGGCGCTGGAGGCGGCCAAGGCGGCGCTGACGGCCAAGTCCGCCGAGCTGGAGGAGGCCAGCCTCACCGACCCGCTGACCGGGCTGCGCAACCGCCGCTTCCTGGACCGCCGGATGCCGGCCGACGCGGCGCTGGCGCAGCGCCGCCACGAGCCGTCGCCCGGGGCTGCCGGCAGCGGGCAGGACCTGCTGTTCTTCCTGATCGACATCGACCACTTCAAGCGCATCAACGACGCCCACGGCCACATGGCCGGCGACGCGGTGCTGGCGCAGATGCGCGGCCGGCTGGAGGCGGTGTTCGGCGCGTCCGACCACCTGGTGCGCTGGGGCGGCGAGGAGTTCCTGGTCGTGTCGCGCGGCACGCCGCGGGCGCGCGCGGCGGAGCTGGCCGAGAGCGCCCGCGCGGCCGTCTCGGCGCGGCCCTTCGTGCTGGAGGACGGCACGCGGCTGGCGCAGACCTGCTCGGTGGGCTTCTGCGCCTACCCGCTGTGCCCGGCGCTGCCGCGCGCGCTGGACTGGCGCACCGCGATCGACCTGGCCGACGCCGCGCTGTACGAGGCCAAGGAGGCCGGCCGCGACGCCTGGGTGGGCCTGGTGAGCGCGCAGGCCGGCGGCGAGGCGGAGCTGCTGCGCGACGTGCGCCGCCCGCTGGAGCGCTGGGCGGCCGACGGGCGGCTGCAGGTGCTGCGTTCGGCGCGGTAGCGGGGCAGGTCAGCCGGGCAGCGCCGGCCCCCAGCCCAGCGGCGCGGGCAGCGCGGCCAGGATGCGCTGGCGCAGCGCCGCGTAGGCCGCGTCCACCGGCTGGCCGGCGCGCGGCGCGAGCGGGTCCTGGTGGCTGCCGAAGGCCTCGTCCAGCGCCGCCCAGTCGTCGGCGCTGAACAGCTGCGCGGCGCGCGGCAGCACCTCGGTCTCCTCGCGCTTCATGTGGTTCAGGTAGCGCGCCGAGTACACGCGCAGCTGCTGCTCGAACTTCTCGCGCCGCGCCTCGCCCATCTGCTCCCAGGCCAGCAGGCTGTGCTGCAGCTCGCGGATGGCGCGCTCGCCCTGGGCGTGGTCGGCGTCCAGGTCGTCCAGCGTCGCGCGCATGTCCGGCGCCAGCGCGCGCAGCCGCGGGAACAGCAGGTCGCTTTCCTTCTGGTGGTGCAGGCGCTCGGGGAACTCGTCCACGTAGAACAGCATGGCCCGCAGCGCGGCGAAGTCGGGCGGCACGTGGGCGCGGCGCTGGGCGTCGAGCAGCAGCGGCAGCGTGCGCAGCATGGCGGCGAGGGCGTCGTGCTCGGCGCGGATCACGCGCACGGCCAGGGGCATGGGGGTGGCAGGCATGGGCGCAAGCGTGGCGCGTGGGCGCGGGTCCCGCCTTGCGTTGGATCAAGCCGGGCGCGGGCACCCCCGTAAAATCCCGCGCTTCGCCCACCGCCCAAGGAAAGCCCCGGCATGACTGCAACGACCGCCTCCCCCACTCTCATGGCCAACGCGATCCGCGCTCTTGCGATGGACGCGGTGCAGGCGGCCAACTCCGGCCACCCGGGCGCGCCCATGGGCATGGCCGAGATCGGCGTGGCGCTGTGGGCGCGCCACCTGAGGCACAACCCCGCCAACCCGCACTGGGCCGACCGCGACCGCTTCGTGCTGTCCAACGGCCACGGCTCGATGCTGATCTACGCGCTGCTGCACCTGACGGGCTACGACCTGCCCGTCGCGGAGCTGAAGGCCTTCCGCCAGCTGCACAGCAAGACGCCGGGCCACCCCGAGGTGGGCATCACCCCGGGCGTCGAGACGACCACCGGCCCGCTGGGCCAGGGCATCACCAACGCGGTGGGCCTGGCGCTGGCCGAGAAGCTGCTGGCGCGCGACTTCAACCGCGACGGCCACGCCATCGTCGACCACCACACCTATGTCTTCCTCGGCGACGGCTGCCTGATGGAGGGCATCAGCCACGAGGCCGCGTCGCTGGCCGCCGCCTGGAAGCTGAACAAGCTGATCGCGGTCTACGACGACAACGGCATCTCCATCGACGGCCAGGTCGCGCCCTGGTTCGGCGACGACACGGCCAAGCGCTTCGCCGCCTACGGCTGGAACGTCGTCGGCCCGGTGGACGGCCATGACGTGGACGCCGTGGACGCCGCCATCGCCCGGGCCAAGAAGAGCCAGGACAAGCCCACGCTCGTCATCGCCCGGACCCGCATCGGCCAGGGCTCGCCCAACCGCGCCAACACCGCCAAGGCGCACGGCGAGCCGCTGGGCGCCGAGGAAATCAAGCTGACCCGCGAGGCGCTGGGCTGGAGCAGCGAGCCCTTCGTGATCCCGGCCGAGGTCTACGCCGCCTGGGACGCCAAGGCCGCCGGCGCGCAGGCCGAAGCACAGTGGGACGCGCGCTTCGACGCCTACGCCGAAGCCCACCCCGAACTGGCCGCCGAGTTCCAGCGCCGCATGGCCGGCGTGCTGCCCGCCGACTTCGCGCAGGTCGCCGTGGACGCCGTCGTCAAGGCCCATGCCGAGGCGCAGACCGTCGCCAGCCGCAAGGCCAGCCAGCTGGCGCTCGAAGCCTTCACGGCCAAGCTGCCCGAGCTGCTGGGCGGCAGCGCCGACCTGACCGGCTCCAACCTGACCAACACCAGCTCGACGCCCAACCTGCGCTTCGCCGCCGACGGCAAGCCCAACGACGGCCGCCACATCAACTACGGCGTGCGCGAGTTCGGCATGGCCGCGGTGATGAACGGCATCGCGCTGCACGGCGGCTTCATCCCCTACGGCGGCACCTTCCTGACCTTCAGCGACTACAGCCGCAACGCCATCCGCATGGCCGCGCTGATGAAGCAGCGCGTCATCCACGTGATGACGCACGACTCCATCGGCCTCGGCGAGGACGGCCCGACGCACCAGTCCGTCGAGCACGTCGCCAGCCTGCGCCTGATCCCCGGCCTGGACGTCTGGCGCCCGGCCGACACGACCGAGACGGTGGTCGCCTGGACCATGGCGCTCGGCAACGCGCAGCGCCCCAGCCTGCTGGCGCTGTCGCGCCAGAACCTGGCCTACACGCCCAAGGCCAACGTCGATGAAATCGCCCGCGGCGCCTACGTGCTGGCCGAGCCCGCCAAGGGCAAGGCCAAGGCGGTCATCATCGCCACCGGCTCCGAGGTGCAGCTCGCCATCGCCGCGCAGCAGCTGCTGGCCGACGAGGGCGTCAAGGTGCGCGTCGTCTCGATGCCCAGCACCAACGTCTTCGACCGCCAGGACAAGGCCTACAAGAAGCAGGTGCTGCCCAAGGGCCTGCCGCGCGTCGCCGTCGAGATGGGCGTCAGCGACTTCTGGTGGAAGTACGGCGTGGACGCCGTCGTCGGCATCGACACGTTTGGCGAATCGGCCCCGGCCGGCGTGCTGTTCAAGCACTTCGGCTTCACGCCGGAGAACGTGGCGGCGACCGTCAAGGCCGTGCTGAAACGCAAATGAATCCGCGGGGCGGGGCGCTTCGCTGAGAATCGCCGCCGCCTGACGACGAAAGATTTCTTTTCTCTGGAGACTTTCCCATGACCATCAAGATCGGTATCAACGGCTTCGGCCGCATCGGGCGCATGGTGTTCCGCGCCGCCATCGCCAACTTCAAGGACATCGAGGTCGTCGCGATCAACGACCTGCTGGAGCCCGACTACCTGGCCTACATGCTCAAGTACGACAGCGTGCACGGCAAGTTCGACGGCGAGGTCGCGGTGGACGGCAACACGCTGGTCGTCAACGGCAAGAAGATCCGCCTGACCGCGGTGAAGGACCCGTCCGAGCTGAAGTGGGCCGAGGCCGGCGCCGACATCGTCATCGAGGCCACGGGCATCTTCCTGGACAAGGCCGGTGGCGAGAAGCACCTGGCCGCGGGCGCGAAGAAGGTGATCTTCTCGGCCCCGTCCAAGGACGAGACGCCGATGTTCGTGTTCGGCGTCAACCACGCCAAGTACGCGGGCGAGGCCATCATCTCCAACGCCTCCTGCACCACCAACTGCCTGGCGCCGCTGGCCAAGGTGCTGAACGACAAGTGGGGCATCAAGCGCGGCCTGATGACCACCGTGCACGCCGCCACCGCGACGCAGAAGACCGTGGACGGCCCGAGCAACAAGGACTGGCGCGGCGGCCGCGGCATCCTGGAGAACATCATCCCCAGCAGCACCGGCGCGGCCAAGGCCGTCGGCAAGGTCATCCCCGAGCTGAACAAGAAGCTCACCGGCATGAGCTTCCGCGTGCCGACCAGCGACGTGTCGGTGGTGGACCTGACCGTCGAACTGCTGAAGGACGCGACGTATGACGAGATCTGCGCCGAGTTCAAGGCCCAGAGCGAAGGCGCGCTGAAGGGCGTGCTGGGCTACACGGAGGACAAGGTGGTGGCCACCGACTTCCGCGGCGACCCGCGCACCTCCATCTTCGACGCCGACGCAGGCATCGCGCTGGACGGCACCTTCGTCAAGCTGGTGTCCTGGTACGACAACGAGTGGGGCTACTCGAACAAGTGCCTGGAGATGGTGCGCGTCGTCGCCGGGTGATGTGAGCCCTCGGCCCGCAGCTTGAGGACAGGACGGGGTGCCATCGGCACCCCGTTTTTCATGCGCTGGCGGCGGGGTGGGGAGCGGCGCCGAGTTCGCCGGATTCGCGCGCCTGCCTGCCGTAGACGAACTCGAACAGCGGCGTGGCCATCATCGTCGTCACCACGGCCATCAGCACCAGCATGGAGAACAGCGCCGGGCCGATGATGCCCTTCTGCAGGCCGATGTTGATGATGATGAGCTCCATCAGGCCGCGCGAGTTCATCAGCGCGCCGATGCCCAAGGCGGTGCGGTTGTCCTCGCCGGCCACGCGCGCGGCCAGGTAGCAGGCGCCGAACTTGGCCAGCACCGAGGCCGCCAGGATGCCCAGCGCGATCAGCAGCAGGCCGGCGGAGTTGATCATGTCCAGCCGCGTGTTCAGCCCCGAGTAGGTGAAGAACATCGGCAGCAGCAGCACGACGGCCAGCGGCTCGACCTTTTTCTTCAGCTCGGCGGCGAACAGCCCGCGCGGCATGACGGCGCCGAGGATGAAGCCGCCGAAGATGGCGTGGATGCCCACCGCGTCCATCACGAAGGCCGACAGGCAGAACAGCGCCATCGTCACGCCCAGCACCGTGGTGCTCATGTGGCCCTCGCGCTCGACGATGCGGCCCAGCGGCGCCAGCAGCCGGCGGCCGAACAGCATGATGAACGCCGCGTAGAGCACGCCGCCGCCGATCGCCAGCACCGCCACGCCCGGGCCGGCGCCGAAGGCCGCCAGCACCAGCGCCAGCACGCACCAGGACACCGCGTCGTCGAAGGCGCCGGCCGTCAGCGACAGCGTGCCCAGCGAAGTGTCGGCCAGGCCGCGCTCGTTGATGATGCGCGCCAGCATGGGGAAGGCCGTCAGCGCGATGCAGGCGCCCATGAACAGCGTCGCGTTGGCCGGCGAGATGCCCTCGGCGAACAGCCCGGGCACGCCCACCAGCGCCGGCGTGATCAGGAAGGCGATCAGGAACGGCGCCGTGATGCCCGCGAGCGACACGCCGATGGCGCTGCGCGCCTTGGTGGCGAAGTGGTCCAGCCGCAGCGTGGTGCCGACGAGGAACATGTACAGCCCGACGCCCAGCTGCGCGCCGCAGTACAGCACGTTCTTCATCTCCTTCGGGAAGATGGCGGCCTGCACGTCCGGCGCCAGCAGGCCCAGCAGCGACGGGCCCAGCAGCACGCCCGCGATCATCTCGCCCACCACCTGCGGCTGCCCCAGGAAGCGGCGCCCCGCCCAGCCCACCACGCGGCAGGCCAGCAGGATCACCGCGAGCTGCAGGAAGAAGCGGACGCTGAAGTCCGTGGGCGAATAGGTCTGCGCCGCGGCGGGCACGGCCGGGCCGTGCTTGGCGAACACGTCGGCCAGCACGGCCCAGGCGTTGAAGTCGTCGAGGTTCATGGGGTTTCCGGGGAGCCGCAGGCGCACCGCTGAAAGCGCTGCCAGCGCGGGTGACGCACTGTGCCAGCACGGTGCCGGCCGTCCATCGGGGTGTACCCAATGGACGGCGGCTGTCGGGGGAGAAGGTTTCCAGTCCGCCGGTGCCATTGAAACATTTCACTTCATGGCAAAATAATTTCCATAGAAATTCTGGAGCGGGCATGCAGGCCAGTCCGGTCATCGAGGTGGAGCGCACGATGGTGCTCGGCAAGGCCCTGCAGCGGGCGGCCGAATGCCTGGGCCTCAACGGCCGCACCCTGGCGCGGACGGTGGGCTTCAGCGAGCCCACCGTGTCGCGCATCCTGCGCGGCGAGCGCGGGATCGCCCCGGACTCCAAGGAAGGCCAGCTCAGCCTGATGCTGATCCGCGTGTTCCGTTCGCTGGACGCCCTGGTCGGCGGCGACGACGCCAAGCGCCGCGCCTGGATGGGCAGCCACAACACCGCGCTCGGCGGCGTGCCCGCCGCGCTCGTCGTCACGCCGGAAGGGCTTGCCCGGCTGCTGGCCTACCTGGACGGCATGCGCGCGCCGATCTGACATGGCGTCCGCCGCACAGGAGCCGTTCGCTTGGCGCCCGGCCTGGTTCCTGGACTGCGCGCGGGACGGGATGACGGCCTGGCGCGGCGTGGAGAGCCAGTCGCAGGTCGCCACCTGGCGGCTGGTCGACTCGGGAGCGGAGCATGACACGCTGGAGGCGATGCTGGAGGCCTCCAAGCCGCCGCTGCCCGACGGCTGCGAAGGCCTGCACTACCTGTGTTTCACCCCGTTCCGCTACACCTCCCCGTATCCCTCGCGCTTCCGGCGGCCGGGCGAGGCCGGGGTCTGGTACGGCGCGGCATCGGTGGCGACGGTCTGCGCGGAGCTGGCCTACTGGCGGCACCGCTTCATCCTGGATTCCGCCGGCCTGGCCCGGGACGGCAACGGGCTGCTCACCCGGCATACGCTGTTCCAGGCCCGGATCGACGGACGCGCGCTGGACCTGACCGCCGCCCCCTGGAGCGCCGGGCATGCCGCCTGGACCCACGGCGCCGACTACCGCGCCACCCAGGCCGTGGCCGCAGACGCCCGCGCCCACGGCGTCGAGTGGATCCGCTACGAGTCGGTGCGCCACCCCGGCACGCACTGCGCCGCCGTGCTGGCTCCCCGGGCGCTGGCCGGCGGGCACCCGTTCGACCTGCAGGAGTGGGTGTGCCACGCCACGCGCTCCCGGGTGATCCTGAACCCGCTGGCCGGCGGCACGCGGCACAGCTGGGATTTCTAGCGGGCGCGGCGGCGGCCGGCCCGCGTCAACACTGCCGGCTCAGCGCATCACGATCAACTGGACCCGCCGGTTCGTGCTGCGGCCCTCGCGGGTGCTGTTGTCGGCCAGCGGCGCGGAGGGGCCGTAGCTGATCGTGGCCATGCGCGCCAGCGGGATGCCGGCGCGGGCCAGGTGCAGGCGCACGGCCTCGGCGCGCTTCAGGCCCAGTTGCTGGTTCAGCGCGTCGCTGCCGGTGGCGTCGGTGTGGCCCTGGATTTCGATGAACACCGGCTGGTTGTCGGCCTTGAGCTTGGCGGCGAGCTGATCGAGCTCCTGGCCGGCCTGCTCGGTGAGCTGGGCGCGGCCCGAGCTGAACTTGATCTTGTCGTCGCTCAGCAGCACGGTCATCAGCAGGCTGGGCGCGGGCAGCTTCTTGGCGGCCTCCGCGCGTGCCGCAGCCTCCTGCTGCAGGGCCAGGATGCGCGCCTCGCTGCCTTGCAGCCGGCCGTCCAGGGCCTTGAGGCCGTCGTCATGCGCCTGCACGCGGGCGCCGAGGCCGTCGACGCTGGTCTGCACCGGGGCGACGGTCTCCCGGACGAAATCCTGGGTGGCACAAGCGCTCAGCAACACGGCGCTGCTGGCGACGATCAGGGTTGAAAGTCTGGACATCGGTGGACTCGTTGAGGAAGAAGGAGGCGCGACTCTAGGCAGACCCTCCGCGGCAAACGTACCGAGCTGTGAGCAATCACGGCGCCGTTAACCAGGCGGCACAAAGTCTTACCGTTGCGCGCCGATCCGGCGGCCCGGCAGCCGGCAGCGGTGGCGGCGCCGTGGCCCACCGTCAACTCATCCCCCGGAAGGCGAGGCCCTGCCCTCGGTGCGCGCGCTCGCCAGCCAGTACCTCATCAACCCGCTGACCGTCACGCGGGCGCTGCAGGCGCTCAGCGACCACGGCCTCATCGAGAGCCGTCGCGGGCTGGGCATGTTCGTCATGGCGGGCGCGCGCCAGCGCCTGCTGCAGCAGGAGCGCGAGCGCTTCCTGCGGCGCGACTGGCCGGTGCTGCGCGCCCGGCTCAAGCGGCTGGGGCTGACGGCCAAGGACCTGAACTGGGAGTCGACATGAACCTCATCGACGTGAAGAACGCCACGCTGCGCTACGGCAGCAAGACCGCCCTGCGCGACGTGTCCGTCACCGTGCCGCCGGGCCGCGTGGTGGGCCTGCTGGGCCACAACGGCGCCGGCAAGACCTCGCCGATGAAGGCGCTGGTGGGCCTGCTGCCGGTGCAGGGCGAGGTGTCCGTGCTGGGCCTGGCGCCGGCCCGCGACCGCCAGCAGCTGCTGGCGCAGCTGAGCTACATCCCCGACGTGGCCGTGCTGCCGCGCTGGGCGACGGTGCGCGAGCTGATCACGCTGACGGCCCGGCTGCAGCCGAAATTCTCGGCCGAGCGGGCACGGGCGCTGCTGCGGCGCACCAGCGTCGGCGAGGGCGACAAGGTCAAGCGCCTGTCCAAGGGCATGGTGGCGCAGACCCACCTGGCGCTGGTCGCCGCCATCGACGCCAGGCTGATGATCCTGGACGAGCCGACGCTGGGCCTGGACGTGGCGTCGCGCAAGGGCTTCTACGAGATGCTGATCGACGAGTGGTGCGACGGCGAGCGCAGCGTGCTGATCTCCACGCACCAGGTCGAGGAGGTGGAGACGCTGCTGTCCGACGTGGTCATGCTGGACGAGGGGCGCGTCGCGCTGGCGATCAGCCTGGAGGACATCGACCGCCGCTTCGTCGCGCTCAGCCACGACCCGGCCGCCGCCGACGCGATGGCCGCCGCCCACCCGCTGCTGCGCTACCGCGAGCAGGGCCGCACCACGGCGCTGTTCGACGGCGCGCCGCCCGAGCACGTGGCGAGCCTGGGCCAGCGCGTGCGGCCCAGCCTGGTGGACCTCTTCATGGCGCTGACCCGCAACCCGGCCCTGAACCAGAAGCAAGCCTGAAGGAACTGCCATGCACACCCACCTCCCCACCCTGCTGCTGCGCGAATGGATGCAGCACAAGCGCGGCTGGCTGATCGCCGCGTTCGCGCCGCCGCTGCTGTTCCTGGCGCTGCTGCCGTTCGGCCGGGTCTCGGGCCTGCCGCAGGAGCACCCCGAGCTGCTCGCGCTGGCCACGCTGCTGGTCGCCGCCGTCTCGGGCTATGGCATCTGCCTGCTGGTGGCGCTGTTCCAGCTGCCCGGCCTGGCGCGGCGCGACGTGCAGGACCGCTCCATCGAGTTCTGGCTGTCGCTGCCGGGGCGGCCGAGCGAGAGCGTGGCGGCCACGGTGCTGGCGCACGCCTGGCTGGCGCCGCTGGGCGGCGCCGTGGCGGGCGCGCTGCTCGGCCTGCCCATCGCCCTCGGCGTGCTGGCCGCCCAGGGCGGCGCCGGCATGGCGGCGTCGGTGCCGTGGGGCCAGGTCGCCGCTGCGGCGGTGCCGCTGCTGCTGCGCGGCCTGGTGGGCACGCTGCTGATGCTGCTGTGGCTGCTGCCCGCCATCCTCACGCTGATGGCCGCGTCCGCCTGGCTCAAGCGGCTGGGCGTGCCGCTGGTGCTGGTGGGCGGCGGCGTCGCGGTGGCGGTGCTGGACACCGCCTACGGCATCAGCGGGCCGCGCCAGGCGCTGCAGGGGCTGGGCGAGCACATCAACCGCACGCTGGTGCATGACGCCCCGGCCCTGGCCGAGGCGCTGAAGACCGGCGCCAGCCTGTGGCAGTGGCTGCTGCACGACCTGGGCGGCGCACTCGCCGGCCTGGCCTCGCTGGCGTTCGCCGGCTGGCTGGCCGTGGCGGCCGCGGGCTTCGCGCTGGTGGTGGCCAGGCGGGCGCGCGGCGGCTGACGGCGCGTCAGCCCGGCGACTTCTTCGGCATCAGCGCCAGGAACTCGCGGCGCAGGTTGGCGTCGGTCAGGAAGGCGCCGCGCATGACGCTGTTGGTCATCGCCGACTGGCTGTCCTTCACGCCGCGCCAGTGCATGCAGAAGTGGTCGGCCTCCATGACGACGGCCAGCCCGTCGGGCTTCACGCGGGCCTCCAGCTCGTTGGCCAGCATGATGACGGCCTCCTCCTGGATCTGCGGGCGGTTCATCACCCACTCGGCCAGCCGCGCGTACTTGGACAGGCCGATCAGGTTGGAGTGCTCGTTGGGCATGATGCCGATCCACAGCCGGCCGAGGATGGGGCACAGGTGGTGCGAGCAAGCGCTGCGCACGGTGACGGGGCCGACGATCATCAGCTCGTTGAGCCGGCCGACGTTGGGGAACTCGGTGACCGCGGGCGCCGGCACGTAGCGGCCGGCGAACACCTCGCGCACGAACATCTTGGCCACGCGCTTGGCCGTCTCCTGGGTGTTGTGGTCGCTGTCGGTGTCGATCACCAGGCTCCTCAGCACCTCCTGCATCCGGGCCTGCACCTCGGCCTGCAGCGCGTCCAGCTCGCCGGGTTCGACGAAGGCGGCGATGTTGTCGTTGGCGTGGTGGCGGCAGCCGGCCGACACGAGGCGGTAGCGGATGCGCTCGGAAACGGGGGCGTCTTGGGCGGGGGCGTTCATGGGGTGGATTGTCCGGGCAATGCGGACTTCTACACTGAAGCCATGTCCCCAAGCCCCCAACCCGCCGGCCCCGGCGCACCGCTGCACCGGCTGCTGGCCCAGGCGGCCGACGCGGTGCAGGGCGTGCGCGAGGGCCGCTCCCTCACCGACCTGCTGGCCCGCGTGCCCGCCGACCTGCGCCCCGGCACGCAGGCGCTGGCCTTCACGGCGCTGCGCCGCCTGGGCGGCGCAGAGGCCGTGCGCCGGCAGCTCGCGCCCAAGGCGCCGCCGCCGCGCGTCGACGCGCTGCTGCTGGTCGCGCTCGCGCTGCTGTGGCCCGAGCCGGAACCCGGCTCGGCGCCGATGTACGCCGACCACACGCTGGTCGACCAGGCCGTCCGCGCCGCCAAGGCGCGCGCGCCCGCCAGCGCCGCCTTCGTCAACGCCGTGCTGCGCCGCTTCGTGCGCGAGCGCGCCGCACGCGTGGCCGCCGCCCGCCACAGCCCGCAGGGCGCCTTCAACCACCCGGCCTGGTGGATCGAGGCGCTGCGTGCCGACTGGCCCGAGCACTGGCAGGCCCTGCTCGCCGCCAACAACCGCCCGCCGCCGATGACGCTGCGCGTCAACGCGCGGCACGGCACGGCGGCCGGCTACGTCGAGCGCCTGGCCGCGCTGGGCCTGGGCGCGCGCGCGTTCGGCCCGGCCGCGCCGCAGGCCGTGGTGCTGGACCGGCCGGCGCCGGTGGCGGCGCTGCCCGGGTTCGCGCAGGGGCAGGTGTCCGTGCAGGACGCCGCCGCGCAGCTGGCCGCGCCGCTGCTGCTCGGCCCCGGCCTGCGGCCCGGCGCCCGCGTGCTCGACGCCTGCGCCGCGCCCGGCGGCAAGACGGCCCACCTGCTGGAGCTGCAGCCCGACCTGCAGCTCACCGCGCTGGACGCCGACGCGCAGCGCCTGGCCCGCGTGCGGGAGACGCTGGACCGCCTCGGCCAGCAGGCCGTGCTGCAGGCCGCCGACGCGCGCCAGACCGCCGCCTGGTGGGACGGCCGGCCCTTCGACGCCATCCTGCTCGACGCACCCTGCAGCGCCTCCGGCATCGTGCGCCGCCACCCGGACGTGCGCTGGCTGCGCCGGCCCGAGGACATCGACGCGCTGGCCCGCGTCCAGGCCGAGCTGCTGGAGGCGCTGTGGCCGCTGCTCGCGCCGGGCGGCCGGCTGGTGTACGCCACCTGCTCCGTCTTCCGCGCCGAAGGCCAGGCCCGGCTAGACGCATTTTTGCAACGCCATCCCGAGGCGAAGGCCCACACCCTGCCCGGGATCACCGGGCACCTGCTGCCCCTGGCCGACAATGCCAGCCCGGACCGGCCGTCCCTGGACGGCTTCTTCTACGCCCTGCTGACCCGCCCCTGATTTGTCCGCCCGCACCGTCATCGCCGCCTGTTTTGCCGCGCTGCTGCTCGTCCTGCTGCCGGGCGGGGCGCGGGCCGAGGGCGTGGAGCTGGCGCAGCTGGCCGCGCGGCGCACCGACGACGGGCTGGAGCTGAGCTTCACCACGCGCTTCGAACTCGGCCGGCCGGCCGAAGATGCGCTGCACAAGGGCGTGCCGCTGTACTTCGTGGCCGAGGCCACCGTGCTGCGCAACCGCTGGTACTGGCGCGACGCCCGAGCGGCCCACGCCGAGCGCAGCTGGCGGCTGGCCTGGCAGCCGCTGACCCGGCAGTACCGCGTCTCCACCGGCGGCCTGCACCAGAGCTTCGCCACGCTGGACGAGGCCCTCACCGTGCTGCGCGGCCAGAGCGGCTGGCGCATCGCCGAGCCCCGGGACATCGAGGACGGCGGCAGCTACTACCTGGAATTCAGCTACCGGCTCGACGTCAGCCAGCTGCCGCGGCCCATGCAGATCGGCCTGCAGGCGGGCTTCGCGCTCGGCATCGAGACGACGCGCAGCTTCACGCCTGATTTCGGCCTGAAATGAGCCGCACCGCTCGCTGGGGCTGGATCCTCACGCTGGTGACGCTGACCGGCGTGGCCGGCGTGCTGGCCTTCGTGCTGACCGTCGGCACCACGTCCGAGCGCGGCTTCTTCGAGCGGCACTACCACTGGCTGTTCTGGGTCAACGTCGCCGTCGCCGCAGTGCTCACGATGGTCATCCTGACGGCCGCCGTGCGCCTGGTGCTGCGCGTGCGGCGCGGCCGCTTCGGCAGCCGGCTGCTGTTCAAGCTCGCGGCCATCTTCGCGCTGGTGGGCGTGGTGCCGGGGCTGATGATCTACGCGGTGTCCTACCAGTTCGTGAACCGCAGCATCGAGACCTGGTTCGACGTGCGGCTGGCCAGCGCGCTGGAGGCCGGCCTCAACCTCGGCCGCGGCACGCTGGACGCGATGGTGGCCGACCTCGGCAACCGCACCCGCGACGCCGCCGACCAGCTCGCCGACGGCAGCACGCCGCAGCCGCTCGCACTGGAGCGCCTGCGCGACAAGCTCGGCGCCCGCCTGGTGGCCATCGTCGGCGGCAACGGCCAGATCCTGCTGGAAAGCGGCGGCGACACGCGCCAGCTCACGCCCGACCGGCCCGGCAGCACCATGCTGCGCCTGGCCCGCTCCGGCGCGCCGCAGAGCCAGCTCGAAGGCCTGGAGGACGAAGCCGCCGCGCTGCAGGGCGACGCCCGCATCCGCGCGCTGGCGCTGCTGCCCAGCGCCGAGCTGCGCCTGGGCCTGGGCGAGCGCTACCTGATGGTGGTGCAGCCCGTGCCGGCCAGCATGCTCAGCAACGCGCTGGCCGTGCAAGCGGCCAACAGCGAGTACCAGCAGCGCTCGCTGGAACGCGTCGGCCTGCGCCGCATGTACCTGGGCACGCTGACGCTGGTGCTGATCCTGGCCGTGTTCGCCGCGCTGCTGCTTGCCGTCACGCTCGGCAACCAGCTCGCGCGCCCGCTGCTGATGCTGGCCGACGGCGTGCGCCAGGTCGCGCAGGGCGACCTCTCGGTGCGCCCGGCGCTCGCGTCGCGCGACGAACTCGGTGGCCTGACGCGCTCCTTCGCCGACATGACCGGCCAGCTCGCCGACGCGCGCGCCCAGGTGTCGCGCACCGTGGCCGAGCTGGACGCCGCCCGCACCCACCTGCAGACCATCCTCGACAACCTCACCGCCGGCGTGCTCGTGTTCGACGCCGGCGGCCGCATCGAGACCGTGAACCCCGGCGCCACGCGCATCCTGCGGCTGCCGCTGTCCGCCTACGTCGGTCGCCCGCTGGCCGACGTGCCGGGCCTGGCGGCGTTCGCCGCGTCGCTGCACCAGCGCTTCGACCAGCACCTCGGCCCCGAGCGCGAGCTGTGGCAGGAATCGTTCGAGCTGCAGCTCGACCCCAAGCAGGATCCGCTGACGCTGCTCGTGCGCGGCGCGCCGCTGCCGCAGGCCAACCGCCTCGTCGTGTTCGACGACATCTCCGAGGTCGTCTCCGCGCAGCGCTCCGCCGCGTGGAGCGAAGTCGCGCGCCGGCTGGCCCACGAGATCAAGAACCCGCTGACGCCCATCCAGCTCTCCGCCGAACGCCTGCAGCACAAGCTCGAGGCCAGGCTCGAAGGCGCCGACCAGGCCATGCTCGTGCGCTCCGTGGCCACCATCGTCAACCAGGTGCAGGCGATGAAGCAGCTCGTCAACGAGTTCCGCGACTACGCCCGGCTGCCCTCCGCCCAGCTGCACCCGCTGGACCTGAACGGCCTCGTCCACGAGGTGCTCAGCCTCTACGCCGAGGCGCAGGAGCGCGGCCGCCTCACCGCCGAGCTGGCGTCCGCGCTGCCGCACATCAAGGGCGACGCCAGCCAGCTGCGCCAGGTCATCCACAACCTCGTGCAGAACGCGCTGGACGCGGTGCATGACCAGGCCGGCGGCCACGTCACCGTCTGCTCCACGCTGTCGCTCACCGAGTCCGGCGCGCCGCGCTCCGTGCGCCTGCACGTCATCGACAACGGCCCGGGCTTCGCCGACAACGTGCTCAAGCGCGCCTTCGAACCCTATGTGACGACCAAGACCAAGGGCACCGGCCTGGGCCTGGCCGTCGTCAAGAAGATCGCCGACGAACACGGCGCGCGCATCTCGCTGCGCAACCTGCATGCCGCGCCAGATGCGGGTTCTCCCCCCGCGGACGGGCATGACGGCCCCGTGACCGGCGCACAAGTTTCGCTATCATTTTCGAATCTGGCCCCCGCCACCGAGCCCGGTGCGCACGGCGCCAGCACCTAAGGATTCATGGCCACCATTCTTGTTGTCGACGACGAACTGGGCATCCGCGCCCTGTTGTCCGAAATCCTCAGCGACGAGGGGCACACCATCGAGCTGGCCGAGAACGCCGCGCAGGCGCGCGCCACGCGCGAACGCATGCGCCCCGATCTCGTGCTGCTCGACATCTGGATGCCCGACGTCGACGGCGTCACGCTGCTCAAGGAGTGGGGCGGCGCCGGCCTGCTGACCATGCCCGTCATCATGATGAGCGGCCACGGCACCATCGACACCGCGGTGGAGGCCACCAAGTTCGGCGCCACCGCCTTCCTCGAAAAGCCCATCACGCTGCAGAAGCTGCTGCGCGCCGTCGAGCAGGCGCTGGTCAAGGCCGCGCCGCGGCCCGCGCCGGCGCCCCTGATGGGCCTGCCCAGCTACGCCCGGCCCGACCCCATCGGCCAGGCGCCGTCCGGCCTGCCGGGCCACGGCGCGGCGGGCCTGGCCGGCCACCTGCCGGGCGGCGGCAACGCGCCGGCATCCGAGCAGAGCTTCGAGCTCGACCGCCCGCTGCGCGAGGCGCGCGACGCCTTCGAGAAGAGCTACTTCGAGTTCCACCTCGCCAAAGAGAACGGCTCCATGACCCGCGTGGCCGAGAAGACCGGCCTGGAGCGCACCCACCTGTACCGCAAGCTCAAGCAGCTGGGCGTGGACCTCAGCCGCAACAAGCGCGGCAGCGCAGGCTGATCGGCGCCGCGGCTTGTGCTACAGTCGCGGACTTCGCTGAACGGCCCCGCGCCGCAGCAGCGCAAGACCCGAAGGCCTGGTAGCTCAGTTGGTAGAGCAGCGGATTGAAAATCCGCGTGTCGGTGGTTCGATTCCGCCCCAGGCCACCAAGAATCTCTCAGAAGCCCATCCATCGTGATGGGCTTTTGCGTTTCCGGGGTGTGCCGCATTGGCGTAGGGTGGTTCGGTGTGGGTTCGGCGGTAGAGGGCGTTCGGTGTGGGACTGACTGCAATGGGTTGGCAACGAACGAGTCGCCACCCCATTCCCCCGCCGAGTGCCGACGCGCAGAGGCCTGAAGCAGAATGAGGTGATCCCCACGATTTCCCCAGTGCATGTGATGCGCAGTTGGGGTGCAATCCGCACACCGAATCGCGATGGGCCGGGATCACCCGAGGAAACACACACATGGGAAGGCTGGGAAGGGCTCTTTGCATCATCTGCACCTGGTGCGCGGGAGCGTTAGTCCCGATGTCGTGCGCCTGGGCCGCGCCCGAGCTCTCACCATTGCGTGCGCAGTTCGAGCTTGCCGACGATCACATTGACTACGGCGAAACCAAGCTGCTGGTTGATCGCGTCATCGCCCCTGAGACAGACACCGATTCGGTACGTCGTCAGCTTGATCAGTGGGAACTTGCAATTCGCGGCATGCTGCCCGCTCATCCCACGCCGCGCCAGATTCTCGATACCCTGCTGAAGACGCTCTATCTGGCTGGCCCCTGGAACCAAGGCCGTCCCTTCAGCTATGACCTCTCGGATCCCCTGGGCAGGAATCCGAAGAACAAGTTGCTGGCGACCTACCTGGCAAACCGCAAGGGCAATTGCGTCTCGATGCCGATCCTTGTCGCCATCCTCGGTCAGCGATTGCACTTGCCGGTGACATTCGCCACGGCACCCAGCCACGTCTTGGTGAAATTCGGAGACAAGCAGCAAGGAATTTGGTTGAACGTTGAAGCCACCGCCGGCGGCTTCAAGTCCGACAGCAGCTACGAGCGCGAAACCAACATCTCGGCGAGCGCAATCAAGAACGGGATTTACCTGCGACCACTCACGCCGCACGAGGGCGTGGGCGTCATCGCAGCAACGCTGATGGAGCATTACGCGGCCCAAAAGAACGGCGATGCCCTGATGGCTGTGGCCGACCTCGCGCTGAAGGCCAACCCGAGAGATGCGGTGGCCATGGTCTGGAAGGCCAACGCCTACCATCTCCAAACAGAGCAGCGCATCACGTCCAGGTATCCGAACGCCTCGGACATGCCTCCAGCTTTGCGTGAAACCTACCATCGCTTGACCCGAGAGAATCTGGCTTGGTTCGCCAAGGCCGAAGCGCTCGGGTGGACACAGGAAACGCCCGAGCAAGAAGCCGACTATCTTCAATCCATCGAGCGCGAGCAAGCGCGGAGAAGCCCATGATGCGCAGGTCTGTTTCAATACTGCTTTCCGTCGCCCTGTGGGTGTTTGCGCTCGATGCGTCGGCACTGCTCGTACCCGTGAGCCCACTGACGTCGGACACACACAAGGGCGAAAACTTCCATCGCTACGACGGAACGCTCCCCGGTGCCACAACCGACAAGGAGCGATGGTCAGTTGTCGAAGATCGCCGGGTTGTGGCGCGGAATGCCGAAGCGGCGGCCCCAATGCCAACTGCGCCTGCCGATGAACTCGACCGGCACACGCGCAGGAGGCCCGCCAATGCGGGCTACATGCAGCAGCGGTATTACGTTCCGATTGCCGGCAGGTTCCTCAGCGTGGACCCGGTAGTCACCGATGCCAACACCGGCAAGGGCTTCGGGCTGTACACCTACGTTGAGAACAATCCGTACTCGAAGGTGGATCCTGACGGCAAGGATGCCGTGGTTCTCTATGGCGGTGGGATCAGCTCGAATCCGTTTGGGCACATTGCAATCGCGGTGACCGGGAAAGGTGTGTATAGCCCTGGAACGGGGACTGCGCCTGGCTCAAGCACGAGTGCGTATGTATCCAAACAAGCCGAATATCGCGATACGGGTGTGATCGTTCTGAAAACAACCCCTGCTCAGGATGCTGCGATAGTCAAGTCTATGGAGTCGGCATCCGAGCGCCCAATGCCGAGCACACAAGACGGTGCGGCTGCCATGCTGAATGACAATTGCGCCACACGTGTTGGTGACGCGCTGCAAAGCGCTGGCGTCATATCTTCGGCGACTGTGGCCGGCATGACGCAATTCACCGGTATTCACTTCCCGAAGGATGTCTTGAAATCCACCCTAGCCGATAACCCGTCCGCGTCATCGACAACTGTTGGCAAGGGGCAAAAGCCGCCTGAGGACTTGAAGAAGTTCGATCCGCCAAAGAAGACGGATGAGAAATGAGAGCGTTGAAGTTGACTTTGCTGGCCGCTGTAATTCTTGCGGTTGCCATTGGTGCATTGAAGTTGGGCGCCACATACTGGACTACGGTCCGCGATGACCTTGATGAAAAGGCAGAGTGGTCGATCTTGCAGGCGGCGTATCAGACAAACAAGAACAAGAAGTCAGACGCTTGCTCGCCAATCCACTATGTGTACAAGGACTCAAAAGCGATTGGATTCTGGTCGTCGCAAGGTTGGGTTTGGATCTTGGTTCCTTCTCATGCAGGTGGCGGCATAAAAGTGCTGCCCGAGGGGGTGGAATTCTACTTGCCTAGAGCTGGGATTGAGGCCGCCATTGCAGACGTTAGCGATCCCGGTGTAGTTAAGTACATCCGTGACAACTCGGTCCCTGGTTGCCCTTAAAGTCGTTCGGTTGGCGTGACCCGCCCGTGGTCAGCCTGCGATGTAAAACCTCTTCGCAACTACGGTGCGGCCCGGCGGAGCACCTTGAGTGGCCTGCTTGGGTTGAGGCAAAAACCACCCCGCAAGGACAACGCTGCACAGCCAGCACCGTCGCCCGTCTCCTCGGTCGCGGCATCTCAGAACGGCGCATCGCGCGCCGGGTGCGTGAGGGCAGAGCGGTGGCGCAGGGCGATCTGTTGCAATAACGTGGTGTGGCCGTTCTTCAACGGCAGGGAGCGCTGCGAGTCGCGCCTGTCCTGCGACGCCACACAGATCGAGCACTCACCGGCCATCGGCGAGGCTGGCGAACACTGGTACTCGACCGGAGCACGAGAGACTTGACTGCAGTGTGTATCAGGATGACGCCAGCATAGCGGTGAATTGCCGGGACTTCTCTCTCCGCGCTGTCTTCGGCAGCTCGTTCAACGAAAGCGTAAGCAGCCAGGGAACACATGTTGACCAACGCAGAGCGTTCGGTCAGATGGCCGGTGCCCAGTGATGAGGCAGCAACTCGTCGATGTCGCAGGCACGTTGCGTCGGTAGTCGCTGCAGGATGTCCGTCAGGTATGCATACGGGTCATGCCCGTTGAGCTTGGCTGACTGGATCAAGCTCATGATGGCCGCGGCGCGCTGCCCAGCCAGCAGCGTCCCGGCGAACAACCAATTCTTGCGTCCCGTGGCCCAGGGACGGATTTGCTGTTCGTCATGGTTGTTGTCGATGGGCAGCGCCGGATCGTGCAGGTAGCGCGTGAGCGCCGCCCAGCGGTTGAGGCTGTAGTCGATGGCCTTGGCCGTGGCGGTGCCGTCCGTGATCTTGCCGCGCTGCGCGAAGAGCCAGTCGTGCAGCGCCTTGGCGATGGGCGCCGCGCGTGTTCGGCGCTCTTGCAGCCGCTGCTGCGAGGTGAGCAGCTTGACCTCGCGCTCGATCCCGTACAACTGGCCGATGAGGTCGATGGCCGCCGCCGCGATGGTGCTCTTGTTGGCCTCGTGCAGTTCGACGAACTTGCGCCGTGCATGGGCCATGCAGCCGGCCTCCGTCACGCCCAGCGCGAAGCTGGCCTTGTTGTCACCGACCGCCGTAATGGAGCCACCGATGTCCGCCGTATTGGAGCCAGCAACAGGTGGGTAAAACGGGGGTCCCGAGGGGTTAGGCCAGGGTGGATTTTGAGGGCTTTTGCGGTGCCGGTTTGGTGGCCGCCGCGATCTGTTTGGGCGCGCGGTACGACTGCCCGTCCAGCACCAGGCAGTAGGCGTTGTGGCGCAGCCGGTCGAGGCTGGCGCTGGCCAGCAGCCGGTTGGCTGGGAAAGCCTGGTCCCACTCGGTGAAGTCCAGGTTGCTGGTCACGATGGTGGCGGCCTGCTCGTAGCGCTCGGCGATCAGGTCGTGCAGGTCCTCATCGGCCGGCGCACGCAGCGGCTTCAGGCCGAAGTCGTCAATGATGAGCAGCGGCACACGGGCCAAGGTCGCCAGCTTGCGTTCATAGCTGCCGGTCGCCCTGGCCGCGTTCAGGCTCTGCGTCAGGCTGGCGCAGGTGGTGAAGACCACGTCCACGCCCTGGCGCACCGCGCAGTGGCCCAGCGCCTGGGCCAGGTGGCTCTTGCCGGTGCCGCAGGGCCCCACGATGAGCACGGGGGCCTTCTCCTGCAGGTAGCGTCCAGTGGCCAGGTCGTGCACGAGCGCGCGGTTGAGCTGCGGCAGCCGCTCGAAGTCGAACTGCTCCAGTGTCTTGGTGGTGCGGAACTGCGCGCGGCGCAGCCGCGTGCTGAACTTCTTCTGCTCGCGCCGCGCGACCTCATCGCTGATGAGCAGGGCCAGGAAGTCGGTGTAGGCCAGCTTGGCCTCGATGGCCTGGCGGTTGCGCGCCTCCAGGGAGTCAAAGATGCCGGACAGGCGCAGCTGCTTCAACTGCGGGGCGAGTTCGGGGGCGGGGTTCATGGGTCTTCTCCTTCGGGGTCAGTGCAGCAGCTCTTGCTGCGGGTGGGCGATGAGGTCGGCGAACAGCTCGGTGGCAGGCCGGGTGAAGCGGGTGCGGCCGTACTGCGCCGGCGTGGCCGCAGGCACGTCGGCGCGCTGGTCGGCGCCGCTCGCCAGGATGGTCTTGACGGTGCGGTAGTGGGGCGAGCCATGCGCCATGGCCCGTGCGCAGGCCGCCTCCAGCCGGGCGGCGCCGTAGGGCTTGAGCAGGGCCAGCACGCCTTGCGCGGCGCGCAGCCGCTCCAGAACGCGGTCGCTGAGCAGGTTCTCGATCAAGGCGGCGCAGGATGCGCCGATGTGCTCGGCCTGGGTGACGCACCACGCCCGGTCGCGACCGAAGAAGGCCTGCGCCTCGGGCGGCAGGTGCCCGCGCACGCTCACGCGCTGGCCGGGCTTGAGTCCTCGCGGATGGGTGGCGACGTGGCGGTAGTCTTCGAACAGCGCGACCGCCGCATCGGTGGCGCGCAGCCACAAGGTCTTGCCCACCAGCGTGAACGGTGCGGAGTACAGCACTCGCTCGAACTGCACATGGCAGTCGCGGTGCACGCTCACGCGGTGCCAGGTGCCCAGGTCGGGCGCAGGGGTGGGCAACGCCTGCAGCAGCGGTGCCTCCAGCGCGAACAAGCTCAGCGGAGTGCGCCGGGTGGTGCCGTGGCAGCGCCTGCCTGCCTCCTCAAGCACCCAGGCACGGGCCTGCGCGTTGAGGTCGGCCAGGTCGCGGAAGGTGCGCAGCGGCAGGAAGTTGCCCTTGAGGTACTTCACGCCGGACTCGACGATGCCCTTCTTCTGCGGATCGTGCGGTGGGCAGGGGTCGATCTTGAAGCCGTAGCCTTCGGCACATTCGGCGTAGGCGCGCTGCACGGTGGGGTCCTGGGCGCAGGCGCGGGTGATGGCGCACTTGGCGTTGTCGATGATGACGCGCTGGGGCACGCCGGCGAACCACTCGAAGGCGCGGCGGTGGCAACCCAGCCAGGTGGCCACGGTCTGGTCCCAGACGAACTCGACGTACTGGTGGCGGCTGCTGGCCAGCGTCATCACGAAGGCCCAGGTGCGCCGGGGCTGGCCGTCGGGGTGGATGAGCGTGGGGCCGGCGCCAAAGTCCACTTGGGCAGCCTCGCCGGGCTCGAAGTCCAGTCGGCAGGTGGTCTCAGGCGGCAACTGGCGGCGAACATCGGCCACCAGGCGGCGCACGGCCGAATAGCTGCCGGTGAAGCCGTGCTGGCGCTTGAGTGCGCCGTGGATGGCGGTGCCCGAGACGCCTTGCTCGAGCCAGGACGCGATGGCGCCGCGATGTGGCTCCAGCGTGGAGATGGTGCTGCTGGCCTTGCGCGGGCAGCCTAATGCCGCGGCGATGGTCTCATCGTCGGGCAGGGGCTGGGCGGTGTCCAGCCAACCGCGCTCGGTGGCCAAGCTGCGCCACTGCGCCGCCTTGGGCCGGCCCATGACGCGGGCCGCAGCGATGTCGCGGTCGGAGTCGCCTTGCCGCATGCGCAGCAGGGCCTGTCGATAGTGATGCATCTCGAATCTCCTGCGCGCCATCCCTGGCCCTCCGGGCAAATGGCCCGAAGGGTAGAGATGGCGTCGCGGTGTTCGAGACACCCGTCAACCCAGTGCCGACTGGCTCCTATATGCCGATCCGGCACTGGCTCCATGACGCCGATCACGCGCTGGCTCCAATATGCCGGTCAGCCGCTGGCTCCTACATGCCGATCACGCACTGGCTCCTATACGGCGGTCGGTGACACATGAGGTGCACCACGAGCCAGCCTGCACCACGTGCAATTGCGGCTGCGCGATGAGGCGCATCGGTGAGGACGTCAGCGAAAAGCTGGACTACACCCCCGGCGTCTTCACGGTCGAGCGCCACGTCCGCGGCAAGTGGGTCTGCGCCGAGTGCGAGACCCTGGTGCAGACGCCCATGGACCCGCACATCATCGACAAGGGCATCCCGACGACACGGCTGCTCGCCCAGGTGCTGGTGGCCAAATACCTTGACCACCTCCCGCTGTACCGCCAAGAAGCGATCTTCGAGCGCGCCGGCATGGCCATCGCACGCTCAACACTCGCGCAGTGGGTCGGCGAGTGCGGCGTGCAACTGCAACCCCTCGTGGACGCGCTGACGGCAGAGCTGTTGAAGGCCCCCGTGCTGCACGCCGACGAGACACCCGTCCCGATGCTCAAGCCTGGCAAGGGCAAGACACACCGGGCCTACATGTGGAGCTGGTGCACGACACAGTTCCACGACGTCAGAGCTGTGGTCTTCAACTTCGCGGAGACCCGCGGTGGCCAGAACGCGCGGGACTTCCTGCAGCTGGGCACCGACACCGGCTGGAGCGGCAGCCTGGTCGTCGACGACTTCAGTGGGTACAAGCAGTGCTTCGACATGGGCGTGACCGAAGTGGGCTGCATGGCCCACGCCCGACGCAAGTTCCATGAGCTCTGGGCCAACCACCAGAGCAAGGTCGGCGAGCAGGCGCTGAAGTTCTTCCAAGCGCTGTACGACATTGAGCGGGACGCAGCAGACCTGGGCGCTGATGATCGACGAGCGCTGCGACTTGAGAGAGCCAAGCCCGTCGCCGATGCGCTCAGGCAGTGGCTCGATGAGCACCGGCAGAAGGTGCCGGACGGATCGGCGACCGCCAAGGCCCTGGACTACAGCCGACGACGCTGGGAAGCGCTAACGCGCTACCTGGACGACGGGCGCTTGCCCATAGACAACAATTGGGTAGAAAACCAAATCCGCCCAATTGCTCTCGGAAGAGCGAATTGGCTCTTCGCCGGCAGCCTGCGCGCTGGCAAGCGGGCTGCGGCCATCATGAGCTTGCTGCACTCGGCGCGCATCAACGGGCACGATCCCTACGCGTACATCAGTGACGTGCTCGCACGGCTGCCAATGCAGCCCGCCAGTCGGATCGACGAGCTACTGCCGCACCGCTGGTCGCCACAGGGCTGAACTCAAGCCACCGCCAGGCAAGCCGATTCCCATCCCCGGTGTCAGGGGCTGGGAATCTGCGCCGTTCCCCAGACTGCAATCGTCAAGGTGTGTTCGGCGGACGCCTACAGATGTGGCGGCCGTGCGCGCATTCTTGGTGGCCGGCCCAGATGCCGAACTGTTGGGGCTCATCAATGCGCGCACGGCCGAGCTTGCTGAGTACACCGAGGAAATCGGCGAGCTGGTCACCTTCATCGTGGTCCAGGCGGGCGATGCCGTTGAGCAGCTCGATGCGGCTCTCGGGTTCGGCATCCTGAGCAATCGCTTCGACCTGACCCCGTTCGGCACCCCGGGCTTCGCGCCCTCGTGGGACGGCCTGGTTGAGCACGCCGAGTGGTTTGAGCTGACCTATGTGCTCAGCGATGACAGCGCCGGCACTGTCGTCTATGTGCCGAAGACCGCAGCGCCGGAGCTGCTTGAAATGTGCACCCGATATGCAGCCGGGGAGGTCCGGCCGTGAGTCTCTATCCACACCCCTTCGACGTTCCCATCTGCGGCCACCTTCGGGTGGCTTTTCTTTTGTCCATTCATGACCGGGAGGACCGATGAACAGCAGCAATCCCACCGTCGTCGCCTTGGTGGCCCAGCTCAACGCCGATCTGCGCGAAGCCTGGGAGGAGCGCGCCGCAATCATGGAATTCGACGGCGGCATTACCCGTGAGCTGGCCGAGTGCTTGGCACTGCTGGAGCTGATCCGACAGCGGCCGGCCGACGTCTTCAAGTGCCTTGGCTGAAGGCGCTGCGGGAATTTCAGCACCTTATATGGAAGGCCAACAACGGCCTCCACAAACCATCACAACGAAAGGTATCAACCATGACTGAAATCGAGATCGAAGTGCCCGAAGTCGATCCCATCAAGCCCATCCACGAAGGCGAAAGCCTGTCCATTTCGGGCCGGTCCACGCTTACCTTCGTCATTGGCCGCCACGAAGAAGCCGGCACCCTCAGGGCGATTGCATGAGCGCTCAAGCTGATTTCCGTGCTAAGGCGAGCCGGCGCTGACGGCTACGGCAGGCTGGGCCTGCAGGCCCAGCAAGGTCTGCAGGTGGGTGGTGCTCCAGGCGGCCAAGTGGCGCTTGGACTTGCGGCTGCCCTTGAGGGGCTTGTTCTGGTTGATCAGGCCCAGCGCCATGCGCCGCACAATGGCCAGGTTCTCGGCACCATCATCGACGCGCACGCGGCTGTCGTCCTCGCCGAACAGCACGTCCAGCACCCAGTGGCACTGGTTCTCGATCGACCAGTGCGCGCGGATGCGCTGGTTGAACCCGGCCGCGTCCAGTTGCTCGGGGCTCAGGCTGCTGATGTAGTAGCGCCATTCGGTGCTGGCCTGGCCCTTGTGGACGCCGCTGGTGGGTTCGCGCTGCGCGCACACCATCACCGCGCTGCGCAGCCCCGGCCAGGCATCCGTCAGCGCGGGGTCCAGCGTGTGGGTCGCGCTGACCAGGCAGCGTCGGGTCTCGATGCGGCCGTGCCCCTTGTCAACGGTGGTGTCCTGCAGCAGCCGCCCCTGGCGCAAGCCTTCGGCCTCGTGACTGAACAGCGCCTCCACCGCCTGCGCCAGGTTCGGCGGGTTGTTCTTCACCGCGATGATGTAGTCGGCCCCGCACGCCATCAGCCTGGCCACCACCTCGCGCTGGCAGCCCATCGCGTCGATCGTCACCGTGGCCCCGCGCACGTCCAGCAGTTCCAGCAATTGCGGGATCGCCTTGATCTCGTTGCGCTTGTCGGCCGTGCGGATCTGGCCCAGCGTGACGCCGGATGCGCTGTCCCAGGCCGACACCAGGTGCGCCATCGCCCCATCCGCGTCGTGCGAGCCGCGCACGCTCTTGCCGTCGATGTGGATCGCCTGCGACTGCAGGTCCGGGCACAGCCGGCTCATCCAGGCGATGAAGCAGGCCTCGAAGCGCTTGGCATCGAGCAGCGCGAACACCCGGCTGAAGGTGTCGTGCGAGGCCATGCCGCTGTCAAAGGGCAGGAACCGCCGCAGCCAGTCCAGCTTTTCTTCGCCCACAGCGCCACGCTGCCCCAGTCGTCCGCGCCGCGGGTCACCACACACAGTGCCGTCAGCAGCAACTCGTCCAGCGGATAGGCGCAACTCGCCCTGCGGCGTGGGTCTTCCAGGGCTTCGAAGGCCTGCATCAGTGGGGGCTTCGGTCGGGTGGGCTCATTGGCTTCGGCTTGCTCTGTTCTTCTCACGTCGCAATGGCGTTGTCTTTGTCGGGAGCCTATAGCAGACCTCCCCTGCTGTTTGTGTCCAACTCAGGCCCCGCGCAGCGCCCGCCGCGCCGCCAGCGCCATGAACACCGCGAACGCCACGACCACCAGCAGTCCGGTGGCCAGCGACGCGTGCTCGGCGATCAGGCCGATCAGCGGCGGGCCGGCCATCATGCCCAGGTAGCCCGCGCCCGACACGGCAGCGATGCCGTGCGCGGGCGACACGCCGGGCGCCCGCGCCGCCGCGCTGAACAGCACCGGCACCACGTTGGACAGGCCCAGCCCGACCAGCGCGAAGCCGGCCAGCGCGGCGGCGGGCGACGGCAGCGCCAGCGCCAGCAGCATGCCGGCGGCGGCCAGCAGGCCGCTGGCGCGCATCAGCCGGGTGGGCGAGGTGCGCGCCCGCACGCGGTCGCCCGCGAAGCGGCCCGCGGCCATCGCGCCGCTGAAGCTCGCGTAGGCCAGCGCCGCGGTGCCGGCCGCGCTGCCGCGCTCCTGGCGCATGAACAGCACGCTCCAGTCGTACATCGCGCCCTCGGCGATCAGGCCCATGGACGCCAGCACGCCCAGCAGCAGCAGCGGGCCGCGCGGGAGGCTGAGCGGGTGGTCGGTGCCGGCGGCGTCCGGCCGCAGCGGCAGCATGAGGCGGCTGGACAGCAGCACGGTGGCGGCGCCCAGCGCCGTCGCGGCGGCCAGGTGGGCCTGCGGCGCGATGCCCGCGGCCAGGGCCGCGCTGCCCAGGCCGGCGCCGGCCATGCCGCCGAGGCTGAACATGCCGTGGAAGCCGCTCATCAGCGGCCGGTCGGCCTGGCGCTCGATCTCGCTGGCCTCGGTGTTGAGGGCCACGTCCAGCAGGCTGCCGGTGACGCCGAAGGCCAGCATCACGGCCAGCAGCGCGCCGTACACCGGCCAGGCCAGCAGGCAGGCGATGGACGCGCAGCAGGCCACGCCCATCGCCGCGGCCACGGCGCGCGGGCCGAAGCGGCCGACGATGCGGCCGGCCTGCGCCAGCGCCAGCAGCGCGCCCACGCCGCTGGCCAGCATCGCCAGCGCCAGCGCCTGCTCGCCGAGGCCGTAGCGGGCCTTCACCGTCGGCACGTGGACGCCCCAGGTGGCGAACAGCAGGCCGAGCACGAAGAACTGCGCGCGCAGCGCATGCCCCGCGGCCGCGAGCGCGCGCGGGGCGCTCAGGCCGGGCATGGCGGCGGGCGGCGGGGCGGGGGGGCTGGACCGGGGCGCGGCGCGCATCAGCCGCCGCCCAGCACCCGGTACACGGCCACCAGGTTCTGCGCGCGCAGGCTCTGCACCTGCACCAGCGCCTGCTGGGCCGTGAACAGCGAGCGCTGCGCGTCCAGCACGTCCAGCGAGCTGGCGATGCCGGCGCGGTAGCGCTCCTGGGCCAGCGACAGGCGGCGGCTCTCCGCGTCGACCAGCGCGGCCTGCGCGCTGCGCTGCTCGGCCAGCGTGGCGCGGCCGGCGAGCGCGTCGGCCACGTCGCGGAAGGCGCTCTGGATGGCGCGCTCGTACTGGGCCGTGGCCGCGTCGCGCTGGGCGCGGGCGGCGTCCAGGTTGGCGCGGTTGCGGCCGGCATCGAACAGCGGCTGGATCAGCGACGGCGCGAAGCTCCAGACCGAGTTCTTGAACAGCTGGTCGAGCTGGCTGCTGGTCGTGCCGTAGTTGCCGGTCAGCGTGATGCGCGGGAAGAAGGCGGCGCGGGCGGCGCCGATGTTGGCGTCGGCGGCGGCGAGCTGCGCCTCGGCCTGGCGGATGTCGGGCCGGCGCGCCAGCACCTCGGCGGGCAGGCCGGCGGGCAGCTCGGCCAGCGGCTCGAAGTCGGCCAGCAGCCCGGTGGGCGCGGGCAGGTCGGCCGGCGGTGCGGTGCCCAGCAGCAGCACGAGGGCGTTCTGGTCCAGCGCGCGTTGGCGCTGCACCTGGGCCAGCGCCACGCGGGCGGCCTGCAGCGCGGACTCGCCGGCGCGCAGGTCCAGCTCGCTGGCCACGCCGCCCTCGAAGCGCTGGCGGATCAGGCCCAGCGACTGCTCGCGGCTGGCCAGCGTGTCGCGGGTGATGCGCAGCAGCGCCTCGTCGGCCTGCAGCGCGACCTCGGCGGTGGCGACGGCGGCGACCAGCGCGTTGCGCACCGCCTGCCGGTTGGCCTCGGCGGCCAGCAGCTGGGCGGCGGCGGCGCTGCCGAGGTGGCGCAGGCGGCCGAACAGGTCCAGCTCGTAGGCGGTGACCTGCAGGCCGGCCTGGTAGCTGCTGGTGATGCCGCCGCTGGCGTTGGGCATGCGCGAGCCGCTGAGGCCGGCGTTGACGGTGGGCCAGAGGTCGGCGTCGCGCGCGGCGGCGGTGGCGCGGGCGCTCTCGATGTTGGCGGCGGCCACGCGCAGGTCGCGGTTGTTGGCCAGCGCCAGCGGGATCAGCCGCTGCAGCCGCGCGCCCTGGAAGGCCTGCGCCCAGGGCAGGGCGGCGGCCTCGGTGGCGCCGGGGCCGCCGGCGTCGGGGAAGGCGGCGGCCGGCAGCGCGGCCCCGGCGGCCTCGGCGGCGGTGGGGCGGCGGGGCTCGGGGCCGGCGCAGCCGGCGAGGGCCAGTGCGGCGGCCAGCGCGGCCAGCGTGGTGGTGGCGGGGGCGCGGCTCATACCAGGTCCTCCCGCGCTTCCTCGGACTCGTGGGCGTCGCGCCTGCGCTGCCGCTCGCTGCCGGGGAAGAAGCGGCGCACGGTGACGAAGAACACCGGCACGAAGAACACGGAGAACAGGGTCGCGGTGATCATGCCGCTCATGACGCCGGTGCCGATGGCGCGCTGGCTGGCGGAGCCGGCGCCGCTGGCCAGCACCAGCGGCAGCACGCCGAGGATGAAGGCCAGCGAGGTCATGACGATGGGGCGGAAGCGCAGGTGCGCGGCCTCGCGCACCGCGTCGAACACGCTGCGGCCCTGCGCCTGCAGGTCTTTGGCGAACTCGATGATGAGCACGGCGTTCTTGGCCGACAGGCCGATGATGGTGATCATGCCGACCTTGAAGTAGACGTCGTTCTCCAGCCCGCGGAACGTGGCGCCGAGCACCACGCCCAGGATGCCCAGCGGCACCACCAGCAGCACGGCCGCGGGGATGCTCCAGCTCTCGTACAGTGCGGCCAGGCACAGGAACACGGCCAGCAGCGAGAAGCCGAACAGGATGATGGCCGTGGAGCCCGAGAGCTTTTCCTCGCGGGACTGGCCGGTCCATTCGTAGCCGAAGCCCTCCGGCAGCTGCGCGGCGAGCTTCTCCATCTCGGCCATGGCCATGCCGGTGGACACGCCCTTGGCCGGCTCGCCGGCGATGCGCATCGTCGGGTAGCCGTTGTAGCGCACGGTCTGCAGCGGGCCGGTGATCCACCGGCTGCTGGCGAACGACGACAGCGGCACCGGCTGGCCGGCGCCGTTCAGCACGTTGAGCTTGAGCAGGTCCTCGGGCTGCATGCGGGCGGTGGCGTCCGCCTGCACGATGACGCGCTGCATGCGGCCGGCGTTGGGGAAGTCGTTCACGTAGCTGGAGCCCAGCGAGGTGCCGAGCACCGCGTTGACGGCGCTGATGTTGATGCCCAGCGCCAGCGCGCGCTCGCGGTCGAGGCTCAGCTCCAGCTGCGCGGCGTCCTCCAGGCCGTCGGGGCGCACGGCGGTCAGCAGCGGGCTCTTGGCCGCGGCGGCCAGCAACTGGTTGCGCGCGGCCAGCAGCTCGGCGCGCGTGTGGCCGGAGCGGTCCTGCAGCCGGAATGCGAAGCCGTTGGCGCGGCCCAGGTCGCGGATGGGCGGCGGGCTGGTCGGGAAGATGACCGCGTCGCGGATCTGGCCCAGCGCCGCGAAGCTGCGCTGCACCAGGCCCTGCGCCGAGTGCTCGGCGCCGTGGCGCTCGTCCCAGGGCTTGAGCGTGACGAAGGCAAGGCCCGCGTTCTGGCCCGAGCCGGCGAAGCTGAAGCCGACCACCGACACCATGCTCTGCACCTCGGGCTGCTTGAGCATGTAACCCTCGACCTGCTGCATCACGGCCAGCGTGCGCGCCTGCGTGGCGCCCGGCGGCAGCTGCACGTTGACGAGGATGTTGCCCTGGTCCTCGTTGGGCACGAACGAGGTGGGCAGCTTCTGGAACATCAGCGCCGCGACCGCGATGACGGCCGCGTAGACGAAGAACATGCGCGCGCCGCGGTGGATGAGCGTCGCCACCCAGCCCTCGTAGCGCTTGGCGGTGCGCGAGAAGCCGCGGTTGAACGCGCCGAAGAAGCCGCGCTTCTCATGGTGGTGGCCGGCCTCGACCGGCTTGAGCAGCGTGGCGCACAGCGCCGGCGTCAGCGACAGCGCCAGGAAGGCCGAGAACGAGATCGAGCTGACCATCACCGCCGCGAACTGGCGGTAGATGTTGCCGATCGAGCCGGAGAAGAAGGCCAGCGGCGCGAACACCGACAGCAGCACCACCGTCACGCCGACGATGGCCCCGGAGATCTGCCCCATCGCCTTGCGCGTGGCCTTGAGCGGCGACAGCCCCTCCTCGCTCATGATGCGCTCGACGTTCTCGACGACGACGATGGCGTCGTCCACGACGATGCCGATCACCAGCACCATGCCGAACATCGTCAGCACGTTGATCGAGAAGCCCAGCGCGAGCAGCGTGGCGAAGCTGCCCAGCAGCGCGATCGGCACGACCAGCGTCGGGATGATGGTGTAGCGGATGTTCTGCAGGAACAGGAACATCACCAGGAACACCAGCACCACGGCCTCCACCAGCGTCTCGACGACCTGCGAGATCGAGATGTCGATGAACAGCGAGCTGTCGAACGGGATGTCGGCCTGCACGCCCTGCGGGAAGTAGGGCTGCAGCTCCTTCAGGCGCTGCTTGATGAGCTTGGCGGTCTGCAGCGCGTTGGCCGTGGGCGAGAGCTGCACGCCCACGCCCACCGAGGGCCGGCCGTTCAGCCGCGTGGAGCGGCCGGTGTAGCTGTCGGCGCCGAGCTCGATGCGGGCCACGTCCCGGAGCCGCACGGTGGAGCCGTCGGCGTTGGCGCGCAGCACGATGTTGCCGAACTGCTCGACGCTGGTCAGCTGGCCGCGCACCACCACGGTGGCCGCGACCGGCTGGCCGGGCACGTTGGGCAGGTCGCCGATGGAACCGGAGCTGACCTGCGCGTTCTGCGCCTGGATCGCGGCGTTCACGTCGGCCGGCGCGAGCCGGTAGCCGACGAGCTTGGCCGGGTCCAGCCAGATGCGCATCGCGCGCTCGGTGCCGAACAGCAGGCCCTGGCCGACGCCGGGCACGCGCTGGATCTCGGGCAGCACGGTGCGGGCCACGTAGTCGCCCAGCACGGTGGGGTTGAACTCGGGGTTGGTGCTGGACAGGATGATGAACAGCAGGAAGTTCGGGTTGGCCTTGTCCACCCGCACGCCCTGCTGGATGACGGCCGACGGCAGCCGCGGCGTGGCACGGGCCAGGCGGTTCTGCACGTCCACCTGGGCCAGGTCGGCGTTGGTGCCGGGCTCGAAGTTCAGCGTGATCGAGCCGGTGCCGTCGGACTGGCTGGACGCCTCCATGTAGATCAGCCCCGGCGAGCCGTTCATCTCGCGCTCGATGAGGCTGATGACGCTGTCCTCCAGCGTCTGCGCGGAGGCGCCCGGGTAGACCACCGACAGCGAGATGGCCGGCGGCGCCACGGGCGGGTACTGCGAGATCGGCAGCTGCGTCACCGCCGTGGCGCCCAGCACCAGGATGAACAGCGCGATGACCCACGCGAAGATGGGCCGGTTGATGAAGAACTGCGCCATGCGTCAGGCCCTCACTTCGAGGCGGCGGCCGGCGCGCTGCCTGCCCCGGCCGGCGCCCACGGCACCGGGCGGCCCTTGCCGCCGGCCTTGGCCTTCTGCAGGCCGTCGACGACGACCTTCTCGCCGGCCTTCAGGCCGTCCAGCACCAGGGCGCGGCCGCCCTGCGCCGGGCCCAGCTTCACCGGGTGGGCGCTGATGCTGCCGTCGTCGGCGATCACCAGCACCGTGTCGCCGGTCGCGCCGCGCGCCACCGCCTGCTGCGGCAGCCACACGGCGCCGGCCACCTCGGCCTGCGCCAGGCGCACGCGCACGTACAGGCCGGGCAGCAGCAGGCCCTGCGGGTTGGGCAGCTCGGCGCGCAGCGTGATCTGGCCGGTGTTGGCGTCCACGCTGAGGTCGGAGAACAGCAGCCGGCCCGGCAGCGGGTAGGCGCTGCCGTCCTCCATCAGCACCTGTACGCTGGCAGCCTCGCCGCCGCCTGCGCGCTGCAGCCGGCCCTCGGCCAGCGCCTGGCGCAGCCGCATGACCTCGGCGGCGGACTGCGTGAAGTTCACGTACAGCTTGTCGATCTGCTGCACCACGGCCAGCGGCGTGGCCTCGCCCTGGCCGACCAGCGCGCCCTCGGTGACCAGCGCGCGGCCGATGCGGCCGGCGATCGGGGCGGTGACGGTGGCATAGCCCAGGTTGATCTGCGCCGTCTGCACGGCGGCCTTGGCGGCGGCGACGTCGGCGCGCGCCTGCTGGGCGGCGGCTTGCGCGTTCAGCGCCTCCTGCTGGCTGACGGCCTGGCTCTTGGCCAGCGGCGCGTAGCGCTCGGCCAGCGCCTGGGCCTGCAGCAGATTGGCCTCGGCGCGGGCGAGGCTGGCCTGCGCGCTGGCCAGCGTCGCGCGGTAGGGCGCGGCGTCGATCTCGAACAGCGGCTGGCCCGCCTTGACGGCGCTGCCCTCGGTGAACAGGCGCTTGTGCAGGATGCCGGCCGCGCGGGCCCGGACCTGGGCGACGCGGAAGGCCTCCAGCCGGCCCGGCAGCTCGGCGGACAGGTCGGCCCGGCCCGGCGCCACCGTGACGACGCCCACCTCGGGCGGCGGCGGCGCGGCCGTGGCCGTGGCCGGCGCATTGCCGCCGCCCTGGCCGCAGCCCGCCAGCCCCACGCCCATCAGCACCAACGCGCCCGCCGCGCGACGTACCTGCCCGTTTACCGCAACCCTCATGCCCCGGCCCCTTGTGATCCCGCTTGCCGCCGACGGTCCGCCGGCAAAGCCGCAGACTGTAGCGATTTGCGTCAGGCCGTGCCGGTGAAGGAACGCAAAGCCTGCAGCCGGGCCGCGCGCACGGCCCGGCCCACGTCGGGGCCACGGGCGCCGCGGGCCAGCGCGGCGGCGCTGGCGGCGGCCAGGTCCACCTGCCGGGTCGCGGCCAGGTCGGCCAGCAGCCGCGCGCGCTGCGGGTAGGCGCGGTCCTCCAGCCCGAGCCGGCCGCGGGCGTCGCACTCGCAGGCCCAGAGCAGCTCGGCGAAGCGCTGCGGCCGCCGCCAGGCGTCGCAGCGCTCCAGCAGGCGCAGCCGCGCCTCGGGGCCGAACGCGCCGCTCTGGTGCACGTGGGTGTGCTCGCGCGCGACCAGCTCGGCCAGCTCGCGGCAGTCGGTGGGCACCTTCCAGCGCGCGCTCACCTGCCGGGCCAGCCGTTCGCTGCGGCCCTCGTGGCCGATGTGGCGGGGCAGTTCCTCCGGGCGCGTCGTGCCCTTGCCGAGGTCGTGGCACAGGCAGGCGTAGCGCACCGCCAGCGGCGTGGCCTGCGCGGCGCACTGGTCCAGCACCATCAGCAGGTGGACGCCGGTGTCGATCTCGGGGTGGTGCGCCTCGGGCTGCGGCACGCCGAACAGCGCCTCGACCTCGGGCAACAGCCGCTGCAGCGCGCCGGCCTCGCGCAGCACGGCGAGCATGCGCGAGGGGCGGCGCTCCATCAGCCCGCGCGACAGCTCCTGCCAGACGCGCTCGGGCACCAGCGCATCCACCTCGCCGGCCGCCACCATGCCGCGCATCAGCGCCAGGGTTTCCGGCGCGACCGTGAAGTCGGCGAAGCGCGCGGCGAAGCGGGCCAGGCGCAGGATGCGCACCGGGTCCTCGGCGAAGGCGGGCGAGACGTGGCGCAGCACGCGGGCGGCGATGTCGCGCTGGCCGCCGTAGGGGTCGATGAGCCGGCCGGCCGCGTCCTCGGCCATCGCGTTGAGGGTCAGGTCGCGGCGCGCCAGGTCCTGCTCCAGCGTCACGTCCGGCGCCGCGTGGAAGGCGAAGCCGTGGTAGCCCGCCGCCGTCTTGCGCTCGGTGCGGGCCAGCGCGACCTCCTCGTGCGTGCCGGGGTGCAGGAAGACCGGGAAGTCCTTGCCGACGGGCTGGTAGCCGGCGTCCAGCAACTGCTGCGGCGACGCGCCGACGACGACCCAGTCGCGGTCCTGCACCGGCAGGCCCAGCAGGCGGTCGCGCACGGCACCGCCGACGAGGTAGGTCTGGAAGTTCGTCATCGCCTGGATTCTGCGGCCCTGCACCAGGGCAACCCATTCGGGGGGGTTGACGCCTTGTTGATGCGGATAATAATGAGAATTATTTGCATTTGCAGGACTCTTGTTTTCGTGCGCCAGCCCTCACCCCGTGTCATCCAGCAGCATCTCCTGAGCATCTTCGACGAGCTGCTGCAGCACGACGGCTATGGCGAGTTCAAGGTCGAGATGCGCCTGCTCAAGCGGGGCCAGAAGGAGGTTCTGCTGCACTACGGCAAGCAGTACCGCTACGTGGTCGATTTCGAGCCGGCGGACGCCCGCCGGCTGGTGCCGGCCGCGCTGCCCGGGAGCGAGGAGCCCGGGCGCTGAGATTTTTTGCCGGTGGCGCCCCTGGGTGCCGCCGGCGGGCGAAGCGGCAAGGGGCCGCAAGCCTGTGCGTTGCCAAGCCTGTTCCGTCTGGTTGCTTCGTTGGGCGAAGGAGCAGACATCCCTAGCCATCCTCCAGGAGAGATGTTTCCATGATGACCCTGACCTTCCGCCGCGTGGCCGTTGCCGCCGCCCTCACCGCCGCCGCCTTCGGTGCCTCGGCCAACACCACGCATGACGCCTTCGTCGACGTCGCCGGCTCGGCCGCGTTCGACGGCTTCAACGACCTGAGCGCGGGCCGCCTGGGCGGAGCTCCGGCGCTGGTCGCCGGCGTTGGCAGCAACGTCGCCGGTTCGGGCGACGCGGTGCTCAAGCGCCTGAGCGGCGGCTTCTACCCGGCCTCGTTCGGCCTGTATTCCTGGAGCACCGACTCGGCCTTCGGCATCAACGTCGACTCGGCCGTCGCCGACCTGGGCAAGGTCACGCTGCAGACCTTCATCAGCGTGGACACCTCGCAGGGCGTGACGGGCCTGAGCTCGGCCGCCTACCTGCCCACGCTGAGCTTCAACGGCGGCACGCAGAAGCTGGCTGCGGAATACACGCTGACGCCGGTGTCTGGCGGCTACGACATCGACGGCACGCCGCTGACCGCCAACCCCAACAACCCGAACTACGGCGTGTTCACCTGGGACCTGTCCGGCATCACGACGCCGATCACCTCGTTCAGCGTCAACTTCGGCATCACCAAGCACGCCAACGCGCTGGCCTTCCAGCTGGACCAGAACGCCGTCGCCGCCGTGCCGGAACCCGAGACCTATGCGCTGATGCTGGCCGGCATCGGCATGCTGGGCTTCCTGGCCCGCCGCCGCCGCGCGGCCTGACGCGCCCGCTCGCCGCGGGCGCGGCCGCTGCCAGCTCCGGCACGGCCGCGCTCGCGGCGCTCCCTTCCAGCGGCGCCCTGCGGGGCGCTGCTTTTCGCTGAACCGAACATGTCCGCCACCCTCGCCCGCGCCGCCGGCGTGGCCGCCGCGCTGAGCCTCGCGGCCGGCCTGGCCCAGGCCAATGCCACCTATGACGCCTTCGTCGACATCGCCGGTGCCGCCGCGACGGACGGCTTCAACGACCTGACCTCCAGCCGCCTCGGCGCCGGCGCCACCGGCACGAGCAAGCTGGTCGCCGGCATCGCCAGCAACGTCGCCGGCTCGGACGGCGGCGCGGTGCTCAAGCGCCTGAGCGGCACCTACTACCCGGCCTCGTTCGGCCTGTACTCCTACAGCTCGGACTCGGCCTTCGGCATCAACGTCGCGTCGGCCGTCGCGGCGCTGAGCTCGGTCACGCTGCAGAGCTTCGTCAGCGTGGACACCTCGCAGGGCGTGACGGGCCTGAGCTCCGCCGCCTACCTGCCCACGCTGAGCTACAACGGCGGCACGCAGCGCCTGGCCGCGGTCTACACGCTGACGCCGGTGTCCGGCGGCTACGACATCGACGGCACGCCGCTGACCGCGAACCCCAATAACCCGAACTACGGCGTGTTCAGCTGGGATTTGTCCAGCGTCACGACGCCGATCACCTCGTTCAACGTCAACTTCGGCATCACCCAGCACGCCAATGTGCTGGCCTTCCAGCTCGACCAGGTGGCCGCCGTGCCCGAGCCCGGCAGCTATGCCTTCGCCGCGCTCGGCCTGGCGGCCTGCGGCTGGGGTGCCTGGCGCCGCCGGCAGGCCCGGGCGGTCCCGGAAGGCGCCGGGACATGAGCCCCGCCGCCCGTGCCCTGGCCGCCGCAGCGGCCCTGCTGACCATGCTCGCCGCCCGGGCGCAGACCGCCCCGGCCGAGCCCGCCGAGGCCGACCCCGGCGCCGCGCTCCCCGAGGTGCGCGTGAAGGCCAAGCGGCTGGAGGAAGACCTGCCCGCCGACAAGGCCGTCACCGTCATCGACGCGGCGCAGATCACCCGCGTGCAGACCGACAACGTCTTCGACGTGCTCAAGCAGGTGCCCGGCGTCGGCGTGGCCGGCGGACCGCGCGCCAGCGGCATGCGCTTCACGCTGCGTGGCTTCACCGAGAACGAGGACGTGATGTTCAAGATCGACGGTGCGGTCAAGGGCTTCGAGAAATACCGCTTCGGCGGCGGCGTGTTCCTGGAGCCCGAGCTGCTGAAGGCGATCGCCGTGGAGCGAGGCCCGTCCGTGCAGTCCGGCTCCGGCGCGCTGGGCGGCACGATCTCGGCCACCACCAAGTCGGCGATGGACCTGCTGCGCCCGGGCGAGCGCGCCGGCGCGCTGCTCAAGCTCGGCTATGGCGAGAACAACGGCGAGCGGCTGCGCATGGGCGCGGTGTTCGGCCGGCCGACGGAGCGCATCGACCTGCTGGCGGCCGTCGTCAAGCGCGACTCGCACGACATCCGCCTGCCCGACCGCACCCGGCTGCCGCTGTCGGCCACGCATGCGGAAAGCCGGCTGTTCAAGATCGGCGTCATGCCGCTGGACGCGCTGCTCATCGAGCTGGGCCACACCGCCTACACCAGCGGCCCCGAGGCCACGCCCTACGACGCCACCGGCGGCCGGGCCGGCGTGGGCGGCGTGGTGCGCCGCACCATCGACGACCAGACCACCCACCTGCGCTTCAGCTACGAGCCCTCCGGCGACTTCACGCTGCGCGGCATGGCCTCGCGCGAGAAGACCCACCTGCTCGACCACCATGTGCGCGGCGAGTCGCGGATCTGCGTGGGCGGGCCGATCGCCAGCTGCGAGGACTACTGGCAGTACGACATCGCCAACGCCGAGGTGTTCGCCGACCTCAAGGGCCGGCTGGGCCCGGTGGCCGCCGCCGTGACGCTGGGCGCGCAGGCGCTGCGCAACCAGCGCCAGGTGCGCCGCGTCACCAGCCTGCCGCTCATCAACGAGCGCGACTACCCCGACGGCTACAACGGCAACCAGCCGCCGGGCGACAAGCACTCCGAGGCGCTGATCGCCGACGCCCGCTTCACCTGGGGCGACTGGACGCTGGCGCCCGGCGCGCGCTGGGACCACTACACCGTCATCGCCCGCGGCGGCACCCGCACCAACATGCTGCGCGAGGGCCAGGCGCCCGAGATCTCGTTCTCCAAGGCGCAGCCCTCGCTGGGGCTGACCTGGCAGGCGCCGGGCAGCCCGTGGTCCGTCACCGCGCGCTACAACCAGGCCTTCCGCCCGCCGCTGATCGACCAGTACTTCCGCGACGGCAGCGGCAATTCCGCCGGGCAGAGCGGCCTGTGCATGCGCACCGAGTACGACATCCTGACCGGCGGCATCGTCACCGCCAACTCCAGGCAGCCGCTGTACGACCCGGCCGGGCTGGGCAAGCCCTATGACGCCGCGCTGGACCACGCGCCGCTGAACGGCATCTGCGGCGCGCTGTACCGGCCGCAGGAGTCCGTCAACAAGGAGCTGACGCTGGCCTGGGCGCCGCGGCCCGGCCCCGCGGGCCAGTGGTATGCGCGGCTGACAGCCTTCCGCATCCACACCCGCCACCTGCTCACCTCGCTGCAATGGCGGGACGGCCGCGTCGCCCAGCCCGGCGTCGAGAAGCGCCGCGGCGCCGAGCTGGAGCTGCGCTGGGACAACCGCCGCTACTTTGGCGACCTGAACCTGGCCACCGTGCGCCGCAGCGAGCGCGACAGTGACGCGCTGCAGGCCAGCAGCATCGAGTCCTTCTCGATCCCCCCGGACTCGGCCAACGCCACGCTCGGCCTGCGCGCCTTCGCCAACCGGCTGGAGGCCGGCTGGCGCGTGCGCCACCTGACCGACCGCCAGGCCTACGCCGCCGGCGCCGCGCCCGTGTGCCTCGCCGGCACGCCCGACGCGCTCGGCGTCGCCACGCAGAAGGGCGCGACGCTGCACGACCTGTTCGCCAGCTGGAAGTTCAGCGACGCGGCCCAGCTGCGCGCCAGCGTCGACAACCTCGACAACCGCGACTACTGCCTGACCAGCAGCTTCGCCGGCGCCGTGGGCTTCCACGCGCCGGGCCGCGCGGGCAAGGTGGCCGTCACCGTGCAGTTCTGAGGCCTCCCGGCATGCGCGCGCACGCCCGCCCCTGGCCCGGCCCCGGCGCGTCGGACCGACCCGCCGTGCGCCGGCTGCTGCCGGGCATGGCGCTGGCCGCGCTGCTGCTGGCGCTGGGCCTGCTCTACGCGCCGGTGGTGCGGGTGCTGGCGCAGCGCTATTGGCCGGTGCCCAGCCTGTCGCACGGCCCGCTGGTGCTGGCGACGCTGCTGGCGCTGTTCGCCGCCGCCACCTGGCAGCACGCCCGCCAGGCCCACGCCGACCGGCCGCGCCGCGCGGCCGGCGCGCTGCTGCTGGCGCTGGGCCTGCTGATGCTGCTGGCCGGCAGCGGCCTGCAGCTGGCCCAGCTCGCCGTGCTGTCGCTGGCGCCGGTGCTGGCCGGGCTGGGCCTGCTGCTGAGCGGGCCGGCGCTGCTGCGCCGCCAGGGCTTCGGCTTCTTCTTCCTGCTCTTCCTGGTGCCCTGGCCCGAGTGGATGACCGACGTCGTCACCCAGCCGCTGAAGCTGGGCGTCAGCGCCGTGGTTGAGGCCGTGCTGCACCACGCCGGCTACCCGGTGGCGCGCCAGGGCGTGATGCTGGACGTCGGCCCCTACCGCCTGCAGGTGGCCGACGCCTGCGCGGGCATGAACGCGCTGTTCATGCTGGAAGCCTTCGGCCTGCTCTACCTGCACCTGCTGCGCCACACCTCCGCGCTGCGCAACGCCGTGCTGGCGCTGCTGATCGTGCCCGTCTCGTTCACGGCCAACTGCGTGCGCGTGCTCGTGCTCGCGCTGCTGACCTACCACGGCGGCGATGCGCTGGCCCAGGGCTTCATGCACGAGTTCTCCGGCCTCGTGCTGTTCGCCGCGGCGCTGGCGCTGCTGGCGCCGCTGGACGCGCTGCTGCGGCGCGCGGCCCGCCCGTCATGAACCGCGCCGCGCCGGACTGGCGCCTGGCCCTGGCGCTGGCGGCGCTGCTGCTCGCCGCCGCCTGGGGCGTGCGCGCGGTCGGTTGGCCGGTGCGCCCGGCGGCCGCGCCGGCCGCGCCCGGCGTGGCGCTGGCCGACGCCGTGCCGCGCCGCTTCGGCGGCTGGGCCGAGGTGGCCGACGGTGCCGTGCAGGTGGACGCCGCGATGGCGGCCAACGAGAGCGCCTATAGCGAACAGCTGCTGCGCAGCTACCAGGACCGCGACGGCCGCACCGTCATGCTGACGCTGGCCCACATCGCGCAGATGCATCCCTACGCCACGCCGCATGCGCCCGACACCTGCTATGCCGGCGCGGGGTTCGAGATCCAGTCGCTGACCCCGGCGCCGCGGCCGCCGCTGATGGTCCGGCGCATGCTGGCCCAGCGCGGCCTGCGGCGCGAGGCCGTCGTCTTCTGGATGCGGCTCGGCGACGTGTACGACCCGCCCTCGTCCGCCGCCACGCGCTGGCACCTGCTGCGCAACCGGCTGCGCGGCGGGCCGGAGGACGGCATCCTCGTGCGCGCCTCGCAGCTGCTGGACGTGGGCGACGACCCGGCCGCCGCCCACGCGCGGCTGGAGGGCTTCCTCGGCGAGCTGCTCGCGGCCAGCCCCGAGGCGGTGCGCCGCAAGCTGCGCGGGCCGTGAGCCGGTGTTGAGGTTCTGGCTCGGCCTGCTCGGGTGGCCGCTGCTCGCCGCCGCGGCGGCGCTGGCGGTGTGCCTGTGCCTGCCGCTCAGCTACACGGCGGCGGCGATGGTGGCCGTGCTGCCCGCGGGCGGCGCCTGGGACGGCCGCGCCGCCGCGCCGCCGCCGCTGGCGCAGTACGGCGCGCTGCTGCAGAGCCGCCGGGTGGCGGACCGTGTGATCGCCGCCTTCCAGCTGCAGGCCGGCTACGGCGAGGCCACGCTCGACGGCACGCGCGAGCGCCTGGGCCGCGCGATGCAGTTCGGCAGCACGCGCGGCGGCCAGCTCCTCATCCAGGCCAGCGACCCGCTGCCCTGGCGCGCGGCCGACCTCGCCAACCGCCACGCGATCGAGCTGCAGCAGCTGCTGGACGAGCTGCGCGTGGAGGCGGCGCAGGCCCGTGCCGGCCGGCTCCGCGCCGAAGTGGCGCGTCTCGTGCAGCGCCTGGCCCGGGCGGACACGGCGTTGCAGGCCGCGCGGCTGGACGCCGGGCAGCTGCGGCTGGAGCCGCGCCTGGTGGGCGGCAGCCACTACGGGCTGCAGCAGGCCCTGCGCGCGGCGGAGCTGCGGCTCGCGGCGCTGCGCACCCGGCTGCAGGACGGCAGCGCCGAGCTGATGCGCGAGCAGGCGCTGGCCGATGCGCTGCGCGCGCAACTGCGCCGGCTGGAGGCGGGCGGCGCGGCCGGCAGCGGGGCGCCCGGCGCCGGCCCGTCCTACGCCGAGGCCGCGCGCGAGGTGCGGCTGCTGGCGCCCTGGCTGCAGCAGCTGCGCATGCAGGCGGCCCAGGCCGAGGCGGACGCCGGCGTGCGCAGCGAGCTGCTGGTCGGCATCGACCCGGCCACCGTCCCGCAGCGGCCCAGCGGGCCGTTCGTGCTGGGCTACATGGCCGCGGCCTGGCTGGCGACGCTGCTCGGGCTGCTGTACCGCGCCTGGCGGCGCCGGCGTCAGCGCTGCGTGCGGTAGGGTTCGTCCTCGGGCACGAAGTCCTGCTCGCGCAGCGCGTCGGCGATCCAGGCCTGCACGGCCGGGTGGGCCAGCAGCGCGTCGCGGTAGGCGGCCGCCGCGCCGGACAGCGGCAGGCCGAAGCGGCTCAGCCGCACCGCCACCGGCGCGAAATAGGCGTCCACCGCGCCGAACGCGCCGAACAGGAAGGGGCCGCCGCGGGCCGCCAGCGCCTCGCGCCAGGCTGCGTCCAGCCGCGCCACGTCGGCGCGCAACGCGGCGTCCTCGGCCCAGAGCCGCGCGCCCACATCGGGGAAAAAGGCCTCGATGTTCATCGGGCAGCGGCTGCGCAGCGCCATGAAGCCGGCGTGCATCTCGGCGCACAGGCTGCGCGCCCGCGCGCGGTCCCGCGCGTCGCGCGGCCAGACGGGCAGCGCCGGGTGCCGCTCGGCCAGGTATTCGGTGATGGCCAGCGTGTCCCACACCGCGAAGCCGTCGTCCTCCACCAGCACCGGCACGCGCTTGGTCGGCGTGACGCCGGCGATCACGTCGTGCCAGGCCGAGCCGGGGCTGAAGTCCAGCCGCAGCCGCCGCTCCTCGAACGGGATGCCGAAGGCGGCCAGCAGCACGCCGCTGCGCATGGACCAGGACGAGTAGTTCTTGTTGCCGATGTAGAGCTTCATGGCCGAGAGCGTAGCGGCGCGGCGGCCGCCGCGCGATGAGCAATCGTCACGGGATTGATGCGGCCGGCGGCGCGTCGCCGGCATCGCCAGCGCCCGCCGGGCCGACGCTGGCGCCCAGGCGCCCGCGCAGCGTGGTGCCGGGCAGGCCCAGCACCTGCGCGTAGACGGCGCTGCCCAGCAGCACCTTGCGCACGTAGTCGCGCGTCTCGTGGAACGGGATGTTCTCGGCCCAGACGGCGGCGTCCAGCACCGGGCCGTCGCGCCAGCGCGCGGGGCGGCCGGGGCCGGCGTTGTAGGCCGCGGCGGCCAGCGCCTGCGCGCCGCCGAAACGGTCCAGCACGATCTTCAGGTAGTGGGCGCCGATGCGCAGGTTGAAGTCGCGGTCGTGCATCAGGTCGGGGCTGTAGGCCAGGCCCACCTTCCTGGCCGTCCACTTGGCGGTGGCGGGCATGACCTGCATCAGCCCGGCCGCGCCGACGTGCGAGCGCGCGTCCAGCACGAAGCGCGACTCCTGCCGGATCAGGCCGTACACATAGGCCGGGTCCAGCCGCGCGGCGCCGGCCTCGCGCAGCAGCTCGGCGCGGTGCGGCGTGGGGTAGCGCTGGGCGATGTCGATCTCGGCCCGGGTGCGCTCGCTGGTGTTGATGCAGCGGTCCCAGACCTCGCGGTCGCAGGCCTCCTGCGCGGCGGCCAGCAGCGCGCGGTCGCCGCGCGGGGCGATGTCGCGCAGCGAGAAGTTCCATTCGCGCACGCCCTCGCCGCGCAGGCCCAGTGCGATCAGGCCGAGCGCGCGCGCGAGGCCGGGGTGCTCGCGCGCGGCGCGGCGCTCGTCGGCCGTCAGCGGCGCGGGTGCGGGCGGCAGCGGCGTGGGCTGGTCCAGGTCTTCGGCGGCCAGGCGGCCGAAGTAGCCCAGCGGCTGGGCGGCCAGCGCGGCGAGCTGCGTGCGGGCCGCGGCCTCGTCGCCCGGCTGGCCGCGCAGCCGGGTGGCGCGGGCGCGCCAGTAGGCCCAGGCCGGGTCGCGCCGCTCGGCGTCGCTCATGCGCTCGATGGCGCGCAGCGCGACGGCCGGCGCATTGGCGCGCAGCGCGGCGCGCGCCTGCGCGGCGAGCGCGTCGTCGCTCCAGGGCAGCTCGGGCGCGAGCCGGGCGGCGCGGTCGAAGGCGGCGAGCGCGTCGTCCTGCAGCCGCAGCGCGGCCTGCCGGCCGGCCTGCACCCACACCCAGGCCTTCAGGTCGGCGGGCAGCCGGCCCCATGTCTCGTCGAGCAGGTCGCCGGCCTGTGCGGGGTCGGCGGCGGCCACGCGGGCCAGCGCCAGCGCGGTGAGTTCGGCGTCGGCGCGCGGGGTGGCGCGGGCCTGGCGGGTGAGGTAGCGGCCGGCGTTGTCCTGCAGCGCGGCGAGCTTGCGGCCCAGCGCCGGGCTGCCCAGCAGCGCCACGGCCTGGCGCACGGCGCGCGGGCGGCCCTGCTCGGCGGCCTGGCGGGCCTTGGCCCAGACCAGCCCGGGCTTGAAGAGGCCGGCGTCCAGCAGCGCGGCGGCCAGTTCGCGGCAGCCGTCGTCGGCGTCCTTCTGGGCCAGCCAGGCCGCGCGCGCGGCGGCCACGTCGACCCTGGCGCCGCCGGCGTGCTCGGCGCGCAGCGCGTAGCAGGCGACCTCGCGGTCGTCGCGCATCACGTAGGCGGCGTGGTCGCGGCGGAAGTTGGCCCAGTCGCGGCGGCGGCCCAGCTCCAGCAGCCAGTCGTTGCGCAGGCGGTCTTCCACGTAGCTGCCGGGGTAGCGGGCGTAGAAGGCGTCCATCTCGGGCTGGCGCAGGTCGCCCAGGCGGGCGTTCAGGTCGAAGTACTCGACCCAGCCGGCCAGCGGGTGGGCCTGCGCGCGGGCGGCGTCCACCAGCGCGGCCAGGCGCTTGCGGTCGCGCTGGGTCCAGGCCTCGCGGGCCTGGACGGCGAGGTCGGGGGCCGGGGTGGGCGCCGGGGGCTGGGCCGACGCGCTCGTCAGGGTCGCGGCCAGCAGCAGCGCGCCGGCCGCGCGGCCCCGCAGCTGCCTGCGGGCGTGATGGATGCGTGCTGCCAGGGCCTTCATGCGCGGCATTCTTACCCAGCCGCCGCCGGCGGGGCGGCGTTCAGTCCAGGTTCCAGCCCTCGATGACGAAGCGCAGCCGGCCGCGGATGCCGGGGTGGGTGGGCCGGAGCTTGCCGTTGGCGCCGAGGGTGCCGCTGTCGAAGGGCACGCTGACCTCGATGCGGCCGGCCTGCAGCTGCGTGGGCGTGATCTCGGTGTCGGCCATGGCGACGCCCGCGTCCTGCCAGGCGTACTTGACCTTCCAGGCGTCGCTGCCGCTGCCGTCGGCGGGCGGCACCATTTCCAGGATCAGCGCGTTGCGGAACAGGTAGCCGCCCTCGAAGTGCTCGTTGAGCCACAGGCGGCGCTCGATCTCGTAGTCCGGCGCGCGCACGCCCACCGTCATGCCGTAGGCGAGCGAGCGGCGGCGCTTGTTGACGCGGCCCCAGTTGGCCAGGAACACGGTGCTGAGGTATTGGCTGCGGTCGTTCTGCCAGTCGGCGTGGGCGACGCAGGCGACGGAGTCTTCCTCCGCGGTGCGCCGCGTCAGGCTCCAGAGCTTGCCGCGCGGCGAGGCCAGCAGCTCGATCTGGTACAGCGCGTTGACGGCGCGGCCGGCGTCGGCGGCCTTCTGCACCGCGTCGGGCAGGCGGATGTCGTCGATCTCCAGCCACAGGTCCACGCGCACGTCGCCGAACAGGAAGCGCGTCAGGTTCTGGAAGCCTTCCTCGCTGTTGACGATGCCGAAGTGGCCCGAGTGCGCGCGGTAGACGAAGGCCTTGGCGCAGGGCTCGGTGATGTTGTTGGCGGCGTCCAGCCCGTGCAGCGTGGCGTTGGCGATCTTGACCAGGCCGTCGCTGCCGTGGCCGACGAAGGTGCGCGCCGCGCCGGCTGCGGCTTCGTAGTCCAGCCGGTTGGTGCCCACCAGCGTGAACACGCGCCGCGCCGGGAAGCGCGCCTCGGGGATCAGATCCACCCGGTGGTGGCGCTGCGCGGCGGCGGCCAGGTCCAGGTAGGCCGGCATGCGCCGGTCGCGGTCGAAGTTGTCGATGTCGTTCAGGCTCAGCCACGACGGGATGTTGTGCCCCAGCACGTCGATGCCGTTGTGCGGCGTGGCGTAGGTGAAGAACTTGTCGACGTGCCGGGCCGTGCCCTCCGTGTCCAGCGCGGCGTTCTGCAGGAAGGCGCGGCAGACCAGCCCGCCCATCGAGTGGGCGACGAGGTAGCAGCGGAAGTCGGCCGGCGCGATGCCGTTGGCCGGGTTGGCGCACACCAGGTCGCGCACGCGGGCCACCAGCCGCGACAGGCCGCGGGCGAAGTCCTCGATGGACGGCGTCCTGCCGCTGCCGAGCGTGGAGGACGCGGCGTCGTAGTAGCGGTAGATGACGATGCTGCGGCTGCCCAGCCGGTTGCCGGTGGGCTTGCCCAGCGCGTCGGCCTCCCACTCGGGGTCGACGATGTCGTGGCCGTCCTCGTAGACGTCCTGGTAGCCGTACTCCGACACCAGCCGCACCACCGGCGACTCGAACACGTGCTTGCGCGGGCGCTCCTGCTTGTCGGGCACGGCGCGGTACATCGTCGAGCCGAGGTTGAAGCCGCAGAAGGGGTCGGCCGTGGTGTCGTCGATCTCGCCGCGCGTCATCGCGTAGCCGCGCACGTAGATGATGGGCTGGAAGGGGGCGTCGGGCGTGGGCATGGCGGGGGCTCGCAGGGACGGGTGGCGCCACCATAGTCCGCGGGCGGTGCGCCGGCCAGTGCCGGGGCCGCGGGGCGTCATCAATCCGCCGGAGCGCCGGGTGCGGTGGGTTCCAATAGCGCTCCGATGCGCACCGACATGAGCCCCGACCCGAGCGACCGTCCCGCCCTGCGCCGCGACCTGCTGGCCGCGCGCCGCGCGTTCGCGGCCACGCCCGCCTTCCTCTCCGCCCAGGCCGCGCTGGCGGCGCCGCTGGCCGCGCTGCTGGCCCGGCTGGAGCCCGGGCTGCTGGGCGTGTACTGGCCGCTGGCCGGCGAGTTCGACCCCGGCGCGCTGCGCTGGCCGCGCGCGCTGCCGTTCGCGCGGCGCGAGCCCGCCGGCATGGCCTACCGCCGCTGGGACGGCGGCGCCCCCGCCGCGCGGGACGAGTGCGGCATCGCCACCGCCGGCGGCGCCGTGGCCGTGCCCGACGTGGTGCTGGTGCCCTGCGTGGGCTTCACGCGCGCGGGCTTCCGGCTGGGCTACGGCGGCGGCTATTTCGACCGCTGGCTCGCCGCCCACCCGGGGGTGACCGCCATCGGTGTGGCATGGTCGGGGGGCGAGGTGGACTTCGCCGTCGAGGCCCACGACCGTGCCCTGACGCTCATCCTCACCGAGCGCGAACTCATCGCCCCCGACTGAATGGAGCCCCGCCAAGATGCACGACGGCATGACGCTGATCTCGACGCTGGCCGCCGCCTTCGGCCTGGCGCTGGTGCTGGGCCTGCTCGCGCAGTGGGCGCGGCTGCCGGCGCTGGTGGGCTATCTGCTGGCCGGCGTGCTGATCGGGCCGCACACGCCGGGCTACGTGGGCGACGTGCACCTGGCGCAGCAGCTCTCCGAGGTGGGCGTGATGCTGCTGATGTTCGGCGTCGGCCTGCACTTCTCGGTCGGCGACCTGATGTCGGTCAAGGGCATCGCGCTGCCCGGCGCGCTGGTGCAGATCGCGACGGCCACCGTCATGGGGGCCGGGCTGGCGCGCTGGTGGTGGGGCTGGGACTTGGCGGCCGCGCTGGTGTTCGGCCTGGCGCTGTCCACCGCGAGCACGGTGGTGCTGCTGCGGGCGCTGGAGTCGCGCGAGCTGCTGAACACCGGCAATGGCCGCATCGCGGTGGGCTGGCTGGTCGTCGAGGACCTGGCGATGGTGGTGGCGCTGGTGCTGATGCCGGTGCTGGGTGGCGCCCCGGGCGCGGCGCCGGCCGGCGCGGACCTGGCCGTCACCATCGTCATGACGTTGCTGGCCGTCAGCGCCTTCGTCGCGGTGATGCTGGTGGCCGGCCGGCGCCTGCTGCCCTGGCTGCTGTGGCAGGTCAGCCGCACCGGCTCGCGCGAGCTGTTCACGCTGGCCACCGTGGCGGCGGCCGTCGGCCTGGCGGTGGGGGCGGCGGCGCTGTTCGGCGTCAGCGTCGCGCTGGGCGCCTTCTTCGCCGGCCTGGTGCTGCGCGAATCGGCCTTCAGCGAGCGTGCGGCGCGCGAGAGCCTGCCGCTGCGCGACGCTTTCGCGGTGCTGTTCTTCGTGTCGGTGGGCATGCTGTTCGACCCGCGCGTGCTCATCGAGCAGCCGCTGGCCGTGCTGGCGACGCTGGCCGTCATCCTGATCGGCAAGACGCTGGCCGCCGGTGCGCTGGTGCTGCTGCTGCGCTACCCGCTGTCCACCGCGCTGACGGTGGCGGTGAGCCTGGCGCAGATCGGCGAGTTCAGCTTCATCCTGCTGGGGCTGGGGCAGAGCCTGAACCTGGTGCCGCCCGAGGCCGCCAGCCTGGTGGTGGCGGGCGCCATCGTCTCCATCGCGCTGAACCCGCTGCTGTTCTCGGGCGTGGAGCCGCTGCGCCGCTGGGTGCTGGCGCGCTCCGGCTGGGCGCGCCGGCTGGAGGCCCGCGACGACCCGCTGGCCGAGCTGCCGGCCGACACGCCGCACACCGCGCTGGCCGGCCAGATCGTGCTGGTGGGCCACGGCATCCTGGGCGCGGCGCTGCGGGAGCAGCTGGGCGCGCGGCCGCTGGTCATCATCGACCGCGACCGCGACGTCGTCGAGAAGCTGCGCGCCAGCGGCCAGGCCGCCGTGCTGGGCGAGGCGGCGGAAGCGATGACGCTGGTGCAGGCCCACATCGCGCAGGCCGCGTGGCTGATCGTCGCGGTGTCCGACGTGCGCGGCGTGCCGGCCATGCTGGACCTGGCGCGCCAGCTCAACCCCGCGCTGCGCTGCGCGGTGGTGACCGATTCCGACGAGGAGGCCAAGTGGCTGAAGGAGGCCGGCGCCACCCACGTGCTGCGCGCGCAGCAGGCGCTGGCGCGGGCGCTGGCGCAGGTGGTCAGCGAGGCGTCGGCGGAGGCCGCGCCCGCGCACTGAGCCGCGCACCGGCGCTCAGACGCTGGCCAGCTGCGTCCGCGTGACGGCGGCCTGCGCGCGCACCCAGTCGGCGAACTGCTGCACCTCCGGCCGGCGCGCGGCGCCGGGGCCGACGGCCAGCCAGTAGCTGTAGGGGCTGCCCAGCCGCCCCGCCTTGCCGAAGGGCTCGACCAGTTCGCCGCGCTGCAGGTGCTCGTGCACCATCGGCAGCCGCGCCAGCGCGACGCCCTGGCCGGCCAGCGCGGCCTGGACCTGCTGGTAGGTGAAGTTGAAATACATCCAGCGCAGCGGCTGCAGGTCGGGCTCGCGCTGGCGGGTCAGCCAGTGCCGCCAGGACAGGAACTGGGCGCTGGGCCGCGGGTCGTCCTCCTCGGTCAGCGCGTGGGCGGCCAGGTCGGCCGGGCGGCGCAGCACCGGCAGCCGGCCATTGCGCGTGCTCTCGGCATACCAGGGGCTGACGGCGGGCGACACGGTCTCCTCGAACATCAGCTCGGCCGGCGCCGTCAGGCTGGCCTCGGCGACGTAGCGCAGCGCCAGGTCGTGCTCGCCGTCCTCCAGCTCGGTGATGCCGTCCTGCGCCGAGACGCGGATGTCGATGTCCGGGTGGTGCTTCTGGAACTCGCACAGCCGCGGGATCAGCCACAGCGACGCGAAGGAGGCGAAGGTCGTCACGTTGACGACGCGCCGGCCGCGCGCGCGGCGGATTCTGGCGCACCGCCAGGTCCAGCCGCGACAGCACGGCCACGGCGGTCGGCAGCAGCTGCGCGCCGTCGCCCGACAGCTCGACCTTGCGCGTGCCGCGCAGGAACAGCGTGCAGCCGATCTCCTCCTCCAGCGCCTGGATCTGGCGGCTGACGGCGGACTGCGTCAGGCTCAGCTCCTCGGCCGCCGCGCGGAAGGACAGCAGCCGGGCCACGGCCTCGAAGGCGCGCAGCGGGCCGATCGACAAGGGGCGCTGGCGCATCGGCTGATTCATGCGCGGATGGTATCAATCGGCGCGGCGCATTCATTGGACCGCCAGGAGGGCGCTCAGCAGAATTCCGGCCATGTTTCCGGGAGTGCCTTCATGAGTGATGCGCAATCGACATGGCATCTGGCCGGCGGCCGGGCGCTGACGCTGGCCGGCGGCGCCGAGGCGCGCTGCCTCGCGGTGGCCCGCGGCCGGGTGTGGCTGACGCTGTCCGGCACGGCCGAGGCGCCGGCCGAGGACACCTGGCTGGAGGCCGGTGAGGCCGTGGCGCTGGCGCCGGGCCAGGTGGCGGTGCTCGAGGGCTGGCCGGCGGCGGACTTCGAGCTGCGGGTGCCGCCCGGTTCAGCGCCCGCGCGCCGGGGGTTTCTGGGCGGCCGGCTTTTTGGCGGCGGGCTTCTGGGCCGCTGAGCCTAAATCCGGCAGTTGGGCATGCCCGAGGGGCTGGCGAGGCGGGTTGCTGGCAAGGCGCGACGACGCTGCGGGCTCATGCCCGCGAGGAGGAGCAACGCCGCCAGCGGCCCGCCGCGCCAGACCAGCGGGCATGCAGCGCTGCCCACCGACGTGGTGATTTCCGCATGGGCGACAAGGTGTTGAAACACCCGTGCTTTCGATGAATGGCAAGCGGTCAACTGCCGGATTTAGGCTGAGGGGGCCGGCCGCTTCGCGTTCGCCGCCCGCAGGGCCGCCTCGAAGGCCAGCCGCGCCCAGGGCCGCATCAGCGGCGGCGACTCCAGCGCCTCCTCGGGCGGGCGGTAATAGCCCGTCGCGGTGTGCCGGCCGTCCCGGGTGGGGTAGCTGAAGGGCACGCCGCCGGCCGCGACGAAGCGCTCGCGGGTCGCGTCGTCCACCTTCAGGAAGAGCTGGCCGCCGTCGATGAGGGCCATGAAGAGGCCGTCCACGTAGACGCCCCGGCCGCCGAACATCGCGCGGGTGCGCACCGGGCCCAGCGGCGACAGCAGCTCGATGCAGAGGTCGGTGAAGGCGTCGCCCATGCCTCGGGAATGTAAGCTCGCCCGCATGGATGCGAACGACCGCGCCGTGATCCGGCACAAGCTGATCGAACAACGCCTCGCGCTGCCCGACCGCCTGGCGCGCGCGGCCGAGTTGCAGGAGGTGCTGCGCGTCTGGCTGCTGCGGCGGCGCGAGACGACCATCGGCGCCTACTGGCCCATCAAGGGCGAGTTCGACCCGCTGCCCGCGCTGTACCGCTGGGGCGAGGACCACCCGGAGCGCCGCATCGGCCTGCCGGTCGTGGACAAGACCCACGGCACGCTGCGCTTCCACGTCTGGTATCCCGGCTGCCCGATGGAGGAGGACGCCTTCCGCATCCCTAAGCCCAAGGGGACGGAGGCCTTCGAGCCGCAGCTGATGCTGGTGCCCTGCCTGGGCTTCGGCCCCTGCGGGCTGCGGCTGGGCTATGGCGGCGGCTTCATGGACAAGACGCTGGCCGGGCTGAGCCCGCGCCCGGCCGCCGTGGGCATCGGCTATGCGCACGGCTTCCTGCCGCTGCTCAAGCCCAGCGCGCTGGACGTGGCGCTGGACGCGATGCTGACGGAGGAGGGCGTCGTATGGGACGCGCAAGGCGGCTAGCGCTGCTGCAGCTGCTGGCCGCCGCGGCGCTGCCCGGCTGGGCGGCCGAGGCGCCGCCGCTGCGCCGGCCCTGGCCGCGCCGCCGGCCGCTGCCCGCCGTCGCGCTGCCGGGCCTGGACGGCCCCGGCTGGCGCAGCGCCGAGGCCCGGGGCGTGGCCACGCTGCTGAACTTCTGGGCCAGCTGGTGCGAACCCTGCCGCGCCGAGATGCCGTCGCTGCAGCGGCTGGCGGCCGCGCATGCGGGGCGGCTGGCGGTGGTCGCCGTCAACTTCCGCGAGACCGAGGCGGCGCTGCGGCGCTACCTCGCCGCGTCGCCGCTGGCGCTGCCGGTCGTGCGCGACGTGGACGGCGCCGCGGCCCGGGCCTTCGGCGTCGGCATCTTCCCCGGCACGGTGGCCATCGGCCGCGACGGGCGCGTGGCCTTCACGCTGGCCGGCGCGGCCGACTGGCAGGCCGCCCCGGTGCGGGACTGGATTGCGGGGCTGCTTTGAGACAATCCCGCCCTCTCGAAAGGACCTGCCCATGACCCCGATGAAACGCCGCCGCCTCCTGCAAGCCAGCCTGCTCGCGGGCCTGCCCGCCTTCGCCGCCGCGCAGGAGCGCCGCTTCGAGCCGCGCCCGCAGGGCTGGCGCACCTTCGACGTGACGACCACGGTGCAGCTGAAGGACGCCGCCGCCGCGTCCACCGTCTGGCTGCCGCTCGCGTCGCTGGACACGCCCTGGCAGCGCACGCTGGACACGCAGTGGACGAGCAACGGCGGCGAGCTGCGGCTGGCCGCCGACGGCGACACCGGCGCGCGCGTGCTGGTGGCGCAGTTCGGCGCCGACCGCGCCACGCCCACGCTGACGCTGACCCAGCGCATCCAGACCCAGAACCGCGCGGTGGACTGGCAGGCCCGCAGCGCCGACGCGACCTCGGCCGAGGAACTGCGCCGCTGGGTTGCGCCCAGCAGCCTGATCGCGACGGACGGCATCGTCCGCAAGGTCGCGCAGCAGATCACGGCCGGCGCGCGCAGCGACCGCGAGAAGGCGCAGCGCATCTACGACTGGGTGGTCGTCTCCACCTACCGCGACCCCAAGGTGCGCGGCTGCGGCGTCGGCGACATCAAGACCATGCTGGAGACCAACAACCTCAGCGGCAAATGCGCCGACCTGAACGCGCTCTTCGTCGGCCTGTGCCGCGCGGCCGGCCTGCCGGCGCGCGACATCTACGGCGTGCGCCTGGTGCCCAGCGCCTTCGGCTACCGCGAGCTGGGCGCCAACCCGGCCAGCCTGAAGGGCGCGCAGCACTGCCGCGCCGAGGTCTGGCTGAAGGGCCACGGCTGGGTCGCGATGGACCCGGCCGACGTGGCCAAGGTGATGCGCCAGGAAACGCCCGAGTGGATCAAGGACGCCGGCCACCCCCTCGTCACGCCGGTGCGCAAGGCGCTGTTCGGCAGCTGGGAGGGCAACTGGATGGGCTACAACAGCGCCAGCGACGTGGCGTTGCCGGGCGCCAGGCAGCCCAGGCTGGGCTTCCTGATGTACCCGCAGGCCGAGGTCGGCGGCGTCGCGCGCGACCCCTACGCGCCGGATGACTTCAGCTACCAGATCACGGCGAAAGAAATCGCCGGCTGATGATGGGCGCCGCGTCCACGCCCGCCCGCACGGCCTCGGGCTCGCTCGCGCTGGCGGGCCTGACGGCGCTGCTGGCGTCCAGCTGCTGCGTGCTGCCGCTGGCGCTCGCGCTGCTGGGCGTGTCGGGCGCGTGGATGAGCCGGCTGCGCGTGCTGGAGCCGTATTCGGCGGCGCTGATCGCGCTGTCCTTCGCCGCGCTGGCGCTGGCCGCGTGGCGGCTGTTCCGCCCGGCCGCGGCCTGCGCGCCGGACGGCGCCTGCCGCGCCGCGCAGCCCGCCGCGCGGCGCTGGTTCTGGCTCGTCGCGCTGCTGGCGCTGCTGCCGCTGGCCGTGCCGCTGCTGGCGCCCTTTTTCTACTGACGGGACTGCCATGACCCTCCGCCCCCCCCTGATCGCGCTGGCCCTGCTGTGCAGCGCCAGCGGCGCGTTCGCCGCGCTCCGCCAGGTGAAGCTCACCGTGCCGACGATGGACTGCGCGACCTGCCCGGTGACCATCCGCGTCGCGCTGCTGAAGGTGCCGGGCGTCACCCGGGCCGTGGTCAGCTACGAGCGCCGCGAAGCCCGCGTGACCTATGACGACAGCAAGACCGACGTCGCCGCGCTGACCCGCGCGACCGACGGCGTTGGCTACCCCTCCTTCCAGGCGGACTGAATGAGCCTCTACCTCGACCACCTCGCCACGCTGCAGGCCCAGGCGGATAGCGCGCTGGCGCGCACCGGCTTCGATGCGCTGCTGATCGCCTCGGGCATCGAGAAGTTCGCCTTCCTCGACGACCGGCCCTACCTCTTCCAGCCCAACCCGCACTTCAAGCACTGGCTGCCGCTGACGAACCACCCGCACTCGTGGCTCGCGGTGCGGCCGGGCCGGCGGCCGCGGGTCGTCTACTACCAGCCCGACGACTACTGGCATGTGCCGCCCAGCGCGCCCGGCGGCGAGTGGGTGGACGCGGTGGAGCTCGTCGTCATCCGCGAGCCCGAGGCGGCGGCGAAGGCGCTGGCCGACTGCGTGACGCCGCGCACCGCCATCCTCGGCGAGGCCGACGCGGCGCTGCCCGGCCTGGTGCCGAACAACCCCGAGCCGCTGCTGAACCTGCTGCACTGGGCGCGCGGCGTGAAGAGCCCGTATGAGCTGGCGCAGATGCGCGCCGCGCAACGCCGCGCGGTGCCGGGCCACCTCGCGGCGCGCGACGCCTTCCTGGCCGGCGCGAGCGAGGCCGAGATCCACCGCGCCTACCTGGCCGCCACCGGCCACACCGACCGCGACCTGCCCTACGGCAACATCATCGGCCTCAACGAGCATGCGGCCGTGCTGCACTACCAGTACCAGGACGAGGCCCGCCCGGCCGAGCCGCGCAGCTTCCTGATCGACGCCGGCGCGCAGGTGAACGGCTATGCGAGCGACATCACGCGCACCTGGGTCGCCCCGGGCCACGAGGAATTCGCCGCGCTGGTCGCCGCGCTGGAGCGCGAGCAGCTCGGCCTGGTGGACGAGGTGCGCGAGGGCGTGGACTACCGCGACATCCACCTGAGCACGCACCGCCGCATCGCCCGCGTGCTGCGCGAGGCCGGCGTCGTCGACATGGGCGACGAGGCGATGGTGGCCGAGGGTGTCACCCGGCCCTTCTTCCCGCACGGCATTGGCCATCTGCTCGGCCTGCAGGTGCACGACGTGGGCGGCTTCATGGCCAGCGAGCAGGGCGGCGTGGCGGACAAGCCCGCGGGCCACCGCTACCTGCGCCTGACGCGGCCGCTGCAGGCCGGCATGGTGGTCACCATCGAGCCGGGGCTGTACTTCATCCCGATGCTGCTGCGCGAGCTGCGCGCGTCGCCGCAGGCGGGCCGCGTGGACTGGGCGGCCGTGGACCGGCTGTCGCGCTACGGCGGCATCCGCATCGAGGACGACGTGGCCTGCCGCGCGGGCGGCGCGGTGGCGGAGAACCTCACGCGCGACGCGTTCGCGGCGGGCGCGTGATGAAAGCGGCGGCCCTCGCGCTGGGGCTGGCCTGCGCGGCGGCCCTGCCTGCGGCCGCCGTGGAGCTGGTGCTGCCCTGCGTGGACGCCGCCGGCCGGCCCGTGGCCGGCACGGTGGTGAAAGCCATCCGTGACGATTTCAGCGGCGAGCCCGTCAGTGCCCTGGCGCACGAGGGCGCATGCCGCATCGAGCTGCCTGCGCAAGCCTGGTTCGTGAAGGCCGAGGCGCCCGGCCTGCGCGCCACCGTCGTCCGTGTGGTGGCGGGCGCGGCGCCGGGGCGCGTGCTGCGGCTGCTGCCGCTGTCCGGCCAGGATGCCGGGTGGCAGCGGCAACTGCGGCAGATGGCCGAGCGCGACCAGGTGGTGCGCCACGCACTGGGCGAGGCGCAGCAGCAGGGCGACGCGGCCCGCATCGCCCAGGCGGAGCGGGACATGGCCGCGGCGGACGACGCCCATCGCGCGCAACTCGCGCGGTGGCTGCAGGCGCGGGGCTTTCCCCGCGTCGCCGATGTCGGCATGGACGGCGTGGGCGACGCCTGGCTGCTGCTGCAGCACGAACCCGGGCTGATGGCGCCCTACCTGGACGACCTGCGCGCCGCCGTGGCGGCGGGCGAGCTGGCACGCGCCAACCTCGCGCTCAGCGAGGACCGCATCGCCCTGGTGCAGGGCCGGCCGCAGCGCTATGGCAGCCAGTTGAGCAGGGGAGCGGGCGGCCGGCTGGCGCTGCATCCGCTGGTGGACGCGGAGCAGGTGGACACCTGGCGCGCGGAGATGGACCTGGAGCCGCTGGCGGCCTACCTGGCCCGGTTCCCCCGCTGACCCGGCGCGCCGGCGCCGGCCGTCGGCAGCTCAGAAGCGCATGTCCGCTCGCAGCGAGATGACGCGGAAGGTCTTGTTGCGCGACCAGCTTTCGGTCAGGTATTCGTGCTGGGTGACGCTGTGGGTGCTGAGGCCTTCGGAGCGTGACTCGGCGTCGCGCGGGGTCAGGTTGGCCATGGACAGCCGCCAGTTGACGCCGTCGCGCACCGCGCCGCTGCTCCAGGACAGGTAGGCGTCGAACTGGCGGCGGGCGGTCTCGTCGCGGCGCAGCGTCTCGGTCACCTGCTCGCGGGTGGCCGGCACGTAGTTGGCGTTGAAGCCGCTGCCGAAGTTCAGGCCCCAGGCCTTCCAGCGGTGGTCGATGCCGAAGTTCAGGCTGCCCTTGGGCTGCTGGTCCAGCCGGTTGTTGCTGCCCGGGAGGCCCCGCACGGTGTTCTTGAACAGCGCGAAGTTGAAGCGCAGCAGCATCATCTGCAGTTCGGCCGGCGCATCTTCCCAGAGTTCGTCCATGCGGGCCTTGAACTCGAACTCCAGCCCCATGCGGCGCGCGCTGCCCATGTTGCGCGGGCGGCTGACCCAGCGCTGGGCGGTGTCCCAGCTGACGGTCTCCAGCAGCACCTGGCTGCGGATCAGGTTCTTGACGTCGCGCACGAAGGCGCTGGCGGACACGATGCCGCCGGTCGGCAGCCAGTGCTCCAGGCTCAGGTCCACGCCGGTGGCCAGCTCGGGCTTGAGGTCGGGGTTGCCGGCACGGTCGGCGTGGGTCTGGTAGTTGGGGCCGTCGGGGTAGGTGGTGTTGATGCTGGGGCGGGCGGCCAGGTCGTTGAGGCTGGGCGCGCGGTAGCTGCGCGTGAGCGCCAGGCGCACCTGGTCTTTGGGGAAGGCCTCGGGCTTCCACAGGATGTGGAACAGCGGCGAGGTGACCTGCGAGACGTTGCGCGTCTCGGGCAGGCTGCCGGCGGCGGCCACGGTGGTTTCGATGCGCTCGTAGCGCAGGCCGGCGTAGAAGGCCCATTGCCGGCTCGGGCTCCACTCGTCCTGCGTGAAGGTGGCGAAGCGCTGGTTGCGCGTGCCCAGCGTGTTGCCGAAGCGCACCAGACCCGGCAGCACGGCGCCGTTGACCAGGGTGTCGACCACCTGGGTGCGCTGGCTGCGCTCGGCTTCGGCGCCGGTGACCCATTGGTGCTCCTGCGCGGTCTTCAAGCTCCAGCGGCCGTTGAGGCTGGTCTGGTTTTCCTGGGCCGAGTTGCGGTCCTGCTGCACGCGCTCGGTGGTGACGCCGTCGAGGGTCAGCGTGTCGCGGCGGTCGCTGTTGCGGGTGTTCTTGGAGGTGCCCGTGCCCAGGCGCAGGCTGAAGCTCTCGCCTGGCCGGGGCCGGTAGTCGGCCGACAGGTTGAGGCGCAGGTTGTGGTTGCGGGCGTCGTTTTCGCCGTGGACGTCGCGCAGGCGCGTGCCTACGGCGTCGTATTGGCTGCTGCCTTCGTTCTGCGACAGGAAGAACGACGGCGAGAGGTTGAAGTTCAGCGTGTCGCTGTACCGCCAGCGCAGCCGGGCATTGCCGTTGAGGCTGGTGTTCTGGCTCTCGCTGGTGCCGAGCTGCGTGGTGGCTTCGATGACCTGGCCGGTCTCGGTGTCGGTGATGCGGTTGCCCGAGTCGACGTTGTTGAAGAAGCGGCGGACGGCGCCGTTGGTGGAGACGGCGCCGACGAACTCGTCGCCGTTGGGGCCGCCCCATTTCAGGTTGCGCGTCCAGCTGGCATCGACCTGGGGCTCGTTGCGGTCCCAGCCGACGCCCAGGCGCACTTCGTGGTTGGACTTCTGCAGCGGCTCGCGCAGCACGATGTTGATGGTGCCGGCAATCGCCCGCGTGCCGGTGGCGGCGGTGGGCGCGCGGTAGATCTCGATGCGCTCGATCTGGTCGGGCGGCAGCTCTTCCACCGCGAAGCCGGGCGGCGGGCGTTCCTCGTCGATGAGGATCTGCGTGGCGCCGCCGCCCATGCCGCGCATGCGGATGTCGCCGCCGCGGCCCGGGCGGCCGCCGCCCAGCGTGACGCCGGGCAGGCGGCGCAGCACGTCGCCGAGCACGACGTCGCCGTATCTCTCCAGGTCCTCGCGCTCGATGACGATCTTGCTGGCCGTGCTGTTGCGGCGCCGGCTGTTCGCGGTGGGGCCGCTGCTGACCTCCACGCGCTCCAGCCTGTTGCCGGCCGCTCCGGCGCTGCCGTCTGCCGTGGCCGGCGTGCCCGCAGGGGCGGTGGCAGGGGCGGCCGCAGGGGAGGTGGGGGCGGCAGGCGGGGGCGGCGTCTGGGCCGCGCTGCCCGCCCAGGCGCACAGCGCGGCCGGCGCAAGAAGGAGGCGGCTCATGGCCGCGCATTCTTGCGGGTCATGCCCACGTAAAGCAGGCATTTACATGATCAGAAGCGCCAGCCGAGGCCCACGCTGGCCAGCGTCGGGTTGACCTTGAACTTGCCGGCTGCGGCGCCCTTGGCATAGACGGTGGTGCCGAGCTGGACCTTCTTCACGTCGAAGTTCAGGTACAGGCCCTGGCCGATCGCCACGTCCACGCCGGCCTGCACCGCGCCGCCCCAGCTGCTGTGCTTGATGCTGGGCTCCAGCGCCGCCTGCACGGCGGGCGCGAAGCGCACGGACGAGAAGTTCGTGTAGTTCACGCCCGCGCCCACGTAGGGCCGCACGCTGCCGGCGGGGTTGAAGTGGTACTGCAGCGTCAGCGTGGGCGGCAGGTGCTTGAGCGAGCCGATCTCGGTGCTGCCCGAATAGAGCTTGTGCTTCTGCGGGTAGGTCAGGATCAGCTCGGCCGCGAGGTTGGGCGCGAAGAAGTAGCTGATGTCGACCTCGGGGATGGTCTTGTCGTTGATCGACAGGCCCAGGCCGGTGCTGTCCTTGTTGGCGGAATCCAGGTTCACGGCGCGCACGCGCACGAGCAGCGGGCCTTCGTCGGCGAGGGCGGGTTGCAGGGCGGCTGCGGCGGCCAGCAGGACGGCGGCTTGGATGGATTTCATGCAATGGGCTCCAGGGAAATGGGACGGGGTCCCGATGGAGGCATTGCACGCCGCCGGGCGCGCGGCGGGTTTGACGCGGCACAAGGGCGCGCCGTGCGGTGCGGCGGCCGATGCGCCGGCTTGCGCTGCATCAAGGCCGGCGCGTGGAGAGTGCGGCGTTTGCGCAACGTTGGCTGCTTCTCCAGGGGGGCGGGTTGGGCGCCGGGACACGGAGCATCAGGGCCACCCGCCCTCCTGCGCCCCGCCCAACGCCACGAACGCGCAATGCGCGAAGGGCCAAAAAGAAAGGGGCGCTGACGCGCCCCTTGGTGAAGTGCCCGGTCAGGGCGCCGTTCAGGCCGCCTTGCGCTGGCGAAGACGGCGGTGGCCGCCGACGGCCAGCAGGCCTGCGGCCAGCATCAGCCAGCTTTCGGGTTCCGGCACGGCCGGGATGGCCGGCACGCCGCCCACGTAGCCGTTCTGGTGGATTTCGCTGAGCTGCGTCAGGCTCTTGACGAACACGCCGCCTTCCAGGTTGGAGGCGCCGCCCGGGTTGCTGATGGCCGCGTCGGGCGCCAGGATGGAGCCGCCGAACTGCGCGTTGAAGGTGATCTGGCTCGCGTCGTAGAAGTTCCAGAGCAGCTTGCTGCCCAGGTTGACGGCGCTGCCGCCCAGGAAGTTGGCGCCCAGCGAGCCGGTGGTCAGGTCGCTGTTCAGCACCACGGAGTTCACGCCGGCGCCGAGGACGAAGTCGAACTCGGTGGCCGAGGTCAGCGCGGCCGACAGGCCGGCCAGGTCGAACACCGCGACGCCGTCGTTGCCGGCGACGGCCGTGAAGGTCAGCTTGCCGAAGCCGTTGTTGGTCACCGTGCTGCCCGTGGCGCCCAGTGCCTTGTAGGCGTCGGACGCGCCATGCAGCACGGCGCTGAAGTCGGTGGCCTGGGCCGTGCTGGCCGCTTGCTGGCCGACGGCGCTGCTCAGGCCGTGGGCGACGCCGCCACCGTTGACGTTCACGTTGGTGAAGGTGCCGGCGACGGCGGTGCCGCCCTGGACTTCGGAATTGCTGAAGTTGCCGAGCACGGTGGCGCCGCCCTTGACGCGCACCTTGCTGGCGTCGCCCAGCACGGTCAGGCCGGCGAAACCGGCGTAGCCGGCGGCGTTGTGCTGGTTGGGCTCGCCGTATTCCCACTGGCCGGCCGGGCCGGTCAGGTTGCCGCCGACGAAGGTCAGGCCTTCGACGTGGTCGGGGCCGCCGGCCATGACGAAGTCGCCCAGCGTGACGACGTTGAAGTTCTGGATGATCTGCGTGGCGGTGAGCGACTGCGCTTGGGCGCCGAGGCCGGCGAGCGAGAGCAGGGCGGTGGCCAGCAGGCGGGCGACGGGAGTGCGGCGAACAGGGTGCATGGAGGTCCTTTTTTCTTGGCTGACTGGGGATGGAGCGGGACTCTACTGGGCCGCAAGCCACCCCTGGCTGGGGGGCGCCCCGCAGTCGCGGGGGAGGCGGTGGGCACTTTGCAACACCTGCCGCCGGGTCGCCTCCAAGTGGGTCGGAAACTCCCCGCCGCGGTGCGCGTGCGCCCCCGGATGGCGCCTTGCGCGCTGTGCTTCAGCGGCCCAGCCCGAGCCGCCGGCACAGCTCCAGCGCCAGCCCGGACTGGTTGAGCGTGTAGAAGTGGATGGCCGGCGCGCCGCCGGCGATCAGCCGCTCGCAGAGCTTCGTGACGACGTCCAGGCCGAAGGCGCGGATGGCGGCGCTGTCGTCCATGAAGCCTTCCATCTTCATCTGCACCCAGCGCGGGATCTCGATGCCGTCGCGCTGCGCGAACTGGGCGATGCGGCCATAGTTGTGGAAGGGCATGATGCCCGGCACGATGGGCTGGGTGACGCCGAGCCGGCGCGCCTCGTCGACGAAATGGAAATAGGCGTCGGCGTTGAAGAAGAACTGCGTGATCGCGCCGTCGGCGCCGGCGCGCATCTTGTCGGCGAAGTGCTGCAGGTCGCGCGCCGCATAGCGCTGCTGCGGGTGGACCTCGGGGTAGGCGGCGACCTCGATGCGCCAGTCCGGCCCTTGCGTCTCCCGGACGAAGCCGACCAGCTCGGACGCATAGCGGAACTCGCCGGCCGTCGCGGTGCCGCTGGGCAGGTCGCCGCGCAGCGCGACGACGCGGCGGATGCCGCGCTCGCGGTAGGTGGCCAGGATCTCGGCGATGTTCTCGCGCGTGGAGCCGACGCAGGACAGGTGCGGCGCGGCCTCGAAGCCGGCGCCGGCGATGTCCATCACGGCGGCCAGCGTCTTGTCGCGCGTGGAGCCGCCCGCGCCGTAGGTGACGCTGAAGTACTGCGGCCGCAGCGTGCCCAGCTCCTGCACGACGGCCTTGAGCTTGTCGACGCCGACCGGCGTGTTGGGGGGGAAGAATTCAAACGAGACGGGAGTGCTCATCGGGACGCATGTAGAAAGAATTCGCGGTTGCCATCACCGCCGGTGATGGGGCTGTCGAAGTAGTCCAGCACCTTGAGCCCGAGGGCCGTGCAGGCCAGGCGCACGCGGGCTTCCAGCGCGGGAAAGCCGGCCTCGTCCTTGACCAGCCCGCCCTTGCCCAGCGCGTGCGGCCCCAGTTCGAACTGCGGCTTGACGAGCACGAGCAGGTGGCCGTGGACTTCGAGCCAGGGCAGCAGTTGCGGCAGGCTGCCGACCATGGAGATGAAGCTGAGGTCGCCGACGATGAGCGTGAAGCCGCCGGTCGGCGCGTGCGGGCGCAGCGCGCCCAGTTCGCGCACGTGCAGGCCTTCCAGCGCGGTCACGCGCGCGTCGGCGCGCAGCTTCGGGTGCAGCTGCGCGTGGCCCACGTCCACGCCGACGACGCGGCGCGCGCCGTGCGCCAGCAGGCAGTCCGTGAAGCCGCCGGTGCTCTGGCCCACGTCCAGCGCGGTGTGGCCGGCCACGTCCAGGCCGGTACGCCTGAGCGCGCCTTCGAGCTTGAGTCCGCCGCGCGACACGTAGCGCAGCTCGGCGTCGTCGGTGATGCGCAGCTGCGCCGTCTCGGGCAGGTCCTCGCCGGCCTTCTTCAGCGCGGCCCAGCCGCCGGGCGCGGCCCATTCGGCGGCGCCGTTCTGGATGAGCCGCTGCGCGGCCGAGCGCGTCGGCGCCAGGCCCTGGGCGACGAGGAGCTGGTCAGCGCGCATCGTCGAAATGGGCCTGCGCGGCGTCGCCGAGCTTGCGGTCGAAGGTGGCCAGCGGCGCGCGCAGCTGGATGGCGAGCCACAGGTAGGCGGCGTCGTAGGCCGACAGGCCGTAGCGCTGGCCCAGCTCGAACTGCCCGACCGCGTCGGTGTCGTGGTGCGCGATGGCCTGCATCTGGTAGTCGCGTAGCCCCTCCAGCGCGGCGACGGCGGGTTCGCCGCGCCGCACCTTGGTCAGCGCCACCTGGGCGAGCTCGTGGCGCAGCAGCGTCGGCGCGTGCAGCGCGTGGCCGGCCATGCGCTGCTCGGCCTGGGCCCGCTCGGGCTCGTCGAACAGCACGGCCGCCAGCAGGCTGCAGTCCACCACCAGCGGCGGCCGGACCCGGTACAGGGGTGAGGGCTCGGCGACGTAGATCATCGGCCGTGGCGGCTGTCGCGCATCTGCCGCACGATGTCGGCGCCGCTCGGGATGTCGGCAGGCCGGGCGGGCAGCGCCGCATAGCGCGCGCTGACGCGGCGGCTGATGTCCTCGATGCCGAGGCCGCCCTGTGCCGCGGCGGCTGCGGCCTCGGCGCGGGCCGGCGGCGCCTCGTGCCCCGCTTCAAGCACCGCCCGCTCCACCAGCGCCATCAGCTCGCCCTGCAGCGAGCGGTGGTTGCGCTCGGCGCGCAGGCGCAGGCGCTCCGCCCACTCGTCGGGCACGGATTTGATGGACAGGTTCACGCTCATGGAGGCTCCTTGGCAATCGATCGGCTCCATTTTGGAGTCGATCTGGCGCCATCTCAATAGCGATAGCTGTCCGGCTTGTACGGGCCGGCCTTGGGCACGCCGATATAGGCGGCCTGCTCGTCGGTCAGCTCGGTGAGCTGGGCGTTCAGCGTCGTCAGCTGCAGCCGGGCGACCTTCTCGTCCAGGTGCTTGGGCAGCACGTAGACCTTGCCGATGTCGTAGGCGTCCCGGTGCGCGAACAGCTCGATCTGCGCGATGGTCTGGTTGGCGAAGCTGCTGCTCATCACGTAGCTCGGGTGGCCGGTGCCGCAGCCCAGGTTCACGAGGCGGCCCTTGGCGAGCAGGATGATGCGCTTGCCGTCCGGGAAGATCACGTGGTCCACCTGCGGCTTGATCTCCTCCCAGCGATAGCCCTCCAGCGAGGCGACGTCGATCTCGTTGTCGAAGTGGCCGATGTTGCAGACGATGGCGTTGTTCTTCATCGCCGCCATGTGCTCGTGGCGGATGACGCTCTTGTTGCCGGTGGTCGTCACGAAGATGTCGGCCTTGTCGGCGGCGTATTCCATCGTCACGACGCGGTAGCCCTCCATCGCCGCCTGCAGCGCGCAGATGGGGTCGATCTCGGTCACCCAGACCTGGGCCGACAGCGCGCGCAGCGCCTGGGCCGAGCCCTTGCCCACGTCGCCGTAGCCGGCCACGACGGCGATCTTGCCGGCCACCATCACGTCGGTGGCGCGCTTGATGCCGTCCACCAGGCTCTCGCGGCAGCCGTAGAGGTTGTCGAACTTGCTCTTGGTGACGGAATCGTTGACGTTGATCGCGCGGAACAGCAGCGTGCCCTTGGCGGACATTTCCTTCAGCCGGTGCACGCCCGTGGTGGTTTCCTCGGTCACGCCGATGATCTCGGCGCTCTTGCGCGTGTACCAGCCGGCGTCCTCGGCGAGCTTCTTGCGGATGGCCGCGAACAGCACGCGCTCCTCCTCGCTGCCCGGGTGGTCGAGCACCGACGCGTCCTTCTCGGCCTTCTGGCCCAGGTGCATCAGCAGCGTCGCGTCGCCGCCGTCGTCCAGGATCATGTTGGGGCCTTCGCCCGCTTGGCCCTTGCCGGCGAATTCGAAGATGCGGTGCGTGTAGTCCCAGTAGTCCTCCAGCGTCTCGCCCTTGTAGGCGAACACCGGCGTGCCGACGGCGGCCAGCGCGGCGGCGGCGTGGTCCTGGGTCGAGAAGATGTTGCACGAGGCCCAGCGCACCTGCGCGCCGAGCGCCTGCAGCGTCTCGACCAGCACGGCCGTCTGGATCGTCATGTGCAGCGAGCCGGCCACGCGCGCGCCCTTCAGCGGCTGGCTGGCGGCGTATTCCTTGCGGATGGCCATCAGCGCCGGCATCTCGTGCTCGGCGATGGCGATTTCCTTGCGGCCCCAGTCGGCCAGCGACAGGTCCTTGACGATGTGGGCGGGTGCGGTCATGCGGGCTCCTTCAGGCGAACGGGGCCGCTGGGCATGGCACGGGCGGGATGAGTCCTCACCCAGGCACGGTCGGCCAGCGGGTGAGCGCGGTTGCGGGGGGATGGGTTCCGAGCCTGGCCTCAAGGGTGCTGAGGTCGCAACGCTCCTCGGAAGCCCCGCATTCTAGGCGGGGCGCTGCCGCGGCCCGAGCCGGGCCTTCAGGTTCGGGGGTGGTTGAGGCGCGGTGTGCGTGACATCATGCCGCGCAGTTCAACGCCCCGAAGGAGAAATCCATGAACGCAAAGATGGCCGTGCTGGCGCTCGTGTTTGGTGGGGCGGTGACGCCATCGGCGCAGGCGGCGCAATTCCAGGCCAACAGCAACGCGGGGGTGGAGTTGAGCATCCTCAATCAGCGGCTGGGCGATCCGCGCGCCGACAGCGGCGCCAGCCCGGTCGCGACGGACTCGCGGGCCACGCTCGCCGCCTACGGGCAGAGCGGTTCGACCCATGCCGCCGCGTCGGCCGAAGCCGGCGCCCTGCACGCCTTTGCGACCGGGCGGGCGGTGAACCCGGAAAACTACAGCGGCGGCGTCAACACGGGCAGCTCCGCCAGCGCCGCGTTCGGGGACAGCTTCATCCTGCAGGCGGCGGGCTACGGCGCCGGCACCGTGGCCTGGGTGACGGCGACGGTGCGGATCGACGGCGCCGTCATGCAGCACGAGGGGGAGGGCGAGTACCGCTATGCCCAGCGCTGGTGGGCGGACCTGACGGTGGGCAGCAGCCTCAGCGGCTATGCCTGGTCGGGCTTCGAGTCGAACTACGTCAGCTGCGACGCCTGCTCCAACCACAGCAGCTTGGGCGAGAAGTCCGTGGGCTTCTACGCCGTCATCGGCGCGGCCAACGGCATCTCGATGAACCTGGGCGTCGAGAACAACATCTTCATGAACTTCGGCCCGGGCGGCTTCTCGTCCGGCACCATGGACCTGGGCGACACCTTCGCCTGGGGCGGCATCACCAGCGTCACGGTGGGCGGTGCCCCGGTCACCGAGTTCTCGGCGCTCAGCCCCGACACCGGCTTCGACTTCGCGGCCGGCTACCAGGCAGCCCCCGTGCCGGAGCCCGGTTCGGCCGCGCTGCTGGCCGCTGGGCTGCTGGTCCTGCCCTGGCTGCGCCGCAGGTGACTCAGCCGTTGCTGGACGCCAGCAAATCGTCGCCCGCGACGGACACGAGCGCCGGCCGTCCGACGATCAGCGGGTTCACCGAGCCGATGTGCTCCGGCCGGCGTTCCGGGTCGGGCTGCGCGCTCTAGACGGGCCCCACGGGGGGGCGGCACGCAGCAGCGCGATGTCCTGTTGCGGTGGCGTGCCAAAAAGTCGGCGGTATTCGCGGCTGAACTGCGACGGGCTTTCGTAGCCCACGCGATGCGCGGCACTTGCCGCGTCCAGCCCGTCGCCCAGCATCAGCTTGCGGGCCTGCTGCAGCCGCAGGTTCTTCTGGAACTGCAGCGGCGACAGTGCGGTCAACTGCTTGAAGCGCAGGTGCAGCGTTGACGGGCTCATGTGCGCCAGGCCGGCCAGTTCGTCGATGGACAGCGGCTCGGCGAAGCGGCACGTCAGCTGCTCGATGACCCGGTTCAACCGGCGCACCACGCCGTCGCCCCGCGCCAGCGCACGCAGCTGCGAGCACAGCGGGCCGGCCATGACGCGGTACAGGATCTCGCGCTGCACCAGCGGCGCCAGCGCCTTCAGATCCTGCGGATGGTCCAGCAGTTGCAGGAGGCGCAGCGCGGCGTCCAGCAGCGGGGCGGTGACCGGGGCGACGTGCAGGCCGGCATCGGCGCCTTCGGCCGGGCCGTCGCCGTCCAGCAGCAGTTCGGTCAGCGCCAGCGGCTCGCAGCTCAGGCGCAGGCACAGGTAGGGCTTGTCGGGGCGAGCCTCCAGCACCTGGCCGCGCGGCAGCATGGTCATGGGCACGAGCAGGCATTGCATCGCGTCGTACTGCAGCATGCGGTCGCCCAACTGCGCCCGCTTGCGGCCCTGCAGCACCAGCACCAGGCCGGGCTCGTAGACGGTGGGTACGGGCAGGGCCGGAGCGCTGGCGCGGATCAGCCGCAGCCAGGGGAGGGGGGTGGCGTGCACGCCGTCGCCGGGGGCATGGGCCAGGGCCAGCGCGACGGTGCGTTCGCGCAGCGCCGTCAGGTCGTCGTCGAAAGGCATGCGGGCGATTGTGCAAACACCCGGCTCAACCGTGCGGGCTCGGGCGGCATGCCTCGGAGGATTGGGCAAGCATGCGCCAGCTTTGTGCTGGGCAGGGCGGGGAGGCGGTTCCTAAGCTGCGGACCTTCCGTTGACGATCCCTTTCAAGGAGCTCCCTGATGACGCCCGCCCCACTTCCCCGCCGCCGCCTCGGCGCCCAAGGCCCCACCGTGTCCGCCCTCGGGCTGGGTTGCATGGGCATGTCCGAGTTCTACGGCCCGGCCGACGACGCGCGGTCGCTCGCCGTGCTGAACCATGCGCTGGACATCGGAATCAACTTCCTTGACACCGCCGACATGTACGGCGCTGGTGCCAACGAGCGCCTGCTGGCGCCGCTGCTGGCCGGGCGCCGTGAAGAGGTCGTGCTGGCGACCAAGTTCGGGCATGTGCGTGCGCCGGACGGCACGGTGCTCCGCATCGACGGCAGCCCGGCCCATGTGCGCGCGGCCTGCGACGCGAGCCTGCAGCGCCTGGGCGTGGACCACATCGACCTGTACTACCAGCATCGCGTCGACCCGGACACGCCCATCGAGGACACCGTGGGCGCGATGGCCGAGCTGGTGAAGGCCGGCAAAGTCGGGCACCTGGGCCTGTCCGAAGCCTCGGCCGCCACCCTCCGCCGCGCGCACGCGGTGCATCCCATCGCTGCGGTGCAGACCGAGTACTCGCTGTGGAGCCGCGACGTCGAAGCCGAGGTGCTGCCGACCTGCCGCGAGTTGGGCATCGCGTTGGTGCCGTACAGCCCGCTGGGCCGTGGCTTCCTGACCGGCGCGATCCGCTCGGTCGAGCAACTGGCCGCCGATGACCGCCGTCGCATCCATCCGCGCTTCCAGGGCGAGAACATGGCCCGCAACTTGGCGCTGGCCGATGCGCTGTCCATGCTGGCCCGTGACTGGGGCCACACGCCGGCGCAGCTGGCACTGGCCTGGCTGCTGGCGCAAGGTGACGACATCGTGCCCATTCCCGGCACGCGCAGTGCCGCGCGGATCGATGAGAACGCAGCCGCCGCGCACATCACGCTGGCGGCGGCGCAGCAGGACGGCATCGCCGCGCTGCTCGGCCGGCACGCCGTGGCAGGCACACGCTACCCGGCGGCGCAGATGACTGCGGTGAACGCCTGACCCCTCGGGCGTGCGCGGGGCGTCAGCCCGCGCCGCTGGACGCCAGCAAGTCGTCGCCCGCTACGGACACCAGCGCCGGCCGCCCGACGATCAGCGGGTCCACCGAGCCGATGTGCTCCGGCCGGCGCTCCGGGTAGGGTAGCCGGTTCAGCACGAAGCGCATCGCGTTCAGGCGCGCGCGCTTCTTGCAGTCGCTCTTGATGACGGTCCAGGGCGCGTCCGAGGTGTCGCAGTGCAGGAACATGGCTTCCTTGGCCCGCGTGTAGTCGTCCCACTTGTCGAGCGAGGCCAGGTCGATGGGGCTGAGCTTCCACTGCTTGAGCGGGTGCAGCTTGCGTTCCTTGAAGCGGCGGCGCTGCTCGTCGCGGCTGACCGAGAACCAGAACTTGAACAGATGGATGCCCGAGCGCACCAGCTGGCGCTCGAACTCCGGCGTCTGGCGCAGGAACTCCTGGTACTCGGCCTCGCTGCAGAAGCCCATCACCCGCTCGACGCCGGCGCGGTTGTACCAGCTGCGGTCGAACAGCACGATCTCGCCGCGCGTCGGCAGGTGGTTCACGTAGCGCTGGAAATACCACTGGCCGCGCTCGACCTCGCTGGGCTTCTCCAGCGCGACGACGCGTGCGCCGCGCGGGTTGAGGTGCTCCATGAAGCGCTTGATCGCGCCGCCCTTGCCGGCCGCGTCCCGCCCCTCGAACAGGATGACGACGCGCGCGCCGGTCTCCTTGACCCAGGCCTGCAGCTTCAGCAGCTCCACCTGCAGCCGGTACTTCTGGCGCTCGTAGGACCGGCGCGAGAGCAGGTTGCGGTAGGGGTAGCCGCCCTGGCGCCAGTGGGGGCTGAGCTCGCCGTCGGCGTCCACCGTGTCGGGCGGCGCGACGGCCTCCTCGTGCTGGCGCAGCGCGCGCCGCAGGTGGCGCCGCTCGTCGGGCGAGCTGCCGTCCAGCAGCGTCGCCAGCTCGCCGGCCAGCACCTCGGGATGGCTTTCCTGCTGGTGGTGGCGGCGCAGCAGCTCGGCCAGGGTCTCGCTGCCCACCACCTGCTGGCGCGTCGTCGCGCGGCCGACGCGGTGCCGCTCCAGGCTGGCGGCGTCCAGCCGGGGCGGCGTGTCGCCGGCGGCGGTGCGCCGGGCGGGCGGGCGGCGGGTGTCGGGCTTGGGCGGCGGCTTGGGCATGGGGGCTGCGTCGTGGATGCGGAGCCCGCCATGCTGCGCGCCGGCCCGCGGATGCGGTTTGATCCGCGTCAAGCCGTGGCGCCCAGGAAGGCCGCCAGGCGGGCAATCTCCTCGTCCAGCGCCATCTTGAAGGCCGCCTCGCGCGGCGCGCTGCCGGCCACGTAGCCGCAGTCCACCTGCAGCCGGCCGGCCTTGACGCCGGCATTGGCCCAGCCGATGACCCGGTCGCGCCACAGCAGCGGCAGCGCATAGTGGCCGCGCACGCGCTGGGCCGCGGGCGTGTAGGCCTCGAAGCGGTAGGCCCAGCCCCACAGCAGCTCGAAGCGGCGGCGGTCCCACACCACCGGGTCGAAGGGCGCCAGCAGCCGCACCTGGCCGGGGACGCGCCAGCCGCGCGCCGGGTCCTCGCCGGCCGGCCAGTACCAGTCCGTGCCGTCCACGTGGGCGTGGGCCAGGCGCGCCTTGGCGCGCGCCAGCGTGGCGCGGCGCAGCTCGCGCCACTGCGCCGCGCCGCCGGCCAGCATGCCGACCAGCTGGGCCAGGCTGCCGGCCGGCAGCGGCGCGTACTTCTGCACCAGCGCGTCGGCCAGCGCGTCCATGGCGGCCTGCGGGTCGGGGTGGGCCTGCCAGTGCGGCGCCAGCCGGTAGACGCGGGTGCCGCTGTCGCGCCGCACCACGTCCAGCCGGCCGCGGAAGTGCAGGCCGTCCAGCAGCTCGGTGGACAGCCGGCTGTTGCCGCCGAACCAGTTCTTCACCGCCCCTTGGCCGAGCGCGGCATCCACGTCCGCCGGGTGGGCCTCGCCCAGCCGGGCCACCTCGGCCAGCACCGCGTCGGCCAGCCGCTGGCGCGGCGCGTCCCAGGCGTGGCGCGCCGTGCGCGGGTGCATCAGCGCGCGCAGCGCGGGCGTGACGAAGCCGTAGTTGATGAAGAAGTCCTCCTGCAGCGGCAGGCGCGGGTAGCGGCGCTCCAGGTCGCCGGCCCGGTAGCCCTTGACGCGGTGGCGCAGCGTCAGGTCCTGCGCGCGGGCCGGGGCGCGCAGCGGGTCGGCCTGCACGAAGCCGCCGAGCCGCTCGACGGCCTGCATGAGCGTGGTCGGGGCGAACAGGCTGCGCGCCACGGCGTGGCGGCGCAGGGATTCCAGGGCGATGCGTGGGGGCATGGGCGGGTTCCGGGCAGGGCCGGCGCAGGGTAGCAGCCCGGCCGGGGCGGGGCATGGGCGCGGCACTAGAATTGCCGGTTGCTTTGCGAGCCGCCGCCACGCGCCGTGGCGGCGGCCGCGTTTTCACCCTAGGAAATCAACGTGTTCATCTCCAACGCCTACGCCCAGGCCGCCCCGGCCGCCGCCAGTCCCGAGTCCGGCCTCCTCGGCATGCTGCCGCTGGTGCTGATGTTCGTGGTGCTCTATTTCGTGATGATCCGGCCGCAGATGAAGCGCCAGAAGGAGCACAAGGCCATGCTGGAGGCGCTCGCCAAGGGCGACGAGGTCGTCACCGCCGGCGGCGTGGTCGGCAAGGTCAGCAAGCTGGGCGACAGCTTCGTCCACGTCGAGGTGGCCACGGGCGTCGAGCTGCAGCTGCAGCGCAGCGCCATCACCCAGGTTCTCCCCAAGGGCAGCTTGAAGTAATCCGAGACAGCCGCCGGCCCGGCGCCGGCAAGGAAGTTTGCCCATGAACCGCTATCCGCTCTGGAAGTACGCGATCCTGCTCGTCGGGCTGCTGATCGGCACGCTCTACACCCTGCCCAACTTCTTCGGCGAGGCGCCGGCGGTGCAGGTGTCCAGCGCCAAGGTCACCGTCAAGGCCGACGCGGCGCTGCAGGGCCGCGTCGAGGCGGCGCTGCGGGAGGCCGGCGTCCAGGCGGACTACGTGCAGTTCGACGGCGCGTCCGTCAAGGCCCGCTTCGCCGACACCGACACCCAGCTCAAGGCCAAGGACGTCATCAGCAAGGCGCTGAACGCCGACCCGGCCGACCCGACCTACATCGTCGCGTTGAACCTGCTGTCGCGTTCGCCGCAGTGGCTGACCGCGCTGCACGCCAACCCGATGTACCTGGGCCTGGACCTGCGCGGCGGCGTGCACTTCCTGATGCAGGTCGACATGAAGGCCGCGCTGACCAAGAAGGCCGAGGCGCTGACGGGCGACGTGCGCTCCATGCTGCGTGAGAAGAACATCCGCCACGCCGGCATCAGCCGCGACGGCAACTCGGTGCTGGTGGCCTTCCGCGACGCCGAGCAGCGCAGCGCCGCGCTGGCGCTGCTGAGGGCGCAGATGCCCGAGATCGTCTGGACGCCGCGCGGCGACGGCGGCGAGCTGCAGCTCGCCGGCAGCCTGTCGCCGCAGGCGCAGGTCGCCACGCAGGAGGCGGCGCTCAAGCAGAACATCACGACGCTGCACAACCGCGTCAACGAGCTGGGCGTGTCCGAGCCGGTCATCCAGCAGCAGGGGCTGGACCGCGTCGTCGTGCAGCTGCCCGGCGTGCAGGACACCGCCAAGGCCAAGGACATCATCGGCCGCACTGCGACGCTGGAGCTGCGCATGGTGGACGACAGCACCGAGGCGCAGGCCGCGCTGAGCGGCAGCGGCCCCGTGCCCTTCGGCACCGAGCGCTTCATCGACCGCGGCTTCGGCCCCATCATCGTCAAGCGCCAGGTCATCCTGACCGGCGACAGCCTGAACGACGCCCAGTCCGCCTTCGACGAGAACCACAACCCCGCCGTCGCGCTGACCGTGGACGCCAAGGGCGCCCGGATCATGAAGGAGATCTCGCGCGAGAACATCGGCAAGCGCATGGCGATCCTGATCTTCGAGAAGGGCAAGGGCGAGGTCGTCACGGCGCCGCGCATCAACAGCGAGCTGGGCAACCGCTTCCAGATCACCGGTGCCATGAGCACGCAGGAAGCCGCCGACACCGCGCTGCTGCTGCGCGCCGGCTCGCTGGCCGCGCCGATGGAGATCATCGAGGAGCGCACCATCGGCCCGAGCCTGGGCAAGGAGAACATCGAGAAGGGCATCGCCAGCGTCACCTGGGGCTTCGTCGCCGTGGCCGTGTTCATGTGCGCGTACTACATGCTGTTCGGCCTGTTCTCGTCGCTGGCGCTGGGCTTCAACCTGCTGCTGCTGATGGCGGTGCTGTCCATGATGCAGGCCACGCTGAGCCTGCCCGGCATCGCCGCCATGGCGCTGGCGCTGGGCATGGCCATCGACGCCAACGTGCTGATCAACGAGCGCATCCGCGAGGAACTGCGCGGCGGCGCCTCGCCGCAGGCGGCCATCCACGCCGGCTACGAGCGCGCGTTCGCCACCATCCTGGACTCCAACGTGACGACGCTGATCGCGGGCCTGGCGCTGCTGGTGTTCGGCTCCGGCCCGATCAAGGGCTTCGCCGTCGTCCACTGCCTGGGCATCCTGACCTCCATGTTCTCGTCCGTCGTGTTCTCGCGCGGCCTCGTGAACCTCTGGTACGGCCGCCGCAAGAAGCTCAAGTCCCTGTCCATCGGCCAGGTGTGGAAGCCCGCGCCGGACGCCCCCGGCTCGCCCGACACGCCCGCGGCCTAAGGAACATCCGCCATGGAACTCTTCCGCATCAAACGGGACATCCCGTTCATGAAGCACGCGTTGGTCTTCAACGCGATCTCCTTCCTCACCTTCGCGGTGGCCGTGTTCTTCCTGGTCACGCGCGGACTGCACTTCTCCATCGAGTTCACCGGCGGCACCGTCGTCGAGGTGGCCTACCCGCAGGCGGCCGACGTCGCCAAGACCCGCCACACCGTCGAGCAGATGGGCTACGGCGAGATCCAGGTGCAGAACTTCGGCTCCTCGCGCGACGTGATGATCCGCCTGCCGGTGCGCCCGGGCGAGAAGCAGACCGAGGTCGTCGACGGCGTGTTCGCCGCGCTGTGCAAGGCCGAGGCCGGCACGGTCAGCCACCACCAGCAGGTCACGCCCCAGGGCGAGCAGGTGGACAAGCAGGTCTGCGCCAAGGCCGACGGCAGCGAGCCGATCAAGCTGTCGCGCTCCGAGGTCGTCGGCCCGGCGGTCGGCGAAGAACTGGCCGCGGACGCCGCCAAGGCGCTGCTGTTCACCGTGGTCGGCATCGTCATCTACCTGGCGATCCGCTTCGAGTGGAAGTTCGGCGTGGCCGGCATCATCGCCAACCTGCACGACGTGGTCATCATCCTGGGCTTCTTCGCCTTCTTCCAGTGGGAGTTCTCGCTGGCGGTGCTGGCGGCCATCCTGGCGGTGCTGGGCTACTCGGTGAACGAGTCCGTCGTCATCTTCGACCGGGTGCGCGAGGCCTTCCGCAAATACCGCAAGCTCAACACCCGCGAGGTCATCGACCACGCGATCACCTCGACGATGAGCCGCACCATCATCACCCACGGCTCCACGCAGCTGGTGGTGCTGTCGATGCTGCTGTTCGGCGGCCCGACGCTGCACTACTTCGCCGTCGCGCTGACCATCGGCATCCTGTTCGGCATCTACTCCTCGGTGTTCGTGGCCGCGGCCCTGGCCATGTGGCTGGGCGTCAAGCGTGAAGACTTGGTGAAAGCGCCCGTGAACCGCGACGACCCGAACGACCCGAACGCCGGGGCCGTCGTGTAGAGTGACTTCGGCCTCCCGCCCCGGACGCGCAGTCCCCTCCACGCCGCCATGACGCCCGCATGACCGCCGCCCGCAACCCGGCCCTGGCCGCCCAGGCGCGGCGCGTCTACCTGGAGGCCCTGGTCCGCGGCCTGGCGCCGCTGGGCGCCGCCGTCGGCCAGGGCGCGGCGCAGCTGCTCTCGCTGGCCGCGCCGAGCACCGTGATGCTGGCGCGGCGCGACGCGGTGCAGGCCTGGCAGAAGCTCGGCCCCGACTGGCAGCAGGCCGTGGCCGGCGCGCTGCGCCACGCGGCGGTCCACGGTGTCGCCGACCACTCCCGCGAGCAGGACGCCGCCGGGGCGCCGCCGGCCCGCAAGATGAGCCTGGTGGACGACTCCACCATCGAGCGCGAGATCACCAGCTCGCGGCTGGCGCTGGTCATGATGGACCGCGCCACCTGGGAGTTCACCGACCTGCGCACCCGCATGCAGGCGCTGGAGGCCCAGGACGACCTGGCGCCGCTGGACCTGCTGCGCGCCCACGTCGTCGCCCGCATCGCGCTGGACGCCTGGCACCGCGTGGGCCTGGACGCCGAAGTCTGGCAGCTGCTGCACCACGAGCTGCACGAGGAATTCGCGCAGCTGCTCAGCGAGGCCTACCACGAGGCCAACCGCTGGCTGATCGACCAGAAGGTGCTGCCCGAGGTCGACCTGCGCCCCTTCATCCGCCGCACCGCGCAGGCCGCAGCGGCGGCGACGGCCGCCGCCGTCGGCGCGGCCGCGCCGGTCCCGCCGCCGCCTTCTCCCGCCCCGCCGCCCGCCGTATCGGGCCTGGCGCCGCTGACCGCCGTCCCGGCCGGCGGCGGCGCGCTGCCGCCCGGCCCGCGCAGCAAGGCGAGTTCGCAGGCCGACGAGGTCATGGCGCAGCTGCAGCGCGTGCTGGCCCGCCATGTGCCGGGCTTCCCGGTCGCCCGCGGCCCGGCCCGGCCCGGCCCGGGTGACGGCGGCGTTGGCGGTGACGGCGGCGGCCCCGCGGCCGGCGGCGGTGTGGACGGTGGTGGCATGGGCGGCGGCGGCGCCCCGGGGAGCGGCGCCGGCAAGCCCTCGCTGGCCGCCGCGCCGCCGGCCGGCGGCGCCGTGGTCTCGCCCCGGCTGATGGGCGCGATCCGGCATGCGCAGGAATCGCTGCAGCGCCGGCCGCCGGCCCCAGCGCGCGGCGATGCAGCCGCCGACCCCAGCGCGCCGCGCCAGCTCGAGGAGATCGGCGCGCGCAGCCAGGCCTTCAAGCAGGTGCTCAAGCAGGCCGCCAGCACGCCGGCCGAGCGCGCCACCATCGAGATCGTGGCGATGATGTTCCAGAGCATCCTGACCGAGGAGCGCATCCCGGCCACGGTGCGCGTCTGGTTCGCGCGGCTGCAGATGCCGGTGCTGCGCGTGGCCGTCAGCGAGCCCGACTTCTTCGCCGCCGCCGACCACCCGGCGCGCCGCCTCATCGACCGCATGGGCGCCTGCGTGATGGGCTTCAACGCCGCCCAGCCCAGCGGCCCCGGCGCCGAGCGCGCCAGCGGCGACGCGCTGGAGCGCGAGATCAAGCGCGTCGTCCAGGTCGTCGAGGCCTACCCCGACACCGGCCGGCGCGTGTTCGCCACCGTGCTGGCCGAGTTCGAGAAGTTCCTCGACAACTATTTCCAGAACGAGAACCAGGCCTCCAAGCGCGGCGTGTCGCTGGCCCAGCAGGTCGAGCAGCGCGAGACGCTGGCCATCCAGTACACCATCGAGCTGCGCAAGATGCTGTCCGAGGTGCCGGTGCAGGACGGCGTGCGCGCCTTCCTGTTCCAGGTCTGGGCCGACGTGCTGGCCGTCACCGCCGTGCGCTCGGGCGCGCAGTCCGACATCACCAAGGCCATGAAGCGCGCCGCGGCCGACCTGATCTGGAGCGCCAGCGCCAAGGCCTCGCGCGAGGAGCGCGCCGAGGTCATCCGCCGCCTGCCGCCGCTGCTGAAGACGCTGCGCGACGGCATGAGCCACGCCGGCCTGGGCTTGGAGAAACAGGACGAGCATGTGCGCCAGCTCAACAACGCGCTGGCGGCGGCCTTCACGGCCAAGACGGCCGCCATCCCGCGCGAGCGCCTGGACGCGCTGATGGACCAGCTGGAAACGCTGGAGGCCCTGCTGCCCGACGCCGCCGACGGCGACAGCCATGTCGACGAGATGCTGGTGCGCGACCTGTCCGGCCACGAGTCCGAGGGCATGGAAGTCGTCGCCGAAGGCGGCTCCGCGCCGACGCCGGCCATGGTCGCCTGGGCGCGCGAGCTGCAGGTGGGCGGCTGGTTCATGCTGGACTACCGCGGCCGCAACGAGCAGGCGCAGCTCGCCTGGCGCGGCCTGCGCAAGCAGCTGGCGCTGTTCGTCACGCCGCAGGGCCGCGGCGTGCTGTTCTCGCTGAACCGCATGGCCGCCTTCCTGCAGGCCGGCCTGCTGCTGCCGGCGCAGGACGAATCGCTGACCGTGCAGGCCACGCGCCAGGCGCTGGCCAAGCTGGACGCCGATCCGCAGCAACTGCTGAATTGACAAGGGCGCCAGCGGCGCCCTCGTTCAGTGGATCAGCCGGTCTTCCGGCGCGACGAAGAGTTCGTCGAGGATCAGCGCGTCGGGCTCCTCGCCCAGGCTCCAGAACACCATCAGCACGATGATCTTCAGGTCTTCCAGGTCCATCGGGTTGCCGCCGATGGCCATGGCGCGGTCGATGACCATCTCGCGCATCGGCCCGGGCAGCACGCCGGCCGATTCCAGGAAGCTGATGAAGCCGATCGACGCCTCGCCCAGGTGCTCCACCTCGGCGGCGGCGTAGACGCGCATCGCGTGGGCGCTCTGCTCGGCCTGGCAGGCGGCGCCGGCCGCGGCCAGCCCGTCCAGCCAGGACAGCGCTTCCTGGATCTCGTCGTTCTCGAAGCCCACCGCCGTCAGCTTGCGCGCGAGCTGCGCATGGTCGGGGCAGGCGTCCGGGCGCCAGTAGGTCTCGTAGAGATAAACCAGGACATCGAACATCGTGCGGGGGATGATAGCCCAGCGCCCGCGCCGCCCCGGCCGCGAATAACCCCGGGGATCGGCCCTTCAACCCCGCTTGCGGCGCTGGAACAGCTGGCCGGCCAGGCGGGCCACCTCGCCGTCCAGCTCCAGCGCCAGCAGCGCTGCGCTCAGCTCGGCGGCCGGCCAGCCGCAGCGGGCCATCAGCGCGTCCAGGCTGACCGGGTCGTGGCCCATCGCGTCCAGCAGCGCCTGCTGCTCGTGCGGCGTTTCTTCGGGGGCGGTCAGCGCGGCCGCCGGGGTGGCGCCGGGCGGCGGCAGTTCCTCCAGCACGTCCTCGGCCGATTCGACCAGCTTGGCGCCCTGGCGGATCAGCGCATGGCAGCCGCGCGCCTGCGGCGAGTGGATGGAGCCCGGGATGGCGAACACCTCGCGCCCGGCCTCGGCCGCCAGCCGGGCCGTGATCAGCGAGCCCGACTGGACGGCGGCCTCCACGACCAGGCAGCCCTGGGCCAGCCCGGCGATGATGCGGTTGCGCCTGGGGAAGTTGGCAGGCAGCACCGGCATGCCCAGCGCGTAGTCGCTGACGATCAGGCCGCCGGCCGCCAGCAGGCGGGCCGCGAGCGCTTCGTTGCGGCGCGGGTAGACCTGGTCCAGCCCGGTGCCGACGACGGCGATGGTGGCGCCGGTGGCGTCCAGCGCGCCCTCGTGGGCGGCCGCATCCACGCCCAGCGCCAGGCCGGAGACGATGGTGTAGCCGGCCCGGGCCAGCGCGCGGGCGAAGGCGCGGGCGTTGTCGGCGCCCTGTGCGGTCGGGTTGCGGCTGCCGACGATGGCCAGCGACGGCGACGCCAGCAGCTCGCGGCGGCCCTGCAGCCACAGCAGCAGCGGCGGGTCGGCGGTGGCGAGCAGGCGGGGTGGGTAGTCGGGGTCGCCCAGCGCCAGCAGGGCGTGGCCCGGCTCGGCCAGCCAGGCCTCGGCGTGGGCGGTCAGCGTGGCGAGATGGTCCGGCGGCGTGGCGAAGGCCTCGCGCTGCCGGGGCGGCAGCGCCTGCTCCAGCGCGGCGGCGGGCAGCTGGAACACCGCCTCCGGGCTGCCCGCCATCGCCAGCAGCCGCCGAGCGGCGCCGGGGCCGACGCTTTCGGTCAGCCGCAGCCAGGCGGCCAGCTCGGACGCGGCGAGCATGTCAGCCGCCACCGGGCCGGGTGCGCGCGCGTTCAGCGCCGCGCGGCTGGACGGGGGGCTGCATCTTCAGGGCTGGGTGAACCGGTCGCCCGCCTTGACGGGCTCCTTCACCGAGATGATCAGCGCATAGGACACGCGCTCGTAGACCTCGAAGACGAACAGCACGCCGTGGCGCTCGTCGGGCAGCTTGATGGCCTCGGGCCGGTCGCCGGTGCGGTCGACGGCGGCCTCGCCGTGGCGCCACAGCGCGAACACGTGGCCGCGCTCCACGCCGTCGCGCCGGCCGCGGTTCAGCGCCACGATCTGGTTCTGCCCCGCGTTCAGCGCCTCGCCGTAGACGGCCGCGATCTGACCCGCCAGCGGCTGCTCGGGCGCGTGCGGCACATAGCGTTCGAGGTTGCGCTGCGGCGCCGGGGCCAGGCGGTCGCCGATGCCGACTTCCTGCCGGGCCTGCTTGATCGTCAGCGTGGCCGGCACGGCCTCGGCCTTGCCGTCGGCACGCGGGCGGCTCTCGGCGGGGCGCAGCAGGTCGGCCGTGCCGACATAGGGCGCCTCGTAGCCCAGGATTTCCTGGGTGGCCGGGTCGCGCAGCGGCCGCGCGGTGCGGAAGATGCGGAAGTCCGTCGCGCCGCCGAAGTCGCCGCGCGCATAGGCCAGGTCGCCCCGGCCCAGGATGACGTGGCCCTCCTGCGCGGCGACGATGCGCGGCGCGTGGGCCAGCACGTCGGTGTCGAAGACGACCGCGTCGGTCAGGAAGGGCTGGATCAGGTGCAGCGGGATGGTCGGGATGGGGTTGCCGTCCAGCGGCGACACGCGCATCTGCGGGCTCAGCCTGACGGTGCCGTCCGCGCCGACGCGCTGGCCCAGCTGCAGCCGCGCGCGGCCGTCGCCCTTGACCAGCACCAGCACCTGGCCGGGGTAGATCAGGTGCGGGTTGCGGACCTGATCGCGGTTCATGCCCCACAGCTCGGGCCAGCGCCACGGGCTCTTCAGGAACAGCCGCGAGATGTCCCACAGCGTGTCGCCGGGCACGACGACGTGCTGGTCCGGCGCGTCGGGCGCCAGCTCGGACAGCGGCACGCCGGCGCTGGCGACCTGCTCGGCCACGTGGCGCTGCTGCGGCGTGACGGGCAGGGTGCCGGCCTGCGCCCAGGCCGTGCCCGTGGCCAGGGCGAGGCAGGCCGCGAGGAGCGGGAAGTGGGCGGGGCGGGCAGCGGGCATCGGGCGCGGTCTCCGAGGGGATTGCCGGATCGGCGAAAATCCGGGCCATTCTGCCCGCATTCAATCCGGCCGGCTGTGCACCAGTGCGCGCGAACCGCGCCCCGCAGCCGCCGGCCCCATCCCATGGCCCGACTCCCCATCCTCCGCTTTCCCGACCCGCGCCTGCACACGGTCGCCCAGCCCGTGGCGGCCGTGGACGCGCGCATCCGCCAGCTCGTCGACGACATGCTCGACACCATGTACGCCGCCGACGGCGTGGGCCTGGCCGCCACGCAGGTGGACGTGCACGAGCGCGTCATCGTCATCGACACCTCGCAGGAGCGCGACACGCCGCGTGTGCTGATCAACCCCGAGCTGGTGCGCACGAGCGAGCGCATGGTCGAGGGCGAGGAGGGCTGCCTGTCCGTTCCGCAGATCTACGACAAGGTGCCGCGCCATGCCGAGGTGACCGTGCGCGCCACCAACCGCGACGGCGAGGTCTACGAGTTCGACGCCGACGGCCTGCTGGCCGTGTGCGTGCAGCACGAGATGGACCACCTGATGGGCAAGGTGTTCGTCGAATACCTCAGCCCGCTCAAGCGCGACCGCATCAAGACCAAGATGATCAAGAAGACGCGCGAGGAGGAGGCCGAGGCCAAGAAGCGCAGCCAGCGGCTGTGACGGCCCGCGCGATGAGAGTCGTCTTCGCCGGAACGCCCGAGTTCGCCGCCGTCGCGCTGGACGCGCTGCTGGCCGCCGGCTTCACCGTACCGCTGGTGCTGACCCAGCCCGACCGCCCGGCCGGGCGCGGCTTGAAGCTGCAAGCCTCGGCCGTCAAGCAGCGCGCCGCCGCGGCGGGCCTGGCCGTCGCGCAGCCGCAGGGGCTGAAGCTCGACGGCAGGTACGCCGCCGACGCGGCCGCCGCGCGCGCGGCGCTGCAGGCGGCCGACGCCGACGTGATGGTCGTGGCCGCCTACGGCCTGATCCTGCCGCAGTGGGTGCTGGACCTGCCCCGGCGCGGCTGCCTCAACATCCACGCCTCGCTGCTGCCGCGCTGGCGCGGCGCCGCGCCCATCCACCGCGCCATCGAGGCCGGCGACGCCGAGACCGGCATCACCATCATGCAGATGGACGCCGGGCTGGACACCGGCGACATGCTGCTCACCGGCCGCGAGCCCATCGGTGCCGGCGACACGACGGCCACGCTGCACGACCGGCTGGCCGCGCTGGGCGGGCGGCTGATCGTCCAGGCGCTGCGGGCGCCGGCGCTGGCGCGCACGCCGCAGCCGGCCGAGGGCGTCAGCTACGCCCACAAGATCGACAAGGCCGAGAGCGCCATCGACTGGACGCGGCCGGCCGCCGAGATCGAGCGCCGCCTGCGCGCGTTCGATCCCTTCCCGGGCGGCGTGGCGACGCTGGCGGGCGAGGCCGTGAAGGTCTGGCGCGCCGAGATCGCCGACGGCCGCGGCGCGCCGGGCGAGGTCATCGCGCCGGGGCCGGTCGTCGCCTGCGGCGAGGGCGCGCTGAGGCTCACCGAGCTGCAGCGCGCGGGCGGCAAGCGCGGCCCCGCGGCGGCCTTCCTGCAGGCGCGGCCTGTGGCGGTGGGCGAGCGCTTCGACCCGACTTGAAATCCGGCGGACGTGGCACCATCTGCCCGTCGTCGCCCATCCCAGCCCCTACCGGAGACCGCTGCCATGTTCAACCTCGTGAAGACCGCCATCCTGATGGCCGCCATCACGGCGCTGTTCATGGCCGTCGGCGGCATGATCGGCGGCCGCAGCGGCATGATGGTGGCGCTGCTGGTGGCCGTCGGCATGAACTTCTACAGCTACTGGTTCTCCGACAAGCTGGTGCTGAAGATGTACAACGCCCGCGAGGTGGACGCCTCGTCCGCGCCGCAGTTCTACGGCATGGTGCGGGAGCTCAGCGCACGCGCCAAGCTGCCGATGCCGCGCGTCTACCTGATCGACGAGGCCGCGCCCAACGCCTTCGCCACCGGCCGCAACCCCGAGCACGCGGCCGTGGCCGCCACCACCGGCATCCTGCGCGTGCTGTCCGAGCGCGAGCTGCGCGGCGTCATGGCCCATGAGCTGGCCCACGTGGCGCACCGCGACATCCTGATCAGCACCATCAGCGCGACCATGGCCGGCGCGATCTCCATGCTGGCCAACTTCGCCGCGTTCTTCGGCGGGCGCGACGAGCACGGCCGGCCCGCGAACCCGATCGCCGGCATCGCCGTGGCCATGCTGGCCCCGCTGGCGGCCGGGTTGATCCAGATGGCCATCAGCCGCGCGCGCGAATTCGAGGCCGACCGCGGCGGCGCCGAGATCTCCGGCGACCCGGCCGCGCTCGCGTCGGCGCTGGACAAGATCCACCGCTACGCGCAGGGCATCCCGATGGCGCCGGCCGAGGCCCACCCCGAGACGGCGCAGATGATGATCATGAACCCGCTGTCCGGCGGCGGGCTGCGCGGGCTGTTCTCCACCCATCCGTCCACGGAAGAGCGGGTCGCCCGCCTGATGGCGATGGCCCGCGGCGCCCAAGGCTGATTCAAGTTCGCGCCGCGGCGGCCGATACCTGAGCCCATGAAGCGTCTCGTCCTCCTCACGCTGCCGGTGCTGGCCGCCCTGTCCGGCTGCGAGCGGCTGGGCATCGACGACCCCGTCAAGGTGGCCGCCGCCAAGGAGGCCGAGGCCAAGGCCATCGGCAGCGCCTGCCGGCACGCGGTGCGCGCCATCGAGGACTGCTACGTGCTGAACCCCAAGGCGCAGAAGGCCGCCATCTACGCCGGCTGGCGCGAGATGGACGAGTACATGCGCGAGAACAAGCTCGAAGGCGTGGCCCCCGTGGTGCCGCGCCCCAGCACCGCCAAGCCGCCGCCGCCCGCCGCCGACGCCGACGCCGACGCCCAGGCGGACGCGCAGCCGGAAGCCCAGGCCGACGCGCCGGCCGACAAGGCGCGGCACTGAGCGACTCGCCTGGGCGGCGCGGGGCCGTCGCGCCCAGCCGCATCTCGGGCCGCGGTTTCCGCGCACCGTCGCGCCGCGCTCGGCGGCCGGTGCCGCGGCCGGCAGCATGAGGGCCATCAACCTTTCGATGGAGCCCGCCATGCACACCGCCTCGTCCCGCCGCCTGTTTTCCGCCGCCGCCCTCGCGGGCCTGGCCGGCGCCGTCCTCGTCGTCTGCGGCCCGGCCCAGGCCTGGGGCTGGAGGTCCGGCGAGCGCGTGTCCGGCAACGGCGACCTCGCCACCGAGGCCCGCGACACCGGCGCGTTCGACGCCGTGACGCTGAGCGGCGGCTTCAACGTCGTCATCCGCCAGGGGGCGTCGCACAAGGTGGAGGTCCGCGCCGACCGCAACCTGCTGCCCTACCTGGAGACCCGCGTGGTCGAGGGCGGCAAGGGCCGCACGCTGGAGATCGCGCCCCGGCGCGGCGTGAGCCTCTCGCCGTCCAGCCATCCCAGCTTCACGCTGGAGATGCCGGCGCTGCGCGCGGTGGCCGTGGCCGGCTCGGGCACGGTCAAGGTCGAGGCGATGAAGGTGGCAGGCGTGGATGCGGCCATCGCCGGCTCCGGCGACATCCGCTTCGCCAACCTGGACGCCGAGCGCCTGGGCATGAAGGTCGCCGGCAGCGGCGACATCGTCGCGGCCGGCCGCTGCGGCGCCACCACCGTGTCCATCTCCGGCAGCGGCGACGTGAAGGCCGCCGACCTGGCCGCGGCGGACGTCAAGGTCAGCATCGCCGGCAGCGGCGGCGCGCAGGTGCAGGCCAGCCGCACGCTGAAGGTGTCCATCGCCGGCAGCGGCGACGTGCGCTACGCCGGCTCGCCCGAGGTCTCCAGCTCGGTGGCCGGCAGCGGCACGGTCCGCCGCATCAACTGACCCGCCGCCGTCGCTGGCGGGACGGCGGCGGGCCGCGGCCTGCGCCGAGAATGGCGGCATGAGTCTTCCCGCCAGGCTGCGCGCGCTCGCGGTCGACCCCGATTTCCGAGCCGGCGCGCGCGACATGGCCTCCCCCTCGCTGGGGCTGGCCGCCTGGGGCCTGGTGACCGGCGTGGCCATGGTCAAGAGCGGCCTGGGCCTGCCGCTGGCCTTCGGCATGTCGCTGCTGGTGTTCGCCGGCAGCGCGCAGCTGACCGCGCTGCCGCTGATCGCCGCCGGCGCGCCGCTGTGGGTGCTGCTGGCCACGGCGTTCTGCGTGAACCTGCGCTTCGTCATCTTCAGCGCGCAGTGGCGCCACTACTGGGGCCACCTGCCGCTGTGGCAGCGGCTGCGCAATGCCTATTTCGCGGCCGACCTGAACTTCGTCTACTTCGTCCGGCGCTGGCCCGACCCCGTGCCGGCGCCGGGCCAGCAGCGCTATTTCTGGGGCGGCGTGGCGGTGAACTGGCCGGCCTGGCAGCTCACCTCCTTCACCGGCATCCTGCTGGCCGACCGCATCCCCACGCACTGGGGCCTCGGCTTCGCGGGCGTGCTGGCGCTGCTGGGGCTGGCGTACTCGCTGCTGGCCGAGAAGATGCTGTGGTGGGTGGCGCTCACGGCGGCCGCCGTGTCCATCGCCACCTACGCGCTGCCGCTCAAGCTCAACATCCTGTGCGCCATCGTCGCGGCGGGCGCGGTGGGGTGGTGGCTGGAGGCCCGCCAGGCGAGCAATGCGCAAAAGGCGCGGGAGGCGCGGCGATGAGCGAGGCCATGACCTGGACCGCGCTCGTGGGCCTGGCCGGCGTCACGGTGCTGACGCGCGGTTTCTTCCTGCTCGGCGAGCGGCCGCTGCCCCTGCCGGGCTGGCTGCGCGAGCTGCTGAAGATGGCGCCGCTGGCGGCGCTGGTCGCCGTGGTGGCGCCGGAGGTGTTCATGACGCAGGGCCAGCTCATCACCACCTGGCAGGACCCGCGCTGGCCCGCCGCGCTGGCGGCCACGGCCTACTACTTCCGGCGCCAGGGCATCCTCGGCACCATCGTCGTCGGCATGGCGGTCATGCTGGCGCTGCGGCTGGGGCTGGGCTGGTGAGCGGGCGGCGAGAATCGCGGCCGTCTTTTCCGGTTTCCCAACTCCCTTCCGCACGACCATGAACGTCATCCGCTTCTCCGACCTGATCGCCGCCGGCCAGGTGGCCGGCCAACGCGTCTTCATCCGCGCCGACCTCAACGTGCCGCAGGACGATGCCGGCCACATCACCGAGGACACCCGCATCCGCGCGTCGCTGCCCGCGATCCGGATGGCGCTGGATGCCGGCGCGGCGGTGATGGTCACCTCCCACCTGGGCCGCCCGACCGAGGGCGAGTTCAAGCCCGAGGACTCGCTGGCGCCCGTGGCCGCGCGCATGGCCGAGCTGCTGGGCCGCCCGGTGCCGCTGAAGGCCGACTGGGTGGACGGCGTCGCCGTGCAGCCGGGCGAGCTGGTGCTGCTGGAGAACTGCCGCGTCAACAAGGGCGAGAAGAAGTGCGACGACGCGCTGTCGCGCAAGCTCGCCGCGCTGTGCGACATCTTCGTGCATGACGCCTTCGGCACCGCCCACCGCGCCGAGGCCACCACCTACGGCATCGCCAAGTACGCCAAGGTCGCCTGCGCCGGCCCACTGCTGGCGGCCGAGATCGACGCCATCACCAAGGCGCTGGCCAACCCGAAGCGCCCGCTGGTGGCCATCGTCGCGGGCTCCAAGGTGTCGACCAAGCTGACCATCCTGCAGAGCCTGGCGAGCAAGGTGGACGGCCTGATCGTCGGCGGTGGCATCGCCAACACCTTCATGCTGGCGGCCGGGCTGAAGATCGGCAAGTCGCTGGCCGAGCCGGACCTGCTGGACCAGGCCCGGGCCGTGATGGCCGCGATGGCCGCGCGCGGCGCCGAGGTGCCGATCCCGGAAGACGTGGTGACGGCCAAGACCTTCGCGGCCGGCGCCACGGCCGCCGTCAAGGCCGCCACCGACGTGGCCGACGACGACCTGATCCTCGACATCGGCCCCAGGACCGCCGCCAAGCTCGCCGACAAGCTGCGCGCCGCCGGCACCATCGTCTGGAACGGCCCGGTGGGCGTGTTCGAGTTCGACGCCTTCGCCCAGGGCACCGAGACCATCGCCCGCGCCATCGCCGAGAGCCTGGCCTTCAGCATCGCCGGCGGCGGCGACACGCTGGCGGCGATCGCCAAGTACGGCATCGAGAAGGATGTGGGCTACATCTCCACCGGCGGCGGCGCCTTCCTGGAGGTGCTGGAGGGCAAGACGCTGCCGGCGTTCGAGATCCTCGGCCGGCGCGCGGCGGCTTGACCACGAATTCACGCCCGCGCCCGCGCGCATCTGCCTTGCGCCACCCGGTGATGGCCACAATGGCCTGATGGTTCTGCGCTGGCTGCTCGCCCTGCTCGTCGTCGCGACGCTGGTGGGGCTGTACGCCAACGAGCACTGGATGACCCGCCGGCTGCTGCTGGACGGGCGCAGGCCGGGCCAGCTACTGAAGGTGCAGAGCGACCGCCACGACGGCGGCCGCAGCGAGGCCTGGCTGCAGCGGCTGCCGTCCGGCGGCGCCGACATGCGCTGCGAGCTGCGCCCCGGCTATGCGTGGCCGTACTGCGAGCTGCAGGTCGCCATGGAGGGGCGGGATCTCGATGCCGGTGCCTTTCGGCTCATCCGGCTGTGGTTGCGGGCCGAGGGCCCGACGCAGGAGGGCGGCCCGGCACAGGTGCGCGTCTTCCTGCGCCACTTCGACCCGGCCTATTCGCGCTCCGGCGGGCTGGTGGACCTGAAGCCGCACGAGGTCGTGCTCACGCCTGCCGCCCAGCCCCAGCCGGTGGAGCTGCGGCCCTCGCAGTTCATGGTCAGCTCCTGGTGGTCGCAACGCTACCCGCTGCCGGTGCCGCTGATGGGGCCGCAACTGGACCGGGTGCGCGTCTTCGGCATCAGCACCGGCGGGCAGGCCGCGCCGGGCATCCACCGCATCCGGCTGGAGCGGGTCGAGCTGGTCGGCCACTGGGTGGCGCCCGAGACCTTCCGGCTGGGTCTGGTCGGGCTGTGGATGTTCAGCCTGCTGGGCTACCTGGCCTGGGAGGCCTGGCACACGCGCCGCCGGCTGCACAGCTCGGTGCGGCGCTCGCATGCGCTGGAGGAGATGGCGCTGCGCGACCCGCTCACCCAGGTGGCCAACCGCGACGGGCTGAACCACGAGCTGGACCTGCTGCTGCAGGTGCAGGGCGACATGGCCTTCCCGCTGTCCGTGGTGTTCCTCGACGTGGACCACTTCAAGGCCGTCAACGACACCCATGGCCACGAGACGGGCGACCAGGTGCTGGCGCTGCTGGCGCGGACGCTGCGCGCCAACCTGCCGCGCGACGACATGGTGGCCCGCTGGGGCGGCGAGGAGTTCGTCGTCGCGATGCCGCAGACGCCGGCCCACGAGGCCGCCGTCGTGGCCGGGCGGCTGCGCGAGGTGTTCGCCCGCGCCGCGTGGCCGGCCGGCCTGCGGGTGACGGCGAGCTGGGGCGTGGCCCAGGCCGGCGGGCCGGCGGAGATGGAGGCCGCGCTGCGCGAGGCCGACCAGGCCATGTACCGCGCCAAGCGCGAGGGGCGCGACCGCGTGGTGGTGGCCGCTACATAGATCACGAAGCGTCCGGCGCCGCCGGCGGCTGAAACCCGACGTAACCTCGCGGTTTCCCCTTTGGAGACCCAGCCGCATGGAAAACAACGACGCTCCCTTCGCGCCCGAGCTGGCGCCGGCCGAGGCCTCGCTGCGCGAGGCCGCGCTCGACTACCACCGCGCCCCCGTGCGCGGCAAGATTTCCGTCACGCCGACCAAGGCGCTGTCCAACCAGCGGGACCTGTCGCTGGCCTACTCGCCGGGCGTGGCCTACCCCTGCCTGGACATCGAGCGCGACCCGCAGCTCGCGGCCGAGTACACCTCGCGCGGCAACCTGGTGGGCGTCATCACCAACGGCACCGCGGTGCTGGGCCTGGGCGACATCGGCCCGCTGGCGGCCAAGCCGGTCATGGAAGGCAAGGGCTGCCTGTTCAAGAAGTTCGCCGGCATCGACGTGTTCGACATCGAGCTGGCCGAGCGCGACCCCGACAAGCTCATCGACATCATCGCGGCGATGGAGCCCACGCTGGGCGGCGTCAACCTCGAGGACATCAAGGCGCCCGAGTGCTTCTACATCGAGCGCGAGTTGAGCAAGCGCATGAACATCCCGGTGTTCCACGACGACCAGCATGGCACGGCCATCATCTCGTCGGCCGCGCTGCTGAACGGGCTGGAGCTGGTGGGCAAGGACATCGGCCAGGTCAAGGTCGCCGTGTCGGGCGCGGGCGCGGCGGCCATCGCCTGCCTGGACGTGATGGTGGGCCTGGGCGTGCGGCGCGACAACGTGTTCGTCTGCGACTCGCGCGGCGTCATCCACAGCGAGCGCGAGGACGCCCGGGCCGGCCGGCTGGACGAGTCCAAGCAGCGCTACTGCCAGGTCACGGCGGCGCGCACGCTGGCCGACGTCTGCCTGGGCGCGGACGTGTTCCTCGGCTGCTCCGCCGCCGGCGTGCTCTCGGCCGACATGGTCAAGGCCATGGCGCCGCAGCCCATCATCCTGGCGCTGGCCAACCCCGAGCCGGAGATCCGCCCCGAGCTGGCCAAGGCCGTGCGGCCGGACTGCATCGTCGCCACCGGCCGCAGCGACTACCCGAACCAGGTCAACAACGTCCTGTGCTTCCCCTACATCTTCCGCGGCGCGCTGGACTGCGGCGCCACCAAGATCACCGAGGGCATGAAGCTGGCCTGCGTGCGCGAGATCGCGGCGCTGGCCAAGGCCGAGACCAGCGATGAAGTCGCCGCCGCCTACGCCGGCCAGCAACTGGCCTTCGGCCCCGACTACCTGATCCCCAAGCCCTTCGACGCGCGGCTGATCCTGCGCATCGCGCCCGCCGTCGCGGCGGCCGCGGCCGCCGACGGCGTGGCCACCCGCCCGGTGCCGGACCTGGACGCCTACCGCCAGTCGCTGGAGCGCTTCGTCTACCAGACCGGCATGTTCATGCGCCCGGTGTTCGCCGCGGCCAAGGCGGAGAAGGCGCGCGTCATCTACCCCGAGGGCGAGGACGAGCGCGTGCTGCGCGCCGTGCAGGTGGCGCTGGACGAAGGCCTGTGCCGGCCGACGCTGATCGGCCGCCCGGCCGTGCTGGCCGCGCGCATCCAGCGCGCCGGCCTGCGCCTGCGGCTGGGCGAGGACGTGGCCGTCATCGACCCCGAGGACGACCCGCGCTTCCGCCAGTACTGGGAGGCCTACCACCAGCGCATGAAGCGCAACGGCGTGACGCCCGAGATGGCCAAGTCCGCGGTGCGCCGCTCCAACACCGCCATCGGCGCGCTGGCCATCCAGCTCGGCGACGCGGACGCGATGATCTGCGGCATGGTGGGCCGCTTCGACCGCCACCTGGAGCAGGTCGCCGACCTCATCGGCCTGCGCCCGGGCGCCCGCCAGTTCGCGGCGATGAACGCGCTGATGCTGGACAAGATGACGCTGTTCATCGCCGACACCTTCGTCAACGACGACCCCGGCGCCGAGCAGCTGGCCGACATCGCCGCCATGGCCGCCGACGAGCTGCGCCGCTTCGGCCTGCCGCCCAAGCTGGCCTTCGTCAGCCACTCGATGTTCGGCTCCAGCACGCGGCCCTCGGCGCTGAAGATGCGCCGTGCCTACGAGCTGTTCGCGCAGGCCCACCCCGAGGTGGAGTGCGACGGCGAGATGCACGGCGACGCGGCGCTGTCGGAGAGCGTGCGCCAGGTCTTCATGCCCGACAGCCCGCTCACCGGCGCGGCCAACCTGCTGGTGCTGCCGACGCTGGACGCGGCCAACATCCTGTTCAACGTGCTGAAGATCAGCGCCGGCCAGGGCGTGACGGTGGGCCCCATCCTGCTGGGCGCGGCGGCGCCGGTCCACATCCTGACGCCCTCGGCCACCGTGCGCCGCATCGTCAACATGACGGCGCTGGCGGTTGCGGACGTGCGCGAGGCGCGGGCCGCGAAGGGCTGAACTGCGCCAGCGCCACGCCGGCCAGGATGACGCCGGCGCCCAGCAGCTTGGGCAGCGTGAACCGCTCGCCGCCCCACAGCCAGGCGGTGAGGCCGGCGACCAGCGGCATCAGGTAGAGCAGCGGCGCGGTGCGTGCCACGCCGTGCCGGTCGTTCGCCCAGCCCCAGGCCAGCCAGCCCAGGAAGCCGCCGCCGATGACCTGCCAGGCCGTGCCCGTCCACACCCACGCGGGTTGCGCGGCCCAGTCCAGCGCGGCCAGCTGCGGCGCGCACCACAGCAGCAGCGGCGGCGTGCACACCAAGCTGCCGTAGCCCAGCACCGTGACGCCGCCGTGGTGCTGGATCAGCGGCTTGCTGGCGACGGTGTAGTAGCTGAACAGCGACGCGGCCACCAGCAGCGTCAGGTCGCCCAGGCCGGCGCGCCAGTCGGCGGCCAGCAGCTTGTCGGACGTGAACAGCAGCGCGCCGCAGGCCGCCGCGGCGACGCCGGCCACCTGGCCGCGCGACAGCCGCTCCAGGCCGCTGAAGCGCAGGATCAGCAGCGTGAACACCGGCCCGCAGGCCAGCAGCACGCTGGCGCTGAACGCGGTGGAGCCCTGCATGCCGCAGGCCGCCAGCAGCAGGTGCAGGCCCTGGCCGATCAGTGTCAGCCGCACCAGCGGCCACAGCTCGGCGCGGTCCAGCCGTGGCCAGCGCAGGCCGAAGCGCCAGCACAGCAGCGCCACGGCGCAGAACGGCATCAGCAGGTAGCGCAGCCCGATGAAGCCCACGGCCCCGACCTGGCCGTACAGCGCCTTCTGCAGCGGGAAGTTCAGGCCCCAGACCAGCACGACGGTCAGTGCCGCCAGCAGCGGCAGCGAATTCACGGAAGCAGGTCGGGACATGGGCTCGGGGCGGGTGGACGCGGGATTGTCCATGCCGCCCGCAGCTGAAACGCGATGAAACTCCGCGTGGGCCGCGCGGCCCATAATTCCCCGCCCTCCCTGACCCGTCGAGACCGCCCATGACCCGCGCCAGCAAGATCGTCGCCACCCTCGGCCCCGCCTCCAACACCCCGGAGGTGCTGGAGCAGATGATCCGGGCCGGCGTCGACGTGGTGCGGCTGAACTTCTCGCACGGCAAGGCGCAGGACCACATCGACCGCGCGACCATGGTGCGCGCGGCGGCCGAGCGGGTCGGCAAGTCCGTCGCCATCATGGCCGACCTGCAGGGGCCCAAGATCCGCGTCGGCAAGTTCGAGGGCGGCAAGGTCGAGCTGGTGCCCGGCGCCAAGTTCATCCTCGACGCCGACCGCGCCGAACCCGGCACGCAGGAGATCGCCAGCCTCGACTACAAGGAGCTGCCGCGCGACGTGAAGCCCGGCGACACGCTGCTGCTCAACGATGGCCTGCTCGTGCTGACCGTGGACGCCGTGCGCGGCGCGCAGGTGCACACCACCGTCAAGCTCGGTGGCGAGCTGTCCAACAACAAGGGCATCAACAAGCAGGGCGGCGGCCTCACGGCCCCGGCGCTGACGGCCAAGGACATGGACGACATCAAGACCGCGATGTCCTTCCAGTGCGAGTACCTGGCCGTCAGCTTCCCGAAGAACGCGACCGACATGGAGATGGCGCGCCAGCTCGCCAACGTGGCCGGCGAGCCCTGGCGGCACAAGCCGGCCATGATCGCCAAGATCGAGCGCTACGAGGCCATCCCGCACCTGGAGGCCATCCTGAAGGCCAGCGACGGCATCATGGTCGCGCGCGGCGACCTCGCCGTGGAAGTGGGCAACGCCGCCGTGCCGGCGCTGCAGAAACGCATGATCAAGCTCGCCCGCGAGCTGGACAAGGTCGCCATCACGGCGACGCAGATGATGGAGTCCATGATCGTCAACCCGGTGCCGACGCGCGCCGAGGTCAGCGACGTGGCCAACGCCGTGCTCGACGGCACCGACGCGGTAATGCTGTCCGCCGAGACGGCGGCCGGCAAATTCCCGGTCGAGACCATCGAGCAGATGGCCGCGATCGCGCTGGAGGCCGAGCGCGCCGAGTTCGTCACGCTGGACACCGACTTCGCCGGCCGCCAGTTCGGCCGCATCGACCAGAGCATCGCGATGGGCGCGCTGTTCACGGCCCATCACCTCGGCTGCAAGGCCATCCTGGCGCTGACCGAGTCGGGCTCCACGGCGCTGTGGATGAGCCGCCACCGCATCAACGTGCCGATCTTTGGCCTGACGACGACGCAGCAGAGCCAGCGCAAGATGGCGCTCTACCGCAACGTGCAGCCGCTGCTGATGCCCAAGTTCGACGACCGCGACGCGGCGCTCGCGGCGGCCGAGAAGCTGCTCATCGAGCGCGGCGTGCTGATGCCGGGCGACACCTACGCCATCACCTGCGGCGAGCCGATGGGCTACCCGGGCGGCACCAACATGCTGAAAGTCTGCCGGGTGGCCTAGAAAGCTTCTTGAGCGCGGCGGCGGCGCAACAGCAGCACTCCCAGCCCGCCGGCCAGCAGCGCCCAACTGGCCGGCTCGGGCACGGCCGAGGTCATGAACTGGCCGGAAGCGGAACTGGTGGTCACACCGTCAGGCAGCGTCCAGTTGAAGTGCAGCGTGTTGCCGAAGTCGGCGCTGGCATGGGGCGCGTCCGCATAGGGCGGTGCGAAGGCCGACGTTGACAGCTCGGCAAAGATGAACACCGTGGTGTTGCCCAGCGGGATGGCCAGCTCGTCACCCAGCACCGTGGTGCCCGAGGTGAGCGCCACCGCTGGCGCGTAGTAGTCCAGGCGGTTGAAGAAGTCGGGCTGGGCATAGCCGACGTAGAACCGCGCCGACGCCTGCGCGTTCTGCGTCAGCGTGCCATCGATGCTGACACTGAGCTGGGCCAGGCCCAGGTTCTGGCCGTTGCTGAAGGTCACCGTGTCCCAGTAGCGGGCGACTGACTGGGCGCCGCTGGTGCTGTGGCAGGACGGGCACGGCGTGGCGCTGGAGGCGGCGTGCAGGGTGCCGTCGCCCAGCCCGGCCATGGCCCAGGCATAGGAGTATTTGTAGTACGAGGGCGCGTTGGCCATGGCCGAGAAGCTGCCTTCGCCGCCGTTGCGCACGCCGCCCGTGGAGCCGGCGTAGGCACCGTAGCTGGGCGCAGCGGCGTGTGCGGTGACGGCCAGCGCGGCCAGGGCAAGGGTGATCAGGGTCTTCATGGTGTTTCTCCTTCAGGTTGGGGATGGGGGTTTTCGTCAGTTCAACAGCGCCGCCAGGCGCGACAGGTCCAGTGCGGCGATGGCGTCGCGCATCGGCTGGGCGTAGGCGGGGTTGTTCGGATGGGTGCTGGCGCAGACCGTCAGCAGCTGGATGCGCGTGCGGTTGCGGGCGTCCCATGGGAAGGCGGGGTCGAGCTTCACCAGCCGCTTCAGCGCCCGGCCGGCTTCGCCCGCGCCGGGCAGGCGGTGGCGGCCGGTGCCCAGGCGGTAGGGCTCGGCGAGCTGCCCGGCGCTCATGCCGGCGCGGGTGCGGCGCAGGTCGTCCAGTTCGTCCGCGAGTTGCTGGCGGACGCGGGCGAGTTGCGCGTGGTGGCCTGCCTCGCCGGCCTTGCGCTGGCGGGCGACCGCCAGCAGTGTGTCGGCGGCCCGGGCGTTCTGCGGGCGGATCTGCGCGGCCCGGCGCTCGGCGGCGGCGAGGTCGAAGGGCTGGAGCGCCTGCGCATGGCGGCGGTCCCAGTCGGCGAGCCGGCGCTGCTGCTCGCGCTCGAAGTAGTCCAGCATCTCGCCCACCGTGACCGGCACCCACGGCAGGCGGCCCTCCGGCGCGATGACGGCGCAGTCGTGGAACACCGGCCAGCCCTGCAGGGGCTCGCCGCGCTCGCCTTCGAGGTAGGCCGTGAGTTGCTCGTCGTGCGCCCAGCGGTTCATCGTCGCCAGCGGCGCGTTGATGAAGACGCTGAAGCCGGCGCGCGGGCCGATGCGCTGGGCCGCCTGGGCGTGGATGTCGCAGCCGTCGCCCGTCCAGGTCTTCGGGCCGAAGCCCTGGGCGTGGATGACGGCCTCGCGCGGCCGGCGCTGCGGTGCGTCGGAGTCCAGCACCGCGCGGGTGATGCGCAGGCGCACGTCGGGCAGCGCCAGCAGGCCGGCATTGGCGCGCGCCTGGGTCTCGAACTGGTCCATGGCCGCGTGCAGCGGCTTGAACGCGGCGTGGTGGACCGGCAGGCCGTCGGTGCTGATGGGCTCGGCGGCCGGGGCGGCCAAGCAGGCCGCGGCGCGCGCGCTGTCGGCGCACAGCAGCGCCAGCGTGAAGAGCAGGGAGGGGTGCTTCATTGAGCGGGTGGATCGGCGGGAGACAGGCAGCGGACTGTGGCTGGCCTGCGCCCGGCGCGCTGCTAGATGTCGGCTAAGGACTTGTTAAGTCTTTGCTAACCTTCCGCGCTCCGTTGCCGAACCCTTGCCGATGGCCCGTCTGCCCGAACCCTGGATCGCCCACCTGAAGCGCGGCGTCACGCTGCGCGTGGGCTCCAGCACGCCCGAGGGGCGGCCGGAGCTGCACGTCGGCCACGGCATCTGGGTGCTGCCCGACGGCCGCGTCGAGTTACTGGTGCGCCGCGTGCCGGGCGCCGAACTGCTGGCCGCGATCACCGCGACCGGCCGCGTCGCGGTGTCGGCCGGCGAGCCCGCCAGTTACCGCGTGCTGCACGTGAAGGGCGTGGACGCCGAGGTGCTGCCCACCGGCGACGCGCAGTGGGCGCAGTTCCAGCCGGGCTTCGAGGCCTGGCTGCGGCAGATCGAGCGCTTCGGCGCCGACCGCCGCCACGTGCTGGCCATCCTGGGCGACCTCACCCCGGCCGACATGGGCTGCGTGCGCTTCACGCCGCTGGCCGCCTGGGACCAGACCCCCGGTCCCGGCGCGGGCCAGGCCATCGAGTTGCTGCCATGAGCGACGTCACCGCACGGGCCGACCGCCGCGGGCTCAAGCTGCGCGACGTGCGCCGCCTGCTCGAAGGCGTGATCCCGCCGTCGATGTGCTCGGTGGCGGCCGACGGCATGCCGCACGTCAACTACCTGTCGCACGTCGAGTACGTGGACGACGAGCACGTCGCGCTGACCTACCAGTTCCTGAACCGCGCGCGCGCCAACGTGCTGGCCACTGGCCGCGTCGCGGTCAGCGTGGAAGACCCGGTCACCGGTGTCTCCGTGCTGCTGCAACTGCGCTACGAGCGCACCGACACCGAGGGCCCGGTGTTCGAGCGCCTGCGCGCCAAGCTCGCCGGCATCGCCGCGCAGACGGGCATGGAGCGCGTGTTCCTGCTGCGCGGCGCGGACGTGTACCGCGTCGAGTCGCTGCGCAAGCTGGACCCCGCCTGCCCGCTGCCCGCGCTGCAGCCGCGCTGCGACCTCGCCGCCGGCGTGCGCGCCTTGAGCGAGCGGCTGAGCGAGGCGCCGGACCTGCACGGCCTGCTGCAAGCCTTCATCGACGGCCTGCGGCACGAGCTGCGCATCGGCCACGCCATCGTCTGGCTGCTGGACGAGCGGCGGCAGGGCCTCTACACGCTTGCCAGCCTCGGCTACGAGCAGGCCGGCAGCGGCTCCGAGCTGCCGCTGGCCGAGGCCGGCCTGGCCGGCGTGGCGCTGCGCGAGAACGTGCCCATCCGCATCGGCCACATGAGCCAGATGTACCGCTACGGCCTGTCCTGGCGCACCCGAGCCGAGCAACTCGGCCTGCAGGCCGCGATGGCCGACACCATCCCCCTGCCCGGCCTCGCGACCCCCTGCAGCCAGCTCGCCGTGCCGCTGCGTGCGCGCGGCCGCGCGGTGGGCGTGCTGCTGGTGGAGAGCGAGCGCGACCAGTTCTTCGGCTACGACGACGAGGATGCGCTGGCCGCCGTCGGCGCCCAGCTGGCCCAGGGCCTGGCGGCGCTGGGCGCGCAGGAGCTGGAGGCCGTGCCCGCGGTGCCGGCCGCGCCCGCCGCCTCCGCCGCGGCCGGCGAGGTGCTGCGCGTGCGCCACTACCCGCGCGACCACAGCGTCTTCGTCAACGACCAGTACCTCATCAAGGGCGTGGCCGGCGCCATCATCGCCAAGCTGGTGCGGGACCAGATCGACACCGGCCGCCAGGGCTTCAGCACCCGCGAACTGCGTCTGGCCGGTGACGACCTGCGCCTGCCCGAGGTGCAGGACAACCTGGGCGTGCGCCTGCTGCTGCTGGAGCGCCGCCTGGCCGAGCGCGACGTCGGCCTGCGCATCGAGCGCAGCGGGCGGGGGCAGTACCGGCTGGTCGCCCGCGGGCCGCTGCGCCTGGTCGTCGAGGGGCCGGGCTGAACTTCAGCCTTCGGCGATGCGCCGCGCCAGGTGCGCGAGCGCCTCTTCCACCTGATCGACCAGCACCAGGCACAGGTCGCCCGGCCGCAGGCGCTCCAGTGCGCGGTCGATGGCGGTGAACTCGCCGACGATCTCCTCGACGTGCGTCGTGCGCGAGGCGCCTTCGAGCCCGGCGCGCAGCAGCGCGACGACCTCGCCGGCCGCGCGGCCGCGCTGGCAGGCGTCTTCGTACAGGATGACCTCGTCGAACGCGGCGCCGAGGATCTCGGTCTGCACGCGGATGTCCTCGTCGCGCCGGTCGCCCGCGCCGCTGATGACGACCACGCGCTTGTTCGCCGGCATCGCCGACACGGCGCCCACCAGCGCCTTCATCGCGTCGCCGTTGTGGCCGTAGTCGGCGATGACGGTCGCGCCGCGGTGGTCCATCACGTTGAAGCGGCCGGGCGCGTTGTCGGCGTCGTTGGCGAAGCTGCCGGCGCCGCGGCGGATGGTGTCCCAGTCCAGCCCCACGCCCCACGCGGCGGCGACGGCGGCCATCGCGTTCTCGACCTGGAAGCCGATGACGCCGCCGCGCGTCAGCGGGATGTCGCGCAGCGGGATGCTCTCGCGCCAGGCGCCCTGCGCGGCGACGAGCTGGTCGCCGTCCACGTAGACGCAGCGCTTGCCCTGCGCGCGGTGCGTGGCCATGACCGGGTGGTGGCGGTCGGCCGCGAAGTAGATGACCTGGCCCGGGCACACGGCGGCCATCGCGGCCGTCAGCGGGTCGGTGGCGTTCAGCACCGCGAAGCCGGTGGGCGCCACGTTCTGCACGATGACGCGTTTGACCAGCACCAGGTCCTCGGCCGTGTGCAGGAAGTTCATGCCGAGGTGGTCGCCCGCGCCGAGGTTGGTGACCACGGCGACCTGGCAGCGGTCGAAGCCCAGCCCCTCGCGCAGGATGCCGCCGCGCGCCGTCTCCAGCACGGCGGCTTCCACGTCCGGGTGCATCAGCACGTTGCGCGCGCTCTTGGGGCCGGAGCAGTCGCCGCTGTCGATCTGGCGGCCGTCCACGTAGACGCCGTCGGTGTTGGTCATGCCCACCTTGAGGCCGCAGCTGGCGAACAGGTGCGCGATCAGCCGCGTGACGGTGGTCTTGCCGTTGGTCCCGGTGACGGCGACGACCGGCACGCGGCCGTCCTCGGCCCGGGTGCCGGCGCCGAACAGGTGGTTGACGATGGCCTCGCCGACGTTGCGGCCCTTGCCGAAGCTCGGGCTCAGGTGCATGCGCAGCCCCGGCGCGGCGTTGACCTCGACGATGCCGCCGTTGATCTCCTCCAGCGGCCGCAGCACGCTCTCGGCCACCACGTCCACGCCGCAGACGTGCAGGCCGACCACCTGCGCCGCGGCGATGGCGCGCGCGGCCACCTCGGGGTGGACGTCGTCCGTCACGTCGGTGGCGGTGCCGCCGGTGGACAGGTTGGCGTTGTTGCGCAGGATCACGCGCTGGCCCTTGTCGGGCACGGACTCGGGCGTCAGCCCCTGCTGCGTGAGCCGCGCGACGGCGATGTCGTCGAAGCGGATCTTGGTCAGCGAGGTCGCGTGGCCGTCGCCGCGGCGCGGGTCGGCGTTGACCTTGTCCACCAGCTGCTTGACGGTGTGCCGGCCGTCGCCGATGACGTGCGGCGGGTCGCGGCGCGCGGCGGCGATGAGCTTGTCGCCGACGACGAGCAGCCGGTAGTCGCCGCCCGGCAGGAACTTCTCGACCATGACCTGGCCGATCTCGTCCGCCGCCTTGTAGGCCAGCGCCAGCCCCTCGCGCGTCGTCACGTTGACGGTGACGCCCTTGCCCTGGTTGCCGTCCTGCGGCTTGACGACGACGGGCAGGCCGATCTCCTCGGCCAGCGCCCAGGCGTCGTCCACCGAGTCCACCGGCCGGCCGGTGGGCACCGGCACGCCGGCCGCCTGCAGCAGGCGCTTGCACAGGTCCTTGTCCTGCGCGATGGACTCGCTGACGGCGCTGGTCGCGTCCACCTCGGCGGCCCAGATGCGGCGCTGCTTGGCGCCCCAGCCGAACTGCACCAGGCTGCCCTGCGTGAGCCGGCGGAACGGGATGCCGCGCGCCAGCGCCGCGTCGACGATGGCGCCGGTGGACGGGCCGAGGCGGATGTCCTCGTCCAGCTCGCGCAGCGCGCCGAGTACCGCGTCGGCATCGAACCCGCCGCCGCCCAGCGCGGCCTCGACGAGCTTGACCGCGTGCTCGAACGCGAGGCGGCCGACGTCCTCCTCGCTGTACTCGACGACGATCTGGTAGGTGCCGGCCTCGGGCGTCACGTGGGTCTGGCTGAAGGTGACCGGGCAGCCGGCCTGGGCCTGCAGCGCCAGCGTGGCCTGCTCCAGCACCTGGGCCAGCGAGGCGTCGGCGCGCAGCTCGCCGATGGTCGGGAAGAGCCGGCGCAGGCTGGCCTCGAAGCCGGGCAGCCGCTCCAGCGAGCGTTCGGCCTCGCTGCAGTGCACGACGGCCTCCAGGGTCGTGTGGCGGCTCCACATGTTGGGGCCGCGCAGCGCGCGGGTGCGGGAAACGTCCATGGTGTGTGGGGGTGGGTTGGCGTCAGGCCAGGTGGAGGTCGGGGACGAAGGTGTCCAGGCCGGCGGCGATCAGCTCGGGCGAGATGCCCAGCGCCCAGGCCGCGGCGACGGCGGCCAGCAGCGTGGGGGCGTCCACCGGCGTGGCGCCGAAGCGGTGCAGCAGCGCGTCGATGTTGGCGCCGGGCGTCTCGGCCGGGCCCCGCGCGAGCACGGCCGCGCCGCCGCGCAGGAACACCGCGCGGCCGCCGCGGTCGCGGTGCTGGCGCAGCGCGTCCAGCGCGCCGTCCTCGGCGTAGAGGACGACCTCGCCGTCGCTCAGCCCGGCCATGTCCACCAGGCGCGGATGGGCCGCGTGCAGCACGCTGGCGCCGTCGCCCAGCACCACGTCGACCTGGGTGCGCAGCACCTTGTAGAGCTGGTCGGTGTCGTGCACGTCGAAGTCGGCCAGGGCCTCGATGCCGTCCAGGTCGGTGACGACGCCGACGGCGGCGCGGTCGTAGGCCAGGCCGTCGCGCAGGATGGCGGCGGCGTCGTTCTCGACGACGACGGCGTTGACGCCGCGGTTCATCAGCAGGCGGTGAGCGGCGTCCCAGCGGGCGCTGTCGCGCTTCTCGACGCGGCGGGTGCCGAGGAACAGCCCGTCGCGGCAGGCCAGGCCGACGTGGCGGCCGTTCAGGTGCAGCAGCCAGGCGACCAGGCGCGCGACGATGCGCCCGCCGCGCGAGCCGGCCACGCCGACGATGGGGATGCGGCCGGTCTCGTCCTCGGCGAACAGGTGGTCGATGATGGCCTGGCCCACCGGCTGCGGCGCGCCGCCGGCCGGCTTCAGGTGCATCAGCAGCCCCGGGCCGGCGTTCACCTCGACGATGGCGCCGCCGGTCTCGGCCAGCGGCCGGGCGATGTCTTCGGTGACGAGGTCCACGCCCGCGATGTCCAGCCCCACGGTGCGCGCGGCCAGCGACACGGCGTGCGCGACCTCGGGGTGGACGTCGGGCGTGCAGTCGATGGCGACGTTGCCGTTGCGCTGGATCAGCACCGCCTTGCCGGCCGGCGGCACGCCGTCGGGCGCGAAGCCCTGGCGCTGCAGGTCCAGCAGCACGACCGGGTCTTCGCCGAGCGTGATGCGGTTCAGCGGGAAGTCTTCCGTCAGGCCGCGGCGCGGGTCGGTGTTGATCTGCAGGTCGACCAGCTCGGCCACGGTGTGCTGGCCGTCGCCGTGTACCCAGGCCGCCTCGCCGCGCGCGGCGGCGACGACCCGGCCGCCCACCACCAGCACGCGGTGCTCATTGCCGCGGATGTAGCGCTCCACCAGCACGGCCGAGCCCTCGGCGTCGGCCAGCTGGAAGGCGGCGTGGCAGTCGGCCTCGCTGGCGATGTCCAGCGTGACGCCGCGGCCGTGGTTGCCGTCGCTGGGCTTGACGACGACCGGCAGGCCGATGTCCTGCGCGGCCTCCCAGGCCTCGGCGGCGGTCTTGGCCTCGCGGCCCTCGGGCACGGGCACGCCGACGGCCTTCAGCAGCGTCTTGGTCAGGTCCTTGTCGCCGGCGATGCCCTCGGCGATGGCGCTGGTCATGTCGGTCTCGGCCGTCCAGATGCGGCGCTGGCGCGCGCCGTGGCCCAGCTGCACCAGGTTGCCGTCGTTCAGGCGGATGTGCGGGATGCGGCGGTCGGTCGCGGCGGCGACGATGGCCGCGGTGGACGGGCCCAGGTAGCAGTCGTCCAGCTTGTCGCGCAGGCGGGCCGTGGCCGCGGCGACGTCGAAGGGCCGGTCGTTGATCATGGCCATGATGAGCGCATGGCCCTCGGCCAGCGCGGCGCGGGCGACCTGCTCGTCCCGCGCGCGGAACACCATGCGGTAGACGCCGCGCCGGCTGGTGCTGCGCGTCTGGCCGAAGCCGGTGGGCATGCCGGCCTGGTTCAGCAGCTCGATGACGATGTGCTCCAGCACATGGCCCATCCAGGTGCCGCCGCGCAGCCGCTCGATGAAGCCGCCGCGCTCGCCGACGCCGCAGTGGTGCTCCACCAGCGCGGGCAGCGCGGCGATGAGCCGGTCGTTGAAGCCGGGCAGCAGGTGGGAGGGGTGGTCCTCCAGCTCGCCCAGGTCCAGCCACACCTCCAGCACCGGCCGGTAGGTCCACATATTGGGCCCGCGCAGGTAGTTGATGCGCAGCAGGCGGATGTCGTTCATCTGGCTCATGGAGCGTGGCGGGTGAGGGGGTTGTACGGGGCGCGGGGCATTGTGCGCTGAAGCTATGGCGGAGAATTCCGGCCGTCCGCAAGTGCCAGGAACCCCATGCAAGCCCCTTCTTCCGACGCAGCGCCCCATCCCCGCGCAGCCGCCCTCGACGGGCAGCTGCAGGCTGGCGAGAACGCGGTGGCCCTGCTGGCGGTTGACCTGGACGCGCACGGCCGCTTCGCCGACGGCCTCGTCGCGCTGACGACGCAGCGCCTGCTGGCCTTCGAGCCGGCCACCGGCGCCTGGACCGCGCATGCGCTGGCCCCGGGCCAGAGCCTCAGGCTCAGCGACCACGGCGGCCTGGCCTTCCTGGAGCTGTTCGACGCCCGCCGCCGCCTGGCGCGCTGGCGCTTCACGCTGGCCGGCAACCCGGCGGCCGTGCGGCTGGTGGACGCCTTCGAGCGCGAGCTGCAGCGGCTGTCGGGCGCGGCGCCGCAGCCGCACGAGGATGAGGGCGAGGACGCGGCGTTCGACTTCGGCGAGGCCGGCGCGCCGCCCAGCACCTGGGTGCTGCTGCGGCTGTGGCGCTTCGCGCGGCCCTACCAGGGCCAGCTGCTGCTCGGCTTCGCGCTGATGCTGGGCGCGACCGGCGCGACGCTGGTGTCGCCCTACCTGACCATGCCGCTGATGGACCAGGTGCTGATCCCGTTCCAGAACGGCCAGGCCATCGACCCCCACCTCGTCACGCTGCTGCTGGGCGGGCTGCTGGGCGCGGCGCTGTGCTCGTGGCTGCTGGGCTGGGCCAAGACCTATCTGCTGTCGCTGGTGTCGGAGCGCATCGCCGCCGATTTGCGGACGGCCACCTTCGAGCACCTGCTGAGCCTGTCGCTGGAGTACTTCGGCAACAAGCGCACCGGCGACCTGATGGCGCGCATCGGCTCCGAGACCGACCGCATCAGCGTGTTCCTGAGCCTGCATGCGCTGGACTTCATCACCGACGTGCTGATGCTGGGCATGACGGCCGTCATCCTGTTCAGCATCCATCCCGGCCTGGCGCTGGCCACGCTGGTGCCGCTGCCCTTCATCGCCTGGCTGATCCACCTGGTGCGCGACCGGCTGCGCACCGGCTTCGAGAAGATCGACCGCGTCTGGGGCGAGATCACCAACGTGCTGGCCGACACCATCCCCGGCATCCGCGTCGTCAAGGCCTTCGCGCAGGAGGCCCGCGAGGCGCGCCGCTTCAAGGAGGCGAACGCGAAGAACCTGCTGGTCAACGACCGGCTGAACAAGACCTGGAGCCTGTTCACCCCCACCGTCGCGCTGCTGACCGAGATGGGCCTGCTGGTGGTGTGGGGCATCGGCATCTGGCTGATCGCGCACCAGAGCATCACGGTGGGCGTGCTGACGGCCTTCCTCGCCTACATCGGCCGCTTCTACGCGCGGCTGGACTCGATGAGCCGCATCGTCTCCGTCACGCAGAAGGCCGCGGCCGGCGCCAAGCGCATCTTCGACATCCTGGACCACGTCTCCAACGTGCCCGACCCGGTCAACCCGCAGCCGCTCGAGCGCGCCACCGGCGCGATCTCGCTGCAGGGCGTGAACTTCCGCTACGGCTCGCGCTCGGTGATCCGCTCGCTGAACCTGGACATCCGCCCCGGCGAGATGGTGGGCCTGGTGGGCCACAGCGGCTCGGGCAAGAGCACGCTGGTGAACCTGATCTGCCGCTTCTACGACGTGACCGAGGGCGCCATCAAGGTGGACGGCGTGGACCTGCGCCGCGTCAGGGTGGCCGACTACCGGCGCCACATCGGCCTGGTGCTGCAGGAGCCCTTTTTGTTCTTCGGCACCATCGCCGAGAACATCGCCTACGGCAAGCCGGATGCGACACGGGACGAGATCGTCGCCGCCGCGCGCGCCGCGCATGCGCACGAGTTCATCCTGCGCCTGCCGCACGGCTACGACAGCCTGGTGGGCGAGCGCGGCCAGGGCCTGTCGGGCGGCGAGCGCCAGCGCATCAGCATCGCCCGCGCGCTGCTGATCGACCCGGCCATCCTGATCCTCGACGAGGCGACCTCGGCGGTGGACACCGAGACCGAGAAGGAGATCCAGCGCGCGCTGGACAACCTCGTGAAGGGCCGCACGACCATCGCCATCGCGCACCGGCTCTCGACGCTGCGCAAGGCCGACCGCCTGGTGGTGATGGACCGCGGCGAGATCGTCGAACTCGGGCCGCACGACGAGCTGATCGCGCTGCAGGGCCACTACTGGCGGCTGTGGGAGGCGCAGGCGCGGCGCGTCGATGCCGAGGCCGCCGACGATGGCGGCCTGCTGGTGGTGGCGCCCAACCCCAGCGCCCACACGGAGAACGCATGAACAGCCTGCCCTTGCGCGACCTGCAGCTGGACGGCCACGGCCGGCTGGTGCTGACCGACCTGGACGGCGTGGCCCACGTGGGCGTCACGCCGGTGCGCGCCCACCCGCTCTCGGCGCCCGACGAAGGCGTGTCGCTGGTCGGCACGCACGGCCACGAGCTGGCCTGGGTGCCGCGCCTGTCCACGCTGCCCGAGGGCCCGCGCCGGCTGCTGGAGGCGGAGCTGGCCGCGCGCGAGTTCCACCCGGTGCTGAAGCGGCTGGTCTCGGTGAGCACCTTCGCGACGCCCAGCACCTGGCGCGTCGAGACCGACCGCGGCGAGGTCGACTTCGTGCTGAAGAGCGAGGAAGACATCCGCCGGCTGGACGAGGGCCGGCTGCTGATCACCTCCAGCCACGGCCTGCAGCTGCAGCTGCCCGACCGCTGGGCGCTGGACAGGCACTCCAAGCGGCTGCTGGAGCGGTTCCTGTGAAAAGCATCGCGCGCCCTCGAGGGGCGCGCGATGCGTGCAGAGGGGCTTATTCGCCCATCTGCGACTGCAGGTAGTTCTGCTCGCCGACCTTGCCGACCAGCTCCAGCTGGGTTTCGAGGTGGTCGATGTGCTCCTCGGTGTCGTCCAGGATCTTCACGAACAGATCGCGGGACACGTAGTCGCGCACCTGCTCGCAGTAGGCGACGGCTTCCTTCAGGTGCACGTGCGAGGCGCGTTCGATGACGAGGTCGCAGCGCATGGTCTCCACGGCGTCCTCGCCGATGTAGAGCTTGCCCAGGTCCTGCAGGTTGGGCAGGCCCTCCAGCGTCAGCACGCGCTCGATCAGCTGGTCGGCGTGCTTCATCTCCTCGATGGACTCCTCGTACTCGTGCTTGGCCATCTTCATCAGGCCCCAGTTCTTCAGCATGCGGGCATGCAGGAAGTACTGGTTGATGGCGGTCAGCTCCAGCTTCAGCTGGGCGTTGAGGTGGGCGATGACTTGGGTGTCGCCTTTCATGGGGGAGCTCCGGAACGTGAAATCGGCCCGCAGTATCCCCAGGGAATGCCCCTCAGCAAAACCGCTCTTTTTGCAAATGAGAGCGATTCGCATTAGACTGCCGCCCATGATTGTCTGCGTCTGCCACCGCGTCTCCGACCGTGACATTGCGATCGCCGCCTCCAGCGGCTGCCCGAATTTCGAGGCGCTGCAGGACGATTTGCGCGTGGCGACGGCCTGCGGCGCCTGCCACGACTGCGCCTGCGCCGTCTTCGAGGAAAGCCGCGTGCAGGGCGGCGGAACCCATGTCCGCAGCATCGCCATCGTGCCCCAGGCGATGATGGCCGCCTGAGCGGCTACAATCCCACGTTCCGGTCGGCGCCCGCTGGCCGGGTCTCTGTCTGATCTTGAGTGTTGTGTTTTGCCGCAGCCGCTCGGGCTGAAGGCGAATTTGATCCAACGACACCAAGGAAATTTTTCATGAGCACCATGCAATCCGGCATCGTCAAGTGGTTTGACGACGGCAAGGGCTTCGGCTTCATCACGCCCGCCGACGGCGGCAAGGACCTGTTCGCCCACCACAGCGAAATCAAGAACAACGGCGGCTTCCGCACGCTGGCCGAAGGCGCGCAGGTCGAGTTCGAAGTGAAGCAGGGCCCCAAGGGCCTGCAGGCCGCGAACATCCGCGCGCTGTAAACCGCGCCCGGCCCGGCGCCACGGCCCGCTCTTCGAGCGGGCTTTGTGCTTTCTGGGCCGTCGCCACGACAATCCACCGCCTCGAACCAGCCCTCCGGGCCTGCTTCGCCCCCGGTCTCCGGACCGCGAGCGCGGGGCGGCCCGGCGCCACCGACATGTCCGCACTGCCCGCCACGCCGCCGAAGGCGCTGACCGCCTACCGCCCGTTCTGGGCCAAGCGCTTCGGCCCCGCGCCCTTCCTGCCGATGAGCCGGCAGGAGATGGAGCAGCTCGGCTGGGATTCCTGCGACATCGTCATCGTCACCGGCGACGCCTACGTCGACCACCCCAGCTTCGGCATGGCCGTCATCGGCCGCACGCTGGAGGCGCAGGGCTTCCGCGTCGGCATCATCGCGCAGCCCGACTGGCAGAGCGCCGACGCCTTCAAGGCGCTTGGCAAGCCCAACCTGTTCTTCGGCGTCGCGGCCGGCAACATGGATTCGATGATCAACCGCTACACGGCCGATCGGAAAATCCGCAGCGACGACGCCTACACGCCCGGCGGCCAGGGCGGCCGCCGCCCCGACCGCGCGACGCTGGTCTACACGCAGCGCTGCCAGGAGGCCTTCAAGGACGTGCCGGTCGTCATCGGCGGCATCGAGGCCTCGCTGCGCCGCATCGCCCACTACGACTACTGGCAGGACAAGGTGCGCCGCTCCGTGCTCGTGGACAGCAAGGCCGACCTGCTGTGCTACGGCAACGCCGAGCGCGCCATCATCGAGATCGCGCACCGCCTCGCGCGCCGCGAGCCCATCGAGGCGCTGACCGACGTGCGCGGCACCGCCTTCATGCGCCGCACGGGCGACCCGACGGCCGAGGGCTGGTTCGAGCTGGACTCCACCGAGGTGGACCGCCCCGGCCGCATCGACGAGCTGATCAGCCCCTACCAGGAGATCAAGCAGGACGCCTGCGCCACCGAGCCGGACGCGCCCCAGCCCATCAGGATCCACAAGACCGGCCGCATCACGATGCCGCCGCGCGAGCGCACCGTCGTGCGCCTGCCGGCCTACGAGGTGGTCAAGAGCGACCCGGTGCTCTACGCCCATGCCAACCGCGTTCTGCACCTGGAGACCAACCCCGGCAACGCGCGCGCGCTGGTGCAGCGCCACGGCGAGCGCGACCTCTGGATCAACCCGCCGCCGCTGCCGCTGAGCACGCCGGAGATGGACCACGTCTTCGACCTGCCCTATGCGCGCAGCCCGCACCCCAGCTATGCGGACGAGCACGGCGGCCACGACGGCGCGACCAAGATCCCCGCGTGGGAAATGATCCGCTTCAGCGTCAACATCATGCGCGGCTGCTTCGGCGGCTGCACCTTCTGCTCGATCACCGAGCACGAGGGCCGCATCATCCAGAGCCGCTCGGAGGACTCCGTGATCCGCGAGATCGAGGAGATGCGCGACAAGGTCAAGGGCTTCACCGGCATCGTGTCGGACCTCGGCGGCCCGACGGCCAACATGTACCGCATCGGCTGCAAGAGCCCCGAGATCGAGGCCGCCTGCCGCAAGCCCAGCTGCGTCTACCCGGGCATCTGCCCGAACCTGAACACCAGCCATGACCCGCTGATCAGGATGTACCGCCGTGCCCGCGCGCTGCCGGGCGTCAAGAAGATCCTGATCGGCTCCGGCCTGCGCTACGACCTGGCCGTGCAGTCGCCCGAGTACGTGAAGGAGCTGGTCACCCACCACGTCGGCGGCTACCTGAAGATCGCGCCCGAGCACACCGAGGCCGGCCCGCTGTCCAAGATGATGAAGCCGGGCATCGGCACCTACGACCGCTTCAAGCAGATGTTCGAGGCCGCCAGCGCCGCGGCCGGCAAGAAGCAGTACCTGATCCCCTACTTCATCGCCGCCCACCCCGGCACCCGCGACGAGGACATGATGAACCTCGCCGTCTGGCTCAAGCGCAACGGCTTCCGCGCCGACCAGGTGCAGACCTTCTACCCGAGCCCGATGGCGACCGCGACGGCGATGTACCACTCGGGGCTCAACCCGCTGAAGGGCATCAGCCGCGACGAGGCGCGCGGCGAGCGCGTGGACATCGTGCGCGGCGAGCGCCGCCGCCGGCTGCACAAGGCCTTCCTGCGCTACCACGACGCGAACAACTGGCCGCTGCTGCGCGAGGCGCTCAAGGCCATGGGCCGCGCCGACCTGATCGGCAACGGCCGGCACCACCTGATCCCCAGCTACCAGCCGCTCACCGACGGCAGCTACGACAGCGCGCGCCGCAAGAACTCGACGGCCGCGCCCGCGAAGCCCGCCACGCCGCGCAAGGGCCAGCTGCTGACCGCGCACACCGGCCTGCCGCCGCGCGTGACCGGCGCGGCGCGCAGCGGCGGCCCGCGTCCGGGCAAACCCGGTAAGCGTTGACACGCAGAGCGGGACATTTGCCCGCGCTTTTCGTGATGACGGGCCTGAGGATGCACTACGCTTGCGCCTCCTGACCGACGAGGGCGGCCACCGCGCAGGCCGCCTGTGCCTGGAGCCCTTCCTCCCATGCAAGAACTGCCTGCCGCGGACGACGACCTGCTGGAACTGCTCGACGAGCCCGAGCACGGCGACGCGGAACGCTGCTCGCACGACCGGCCCTGGCGCGTCCTCATCGTCGATGACGACGGCGACGTCCACAAGGCCACCGAGCTGGCGATGCAGGGCCTCACCGTCGAGGGCCAGCCGCTGGTCTTCCTGCACGCCTCGTCGGCCGCGCAGGCGCGCCAGCTGCTGGCCAGCGAGGGCGACCTCGCCGTCGTGCTGCTGGACGTCGTCATGGAGAGCGAGGACGCCGGCCTGCAGCTCGTGCACCACATCCGCGACGAGCTGCGGCTGAACGCCGTGCGCATCGTGCTGCGCACCGGCCAGCCCGGCTACGCGCCGGAGATCGAGACGGTGCAGGCCTATGACATCAACGACTACAAGACCAAGTCCGAGCTGACCCGCACGCGGCTGTACACCGTGCTGACGGCGGCCGTGCGCTCCTACCGCCAGATCCGCGCGCTGGAGGCCAACCGGCGCGGGCTGGAGATGATCGTCGAGAGCAGCACCGCGCTGTCGCGCATGCGCGGCCTCTCGCGCTTCGCCGAAGGCGTGGTCACGCAGCTGTGCGCACTGCTGGGCATCCTGCCGGAGGGCCTGGTGTGCGCGCAGCTCAGCGGCGAGACGGGCGGCGAGGTGCGCATCGTCGCCGCCGCCGGCCAGTACAGCGGCCTGATCGACCGGCCGCTGGCGCAGGTGCAGATCGCCGCGGTGCGCGAGCGCCTGGAGCGCTGCCTGGCCCGCCGGGAGAACATCTACGACGACGGCACCTGCCTGTACTTCGGCATGGGCCAGGGCCGCGCGATGGCCGCGCTGGTGGACGTGGGCCGCGAGCTCGACGAGCTGGACCAGCAGCTGCTGCGCGCCTTCTGTTCCAACATCGCCGTCGGTTTCGAGAACGTCGTGCTGTACAGCCAGCTGCTGGACCAGGCCTACAACGACCCGCTGCTGCGCCTGCCCAACCGCAACCGCTTCGTCGAGCTGCTCGACAAGAACCTGAAGGACCCGCAGGGCGTCACGCTCGCGCTGGTGGACATCGACGACTTCTCCGACATCAACGACGCCTTCGGCCACCACTTCGGCGACCAGGTGCTGCAGGCCGTGGTGCAGCGCATGAGCGAGATGCTGGGCCTGGACACCGCGATGGCCCGCGTCGGCGCCGACACCTTCGGCGTGCTGGGCGAGCACGCCACCGTCTGCCCGGAGCGGGTGCAGGCCGTGTTCGCCGAGTCCTTCGTCGTCGCGGGCGAACGGCTGCAGCTGTCGGCCACCACCGGGCTGGTGCGGCTGGGCGAGTCCACCGCCGTCGGCTCCGAGCTGCTGCTGGACGCGCAGATCGCGCTGAAGCGCGCCAAGCAGCGGCAGCGCGGCTCGTCGCAGTACTTCTCCGCCGCGATGGGCAGCGACGCGCGCGAGCGCTTCAAGCTGCTCAAGGGCCTGCGCACCGGCTTCGAGGAGAGCCGGCTGTTCGTCGTCTACCAGCCGCAGGTGGACCTGGAGAGCCGCCGCGTCATCGGCGCCGAGGCGCTGCTGCGCTGGCGCACCGACGAGGGCCACTACATCGCGCCTGACCAGTTCATCCCGCTGGCCGAGCAGAGCGGCCTGATCATCCCGATCGGCGAGTTCGTCATGCGCACGGCCTGCCACCAGCTCCGCAAGCTGCAGGCCCAGGGTCACGCCCATTTCCGCATGGCCGTCAACATCTCGATGGCGCAGTTCCGCCACCCGGGCTTCCTGGACATGCTGGCCCGCGCGCTGGAGGACTGCGGCGTCAGCGGCCAGAACATCGAGCTGGAGATCACCGAGTCCATGGCCATGGAGGACGCCGAGCTGGTGCAGCGCGTGCTGGCCGACATCAAGCACCTGGGCTTCTCGGTGGCCATCGACGACTTCGGCACCGGCTTCTCGTCCCTGAGCCAGCTGCGCCAGCTGCACGTGGACCGCCTCAAGATCGACCGCGCCTTCGTGCAGGAGGCGCAGGCCTCGTCGGCCGGCTCCACCATCGCGCAGATGGTCGTCAACCTCGGCCACGGCCTCGGGCTGGCCGTCATCGCCGAGGGCATCGAGACCGAGGCGCAGCGCCAGTACCTGATGGCGCTGGGCTGCCGCGAAGGCCAGGGCTGGCTGTTCGCCAAGCCGCTGCCAGCCGACGAGCTCGAAGCCTGGATGACGCGCTGAATACCGGCTGCGGGCCGGCCGCCGCACGATGTGCCTGCTGTTCCGTGCCGGTTGAGGCGCAGCCGCGCCAGCGGCACTCCGGGAGTCTATCCCTAGCCCAGCGGGGATGCCGGCGCGCGTCGGCCGCCCGATGATGTGGCGTGTCGTTGCCGCACCTTCGGCGACCCCAATGGGAGGACATCCATGCAAATCATCCGACGCTTGATGGCGTTGTGTCTGTTCGCCTGCACGTTGGCCGCGTTCTCGACGGGCGTGCGAGCGGCACCCGTGCAATTCCAGGCCAGTGGGCTTGCTGCGCTGGGGCCGTCGGCGCTGCTGGCGCTGGACTTCATCGACGGCGATGGTCCGTCCAACCAGATCACCACCTTCGGCTATGCCAGCGACGGCACGCTGGCGCTGCAGTCGCTGACCGGCGGCGCCAGCGGCAGCCCGGGCTCGGTGCTGGCGTTGCAGGACACCAGCTTCTTCAACGAGGCGCTGCTGCTGCTGGGCCAGGCCAACACGCTGAGCTTCCGCTTCGACGCCAGCGCCCATGCGCCGGCCGCGGTCGGCTTCGCCGACGCGTTCTCGGCGTTCCTGCTGGATGCGGTGACGGGGCTGTCGCTCATCGAGACCGACGACCCCACCGGCGCGAACGCGCTGCTGCTCTTCGTCATCGACGGCAGCGGGGCCGGGCTACTGCAGGTGTATGGCCAGGTCGCCGGCCCGGCCATCGCCTGGCAGGCGGAGCCGGTGGATGCCAATGCGGTGCCCGAGCCGTCGCCGGCCGCGCTGGTCCTGCTGGCGCTGGTCGCGTTGGCCCTGGCCTGCCGCCCGGCCGCACGGCGCGCGGCGCTGGCGGCGGCACTGGCGCTCGGGGCGGGCATCGCCGCGGCGGCCGACCTGGGCGCCAGCGTGCAGATCACGCGCTCCGGTTTCGTGCTGAACCGCACGAGCAACACCTACGACACCCAGGTCACCGTGCGCAATACCTCCGCCGACGCGCTGCTCGGCCCGCTGCGCCTGGTGCTCGACTCGGCCACACCCGCCAACGTCACGCTCTACAACAGCTACGGCAAGACGGCGACGGGCGCCGACTACCTCGTGCTGCCGCTGCCCACGGGCACGCTCGCGCCGGGGGGCTCGACGACAGGCATCGTCAAGCTGATCAACATTGGCCAGGCCGTCGCGCAGGTCGCCTTCGGCGTGCAGGGCGAGCGGCTGGCCGCTGCGCAGGCCGTCACGCTGAACGTCAGTGCAGCCTATGCGGCCGGCCCCAACGGCGACCAGGCCGGCGCCGCCGTGGGTGCGGGCTGGACGGTGCGGGTCGATGGCGTCGTGCGCGGCGTCACCGACGCCACCGGCAAGCTGACGCTGCAGGCGCCTGCGACGGCCACGCTGGTCGGCGTCGAGCAGGCGCCCAGTTCGGCCGGCAGCGTGGTGCTGCCGCCGCTGTCGCCGGGCCAGCCGCGCAACGTGCAGGTGCTCGTGGACGACGGCAAGGAAATCGCCGGCGAAGGCCTGCTGCGCTTCGACCAGGTGCAGCAGTTGCTGCTGCCGCGCCATGCGACGCGCGTCTCGCTGCGTTTCCTGAAGGACGAGCAGCCGATCCGGCTGGGCAGCTTGAACTGGGTCTCGCTGGCCGACGTCACCGGCAACCAGTTCAACCTCTCCAGCCTGTTCGCCGTGCAGGCCGACGGCATCGTGTCCGCGACGCCGGCGGCCTTCTTCCAGGCGCTGGCCGGCAAGGCCGGCCGGCTGGCGCTGAACGTCAACGGCAACGATGCCGGCGGCCAGGTGTTCGACGGCACGGCGGTCTTCCACATCGCCGACTACCGCGTGCGCATCCAACTGCAGGCACCGCCGTCGCAGCCCGCCCTGGCGCTGGCCGGCGTGCGGCTGACCGGCCAGGTGCTGAACACCGACATCCGCTTCAGCGCCCAGTCCGACGCCAGTGGCTACGTGGTGCTGCCCGACCTGCCGGCCGGCAACCTCAGCCTGAACGCGAGCACCAGCGCCGGCGGCATTGTCTATGGCGGCGTTGGCACGGCCGCCATCAACGCGAACGCGCTGATCCGCCTGACGCTGCGCGGCCCGCAGGACGTGCTGAACAACGTGCCGCCGATCGCCGTCGGCCCGCTGCCACCGGGTGCGCTGTCCCAGCCGGGCCTGAACGGTCTGGCCGCGCCGGGCAGCGCCGAGCGGCCGATCTTCTCGGTCGCCGAGCAGCAAACCCGTGCCGAACTGGCCGCGCGCTCGCGTCCGCTGCCGCCGCCGCGCAAGGCCGCCGCCGCCGACCCGGTGCCGCAGGTGTCGGTGTCCGCCAACGCCGCGGCGCTGAACCAGATCGTGCAGAGCACGGCGCAGCTCAGCGTCAAGAAAGGCCTCAAGAAAGCCACGCTGAAGTACACGGTCTACACCGCCGAATATCCCCATTACGTATTGCAGCAGAGCATCTACAACGACGTATGGAGCGTTTCCGTGCTGGGTGGCGATGGCAGCACGCTGTTCGACATCACGCGCCAGATCAACTCCCAGTTGTCCCAGGAGCCCGTGTGGCAGAGCAACGGCTCGACCGGCGAGATCAAACAGGACATTGACGTGTCCGCGCTGACCGCCGCGGCCGACGCCACGCTGATCCTGCGCGCGACGGCCGTCAACATCGGCGATGAACAGTTGCCGACGATGGCCAGCGCGACGCTGGAGGCGTCCGAACCCCTCATCATCGACAAGATCACGCCCAGCGCGATGCCGGCGAACACGGCCAACGACGGCAGCTACTACAGCATCCCGCGCAGCGGCGCCACCAACACGCTGGCACGCAGCTTCACGCTGGACGTCACCAAGCCCAGCGGCGCGACGCTGACCGGCGTCAGCCTGGAACTGCGCGACGCCAACGGCGCCGCGCTGATGACGGTGGTTCAGGAAGCGGCACCGGGCTCGGCCGACATCGCCGTGCTCAGCGAAACCGACACCAGCGTGCAACTGCGCGTGCGCGGAACCATCGCCAATCCGGCCTCCACGATCGCCGGCACGCCGCCGCCGACGCGCGACCTGACCTACCACTTCGTCGTCAAGGGCAAGGACAGCCAGGGCGGCGACATCCGCGACGAGAAGGACGCCAGCGGCAAGCGCTCGCTGTGGCGCATGCCCGACGGCCTGGGACGCTATGGCGCCCGTGACGCCGGTGGCGACGACTGGGCGGCGCGCGGCACCTACAACTGGCTGGCCACCAATACGGCGCTGCTGAGCGAGATCAACGATGTATCCGGCGAGCATGGCCGCAACCTCTCTCACCAGACGCACGCCCGCGGCACCGACATCGATATGTTCCATTTCTACCGCTTCCCTGGCGTCACGACGGCGCCTGGCGGTGGGGCGGCCAACCACACGGCGCTGCGCGACGGCATCGTGCTGGCCTTCCAGACGGTCGGCGTGCAGAACCCGCCGGCAGCCGCGACGGCCGCGCTGAACCGCGTGACGGCCTGGCTGCAGGCCACGCGCAACGGCCTGACCGCCATCGCCGCGCGGCCCGAGGTGTCGCAGGTCATCCATTGCCGCGGCCAGGCCGCAGGCGGCATGGCGGGCGGCTGGTGTGACACGCTGCTGCGCACCGGCGCGGTCACGCGCACCGTCACCCTGCCGAACACGGCGCCGCAGACACAGACGCTCAACGTCGCCGGCGCTTACGCCAACGCCAAGATGCTGAACAACGATGTGCACAACGACCACATCCACATTACGTTGAACCCCGGCCAGATCGGCGAATGAGATGGCCCCGGCAGCGGGCCTAAACTGGCCGGCCCCGTTGCCTGCCAGGAGCGTCCATGAGCCTCGCCAAGATCCTCGTCGCCCAGGGCGGCGGCCCGACCGCCGTCATCAACCAGAGCCTCGTCGGCGTCGTGCTCGAGGCGCGCCGCCAGGCCGGCGTGGCGGCCGTCTACGGCGCGCGCCACGGCGTGCGTGGCATCGTCAACGAGGACTTCGTCGACCTCGCGCAGGAGACCAGCCACAACCTGGAACTGGTGGCCGGCACCCCCGCCTCGGCGCTGGGCTCCACGCGCGACAAGCCCGATGCCGCCTACTGCCACGAGATCTTCACCGTGCTGCAGGCGCACGGCATCACGCACTTCTTCTACATCGGCGGCAACGATTCGTCGGACACCGTGCGCATCGTCTCGGAAGAGGCCGCTGCTGCGGGCTACCCGCTGCGCTGCATCCACATCCCCAAGACCATCGACAACGATCTCGTCGGCAACGACCACACGCCCGGCTACGCGTCCGCGGCGCGCTTCGTCGCCCAGGCCTTTGCCGGCGCCAACCTCGACAACGCGGCGCTGCCGGGCGTCTATGTCGGCGTCGTCATGGGCCGCCACGCCGGCTTCCTGACCGCGGCCGCCGCTTTGGGCAAGAAGTTCGACGACGACGGCCCGCACCTGATCTACCTGCCCGAGCGCGACTTCGACATCGACCGCTTCCTGCGCGACGTGAAGGCCATGCACGCGCGCTACGGCCGCTGCGTCATCGCCGTCAGCGAGGGCATCCACGACGCGGCCGGCACGCCGATGCTGTCGCGCCTGGCCGGCGACCTGGAGCGCGACGCGCATGGCAACGTGCAGCTCAGCGGCACCGGCGCGCTGGCCGACCTGCTGTGCGAGGAGATCAAGAGCAGGCTCGGCATCAAGCGCGTGCGCGGCGACACCTTCGGCTACCTGCAGCGCAGCTTCCTCGGCTGCGTCAGCGACATGGACGCGCGCGAGGCCCGCGAGGTCGGCGAGAAGGCCGTGCAGTACGCCTTCCACGGCGACCGCGACGGCTCGGTGGCCATCAAGCGCGTGGGCTACTACTCGGTGGACTACGAGCTGCTGCCGCTGGCCGCCGTGGCCGGCAAGACGCGCACGATGGAAGACCACTTCATCAACGACAGCGGCACCGACGTGACCGACGCCTTCCGGCTGTACCTGCGCCCGCTGCTGGGCTCGCGCCTGCCGGACGCGTTCCGGCTGCGGCCGAACCCGGTGGCCAAGGTGCTGAACCGGGGTTGATTCAGCCTAAATCCGGCAGTTGGGCATGCAGCGGTGCTCACCGAAGTGCTGATCTCCGCATGGGCGACAAGGTGTTGAAACATCAGCGCTTTCGATGAATGGCAAGCGGTCAACTGCCGGATTTAGAGCGGCTAACACAACCCTGTCATCGTCAGGCGGTTGAAGTGCGTTTGACGGTACATGGGTCGAACCAAGAACAAGGAAATCAGCGCGGCGCTGTTCAAGAAGATTGAGCCACTGCTGCCGGTATTCGTGCCCTCGGTCAAGGGCGGTCGTCCACGGGTGAGCGACGAGATGGCTCTGAACGGCATCCTGTTCGTGCTGCGCACCGGCATCCCCTGGGAAGAGTTGCCCCAGGAACTGGGCTTCGGCAGTGGCATGACCTGCTGGCGGCGACTGCGCCAATGGCAGGATGCCGGTGTGTGGCACCAATTGCATATGCTGTTGTTGGCCGAACTGCGTAGCGCCGGGCGGCTGGACTTCAGCCGAGCCAGCCTGGACGGGGCCAGCGTGCCCAGCCCCCGGGGGGCTCGCACACTGGCCCCAACCCCACGGACAGAGGAAAACTCGGCAGCAAACGTCACATCATCACGGACCGCCAGGGCATCCCGCTGATGTTCTGCGTGACCGGAGCCAACCGCCACGACTCGGTGGTCTTCGAGCAGTTGATCGATGCCTTGCCCGATGTGCGAGGAAAGCGTGGAAAGCCGCGCCGCTGGCCCGACAAGCTGCACGCGGACAAGGGCTACGACTTTGCACGCTGTCGGGAGCACCTCAAGCGCCGAGGCATCCAGGATCGGATCGCCCGCAGGGGTATCGAGCGCAACGACCGACTCGGGTGCCATCGCTGGGTCGTCGAACGCACGCATGCTTGGCTGGCCGCCTTCGGCAAGCTGCGCGTGCGTTTCGAGCGAAGCGTTCATACCCATGTGGCCTTGCTATCCCTGGCGTGCAGCGTCATCTGCGTGCGAGCATTGATTCAGTTTTGTTAGCCGCTCTTAGGCTCAGCCGCGCCTGGCCAGCAGCGCCCGCGCGACGCGCGACGCCGGCGGGCGGCCCAGCACGCCGGAGATGAAGGCGCCGGCATCCACCAGCCGGTCGAGGTCCACGCCGGTGTCGATGCCCAGGCCGTCGAGCATGAATACCACGTCCTCGGTCGCCACGTTGCCGGTCGCGCCCTTGGCATAGGGGCAGCCACCCAGGCCCGCCACGCTGGCGTGGAAGCTGTGCAGGCCGAGTTCCAGGCAGGCGTAGATGTTGGTCAGCGCCTGGCCATAGGTGTCGTGGAAATGGCCGGACACCTCCGCGAGCGGGAAGTGCTTCAGCGCCCGCTCCATCGCCGCCTGCACCTTGCGCGGCGTGCCGACGCCGATGGTGTCGGCGATGTCGATCGCATCCACACCCAGTTCGCGCAGCGGCTTCACGACCGCCTCCACCTGGCCGGGGCCGATGTCGCCCTCGTAGGGGCAGCCCAGCGCGCAGGACAGCGCCGCGCGCACCTTCACGCCGGCCGCATGCGCGCCCGCGACGACCGGCGCGAAGCGCTCTAGGCTCTCGGCGATGGAGCAGTTGATGTTCTTCTGCGTGAAGGCCTCGCTGGCCGCCGTGAAGACGAGGATCTCGTCGGGCTTGCTTGCCAGCGCCGGCTCCAGCCCCTTCAGGTTGGGCACCAGCACCGAGTAGCGCACGCCCGGCCTGCGTTCGATCGCCGCCATCACGGCCGCGTTGTCGCCCATCTGCGGCACCCACTTCGGGCTGACGAAGCTGGTGACCTCGATCTCGGTCAGCCCGGCGTCCTGCAGCATCGCCACGAGCTGCGCCTTGTGCTCGGTGGCGACGTTCTCCTTCTCGTTCTGCAAGCCGTCGCGTGGGCCGACGTCGAGGAGCTTGACGTGCGAGGGCAGCGTGGCCATGTCAGCCCTCCAGCCTCAGCAACTCGGCACCATCGCCCACTTGGTCGCCCACCGCGAACAGCAGCTCGGCGACCTTGCCGTCGCGCGGCGCCGAGATGGTGTGCTCCATCTTCATCGCCTCCATGACGGCCAGCGGCTGACCCTGGGTCACGGCGTCGCCGGGTTGGGCGAGGAAGGCGATCAGCTTGCCGGGCATGGGCGCCGTCAGCCGGCCGCCCTCGGCGGGGCTATCGCCGGCATGGGCGATCAGGTCCACCTCGGTCAGGACGGCCGAGCCGGTGGGCGCGAAGACGGCGATGCGCTCGCCCTGGGCATAGGTCTTCACACGGACGCGGTCGGCGTCGAGGAAGAGCTCGTGCGTCTCGGCGTCGCTCGATTGCACGGCGAACTCGATGGCCTCGCCCGCGACGGTCAGCGTCATGCCGCCGCGGTGGTGGCGGGACAGCAGCACCTCGTGGTGGGCCTCGCCCTGCGCCAGGTCGAAACGGCGCGTGGCCGCGCCGAACATCCGCCAGCCGTCGCGGGCGCTCCACGGGTCGGTGCCCTGCGTTGCCGCTTCCACGGCCAGCGTGTGGGCGACGACGGCGGCCGCGCCGACGCACAGCGGCAGGCTCGGCTGGTCGAACAGCGCGGCGCGTTCGCGCTCGATGAGGCCGGTGTCGAGGTCGGCGCCCGCGAACGAGGCGGTCGCTGCGCAGCGGCGCAGGAAGGCGACATTGGTGTGCAGGCCGACGATGTGGGTGTCGCGCAGCGCCGCGTCCAGCCGGGCCAGCGCCTGCGCGCGGTCCTCGCCCCAGACGATGAGCTTGGCGATCATCGAGTCGTAGTAGGGGCTGATCGCGTCGCCCTCGCGCACGCCGGCATCAATCCGAACCGGGCCGCGCTCGAAGGCCACGTGCGCCGGCCAGCGCGCCACGTCCAGCGTCCCGGTGGCGGGCAGGAAGCCGCCGTCCGGGTTCTCGGCGCAGATGCGGGCCTCGATGGCGTGGCCGTGCATGCGCAGTTCGTGCTGCTTCAGCGGCAGCGGCTGGCCGGCTGCGACGCGCAACTGCCACTCCACGAGATCCTGGCCAGTGATCGCCTCGGTGACCGGGTGCTCCACCTGCAGCCGCGTGTTCATCTCCATGAAGTAGAAGCGGCCGTCCTGCTCGGCGATGAACTCCACCGTGCCCGCGCCGACATAACCGACCGCCTTGGCGGCGACCACGGCGGCCTCGCCCATCTGCGCGCGGCGCTCCGGCGTCATGCCGGGTGCGGGGGCTTCCTCCAGCACCTTCTGGTGGCGGCGCTGCACGGAGCAGTCGCGCTCGAACAGGTAGACGCAATCGCCCTGCGTGTCGCCGAACACCTGGATCTCGATGTGGCGCGGGCGCTGCACGTAGCGCTCGATCAGCACCGCGTCATCGCCGAAGCTGTTGCTGGCCTCGCGCTTGCACGAGGCCAGCGCCGCGTCGAACTCGCCGGCCGCGTAGACCGCGCGCATGCCCTTGCCGCCGCCGCCCGCGCTGGCCTTGATGAGCACGGGGTAGCCGATGCGGTCGGCCTCGCGTTTCAGCAGCGCCGGGTCCTGGTCGGCACCGTGGTAGCCCGGCACCAGCGGCACGCCGGCCGCTTCCATCAGTCGCTTGGATTCGGCCTTCAGTCCCATGGCCAGGATGGCGCCCGGCGGCGGGCCGATGAAGACGACGCCGGCCTCGGCGCAGGCTTGCGCGAACGCCTCGTTCTCGGACAGGAAGCCGTAGCCCGGGTGGACGGCCTGCGCGCCGGTGCGCCGGGCGGCGTCGAGGATGCGCTCCCATTGCAGATAGGAGTCGCGCGGCGCCGGGCCGCCGATGTGGACGGCTTCGTCGCAGGCCTTGACGTGCTGCGCATCGGCATCGGCCTCGGAGTAGACGGCGACGGTCTGGATGCCGAGCCGCTTCGCAGTGGCCGCGACGCGGCAGGCGATCTCGCCGCGATTGGCGATCAGGATCTTCTTGAACATTCGGAGTCTCCTCAGCCGTCTTCTTGTGGATTCGGGATCGGGGTGCGCCGTGGCTCGGTAGGCTGTCGGCGCGCGATGTCGCGGGGGGTCAGTGCGTGCAGACCTGTACCTTGGCCGCCGCGTCCGTCGCCAGCCCGGATTCCGTCGCGCAGCGCATGCCCAGCCGCTCCAGCAGCGCGCGGTCCTTCTCGGCCTGCGGGTTGCTCGTCGTCAGCAGCTTGTCGCCGTAGAACATGGAGTTCGCGCCGGCCAGGAAGCACAGCGTCTGCATCGTCTCCGGCATCTGCTCGCGGCCGGCCGACAGGCGCACCATCGCGCGCGGCATCGTGATGCGGGCTACCGCGATCGTGCGGATGAACTCCAGCGGGTCCAGCGGCGCGGTGCCGGCCAGCGGCGTGCCTTCCACCTGCACGAGGTTGTTGATCGGCACGCTCTCGGGGTAGGGGTCGAGGTTGGCGAGTTGCACGATGAGGCCGGCGCGCTGGCGGCGCGTCTCGCCCATGCCGACGATGCCGCCCGAGCACACCTTGAGGCCCTGCTGGCGCACGCGCTCCAGCGTGTCGAGGCGGTCCTGGTAGGTGCGCGTCGTGATGATCTGGCCGTAGAACTCGGGCGCGGTGTCGAGGTTGTGGTTGTAGTAGTCGAGGCCGGCGGCGGCGAGCTGTTCGGCCTGGCCGTCTTCCAGCATGCCGGCCGTCAAACAGGTTTCCAGGCCCAGCGCCTTGACCTCGGAAATCATCGTGCTGATGGCCTCCAGGTGGCGGGGCTTCGGGCTGCGCCACGCGGCGCCCATGCAGAAGCGCGTCGCGCCGTTCGCGCGTGCCGCGCGGGCGGCTTCCATCACCTCTTCGAGCGGGATCAGCTTCTCGGCCTTCAGCCCGGTGTCGAAATGGGCGGACTGCGGGCAGTAGGCGCAGTCCTCCTCGCAGCCGCCGGTCTTGATGGACAGCAGCGTGGACAGCTGCACCGCGTTGGCGTCGAAGTGCTCGCGGTGCACCTGCTGGGCGCGGAACAGCAGGTCGTTGAAGGGCAGGTCGAACAGCGCCACGACGTCCTTGACCGTCCAGGGCGTGGCCTGGCGGCGGTCGGCGTCGGTGGTGGGCGTGAGGGTCTGGATCTGGTTCATGCGGGCAGCAGCGGTGAGAGGTCGAGGCAGGCGGGTGCGGCCAGCGGGTCCGCGAGGCGCGGCAGGTGGCCGAGGCAGGGCGTTTGCAGGCCGGCGCGCAGGGCGGCGAGATTGTCGGCCACGTGGGCTTGGTGCGGGTCCACGGTGTTGGCGACCCAGCCGGCCAGCGCCAGCCCCCGGGCGCGCACGGCCTCGGCGGTCAGCAGCGCGTGGTTGATGCAGCCCAGGCGCAGGCCGACGACGAGGAGGACGGGCAGGCCGAGGTCGGCGGCGAGATCGGCGGTGTCCCACGAGTCCGTGAGCGGCACGCGGAAGCCGCCGACGCCTTCGACGAGGGCGAGGTCGGCGTTCTCCGCCGTCGCGCGGATCGCGGCGAGCAGTGCGCCGCGGTCGATGGCGCGGCCTTCGAGCCGCGCGGCGATGTGCGGCGCGCAGGGCTCGCGGAACTGCAGCGGGCCGACGTCGGCGTCGCTCAGGCCCAGGTTCTGTGCGACATGCAGCGTGGCCACGTCCTCGTTGACCCAGCGGCCGTCGCGCAGTTCCTGCCCCGCCGCCAGCGACTTGATCGGCGCGACGCGCAGCCCGCGCGCCGCGAGCGCGCGGGTCAGGGCGGCGGTGACGAAGGTCTTGCCGATCTCGGTGTCGGTGCCGGTGATGAAGAAGCCCTTCACGCGGTCTGCTCCAGCGCCGCCAGCAGCGCGTCCACGTCGGCCTCGGTATGCGTCGCGCACAGCGTGATGCGCAGCCGCGCCGTGCCGGCCGCGACGGTGGGCGGGCGGATGCCGGGCACGCGCAGGCCGGCCTGTTCCAAGGCCGCCATCAGGGCCATGACCTCGGCGTTGCCGCCGACGATGAGGGGCTGGATCGGCGTGGCCGAGTCGGTCAGCCGCCAGCCGGGGCGGCGCGCGGTCAGCGCGAGCAGGCCGGCGCGCAGCCGCGCCTGCAACGCCGCTAGATGGGCGCGGCGCTGCTGGCCGACGGGGCCTTCGATCAGCGCGAAGCTGGTCAGCAGCGCGTGCTCGACGGCCGGCGGCGAGGCGGTCGAGAAGATGAAGTTGCGCGCGGCCTGCAGCAGGTACTCGACGATGGTCGCGTGCGCCGCGACGAAGGCGCCCGCGAGGCCGGCGGCCTTGCCCAGCGTGCCGACGAGGATCAGCCGCTCGCTGCGCAGGCCGAAGTGTTCGAGCGCGCCGCGGCCCTGGTCGCCCAGCACGCCGAAGCCGTGCGCGTCGTCCACGATCAGCCAGGCGTCGAACTCGTCGGCCAGCGCGAGCAGGCCGGGCAGCGGGGCGAGGTCGCCGTCCATGCTGAACACGGCGTCGGTGACGATGAGCTTGACGCGGGCCGTGCTGGCCTGCAGCGCGCTACGCAGCGCGACGAGGTCGGCGTGCGGGTAGCGCGTGACCCGGGCCTTGGCCAGCCGCGCGGCGTCGATCAGCGAGGCGTGGTTGAGCTGCTCCGAGAAGATTTCCGCGTGCTCGTCGCCCAGCGCGGTGACGACGGCGAGGTTGGCCATGTAGCCGGTGCAGAAGCCGATGGCGCGCGCCTGCGGGATGTGCGGCGCGTACCAGCGCGCGAGCGTGTCGGTGACGGCGGCGTGCGCGGCGCTGTGGCCGCTGACCAGCGGCGACGCGCCCGAGCCGCCGCCCCAGCGGCGCGCGCCCTCGGCCAGCGCGTCGGCGATCGCGGGCTCGGCGGCGAGGCCGAGGTAGTCGTTCGAGCAGAACATCAGCAGCGGGCGGCCGTCGACGGTCTGGCGGGGCGCGGTGCCGGTGTCGGCGTTGCGGAGCTTGCGGGTCAGGCTTTGCGCGGCGATGGCGTCGAGCTTGGCGCCCAGGTGGTCAAGCAGGGACATCGTTCAGCACATCGTCCAGCGTTTGCGTCACGGCGCCGGCCAGGAAGGCGGCGGCCGTGTCGTCGATCAGATAAGGGGGCATCAGGTAGACGGTGTTGCCGATCGGGCGGATCAGCAGTTCGTGCGCGCGCGCCGCGAGGTGGAAGCGTTCGGCGAAGCGCGGCGGCGCGTCCGGCACGTCGAAGGCCAGGATCATGCCGCGCTGGCGCAGGTGTGCGACGCGCGACGCCAGCGGCGCGAAGGCGCGAGTCAGCCGGGCGGCCTGCGCGCGGTTGTCGTCGAGCTGGCCGGCGTCGAAGCGGTCCAGCACCGCGTTCGCCGCCGCGCAGGCCAGCGGGTTGCCGGTGTAGGAGTGCGAGTGCAGGAAGCCGCGCGTCACGTCCTCGCTCCAGAAGGCGGCGAACACGTCGTCGGTGGTCAGCACCAGCGACAGCGGCAGCGTGCCGCCGGTGATGCCCTTGCTCAGCAGCATGAAGTCGGGCCAGTCGGCTTGCGTTTGCTCCCACGCGAAGAAGCTGCCGGTGCGCCCGCAGCCGACCGCGATCTCGTCGGCGATCAGGTGGACGCCGAACTCGCGCGTCAACTCGCGCAGGCCCTTCAGGTAGGCCGGCGAATGCATGACCATGCCGGCCGCGCCCTGCACCAGTGGCTCGACGATGACGCAGGCGATGGAGGCGTGCCGCCCGGCCAGCAGCGTGCGCATCGCGGCCAGCGCCTCGGCCTCGTTGCCCAGGCGCGCGTCCGGCGACGCGACGATGTGGGCGCGCATCAGCAGCGGGTCGTAGGCGTCGCGGAACACCTGCACGTCCGTCACGCTCAGCGCGCCCAGCGTCTCGCCGTGGTAGCCGTGCTTCAGGCAGACGAACTCGCGCTTCCCGGGCAGGCCGCGGTTCTTCCACGCATGGAAGCTCTGCTTCAGCGCGATCTCGACGGCGCTGGCGCCGTCGCTGCCGAAGAAGGCATGGCCCAGCGCCCCGCCGGTGCGTGCCGACAGCCGCTCGGCCAGCCGCACGGCGGGCTCGTGCGTACAGCCGGCCAGCATCACGTGGGGCAGGGTGTCGAGCTGGGCCTTGATCGCGTCGTGCAGCGCGCGGTCGCTGTGGCCGAACAGGTTGACCCACCAGGACGAGTTCGCGTCGAAATAGCGCCGGCCGTCGCTGTCGAACAGCCAGGGACCGGCGCCGCGGGCGATGGGCAGCGGCGGCACGTCGGCCAGCCGGGCCATCTGCGTGCAGGGGTGCCAGACGGCCGCGCGGCTGCGGTCTTGGAGGGACGTCATGTGGATGCGGGGCGCACGCGCCGGGCGAGGGCGCGCACGAACCGGAAGCAGAACCAGATCAGCACGGCCATCACGGCGAGCGCCAGCACCAGCAGCGGGAAGAACACGAAGGGGTGGGCCCAGGCCAGCCACAGCATGGACGGCACGGCCACGTCGCCGAGCAGCGACAGGCCGACGTTGGAGAAGGGCTCGGGCGAGGTGTTGGCCGCCGCGCGCGTGCTGGCCTTGGCCGTGTGCGCGGCCGCCGCGAGGCCGCCGCCGGCCAGCGCGGCGACGAAGGTCCAGGCCTCGCCGTGGTCGCCCGCCCAGCCGCTGAACAGCCCCGCCACCAGCGCCGCGCCGGCGGGGATGCGGATCAGCGTGTGCAGTGCATCCCAGGCGCTGTCCACCAGCGGGATCTTGTCGGCCAGGAACTCGACCAGCGCCAGCGCCCCGGCGCAGCCCATCACCAGCGGCGAGGCCAGCAGCTGCAGGCCGGGCGGCAGCGGCACCCAGCCGAAGTGGCCGGCGACGCCGACCAGCAGCACCGTCAGGTACAGGCGCAGGCCGCTGGCCCAGCCCAGGGCGGCGGCCAGCGCGAGCAGTTGGAGCGCGTCGAGTTTCATGGTTGCTGCCAGGCGGGCCGGGTTTTGTTGAGGAAGCTCCGCACGCCCTCGCGGCCCTCGGCGCTGGCGCGGATGTCGGCGATGCGGCGCGCGGTGTCGTCGCGCAGCGCGGGCGTGACCTCGCGGCCGGCCACGTCCTTCACCAAGCGCTTGCAGGCGCGCGCGGCGGCGGGGCCGTTGGCAGTGATCGCGGCGACGAGTTCAGCGACCGTGGCGTCCAGCGCGTCGGCCGCGACGACCTCATGCACCAGGCCCAGCCGCCGCGCCTCGGCGGCGGAGAAGCGCTCCGCCGTGACGAAATAGCGCCGCGACGCCTGCTCGCCCAGCGCCCGGACGACGTAGGGCGCGATGGTGGCGGGCAGCAGGCCGAGCCTGGCCTCGGACAGGCAGAAGCCGGCGCTGTCCACGGCGACGACCACGTCCGCGCAGGCCGCCAGGCCCACGCCGCCCGCGTACACGTCGCCCTGCACGCGCGCGACGACGGGCACGGGGCAGGCGTAGATGGCCCACAGCATGTCGGCGAGCTTCGTGGCGTCGGCATGGTTCTCGTCCCACGAGTAGCGGCCAAAAGCCTGCATCCAGTTCAGGTCGGCCCCGGCGCAGAAGGCTTTGCCCTCGGCGGCGAGCACGATGGCGCGCAGGTCTTCGCGCTGGCCCAGTTCGGTGAAGGCGGCCGTCAGCTCGGCGATCAGGCCCTCGTTGAAGGCGTTGCGCACCTCGGGCCGGTTCAGCGTGACGCGGGCGACGGGGCCGGCGGTGGTGATGTGCAGCAAGGGGGAGGTCATGGTGATGGGTGCGTCGTCAGGCGGTCAGCGGCCAGGCGCGCAGGCCGAAGCGCTCGACGTAAGGCAGGAAGTCGCGGTCGCGGTGCAGCAGGATGTGGTCGTGGTCGATGCAGTAGCTGGCCAGCAGCGCATCGACGCCGCTGCGCACCGTGTAGCCGACCGCGCGCAGGCTGCGGTAGCGCTCGGCGGCGCGCAAGGCAGCGGCTTCGCCGCCGATGGCGCGCGCGCCCATGGGTGCCAGGATGCGCATCGCGTCGCGCATCTCGCGGTCGGTGCGGAATCCGCGCACGATCTCGAACAGCACGAGGTCCGGCATCAGCACCTCGGCATCGCCCTGTATCAACCAGCCTTCCAGCGCGTCGCTGGCGGCGTTGCCGGCGCCGTTGAAGAAGTCGATCCAGACGCTGCTGTCGGCCACGAGCATGGTGTCAGCCTTTGGCGGCAGCCTTGCGCGAAGGCTTGGCGATGTAAGTCGCGCGAGGCTCCTGGACCATGGATGCGCCTTGGGGCTGCCGGGGTTCGCTGTAGGACCAGTTCGGCTCACCATTCAGCCGCTCTTCGTCACCCCAGCCCCATTGCAGCTTGCCGCGCCACTTCAGGATTTCGCCGTAGGCCGCTTGGCGCTCCAGCAGGCGCAAGCCGGCCTCGACGGCCTCCTTCTTCGTCTTGAACGGCCCGGCCGCCAAGGCGCGGGCCATCAACTCATCGTCGATCTCGATGTTGGTGCGCATGATGTGTATTGGGTTGGGTTTGTGTGTGCATTATGCGCGAATGACTCTGACCAAGTCCAGCGCCCGGGCCGATGCCCATCACATCCTGAACACCCCGAACTTCGTCTCCGGGATCGGCGCATTCAGCGCCGCCGACAGCCCCAGCGCCAGCACGCGGCGCGTGTCGGCCGGGTCGATGACGCCGTCGTCCCACAGCCGTGCCGACGCGTAATACGGATGTCCCTGGTCCTCGTACTGCTGGCGGATCGGCGCCTTGAACGCCTCTTCCTCCTCCGCCGACCAGGCCCCGCCCTTGGCCTCGATGCCGTCGCGGCGGATCGTGGACAGCACGCTGGCCGCCTGCTCGCCGCCCATCACCGAGATGCGCGCGTTCGGCCACATCCACAGCCAGCGCGGGCTGTAGGCGCGGCCGCACATGCCGTAGTTCCCCGCGCCGAAACTGCCGCCGATGATGACGGTGAACTTCGGCACCTGCGCGCAGGCCACGGCCGTCACCATCTTGGCGCCGGCGCGGGCGATGCCCTCGTTCTCGTACTTGCGGCCGACCATGAAGCCGGTGATGTTCTGCAGGAACACCAGCGGCACCTTGCGCTGGCAGCACAGCTCGATGAAGTGCGCGCCCTTGTTGGCGCTCTCGGCGAACAGGATGCCGTTGTTGGCGACGATGCCCACCGGCATGCCCTCGATGTGCGCGAAGCCGCAGACCAGCGTCGCGCCGTAGCGGACCTTGAACTCGTCGAACTCTGACGCATCGACGATGCGGGCGATGACCTCGCGCACGTCGAAGGGCTTGCGGGTGTCGGTCGGGATCGCGCCGTGCAGTTCGGCCGGGTCGAAGGCCGGCGCCCGGGGCGTTTGCACCGCCAGCGGGTGGGCCTTGACCCAGTTCAGCCGCGCGACCGACTGCCGCGCGAGGGCCAGCGCATGCGTGTCGTTGTTGGCGAGGTGGTCGGCCACGCCGGAGAGGCGCGTGTGGACGTCGCCGCCGCCCAGGTCCTCGGCCGTGACGACCTCGCCGGTCGCCGCCTTCACCAGCGGCGGGCCGCCGAGGAAGATGGTGCCCTGATTCTTGACGATGATGGTCTCGTCGCTCATCGCCGGCACGTAAGCGCCGCCGGCCGTGCAGGAGCCCATGACGACGGCGATCTGCGGGATGCCCGCGGCCGACAGGTTGGCCTGGTTGAAGAAGATGCGGCCGAAGTGGTCGCGGTCGGGGAAGACCTCGTCCTGGTTCGGCAGGTTGGCGCCGCCGCTGTCCACCAGGTAGAGGCAGGGCAGGCGGTTCTGCTGCGCGATCTCCTGCGCGCGCAGATGCTTCTTGACGGTGATCGGGTAGTAGGTGCCGCCCTTCACGGTCGCGTCGTTGCACACCACCATGCACTCCACGCCGGCGACGCGGCCGACGCCGGCGACGAGGCCACCGCCCGGCGCCGCGTTGTCGTACAGGTTCAGCCCGGCCAGCGGCGCCAGCTCCAGGAAGGGCGTGCCCGGGTCCAGCAGCATCTCCACGCGCTCGCGCGGCAGCAGCTTGCCGCGCGCGGTGTGCTTGGCGCGGGCCGCGTCGCCGCCGCCCAGCGCGATGCGGGCCAGCGTGGCGTTCAGGTCGTCGAGGTGGCCGCGCATGGCCTCGGCATGGGCCTTGAAATCGGCCGAGCGGGGGTTGAGCTGGGTGGTCAGGACCGGCATGGCGTCTCCCGGCGAGCCTGCCGTGCGGACGCTTAAGCAGGGCTCAACTTGATCATGGATGCAGCCGCGTGGCCGCGCGAGGACCGGCAGGATAGTCCAGTGTGAATCCGGGTGCAATCGGAACTTGAGTGTTACTCAATAAATGCGCAGAATGCGCCAGCCATGCCGTCCGCCGCGCCCACCCCGCAACGCCGCTCGCCCGCCGGCCCCAAGGCCGAGCAGCGCGTGCGCGACATCCTGCGCGTCGGCCGCGAGGTGTTCGCCGAGCGTGGCTACGAGCGCGCCACCACCACCGAGATCGCGCAGCGCCTGGCCATCTCGGAGGCCACGGTCTTCACCTACTTCCGCGGCAAGCGCGAGCTGTGCCGGCGCGTCATCCAGGACTGGTACGACGAAATCATCGCCGCCATCGAGGCCGGCCTGCCGCGCGAGGCGCCGGTGCGCGAGCAGCTGGAGTTCGTCGTGCTGACCCATCTGCGGCTGTTCCTCATCCAGGGCACGGGGCTGTGCGCGCTGGTGCTGTCGGAGGGCCGCAAGGACGCCGGGCAGGGCGGCCCGGACCTGGGCGACGACGGCTTCGTCGGGCTGCAGCGCCGCTACACCGCGCCGCTGATGGACCTGCTCGCGCGTGGCCAGCAGGCCGGCGAGGTGCGCCAGGACATCCCGCTGCGCCTGCTGCGCTCGCTGGTCTTCGGGCCGATGGAGCACATGCTGTGGGAGGTGGTCATCACCGGCCGGCAGATCGATGTGGAGGCGAGCGCGCGCGACCTCGTCGCGCTGCTGTGGCCGGCGCTGCAGGCGCCGGGCCGGGAGCTGCAGCGCCTGCGCCAGCTGCGCGCGGAACTGGCGCAGGCGCTGAGCCAGCACTGAGCCGGCACCGGGCACCTCGTTACCATGCCCGCCATGGGCAATCAAAGATTCCACATGAAGATTTCCTGCGTCTGGCTGGCGGCCGGGCTGCTGCTCGGCGGCGCGGCGCATGCGCAGGCCGAGGCCGACTGGCGCTACCGCGTGCAGCCGGGCGACACCCTGCTCTCGCTGACCGGCGCCTGGATGGCGCCGCCGCGCACCTGGCGCGACCTGCAGCAGCTCAACCGCGTGGCCGACCCGCTGCGGCTCCGGCCCGGCAGCACGCTACGCATGCCCGTCGCCTGGCTGAAGCGTGAGGCCGGCGTCGCCGAGGCCGTGTTCGTGCGTGGCGACGTGAGCCGCGAGCGCGGTGCCACCCGCGAGCCCCTTGCCGCGGGCGCCACGCTGCAAAGCGGCGACCGGCTGCGCACCGGCGAGCAGTCCAGCGCCAGCCTGCGCTTCGCCGACGGCTCGCGCCTGCTGATCCCGCCCGGCAGCGACATCGCGCTGGAGCAGTTGCTGGTGCTGGGCCGCGGCGCGCTGCCGGCGGTGCAGCTGCGCATCGCCAAGGGCGGGGCGGACAGCCGCGTCGCGCCCAACGCGCAGCGCCTGCCGCTGTACGACGTGCGCACGCCGCACGTCAACCTGGGCGTGCGCGGCACCGAGTTCCGCGTGCAGGCCGACGGCGCCACCACGCACATGCAGGTGCTCTCCGGCGCCGTGCATGCGGACGGCCTGCGCGCCGACGTGGCCGCCGGCCAGGGCCTGCTGGCCGAGGGCGCGGCTCGCGACGTCTCGCCGCTGCTGCCCGCGCCCGACCTGGGCGGCCTGGAGCCGCGCGTCGAGCGCCTGCCGCTGCGCCTGGCCTGGGCCGGCGGCCCGGCCGGCGCGGTCACCTGGCGCGCGCAGCTCTACGCCCGCGGCGACTTCGCCCATTTGCTGCTCGACGCCCACGTCGCCGAGCCCGTCGCGGCCTGGCCCGAGGCGCGCGACCTGCCCGACGGCGACTACACGCTGCGCGTGCGCGCCATCGACGCCCGCGGCCACGAAGGCGCCGCGGCGGACGCCGACATCCGGCTCGCCGCGCGGCCCGAGCCGCCGTTCATCCAGTCGCCGCCGCCCAGCGCGACGGTCTACGGCGAGCGCGCCGTCGCGCTGGCCTGGACGCGCAACACCGCCGCGCCGCGCGTGCGCCTGCAGGTGGCGCGCGACGCCGGCTTCGCCGACAAGGTGCTGGACACCCCGCCGCTGGACGGCAACGGCCGCCAGCTCGACCTGCCCTTCGGCGTCTACCACTGGCGCATCGCGTCGGTCGCGGCCGACGGGCGCAGCGGCCCCTTCGGCGACCCGCAGACCTTCGAGCTCAAGCCCCCGCCGCCCGCGCCGCCGCCGGCCGCGTCCGAGGTCGAGGGCGACCAGCTCAAGCTGCGCTGGCGCGCCGACCCCGGTGTCGCGCACTACGAGCTGGAGTGGGCCGGCGACGACGCCTTCGCCGGTGACGGCGTCCAGCGCTTCCAGGCCGCGCAGCCCGAACTGGTGCTGCCCAAGCCGCCGCCCGGCCGCTACTTCCTGCGCGCCCGCGCCGTCAACGCGGCCGGCGCCGCCGGGCCCTGGGGCCAGACCCAGGCCATCGAGCAGCCCGCGCCGCCGGTGCGCTGGCCGTGGCTGCTGCCGCTGCTGCTCCTGCCGCTGCTTTGAAGCCCCGCTGGCCCTGGCTCGCGCTGCCCGGCGCCCTGCTGCTCTGGGCCGGGCTGGCCCTGGTCGGCGGCCAGCCGCGCGTGGACCGCGCGCTCGGCGACCTGCTGCTGCGCGCCACGGCGCCCGCGCCCGGGGCCGTGCCGGGGCCGAGCCTGGTCGTCGACATCGACGACGCCTCGCTGCGCGCGCTGCGCGGCTCGCTGGGCGAATGGCCCTACCCGCGCGAGACCTACGCGCTGATGCTGGGCTATCTGCGCGATGCCGGCGCCCGCCTGGTGGTCATGGACATCGTCTTCACCGGCCCGCGCGACGGCGATGCCGCGCTGGCGCAGGCCCTGTCCGGCGGCCTGCCCGTCGTGCTGGCCGCTGCGGGCCAGCAGGCGCAGCCGCGCACCGCCGAGGCGCCGGAGCCGGCCGGCGCGGCCGAGCAACGCGCGCTGCAGCGCCTGGCCATGCCGGACACGCCCGGCCTGCGCTGGGACGCGCTCGCCCCGCCCGCCGACGCGCTGCTGGACGCGCTCACCGTGCCGGCCAGCCTGGGCGTCATCTCCGCCGCGCTGGACGACGACGGCGTGTTGCGCCGCCTGCCGCTGCTGCACCGCGTGCAGGGCCGCAGCCTGCCCAGCCTGGCGCTCGCGGCGCGGCTGCGGGCCGACGGCACGGCCGCCTGGCGGGTGGCCGACGGCGTGCTGGCGGCCGGCCCGCGCCGCTGGCCCGTCGACGCGGACGGCCGGCTGCGGCTGCGCCTGCCGCCGCATGCCGGCCGGCCGGCCATCCTGCCCTGGCAGCGCCTGATGCGCGCCGCGCTGGGCGAGGCGGACGACCCGGCGCTGGCCCGCGAGCTCGCCGGCCGCGCGGTGTTCGTCGGCAGCAGCGCCTTCTTCGCCGACGAGGCCGTGACGCCGCTGGGCCGGCTCCCCGGCGCCGCGCTCAACGCGGCGGTGTTCGACGCGCTCGGCGCCACCCCGCCGCCGCTGCTGCGCGACCGCGGCCCGGCCGCCTGGGCGGCGACCGCGCTGCTGTTCGCGCTCGGCGCGCTGCCGCTGCTGTGGCCGCGCCGCCCGCTGCTGGCCGCCGGCCTGGCGCTGGCCGGCATCGCGGCCGGCGCGGCGGGCGCGGCCTGGGCCGGCGTGCTGCCCGCGCCGGCGCCGGCGCTCTACCTGCTGGCGCTGGCGCTGGGCCTGACCGCCCTCGAGCGCCGGCGCCAGGCCCGCGCGCGCGGACGCGAGCTGGCGCGCCAGCGCGAGTTGGCCGACGCGCGCAGCCGCGCCAAGACCGAGCTGCTGGCCCAGGTCAGCCACGAGATGCGCACGCCGATGACCGCCGTGCTGGGCCTGGCCGACATCCTGGCCCGCTCGCCGCTGCGGCCCGGGCAGGCCCACCACGTCGAGCTGCTGGGCCACGCCGGCCGGCAGGTGTTCGCGCTCGTCAACGACCTGCTGGACGGCGCCCGCATCGAAAGCGGCCGGCTGGCGCTGGACTCGCAGCCGTTCAACCTGGCGGACCTCGTCGAGCTGCAGCTGGAGCTGCTGCGCGGGCGGGCGCAGCGCCAGGGCCTGTGGCTGCGCGCGTTCGCGCGCCCCGAGGCCGCCGGCTGGCTGCTGGGCGACCCGCAGCGCGTCGCGCAGATCGTCGCCCACCTGGTCGGCAACGCCATCGAGTTCACGCGCCGCGGCGGCGTCCTGGTGGACCTGTCGCGCGACGACGAGGGGCGCGTGCTGCTCAGCGTGCAGGACACCGGCATCGGCATCGAGCCGCAGCAGCTGGCGCGCTGGGCGGTGGCGGAGGAGGCCGAGCCCCGCGGCCTGGCCATCACGCGCGGCCTGGCGCGGCTGATGGGCGGCGACCTGCGCATCCACAGCCAGCCCGGCGAGGGCAGCCGCTTCGACGTGCTGCTCGACCTGCCCGACGCCCGCCCGCCCCAAGACGACGACCTGCTGGACGCCCCGGCCGGCCGCGTCGCGCCCGACCGGCCGCTGGCGCTGCTGCTGGCGGAGGACGACGACGTCAACGCGCTCGTCGTCGAGGAGATGCTGGCGCCGCTGGGCCACCGCATCACCCGCGTGCGCGACGGCGCGGCGGCGCTGGACGCGCTGCGCGCGGGCGGTTTCGACCTGGTGCTGATGGACCTGCTGATGCCCGGCATGGACGGCCTCACGGCGACGCGGCAATGGCGCGCGGCCGAGGCCGCCGGCGGGCATGCGCGCCTGCCCATCGTCGCGCTGACGGCGCGCGCCGCCGACGGCGACGTGCAGCAGGCGCTGGACGCCGGCTGCGACGCCCACCTCGCCAAGCCGGCCAGCCTGGCGGCGCTGCTGCAGGCGCTGGCCCGGCATGCGCGCCGGCCATGAAAAAGGCGGGCCCGTGGCCCGCCCGTGATGCAGCGGGTGCCGGCCTTCAGCGCTTGCCGGCGCTGCGGCGGCAAGCGCCGGCCGCGGCCAGCAGGGCCGTCAGCGCGAGGCCGGCGGACATGGGCTCGGGCAGGTCGACGGGCTGCGCGCGGGCAATGGGCGGGAACGGGTCGCCCGAGCGCGCGCCGGCGCCGCAATAGGACGTGAACGGCTCGCCGGGGCCGGGGCCTTCGCCGTCGTCGGCCACCGCGGCGGTCCGCTGGAGCCGCGGCTCCTGGCCGCCTTCGCCGCCGCCCTGCAGCACGGCCGTGCAGATGCCGGTCGTCAGGATGTTGCCGGACGCCTCGGAGGTCATGATGTAGGAGATGTCGTGCGTGCCGTCGCCCAGGTCGACCGCGTACTGGCCGCCCGACAGGCCATAGCTGAAGTAGCCCGTGCCGCTGAGGACGGAGGAGCCCACGGACAGGGCCACGTCGGTGTCGGCGCCCGAGGTGAAGCTGTTGGTGATGACGCCGCCCGCGCCGACCTCGGCGCTCCAGGCCTCGTCCAGGTACTTCTTGCCGTCGATGATGAGCTGGATGGTCAGCCGGGCCTTCTGGAACTCGCCGCTGGTGAACGCGGTGCTGCCGAAGGCGCCGATCTCGCCGGGGTGGATGTAGAAGCTGAAGAGGCCGTCGTCGGCGGTCGTCAGCGTGCCGGTCACCGAGGCCACGCCGCGCGCGAAGAAGGTGTTCTCGCCGGAGGAGCGGCTGCCGAAGTCGATGCCCCAGTCGCTCTCGCACGCATAGGCGTGGATGCCGATGCTGTTGATGCCCGAGCCGTCGAAGGACAGCGCGTCCTGGCCGTTCACGTTGCCGCAGCTGGTCTGGCCGGCGGGCGTGGCGCCGGGGCCGCTGGCGCTGCCCAGGTTGTAGGCGCCGGTGCCGGTGAGCGTCAGCGCGGCCCAGGCGGGGGCGGTCAGGGCCGTCAGCGCGGCGGTCAGGCAGAGTTTGTTGAGGGTGGACATCGCGGTCTCCAGACAGGGAATGGCGGCGATGCTAGGGGGCCGCACCGGGCGGGCACATCCCGGGTTCGAAGCGCCCCCCGCGAATGCGGGGGGGGGGCATGAGCAGGGGCTCAGGGCGCGGGCGGGTAGCCGGCCTGGGCCAGCGCGGCGGCCAGCGTGTCGCGGGGCAGGGCGCTGTCCACGCGGGCGATCCGGGCGTCGCGGTCGATGTCGATGCGGGCCTGCGCGTCGGCGGCGCGCACGGCCTCGGTGATCGCGGCCACGCAGTGGCCGCAGCTCATGTCGGGCAGGGTGAATTCATGCATCTCGGGCTCCGCGACGCGCCGGCATCACGCCTGCCCCTGGCCGCGCCGGCGGCGCAGCGCCATGGCCAGGCCGGCCAGGCCGAGCGGCAGCAGCAGCGCGCTGGCGGGTTCGGGCACGGGGCTGACCGTGCGCGTGAAGAGGGTGGCGCCGGCCGCGAGGCAGTCCTGGGCGGTGCTGAAGCCGCAGGTGGCGGCCGGGTCGAGCGTCGACCAGATCTTGTTGCCGTCGGCGTCCAGGCCGTCGATGTGCAGCACCATCAGCGAGCGGTAGAACTCGTAGTTGCCCGGGGCGGCGCTGCCGCCCACCGGCATGAAGGTGCCGAACAGGTAGGTGTGGCTCGCGCCGGCCGCCAGCTCGTAGGGCTCGGTGAAGGGCTCGGCGGCGAAGTCGAATGCGTAGGGGGTGTCATCGCAGCCGTGCGTGAACGTGCCGCTGCAGCTAAAGCCGATGTTGAGACTGAACGCCGTGTAGCTCGCGAACGGGACTTCGGCCGACTGCTGGGTGACGGGGTCATACCGCCAGCTGGTGGTGGGGATGTCGGCCGGGTTCAGGCCGGCCAGCGGCAGCGAGTTGTCGAAGACGAAGGCCTGGCTGCTGGTGTTCGTCAGGCGGACGTAGACGGGGATGTCGTCGGTGGTCAGCGCGGTGCCGGCCGGCTGCGCGAACTCCAGCTTCAGCGACGAGAACGCCGCTTGCGCCAGCGCGCCGGTGCTGGCGAGGGTGGCGCCGAGCGCCAGCGTGGCGGCGCGCAGGAGGGTCGAGATTTTCATGGGGGGCTTTCCGGGGGGGCTTGATGGAATTCTTGGGGGCGTGCGCGGGTGCGTCAAGGCTGCAGTGTCCCGCAGCGGCACGGGCTCTCATGTCACCCGCGCGATCTTCACCAGCGCCTCGATGCGCGGCGTAGCGTTCACCGCCACCAGCTCGACCTGCGGATTGGCGCCGGCGAACACGCGGAACAGCTCGTCCGTGAAGCCGTGGCCGACGTCGGTCACGCCGTCGAAGTCGATCTCGGCGCGCTTGAAGGTGGCCAGCCGCGCGCCGACGCGGCGGGCCTGGGCGCGCGAGTCCAGCGCCTGGCCCTCGGTGGTCAGCAGGCGCAGTGGCACGCGGGTCTGGTCGAACGCGATGCCGTCGCCGCCGAGGCTCCAGGCGTTCAGCACGCCGTCCAGCGTGCGCGTGGTGTTCAGCGCGATGGCCATGTAGATGCTGCTGCCCTGGCGCGGCAGCGCGCGGCCTTTCTGCCAGCCGCCGCCCTCCCAGGCGCGCCGCTGGTAGGCGGTGTTGTTGGCGTGGATGTCGAACACGTCGGCCAGCTGGCTGCTGAAGAACAGGCCGCGGCCGGTGTGGGCGTGCGGCGCGCTGGTCAGCCGGCCCTTGCTCAGCTCCAGCATCGCGTGCTGCGGGCCGTCCAGCGTGAAGGCGGCGCAGATCCTGTCGAACACGCCGACGCCGTCGTCGCTGACGAGCAGCTGCGCGTGCGTGGGCGTCTGGCGCAGCGACACGGTGACGCTGGTGCCGCCGGAATGGTCCGCGGCGTTGTTGACCAGCTCGGTGAAGCCGTGCTGCACCATGCGCGCGACATGCGGCGGCAGCGCGAAGTGCGGCGCGAAGTCGCGCTGCCAGGGCAGGTCTTCCTGCAGGCCGTGCAGCGTGTAGGCGCGCGCCACCTGGCGCAGGCCGCCGGGTGCGAACACCGGGCGGCGGCTGCTGCCGGTGCGGGCCAGCCAGCCGGCGTCCACCAGGCGCCGCAGCGCCGCCTGCGCCGCGCGGCGGCTGGCGCCGGTGCGCGCTTCGACGTGGGCGGCCAGGTCGTGCGAGTGCTCGCCGGCGGCGGCGGTGATCCAGTTGGTGAGGTCGTCGAGCACCAGTCGCGTCATGACCGCGCATTGTGCTGAGCACTCCCGACCGAGGGGGCTGGGGCATGCCCGCGACTCCCTAGAATCCCCCACCAGTTACGGCGCGGTTACGGCTCACGGCTGCCGCTGCGGCCCAGAAAAGTTTTTCAACTCCACCGGGAACCTCCCATGCCTCTCGTTTCCATGCGCCAGCTGCTGGACCACGCCGCCGACAACGGCTACGGCATCCCAGCCTTCAACGTCAACAACCTGGAGCAGGTGCAGGCCGTGATGGCCGCGGCCGACGAGGTCGGCGCGCCGGTCATCCTGCAGGCCAGCGCCGGTGCGCGCAAATATGCCGGCGAGCCCTTCATCAAGCACCTGATCCAGGCCGCCTGCGAGGCCTACCCGCACATCCCGCTGGTCATGCACCAGGACCACGGCACCAGCCCCAAGGTCTGCGCCGGCGCGATCGACCTCGGGTTCGGCTCCGTGATGATGGACGGCTCGCTGATGGAGGACGGCAAGACGCCCGCCTCCTTCGACTACAACGTGGACGTGACCCGCCGCGTCGTCGAGATGGCGCACCAGGTCGGCGTCACCGTGGAAGGCGAGCTGGGCTGCCTGGGCAACCTGGAGACCGGCGAGGCCGGCGAGGAGGACGGCATCGGCGCCGAAGGCAAGCTCGATCATTCGCAGATGCTGACCGACCCCGAGGAAGCCGCCGTGTTCGTCAAGGCCACGCAGCTGGACGCGCTGGCCATCGCCATCGGCACCAGCCACGGCGCCTACAAGTTCAGCCGCAAGCCCACGGGCGACATCCTGGCCATCGGCCGCGTGAAGGAGATCCACGCGCGCATCCCCAACACCCACCTGGTCATGCACGGCTCGTCGTCGGTGCCGCAGGAGCTGCTGGCGATCATCAACCAGTACGGCGGCAGGATGAAGGAGACCTTCGGCGTGCCGGTCGAGGAGATCCAGGAGGCCATCAAGCATGGCGTGCGCAAGATCAACATCGACACCGACATCCGGCTGGCGATGACCGGCGCGGTGCGCAAGTTCATGGCCGAGAACCCCGACAAGTTCGACGCCCGCGAGTGGCTCAAGCCGGCCCGCGAGGCCGCCAAGGCGATCTGCAAGCAGCGCTACCTGGAATTCGGCTGCGAAGGCCAGGCCGGCAAGATCAAGCCGCGCACGCTGGCCGACATCGCCGCCGCCTACGCGCGCGGCGAGCTGGCGCAAAAGGTGCAGTGAGCCCGCGCCACTGCTTCGCCTACGGCTCGCTGATGTGGGCCGACATCATGGACCGTGTCTGCGGGGCGGCGTTCGCCAGCGAGCCCGCTGCGCTGGCGGACCATGCCCGCCACCCGGTGCGCGGCCAGGACTATCCCGGCCTGCGGGCGGCGCCCGGCGGCCGGGTGGCGGGCCGGCTCTACCGCGACGTGGACGCCGCCGCCTGGGCGCGGCTGGATGCCTTCGAGGGCGAGGAGTACGAGCGCGTGGCGGTCGTTGTCACGCTGGCCGACGGCACGGCGCTGCCGGCCCAGGCCTACCGTTTCCGGCCTGAGTTCGCTGCCCGGCTGCTGCCCGGCGACTGGGACGCCGAGGCCTTCGGCCGCGAGGGCCATGCGCGCTTCACGGCCCGCTACGCCGGTTTTGGCCTCCTAGAATCCGCCGCCATGCCCCAAGCCCTCTATGAATCCCGCCTGACCTCCCTGCCGCTGCTCGGCCGCGGCAAGGTGCGCGAGAACTACGCCGTCGGCGACGACCGCATCCTGATGGTCGCCAGCGACCGCCTGTCGGCCTTCGACGTCATCATGGGCGAGCCCATCCCGGGCAAGGGCGCGCTGCTGACGAAGATGGCGCTGTTCTGGTTCGACAAGCTGCAGGGCATCGTCCCCCACCACCTGACCGGCGACGACCCGCTGTCCGCCGTGGCGAGCGACGCCGAGCGCGAGCAGATCCGGGGCCGCGCCATGCTCGTCAAGCGCCTGAAGCCGCTGCCCATCGAGGCCGTGGTGCGCGGCTACCTCGCCGGCAGCGGCTGGGCCGAGTACCAGAAGACGCAGAGCGTCTGCGGCGTCCAGCTGCCCGCCGGCCTGCGCAACGCCGACAAGCTGCCCGAGCCCATCTTCACGCCCGCGACCAAGGCCGAGATGGGCGACCACGACGAGAACATCAGCTTCGAGCAGGCGGCCGCCCTGATCGGCCCCGAGCTGGCGGCGCGCGTGCGCGACATCTCCCTCCAGCTCTACCGGCGCGCCGCCGACTTCGCGCTGGCCAAGGGCATCATCATTGCCGACACCAAGTTCGAGTTCGGCCTCGATGCCGACGGCACGCTGACGCTGATGGACGAGGTGCTGACGCCCGACTCCTCGCGGTACTGGCCCGTCGAGAGCTACGCGCCGGGCAGCAACCCGCCCAGCTACGACAAGCAGTTCGTGCGCGACTGGCTGGAGCAGGCCGCCGTCGACGGCAAGCCCTGGGGCAAGACGGCGCCGGCACCGGCGCTGCCGGCCGAGGTGATCGCCCGCACGGTGCAGAAGTACGAGGAAGCGCTGCAGCGGCTGACGGCTTGATGGCCTGAGGGCCGAGCAAATCCGGGGCCATCGCGGCCCCGGCTTCGCTTACGCTGCGCCCATGTCCAGCGCCCCGCATCCGCCTTCGGCGGCCGTCAGGCTGCGCAGCCGGCTGGCCCAGCGGCTCGACGGCGAGATCGCGGCCGCCGCCGGCCAGCCGGCGCGCGCCGCCGCGCTGCAGGTGCAGCGCGCCATCCTGTGGCTGCGCCACGGCCGCGAGGCCGAGGCCCGCGAGGAGCTGGACCGCCTGCATGTCTGCGCGCTGCGGACGCCGGACGTCGAACTGGCCGGCTGGCTGCACCTGGCCGAGGGCGTGATGGCCTATTTCGGCGCCTTCGGCGGCGATGCCCGCGACCGCGCGCGGCGCGCCCGCGCCATCGCCGCGGCGGCCGGCCTCGCGCCGCTGCAGGCGCTGGCCGATGCCTGGCTGGCGCAGATCGCCTACGTCGGCCGCGACATCGCCGGCATCCTGGACCATGCCCCGGCTGCGCTGGCGACGCTGGCCGCGCTGCCGGCCGCCGACCACGGCGCCGGCCACCGCATCGCCACCGCGCTGGCCTCGGTCTGGGGCCAGGTCGGCGGCGAGGCCGCCGCGTCGCCCTGGTATGCCTGGGCGCGCCAGCATGCCATCGCCGGGGGCGACGACGCCGGGCTGGCCGCGCTGCACTACAACCAGACGCTGAGGCGCGCGCTGTGCATCCGCCGCGCCGCGCTGACGGGCGAGCCCGGCGAGGCGCCGCCCGGGCTGCTGGGCGTGGCCTCCATCGACCATTTCGACGATGCCGTCGGCGGCTCCGCGCGCGCCGACCTGACGCCGCTGCTGCGCGCCCAGCTGCTCACCACGCAGGGCGATTTCGCCACCGCCGCCGCGCTGCTCGAAGCCCAGTTGCCCGCCGCCACCGCGGCCGGCCTGGCGCGGCTGGGCATCAGCCTGCTGGCGGACCTGGCCTGGTGCTGGGCCAACACCGGCGACCTGCCGCGCGCCCGCGCGCTGGCCGCCCAGGCCGCCGCCGAGGCGCTGGCCGAAGACCCGGCCTGCTGCGACTTCGACGAGCTCGCCACCCTGCATGCGCGGCTGGCCCAGGTCTACGCCCGGCTGCGCGAGGACGGCCTGGCCGCCGCCCAGGCCGACGCGGCGGCCGCCGCCTGGGCGCGGGACGCCGTGCTGCGCCGCGACTGGGCCGGGCGGCTGGCCGCGGCCGGGCTCGCGGTGCCGCCGCGCTGACGCCGGCCGAGGCTCCCGGTCCTCAGAACAGCGCCATCGACAGCTTGCGCCGGTAGCCGTCGATCAGCGGGTCGCTGTGCACCACAGCGGCCTTGCCGGCGATCTCCAGCGTGCCGCTCTTGGCCTCGGCCGCGGGCTTGGGCGCCGGCTTGGCCAGCAACTCCAGGATGGCCACGTAGGCCTTGCGCGCCGCCTCGTCGTTCCAGGCCTTGTCGCGCATGATGATTTCCAGCAGCTCGTCCATCGCATCGGTGAAGCGCTGGCCGGCCAGGTGGGTCTGCGCCAGCGCGAAGCGGGCGGCGAAGTCGCGCTTGTTGGTGGCGATGGCCGCCTGCAGCGCGGCCGGGTCGGCCTGCACGTCGCAGGCCTTCAGCCAGGTGGCCAGCGCGGCCAGGCGCGGCGAGGGCACCAGCGTGTCGGCGGCCTTGGCGGCCACCGGCTCGAAGGCGGCCCGCGCGTCGGCCACCCGGCCCGCTTCCAGCAGCGCCTTCACGTAGTCGAAGCGCGCTGCGTCGTTGGCCGGGTCGGTCTGCACCGCGTGCGCGAGCTTGTGCAGCGCGGCGTCCAGGTCGCCCTCGGCGAGCAGGTCCCCGGCGGCCTCCACGTCGGCGGCCGCCTCGATGTCCTCGCCGGCCGGCACGTGCTTGTCCAGGAACTCGCGGATCTGCGCCTCCGGCAGCGCGCCGACGAAGCCGTCCACCGGCTGGCCGCCCGCGAACATCACGCAGAACGGGATGGAGCGCACGCCGAACATCTGGCTGAGCTGCGTGGCGATCTCGGGCACCTCGTCGCTGTTCAGCTTGGCCAGCGTGAAGCGGCCGGCGTAGTCCGCCTCCAGCTTCTCCAGCACGGGGCCGAGCGTGCGGCAGGGGCCGCACCACGGCGCCCAGATGTCCAGCAGCACGGGGCGCTGCTGGGACGCGGTGATGAGTTCGGCTTCGAAGTTCTGGAGGGTGATGTCGATCATGGCGAGGGAGAAGGATGAGGGGCGCCACCTACAATTCAAGGCTTTCCTGAGCCTCGGAGCGCGCCTTGTCCACGTCAGCCCCCCAGAACCCGGACGCCGTCATCGGCATCGTCATGGGCTCCAGCAGCGACTGGGAGACGATGAGGCAGGCGGCCGAGATTCTGACCGAGTTCGGCATCGCCTTCGAGGCGCGGGTCGTGTCGGCCCACCGGATGCCGGACGAGATGTTCGCCTACGCCGAGGCCGCCGCCGGCCGGGGCCTGGCGGCCGTCATCGCCGGCGCTGGCGGCGCGGCCCACCTGCCGGGCATGCTGGCCGCCAAGACCACGGTGCCGGTGCTGGGCGTGCCGGTGGCCAGCCGCCACCTGCAGGGCGTCGATTCGCTGCATTCCATCGTCCAGATGCCCAAGGGCATTCCGGTGGCGACCTTCGCGATCGGCGCGGCCGGCGCGGCCAACGCGGCGCTGTTCGCGGTGGCGATGCTGGCCACCGGCGACGCGGCGCTGCGGGCGAAGCTCGAGGCCTTCCGGGCCCGGCAGACCGAGGCCGCCCGCGCGATGAGCGGGGAGCTGCGTTGAGCGCGCTGCTGCCGGGCGCGGCGACGCTGGGCGTGCTGGGCGGCGGCCAGCTCGGCCGCATGTTCGTGCACGCGGCGCAGGCCCTGGGCTACCGCTGCGTCGTGCTGGACCCGGACGCGATCAGCCCGGCCGGCGCCGTCGCCGAGACGCACATCCGCGCCGGCTACCTCGACCCGGTCGGCCTGGCGCAGCTGGCGCGCGACTGCGACGCGATCACCACCGAGTTCGAGAACGTGCCGGCCGTGGCGCTGCAGACGCTGGCCGGGATGCGCACCGTCGCGCCCGCGGCCGAGGCAGTCGCGGTCTGCCAGGACCGGGCCGTCGAGAAGGCGCATTTCGAGGCGGCCGGCGTCCCCTGCGCGCCGCACGCGGTCATCGCCGACGCGGCCGGGCTGGCCGCCGTCGACGCGGCGCTGCTGCCCGGCATCCTGAAGACCAGCCGCCTGGGCTACGACGGCAAGGGCCAGGTGCGCGTGGCCACCGCCGCCGAGCTGGCCGCCGCCTGGGACGGCCTCCAGCGCCAGCCCTGCGTGCTGGAGCGGCTGCTGCCGCTGCGGGCCGAGCTCAGCGTGCTGGTCGCGCGCGGCGCGGACGGCCGGACCGTCCACTACCCCGTGCAGCAGAACCTGCACCGCGGCGGCATCCTGGCCGTCACCGAGGTGCCGGCGCCGGACGTGCCGGCCGAGGTGCAGCGGCAGGCCGTCGCCGCCGCCCGCCAGGTGGCCGGGGCGCTGGGCTATGTCGGCGTGCTGTGCGTCGAGTTCTTCTGGGTGCAGGAGGACGGCGCGGCCGGCGGCGGCCGCCTGGTCGTCAACGAGATGGCGCCGCGCCCGCACAACTCCGGCCACTGGACCATGGACGGCTGCGACCATTCGCAGTTCGAGCTGCAGGTGCGGGCGCTGGCCGGCCTGCCGCTGCCCGAGCCGCGCCAGCATTCGGCGGCCGTCATGCTGAACCTGCTGGGCGACCTGTGGTTCGGCGACGACGGCGGCCCGACGCCGCCGGCCTGGGACCGCGTGCTGGCGCTGCCCGGCACTCATCTGCACCTGTACGGCAAGGCCGAAGCGCGGCACGGCCGCAAGATGGGCCACCTGAACATCACCGCCGCGACGCCCGAGGCGGCGCGCGGCGTGGCGCGCCAGGCCGCGGCCCTGCTGGGCCTGCCGGCCGATTTCTGACGCCGCCCGCGCCGATGCCGCTCCTGCCCGGCCACGACCCCGACGCCATCCAGGCCGCCGCGCGGTGCCTGGCCGGCGGCGGGCTGCTGGGCCTGCCGACCGAGACGGTCTACGGCCTGGCCACGCGCGCCGACCGGGACGCGGCCGTCGCCCAGGTCTTCGCCGCCAAGGGCCGGCCGGCCGACCACCCGCTGATCGTCCACGTGCTGGACGCCGCCGACGCCGAGCCGTTCGCCGCCGGCCTGCCCGCGCCGGCGCGCCGGTTGATGGACGCCTTCTGGCCCGGCCCGCTGACCGTCATCGTGCCGCGCCGGCCCGGCGTCGCCGAGGCCGCGGCCGGCGGCCAGGCGACGGTGGCGCTGCGTGCGCCCGCGCATCCGGTGGCCCGCGCGGTGCTGGCGGCGGCGCGCGCGCTGGGCGTGCAGGGCGTGGCCGCGCCCAGCGCCAACCGCTTCGGCCGCGTCAGCCCGACGCTGGCCCGCCACGTCGCCGAGGAGTTCGGCCCCGGCCTGATGGTGCTGGACGGCGGGGCCTGCGAGGTGGGCATCGAGTCCAGCATCGTCGACTGCAGCCGCGAGCGCCCGGCGCTGCTGCGCCCCGGCCTCATCGGCCGCGCGCGCATCGAGGCCGCGCTGGGCCAGCCGCTGGCCGAGCCCGACGCCGCAGCGCCCAAGGCCTCGGGCACGCTGGCCGCGCACTATGCGCCGCGTGCCCGCGTGCGGCTGCTGGCCGCCGGCCCGCTGGCTTCACGTCTGGCGGCAACGGCCGCCGGCGGGGGGCTGGAGGGGGTGGCGGTATATTCACGCGCCCAGCCGCCGGCCGGGCTGGCCTGCCGCTGGCAGCCGCTGCCGGCCGATCCGGCGGCGGCTGCCCACGAGTTGTTCGCGGTGCTGCGGGCGCTGGACGCGGCCGGCGCGCGCGAGATTCTGGGTCGAGGCGCCGCCCGCCGACCCGGCCTGGGACGGCGTGCGGGACCGGCTCGGCCGGGCCGCCGCCGCCTTCACCGATTGAGTTTTCCCTGTCCCCTGAGTTGATCGTCATGCAACGTGTTGTCTCCGAAAGAATCAAGCGCGGCCTGGTCGCGGTGGCGGCGGCAGCGCTGATGGCCGGCTGCGGCGGCGGCGGCACCTCGCAGATCGACCCCTTCCAGCCGACCCGGGTCATCGCCTTCGGCGACGAGACCGGCGTCATCCTGCAAAGCGGCAAGAAATACACGATCAACGGCCTGAACAGCGACACCCGGCTGGTGGACTGCAAGCTGCAGCCGGTGTGGAGCCAGATCCTGGCCAGCGGCTTCGGCTTCGTCTACCCGCAGTGCAACACCGACTACGTCGCGCTGCCGCAGGGCATCATGTACGCCTCGCTGGGCGCGAAGGTGGCGGACGTGCGCGACAAGATCGACCAGCACCTGTCCAACGACCGCTTCGGCCCCAAGGACATGGTGGCCATCATGGTCGGCGTGAACGACGTGCTGGAGCTGTACCGCCAGTTCCCGGCCGTCAGCAAGGACTCGCTGGTCAACGAGGCCCGGGCGCGCGGCAAGCTGCTGGCCGAGCAGGCCAACCGCATCGCCAACGCCAACGGCCGGGTGCTGATCGCCACCATCTTCGACGTGGGCCTGACGCCCTTCGGCCAGAAGGAGCGCCAGCAGCAGACCGACATCGATCGCGCCGCATTCCTGGACGAGCTGAGCAACGCGTTCAACATCTCGATGCGGCTGAACCTGCTGAACGACGGCCGCCTGATCGGCCTGGTGCTGGTGGACGAGTCCATGCAGCAGATCGCGCGCTACCCGTCCGCCTTCGGCTACGCCAACGTCACCCAGGCCGCCTGCCGCAGCGACGTGGCGCCGCAGGACTGCACGACCGAAACGCTGGTGACCGACGCCAGCGCGACGACCTGGCTGTGGGCCGGCGACACGCTGATGGCCCCGAGCGCGCAGCAGCGCGTGGGCGAGGCCTTCCTGCTGCGCGCCAAGAACAACCCGTTCTAGACAACCCACCCCGAGGCGCTGACGCGCCGCCTCCTCGAGGGGGGCGCAGCCTGCGGCCGGCCGGTGCTGGCGTGGGGTCAGGCGGCCGGGGAGCGCAGCTCGCGGCGCAGGATCTTGCCGACGTTGCTCTTGGGCAGCTCGTCGCGGAACTCGATGAAGCGGGGGCGCTTGTAGGCCGTCAGCTGCGCGGCGCAGTAGCTGGCCAGGTCTTCCTCGGCCAGCGCCGGGTCGCTCTTGATGACGAACAGCTTCACCGCCTCGCCGGACTTGGCGTCCGGCACGCCCACCGCCGCGCACTCCAGCACGCCGGGGTGCAGGTTGACGACCTGCTCGATCTCCGTCGGGTACACGTTGAAGCCGCTGACGAGGATCATGTCCTTCTTGCGGTCGACGATGCGCACATAGCCATGCTCGTCCATGATGCCGATGTCGCCGCTCTTGAAGAAGCCGTCGGCGCACATGACGTTGGCGGTCTCGTCGGGGCGCTGCCAGTAGCCGGACATCACCTGCGGGCCGCGGATGCAGATCTCGCCGCGCTCGCCCAGCGCGACGTCGCGGCCGTCGTCGTCGCGGATGGCGATGTCGGTGGACGGCATGGGCAGGCCGATGCTGCCGTTGAACACGCGCAGGTCCAGCGGGTTGATGGTGGCCACCGGCGAGGTCTCGGACAGGCCGTAGCCCTCGACGACCGGGCAGCCGGTGACCTTCAGCCATTTCTCGGCCGTGGCCTGCTGCACGGCCATGCCGCCGCCGTTGGAGATGACCAGCTCGGAGAAGTCCAGCCGCGCGAAGGCAGGCTCGTTGGCCAGCGCGTTGAACAGCGTGTTGACGGCCGGGAAGATGTGGATCTTGTGGCCGCGCAGCGTCTCGACGAAGCCGGGGATGTCGCGCGGGTTGGGCACCAGGATGCTGAGGTGGCCCATGCGCGTGCCGAGCATGAAGCAGGCAGTCAGCGCGAAGATGTGGTACAGCGGCAGCGCGCAGACGCTGGTGAACTGCACGCTGCCGTCGGCGTAGCCGGGCACCTTGGACAGCATGGGCTGGAACCAGGCCTCGACCTGCAGGATGTTGGCGACGACGTTGCGGTGCAGCAGCGTGGCGCCCTTGGACACGCCGGTGGTGCCGCCGGTGTACTGCAGGAAGGCGACGTCGTCCGGCCCGAGGTCGGGCTTCTTCAGCGTCAGGCGCTCGCCCTGGCGCAGCGCCTCGTTGAAGCGCAGCACCTGGCGGCCGTCGCCGACGGGCAGCCGGAACTCCGGCACCATCTTCTTCAGGTGGCGCACGGCGAAGTTGGTCAGCGGGCCCTTCCACCAGCCCAGCAGGTCGCCGATCGAGGCCAGCACGACGTGCTTCACGCCGGTCGCGCCGATGACCTCGGCCAGCGTGTGCGCGAAGTTCTCCAGCACGACGATGGCGCGCGCGCCGGAGTCCTTGAGCTGGTGCTCCAGCTCGCGCGGCGTGTACAGCGGGTTCACGTTCACGACGACGAAGCCCGCGCGCAGGATGGCGGCGATGGCCACGCCGTACTGCAGCAGGTTGGGCATCATGATGGCGACGCGGTCGCCCGGCTGCAGCCCCTGCGCCTGCAGCCAGGCGCCGAAGTGCTGGGACAGCTCGTCCAGCTCCGAGAAGCGCATGCGCCGGCCCATGCAGATCGCCGCGTCGCGCCGGGCGTGCTGGCGGAAGGACTCGTTCAGCAGTTCGGCCAGCGAGCGGTAGGCGGCGGTGTCGATCCGTGCCGGCACGCCGGCCGGATAGCTGGCCAGCCAGGGCTTGTCTTGGGCGGTCAGGGCGGGAGCGGCATCCAGGGTGGCAGCGGTCATCGGCGGGGTCTCGGAGGGTCTCGGCGGGAGAAGGCCTGCGATCTTGAGCGGGGCCGGCGGCCCGGGCCAGGGGAGTTGCCCTACGTCGCCGCAGCGACAGGCCGTGGCCGTGGGCGTCAGCCGCCGTCGAAGAGCGTGCGCGCCAGCGCCTCCTCGCGCTGCTTGACGGTGGCGAGGAACTCGCCGGCGCCGCGCATCGCCTTGAAGGTGTCGAAGCCGCTTTCGAGGAAGTGCTGCAGCGCGCCCAGCCCGGCCGCCTGCGCGGGGCCGCGCATCAGCTTCAGCGCCTGGCGCAGCAGCGGCTTGCGGGTCAGCCGGTCCAGCGAGCCGCCGACGGCCAGGGTCAGGTCGATCTGCTGCTGCCGGGCGGCCGGCTCGCCGCAGGCGCGCCAGGCGGCGGCGTAGCCGTCGGGCGTGACGCCGGGCGAGGGCAGCTGCTCGGCCATGCGCGTGTCCAGCCGCTCGGACAGCGCATGCAGCCGCGCCAGCCTGGCGACGGTGTCCACCACCTCGGCGGGGAACAGCCGGGTGAGCGTCGGGATGACGCGGGCGAACTGCGCGTCGCGCTGGCGGTAGTCGCCGGGGCCGTACAGCTCGTCCAGGAAGAAGTGCGCCGCGGCCTCGTAGCGCGGGTGGGCGAGCAGGTCGGCATAGGTCTGCGCGAAGCGCTGCTGCTGGTAGGCCTTGAGCGCGTGGACGCGCCCGGCCAGCGCCGGGTCGGCCGCGCGGCGCGCGCGTTCGGCATCGACGGCGCGCAGCTCGTTCAGCAGGGATTCGGCAGGCAGCGGGTCCATGGGCGCGCCGGATTTTGCCCCGCATAGACTGGGGCGATGAACGGGACGCTCCAAAGGATCTGGATGCTGCTGCGGCTGGCGGTGGCGCTGTGGGTGGGCTGGCGCTTCGGCTGGGGCTGGGGGTTGCTGACGCTGGGCCTGCACGCGGCCGTGCTGGCGCTGGGCTTCGCGCGGCTGCGCTGGGTGAACCGCGGCGCGGCGCGGCCCGGTTGGGGGCAGCTGTTTTCCGCCTGGTGGCGCGAGGTGCTGGACAGCGAGCGGGTGATGTCGTGGCGCCAGCCGTGGCGGGAAGGGGCGGAGCCCGACTTCCTGCCCGCCGGGGCGCCGGCCGCCGTGCTGCTGGTGCATGGCTTCACCTGCAACCGCGGCTTCTGGAACGGCTGGATGAAGCGGCTGCGCGCGCAGGGCGTGGCCTTCGTCGCGCCGTCGCTGGAGCCGGCGTTCGGCAGCATCGACGCCTATGCCGACCAGGTGGAGGCCGGCGTGCGCCGGCTGCAGGCGCTGACCGGCCGGCCGCCGGTGCTGTGCGCGCACAGCATGGGCGGCCTGGCGGTGCGGGCCTGGTGGCGCAAGTTCGGGGCGGCGCATGCGGCGCCGCCGCGCGTCATCACGCTGGGCTCGCCGCACGGCGGCACGCGCATGGCGCTGCTGGGGCTGGGGGCCAACGCGCGGCAGATGCGGCTGGGCAGCCCGTGGGTCACCGGGCTGGCCGCGGTGGCCGACGTGGACTGCTTCTGGACGCCGTGCGACCAGATCGTCAACCCGGCCGAGACGGCCATCCTGCCGGGCTCGCGCGCCCACCGCGTGGACGGCCTGGGCCACATGGGCCTGCTGCGCGCGCCCGCAGTCTGGCAGTGCCTTCAGGAGGCCTTGGCGTCGGCCAGCACGCCGCGGCGGATCTGATCCAGCTCGATGCTCTCGAACAGCGCCTTGAAGTTGCCCTCGCCGAAGCCCTCGTTGCCCTTGCGCTGGATCAGCTCGAAGAAGATCGGGCCGATCACTTCCTTCGTGAAGATCTGCAGCAGCAGTTCGTCGTCCGCGCCCATGTGCGTGGCGCCGTCGATCAGGATGCGCAGGCGGCGCAGCTCGGCGACGTTCTCGCCGTGGCCGGGCAGGCGCTTGTCGATCAGGTCGAAGTAGGTGTCGATGGTGTCCTGGAACGCCACGCCGCCGTGCTTCATGCCCTCGACCGTGCCGTAGATGTCGGTCGTGCCCAGCGCCACGTGCTGGATGCCCTCGCCGTGGTACAGGTCCAGGTACTCGGCGATCTGGCTCTTGTCGTCGCTGCTCTCGTTGATCGGGATGCGGATCTTGCCGCAGGGGCTGGTCATGGCCTTGCTCTTCAGGCCGGTCAGCTTGCCCTCGATGTCGAAGTAGCGCACCTCGCGGAAGTTGAAGAAGCGCTCGTAGAACTCCGACCACTCCTTCATGCGGCCGCGGAACACGTTGTGCGTCAGGTGGTCGATCTCGGTCAGGCCGTGGCCGGCCGGGTTGGGCTCGACCGGCTGGCCCTGCGCGTCCAGCAGCGGCACGAAGTCCACGTCGTAGATGCTGATGTTGCCGATCGCGCCGGCTTTGGCGCCGCCCTTGCCCTGCCAGCGGTCGACGAAGTAGATCAGCGAGTCGCCGATGCCCTTGATGGCCGGGATGTTCAGCTCCATCGGGCCGGCCTTGTTGTCGAAGCCCCAGGCGCCCAGCTCGAGCGCGCGCCGGTAGGCGAACGCGGCGTCCTGCACGCGGAAGGCGATCGCGCAGATCGACGGCCCGTGCAGCCGCGCGAAGCGCTGCGCGAACGAGTCCGTCTCCGCGTTGATGATGAAGTTCACGCCGCCCTGGCGGTACAGCGTCACGTCCTTGTGGCGGTGCCGGGCCACGGCGGTGAAGCCCATGGTCTGGAACAGCTGGCCGAGCGCGGCCGGGTCGGGCGCGGCGAACTCGATGAACTCGAAACCCTCGGTGCCCATGGGGTTGTCCCAGGGGATGAATTTGGCCATGACTGCCTCGCGTCGGATTGCTGGAGAAGCCCGGAATTCTGCGGCGGGAGGCGCGCAGGATTCATGCAAAAGAGGGCGCCAGAACCCCGTTGGACGCAGGATTCCTGCGCCGCCGGCCGCATTCGCGCTTCAAGGCTGCGTCCAGTCCTGCAGGCCGTAGGCCGCCATGATGGCTTTCAGCCGGCCGCTGCGGCGCAGCCGGCCCATGCCGTCGGTGAACAGCCGCGCGTACTCCTGTGCCTTCGGGTGGCGCGGCGAGATCGCCATGTAGGCATAGGTGGGCGCCTCGCAGCCCGCCACGCGCGCGGCCAGCGCGGGCTGCTGCCGGGTCGCATGGGCCACCAGGTTCTCCTCTTCGATGAAGGCGTCCATGCGGCCCAGCTGCAGCCGGCGCAGCATGCGCTCGGTCAGGCCTTCGCCGGTGTGGACCTCGAAGCGCCGGGGCGTGGCCTTGATCACCGCGTCCAGCCCCGGGCCGTAGGCGTAGTCGCGGATGACGCCGATCCGCCCCAGCCCGGCCAGGCTGGCCGGGCCGTGGTAGGTCCAGCGGCTGTCGGCCGGCACGAAGACGCAGTAGCGGTTGCGCGAGATCGGCGCCGCGGGGAAGACGAAGTCCGGCGCCTCCTCGTGGAAGGTGGACGGCGTGGCCGTGTACAGGCCGGCGCGCACGTCCAGCAGCGCGCGGCTGTAGTTCTGGTTGACCAGGCGAACCGTGTGCCCGGCGGCGGTGAAGATCTCGCGCACGATGTCCACCGTGAAGCCCTCCTGCGCCGCGCCGGCCTTGCAGCTGAACGGGCACCAGTACTCCGGCGATGCGAGCACGATCTCGTCCGCCGCCACGGGGCGGGCGGCCGGCAGCAGGCTGAGCAGGCCCAGGCACGAGGCCAGGACGGATCGGGCGGTCATGGGCAAGGCGGCAGGGAGCGGGCGACGGGGACTGTAGGCGCGGCCGCCGGTGGGGAGGCGGCACAATTTCGCGGATGGAAGTGTCCCCCGAACTCGACGCCATCGACCGCCGCATCCTGCGGGCGCTGCAGCAGGACGCCCGGCTGACCTACGAGGCGCTGGCCGCGCAGGCGGGGCTGTCGGCCAGCGCCGCGCTGCGCCGCGTGCACCGGCTGGAGGAGGCCGGCATCATCGGCGCCTACGTGGTGCTGGTGCCGCCCGAGCGGGTCGGGCTGCACCTGACGGCCTACATCAATGTGCGGCTGGAGAAGCAGGCCGACAACAGCCAGCGCAACCCGCGCGAGCTGTTCCGCGCCGCCGTGCAGGCCTGGCCCGAGGTCGTGGAGTGCGCCGCGCTGACCGGCGAGATGGACTACCTGCTGCGCGTGCTGGTGCAGGACATGCAGCACTACGCCCGCTTCATCGACGACACGCTGCTCAAGCACCCCTGCGTGAAGGACTGCAAGACCAGCTTCGTGCTGGAGCGCTTGAAGAACACCACCGCGATGCCGGTGTGAGCCCGCTCAATCGAAGTCGCGCAGCAGCTTCAGCGTGTGCTCCGGGCTCAGGTTGAGCAGCGCGGCGATGTCGTGCAGGTCGCCCTGCACGGCGCTGTCGTCCCAGCCGCGGGCGGTGTGCCGCGCCAGCCGCACGGCCAGCGACACGCAGCGCACCTGCGGGTCGCGGGCGTGCCGGTCGTCGGTGATGCGGGCCAGCAGCTCGGGCAGCTGCCAGCGCCTCATCAGCGCCTGCTCCAGCTCGGCCAGCGTGATGCCCAGCACCTGCCGCTGCGCCGCGGCGCAGCGCAGGCCGCGGTCGGCGTCCTGCAGCGCGGCGATGCGCAGCGCCAGCGCGGGCGCATGCACCCATAGCAGCATCTCGGCGAAGTCGTGCAGCAGCGCGGCGCCGTGCAGCAGCGCCGCGTCGGGGTCGGCGCGGTGCGCGGCGAAGCCCAGTGCGTAGCGCGAGGCCCGCTCGGCGCGCTGCAGGACACGCGACAGGCCCAGCAGCGCCTCGTCCTCGCCGGCCAGCGCCTCCTCCAGCGTCGGCTGCGGGCCGAAGGCGCGGAAGAACGGCGGGATGCCCATCAGCACCAGCGCCGCCGTCACCGTCTCCGGCGCGCCGTGCAGGCCGTCGCTGCGGCCGCGCTGCAGCGCGTTGGCGTGCGCCAGCACCTTCAGCGTCATCAGCGGGTCGGCGGCGATCAGCTCGCCCAGGCTGTGGGCGTCCACGTCGTCCTCGCCGGCGCGCAGGTAGGCCAGCGACTCGGCCGTCTCGGCCAGCACGGGGATTTCGGCGTCCGCGAGCGCGTCGACCCAGGCGTCCAGGCTGGGCGGCGGGGTGGTCAGGCGCGGGCGGTGGGGCATGGTGGCCGGATGCTAGGCGCGGGCGGGGCCGCCCGCTCGCCGCAGGCGACCCCTTTTTGCGGCCCAGTTCACGGCCTGCGCACGCCGGGCAGCGCCCCTTCGGGCGCGCCCGCCTCGGCGTAGAGCGCCAGTTGCGGGAGGTCGCCGCGGCGGGCGGGCCAGAGCCGGCGCCGGACGGCGCGCGCCGCGCGTTCGAGGCGGACCTCGAGGCGGCGCCAGCGGCGGGCCCAGGCGTCGTGGGTCTCGGCGGCGTCGGGGCCGCGCAGTTCCATCCATCTCATGAGGGTCTCCTTGCTGGCGCCGGGCCGGCCCTCATGGCATGGGACATGGCGGAGGGCCGGGGCGGTGCGGGTCTGTCAGGGGCTGTCGCCGGGGAAGCGGTCGCGCAGCAGGCGGCGCAGCTCCTGGCGTGCCTGCTGGCGTTGCGCCTGGGCGTCGTGCGGGCTGCGGTGGCGGCCGGCCTGGCGCTGCAGGGCGGGCGCCACGAGCGGGTTGCGCGGCTTGCGCTGCGGGATCTGCAGGGGGCGCGGGGCGGTGAACTGGGGCATGGCGTGCTTTCGGTCGGCAATGCAGCGGCCTGGCCCGGGGCGGGCCGGCGGTTGCGGTGGGGAGGGGCCGCCCGGGCGGGCGGTCAGGGGCTGCGGCGCACGGGCTGGCATGCCGCAACTTGCGCAAATGATAAACAAACGTTTCTCATGCGCAAGCGATTTTTATCAACGACCCTCAATTCGTAGGGGGTGCGCCGCAGCCGGGCGGCCGGTCAGCGCTTCTTGGGCTTCAGCGGCGCGACGCCGGATTGCAGCTGGCGCCATGCGTCCAGCTCGGCCTGCGGGCTGGCGGCGGCGGGCCGGGCCGGCGGCGGTGGTGCGGGCTCGGGCGCCAGCACCTCGCCGAGCAGGTCCAGCAGCCGGGTGCGGGCGCGCTGCGGGTGGCGGCGGTAGTAGGTCAGCACCAGGCCGACGATGAAGCGCTCGTCGTCGTCCTGCGGCAGGTTGTCGCTGCCCCCCGCCGGCGAGTGCGCAGCCGGCCCGCCGGGCTGGCCCGGCATGGACATCGGCTCCTGCCGGGCTTGGGACGGCCCGGCGCCCGCCTGGACGTGTTCCAGATCCAGCCAGCCCGGCGGCTTGTGGCAGAGCTGCTCGAACTGCCGCGCCAGCCGTTCGCCGATCTGGCGCGAGCGGCCCTTGATCTGGCTCCAGTAGCTGGGCTGGATCTGCAGGCGCTCGGCGAAGCGCCGCTCCAGGCCGCGCAGGGCGGCGGCATCGGGGTGTTTGACGGTCGCGCTGACGAACTCTTCGAACAGCCGCATCGCGTTGTCCAGTCGGATCTGCGCGACGTCGCGGGGGGCGCTGGGCATGGGGCGCGATGATAAATGCGTGCTGCCCGCCGCCCTCGGCGCGTCGGGACCTGGCCTCGCGGCAGGCGATGCGTGGCGGCGCGGTGACCGGCCTCGCCCAGCCCGTGAGCAGATCCTCAGCCCGCCTCGGCCCGGGCGGCCGGCAGGCGGGCCAGCACCAGCGTGCCGCGACCCGGCGCGGACAGCAGCTGCAGCGTGCCGCCCAGGCTCTCGATGCGGTAGCGCATGCCGAGCAGCCCGTGGTGGCCGGCGCCGACGGCGTCGGGCTTGAAGCCCTGGCCGTCGTCGCGGATGTGCAGCTGCAGCCAGCCGTCGGCCTCGGCCAGCGACACGCGCACATGCTTGGCCTTGGCGTGGCGCAGCACATTGGTCAGCGCCTCCTGCACCAGGCGGTACAGCGCCAGCTTGCCGTTCTCGTCGGTGGCCACGTCGGCCAGCTCCAGGCTGAGCTGCAGGCCGGAGCGCTGCGAGAACTCCTGCGTCAGGATCTCCAGCGCCGGCACCAGCCCCAGGTTGGACAGCGCCGAGGGGCGCAGGTCCTCGATGATGCGGCGCTTCAGCGCGATGCCCTGGTCCAGCAGCTCGCTCATGTGGCCGAGGCGCTCGCCGATGTCGGGCACGGCCTTCGTCATGCGGCGGATGCGGGCCACGTCCAGCTTGGCGGCCGTCAGCAGCGCGCCGAGCTCGTCGTGCAGCTCGCGGGCCAGGTGGGCGCGCTCGTCCTCGCGCACGGACTGCAGGTGGCGGGCCAGTTCGGTCAGCTCGGCGGTGCGGCGGGCCACCTCGCGGTCCAGGCGGTCGCGCTCCAGCGCCAGTTCCTGCGCATGCTCGCGGCGGGAGCGGTGCAGCGCCTCGTTGCGGTGCAGGAACACGGCCAGGCCGAACAGGCTCAGCAGCGTGAGGCCGTGCACGCCGAGGCGGCCGTAGGTCAGCGAGCGCGTCACGGCCTCGCGCTCGCGGGCGATCTGGGCCAGCTCGTGCCGGTCGAGCTGGGCGACGGCGTCGCGCACGGCCTGCATCTTCTCGCGGCCGATGTCGGACTCCACCAGCCCCTGCCACGCCGGCTCATTGCCCTCGCGGTAGAGCTGGACGACGAGCAGCAGCTCCGAGAGCTTCTCGTTGGCGCGCCGGGTGGCGTCGGCCACCAGCGCCTCCCATTCGGAACTTTCGTACTGGCCGCGCAGGCGCTTGAGCACCTCGGGCAGGTCGCGCTCGGCCTGTTGCACCGGGGCCAGGTAGTCGGCGCGGCCGGTCAGCAGGAAGCCGCGCTGCGCGGTCTCGGCGTTGGTCAGCAGCTCGCGCAGGCGCAGGCTGTCGTCGCGGGCGGCGTGGCGGGCGGCGGCCTGGTTGAGCGCCTGGTCGGCGCCGCGGAAGGCGGCCTCGCTGACGCCCATGACGGCCGCGGCCGCCAGCGCCGCGCAGGCCACCGCGAGGCCGCGGTTGCGCGTGGCGCCCTCCAGCCAGGGGTCGAGGTGGCGCAGCACGGCCGGCCGTTCAGCGCGCGGTGGTGGCCGGGCCGGCATCGACGTCGTCGGCCAGTTCGGCGCAGTAGGTGATCAGGTCGTCGAGCTCGCGGCTCTTGTCGAACACGCGCTCGGCGCCGAGGCTGGCGCAGCGGCGGCGCATTTCCTCGGTCGCGTAGTTGGTGAGCACCACGCGGCGCGCGCGCACGCCCAGCTGCTGGGCGGCCTGCAGCACGCCCAGGCCGGTGCCGGCGCGCAGGAACACGTCGACGATGAAGAGGTCGGCGCCGCCCGCCGGGTCCCGGCTCATCCAGCGCACCGCGCCGGCCTCGTCCGGCACGGACCCCACCACCTCCACCTGGGCCAGCTCCTCCAGCGTGGCGGCCAGGTTCTCCAGGATCACCGGGCTGTCTTCGACGATGAAGGCTTTGAGTGCGGGCATGGCCGGGGGCGGCGATGGCGGAAAGGGCTGCGGGAGGGGCGGAGTATGGATGGCCCGGGCGGGTGCCCGGCGCGGCGGCGGCGTGGCGGACCGTGGCAATTGTCCCGGTCCGGGCGCCGCCGGGCGCCGGACCGAGCCGGTCAGGGACGGATGGAGATGTCGTTGCGCACGGCCACGACGCCCGAGGTCTCGCGCGCCAGCTTGCCGGCCATGGCCTTTTCCTCGTTGCTCTTGGCGAAGCCGGACAGCTGGACCGTGCCCTTCATCGTCTCCACGCTGATGGCCATGGCGCTGACCTTGGGGTCGGCGGCGAACTTGGACTTGACGCGGGCGGTCAGCGTGGCGTCGTCGATGTAGGCGCCGACGGTTTCCTGCTTGCGGGCGACGGCGCAGCCGCTGGTGCCGGCCAGCGTGGCGACGAGGGCGGCGGCGAGGGCCAGGGTCAGGACGGGCTTGTTCAGCATTTGCAATCTCCTTGGGGTGGGCGGCTCGCGGGCCGCTGGGAGCCACTATCGCGGCGCGCCGGGGGCCGGGCGCATAGTCCCGCAGCGCGGCGCCTTGTCGGACACCGCCGGCACCGTTGTAGGACAAGCGCCGCTGGAGGGCGCCGCTGCGGGCTGCTACGCTGCCCGGGCCCCGACCCACCCAGGCCCCACCATGATCCGTATCGGCATCGTCGACGACCACGCCATCGTGCGCTCCGGACTGCGCCAGTTCCTGTCCGAACACGTCGACCTGCGCATCACCGGCGAAGGCGGCAGCGGTCACGAGGCGCTGGAAATGGCCCGGCGCGGCGACGTGGACGTGCTGCTGCTGGACATCTCCATGCCCGACCAGAGCGGCGTGGACGCGCTGGCCGCCATCAAGGCGCGCTTTCCGGAGCTGCCGGTGCTGATCCTCAGCGGCTTCCCCGAGGCGCACTACGCCACGACGCTGCTGCGCCAGGGCGCCGCCGGCTACCTGAACAAGGAGTGCGACCCCGAGGAGATCGCCAACGCGATCCGGCTGGTCGCGCGCGGGCGGCGCTACATCAGCCCGGCGGTGGCGGAGCAACTGGCCGACAGCGTGGTCGGCGGCGGCGCGGCCGGCGTGGTGGCCGACAAGCTGCCGCACGAGGCGCTGTCCGAGCGCGAGTTCCAGGTCTTCCTGCGCCTGGCCCAGGGCGAGACCGTGGGCCACATCGCCGAGGCGCTGTTCCTCAGCGTCAAGACCGTCAGCACCTACCGCACCCGCGTGCTGGACAAGCTCAAGCTCGCCACCAACAGCGACCTGACCTACTACGCGCTGAAGAACGGGCTGATCCAGTAATCCCCCAGGGGGCGGCCTGCGGGCACCGGCCACAATCCGGCCTGGCTTTCGGGGGGATCTGGATGGAGTACGGCACGGGCCGCAGGCCTGGCGGCGCTGCTGGCTTGCGCGGGACCGGCGGGCGCGGTCGAGAAGCCGGCCGTCCAGCGGAGCGTCGCGCCACCTGCGGCGGCCTCGGCGGCGCCCGCCCCGGTGTTGGACGAGGCGGCGATGGCCGAGTTCAACCACGTGTTCAAGACCTACGCGGCGCCCCGCTTCACGGTGCTGCCCGAGGACGAGCTGGCGCCCGACGTCCGGGCGGCCGCGCAGGCGATGCAGGCCGAGCACCTGCCGCGCATGCGGGCGCTGATGGAGCGCTGGATGCGCGAGGAACTGCAGCAGCCCCGTCCGGAGCGGGCGCTGCAGCGTGTGGTGGCGCGCCTGGCCAACGAATTCGCGCTGTGGGGGCGGGACAGCACCGGGCCGGCCCAGGATGCGGCGTTCGCCCAGGCCTTGCAGACGCCGGGCATGTGCCGCCCCGCAGGCGGGACGGCGAGTGAACTGGTCATGCGCCTGGCCCGGCTGCGCGGGCTGGCGCCGGACGTGCAGCGGGCGGCGGTCCAGGCCGAGGCCGAACTGCTGGCGCGGTGGGGCCAGCCGCGCGCGGTCAGCGAGGCCGAGCCGCTGGCCGCCGAGGACGCGCTGCTGCAACTGCGGGCGACCGGGCAGGCGCCCGCGGTGCCGCTGCCGCCCGCTCTGGCCCTGGAGTATCTGGGCGACGGCGACGAGGCCCGCCGCGACCCGCTGCTGGCCACGCCGATGCTGCGCTGCGCGATGCACCAGTGGGCCGGCGCCGATCCGGCCCAGTTCCGCGCCGCGATGGCGATGCAGGCGGCCGACGTGCTCTGGGCCGACCGCCGCCAGGCCGCTGCCCCGGCCGGCGACGACAGCCCCTATCCCCGTCTGGCCCAGTTTCTGGACATCCGCGGCCGCGTCACCGTGATGGCCGAGGTGGACGGCGCTGGCCGCGTGCTGCGGGTCCAGGTGGTCCGGCGCGCCGTGGAGGTGCCGGGCGTGCGCGATGCACGGCCGTTCGCGCACGAAGCCGTGCTGGAACTGGCGACCCTGGCCCGGGCGCGGGAGATGACGGACTGGTCGGCCGCCGCCCGGTCCGGTGTGGTCACCCAGGTGGAGCGTGAGTTCGACTGGAGTCTGAAATGACAGCGATCCGCATGGCGTGGAGGCGTCTGACGCTGGCGGGCCTGCTGGCGGTGGCGCAGGCCGGGGCCGCGGCGCAAGCGGTGCAGCCGGCGCGGCTGGCCGATGTGATCGAGGACCGGACGGCCATGGCGCTGCTCTGGGGCGATTGGGGTGAACTGGAGCGGCTCTATGCCGCCGCCCGCGAGGACATGCAGCGGTCCGGGGAGGGCTGGCTGGCGATCTGCCTCTTCGGCGCCGGGGCGGACCGCGACTACCGGGACAGTTCGCAGGCCTACCACGACGCCCGCCTGGCGAGCACGCTCGACTGGGCGCGCCGCCGGCCGGATTCCCCGCTGGCCCATGCGATGCACCTGGATGCGCTCGTGGACCGTGCCTGGTTCTATCGCGGCGGCGGTTTTGCGAACACGGTGTCGGAACAGCGCTTTGCAGAGTTCCGCGCCAAGCTGAACGAGGCGCTGGCCTATGCGCAGGCCAACGCGGCGGTCATGACGCGGGACAACTACTACGTCCGCCCGATGATGACGCTGCTGCGCGGCCTGGGCGTGCCCATCCGGCAGCAACTGGACATGGCGCGCAAGAGCATGCGCGGCGAGGCGGCGGACGAATGCCTCTACAACCGCACCATCGACAGCCTGCTGCCCAAATGGGGCGGCGATGCGCAGCAACTGGAACGTTGGATCCGGGAGTCCATGAAGGGGTTGCCCGGCGACGAGGCGCTGATGCGCTACACCCGGCTCTACGACGTCGCCGCGACCGGGGGTTATGAGCAGGGGCTGTTCGGCGACAGCCTGGCGCGCTGGCCCCTGATGCGCGATGGCCTGAAGCAGTGGATCGCCCGGTCGCCGAACAGCCGTTACTGGCGGAACCGGCTGGCCTACTTCGCCTGCATGGCCCAGGACCGCGAGACGGCCGTGCCGGCGCTGGAGGCCATCGAGGGCCGCGTCAGTCCCGGCGACTGGGGCGCCACCGGTCAGCGCAACCACCTGGCCTGCAAGCGCTGGGCGCTGCAAGGCTGACGTGGCGCCCGCGGCGGCTCAGTCCGCCGCGCCCGGCTCCGCCATCAGCAAGCCCTTGCCGGCGCGGCGGGCCTCGTACAGCGCGGTTTCGGCGCGGCGCTGCAGGTCGGGCAGGCCGCGGTCGCCGGGGCGCAGCCGGGCCCAGCCGGCGCTGAACGACAGCGCCGGGCCCAGCTCGCCGGGCGCGCGCTCGGCGAGCGCGGCGCGCAGCCGCGCGTCCAGCGCCCGCGGGCCGTCCGGCAGGCAGCGTGCCATCAGCACGCCGAAGCGCTCGCCGCCCAGCCGGCCGGCCAGGTCGCCCAGCCGCATCTGCGCCTGCATGCAGCTGCCGAACAGCGCCAGCGCGCGCTCGGCGACGTCCACGCCGTGCTCGGCCTGCAGCGTGTCGAAGTCGTCCAGCTCCAGCACCAGCAGGACCAGCGGCTCGTCGAAGCGGCGCGCCATCGAGAACAGCTCCAGCGAGCGCGTGGCGAAGGCGGCGCGGTCGGTCAGGCCGGTGAGGGCGTCGGTGTGGGCCAGGCAGGCCAGGTCGGCCTCGGCCTGGCCGCGCCAGGCCAGCAGCAGCATCGGCAGCGCGAGCAGCAGCGCGAGCTGGCCGGCCAGCGCCAGCAGCAGGTCGGGCCAGGCGGCCGGGTGGTGCAGCAGCGTGGCGGCGGCGCGGGCCAGCAGCGCGGCCGCCAGCGGCAGCACGGCCGCGAGGCCGAGCAGCCGCCAGCGCCGGGTGGTGAGGCCCTGCAGCACGGTGCTGCGCTGGGGCCGCGTCAGCGCCACGCCCAGCCAGGCCAGCTGGGCGGCGAGCACGGCGTCGGCCAGCGCCTGGGCGGCGGCGCGGTCGGCGTGCAGCAGCGCGTGGGCCGCGCCCAGCAGCACCGGCACGGCGGCCATCGCGCGGCGGCCCGGGCGCGGCGTGAGCCACAGGCCGAAGGCCCACCACAGCGCGGACAGCCCGCCGCTCATCAGCGCCACGCCCAGGCTGCGCAGCCCGTGCGGTGCGGTGGCGGGGCCGAGCAGCGCCAGGCCCAGCGCCAGCGCGATCACGCCGGCCTGCGCCCAGCGGCCGCCCGCGCTGGCGCCGCGCCAGCCGACCAGGGTGATCAGCACCAGCGCCGCCGCCAGCGCCTGCAGGGGCAGCAGCGCGAACAGCGCGTCGGCGAAGCTCACCGGCGCCCCCCTCGGCGTCCCGCCAGGCGGGTGCGGGCGGGCTGGGCGCGGCGCGGCGCGGCGCTCATTTCCTGACGGGGATGGGGGCCTCGCCGCCGACCGGGACCGCGGTGATGCTGTTCTGCGGCGAGCCGTCGATGAGGCGGTCGGAGTAGGTCAGGTAGACCAGCGTGCGGCGCTGCGCGTCCACCATGCGGACGATGCGCAGCCGCTTGAACACCAGCGAGATGCGCTCGTTGAACACCTCCTCCTGCGCCGGCAGCGGCTGCGGGATGGTGATGGGGCCGACCTGCCGGCAGGCGATGGAGGCCTCGGCCTTGTCCTCCGCCAGCCCGAGGGCGCCCTTGATGCCGCCGGTCTTGGCGCGCGACACGTAGCAGGCCACGCCGGGCACCTTGGGGTCGTCGTAGGCCTCGACGACGATCTTGTGGTCGGGGCCGATGAGCTTGAACGCGGTGTCCACCGCGCCGATGGCCTCGGCGCGGGCCGGGGCCGACGCGGCCAGCAGGGTGCAGAAGAGGGCGAGGGCGGGGGCGGCGTGTTTCATCGGGCCAGTCTAGGGCCAATGGCGGCTTGCTACAGTGCGCGGCCACCCCGGCGGGCGGGCGCCGGGCCCGGTGCCGATGGCCCCGCCCCTGCTTCCCGCCCACCTCCTGCGCCGCGGCCCGCCGCCCTTGCGATGAACACGAAATACCTGCCCGCCTTCCCGATCCTGGCGCTGTGCGCCGCGCTGCTGCTGGCCCGGCAACCGGCCGGGGCGGCGGACCAGGCCGGCGCGGCGTCCGCGCCGCGGCCCGCGCTGACGGTGGCGCCGGTGCAGGCGCGCAGCGAGCACTGGCCGCGGACGCTGGCCGCCAACGGCAGCCTGGCCGCGTGGCGCGAGGTGCAGGTGGGCACCGAGGCCAGTGGCCAGCGCGTGCAGCGCGTGGCGGTGGACGTCGGCCAGCGCGTGAAGAAGGGCCAGCTGCTGGCCCAGCTCGCGTCGGAGGGCCTGGCCGCCGAGCTGGCCGCCAGCCGGGCCGCGCTGCTGGAGGCGCAGGCCGCCGCGCAGGACGCCGCCGCCACCGCCGCGCGGCTGAGCGGGCTGACGGACGCCGTCAGTGCCCAGCAGATCGAGCAGGCCCAGGCCGCCGACGCCACCGCACGCGCCCGCGTGGCCGCCGCGCAGGCGCGCGTGAAGGCGGACGAGCTGCGCCTGTCGTACACCCGGGTCGTCGCGCCGGTGGACGGCGTGGTCGCCACCAAGGACGCCGTCGAGGGCGGCCTGCCACAGCCCGGCCAGACGCTGTTCACGCTGATCCGCGACGGCCGCGTCGAGTGGCGCGCCGAGGTGCCGGGCGCCGAGCTGGGCGCCATCGCGCCGGGCCAGAAGGTGCGCATCACGCCGGCCGGCAGCAGCGCCGCGCTGGACGGCCGCGTGCGGCTGGTGGCGCCCACGGTGGACCCGGCCAGCCGCATGGGCCGCGTGCTGGTGGACGTGCCGGCGCACCCGGGCGCGCGCGCTGGCATGTTCGCGCGCGGCGAGTTCGTGCTGGGCGAGGCGGCGGTGCTGACGCTGCCGCAGGGCGCGCTGCTGCTGCGCGACGGATTCGCCTACGTGTTCCGCATCGAGGGCGGCAAGGTGCGCCAGGCCAAGGTGCAGGCGGGCCGCCGCCAGGGCGACCGCGTCGAGATCCAGGCCGGGCTGAAGGCCGGCGAGCCGGTCGTCGCGCAGGGCGTGGGCTTTTTGTCGGACGGCGACACGGTGCGCGTCGTGGCCGCGAAGTAAGCCGGCGAGGGCCAGCCCATCATGTTCAATTTCTCCGCCTGGGCCATCCGCCAGCCCATTCCCGCGCTGCTGCTGTTCGTCATGCTGACGGCGGCCGGCCTGCTGGGCTTCAAGGCCATGAAGGTCCAGCAGTTCCCCGACATCGAGCTGCCCACCGTGCTGGTCACCGCCAGCCTGCCCGGCACCGCGCCGGCGCAGATGGAGACCGAGGTGGCGCGCAAGGTCGAGAACGCCATCGCCACCGTGCAGGGGCTGAAGAACCTCTACACCAAGGTGCAGGACGGCACGGCCGTCATCACCGCCGAGTTCCGGCTGGAAAAGCCCGTGCAGGAGGCGCTGGACGACGTGCGCAGCGCCGTGCAGGGCGTGCGCGCCGACCTGCCCGCGGACCTGCGCGACCCGGTCATCGCCAAGATGAACCTCAGCGGCTCGCCGATCCTGACCTACACGGTCGCCTCCAGCGGCATGGACGACGAGGCGCTGTCCTGGTTCATCGACAACCAGGTCGCCCGGCGCATGCTGGCCGTGCGCGGCGTGGGCTCGGTGGCGCGCGTGGGCGGCGTCTCGCGCGAGGTGCGCGTGGAGCTGGACCCGGCGCGGCTGCTGGCGCTGAACGCCAGCGCGGCCGAGGTGTCGCGCCAGCTGCGCCAGGTGCAGCAGGAGGCGCCGGGCGGCCGCGCCAACCTGGGCGGCGCCGAGCAGAGCGTGCGCACCATCGCCACGGTGGGCAGCGCGCAGGAGCTGGCGGCGCTGGAGATCGCGCTGGCCGACGGCCGCCGCGTGCGGCTGGACCAGCTCGCCGCCATCAGCGACACGACGGCCGAGCGCCGCGCCGGCGCGCTGCTGAACGGCCAGCCGGTGGTGGGCTTCGAGATCACGCGCACCCGCGGCGCCGGCGAGGTGGACGTGGCCGAGGGCGTGCGCGCGGCCGTCGAGGAGCTGAAGGCCGCGCACCCCGACATCACCGTCACCGAGGCCTTCAACTTCGTGGACCCGGTGGTGGAGAACTTCGACGGCAGCATGTCGCTGCTGCTGGAGGGCGCCGTGCTGGCGGTGCTGGTGGTGTGGTTCTTCCTGCGCGACTGGCGCGCCACCTTCGTCAGCGCGGTGGCGCTGCCGCTGTCGGCCATCCCGACCTTCGCCGTCATGCACTGGATGGGCTTCACGCTCAACGTGGTGACGCTGCTGTCGCTGTCGCTGGTGATCGGCATCCTGGTGGACGATGCCATCGTCGAGATCGAGAACATCATGCGCCACCTCACCGGCGGCAAGAGCCCCATCGACGCGGCGCGCGAGGCGGCCGACGAGATCGGCCTGGCCGTCATCGCCACCACCTTCACGCTGATCGCGGTGTTCCTGCCGACCGCCTTCATGGCCGGCGTGCCGGGCAAGTTCTTCGTGCAGTTCGGCTGGACGGCGGCGATCGCGGTGTTCTTCAGCCTGGTCGTCGCACGGCTGCTGACGCCCATGATGGCCGCCTACATCCTGAAGAAGCCCAGCCACGACCCCGGCGAGCCGTTCTGGATGGCGCGCTACCTGCGCGTGGTGCGCTGGTGCCTGACGCACCGCGGCAAGACCCTGGCCGCCACCGCCGCGTTCGCGCTGGCCAGCTGCTCGCCGCTGTTCGCCGGCAAGATCGCCGGCGCCTTCATCCCGCCGGACGATCTGAGCCAGACGCAGGTGTCCATCCAGCTCGAACCCGGCAGCACCTATGCCGACACGCTGAAGGTGGCCGTGGCCGCGCGCGACGCGGTGGCCCGCAACCCGCATGTGAAGATGGTCTACACGGCGGTGGGCGGCGGCGCGGCGGGCTCGGACCCGTTCGCGCTGGGCGGCGCGCCCGAGGCCCGCAAGGCCACGCTGACGATCAACCTGACGCCGCGCGGCGAGCGCAAGGGCACGAGCAAGCAGGACATCGAGCGCGAGCTGCGCGCGGCGGTGGAAACCATTCCCGGCGCGCGCTTCACGGTCGCGTTCGGCGGTTCGTCCGAGAAGTACGTGCTGGTGCTGGCCGGCGAGGACGGCGACGCGCTGCAGGCGCATGCCGCCAAGGTGGAGCGCGAGCTGCGCGGCCTGGCCGGCATCGGCCAGGTGACCAGCAGCTCGGCGCTGCAGCGGCCCGAGCTGATCGTGAAGCCCGACAGCGCGCGCGCGGCGGACCTGGGCGTGACCACCGCGGCCATCGCCGAGACGCTGCGCATCGCCACGGCGGGCGACTACGACCAGTTCTTGCCCAAGCTCAACCTCGCGCAGCGCCAGGTGCCCATCGTCGTCAAGCTGCCCGAGGGCGCGCGCGCCGACCTGGCGCTGCTGCGCCAGCTCAGCGTGCCGGGCACGCGCGGCCCGGTGCCGCTGGAGCAGGTGGCCGAGCTGCGGCTGGGCACCGGTCCGGCGCAGATCGACCGCTACAACCGCGCCCGCAACGTCAACTTCGAGATCGAGCTGAACGGCCAGGCGCTGGGCGACGTGCAGCAGCGCGTCGCGGCGCTGCCCTCCGTCGCCAAGCTGCCGCCGGGCATCCTGAAGACCGAGGTGGGCGACGCCGAGGCCTTCGCCGAGCTGAGCGAGAGCTTCCTGCTCGCGATGGGCACGGGCGTGGCCTGCATCTACGTCGTGCTGGTGCTGCTGTTCCACGCCTGGGTGCAGCCGGTCACGATCCTGGGGGCGCTGGTGCTGTCGATCCCGGGCGCGATCCTGGCGCTGTTCGTGACCGGCACCGACCTGTCCATGCCGGCCATGATCGGCATGATCATGCTGATGGGCATCGCCACGAAGAACTCCATCCTGCTGGTGGAGTACGCCATCATGGCCGAGCGCGAGCAGGGCCTGACGCGGCTGGAGGCGCTGCTGGACGCCTGCCACAAGCGGGCGCGGCCCATCGTCATGACCACGCTGGCGATGGGCGCGGGCATGCTGCCCATCGCGCTGGGCTTCGGCACCGACCCGTCGTTCCGCGCGCCGATGGCGATCGTCGTCATCGGCGGGCTGATCACGTCGACCTTCCTGAGCCTGCTGGTCATCCCGGTGGTGTTCACGCTGGTGGACGACATGATCCGCAGGCTGACGCCGAGGCGTTGGCGGCGTGGCGAGGTGCCGGTGGCTTGAGACCCGGCAGGGTGGGCGGGGCCTTGCGTGATGGGCCCCTTGTCTTGCCTTGTCGGGTTGCGGTTGGGGCTGTGGCTGCTTTTGCGGGGAGCCTTTCGACCCGGTGCACCGCGCCGGGAATCCGCCCCGGCGGGCGGGTAACTTTCTTCTGTCGGCGCCAGAAGAAAGTCACCAAAGAAGAGGTGCTGAACCGCACGCGAGTGGAAGCCCGCCGTGAGCCTCTTCGAAAACACGCGCTCTGATCCAGGCAAGAAGCGACCCGCTGCGCTCTCGCCGCTGTCCCTATGACGAGCCCGAGCCTGCCACCATCGGCCCGGCCAACGTCGGCTGCACGCCGAACTCACGAGTCGAAATGCAAGCGTCGCTGGGGCGACGCGTCGGCGCGGCTGGTGCCTTGCCCGGTGAGCCCGGCGTGAAGGTCCGAGTTGTGGTGCTCTTCACAGGGACAGCGGCGAGAGCGCAGCGGGTCGCCTCGGGGCGCTCGTCGGGCGCTGGTTTTCGTGCGTGGCGCTTGCGCCAGGGTGCTGGCGTGCGGTTGGCGCCTCTTCTTTGGTGACTTTCTTCTGGCGCCGACAGAAGAAAGTTACCCGCCCGCCGGGGCGGGGTCCCGGCGCGGTGCACCGGGTCGAAAGGCTTCCCGCAAAAGCAGCCCCAGCTCCAGCCCCAACCAACAACCCCGGTCAAGTCCTGAACGTCGACACCAACCGCACCAACTCATCGGCCTGCTGGCGCAAGCTCTCCGCCGCCGCGGCGCTTTCCTCGACCAGCGCGGCGTTCTGCTGCGTGGCCTGGTCCATCTGCGTGATGGCCTCGCCGACCTGCGCCACGCCCGCGCTCTGCTCGCGGCTGGCCGCGCTGATCTCGCGCACGATGCCGGCCACGCGGCCGATGGACGTGACGACCTGCTGCATGGTGTCGCCGGCCTGGTTCACCAGCTCCGCACCCTGCTCGATGCGCTCGACGCTGTCGCCGATCAGGCCCTTGATCTCGCGCGCCGCCTCGGCGCTGCGCTGCGCCAGCATGCGCACCTCGCTGGCCACCACCGCGAAGCCGCGGCCCTGCTCGCCGGCCCGCGCCGCTTCCACCGCCGCGTTCAGCGCCAGGATGTTGGTCTGGAAGGCGATGGTGTCGATGGTGCCGATGATGTCGCCGATCTTGCGCGAGCTTTCCTCGATGCCGCGCATGCGGGCGACGGCCTCGCCCACCACCTCGCCGCCCTGCTGGGCCACACGGGTCGCGTCCTGCGCGAGGCGGTCGGCCTGCTCGGCGTTGTCGGCGTTCTGGCGCACGGTGGCGGACAGCTGCTCCATCGACGCCGCCGTTTCCTCCAGTGCGCTGGCCTGGGCCTCGGTGCGGGAGGACAGGTCGTTGTTGCCGGTGGCGATCTCGGCGCTGGCCGTGGCCACGCCGTCGGCGTTCTGCCGCACCGAGCCGACCAGGCCGCGCAGCGAATGCTGCATGCCGGCCAGCGCCTGGGCGAGCTGGGCGGTCTCGTCCCGGCCGGCGGCGCGGATGTCGCGCGACAGGTCGCCGCGGCCCACTTCCTCGGCCTCCTGGATGGCCACGCGCAGCGGCTGCACCACCGAGCGCGTGATCAGCCACGACGCCAGCGCGCCCAGGCCCAGGCTCACGGCGGCCAGCGCCAGCAGCAGCATCTGCGTGTGGCGGGCGCTGGCGGTGATCTCGTTCGTGCTGTGGCTGACGCGCTCGGCCTGGTAGTCGGTCATCGCGCCGATCTTGCCCAGGTAGGCGTCGGCGGCCGGCCGCATGCGCCCGTCCAGCGCCTGCATGGCCGCGGCGGTCTCGCCGGCCTTGAGCTGCGCGAAGACCTTGTTGCGCTCGTCGATGTAGGCCTGGCGGGCCGCCGCGATCTCGTCGAGCAGCCGCTTGCCCCTGGCGCTGTCGATCAGCTGGGTCAGAGATTCCTGCAGCTTGCTGATCTGGGCGCTGGTGGCCTTGATCGCCGGGGCGAAGGTGTCCTGCACCGGCCCGGAGCCGCCCGCGTGGGCCACCGCGTCGGTGCGGGTGATGTTCAGCAGCGTGTTGGTGCGCCAGTCCTGCGCCAGCGCCTGGCGGCGCTGCAGGTCCAGCAACTGCCCGATCTGCGGACCGACGCCGCCGATCTGCTGGTAGCTCAAGCCGACGGCGCCGGCCAGCAGCGCCAGCACGATGCCGAATCCCAGCGCCAGCCGGGCGCCTATCTTCAATGACTGAATGCTCATCCGCCTCTCCGGGGTTGCGGTCGGTACGCCGGAGAGCGGCGCACCTGGCCGGTGCGAGCCACTGTAGGGCGCCACCCCGCCGAGCAGGGGGTGGCGGGCCGGCAGCGATGAGCAATTCGGCCGCTTTTGCCGGCTTTTGGCGTGTTCTCCCTGTCGGGTTTGCGACAGTGGCGACGTTCTGGCGGCTGCGCTGGGTCGTTGGGGTCTCCGCTCACACCGCAAGCGAAGCGGTATGAGCCCAAGGTTTGCTGGCGCGAACGCGTGGCCTACAGCCCCGCCGCTGCGCGCAACGCTGGGTCGTTGTGGTCTCCGCTCACATCGCAAGCGATATGAGCTGCGCCCCAAAGCCCGAGGTTTGCTGGCGCAAACGCGTGGCTTACAGCCCCGCCGCTGCGCGCAGCGCTTGGGCTTTGTCCGTCCGTTCCCAGGTGAATTCCGGTTCCTCGCGGCCGAAGTGGCCGTAGGCGGCGGTCTTCGCGTAGATGGGCCGCAGCAGGTCCAGCATCTGGATGATGCCCTTGGGCCGCAGGTCGAAGTGCTCGTTCACGAGCCGGGCGATCTGCTCGTCGGGGATGACGCCGGTGCCTTCGGTGTAGACGGTCACGTTCATCGGCCGCGCCACGCCGATGGCGTAGGCCACCTGGATCTGGCACTGGCGCGCCAGGCCGGCGGCAACGATGTTCTTGGCCACGTAGCGCGCGGCGTAGGCGGCCGAGCGGTCCACCTTGGTCGGGTCCTTGCCGGAGAACGCGCCGCCGCCGTGCGGGCAGGCGCCGCCGTAGGTGTCGACGATGATCTTGCGGCCCGTCAGCCCGCAGTCGCCCTGCGGGCCGCCGATGACGAAGCGGCCGGTCGGGTTGATCAGGTATTTCGTGTCGGCCGTCAGCCAGGCCTTGGGCAGCACGGGCTGGATCAGCTCCTCGCGGATGGCCTCGTAGAACTCGGGCGTCATCTTGTCGCCCAGGCTCATCTCGGGGCTGTGCTGGGTGGACAGCACCACGGTGTCGATGCTGTGCGGCTTGCCGTCCACGTAGCGCATCGTCACCTGGCTCTTCGCGTCCGGGCGCAGGAAGGGCAGGCGGCCGTCCTTGCGCAGCTGCGCCTGGCGCTCGACAAGCCGGTGCGCGTAGTAGATCGGCGCGGGCATCAGCTCGGGCGTCTCGTCGCAGGCGTAGCCGAACATCAGGCCCTGGTCGCCGGCGCCGGTGTTCAGGTGGTCGTCGGAGGCGTGGTCCACGCCCTGGGCGATGTCGTTGCTCTGCTTGTCGTAGGCGACGAGCACCGCGCAGCCCTTGTAGTCGATGCCGTAGTCGGTGTTGTCGTAGCCGATGCGCTTGATCGTGTCGCGTGCGACCTGGATGTAGTCCACGTGCGCATTGGTCGTGATCTCGCCGGCCAGCACGACCAGGCCGGTGTTGCACAGCGTCTCGGCGGCCACGCGGCTGCGCGGGTCCTGCTCGAAGATGGCGTCCAGGATGGCGTCGGAGATCTGGTCGGCCACCTTGTCGGGGTGCCCTTCCGAAACCGATTCGGACGTGAAGAGGAAGTCGTTGGCCACTTTTAAACTCCTGAGTGATGGTGGGCGGCGTTGCCTGACCCCAGGAGGTGCGGCGAACGCTTTAGCAGGATTTGTGAATCGCCCCGCAAGTAGTTCATTAACTCGGCGATGCGCGAAGTATAGAAACATGGGCTGGCTTTTTCGTCTCTTGTCCCGCTGGCCGCTGGCCCTTTTGCACGGATTGGGTGCGGGCCTGGGCTGGCTGGTGTATGCCGCCTCGCCCACCTACCGCCGGCGCTTCCAGGCCAACGTGGCGCAGGCCGGCGTGCCCTGGGGCCGGGCGCGCCCGGCCATCGCCGCCGCCGGGCGCATGGCCGCGGAGCTGCCGTGGCTGTGGATCGCGCGCAAGGGCCGCCCCTTCGGCGGCCGGCTGCGCTGGGACGGCGGCGAGCTGATCGAGGCCGCGCTGGCCGGCAAGCGCGGCCTGGTGCTGCTGACGCCCCACCTGGGCTGCTTCGAGATCTGCGCGCAGGCCATCGCCGAGCGCTTCACGACGCCGGAGGCGCCCATCACCGTGCTGTACCGACCGGCGCGCCAGGCCGCGCTGCGCGAGGTGATGGCCGGCTCGCGCGAGCGCCCGGGCCTGGCGACGGCGCCCGCGTCGCTGGCGGGCGTGCGGCAGATGATCCGCGCGCTGCGCCGGGGCGAGGCTGTCGGCCTGCTGCCGGACCAGGTGCCGCCCGACGGCCTGGGCGTGTGGGCGCCGTTCTTCGGCCGCCCGGCCTACACGATGACGCTGGCCGCCCGCCTGGTGCAGCAGACCGGCGCGGCGCTGCTGCTGATCTGGGGCGAGCGGCTGCCGCGCGGGCAGGGCTTCACCGTCCACGTGCTGCCGGCGCCGGAGATTCCCGCGGCCGCCTCGGCCGAAGACGCGGCGGCCCTCGTCAACGCGGCCATGGAAGGGCTGATCCGGCGCGCGCCGGGCCAGTACCTGTGGGGCTACCACCGCTACAAGCAGCCGCGCGGGCTGGACATCGGCGCGGCGCCGGAGTGATGCCGCCCACCCCCTGCCGGCGTCGCCGCGCCCGGGCATGGCGCCGCCTGGATAATCCGGCGCCATGAAATTGCGCTTCACCAAGATGCAGGGCGCGGGCAACGACTTCGTCGTCATCGACGCGACGCGCGAGCCCTTCGCGTTGACGCCCGCGCAGATGCGGCGCCTGGGCGACCGCCGCTTCGGCGTCGGCTGCGACCAGATCCTGGTGATCGAGCCCGGCCGGGAGGCCGGCGCGGACTTCCGCTACCGCATCTTCAACAACACCGGCGACGAGGTGGAGCACTGCGGCAACGGCGCGCGCTGCTTCGCGCGCTACGTTGCCGACGCCGGCCTGACGGGCAAGCGCGAGATCCACGTCGACACGATGAACCGCCGCCTGCTGCTGCGGCTGCAGGACGACGGCCGCGTCACCGTGGACATGGGCGCTCCGGTGTTCGACCCGGCCGCGCTGGCGTTCGACACGGCGGGCCTGGCGCCGCGGCTGGAAAACGGCTTCGGGCTGTGGCCGGTGGACGGCGTCGAGTTGGCCGTGCTGTCGATGGGCAACCCGCATGCGGTGCAGCGCGTGGCGGACGTGGCGGCGGCGCCGGTGGCCACGCAGGGCCCGCGCATCGAGCGCCACCCGCGCTTCCCGCGCGGCGTCAACGCCGGCTTCATGCAGGTGCTGGCGCGCGACCGCATCGCGCTGCGCGTGTTCGAGCGCGACGCCGGCGAGACGCTGGCCTGCGGCACCGGCGCCTGCGCGGCGGTGGTCGCCGGCATCCGGCTGGGCTGGCTGGACGCGGCCGTGGAGGTGCAGACGCGCGGCGGCCTGCTGCGCATCGAGTGGGCGGGGGGTGATGCGCCGGTGCGCATGACCGGCCCGGCCGAGAAAGTTTTTGACGGAGAGATCACGCTGTGAGTTCCAACCCCGCCGCCGATGCGGTGCAAGGCATCACCGAAACCGACATCGCCAACTACCTGGCGGCCACGCCCGGCTTCTTCGAGCGCCACGCGGCGCTGCTGGCCACCGTGCAGCTGCAGCACCCGCACGCCGCGCGCGCGGTGTCGCTGCAGGAGCGCCAGGCCGAGATGCTGCGCGACAAGATCAAGGGCCTGGAGCAACGCCTGGTCGAGATGATCCGCAACTCGCAGGACAACGCAACAATTGCCGACCGGTTGCACCGCTGGACGCTGGCCGTCATGCGCGCCGCCGCGACGCCGGCCGCGCTGCCCGAGGTGCTGCTGAGCGAGCTGCGCCACCAGTTCCTGATTCCGCAGGCCAGCCTGCGGCTGTGGGGCGTGGCGCCCGCGCACGAGGCGGCCGAGTTCGCCGCCGCGGTCAGCGCCGACGTGAAGAGCTTCGCGTCCAGCCTGAGCCAGCCCTACTGCGGCGTGAACTCGGGCTTCGAGGCCGCGCGCTGGCTGGGCCTGTCCGAGAGCGGCGGCACCGCCACGTCGCTGGCGCTGATCCCGCTGGCGCAGCCCAGCGCGAACGAGGGCAAGCCCTTCGGCCTGCTGGTGCTGGGCTCGCCCGACCCGACGCGCTACACGGCCGAGATGGGCACGGACTTCCTGACCCGCGTCGGCGAGATCGCCAGCGCCGGCCTGGCGGGCCTGCTGGCCGCATGACCGAGCTGCCGGCGGACTACCGGGACTACCTGCAGCACGCCCGCGTGCAGCAACGCCTGAGTCCGCGCACGCTGCGCCTCTACACGGACGGCCTGCAGCGCCTGCAGGCCCTGCTGGCGGATGCGGCCATCGACGCGCGCGCGCTGACGCTGGCCCAGGCGCGCCGGCTGGCCGCGCAGCTGCACCGCGAGGGCCTGGCGCCCAAGTCCATCGCGCTGCAGCTGTCCGTCTGGCGCAGCGCCTACCGTTGGCTGGGGCTGCAGGGCCGCGTCGCGCTGAACCCGTTCGACGGCCTGCGCGCGCCCAAGGCGCCCCGGCCGCTGCCCAAGGCGCTGGCCGTGGACGACGCGGTGCAGCTGGCCGCCCATGCGCCCGGCGAGGCCGCCGATGCGCGGCTGGAGGCGCGCGACCGCGCGCTGGTGGAGCTGCTCTACGGCGCCGGCCTGCGCGCGGCCGAGCTGATCGGCCTGGACGCGCAGGCCAGCGGCAGCGCCGCCGGCTGGGTGGACCTGCAGGCCGCCGAGGTGCATGTGCTCGGCAAGGGCGGCAAGCGCCGCAGCACGCCGCTGGGCCGCGCGGCGGCCGAGGCGCTGCGCGGCTGGCTGGCCGTGCGCGGCCAGCTCGCCGCGGCGGGCGAGCCGGCGCTGTTCGTCGGCGCGCGCGGCCACCGCCTCGCCGGCTCCACGCTGCGCGCCATGCTGGCGGCCCGCGCGGTGCAGGCCGGCATGCCGGCGCACGTGCATCCGCACATGCTGCGCCACAGCTTCGCCTCGCACCTGCTGCAGTCCAGCGGCGACCTGCGCGCCGTGCAGGAGTTGCTGGGCCACGCCCACATCACGACCACCCAGGTCTACACCCAGCTGGACCACCAGCACCTGGCGCGCATCTACGACGCCGCCCATCCACGCGCAAAGAAATGAACCACCCCCTACCGGCTGCGCCGGCCCCCTCAAGGGGGCGCCGCCCACGGCCCGGCAAAGCCGGTGCCGTGGCGGCCGCTCGAGTTGTCGCGGCGCTCTTCGCGCTCGCTCCGGGGCTCGTCGTGGCGACGCCCGACGACGCGCCTTTCGCGCGCATCGACACCGTGCGCCCGGCTGCCGTGGAGGCCAGCTGGACGCGCATGAAGATGCCCGACGGCGGCCGCACGGCGTTCGCGTCGCTGAGCTACCTGATGGCCTACGGCGACGACTGGGGCTTCGGCCCCGGCTTCTACGGCACGGCCAAGGGCAACTACGGCGGCATCTTCACGGTCGGCTTCACCGGCCAGCGGCGCTGGCGGCTGTCCGGCAACACGCACCTGGCGGCCAGCCTGTACGTGGGCGCGGGCGGCGGGCTGTCGAGCCGCGAGATGCGCTTCGGCGGCGGGCTGATGCTGCGGCCCGAGCTGTCGCTGCGCACCGAGACCGGCGGCTGGTACACCGGCATCGGCGTCTCGCAGATCCGCTTCCCGAGCGGCAACGTGAAGAGCGGCGTCGGCCTGGCGCTGACGCTGGGCCGCACGATGGACTTCGTCAGCTTCTCGCCCGACGACGCCGGCAAGCCCGCGCGCGCCGGGCGGCGCAGCGGCCTGGGCTTCGACGAGATCGCGCTGACCGGCGGCTTCGACAGGCCGCGCGCCGCCAGCCGCAACCGCAGCGGCCAGCCTTACGCGGGCCGGGTCGGCAAGGCCGGCGCGGAGCTGCGCCAGTACGTCGCCGACGGCAGTTGGTGGGGCGTGGAGGCGTCCGGCGCGGCCAAGGGCGGCGTGGACGGCTACATGGAAATCCTCGGCCAGATCGGCCAGGACTGGCCGCTGTTCGGCACGCCGCGGCTGCGCATCGGCGGCCAGCTGGGCGCGGGCCTGGGCGGCGGCGGCAACGTGGACAGCGGCAACGGCTGGCTGCTGCGCGGCGGGCCGACGCTGCGCTGGATCACGCCCTGGGGCCCCAGCCTGCGGCTGGACGCCGGCTACACGCATGCGCCCAGCGGCGCCTACCGCGCGCCCTATCTGCGCGCCGTGCTGGCGATGCCGCTGGACCGCACACCCACGCTGATCGGCGACGACCCCGGCGGCACCGTGCGCGTGCAGCAGCTCGGCGCCAGCGTCATGCACCTGCCGCGCATGCGCTTCAAGGACGGCCGCCGGGAGGCCGTCAGCCACCTGGCCGTGGGCCTGTCGCGCGAGTTCTCGCCGCGCGTGTACGGCACGGCGCAGGCGGGCAGCGCGGCGGCGGGCAGCGCGGGCGCCTACTCCTTCGGCCTGTTCGGCCTGGGCGTGCAGAGCGAGCCGCTGCCGGGCGGCCTGCGCGTCGGCGCGGAGCTGCTGGTGGGCGCGGCCGGCGGCGGCGGCGTGAAGGTGGGCGGCGGCGCGGTCACGCAGGCCGAGGCCTGGGCGCAGTGGGCGCCGGCCGAGCGGCTGCGGCTGCGCGCCGGCCTGGGCTGGTTCCGCACGCTGCGCGGCGGCGACCAGTCCACGCCGATGTCGCACCTGCAGCTGAGCTACGCGTTCGGGGCGCTGCAGCGATGAAGAAGATCAGGCTGCGGCCCGGCAAGGAGCGCTCGCTGCTGCGGCGCCACCCCTGGGTGTTCGAGAGTTCCGTCGCCCGCGGCGGCGCCGACGCCGGCGAGACGGTGCGCGTGGAGTCGGCCGACGGCGCCTTCCTCGCGTGGGCCGCGTTCAGCCCGGCCTCGCTGATCCGGCTGCGCGCCTGGAGCTTCGACGAGGCCGAGCGCATCGACGCGGCGTTCTTCCGGCGCCGCATCGAGCAGGCCGTCGCGATGCGCGCGCGGCTGGCGATCGCGTCGGACGCGTGGCGGCTGGTCCACGGCGAGGCCGACGGCCTGCCGGGCCTGGTGGTGGACCGCTACGGCGACACGCTGGTCGCGCAGTTCGGCAGCGCCGGCGCGGAGCGCTGGAAGGGCGCCATCGCCGACGCGCTGCTGGCGGCCACCGGCCTGGCGCGGCTGTACGAGCGCTCCGACGCGCAGGCGCGCGAGTGGGAGGGCCTGCCCGCGCAGACCGGCTGGCTGCGCGGCGCGGGCGGCACCGCGCTGACGATCCGCGAGCACGACTGGCGGCTGACGCTGGACGTCGCCGAGGGCCACAAGACCGGCTACTACCTCGACCAGCGCGACAGCCGCCGCCGCTTCGCCGACGCGGTGCGGCAGTACGGCTGCCGCACGGTGCTGAACTGCTTCAGCTACACCGGCGGCTTTTCGGTCGCCGCGCTGGCGGGCGGCGCGGCGCACGTCGTCAGCGTGGACTCCTCCGGCCCGGCGCTGGCGCGCGCGCAGGCGCATGTGGCGCTGAACGGCTTCGACGCGGGCCGCCACGAGGCCTGGGACGCCGACGTCAACGCCACGCTGCGCCGCTGCCTGGCCGAAGGCCGTCGCTTCGACGCCATCGTGCTCGACCCGCCCAAGTTCGCGCCCACCGCCGCGCACGCCGAGCGCGCCGCGCGCGCCTACAAGGACATCAACCGGCTGGCCTTCCTGCTGCTGAACGAGGGCGGGCTGCTGTACACCTTCTCGTGCTCGGGCGGCATCGCGCCCGACCTGTTCCACAAGATCGTCGCCGGTGCGGGGCTGGACGCGGGCGTGGACGGCTACATCGTCGACCGCCTCTCGGCCGCCGCAGACCACCCGCAGACCGTGTGCTTCCCCGAGGGCGACTACCTGAAGGGGCTGGGGCTGCTGAAGCGGTAGCGGTGGCGGACGGGCGTCACGCGCGGGCGAACCGCTCCCTGGCCAGCCTCGTTCCCGCGGCCAGCGCTTCGAGCTTGCGCCACGCCACGTCCCGCGCCATCGGCGCCAGGCCGCAATTCGTGCAGGGGAACAGCCGCTCCTTCGGCACGAACTGCAGCGCCCGGCCGATGGTGTCCGCCACGTCCTCCGCGGTCTCGACCACGTCGCTGGCCACGTCGATCACGCCGACCAGCACGTCCTTGCCGGCCAGCAGCTTCATCAGGTCGGGCGGCACATGCGAGTGGATGCATTCCAGGCTCACCTGGTCGATGCTGCTGCGGGCCAGCGCGGGGAACACCGCCTCGTACTGGCGCCACTCGTCGCCCAGCGTGCGCTTCCAGTCGGTGTTGGCCTTGATGCCATAGCCGTAGCAGATGTGCACCGCCGTCTTGCACCTCAGGCCCTGCGCCGCGCGCTCCAGCGCCCGCACGCCCCAGTCGGCGGCGTCCTTCATGTAGACATTGAAGGCGGGCTCGTCGAACTGGATGATGTCGACGCCGTCGGCCTGCAGCGCGAGCGCTTCCTGGTTCAGCAGTTCCGCGAACGCGAAGGCCATCTTGACCCTTCCTTCGGCGTCGCCGCCGTAGAAGCGGTCTGCCACCGTGTCGACGATGGTCATCGGGCCCGGCAGCGTGAACTTCAGCTTCTTCTTGGTGTGCGCACGCGCCAGCTGCGCTTCGAAGGCATGCACGCGGCCCTTCAGGCGCAGGGCCGACACCACTTGCGGCACCATCGCGTCGTAGCGGTTGTCGCGGATGCCCATCTTCACCTTGTGCTCGAAGTCGATGCCCTCGACCTGTTCGAGAAAGCCGTGCACGAAATGCTGGCGCGACTGCTCGCCGTCGCACACGATGTCCAGGCCGGCGTCTTCCTGGGCCTTGATCCACAGCAGGGTCGCATCGGCCTTGGCCTGGCGAAGCGCATCGCCTTCGGCCCGCCACTGCGGCCAGAGCTTGTTGGTTTCAGCAAGCCAGGCCGGCTTCGGCAGGCTGCCGGCGATGGAGGTTTCGAACATCTTGGAATCCTTCGTCATTGAATCGTTGGGCGCGTGGCCAGTCATCCGGCGTAATAGGCGGCCCAGTGCGCCAGGACGGTCTTGTGCGGCTTGATGAAATGCTCTTCGGTGAATTTCCCCTGCTTGACCGCCAGCTGGCTGCGCTCTTCCCGGTCATAGACGATCTGTGTCGATGAGTAGTCCGGATTCGTGAGGCTCGGGCGGTACAGCTTCCCGGCCGCAGAGTTGGCGTTGTAGATCTCGGGGCGGTAAATCCTCTGGAAGGTTTCCATCGTGCTGATCGTGCCGATCAGTTCAAGATTGGAATAGTCGCCCAGCAGGTCGCCGACGAAATAGAAGGCCAAGGGCGCCACGCTGCCGGAGGGCATGAAGAAACGAACCTGCATCCCCATCTTCTCGAAATACCGGTCGGTGGAGGAGAACTCGTCCTGCTGGTATTCGACGCCCAGGATGGGGTGCTGATTCTCGGTCCTGCGGTAGGTCTTGCTGCTCGAGGCGCTGATGCAGATCACCGGCGGTTTTTTGAAGCGCTCCTGGTAAGCCTTCGAGTTCAGGAAGTGCTTGAACAGCTTGCCATGCAGGTCGCCGAAGTCGTCCGGCGTGCTGAACGTGGGCTTGTCGCGGTTGTGCTCCAGCAGCAGAACGCTGAAGTCGTAGTCGCGCACGTAGGAGGAGAAATTGTTCCCCGCGATGCCCTCGATACGCTCGCCGGTTTTCCTGTCGACGATATGCGGATGCAGGATCTCGATCAGCGGGAAGGCTTCGCCGCGCTCGCCGGCCCCGACGCGCATCTCGACGGACACGATGTCAAGCTCTACGGCGTAGCGGTCTCCCGTCGGATTGTCCCAATGCGCCAGGGCGTTGAAACGGTTGTCGATCATCCGCAGCGTGTTGCGCAGGTTTTCCTGGCGCCTTTGCCCCCGGGCGAGATTCGCGAAGTTGGTCGTCGTGCGCGTGCTCTCCGACGGCTGGTAATGCTCATCAAAACGAAGGGTCTTGATGCTGAATTCGAAAACGTTGCTCATGTGGGTTCCAACTTCTGGATAAACAGGGTGTCAGGCCGCGGCCAATTCCTGGACCGTTCCAAATTTCGCCCGGCGCATCAGCTCGATCAACGGCAATCCCCGTTGGACCGCTAGGTGGGCCCGCTCGATCAGCGCCTTGTCCTGCACGCGGTGGTCGGCGAAATCCTTGTCGGTCGCGTAGACGCCCAGCGGCAAGGTGCGGGCCTGGAAGAAGCTGAACAGCGGCCGCAACTGGTGGTCGATCACCAAGGCATGGCGCTCGCTGCCGCCGGTGGCCGCGAGCAGGATGGGCTTGTCGACCAGGGCGTCCTGGTCGATGAAGTCGAAGAAATGCTTGAACAGTCCGGTGAAGGAGCCGCGGTAGACCGGCGTCGCCACCACCAGCACGTCGGCCTGCTCGACCGCGGCGAGTTCCCGCTCCACCGCAGCGGGCAGTTGGGAGCGCCACAGCGCACCGGCGAACTGCGGCGCGAGCTGGCCCAGCTCGACCAGGCGCTGTTCGCACGGGATGGCTTCCGCAATCAGGTCCAGCAAGTGTTCCGTCAAGGCGGTGGACCTGGAGGGGCGCTGCATCCCGCCGGAAACGGCGACCAATCGGAGGGGGCGAATCATGGTTGTTGTCATCGGCATGGCAAGGGACGCGAATGCTAGAGACGCGGATTAATGACGTAAAATGGTTTGTTTTCAATGATTCATGAATATGGTTCATCCGAATGCTTGAGCGCATCCACCTCACCATCGTTCAGCAGGTCGAGAAGCAAGGGTCGCTGACGGCCGCCGCGGGCGTGCTCCACCTGACCCAGTCGGCGCTGAGCCACAGCATGAGAAAGCTGGAGCAGCAACTGGGCACCGACGTCTGGCTGCGCGAAGGCCGGAGCCTGCGGCTGACGCAGGCCGGCCAGTACCTGCTGGCGGTTGCGAACCGGGTGCTGCCGCAGCTGAACCTGGCCGAAGAACGCCTGGGCCAGTTCGCGCAGGGCGAGCGCGGTGCGCTGCGCATCGGCATGGAATGCCATCCCTGCTACCAGTGGCTGCTCAAGGTGGTGTCGCCCTACCTGGCCGCATGGCCCGACGTGGATGTGGACGTGAAGCAGAAGTTTCAGTTCGGCGGCATCGGCGCGCTGTTCGGCTACGAGATCGACCTGCTGGTCACGCCCGACCCGCTGTTCAAGCCAGGGCTGAAGTTCGAGCCGGTGTTCGACTACGAGCAGGTGCTCGTCGTGGCCAAGGGCCATGCGCTGGCTTCGGTGGCCCATGTGAGGCCGCAACAGCTGACCCAGGAAGTGCTCATCAGCTACCCCGTGGACATCGAACGCCTGGACATCTACACCCAGTTCCTGCTACCCGCCGGCGTCACGCCGCGGCGCCACAAGGCCATCGAAACCACGGACATCATGGTGCAGATGGTCGCCAGCGGCCGCGGCGTGGCTGCGCTGCCGCGCTGGCTGGTCGAGGACTACGCGGCCAAGATGGACGTGGTGCCCGTGCGGCTGGGCGCGCGCGGCATCGCCAAGCAAATCTTCCTGGGCGCACGCGAGGCGGACATGGCGATCGACTACGTGCGCGCCTTCATCGAACTCGCCCGCCAGCCGGCCGCTGCCCAAGGAGCCCGCCCATGAACACCCACGCCGGCCGCCAACCGCTGCCGCCCTACCTGCAGGAGGGCCCGCGCAAGGTGCTGCTGCACTCCTGCTGCGCGCCGTGCTCCGGCGAGGTCATGGAAGCCATGCTGGCCACGGGCATCGACTACCTGGGCGAATAGCCTTCGAGCATGAAGCCGCAGCGGCGGGCGAGGGCGATGGAGATGGAGGCGGCGTTGCCGGGCTGGATGTTGGCCTCGACGCGGTGCAGGCCGAGGTTCCTGAACGCATGCGTCACGACGGCGTTCAGCCCCTGCGTCATCAGCCCGCGGCCCTCGAAACCCGCGAACGCGAAGTAGCCCAGGTAGCCGCTGCGCAGCGCGCCATGACGACGTTCGTCAGGTGGACGGCGCCGGCCAGTTCGCCTTCCGCCACGACGACGAAGCCGTGATGCGCCACGCCGTCGAAGCGGGCCAGGTAACGCGCGAAGGCTTCGGCGTCGCAGGGCGCCGTGACCCAGGGCCGGTGCAGGCGGCGGCTGGCGCGGGCGGCGGCGGTGAAGGCGCTCGCGTCGGCGGCGCCGACGGGGCGGATGGCGGCCCTCACCGGCCCAGCGGCGCGATGCCCAGCCAGGCCGCGTGCGCCCAGAACGCGAACAGCGCCCACAGTGCCGCGCCCGCGACGATCGTGAGCAGTGTGCCGGCGGCGGTGGGCGGCGCCAGTGGCGGCGCGGGCCGCCGCCGCGCCGCGCGGAAGACGAGGATGGACCAGACCAGGAAGCTGCCGAACAGCATCACGTCGGCCAGCGTGTTGTTGGCGATCAGGTGGGCGAAGGCCCAGGTCTTGACCGCCAGCGTCATCGGGTGCTGCAGCTTGGCCCGGATGTGGTTGCGCGGCACGTAGGCCGCGGCCAGCAGGACCATGGCGACGAGCATCAGCGCCGCCGCGAGGTGGTTCATGCCGCGCAGCGGTGGCCACAGCACGACGGGCTGCTGCCGCGCCAGCGCGTAGCCCCACAGGATCAGCCCGAAGCCGAGCAGCGACACGAGGGTGTAGAGCCCCTTCCAGCCCAGCGCGCCGAGGCGGGCTATCTGCGCCGCGCGCCAGTTCGACGCCAGGGCGCGGGTCAGGTGGATGCCGAGGAAGAGGGCGAGGCCGAGGGCGAGCCAGGTCATCGTGAGTCTCCGGTTCAGGGTTCAGGTTTGTCTGTCCACACGCAGCGCCAGCACCACCGAGCTGTTGGTGCGCAGCACGCCGTCGATGTCGCCGATCTCGTCGAGCAGCGCGTCGAGGCGGGCGGTCGTGTCGGCGCGCAGCAGCGCCATGTAGTCGAACTCGCCGCTGACGCTGGCGAGCTGGCGCAGCTCCGGCAACTCCGACAGGCGCCTGACGACCTCGCGCCCCGCCTTCGGGCTGACGCTGATGCCGACGAAGGCCTGCACGCCGCGCCCGGTCTCGTCGCCGCCCAGCCGCGCCGTGTAGCCGACGATGCGCCCGCCCGCCTCCAGCCGCGCCAGCCGCGCGACGACGGTGGTGCGCGCCACGCCGAGCTTGCGCGCCAGCGTCGCCGTGCTCTCCCGCGCATTGGCCTGCAGCAGCAGGATCAGCCGGCGGTCGAGCTCGTCCGGTGGCGGGCTGGTGTTTACCCGTGATTCATCCATAACGGCGAATCATGGTGACGAATCGTCGATCGAGCAATTGATTTCGTCGGATCAGCGCTTTCTTTCGTCGCGGCAGCTGCCTAGAGTCCGCGCCAGCGACACCCCCCCTTTTTGACGAAAGCCCCACCATGAAGATCGCCCTGCTCGGCGCCGGCCACATCGGCCAGACCATCGCCCGCCTGCTGCACGCCACCGGCGACTACCAGGTCACCGTGCTCGACAAGAACCCCGCCTACCTGAAGGTGCTGGCCGACGAAGGCATCGCCACGGCCGAGGTGGACAGCGACCACCGCGCCGCGCTGGTCGCGCAGCTGCGCGGCAAGGACGCGGTCGTCAACGCGCTGCCCTACCACTTGGCCATCACCGCCGCCGGGCTGGCGCTGGAGTGCGGCTGCCACTACTTCGACCTGACCGAGGACGTGGCCGCCACCAAGGCCATCAAGGCCATGGCCCGGGGCGCCAGGACGGCCTTCATGCCGCAGTGCGGCCTGGCGCCGGGCTTCATCGGCATCGTCGCCCACCACCTGGCCAGCGGCTTCGACACCGTGCGCGACGTGCAGATGCGCGTCGGCGCGCTGCCGGCCTTCCCGACCAATGCGCTGAAGTACAACCTGACCTGGAGCGTGGACGGCCTCATCAACGAGTACTGCCACCCCTGCGAGGCCATCCACGACGGCGAGACCATCGCCGCGCTGCCGCTGGAGGGCCTGGAGCACTTCAGCCTGGACGGCACCGAGTACGAGGCCTTCAACACCTCGGGCGGCCTGGGCACGCTGTGCGAGACCTGGGCCGGCAAGGTGCGCAACCTGGACTACAAGACCGTGCGCTACCCCGGCCACCGCGACCTGATGCAGTTCCTGCTCGGCGACCTGGGCTTCAAGGGCGACCAGGAGAACCTGAAGTCCGTGATGCGCAAGAGCATGCCGGCGACCATGCAGGACGTGGTGCTGGTGTTCGTCACCGTGTCGGGCATGAAGAGCGGCGTGCTGCTGCAGGAGGTGTTCGCGCGCAAGATCTTCGCCACGCGCGACGGCGCGCAGCCGCTGTCCGCGATCCAGATCACCACGGCCGCCGGCATCTGCGCCGCGGTGGACCTGTTCCGCGAGGGCAAGCTGCCGCAGAGCGGCTTCGTCCGGCAGGAGGAGGTCCGGCTGCCGGACTTCCTCGCCAACCGCTTCGGCTCGGCCTACCAGCAGAGCCGCCAGGTGGAGTCCATCTCGTAAAGAATGCCGGCCATGAAGCAACAGACCCTTTCCCTGCTCGGCGCCCTGGGCGTCACGCTGCCGGCCGCCGGCGACCTGACCGTGCGCTCGCCCATCGACGGCGGCGTGCTCGCGCAACTCCCCGCCGCCGGCGCCGCCGAGATGCAGGCCGCCGTGGGCCGCGCGTCCGAGGCCTTCAAGGCCTGGCGCGTCGTGCCCGCGCCGAAGCGCGGCGAACTGGTGCGCCTGCTCGGCGAGGAGCTGCGCGCCCACAAGGCCCAGCTCGCGCAGCTCGTCTCCATCGAAGCCGGCAAGGTGGCGAGCGAAGGCCTGGGCGAAGTCCAGGAAATGATCGACATCTGCGAGTTCGCCGTCGGCCTGAGCCGCCAGCTGCACGGCCTGACCATCGCCAGCGAGCGCCCCGGCCACCGCATGATGGAGCAGTGGCTGCCGCTGGGCGTGGTCGGCATCATCTCGGCGTTCAACTTCCCCGTCGCCGTGTGGTCGTGGAACGCGGCGCTGGCGCTGGTCTGCGGCGACGCCTGCGTCTGGAAGCCCAGCGAGAAGACGCCGCTGACCGCGCTGGCCACGCAGGCGCTGTTCGAGCGCGCGCTGGCGGCCTACCGCGCGGCCGACCACGCGGCGCCGGACGGCCTCAGCGAGCTCGTCATCGGCCGCGCCGATGCCGGCGAGGCGCTGGTGGACGACGCCCGCGTCGCGCTGGTCAGCGCGACCGGCTCGACGCGCATGGGCCGCGCGGTCGGCCCGCGCGTCGCGGCGCGCTTCGGCCGCTGCCTGCTGGAGCTGGGCGGCAACAACGCCATCATCGTCACGCCCAGCGCCGACCTGGACCTGGCCGTGCGCGGCATCCTGTTCGGCGCCTACGGCACGGCCGGCCAGCGCTGCACGACGACGCGCCGCGTCATCGCGCACGAGAGCATCCACGACGCCCTCGTCGAGCGCCTGGACCGCGCCCGCGCGCAGCTGCCCATCGGCTCGCCGCTGGAGGCCGGCACGCTGGTCGGCCCGCTGATCGACGCGCAGGCCTTCGACGCGATGCAGTCCGCGCTGAAGGCGGCCCGCGAGCAGGGCGGCCAGGTCAGCGGCGGCGAGCGCGCGCTCGAGCAGCGCCACCCCGACGCCTGGTATGCCGTGCCCGCGCTGGTGCGCATGCCGGCGCAGACCGAGGTGGTGCGCCACGAGACCTTCGCGCCCATCCTCTACACGCTGAAGTACCGGACTCTGGACGACGCCATCGCGCTGCAGAACGACGTGCCGCAAGGCCTGTCGTCGGCGATCTTCACGACCGACCTCCGCGAGGCCGAGGCCTTTATGAGCGCGGCGGGCAGCGACTGCGGCATCGCCAACGTCAACATCGGCACCTCGGGCGCGGAGATCGGCGGCGCCTTCGGCGGCGAGAAGGAAACCGGCGGCGGCCGCGAGAGCGGCTCGGACGCCTGGAAGGCCTACATGCGCCGCACGACCAACACGGTCAACTACTCCAGCGAACTGCCGCTGGCCCAGGGCGTCAAGTTCGACCTCTGATTTCTGGGCTATAGTCCGGCCTCCCTGAAAGCCCAGGTGGCGGAATTGGTAGACGCACTAGTTTCAGGTACTAGCGGGTAACTCCGTGGAGGTTCGAGTCCTCTCCTGGGCACCAAGACAAGCCAAGAAGCCGGCGCGAGAGCGCTGGCTTCTTTTTTTGCCGCCGCGCGTGCAGGAGTCGCGCAAGACGGCGCCCCGCGTGCCGCCTGCGCGTGGGGCCGTGGACCGCGATGGGCCACAATCGCGCCCGCCCGAGCCGTTCGGGCGCGTTTTGGACGAGAACTCCCGCATGAACAAGACCGATCTGATCGAACACCTGGCCGCCAAGCACGAGCTGAGCAAGGCCGAAGCCGGCCGCGTCCTCGAGACCCTGCTGGACGCCATCGTCACCACCGTCAAGAAGGGTGGTGCCGTGTCGATCCCGGGCTTCGGCTCCTTCAAGCAGCACGCCCGTGCCGCCCGCAACGGCGTGAACCCCAGCACCGGCGACAAGATCAAGATCGCTGCCGCCAAGCTGCCCAAGTTCACCGCCGGTGCCGGCTTCAAGGCCGCCGTGGATCCCAAGGCCGCCGCCCGCAAGGCCGCTGCGAAGCCGGCCGCCAAGCCGGCCAAGCCCGCCGCCAAGGCCAAGAAGAAGTAATTGCTTCTGCCGTGAGCGCACGCGGCGCCGGGCCCGCCATCGGCGGCGGGCGCCACGGCCCAGTCGCCGCGCTGCGTGCGCCCGCTCACTCCCCGCCGCCACCCTGAGCCCGCGAAGGCGCGCATTCCTCCGCGTTTGGCCCCGAGGCGGTTGGACATGCCGGGCAGGTTCAGGCGCTAAGCTCCCGCAAGGGCTGCGGACGGGGCGATTCCCCGAGCGTTCGCGGCCGTGATGGGCTGATTCGACAAGTAGGGCAGGAGACCGGTTCCAGGACCGTCGGCGCGGTGCCGATGCGGGAACTGCGGGAGGCCCGGCGTACGGGCTGTGAGCGAATGCAGGACAGATCAAACGATCCGCTGATCGACGTCAGCCAACTGGCCGTCGGGATGTTCATCCATCTCGACCTGGGCTGGATGTCGCATCCATTTCCGCTGTCGAGCTTCAAGATTGCGTCCAGCGATCAACTCCTGACCCTGCGCCGCCTGGGCCTGACCCAGGTGCGCTGGAGCCCCGCGAAGAGCGACCTCCTGCCGCAGCCCCGCCAGGGGGCATGGCTGGCCGACCGCGCCGCCGCAGATGCGGTCGCCGTCGAGGCGGGCGCCGAGCCGCCCAGCGCCGCCGAACTCGCCCGCGAGGCCCACCGCCTCGCCCTGGCGCGCCAGCGCGAGGCGCTGCGGCTGTGCGAGGCCCAGTACGCCGAGGCCGCGGAGGGCGTGCGCCGCGTCATGGGCCAGGTGCAGGCCGAGCCGCAGCAGGCCCGCGTCCAGGTCGAGCACCTGACCACCGCGCTGCTCGACAAGATGCTCGTCGAGGGCGATCTCAACATGCGCCTGCTCAACGAGGGCGCGGGCGACCGCAGCACCGCGCACGCGCTCAACGTGTGCATCATCGCGCTGCTGCTGGGCCGCACCTTCGGCCTGGGCCGCGAGGAGATGATGGACATCGGCGTCGGCGCGTTGATGCACGACGTCGGCAAGCTCGAAGTGGCCGCGCGGCTGCGCCACCGCGACGAGAGCTTCACGGCTGCCGAGACCCAGGCCTACCAGCAGCACGTCGCCAAGGGCGTGGCCATCGGCCAGGCCATGGGCCTGGCGCCCGCCCCGCTGCTCATCGTGGCCCAGCACCACGAGCACGCCGACGGCAGCGGCTTCCCGCAGAAGATCGGCATGGACCGCATGAGCACCGGCGCGCGCATCGTCGCGCTGGTGAACCGCTTCGACGGCCTGTGCAACCCGCTGATCACCTCCAAGGCGATGACGCCGCACGAGGCGCTGTCGCTGATGTTCGCGCAGGGCCGCAGCCGCTTCGACGCGACCATGCTGAACGCCTTCATCCGCATGATGGGCGTGTACCCGCCGGGCTCCACGGTGCAGCTGACGGACGACCGCTACGCGCTGGTCGTGTCCGTCAACTCCGCCCGCCCGCTGAAGCCGCGGGTGATGGTGCATGACCCCCGGGTTCCCCGCGACGAGGCGCTGGTGCTGAACCTCGAGGACATGCCCGACCTCGGCATCCGCCGCAGCCTGCGGCCGCAGGACCTGCCCCGCGCGGCGCTCGACTACCTGAGCCCGCGCACCCGCATCGCCTACTTCTTCGACGCGGTGGACACCGGGCCCGGGGAGCTGGCCGCGTGAGCGCGGCGCGCCGGGGCCGCCGAAGGGCCCGCCCGTGAGCGCCTGCCGCGAGGCGCATCCAGCCCGGCTCCGTACCAGCGCCGACGCGCCGCCGATGGTCGGCGCGGTGCTGGAGGGCCTGCCCGATCCGGCCTGGCTGGTCGATGGCCAGACGCTGACCGTCAGCGCCGTCAACCGCGCCGCGCTGCGGCTGCTGGGCCTCAAGCCCGAGCGCGCGCTGGGCCAGCCGCCGGTGGCGCTGTGCGGGTCGCTGGAAGACGAGGCCTTCTGGCAGGGTGCCGCGCAGGATCCGTTCGCGCGCATCCGCTCCGACACCGTGCTGACCCACAGCGACGGCCAGCCGCGCTGGGTCAGCCGCGCCATCAGCCCGCTGCACACGCCCGAGGGCGGCCACCACTGGCTGGTGCTGCTGCACGACCAGACGCGCCGCCGCCGCGCCGAGGCCGAGCGCGAGACGCTGCTGGCCGAACTGCGCGCGACGCTCGAATCCACCGCCGACGGCATCCTCGTCGTCGACCTGGCTGGCCGCGTGCGCAGCTTCAACCGCCGCTTCGCCAAGCTCTGGGGCCTGCCCGGCGGCCTGCTGCACGAGCCCGGCGACGCCGGCCTGTGGCTGAGCCTGCAGCGCGTCATGCGCGACGGCGAGCAGTACCGGCTGCGCATCGAGGCGCTGCTGGACGCGCCGCTGATGCGCTCCAGCGACATGCTCTGCCTGGCCGACGGCCGCGTGCTGGAGCAGGTGTCGCTGCCGCAGATGAGCCGCGGCGAGCCCATCGGCCGCGTGTTCTCGTTCCGCGACCTGTCCGAAAAGCTGGCCGCCCACCAGCGCATCGAGGAGCTGGGCCGCTCCGACGTGCTGACCGGCACGCCCAACCGCCGCGCGCTGGCCGACCGCATCGTGCAGCAGATGGCGGCGGCCGCCGCCGACGGCGAGCCGCCGCCCTGCTTCGCGCTGCTGCACCTGGACCTGGACCGCTTCAAGCAGATCAACGACACGCTCGGCAACAGCTATGGCGACCGCGTGCTGCGCGAGGTCGTCGAGCGGCTGCGCAGCGCCGTCGGCGCGAACGACACGCTGGCGCGCCTGGGCGGCGACGAGTTCGCGCTGCTCATCGACGGCGCGCAGATGTTCGAGGCCGAGGCCGCCGCGCGCCATGTGCAGCAGCTGCTCGCCCAGCCGTTCAACTTCGAGGCGCTGAGCTTCACGGTCACCGCCAGCTGCGGCATCGCGCTGTACCCGGGCGACGGCGGCACGCCCGACGAGCTGCTGTCCAGCGCCGAGCGGGCCATGCACTGGGTCAAGGAAAGCGGCCGCGCGGGCTTCCGCTTCCACGTGCCGCGCAAGGCGGTGGACCTGCTGTCGCGCATGCGGCTGGACCACGACATGCGCCAGGCGCTGGCCGAGGGGCGCTTCCGCCTGCACTACCAGCCCCAGGTCGAGCTGGGCAGCGACCGCGTCATCGGCGCGGAGGCGTTGATCCGCTGGCGCGACCCGCGGCGCGGCGACATCTCGCCGGCCGAGTTCATCCCGCTGGCCGAGGAGAGCGGCTTCGTCGTCGCCATCGGCGACTGGGTGCTGCGCGAGGCCGTCGAGCAGGCCGCCAGCTGGCTGGCGCACGGCATGCGCATGCCGGTGGCGGTCAATGTCTCCGCGCTGCAGTTCCAGCAGGCGCATTTCGTCGACACCGTCGCCAGCGTGCTGCGCGACGCCGCGCTGCCGCCCAGCATGCTGGAGCTGGAGCTGACCGAAGGCGTGCTGATGAGCGATGCCGAGGAGGGCCTGAAGCGCATGCAGGCGCTGGCGGCGCTGGGCGTCACGCTGTCCATCGACGATTTCGGCACCGGCTACTCCTCGCTGGGCTATCTCAAGCGGCTGCCCATCCAGCGGCTGAAGATCGACCGCAGCTTCGTCAAGGGCCTGCCCGGCGACGCCAGCGACTGCGGCATCGCCAACGCCATCGTGCAGATGGGCCGCGCACTCGGCCTGCAGGTCATCGCCGAAGGCGTCGAGACCGAGGCGCAGCGCGATTTCCTGGCCCAGGCCGGTTGCCACGAGTTCCAGGGCTATCTGTACGCGCCCGCGCTGGGCCCGGCGGATTTCGAGCGGCGCGTGCGCCCGCGCCGCCCGGTCGTCGATGCCGCCGTCTCCGGCTGGCTGGGCCTGGCCGGCAACGGTTGAGCGCGGCCGGGCCGCGGGGCCAGAATGCGGCCATGCTCTACCAATTCAAATCCAAGGCGGGTGCGGACGTCGTCATGCTGGCCGAGTCCGGCGACGCCGTGCTGCGCCTGATGGGCCGCGAGCCCGCGCCGCAAGGCATCCTCCAGGCGGCCGCGCTGCCGGGGCTGATCCAGGCGCTGGAGGCCGGCGTGGCGGCCGACGAGGCCGAATTCCAGCGCCGCGTCGATGACGCCAAGGCCGCCGGCGAGCCCGAGCCGCGCCGCCAGGGCGTGTCGCTGAGGCAGCGCGCCTGGCCGCTGCGCGACCTGATGCAGCGCAGCCAGCAGGACGGCGTGGACGTGGTCTGGGGCGTCTAGCCATGCTGGACGAGCCGACCCGCCTGCTCGTGATCCGCCACGGCGAAACCCTCTGGAACCGTGCCGCCCGCATCCAGGGCCACACCGACATCCCGCTGAGCCCGCTCGGACGGGCCCAGGCGGACCAGCTCGCCGCCGCCCTCGCCGACGAGCCGCTGGCCGCCGTCTACGCCAGCGACCTGAGCCGCGCCCGCCAGACCGCCGAGGCGCTGGCCCGCGCGCACGGGCTGCCCGTGCGGCTCGACGCCGGCCTGCGCGAGCGCAGCTTCGGCCGCTTCGAAGGCCTGAGCTGGGACGAGATCGCCCAGCGCCACCCCGAGGACGCCGCCCGCTGGCGCCGGCGTGAGCCCGATTTCGCCGTGGGCGGCGGCGAAAGCCTCACCGTGTTCAGCGCGCGCTGCCTGGCCGCCGCCCGCCGCGCCGCGGCGGCCCATGCCGGCCAGGCCATCGCACTGGTCGCGCATGGCGGCGTGCTGGACTGCCTGTACCGCGCCGCCACCGGCGCCGCGCTGGACGCGCCGCGCAGCTGGCAGCTCGGCAACGCCAGCATCAACCGCCTGCTCGCCACGGCCGGCGGCGGCCTGACGCTGGTGGGCTGGAACGACGACCGCCATCTGGCCGGCCTGAGCGCGGACGACGCCGCGGCGTGACGGCCGTGTGACGCCTGCGGGAAACCCGACCCAGGGCTTCCCCGAGCTTGCAAGATCCCCGGAGGCAGTGTTGCATCCGCGCGTCGCTTGTCTCGGCTACCCGGGGCGCCGCTCCTATACTGCCCAGCACTTGTCCCCCGAGGCAGGGCCGTCAACCCCGCCGCAACCCCCCCATTTTGCAAAGGCAAACGATGAAGAAGATTGCACTTGTCGCCGCCCTGGCTGCCGTCGCAGCCCCGGCCTTCGCCCAAAGCTCGGTCACCCTGTGGGGCCGCATCAACACCACCGTTGAGAGCCAGAAGTTCGGCAACAACGACCGCAAGGTGGCCGTGCAGAACAACGGTTCGCGCCTGGGCTTCAAGGGCGTCGAAGACCTCGGCGGCGGCCTGAAGGCCTCGTTCGCGCTGGAACACGGCCTGGACAGCGACAACGGCGCCGCCACCGGCGGCACGACGTTCTGGAACCGCGGTTCCTGGGTCCAGTTGGAAGGTGCCTTCGGTGCCGTGCGCCTGGGCAAGTGGTTCCCGGGTTCGTACTTCGCCACCGCCGACTACGTGAGCATGCACAACCATGACACGGGCACCTCGGCCGACAACCTGTACGGCACGAAGTTCACGACCAACAACAAGGTCTCGTACTTCACCCCGACCGCCGGCGGCTTCTCGGCCGAGCTGGGCGTCGCCGCTGGCGAAGGCACCGCGCCGCGCGCCATCGACGTGGCCGTCAACTACGACATGGGCCCTCTGCACGCCGGCTTCGGCTACGAGAAGGTCGACGACTACAAGCAGTACGCCGTCCGCGGCCTGTACGAGCTGGGTGCCTTCACCTTCGGCGGCTACTACCAGCGCGAAGAGGTCAAGGGCTTCAAGAGCCGTGACGTGGGCCGCCTGGCTGCCATGTACACCGTGGGCCAGTCCGAGTTCCACCTGAACGTCGGCGGCACCCGTGCGGGCGGCGACGGCGCCTTCCGCTTCGGCGGCGCCAAGCAGTACACCGCTGGCTACAACTACAACCTGAGCAAGCGCACCAAGGTCTACGGCTTCTACACCAAGACCGACTACAACGCGCCGCGCACCAGCGCCGACTTCAATTCGCTGGCCGTGGGCGTCCGCCACAACTTCTGATCCCCGCCGCGGATCGGAACCCAAAAAAGCGCTCCCCGGAGCGCTTTTTTCATTCCCCGAACAGGTCGGGCCCGCCCCTGCCGGTCGGCGGCGCGAGGCCCAGGTGGCGCCAGGCCGCCAGCGTGGCGATGCGCCCGCGCGGCGTGCGCTGCAGGAAGCCCTGCTGGATCAGGTAGGGCTCGATGACGTCCTCGATGGTGCCGGCCTCCTCGCCGATGGCCGCCGCGACGTTCTCCAGCCCGACCGGCCCGCCGTCGAAGCGGTGCACGATGGCCTCCAGCAGCTTGCGGTCCATCAGGTCGAAGCCCTGCGGGTCCACGTCCAGCATCGCCAGCGCCCGGTCGGCGATGCCGGCGGCGATGCGGCCATCGCCCTTGACCTCGGCGTAGTCGCGCACGCGGCGCAGCAACCGGTTGGCGATGCGCGGCGTGCCGCGTGAGCGGCGCGCGATCTCCAGCGCGCCGTCGGCGTCGATCGGTGCGCCCAGCAGCCCGGCCGAGCGGGTGACGATGCGCTGCAGCTCGGCCGGCGTGTAGAACTCCAGCCGCGCGACGATGCCGAAGCGGTCGCGCAGCGGGTTGGTCAGCATGCCGGCGCGCGTCGTCGCGCCGACCAGCGTGAAGGGCTGCAGGTCGAGCTTGATCGAGCGCGCGGCGGGACCCTCGCCGATCATGATGTCGATCTGGTAGTCCTCCAGCGCCGGGTAGAGGATTTCCTCGACGACGGGACTGAGGCGGTGGATCTCGTCGATGAAGAGCACGTCGTTGCGCTCCAGCCCGGTCAGGATGGCGGCCAGGTCCTTGGGCTTCTCCAGCACCGGCCCCGAGGTCTGGCGCAGGTTGACGCCCAGCTCGGCCGCGATGATGTGGGACAGCGTCGTCTTGCCCAGGCCCGGCGGGCCGAACAGCAGCACGTGGTCCAGCGCCTCGCGGCGCTTGCGGGCGGCGACTATGAAGATTTCGAGCTGCTCGCGCGCCTTGGCCTGGCCGACGTAGTCGTCCAGCAGCTTGGGCCGCAGCGCGCGCTCCAGCGCCTCCTCGCGGCTGGACTCGGGCGCGGCGTTCACCAGCCGCGGCGCGGGGGCGAAGTCGTCGGTCTGGATGCTCATGACCGGCCTTTCGCCGGGCCGCCCCAAGAAAGGCCGGCGCCCCCTCGGGGGGCAGCGAACGAAGTGAGCGTGGGGGCGAACATCATGACAGCTTCTTGAGGGCCAGCTTGATGCCGTCGCTGACGCCCACGTCGGCGGGCAGCGCCTTCAGCGCGGCGGCGGCGTCCTTCTCGCTGTAGCCGAGGGCGACCAGCGCCTGCAGGATGTCGGCCTGCGCGTCGCTGGCGACCGCAGCCGGCAGCGCGAGGTCGGGGCCCAGCTTGCCTTTCAGCTCCAGCAGCAGCCGCTCGGCCGTCTTCTTGCCGATGCCGGGCACCTTGGTGAGCCGGCCGATCTCCTGGCGCGACACGGCCTGCGCCAGCTCGGCGACGGACAGGCCGGACAGCAGCCCCAGCGCCATCTTCGGGCCGACGCCGCTGATGCGGATGAGCTGGCGGAAGGCGGTGCGTTCCTCGTGCGTCAGGAAGCCGAACAGCTGGTGCGCGTCCTCGCGGACGGTCAGGTGGGTCAGCAGCACGGCGCGCTCGCCGAGCTGCCCGAGGTTGAAGAACGTACTCATCGGCACGTCCACTTCGTAGCCGACGCCGGCCACGTCGATCAGCACCTGCGGCGGCGTCTTTTCGGCGATGACGCCGCTGAGTCTTCCAATCATGGGCAGATTGTGCCGCCCCCGGCCCGCGAGCCCGCGAGCCGCCCCGCGCGCGGGCGCAATGCCGTGTCAGTTGCGGCCGAACAGGCCCAGCCGCTGCGCTTCCAGCGCGGCCTCGGCGCGCGAGCTCACGTTGAGCTTGCGGTAGATCTGCTTCACGTAGTCGGCGATGGTGTGGCGCGACAGGCCCAGCTGCACGCCGATCTCCGGCAGCGTGAAGCCCTTGGCCACGCGCAGCAGCACCTCCGTTTCGCGGTCGGTCAGCGACACCTCGTGCAGCAGTGGCGACGCCGGCTTCTTCACCTGCGCGGCGAAGTAGGCGATGACCTTGCGCGCGATGGACGGCGACAGCGGCGGCTCGCCCTGGCTCATGCGTTGCAGTTGCTCCACCAGCAGTTCGCGCGACTGCTCCTTCAGCAGGTAGCCGAACGCGCCGGCCTGCAGCGCGGGGAACAGGTGCTCGTCGTCGTCATGGATGGTGACGATGACCGACTGCACCTCGGGCTGCTTCTCGCGCAGCGCGGCGATGACCTCGACGCCGGAGCCGTCCGGCAGGCCCAGGTCCAGCAGCGCCAGCGTGAAGCGCTGCGTGCCGACCAGCGCCAGCGCGTCCTGCACGCGCGAGCATTCGGTGATCTGGCTGTTGGCGAACACCTGCTTGACCAGCGCCTTCAGCCAGGCGCGGATCTCGGGGATGTCTTCGAGCAGCAGGATGTGGTTCATGGAGACCTCGACAGGATCAGAGCGGAATCGTCAGACGGATGACGGTACCCCAGCCCGGGCCGGATTCCACCAGGCATTGGCCGTGCATCTGCTTGGCGCGTGATTTCATGCTCGCCATGCCGTGGCCGCGATCCAGGCGGCCGTCGAGCTCCCTCGGGATGCCCTGGCCGTTGTCCTGGATGGTCAGGATGAAGTAGCCGTCCTGCACGGTGCTGGCGATGCTGGCGCTGGTGGCGCCGCTGTGCTTGATGATGTTGCTGACCGATTCGCGCAGGATGCGCGTGGTCTGCACGTAGGCGCGGGCTTGCAAGGTGTGCTCGATGTCCTCGGCGGGGCTCTTCCACTCCGCCAGGATGTTGGCCTGGCCCAGCCGCGACACCACCTCGGCGCGCCAGTCGCCCAGCGCGTCGATCAGGTGCACGGGCTTGCCGGTCAGGCCGCGCACCGACAGCCGCATCTCCTCCAGCGCCTCGCGCGCCAGCGTCGAGATGCGGTCGGACTCGCTGGTGTGGACGATGGTCAGCAGCTTGGCGCCCAGGTCGTCGTGCAGGTCGGCGGCGATGCGCTTGCGCTCGCGCTCCGTCACCTGCTCCAGCCGCTGCTCGGCGAGCTGGCCGTGGCTGCGCTCGACCTCGGCGATGCGCTCGGCCATGCGCTGCTCCACCGCGGCGCTGCGCTTCTCGGCGTCCGCGCGCGCCTGCGCCACCTCGCTGACCTCGCGCAGGCCCAGCGCCAGCATCAGCAGCGGCAGCATCAGCGACAGCCAGGGTGAGGCCTGCCACCACAGCGGTTCGTTGAAGGCCCCGAGCAGCACCTCCGCCAGCAGCGCCAGCATCGTCGGCACCAGCAGGCAGGCCATGACGCGGAAGTCGTGCCCATGCGCCGGGTCCGGCGCCGCCTGCCGGCGCCGGTGGCGCAGCCACAGCGCCCAGCCCATGGCGGCGACCAGCTCCAGGCTCAGCACCGAATGCCACAGCATGCCCAGCAGGCCGACCTGGCCGCCGGTCAGCAGCAGGCTGGCCGGCACGACCAGGCACTGGATCAGCAGCGCATGGTCGATCCAACTGCGCTTGCAGCCCATCTGCCGCAGCAGGTACTGCACGCCGTTCAGCACCAGCAGCGTCATCAGCAGCGGCCGCAGGCCGGCGGCGCTGGGCGCGGCCGTGGCGCGCAGCACCACCCAGCTCAGCATCATGCCGGCGAGGAAGCTCGTCGAGCGCCCGCGCGGCTGCTGGCTGGTCACCACGCCCACGACGGTAGCCATCAGCGCCAGCATCGCGGCCATCCAGCCGTGCAGCGTCGCGGCCCAGTACAGGCCGTGCGGCAGCTGGGCCTGCGCGTGGGCGGCGGCCGGGCCCAGCAGGGCGGCGGCGGTCAACAAGCGCCGCGTCGGCGCGGTCGGAGGCATCATGGGCCGGCATTGTGCGGGAGCCCCCGGCCGCCCCGCGCCGGGAAATGCACCAGCGACAATCACCATCCCTTCGATTTCCGGCATTCCTCGACGTGATCCTGCGCTTCACCCTCGACCCCGCCGACAACACGCGGCTGGCGCGCCTGTGTGGCAGCCTGGACGCCCACCTGCGCGACATCGAGGCGGCGCTGGGCGTGAAGATCGCGCGGCGCGACGCCGCCTTCCGCATCGACGGCGCCAAGGCCGCCGCCGAACGCGCCCGGGGCCTGCTGGAGGGCCTGTACGAGCGCGCCGGGCGGCCGCTGCCCGCCGAGGCGCTGCAGCTCGCGCTCGTGGAGGCGCGCGCGCCGGCCGCCCCGCCGGCGCCCGGGCTCGGCGAGGACGGCCCGCTGGTGCTGCGCACCCGCCGCGCGGACCTGTCCGCCCGCACGCCGCGCCAGCACCAGTACCTGCAGCAGATCCTGTCGCACGACATCACCTTCGGCCTCGGGCCGGCCGGCACCGGCAAGACCTTCCTGGCCGTGGCCTGCGCGGTGGACGCGCTGGAGCGCGCGGCCGTGCAGCGCATCATCCTGACCCGCCCGGCCGTGGAGGCCGGCGAGCGCCTGGGCTTCCTGCCGGGCGACCTGACGCAGAAGGTCGATCCCTACCTGCGCCCGCTGTACGACGCGCTGTACGACCTGCTCGGCTTCGACCGCGTCAGCAAGGCCTTCGAGAAGGGCCAGCTCGAGGTCGCGCCGCTGGCCTTCATGCGCGGCCGCACGCTGAACCATGCCTTCGTCATCCTCGACGAGGCGCAGAACACCACGCCCGAGCAGATGAAGATGTTCCTGACCCGCATCGGCTTCGGCAGCCGCTGCGTCGTCACCGGCGATACCAGCCAGATCGACCTGCCGCGCGGCGTCATGTCGGGGCTGGTGGACGCCGAGCGCGTGCTGGCCAAGGTCCGGGGCATCGCGATGACGCGCTTCACCAGCGCCGACGTCGTGCGCCACCCGCTGGTGGCCCGCATCGTCGAGGCCTACGAGGCCCGCGCGAAACGCGAGGCGCGCGAAGCATGAAGCCCGAACTCGGCCTGTCCCTGCAGTTCGCCGACCCGCGCCACCGCGCGCTGCTGCCGCGCCACAAGGTGGCGCGCTTCATCCGTGCGGCGCTGGCGCTGCCGGGCGAGATCGCGGTGCGCATCGTCGACGCCGACGAGGGCCGCGCGCTGAACCGCGAGTACCGCGGCAAGGACTACGCGACCAACGTGCTCACCTTCGACTACAGCCACGAGCCGGTGGTGGGCGCCGACCTCGTCATCTGCGCCGAGGTCGTCGAGCGCGAGGCGGCCGAGATGGGCATCCCGCTGCTGGACCACTACGCCCACCTGCTGGTCCACGGCACGCTGCATGCGCAGGGCTACGACCACGAGGCCGATGACGAGGCCGAGTGCATGGAGGCGCGCGAGACGGAGATCCTGGCCGGCCTGGGCATCGCCGACCCCTATGCCGAGCGCCGTCGCGGCTGAACGGCCGCGCGGTCGCCGCCGGGCTTACCTGCCGCCCAGGTAGCGCTTCCTGCGGAAGACGACCCACAGCGCCAGCGCGACCAGGGCCATCAGCAGCGCCGCGTCCCAGAAGCCGCCGGCATCGTGGATCAGCGGCATGCGCTCGAAGTTCATGCCGAAGATGCCGGTGATCAGGTTCAGCGGCAGGAAGATGGCCGTCAGCACGGTCAGCGTGCGCATGATGCCGTTGGTGCGGTGGCCCAGCGCGCTGAAGTGCATCTGCACGGCCGACTCGGCCGACGACTCCAGCCGCCGCACATGCGCCAGCACGCGCTCCACGTGTTCCAGCACGTCGCGCGAGCGCACGCGCAGCAGCTCGTGCTCGCGCGCCGCGTGCGGGTCGCCGGTGGCCGGCCATTCGTCCAGCGCGTCGATCCATTCCTGGATGGCGCTGCGCTGGTCCTCGCAGGTGTCCTCCAGCCGGTGCAGCGCATCGCGGCTCTCCAGCAGCAGCTGCCAGTCGTTGAACTCGCTGTTCTGGTCCAGCAGCACGCGCTGCAGCGTGCCGAGCTGGCGCGTCAGCAGGCGGCGCAGCTCCAGGTAGCTGTCCACCATGTGGTTGACCATGCGCAGCATCAGGTCCGCCGGGCTGGCCGGCAGCCGGGCGCTGCCGCGCGCGGCGGTCTTGTCGCGGCCTTCCGTCATGCGGCCCAGCTTCTGCGCGAAGAACTCGCGCACCTGGCAGTCGGTCGGGTGCACGGTGATCAGCACGCGGTCGAACACCGCGAAGCCCACCGGGCTGGTGTCGATGGCGCGCAGCGCGCGCTGCGCCGAGGCCAGCGTGCCGTGCTCGTCGTCGACGAACAGGTCCTGGCTGCCGGGCGCCGCGGCCAGGCGGCGGAACACCAGCATGTCGTACCAGGACGTGGCGTCGAAGTGCGAGGGCAGCTGGTTGTTGATGAGGTCCGACACATGCAGGTCGACCAGGCTGCCGCAGCCCCAGCGCGCCAACGCCTGCTGCACCTCCGCCTCGCCCACCTCGAACTCGCGCCGGCCGTAGCCCAGCCACAGGAAGCCGCGCTCGGGCAGCGCGTCCGGCAGCGCCGCCAGCTCCGTGAAGCTGTCGGCCTGGACGAGGAAGGCCCGCACGGGCTCAGCCCTTCTTCAGCAGCCGCGCCGCGTCCAGCGCGAAATAGGTCAGCACGCCGTCCGCCCCCGCGCGCTTGAAGGCCAGCAGGCTCTCCATCATGACGGCGTCGTGGTCCAGCCAGCCGTTGGCCGCGGCGGCCTTCACCATCGCGTACTCGCCGCTGACCTGGTAGGCGAAGGTGGGCGCGCGGAATTCGTCCTTCACGCGGCGCACGATGTCCAGGTAGGGCAGGCCGGGCTTGACCATCACCATGTCGGCGCCTTCGGCCAGGTCCAGCGCCACCTCGCGCAGCGCCTCGTCGCTGTTGCCGGGGTCCATCTGGTAGGTCTTCTTGTCGGCCTTGCCCAGGTTGGCGGCCGAGCCCACCGCGTCGCGGAAGGGGCCGTAGAAGCTGCTCGCGTACTTGGCGCTGTAGGCCATGATGCGCGTGTGGAGGTGGCCGGCCGCCTCCAGCGCCTGGCGGATGGCGCCGATCCGGCCGTCCATCATGTCGCTGGGCGCGACGATGTCCACGCCCGCCTCGGCCTGCACCAGCGCCTGCCGCGCCAGGACCGCGACGGTGGCGTCGTTGAGGATGTAGCCGGCCGCGTCGAGGACGCCGTCCTGGCCGTGGCTGGTGTAGGGGTCCAGCGCCACGTCGGTCAGCACGCCGAGCTGCGGGAGATGCCGCTTCAGCGCCCGCACCGCGCGCGGCACCAGGCCGTCGGGGTTCAGCGCCTCGGCGCCGTCGGGCGTCTTCAGCGCGGCATCGACGACCGGGAACAGCGCGATGACCGGCACGCCCAGCTCGACGCACTGCTCGGCGGTGCGCAGCAGGTGGTCCAGGCTCAGCCGCGAGACGCCCGGCATGGAGGCGACGGCCTCGACGCGGTCCTCGCCCTCGTGGATGAATACCGGCAGGATCAGGTCGCTGCATTGCAGCGAATGCTCGCGCACCAACGCGCGCGTGAAGGCGTCGCGGCGCAGCCGGCGCGGGCGCGCCGCGGGGAAGGCGGGAGGGATCGGCACGGGACGGGTCACGGGGAGAACCTCGGGCGGGACGGCAGGGTTGAGGGGCTGCGGCCCGTCGCACGGCGGGGCGACACATCCAGCATCACTTTTTATTGATGACGCTGCCGCTCAGGCGCGCTAAAATTGCCAGCGAATGATAGCCGCAAGGTGGTCATTCCCTGCTTTTCCTCCCTGAGCAGGAGCCTTCACGTGATGACAGCGTAAGGCTTTCTCAGCCCCGGTCTCGACCGGGGCTTTTTTTTGCTCGAAAGAGCCGCCCCGGCAGCGGGCGTTACGGGAAATCCATAATGACCCATGCTCTGGGTCAAAGCTTTCCACATCGTTTTCGTCTCGGCCTGGTTCGCCGGCCTGTTCTACCTGCCTCGCATCTTCGTGAACCTGGCCATGGTGCCGGCCGACAGCCACGCCGAGCGCGAGCGGCTGCTGCTGATGGCGCACAAGCTGCACCGCTTCACCGGGCTGCTGATGGGGGTGGCGCTGCTGCTGGGGCTGTGGGTGTGGCTGGGCTTCGGCGCCGGGCGCTTCGCCGGCAGCGGCTGGCTGCATGCCAAGCTGGCGCTGGTGGCCGTGGCCATGGGTCTGCACCATGTGAACCGCCGGCTGCTGCGCGGCTTCGAGTCGCTGTCCAACCGCCGCAGCCACCGCTGGCTGCGTGTCTACAACGAGAGTGCCGTGCTGCTGTTCGCGGCCATCGTCGTGCTGGTGACGGTCAAGCCCTTCTGACCGGGTGCGCCGCATGCACCGACGGCAGAGTTCCGCCACCTGGCTGCTGCTGGCCCACACCGGGCTGGTGGTCTACGCGAGCCTGTATCCGTTCTGGCCGTGGCGCTGGCCGCCCGGCATGGGCTGGCCGTGGCTGTTCGGCCTGCCGTGGCCGGCGCGGTTCTGGGCGTTCGACGTCGAGGCCAACCTGCTGGGCTATGTCCCGCTGGGGGTGCTGGGCTTCGCGGCGGCGATGCGCTCGGGCTGGGGGCTGCGCTGGGCCTGCGCGATGGGGCTGCTGCCGGGGCCGCTGCTGTCGCTGCTGATGGAGACGCTGCAGTTCTTCCTGCCGGGGCGGGTGCCGTCGCTGTCGGACTGGGTGCTCAACAGCGCCGGCAGCACGCTGGGCGCGCTGCTGGGCCTGGTGCTGCACGGCCTGGGCGGCCTGCAGCGCTGGGAGGACCTGCGCGACCACTGGTTCGGCGCCAGCAGCGCGCCGGCGCTGGCGTTGCTGGCCATCTGGCCGCTGGCGCTGCTGTACCCCACGCCGCTGCCGTTCGGCCTGGGCCAGTGGCTGCCGTGGTGGCGTCAGACGCTGCTGGACGCGCTGGCCGGCACGCCCTGGGCGCTGCACTGGGGCGACGCGGTGACCGTCGAGCACGACCTGCCGCCGGGCCTGCGGGCGCTGGCCATCGGGCTGGGGCTGGTGGCGCCGGTGCTGCTGATGATCACGGTCGCGCGGCCAGGCCTGCGCCGGCTGGTGCTGGCCGGCGGCGCCATCGGGCTGGGGCTGCTGGGCACCGCCACGGCGACGGCGATGGCCTTCGGGCCGGACCATGCCTGGGCCTGGCTCAGCGACGCCACGCGGCCCGGCGTGGGCCTGGGCGTGGCGCTGTGCCTGCTGGCCTGCCTGCTGCCGTCGCGCGTCGCGGCGGCGCTGGGCCTGTTCGTGCTGTGCGCGCTGGTGGCGCTGATCAGCATCGCGCCCGGCGACCCCTACCTGGCGTTGAACCTGCAGGCCTGGGAGCATGGCCGCTTCGTCAACTTCTACGGGCTGACCCGCTGGGCGGCCTGGACCTGGCCCTTCGTGGCGCTGGTCTGGCTGACCGCGCGGCTGGTCCAGAACCCCCGGTGAGAGAATCGCCCGCGATGAGTTACTACCAACGCCATCTCTTCGTCTGCCTGAACCAGCGCCAGGGCGAGGCCAGTTGCGCCGACCACGATGCACAGGGCGCGTTCGAGCACTGCAAGGCCCGCGTGAAGCAGCTGGGCCTGGCCGGCAAGGGCGGCGTGCGCGTCAACAAGGCCGGCTGCCTGGACCGCTGCGCGGGCGGCCCGGTGGCGGTGGTCTACCCCGAGGCGGTCTGGTACTCGTGGGTGGACCACGGCGACCTGGACGAGATCGTCGAGCGCCACCTGCGCGACGGCCAGGTCGTCGAGCGCCTGGTGCTGCCGGAGAGCATCGGCCGATGAACGCGCAGACCGATAAGCGCCTCGTCCCCGGCCCGGCCGGCCAGATCGAGGTGGCCATCGACCTGCCGGCCGGCGGCGCCGCGCCGGCCGGGCTGGCGCTGATCTGCCATCCCAACCCGACGCAGGGCGGCACGATGGACAACAAGGTCGTGCAGACGCTGGCGCGCGCCTTCGTCCAGTTGGGCTGGCGCGCGGTGCGCTTCAACTTCCGCGGTATCGGCCGCAGCGAGGGCGGCTGGGACGAAGGCCGCGGCGAGGTGGACGACGCGCTGGCCGTGCTCGACGCCGTGCGCGCGCCCGGCGAGGCCTTGCTGCTGTCCGGCTTCTCCTTCGGCGGCTACGTGGCCTCGCGGGCCGCGCCGCGCGTGCGCGAGCCCGCGCGGCGGCTGGTGCTCGTCGGCCCCGCCACGAGCCGCTTCGACACCGCCCCCGTGCCGGCCGACACCGTGGTGATCCACGGCGAGGTGGACGACGTGGTGCCGCTCGCCGCCGTGCTCGACTGGGCGCGGCCGCAGAGCCTGCCCGTCACCGTCGTGCCCGGCGTGGGCCATTTCTTCCACGGGCAGCTGCCGCTGCTCAAGTCCCTGGTGGTGCGTGCCTTCGATCCCTCGAAGCTCTGACGGCCGCGCCCGAACCGATCCCATGAAACGACTGCTTGCCTCCTTTCTCGCCACCCTTTCCCTGGCCGCCCAGGCCCAGGCGCCCCAGCCGCCCGAGATCGCGGCGCGCAACTACGTGCTGATCGACCTGACCACGCACAAGACCCTGGCCGAGCGCGACGCCGACGCGCCGCAGGACCCGGCCTCGCTGACCAAGCTGATGACGGCCTACGTCGTCTTCAACGCGGTGCGCGACAAGAAGCTGACGCTGGAGCAGGCGCTGCCCGTCTCCAAGCGCGCCTGGGACGAGCGCAAGGGCGACCCCTCGCTGATGTTCATCGACACGACGATGACGCCCAAGGTCGACGAGCTGCTGCGCGGCCTCATCATCCAGAGCGGCAACGACGCCGCCGTGGCGCTGGCCGAGGGCGTGGCCGGCAGCGTCGAGGGCTTCGTGCAGCTGATGAACCGCCAGGCCCAGGCCTGGGGCCTGAAGCACACCGAGTTCCGCAACGTCACCGGCATGAGCGAGCCCGGCCACAAGGCCAGCGCGCGCGACATCGCCACCGTGGCGGCCCACATCATCACGGACTTCCCCGAGTACTACGGCTACTACTCGCAGCGCGACTACACCTACAACAAGATCCGCCAGGACAACCGCAACCTGCTGCTGCGCCGCGACCCGACGGTGGACGGCATGAAGACCGGCTACACCGCCGCCGCCGGCTACTGCCTGGTGGCCAGCGCCAACCGCGACTTCCCGAACGGCAAGCGCCGGCTGCTGTCGGTCGTCATGGGCACCGCGTCCAAGGAGGCCCGCGCGAGCGAGAGCCAGAAGCTGCTGAACTGGGGCTACACCGCGTTCGACGCCGTCAAGGTCTACGACGCCGGCAAGGCCATCGCCACCGTGCCCGTCTGGAAGGGCCAGGCCAAGGAGGCCAAGCTGGGCGCGGCGGGCGCCGTCTACGTGGCCGTGCCGCGCGGCGATGCGGCCAAGCTGCAGACGCAGGTGGAGCGCACCGACCCGCTGGTCGCGCCGCTGAACAAGGGCCAGCGCGTCGGCACGCTGCGCGTGACGACGACCGCCGGCGCGCCGGTGGCCGAAGTGCCGCTGGTGGTGCAGGAGGGCGTGCCGGAGGCCGGCCTCTTCGGCCGCGCGTTCGACGCCCTCCGCCTGTGGATCAAGTGATGGACTTGCCGCCCGACATCCCGCCCGAGCAGTCGCTCATCGAGTACCCGTCGCGGTTCCCGATCAAGGTGATGGGCGCGCACGTCGAGGGCTTCGTGGCCGCCGTCGCGCACGTGGCGCGGCAGTTCGACCCGGCGTTCGACGCCGCCACCATCGAGCAGCGCCCGAGCAAGGGCGGCAACTACCTGGGCCTGACCCTCATCGTCACGGCCACCAGCCGCGAGCAGCTCGACGAGCTCTACCGCACGCTGACCACGCACCCCATGGTCAAGGTCGTGCTTTGATGGCGCCATGATCGTCAAGCCCCTGGGGCGGGTCGATTACCTGCCCACGCTGGAGGCGATGCGCGCCTTCACGGCGGCGCGCGACGCGGACACGCCGGACGAGCTCTGGCTCTGCGAACATCCGCCGACCTTCACGCAAGGCCTCGCCGGCCGGCCGGAGCACCTGCTGCTGCCGGGCGACATCCCGGTCGTCGCCACCGAGCGCGGCGGGCAGGTCACCTACCACGGCCCCGGCCAGGTCACCGCCTACCCGCTGGTGGACCTGAGGCGGCTCGGCATCTACGTCAAGGAATACGTGTTCCGGCTGGAGACGGCGCTGATCCAGGTGCTGGACGGCTACGGCGTCACCGGCCTGCGCGTGGCCGGCGCGCCGGGCATCTACGTGCGCCCGGGCGACCCCCGCAGCCACGCGGCGCTGGCCGGCCCGGCGGACCCGGGCGATCCGTTCAGGGGCCTCGCCAAGGTGGCGGCGCTGGGCATCAAGGTCAGCCGCCACTGCACCTACCACGGCCTGGCGCTGAACGTGGCGATGGACCTGGTGCCCTTCCAGCGCATCAACCCCTGCGGCTATGCGGGGCTGGCCACCACGTCCCTCGATAAACTCGGGGTGATCACCGACTGGCCGACCGCAGCCGGCCGGCTCGCCGAGCGGCTCTCGGCCCAGCTGACCCCCTGACCATGACCGACACGACGACGACCTACGACCCCAGCGTCAAGCAAAAGGCCGAGGCCAAGACCTCCCGCATTCCGATCAAGATCGTGCCGGCCGAGGTGCTGAAGAAGCCCGACTGGATCCGCGTCAAGGCCGGCTCGCCGAGCACGCGCTTCTACGAGATCAAGAACATCCTGCGCGAGCACAAGCTGCACACCGTCTGCGAGGAGGCGAGCTGCCCGAACATCGGCGAATGCTTCGGCAAGGGCACGGCCACCTTCATGATCATGGGCGACAAGTGCACCCGCCGCTGCCCGTTCTGCGACGTGGGCCACGGCCGCCCCGACCCGCTGGACGTTGACGAGCCGCTGAACCTGGCCAAGACCATCGCCGCGCTGAGGCTGAAGTACGTCGTCATCACCAGCGTCGACCGCGACGACCTGAAGGACGGCGGCGCCGGCCACTTCGCCGAGTGCATCACGCGCGTCCGCGAACTCAGCCCGACGACGCAGATCGAGGTGCTGGTGCCCGACTTCCGCGGCCGCGCCGACCGTGCGCTGAACATCCTGAAGGCCGCGCCGCCGGACGTGATGAACCACAACCTCGAAACCGCGCCGCGCCTGTACAAGGAAGCGCGCCCGGGCTCCGACTACCAGTTCAGCCTGGACCTGCTGAAGCGCTTCAAGCAGGAAGTGCCGGGCGTGCCGACGAAGAGCGGCATCATGGTCGGCCTGGGCGAGACGGACGACGAGATCCGTCAGGTCATGCGCGACATGCGCGCGCACGACATCGACATGATCACCATCGGGCAATACCTGGCCCCGTCCGGCCACCACCTGCCGGTGCGCCGCTACGTGACGCCGGATGCGTTCAAGCAGTTCGAGCAGGAGGCCTACGACCTGGGCTTCACGCACGCGGCGGTGGGCGCGATGGTGCGCTCCAGCTACCACGCGGACCAGCAGGCCCACGCGGCGCTGAACAAGGCCTAAGCTTCCGCCAGCAGGTCTTCGATGAGCGCGTGCAGCGCCGCGAAGTCCGGCTCGCCGACGTAGCGCTTGACGATCGCGCCGCGCTTGTCGATCAGGAAGGTCGTCGGCGTCATCTGCACCGGGCCGAAGGCCTGGGCGACGGCGCCGGTGTTGTCGATGGCCACGCCGAAGGGCAGCTTGCGCGTCTCGGCGAAGCGGGCGACGAAGGCCGGCGGGTCGTAGCTCATGGCCACGGCCAGCGTGTCGAAGCCGCGGTCCTTGAACTTGCCGTGCGTGGCGACGATCTGCGGCATTTCCTTCACGCAGGTCGCGCAGCTGGTGGCCCAGAAGTTCACCAGCATCACCTTGCCGGCCCATTGCCGGGAACTGGCCGGGCGGCCGTCCAGCAGCACGTAGTCCACCGCGGGGGCCGGCTCGCGCGCGCAGCCGCCCAGTGCGGCGGCGCAGACCAGGGCGAGGGCGGTGGCGGCGAGGGTGCGGCGGGTCGGCATGGCCGCGATTCTAGGAAAACGCGCGAAGCCGCCGGGACAGCTCGGCCATCAGCAGCGGCGGCAGCGCGTCCGGCAGGTGGCGGCGCGAGATGCGCGCCAGGCCGTCGCCGGTGGCGGTGGACGGCTGCGTGCGGTGCTCGCGGTCGAACATCTCGACGAAGGCGACGTCCGGCGCGTCGCGCACGATGCCGGCGATGAGCTGGCGCAGCGCGTCGTCCCTCAGCGCGGCGTCGAACAGCAGCACGTGCGGCAGGCCCTCGCGGCAGAACTGCGCGGCCTCGGCCACGCTGGCGACGGCGTCCACCAGCAGGCCCATGTGGCGCACGGCGGCCTGGGCCTCGGCGCACAGGTCGCGGCTGGCGGCCAGGATCAGCAGCTGGCAGCCCGCCAGCGGGCGCGAGCGGCCGCCCAGGCGCCGCGCCTCGGCCTGCAGCCGGGCGTGGGTGCTGTCCGGCGGCGGCGCGTCGTCGGCCGCGAGCGGGTGGAACGGCAGCGTCGGCCGCGTGATGCCGTCCTCCTGCTCGCGCAGCGGCGGCACGCCCAGCGCGAGGGCCGCCTGCTCCAGCAGCCGCCAGGCCAGCGAGTCCGGCGCCTGCGGCCCGGCCGCCTCGCCCGGCGGTGCTGGCGGGCGCTGCAGCAGGCGCAGGCCGTGGCGGTCGACCGGGCCGGTGGCGGCGAGGGCCTGGATCTGCGCCAGCGCCGCGCTCAGCGGCCCGGCGATCTCGGCGCCCAGTTGCTGGACGATGTCCGCCCACTGGGCCGGCGTGGGCGCGGGCAGGGTGTCATGGGCGGCGCCGACGGGCGCGGAGGAAGGAGGTGTGGACATGGCCCGCGGGTGAAGGCCGTGGCGGAGGGTTCGGGGTCGTGGGCCCGCCGCGGCGCGAGGGCGCATGCTCGGGACTGCGGGCTCCCGCCTCCATCCCCCAACCCGGTGGAAGCCCTGGGTTCAGGGGTGTCTCGTCTCAGAGCGTGTTTACGATCTCATTTCCTCCGACAATTGTTGGGTGAAGAGGAAGCCGTACCCAAGCGACATCAGTCGAGAGAAGTTTGCCGAGATCGAGCCGCTGCTGCGCAGCGTTCGGCGCAGCACCAAGCCGATCAAGGTCGATCTGTACGAGGTGTTCTGCGCAGTGCTGTACCTGCTGCACACGGGTTGCCAATGGCGCTATCTGCCGCCGCAGTTCCCGAAGTGGCCCAGCGTCTATGCGTACTGGCGCAAATGGAGCGAGCCTGACCAGCACGGAGTGAGCGTGCTGGAGCAGGCTTTAAAAAAATCAGGTTGGCGCGGCCCGCGAGAGACAGGGGCGCAACGCCTGCAGCGCGTTCTTGATCGTGGACGCGCAGAGCGTGAAGAACACGGACACGGCGGGGTTCAAGGGCTATGACGCAGGCAAGAAGGTCTCGGGGATCAAGCGCCACATTGCGGTGGACACCCAGGGGCTTCCCCATGCCGTGGCGATCACGACGGCCGAAGTGACGGACCGCAAAGGAGCGCTGGCGGCATTCAAGCGCTGCAAGCCGTCGCTGGGACGGGTGCAAAGCGTGCTGACGGACAGCGGCTACACAGGCCAGCCCTTCGCGCAAGGCGTCAAGGACATCCTGGGTGAGCACGTGACGGTGCAGATCGCCAAGCGAAGCGAGTTGCACACCTTCAAGGTCATGCCCAAGCGCTGGGTTGTCGAGCGCAGCTTTGCCTGGTTGGAGAAAAACCGCAGACTGTGGAAGAACTGCGAGCGTTGGCTCAACACCAGCTTGCAGTTCGTCCATTTGGCGTTTCTGGCTCTGCTACTCAGGAGATCGTCAACACGCTCTCAGGCGACGACGCCGGCCGCGCGCCAGGCCGTGATGTCTTCCACGCTGCATCCGGCTTCGCGCAGCAGCTCGTCGCTGTGCTGGCCCAGCAGCGGCGGCGCGTGGCGGTACTGCACCGGCGTGGCCGACAGCTTCATGGGGCTGGCGATCAGGCGCAGCTGCGGCGCCAGCGGGTGCTCCAGCCCGACGACGGCGCCGCGCGCCTCGGCCTGCGGGTCGGCCAGCGCCTCGGCGATGGAGTTGATGGCGCCGCAGGGCACCTGGGCCGCCTCCAGCGCCGCCAGCCACTCGGCGCGCGGGCGCTGGCGCATCGCCGCTTCCAGCAGCGGCACCAGCACGGCGCGATGGCGCACGCGCTCGGCGTTGCTGGCGAAGCGCGCGTCCGCCGCCCACTCGGGGTGGCCGGCGATGCCGCAGAACTTGGCGAACTGGCGGTCGTTGCCCACCGCCAGGATCAGGTGGCCGTCGCTGGCCTCGAACACCTGGTAGGGCACGATGTTCTGGTGCGCGTTGCCCATGCGGCCGGGCGCCTTGCCGCTGCACAGGTAGTTGCTGCCGAGGTTGGCGAGCATGGCGAGCTGGGTGTCGAACAGCGCCATGTCGATGACCTGGCCCTGGCCGGTGGCGTCGCGGTGGCGCAGCGCGGCCAGGATGGCGACGGTGGCGTACATGCCGGTGAACAGGTCGGCCACCGCCACGCCCACCTTCTGCGGGCCGCCGCCGGGCAGGTCGTCGCGCTCGCCGGTCACGCTCATCAGCCCGCCCATGCCCTGGATGGCGTAGTCGTAGCCGGCGCGCCCGGCGTAGGGGCCGGTCTGGCCGAAGCCGGTGATGGCGCAGATGACCAGGCCCGGGTGCTCGGCCAGCAGGGTCTGCGCGTCCAGCCCGTAGCGGGCCAGGTCGCCGACCTTGAAGTTCTCCACCAGCACGTCCACCTGGCCGGCCAGCCGGCGCACGATGGCCTGGCCCTCGGGCGTGGCCAGGTCCACCGCCAGCGAGCGCTTGTTGCGGTTGGCGCCGAGGAAGTAGGCGGCCTCGGAGGTGTCGGCGCCGTCGCCGTCCTTCAGATAGGGCGGGCCCCAGGCGCGGGTGTCGTCGCCGCTGCCGGGGCGCTCGATCTTGATGACGTCGGCGCCCAGGTCGGCCAGCGTCTGCGTGCACCAGGGGCCGGCCAGCACGCGGGAGAGGTCCAGCACGCGCACGCCGGACAGCGCCTGGGGGGAGGGGGAAGCGGGGCGATGTTGCATCCCGGGATTGTCGGCCGCCCGCTGCCGATAATCCGTCGATGCGCCGCAGCCCTTTCGCCGGATTGGCCCTGATGACCTGTTTGACGGGCGGCCTGCTGGCCGCCTGCCAGCCCGCGCTGAACTGGCGCGAAGCCCGGCCGGAGGGGGCGGGCGCCGCGGCGCTGTTCCCCTGCAAGCCCGAGGTGGCGCAGCGGCCGGCCCAGGCCGGGCAGGGCGTGATGGGCCTGGCGCAGTGCGAGGCGGCGGGGCGGCGCTTCGCGCTGTCCTGGGCCGACGTGCCCGATGCCAGCCAGGCGGGCGCGGCGCTGCAGGCGATGTCGCGGTCGCTGGCCGGCAAACTGGGCCAGCCGCTGCCGGCCGGCCAGCCGCTGCAGGTGCCGGGCATGACGCCGCTGCCCGAGGCCGTGCAGCACCGCCTGGGCGGCCGCGGCATGGCGCGCCTGGCCGTGTTTGCGCACGGCGGGCGCGTCTACCAGGCGCTGCTGACCGGCGAGGCGGACGATCCGGCCGCGTGGGAGGCCTTCCTCGGCGGCCTGCGCGTCGGCAGCGCGGCCGGGGCCGCCCGCTAACATGCCGGCATGGCCCGCCTGCTCGTCATTGCCCACGCCCCGCTCGCGTCCGCGCTCCGGGAGGTGGCCCAGCACACCTTCCCGGACTGCGCGCCCACGCTGACGGTGCTGGACGTGACGCCCGACATGGGCGCCGACGACGTCGAGGCGGCCGCCCGCGCGCTGGTCGCGGCCGACCCGGCGTCCGACTGGCTGGTGCTGACCGACGTGTTCGGCGCCACGCCGTGCAACGCCGCCCAGCGCCTGGCGGGCGAGACGGTGCAGGTGCTCAGCGGCGTCAGCGTACCCATGCTGTGGCGCACGCTCTGCTACGCCGGCCAGCAGCCGCTGGCCGAACTGGCCCGCCGCGCCGCCCAGGGCGCCTCCACCGGCATCGTCGCCACGCCTCCCCTGCCTGCCTCGCCTCCCGCCGCATGATCAAGTCCACCCTCACCATCAGCAACAAGCTCGGCCTCCACGCGCGCGCCTCCGCCAAGCTGACCAAGCTGGCCGGCAGCTTCAAGTGCGAGGTCTACATGAGCCGCAACGGACGGCGCGTGAACGCCAAGAGCATCATGGGCGTCATGATGCTGGCCGCCGGGCTGGGCGCCACGGTCGAGCTGGAGACGGACGGCGACGACGAGCAGGCCGCGCAGGACCAGATCACCGCCCTCGTCAACGACAAGTTCGGCGAAGGCCAGTGAGGCGGCTCAACCGGCGGCCAGGCGGCGGAAACGCGCCGGCAGGTGCGCCGTGCGCAGCAGCAGCGGCAGGTCGGCGGTGTTGAAGTCCGGGTCCCACGCGGGTTCGCCCATCAGCCGGGCGCCGCAGCGCAGGTAGCCGCGGATCAGCGCGGGCGGCTCGACCCGCAGGTCCTGGCGCAGGTGTTCGATGGGCAGCGGCAGGCGCGGGCGGACCCGGCAGTCGATGGGCGCCAGGTGGCTGGCGGCGATCTGCTTCCACAGGCTGGCCGCGACGTGGCCGCCGTCGCGCATGCTGACGCTGGCGCAGCCGATGACGGTGTCCAGCCCGTTGCGGGCCATGAAGTCCGCCAGCGCGCCCCACAGCGCCAGGATCGCGCCGCCGCTGCGGTGGTCGGCATGCACGCAGGAGCGGCCGATCTCGGCGATGCGGTGGCGCATGCCGCGCAGCCGGGTCAGGTCGAATTCGGTGTCGCTGTAGAAGCCGCCGGCCCGCCGGGCGGCCGCCGGGGTCAGCACGCGGTAGGTGCCGACGACGGGGCCGGGCTCGCCGTCCTCGCCGGCCACGCGCACCAGCAGGTGCTCGCAGTGGGCGTCGAACAGGTCCACGTCCAGGCCGGTCGGCCCGCCCTTGGGGCGGGCCAGCCGCGCGCCCATTTCGACGGCGAAGACCTGGTGGCGCAGCGCCTGTGCCTCGCGCACCTCGGCTTCGCTGCGCGCCCAGGCGACGCTGAGCTGCGGGGAGGCGGGCGCGCGCACCGGGCGCTGCAGCAGCGGGGCATGCGACAGCGCATGCGGGACGATGAGGCTGGTGTTCATGCCCGGCATGCTGGGCCACTGGTTTGACGCGCCCGTGAAGCCGCGGTGAAAGGCCCGTGACGGGCGGCCCGCCGGCACGCGCTACATTGGCCGCTCGATCTGCGGAGTGCGAGCGATGAGCTTTCAGGTGTTCGGCATTGCGGTGTCCCGCGGCGTGGCCATCGGCCGCGCGGTGCTGGTCGCGTCCAGCCGGGTGGACGTGGCCCACTATTTCGTCACCCCCGACGAGGTGCAGCCCGAGATCGACCGCCTGCTGCGCGGGCGCGACGCCGTCGTGCACGAGCTGGCCACGCTGAAGGAGGAACTACCCGACGACGCCCCGCACGAGCTGGCCGCGCTGCTGGACGTCCACCTGATGCTGCTGCACGACGAGGCGCTGACCGGCAGCGCCAGCCAGTGGATCGTCAACCGCCACTACAACGCTGAATGGGCGCTGTCTGCGCAGCTGGAGGTGCTGGCGCGCCAGTTCGACGAGATGGAGGACGACTACCTGCGCGAGCGCAAGGCGGACCTGGAGCAGGTCGTCGAGCGCGTGCTGCGGGCGCTGGCCCAGGCGCAAGGCGACGCGCCCGCGCCGGTCACGCCGCGCGATTTCGGCGGCGAGGACCCGCTGCTGCTGGTGGCCGCCGACATCGCGCCGGCCGACATGATCCAGTTCAAGCGCAGCGTGTTCCGCGGCTTCATCACCGACATCGGCGGCAAGACCTCGCACACGGCCATCGTCGCCCGCAGCATGGACATCCCGGCCGTGGTTGGCACCCGCGAGGCATCGCGCCTCATCATGCAGGACGACTGGGTCATCATCGACGGCGACGCCGGCACGGTGATCGTCAACCCCTCGCCCATCGTGCTGGAGGAATACCGCTTCCGCCAGCGCCAGAGCGAGCTGGAGCGCGCGCGGCTGGCCCGGCTGCGCCACACGCCGGCCGTCACGCTGGACGGCGAGCAGGTCGAACTGCACGCCAACATCGAGATGCCGGCGGACGCCGAAGCGGCCGTGGCCGCTGGCGCCACCGGCGTGGGCCTGTTCCGCAGCGAGTTCCTGTTCATGAACCGCGACGGCGAACTGCCCAGCGAAGACGAGCAGTTCGCCGCCTACAAGGCCGCCGTCGAGGCGATGCGGGGCATGCCGGTGACGATACGCACCGTGGACGTGGGCGCCGACAAGCCGCTGGACCGGCTCACCGTCAACGAGCTGCGCCATGAGCATGTGCTGAACCCGGCCATGGGCCTGCGCGCCATCCGCTGGAGCCTGGCCGAGCCCAGCATGTTCCGCCAGCAGCTGCGTGCCATCTACCGCGCCAGCGCATTCGGCAAGGTGCGGCTGCTGATTCCGATGGTCGCCCACCTCGGCGAAGTGCGGCAGATCATCGAGGCGGTGAAGAAGGTGCAGCAGCAGCTCACCGATGCTGGCCATGCCTATACCCGCGTGGAGCTGGGCGTCATGATCGAAATCCCCGCGGCGGCCGTCATGCTGCCGCTGCTGCTGCGCCACGTGGACTTCGTCTCCATCGGCACCAACGACCTGATCCAGTACACGCTGGCCATCGACCGCGCCGACGAGGCCGTGGCCCACCTGTACGACCCGTGGCACCCGGCGGTGCTGCAGCTGATCGCGCAGTCCATCGCCCACGCGCGGGCGGCGGGCAAGGGCGTCAGCGTCTGCGGCGAGATGGCCGGCGACCCCGAGTTCACCGAGCTGCTGCTGGCCATGGGCCTGCGCAGCTTCTCCATGCACCCGTCGCAGATCCCTGCCGTCAAACAGCGCGTGCTGCGCGCCGACACGCAGAGGCTGTCCAGCGCGCTGCCGCGCGTGCTCGACAGCGACGACCCCAAGGCGGTTGCCGGGGAGGAGCTGGCGAGTGCCCGGTCGGCGCGGGCGGTCCCAATGCACTAGGGGCGCGGCCGCGAGCGCTTGCTGGGTCGGGAGTGGGAAGAGGCGCAGCAGAGGCGGTTTCTGAATTTTTCCTGGACTGCTTGCGTGCTTTGGATTTTCTGCGCTATAGTCGTGGGCTTCGCTGATCGCAGCGCCTAGCCGGAGACGGCGGTGATGGGATGGCGGGGAGGGCTGCAAGGCCTGGGCGAGCTTGAGAGGGCTGGCGAGTGCGAAAGGGTTCTGAAGAATTTTTTCGAAAAGCACTTGACGGTGCTGCGAAAGCGGATCAAAATCTCGCCTCTTTGCTGCTGACGGATGGTTCGACGAGTTGAGCTGTTCGAAGGTGGTGAAGGAAGCAAGTTGCTGAGTATTGCGAAAAGAAATTTTCAAAAATGCTTGACGACGCTGCAAAAAGCAGATTAGAATCTCGCTTCTTTGCTGCTGACAACAAAACGCTGTCAGCGACGCAAAACGAAGGGTCAAGGCTCTGAGGTTTGCGATGTTCTTTAAGAATTCACAGCCGATAAGCGTGGGCGTTTGAGGCGAAGTGATGTTGTCAGGTGACTGATGACGGTCCTTCGGACTTTAAACGCTCACGGAAAGAGAATGAAGCTATGCAAATAGTCTTTGTTCGATTCCGTTGAGTAAATTCAAGATCGAACTGTAGAGTTTGATCCTGGCTCAGATTGAACGCTGGCGGCATGCCTTACACATGCAAGTCGAACGGTAACAGGTTAAGCTGACGAGTGGCGAACGGGTGAGTAATGTATCGGAACGTGCCCAGTCGTGGGGGATAACTGCTCGAAAGAGCAGCTAATACCGCATACGACCTGAGGGTGAAAGCGGGGGATCGCAAGACCTCGCGCGATTGGAGCGGCCGATATCAGATTAGGTAGTTGGTGGGGTAAAGGCCTACCAAGCCTGCGATCTGTAGCTGGTCTGAGAGGACGACCAGCCACACTGGGACTGAGACACGGCCCAGACTCCTACGGGAGGCAGCAGTGGGGAATTTTGGACAATGGACGCAAGTCTGATCCAGCCATGCCGCGTGCGGGAAGAAGGCCTTCGGGTTGTAAACCGCTTTTGTCAGGGAAGAAAAGGTTCTGGTTAATACCTGGGACTCATGACGGTACCTGAAGAATAAGCACCGGCTAACTACGTGCCAGCAGCCGCGGTAATACGTAGGGTGCAAGCGTTAATCGGAATTACTGGGCGTAAAGCGTGCGCAGGCGGTTATGCAAGACAGATGTGAAATCCCCGGGCTCAACCTGGGAACTGCATTTGTGACTGCATAGCTAGAGTGCGGCAGAGGGGGATGGAATTCCGCGTGTAGCAGTGAAATGCGTAGATATGCGGAGGAACACCGATGGCGAAGGCAATCCCCTGGGCCTGCACTGACGCTCATGCACGAAAGCGTGGGGAGCAAACAGGATTAGATACCCTGGTAGTCCACGCCCTAAACGATGTCAACTGGTTGTTGGGAGGGTTTCTTCTCAGTAACGTAGCTAACGCGTGAAGTTGACCGCCTGGGGAGTACGGCCGCAAGGTTGAAACTCAAAGGAATTGACGGGGACCCGCACAAGCGGTGGATGATGTGGTTTAATTCGATGCAACGCGAAAAACCTTACCTACCCTTGACATGTCTGGAATCCTGAAGAGATTTGGGAGTGCTCGAAAGAGAGCCAGAACACAGGTGCTGCATGGCCGTCGTCAGCTCGTGTCGTGAGATGTTGGGTTAAGTCCCGCAACGAGCGCAACCCTTGTCATTAGTTGCTACGAAAGGGCACTCTAATGAGACTGCCGGTGACAAACCGGAGGAAGGTGGGGATGACGTCAGGTCATCATGGCCCTTATGGGTAGGGCTACACACGTCATACAATGGCCGGGACAGAGGGCTGCCAACCCGCGAGGGGGAGCTAATCCCAGAAACCCGGTCGTAGTCCGGATCGTAGTCTGCAACTCGACTGCGTGAAGTCGGAATCGCTAGTAATCGCGGATCAGCTTGCCGCGGTGAATACGTTCCCGGGTCTTGTACACACCGCCCGTCACACCATGGGAGCGGGTTCTGCCAGAAGTAGTTAGCCTAACCGCAAGGAGGGCGATTACCACGGCAGGGTTCGTGACTGGGGTGAAGTCGTAACAAGGTAGCCGTATCGGAAGGTGCGGCTGGATCACCTCCTTTCTAGATAGATCGCGCCTCGTGTGTTCTCAGGAGCATGCAGAGCAAGATCGACCAAGAGCGAAAGCTCAAGCACTTCGTTTTAAGCGCCCACACTTATCGGCTGTATACAACAGTGAGTGAAATCGCGTGAGCCTGTGGAGCTGGCCTCGACAGCCTGGCGATGATGCAGAGCGACGCAACAAGTTTCGCGTGGGTCTGTAGCTCAGTCGGTTAGAGCACCGTCTTGATAAGGCGGGGGTCGCTGGTTCGAATCCAGCCAGACCCACCACGAAAAGACAGAGAAGTCTGTACGGGGGATTAGCTCAGCTGGGAGAGCACCTGCTTTGCAAGCAGGGGGTCGTCGGTTCGATCCCGTCATCCTCCACCAGTTCACTCATTCAGTTGGTAAACCTTAGCGAATTATGATGTTCGCTGAGGTTTACCAGCTCTTGATCGAAAGATCGGCTGTTGTTCTTTAACAATTTGTAGAGTCGAATCAGCGTCGTTGGCGGAAAGCACCGAATGGTGCACCGTGCCGCCAGCGACATTTTGATTGCGTCAAACATAGACTTCAACTGAGCAAGAAATTGTTTAGATGAAGAACGGCGTAACGCGTGAATACTCAAAAAGCGGTCGGACTGGAGAAATCTGGTTGGATCGTGTCCTTGATCGACGGTGCAGTCAGCGCTGTCAAAGTTATAGGGTCAAGTGACTAAGTGCATGTGGTGGATGCCTTGGCGATTACAGGCGACGAAGGACGTGATAGCCTGCGATAAGCTTCGGGGAGCTGGCAAATTAGCTTTGATCCGGAGATTTCCGAATGGGGAAACCCGACCGTAAGGTCATCGCATGCTGAATACATAGGCATGCGAGGCGAACCGGGTGAACTGAAACATCTCAGTAGCTCGAGGAAAAGACATCAACCGAGATTCCGAAAGTAGTGGCGAGCGAAATCGGAGTAGCCCTCGCGTTTTAGCAGTTTGCATATCAGAACGGAATGGAAAGTCCGGCCACAGCGGGTGATAGCCCCGTATGAGAAATGTAGATTGTGGAACTAGGCGCGAATAGAGTAGGGCGGGACACGTGAAATCCTGTCTGAATATGGGGGGACCATCCTCCAAGGCTAAATACTCGTAATCGACCGATAGTGAACAAGTACCGTGAGGGAAAGGCGAAAAGAACCCCGGGAGGGGAGTGAAATAGATCCTGAAACCGCATGCATACAAAAAGTAGGAGCCCGCAAGGGTGACTGCGTACCTTTTGTATAATGGGTCAGCGACTTACATTCAGTGGCGAGGTTAACCGAATAGGGAAGCCGTAGAGAAATCGAGTCCGAATAGGGCGAATAGTCGCTGGGTGTAGACCCGAAACCAAGTGATCTATCCATGGCCAGGATGAAGGTACCGTAACAGGTGCTGGAGGTCCGAACCGACTAGTGTTGCAAAACTAGCGGATGAGCTGTGGATAGGGGTGAAAGGCTAAACAAACTTGGAAATAGCTGGTTCTCTCCGAAAACTATTTAGGTAGTGCCTCAAGTATTACCTGCGGGGGTAGAGCACTGTTTAGGCTAGGGGGTCATGGCGACTTACCAAACCTTGGCAAACTCCGAATACCGCAGAGTACAGCTTGGGAGACAGAGCACCGGGTGCTAACGTCCGGACTCAAGAGGGAAACAACCCAGACCGCCAGCTAAGGTCCCTAAAATTGGCTAAGTGGGAAACGAAGTGGGAAGGCTAAAACAGTCAGGATGTTGGCTTAGAAGCAGCCATCATTTAAAGAAAGCGTAATAGCTCACTGATCGAGTCGTCCTGCGCGGAAGATGTAACGGGGCTAAGCCAGTTACCGAAGCTGCGGATGCATAGCAATATGCGTGGTAGGAGAGCGTTCTGTAAGCCTGTGAAGGTGGGTTGTGAAGCCTGCTGGAGGTATCAGAAGTGCGAATGCTGACATGAGTAGCGTTAAAGGGGGTGAAAAGCCCCCTCGCCGAAAGCGCAAGGTTTCCTACGCAACGTTCATCGGCGTAGGGTGAGTCGGCCCCTAAGGCGAGGCAGAGATGCGTAGCTGATGGGAAACAGGTCAATATTCCTGTACCGATTGCAAGTGCGATGTGGGGACGGAGAAGGTTAGCTCAGCCGGGTGTTGGATGTCCCGGTTCAAGCGTGTAGTCGTGCTCTTTAGGCAAATCCGGAGAGCTTAGATGAGGCGTGATAACGAGGAGGCTTGCCTCCGAAGTGAGTGATACCCTGCTTCCAGGAAAAGCCACTAAGCTTCAGCTTGCAACGACCGTACCGCAAACCGACACTGGTGCGCGAGATGAGTATTCTAAGGCGCTTGAGAGAACTCTGGAGAAGGAACTCGGCAAATTGACACCGTAACTTCGGAAGAAGGTGTGCCTTTAGTAGGTGAACCATTTACTTGGGGAGCCCAATGAGGCCGCAGAGAATCGGTGGCTGCAACTGTTTATTAAAAACACAGCACTCTGCAAAGACGAAAGTCGACGTATAGGGTGTGACTCCTGCCCGGTGCTGGAAGATTAAATGATGGGGTGCAAGCTCTTGACTGAAGTCCCAGTAAACGGCGGCCGTAACTATAACGGTCCTAAGGTAGCGAAATTCCTTGTCGGGTAAGTTCCGACCTGCACGAATGGAGTAATGATGGCCACACTGTCTCCTCCAGAGACTCAGCGAAGTTGAAATGTTTGTGATGATGCAATCTCCCCGCGGAAAGACGGAAAGACCCCATGAACCTTTACTGTAGCTTTACATTGGACTTTGAACAGATCTGTGTAGGATAGGTGGGAGGCTTTGAAACCAGGACGCTAGTTTTGGTGGAGCCGACGTTGAAATACCACCCTGGTGTGTTTGAGGTTCTAACCTTGGCCCGTTATCCGGGTTGGGGACAGTGTATGGTGGGCAGTTTGACTGGGGCGGTCTCCTCCCAAAGTGTAACGGAGGAGTTCGAAGGTACGCTAGTTACGGTCGGAAATCGTGACGATAGTGCATTGGCATAAGCGTGCTTGACTGCGAGACTGACAAGTCGAGCAGGTACGAAAGTAGGACAAAGTGATCCGGTGGTTCTGTATGGAAGGGCCATCGCTCAACGGATAAAAGGTACTCTGGGGATAACAGGCTGATACCGCCCAAGAGTTCATATCGACGGCGGTGTTTGGCACCTCGATGTCGGCTCATCTCATCCTGGGGCTGTAGCCGGTCCCAAGGGTATGGCTGTTCGCCATTTAAAGAGGTACGTGAGCTGGGTTTAAAACGTCGTGAGACAGTTTGGTCCCTATCTTCCGTGGGCGCTGCAAGATTGAGAGAGCCTGCTCCTAGTACGAGAGGACCGGAGTGGACGCACCTCTGGTGTATCGGTTGTCACGCCAGTGGCATTGCCGAGTAGCTAAGTGCGGAAGAGATAACCGCTGAAAGCATCTAAGCGGGAAACTCGTCTCAAGATGAGTCTTGCCGGGGCCTTGAGCCCCCTGAAGGGTCGTTCGAGACCAGGACGTTGATAGGCTGGGTGTGGAAGCGCAGTAATGCGTTAAGCTAACCAGTACTAATTGCCCGTGAGGCTTGACCCTATAACTTTGAGAGTCTGTGCTCAGCACGTCTCGAGGTGAGGATTCAAGTTATGTCGTTCTTCAGAAGTCTGGAGACGCAATCAAAATACTGATTTCGCAGCAAATGATTGCTGTGTGCAGATGAACTCTGCTGACTCTACGAATTGGGTTTGTTGACCTTGTCAACAAGCCAACCCGTCAAGCCTGACGACCATAGCGACTTGGTCCCACTCCTTCCCATCCCGAACAGGACAGTGAAACGAGTCAGCGCCGATGATAGTGCGGATTCCCGTGTGAAAGTAGGTCATCGTCAGGCTATTTATTGAAGCCAGCCCCCGTCATCGAAAGATGGCGGGGGTTTTGCTTTTGCGGGAACGGAAATCCTCGGCCTGCCAACACTTCCTGGGCAACGAAAACCGCAATGAAAAAACCCGCCTGGGCGGGTTCTTATTTGGTTTGCGATCGCTGGGGCAGGCGTTTTAGGTGCTGCTGGGCTCCGGCGTCGACGCGTGAGACGGCGTCCGCCGCCAACCCCCGCGCGCCCCCCCCTCATTTCGAGGCGCAGCAAGCCCGGGCCGAGGCGGGAGAATGGCGGCCGGCTCGGCGCCGGCCCCTGAACCGACGGCCCGATGAGGCGCCGATTCTTTTTCACGTCAACGGAGAAGCACATGTCAACCATCGTCCATCGCGCGCGCCCCATGGGGTGCGCGCTGCCTATCGTGTCCGGCGCAGCCCGGGCTCCCCGGGTGCAGTTCACGCAGGAGGCATGATGAAAGCGCTGTTCGCTGAATTCTTCGGGACGTTCTGGCTGGTGCTCGGCGGTTGCGGCAGTGCGGTGCTGGCGGCGGCGTTCCCGCAGCTGGGGATCGGCCTGCACGGCGTGTCCCTGGCCTTTGGCCTGACGGTGCTCACGATGGCCTATGCGCTCGGCCCGGTGTCCGGGGGGCACTTCAACCCCGCCGTCACGGCGGGCCTGTGCGTGGCGGGCCGCTTCCCGGCGGCGCGCGTGGCGCCGTATGTGGTCGCTCAGGTGATCGGCGCCATCGTCGCCGGTGCCGTGCTGGCGCTGATCGCCAATGGCAAGCCTGGCTTCGACCTGGTGGCCAGCGGCTTTGCGACCAACGGCTACGGCGAGCGCTCGCCGGGCGGCTATGGCCTGGTGTCGGCGGCCGTCACGGAAGTGGTGCTGACGGCGGGCTTCCTGATCGTCATCCTCGGTGCCACCGCGTCCAAGGCCGTGGGCTCCATGGCGCCGGTGGCCATCGGCCTGGCGCTGACGCTGATCCACCTGATCAGCATTCCGGTGACCAACACCTCCGTGAACCCCGCCCGCAGCACCGGCGTGGCGCTGTTCGTGGGCGGCGGCGCGGTGGAGCAGCTGTGGTTGTTCTGGGTGGCGCCGGTGGCCGGCGCGGTCATGGCCGCGCTGGTGGCGCGCTGGCTGTTTGCCGACGACGCCCAGGCTGCCCGCGGTCGCTGACCGCCAGGCACGGCCGACCCGGGGCCCCGCGCCCGGGTCTTCTCCCGTTCACTGCAGGCTGTTTCCCGCGGCATGCCGGGCAGGTTCTGAAAGCTGCCCGCCCGCTGCTATCTTTCGCGCCGGGCGGAACACCCGGTCCGCCCGCAGCTGCCAACGGGAAGCCTCCATGCCACGTCCCCAGATCGACCCGGCCCTGCGGCTCCATCCGGCCCGGCGCATCGCCGCCATCGTCGCGGCGAACCGGGTGCGCCTGTTCCGCGGCGCGGCCGCCGTGCTGGCCTTCGTCGTGCTGGCGGGCCGTCCCGCCGCCGCGGCCACCTTCGTGATGCAGAACGAGCCCCACCTGGCCCATGCGCGGGCGCTGGTGCGGGCCGCGCTGAAGGCCAGCGGCATGCAGGCGGACTTCGTCGATGCGCCGCTGGGCAACGAGCGCCGCAACCTGCACCAGATCAGCACCGGCCAGACCCATGTGGACCTGATGCCCGCCACCCCGGCGCGGCTGCAACTGGTGCGCGAGGGCCGGCTGCGCATGATCCCGGTGCCGCTGGACCTGGGGCTGCTGGGCTACCGCATCAACCTGCTGCTGGCCTCGCAGCACGACAAGCTCGCCCACGTGAGGACCGCCGCCGACCTGGCGAACTTCACCATCGGGCAGGGCGTCGGCTGGATGGACGTGGACATCTACCGCGCCGCCGGCATCGCCACCAAGGAGATCAAGCGCTGGAGTGGCGGCGAGTTCGCCGAGCAGATGGAGGCCGGCTTCCTGGACCTGTTCCCGCTCGGCATGGAAGAGACGCTGACCTATTTCCTGCCGCATTTCCGCAAGCGCTACCCGCAGCTCGCGGTGGACACCCACGTGCTGGTGCGCTATCCGTGGTTCCGCTTCGTCTGGGTCGCGCCGGGGCCCGAGACCGATGCGCTCTACGCGGCGCTGCAGCGCGGGTTCGACCGCATCGTCGCGGACGGCAGCTTCATGCAGGTGTGGCGCCGCCACCGCACGCCGCCGTCCGACGGCCTCCTGGCCGGGCGCAGGATCATCGACATCACCAACCCCTTCTACGGCTACGACCTGGTGCCCGCGCGCTACCAGCACCTGCTGCTGCTGCGGAGGCCGCGGTGACGCCGCGCCGGCCCGCCGCCCCGGCCGTGCGGCCCGAGCTGCGCACCACGCTGCGCGCGCAGTTCGTGCGCCACCTGCTGCCGCTGATGTTCCTTGCCTTCGTGCTGGCGGCGGTGGTCACGGCCGCCGTCGTCTTCCAGCGCGAGCGCGCGCAGCAGTTGGCGCAGCGCCAGGCCACGCTGGACGGCTATGCCCATGCGCTGTCCAAGCCGCTGTGGGACTGCGACGCGGCGACGGTGCGCGGCATCGTCGACACGCTGATCCAGGTGCCCACCGTCGCCTCGGCCCGGGTACACGACGTCTGCGGCGGCAACCTGGTGGAGGCCGGACACCCGCCACCCGCCGGGCGCGGCGGCGACCTGGGCCAGGCGCCGGTGGACTACCGCGACGAGCAGGGCCGGCATTTCAAGGTCGGGCAGCTCGACATCCAGTTCAAGCCGTTGTCGACCACCGGCGCCGCCATCGACGCCTTCCTGCCGCAGCTGGCCATCTTCGGCGTCATGCTGGGCGCCATGCTGGCGGGCGCGTCCGCCGTGTTCCGCCGCACCATCGGCGGCCGGCTGGCGAAATTCCGGCTCGCCATCCTGGCGCACCGCTCCGTGCAGCAGAACGAGGCGCTGCTGGGCCAGCGCGCGTCGCGCCGCCACGACGAGCTGACCGACGTGTTGCTGGCCTATGACGAGCTGATGCGCGAGCTGGACGCCCGGTTCGCCCGGCAGGCCACGCTGGCGCAGTGCGCGCGGGCGCTGCTGTCCTCGTCGACGGCCGGCCCCCGGCCGCTGGCCGGCGTGCTCGCCGACGTGCTCAAGACCCTGGACGCGGACCGCGCCTACCTGGCCGAGAACGTCGCGCCCGCGGGCGCCATGCCCGCGGCGGCCATCACGACGCTGGCGGGTGCCGACCTGCCCGACGACGCCCGGCACGCCCAGCCCTACGGCCCCGGCCTGCAGCGCTGGCAGGCCTGCTTCGAGGAGCGCACCGGCGTCATCGGCCGCGTGCCGGACCTGCCCGAGCCCGAGCGCCAGGCCCTGGCGGCACAGGGCGTGCGCAGCTTCGCGGCGCTGCCGGTGTGGGGCCACAGCCAGTGGCATGGCTACCTGTGCGTGCAGGACCTGCGGACGGGGCGCGACTGGTCGGAGAGCGAGAGCATCTTCCTGCGCACCGTGGCCGACATGGTCGGCGCCTTCCTCGAAGACCAGCAGCATGCGCAGGAGCTGGCCCGCGCCGTGCAGCGGCTGCGGGACAGCGAGGTCGAGCTCAAGCGCCTGGCGCGCGAGGACGCGCTGACCGGCCTGGCCAACCGCGTGGCGCTGGAGGAACAGCTGCCGCGCGCCGTGCGCCGGGCGTTGCGCGACGGCCGCCAGGGCTTCGTGCTGCTGCTGGACCTGGACGGCTTCAAGCCCATCAACGACACCCACGGCCACGCAGCCGGCGACTTCGTGCTGAAGACCGTGGCGAGCCGGCTCAGCGCCGCCGTGCGCAACACCGACCTGGTCGCGCGGCTGGGCGGCGACGAGTTCGTCGTCGTCATCGAAGGGCAGGGCACCGCCGCGGACCTGCCCGGGCTGCTCGCCAAGCTGCGCGAGGCGATCGAGGCGCCCATCGCCTGCGAGGGCGTGGTGCTGCGCGTGTCGGCCAGCATCGGCGTGGCCTGCTTTCCGGAGCACGGCACCGACAGCGCGCCGCTGCTGGCGCACGCGGACGGCGACATGTACGACGGCAAGCGGGAGCGGCAGGGCCGCTGAGCAGCCCCCCCCGAACGGGCGAGCCTGCTCAGCGGCCCGACGTGACGGCCTCCCGGGCCGGCAGCTGCGGCAGCGCCTCCAGGCCGGCCGGCACGGGCGACGGCCGGCCGAAGAAAAAGCCCTGGAAGGCATTGCAGCCGTGGTTGCGCAGGAACTCGAACTGCTCGTCCGTCTCCACGCCCTCGGCCACCACCTGCAGCGCCATGGTGTTGGCCAGCGACAGGATGGTCCGCGCGATGGCGGCGTCGCTGGTGTCCAGCGTCACGTCGTCGACGAAGGAGCGGTCGATCTTCAGCTGGTCCAGCGGCAGCTGGCGCAGGTAGCTGAACGATGAATAGCCGGTGCCGAAGTCGTCCATCGAGAAGCGCACGCCCAGCGCGCGCAGGGCCTCCATCTTCTCGATGGTCTGCTGCAGGTCCACGTGGAACATGCTCTCGGTCAGCTCCAGGCGCAGTAGCCGCGGGTTGGCGTCGGCGTCCTGGATGGCCTGCATGACCTTGGCGACGAAGTCGTGGTCCTTGAACTGCCGCGCGCTGACGTTGACGGCCAGCGTCCACCGCGAGGCCACCGGATGGGTGCTCCAGGCCTTCAGCTGCGCGCAGGCCGCCTCCAGCACCCACTGGCCGATCTCGAAGATCAGCCCGGTCTGCTCCGCGGCCTGGATGAAGTCGCCCGGCGGCACCATGCCGCGGCTCGGGTGGCGCCAGCGGATCAGCGCCTCGTGGCCGATCACCGCCGTGTCGCGGTCGACGATGGGCTGGAAGTACAGCAGGAACTCGCCGTTGGGCAGCGCGTCGCGCAGGTCGGCCAGCAGGCTGGCGCGGGCCAGCACCTCGGCCTCCAGCGGCGGGTCGAAGACGCTGATGCGGTTGCGCCCCTGCGCCTTGGCGCGGTAGAGCGCCATGTCGGCGCGTTTGAGCAGGTCGTTGTGCCGCGCGGCCGCGTCGTTGAAGACGACGATGCCGATGCTGGACGAGGTGTTGATGGTCACCTCGTCGAAGTGGTAGGGCAGGCCCAGCGTGCCGCGCGCCTTCTCGGCGATGCCGGTGACCTGCGCCAGCGCGTCGTCTTCGTTCTGGCTGAGGTCGTTCAGGATGACGACGAACTCGTCGCCGCCCACGCGCGCGACCGTGTCGATCTGGCGCACGCAGCGGCCCAGGCGCACGGCCACCTGGCGCAGCAGGTCGTCGCCGCGGTCATGGCCCAGCGTGTCGTTGACTTCCTTGAAGTTGTCCAGGTCCAGCAGCAGCAGCGCCGCGTGGTGGCCCGTCTGCTCGCAGCCGCGCTCGGCCGCCCGCAGCCGCTCGACCATCATGCGGCGGTTGGGCAGCTCGGTCAGCGCGTCGTAGAAGGCCATGCGCTCGACGCTCTGCTCGGCCAGCTTGCGCCGGGTGATGTCGGCCCGGATGGCGATGTACTGTACCGGCCGGCCGTCCTCGCCGACGAAGGGCACGATGGTCGTGTACACCCAGTACAGCGAGCCGTCCTTGGCGCGGTTGCAGATCTCGCCGTTCCAGACCTCGCCGGCGGAGATGGTCCGCCACAGGTTCTGGAAGAACGCCGGCGGGTGGTGGCCGGAGTTGATGATGCGGTGCGTGGCGCCCACCAGCTCCTCGCGCTCGTACTGCGAGATCGCGCAGAACTTGTCGTTCACCCGCGTGATCACGCCGCGCGCGTCGGTGAAGGCGACGATGGCGTGCGCGTCCAGCGCCGCGCGCAGCTCGCCCACCTCGGTCAGCGACGCAACCAGTTGCTGCTGCACGCGCTCCCGCTCGGTGCGGTCGAACACCATCGCCAGGATGCCCAGCACGCCTTCTTCGTCGGCGGCGCGGATCGGCGTGACGACGGCGCTCTTGTGCCGCGTCTCGCCGCCGCGGCTGCGCGCCACGAAATCCACCTCGGCGTGGTCGCCGTCCAGCGCGCGGTACATCGCGCCGTTCATCGGCTCCAGCCATTCGGCGGGCAGCATCTCGCTGTGCTGCAGGCCAATGACGTGCTGCGCCGGCTGCCCCAGCGTCTCGCCGAACGACGGGTTGGCCAGGCGGCAGCGCAGCTGCGTGTCGAACTGCGCCGCGGCGGCCGGCACGCTGGCGAACATCGCGCCGAGCTGGGCCTGCTGCTCGCGGTTGACCTGCTCGGACAGCGCCAGCTGCCGGTACGGCGCCTCCACGCAATAGGCGAAGGTGGCGCGGTAGATGAAGCCGTAGGACACCAGCTTGCACAGGTGGCCCAGCGCCGCCAGCTGGCCCTCGGGCGACGGGCCGCCCGCGAAGGCGACCTGGCCCACGCCGATGAAGAAGCCGCTGGCCGACAGCAGCGCCAGCCGCTCGTCGCCGGCCGCGATGGCGCGGCGCCACAGCAGCACCGCGAGCACGAAGCCGGCGGCGGCCAGCGCCTGGTCGATGTAACCCGTCAGCGCGGTGGCGCCCACGCCCGGCACGTACAGCCGCGGCAGCAGCCCGCCCTCGAACTCGGCGAGCAGGTACAGCGCGGCGATGGTCAGGCCGGCGAGCGCCAGCCAGGCGGCCTGCCGGAACGGCAGGCGCAGGCCCCAGGCCAGCGCGACGAGGGTGCCCAGCTCGGCGACGCGGCCGCAGAACCAGAAGAAGATCGCCAGCTGCATGCCCGGCGTCGAGAACAGCGGCGGCATGCCCTCGAAGCTGAAGGCGTGCAGGAAATCCAGGCCCATGACCACGCCGAACCCGTACAGCAGGATCTTCGTGAACGAGGTGTTGCTGCGGTCCAGGCTGTGCCAGGCGGTGGCCGTCACCAGCGCCGCGACCGTGACCGCGAGCAGCTCCAGCGCCAGGTGCATCACCGCCAGCTGGTCGCTGCGCGAGAAGACGTGGACCGCTTCGTGGGGCAGGTGGTTGGCCAGCGCCAGCACCACCACCGTCAGCGCGCAGATCACCGCGATCCGGCGGAACGCGGCCTCGAGCTTGCCGTCGTTGGCCGCCATCAGCCGGCCCTTCCTGGGCTGCGCGCCGGCTGCGGGACGCGGGGAAAGCCATCGACTGCGGGCACGGCGGGAGCGGGGTTCAACGGCTTGTTCAAACGGAGAGGCCTGCCGGAGGGCAGGCAGCTTATCGAGCGCGGGAGACTATACAAATCGGAACGGAATTGACAGGTTCTAAATGGCCGGAAACCGGGGATTTTCGCCATCCCGGGGCGGCAGCGGCAGGCCCCAGCCGAACGGGTCCGCCGGGTCGATCAGCAGCGTGGCCTCGGCGCTGATGAAGGCCTGGCCGCGGATCGTCGGGACGATGCGGCCGGCTCCGGCCTCGTCGTACCAGCCCTCGAACACGCTGCCGATGACGCTGGCCTGGCGCCACACCGCCCCCGGCGCGAGCTCGCCGCGCGCGGCCAGGCAGGCCAGCTTGGCGCTGGTGCCGGTGCCGCAGGGCGAGCGGTCGTACTGGCGGCCGGGGCACAGCACGAAGCTGCGCGAGTCGGCCAGCGCGGGGTCGGCGTCGGCGAACAGCTCGATGTGGTCGATGGCCGCGCCGTCCGCGCCGCGGTGGCCCTGGGCGTGCAGCGCCTCGCCCAGCATCGCGGCGTAGTCGGTCAGCGCGCCGACGCGCCCGGGCGTGATCGCCTGGCCGTGGTCGGCGCACAGGAAGAACCAGTTGCCGCCCCAGGCGATGTCGCCGGTGACCGTCTGGCCGGTCGGCAGCGTGACCGCCACGCCGGCCGCCAGCCGCCAGGCCGGCACGTTGCGCACGCTGACCCGGCCGTCGCCGTGCAGCGTGGCGCGCACGGCGCCCACCGGCGTCTCGATGACGTGCTCGCCCGGCGCGATCCGGCCCAGGTGCGCCAGCGTGGCGACCAGGCCGATGCTGCCGTGGCCGCACATGCCCAGGTAGTCGGCGTTGTTGAAGAAGATGACGCCGGCCGTGTGCGCCGGGTCGGCCGGCGCGCACAGCAGCGCGCCCACCAGCACCTCACTGCCGCGCGGCTCCAGCAGCGTCGCGCGGCGCCAGCGGTCGTGCTCGCGGGCCAGCCGCTCGCGGCGCTCGGCCATGGGGCCGGTGCCGAGGTCGGGGAAGCCGGCGACGACCACGCGCGTGGGCTCGCCGCCGGTGTGGGAGTCGATGACCTGGATGCGCTTCATGCGACGGAGCAGCAATTTTCGGGCCGCGTCGCCAGCGCCTGCGCCACCAGCGCCTGGACGCGCTCGCGCTCGGCGCCCACCAGCGGCAGCCGCGGGCGGCGCATGTGCTCGCTGCCCACGCCGACCAGCGCGTCGATGAGCTTGAGGTTCTGCACCAGCTTGGTGGACACGTCCAGGTGCAGCAGCGGCGTCATCCAGCGGTAGATCGCGCGCGCCTCGTGCCAGCGGCCGGCCTGCATCAGCTCGAACAGCGCCACCGTCTCGCGCGGGAAGGCGCAGCCCACGCCGGCCAGCAGCCCGTCGCAGCCCAGCGCCAGGCCCTCGAAGGCGAGGTCGTCCACGCCCATGAAGAGCTGGTAGCGGTCGCCCAGCAGGTTGCGCAGGTCGGTGATGCGGGTCACGTCGCCGCTGCTTTCCTTGATGGCGGCGATGTGCTCGCAGTCCGCCAGCTCGGCGAAGTGCTCCGGCCTGAGGTCCACCCGGTAGGCCACCGGGTTGTTGTAGACCATCAGCGGCCGCTGCGCGGCGGCGGCGAAGGCGCGCACATTGGCCATGGCCTCGCGCGCGTCGGCCACGTAGATGACCGAGGGCATGACCATGTAGCCGGCCACGCCCAGCGCGTTGCCGCCCTCGATGAAGCGCAGCGCCTCGCGCGTGCTGGTCTCGGACACGGTGGCCAGCACCGGCACGCGGTCCGCGGCGGCGTCCAGCGCGCAGCGCGCCACGGCCAGCTTCTCGTCCAGCGTCAGCGTGCTGGCCTCGCCCAGCGAGCCGCAGCAGACGACGCCGTGGATGCCGTTGCGGACCTGGAAGTCGATGTGCCGCGCGGTGCCGGCGAAGTCCAGGCTCTCGTCGGCGTGGAACTTGGTGGTGACGGCGGGGAAGACGCCGCGCCAGGGAGAGGTCTGCATCGCGGTGGGGCTCCGGTGATCAGGGAGCCCCATGTTCGCTCAACCGGAAACGCCGGGGATCAGAAGCTGGTCCAGTCGCCGTCGTCCGCGGTGGTGGCCAGCGCCGGCGCCGGGGCGGGCGCGGCCTTGGCCACCGTGGGCGCGGGCGCCGGGCGGGCGCCGGGGCGCGGCGCGGCGGGCGTGGCGGCGGCCTTGGGCTGGGCCGGCGCGGCCGCCTTGGGCTGCGGCTGCTGCGGGCGCTTGGCCGCCGCCTTCGCGGCCGGCGCGGCCACCGCGTCGAGCTTGAAGGCCGACACCGTCTCGGCGAGCTGGCCGGCCTGCACGCGCAGGCTCTCGGCCGCAGCGGCGCTTTCCTCCACGAGGGCGGCGTTCTGCTGCGTCACCTGGTCCAGCTGGCTGACCGCATCGCCGATCTGGCCGATGCCCTTGCCCTGCTCCACGCTGGCGGCGCTGATCTCGCTGATCAGGTCGGCCACGCGCTGCACCTGGCCGACGACCTCGCCCATCGTGCGGCCGGCCTCGCCCACCAGCGAGTTGCCGGCTTCGACGCGCTCGACGCTGGCGCCGATCAGCGTCTTGATCTCGCGCGCCGCCTCGGCCGCGCGGCCGGCCAGCGAACGCACCTCGCCGGCCACCACCGCGAAGCCGCGGCCCTGCTCGCCGGCCCGCGCCGCTTCCACGGCCGCGTTCAACGCCAGGATGTTGGTCTGGAAGGCGATGCCGTCGATGGTGCCGATGATCTCGGCGATCTTCTTGGAGCTGTCGGTGATCTGGGCCATGGTGTCCACCACCTGGCCCATCACCTGGCCGCCGCTCTCGGCCACGCGCGCGGCGTTGCCGGCGAGCTGGGCCGCCTGGCGGGCGGTGTCGGTGTTGTGGTTGACGGTGGCGCTGAGCTGCTCCATGGACGCGGCCGTCTGCTGCAGGTTGCTGGCCTGCTCCTCGGTGCGCTGGCTCAGGTCGGCATTGCCCTGCGCGATCTGGCCGCTGGCCGTGGCCACGCTGTCGGCGTTGCCGCGCACCGTGCCGACGATGCCCACCAGCGAGTCGTTCATGCGCTGCAGCGCGTTGAGCAGTTGGCCGGCCTCGTCCTTGCGCGCGGTGCTCAGGTGCAGGCGCAGGTCGCCCGTGGCCACCGTCTCGGCCGCCTGCACGGCCTGCTGGATGGGCGCGACCACCGAGCGCGTGATCAGCCAGGCCAGCGCGGCGCCGATCGCGGCGGCGAGCGCCGCCGCGACGACGACGGCGATGGCGGCGAAGTCGACCAGCTTGTCGGTGCCCGCCGCCGCGTCCTTCATCAGCTCCTTCTGGTAGGCGGTCAGCGCGTCCAGCGAGCGGCCCAGGCGCTCCTGCGCCTGGCGCATGTCGCCGTTCATCATTTCGCGGGCGCCGTCCTTGTCGCCTGCGCGGTTCTGCGTGACCACGCGATCGACGAAGCCGACGTAGGCCGTCCGGGCCCCCTCGGTTTCCTGCAGCAGCTGCTGGCCCTTGTCGGCCTTGATGGTGTCGTCGAGCCGCTTGAGCAGCTCGATGTTGCGGCTGCGCCGCTCGGCGATGAACTCTTCCTCGCGCTTCACGGCGCCCTCGTCCGTCGCCAGCAGGATGTTGCGGGCCGCCATGGAGGTGGTGTTGACGTTGTCCTTGAACTGGCCGAGCTGCTCGACCTTGACCATGCGGTCGTCCACCATCAGGTCCAGCTCGTCGTTGATCTGGGTGAGGGCGTTGCGGGCATAGCCGGCCAGCAGCACGGTGAAGGCGATGGAGACGGCGAAGGCAAGGGCCAGCCGCTGGCCGATGCGCATATCGGTGAGGAATTTCAAGTGGTTTCTCCTTGGCATTGGCAGAAATGGCGGGGGGCGGGGTAGTCTGGCATCCTGGCGGCGGCATCGCGCATGGCCGGGCGGCCGCATTGCGCTGCCGCGAGCCATCGCCGTGACTTTGTGCCGCACCCTTGGAAACCCGCATGAGCACGAACAGCAACACTCCCTTCGGCGACCGCGTGCTGGCCCTGGTGGCCGAGCCGCCGCAGGCCGGCGTCGCGCGCAGCCCGCGCCCCGCAGACGCCGCAGCGCGCGCCATCGAGGCCGCATCCGCCAAGGCCGCGCTGGCCGCCGGGGCGCTGGCGCTGCCGCCCGGCCCGCTGGGCTGGGCCACCATCGCGCCGGAGATGCTGGCCGTCTGGCGCATCCAGCGCCAGCTGGTGGCCGACATCGCCGCGCTGTACGGCCGCAGCGCCCAGCTGGGGCCGGCGCAGATGATGTGGTGTTTGTTCCGCCACACGGCCGCGCAGGCGCTGCGCGACCTGGGCGTGCGCGTGGGTGAGCGCGTCATCGTGCGCCCGGCCACGCAGTTGCTGCTGCAGCGCGCGGCGGGCGCGGTGGGCGTGCAGTTGGGCAAGCAGGCGGCCGGCCGGGCGCTGTCGCGCTGGGTGCCGCTGGCCGGCGCGGCCGGCGTGGGCGCTTACGCCTGGTGGGACACCCGGCAGGTGGGCCGCGCGGCGCTGCAGCTGTTCGAGCAGGAGCAGGTCATCGACAACCCGGTGTGAGCGCCGGTGCCGGGCGAGGGCGCGGGTTCTGACACACTCCGGGCCCATGCCCCTGCCCGCCATCCTCGACATCGAAGCCTCCGGATTCGGCCCGGGCAGCTACCCCATCGAAGTGGGCTTCGTGGCCCCGGACGGCGCGCTGTTCTGCGCGCTGGTGCGCCCCGAGCCCGACTGGCTGCATTGGGACGCCGCCGCCGAGGCGCTGCACGGCATCAGCCGCGAGCTGCTGCTGCGCCACGGCCGCCCGGCGCGCTGGCTGGCCGAGCAGATCAACCAGCGCCTGGCCGGCCAGACCGTCTACTGCGACGGCTGGGGCCAGGACTACCCGTGGCTGGCGCGGCTGTACGACGCGGCCGGGCTGTCGCCCGCCTTCCGGCTCGACGACCTGCGCCGGCTGCTCAGCGAGCCCGAGGCGCGGCGCTGGGGCGGCGTGACCGAGGCCGTGCGCGCCCGCCAGCAGATTGGCCGCCACCGCGCCAGCAGCGACGCGCGCGTGCTGCAGCTGGCGCTGGGCGAGATCAAGCGCTGCGCGGCCTGATCAGCCCGGCGCGAACAGCGCCGCGTGCCGCTCGCGCAGCAGCTGCTTCTGCACCTTGCCCATCGCGTTGCGCGGCAGCTCGGGTGCGACGATGACGCGCTTGGGGCATTTGAAGCCGGCGATGCGGGCCTTCGTCGCCTCGATCAGGGCCTCGGGGTCGGGTGCTGCGGCGCCCGCGCGCGGCGTGACGACGGCGACGACGGCCTCGCCGAAGTCCGGGTGCGGCACGCCGATGACGGCCGACTCGCCCACGCCCGGCAGCTCGTTCAGCACCGCCTCCACCTCGGCCGGGTAGACGTTGAAGCCGCCGCTGATGACGAGATCCTTGCTGCGGCCGACCAGCGTCAGGTAGCCGTTCGCGCCGAGGCGGCCGACGTCGCCGGTGTCGAACCAGCCGTCGGCGGTGAAGGCCTCGGCCGTCTTCTGCGGCAGCTGCCAGTAGCCGCCGAACACGCTGGGGCCGCGCACCTGCACGTGGCCGGGCTCGTCCACCGCGCAGGGCGTGCCGTCGTCGCGCACGATGCGCAGGCCGACGCCCGGCAGCGCCGGGCCGACGGTGCCGGCGAGGCGTTCGCCGTCCTCGGGCCGGCAGGGGTTGGAGCTCAGCATCAGCGTCTCGCTCATGCCGTAGCGCTCCAGGATGGCGTGGCCGGTGCGCGCCTGCCAGTCGCGCCAGGTCTCGATCAGCAGCGGCGCCGAGCCGCTGACGAACAGGCGCATGCGGCGCGCGTCCAGGGCCTTTTCCTGCAGCAGCCGCACATACATGGTCGGCACGCCCATGAAGACCGTGGCCTCGGGCAGCCGGGCGGCCACGGCCGGCGCGTCGAACCTGTTGAACCACAGCATGAGGCTGCCGTTCAGCAGCGCGCCGTGCGAGGCGACGAACAGGCCGTGCACGTGGAAGATCGGCAGCGCGTGCAGCAGCACGTCGTCGGGCTGCCAATCCCAAAAGTCTTTCAGCGTTTCGGCGTTCGACAGCAGGTTGCCGTGGCTCAGCATCGCGCCCTTGGCAAGCCCGGTCGTGCCGCTGGTGTAGAGGATGGCGGCGAGGTCGCCGGCCTCGCGCGCGGCGGGCTGCTGCACGTCGCCCATCTGCAGCGCGCGGTCCAGCAGCGTGCCGCTGCGGTCGTCGTTCAGCGTGAACACCCAGCGCACGCCGTGCTGGAAGGCCAGCTTGCTCGCCCAGCCGAAGTTGCGCCCGGCGCACACCAGCACGCCGGGCGCCGCGTCGGTGATGAAGTGCGCCAGCTCGCCGGCCTGGTAGGCGGGGTTCAGCGGCAGGTAGACGAGGCCGGCGCGCAGCACCGCGAGGTAGAGCATCAGGCCCTCGACGCTCTTGTCGGCATGCACGGCGACGCGGCTGCCTGGGGCCAGGTCCAGCCGGCCCAGCCAGTTGGCCAGCATCGCGCTGCCGCGCTCCAGGTCGCGCCAGCTGTAGCGCTCGCCGCCGCTGTCGATGGCGGTCGCGTCGAGGTCGGCCGGGAAGCCGGCGCGCAGGGCGGTGTAGAGGTTCATGCGCGGGACTTTAGGGTCAGACCGCGACGACGCCGAACTCGTCGATGAGGTGGTCGAGCGCCGGGTTCAGGCAGCCTCGGCGCCATCGCCTGGGGTGTCAGGCCCCAGTGCCGGGCCAGCGTCCTGGCGGGCACGATTTCGCCGGACGCGACCCAGGCCACCTTGGCCGCCTCGCCCCTGGCGGTGGCGGGCGCGGCCGTGGCGGCTCAGCTCGGCTCGGGCAGCTTGAGCCAGCGCTGCAGCCGGGTACGCAGCGCGACGAAGTCCAGCGGCTTGGTCAGGTGCTCGTCCATGCCGGCATCCAGGCTGGCGGCGACGTCGGCGTCCAGCGCATGCGCGGTCAGCGCGAGGATGGGGAAGCTGGGCAACTGGCCGTCGCGCTGCAGCGCGCGCAGGCGGCGGGCGCATTCCAGGCCGTCCATGCCGGGCATCTGGATGTCCATCAGCACCAGGTCGGGCGGGGTGGCGGTGCAGGCGGCCAGCGCTTCCAGGCCGTTCCGGGCGAGGCGGGCCTGCACGCCCATCAGCGCCAGGAACTCCAGCGCGACGACCTGGTTGATGTGGTTGTCCTCCACCAGCAGCACCTGGCGCGGGCGGATGGTGGGCGACAGGTCCGACGGGCCGGGCTGCGGCGCGTGCGCGTCGCCCTGGCCGGCCGGGGCATTCAGCCAGGCCGGGTGCAGTGGCGCGTCAACGACGGGCTGTCTGGAGTGGTCCATCCCATGTCCTCGAATGATCTTGTTGTATGCCCCGCGAGGCAGCGGCGATTGTTGCCGCTGCCCCGGCCGGACGCAACCGCCAGCCCCGCGTTTGCGGTGCGGGCCGCTGCCGCCGCCGGCGCGGGGCGGGCGTGCTGACAAGTCCGGGCGGCGGCGCTTCCTACACTGCTGGCCTTCGCAGTTCCGACCCCCACCATGTCCGACGGCCTGATCCGCATCCGGGGTGCCCGCCAGCACAACCTCAAGAACCTCGACCTCGACCTGCGTACGGCCGAGCTGACCGTCGTCACCGGCCCGAGCGGCTCGGGCAAGTCCAGCCTGGTGTTCGACACGCTCTATGCCGAGGGCCAGCGGCGTTATGTCGAGACGTTCTCGGCCTATGCGCGCCAGTTCCTGGACCGCATGGACCGGCCGGCCGTGGACAAGGTGGACGGCGTGCCCCCGGCCATCGCCATCGACCAGACCAACCCGGTGCGCACCAGCCGCTCGACGGTCGGCACGATGACGGAGTTGAACGACCACCTGAAGCTGCTGTTCGCCCGCGCCGCCGAACTGTTCGACCGCCGCACGGCGCTGCCGGTGCGGCACGACACGGCGCAGAGCATCTATGCGGAGCTGATGGCGCGCACGGCGCAGGACGACCCGCGCCTGGTGCTGACCTTTCCCGTCGAACTGCCGGGCGGCACGACGCCCGAGCAGGCCGAGCAGTGGCTGGCGGCGAGCGGCTTCACGCGCATCCAGGCGCAGCGCGAGGTCGGCGGTCCGAGCGGCGACGGGCCGTCCCGAGCCGCGAGCGCCCCCTCGGGGGGCAGCGCAGCCGCGCCAGCGGCAAGCGTGGGGGCACGTCGAACGGTGCTGGACGTGGTGGCCGACCGCTTCCGCATCCAGGGCGCGGACCGGCAGCGGGCGATGGAGGCCATCGAACTCGCGCTGAAGCGCGGCGGCGGGCGGCTGTCCGTGCATGCGGGCGACGCGGGCGAGACGCTGTGGCGGTTTTCCACGGGCCTGCACTGCCCGGAGAGCGACCTGCGCTACGCCGACCCGCAGCCGGCGCTGTTCTCGTTCAACTCGGCCTTCGGCGCCTGCGAGGCTTGCCGGGGCTTCGGGCGCGTCATCGGCGTGGACCTGGGGCTGGTGATCCCGGACGAGCGCAAGACGCTGCGCAGCGGCGCGATCAAGCCGATGCAGACGCCGGCCTGGAAGGAGTGCCAGGACGATCTGCTGAAGTACGCCGGCGAGGCCGGCATCCCGCGCGACACGGCGTGGAAGGATTTGTCGCCGGCCCAGCGCGAATGGGTCATCGAGGGCACGCCGAACTGGAAGGGCAACTGGAACAAGCAGTGGTATGGCGTCAAGCGCTTCTTCGACTACCTGGAGAGCAAGGCTTACAAGATGCACATCCGCGTGCTGCTGTCCAAGTACCGCAGCTACACGGAGTGCCCGGCCTGCCGCGGCGCGCGGCTGAAGACGGAGGCGCTGCTGTGGCGCGTCGGCGCCAAGGCGCTGGCCGATGCGGCGCTGCCGCCCGAGCAGCGCTTCATGCCGGTCGGCGTGGACTGGACGCGCGAGCAGCTGGAGGCGCTGCCGGGCCTGAGCCTGCACGACCTGATGCAGCTGCCCATCGCCCGGCTGCGCGCCTTCGTCGATGCGCTGCAACTGCCCAGCACGATGCTGGACGAGGCGCTGAAGCTGCTGCTGGACGAGATCCGCCACCGCAGCCGCTACCTGTGCGACGTGGGCCTGGGCTATCTGACGCTGGATCGCCAGAGCCGCACGCTGTCGGGCGGCGAGGTGCAGCGCATCAACCTGACGACGGCGCTGGGCACCTCGCTGGTCAACACGCTGTTCGTGCTGGACGAGCCCAGCATCGGCCTGCACCCGCGCGACATGGGCCGCATCGTGCAGGCCATGCAGCGGCTGCGCGACGCGGGCAACACGCTGGTCGTCGTCGAGCACGACCCGGCCGTCATGCTGGCCGCCGACCGATTGATCGACATGGGCCCCGGCCCCGGCGAGCGCGGCGGCGAGATCGTCTTCGACGGCACGCCCGACACCATCCGCGCGGCCGACACGCTGACCGGCGCCTACCTGGGCGCGCGCAAGCACGTCGGCATGGGGCTGAAGCGGCTGGTGGAAGAGAGCACGCCCCGCCTCATCCTCGAAGGCGTGCGCGAGCACAACCTAAATGGGGTCAGTGTCGAATTTCCGCTGGGGCGGCTGGTGGTCGTCACCGGCGTCAGCGGCTCGGGCAAGAGCACGCTGATGCAGGACGTGCTCTATCCCGCGCTGGCGCGCCAGTTCGGCAAGGCGACCGAGGCGCCCGGCGCGCACGAGCGGCTGCTGGGCGCGGACCACCTCGCCGACGCGGTGTTCGTCGATCAGTCGCCGATCGGCAAGACGGCGCGCTCCAACCCGGCGAGCTACGTCGGCGCCTTCGACGAGATCCGCAAGCTCTTCGCCACCGCGCCGCTGGCCGTGGAACGCAGCTATTCGGCGGGCATGTTCAGCTTCAACGCGGGCGACGGCCGCTGCCCGACCTGCGGCGGCTCGGGCTTCGAGCACGTCGAGATGCAGTTCCTGAGCGACGTCTACCTGCGCTGCCCGGACTGCGACGGCAAGCGCTTCCGCGCGGAGATGCTGGACGTGAAGCTGGCGTTCGGCGGACGCGAATTGAGCGTGTCCGACGTGCTGGAGCTGACCGTCGCCGAGGCCGTCGATTTGTTCGGTGCGCATCGCGGCGTCGTCGCCAAACTGCAGCCCATCGTGGACGTGGGCCTGGAGTACGTGAAGCTGGGCCAGCCGGTGCCGACGCTGTCCGGCGGCGAGGCGCAGCGGCTGAAGCTCGCCGGCTTCCTCGCCGAGGCGGCGGCCAGCCCGCGCTTCGGCGTCGCGAAGAAGGGCACGCTGTTCCTGTTCGACGAGCCGACCACCGGCCTGCACTTCGACGACATCGCCAAGCTGATGCGCGCACTGCGCAAGCTGCTGTCGGCCGGGCATTCGCTGATCCTCATCGAGCACAACCTCGACGTGATCCGCGCGGCCGACTGGCTCATCGACCTCGGCCCCGAGGGCGGCGAGCAGGGCGGCGAGGTGGTCTGCGTCGGCACGCCGGAGGCCGTGGCGAAGCACCCGAGCTCGCACACCGCCGCCGCGCTGCGCGACTACGCGCTGCACATGGACAGGCCCGCCGTCGCGGTGGCGGAGGGGCGGCCGCTGCAGCAACTCGTGCGCGCGCGGCGCGCGGCCGATGAAGCGATCAAGATCGTCAACGCCCGCGAGCACAACCTGAAGGGCATCAACGTCGAGATTCCGCGCGGCCGGTTCAACGTGGTGACGGGCGTCAGCGGCTCGGGCAAATCGACGCTGGCCTTCGACATCCTGTTCAACGAGGGCCAGCGCCGCTACCTCGAATCGCTGAACGCCTATGCGCGCAGCATCGTGCAGCCGGCCGGCCGGCCCGAGGTGGACGCGGTGTGGGGCATCCCGCCGACGGTGGCCATCGAGCAGCGCCTGTCGCGCGGCGGCCGCAAGAGCACGGTGGCGACGACGACCGAGGTCTGGCACTTTCTGCGCCTGCTGTACGTGAAGCTGGGCGTGCAGCACTGCGTGCACGACGGCGCGCCGGTGCGGCCGCAGAGCGTCGAGAGCATCGCGGCGCAACTGCTGCGCGACTACCGCGGCCAGCACGTCGGGCTGCTGGCGCCGCTGGTCGTCAACCGCAAGGGCGTCTACACCGATCTCGCCAAATGGGCCAAGGGCCGGGGCCACACGCATCTGCGCGTGGACGGCGAGTTCCTGCCCACGTCGCCGTGGCCGCGCCTGGACCGCTTCAAGGAGCACACGCTGGAGTTGCCGGTCGGCGACCTCGTCGTCACGCCCGAACGCGAGGCCGAGTTGCGCGCGCTGCTCGCGAAGGCGCTGGACGCCGGCAAGGGCGTGCTGCACCTGCTCAGCCCGCTGGACGGGCTGAAGCTGGACGACGGCGGCACCGGCGCGGGCGTGGGCACGGTGAAGGTGTTCTCCACCAAGCGCGCCTGCCCGGTCTGCGGCACCAGTTACCCCGAACTGGACCCGCGCCTGTTCTCCTACAACTCCAAGCATGGCTGGTGCACGAGTTGCGTCGGCACCGGCCTGCAATTGAGCCGCGAGCAGCGCCGCGCGCTGGACGACAGCCAGCAAGCCGACGACAACCGGGGCCGCGAGCAGAGCTTCCCGGCCGAGGAGGCCGAGGTCGAGGGCCTGACCGACGCGCCCTGCCCGGACTGCCATGGCACGCGGCTGAACCCGACCGCGCGCTCGGTCGAGTTCGAGGGCCAGGGCATCGGCGCGGTGGCCGCGTGGAGCGTCGGCCAGGCGCGCGCGTGGGTGCAGGGCCTGCGGCTCGAAGGGCGGGAGGCGGACATCGCGCGCGACGTGGTGGCCGAGATCCTCGGCCGGCTGGAGTTCCTCGAAGAAGTGGGCCTGGGCTATCTGACGCTGGACCGCGCCGCGCCGACGCTCTCCGGCGGCGAGGCGCAGCGCATCCGCCTGGCGGCGCAGTTGGGCAGCAACCTGCAAGGCGTCTGCTACGTGCTGGACGAGCCGACCATCGGCCTGCATCCGCGCGACAACCGCATCCTGCTGAAGGCGCTCGGCACGCTGGGCGACAAGGGCAACACGCTGGTCGTCGTCGAGCACGACGAGGACACGATCCGCCGCGCCGACCACATCATCGACGTGGGGCCGGGCGCGGGCAAACGCGGTGGCCGCATCGTCGCGCAGGGCACGGCGGCGGAACTGGCGGCGGTGGCCGATTCGACGACCGGGCGCATGCTGGCGAAGCCGCTGCTCCACCCCTTGCAGCCGCGCCGCGTGGTCGATGGCGACACGCCGAAGCTGACCGTGCTGAACGCTGCGCTGCACAACCTGAAGGCCGTCACCGTGGACGTGCCGCTGCAGCGGCTGGTGGCGGTGACGGGCGTGTCCGGCTCTGGCAAATCCACGCTGGCGCGCGACGTGCTGCTGGCGAACATGGCCGTCGCGGTGCCCTTGCGCAAGGCACCTTCGTCATGGGTGGGTTGTGATGGCATCGAGGGCCATGCGCAGGTGGACCGGGTGCTCGAAGTCGATCAGACGCCGATCGGCAAGACGCCGCGCTCCTGCCCGGCGACCTACATCGGCTTCTGGGACGCGATCCGCAGGCTGTTCGCCGAGACGCTGGAGGCCAAGGCGCGCGGCTATGCGCCGGGGCGCTTCTCGTTCAACACCGGCGAGGGGCGCTGCCCCGGCTGCGAAGGGCAGGGCATGAAGACCATCGAGATGAGCTTCTTGCCCGACGTGAAAGTGCCCTGCGACCAGTGCCACGGCCAGCGCTTCAACCCGGAGACGCTGGGCGTCACCTGGCGGGGCAAGAGCATCGGCGACGTGCTGGCGATGGAGGTGGACGAGGCGGTCGAGTTCTTCGCGGCGATGCCGTCGATCGCGCATCCGCTGCAGTTGTTGAAGGACGTGGGGCTGGGCTATCTGACGCTGGGGCAGCCGTCGCCCACGCTGTCGGGCGGCGAGGCGCAGCGGATCAAGCTGGTGTCCGAACTGGTCAAGGTGCGTGACGACGTGACGCGGCGGGGGCAGAAGGCGCCGCATACGCTGTACGTGCTGGACGAGCCGACCGTGGGGCTGCACATGGCCGACGTGGAGAAGCTGATCCGCGTGCTGCACCGGCTGGTGGCGGGCGGGCATTCGGTCGTCGTCATCGAGCATGACCTGGATGTGATCGCCGAGGCGGATTGGGTGTTGGATCTCGGGCCGGAAGGCGGGGATGCGGGGGGGCGGGTTGTGGTCGCTGGCACGCCGGAGGCTGTGGTGACTAGTGGCAGTCATACGGGGGGGGCGTTGGAGCCGGTGCTGGCTCGGGGGTAGCGTTTGCTGGCTGCTGGCTGCTGGCTGTGGTTGCTTTTGCGAGGAGCCTTTCGACCCGGCGCGGTGCACCGAACTGCAAAGGCTCCCCGCAAAAGCAACCAACCCCCCCGAATCCATTCGTGACGAATGGCCCACCCCACCCCCATTCCTAAAATCCGCCGCCCCCAACCCCAGGGGGCGCCCATTCAGGAGACCCCCTTGAAGCCCGTGACCTTCGCTGCCACCAGCAGCCTGGCCCTAGCCCTGGCCTTCGCATCCCTCACGCCGCTGCAGGCGCAGACCGCGCCCGCCACCCCCACCCCCACGCTGGAACAGATCTTCCGCGCCCAACCCTATCGCGGCGAGCCCGCCAAGGACGCCGCCTTCAGCCGCAGCGGCCGCTACCTGGCCTATCGGTGGAGCCCCTTCGGCGAGCCGGGCGCCGACCTCTGGATTCACGACACCCAGACCGGCAAGACCCAGCGCATCACCTCGCCCCAGGTCATGACCGCCTTCGATGCGCCCGAGGACCTGGAGCGCTTCGACAAGAAGCTCAAGCAGCGCAATACCGAATGGGCCGAGCGCCAGGCGAAGGAAGAGGCCCAGCAGGCTTACCTGCGCGGCGACCAGGTCGATCTGTCGCAATGGGAAACCGCCGCGATCAAGACGCTGAAGCAGGAACTGGCCGACAAGAAGGCCAGGGACGACGCGCAGAAGGCCGCCGACAAGGCCGAGGCCGACGCCGAGAAGCAGGCGATGGCCGCACTCGCCGCCAAGCGCGCCGGCAAGCCCGTTCCCGCCGCCGCGCCCGCCTCCGCCGCTTCGGCCCCCGACAAGCCGGACGACAAAGAGAAGGCCCTCTGGGAACTCCGCGACGAACTGAAGAAAAAGCTCGCCCGCGACAAGCTCAAGCCCGGCGACCTCTACCCCGGCATCGCGCAATTCGTCTGGGCGCACAAGGCCGACGAACTGGTGTTCCAGTACCGCGGCGGCCTCTACCGCTGGCGCGCGGGCGACAAGGCCCCGGGCCCGCTGCTCGCCACGCAGCGCCAATTGCGCGTCGTCGCCTACACGCCGGACGACGCCGGCTTCGTCTTCATGGACGAGACGCGCGTGCTGCGCGCCCGCTTCGGCCAGGGGGGCGTGCAGGTGCTCAACCGCGAACTGATCCACCCGGACGACGCGCAGAAGAAATACCGCATCGAGCAGACCGCCCTCAGCGAGGACGGCCGCTGGCTGTCGCTGCAGGCCAGCGCGACGCCGCTGGACGCCGACGGCAAGCCCGTGCCGGACGCCGGCCGCAAGGTCGAGATCATGAACTACGACGGCCGCTGGGCCACGGCCAAGAAGGTCGAGCGCGAGGTGTCGGACGACAAGCGCCGCATCAAGCCGCTGGCCCTCTACATCCGCGCCGTGCCGCAGGCCGGCGACGCGCCGCGCAAGCAGCCCGCGCCGGTGTTCACGAACGCGGGCGGCGACGTCTGGTTCGAGATGAGCGACGTGGCCTGGGCGCGCGACGGCCGCCACTACGCCTTCACGACCTGGGAGCGCGAGAAGGAGTTGCTGCGCGTCTATGTCGGCCGAACTGACTGCCCCCGGCCGGCGGGTACGCCGGCCACCCCCCGCGGGGGTGACGCAGGGCTTGGGAGCGGCCCGGCGCCCTGCGTCGCCGACGAAACCGCCAAGCCCGACCTCGTGCTGGAGCGCCGCGGCGACGTGGGCCACGAGGTCGTCAACGTGCTGAACCCGCAGTTCACGCCGGACGGCAAGACCCTGGTGCTGACGCTCGACGAGGCCGGCTGGCGCCAGCCCTGGGCCCTCGACGTGGCGACCCGCGCGCTGCGCCCGCTGCTGAAGGGCGAGTTCGAGGCGCACGACGTCGTCGGCTTCACGGCCGACAGCCGGGCCATGTTCGTGCTTGCCAATGCCGGCGACGCGGCGGCGATGAATCTGTTCCGCGTGGACCTGGCCAGCGGCGCGATGAAGCCGCTCGGCGCGGCGGGCGAGTACCACCGCGCGGCGGCCGCGTCGGCGGACGGCCGCTGGGTCAGCGCCGTGGCCGGCAACTGGGCGCAGCGCCCGGAGCTGAAGCTGCTGGCCGGCGACGGCCGCGCCAACGCCGCGAAAACGCTGACCGACAGCGCCGACCCCGCCTGGGCCGCCGTCAACGTCATGCGGCCCGAGCGCTTCCACTACGCCAACCGCCACGGTGACCGCGTCGAGGGCTATGTCTTCAAGCCCGCCGGCTGGCAGGCAACCGACAAGCGCCCCGCCGTGGTCTATGTGTACGGCGGCCCGCTGAACGACCGCCACATCGTCGAGGCCGACAGCTTCCAGCCCACCGCCTACCTGTTCGGCATGTACATGGCGGCCAGGCACGGCTACGTCACCGTCGCCGTCGATCCGCGCGGCCACAGCAACTACGGCCGCAAGTTCTCCGACGCGAACTGGGAGCGCCCCGGCGAGCCGCAGGCCGAGGACCTGGAAGACCTGGCCAAGCTGCTGCCTGCGAAGTTCGGCGTCGATGCGGCCCGCATCGGCCTGAACGGCTGGAGCTTCGGCGGCTTCCAGACCCAGTACACGATGTACACGCGGCCCGACCTGTTCGCCGCCGGCATCGCCGGCGCCGGCCCGACCGAATGGGAGAACTACAACAGCTGGTACAGCGGCCGCACCATCGGCCCGGTGGACCGCAGCAAGCCGGTGCTGCGCAAGTACTCGCTGCTGCCGCTGGCCAAGGGGCTCAGGAAGCCGCTGCTGCTGGTGCACGGCATGCAGGACCCCAACGTGCTGTACCAGGACACCGTCAACGTCTACCGCGAGCTGCTGGACGCGGGCAAGGAGTCGCTGGTGGAGCTGTTCCTGGACCCGGACGGCGTGCATGCGCTGGGCGGCGTGGTCAAGCCGGCCGGCTGGCACCGCAAGTACGAGGCCTTCTGGCTGCGCAACCTGGGGCGCGCGGCCCCGTGAGCCCGGCGGGCTGCCGGGCCGTCAGCCGACCGGCAGCGCCGTCTCGTACTTCACCTCGCGCAGCACCACGTTGCTGCGCACGCTGGCCACGCCGGGCAGCTTGAAGATGTGCTGCTGCAGGAACAGGTCGTAGGCCTTCATGTCGGCGGCGACCACCTTGATGACGTAGTCGGCCTCGCCGGTGATGGCGTGGCATTCGATGATCTCGCGCCGGGTGCCGACGAGCCGCTCGAACTGCTCCACCGCGCCCTCGTTGTGCCGCACCAGGCTGACGTGGGCCAGCACGCAGATCGACAGGCCGACCTTCTCCCGGTCCACCAGCGCGACCTGGCGGCGGATCACGCCGCGGTCCTCCAGCTCCTTGACGCGCCGCCACACCGGCGTGGCGGACAGGCCCACCCGGTCGGCCAGCGCCTGCGTGGACAGCCGCGCGTCGGCCTGCAGCGCTTCCAGGATCTGCAGGCTCGCGCGGTCCAGTGCGTTCGTTTCCATGGATCTCCTCTTTTGAGAGGAATCATCTCACCCGCACGGTGGCGGGCCGGGAATGAGGCAAGTTCTTTCGGTCACACGGCGAAAAAATCCCTCTCCCACCGAGGAGCCCCCGATGTCCGCAGCCGCCGCCACCGACACGTCCCCCGCCCTGCGCCCCTACCAGCTCGGCGACAACCTCGCGGCCGGGGGCGGCGCGGTCTTCCTGACCGGCACGCAGGCGCTGGTGCGGCTGCTGCTGGCGCAGAAGGCGCTGGACGAGCGCGCCGGGCTGAACACGGCCGGCTTCGTCTCCGGCTACCGCGGCTCGCCGCTGGGCATGGTGGACCAGCAGCTGTGGAAGGCGAAGAAGCGCCTGGACGCCGCGCACGTCGAATTCCTGCCCGCGATCAACGAAGACCTGGCCGCCACCGCCTGCCTCGGCGTGCAGCGCGTCGCGCTGGACCCGCAGCGCACCGTCGATGGCGTGTTCGCGATGTGGTACGGCAAGGGTCCCGGCGTGGACCGCTCGGGCGACGCGCTCAAGCATGGCAACGTCTACGGCACGAGCCCGCTGGGCGGCGTGCTCGTCGTCGTGGGCGATGACCACGGCTGCGTCTCCAGCAGCACGCCGCACCAGAGCGACCAGGCGCTGCAGGCCTGGAGCATGCCCCTCGTCCACCCGGCCAACGTCGCCGAATACCTGGAGTTCGGCCTGTACGGCTGGGCCTTGAGCCGCTTCTCGGGCGCCTGGGTCGGCTTCAAGGCGATCTCCGAGGTCGTCGAGAGCGGCATGACGGTGGACCTGGACGCCGTGCCGCTGGACTTCGGGCACGCGGTCGACCACGTCGCGCCGACGAATCTGCACATCCGCGCGGTGGACCTGCCGTCGCTGGAGCTGGAGTCGCGCCTGGCGCACAAGCTCGACGCGGTGCGCGCCTTCGCCCGCGTCAACAGCATCGACAAGCACATCGTCACCAGCCCCGCCGCCACGCTGGGCATCGTCACCGTCGGCAAGGCGCACTACGACTTCATGGAAGTGCTGCGCCGCCTCGACCTCGACCCCAACGCGCTGGCCGCGGCCGGCGTGCGCGTCTACAAGGTGGGCCTGGTGTTCCCGCTGGAGCCGACGCGCATCACCGAGTTCTGCGCCAACCTGACCGACGTGCTCGTCATCGAGGAGAAGGGCCCGGTCGTCGAGCGCCAGATCAAGGAACTGCTCTACCACCTGCCGGACTTCCAGCGCCCGCGCGTCGTCGGCAAGACCGACGAGCAGGGCCACCCGGTGCTGAGCGCCCTCGGCGAGCTGCGCCCCAGCCGCATCATGGGCACGGTGGCCGACTGGCTCGCGCGGCTGAACCCGGCGCTGGACCGCCACCACCTCGTCGTCGATTTCCTGACGCCGCAGCTGCTCTCCAACGCCGCCGACGCGGTGCGCCGCCAGCCCTATTTCTGCTCCGGCTGCCCGCACAATACTTCTACCCGCCTGCCCGAGGGCTCGCGCGCGCTGGCCGGCATCGGCTGCCACTTCATGGCGAGCTGGATGGAGCGCGGCACCTCGGGCCTGATCCAGATGGGCGCCGAGGGCGTGGACTGGGCCGCGCACTCCCGGTTCACGAAGGAAAAGCACGTCTTCCAGAACCTCGGCGACGGCACCTACTACCACTCGGGCTACCTCGCCATCCGCCAGGCCATCGCGGCGCGCGCCAACATCACCTACAAGATCCTCTACAACGACGCCGTGGCGATGACCGGCGGCCAGCCGGTGGACGGCAGCACCAGCGTGCCGCAGATCGCGCGCCAGGTGGAGGCCGAGGGCGTCAAGCGGCTGTGCATCGTCTCCGACGAGATCGGCAAATACGACGGCCACCACGCGCTGTTCCCGGCCGGCACCACCTTCCACGACCGCAGCGAACTGGACGCCGTGCAGCGCGAACTGCGCGACATCGAAGGCGTCACCGTGCTGATCTACGACCAAACCTGCGCGGCTGAAAAACGCCGCCGCCGCAAGAAGACGGAATTCCCCGACCCGCCGAAGCGCATCTTCATCAACGAGGCCGTCTGCGAGGGCTGCGGCGACTGCGGCGTCGCGTCGAACTGCCTGAGCGTGGTGCCGGTCGAAACCGACTGGGGCCGCAAGCGCGCGATCGAGCAGAGCAGCTGCAACAAGGACTTCTCCTGCGTCAACGGCTTCTGCCCGAGCTTCGTGTCCGTGCATGAGCCCGTGCTGCGCAAGAAGGCCGGCGCGCGCTACACGCCGCAGGACCTGGCGCGCGAGATTGCCGCCCTCGCGCCGCCCGCGCCGTGGCGCTGGACGGGGCCCTTCGACCTGCTGGTCACCGGCGTCGGCGGCACCGGCGTCGTCACCGTCGGCGCGCTGGTGACGATGGCGGCCCATCTCGAAGGCAAGCAAGCCTCGGTGCTGGACTTCATGGGCTTCGCGCAGAAGGGCGGCGCGGTGCTGAGCTTCGTGCGCGTCGCGCCGACGCTGGACCTGCTCAACCAGGTGCGCATCGACACCCAGCAGGCCGACGTGCTGCTGGCCTGCGACCTGGTGGTCGGCGCATCGCCCGACGCGCTGGGCACCGTCAAGGCCGGCCGCACCGTCATCCTCGCCAACACGCACGAGCTGCCCACGGCCGGCTTCGTGCGCAACCCCGACGCCTCGCTGCAGGCCGGCTCGCTGCTGGACAAGATGCGCTTCGCGGTCGGCAGCGACGAACTGCTCGCCCGCGTCGATGCGCAGAGCATCGCGCAGCGCCTGATGGGCGACACGCTGCCCAGCAACATCGTCATGCTGGGCGCCTGCTGGCAGCGCGGCCTGGTGCCCGTCGGCGAGGCGGCGCTGATGCGCGCCATCGAGCTGAACGGCGTCGCCGTCGAGGCCAACAAGACCGCCTTCGCGCTCGGCCGGCTCGCCATCGCGGCGCCGGATGCGATCCAGCGCCTGGCCGGCGACGTGGACGTCGTCAAGCTCTTCAACTACGACCGGCTCGACGGGCCGGACGGGCTGATCGAGCGGCGCGCGCAGTTCCTGGCCGACTACCAGGACGCCGCCTACGCGCAGCGCTACCGCGCGCTGGTCGCCCGCGTGCGCGAGCAGGAGGCCCGGCTCGGCCAGGGCCAGCGGCTGACGCAGGCCGTGGCCCGCCACTACGCCAAGCTGCTGGCGATCAAGGACGAGTACGAGGTCGCGCGGCTCTACACCGACGGCCGCTTCATGGCCGCGATGCAAGCGCAGTTCGAGGACTGGAAGTCCCTGAGCTTCCACCTCGCGCCGCCGCTGCTCGGCACGAAGAAGATGGAACTCGGCGCCTGGACCTTCACGCTGTTCAAGCTGCTGGCCCGGCTCAAGCGCCTGCGCGGCACGGTGCTCGATGTCTTCGGCCGGACCGGGGAGCGCCGGATGGAGCGGCAGCTGATCGCCGACTACGAGGCGCTGATCGACGAGATCCTGCCCGCGCTGACGGCCGCCAACCTGGCCACCGCCGTCGAGCTGGCCCGCCTGCCCGAGAAGATCCGCGGCTACGGCCCTGTGAAGCAGGCCAACGTCGCCGCCGTGAAGACGCAGTGGCAGGCGCTGCTGGACCGCTTCCACGGCCGGGCCGCCGCGCCGGCGCCCCAGCCCGTGGCGCCGCCGGTGCGCGTGAAGGGCGTGGCCGAGCTGTGACGCCCGGCGGCTAGGGTGCCGGGGCGTCGCAGGGCGCGACGCTGACGGCCACTGCCAGCTGCGCGACGCCGCCGCCGCGCAGCACGCCGCGCAGCGGCGCGACGTCGGCGTAGTCGCGGCCCCAGGCGAGGGTGACGTGGTCCAGCCCGGCGGGCACGGCGTTGGTCGGGTCCAGCGCCAGCCAGCCCTGCTCGGGGCACCACAGCTCCACCCAGGCGTGCGAGGCGTCCGCGCCCACCAGGCGCGGCTGGCCGGCCGGCGGGCGGGTGAGCAGGTAGCCGGACACGTAGCGCGCCGCCAGGCCCAGCGCGCGGCAGGCGGCGATGAAGACGTGGGCGAAGTCCTGGCACACGCCGCTGCGCTGCGCCAGCGCGTCGGCCGCGCGCGTGGCGACGGTGGTGCTGTGCGGCAGGTAGCGCAGGTCGGCGTGGATCTGCCGCATCAGCGCCAGCCCGCCCGCGGCCACCGTGCGGCCCGGCGTGAACGCGCGGCGGGCGTAGGCGGCCAGCGCCTCGTCGGGCAGCGCATGGGGCGAGGCCAGCGCGAACTCGTCGGCCGGCTGCAGCGCGCGGCCGGCGCGGTAGCGCAGGCCGGCGGCCACGCCCTCCCAGGCCGGGCCGCGGCCGGCCTCGGGCAGCGGGCGCGGCTGCAGCTCGGCCTCGAAGCGGCTGTCCACCACCAGCCGCTCGTGCATGCGCGCATGGCCGAAGCTGAAGTGCTGGTTGCCCCAGGGGTCGCGGCGCAGGCGGCGCGCCAGCCCGGCGGCGTTCGGCGCCAGGCCCTCCGGGCTCCAGGCGTCGGGCAGCGGGTCGATGTCGAGCCGCCAGCCCTGCACGCGCTGCCAGGGCGTGTCGCGCGGCACCAGGCAGGCGGCGTGGTGCGCCCACTCCACCGCGGCCTCGTAGGCGTATTCGGTGACGTGGCGGACGGCGAGCCGGACGGTCATTGCCACACCCGCTGCTCGGCGCCGATGACGTGCGCGAAATAGCGCTGGCTGATGAGGCCGGACAGCTCGCCGGCCTGGGCCGCCGCGCGCCGCAGCTGCGTGACCAGCGCCGGCCCCGGGGCGGCCAGCTCGGCCAGCGGCCAGGCCTCGGGCACGGGCAGGCCGGCGGCGACCGCGGCGGCCCAGTCGGGGTCGTGGCGGGCGAGCTTGGCGAAGCGCTCGCGCAGCGTGCGCGCCACCCAGGCCAGCGAGCGCGGGTTGTCGGTGTTGTGCACCAGCAGGTGCAGCAGCGGCGGCGCCTCGCGGCGGGCCTGGAACTGCGCGCGGTAGGTGATCGTGGAGTCGAACACGCCCAGCAGCAGCGCGAAGCCTTCCTCGCTCAGCGCCAGCGGGGCCGGCCCGGCGCCGCCCTGCGCGAAGGTCTCGGCCAGCACCTCGGCGTGGAAGGACAGCCGCTCGATCTGCCGGCCGATGGACAGCAGGCGCCAGCCGTCGTCGCGGGTCATGCGGTCGGTCTGCGCGCCGGTGATGGCGGCCAGGTGGGTGTCGGCGCGGGCCAGCACGTTCAGCACGTCGGTGGCGGGGGCGGCCTGCGCGGGGTTGTCGAGCACGGCGCGCAGGTGCTGCTCGAACTGCGCGGCGGCCTCGTGGATGAGCCGCCAGGCCTCGGGCGACAGCCGCTCGCGCAGCGCCTGCGCGCAGCCCTGCAGCGCGCGCAGGTTCCAGCCGACGCCGTGGGCGCCGGAGTCCGGCAGCAGCGCGGCCAGCAGCGCCCGCCCGAAGCCGGCGGGGTCGTCCGGCGCCCCCGGCGCGCCGGGGGCGAGCAGGCCGTGGCGGCGCGCGAGCGCGTCCAGCAGCGGCAGCATGGGCGCCGGCATCGCGCCGCGCTGCCCCATCAGGCTGGCGTCGATGAGGTGGCGCGCCAGCCGCGCGCTGCTCTCGGCGCGCTCGGTGTAGCGGCCCAGCCAGAACAGGTTCTCGGCGGCGCGGCTGGTCACGGTCCAGTGCACCTGCGCCATGTCGGCGGCCTGCAGCGGCTGCGGCAGCAGCGTGGTGGCGTCGACCTCGCCGTCGGTCATGACCCAGGTGTCGGCCGTCAGGCTGCCGTGCTGGATGGACAGCCAGGCGTCGGCCAGCGCGTCGCGCTTGGGCGCGACGCGGGCGAGGCCGCCGGGCAGCACGGTCCAGCCGCCCTGGCCGTCGGTCAGCGCGAACACGCGCAGCACGGCGCCGCGCGGCTCCAGCGCGCCGCGCGTCCAGACCGGCTGCTTGGCGGGCTTGACGCGGGCCTGCAGCGTGTAGGCGGTGGGGTCGGCGTCGATGCGCTCGGCCAGCGCGCGCAGCGCGTCGCCGTCCAGGTCGGCGGCGACGATGGGCGTGAAGCTGCGCGTGGTGCTGCTGGCGGCGAAGGTGGGCACGACGATGAACTCCGCCAGCCGCGGCCGCAGCGCGCGCCAGGCGCTGTCCTCGCCGCACCACCAGGTCTGGATGGCCGGCAGCCGCAGCGCCTCGCCCAGCAGCGCCTCGGCCACGCCGGGCCAGAAGGCGGTGAGGCCGGGGCTCTCCAGCCAGCCGGCGCCGGGCGCGTTGGCGATGACGACCTCGCCCGCGCGCGCGGCCTGCAGCAGGCCGGGCACGCCGAGCATGGAGTCGGCGCGCAGCTCCAGCGGGTCCAGCCAGTCGTCGTCCACGCGGCGCAGCAGCACGTGGACGCGCTCCAGGCCGGCCAGCGTCTTCAGGTAGACCTTGTCGGCGCGCACGGCCAGGTCGGCGCCCTCCACCAGCGCGATGCCGAGGTAGCGGGCGAGGAAGGCCTGCTCGAAATAGGTCTCGCTGCGCGGCCCGGGCGTCAGCAGCGCCACGCGGCTGCGCTCGCCGGCGGGGGACAGCCGCGTCAGCGCGCGGATGAAGTCGCGGTAGCTGGCCGCCAGGCGCTGCACCGCCATCTGCCGGAAGGCCTCGGGGAACTGCTGGGCGATGATGAGCCGGTTCTCCAGCACATAGCCCAGGCCCGAGACGGCCTGCGTGCGCTGGCCGGCCACCCACCAGTGGCCGTCGGCGCAGCGCGTCAGGTCGAAGGCCAGCAGGTGCAGGTGCACGCCGCCGGCCGGCGGGCTGCCATGCATGGCGCGCAGGTACTGCGGGTGGGCCAGCACCAGCGAGGCCGGCAGCAGGCCCTGCTGCAGCAGGCGGCGCTCGCCGTAGGCGTCGGCCATGGCGGCGTCCAGCAGCCGCGCGCGCTGGGCGACGCCGGCCTCGATGCCGCGCCACTCGTCGGGCTCGATCAGCATGGGCAGCAGCTCCAGCGGCCAGTGCCGGGCCAGCGCCGGGCCGTCCTGGCCCGGCAGCGGCGGGGCGTCGCTGTGGACGTTGTAGCTGGCGCCGTCCTCCAGCACGCGGCGCTGCACGCGCAGGGCCTTGGCCGACAGATCCCGCCAGCCCGCCGCGCCGCCGGCCGCGAAGAAGCGCTGCCAGCGCGGGGCCAGGCCGCCCTGCGGTTCGCCGGGCTGGTTGACCTGGCCGGTCAGCTCGTAGAAATGGCCGTCGCGGCAGCGCAGCGCGGCGGCCTGCGCGAGCGCCAGCGGGTCGGGCGCCAGCGCCTGGGCCTCGGGCTCGTCGGGGAGCAGGCTCCACTGGCTGGGGGCGGGGGTCATCGGCGCAGCCGCCACGCCGTGGGCTCGCGGCGATGCTGGAAGACCGCGATGACGACGAGTTCATCCGGCAGCGCGTCGAACACGACGGTGTATGGGAAGCGCTTCACCAGCACGCGCCGCACGTTGTCTTCCACGAGCGGGTGGGCAAGCGGCCGCGACGCGGCCGCTTGCACCGCGGCGTCCACGGCCAGCAGGAAATCCCGGTCCAGCCCCGGGGCGCGCTGGCGGTACCAGTCGGCCGCGTCCAGCACTTCCTGGCGCGCCTGCGGCCGGAACACGATGCGCATCGGTCGGCCCGTCATCCGGCCCGCGCCAGGCCTTCGGCCAGCACCTGTTCCCATGGAACGGTGTTGGCGGGCTCCCGCCGGTGTTCTTCACGGCGCAGTCGCACCTCGGCCAGTTGAGGCGCGCTCAGCGGCGCATCGTCGGTGTCGGCCGCGATGCTTTCCCAGATGTCGTCCACCAACTGCAGGCGCTCGGCCACGGTCAGTTTGCGGAGTTCGGCGATGTCGATGGCCATGGCGGCGCTCCTGGAAGGCGGAGCCGGGATTTTGCCGCCGCCACCCGGCTCACGGACGCGCCGGCTGCAGAAAGGCCCGCAGCACGCGCTCGGTCGCGTCGGGCGCGTCGCGCCACGGCCCGTGGCCGGTGCCGGCGAAGCGCTCGAACCGCACCCGCGCCGCCGGCAGCGCGGCGACGATCTCCTCGGCGTCCTCCGGCGGCGTGACGGGGTCCTGCTCGCCGGCCATGACCAGCACCGGGCAGGCCACGCCGGCCAGACCGGGGCGCAGGTCCATGCCGGGCAGTTCGGTGCGGGTGTGGTCGAACAGGATCTCGGGGCTGAACAGCGCCCAGCCGGCCGCGTCGGCGGGCTTGGGCGTGGTGTTGTAGAGGTGGCGGCAGTGCTGTTCGTAGGTGGCCCAGGTCGCCGGGCCGGGCTGCTCCCAGAACGCGCGCGCGGCGGCCGCGGCCTCCGGCCCGCCGAGGCGGCCGAAGTGGTGGACCTTGCGCGCCAGCCCGAAATGGTGCGAGGTGCTGGACAGCACGGCCCGGCCCGGGTGCGCCGGATGCCGCGCCAGGTAGCGCTGCACGACGAAGCCGCCGAAGCTCTGGCCCAGCACGACCGGCTTGACCAGCCCCAGCGCGTCGCACAGCCGCACGATGTCGTCGGCGAACACGTCCAGGCGCATCTCGTCCAGCGGCCGCGGGTCGCTGCGGCCGTGGCCGCGCAGGTCGAAGTAGACGACCTGGCAGAGGTCCGCGAAGCGGCTGAAGAAGGGCCGGAAGCCGGTGTGGTCGAACCCCGGGCCGCCGTGGACGAGCACGAGCGCGGGCTTCTCGCGCAGCACCGGGCCCTCGGGAGCGAGGCCCAGGCCCTCGATGTCGACGAAGAGGCGGATGCCGGGCTGGATTTCGATGCGCATGGCCGTTGGCGGTGGGGGCGGTCACGCTAGCGTACGACACCGCCCCGGGCGGCCGCGCGGCCTCACCCCGGCTTGCGCAGGTCCAGCGTGAACGGGAACTCCAGGCTGCGCCGCGGCTCGCCCACGTCGACGCGGCCCGGCGTGTGGCCGAGCACGAAGAAGCGCGCCAGCCGCCGGCTCTCGGCCTCGTAGGCGTTGACCGGCAGCGTCGCGTAGTTGCGCCCGCCCGGGTGGGCGACGAAGTAGCGGCAGCCGCCCAGGCTCTTGTGCTGCCAGGTGTCCACCAGGTCCACCGTCAGCGGCGCGTGGATGCCGATCGTCGGGTGCAGCGCCGACGGCGGTAGCCACGCGCGGTAGCGCACGCCGCAGACGTACTCGCCGACGCGGCCGGTGGGCTGCAGCGGCAGCGGCTGGCCGTTGACGGTGATGCGGTGGCGCGGGTCGACGAGGCCGCTCACATGCACTTCCAGCCGCTCCAGCGAGGCGTCCACGTAGCGCACCGTGCCGCCGGCCGTGCCTTCCTCGCCCATCACATGCCAGGGCTCCAGCGCGCCGCGCAGCGTCACGTGCACGCCGCGCGACGCGAATTCGCCGACCTTCGGGAAGCGGAACTCGAAGTGCGGCGCGAACCAGGCCGGGTCCAGCGCGTAGCCGGCCTCGGCCATGTCCTGCATGACGTCGGTGAAATCCTCGTGCACGAAGTGCGGCAGCAGCCAGCGGTCGTGCAGCTCGGTGCCCCAGCGCACCAGCGGCGCGCGGTAGGGCCGGCGCCAGAAGCGGGCGATCAGCGCGCGCAACAGCAGCTGCTGCACGATGCTCATGCGCGCATGCGGCGGCATCTCGAAGGCGCGCAGCTCCAGCAGGCCGAGGCGCCCGGTCGGGGCGTCCGGCGAGTAGAGCTTGTCGATGCAGAACTCGCTGCGGTGGGTGTTGCCGGTCACGTCCACCAGCACGTTGCGCAGCGTCCGGTCGATCAGCCAGGGCGGCGCGTCGTCCTCCAGCCGGTGGATCTCGCCGAGCGCGATCTCCAGCTCGCGCAGCTGGTCGTTGCGCGCCTCGTCCACGCGCGGCGCCTGGCTGGTCGGGCCGATGAACAGGCCGCTGAACAGGTAGCTCAGCGACGGGTGGTTGTGCCAGTAGGCCAGCAGCGACGCGAGCAGCGAGGGCCGGCGCAGGAAGGGCGAGTCGGCGGGCGTCGCGCCGCCGAGCACGAAGTGGTTGCCGCCGCCGGTGCCGCTGTGGCGGCCGTCCATCATGAACTTCTCGCTGGACAGCCGCGTGAGCCGCGCGGCCTCGTACAGGAACTCGGTGTGCTGGACCAGCTCGCCCCAGTCGTGCGCCGGATGGATGTTGACCTCGATGACGCCCGGGTCGGGCGTCACGGCCAGCAGCTTCAGCCGCGGGTCGCGCGGCGGCGGGTAGCCCTCGAGCACGATCTTGTAGCCGGTGTCCTCGCAGGCGGCCTCGACGGCGGCCAGCAACTCCAGGTAGTGCTCCAGCCGCTCCAGCGGCGGCATGAAGACGTAGAGCACGCCGCTGGCCTGCCCCTGGTTCTCCGCCGCCGGGCCGTTGGCGCGGCGCGGGTCGCGGGCCTCGACGCACAGCGCGGTGCGGGTGATCCAGTGCGCGCTCTCGAAGCGCAGCGGCGCCGTGGGGTCGGCCGAGGCCTGCCACGGCGAGTCGCCGGGCGCGAAGCCGGCGCCGGCCGGCGCGCCGCCGTCGCGCCGCAGCCCGGGCGTCGGGCCGGCGGACGTGACACCCTGCGTCTGCAGGCGCAACGCCGCCGCGGCCGGCAGCGCGCCGCGCGGGGCGAAGGGATCCTGCTCGATCAGGTAGGGGTAGTCGCCGCGGCTGACCCAGGGCAGCGAATCCAGCGGCAGCCGCCAGCCCATCGGCGAGTCGCCGGGGAAGAGGTAGAGCCGTTCGTCGCGCAGGTGCCAGGGCCCGGTCTGCCAGCGCGGGCCGGCCAGCGCCGGATCGCCGCCGGCGTGGCGGATCGGCAGCACGTAGCCGACCACGTGCGACAGGCCCTGTTCGAACACGCGGCGCAGCCGCGCGCGCTCCAGCTCGTCGTCCAGCCGCGCGTCGAAGGGATCGACGTTGACCGGCAGGCGGCGCTCGCGCCACAGGTAGTACCAGGTGTCTTCGTAGCCCGGCCGCACATGGGTGTCGGGCAGGCCGAGCCGCTTCGTCAGCGCGGCCATGAAGGTCCGGGCGTGCTCGCTGGTGTAGGCATGGCCCTCGCGTTCGTCGGCGAACCAGTCCGGGTTGCGCCAGCAGGGCTGGCCGTCGGCGCGCCAGCAGATGGACAGCGCCCAGCGCGGCAGCTGCTCGCCGGGGTACCACTTGCCCTGGCCGAAGTGCAAGAAGCCGCCCTGGCCGTACTCGTCGCGCAGCCGGTGCGTGAGCTGCTGGGCGTAGAGGCGCTTGGTGGGGCCGAGCGCCTCGGTGTTCCATTCCGGCGCGTCGCGGTCCTCGACGGCGACGAAGGTGGGCTCGCCGCCCATGGTCAGCCGCACGTCGCCGGCCTGCAGGTCGCGGTCCACCTGTTCGCCCAGGCGCAGCACGTCGGCCCATTGCGCGTCGGTGTAGGGCCGGGTGACGCGCGGCGACTCGTAGATGCGCGTGACGCTCATCTCGTGGCCGAACTCGACCTCGCACTTGTCCACGCCGCCGCTGATGGGCGCGGCGCTGCCGGGCGTGGGCGTCGCGGCCAGCGGGATGTGGCCCTCGCCGGCCAGCAGGCCGGAGGTGGGGTCCAGGCCGATCCAGCCGGCGCCGGGCAGGTAGATCTCGCACCAGGCGTGCAGGTCGGTGAAGTCCACCTCGGTGCCGCTGGGGCCGTCCAGCGCCTTCTCGTCGGGCGCGAGCTGGATCAGGTAGCCCGACACGAAGCGCGCCGCCAGGCCCAGGTGGCGGGCCAGCTGCACCAGCAGCCAGCCGGAGTCGCGGCAGGAGCCGGAGCCCTTCTCCAGCGTTTCCTCCGGCGTCTGCACGCCGGGCTCCAGGCGGATCAGGTAGGAGACGCTGTTCTGCACGCGCTGGTTCAGGTCCACCAGGAAGTCGATGGTGGCGCGCTCGTCGCGCGGGATGTCGGCGAGATAGGCGGCCAGCCGCGGCGTCAGCGGCTCCACCTGCAGGTAGGGCGCCAGCTCGATCTGCTGCGCCTCGTCGTAGGCGAACGGGACGGTCTGCGCGTGCGGCTCCAGGAAGAAGTCGAACGGGTTGTAGACCGCCATCTCGGCGACCAGGTCCACCGTGACGGTGAACCCGGTCGTCTTCTCCGGGAACACCAGCCGCGCCAGGTAGTTGGCGAACGGGTCCTGCTGCCAGTTGATGAAGTGGTTCTCGGGCTCGATGCGCAGCGAGTAGCTCAGCACCGGCGTGCGGCAGTGCGGCGCCGGGCGCAGGCGCACGACCTGCGGGCCGAGGTTGACCGGGCGGTCGTAGCGGTAGCGGGTGACGTGCTTGAGGGCGACGTGGATGGCCATGTCAGTTCCTGGTCCGGGGGTGTTCAGGCAAGGAAATCCTTGGAGATCGCGCCTCCGAGGTCGGCCACGTCGGCCAGGAAACCGTCGAGGAAGGGGTGCAGGCCGGTGGCCAGGATCTCGTCGATGCGGCCATAGGCGAGCGCGGCCTCCAGCCGGCCGGCGCGGCGCAGCGTCTCGGCCGACTGCGGGTTGGCCACGCGCTTCAGGTTGGCCAGCATGCGCGTCATGCAGTGCGACAGCGAGCGCGGCATGTCGGGCCGCAGGATCAGCAGCTCGGCCACCTTGTCGGGCTGGATGACGTTGCTGTAGACCTTGCGGTAGATCTCGAAGCCCGACACCGAGCGCAGCACGGCGGACCAGTAGTAGAAGTCGCGCGCCGCGTCGGGCCCGCCCTGGGACTGCTCCTGGCGGTAGAACTTGACGTCCAGCAGCCGCGCCGTGTTGTCGGCCCGCTCCAGGAAGGAGCCGATGCGGATGAAGTGGAAGGCCTCGTCCTGCAGCATGGTGCCGACGGTCACGCCGCGCGACAGGTGGCTGCGGTACTTGACCCACTCGAACAGCGCCGACGGGTCGCGCGCGAGCGCCCCTTCGCGCAGCAGGCGGCGGAACTCCAGCCAGGTCTGGTTCATCGTTTCCCAGACCTCGGTCGTCAGCGAGCCGCGCACCGCGCGCGCGTTCTCGCGCGCGGCGCGCAGGCAGTTGAAGATGGACGAGAGGTTGTTCTCGTCGGCCACCATGAACTCCATGACGCTGCGGCCGTCGATCGCCGGGTATCTGGCGCCGTACAGGCCGTTCAGCTCGGAGATGGACAGCAGGCTGCGCCAGGTCTGCGCCGACGCGTCGGCCGACTGCGGCTGCAGCGAGGTCTGGTAGGCGATGTCCAGCATGCGGGCGGTGTTTTCGGCCCGCTCGATGTAGCGGCTCAGCCAAAACAGGTGGTCAGCGGTCCTAGACAGCATGCTTCGACTCCCGTTCGTTGGCCGAAAACCCCGGGCGCGCCGTCGCGCGCGGCGGTGTTTTGGCTTCGCCACGAGCGCTGCGCGCTCGACCCGCCCGCTCGATGCAGCGGCTCAGCCAGAAAAGGTGGTCAGCGGTTCTAGAAAGCATCTCGTGGTCTCCCTCAGTCTTCCAGCACCCAGGTGTCCTTGGTGCCGCCGCCCTGGCTGCTGTTGACCACCAGCGAGCCCTCCTTCAGCGCGACGCGGGTCAGCCCGCCCGGCACCATGCGCACCGACGCGCCCGACAGCACGAAGGGCCGCAGGTCGATGTGGCGGGGCGCGATGCCGTTCTCGACGAAGGTCGGGCAGGTGGACAGCGACAGCGTCGGCTGCGCGATGTAGTTGCCCGGGTTGGCGAGCAGCTGCGCGCGGAAGGCCTCGATCTCGGCCTGGCTGGCCGCCGGCCCGACCAGCATGCCGTAGCCGCCGGCGCCGTGCACCTCCTTCACCACCAGCTCGGCCAGGTGCGCCAGCACATAGGCCAGGTCGTCCTTCTCGCGGCAGACGTAGGTGGGCACGTTCTGCAGGATGGGCTTCTCGCCGAGGTAGAACTCGATCATCTTCGGCACGTAGGGGTAGATGGACTTGTCGTCCGCGATGCCCGTGCCGATGGCGTTGGACAGCGTCACCTTGCCGGCCTTGTAGGCCTCCACCAGCCCGGCGCAGCCGAGCTGCGAGTCGGCGCGGAAGACCTGCGGGTCGAGGAAGTCGTCGTCGATGCGGCGGTAGATCACGTCCACGCGCTTCGGGCCGCGCGTCGTGCGCATGTAGACGAAGCCGCCATCGACGAACAGGTCCTGCCCCTCGACCAGTTCCACGCCCATCTGCTGCGCGAGGAAGGCGTGCTCGAAGTAGGCCGAGTTGTACATGCCCGGCGTCATGACGACGACGGTCGGGTCGGCCACGCCCGAGGGCGCCACGCTGCGCAGCGTGTCCAGCAGCAGGTCGGGGTAGTGCGCCACCGGCGCGATGCGGTGGCTGGCGAACAGCTCGGGGAAGAGCCGCATCGACATCTTGCGGTTCTCCAGCATGTAGCTCACGCCGCTGGGCACGCGCAGGTTGTCCTCCAGCACGTAGTAATCGCCGCTGCCGTCGGCGTTGCCGGCGCGCACGATGTCGACGCCGGCGATGTGGCTGTACACGCCGCCCGGCACGTCCACGCCCATCATCTCCTTGCGGAACTGCGCGTTGTTCAGGATCTCGTCGGCCGGCACGATGCCGGCCTTCAGGATCTCCTGGCCGTGGTAGACGTCATGGATGAAGCGGTTCAGCGCCGTCACGCGCTGCGCCAGGCCGGCCTGCATGGACGTCCATTCGGCCGCCGGGATGACCCGCGGGATCAGGTCGAAGGGGATCAGCCGCTCCGTGCCCTCCCCGGAATCCTTGTCGCCGTAGACGGCGAAGGTGATGCCCACGCGGCGGAAGATCAGCTCCGCCTGGGCGCGCCGCTCGCGCATCAGCGACTCGGGCTGCCCGGCCAGCCAGCGGGCGTAGGACTCGTAATGCGCACGGGTGCCGGAGCCCGTGGCGTTCATCTCGTCAAAAGCGGTCTGCATCGTTGCTCCTCGTCTCAGCCACCGCAGCAAGTTCCGCGCCTGACCATGGCGGCGGTTCTGGTGCGCGGCGGCACTGTCGGGGTGCAGGATGCCCGATGGCCGTGCGGCCAGGCACCGGATTTACACCGGCCACCCGGGCGCACGGCGCCGGCCGGGGTCAGAAGCGGACCTGCAGCCCGGTGCTGGCCGAGCGCCCCGGCTGCGGCGCCAGGCCGCGGATGGTGGGCACCGCGGTCGCGTTCCAGGCCAGCTTGTTGCCGAGGTTGTCCAGCTTCAGGAACCACAGCGCATCGGCGCCGCCCCAGCGCAGCTGCCGCGCCAGCGACAGGCGCACGGTGCCGTAGCCCGGCGTCGGCGTGTCGAACTCGGCGACGCGCGTCTGCCGCGCCGCGCCGCGCCATTCCAGCCGGCCCGACCAGTCGCCGTGGCGCGCCTCCAGCCCCAGCATCGCGCGCAGCGGCGCCAGGCGCGGCAGCGGCTCGCCGGTCCGCGTGTTCTCGCCGCGCACCGCATCCAGCTGGCCCAGCAGCGCGACGGCCGGGAGGGCCTGCCAGCGGCCCTCCAGCTCCACGCCGCGCAGCCGCGCCGGCACGGCCTGGAAGGCGTAGACGGGCACCTCCGCGCCCTCGTCGTCCGCCATCTCGCCGGTGGCCTGCAGCGCGATGTAGTTGGAGAAGCGCGTCTCGTACACGTTGAGGTGGGCGTGGCTCTGCGCGCCCTCCCACTTCAGGCCCAGGTCCGCGCCGCGCGAGCGCTCCAGGCCCAGCGCGGCGTCGCCGCGCTCGTAGGCGGCGCTGGCCACGTGCAGGCCGTCGGCGAACAGCTCGTAGTAGGCCGGCGCACGTTCGGTGCGGTTGAGGTTGGCGCTCAGGCTCCAGGCGCCGCCGAGCGGCAGCACGCCGCTGAGCGCGAGGCTGGTGGGCGTGAAGCGGCGCTCCAGCGCCGGGCCGAAGCGCTCGCCGCCGTCGGAGCCCACGCGCACCCGCTCGCTGCGCGCGCCGGCCGACCAGTCCACGCCGCCCAGCCGCGCCTGCTCCAGCAGGAACACGCCGGTGTTGCGGGTGCGGGTGTTCGGCACGAAGGCCTCCTCGCCCAGCGCCGAGAAGTCCAGCGACTCGATCTGCACGCCCACCAGGCCCTTCACCGCGCCCCAGGGCGTGGCGACCGGCGCGTGCTCCAGCTCCAGCCGTCCGTCCGTGCCGCGGCTCTTGAAGGTGGTGCCGACCTCGTCGCCCTCCATCTCCACGTGCTCGTAGCGGTTGCGGCTGAGCTGCCAGGCGACGCGGCGCACCGGGCCGTCGGCCGTGGCCCACTCGCCCGCCGTGGCCAGGCGCTGGCGCTGCATGCGGATGGTCACGTCGGCCTCGGCGGTGGTGCCGTAGTCGGTGTGGAAGTCGTCCACCGACACGCCGGCAAAGCCGCCCTGGAAGAACACCGAGCCGCCCAGCGCGCCGCCGTGGCTCTTGGCGGCCGAGTTGCGCACCGTCGTGCGCGACTCGCTGCCGTCGTCCGTGGGGCTGTCGAAGCGCGGCGTGCGCTGGTCGCCGGCATCGCGGCCGGCCAGGTCCAGGTGCCAGCCGAGGCCCGCGCCCGCGTGGCCGCTGCCGCCGTCCAGCACGACGGCGCCGCTCTTGTCGCGGCTGGCGCCGCCCAGGCGCAGCTCGGCCGCGCCGCTCAGGCCGTCGATCAGCGTGCGCGGGATGCGGTTGTCCAGCGTGTTGACGACGCCGCCGACCGCGTTGCCGCCGTACAGCAGCGCCGCGGCGCCGCGCAGCACCTCGACCTTGTCGATGACCAGCGGGTCGATGGCCACGCCGTGGTCGAAGCTGAGGTTGGACGCATCCACCGACGCGCCCGAGTTGTTCAGGATGCGTACCCGGTCGCCGTCCAGCCCGCGGATGACGGGCCGGCTGGCGTTGGGGCCGAAGTGGGTGGTGGCGACGCCGGGCAGGCCCTGCAGCGTGTCGCCGAGGTTGGCGGTGCGGGTCAGCACCAGCTCGTCGCCGGACAGCGAGTCGCTGGGCTGGGCCAGCACCTGGCTTTTGAGCGGGTTGCCGGTGACGACGACCTTGTCGAGTGATTCGGTGGCGGCGGGAGCGGCCAGGGCGGCCGCGGCGGACAGGGACAGGACGGCGGCCGCGAGCGGCGCCAGGGCGAAGGAGCGCATGAGGGGACTTCCACGAGAAAACGCAAACACCCGCGCCCCGGGAACGCCGGGCGCGGGCAGGCTGGAGGTTTCAGGCGGAAACGGGCGGCGCGCGGGCCGGCGGCAGGCCCGGGCGGGCGGCGCGCGGCGCCGGGCACCGGGCGGCCGGCGGCGCGGCGTGGCTGGCCGCCACCGCGACCGGGCCGCGTGCCTCGGCGGCGGGCGCCCCGGCGTCGAGGTGGGCTGCGGCCAGGCACAGGTCGCAATGGACCAGGTGGGCGATGCCGTCGCCCTGCCGCTCGTCGAGGTGCGACAGCGCATGCACCCCCGCCATCGCCTGGGCGACGGGCAGGATGAGCGCCAGCCAAAGCAGCCAGCGGCGGGAGATGCGGCCAAGATTCACGGCCGCGATCCTAAACTCGGCGCGTCACAGCGCCCTGAAGTCATGCCGCCATGAAGCTCATCGATGCCATCCTCGCCGACGCGCCCGAGATCACCGCGATCCGCCGCGACCTGCACAAGCACCCCGAACTCTGCTTCCAGGAGGAGCGCACCGCCGACGTCATCGCCGCGGCGCTGACCGGCTGGGGCATCCCCGTCCACCGCGGCCTGGGCAAGACCGGCGTCGTCGGCATCGTCCGGAACGGCACGTCGGCGCGCGCCGTCGGCCTGCGCGCCGACATCGACGCGCTGCCGATGACCGAGCGCAACCAGTTCCCGCACGCCAGCAGCCACCTGGGCCGCATGCACGCCTGCGGCCACGACGGCCACACCGCGATGCTGCTGGCCGCGGCCAAGCACCTGGCGACCCACCGCCGCTTCGACGGCACGGTCTACCTCGTCTTCCAGCCCGCCGAGGAGGGCGGCGGCGGTGCGCGCGAGATGATCCGCGACGGCCTGTTCGAGAAGTTCCCGATGGAGGCCATGTTCGGCGCCCACAACTGGCCGGGCCTGAAGGCGGGCCAGTTCGCGCTCAAGACCGGGCCGGTGTTCGCGTCCAGCAACGAGTTCCGCATCACGCTCAAGGGCAAGGGCTGCCATGCGGCGATGCCGCACCTCGGCATCGACCCGGTGCCGGCCGCCTGCCAGCTCGTCACGGCCTTCCAGACCATCGTCAGCCGCAACAAGCGGCCCATCGACCCGGGCGTGATCTCGGTGACGATGCTCCAGGCCGGCGAGGCCACCAACGTCGTGCCCGACTCGGTCGAACTGCAGGGCACGGTGCGCACCTTCACGCTGGAGCTGCTGGACCTGATCGAGCGGCGCATGAAGGCGATGACCGAGCAGCTGGCCGCCGCCTTCGAGCTGACGGCCGAGTTCGAGTTCCACCGCAACTACCCGCCGACGATCAACCACCCCGCCGAGACCGAGTTCGTGCGCCGCGTGCTGACGGACATGGCCGGGCCGGAGAACGTGCAGGAGTTCGAGCCGACCATGGGCGCCGAGGACTTCAGCTACTACCTGCTCGACAAGCCCGGCTGCTATTTCCTGATCGGCAACGGCGACGGCGAGCACCGCATCGGCGGCCACGGCTTCGGCCCCTGCACGCTGCACAACCCGAGCTACGACTTCAACGACGAGCTGATCCCGCTGGGCGGCTCGATGTGGGTGCGTCTCGCCGAAGCCTGGCTGAACGCATGAACCACGAACAAGTCATCGCCGACACCCGCGACTGGGTCGTCAAGGCCGTCATCGGCCTGAACCTGTGCCCGTTCGCGAAGGCGGTGCACGTCAACGAGCGCATCCGCTACGTCGTCAGCGACGCGGCCGACCCCGAGGCGCTGCTGAAGGACCTGGCCCGCGAGCTGCTGGCGCTGAACCGCGCCGACCCGGACGAGGTGGACACGACGCTGCTGATCCACCCCGGCGTGCTGGCCGACTTCCTGGACTTCAACGACTTCCTCGACGCGGCCGACGCGCTGGTCGAGGAACTCAAGCTCGACGGCGTCCTGCAGATCGCCGACTTCCACCCCGGCTACCAGTTCGACGGCAGTGCGCCCGACGACATCGCCAACTACAGCAACCGCTCGCCCTACCCGACGCTGCACCTGCTGCGCGAGGAGAGCATCACGCGCGCGGTCGAGGCCATGCCGGACACGGCGGCGATCTACGAGCACAACCTCGACACGCTGGCCCGGCTGGGCCTTGCGGGCTGGCGCCAGCTGGGGCTGAAGGGCTAGCTACTCCTTCACCCAGGACAGCGCGCCGCCGCCCCGCTTCGGCGCGCTCGCCCGCGTGCGCAGCACCGCGTCGAAGCCGCTCTTGCCGCCGTTCCAGACCGCCGTCAGCAGCCCCACCACGTCCTCCTGCGTGTAGGCGCCCAGGTCGGGGCGGAACTGCCTGATGGCCGCGGCCAGCATGTCGCGCGGCAGCTCCTGGTGGGTGGCCAGCACCGTCAGCATCGCCGCATGCAGGTCGGGCCAGGCGGCGCACAGCAGCTGGATGCGCCGCAGCGCCTCCGCGGGCGCGCAGCGGTGGCCCGGCCGCAGCCAGTCCAGCGGGTCGGCTGCGGCCGCTGCCTCGTCCGCGTGTCGCGGGCCTTCGTCCATCGCTGTGTCCTCCCGGGGCCTGCTGCCGACGCCGGCCATCCTAGCCCCCGCGCCGTCACGCGGCTGTCACGGCGGCTGGCGAGCATGCGCGCTTTGACCCCCCCTGCTGCCGCCCATGAAGCCCACCCGACTGATCCCGGCCCTGGCCGCCACCCTCGCACTGAGCACCCCCGCCGCCCACGCCGGCCTGCTGGACGGCGCCGGCGCTGCCTGGAACACCGCCCATGCCGGCATGCCCGCCGGCTTCCTGTCCGAGATCGTCGCGTTCGACGCGGTGACGAAGACGCTGTGGGTCTCGGGCGTGACGGGCGTGGACGTGCTGGACGCCCGCACCGGCGCCTCGCTCGGCTTCATCGACACCGCCAGCTGGGGCAGCATCAACAGCGTGGCCATCCACAACGGCATCGCCGCCTTCGCCATCGAGGCCGGCGACCGCGCGCTGCCCGGCGTCGTGCAGCTGTACGACACCGGCAGCCGCAGCCTGCTGGCCGGCACCAGCACCATCACGGTGGGCTCGCTGCCCGACATGCTGACCTTCACGCCCGACGGCAGCCGGCTGCTGGTGGCCAACGAAGGCACGCCCAATGCCGGCGACTACGGCAAGCGCATCGGCAGCGGCACGCCGCGCCGCTACGGCAGCAGTGCCAAGGACCCGGTGGGCAGCGTCAGCATCATCGACGTGGCCAGCCGCTCGGTCGTCAGCACGGCCACGCTGGCCGGCGTGGCGCAGACGGGCACCCACATCCGCACCCACACCGGCATGGACTTCGAGCCCGAGTACATCGCCGTCGACCCGGCCGGCACGCAGGCCTACGTGAGCCTGCAGGAAGCCAACGCCATGGGCGTGCTGGACCTGCAGAGCGGCCAGTTCACGAAGGTGGTCGGCCTGGGCGCCAAGGACTTCTCGCAGCCCGGCAACGCCATCGACACCAATAACGACGGCAAGATCGACTTCCAGCGCGTGGCCGCCAAGGGCCTGTACATGCCCGACGGCATGGCCAGCTTCACCCACGGCGGCAAGACCTACGTGGCGATGGCCAACGAGGGCGATTTCCGCGAGGACGATGCCGACCGCTCGGCCGCCAGCAGCCTGGGCGCCACCGGCGACCTGGCGCCGCTGCGGGTGTCCAACACCGACTCGTCCGCGGGCGACCTGTACGCGGCCGGCGCGCGCTCGTTCTCCATCCGCGACACCGACGGCAACATCGTCTACGACAGCGGCAACATCCTGGACGTGCAGGCCGCCGCGATGGGCCTGTACAACGACGGCCGCAGCCGCGACAAGGGCGTGGAGCCCGAAGGCATCGAGCTGATGGAGATCGGCGGCCAGACCTTCGCCTTCGTCGGCCTGGAGCGCACGACGACCGGCGCCGTCGCGGTGTTCGAGATCGATGCCGACGACCCGGGCAACACCCGCTTCGTGCGCATGCTGACGCTGGACGGCCAGGTCGCCCCCGAGGGCCTGAAGGGCTTCACGATGGACGGCATGCACTACCTGGCCGTGTCCGCCGAGGGCGCCGACGGCGTGGGTGCCGGCACGACGCTGTTCGCGCTGGCCCCGGTGCCGGAGCCGGGCACCTGGGCGATGCTGCTGGCCGGCCTGGGCCTGGTCGGCTGGGGCGCGCGCCGCCGCGGCTGACGGGCTCTGCGGCCCGCCGGGCGTCACAGCGTCCCGTAGCTGTGCAGGCCCGACAGGAACATGTTGACGCCCAGGAAGGCGAAGGTCGTCACCAGCAGGCCCACCAGCGCCCACCAGGCCGACACGGTGCCGCGCAGGCCCTTCATCAGCCGCATGTGCAGCCAGGCGGCGTAGTTCAGCCAGACGATCAGCGCCCAGGTCTCCTTCGGGTCCCAGCTCCAGTAGCCGCCCCAGGCCTCGGCGGCCCAGAAGGCGCCCAGGATGGTGGCGATGGTGAAGAACGCGAAGCCCAGCGCGATGGCCTTGTACATCAGGTCGTCGAGCTGGGGCAGGGCGGGCAGGCGGGCGGTCAGCCGCGGGCGCAGCGCCACGGCCAGCGCGAGGAAGGCGGCCACGCCGCCGATCTTGCGCGCCCAGCCGTCCATGCCGGCGATGGTGGCGGCGTCCAGCGCCGCGCCGGCGCGCACCGCCAGGATCAGCGCGACCAGGGCCAGCGGCAGGCCCACCAGGCCGATCCACAGCGAGCGCGTGGCGGCGGTCTTCAGCAGGTAGGCCAGCGCCACCATCGCGGCCAGCGCGAACGCGCCGTAGCCGACGAAGTTGGCCGGCACGTGGATCTTCATCCACCAGCTCTGCAGCGCGGGCACCAGCGGCTGGATCTCCTGCGCCTCGCGCGCCACCGTGTACCAGAGCAGGAAGGCCACCGCGCCGCTGACGACCAGCATCACGTAGGCGCCCAGCGAGCGCGTGGCGAAGCGCTCCTCGTAATAGAGATGGAACAGCGTCGTCATCCAGCAGAACAGCACGAACACCTCGTAGAGGTTGCTGACGGGGATGTGGCCGATGTCGGGGCCGATCTGGTGGCTCTCGTACCAGCGCACCAGCGTGCCCACCAGCGCCATCAGCACGCCGGCCCAGGCGAGCTTGGAGCCGGCCACCTCGGCCACGCTGTCGCGGCCCGCGCCGGTGAAGAAGCCGCCCCAGTAGAACAGCGTGCTCATGAAGAACAGCAGGCTCATCCACAGGATGGCGCTCTGGCTGGACAGCAAGTACTTGAGCCAGAAGGTCTGCTCGCCCGCGGCGAGGTCGGCGCCGAAGCCGTCGCCGTGCTGCGCGTACAGCGCGATGGCCAGCAGCGTGGCCGCGCCGGCCGCGACGCTGAGCAGGCGCAGCGGCCGCCAGAACCAGCCCAGCGCGACCAGCGCGGGCATCGCGCACAGCAGGATGCCCTGCTCGTAGCCGTCCATGCTGGCGTGGTAGCGGGCGAAGGCATAGCCGCCGCCCAGCAGCACGAGCGCGGCGAAGGCCCAGTCCAGGGTGCTGCGGCGCTGCAGCGCGTGGCGGCGCGGCAGGTCGAAGGTGGTGGTGTTCATGCGGGCTCCTTCAGGATCGCGGCCCTGAGCTGGGCGAACAGCGTCGCGTTGTCGGGCGATTCTCGGGTGCTGGACAGGGCCATGCGCACCTGCGCGGCACCGGGCCGCCCGGCCGGCGTGATCCACACCCACAGCCGCCGCTCCTTCACGTAGAGCATCGCGAAGACGCCGACGATGAGCAGCAGCGCGCCGAGGTAGACCAGCTTCTGCCCCGGCGCGCGCGCGACCTGGAAGACGCTGGCCTGCACCTGGTCGAAGCTCTCCAGCTGCAGCAGCATCGGCGCGGGGTAGTACAGGCTGTCGGACAGCGACAGCACCGCCTGCGTCATGAAGGCCTGGGTGTCGGCGCTGGGCGCGGCGGGCGGGAGCCGGGCGCGCTCGCGGGCCAGCTGGTACAGCTCGAACAGGCTGCCGTTGAGGATGCGCAGCAGCACCTCGGAGACGCGCGGCCGCTCGCCCTCCGGCACGTCGCGCTCGATGAACTGCGACAGCGCGGGCAGGCCGCCCCGGGCCTCGTCGCCGGGCTTGGCGGCGGCGCCGGAGAAGAGGCTGAGGGCGCGCTGGGCCGTCATCTGCAGCTGCGGCGTCAGCCGGGGCTGGCCGGCCGGCGTGGCGGCGACGGCGTAGCTGCGCGCGGCGGCCTCGCGCAGCGCCGGGTCGGCCAGCGCATGGCGCAGCAGCAGCCAGCCGTCCAGCGAGCCGTCGGCATCGGCCGGCAGGCGCAGGTAGCGGAAGTTCTCGGCCGGCGACTCGCGCACGCCGGCCAGGAACAGCCGGTGGCCGTCCAGCGTCACCGGCAGCATGTAGTTGTTGTACTCGCGGGCCTGGCCAGCGGCGTCGCGCAGTTTGTAGCTGAAGCTGGGGCCGACGTTGTGCAGCGCCTTGGCCGCATCGCCCTTGGCGCCGCTGCCCAGGTGCTTGCCCAGGCGCTCGCCGAGGTCCACCTTGCGCACGTCCGCGCCGCTGGCGCTGGCGCCGTCCGCCAGGTTCTCGACGTTGATGACGCGCAGGCCGTCCAGCTCCAGTGTCTGCCCGCCGAACGGTTGCCGGGTGCCGACGCGGCCCTCGATGGCCTGCGCCGGGCCGGGGCGGTCCAGCGGCACGGCCTTCAGCCGCAGCAGGCTGCCGCCGTCCTCGAAGCTGCTCTGGAAGATCGCCACGCCGCGGTGGATCACGGGCTCGTTGACCTTGACCGTGGCCTCGCGCCGCGTGCCGCCGTCGTGGATGACGATGTCGCTGGCGAAGCTCTTGGGCATGCCGGTGGGGTAGTACTCGACGCTGAACTTCTTCAGCGCGATGTCGAACGGCAGGTCCTGCAGCACCACGCCGTCGGGCAGGCTGAGCACGGCGATGCCCTGGCGCTGGTTCTCGGCGACGGAGACGTTGCCGCGGTAGCTCGGGTTGGCGCTGCTCAGGCGGTGCTCGGGGCGGATGTCGGCCACGAAGCCCGAGCCGGTGTAGAGCTGCTTGCCCTGCAGCCACATCGCCAGCTTGACCATCGCGTTGCCGTCCAGCACGCCGCCCACCAGGATGAGCACGATGGCCGAATGCGCGGCGATGTAGCCGATCTTGTTGGCCGCGCCGCGCCGCGCCGCGACCATGGTGCCGTGCTCGCGCTGCTGCACGCGAGCCTTCCAGCCCAGCGCGGTCAGCGTGGCGCCGATCTCGGCCAGCGCCATTTCCGGGTTGCTGGGCAGCTCGCCAATGGCCTTGTGGTGGTGGGCCTGCAGCGACTGCTCGCGCACGCCCTCCTTGTAGCTCTTCAGGTCCGCGACGATCTTGGGCGTGTTGCGAGCGATGCACAGGCTGGTGGAGACGACCAGGAAGGCCAGGATGACCAGGAACCACGGCGCGCTGTAGACCGTGTACAGCCCCAGCCTGGCGAACACCTCGGCCCAGAACGGGCCGAACTGGTTGATGTAGTTGCCCATGGGCTCGCCCTGGCGCAGCACGGTGCCGATGACCGAGGCGATGCAGATCACGCTCAGCAGCGCGATGGCGAAGCGCATGGACGCGAGCAGGTCCAGCAGCTCGCGGGCGGCCGAGGGGCGGCGGGGGGCGGGGGAGGGCGGCATCGGCGGCGGGGCGGGGCCAAGAAAAAAGGCCGGTGGGCGGCACCGGCCTTCGTTGGTCCAGGCGTGCGCGAATGTCAGCGCAGGCCGGCGATGTAGTCCGACACGGCCTTGATTTCCTTGTCGTTCATCTTGGCGGCCACGGCCGTCATCGGCGCCGAGTTGGTGCGTGCGCCGCTGCGGAAGGCGACCATCTGCGCCTCGACGTAGTCGCCGTGCTGGCCGCCCAGGCGCGGGTACTGCGCCGGGATGCCCGCGCCGGTCGGGCTGTGACAGCCCGCGCAGGCCGGGATGTTGCGCTCGGCGATGCCGCCGCGGTAGATCTTCTCGCCCAGCGCGACGGTGTCCTTGTTCTTGGCGAAGCCGGGCTTGGCCGTCTTGGACGCATAGAACGCCGCGACGTTGCGCATGTCCTCCTCGCTCAGCGCGGCGACCATGCCGCTCATGACGGCGTTCTTGCGCTTGCCGTCCTTGAACTCGGCCAGCTGCTTGGCCAGGTACTCGGGATGCTGGCCGGCGATGATGGGGTTGGCCGGGCTGCCGCGCGAGCCGTCGGCGGTGTGGCAGGCGGCGCACACCTGCGTGGAGATGGTGCCGCCCTTGGCGAGGTCGGGCTTGGCCGGCGCCGCCGGCTGGCTCGCATGAGCCGTGCCGGCCAGCAACACACTCGACAGGAAGAAGGCAGCAGTCTTCATGGATGGATGGGTCTCAAAGGGCCAAAGGGCGCAACTGCGGAATTTTACAATGCCCCATCACAGCGTCCGACCCGTCCATGACCAACGAAATCCCTGATGCAGCGCCCGGCGAGCCGGTCACCGAGAAGCTCGCGCTGGCCTGGACGCACACCGCGCGCTTCCTGACCACCGCCAGCCAGCTCGTCCACCTGCCCGCCACCGAGCTGCCGGAGATCGCCTTCGTCGGCCGCTCCAACGCCGGCAAGTCCACCGCGATCAACACGCTGGCGCAGCAGAAGCGCCTGGCGTTCGCGTCCAAGACGCCCGGCCGCACGCAGCACATCAACCTGTTCGAGCTCGGCCCGCGGGAGGCGCCCGACGCGCTGTTCGCCGACCTGCCGGGCTATGGCTACGCGGCGGTGAACAAGTCCGCCAAGCTGCGCTGGCAGAAGGTGATGGCCGACTACCTGGCCGTGCGCCGCAGCCTGTCGGGCGTGGTGCTGATGGTGGATTCGCGCCTGGGCCTGACCGACCTGGACCGGCAGCTGCTGGAGTTCGTCGCCGCGCGCGTGGCCACCGGCGAGATCCGGCTGCTGGTGCTGCTGACCAAGGCCGACAAGCTCAACCGCAAGGAGGCCGACGCGGCGCTGCGCGCCACCGGCGAGTTCCTGGCCGGCATGGCGACCGAGAACGCCGACGTGTCGGTGACGCTGTTCTCGGCGCTGAAGAAGCAGGGCGTCGGCGACGTGGCCCTGGCGCTGCACGCCTGGGCGCATCCCGCTGCGGCGTAGCGCGGGCGGTCAGGCCGCCGGCAGGTCGTTCAGCAGCGTGTCCACGGCGCGCTGCACGACGCTGTCGTCCTCCAGCGCTGCGATCAGCCCGTTGGCCAGCAGCGCCTCCAGCGCGCGGCGCGTCAGCGACAGGCGCTCGTCCGCCTCGCGGCCGACGAACAGCACGAACTGCCGGCCTTCGCTGATCCAGGCGATCTGCGCGGTGTGCCAGTCGCCCTGGATGAAGAGGTGGAACCAGTGGCCGATCTGCAGGCCGTCCACCCAGCGCTGCAGCGCGGCGCGGGCGTCCGGCGAGTCGTGCTCGCTGTAGAGCTGCACCGGCACGGTGGGCAGTTCGCCGCGGTCCACCTTGGTACTCAGCCATTGCGAGGGCAGCTGCGAGTCGCGCTCCTCCATCAGGCGCCGGACGATCTCGTCGGCCGAGGCCGGCGCGGCGGCCCCCGCGCCCGGGCGGGGCTCGGCCGCGCGGGCGGCGCGGCGTTCTTCCGGGTCCAGCGCGGGCAGGCCGCGCAGCAGCCGGGCGTGCTGCGCCATCAGCTCGGCCAGCGGCGGCTCGCGCCGCTCGGCGGGCAGCGCGAGGCTGTCGCAGCCGGCCACCAGGCGCTCGATCAGCACCGGCAGGCGCAGGCGCAGGGCCTCGCGGTCGGCCGCGTCGCGCGGCGTGACCAGGCTGTCGAGCAGCGCGTCGACGAGCTCCATCGCCGAGCGGGCCTCCGGGGCGTCGCGCCCGTGGCGCACCATGGCCGTGACGATGACGTCCACCCAGGCCGTCTGCAGGAAGCGGCGCATGCGCGGGCCCAGCGGCGCGCCGATGAGCTGGTGCTCGATCTGCTCGCGCAGCAGGTTGCGCCAGTCGTTGCGCAGCTGTTGGCGCTCCAGCGCGGCCAGCGCGTCGGCGTTGCGCTCGCTGCTCTGGCGGGCCTGCTGGTCGATGCGGGCGTCCACGCGCGCCAGCGCCTGCTGGAACAGCGCGGCGGTGGGCGTCGGCGCGTCCACCAGGCCCTGGGCCTGGCCGTCCATGAAGCGCAGGAAGTCCACCAGCCGCTCGTCGTCGGCGCGCTCGAAGGCCATGCCGTGCGCGGCGACGCGGTTCAGCAGCGCCCAGGTGGGGTGCTCCAGCCGGCGCAGCAGCGAGGGGTCGGTGCGCGCCAGGCGCACGACGGCGACCTGCAGCCGCGCGAGCAGCGCCTTCAGCGGCGGCAGCAGCCGCGGGTCGGCCAGGATCTGGTCGTACAGCCGGCTCAGCATGTCCGGCCCGGTGCTGCGCACGAAGGGCGCCGGGGCCTGCGGGCCGCGCGGCGCGGGCAGGTCCAGCGGGGCCGGGCGGGAGTTCACCGCCTCGACGCGGCGCGACAGCCCGTCCAGCGTGCCGTGGCCGGTGGCCACCCCCCGGGCGGCGGCCAGGCGCCGGTGGGCCGGCGGGTCGGCCTGCACGCGGCCATGTCCGGCCACCAGGTCGCCGAGGTCGGCGTCGCGCAGCGCCGCGCCGGCCTGCCGGTACTGGCGGTGCAGCGCGCCGGCCAGCGGCGCGGCGGCGGCGCGCATCAGCTCGTACTGGGTCTGCGCGTCCAGCGGCGCGGCGGCCAGCGCCTGGCGCAGCGCGTGGGCATAGAGGGCGGGGCGCAGCGGGTTGTCGCGCTCGCGGGCGCGGCCGGTGCCGCGCAGCGCGGCGTAGAAGTTGCCGAGCTGGTGCAGCTCGGTGCGGCTGAGCTCCTCGGCCGCTTGCGTCACGTGGGCGATGGCCACGTCCTGCAGCGCCTGCCGCTCGTCCACCAGGGCCAGGCCGCTCAGCCCGCCGGGCGGCGCGGCCGGGCGCTGCAGCGGGTCGTCGCCGCGCCGGGCGGCCTGCAGCAGCTCGACGAGCCGGCGCTCGAAATCGGCCGCGAAGGCGCTGCGCAGCTTGCGCCAGACCTGCCGCAGCGCGAAATGCTGCGGCTGCGCGTCGAGCGCTTCCTGCATGGCGTGCGCCAGTTCGCGGGACAGCGGGCCGGCCTCGGTCAGCGCATGGTCGAGCAGCTCGTGGGGATGCAGTCGGACGGGCATGGGGCGGGGGCGCGGCGGGATGAGATTATCCGGCGCCGCCCTGGGCACCCCGCGCCCGCAGACCCGCTTCGACACCATGGCAAACGCCGCACTTCAGCAGCTTTTCACGCTTTTCCAGTCCGGCCGGCATGCCGAGATGGCGGCCCAGGCCCGCGCGCTGCTCGCCGCCCACCCGCAGGACGGCGCGCTGTGGAAGGCGCTCTCCGTCGCGCAGCAGTTGCTGGGCGAGGACGCGCAGCCGGCGCTCGAGCGCGCGATGCAGCTGCTGCCGGGCGACGCGGACCTGCCCGCCAACCTCGGCGCGCTGCTGGCCGCGCGCGGCCGCTGGGCCGAGGCGCGCGCGGCCTACGAGCAGGCGCTGCGGCTGCAGCCCCGGCTGGCCGGCGCGCACAACAACCTGGGCAATGCGCTGCTGGCGCTGCAGCAGCCCGCGCAGGCGCTGGCGGCCTTCGACACCGCGCTGGCGCTGCAGCCCGGCCTGGCCGCGGCGCACGGCAACCGCGCGCGGGCGCTGCTGGCGCTGGGCCGGCACGGCGAGGCCGCGCAGGCGTTCGCGCAGGCCCTGGCCGCCCGCCCGGGCGACGCCGGCCTGCGCCTGCACGCGGCCACCGCGCTGGCCGCCGCCGGCCGCCCGGCCGAGGCGCTGGCGCAGCTGCGCGAGGCGGTCGCGGCGGCGCCGGGGCGGGCCGAGGCCTGGTTCGCGCTCGGCCAGGCCCTGCATGCGGACGACCCGCCCGGCGCCGCTGCCGCCTACGAACGCGTGCTGGCGCTGGCGCCGGACCACGCCGAGGCGGCCTGCAACCTGGCGCTGCTGCAGCCGCAGCGCGGCGAGGCGGTGCTGGGTGCCGCGCTGGCCGCCGGCGTGGCCGGCGAGCGCCGCGCCGCGCTGCTCGGCAACCTGGGCGGGCTGCGGCTGGCGCAGGACCGCTTCGCCGACGCCGTGGCGGCCTACCGCGAGGCGCTGGCCGAGGCGCCGCAGTCGCCGCCCGCGCTCGGCAACCTGGCGCAGGCGCTGAAGCGGCAGGGCGCGCTGGACGAGGCCGATGCGCTGCTGGGCCGTTTGATCGCGCTGGCCCCGGCGCTGCCGACCGCGCGCAGCGACCGCCTGCTGCTGCGCGCCTACCGCCAGCGGCGCGCCGACGAGGCCCCGGCGCTGCGGGCCGAGGCGCTGGACTTCGGCCACGCCGTGCAGGCCCCGGCCGTCGCCCGCGGCCCGCGCCCGCCCGGCCCGCTGCGCGTGGGCCTGGTGTCGGCCGACCTGCGCGGCCACCCGGTCGGCCGGCTGGCCGAGGCCTGGCTGCCGGCGCTGGCGGCGCGCTGCGAGCTGTCCGTCTACGCGAACCCGCGCGGCGACGACGCGCTGACGCAGCGGCTGCGCCGCGCCGTGCCGCGCTGGCTGGACGTGGCCAGCTGGGACGACGACGCGCTGGCCGCCCGCATCGCGGCCGACGGCATCGACGTGCTGCTGGACCTGAACGGCCACACCGGCGGCCACCGGCTCGGCGTGTTCGCGCGCCGGCCGGCGCCGCGTCAGTTCAGCTGGCTGGGCTACCTGGGCAGCACCGGGCTGGCGGCGATGGACGGCGTCATCGGCGACCGCTGGCTGCTGCCGCCGGGCGCCGAGGCCGGCTTCGTCGAGCCGCTGCGGCGCCTGCCGCACGGCTTCACCGCCTATGCGCCGCCGCCGGAGGCGCCCGCAGTGGCGCCGCTGGGCGCCGCGCCGCGCTTCGGCAGCTTCAACGCGTTGCACAAGCTGGGCGACGAGGTGCTGGCGCTGTGGGCCCGCGTGCTGGCGGCGGTGCCGGACAGCCGGCTGCTGGTCAAGGCGCCGGGCCTGCAGCACGAGGCGGAGCGCGCGGCGCTGCGGGCGCGCTGGCCGGGCGATGCCGCGCGGCTGGGCCTGGAGGGCCCCGGCCCGCTGGCCGCCTACCTCGCCGCCTTCGGCCGCGTGGACATCGCGCTGGACCCGTTCCCGCACAGCGGCGGCATGACGACGCTGGACGGCCTGTGGATGGGCGTGCCGGTGCTGACGCTGCCCGGGCCGGCGCCGATCTCGCGGCAGGGCCTGAGCTTCCTGCACGCGCTGGGCCTGGCCGGCGACTGGGTGGCGGGCGATGCCGACGACTTCGTGCGCCGCGCCGCGGCCCATGTCGCGGACCGCGCGGGCCTGGCCGCGCTGCGCGCCGGCCTGCGGGCGCGCCTGGCGGCCAGCCCGCTGTGCGACGCCGGCCGCTTCGCCGACGACCTGCTGGCGCTGCTGCAGGCCGGCGGCGCGGAGCCCAGCCCGCTGCCGGGATGATGGGCGCCGGTCCCGCGCGGCGGAGTGAGCCCGCAGGAAAGGAAAAAGGGGCTGCTCGCGCAGCCCCTTCGTCCGTCCAGCGAATGGATCGCCGGGCGCGGACTTACATGTCCATGCCGCCCATGCCACCCATGCCGCCCATACCGCCGGGCATGCCGCCGCCGGCGGCTTCTTCCTTGGGCGACTCGGCGACCATGCACTCGGTCGTCAGCATCAGCGACGCGACGGACGCGGCGTTCTGCAGCGCGGTGCGGGTCACCTTGGTCGGGTCCAGGATGCCCATCTCGATCATGTCGCCATAGGTGTCGTTGGCGGCGTTGAAGCCGTAGTTGCCCTGGCCTTCCAGCACCTTGTTGATGACGACGCTGGCTTCGCCGCCGGCGTTGAAGACGATCTCGCGCAGCGGCGCTTCGATGGCGCGCAGGATCAGCTTGATGCCGGCGTCCTGGTCGGCGTTGTCACCCTTGATCTCGCCAGCGGCCTGCTTGGCGCGCAGCAGGGCCACGCCGCCACCGGCGACGATGCCTTCCTCGACGGCGGCTCGGGTCGCGTGCAGCGCGTCTTCGACACGGGCCTTCTTCTCCTTCATCTCGACTTCGGTGGCGGCACCGACCTTGATGACGGCCACGCCGCCGGCCAGCTTGGCCACGCGTTCCTGCAGCTTCTCGCGGTCGTAGTCGGAGGTGGCTTCCTCGATCTGGATGCGCACCTGCTTGACGCGGGCCTCGATGTCGGCCGCGGCGCCGGCGCCGTCGATGATGGTGGTGTTTTCCTTGCCCACTTCGACGCGCTTGGCCTGGCCGAGGTCGGCCAGCGTGACCTTCTCCAGCGACAGGCCGACTTCCTCGGCGATGACCTTGCCGCCGGTCAGGATGGCGATGTCTTCCAGCATGGCCTTGCGGCGGTCGCCGAAGCCCGGGGCCTTGACGGCGACGACCTTCAGGATGCCGCGGATGGTGTTGACCACCAGCGTCGCCAGCGCTTCGCCTTCGACTTCCTCGGCAATGATCAGCAGCGGACGGCCGGCCTTGGCGACGGCTTCCAGCGTGGGCAGCAGGTCGCGGATGTTGCTGATCTTCTTGTCGAACAGCAGCACGAAGGGGTTGTCCAGGATCGCGGCCTGCTTCTCGGGGTTGTTGATGAAGTAGGGCGACAGGTAGCCGCGGTCGAACTGCATGCCTTCGACGACGTCCAGCTCGTTGTTCAGGCTCTTGCCGTCTTCGACGGTGATGACGCCTTCCTTGCCGACCTTGTCCATCGCGTCCGCGATGATCTGGCCGACGTCGGCGTCGCTGTTGGCCGAGATGGTGCCGACCTGGGCGATTTCCTTGGAGGTCGTCGTGGCCTTGGAGGCGGCCTTGAGCTGGGCGACCAGGGCGGCGACGGCCTTGTCGATGCCGCGCTTCAGGTCCATCGGGTTCATGCCGGCGGCCACGTACTTCATGCCTTCGCGGACGATGGCCTGGGCCAGCACGGTGGCGGTGGTGGTGCCGTCACCGGCGTTGTCGCTGGTCTTGGAAGCGACTTCCTTGACCATCTGCGCGCCCATGTTCTGGAGCTTGTCCTTCAGCTCGATTTCCTTGGCGACCGACACGCCGTCCTTGGTCACGGTCGGGGCGCCGAAGGAGCGCTCCAGCACCACGTTGCGGCCCTTGGGGCCCAGGGTCACCTTGACCGCGTTGGCCAGGATGTTCACGCCTTCGACCATGCGGGCGCGGGCGTCGCCGCCGAAGATCACGTCTTTTGCTGCCATTTGATTCTCCGAATACTAAAAAATGGGGTCAGAGTCAATTTCTCTGAGTCTCTGGGGACAGCGCTCGCGCTTCGCGCCTGCCCCGCAAGCCATTACTTCTGCACGACGGCGAAGAGGTCTTCCTCGCGCATGACCAGCAGTTCCTCGCCATCGACCTTGACGGTCTGGCCGCTGTACTTGCCGAACAGCACGCGGTCGCCGACGGCGACGTTCAGGGCCACGAATTCGCCCTTGTCGTTGCGCTTGCCCGGGCCGACGGCCAGGACTTCGCCCTGGTCGGGCTTCTCGGCGGCGTTGTCGGGGATGACGATGCCGGAGGCGGTCTTGGTTTCTTGCTCCAGACGGCGAACGATCACGCGATCGTGCAGGGGGCGCAGCTTCATGGAATCTCCTTGAGAGTTTGCAGAGTCGGCCGCCGGGCTCGACGAGCGGCGGCGCGCTGGGGAACACGGGGCCGAGGCTTCGGCCCGATTCGTTAGCACTCGAAAGCGTTGAGTGCTAGCAGACTCGCATTATAGGGACGGCGCGTGTCGATTCAAGCGGGTGGCAGCTGCCGCGATGCGCGGTGCCGGCAAAGAAAAACAACCGCCGTGGCGGTCGTTTTCTGCAGGAGGCGGTGCGGCGCGGCTCAGCGGGCGGCGCGCCTGCGCGTCCAGCCTGCGGCGGCGAGGGCGCCGAAGGCCAGCGCGATGCTGGCGGGCTCGGGCACGGTGCCGCCAGGGGTTTGCCCGGGGGCGGTGAACTGCATGTCGTCCAGCAGCAGGCCCTGGGCCAGGCCCGACACGCGCAGCGCCGTGGCGGTGCCGGCGAACTTGAAGGCGGCGGTGTTCCAGATGCAGAAGTATTGGCCGGGTTCGGTGCAGCCGACTTCCTTCAGCGAGTCCATCGTGTCGATCACGAGGCCGGCGGCATCGAGCAGCTCGAGCTTCACGCCGGCATTCGGGAGCGCCGAGTAGGCGAAGGAGAACTCGTCGACGAAGCCGCCGGCCAGGCTCAGCGTGAAGCTGCCGTTCTGGTTCTGCGCGACGCTGCGGGCCTTGGCCTCCGGCGCGTCGGGGGCCACTTCGAGCGAGAGGGCGCCGCAGCTGCCGGGGCGGCTGAACTGCCGGGTGCCATGGCAGGGCGGGTACACGGAGGCCACGCCCCAGGCGTCGCCCGTGAAGGTGATGCCTTGGCTCGCATAGCGGTCCGTGAGCAGGGTGGTCGACGTGATGTCTTCGAAGTTCAGCGTCACCGTGCCGGCCGTGGCGGGTTGCAGGGCTGCCGCCAGGGCCAGAGCCAGGAATTTGTTCGTCGCGCGCATGACGTTCTCGGTTGGGGAATGTTGTTCGAGTTGGCTTTGTGGGCGGACTGTAAACAAGCGTTTCATCGCCGGGCGGGTGCGCGCCCCTCCAGTTGAGGGGTGCGGCAGGCCCCGGGAGCGCGTTCCGGGGGGATGGGGTGCCCTTGGCTACACTGCCGGCGGTGGAAACCAAGTGGCTTGAAGACTTCGTCAGCCTGGCCGAGACGCGCAGCTTCTCCCGCTCCGCCCAGTTGCGCCATGTGACCCAGCCGGCGTTCTCGCGCCGCATCCAGGCGCTGGAGGCCTGGGCGGGGGTGGACCTGGTGGACCGCTCGTCCTACCCGACCCGCCTGACCGCCGCCGGCGCGACGCTGCTGGCCCAGGCCGTGGAGGTGCTGGGCAGCCTGCAGGCGACGCGCAACATGCTGCGCAGCCACCAGGCGGCGGACCAGGACATGATCGAGTTCGCCGTGCCGCACTCGCTGGCGTTCAGCTTCTTCCCGCACTGGCTGATGGGCCTGCGCCGGGGCTTCGGGGCGATCAAGTGCCGGCTCAACGCGGCCAACGTGCACGACGCGATGCTGCAGCTGAGCGAGGGCAACTGCGACCTGCTGCTGGTCTACCACCACGCCAGCCAGCCGCTGCAGCTGGACCCGGGGCGCTACCAGATGGTGTCGCTGGGCCACGAGACGCTGTCGCCCTACGCCAAGGCGGACGCCCGGGGCGAGCCGCTGTTCCGCCTGCCGGGGCGGCCGGGCCAGAAGATCCCCTTCCTCAGCTACGCGGCGGGCGCCTACCTGGGGCGACTGGTGGAGCTGATCGTCAAGGAGGCGGACTGCGCGCTGAACCTGGACGCCATCTACGAGACCGACATGGCCGAGGGCCTGAAGGCGATGGCGCTGGAGGGGCATGGCTTCGCGTTCCTGCCGGCCAGCTCGGTGCAGAAGGAGTTGGCCGGCGGCCGGCTGGTGCCGGCTGCGGCCGCAGGGACGTTCAGCGTCAGCATGGAACTGCGCATCTACCGCGAGCGGCCCGAGCAGTCGCGGCGGCAGAAGCCGGCCGCGCTGGCGTTGTGGGACTATCTCGCCGCGGCGGCCTGAGGCCCTGGCCATCGCGCCGGTGCATGGCTCGTGTAAACCCGTATTCGGAAGGCGTGCGTGGCATGGTCTGCTTCACGCCTGTTCCGATATCCATTTCCCCGTTGTTGGAGTCTCCATGAAGAAAGTTCTGCTCGTTGCTGCCCTGATCGCCGGAGCCACCGCGGTGCATGCCGATACCCTGAAGAAGATCAAGGACAGCGGCGTCATCACGATGGGCGTGCGCGAGTCCTCGGGCCTGTCCTACACCATCGGCGACGGCAAGTACGTCGGCTACCACATCGACGTCTGCGAGCGCGTGGTGGCCGACCTGCGCAAGCAGCTCGGCGGCAAGCTGGACGTGAAGTACCAGCCCGTCACGTCCGCCAACCGCATCCCGCTGACGGTCAACGGCACGGTGGACCTGGAGTGCGGCTCCACCACCAACAACGTCGCCCGCCAGAAGGACGTCGCCTTCGCCGTGACCACCTACGTCGAGGAAGTGCGCATCGCCGTGAAGGCCAACTCGGGCATCAACGGCATCAACCAACTCAACGGCAAGACCATCGCGACGACCACCGGCACGACCTCGGTGCAGACGCTGCGCAAGCACGAGCGTGCCGCCGGCGTGGACTTCAAGGAGGTCTACGGTAAGGACCACGCCGACAGCTTCCTGCTGCTGGACTCCGGCCGCGCCGACGCCTTCGTGATGGACGGTTCCATCCTGGCCAAGAACATCGCCACGTCCAAGAACCCGGCCGACTTCAAGATCGTCGGCGAGGTGCTGTCGGTCGAGCCGATCGCCATCATGATCCGCAAGGACGACCCCGCCTTCAAGAAGGCCGTGGACGACAGCATCAAGGGCATGATGAAGTCGGGCGAGCTGGCCAAGATCTACGACAAGTGGTTCATGCAGCCCATCCCGCCGACCAACACCAAGATCGGCCTGCCGCCGTCGGCCGCCACCAAGGAGGCCTGGGCCAACCCGAACGACAAGCCGATGGAAGCCTACGCCGCGAAGAAGTGAACGCTGGCACGGTTTGAGCTAACACAAAGCGGGTGCGGGGCACCCGCTTTGTTCTGGGAGAGGCCATGAGTTGGGACTGGCAGGTGTTCTGCAAGAACACCCTCGACGGCGAGGTCGTCGCCAGCTGCTTCGGCAGCGGCGGCGACATCACCTATCTGCAGTGGATGATTTCCGCCTGGGGCTGGACGCTGAGCGTCGCGCTGCTCGCGCTGGTGCTGGCGCTGGCGGTGGGCGCGCTGATGGGCATCCTGCGCACCACGCCCAGCCGGGTGCTGGTGGCCATCGGCAACATCTGGACGGAGCTGTTCCGCAACATCCCGCTGCTGGTGCAGATCTTCCTCTGGTACCACGTGCTGCCGTCGATCTTCACCAGCCTGCGCGACGTGCCCAGCTTCGTGCTGGTCGTGTTCGCGCTGGGCTTCTTCACGTCCGCGCGCATCGCCGAGCAGGTGCGCGCCGGCATCCAGAGCCTGCCCAAGGGCCAGCGCTACGCGGGCCTGGCGATGGGCTTCACGCTGCCGCAGACCTACCGCTACGTGCTGCTGCCGATGGCCTTCCGCATCGTCATCCCGCCGCTGACGAGCGAGAGCATGAACATCGTCAAGAACTCGTCGGTGGCCTTCGCGGTCAGCATCGCCGAGCTGACGATGTTCTCCATCCAGGCCAGCGAGGAAACCTCCCGCAACATGGAGATCTACCTGGCCGTCACGGCGCTGTACTTCGTCTCCGCGTTCGCCATCAACCGGGTGGCGCTCTTCATCGAGAACCGGGTGCGCGTGCCCGGCATGGTGGGGGGCAAGTGATGCTGCAGCTCGATTTCTCCTTCCTCGACTGGAACGTCGTCTCCAGCTTCATCGCCAAGGGCTTCTTCTTCTCCGTCCAGCTGACGCTGGTCGCCATGGTCGGCGGCATCCTGCTGGGCACGCTGCTGGCGCTGATGCGCCTGTCGGGCAAGCGCTGGCTGGAGCTGCCCGCGGCCGCCTACGTGAACACGCTGCGCTCCATCCCGCTGGTGATGGTGATCCTGTGGTTCTTCCTGCTCATCCCGCTGATGACCGGGCGGCCGCTGGGCGCGGAGCTGTCGGCCATCATCACCTTCACGCTGTTCGAGGCGGCCTACTACTCCGAGATCATGCGCGCCGGCATCCAGAGCGTGCCCCGGGGCCAGGTGTTCGCGGGCTATGCGGTGGGTATGACCTACCGGCAGACCATGCAGCTCGTCGTGCTGCCGCAGGCCTTCCGCAACATGCTGCCGGTGCTGATGACGCAGACCATCATCCTGTTCCAGGACACCTCGCTGGTCTATGCGATCGGCGCGTACGACCTGCTCAAGGGCTTCGAGGTCGCGGGCAAGAACTTCAACCGCCCGGTCGAGACCTACCTGGTCGCCGCCGTCGTCTACTTCGTCATCTGCTTCGGCCTGTCCATGCTGGTCCGCCGGCTGCAGGCCAAGATCCAGATCATCCGATAAGAAGAGTCCGCCATGATCGACATCAAGAACGTTTCCAAGTGGTACGGCAGCTTCCAGGTGCTGACCGACTGCACGACGTCCATCCAGAAGGGCGAGGTCGTCGTCGTCTGCGGGCCGTCGGGCTCGGGCAAGTCCACGCTGATCAAGACCGTCAACGCGCTGGAGCCCTTCCAGAAGGGCGACATCGTCGTCGACGGCATCTCCATCGCCGACCCCAAGACCAACCTGCCCAAGCTGCGCTCGCGCGTCGGCATGGTGTTCCAGCACTTCGAGCTGTTCCCGCACCTGTCGGTGACCGAGAACCTGACCATCGCGCAGGTCAAGGTGCTGGGCCGCTCGGCCGACGACGCCAAGACCCGCGGCCTGAAGATGCTGGACCGCGTCGGCCTCAGCGCCCACAAGGACAAGTTCCCCGGCCAGCTCTCCGGCGGCCAGCAGCAGCGCGTGGCCATCGCGCGGGCGCTGTCGATGGACCCCATCGTCATGCTGTTCGACGAGCCCACCTCGGCGCTCGACCCCGAGATGGTCGGCGAGGTGCTGGACGTGATGGTGCAGCTCGCCCACGAGGGCATGACCATGATGTGCGTGACGCACGAGATGGGCTTCGCCAAGCGCGTCAGCAACCGCGTCATCTTCATGGACGCCGGCAAGATCGTCGAGGACTGCAGCAGCGCCGACTTCTTCAACAAGCCCGAGGCGCGCTCGCCGCGCGCCAAGGACTTCCTGGCCAAGATCCTGCAGCACTGAACTCCGCTGCGCCGCCGATGCGCTTCGTCTTCGTGCTGCTGGCGATGCTGGCCGGCGGCCCGGCGCCGGCGGCCGGGGTGGTCATGCTGGTGGAGCGCGCCGCGGACATGCCCTTCGCCGCCTTCGACGGCGACCGCGTCAGCGCCGGCATCCACCTGGACCTGGCCCGGCTGCTGGAGGCCCGCCTGGGCCAGCGCGTCGAGTTGCGCGCCGTGCCGCGGCGCCGCATCGGCCCGATGCTCGATGCCGGCGAGGCCGACCTCGCCTGCGCGCTGCTGCCCGAGTGGCTGCAAGCCGCCGTGGACTGGACGCAGCCCTTTTTGCCGCATGCCGGCGTCGTCATCACGCCGCTGAGCGAACGCCGGCCCGAGCGCCTGCAGGACCTGGCCGGCCAGCCCATCGGCACGATCAAGGGCTATGCCTACCGCGAACTGGAGCAGGCGCTCGGCCCGGCCCTCGTCCGTGAGGACGCGCCGGACGCCCGCGCGCTGCTGCGCATGCTGGAGGCGGGCCGGATGAAGCACGCCAGCATCAACCTCCAGTACCTGGAGTACCAGCGCAAGCTGGGCGTGCAGAAGCAGCCGCTGCACCCCTACCTGTCGACGGGCGCCTACGAGACGCGCTGCGCGGTGTCGCAGCGCAGCGCGCTGAAGGCGGCCAGGCTCGACGCGCTGATCTCGGCGCTGCGCGGCGACGGCAGCCTGGGCCGGCTGCTGGCGCGCTACCGCCACTGAGCGCCCGTGCCCCGCGCGGCGCGCGACGACAATCCCGCCCCATGACCGACACGATCACCCTGACCCGCCCCGACGACTGGCATCTGCACCTGCGCGACGAGGCGGCGCTGGCCAGCGTGCTGCCGCACACGGCGCGGCAGTTCGCGCGCGCCATCGTCATGCCCAACCTGCGCCCGCCGGTCACCACCGCCGCGCAGGCCGTGGCCTACCGCGAGCGCATCCTGGCCGCGCTGCCCGAAGGCTCGGACTTCCAGCCGCTGATGACGATGTACCTGACCGACAACACGCCGGTCGATGAAATCAAGCGGGCCAAGGCGGCCGGCGTCGTCGCGCTCAAGCTCTACCCGGCCGGCGCGACGACCAACAGCGATGCCGGCGTGACCGATCTGCGCAAGACCTACGCGACGCTGGAGGCCATGCAGCGCGAGGGCCTGCTGTTCCTCGTACACGGCGAGGTGACGGACGCCGACGTGGACCTGTTCGACCGCGAGGCCGTGTTCGTGGACCGCGTCATGGGCCCGCTGCGTGCGGCCATGCCCGAGCTGAAGATCGTCATGGAGCACCTGACGACGAAGGAGGGCGTGCAGTACGTGGCGGGCGGCGACCGCTTCACGGCCGCGACGATCACGCCCCAGCACCTGCTCTACAACCGCAACGCCCTCTTCACCGGCGGCCTGCGCCCGCACTACTACTGCCTGCCGGTGCTCAAGCGCGAGGAACACCGCCAGGCGTTGCTGCAGGCCGCCGCGTCGGGCAGCGCGAAGTTCTTCCTCGGCACTGACAGCGCGCCGCACGCGTCGGTGATGAAGGAGAACTCGGTCTGCGGCGCCGGCTGCTTCACGGCGCTGTCGGCGCTGGAGCTGTACGCCGAGGCCTTCGAGGCCATCGGCGCGCTGGACAAGCTCGACGCCTTCGCCGGCCACCACGGCCCGGACTTCTACGGCCTGCCGCGCAACGCCGGCACCGTGACGCTGAAGCGCGAACCCTGGACGCTGCCCGAGGCCGTGCCCTTCGGCGACGCGCAACTCAAGCCGCTGCGTGGCGGCGACACGCTGAACTGGAAACTGATCGCATGAACATGCAGGACAAGAAAGTCGCCTTCCTGGTGGACTTCGACAACGTCGCCACCGACGTCATCGAGCAGGCGCTGAACGCCGTGTTCAAGGACTACGGCGCCGCCCACATCCGCCGCGCCTACTGCAACGCCGAGCAGGCGCTGCGCGAGCAGGGCTTTTTGAAGCGGCTGGGCCTGCGCGCCATCGTCAACCTGGCGATCGGCAAGAACTCCACCGACATCGCGCTGGCCGCCGACGCGATGGACCTGGCCATCACCGAGAAGCCCGACGTCATCGTGCTCGTGTCCTCCGACAGCGACTTCGCGCCGCTGGTGCTGCGCCTGCGCGAGAAGGGCGCGTGGCTGCGCGGCTTCGGCCAGTACGGCAAGACGGGCGACGGCGTGATCCAGATCTACGACCAGTTCAACGAGCTGGCACACGACAGCGGCAAGCCGACGCCCAAGCCGCCAGCCAAGAGCGCTCCGGCCAAGAAGGCCGCCGCGCCCAAGCCCGCAGCCAAGAAGGCCGCGCCCGCGAAGAAGGCTGCGCCGGCCGCCAAGCCGGCACCCGCCGCAGCAGCGGAGCCGGATGCCAACGTCGCGGCCGCCAAGGAGATCAATGCCGTATTGAAGGCGCTGCCTGAGTTGGCCGACGGGCAATGGCATGAGATGAATGCCGCCGCCAAGGCGTTGCGCGAAGCGGGGCTGCTTGCAAAGAACGCGCCCTCCACCAAGCTGTTCCGCAAGCACCCGCAGGCCTTCCAGCTGCAGCCGGAGAAGCAGCCCAACCAGGTGCGCTTCGGCCACGGCTGACGGCGCCGGCCGGGCCGGCCGCCGGTTCGCCGAATGCGTCACGCGCGCCGGCCGCGCGGCGGCCGGCGGCGCCCCGCAAAGCGGCTAGCATCGGCGCCCGCTCCGGGAGGTCCTGCTTGCTGATGAAGTCCTGTTTGAAGCCGCTGCTCGGCCTGGCCCTGGCGGCGCTGACCAGCCTGGCCGGCGCGCAGCAGCCGCCGCCTGCGGCCGCGGCGTCCGCGCCGCCGCCCCAGGTGCAGGCGCAGGCCCCGCAGCCGCCGGCCGCCGTGTCGGCCAGCGCGCGCCGGCTGTACGAGCGCAGCAAGGGCCAGCTGCTGCAGATCCGCACGCTGCTGAAGTCGCAGGACAGCCAGGCTTCCGTCGGCTCGGGCTTCCTCGTCAGCGACGACGGCCACGTCGTCACCAACTACCACGTCATCAGCCAGTTCGCGCTGGAGCCCGACAGCTACCGGCTGCGCTATGCGACCACCGACGGCCAGGGCGGCGCGCTGGAGCTGCTGGACTTCGACGTCCGCCGCGACCTCGCGCTGCTGCGCGCGGCGGACGGCGGCCTGAAAGGCCGCGGCGCGCTGGCCTTCCGGCCGCAGAGCCAGCCGCTGGCCAAGGGCGAGCGCATCTACTCCATGGGCAACCCGCACGACGTGGCCTTCGCCGTCGTCGAGGGCAACTACAACGGCCTCGTGGAGCGCAGCTTCGACCCGCTGATCTACTACGCCGGCGGCATCAACCCCGGCATGAGCGGCGGCCCGGTGCTGGACGAGGACGGCCGGGTCGTCGGCGTCAACGTGTCCACGCTGCTGTTCGCGCAGCAGGTCAGCTTCCTGGTGCCGGGGCAGTTCGCCGAAAGCCTGGTCGGGCGCAGCCTCGCGGCCCGGCCCATCCGCAGCGCCGCCTGGTCGCGGCTGCGCGACCAGCTCACCGCCTACCAGGACGAACTGGTCGCCCGCTTCCTCGCGCTGCCGTGGGAGAGCGCCAACAACAAGCGCTACCGCCTGCCCGTGCCGCGGCAGGACTTCATGCGCTGCTGGGGCCGCAGCACGGCCGCCGACAGCAAGGGCCTGGACTACGAGCGCTCGCAGTGCCGCATGGACCATGCGCTGTTCGTCGGCGGCGGGCTGCAGACCGGCTGGCTGGACATGTCGCACGAGGCCTACGACGGCCGCAAGCTCGGCGCGCTGCGCTTCGCGCGCCAGTACTCCGACAGCTTCCGCAACGAGCGCCTGGGCCGGGCCGACAAGTCCGGCACCGCGCCGTATTGCAAGGAGCAGTTCGTGGACCGCGCCGGCCTGCCGCTGCGCGCCGTGGTGTGCCTGCGCGCCTACCGCAAGCTGGAGGGCCTGCACGACCTGAGCGTGCTCGTCACCACGGTGGACGACAGCCGGCAGGGCGCGCTGGGCCGCTTCGACGCCCGCGGCGTCAGCTTCGACAACGCGCTCAAGCTCGTGGCGCACTACCTGGAGGGTTTCGCGTGGACGACTGCCAGCAAGCCCCGGTGATGCCCGCCGACGAGCCCCCGGTCCAGCCCATCGTCGTGCCGGACGCCGCCGTCGTCGAACTGCTGGGCCGCGACGGCCGTGCCGTGCTCGTGCAGCGCGTGGCGCGCTGGCCGGTGCGCATCGGCCGCTCGCCCGCGTGCGACATCGTGCTGGACGACGCCCACCTCGCCGCCGAGCATGCCGAGCTGCACCTCGCGCCCGGCGGCGGCGTGCGCCTGAAGCTGCTCGCCAGCCGCAACGGCGGCCAGGCCGGCCGGCAGCGCCTGGCGGCCGGCGACGAGGTGCCGCTGCCCGCGGGCGGCGTCTTCCAGCTCGCCGGCTGTGCGCTGCGGCTGCGCACCAGCGCCGATGCGCTGGCGCCCGAGCAGCCGCTGCTGGTCGACAAGGCCCGGCACTGGGGTTTCGTGCCGCTGCTGCTGCTGGCGCTGCTGTTCTTCCAGTGGGTGGACCGCTGGAGCGCCGTGGACCCGGATGCGCGCTGGGTGTCCTACGCGCCGCCGCTGCTCGCGCCGCTGGCGCTGGTGCTCGGCTGGGCGGGGCTGTGGTCGCTGGCCAACCAGCTGTTCCAGCACCGCTTCCCGTTCACCACGCACCTGCGCCGCGCGCTGGTGGTCATCGTCGCGCTGCAGGCGCTGGACTGGCTGCTGCCGGCCGTCGCCTATGCCTTCTCGTGGCCGCGGCTGATGGCGCTGGCCTCGCTGGCCACGCCGGTCGGCGTGGCGATGCTGATCTCCTGGCACGCCCGCCTCGTGTGGCCGCGCGCCTGGCGGCCGCTGAACCTGGGCATCGCGGCGCTGGTGCTGCTGGGCCTGGGGCTGCAGGTCGGCAGCCGCCAGGAGCAGCAATACGTGTTCGGCCCGCCCTACCTCGCCAGCCTGCCGCCGCCCGTGCTGCGCCTGGCGCCGGCCCGGCCGCCCGAGGCGCTCATCGAGTCGCTGAAGCCGCTGCAGGCCGAACTGGCCCGGCAGGCGCGCAAGGACAACGAGGGGGCCGGGGACGACGAGGGCGGCGAGTGAGTCGTCAGGCCGGCAGGAAACCCTCGACCGACAGGTAGCGCTCGCCGGTGTCGTAGTTGAAGCCCAGCACCCGCGCGCCGGCCGGCAGCTCGGGCAGCTTCTGCGCGATGGCGGCCAGCGTCGCGCCGCTGGAGATGCCCACCAGCAGCCCTTCCTCGCGGGCGCTGCGGCGGGCGTACTCGCGCGCGGCCTCGGCCTCGACCTGGATCACGCCGTCCAGCCGCGCGGTGTCCAGCACCGCCGGGATGAAGCCCGCGCCGATGCCCTGGATGGGGTGCGGGCTGGGCTGGCCGCCGCTGATGACGGGCGACGCGCTGGGCTCCACCGCGAACACCTTGAGCTGCGGCCACGCGGCCTTCAGCACCTGCGCGCAGCCGCTGATGTGGCCGCCGGTGCCGACGCCGGTGACCAGCGCGTCCAGCCCGTCGGGGAAGTCCTTCAGGATCTCCTGCGCTGTCGTCCGCGCGTGCACGGCCGGGTTGGCCGCGTTCTCGAACTGCTGCGGCATCCACGAGCCGGGGTGTTCGGCCAGCAGCTCGTGCGCGCGGGCGATGGCGCCCTTCATGCCCTTCTCGCGCGGCGTCAGGTCGAACGTGGCGCCATAGGCCAGCATCAGCCGGCGGCGCTCGATGCTCATGCTGTCGGGCATCACGAGGATGAGCTTGTAGCCCTTGACGGCCGCCACCATCGCCAGGCCGACGCCGGTGTTGCCCGACGTGGGCTCGATGATGGTGCCGCCGGGCTTGAGCAGGCCCTGCGCCTCGGCGTCCGCCACCATGGCCAGCGCGATGCGGTCCTTGATCGACCCGCCCGGGTTGCTGCGCTCGGACTTGACCCAGACTTCGGCGGCGGGGAAGAGCCGCTGCAGGCGGATGTGGGGCGTGTTGCCGATGGTGTCGAGGATGCTGGCGGCTTTCATGGGAGGGCTCCTGGGCGCGGTGGATGCGGCGCAGTGTGCCAGCAGTCCCGGGCCGGCCGGCGCGTGGCCAAGGGATAATCCGCCCCGTGAAGCAAAGCCAGACCGCCGCTGGGGCGAGCTCGGAAACGAGGCCCTGGAGGAAGGTCCGGACTGCACAGAGCGGCGTAGCAGCTAACGGCTGTCCGGCGAAAGCCGAGGATCAGAGCAACAGAGACGAGTCGATGACGGGTACCGTCATCGGGTGTTCTATACGGCAACCGCGCAAGCGGTTGTGACGCACGGCGCAAGCCGGGCGGCGCCGGGCGCAAGCCCGAGCCGGATAGCCGCCCGATGGCGGGCGAAGCCCAGCATCGGGTGAAACGGGCAATCTCTACGCGCAGCAACACCAAGTAGGCCAGCGTCGATGCGGCTCGCAGAGCTGGCGGGTAGGTGGCACCGAGCCGGGCAGCGATGCCCGGCCCAGAGGAATGGCGGTCAGCGCCCGGCGACGGGCGTCACAGAATCCGGCCTATCGGCTTCGCTTCACACTTTTCCCTCCCCGGGCGGCCGGCGCGCCGCGTCGATAGACTGCCCGTTTTGTCCCAAGGCCTCCGATGAATCCCGAAGCCAGCCGCCTGTGGCGCGCACCCCGCTGGGCCCTGTCCGTGCTGCTGGCCTGCCTGGCCATGGTCGGGCCGTTCTCCATCGACACCTACCTGCCCGCCTTCTCCGGCATCGCCGCGGCGCTGGACGCCACGCCGGTGCAGATGCAGCAGACGCTGTCGGCCTACCTGCTGGGCTTCGCGGTGATGAACCTGTTCCACGGCGCGCTGTCGGACTGCTTCGGCCGCCGGCCCGTGGTGCTGGTCGGCCTGGCGGTGTTCACTGCCGCGAGCCTGGGCTGCGCGCTGGCCGGCTCGATCGGCCAACTGGTGTTCTGGCGCACGGTGCAGGGCATGTCGGCGGGGGCGGGCGTCGTCGTGTCGCGGGCCATCATCCGCGACATGTTCCCGCCGGCGGACGCGCAGCGGGTGATGTCGCAGGTGACGCTGTTCTTCGGCGTCGCGCCGGCCATCGCGCCGATGGTGGGCGGGTTTTTGTTCGTGCATGCCGACTGGCATTCGATCTTCTGGTTCCTGACCTTCGTCGGTGCGGCGCTGCTGGTGTCCAACTGGCGGCTGCTGCCCGAGACGCTGCACGCCGACCTGGCCCAGCCCTTCCACCCCGTGGCGCTGATGCGCGAGTACTGGCGGCTGTGCAGCAGCCCCCGGTTCATGATGCTGGTGCTGGCCAGCGGCATCCCGTTCAACGGCATGTTCCTGTACGTGCTGGCCACGCCGGTGTTCCTGGGCGAGCACCTGCAGTTCGCGCCGCAGCAGTTCTTCTGGTTCTTCCTGTGCACCATCGGCGGCATCATGGCCGGCGCGGCGGTCAGCGGGCGCCTGGCCGGCAACATGAGCCCGCAGCGGCAGATCATGCGGGGCTTCCGCATCATGGTCGCGGTGTCGGTGCTGAACATCGCGCTCAACCTGTTCGTGCCGCTGAGCGCGTTCTGGGCGCTGCCGCTGATCGGCCTGTTCTCCTTCGGCTGGGCGCTGATGGTGCCGGTGGTGACGCTGCTGGTGCTGGACCAGGTGCCCGAGCGTCGCGGCATGGCCTCGTCGCTGCAGGCCTGCATCGGCTCGGCGGCCAACGGGCTGGTGGCCGGCCTGCTGGTGCCGCTGGTGATGCACTCCACCGTCGCGCTGGCCGTCACCTCGGGCCTGCTGATGCTGGTGGGCCTGGCGGCGTGGTACGGCGTGCGCCGCTCGATCGCTGCCTGACGACCGCGATGACGACGCTGCACCGGCTCCTCCCCGCCCTGCTGCTGGCCGCCGCGGCCGCCCAGGCGCAGGACCCGCCGCCCGACCCCGTGGACGCGCTGCGGCAGCGGCTCGCGGAGCGCCTGTCCGCCCCGGGCGACGGCGAACTGACCGTGCGGACTGCGCCCCAGGCCGGCGCCCGGGCCGACAAGCCGGCCCGGCCCGGCCGCCCGGCCGCTGGGGCGGCGGCGCGCTGGAGCTATGGCGGCGACACGGGCCCGGCGCACTGGGCCGCGCTCGCGCCCGAGAACGGGCTGTGCGCCAGCGGCACGCGGCAGAGCCCCATCGACATCCGCGATGGCCTGGCCGTGGACCTGGAGCCCATCGCCTTCGACTACCGCCCCGGCGCGTTCACGGTGCTGGACGACGGCCACACCGTGCGGGTGACGCCCGCGGCCGGCAGCGGCCTCACGGTGATGGGCCGGCGCTACGAGCTGACGCAGTTCCACTTCCACCGCCCGAGCGAGGAGCGCGTGGACGGCCGGGCGTTCGAGATGGTGGCGCACCTGGAGCACCAGGACGCGCAGGGGCGGCAGGCCATCGTCGCGGTGCTGCTGGAGCGCGGGCCGGACGACCGGCCGCAGCCGCTGGTCCAGACCGTTTGGGCCCACCTGCCGCTGGAGCGCGGCGAGGCGCTGGCGGCGCCGGTGCCGCTGGACCCGGCCCGGCTGCTGCCGGCCGACCGCGGCTACTACACCTACATGGGCTCGCAGACGACGCCGCCCTGCCAGGAGGGCGTGCTGTGGATGGTGATGCGCGAGCCGGTGCCGCTCACCGCGCAGCAGATCGACGTGTTCGCGCGGCTGTACCCGATGAACGCGCGGCCGCTGCAGGCCACGTCGGGGCGGCTCATCAAGCAGTCGCAGTGAGGGGGTGCCCCTCGGCCAGGCCTGCGCCGGCTGAACGCCGGCAGGCCTGGCCGGTCTTGCAGACCGCGCAGCGGGCCAGCCCGCTGCTCTTCGGCAGGCCTCAGGCCCGAGCGGGGGTGCGGGCGCCGGACAACCAGTCGTGCAGCGTGCCGAACAGCTGCTCCGCGACGACGGGCTTGGCGACGTGGTCGTCCATGCCGGCGTCCAGGCAGCGCTGGCGCTCCTCGTCGAAGGCGTTGGCCGTCATCGCCAGGATGGGCAGCGCCGCGCCCTTGGCCAGGCGGCGGATGGCGCGGGTGGCGTCCAGGCCGTCCATCACGGGCATCTGCACGTCCATCAGCACCAGCGCGTAGTCGCCGGCCTCGACCATCTCGACGGCCTGCCGGCCGTCCGCGGCCACGTCCACCGCCAGCCCGGCGCTGCCGATCAGCGCCACGGCCACCTCCTGGTTGACCGGGTTGTCCTCGGCCAGCAGCAGCTTGCGCGGCTGGCTGTGGGCCAGCTCGGCCAGGCGCTCGCGCGCCGAGTACAGCCGCGGGCGCGGCGGCGCGGGCAGCGCGGCGGGCTGGCCGGCCGGCTCCATGGCCAGCGCGAACCAGAACGTGCTGCCCTCGCCGAGCCGGCTGTCCACGCCGACGCGGCCGCCCATCAGCGTGGCCAGCCGGCGGCAGATGGCCAGGCCCAGGCCGGTGCCGCCGTAGCGGCGCGTCGTCGAGGTGTCGGCCTGCTCGAAGTCGCGGAACAGCCGGCCCTGCGCGTCGGCGGCGATGCCGATGCCGCTGTCCTGCACCTCGAAGCGCAGCGGCAGGCCGGCGCCCTCGGGCGCGCCGTCCAGTTGCGCGGCCAGGCGGACGGCGCCGGACTCGGTGAACTTCACCGCGTTGCCGGCGAAGTTCAGCAGCACCTCGGCGATGCGCTGCGGGTCGCCCAGCAGCGTGCGGCCGCGCAGCGCCGGGGCGATGTCGGTCTCCACGCGCAGCCCCTTGGCGGCGGCGGACTGCGCGGTCATGTTGGCGACGTTGTCCAGCACCTCGTCGACCGTGAACGGGCGGCGCTCCAGCTGCACCTTGCCGGCCTCGATCTTGGAGAAGTCCAGCACGTCGTTGACGATGCCCAGCAGGTGCTCGGCGGCGTGGGCCACCTTGCGCAGGCGCTGCTGCTGCGCCGGCTCGGTGCTGTCGCCCTGCGCGAGGTAGGTCAGACCGATGATGGCGTTCATCGGCGTGCGGATCTCGTGGCTCATGTTGGCCAGGAAGGCGCTCTTGGCCAGGCTGGCAGCCTGCGCGGCCTCGGTGGCCTCGGCCAGTTCGGCGGTGCGCGCGGCGACCAGCTCTTCCAGGTGATGGCGGTGGCGCTCCAGCTCCAGCGCGTCGCGGCGCTGGCGGGAGATGTCGGTCAGGAAGCCGTGCCACAGCACGCTGCCGTCGGCCTCGCGCTGCGCGATGGCGTTGCCGTAGATCCAGCGCACGTTGCCGTCCGCCTGCGGCGCGCGGAACTCCTGCTGCCAGGGCTCCAGCGTGCGCGCGGAGGCCAGCAGGCTCTCTTGCACGGCGGCGCGGTCGCCGGGGTGGATGCGCGCGAACCACGGCGTGGCGCTGCGGTCCAGATCGTTGCCGCCGAGCAGGAAGTACTCGCGCACCGCCTCGCTGACGTAGGTGAACGAGAACTCGCCGTCCGCCGCCAGGCGCAGCTGGTAGACGACGCCGGGCACCGTCTCGGCCATGCCGCGCAGCCGCTCGATGAGCGCGTGCTGCGCGTCGAACTGCTGCTGCAGCGCGTCGCGCATGTGTTCCAGGTGGCCGCCCAGCCGGCCGATCTCGTCCTGCCGCGTGTGGCGCAGCCGGGCGTCGAAGCGGCCGCCGGCCAGGTCGTTGGCGAAGTCGCCCAGCTCGCGCAGCGGGCGGAACAGCCGCGAGTTCATCAGCCACAGCACCAGCGCCAGCGACACCAGCAGCTGGCCGCCCACCGTGGCCCCGTACAGCCAGCGCTGGCGCAGCACGGCGGCGGTGCTCAGGTGGTCGTCGATCTCCACCTGGACGCGGCCGATGCGGGCGGCGCCGCGCAGGATGTCGCGCTCGCCGGCCAGGGTCTGGCCCCGGCGCCGCTCGGGCAGGTCGGCCTCGATGAAGGGCAGGCCCTGCGAGGTGTCGCTGATGCTGACGCGCACCACCTCCGGCGACTTGACGATGGCCGACACCACCTCGCGCGCCGCCACCGCGTCCAGGTTCCACAGCAGCTCGGGCAGGCTGCCGGCCAGCACGTCGAGCTTGGCGTCCAGCTCGCGCTGCAGCGACTGCCCGGCCACCTGCGACTCGCGCAGGCCGATCAGCAGGCCGCCCACCGCGAGCGCCGGCAGCAGCAGGCCCACGCTGGTGCCCAGCGCCAGCGCGGCGAACAGCGACGACGACGAGCGCCGCCCCGGCGCGGCGGGGCGTGCGACCCCGGCGGGGGCGTCCTGCGCCCGGCGGGCATCCGGCTGCGTGCTGCTGTCCATCCCAGGGCCCGAAGGCGGCTGTCAAAAGTAACGGATGGTATGCGCGCGGCCGGGGCCGGCGACGCGCTCGGCCGGGCGGCGGTGTGCGGTGTTGCCGGCTTGCGGCGCCGACCCTCGAACGGGTGGTCGCCGGCAGAACTTCAAGCGCCACTTCGCAACATGCCGGCAAGTCCTTATTTATGAAGGATATTTTTCATCAGCACTGTCGATTTCAACAGTCGTCGCTAAGTGCTTGATTTCATTGCAAAAAGTTGTTCGGAACCTTGACCCTGGGGTGTTCAGGCCTTAAAGTGGGATGAAGTGTCGTTTCGTGGTGAAAAGTGTCGGAAATCGTCTTTCAGGGAGCCTCCAACTTGGCGCTGGACGCCAAGGGGCGCCTGAGCGTTCCTGCGCGCCACCGCGAGGTGCTGCAGCTGCTCTGCCAGGGCCGGCTGACCGTCACCAAGCATCCGGACGGCTGCCTGATGCTGTTCCCGCGCCCGACCTGGGAGGTCTTCCGCGACAAGGTCGCCGGGCTGCCGATGTCGGCCGCCGGCTGGAAGCGGGTGTTCCTCGGCAATGCGATGGACGTCGAGATCGACTCGGCCGCGCGCGTGCTGATCTCGCCCGAGCTGCGCGAGAGCGCGGGGCTGGACAAGGACGTGGTGCTGCTCGGCATGGGCAGCCACTTCGAGCTGTGGGACAGGAAGGCGCACGCCGCCCAGGAGGCCGAGGTGCTGGCCGGGCCGATGCCGGAGTCGCTGAAGGATTTCAGCTTCTGATGGGCGCTGCGATGGACGAGAGCGCCACGTTCCGCCACACCACCGTGCTGCTGGACGAGGCGGTGGACGGCGTGCTGGCGCGCCCCGACGGCGTCTACGTGGACGGCACCTTCGGCCGTGGCGGGCATTCGCGCGCGCTGCTGGCCCGGCTGGCGCCCGGGGGGCGGCTGATCGCCATCGACCGCGACCCCGAGGCCATTGCCGCGGCGGCCGCCATCGCGGACCCGCGCTTCGCCATCCGCCACGCCGGCTTCGCCGACATGGCCGACGAGCTGGCCGCCATCGGCGTGCACGAGGTGGACGGCGTGCTGCTGGACCTGGGCGTGTCCAGCCCGCAGATCGACAACCCGGAGCGCGGCTTCAGCTTCCGCTTCGACGGCCCGCTGGACATGCGCATGGACACCACGCGCGGCGAGAGTGCGGCGGCCTACCTCGCGCGTGCCGGCGAGCGCGAGATCGCACAGGTGATTCGGGACTATGGCGAAGAGCGGTTTGCTTCACAGATTGCAAAGGCGCTTGTTGCTCGCCGGGACGCCGGTGCGCCGCTCACGCGCACCGACGAGCTGCGCGAACTCGTGGCTCGCACGGTCAAGACCCGCGAACCCGGGCAGGACCCGGCCACGCGCACCTTTCAAGCCCTTCGGATTCATGTCAATGGCGAGCTGGAGCAGCTGGATGAAGGGCTGAACGCGGCGCTGCGGCTGCTGCGCGCGGGCGGGCGGCTGTCCGTCATCAGCTTCCATTCGCTGGAGGACCGCCGCGTCAAGCAGTTCATCGCCGCGCACAGCAAGGCCGAGGTGGACCGCCGCGCGCCGTTCGCGCCGCCGCCCGCGCTGGCGCTGCGCGCGCTGGGCCGCGTGATGCCCAGCGCCGCCGAGGTGGCGGCCAACCCGCGCTCGCGCTCCGCCGTGCTGCGCGTGGCCGAGCGCACCGACGCGCCGCTGGCGCCGGCCAGGGGCTGACGCACGTGGCCCGGCTCAACCTCATCCTCCTCCTCGCGGTGCTCGGCAGCGGCCTGGTGCTGGTGCACAACGCCTACGAGTCGCGCCGGCTGTTCGCCGAGCGCGAGCGTGCCAAGAACGAGGGCCAGCGCCTGGCCGCCGACGCCGAGCGGCTGGCCGCCGAGCGCCACGCGCAGGCCACCAACCTGCGCGTGGAGCAGGTGGCGCGCGAGCGGCTGGGCATGCGGCCGATCTCGCCGGCCGTCGTCGCCTCGGGGGTGTCGCCATGAACGGCAAGGCTGCCAAGGCCCACAAGGCGGGCGCGCGCGCCGTCACCTACGCCACCAGCCCGCTGCTGGCGTCCAAGACGCCGCCGTGGCGCTCGCGCTTCCTGGTGGCGCTGGTGGGCCTGGCGTTCGCCGGCCTGCTGGGCCGCGCCGTCTACGTGCAGGTGCTGCACACCGAGTTCTTCCAGAAGCAGGGCGAGGCCCGCTACGCGCACACGCTGGAGCTGCCGGCCAGCCGCGGTCGCATCAACGACCGCAGCGGCCAAGTGCTGGCCGCCAGCGTGGCGGTGCCGTCGATCTGGGCCATCCCGAAGGAAGTGGACGCCGACCCGGACAAGCGCCGCGCGCTGGCCCGGGCGCTGGGGCTGTCGGCCAGGGAGCTTGCCGCCAAGCTCAACCCCGAGGCGCGCTTCGTCTGGCTCAAGCGGCTGGCCGACGACGAGACCGCCGCCCAGGTCAAGGCCATCGGCCTGAAGGGCGTGTTCCAGGACCGCGAGTACCGCCGCAAATACCCCGAGGGCGAGGCGGCGGCGCACGTCGTCGGCTTCACCAACGTCGAGGACCGCGGCCAGGAGGGCATCGAGCTGGCGTTCCAGAAGGAGCTGCAGGGGCGCGACGGCTCGCGCTCCGTCGTGCGCGACCGCCTGGGCCGCGTGGTGGAGGACATCGGCGACATCGTGCCCGCCGCCAACGGCCGCGACGTGGACCTGTCCGTCGACTCCAAGGTGCAGTTCTTCGCCTACCAGCGCATCCGCGACGCGGTGGCGGCCAACAAGGCCCGGGCCGGCTCCGTCGTCGTGCTGGACGTGCAGACCGGCGAGGTACTGGCGCTGGCCAACTACCCGAGCTACGACCCGGGCAACCGCCGCAACCTCTCCGGCGAGCAGCTGCGCAACCGCGCGCTGACCGACGTGTTCGAGCCCGGCTCGACGATGAAGCCCTTCATCGCCGGCCTGTCGATGGAGACGGGCCGCAGCACGCCCGAGACGCTGGTGGACACCGGCAACGGCCGCTACGCCTTCCATGGCGCCGTCATCAGCGACACGCATGCGCACGGCGTCATCCCGGTGCGCGAGGTCATCAAGTTCTCCAGCAACATCGGCGCGGCCAAGCTGGCGATGCAGATGCCGGCGCGCGAGATGCACGAGATGTTCACCGCCATCGGCCTGGGCCAGCGGCCGCAGATCAGCTTCCCCGGCGCGGTCGGCGGCAAGCTGCGCCCGTACAAGAGCTGGCGGCCCATCGAGCAGGCGACGATGAGCTACGGCTACGGGCTGTCGGCCTCGCTGTTCCAGTTGGCGCGCGCCTACACGGTGTTCGCGCGCGACGGCGAGATCATCCCGGTCAGCATGCTGCGCCAGCCGCACGACCATCCGGTCGCCGGCATCCGCGTCTTCCGCCCCGAGGTGGCGCGCGAGGTGCGCCGGATGCTGCAGGCCGCGGCCGGCCCCGGCGGCACGGCGCCGGACGCGCAGGTGCCCGGCTACAGCATCGGCGGCAAGAGCGGCACCGCACACAAGCAGGAGGGCCGCAACTACACGAACAAGTACCGCTCCTGGTTCGTCGGCGTGGCGCCCATCGTCAATCCGCGCATCGTCGTGGCCGTGATGGTCGACGAGCCCACGACCGGCGTCTATTTCGGCGGCAAGGTCGCCGGCCCGGTGTTCAGCCAGGTCACCGCGCAGACGCTGCGCCTGATGGGCGTGGCGCCGGACCTGGACGTGAAGAGCCAGATCGTGGCCAACCAGAAGGCCGTTGCCGTGGAAGAGAGCTTCTGACGCCATGATGCCCCCGCGCCCACTTCGTCCATCGCCCTCGGGGCGGCCCGGCGGCCGCCGATGCTGACCCGCCTCAACTCCCCCGACGCCGCGACCCGCTGGCTGGCCGAGTGGTGCACCGGCACGCTACGCAGCGACAGCCGCCGGGTGCAGCCCGGCGATGCCTTCATCGCCTGGCCCGGCTACGCGCGCGACGGCCGCGAGTACGTGGCGGCCGCGCTGGCCGCCGGCGCGGCCACCTGCCTCGTCGAGGAGGACGGCGTCGAGCGCTTCGGCTTCACCGACGCGCGCGTGGCCGCGCTGCCGGACCTGAAGGCGCGCACCGGCGAGATCGCCGCCGCCTACTTCGGCCGGCCCACCGAGGCGCTGGACGTCATCGCCGTCACCGGCACCAACGGCAAGACCTCGTCGGCCTGGTGGATCGCGCAGGCCTCGGCCGAGCTGGGCCGGCGCTGCGGCGTGGTCGGCACGCTCGGCGTGGGCGAGCCGCCCCGGCTGGACTACAACGGCCTGACCACGCCCGACCCGGTGCTGCTGCAGGCCGCGTTCGCGCGCATGGTGGAGCAGCGCTTCGCCGCCTGCGCGATCGAGGCCAGCAGCATCGGCCTGGTCGAAGGCCGGCTGGCCGGCAGCACCGTCCGCGTGGCGGTGTTCACCAACTTCACGCAGGACCACCTGGACTACCACGGCGACATGGCCGCCTACTGGCGGGCCAAGCGCGCGCTGTTCGGCTTCCCCGGCCTGCGCGCGGCGGTCGTCAACCTGGACGACGCCCAGGGCGACGCGCTGGCCCGCGAGCTGGCCGCGCTGGACCTGTGGACCACCGGCGTCGCGCACGGCGACGCGCGGCTGACCGCGCGCGGCCTGCACTACACCGGCGAGGGCCTGGCTTTCACGCTGCACGAGGGCGATGCGTCCGCCGCCGTGCAGACCGGCCTGATCGGCGACTACAACGCCGCCAACCTGCTGGGCGTGGCCGGCGCGCTGCGCGCGCAGGGCCATGCGCTGGCCGACGTGGCCCGTGCGCTGGCGCGCGTGACGCCGGTGCCCGGCCGCATGCAGCGCGTCGGCAACGGCCGCGAGCTGCCGCAGGTGGTGGTCGACTACGCGCACACGCCGGACGCGCTGGACAAGGCGCTGGCGGCGCTGCAGGGCTTCGCGCAGGCGCGCGGCGGCGTGCTGGTCTGCGTGTTCGGCTGCGGCGGCGACCGCGATGCCGCCAAGCGCCCGCTGATGGGCGCCATCGCCGCGCGGCGGGCCGGCCGCGTCGTCGTGACCACCGACAACCCGCGCACCGAGGCGCCCGCGCGCATCCTGGCCGACATCACGGCCGGCGCGCCCGGCGCCACCGTCATCGAGGCGCGCGAGGAGGCCATCCGCTCCGCGATCCGGGACGCCGGCCCGCGCGACATCGTGCTGGTCGCCGGCAAGGGCCACGAGGACTACCAGGAGGTCCTGGGCGTGCGCCGCCCGTTCTCCGACGTGGCCGAGGCGCGCGCGGCGCTGCTGGAAAGGGCCGGGCTGTGAGCGGCTTCATGACCCTCGCTGAAGCGCAGGCGCTGCTGCCGGGCTCGACGCTGGTCGGCGACGGCGCGACGGCCTTCGCGCGCGTGCACAGCGACACGCGCACGCTGCGCGCCGGCGACCTGTTCGTCGCGCTGCGCGGCGAGCGTTTCGACGCGAACGACTTCATCGCCCAGGCGCAGGCCGCCGGCGCCGTCGCGGCGCTGGCCGAGCGCAACCTCGGCACGCTGCCGGGCCTGCTGGTGCCGGACGCGAAGGCGGCGCTCGGCCAGCTTGCCGCCGCGTGGCGGCGCCAGCATGCGATCCCCGTGATCGCCGTCACCGGCAGCAACGGCAAGACGACGACGACGCAGATGATCGCCAGCATCCTGCGCGCCTGGGTGGGCGACGGTGCGCTCGCCACCGAGGGCAACTACAACAACGACATCGGCGTGCCGCTGACGCTGCTGCGCCTGCGCCACGACGACGCGCTGAGCCACCGCGCGGCGGTGGTCGAGCTGGGCATGAACCACCCCGGCGAGATCGCGCCGCTGGCCGCGATGGCGCAGCCGACGGTGGCCCTGGTCAACAACGCGCAGCGCGAGCACCAGGAGTTCATGGCGACCGTCGAGGCGGTCGCGCGCGAGAACGGCGCCGTCATCGCGGCGCTGGGCGCCAGCGGCTGCGCCGTCTTCCCGGCCGAGGATGCCTGCGCGCCGATCTGGCTGGCGCTGGCCGGTGCCCGCCCGCACCTGAGCTTCGCGCTGCGCGGCGAGGCCGACGTGACCGGCGACGCGCGCTGGCAGGGCACGCACTGGGCGCTGGAGATCCACACGCCCGCCGGCACCGTGCCGGTGGCGCTGCACCTGGCCGGCGAGCACAACGTGCGCAACGCGCTGGCCGCGGCCGCCTGCGCGCTGGCGGCCGGCGCGCCGCTCGGCGCCATCGGCCAGGGCCTGGAGGCCTTCCGCGCGGTGAAGGGCCGCAGCGAGCTCAAGCGCGACGCGCGGGGCCGCCCGCTGATCGACGACAGCTACAACGCCAACCCCGACAGCGTGCGCGCCGCCATCGACGTGCTGGCCGGCCTGCCCGGCGACGGCTGGCTGATCCTCGGCGACATGGGCGAGGTGGGCGACGACGGCCCGGCCTTCCACCGCGAGGTGGGCGCCTACGCGGCCGAGCGCGGCATCGCGCATTTCTGGACGGCCGGCGCGGCCGCCCGCGACGCCGCCGCCGCCTACGGCCCCGGCGCCCGCGCCTTCGACACGACGGCCGCGCTCATCGCGGCCCTGGACGAACAACCCCGCGCGGCCCAGACCCTGGTCAAGGGCTCGCGCTTCATGAAGATGGAACACGTGGTCGCCGCACTGCAAACCGGAGGCGCCCATGCTGCTTAGCCTCGCCCAGTGGCTGCAAGGCCTCTATCCCGACCTCGGCTTCCTGCGCCTGTTCCAGTACATCACCTTCCGCGCGGTGATGGCGGCGATGACGGCGCTGCTGATCGGCCTGGCCTTCGGCCCGTGGGTGATCCGCAGCCTCACGGCGATGAAGATCGGCCAGCCCGTGCGCAGCTACGGCGTGCAGGCCCATCTCGCCAAGAGCGGCACGCCGACGATGGGCGGCGTGCTGATCCTGATCGGCATCGGCGTGTCCACGCTGCTGTGGTTCGACTGGAGCAACCGCTTCGTCTGGGTGGTCATGCTGGTCACGATGGGCTTCGGCGCCGTCGGCTGGGTGGACGACTGGCGCAAGGTGGTCGACAAGAACCCGGAAGGCATGCGCAGCCGCGAGAAGTTCTTCTGGCAGTCGCTGATCGGCCTGGTCGCCGCCATCTACCTCGCGTTCAGCGTGTCGGAGACCTCGTTCCTCGGCGTCGTGGAGCTGTTCTACCGCTGGGTGAGCAGCGGCTTCTCCACCGAGCTGCCGCCCAAGGCCGACCTGCTGATCCCGTTCTTCAAGACCATCAGCATGCCGCTGGGCGTGTGGGGCTTCGTCGGGCTGGCCTACTTTGTCATCGTCGGCACCAGCAACGCGGTCAACTTCACGGACGGGCTGGACGGCCTGGCCATCATGCCGGTGGTGCTGGTGGGCTCGGCGCTGGGCCTGTTCGCCTACCTGACCGGCTCGTCGGTGTTCGCCAAATACCTGCTGCTGCCCTACATCCCGGGCGCGGGCGAGCTGCTGATCTTCTGCGCCGCGCTGGCCGGCGCGGGCCTGGCCTTCCTGTGGTTCAACGCGCACCCGGCGCAGGTGTTCATGGGCGACGTCGGCGCGCTGGCGCTGGGCGGCGGCCTGGGCACGCTGGCCGTCATCACGCGCCAGGAAATCGTGCTGGGCATCATGGGCGGCATCTTCGTGGCCGAAGTGCTGAGCGTGATGCTGCAGGTCAGCTGGTTCAAGTTCACGAAGAAGCGCTTCGGCGAGGGCCGGCGCCTCTTCAGGATGGCGCCGCTGCACCACCACTTCGAGAAGAGCGGCTGGAACGAGACCCAGGTCGTGATCCGCTTCTGGATCATCACGATGCTGCTGTGCCTGGTCGGCCTGGCCAGCCTGAAGTTGAGATGACCCACCCCCGATGCGCTTCGCGCCTCCCCCTCAAGGGGGCGCCCCGGGTGGCCTGGCAAAGCCAGTTCCACCGGGGCTGCTGGGCCATGCACGATTTCGCGAGGTTTGATTGATGAAGGTCGATCTGCCGTCGTTGGCGAATCAGCGCGTGCTGGTGCTGGGCCTGGGCGACTCCGGCCTGGCGATGGCGCGCTGGTGCGCGGCCCAGGGCGCGCAGGTCACCGTGTGGGACTCGCGCGCGCAGCCGCCGCAGCGCGAGGCGCTCGGCGACGCGGCGGCCTTCGTCACCGGCGAGCTGGCGGCCGGGCAGGTCGCCGGCTTCCATGCGGTGCTGAAGAGCCCGGGCCTGTCGCCGCTGGACGCGCGGCTGGCTGCGGTCTACGAACATGGGCCCGCGGTGCGCGGCGAGCTCGACCTGTTCGCCGACGCGCTGGCCGCGCTGGCGGCCCGGCACGGCTACGCGCCCGCGGTGCTGGCCATCACCGGCACCAACGGCAAGACGACGACGACCTGCATGACCGCGCTGCTCGCCGAGCGCGCGGGCCGGCGCGTGGCCGTCGCCGGCAACATCGGCCCGACGCTGCTGGACACGCTGGCCGACGCGCTGGCCCGCGAGCCCGAGCCGGCGCCGGCCGAGGCCGCCGAAGCTGTCGAGGCCGAGCCCGCCGAACCGCCGCCCGGCGAGGACGCGCCGCTGCCCATCGCGCCGCCGCCGCCGCGCGGCCCGGTGTTCGAGACGCTGCCCGAGGTCTGGGTGCTCGAACTCTCCAGCTTCCAGCTCGACGGCGTGGGCCAGCTCGAGCCGACGGCCGGCGCGCTGCTGAACCTGACCCAGGACCATCTCGACTGGCATGGCGACATGGCCGCCTATGGCCGCGCCAAGGCGCGCGTCTTCGGCCGCGAGGCGGTCATCGTCGTCAACCGCGACGACGCCGGGGCCGAGGCCCTCGTGCCCGCGCCGGTGTTCGTCAAGGGCACGCGCGGCAAGCCCGGCCGCACGGTGTCGCGCCGGGTCGTGCGCTTCGGGCTGAACCCGCCGACGGCGCCGGGCGATTTCGGCCTCGTCGACGAGGGCGGCCTGGCCTGGCTGGTGCGCGCCCGCGAGCTGGACCCGACGGTGAAGCGCAAGCGCGGCGACGAGGACGAGCCGCTGATGCTGCAGCGCCTGATGCCCGCCGACGCGCTGCGCGTGCGCGGCCGCCACAACGCGGCCAACGCGCTGGCCGCGCTGGCGCTGGCCACGGCCGCCGGCTGCGAGCTGGCGCCGATGCTGCACGGCCTGCGCGAGTACCGCGGCGAGCCGCACCGCGTCGAGCCCGTGGGCGCCATCGACGGCGTGGAATTCTTCGACGATTCCAAGGGCACCAACGTCGGCGCCACGGTGGCCGCGATCGCCGGCCTCGGCGCGGACCGCGCGCCGGCCAAGCTGGTGCTGATCCTCGGCGGCGACGGCAAGGGCCAGGACTTCGCGCCGCTGGCCGACGGCGTGGCCCGCCATGCGCGCGCGGTCGCGCTGATCGGCCGCGACGCGCCGCAGATCGCGGCGGCGCTGGCCGGCACCGGCGTGCCGCTGCAGCGCCACGACACGCTGGAGGCCGCGACCGCGTGGTGCCTGGCGCAGGCGCAGGGCGGCGACGGCGTGCTGCTGTCCCCCGCCTGCGCGAGCCTGGACATGTTCCGCAACTACGCCCACCGCGCCGAGGTCTTCGTCGCCGCGGCGCGGCAGCTGGCGGATGAGCGCGGGGTGGCGCTGTGAAGGCCATCGCCCAGCGCCTGCAGGGGCTGTGGAAGCGCGGCGACGAGGCCGGTGCCGCCGTGCCCGTGCGCGACTGGGTCGCCACCTCCGCCGGCCGGCCCACGCAGCTGCAGGGCTTCGACGTCACGCTGGTCTGGGTGGTGATCGCGCTGATGGCCTTCGGGCTGCTGATGGTCTATTCGGCCTCCATCGCGATGCCGGACAACCCGCGCTTCGCCAAATACCTGCCGACGCATTTCCTGACGCGCCACCTGGTGGCCATCGGCTTCGCGCTGATCGCCGGGCTGATCACGGTGCAGATTCCGGTGTCGCTGTGGGAGCGCTACGCGCCGTGGGTGTTCATCGCCGCGCTGGTGCTGCTGGTGGCGGTGCTGATCCCCGGCGTCGGCAAGGTGGTCTACGGCGCGCGGCGCTGGATCCCGCTGGGCGTGATGAACTTCCAGCCCTCGGAGCTGGCCAAGTTCGGCATCGCGCTGTACGCGGCCAACTACATGATGCGCAAGATGGACGCGCGGGAGAACTTCTTCCAGGCCGTCACGCCGATGGTGATCGCGCTGGCCGTCACGGGCGTGCTGCTGCTGGCCGAGCCGGACATGGGCGCCTTCATGGTCATCGCCGCGATCGCGATGGGCATCCTGTTCCTGGGCGGCGTCAACGGCCGCATGTTCTTCCTGGCCGTCGCGGTGCTGCTGGGCGCGTTCGTGCTGATGATCACGCTCAGCGACTTCCGCCGCGAGCGCATCTTTGCCTACCTGAACCCCTGGGACGAGAAGTACGCCCAGGGCAAGGCCTACCAGCTGACGCACAGCCTGATCGCGTTCGGCCGCGGCGAGTGGTTCGGCCAGGGCCTGGGCGGCAGCGTCGAGAAGCTGCACTACCTGCCCGAGGCGCACACCGACTTCCTGCTCGCCGTCATCGGCGAGGAACTGGGCTTCGCCGGCGTCGCGGTCGTCATCGTCGCGTTCTTCTGGCTGACGCGGCGCTGCTTCCTGATCGGCCGCCAGGCCATCGCGCTGGACCGCGTGTTCGCCGGCCTGTATGCGCAGGGCATCGGCATCTGGATGGGCGGCCAGGCCTTCATCAACATGGGCGTCAACCTCGGCGCGCTGCCGACCAAGGGGCTGACGCTGCCGCTGATGAGCTTCGGTGGCTCGGCGATCCTGATGAACTGCGTCGCGCTGGCGGTGGTCTTGCGGATCGACCTCGAGAACCGGCAGTTGATGCGGGGAGGGCGCTCGTGAGCGAACGTCACCTCGTCGTCATGGCGGCCGGCACCGGCGGTCACGTGATCCCCGGCCTCGCGGTCGCGGAGGAGCTGCAGCGGCGCGGCTGGACGGTGTCGTGGATCGGCACGCCGCAGGGCATGGAGAACCGCCTCGTGCCGGCGCGCGGCATCGCGCTGGACGCGCTGCCCTTCGCCGGCCTGCGCGGCAAGGGGCTGAAGCATGCGCTGCGCGGCGTCGTCGGCTTCTTCAAGGCGTTCGGCCAGGCCCGTCAGGTCTACGCGCAGCGCCGCGCGACGGCCGTGCTCGGCATGGGCGGCTATGTCTGCGTGCCGGCCGGCCTGGCGGCGGCCCTCTCGGGCCGGCCGCTGATGCTGGTCAACGCCGACGCGGCGATGCTGAAGAGCAATGCCGTGCTCAGGCCCTTCGCGCGCCGCATCGCGTTCGGCTTCGACGGCGCGGCGGCGGCGTCCACGCGCGGCGCGGTCGTCAGCGGCAACCCGGTGCGCGCCGAGATCGAGGCGCTGCCCGCGCCGGCCGAGCGCATGGCGGACCGCATCGGGCCGCTGCGCCTGCTGGTGCTGGGCGGCTCGCTGGGCGCGCGCGCGCTGAACCAGGCGCTGCCGGCCGCGCTGGCGCTGTGGCCCGAGGCGCTGCGCCCGCAGGTGCTGCACCAGTCCGGGCAGGATCACCTGGGCGCCGTCTGGCAGGCCTACACCGACGCGGGCCTCGCCGCCGAGGTGCGTCCCTTCATCGACGACATGGCCGCCGCGCTCGCCTGGGCCGACGTGGTGGTCTGCCGCGCCGGGGCCATCACCGTCAGCGAGCTGTGCGCGGCCGGCTGCGCGGCGGTGCTGGTGCCGCTGGTCGTCAGCACGACCTCGCACCAGCGCGACAACGCCGTCTTCATGGCCCAGCACGGCGCGGCGCTGCACCTGCCGCAGACGGAGCTGACGCCCGAGTCGCTGCATGCGCTGCTGGGCGGCCTGGACCGCGCCGCGCTGCTGGCGATGGCCGAGAAGGCCCGCGCGCTGGCCCGGCCGCGCGCGGCGGCGCGCGTCGCCGACGAAATTGAGGGGATGCTGAAATGAGCCGTGAAGGCCGTAGTGCATGGCGGGCCGAGCGCCGGGCCGCTCCCAAGCCGGCCCGCATCCCCTCGGGGGATCGGCCGACGTACCCGTCGGACGAGGGGCCGACATGAAGCACGCCGTACAGCGTTTGCATTTCGTCGGCATCGGCGGCGCCGGCATGAGCGGCATCGCCGAGATCCTGCACAACCTGGGCTTCCAGGTCAGCGGCTCGGATGCGGCCGAGAGCGCGACGACCGAGCGGCTGCGCGCGCTGGGCCTGCGCGTCGAGATCGGCCACGCGGCGCCGCACATCGGCGACGCGCAGGCGCTGGTGACGAGCACCGCCGTCGCGGCCGACAACCCCGAGGTCGCCGCCGCGCGCGCGCGCCAGGTGCCGGTCGTGCCGCGCGCCGTCATGCTGGCCGAGCTGATGCGGCTGCGGCGCGGCATCGCCATCGCCGGCACGCATGGCAAGACGACGACGACCTCGCTGGTCACGGCCATCCTCGTCGAGGCGGGCCTGGACCCGACCTTCGTCATCGGCGGCAAGCTGAACGCGGCCGGCGCGAACTCGCGGCTGGGCCGCGGCGAGTTCATCGTCGTCGAGGCCGACGAGAGCGATGCGTCCTTCCTGAAGCTGAGCCCGGTGCTGTCCGTCGTCACCAACATCGACGCGGACCACATGGACACCTATGGCCATTCGGTCGAGCGCCTGCACGGCGCCTTCGTCGAGTTCCTGCACCGCATGCCCTTCTACGGCGCGGCCGTGGTCTGCGCGGACGACCCCGGCGTGCGCGCCATCCTCGGCCGCATCGAGCGGCCGGTCGTCAGCTACGGGCTGTCCGAGGGCGTCGGCGTCCGGGCCGTCGACGTGCAGGCGCTGGCCGGCGCGCAGATGCGCTTCACCTGCCGGCGCGAGGACGCGGCCGACCTGGACGTGCTGCTGAACCTGGCCGGCGAGCACAACGTGCGCAACGGGCTGGCGGCCATCGCCATCGCGATGGAGCTGGACTGCCCGGACGAGGCCATCCAGAAGGCGCTGGCGGGCTTTGCCGGCGTGGGCCGCCGCTTCGAGAAGCACGGCGAATTCCCCGCCGCCGACGGCGGCCGCTTCGCGCTGATCGACGACTACGGCCACCATCCCGTCGAGATGGCCGCGGTGCTGGCCGCCGCGCGCGGCGCCCACCCCGGCCGGCGCCTGGTGCTGGCCTTCCAGCCGCACCGCTACACGCGCACCCGCGACTGCTTCGCCGACTTCGTGCGCGTGATGCGGGGCGCCGACGTGGTGCTGCTGACCGAGGTGTACGCGGCCGGCGAGCCGCCCATCGAAGGCGCCACCGGGCGCGCGCTGGCCGACGCGGTCGGCACGCCGCATTTCGTCGCGGCCGTGGCCGACATGCCCGCCGCACTGGCCGCGCTGACGCGCGATGGCGACGTGGTCATCGGCATGGGCGCCGGCTCCATGGGCAGCCTGCCGGGCCGCGTGGCCGCCTATTTCCAAGGAGGCGCGGCATGAGCTCGCCCATAGCCCTGAACCTCGATCCCCGCGCGCTCGGCAAGGTGGCCGTGCTGTTCGGCGGCCACAGCGCGGAGCGGCCGGTGTCGCTGATGAGCGGCGCTGGCGTGCTGGACGCCTTGCAGTCCGTCGGCGTCGACGCCCACGCCTTCGACCCCGCCGGGCGCCCGCTGCAGGCGCTGAAGGACGAGGGCTTCGACCGCGCCTTCATCGCGCTGCACGGCCGCGGCGGCGAGGACGGCACGCTGCAGGGCGCGCTGGAGTGGCTGGGCATCCCGTACACCGGCTCCGGCGTGACCGCCTCCGGCGTCGCGATGGACAAGACCATGACCAAGCGCGTCTGGGCCCACGAGGGCCTGCCGACGCCGCAATACCTGGCCCTGTCCCGCGCCGAGCTGACGCGCGAGCGCATCCGCGCGATCCCCGACGAACTGGGCCTGCCCGTCATCGTCAAGCCGCCGCACGAGGGCAGCAGCATCGGCATCACCAAGGCGGCGGGCTACTCGGAGATGCAGGGCGCCGTCGAGCTAGCGCTGGGCTTCGACGACGAGCTGCTGTTCGAGCAGTGCATCGACGGCCCGGAGCTGACCTGCGCGGTGCTGGGCGAGGGCGCCGCGGCGCTGGCGCTGCCGGTCATCGAGATCCGCGCCGAGGGCCAGAACTACGACTTCGCCAACAAGTATGAGACCGACACGACGCAGTACCTGTTCGGCACGCTGCCCGCCGCGCTGGAGGCCGAGATCCGCGAGACCGTGCTGCGCGCCTACCGGCTGCTGGGCTGCCGCGGCTGGGGCCGCGCCGACCTGATGCTGCGCCGGGCCGACATGAAGCCCTTCCTGCTGGAGATGAACACCAGCCCGGGCATGACCTCGCACTCGCTGGTGCCCAAGGCCGCCCAGGCCGCCGGCATCGCCTACCCGCAGCTGTGCCTGTGGCTGCTGTCGCAAGCGAGGCTGGACCGCCCGTGAACGCCGCCGCCGCCACCGCCGCACTGCCGCCCGACATCCGCCTGATGAATGCGGTGTCGGCGCTGCTCGTCGCGGCGCTGCTGGCCGTGGCGGCCTGGGCCGCGGTGCGCTGGGTCGTCGGCCTGCCGGTGTTCACGCTGCGCGCCATCCAGGTGGAGGGCGACGTCAGCCGCAACAGCGTCGCCTCGCTGCGCGCCAACGCGCTGCCGCGGCTGCACGGCTCCTTCCTCAGCATGAACCTGCAGGACGGCCGCGCCGCCTTCGAGGCCGTGCCCTGGGTGCGCCACGCGCAGCTGCAGCGCGTGTGGCCCATGCGGCTCAAGGTCAGCCTGGAGGAGCACCGCGCCGCCGCCTACTGGGAGGCGCGCGCCGACGGCGCCGACGCCGCCACCGAGGCCACGGCCGAGCGCGCGCTGGTCAACAGCTTCGGCGAGGTCTTCCAGGCCAACCTCGGCGACGTGGAGGACGAGGACCTGCCCGTGCTCGCCGGCCCGCCGCACACCGCGGGCGACATGCTGCGCATGTGGCGTGCGCTGTCGCCGGCCGCCGAGGCGCTGGGCGAGGAGATCGACCGGCTGGACCTGTCGGGCCGCGGCTCCTGGCGCGCCCGGCTGGGCGGCGGCGCCGTCGTCGAACTGGGCCGCGGCAGCGAGGCCGACGTGGTCGAGCGCTTCGGCCGCTTCGCGCGCTCCATCACCCGGGTCACGGCGACCTACGACAGCCCGCTGCTGGCCGCCGACCTGCGCCACGCCGACGGCTACGCGGTCAGGCTGCGCGGCGTGACCACCATCCAAACTCCGGGTAAACCCGCAAATAAGAGACGCTGAGGACGGACATGGCCAAGGAATACAAGGATTTGGTCGTCGGGCTGGATATTGGCACCGCCAAGATCATGGCGGTCGTGGCCGAGGTTTTGCCGGACGGCGAATTGCGCATCGCCGGCCTCGGTGTGGCGCCCTCCAACGGCCTGAAGCGCGGCGTCGTGGTGAATATCGACGCCACCGTGCAGTCCATCCAGCAGGCGCTGAAGGAGGCCGAAATGATGGCCGACTGCAAGATATCCCGGGTTTACACGGGGATCACCGGCAGCCATATCCGCGGCCAGAACTCGACCGGCATGGTCATCGTGCGCGACAAGGAGGTCACGCCGGTGGACGTGACCCGCGTCGTCGAAACCGCCAAGGCCATCAATATCCCCAACGACCAGCGGCTGCTGCTGGTCGAGCCGCAGGAATTCGTCATCGACGGCCACGAGGTCAAGGAGCCCATCGGCATGAGCGGCGGGCGGCTGGAGGTCAAGGTCCATATCGTGACCGGCGCCCAGAGCGCCGCCGAAAACATCGTCAAATGCGTGCGCCGCTGCGGCCTGGAGGTGGACCAGCTGGTTTTGAACCCGAGCGCGTCCAGCCATGCGGCGCTGACCGCCGACGAGCGCGACCTGGGCGTCGCGCTGGTCGATATCGGCGCCGGCACCACCGACGTGGCGATATTCACCGGCGGCTCCATCCGCCATACCGCCGTCATCCCGATCGCGGGCGACCTGATCACCAGCGACATCGCGATGGCGCTGCGCACGCCGACCAAGGATGCCGAGGAAATCAAGGTCGAATACGGCGTCGCCAAGCAGCTGCTGGCCGACCCGTCCGACCAGGTGGAGGTGCCGGGCCTGGGCGACCGCGGCCCGCGCATGCTGTCCAAGCAGGCGCTGGCCGGCGTCATCGAGCCGCGCGTCGAGGAAATCTTTTCGCTGGTGCACCAGGTCATCCGCGAGAGCGGGTATGAGGAACTGCTGTCCAGCGGCATCGTGCTGACCGGCGGCTCGGCCGTCATGCCGGGCATGGTGGAACTCGCCGAGGACATTTTCCTGAAACCTGTCCGGCGCGGCCTCCCCACCTATTCAGGGGGGCTTTCCGACATGGTCGCCAACCCGCGCTCGGCCACCGTGATGGGCTTGCTGGAGGAGGCCAGGCTGTCGCGCAGCCGGGGTTTCAAGGCCGCGCAGCAGGCCGGCTCCGTGCAAACCCTGCTCGGCCGGGTCAAGGATTGGTTCATGGGGAACTTCTGATCCCTAGAAAATGAGAAAAATTGTTCAACATCTAGTCATTCGTTGCGTGCCCGAGGCACAATTGCAGCAGGAGGTTTGATATGCCCATCGAGATGATCGAAGAGTTTGACCAAGGCACCCAAATCAAGGTGATCGGGGTCGGTGGCGGCGGCGGCAATGCGGTCGACCACATGATCGCCCAGGGGGTCCAGGGCGTTGAATTCATCTGCGCCAATACCGATGCGCAGGCCCTCAACCGGTCCCGGGCGGACCAGTTGCTGCAACTGGGCTCCACCGGCCTGGGTGCCGGCGCCAAACCTGAAATGGGCAAGGCGGCCGCCGAGGAGGCCGAGGCGCGCATCCGCGAATCCATCGCGGGTGCCAATATGCTGTTCATCACCGCGGGCATGGGCGGCGGCACCGGCACGGGCGCCGCGCCGGTGATTGCGCGCGTCGCCAAGGAAATGGGCATCCTGACCGTCGGCGTCGTCACCAAGCCCTTCGAATTCGAGGGCGGCCGGCGCCTGAAGGCGGCCGACGCCGGCCTGGCCGAGCTGGAAGCCAACGTCGATTCGCTGATCGTCGTGCTGAACGACAAGCTGCTCGACGTGCTGGGCGACGATGTGACGCAGGATCAGGCCTTCGCGCACGCCAATGACGTGCTGAAGAACGCCGTTGGCGGCATTTCCGACATCATTCACATCCCCGGCCTCGTCAACGTCGACTTCGAGGACGTGAAGACGGTGATGAGCGAGCCCGGCAAGGCCATGATGGGCACGGCCCAGGCCACCGGCCCGGACCGCGCCGCCAAGGCCGCCGAGGCGGCCGTGGCCTGCCCGCTGCTGGAGGGCATCGACCTGTCCGGCGCGCGCGGCGTGCTGGTGCTGATCGCCGCCGCCCGCGCGAACTTCAAGCTCAGCGAGTCGCGCAACGCGATGAACGCCATCAAGCGCTATGCGTCCGAGGAAGCGCACGTCATCTTCGGCACCGCCTACGACGAGTCGCTGGGCGACGCGCTGCGCGTGACCGTCATCGCCACCGGCCTGACCGCCGGCCGCGCCCGCCAGCAGGCGCCGCTGCAGGTGGTGCAGACCAGCCAGGTCGTGCGCAACGGCACCGACGGCATGCCGGTGCTGACGCAGGCGGTGGCCATGGCCGCGCCGGCGGCGCAGGCCAACGTCGGCCTGGGCCTGGGCGATTTCGCCAACGCCAACGTGCCCAGCGTGTGGCGCCACGGCCGCTCGGGCAGCGCGGCCGCCAAGGTCGAGGCGCTGTCGTCCAACGGCATGGACGAGATCGAGATCCCGGCCTTCCTGCGCAAGCAGGCGGACTGACCGCGCACCCGGCCATCGCCTCCTGGAGAAGGGCGGGCCCGCAAGGGCCCGCCTTTTTCTTTGGCGCGGGCGCCTGCTCCCGGGGCGGGGCGAAGGGCCGCCACACCCCTGTGGCATGCTCGCGCTCCATGCCGACGATCGCCGCCCCCGTGCCCCATGCCTGACTGGGGCTTGCTGCTGCGCCGCTGGCTGCTGCTGCTCGCGCTGGCCCCGGGCCTGGCGGCGCAGGCGCAGCGCCTGCCGCAGCCCAGCGCGCATGTCGGCGGCGACGAGGCCGCGCCCGTCGAGCTGGCCACCCGCGCCTGGACGCGCGCCCAGCTCGAGGCCTGGTGGACCGCGCTGCGCCGCCATGCGGTGGCCGGCGGCGACCACCTGGCGGTGCCGGACGAGCTGCTGCCGCCGGCCGGTGCCACTGCGTGGCGGCCGGTGGTGCTGCCCGACGTGCGCGTCCGCCCCGGCGCCGCCGTCGTCAGCGACGCGCAGGGCTATGAGATGCGCTGGTACCGCGTCCAGGTGCCGGCCGGCAGCGGCGAGGCGCAGGCGCTGTACCTGCCGCGGCTGGCGACGCTGTCCGCCGCGGTGCTGGCGCGCACCGGGCAGGGCTGGCGGCTGCTGCTGGACAACCAGCGCGTCGAGCGCGAGCAGTGGGTGCAGCCGCTGTGGCTGCCGCTGCCCGGGGTCGGCGAGCCGGGGCTGGAGCTGGTCGTCGCGCTGCCGGTGCCGGTGGACAGCTACCGCGCGGTGTCGCGCCTGTGGGTCGGCCCGCGCGATGCGCTGGAGAAGCGCTGGCGGTGGCGGGTGCGCATGCAGTCCGGCCTGCCGCAGGCGGCCAGCCTGACGCTGGCGGTGCTGGGCTGCTTCGCGCTGACGCTGTGGATGCGCCGGCCGGACGAGGGCATCTACGGCCTGTTCGCGCTCGGCGCGGCGGCGTGGATGGTGCGCAGCCTGCACTACTACATGAGCCCGCCGGCGTCGGCGCCGGCGCAGGACTGGTTCTGGTGGGTCGCGCATGCGTCCATGGGCTGGGTCATGCTGACGGCGCTGCTGTTCGCGCTGCGCTTCGCCCAGCGCCGCTACCGGCGGCTGGAGCAGGGCCTGATCGCCGGCGTCGTGCTGGTCAGCGTGGCCAGCATGCCGCTGTGGCTGCGCCAGCTCGACCTGGTGGTGCTGCAGTACGCCGTCACCGCGGCGGTGGCCGGCGTGGGCATCGCCTGGGTGGCCTGGCTGGCCTGGCGCGAGCGCCACTCCGAGCTGCGGCTGATGGCGCTGGCGCTGGTGGCCGGCGGCCTGGTCGGCGCGCACGACCTGGCGGTGCTGGCCGGCTGGGCCTGGCCGGAGCATGTCTTCCTGATGCCGTTCGCGATGCTGGCGGTGACGCTGAGCTTCCTGCATGCGGTGCAGCGCCGCTACGTCGGCACCGTGGAGCAGGTGCGGGCCCGGAACAGCCAGCTGCAGGAGAACCTGGACGAGCAGGTCTCGGTGCTGCAGGCGCAGAACGCGCAGCTGCGCGAGGCCGAGCGCCAGCAGGCGCTGCTGCTGGAGCGCCAGCGGCTGATGGCCGACATGCACGACGGCCTGGGCTCGTCGCTGCTGTCGGCGCTGGTGGCGACAGAGCAGGGCAGCATGACGCAGGAGCAGTGCGTGGAGGTGCTGCGCGAATGCGTGGACGACCTGCGCCTGGTCATCGACTCGCTGGAGCCGGTGGGGCACGACCTGGTCTCGCTGCTGGCGACCATGCGCTACCGCCTCGGCAAGCGGCTGCAGGCCGGCGGCCTGCGGCTGGAGTGGGACGTGCAGGACCTGCCCACGCTGCCGTGGCTGGAGCCGCCCGACGCGCTGCACGTGCTGCGGCTGATGCAGGAGGCGCTGAACAACGTGCTCAAGCACGCCCGGGCCAGCCGGGTGCGCCTGGTCACGCGCGACCACGGCCGCTACGTCGAGATCCGCGTCGAGGACGACGGCGCCGGCTTCGACCTGCAGTCCATCCAGCACGGCCGCGGGCTGAAGAGCCAGATCCGGCGCGCCCAGCGGCTGGGCGGCAAGCTGCGCATCGACTCCTCGCCCGGCAATGGCACGCGGCTGTCGCTGCGATTGCCCGTGGAGCGCAAGCCCCCGGCCTGATGCTGGGACAATCCCGGCATGGTCAAGCAACGCACCCTGAAGTCGATCACCCGCGCCGTCGGCGTGGGCATCCACAGCGGCCAGAAGGTCGAGCTGACGCTGCGCCCGGCGCCGGCCGACACCGGCATCGTCTTCCGCCGCGTGGACCTGTGCCCGCCGGTGGACATCCCGGTGGGCGTGACGGCGGTCAGCGACACCCGCATGGCCACCACCATCAGCCCCGGCGGCGACCCCGGCGCGCCCAAGGTGCAGACCATCGAGCACCTGCTGTCCGCCTGCGCCGGCCTGGGGCTGGACAACCTCTACATCGACATCAACGCCGACGAGGTGCCCGTGCTGGACGGCTCGGCCGCGAGCTTCGTGTTCCTGCTGCAGTCCGCCGGCATCGCGCTGCAGGACGCGCCCAAGCGCTTCCTGAAGGTGAAGAAGCCGGTGGAGGTGCGCCAGGGCGAGGGCAAGAAGCTGATGTGGGCACGGCTCGAGCCGCACCACGGCTACACGCTGAGCTTCGAGATCGAGTTCGACAACCCGGCCGTGGCGGCCACCGGCAGCCGCTTCGTGTTCGACATGGGCTCGGGCGCGTACAAGAAGGAGATCGCCCGCGCGCGCACCTTCGGCATGACGGCCGACATCGACCTGATGCGCTCACGCGGCCTGACGCTGGGTGGCTCGATGGACAACGCCATCGTCGTGGACGACTACAAGGTGCTGAACGCCGACGGCCTGCGCTACGACGACGAGTTCGTCAAGCACAAGATCCTGGACGCGATCGGCGACATGCAGGTGGCCGGCATGCCGCTGCTGGCCGCGTACACCTCCTTCAAGGGCGGCCACGCGCTGAACAACAAGCTGCTGCGCGCGCTGCTGGCGGACGAGGACGCCTACGAGGTCGTCACCTTCGCCGACGAGCGCGCGGCGCCCAAGGGCTTCGCGGAGCTGGCGCCGGCGTGGTGAGCGCGACGCAGGTCAACAAGCTGGGCGAGCGGCTGCGCGGCGAGCCGATCACCCCGGACGACCTGCTGCTGCTGGATGACTACCGTCGGCAATTCGCGGCCGCCAGCGCCGAGGTGGAGCGGGTGCTGCGGGAGGAGTTCCACCAGCAGCCCGCCACGCGCGAGGCCAAATCGACGCCTGCGATCTGCGCCAAACTCAGGCGCGAGCGCGGTTCGCGCCTGGCGTCCATGCAGGACATCGCCGGGTGTCGGGTCGTGGTGGCGGACCGGCAGGCGCAGCGGTCGCTCGCCCGGGCCTTGGCCCTGCGGTTCGCTGGTCACCGGCACGGCGAGGGCGATGCCGCGCTGCTGCAATGGATGGAGGCTCTCTCGGAGGCCGTCGATCGGGTCGAGCGCGGGTTGGACGGCGAGGCGGTACCGCCCCCGGCCGAGGTGCCCATGTTGCCGGCCGGCCCCGGCATCACGCCGGACCGTGACAACCTGGCCCGCTTGCTGAAGGCGCTCGTGACGGCCATGCCCGTTCTTGGAGAGTGACGATGATTTATCTGATGGATTTCGACCCGAAGCACCGGCGCCTGCACCGCATGAAGGTCTTTGACGACCTGCAGCGCCCGCTTGCGCAGGACGAGCGGCTGCAGCTGGAACTGCGCCACCTGCAAGCGGGTGAGCAGCGGGAGGTCGTGCTGCTGGCGGCTGCCGACGAGGCCACCCTGCGCCACACGCACGCGCGGTACTTCGCCACGGTGGCGGCGTCCTGATGCTGATCGCCCGCCTCGTCGTCGGCCTGCTGCTGTTCTCGGCCGTCGTCTGCTTCGCGCTCGCCATCGCCACCGGCCAGCCGCGCTGGCGGCGGCTGGGCCTGGTCATCATCAAATGGACGCTGATCGCCGGCCTGGCGTTCTTCGGCGTGCTGATCCTGGAGCGGCTGGCGCTGATGTTGTGACGCCGTTCACGGCCGGCGGGCGCCCCCTTGGCTTGCGGGGATGCGGACGCGGCCCGGGATGCCCAGAATGCGCCCACGGTCACCGGGCGCCTTGCGCGCGGCGGCCCAGCCCGGAGAGAACAACCACCGGGTGCCACGCGCGGAGATGGCCGGGGGGCCGGGGACGCGCCGTGGATTGGAAGAGAGCTCGTTCGAACCGAACTTGGGCCGCCCCTGAGGGGCGGCCCTTTTTTTGCGCACTGCCGGTTGTCAGCCGCCCAGGTAGCGGGCGCGCAGGTGCGCCTCGAAGTGCGCCGGGTTCAGCGCCTCGCCGCTGGCGCGCCGCACCAGCTCGGGCGTCTCGTAGCGGCTGGCCTGCCGCCACACGTGGCTGCGCAGCCAGTCGAACACGCCGCCCAGCTCGCCGCGGGCGATCTGCGCGTCCAGGCCGGGCTGCTGCGCGCGCATCGCGGCGAACCATTGCGCCGCGTACATCGCGCCCAGCGTGTAGCAGGGGAAGTAGCCGAACAGCCCGGCGGGCCAGTGCACGTCCTGCATCGGGCCGTCCTTGAAGTTGCCGCGCGTGTCCAGGCCGAGCAGCCCGGCCATCTTGTCGTCCCACAGCGCGGGGATGTCGTCCACCTCGGCCTCGCCTTCGATCAGCGCCCGCTCGATGTCGAAGCGCAGCAGGATGTGGGCGGGGTAGGTCACCTCGTCGGCGTCCACGCGGATCAGGCCCGGCTGCACGCGCGTCAGCAGCCGGTGCAGGTTGCCGGGCTCGAACGCCGGCTGGTCGCCGAAGTGCCTGGCCAGCAGCGGCGCCAGCAGCGCGGCAAAGGCCGGGTGGCTGCCCAGCTGCATCTCGAAGGACAGGCTCTGGCTCTCGTGGATGCCCATGGAGCGCGCGCGGGCGATGGGCTGGCCCAGCAGCTCGCGCGGCAGGTTCTGCTCGTAGCGGCCGTGGCCGGTCTCGTGGATGGTGCCCATCAGGCTGGGCAGGAAGTCGTCCTCGCGGTAGCGCGTGGTCATGCGCACGTCTTCCGGTACGCCGCCGCAGAAGGGGTGGGTGCTCTCGTCCAGCCGGCCGGCGGCGAAGTCGAAGCCCATCAGCCGCATCGCGTCCAGGCCGAGCGCCTTCTGCGCGGCGGCCGGGAAGGGGCCGGCCGGGGCGATCACGGCCTCGCGCGCCTGCCTGTCCGTCACCGCGCGGATCAGCCCCGGCAGCCAGCCGCGCAGCGGCGCGAACACGCGCTCGACCTCGGCCGCGCGCATGCCGGGTTCGTACTGGTCCAGCAGCGCGTCGTACTTCGACAGCCCGGCGCTCTGCGACAGGCACTCGGCCTCCTGGCGGGCGATCTTCAGCACCTCGCGCAGATTGGGCGCGAAGCCGGCCCAGTCGTTGGCCGGGCGCTGCGTGCGCCAGGCGTGCTCGCAGCGGTTGTTGGCCAGGCTCTTGGCCTCCACCAGCGCCTGCGGCAGCGCGTTGGCGGCGCGCCAGGCGCGGGTGATCTCGCGCAGGTTGGCGCGCTGGGTGTCGTCCAGCGGCTCGGCGGCGGCGCCGGCCAGCAGGCCCGGCAGCGCCGGGTCGGTGGCGAGCTGGTGCAGCAGGCCGTCCATCTCGGCCAGCGCCAGGCTGCGCGCCTCGTTGCCGTGGGTGGGCATGTGGGTGGCCTGGTCCCATTGCGCGATGGCCTGCAGGTGGGCCAGGCGGTGCAGGCGCTGCTGGCGGGCGGCGAGGTCTTGGTAGCAGGAGGAAGGGGTCATGACAGCCAGGATTCCGGAACGAGCCACAGCAGGGCGGCGGTGTAGAAGACGAAGCGCAGGAACTTGCCGGCGGCCATCCAGCCCAGGCAGGGCCAGAACGGCAGCTTGAGCCAGCCGGCCACGGCGCACAGCGGGTCGCCGACGACGGGTAGCCAGCTCAGCACGCAGGCCTTGGGGCCGAAGCGCCGCAGCCACTGCGCCGCGCGCGAGTGCCGGGGTTCGTGGTGCCGCACGGCCTCGACGGCCTTCTCGGCGCCGTAGCCCATCCACCACGACACCGCGCCGCCCAGCGTGTTGCCCAGCGTGGCGACGGCGATGGCGGGCCAGAACATGCCGGGGTCGGCCTTGACGACGAGGAACACCGCCGGCTCCGAGCCCAGCGGCAGCAGCGTCGCGGAGACGAAGGCGACGACGAACACCGCCGCCAGCCCCACCTGGGGCAGGGCCAGCGCGGCGAGCAGCTCGTGGATGAATTGGGCCAGCCAGGCTTCCATGGCGGCATTGTGGGCCGGGCGGGCCGCCGGAGGCGGCTGGCTACAATCCCGCCTCATTTTTGAGCAGACCCACGTGCAGATCGGCCCCCACCTCCTCCCCGAACATGCCGGGACCGCGCTGTTCGTCGCGCCGATGGCCGGGGTCACGGACCGGCCCTTCCGCCAGCTCTGCCGGCGCCTGGGCGCGGGCTACGCGGTCAGCGAGATGGTCACCTCGCGCAAGGAGCTGTGGCACAGCCTGAAGACCTCGCGCCGCGCCGACCACCGCGGCGAGCCCGGGCCGATCGCGGTGCAGATCGCCGGCACGGATGCGGCGATGCTGGCCGAGGCGGCCGTCCACAACATCGACCGCGGCGCGCAGATCATCGACATCAACATGGGCTGCCCGGCCAAGAAGGTTTGCAACAAATGGGCCGGCTCGGCGCTGATGCGCAACGAGGCGCTGGCGCTGGAGATCGTCGAGGCGGTCGTCGCCGCGTGCGCGCCGCGCGGCGTGCCCGTGACGCTGAAGATGCGCACCGGCTGGAGCGCGGACGAGCGCAATGCGCTGCGCCTGGCCACGCGCTTCGAGGCCGCCGGCATCCAGATGCTGGCCGTCCATGGCCGCACCCGCGAACAGGGCTACAAGGGCCTGGCGGAATACGACACCATCGCCGCGGTGAAGGCCGCGCTGTCCATCCCCGTCGTCGCCAACGGCGACATCGACTCGCCCGAGAAGGCGCGCGACGTGCTGGCCCGCACGCGGGCCGACGCGCTGATGATCGGCCGCGCCGCCCAGGGCCGGCCGTGGATCTTCCGCGAGGTGGCCCACTTCCTGGCGACCGGCGAGCACCTGCCCGCGCCCACCGTGGCCGAGGCGCGCGACTGGCTCACCGAGCACCTGCACGACCACTACGGCCTGTACGGCGAAGCCAGCGGCGTGCGCAGCGCGCGCAAGCACATCGGCTGGGCCGTGCGCGGCCTGCCGGGCGGCGAGGCCTTCCGCCAGCGCATGAACACGCTGGAGCGCTGCGACGCGCAGCTGCGGGCGCTGCGCGACTGGTTCGACGACCTCGGCCAGACCTTTGAGAGGCTGCCTGCCGCCGTGGCCGCCAACGACGACCAAGCCCGGGCCGACCCCGCCTGCGCCGCCTGACCATGAGCGCCCAGAAGAACACCCCCCCGCCCAATCCCATCGACGCCTGCGTGCGCGAGAACCTCGAAGCCTTTTTCAGCGACCTCGACGGCCAGGAGCCGCACTCGATGCACGAGATGCTGATCAAGCTGGTGGAGAAGCCGCTGTTCGAGATCGTCATGCGCGAGGCCGGCGGCAACCAGAGCAAGGCCGCGCAATGGCTGGGCATCAACCGCAACACGCTGCGCCGCAAACTCACTGATCACAACATTGGCTGACCCGACCATGGCACTCACCGCACTCCTTTCCGTGTCCGACAAGACCGGCATCCTCGAATTCGCGCAAGGGCTGCACGCGCTCGGCGCCCGGCTGCTGTCCACCGGCGGCACCGCCAAGCTGTTGGCCGACAACGGCCTGCCGGTGACGGAGGTGGCCGAGCACACCGGCTTCCCCGAGATGATGGACGGCCGCGTGAAGACGCTGCACCCCAAGATCCACGGTGGCCTGCTGGCGCGCTCCGACCTGCCCGAGCACGTGGCGGCGATGGCGCAGCACGGCATCGCGCGCATCGACATCCTCGCCGTCAACCTCTACCCCTTCGAGGCGACCGTCGCCAAGCCCGGCTGCACGCTGGAGGACGCCATCGAGAACATCGACATCGGCGGCCCGGCCATGGTGCGCAGCGCGGCGAAGAACTGGAAGGACGTGACGGTGCTGACCGACGCGGCCCAGTACGCCGCCGTGCTCGACGAACTGAAGGCGCACGGCAAGACCAGCGACAAGACCCGCTTCGCGGCCAGCGTCGCCGCCTTCAACCGCATCGCGCAGTACGACGCGGCGATCAGCAACTACCTGTCGGCGCTGCAGGAAGACGGCTCCAAGGCCGAGTACCCGGCGCAGATGAACGCGAGCTTCGTCAAGGTGCAGGACCTGCGCTACGGCGAGAACTCGCACCAGAGCGCCGCGCTGTACCGCGACCTGTTCCCCGCGCCCGGCTCGCTGGTGACGGGCCGGCAGTTGCAGGGCAAGGAGCTCTCGTACAACAACATCGCCGACGCCGATGCGGCGTGGGAATGCGTGAAGAGCTTAGCCACGCCGGCCTGTGTCATCGTCAAGCACGCCAACCCCTGCGGGGTGGCCGTCGGCGCCGATCCGGCCGAGGCCTACGCCAAGGCGTTCAAGACCGACCCCACCAGCGCCTTCGGCGGCATCATCGCCTTCAACCGCGAACTGGACGGTGCGGCGGCGCAGCTCGTCGCCAAGCAGTTCGTCGAGGTGCTGATGGCGCCGTCGTTCAGCGCCGAGGCGCTGGCGGTGTTCAAGGGCAAGGCGAACGTGCGGCTGCTGCAGATCGCGCTGCCGCCGGGCGGCGCGACGCCCTGGCTGCAGGGCCGCAATGCCGGCGACAGCAAGCGCGTCGGCTCCGGCCTGCTGCTGCAGACGGCGGACAACCACTTCCTGAAGCGCGAGGACCTGAAGCTCGTCACGACGCTGCAGCCCACGGCCCAGCAACTCGACGACCTGATGTTCGCCTGGACCGTCGCGCAATACGTGAAGAGCAACGCCATCGTCTTCTGCGGCGGCGGCATGACGCTGGGCGTCGGCGCCGGGCAGATGAGCCGGCTGGACTCGGCCCGCATCGCCTCCATCAAGGCCCAGCACGCGGGCCTGAGCCTGAAGGGCTCGGCCGTCGCCAGCGACGCCTTCTTCCCGTTCCGCGACGGGCTGGACGTGCTGGCCGACGCCGGCGCAACCTGCGTCATCCAGCCGGGCGGCTCCATGCGCGACGACGAAGTGATTGCAGCGGCGAACGAGCGCGGCATCGCCATGGTCCTCACCGGCGTCCGCCACTTCCGGCACTGATATCGCCTGACGCGGGCCGGCTCAGGCGCGCCCGGCGCTCGGCCCGCAATATTCAAATTCCCCTGTCGTCCGCGCGACTAGATGCGTTCCTCTAGTCCAGGGCCTCCCCCGATGGTGGGGCCCCCGCTTGCGGTTAGCCTCGACCGGTCGACAAGAACCGGAGACGAAGCCATGGACACCGCGCTGCAGGAACGCCTGCATCTGGCGCTGACGGCGCAGCGCCGCGCCTTCGAGGCGGAGCGCATGCCCGCCTACGAGGTGCGCCGCGACCGCCTGCAGCGCCTGCTGGCGATGACGCGCCAGCACGCCGAGGCGCTCGCCGCCGCGATGGCGCGGGACTTCGGCCATCGCGCGCGCCAGGAGTCGCTGCTGGCCGACCTCTTCACCGTCGAGGCCGGCGCCCGCCATGCGCTGAAGCATCTGCGCCGCTGGATGAAGCCCAGGCGCGTCGCCACGCCGCTGCACTTCCTGCCCGGCCGCAATGTGCTGATGCGCCAGCCGCTGGGCGTCGTCGGCATCGTCTCGCCCTGGAACTACCCCTACTACCTGGCGATGGAGCCCGCCATCGCCGCGCTGGCGGCCGGCAACCGCGTGCTCATCAAGCCCTCCGAACTGACGCCGGCCACCAGCGAACTGATGGCGCGCATGGTCGCCGAGCACTTCGCGCCCGAGGAGATGCAGGTCATCACCGGCGATGCCGAGGTCGGCCGGGCCTTCACCGAACTGCCGCTGGACCATCTGTTCTTCACCGGCTCCACCGCCGTCGGCCGCCACGTCGCGCAGGCGGCGGCGAAGCACCTGGTGCCGGTCACGCTGGAGCTGGGCGGCAAGTCGCCGGCCCTCGTGGACCGCAGCTGCGACCTGGCGCTGACCGCCTCGCGCCTGGCCTTCGGCAAGCTCTTCAACGCGGGCCAGACCTGCGTCGCGCCCGACTACCTGCTCGTGCCGCACGAGCTGGTCGAGCCCCTGAGCCAGCGCCTGCTGGCCGAGATGCGCCGCATGTACCCGCGCATCGCCGGCAATGCCGACTACACCAGCATCGCCACGCCGCGCCACCACGCGCGCCTGCAGGGCCTGCTCGACGACGCCGCCGCGCGCGGCGCGCGCGTGCTGCGCACGCACGACGAGCAGCCCGGCGACCGCCGCCTCGTCCCGGCGCTGCTGCTCGACGTGCCGCCCGACGCCACCGTCATGCGGGAGGAAATCTTCGGCCCGCTGCTGCCCATCGTCGGCTACGGCCGGGTCGAGGAGGCGCTCGCCCACGTCAACGCGGGTGATCGCCCGCTGGCGCTGTACTGGTTCGGCAGCGACGCCGCCGTGCGCGACCGCGTGATGCGCGAGACGCACGCGGGCGGTGTGACCATCAACGACTGCCTGTGGCATCTCGGCCAGGAGGAGCAGCCCTTCGGCGGCGTCGGCGCCAGCGGCATGGGCGCCTACCACGGCGAATGGGGCTTCCGCACCTTCAGCAAGGAGAAGCCGCTGTTCATCCAGTCGCGCTTCGCCGGCACGCGGCTGTTCCAGCCGCCCTATGGCGCGACCTTCGAGCGCCTGCTCGGCTTGTTGAAGAAACTCCCATGACCGACCCCCAGCGTTTCGACGAAACCCACGACGTCATCGTCATCGGCGGCGGCTCGTCCGGCTCGGCGCTGGCCGGGCGCCTGAGCGAAGACCCGGGCACCAGCGTGCTGGTGCTGGAGGCCGGCGCCGACGTGAACAACTGGCTCGGCACCGTGCCCACCGGCGCCGTGCTGATGGTGCCCAGCAAGCTGCACAACTACGCCTTCCAGACCGTGCCGCAGCCCGGCCTCGGCGGCCGCCGCGGCTATGTGCCGCGCGGCAGGATGCTGGGCGGCTCGTCGGGCATCAACGCGATGGTCTACATCCGCGGCCAGCGCGAGGACTACGACCACTGGGCCGCCTTGGGCAACCCCGGCTGGGGCTGGGACGACGTGCTGCCCGACTTCGTCAGGAGCGAGTGCAACGACAGCTTCGGCGCGCCGCTGCACGGCCAGGCCGGGCCGCTGAAGGTCAGCCAGTTGCGCACCGACAACCCGCTGCACGCCGCCTGGCTCGCGGCCGGCCGCGAGGCGGGGCACGCGGTCAACGCCGACTTCAACGGCGAGACGCAGGAAGGCATCGGCATCTACCAGGTCACGCAGGACCGCGGCGAGCGCTGCAGCGCGGCCCGCGCCTACCTGCGCCCGCACCTGGGCCGGCCCAACCTGCGCGTGACGGTGCAGGCGCAGGTGCAGCGCGTCCTCTTCGACGGCCGTCGCGCGGTGGGCGTGGAGGCGCGCGTCGGCGGCGTGCTGCGGCGCCTCGGCGCGCGCCGCGAGGTCGTGCTGGCGGCCGGCGCCATCCAGTCGCCGCAGCTGCTGATGCTGTCCGGCGTCGGCGACGCGGCGCAGTTGCAGGCGCAGGGCATCGCCGTGCTGCACCACCTGCCCGGCGTCGGCGCCAACCTGCAGGATCACCCGGACTTCGTGTTCGGCCTGCGCAGCCGCAGCCTCGACAGCTTCGGCCTGTCGCTGCGCGGCGGGCTGGCGTTCTGGCGCGCCATCCGCCGCTACCGCGCCGAGCGGCGCGGCATGCTGACCAGCAACTTCGCCGAGGGCGGCGGCTTCTTGCGCACGCGGGCCGACGAGCCGCGGCCCGACATCCAGCTGCATTTCGTCGTCGCCGCCGTGGAAGACCACGCCCGCAAGCTGCGCTGGGGCCACGGCATGTCCTGCCACGTCTGCCTGCTGCGGCCGCGCAGCCGCGGCAGCGTGCGGCTCGCCGGCCGCGACGCGGCCACCGCGCCGCTGATCGACCCGGCGTTCTTCCAGCACCCCGACGACCTGCCGCAGATGGTGGCCGGCTTCAAGCTCACCCGCGCGCTGCTGAACCAGCCGGCGCTGCGCGCGCACTGGCAGGCCGAGATGTGGGACACCGAGACGCGCAGCGACGCCGACATCGAGGCCCTGCTGCGCCAGCGCGTGGACACCATCTACCACCCGGTCGGCACCTGCCGCATGGGCAGCGACGCGCTGGCCGTCGTGGACGCCGAGCTGCGCGTGCACGGCCTGCAGGGCCTGCGCGTCGTGGACGCGTCCATCATGCCGACGCTGGTCAGCGGCAACACCAACGCGCCGGCGATGATGATCGGCGAGAAGGCGGCGCGGATGATGCGGGCGGCGGCCTGACGGCGCCGTTCAGGCCGGCACCGCCTCTTCCGCCCGCTCGCCGGGCGCGGGCGGCTCGGCCATGGCCCGGGCCACCGCGACGACCTTCCCGGCCTTGATCTGCACCACGCGCTGTGCGCCGGCAATCGTCTCGGGCCGGTGGGCGATGACGAGGCGGGTGAGCCGCATGTGCGCGATGGCCGCCGTCACCGCGCGCTCGTTGCCCAGGTCCAGGTGGCTGGTCGCCTCGTCCAGCGCCAGCACGCGCGGCTGCTTGTACAGCGCGCGCGCCAGCAGCAGCCGCTGCTTCTGCCCGCCCGACAGCCCCGAGCCCAGGTCGCCCACCAGCGTCTGGTAGCCCATCGGCATGCGGGCGATGTCCTCGTGCAGCTGCGCCATGCGCGCGCAGGCCTCCACCCGCGCGGGGTCGGGCTGCACGTCGAAGAAGGCGATGTTGTCGGCCAGGCTGCCGGTCAGCAGCACGTCCTCCTGCATCACGGTGCCGATCTGGCGCCGGAAGTTGGCGATGCCCAGGTGCCGCACCGGCTGCCCGCCGTACAGCACCTCGCCCTCGGTGGGCTGCAGCAGCCCCAGCGCGATCTTCAGCAGCGTCGTCTTGCCCGCGCCCGACGCGCCGACGACCGCCACGCTCTCGCCGGCCGCGATGCTGAAGTCCGCGTCCTTCAGCACCCACGGCTCGCCCTCGCCGTAGCGGAAGCTCACGCCGCGCAGCTCGATGCCGGGCGGCAGGTGCGCGAGGTCGTTGTGCGGCAGCTCGTCCTTCTCGGGGGGTTCCAGGCAAATGTCGGCCAGCCGCTCGGCATGCAGGCCCAGCATCTTCAAATCCACCGCGTAATTGATGAGCGCCGACACGCGCCCCGAGAACTGGCCCTTGTAGGCCAGGAAGGCGAACAGCATGCCCACCGTCATGCCCGCGCCGGAACTCGCGCCGCCGCCGGCCAGGCCGCCCATGATGAGCCGCGCCCCCAGCCACAGCACCAGCAGGTTCTCCAGCCCGAAGATGAAGGTGCTGGCGGTGGAAAAGCCCATGCCCATCCGCGCCGTGCGCAGGTCGCGGTTCTGCACCTCGACGAGCAGGTTCTGCCAGCGCGCGCGGCGCTCCTGCTCGCGGCCGAAGAGCTTGAGCGGCGTCATCGCCCGCAGCGTCTCCAGGAAATGCGTGTTCTCCCGCGCCGCCACCACCAGCCGCTCGGCCGCCGCGTTGCGAAACGGCGCGTAGGACGCCCAGCGCAGCAGGCCATACAGCGCGACCGCGCCCACGGTCACGGCCGCCAGCGTCGGGGCGTAAATCAGCATCATCACCAGCGCCGCCACCGCCATCAGCCCATCCAGCACCGCTTCGATGACGGCGGTGGTCAGCGTCTTCTGGATCGCCTGCACGGCGCCGAAGCGCGAGGTGATGTCGCCCAGGTGGCGCAGCTCGAAGAAGGCGACCGGCAGCTTCACGAGATGGGCGAAGACATTGCCGGCCCACTGCAGGGCCAGCGACTGGCTCAGCACGATCACCATCCACGAGCGCGCCAGGCCGATCAGCGTCTGCACGAGCAGCAGCAGGCCGAAGCCCAGCGCCAGCACGGTCAGCAGGTCGCGGTCGCCCGAGGTCAGCACTTCGTCCACGACCATCTGCTGCAACAGCGGCGCGACGATGGCGAACAACTCCAGCACGGCCGCGACGCCGAAGATTTGCAGCAGCGAGCGCTTCAGGCCGGTGACCTTGCCGGTCAGCGCCGACAGGCTCACGCGCGGGGCGGGTGCCTGGGGCTTGAATTCGGCGCTGGGGCTCAGCTCCAGCGCGACGCCGGTGAAATGGCGTGACACCTCGGCCAGCGGCATCCGGCGCTCGCCGACGGCGGGGTCGAGCAGGGTGATGCTTCGCCGGCCAACCTGCTTCAGCACGACGAAATGGTTCATGTCCCAGTGCAGGATGCAGGGGAGCTTCAGTTGCCCCAGATGCTCCAGCGTCAGCTTCAGCGGCCGTGACGTGAATCCCAGCGAGGCGGCCATGCCCAGCAGGTCGCGCAGCGAAACCCCGTGGCGGGATACCGTGAACCTGCGGCGCAGGTCCAACAGATCGGCACTGGCGCCATGCGCGGATGAAATCATCGCCAGGCAGGCGATGCCGCACTCCGCGGCTTCGGATTGGATGATTGCGCGCATGGCGTCAAAGAATCGTGCAGGGACACGCCCCGCTAGTGCAACGCGAGCACGGCGCCGTTGTGGAATAGGTATGCCGCCGTGAACCCGTTGTGCAGGAAATGGGCAAGCGCGGTGGTTCTGAAGGCCAGGGTCGTCCCGGCTTTGTGCCAATGAATATAGACCATGGCCAGCAGCAGTCCCCCGAATTGAATTTCCAGCATGGCCGTCATCCCCTTTGAATAATGGGCCAGCGCAAACGGAGTGGACATCAGGGCCAATCTGATGGGTTTCGACAATCCCCTCTGGGTGGCCCACTTGAACGGGATGGACTGGAAAATGAAGGTTTCAATGAAGGGTGATATCCCCAGGGCCGCCACGATGGTGTACCAATAAACAACGTTCCCTTCGGGACGCTTGTCGAGAAGCTCTTCAACGAGGGTTGAGATGGCAAACGAGGCGGTGGCACATGCGGCAGCGCACGCGATTGAGCGCAGCGCAATTTTGCACCTGCCGATTTTTCCGGGAGGCGGGATCGATCGGGTCACTTCCATTGCAGCCCATCGCACCGGTTCGACTTGATCTGTTGGATGATTCCATTCAAGGGCACCAGGCTGGCCACGTCCCCCTTCAGCGTGGGGACGAGTATTTTGTCGAGATCCTTGGTTTCTTCAAGCAGTTCGTTGAACTGTGCTGGCCGGGCAAGGGATAGTGCGCACAGAATGTATGCCCTCCCAGCGGGGGTGGCGTTGTGAAAGCTGCGTCCCAGGTAATCCAACGATGCGCCGTTCTTCCATTGGCTCCGCAGGACGGATTCCGCCTGGGATGCTGCGGCTGGCGTGCCGACCGAGACCCATGAATATCGAGGAGCATTCGTCACGATTGCCAGGGCGTCGTTGCTGGCGTTGCTGCAGCCTGCGGCGAGATAAAGGCAGGTCATCGCTATTGGAATGGCTTTTCTCATGCGGTCAAGCCTGAAGGTTCGGGCTGTTCTTTGGGGTTTTTTGCATTTCTGGCCCTAACAAGCGCCGGAACGGCTGCCAGCAATGCGCCGACCCAGCTCCAGCTGGCCAATAACTTTATGGTTCGGGGGGATGCTTGATTCAGCCATTCCAGCGCGCCAGCGGAACCTAGGCTGGCGAACCACAGGCTGAGCATGGCGAGTCCAAGCGCCAGCGAGAGGTTGAGGATGAGCTTGGATTTATTTGTGCTTGCGAGACGGTTGAACGCCCGTTGTGCGGGAAGCGGCACCAGTGTTATATCGTGAGCGGGGTGGTTTCTAGTAGTTTGACGTGAATGCAGGAAGGTATGAATATGCAGGGCCGACATACGAATGCTGGCCGGAGAAACCCATCTTCGCCAACCGGGAATCGATGTCCGAGGCATTGCTCATGGATGTGTGACCGCTGATATTTTTGACGCCCAGCCGCCGAAGTTCGTTGATGTCTGGAACCCAGAGCGTGTATTCCCTCGTGATCGTGCCGTACAGACTCTCGCCGAGTGTCAGGAGCCCTGAGTAGACGATGAGGTCGATGGACGTGCCGGCGCGGGCGTACAGCAGTTGCTCACGCAGCAGCAGGCGCTCTTTCTCCTTCAGGCGCTCTTTTGAATCAACTGCAGGTCTGAACGGCTTGAAGGAGTGCCCGCCATGCCAGCCCACGATTGCTCCTTCCCGGATGTGCTTGTTTTCGCCGGCAACGAAGAGGTAGTTTGCGCATGATGAGGCGCAGAAATCGATGATTTCAATGTCGAGGTGCCGCTTCTGGATTTTCTCGGCGATGTCCAGTGCTGATTCTGTGACGCCGCCCTCGCTGGAGATCAGCACGGTCTTGATGCCAGGCTGCAGAAGTGATTTGAATTTTTCCGCCGTTGCCGGCGTGATGATCCCGCGGATGGAAATGGTTTCACTGCCTATGGGCTCTACGATGGCATCCGCGAGATTTCCATCGCTGTAGGTGATGGTGTGGAATCCGCAAAACAGAATGAATGCGGCGCATGAATAATAATTTGCCATTTGATGCGAAATTTGTTTCGCCGCTCAGAATAATTCTGCCGACCGCCACGATAAACGCCGGTTCGAGTGGCCATTGTCGCACCTTGCGGCTGCTTTTCATTCGCAAGGCGCGACTTCCAGTCCATCAATCATGTCAATCACCACTCTGAAGTGGAAAAGACGGCGCTATGGAAATTGGCATCAACGTCGGTATGTTGAGATCGGTCATTGCGCGCCCGAGTGCGCCAATGAGCGCGCCGCCGATGGCGGTGTTGAGCATCATTGCTTTCCCTTTGGGTGAAATTTTTTTGCAATTGATGGGCTTCACTTGGGGTGAGGGAAATCAAATAAAACCGTGCAAGTATTTTTGTTGATGGTTGGTGCGCCAGCTTTGAGAAAATGACGAATTCAATCCGCCGGGTCGGTGTCAATTAATTTCTTGATCTGGGCTCTTGCGATGAATATTGGAAGTGCGAATTGGAGTGAGACGAAAATCATCGGCATGATGATCGGAACCAGAATTAGCATTGCCGTTGATGTGATTTTTGGCGAATTGCCTGAGGTGTATGCGAATATTGCCGCAAAAATCAGGCAAATAAAAAATGTGCCAATGATCGACCAGCCAAGGAGTAGGTTGCTTTTCTTGTTGGTGAGGAAAATATGCCGCAGGATGGCGTCAAGCTGCTCGTTGGAAAGCCCCCTGGCTTCGGTAACAATAAGCTTGGCAATGAACAAGGAGGGGTGCATGTCGTGTGGATTTTAAGATAGGTACGAGGTTCTCTCGCACCTATGAGGTCAGAAATTATTTCTCGGTGGCAAGGGTAAACGCAATGCCGACCACGGTGCCGACGACTGCGCCGACAATGCCTCCAACGGTTGCGCCCCAGACAGCGCCAGCGATTGCGCCGCTAGCTGCGCCTGCGGCAGTTCCGCCAATTGCACTGGCGACGCCGCTAGTAACGCTGCCGCCTGCGACGGCATCCAATTGGTTTTCATCTAAAGCTTGCATGGAAATCTTTCAATAACATGTGTAGGACTTACGCATAGGACTTACGCAAAACGCATCAAAACCGAAGGACTTCGCAGCTCCTGGCGCATCCGTTCGGACAGCCAACTGGTCTTGATCTGATACATCGAAGAGAGTTTTTCCTTGGCCACCGCCCGCAGCCGCAGCCAAACCAAGATCGCGCAGGCGATGTGGTTTCTCTGCATTCGCGCCTTGCGGCACTGACACTTCTCAACGCCCGTCAGCTGCTTGAGTTCTCGATGAAACTGCTCGATCTTCCAGCGCAGCGCACACGCCTCTTGCGTGCCCTGCGTCGAATCTTGAGCCAGATCGTTCGTCACGATCCAATCCGTGCGGTGGGAAGACACCGTCACCCGGAAGAGCTTCACCTTGTAGTCCCTGGGGAATCCCTTGATCTTGATCAGCTTGCCGCGCTCAGCCTCTTGTGCCGTCCAGCACAAGCCGCTCACTGCCCGGTACGGCGTTTGGCCGGCGCTGTCATCGACCAGCCGGTTGGCCTTGATCGGGCAGTAAAAGCGTTTGCCCAGGCTGTCCACCAGCAGCATCAGCTCCATCGTGGCGTACCAGGTGTCGAACAGCACCCGGGTGAAGGGCAGCGCTTTGTTGCCCGCAGCGCTGACCAACATGTCGCGCACGTGCTCCAGCTTGGTCTTGCCGTCCTGCTCGGGCGCAAACAATCGATAGTCGATGGGCCAATACTCGCCGGTGTCGGGGTTGACGTAGAGGCAGTTCACCAGGCCGATCCCTTTGATGATGCCGTGGGCATTGCCGCTGTACTGCCGGCGAACCAACTCGATCTGGTGCGAATGGCCTTTGTCGAGGATGGTGTCGTCAAACACGATGCATCCCCGGGGGGATGGAACGATGTCACGCTGCGCATGCTCCCAAACCAAGCTGGCCGACAGCTTGTCGCCTTGCAGGTACCGCTTCACCGCATCGTGGCTGAATCCCTGGCCGTGATCCGCAAAGTTCGTCATGGTGAAATTGGTCTGGCTGGTCAGGATGAACTGGCAGTAGTCGATTCTTTTGATGGACAATTTGCATGCTGAGGTCGATGCGGCAAATTATCCAACAAATACCCTGCGGGGCCTATTTATTTGAACGTTTGCGTAAGTCCTAGGTGTTGAATGAAAGGTCGTCGAGTCTTTCATGGGTGAGTTGCTTAATTGTCGCGATTGGTTCTTCTGAAAATTGCAGGGATGGCGGCCAACAACCCACCTAGCCATCCCCAATGTGCTAGCAGGCGGACAGTTCGTGGTGATGCTTTCTCCAGCCAGTCCATCATGCTAGAGGTTCCGAGGCAGGCCAACCATAGTAAAAATATGGACAACCCAATTGCCAATGTGATGGCGATGAAGAATTTCTTCATGTTGTGCTAATCGTGAAGTGGAGGGCTCGTTCGCACGACCCCTCCATTGCGCTAGTCAAAAGCGATCAAGACAGGCTGGAATCCACAAACGAGAGGGTCGCGCCGAGAACGCTAGAAACCACGGCGAAAGCTCCCAAGGCCGCAGAAGCCGGAGTAGGAACCATTGCCAAGCCGGCACTAACGGCGGCAGCACCACCCAACGCCGCACCCGCTTGGCCCAACACGCCGGCACCATTCACTTGTTCAATGTCACTGATGTTCAATTCCTGCATTTCATTTTCCAAAGAGATAAAAGAAGCGGCTGATCATCCCGCATCTGCGCAATCCAACTCATCCTCCCGGGCTGGATTTCGTCTCGTCGCTCAGATTCCTTCTGCCACCCGCCACGGCCAACGCCGGTTCGAGCAGCCATTCCCACACCTTGCGGCTGTCCTGCCGCACATCGGCATCCAGGCTCATGCCGGCCGCCAGCGGCGTGGGTTTTCCATAGGTCAGCACGGTCTGCCTGGGCAGGCCGACGGTGATGCGGTACATCGGCTCGTTGGCCTGCGCCGCCGCCAGCAGCGCCTGCGCCTGGCCCGCCGGCAGGTCGGCTGGCGCGATCGGGCTGCGGCTCACGGCGAGCACCCGCCCCTCGGCCATGCCGAACTTCTGGTACGGAAAGGCCGCATAGCGCAGCCACACGGCCTGGCCCGGCTGCACGAAGCCGGCCGTGCGGCTGGGGGCGTACAGTTCGGCCCGCAGCTCGGCTGGGTCGGCCCGGCCCGCCGCCTTCGCGGTCGGGACGAGGCTGGCCAGCGTCTGCCCGGCCTGCACGGACTGGCCCTGGCCCAGCGTCAGCGCGCTGACCCGGCCGGCCTGCGGCGCGGCCACCGTCAACCCATGGCGGCCATCGGCCTCGGTGGCCTCCTGGTCGAGCGCGGCGAGGCTGCGGTCCAGCTGGGCCAGGCCCGTCTGCGCCTGCGTGTGCAGCGTTTGGCGGTCGGCCTGCGCGGCTTGCAGGTCGCGCTGCAGCGCCTGCAGATTGCGCTCGGCGTTGCGCTCGCGCAGCTGCAGGTCCAGCAACTCCTCCTGCTTCTGCTGCACCTGGGCGGGGGCGACGAAGCCGTCGCGGGCCAGTTGTTGCTGGCGCTCCAGCGTCTTGTGCCCGAGCTGTAGGCGCAGCCGGTGGGTGTCGAGCTCGGCCAGGGCCTGGCGCGCCTCGGCCTGCAGGCTTTGCAGGCGCTGGGCGAGCGTGTCCTGGCGCTGGCGCAGGCTCTGCTCGGTCAGGCGGCGCTCGGCCTGCAGGCTGGCGCGGCGGGCGGCCAGGGCCTGGGCGATCAGCAGTGCGGCGTCGCCCGCCGCCGTGATGCGCTCGCTCTTCAGGCGCAGCAGCGGCTGGCCGGCGAGCACCGGGTCGCCCTCCTGCACCAGCAGCTCGGCGATGACGCCGGCCTGCGGGCTGCTGACGTGGATGAGCCCGCCGGCCGGCAGCAGCACGCCATGCACCGTGGCCTTGCGGGTGACGTCGCCCCAGCAGGCGAAGGCGACCAGCGCCGCGGCCATCGCCAGCGCGGCGCCGGTGACGAGCGTGAAGCCCAGCGGCCGGCCGATGCGGATGCCGCCCAGCCATTGCGCCTCGCGGGCCTGCAGGGCCTCGGGGCGGAACAGCGGGAGCGCGGGGGTGACGGTCATGGGGCGTCTGGGAGGGGCGGTGCGAGTCCTCGGTGGCTCGACATCGCTGGGCCGGATTGTTTCGATTGCTTACCGGCGATCCAGCCCCGTGGCGTGGGGCGCCAGGGCCGTGCTCCCCGTGGCAAGGCGCGCGCGTGCCACATCCGGCGCGCAGGATTCCTGCAAAAGCGCAGCGTTTCGGCCGGTTTTCTGCAGGAATCCTGCGTTGGCGGCGCCCTGCGCGCGCATGCATCGCGGGTAAACACCTGGCCGCCGGAGGGGAGTGTCCCCTGGAGCGATGGGGGCATAACCGCTGCTCATGTGGTGCCGCCGCATCGTTTGACGGCGCCGGGCACCGCCGCGCAGGCCCGCCCGAGGGGGCGGTGGCGGCCGCCGATAATCCCGCCCCATGACGCTCGCCGCCTTCACCGGCCAGTTGCTCGCCTTCGTCGCCCGGCTCATCACGGGGGCGCAGGGCCACTGGAAGGGCTGCCCGCCAAAAGCCGAGCAGCGCATCTACATCGCCAACCACCAGAGCCATTTCGACCTCGTGCTGATCTGGGCCGCGTTCCCGCATGAGCTGCGGGCCTCGACCCGCGCCATCGCCGCGCGCGACTACTGGACGACCAGCGCCCTCAAGCGCTGGCTGACCACCGAGGTCTTCAACGCGATCTACGTCAGCCGCAGCCGCGCCACGCCCGACGAGGACCCGCTGGAGCCGCTGGTGGAGGCGCTGCAGCACGGCGACTCGCTGGTCATCTTTCCGGAGGGCACGCGCTCCAGCAAGGGCAATCCGCAGCCGTTCAAGAGCGGCATCTACCACCTGGCCGAGCAGTTCCCGCACGTGCCCATCATCCCGACCTGGATCGACAACGTGCAGCGCGTGATGCCCAAGGGCGAGGTCGTGCCGGTGCCCATCCTGTGCACGGTGACCTTCGGCGCGCCGCTGCAGCTGCAGCCCGGCGAGAGCAAGGCCGACTTCCTGTGCCGCGCCCGCGAGGCGGTCATGGAGCAGCGGCCCGATCCCGAGTCGCTGGGCCGCGAGGGCGGGGAGGACTGATGCGCTGGCTGAAATCCCTGACGGCCAGCGAGCAGGTGGCGCTGCTGTTCGTCGTGCTGTTCGGCCTGCTGATGCTGCTGACGGTGGGGCTGTTCCTGAACTCGCTGCGCGAGCGTGGCGACGAGGCCGCCCGCCGCGCGTCGCAGTTGACCTGGGCGCGCGTGCGCCGCGACCTGCGCGCCGCGTGGTTCGGCGGCTGCATGTTCTGGGTCGCGTGGATCTCCGGGCCACTGGGCGCGACGCTGCTGTTCGCGCTGTTCTCCTTCCTGGCGCTGCGCGAGTTCATCACGCTGGTCCACACGCAGCGCAGCGACCACCGCACGCTGCTCGTCGCCTTCTTCGTGCTGCTGCCGGTGCAGTACATGATCTGCGGCACGCGCTTCTTCGACCTGTTCACGGTGTTCCTGCCGGTCTACGGCTTCCTCGCGCTGCCCATCGTCAGCGCGTTCGCCGACGACCCGCGCCGCTACCTGGAGCGCAACGCCAAGATCCAGTGGGGCGTGATGGTGTGCGTGTACGGCCTGTCGCACGCGCCCGCGCTGTTGCTGCTGGACTTCCCCGGCTACACCGGCCGCGGCGCCTTCCTGCTGTTCTTCCTGGTCATGGTGGTGGCGGCGTCGCAGATCGCGCAGGAGATCGCCACGCGCACGCTGCGCCGCCGGCCGGTGGCGCGGCGCATCAGCCGCAGCTTCTCGATGCGCGCCTGGTGGATCGGCACGCTGACCGGCGCGGCCGCGGGCGGGCTGCTGTTCTGGATCACGCCGTTCAAGGCCGGCCAGGCGCTGGCCATGGCCTTCATCACCGCCGCCGCGGCGGGCTTCGGCGGCCTGGTGATGAAGGCGCTGAAGAAGGACGCCGGCGTGCTCTATTGGGGCAACCGCAGCTCCATCACCGGCGCCGTGGGCCTGCTGGACCGCATCGCCATGCTGTGCTTCGCCGCGCCGGTGTTCTTCCATTCGGTGCGCTGGTATTTCCGGCTGCCGCTGGGGTTCCAGTGAGGATCCTGGGCATCGACCCCGGCCTGCAGACGACCGGCTTCGGCGTCATCGACGCGGACGGCCCGCGGCTGGCCTACGTGGCCAGCGGCACCATCAAGACCAGCGGCGTCGCCGCGGGCGAGCTGCCGGCGCGGCTGAAGATCCTGTTCGACGGCATCCGCGAGGTCGCCGCGCGCTACCAGCCGCAGTGCGCGGCGGTGGAGATCGTGTTCGTCAACGTGAACCCGCAGTCCTCGCTGCTGCTGGGCCAGGCGCGCGGCGCGGCGGTCACGGCGCTGGTGTCGGCCGACCTGCCGGTCAGCGAGTACACGGCGGTGCAGATGAAGAAGGCGGTGGCCGGCCACGGCCAGGCCAGGAAGGAGCAGGTGCAGCTCATGGTGCAGCGCCTGCTGGCCCTGCCCGGCGTGCCCGGCAAGGACGCCGCCGACGCGCTGGGCCTGGCCATCATGCACGCGCATGCGCGCGTCAGCTTCGAGGCCATGAGCCGCAGCACCACGCTGCAGCGGCGGCAGCATGCGCAGTTCAAGGGCGGGCGGACGTATTGAAAGAGGCGGCGTTTTTTGCGCTGGTTCTGATGGGGGGGCGGGGCGCAGGAGGGCGGGTGGCCCTGATGCTCCGTGTCCCCCGGGCCGGCAAGCCGGCCCTCCTCCTTTACCTGCGCATCAGGGCCACCCGCCCTCCTGCTTCTCGTTGCGCTCGGTGTTTGCCGCGACAACCGGCTGGTGGAAGCGCCGGGATGCGGGGGTGGGCAATTGCGCAGGTCAAGGAGGAGGGCCGCGCAGCGGCCCGGGGGACACGGAGCAATTGCCCACCCCCGCGTCCCGGCGCCCAGCCCGGTCTTCGCGGCAGTGATCCAATGCCAACGAAAAACGGCCCGCCGAAGCGGGCCGTCTCATGCAGGCGCGGCGCTCAGGCCTTGCGGCGGCGGGCCATCCAGCCGACCAGGCCCAGGCCGCCGATCATCAGCGCGTAGGTTCCGGGCTCCGGCACGGCGGAGACGCTGTACAGGCCGCTGCTGGCCGTCGGCGTCGGCTCGCCGTCCAGCAGGGGCTGGTAGCTCAGGAAGGCGTCGCTGGCGTCGGCGCTGCCGGAGACCATCACGAGCTGATGGGCGCCGTCCTCGAAGAGGTAGTTCAGGCCCAGGAACACACCGTCGGCGTAGTCGGCCGTGGCCGAGGCATTCAGCGTGTAGTTCACGGCGCTGAAGCTCAGCGTGAAGGCGCTCAGCTCGATCTGCTCGAACGCGGCGCCGGTCACGAGCGACGGGTCGTAGCTGTAGCTGCCGCCGAAGGTCTGGCCCGCCAGCGGGCCGGCATCGATCAGGCCGCTGAAGTTGAAGGTGTCGGCATGGGCCGCCGTGGCGGCGATCAGCGCCGCGGCGGCGATCAGGTGGGGGCGGAATTTCATGGTGTTGCGGTCCTTGGGGGAGATCTTGGAGATCTTGGAGAGCCTGGCGATCCGGGCGTTCAGAACTTGAAGGAGGCGGCGTCGATCGCGCCGCAGCTCACGTTCTTGAGCTTGGCGACCGGGCGCGACGCCGCCGGGCCGGCGGCGCCATCCGGGTCGTAGCCGATCAGGGCGCCGTCGGCCTGCTGCTTGCAGCTGACGTGGCCGGTGGCCAGCGGCGCGCCGCTGGCGATGCCCACGTTGCGCAGCAGGTCGGTGAAGACCAGCAGGTCCACGCCCGGCTTGAAGTCGGTGATCGTGTCCAGGCCGTCGGCGCCGGTGCGGTAGACGAACTGGTCGCGGCCGCCGTTGCCGGTCAGCGTGTCGCGGCCCAGGCCGCCTTCGATGAGGTCGTCGCCCGGCGTGCCGACCAGGGTGTCGCTGCCGTTGCCGCCCTTGATCGTCTTGACCAGGTTCAGGCCGATCAGCATCGGGTCGTGGTCGGACGCGCGGAACACGCTGGGCTGGTACCAGTCGTTGCCGGTGGCCTTGTCCTCCAGGTTGTAGTCGGTCCACTCCGGCTCGTCGGCGTTGATGTGCCAGCTGGTGGCGCCCACCACCTTGGCCGCCACGCCGGCGGTGCCCAGGCCGTGGTCCAGGCGGCCGGCGCCGGCGTCGAACACATAGCTGTAGTCGGCCGGGTCGAATTTGCCGATGAGATCCACCAGGCCGCCGGCGGTCAGCAGCTCGATGGGGTCTTCCTTGGCGTAGGCGTTGAAGTCGCCGACCAGGATGAGGTTGTCGGTCTGCGCCGCGGCCCTGACGGTGGGCAGCCAGGCCAGCAGGCGCTGGGCCTGCTCCTTGCGGCTCTGGTTGTTGCAGCCCTGCAGGTCGCCCCGGTCGGCGTTCAGGCCGGTGCCGCAACTGCCCTTGGACTTCAGGTGGTTCACGACGACGGCGAACTTCTCGCCGTTCGGCGCGACGAAGCCCTGCGCGAAGGTCGGGCGGTTGTTGACGCCGTGGGTGTCGGACATCGACGCGCCCACCAGGTCCAGCCGGCCGGGCTTGTAGATCATCGCGACGCGGATGGCGTCCGTGCCCGTGCCGGCGGCCGGCAGCGGCACGGCGGCGTAGGCGTTGGCGCCCAGCGCGGCGTTCAGGCCGTTCACCAGGTCCTGCACGGCGAAGTTGCTGCCGCCGTTCTGGATCTCCATCAGGCCCACCACGTCGGCGTTCAGGCCCTGCAGCATGCCGAGGATCTTGACGCGCTGGCGGTTGAACTCGGCCAGCGAGTTCGCGCCGCGGCAGTTGCTGCCGCAGCTGGGGCTGCCGGGGACGAAGGCGCCGCCGCTGCCGCTGGTGAAGTAGTTCAGCACGTTGGCGCTGGCCACGCGGAGGTTGCCGCCGACGGCCGGCGGCGCGGCCGGGCGCGGCGCGGGGCGCGCGAACACCGGCGGCACGGCCGGGTGGATCTTGTACGACAGCGGGCCGCTGGCCGAGTCGGTGGCCGGGCCGTAGTCGATCACGCCGGTCACGCCGTCCACGGTGTCGCCGGCGCGCACGGTGCCGTCCTGCCACAGGTAGGGCGTGGGGCTGGGGAACTTGGCGGCGCTGCCGTCGTCCAGCACGATGCTGCGGGCCAGGTTGGCGGCCTGCAGCGCGTTGGCGGCGGGGCCGGGGCGCTCGACGTTGGTGGGCGTCAGCGTGCGGCCGCCGGCCGACAGCGTCAGCTGGCCCCAGCTGCCGACGTAGGCGGTCTGGTTGACGGTCAGCGTGTCGGTGATGCGCACCCGCATGCCCTCGAAGCGCTCCATGTCGGCCTCGACCGGGCTGCCCAGGCTGGCGAGGCTGATCTCGACCGGCTGCGGCAGCTGGTGGCCCTGGCTCAGCACGGTCACCGCGTGCACGCCGCTGAGCTCCGTCAGCGGGTTGGCCTGGCTGGCCGCGCTGCTGGACACCGAGTACTCCTGCACCTTGGCGGTGACGGTCGCGCGGTCGCCCACGGCCACCGTCGGTGCGCCGCCGGTGAAGACGAAGATGCCGTCGGACGTGGCCGGGTCGTTGTCGCCCAGCGGGTCCTGCAGGTAGAAGCCGTTGCTGACGAGCTGGGTGACGATGCCGGTGGTGGTCACGCTGTCGCCGTCCATCGGGCTCTTCGCGCCCGAGCCCTGGATGGCCGGGATGGTGGCGACGCGGCTGACCGACAGCTTGAAGGTGCAGCTGGCGGTCTGGCCATGCTCGTTGTCCCACTTCAGGCCGAGGGCGTGGTTGCCCGCGGCCAGCGTGTTCGACACCTCGAAGGCCTGTGTGGCCGCCACGTCGCTGTCGCTGGAGGCGGTGAAGGCGCCCAGCGCCACGCCCGCCGGCAGGCTGCCGACGACGGTGGCGGCGGTGACGCGGCTGTCGGCGTCCCGGGCGCCGACGGTGAAGCTGGCCGCCGTGCCGCCGACGGTGATCTGGTCGGGGCAGGCCGGCACGATGGGCGCGCCGCTGCCGCCGCCATCGCCGCAGGTCACGAAGGCGCTGGCCTTGTTGCGGGGCGCGGGGGCGCCGGTGGCGAAGTCGGCGGCGTTGTCGTCGCTGTCGGTGCAGCCGCTGGCGGCGCGGAACACGGCCAGCGCGGCGGAGGGCGCGGGCGTGGCGCCCGAGCCTTCGAAGAAGTTGGCGCTGCCGAAGCCCACCAGGTCCTCGACCTGGGCCAACTGCCCGGCGGAGCAGGCGCTGCTGCCGCCGTTGCAGCCCAGCGAGGTCGTCTGCCTGACCAGCGCGACCTTGCCGGACGCCGCGGCCATGCTGATCGAGCCGGTGGCGTCGGGCGTCGGCAGCGCGGCGCCGTTCGAGCCGCCGGCCAGGCGGATCAGATAGAACTGGCCGGGCTCCAGCGACCCGGACAGCGCCACCAGGTTGCCGCTGGCGCCCAGCGCGCCGGTGCCGGTGGCGCTGGTGTACTGCAGCGACCAGCCCGCCAGATCGACCGTGCTGTTGCTGCGGTTGTGCAGCTCGACGTAGTCATGCGTCAGCACGGCGCCGTTGTTGCCGCCGGCGCCATAGACCTGGCTGATGACGACGTTGCCGGCGGCCAGCGCGGCGGGCGCGGCGAACGCCGCGGCGAGGAAGGACACCAGGGGTCGGAGTTGCATGACTGAGTAGTAAAAATTGCCCGAGCGGGCGCATCGTAGGGATGCTTCGTGACGATACGACCCACCGCGTTTCGGGGGGGTGCGGCTGAGGCATCATGGCGCCCCATGTCACCTGCACTGCTTTTGATTGGGGTTCTCGCGTATTTCGCACTGCTGCTGGTGCTCGCGCGAGGTGTTTCCCGGGGTTCCGGGGCCGAGGGCTTCTACGTGGGGGGCAGGGAAAGTCCCTGGCCGGTCGTCGCGTTCGGGATGATCGGCACGTCGCTTTCCGGCGTCACTTTCGTCAGCGTGCCGGGCTCGGTCGCGGTGTCCGGCTTCAGCTACCTGCAGGTCACGCTGGGCTATGTGATCGGCTATGTCGTGATCGCCTTCGTGCTGCTGCCGGCCTACCACCGGCTGCGGCTGGCCTCCATCTACGGCCTGCTGGGCGAGCGCCTGGGGCCGGCCGCGCAGCGGCTGGGCTCGGCCTACTTCATCCTGAGCCGCACGCTGGGCGCCACCGCGCGGCTGTACCTGGTCGTGCAGGTGCTGCACACGCTGATCATCGAGCCGCTCGGCGTGCCCTTCGCGGTGGGTGCGGCGGTGGTGCTGGGCATGATCCTGCTCTACACGGTGGAGGGCGGCGTGAAGGCGCTGGTGTGGACCGACACGCTGCAGACCGCCGGCATGCTGACCGGCCTGGTGGTCTGCACCGCGCTGCTGTGGCAGCCCGACGCGCTGGCGCAGATGGACGCGGCCGGCCTGTCGCGCATCTGGGTGACCGACCCGCTGAGCCGCGACTTCTCCGTCAAGGCGCTGCTGGCCGGCATGTTCATCACCATCGCGATGACCGGGCTGGACCAGGAAATGATGCAGAAGAGCCTGTCCGTGGCCAAGCTGCGCGACGCGCAGAAGAACCTGCTGGTGCTGGGCGTGCTGATGCTGGTGGTGATCGCCGCCTTCCTGCTGCTGGGCGGGCTGCTGAGCCTGTACGCGCAGCAGCACGGCATCGCCGCGCGCGGCGACGCGCTGTTCCCGACGGTGGTCATGCAGCACCTGCCGGCCTGGGTGCAGGCGGTGTTCGTGCTGGCGCTGGTGTCGGCGCTGCTGCCCAGCGCCGACGGCGCGCTGACCGCGCTGACCGCCAGCACCTGCCTGGACCTGCTGCGCGTGTCCCGCGACGACACCCGCACCCGCCAGCGCGTGCACCTGGGCTTCGCCGTGCTGTTCCTGGCGCTGGTGCTGTTCTTCAAGGCGCTGGACAGCGACAGCATGATCTACCTGATCCTCAAGCTCGCCGGCTACACCTACGGCCCGCTGCTGGGCCTGTTCGCGTTCGCGCTGTTCACGCCGCGCGCGCTGCCGGGCCGCACGCTGGTCGCCGTCTGCGTGGTGGCGCCGCTGCTGTGTGCGGTGCTGGACTTCGGCCAGCCCTGGGGCGGCTACCAGATCGGGCTGGAGCTGCTGCTGCTGAACGGGCTGCTGACCTGGGCCGGGCTGTGGCTGGCGGGGCGGAGGCACGCGAGCTCCGGTGGTGCGCGACCGGTGACCCCGATGGGCTGATGGCGCGCGGCGATGTGGCAAGCTGACGCCTGTTGCATGCCGTGGAGGCCCTCATGAGCACTGTCGAAGCGCTGCAGGCGCAGGCCGAGAAGCTGTCGCCGGCCGACCGGTCGCGGCTGCTGGAACACCTGGTCGCGCGGCTGGATGCGGATCCGGCCGTCGAGGCGGCCTGGGACGCGGTGGCCGAGGCCCGGCAGGCCGAGCTGGATGCCGGCACCGTGAAGGCCGTCGCGTACCAGGACGCGGTGGCCCGGCTCGAAGCCCGGTTTCCGGGGTGAAGCTCACGCTGCATCCCGAGGCGGAGCGCGACCTGGCCGACGCTGCGGCGTTCTACGAGCGCGAAGCCTCGCCCGTGCTCGCCGCACGCTTCATCGGCGAGTTCAAGCATGTCGTCGGCCTGCTGGCGGCGCACCCGGACATCGGCGCCCCGCGCGCGAACGGCTGCCGCTCGTTCGGCCTGCGTGTCTTTCCCTACAGCGTCGTGTACCGGGTCCGGCCGGATGGCATCGAGGTGCTGGTCGTCCGCCACGACCACAGGCGCCCAGGCTTCGACAGCCGGCGCAGATAGCCCGCCGTTCGATGCCGGCCCCTTCTTCTTCCGCCCCATCCACCCTCACCCGCATGCTCGCCGCCTTCGTGCGCGAGCACTGGCGCGCCTACGCGGCGGCCGGGGCGATGCTGAGCTGCATCGCCGGGCTGACCGTCTGGATCCCGCGCCAGGTCGGCCAGGTCGTCGACGGCCTCGTGACCGGCGGCCTGCAGGGCCCGGCGCTGCTGCGGCAGCTCGGCCTGCTGGTCGCGGCCGGCGGGGTCATCTACCTGCTGCGCGCCGGCTGGCGGCTGACGCTGTTCAAGGCCGCTTACCGCCTCGGCGCCCGGCTGCGCCTGCAGCTGTTCGCGCGGCTCGCGCTGCAGGGGCCGGCCTGGTTCCAGGCGCAGCGCACCGGCGACCTGATGGCGCTGGCCACCAACGACATCGACACCGTCGAGCAGGCGGCCGGCGAGGCCATGCTCGCGGGCTTCGACGGCACGCAGACCCTGCTGCTGGTGCTGGCCATGATGATGCTGGCCATCGACTGGCGGCTGGGCCTGGCGGCGCTGCTGCCCTTCCCGGCGATGGCGCTGGCGTTCTGGTGGATCTCCCGCCACCTGCACCAGGCCGCGCAGGACTCGCTGGCCCGCTTCGGCGACCTCAACACCCAGGTGCAGGACAGCCTGGCCAGCGTGCGCACCCTGCGCGCGCTGGGGCTGGTGGCGCGCAGCCAGGCGCAGTTCGCCGCGCTGGCCGGCCGCGCCGCCGAGGCCGCCTTCCGCTCGCAGCGCTGGGAGGCCGCCTACGAGCCCGCCGTGGGCATGACGCTGAGCGCCGCCACCGCGATCGCGCTGGCCGTGGGCGGCTGGCTGGTGGCGCGCGGCGAGATCAGCATCGGCCAGCTGACCGCCTTCACGATGTACCTGGGCCAGCTGATCTGGCCGATGTTCGCGGCCGGCTGGGTGCTGGCGCTGCTGGAGCGCGGCCGCGCCGCGTGGGCGCGGCTGGCGCCCGTGCTGGACGCGCCGCTGACGCTGGCCGACACGGGCCGCGCGGCGCTGCCGGCGCCCGCGCCGCTGCGGGCCGAGGGGCTGGGCTACGGCTTTCCCGGTGCGGCGCGGCCGGCGCTGGCGGACCTGGATGTCCTGCTGCCACCGGGCCGCACGCTGGGCGTCGTCGGCGCCACCGGCGCCGGCAAGTCCACGCTGGTGCGGCTGCTGCTGCGCCAGGCCGAGCCCGATGCCGGCCGGCTGCTGCTGGGCGGCGTGCCGCTGCCCGAACTGCCGCTGGCCGCGCTGCGCGCCCACATCGCCTGGGTGCCGCAGGAGCCCTTCCTGTTCTCGGCCTCGGTGGCCGACAACATCGCGCTGGCCCGGCCCGGCGCCACGCCGGCCGAGATCGAGGCCGCCGCGCGGCTGGCCGCCGTGCACGAGGACATCGCGCGGCTGCCGCAGGGCTATGCGACCGAGGTGGGCGAGCGCGGCGTGACGCTGTCCGGCGGCCAGCGCCAGCGCGTCGCGATCGCGCGGGCGCTGCTCTCCGACGCGCCGCTGCTGGTGCTGGACGACGCGCTGTCGGCGGTGGACACCGGCACCGAGACGGCCATCCTCGGCCACTTGCGCGAGCTGCGCGCGGCGCGGCCGGAGCGCAGCGCCCTCGTCATCGCGCACCGGCTGTCGGCGGTGATGGAGGCCGACGAGATCCTCGTGCTGAAGCAGGGCCGCGTCAGCGAGCGCGGCACGCATGCGCAGCTGCTGGCGCTGGGCGGCTGGTATGCCGCGCAATGGCGCTATCAACAGATCGAGGCCAGCCTTGAGACCGAGTGAGCAACCCTGGCAGAGCGTCGGCCTGCTGCTGGACGCGGCGCGGCCCGAGAAGCCGCAGCTCGCCCGCGGCGCGCTGTGGCTGGTCGCCGCCGCCGGGCTGGAGGCGCTGGCGCCCATCCTCGGCAAGCGCTACATCGACCACCACCTGCTGCCCGGCCACTACCGGCTGGGCGAGATGGCGACGCTGCTGGCGCTGGTACTGCTGACCGGCTGGGCCGCGACCTGGCTGCGCTTCGCGCAGCTGTCGCGCATGGCCGGCGTCGCGCGGCGCTCGGTGCTGCGGCTGCGCGAACGCGTCTACGCCCATGTGCTGGCGCTGCCGATGGCCTTCTTCGACCGCGCCATCACCGGCCAGCTCGTCAGCCGCGTCACCAACGACACCGAGGCCGTCAACCAGCTGTACCGGCAGGTGCTGTACGTGATGCTGGACTCCAGCCTCGTCGTCATCGGCTCGCTGGCCGCGATGGCGGTGCTGGACTGGCGGCTGATGCTCATCGTCGCGCTGCTGGTGCCGGCGATGGTGCTCATCATCGCCGCCTACCAGCGGCTGTCCGCGCCGGCCGTGCAGCGCACGCGGCAGCTGCGCAGCGACATCAACGCGCAGATGGCCGAAGGCATGGCTGGCATGGCGGTGCTGCAGGCCAGCGGCGCGGCCGGCCGCTTCGGCGAGCGCTTCGGGCGGACCAACGCCGAGCACCGGCGGTCGCGCATCGCCGAGCTGCGCGCCAACGCCTGGCTGCTGCGCCCGGCGCTGGACCTGATGAACGTGCTGCTGCTCGTCACCGTCATCTACGCCTTCGGCCGGCGCGAGCTGTCGGGCGTTGAGGTGGGCCTGCTGTACGCCTTCCTCAGCTACATCGCGCGCGTCGTGGAGCCGCTGATCCAGATCACCCTGCAGTTCGGCCAGCTGCAGCAGGCCCTGGTGGCCGCGTCGCGCGTGCGCGCGCTGCTGCTGGAGGCGGCGCCGCACGGCCCGGCGCAGGACGGCGGCCCCATCACGCGCGGCGCACTGCGCGTCGAGGGCCTCACGTTCGGCTACGACCCCGCGCGGCCGGTGCTGCACGGGCTGGACGTGGACCTCCCGGCCGGCAGCTTCACCGGCATCGTCGGCCACACCGGCAGCGGCAAGAGCACGCTGCTGTCGCTGCTGCTGCGCTTCTACGAAGCCCAGCAGGGCCGCATCACGGTGGACGGCCAGCCGCTGGACCGCGTGCCCGACGCCGCCTTCCGCGACGCGGTGGGTCTGGTGCCGCAGGAGCCGCACCTGATGTCGGCCAGCGTGTTCGACAACATCGCCATGGGCCGGCCGGGCATCACGGCCGCCGCGGTCGAGGCGGCCGCCCGCGCCGCCCGCGCGCACGACTTCATCGCCGCGCTGCCGCAGGGCTACGACACCCGGCTGGGCGAGGGCGGCGCGCGCGTGTCCACCGGCCAGAAGCAGCTGCTGGCGATGGCGCGCGCGCTGGCCGGCGCGCCGCGCCTGCTGTTCCTGGACGAAGCCACCAGCAACATCGACAGCGCCACCGAGCGCCTGGTCGGCGAGGCGCTGGCGGCGCTGCACGGCCGCGTGACGGTGGTGGCCATCGCGCACCGGCTCTCCACCCTCCGCGCGGCCGACCAGATCCTGGTGCTGAACCACGGCCGCCTGCAGGAGCGCGGCACGCACGAGGCGCTGATGGCGCTGGACGGCGGGCTGTACCGCCGCCTCGTCGAACTGCAGACGCTGGAGGAGGGCGCCGGCGACGCGGCCCCGAGCCCTGCCTGAGCCGGATTTAGGCTTGGCGCCCGCGCGCTTCGAGCACGCTCAGGGACCCGCGCAGAGAGCGCAGCGCCTGCTCCAGCGGCGTCTCGCCCGGGGCGGGCAGCAAGCGGGCCTCGCGGTCGGCCAGCACGTCCTCGCGCAGCGCCAGGCCGGCGCGTGCGAATTTGGGGGCCAGCGTGGCCGCGCGCTCGCGCAGCAGCTCGCGCGTGGCCTGGTAGGCGTGCTCGGCGAGCTCGCGGCGCTGGCGGTAGCTGAAGGTGTTGGCCATGAACAGCTCGGCGTCGCGCGGGTCGGGCTCGAACAGCACGATGTCGGTCTGCGGGTGGGTCAGCTCGTAGCCCTTCAGGCCGAGCGCCAGCCGCGAGTGGATCAGCGAGCGGAAGGTCTGCGACAGCACCAGCGGCAGGCCGCCGTCCACCAGCCGGTGGATGCGCGGCTGCAGCGCGCGCTGCGCCGGGCGGCCGAGTTTGTCGGCCAGCCGCTTGGCGCGGCGCTCGCGCTCCTCGCGCGGCGCGCGGCGGTCGCTCTCGAAGGGCACCAGCGGGTTCAGGCAGATCAGCAGGTCCAGCCCGCGGTCGAGCAGCACGGAGGCGTGCAGCGTCTTCTTCAGCGCGCCGTCCACGTAGTGCCGGCCGGCGATCTCCATCGGCGGGAACAGCCCCGGCAGCGCCGCGCTGGCCTGCACGGCCTGCGAGATCGGCACGTGGTCCCAGCCCTCGGCGCCGAAGGGGACGGCCTCGCCGCTGTCCAGGTCGGTGGCCACCAGCACGAGGCGGTGGCTCAGGCGCCGGAAGTCGTTCGTGCGGCCCGGCCGCGCGAACAGGCGGGTCAGCGCGTCGCCGAAGCGGTCGCTGGAGAGCAGGCCGGTGGGCAGCACGCGGCCCAGGCGCTCCACGGCGCCCACCAGCGAGCGGCCTTCCAGCAGCACCTCGCGCGCCGCGCCGGCCAGCAGCCCGGGCAGCAGGCGCAGGCGCTCGCCGTACTCCTGCCACGCGGGCTGCAGCAGGTCGGCGGGGTCGAAGCGGTCGGGCGCGTCCGCGCTGTTCTCGATGAAGGCGGCGCAGAGCTGGCGCGGCGTCATGCCGTTGGCCAGGCCGGCGGCGATGAAGCCGCCCGCGCTGACGCCCACGTAGCCGTCGCAGGCGGTGCAGTCCAGGCCCTCGATGGCTTCTTCCAGTGCGCACAGGGCGCCCACCTCGTAGATGGCGCCCAGCGGGCCGCCGCCGGCCAGGGCCAGACCGATCTTCGGCGGGCTCATGGGCGGCCGGCGGGGTCAGCGGCGGTGGGCCGCACTCAGGCCTGTGCGGCCGGCGTGTCGGCGGCCGGCGCGGCGGCCTTCTTTGCGGCCGGCGCCTTGCGGGCGGCCGGGGCCTTGCGGGCCGGCGCCGCCTTCCTGGCGGCCGGGGCCTTGGGCGCGGCGGCCTTCTTCGCGACCTTCTTGGCGGCGGCCTTGACGGCCGCCTCCACCGGGGCGGCCTTCTTGACCGCAGCCTTCCTGGCGGCGGTGGCGGCCTTGGCGGCGGGGGCGACGGCCTGCTTCACCGCGGCGACCTTCTTGGCGGCGGCCTTGCGGGCGGTCTTGACGGGCGCCTTCTTCAGGCCGGCCGACACGGCCAGCGCGTCGATGCGCTTGATCAGGCTGTCCACGTCGCCGGCGGAGGGCACGTTCAGCGCCTTCAGCGCCTTGGCCACGCGCTGCTCGAAGATGGCTTCGAGCTTGTCCCAGTGCTGGCCGGCCTTGGCGCCGACGTCGCCGGCCACGCCGCTGACCTTGCTGGCCACGGCGTTGAGGCGTTCCTCGGCGGCGGACTGGGTCTTCTTCTGCAGCTTCAGGCCTTCCGAGACCAGGGCGTCGAAGACCTTGGAGCCTTCGCCCTGGGCCTTGGCGAAGGAGGCGAGGCCGGCGGCCCAGATCTGCTGGGCGCTGTCCTTGACGTTCTGGGCCATCGCGCTGTCGAGCAGGCCTGCGGGGAAGCCGGTGGCGGCCGCAGCCTTCTTCTTGGTAGCCATCTTCTGGAGCTTCTTGACCATGGTTCGTCCTTGCGTGTGGGTGGATTGCCGATGCCACTGTAGCGGCGGCATCCCGCATCGGCACGGCGATTCCTAGTGGTTGCCCTCTACGCGCGGCCCTTGGGGAAAGCGCGCAGCGGGGCGGTTTGGGCGATGGTGAAGAATCGGGCGGCCCCGCTTTACACCTACCAATCAGGAGACTCAGGCATGCAGTATTTCGTCACCGGCGCCACCGGCTTCATCGGCAGGCGGCTCGTCAAGAAACTGCTCGCGCGGCGCGGCAGCACGGTCCACTTCCTGATGCGCGAGGAAAGCGCGGCCAAGCTGCCCGACCTGCTGGCCTACTGGGGCGTCTCCAAGGCGCGCGCCATCCCCGTCTACGGCGACCTGACGGCCCGCAAGCTGGGCGTGGCCGCCGACGTGATCAAGGGCCTGAAGGGCCGGATCGATCACCTCTACCACCTGGCCGCGGTCTACGACCTGGCCGCCGACGAGGAGGCGCAGGTGGCCGTCAACGTCGAGGGCACGCGCAGCATGGTGGAGTTCGCGCAGGCGATCGACGCCGGCCACGTGCACCACGTCAGTTCGATCGCGGCGGCCGGCCTGTACGAGGGCGTGTTCCGCGAAGACATGTTCGACGAGGCCGAGAACCTCGACCACCCGTACTTCATGACCAAGCACGAGAGCGAGAAGATCGTGCGCAAGGAGTGCCGGCGGCCGTGGACGGTCTACCGTCCCGCGATGGTGGTGGGCGACTCGACCACCGGCGAGATGGACAAGGTGGACGGCCCGTACTACTTCTTCAAGCTGATCCAGCGCCTGCGCCAGCTCCTGCCGCCGTGGATGCCCAGCGTGGGCCTGGAGGGCGGGCGCATCAACATCGTGCCGGTGGACTTCGTCGTCGATGCGCTGGACCACCTCTCGCACAAGGCCGCCAAGCCCCAGGGCTGCTACCACCTCGTGGACCCCAAGGGCTACCGCGTCGGCGACGTGCTGGACATCTTCAGCAAGGCCGCGCACGCGCCCAAGATGAATTTGTTCGTCAACGCGGCGCTGCTGGGCTTCATCCCCAAGAGCGTGAAGAAGGGGCTGATGGCGCTGGCGCCGGTGCGCCGCATCCGCAACGCGGTGATGAAGGACCTGGGCCTGCCCGAGGACATGTTCACCTTCATCAACTACCCGACGCGCTTCGACTGCCGCGACACCGCGGCCGCGCTGAAGGGCAGCGGCATCGCCTGCCCCGACCTGAAGGACTACGCCTGGCGGTTGTGGGACTACTGGGAGCGCCACCTCGACCCTGACCTCTTCATCGACCGCTCGCTCAAGGGCGCGACCGGCGGCAAGGTGGTGCTGGTGACGGGCGGCTCCTCGGGCATCGGCCTGGCCGCGGCCATCAAGTTCGCCGAGGCCGGCGCGATCACGCTGATCTGCGCGCGCGACCGCAACAAGCTCGACGACGCGGTGGCCGAGATCAAGGACAAGGCCGGCAAGGACGCGCAGGTGCACGCCTTCGCCTGCGACATCGCCGACGAGGAGGGCGCCGCCAACCTCGTGCAGTGGTGCAGCGAGAACTTCGGCGGCGTGGACTTCCTCATCAACAACGCCGGCCGCTCCATCCGCCGTGCGATCGAGAGCAGCTACGACCGCTTCCACGACTTCGAGCGGACGATGCAGCTGAACTACTTCGGCTGCCTGCGCGTGACCATGGGCTTGCTGCCCGGCATGGTGGCCAAGCGGCGTGGCCACGTCGTCAACATCAGCTCCATCGGCGTGCTGACGAACGCGCCGCGCTTCAGCGCCTACGTCGCCTCGAAGGCCGCGCTGGACGCGTGGACGCGCTGCGCGTCCAGCGAGTTCGCCGACACCGGCATCACGTTCACGACCATCAACATGCCGCTGGTGCGCACGCCGATGATCGCGCCCACCAAGATCTACAACAACGTGCCCACGCTGTCGCCGGAAGAGGCGGCGGACATGATCGCCCAGGCCTGCGTGGCCAGGCCGGTGCGCATCGCCACCAGGCTCGGCGTGTCCGGCGAGCTGCTGCACGCGGCCGCGCCGCGCATCGCGCAGATCGTCATGAACACCAGTTTCCGGATGTTCCCGGACAGCGACGCGGCCAAGGGCGAGAAGGGCGGCAAGGGCGGCCTGTCGCCCGAGGCCGTCGCGATGCAGCAGATGATGCGCGGCATCCACTTCTGAGGCCGAGGCGATGCTTCGAGGGCCGCGCGTCGGCCTGCGCCACGTCACCGAGGACGACCTGCCCTGGCTCAAGCGCACCACGGGCGACCCGCAGGTGCGCGAGCCCTTCCTCGGCTCGCGCATGATGGCGCCGCACAAGATCGACGCGCGCTGGCGGGACAACGGCTTCGCCAGCGAGGACGCCGAGCGGCTGCTGATCTGCCACCTCGCCGACGGCAGCGTCATCGGCGACGTGGTGCACTTCGCCGCGGCCCGCTACACGACGGCGCGCGAGATCGGCTGGACGGTGGCCGACCTGTCCATGCGCGGCCGGGGCCTGGCCAGCGAGGCCGCCGCGCTGCTGGTGGACTACCTGTTCGAGAACTGGCCGATCAACCGGCTGCAATGCGGCATGTCGGTGCACAACCATGCGTCGCGGCGCGTGGCCGAGAAATGCGGTTTCACGCACGAGGGCATCCAGCGCGGCGTCGTGTTCGTCAACGGCGAGTACGTGGACTGCCATTCGCTGTCGCTGCTGCGCAGCGACTGGGTGGCGATGAGAGGCGGCGCGGGCTGACGCCTCAGTCCCGGCCGGCCGGGCGTTCGAAACCGCCGTCCACCCAGGCCTCGGCGGCGGACTGGCTGAACCGGAAGCCGGCGTCGACCTTGACCTGCGCCAGCGGCTCGCCGGCCGCGTCGAAGGCTGCGAGCCAGGCGAACGGGTCGTCCTCGGCCGGAACGATCTCCAGCGTGACCTTGATCCAGGCGCCGTCGCGGGCGACGTACAGCGTCTTGTTCAGCTGCGCGTGCAGCTGCTGCTCATGGCGGCGGATGACCTCGGACGCGGTCTTCACCAGCGTGTTGAACGCGCTGGTGTCCAGCGGCTTGGGGTTCTTCTTGTCGCGGCCCATGGTCCAGGGGCCGACCAGCGCCGGCTCGCTCTCGCCGGCCTTGAACATCGCGACGGCCCAGCCCTCGTCGTCCTCGTTCTTGATGACCTGGGCGGTCCAGCCGTTGTCGCGCCACAGGCGGGGTTCGTGGAGGGGCTCGTCGGTGTCGGTCGTCATGGCGGCTGGGGGCGAAAAAGATGGCGGGAAAGCCCGCCATTGTCCCGGGCCGCCGCGGCGGGTCAGCCGTTGCCGCCGGGCGCGGCCGGCGTGGTGGCGGGCGCGCGCATGATGCGGGTCTTGCCGCCGGTCGTCACGAGGATGACCGGGTCGCCGCTGTTGAAGCTCTCGTTGCCGCGTGCCTGGATGACCGAGCGGCGCTCGCCGTTGCGCAGCTGGACGATGATTTCCAGCGCGTCCTCGCGGGTGGCCGAGCGCTCCAGGGCGTTGCCGATCACGGCCCCGGCCACGGCGCCGAGGACGCCGACGACCGCACTTTCGCGGCGGCCGCCGACGGAGCTGCCGGCGATCGCGCCGGTGACGCCGCCGGCCGCGCCGCCGAGGCCGCTCTGCGTGCCGTCGACGACGACCGGGCGCGCGGACAGCACGGTGGCGTCCTGCACCAGGGACAGGCGCTGCGCGTCGTCGCGCTGGACCACGTCGGGGCTGGTGGTGGAACAGGCCGACAGCGCCAGCGCGGCGGCCGCGGCGAGGGTGGTGATGACTCTGGACATGGATTTCTGCTCCGTGGGCGGTACGGCAGCCCAACGCGGCCATTGTCCAGCCGTTGACGGCGCGGCCCGTCGCTCTACAACTCTTTACCCGTGCAGCCGGGAACTGCGCGGTACCGAGGCCAGCAGGAACTCCATCTGGTCGGCCAGGATGCGCCGGCCGCGCAGGATCATGTCCTCGTGCAGGCTGGGCACGTAGGGCAGGTAGAGCAGGTTCATGCGCGCCTCCTCCGGCAGGCGGTTGCCCTTGCGGCCGTTGCAGGGGCGGCAGGCGGTGATGCAGTTCATCCAGCCGTCCTGCCCGCCGCGCGACGTGGGCTGGATGTGCTCGCGCGTCAGGTCCTCGGGCAGGTGGCGGTGGCCGCAGTAGGCGCAGACGAAGCGGTCGCGCGCGAACAGCTTGGCGTTGGACAGCGCCGGCGCCTGCCGCCAGGCCCGGCTGGGCATGGCGCCGCGCACCGCGACGATCGGGTGGACCGTGATCCGCGACTGCCGGCCGGTGGCGCGCTGCAGGCCGCCGCGCAGTTCCTGGCAGGCGTCGCCCAGCGTCCAGGCGACGCCGTCGCAGGCATAGATCACGGCCGCCTCGCGGGTCGTGATCCAGGCCTGGGGCCGGCCGGAGACATCGAGCTGGAGCACATCCACTGGGGCCACCTCCTGGCCCGGGAGCCTAGCGAGAAGCGGGCCGGCGCTCAAGCGCGCGGCGTGCGTCAGCAGGTCCTCAGGGTCTTCCCTGGGGTGGCCGTGCGCATTAGGCGCTTCACCCTAGAAATCGCTCGGGCAAGGTGGCGCTGTCGCGGAAGCGACCTGCAAAATAGAACGACCGTTCGTTTTATTCTTGCCGACTCTCTTTCCCGTTCCGACGATCTCCGTGAGCACGCCCACCCTTCCCGCCAAGAAAGCCGCCGCCGCCCTGCGCGTGGCCAAGCCGGCGCGCGTCGCGCGTTCGCTGCAGAAGGGCCAGCAGACGCGCGCGGCGATCCTGGAGGCCGCGCTGGGCCTGGCCTCGCACATGGGGCTGGAAGGCCTGTCCATCGGCGCGCTGGCTGACGTGACGGGCATGAGCAAGTCCGGCGTGTTCGCCCACTTCGGCTCGCGTGAGGAACTGCAGATCGCGGTGGTCACCGAGTACCACGCCCGGTTCGAGGAAGAGGTCTTCTTCACCGCCATCCGCGAGCCGCGCGGCCTGCCGAGGCTGCGCGCGATGTTCGAGCGCTGGGTGCGCCGCGTGTCGGTCGAGGTCGACTCGGGCTGCATCTACATCTCCGGCGCCGTCGAGTTCGACGACCGGCCCGGCCCCGTGCGCGATGCGCTGGTGGCCATGGTCAAGGCCTGGCACGCGGCGCTGCACAAGGCCATCCGGCTGTCCGTCGAGCAGGGCCACCTGCGGGCCGATGCCGACGTGGACCAGATCGTCTTCGAGCTGCACGGGCTGATCCTGTCCCTGCACCACGACGCGCGCTTCATGCGCGTCCCCGGCGCGCTGTCACGCGCCGGCAACGGCTTCGAGCGAACCATCCAGCACTACGCGACCCCGCAGGGGCTGGAGATCGACCGCGGCCGCCTCGCATGCGGGAGCGGCGCCGCCGCGCGCTGATCCCATCACCCCCCCACCGACTTCCCAGGAGTACCCGATGCCCCAGTACAACCCGCCCCTGCGTGACATGCAGTTCGTCATGCACGAGCTGCTGAACGTCGTCGACGAGCTGAAGATGCTGCCGGCCCATGCCGACATCGACGCCGACACGATCAACGCCGTGCTGGAAGAGGGCGGCAAGTTCGCCGCCACGGTGCTCGCGCCGCTGAACCTCAGCGGCGATGCCGAAGGCTGCACGCTGGACAAGGCCACCCACGAGGTCACGCCGCCCAAGGGCTTCAAGCAAGCCTACAAGCAGTACGTCGAGGGCGGCTGGCCGGCGCTCTCCTGCGACCCCGAGTTCGGCGGCCAGGGCCTGCCGCACCTGGTGAACCAGTTCTTCTACGAGATGCTGAACTCGGCCAACCAGGCCTGGACCATGTACCCTGGCCTGTCGCATGGCGCGTATGAAGCGCTGCACGCCCACGGCACGCCCGAGCAGCAGAAGCTCTACCTGCCCAAGCTGACCAGCGGCGAGTGGACCGGCACCATGTGCCTGACCGAGCCGCACTGCGGCACCGACTTGGGCCTGCTGCGCACCAAGGCCGAGCCGCAGGCGGACGGCACGTACAAGATCACCGGCGCCAAGATCTTCATCTCGGCCGGCGAGCACGACATGGCCGAGAACATCATCCACCTGGTGCTGGCCCGCCTGCCGGATGCGCCGGCCGGCTCCAAGGGCATTTCGCTGTTCGTCGTGCCCAAGTTCAACGTCAACGCGGACGGCTCGCTGGGCGCGCGCAACGGTATCTTCTGCGCCGGCCTGGAGCACAAGATGGGCATCCACGGCAACGCCACCGCGCAGATCGTGCTGGAGAACGCCGTCGGCACGCTGGTCGGCCAGCCCAACAAGGGCCTGGCGGCGATGTTCGTGATGATGAACGCGGCCCGCCTGGGCGTGGGCAACCAGTCGCTGGGCCTGACCGAGGTGGCCTACCAGAACGCCGTCGCGTATGCCAAGGACCGCATCCAGATGCGCGCCTTGAGCGGCCCGAAGGCGCCGGACAAGCCGGCCGACCCCATCATCGTCCACCCCGACGTGCGCAAGATGCTGCTGACCGCGCGCGCCTTCGCCGAGGGCGGCCGCATGCTGCAGGGCTATACCGTGCTGCAGCTCGACAAGGCGCTGAAGAGCAGCGACGAGGACGAGCGCAAGGAGGCCGACGCCGAGGTCGCGCTGCTGACGCCCATCATCAAGGCCTTCATCACCGACAACGGCTGGCTCGCCACCTCGCACTGCATGCAGGTCTACGGCGGCCACGGCTTCATCCACGAATGGGGCATGGAGCAGTTCGTGCGCGACGCGCGCATCAACATGATCTACGAGGGCACCAACACCATCCAGTCGCTGGACCTGCTGGGCCGCAAGGTGCTCGCCAACAACGGCGCGACGCTGAAGAAGTTCGGCAAGAAGATCGCCGCCTTCATCGAGGAAGAGGGCACCAGCGAAGCCATGCAGGAGTTCGTGAACCCGCTGGCCGACCTGGGCGACAAGGTCAACAAGCTGACCCAGGAAATCGGCATGAAGGCCTTCGGCAACCCCGACGAGGTGGGCGCCGCGGCGGTGGACTACCTGCGCGTGGTCGGCCACATGACCTTTGCCTACTTCTTCGCGCAGGCCGCCAAGATCGCGCTGGCCAAGCAGGGCAGCGGCGACCCGTTCTACACCGCCAAGCTGGCCACGGCGCGCTTCTACTTCGCCAAGCTGCTGCCCGAGACGGCCTCGCTGATCCGCACCTGCCGCGCGGGCTTGGCGCCGCTGATGGCGATGGACGAAGCGCTGTTCTGACACCCCCCACAACGACAAGGAGACGAAGCCCATGAAAACCCTGTTCGCCGCCAGCCTGCTGGCACCGGTCCTCGCGTTCGCCCAGGCCACGCCGGTCGGCGTGTGGAAGACCATCGACGACGACGGCAAGACGGAGAAGTCGCTGGTGCGCATCAGCGAGCAGGGCGGCGTGCTCGTCGGCAGCATCGACAAGCTGCTGGACCCCAAGGCCGCGGCCGATGGCCGGTGCGACGCCTGCACCGACGACCGCAAGGACAAGCCCGTCCTGGGCCTGCAGATCATCCGCGGCGTCAAGGCCGAGGGGGACGGCGTCTGGGGTGGCGGCGAGATCCTCGACCCCAAGAACGGCAAGACCTACAAGACCCGCCTGAAGCCGGTCGACGGCGGCAAGCGCCTCGAGGTGCGCGGCTACATCGGCGCCCCGCTGTTCGGCCGCACCCAGACCTGGGTGCGCGTCGATTGACATGCTGCCCCTCGCCCACGCTCGCGCCGCTGAACGCGGGCGAGCCTGGCTGGGTCCCCCGAGGGGACGGCGATGCAAGCGGCATGGAGCCGCTTGCACATCGCCGGACGGGCCGGCTTGGGAGCGGCCCGGCGCTCGGCCCGAAGGTACTTAACTGAACACCATGGAGAAAGAAATGAGTCGATTCCAAGTCCGCCAGGTCGCCGTGCTCGGCGCTGGCGTGATGGGCGCGCAGATCGCGGCCCACCTGGTCAACTGCAAGGTGCCGGTCGTGCTGTTCGACCTGCCGGCCAAGGAAGGCCCGAAGAACGGCATCGTCGCCCGGGCCGTCGACAACCTGAAGAAGCTCAAGCCCGCGCCGCTGGGCGACGCGGCCGAGGCCGCGCTGATCCAGCAGGCCAACTACGAGGAGCACCTGGAACTGCTCAAGGGCTGCGACCTCGTCATCGAGGCCATCGCCGAGCGCATGGACTGGAAGCTCGACCTCTACACCAAGATCGCGCCCTTCGTCGCCCCGCACGCCATCGTCGCCAGCAACACCTCGGGCCTGTCGATCACCAAGCTCAGCGAGGTGCTGCCCGAGGAAATCAAGCCGCGCTTCTGCGGCATCCACTTCTTCAATCCGCCGCGCTACATGGCGCTGGTGGAGCTGATCAACACGCCGACCACGCAGCCGGAGATCCTCGACCAGCTCGAAGCCTTCGTCACCACCTCGCTGGGCAAGAGCGTCGTGCGCGCGCACGACACGCCGAACTTCGTCGCCAACCGCGTCGGCATCGCCGGCATGATGGCCACGATGATCGAGGCCGAGAAGTTCGGCCTGACGGTGGACGTGGTGGACGACCTGACCGGCAAGAAGCTCGGCCGCGCGTCGTCGGGCACCTTCCGCACCGCCGACGTGGTGGGCCTGGACACCATGGCCCACGTCGTCAAGACCATGCAGGACAACCTGAAGGACGACCCCTTCTATGCGACCTACGCGACCCCGAAGGTGCTGGCCGGCCTGATCGAGCAGGGCGCGCTGGGCCAGAAGACCGGCGCCGGCTTCTACAAGAAGGTCGGCAAGGACATCCTGCGGCTGGACTTCGCCACCGGCGACTACGTCGCCGGCGGCAAGAAGGCCGACGAGATCGTCGCCCGCATGCTGAAGAAGGCCCCGGCCGACCGCCTGAAGCTGCTGCGCGAATCGAACAATCCGCAGGCGCAGTTCCTGTGGGCCATCCTGCGCGACGGCTTCCACTACGCCGCCGTGCACCTGGACACCGTGGCCGACACCGCGCGCGAGATCGACTTCGCGATGCGCTGGGGCTTCGGCAGCAGCCAGGGCCCGTTCGAGCTGTGGCAGGCCGCCGGCTGGACGCAGGTCGCCGAGTGGATCGCGGCCGACATCGCCGACGGCAAGGCGCTGAGCAGCGCGCCGCTGCCGGCCTGGGTCACCACCGGCCCGGTCGCCGAGGCCGGCGGCGTCCACACGCCCGAGGGCTCGTGGAGCGCCGCCGAGGGCCGGTTCAAGCCGCGCAGCGAGCTGCCGGTCTACCAGCGCCAGGCCTTCCGCGAGTCGCTGCTGGGCACCGGCGCCGCCGACCCGCTGAAGAGCGGCACCGAGCTGTTCAAGAACGACGAGGTGCGCGTCTGGACGCTGGACGGCCAGGTCGCCATCGCCTCCATCACCGCCAAGCTGCACCTGATCAGCCCGGCCGTCACGGAAGGGCTGCTGAAGGCCGTCGAGATCGCCGAGCGCGACTACAAGGGCCTCGTCATCTGGAGCCCGGACGACGTGTTCTCGGCCGGCGCCAACCTCGAAAGCCTGATGCCCGTCTTCATGAAGTCGGGCAGCAAGGGCATCGCGCCGGAAGAGAAGAAGCTGCAGGACATGATGCTGCGCCTGCGCTATGCGTCGGTGCCGGTGGTCGCCGCGATGCGCGGGCTGGCGCTGGGCGGCGGCGCCGAGCTGGCCGTGCACTGCGCGCGCCGCGTCGCGCACATCGAGAGCTATGTGGGCCTGGTGGAAGTCGGCGTGGGCCTGATCCCCGGCGGCGGCGGCCTGACCTACATCGCCCGTCGCGCCGCCGAGATGGCCGCGGCCGGCAATGCCAATGCGGACCTGCTGAGCTTCCTGAAGGACGGCTTCCTGACCGCAGCCACCGCCAAGGTCGCCACCTCCGCGCACGAGGCGCGCAGGAACGGCTTCCTGCTGCACAGCGACATCATCGTGCCGCACAAGGACGAGCTGCTGCACGTGGCCACGGCCACCGCCATCGGCCTGGCCGAGGCCGGCTACCGCCCGCCGCACAAGGCGCTGTTCCCGGTCGCCGGCCGCAGCGGCATCGCCACCATCAAGGGCCAGGTCGCCAACATGCGCGACGGCGGCTTCGTCAGCCAGCACGACTACGACCTGGCCGCTGCCATCGCCGACGTGGTCTGCGGCGGCGAGGTGGAGGCGGGCTCGCTCGTCAGCGAGGACTACCTGATGGCGCTGGAGCGCAAGCACTTCTGCGCGCTGCTCGACAACCCGAAAACGCAAGAGCGGATCATGGGCATGCTGCAAACGGGCAAGCCGGTTCGCAACTAAGGAGCACGAGATGACCAAGCAAGTTCAGGACGCCTACGTCGTCGCCGCCACCCGCCTGCCCATCGGCAAGAGCGGCCGCGGCTACTTCAAGAACACCCGGCCCGACGAACTGCTCGTCAAGGTCATGCAGGCCGCGCTGGCGCAGGCGCCGGGTCTGGAGGCCAAGGCCATCGAGGACGCCATCGTCGGCTGCTCCTTCCCCGAGGGCGAGCAGGGCATGAACATCGCCCGCGTGGCCTCGGTGCTGGCCGGCTTCGGCCCGACGGTGGGCGGCGTGACGGTCAACCGCTACTGCGCGTCCGGCATCACCGCGATCCAGATGGCGGCGGACCGCATCCGCGTCGGCGAGGCCGACGTGATGTTCGCGGGCGGCGTCGAGTCGATGTCGATGATCCCGATGGGCGGCAACAAGCCGTCGCTGAGCCCGCTGATCTTCGAGCGCGACGAGAACATCGGCATCGCCTACGGCATGGGCCTGACGGCCGAGAAGGTCGCCGCGCAGTGGCAGATCAGCCGCGAGGCGCAGGACGCGTTCTCGGTGGAGTCGCACCGCCGCGCCGTGGCCGCGATGCAGGCCGGCCATTTCGCCGCCGAGATCACGCCCTTCGACGTCGTCGAGCGCACGCCCAACCTGGCGGACGGCACGGTGAACGTGAAGACCCGCACCGTCACCCTCGACGAAGGCGCGCGCCCCGACACCTCGCTCGAAGGCCTGGCCAAGCTGCGCCCGGTGTTCGCCGCCAAGGGCAGCGTGACGGCCGGCAACAGCTCGCAGACCAGCGACGGCTCGGGCGGCCTGATCCTCGTCAGCGAGGCCGCGCTGAAGCGCTACAACCTGACGCCGCTGGCCCGCTTCGTGTCCTTCGCGGTGCGCGGCGTGCCGCCCGAGATCATGGGCATCGGCCCCATCGAGGCCATCCCGGCCGCGCTGAAGATGGCCGGCATCACGGCCAAGGAGCTGGACTGGGTGGAGCTGAACGAGGCCTTCGCCGCGCAGTCGCTGGCCGTGCTGAACGACCTCGACGGCAAGGGCATCGAGCTGGACCGCGCCAAGGTCAACCCCAACGGCGGCGCGATCGCGCTCGGCCACCCGCTGGGCGCGACCGGCGCGATCCGCGCGGCCTCCGTCATCCACGGCCTGCGCCGCACCGGCGGCAAGTACGGCATGGTGACCATGTGCGTGGGCGCCGGCCAGGGCGCCGCCGGCATCTTCGAACGGCTGTAAGCCGCGATGGACCGCCGCCGCGCGCTCAAGACCGCGACGGTGCTGCTCGCGGCGCCGGTCGCGGCGGCCCCGCTGGCCGGCTGCAGCGGCCGGCTCAGGACCTTCACGACCTGGCAGGGCGCCCAGCAGGCGGTGCTGGACCTGCTGTTCGTGCCGCGGGCCGTTGCCGGCAGCCCGTGGAACCTGAGCCAGGTGCTGCAGCATCTGGCGCAGAGCATCGAGTACTCGATGCAGGGCTTCCCGGTGCTCAAGGGCGCGTGGTTCCGCGCCAGCGCCGGCCCGGCCGCGTTCGCGGTGTTCAACGCGCGCGGCGCGATGAGCCACGACCTCGGCGAGCCCATCCCCGGCGCGCCCGCGCTGGACGGCGCGCAGGCGCTGAAGGTCTCCGTGCAGCGGCTGCTGGACGCGATGGACGCGTTCGCCCGGTTCGACGGTACGCTGCGGCCTCATTTCGCCTACGGCGAGCTGACCCGGCCGCAGTACGAGCGCGCCCACCTGATGCATCTGGCCAACCACTGGTCGCAGTTCCACGCCCGGACTGCCACCGCCTGAAGGAAACCCGCATGACCCTCAAGACCTACACCGTCAACGGCGTTGCGACCCTCGAGATCGCCCGCCCCGAGAAGAAGAACGCCATCACCCAGGCCATGTACCAGGCGATGGCCGATGCGCTGCGCGCCGCCGATGCCGACAAGGCCGTGCGCGCCGTGCTGATCACCGGCCAGCCCGGCATCTTCACGTCGGGCAACGACCTGGAGGACTTCATGGCCGGCCCGGTGCGCGGGATGGACGCGCCGACCTTCCAGTTCATGGACGCGCTGGTGGACTGCGGCAAGCCGGTCGTCGCCGCGGTCACGGGCGCGGCCATCGGCATCGGCACGACGCTGCTGCTGCACTGCGACCTGGTGTTCGTCGCCGACGACGCGCGGCTGGCCATGCCCTTCGTGGGGCTCGGCCTGGTGCCGGAGTTCGCGTCCAGCATCCTGCTGCCGCAGCTGATGGGCAACCGCCGCGCCGCCGAGAAGCTGCTGCTGGGCGACCCGTTCACGGCCGAGCAGGCCGTGGAATGCGGTATCGCCAACCGCGTGCTGCCGGCCGGCGAGGTGGTCAACCATGCGCGCCGCGTCGCCGAGCGCTTCAACGGCCTGGCGCCCGGCGCCGTGCGCGACAGCAAGCGGCTGATCCGCGCGCCGCAGTGCGAGGCCGTCAAGGCGGCCATCGCGCGCGAGGCCGAGATCTTCGGCGCCCGGCTGCGCAGCCCGGAAGCCATGGAGGCCTTCCAGGCCTTCTTCCAGAAGCGGGCGCCGGACTTCAGCAAGTTCGACTGACGGAGGCCCGCCCGCCGCCGCCGGCCAAGCGCTCAGCAACTTGAGCGCCGCGGCGGCGCGCCGCTTCCTAGACTGCGCGCGCCGCACTGTCGCGGCTGACCGGCCGCAGGCAGCCGTACAGACGGTCGGATCCTCAGGAGACAAACGATGTGGATCGACGGACTCTGCCGGCGGTTGTGCCGGCTGGGCGCGCTGGCGCTCGCGGGTGGGCTGATGGGCGCGGTCGCGCCGGCCGTGGCGGCCCTCAGCCTGACGACGCTGCACGACGGCGGCAACGCCGCCAGGCCGCAGTACCAGGTGGACACCGGCGGCGGCCTGGTGTTCAAGGTCATGGCTTATGACAACGGCGCCAGCACGCAGTCCAAGGGCGACCTCTCCAGCCTGCTCTACAACGGCGTGCAGTACGCCGACGCCGGCCGCGGCTCGCAGCTGAACTCGGGCTTCGACTATCTCTACAGCAACGTCTCCGCCGTCGACGTGCAGGCGCAGATGATCAGCGCCACCGGCGCGGCCACGCCGGCCGCCACGGCCAACGGCGGCGTCGTCACCGGCGGGGCCTACGTCAAGGTCACGGTGACCGTCTACAGCAGCAGCGGCCAGGTGCTCAAGCACTACTACATGGCCAGGAGCGGCGAGCCGCGCATCTACATGGGCACCTACTTCACCGAGGAGCCCGACACGCTGAACCTGGTGCGCTTCATCCTGCGCGTGCCCGTCGCGGCGCTCTCCCAGGGCGGGCCGGCCGGCACGCCCGGCGGCCTGGCCAGCAACGGCAGCTGGCCGCAGGACCTGCGCGGCACCGACACCACCGTCGAGGCCAGCGACGTGTTCGGCTTCTCCGGCAACGGCCAGACGCGCTCCAAGCACTACGCCAACATGCGGCTGAAGGACTGGCAGTACTTCGGCGGCCGCAACGCCGCCGGCACCGTGGGCCTGTGGTTCTACCGGGACAACAACGAGGGCAACTCCGGCGGCCCGTTCTACCGCAGCCTGCTCAACCAGATCACGGCCACCAGCAACGAGCTGACCTACATCGTCAACTACGGCGAGGGCCAGACCGAGGCCTTCCGCCTGGGGCTGCTGAACAGCTACACGCTGATGTTCACGAACGGCGCCGCGCCGTCGGCGCCGGACACCGGCTGGTTCTCGCTGATGGGGCTGGACGGCTACGTGGCGCCGTCCGGCCGCGGCGCCGTGGCCGGCGTCGGGCTGGCGGGCACCGACCCGGCCTTCACCTACACCGTGGGCTTCGCCAACGCGACGGCGCAGTACTGGGCCAGCGCCAACCTGGCGAACAAGGGCTACTTCAAGAGCAGCGGCATGCGGCCCGGCACCTACACGCTGACGGTCTACAAGAACGAGCTCGCGGTCCACACCGGCAGCGTGACCGTCACGGCCGGCGGCACCACGGTGCTGAACACACTGGCGCTGAGCGGCGACCCGGCCGCCACCGCCGCGCTGTGGCGCATCGGCCATTGGGACGGTTCGCCGGCCGAATTCCTGAACGGCGCGCAGATGACGACCATGCACCCGACCGATTCACGCCAGGGCAGCTGGGTGGCGGCACCCTTCGTCGTCGGCGCGTCCACGGCGGCGGCCGGCTTCCCGGCCTGCCAGTGGAAGGACGTCAACAACGCCCGCGTCATCCAGTTCACGCTGGCCGCCGTGCCCCTGCAGGGCCTGACGCTGCGCCTGGGCACGACGGCCGACTTCAACGGCGCCCGCCCGCAGATCACCGTCAACGGCTGGACCTCGGCCATCCCCGCGGCGCCGCCCAAGGGCACGCGCAACCTGACGGTGGGCAGCTACCGCGGCGTCAACCGGCTCTACAGCTACGCGATCCCGGCGTCGGCGCTGGTGGCCGGCAGCAACACGCTGACGATCAACGCCGTCAGCGGCACCGCCGGCGCGGGCTACCTCAGCCCCGGCTTCGCCTACGACGCCGTCGACCTGGTCGCCACGCCCTGAAGCGCGCGGGCGCTCAGGCCGGGATCGCGCGGGGCTTGCCCTCGCGGTCGATGGCGACGTAGGTCAGGTTGGCCTCGGTCACCTTCACCACGTGCGGGTTGGCCGGGTTGCGCTCGGCCATCACCTCGACGTGGACGGTGATGGAGGTGCGGCCCACGCGGGTGACGGTGGCGTAGAAGCTCAGCAGGTCGCCGATGGACACCGGCTGCTTGAAGATGAACTCGTTGACGGCCACCGTGGCGACGCGGCCGCGCGCCAGGCGCAGCGGCAGCACGGAGCCGGCGATGTCCACCTGCGCCATGATCCAGCCGCCGAAGATGTCGCCGTTGGCGTTCGAGTCCGCCGGCATGGGCATGACGCGCAGCACGAGCTCGCGCTCGCCTTGCGTGGGGCTGCGGGGCAGGGCGGGGGTGGCGTCGTGGTCCATGGGGCGGGGCAGGGCGGCGGGGGCGTGATTCTGCCGCCTCGCCGGGGCGGGGCCTAGAAACTCTGCCAGTCGTCGTCCGCGCCGGCCGGTGCCGGCGGCGGCGGGGCGGCCACCGGCCGTGCGACGGGCTTCAGGGCGGCGGGCCGGGCGGCGGCTTTCGCGGGGACGGGCGGCCGGGGGGCAGGCGCCGGCGCGGCCTCGTCGCGCGAGGCCTTGCGCAGCGTCACCGCGTCCACCTCGGCCAGCGACCGGTCCTTCTCGGACAGGCGGAACACGCGGATGGTGTTGTGCACCAGGCCGACCTGGCTGTTCAGCGCCCCGGCGGCCGCGGCCAGCTGCTCCACCATCGCGGCGTTCTGCTGCGTGATGGTGTCCAGGTGCTGCACCGACTCGCCCACCTGGCCGACGCCGATGGACTGCTCGCGCGCGGCGTGGTCGATCTGCTCCAGCACATGGGTCACGCGGGCCACCACGTCGGTCACCTCGTCCATGCGCTGCTTGGCGTCGTCCGCGCGCTGGCCGCCGGCCTCGACGCGCGTGCGCGACTCCTCGATCAGCGCGCGGATCTCCTTGGCCGCGCCGGTGGTGCGCTGCGCCAGCGCGCGCACCTCGCTGGCGACGACCGCGAAGCCGCGCCCCTGCTCGCCGGCGCGCGCCGCCTCGACGGCGGCGTTCAGCGCCAGGATGTTGGTCTGGAAGGCCACGCCCTCGATGACCTGGATGATGTCGCCGATGCGGCGCGAGGACTCGGCGATCTCCTGCATCGTGTCCACGACGGTGTGCACCGCCTCCTGGCTGCGCCGGGCCACCCCGGCGGTGTCGCGCGCGAGCTGGGCGCCCTCGCCGGCCAGCGCCGAGGTCTGGCGCACGGTGCCGCCGATCTGCTCCATCGCCGCGGCGGTCTGCTCCAGGCTGCTGGCCTGCGACTCGGTGCGGGCCGACAGCTCGTTGTTGCCGGTGGCGATCTCCTGCGCGCCGCCGAGCAGGTTGGCCACCTCGTGGCGCACGTCGCGCACCACGGTGCGCACCGACACGGTCAGCTGCGCCAGCGCCAGCTGCAGCCGGCGCAGCTCGCCGCGGCCGGTGACGGCGATGTTGCGCGTCAGGTCGCCGCCGGCCAGCTGGTTGGCCGTGGCGATCACGCCCCGCAGCGGCCGCACCGCGCAGGCGAACAGGCCGGCGCTGGCCAGGCCGGTGCCGGCCACGGCGGCCAGCAGCTGGCCCCACAGCGGCGCGCCCGCCCAGGTCGCCGCCAGTGGCGCCGCGGCGGCCAGCGCGGCCAGCCAGGCGATCTGGCCGCGCAGTTCGGGCCGCAGCGCGTGCAGCAGGCGGCCGATCAGGTCCACGCGGCGCACCTCGCCGTGCCGCAGCACGTGGATGCGGCGGCCGGCGGCGGCCTCGGCGTTCATGGTGGCGTAGAGCTGCTCGCACTGGCGCACCGCCGCGTCGCTGGGCTTGGTGCGCACCGACAGGTAGCCGACGATGCGGTCGCCGTCGCGCACCGGCGTGGCGTTGGCGTGGACCCAGTAGTAGTCGCCGTTCTTGCGCCGGTTCTTCACCAGGGCGCCCCAGGGCAGGCCCTTCTGGATGGTGTCCCACAGGTCGCGGAAGGCCTCCTCCGGCATGTCGGGGTGGCGCACGAGGTTGTGCGGCTGCCCCATCAGCTCGGCATTGGTGAAGCCGCTGACCGTGGCGAAGTTGGTGTTGCAGTAGGTGATGCGGCCCTTCAGGTCGGTGATCGAGATCAGCGTCTGGTCGGCCGGAAAGGAATAGCTGTTCTGGGTGACGGGCAGGTTCTTGCGCACGGGTGGTGCTCCTCGTTCTCGCGAACCCTTGCGGGGGGGGGCCAGGCCAGCATAGGCGGCCGGCCCCGCAGGCCGGTGGTGATTTGACACGGATCAGACAGTTTGTTGCAGGTCGCGGCAGGCGGCGAGCGCGGCGTCGGTGTCGAAGGCGTCCATGGCCCGGCGCAGCGGGGCGAGCGCCTCGCCCAGCACCGCGCCGTGGGCGGCGAGCAGCGCGTCGTAGCGGTCGAAGCAGTCCAGCGAGGACTGCCGCAGGCTCTCCGCCAGCGCGTCCAGCGCGTCGGGCAGCGGCGATGGCGGCGCGGCCGGCGCGTGCCGCCAGGCCCGCGCGGCGGCCAGCACGGCCGCCAGCGCCGCGCGCAGCGCCGCCGGGTCGGCGCGCCCGGCCTCGGCCTCGGCGCACAGCGCGGCCAGCCGGTGCGCGCCCACGGTGGCGGCCGCGCTCTTGAGCTGGTGGGCGGCGTCGCGGTCGCCGTGGCCCAGCAGGCGCGCGGCCAGCGCCTCGGCCTGCGGCACGAACTGGCGCAGCAGCCGGGCATGGAAGTCGCGGTCGCCGCCCAGCCGCGCGAGCGCGCCGGCCTCGTCGAGGGCCCCGGCGGTGTCCGGCCGGCACAGCGCCAGGATGGCGGCCACGAGGGCGTCGAGGTCGAAGGGCTTGCCGACGTGGCCGTCCATGCCGGCGGCCAGGCAGGCCGCGCGGTCTGCGGGGCCGGCGTTGGCCGTCATGGCCAGCACGGGCAGCGCCACGAGGCGCGGGTCGCGGCGCAGCGCGCGCGTGGCCTGCAGGCCGTCGAGCCCGGGCATCTGCATGTCCATCAGCACCAGGTCGTGCCCGGCGCGCCGCAGCGCGGCCAGCGCCTCGTGGCCGTCGCCGGCGCAGTCCACGCGGGCGCCCTCGCGGCCCAGCAGCTTCAGCGCCACCTCGCGGTTCAGCGCGTTGTCCTCGGCCAGCAGCAGGCGCAGGCCGGCCAGGCGCGGCCCGGAGGCCGGCGCGGGCACGGCGCGCGCCGGGGCGCTGGCCACAGGCAGGCGCAGCGTGAAGGCGAAGCGGCTGCCGCGCCCGGGTGCGCTGTCCAGCCGCAGCTCGCCGCCCATCAGCCGCACCAGCCGCTGGCTGATCGCCAGGCCCAGGCCGGTGCCGCCGAAGCGGCGCGCCGTCGAGGCCTCGGCCTGGCTGAAGGCGCTGAAGACCTCGGCCTGCTGCTCGGGCGCGATGCCGATGCCGGTGTCGCTGACGGCGAACTCCACGGCCAGCGCCCGCGGGTCGGCGTCGGCCCCGGCGTCCAGCAGGCGCAGCCGCAGCTCGACACGGCCCTGCGCGGTGAACTTGATGGCGTTGCCGCCCAGGTTGATGAGCACCTGCTGCAGCCGCAGCGCGTCGCCCAGCAGCCAGGGCGGCAGCCGCGGGTCGGCCTCGACGGCCAGCGCCAGCGGCTTGTCGCCCAGGCTGGCGGCCAGCAGCGCGCGCAACTCGCCGAGCAGCGCGGCGAGCTCGAAGGGCTGCGGGTCCAGCGTGAGCTTGCCGGCCTCGGCCTTGGCGTGGTCGAGCACGTCGTTGAGCAGCGCCAGCAGGTGGCGGGCGGCGCCGTCGGCCTTGGCCAGCAGGTCGGCCTGGCCGCCGTCCAGCCGGGTGTCGCGCAGCAGCTGCATCATGCCGAGCACCGCGTTCAGCGGCGTGCGGATCTCGTGGCTGATGTTGGCCAGGAACTCGCCCTTGCTGCGTGCCGCCGCGCCGGCCGCGTCGACCAGGCGCTGGCTCTCTGAGACGTCGATGCGGAACATGACGAACTGCCCGTCGACGGTGCGGCGGTTGATGGCGCGGATCCAGCGGCCGTCGGCGAGGCGGTGGCGCTCGTCCGAGGTGCCGCAGCGGAAGCGCGCCACCTGGGTGGCGATCCAGGCCTCGAGGTCGCCGGTGTCGGGCACGATGGCGCCGCGCGCCAGCGCCTCGCGCAGCATCGTCTCGAACGGCGTGCCGACCAGCGCGGCGGCGTCGGGCGCCTTGATCAGCCGGCCGTAGTGCGCGTTGCAGAACAGCAGCCGCTCGTCGGCGCCGTAGAGCGCGAAGGGCTCGCCCAGCGCCTCGATGGCCGAGCGCAGCGTGTGCTCGCCCTCGGCGGCGCGGCGCTCGGCCTGCACCAGCGCCGTCACGTCCTGCAGCGCGCCGACGACGCCCGGCGGCCCGCCCGGCACCGCCTCGGTCTCGCCGGTCACGCGCAGCCAGCGCGGCGAGCCGCCGGTGCTGCGCAGCCGCACCAGCAGGTCGAAGGGGCGCTGCTGCGCGGCGGCCGCGTCGATGGCGCCGCGCAGCGCCTGCCAGTCGTCGCCCACGAAGAACTCGCGCGCCTGCGCCAGCGGCAGCACCGGCCCGGCCGGCGGGCCGAGCACGCGGCGGCAGGCCTCGGACAGCCGCAGCGACTGGCGCCGCCGGTCCAGCTCCCAGCCGCCGACGCCCGCGAGCCGGCCGGTGCGGGCCAGCTGCGCGCGGCTGGCGCGCAGCTCGGCCGCAGCGTCGGCCCGTTGCCGGCTGGCGGCGCGGCGCTTGCCCATCGCGTTCAGCGCCCGCCCAGGCGCGCCAGCGCGGCGGCCAGCGCGGCGCGCTCCAGCGGCTTGGTGAGGAAGCCGTCGGCGCCGAGCGCGGCGAAATGAGCCTGGGTGCCGGGGTCGTCGTGGCCCGAGACCATCAGCGCCGCGACGCGCCGGCCGGCCGGCGGCTGCCGGCGCAGCGCGGCCAGCACGTCCTGGCCGCCCAGGCCGGGCATGTTGACGTCCAGCAGCAGCAGGTCGAAGGGCCGGGCGGCGAGCAGGCACAGTGCCTTTTCGCCGCCGTTGACGAGTGCGCCGTGGTGGCCCAGCTCGCGCAGCAGCCGCGCGGCGAGGCGCAGGTTGACGGGGTCGTCGTCGACCACCATCACGTGCAGGCCGGAGGCGGGGGCGGGGTTCATGGTGGCCGGGTTCTACCACCGGCCGGCGCCGACAATGGGCGCGATGCGTGCCTCCTCCGTTCATATTCCCGCTGCGGCCGCCGGCGCGCCGGGCGCGCGCGGCGACTGGGGCACGGTGCGCCGGCTGCTGCCTTATCTGTGGCGCTACCGCGGCCGCGTCGCGCTGGCGCTGGCCTTCATGGTGGGCGCCAAGCTCTGCAACGTCGGCGTGCCGCTGCTGCTCAAGCGGCTGGTCGATGCGCTGGACGTCCGGCCCGGCTCGGCGCAGGCGCTGCTGGTCGTGCCGGCGGGGCTGCTGCTGGCCTACGGCGGGCTGCGGCTGTGCACCTCGCTGTTCGCGGAGGCCCGGGAGCTGGTGTTCGCCAAGGCCACCGAGGGCACGGCGCGCAGCCTGTCGCTGCAGGTGTTCCGGCACCTGCACGGGCTGTCGCTGCGCTTCCACCTGGAGCGCCAGACCGGCGGCATGACGCGCGACATCGAGCGCGGCACGCGCGCCGTGCATTCGCTGATCAGCTACTCGCTCTACAGCATCGTGCCGACGCTGATCGAGGTGGCGCTGGTGCTGGCGCTGCTGGGCCTGAAGTTCGATGTGGGGTTCGCCGCCATCACCGTGGCGGCGCTGGCGGTCTACATCGGCTTCACGGTCAGCGTCACCGAGTGGCGCAGCCGCTTCCGCCGCACGCTCAACGAGCTGGACACGGCGGCCCACGGCCGGGCGATGGACGCGCTGCTGAACTACGAGACGGTCAAGTACTTCGGCAACGAGGACTTCGAGGCGCGCCGCTACGACGAGAGCCTGGAGCGGCTGCGCCGCGCGCAGCTGAAGAGCCAGCGCACGCTGTCGCTGCTGAACGCCGGCCAGCAGTCCATCATCGCCGCCGCGCTGGTGCTGATGCTGTGGCGCGCGACGCAGGGCGTGGTGGACGGCCGGCTGAGCCTGGGCGACCTGGTGATGGTCAACGCCTTCATGATCCAGCTCTACATCCCGCTGAACTTCCTCGGCGTCATCTACCGCGAGATCAAGCAGGCGCTGGCGGACATCGAGAAGCTGTTCGCGCTGCTGGACCGCGAGCGCGAGGTGGCCGACGCGCCGGGTGCGCCGGCGTTGCAGGTGCGCGGCGCGGCCGTGGTGTTCGACGACGTGCGCTTCGCCTACGACCCCGCGCGCCCCATCCTGCACGGCGTCAGCTTCGAGATCCCGGCGGGCCGCAAGGTCGCCGTCGTCGGCCCCAGCGGCTCCGGCAAGAGCACGCTGGCGCGGCTGCTGCTGCGCTTCTACGACGTGCAGGGCGGCGCGATCCGCATCGACGGCCAGGACATCCGCGCGGTGACGCAGCAGAGCCTGCGCCGCGCGATCGGCATCGTGCCGCAGGACACGGTGCTCTTCAACGACACCGTGGCCTACAACATCGCCTACGGCCGCCCGGGCGCGACGGCGGCCGAGGTGGAGGGCGCGGCGCGCGCGGCCCACATCCACGCCTTCATCGCCGCCACGCCGCTGGGCTACGAGACGCGTGTCGGCGAGCGCGGGCTCAAGCTCTCGGGCGGCGAGAAGCAGCGCGTGGCGATCGCGCGCACGCTGCTGAAGAACCCGCCGCTGCTGGTCTTCGACGAGGCCACCTCGGCGCTGGACTCGACCCACGAGCGCGCCATCCAGGCCGAGCTGGACGCTGCGGGCCGCGACCGCACCGTGCTGGTGATCGCGCACCGGCTGTCCACCGTGGTGGATGCGCACGAGATCCTGGTGCTGGAGCAGGGCCGCATCGTCGAGCGCGGCCGGCACGCCGAGCTGCTGGCCCGCGGCGGCCGCTATGCCGCCATGTGGCGGCTGCAGCAGGCGGGCGGCTGACGCGGGGCCAGTCCGTTCTCAGTGCTTCTTCGGCTTATCGAAGCGCTTCGGACGGTAGACGTTGCCGTCCCATTCGCCCTCGGGGCGCTGCTGCGCGGCGTCCTGCGCGCGGCGGATCACGCGCTCGGCCTCCAGCGCGGCGGCGCGGGCCTGGCGCTGGCGGCGGCGCCAGCCGGTGGCGCGCTCCGCCTGCGCCCGCAGCGCGGCGGCGAGCCGGGCGGCGGCGGCGTCCACGCGCGAGCGCGCCCGCCGGGGTAGCGCCATGTGGACCGCCAGCGCGAGGCACAGGGCCAGGCCCAGCGCGGCGAGCACGGTGCTGGCCATGGCGCTCAAGCTCTCAGGCCGGCTGGGCCTGGCGGCGGGCCCACAGCGCCAGCATGGCGTCGGGGATGGCGCGGCTGGCCTCGTCGCGCGCCTCGGCCGAGCCCTCGGCCAGCGCGCCGTCCGGGCTGCCGAGCGCGGCGATGGGTGCCAGCAGCGCGGCGGTGGCGGCGTCCTCGAACCAGGGCGCCCAGGCGGCGGGCGCCAGGTCCACGGCCATCAGGAAGCCGGCGGCCCAGTCCTCGGCGTCGGCGTACTCGGTGTCCTCGTCCTCGCCGTCGGCGAAGCTGAAGATGGGCTCCCAGGCCTGCGGCGCCCGCTGCCAGGCGGTGGCGATGGAGTGCAGGTGGCGCAGCACCAGCATCACCACCTTCTTGCGCTGCTTGCCGCTGGCGAAGGGCGCCGGGTCGGCATCGCCGTCGCCACCCCACACCTCGGGCAGCCAGGCCTCGCCGGGCAGGTCGGCCAGCGCGCGGCCGGGCGTCAGCAGCAGGCCGGCGAGGTAGCCGTCCAGCGCCTCGATGTTCATCGTCGCGTCCGCGGGCAGCGCGGCCAGCAGCTCGTCGAGGTCGTTCAGTTCCTCGTCGGACAGCGGGCGGTCGTCGGACTCCGGGCGGTAGTGGGGGTAGTTCAAATCGGACCTCGATGGCGTGCGCGTGGTGACGGTGGCCTCAAACGGAGGGCCACCCAGTGGCTCCCGCGGAACCGGCTTTGCCGGGCCGCTGGGGGCGCCCCCTGGAGGGGGCCCGCGAAGCCGGTAGGGGGTGGGTCATCTCTGGCTCCTGGCTTTGCGGCCGTCGACGTCGGCGAATTGCGTTTTCAGCAGCGCCATCAGCACGCGGGCGTTCTGTTCGGTCATCAGCAGCACGCTGCTGGGCTCGACGCCGTCCACCGGCGCCCGGGGCGCGACGGCGGCGTCCACCTTGAACAGGATCTGGCCGTGCTGGTTGGCGGTGGCCGCCTTGAACTTGTGGATTTCGATCTGGTGCGTTTTCATGGGGTGCGGCCCGGTGCCGTCGCGTTGCCAGGCGCCATCTTGCCATCGGGCCGCGCGCCATGCGGCTAAGCTGCCGCCTGCCATGCCTGCCTCCCTCTGCCCGCCGGGCCGCGCCCGCCCTGCCTCGTGGCCCTGCTGAGCCGCCCCGCCGTGCTGGCCCTGCTGGGGTTGCCGCTCGTCGCCGCGCTGCTCGGCGCCATCGTGGCGCTGTTCCTGTGGCTGCAGTTGCCGCCGCTGGACGCGCTGACCGACTACCAGCCCCACCAGCCGCTGCGCGTGATGAGCGCCGACGGCCAGCTGCTGGGCGAGTTCGGCGCCGAGCGCCGCCGCTTCGTCGCGCTGAAGGACACGCCCCGGCCGCTGCAGGACGCGCTGCTGGCCGTGGAGGACGCCGACTTCTACACGCACTCGGGGCTGGACTTCGGCGGCATCGCGCGCGCGATGTGGCGCAACCTCACGCACCGCGGGCCGCTGCACGGCGCGTCCACCATCACGCAGCAGCTGGCGCGCGACACCTACCTGAGCAAGCAGCAGCGCTGGTCGCGCAAGGTCGTCGAGGCGCTGCTGGCGCTGAAGATCGAGCGGACGCTGAGCAAGGCGCAGATCCTCGAGATCTACATGAACCAGATCTACCTCGGCAACCGCGCCTACGGCTTCGCGGCGGCGGCCGAGCGCTATTTCGGCAAGACGCTGGACCGGCTGGACATGGCCGAGATCGCGCTGCTGGTGGGCCTGCCCAAGGACCCGAACCGGCTCAACCCCGCCGTCTACCCCGAGCGCGCCCGGCGCCGCCAGGCCGTGGTGCTGGGGCGGCTGGAGGCGGTGGGCCTGGTCAGCGCCGCGCAGGCCGCCGCGGCGCGCGCGCGGCCGCTGGACCTGCGGCGCCCCAAGCGCCTGGGCGGCGTCGCCGACCACGCCGCCGAGCAGGTGCGCCAGGAGATGCTGGCCCGCTTCGGCGAGGCGGCCTACACGCGCGGCCTGACGGTGACGACCACGCTGTTCTACGCCGAGCAGAGCGCCGCGCAGGAGGCGCTGCGCCGCGCGCTGTTCGAGCTGGAGCGGCGCCAGCCCTTCCGCGGCCCGGAGGCCCGCGTCGCGCTGCCCGCGGGCGAGGGCGAGGGGCTGGACGACGCGCTGGACGCCGCCTTCGACGCCCACCCCGACCTCGGCGAGCTGCGCACCGCCGTGCTGCTGGCGCAGGACCAGGCCGGCGCCCGGCTGGCGCTGGCGGACGGCGGGCGCATCGTGCTCAAGGGCGCGGCGCTGCGGCCGCTGCAGCAGCTCCCGCGCGGCGCGGTGCTGCGCGTGCTGGAAGGCAAGGGCGGCGCCTGGCAGCTCAGCCAGACGCCGCAGGCCGAGGGCGCCGTCGTCACGCTGGACCCCGAGACCGGCGCGATCCGCGCGCTGGTGGGCGGGTTCGACTTCGCGCGCAACCAGTTCAACGCCGCCACCCAGGCCTGGCGGCAGCCGGGCTCGGCGTTCAAGCCCTTCGTCTACTCCGCGCTCATCGAGCAGGGCGCCTGGGCCGGCACGCTGGTCAGCGACCAGCCCTTCGTCCAGGGCGACTGGGCGCCGCGCAACTACGACGGCCAGTACGAGGAGGCGCTGACGCTGCGCCAGGCGCTGGCGCGCTCGAAGAACATGGTCACGCTCCGGCTCGCGCAGGCCCTGGGCCCGGCGCGGGTGCGCGCCTGGGCCGGCCGCTTCGGGCTGGACGAGGACAAGCAGCCGCTGAACCTCACCCTCGCGCTGGGCAGCGGCGCCGTCACGCCGCTGCAGATGGCCCAGGCCTATGCCGCCTTCGCCAACGCCGGCCAGCTGCCCACCGGCTGGCTGGTGCAGCGCGTGCAGGACGCGCAGGGCGAGGTGCTCTGGCAGGCCGACCCGCCCAGGCCGCGCCCGGCCGTCAGCGCGCGCAACGCCTTCATGACGGCGCAGCTGCTCGCCGCCGTCACCCGCGAAGGCACCGGCGCCCGCGCCAGCGCGCTGCTGGGCCGCTGGGACCTGTATGGCAAGACCGGCACCACCAACGACGCGGTGGATGCTTGGTTCTGCGGCTTCCAGGCCGCGCGCGCCGGGGCGGTGTGGATCGGCTATCCCACCCCCCGCTCGCTCGGCGAGCGCGAGAGCGGCGGCGGCCTGGCGCTGCCGGTGTGGGCCGCCACCATGGCCGTGGCGCTGCGCGGCCAGCCCATCTCGCCGCTGCAGCCGCCGGCCGAGGGGCTGGTGAAGGAGGGCGACGACTGGTTCTACAGCGAGTTCTCGGGCGAACTGGCCATCGCCCGCATCGGCCTGCCGGAGCCGTCGCTGGAGGCGGCCTCCGACGCGGCCTCCGGGCCGGCGTTCGAGCCGGGGTTCGAGGTGCTGCCGCAACTCCCTTGATTCGAGGGGGCGGCCGACGGCAACGCGGGGTAACAGTTTCCCGGCCGGGCGGCAAGGCCCTAGAGTGCGGCCCCGTCTCCCACCTTGCCGCCGACCCGCCATGTCCCGCTCGCGCCTCGTCCCCGCCGCCCTCGTCCTGCTGCTTGCCGGCTGCGCCGCCGTGCAAGACGGCCGGCAGGCGCCCGCCGCCACCGAGGCGCGCGGCGCGCCGCCGCCGGCCGCAGCCGCCGCGCACATGGTGCAGGCGCCGTCGGTGGCCGGCGTGGCCGAGGAGGCCTTCGGCCGGGCCGGCTGGGGCCGCCAGGGCGAGTTCATGCTGGGCGGCCAGCGCGTTCACTACGAGCGCGGTGCCGCGCGGCTGGCGCTGTTCGAGCCGCTGCCCGCCGACCTGCCGGCGCCGCTGCGCTTCGGCTGGGCCCGCCCGGCCGGCGACGGCGCGGCGGCCTGCGAGGCCTGGACGCCCGCGCGCAGCGACAACGCCCGCGCGGCCGGCGCCAGCCCCTGGGTGCTGAGCTGCCGCTGGGGCAGCGCGCCCTCGGCCATGCTGCAGATCGGCGAGGGCGCGCCGCGCGGCGGCGTGCTGAGCCGCGAAGGCGCCTACCGGCGCGGCGAGATGACGATCGGCCTGCGCTCGGTGCACCGGCTCGAAGGCCGCGCGGCACCACAGCCGGCCGCGGTCGGCTACGAGCTGCTGCACCAGGGCACGGTGGTCGGCAGCCTGGACCTGGCCGGCCCGGTGCCGCGCCTGCGCCGGCCGGACCCGGCGACGCCGCTGGGCCGCGCCGTCACGGAGGCGGCGCTGGCGCTCGCGCTGGTCTGGGAGCCGCGCTGACCCACAATCGGCGCGAACTGCCCCGCCTCCGCCCATGACCCTCGACGCCACCCACGCCGCCCGCTACGCCGAACAAGGCTTTCTCGTCATCCCCGGCTTCAAGCCGGCCGCCGCCATCGCCGCGCTGCGCGGGCGGGCGCTGGAGATCGTCGACGCCTTCGACCCCGGCGCGCAGCGGCCCGTGTTCACCACCGACGAGCAGCAGCGCCACGTGGACGACTATTTCCTCGGCAGCGGCGACCAGGTGCGCTGCTTCTTCGAGGAGGAGGCCTTCGACGCCGAGGGCCGGCTGCGCGTGCCGAAGGACCTGGCCATCAACAAGATCGGCCATGCGATGCACGATCTGGACCCGGTGTTCAGCGCCTTCTCCAAGGGCGAGGCGCTGCGCGGCGTGGCCGCCGCGCTGGGCCTGGCGCGGCCGCAGGTCTGGCAGTCGATGTTCATCTTCAAGCAGCCCGGCATCGGCGGCGAGGTGCGCTGGCACCAGGACGCCAGCTTCTTCGAGACCGACCCCGTCACCGTGACCACCTTCTGGTTCGCGCTGGAAGACGCGACGCTGGACAACGGTTGCCTGTGGACCGAGCCCGGCGGTCACCGCGGCGCGCGCGGCGTGCTGCGCGAGCGCTTCGTGCGCGAGGGCCGCCGGGCCTGGATGGAGCCGGTGGACGCGACGCCCTGGCCCGCGGCCGATTCGCGCGAGGCCATCCCGCTGGAGGTGGAGGCCGGCTCGCTGGTCGTCTTCCACGGCCTGCTGCCGCACTACTCGGCCGCGAACCGCTCGGAGAAGTCGCGCCACGCCTACACGCTGCACGTGACCGACGCCGCCAGCAGCTACTCGCCGCGCAACTGGCTGCAGCGCGGCGCCGCGCTGCCGGTGCAGGGGTTCTGACGCCGCAGCGCAAGCGCTCACGGCGCTCACAACTGCACACGCCCGCTGCCGCCCGTCCTACGCGGCGAGCTCGCCCAGGCCGGCAGGCGCCGCCGCGCCGCGCTGCGAAGAATGGCCCCATCGCAACCCGTCGACGACGACAGCAGGAGGCCGTGATGAAGTTCCCACGATCCGTTCACGCAGAAGGCTGGGCCCGCCACATCGACGCGGCGCCGCCCGCCGCACCGGCGGCCCGGCCCCGGATCCGCCGGCCGGGGGCGCACCGCGCTGGCGGCGCGGGGGTGAAGCTGTCCGTGACCGCGCCCTATGCGCCCCCTGCGCAGGCCGCGGCGGCCGGGCCGGCTACCGAAGCGGCCGCGGCCGGCCCGGCCCTGACCGCTGCCGTCCAGCCGCCACCGCAGCGCGCCGCCACGCCGTGGCTGGTCGGCGTCGGCCTGGGCGCCGTCGCGCTGGGCCTGATCCTGTCGCGCAGCCCGTCGCCGGGCGAGCCGGCCGAGCCGCTGGTGGTGCTGGGCCAGGCGGCCGTGCCGCAGCAGGATGCGCCGCCGCCCGCGGCCGCACCCGAGGTGGCGCCGGTCGAGCCCAAGCCTGCCGAAGCCCAGTCCGCCGAGCCGCCCCGCGCGCTCGCCGCCGCGCCCAAGGCGCCGGCCCCCGAGCCGGTCATCAAGACGCTGCAGGCCGCGCCCGAGGAGGTGCTGGCGACGGCGCCCGTGGAGCCGGTGGCGAGCCCGCCGCCCGCGCTGGCCCAGGCCGAGCCGCAGCCGCCGATGCCGGACCCCCAGGACGTGGGCATCACGAGGGAGGTGCGCGAGGCGCTGGCGGCCGACTTCACGCTGGCCGCCGTGCCCATCGCGGTCAGCACCGACCATGGCGTCGTGACGCTGGAGGGCCAGGCGCCGGACGCGCCGACCCGCGAGCGTGCCACCGTCGTGGCGGCCGCCGCCGCGGGCGTCAAGGCGGTGGACAACCGGCTGACGCTGCCGCCGATGGCGCTGCTGGGGGCGCTGCCGGTCCGCGGCGGTTGATCTCTGCGCCGGGCCAATGAAATCGGGCGCCCTGCGGGGCGCCCGTTGGCATGGAAGGCCGCCCCTTCAGTGGCAGCGCTGGTGGCGGGCCGGCGCCAGGTCGGCGGCGACCAGCGCGTCCTCGGCCGTCTCGCGGGCGGCCTCGAGCTGCAGGCAGAGTTCGGTGATGCCGTCGTCGCGGCCGCCCAGCACCTCGGGCAGCGGGGCGGCGGCGATGTCGGCGGGCAGGTCGGCCAGCGCGCCGATCAGCTGGAACAGCAGCTCCAGGCTGGCCTCGCCGTCCTGCGGCAGGTCGCGCGCGGCGCCCAGGCTGCGGGCCAGGTACCAGCAGGCCTCGGCGGCGTTGTCGCAGGCCTGGGCCTGCAGTTCCAGCGCGCGCTGGCGGGCCACGGCGTCGTCGCGCGCCTGGTGCGACTGCGCCAGGGCGTAGTCGCCCAGGTCGGCCGGGACGGCATCGTCGAGCGGGAACGCGGCGAGATCGAGTTCGTGGGCCATGGTTGCGGCGGGGTTGGCGGGTGGGCCCATGCTAACGGCGCGGCCCGGGGCGGGGCGCCCCCGCGAACGGGGCGGGGCGGCACGGTCGCCGGAACAATGTCACGAATACCGCGCTGTTCAGCGTTTCTTGGCCGGGCGGGTCCAGCCCGTCAGCGCGACCTGCTTGCCGCGTGCGACGGCGAGGTCGCCGGGGGCCACGTCCTTGGTGATGGTCGAGCCGCCGCCGATGGTCGCGCCGTCGCCCAGCGTGACGGGCGCGACCAGCACGCAGTTGGAGCCCACGTGCACGTCGTTGCCGATGACGGTGCGGTGCTTGTTGGCGCCGTCGTAGTTGGCGGTGATGGAGCCGGCGCCGTAGTTGACGCGCTCGCCCACCGTCGCGTCGCCGAGGTAGGCCAGGTGGTTGGCCTTGGCACCGTTGGCGAGGGTCGAGTTCTTGACCTCGACGAAGTTGCCGATGTGGACCTCGGCGCCCAGCTGCGCGCCCGGGCGCAGCCGGGCGAACGGGCCGATCAGCGCGCCCGCGCCGACGCTGGCGCCCTGCTGCTCGCCGTCGATGTGCGTGAACTCGTGGATGCGCGCGCCGGAGGCGATGGCGACGTTGCGGATCACGCAGTTCGCGCCGATGCGCACGTTGTCGCCCAGCGTCACCTGGCCTTCGAACACGCAGTTCACGTCGATCTCGCAGTCCTGCCCGTGCGCCAGCGTGCCGCGCAGGTCGAAGCGGGCCGGGTCGGCCAGGCGCAGGCCGGCGCGCATCAGGCCGTCCGCCTGCCGGGCCTGGAAGGCGCGTTCCAGCTGCGAGAGCTGTACCGGGTCGTTGACGCCCAGCACCTCGACCTCGCTGTGCGCCTTGACGCCCAGCACCGGCAGGCCTTCGGCCACGGCCATGGCGACGATGTCGGTCAGGTAGTACTCGCCCTGGGCGTTGTCGTTGCGGAGCTGGCCCACCCAGCGCTTGAGCGCGCCGGTGGGCGCGGCCATCATGCCGCTGTAGCCCTCCTGGATGAGGCGCTGCTCGGGCGTGGCGTCCTTGTGCTCGACGATGGCGAGCACGCCGCCGTCGTCGGTGTTGCGGATGATGCGGCCATAGCCGGTGGGGTCGGCCAGGTCCACGGTCAGCAGCACCAGCGCGTGGCCGGCGCAGGCGTCGATGAGGGCGCGGGCGGTGGCGGTCTCGATCAGTGGCACGTCGCCGTTGAGGATCAGCGTGGTGCCCTGGCCCGAACCTTCGACCAGGGCGGGCGCGGCCTGCTGGATCGCGTGGCCGGTGCCCAGCTGCGGCATCTGGCGCACGAAGGTGATGCCGCCGCCGGCCACCGCCGCCTCGACGGCCTCGGCGCCGTGGCCGGTGATGACGATGCGGGCCGCGGCCGCCAGCGGCTCGCTGCTGCCGAGCACATGGGCCAGCAGCGAGCGGCCAGCGAGCTTGTGCAACACCTTGGGCGTTGCGGACTTCATGCGGGTGCCCTTGCCCGCCGCCATGATCACGATGTTGAGCGACATGCCTGCCCTTGCGACTGCGTTTTGAACGAAGCCGCGATTATGGTCAGGCCGGCCGGGGCGCCGGGCGCGTCAGCGCAGCGCCTGCACGTTGACGCGGTGCGATGTCGGGTTGACCTTGGGGAACTCGGCCAGCGCGGCGTCGAACAGCGCGCCGATCAGCGACTCGCTGCCCATGGTCATGCCCTCGTTGCTGGCGTGCGCCTCGTACAGGGCTTCGCCGCTGGCGCGGTCGCGCAGCAGCACGGCCACGGCGCGGTCGTAGCGGCGGTCGAAGAAGGGGTCCTGGCGCCAGCCCCAGCCGCTCCAGCCGGCGGCGTAGCCGTAGCGCGGCGAGAACAGCCGGCCGCGCCAGCGCCACCACAGCGGGTCGTTCCAGGGCACGGGGTCGTAGGCGGTGACGCGGGCGCCCAGCGTGACGAGCACGTCGGCGGCCTTGGCGTCGGCCGCGGCGGTGAAGCCGGCGCGCTCCAGCGCCGCCCGGGCGGCGTCTTCCAGCGCGGCCTGGCGCTGCGCGGCCTCGTCGCTCTGCTGCTGCGAGGGCAGGCGGTCGAAGGCGTAGCTGCCGGGCTTGCGGTCGGCCGGCCAGGCGCCGTAGTTGGAGACGTCGGCCGAGACGGTGTAGGGCCCGGCGCAGCCGGTGACCGCCGCGGCCGAAGCGGCGGCGAGGGCGGTGAGGATCAGGCGGCGGTTCATGGCGGCGTCTCCGTCAGTGGCGATGGCGGCCATTCTGGCCCGCCCGGGTTGCGCCGGTGTAAATCAGCGTTGCAGCGTGATGACGGCGGCGGGCGAGGGCGGGGCGCAGCTCTCGTCGTCGTCGAAGGCGATGTCGCCGCCCGCGTCGGCGACGCCGGTGGCCTGGATGGTCTCGAACGGGAAGAGCTTCTTGTCCATCATGTGCGAGGGCACGATGTTGGTCATGGCCGTGAAGATGTTGTCGATGCGGCCGGGGTAGCGCTTCTCCCACTCGTTGATCATGGCCTTGACCTGCACGCGCTGCAGGTTGTCCTGGCTGCCGCACAGGTTGCACGGGATGATGGGGAACTCGCGGTGCTCGGCCCAGCGCACGAGGTCGGGCTCCTTGACGTAGGCCAGCGGGCGGATGACGACGTTGCGGCCGTCGTCGCTGACGAGCTTGGGCGGCATGCCCTTCATGCGGCTGCCGAAGAACATGTTCAGGAACAGCGTCGTGACGATGTCGTCGCGGTGGTGGCCGAGCGCGATCTTGGTGGCGCCGAGTTCGCCGGCCACGCGGTAGAGGATGCCGCGGCGCAGGCGCGAGCACAGGCTGCAGGTCGTCTTGCCCTCGGGGACGAGTTTCTTGACGACGGAGTAGGTGTCCTGGTTCTCGATGTGGAAGTCCACGCCGCGCGAGCGCAGGTAGGCGGGCAGCACGTCGGCGGGGAAGCCGGGCTGCTTCTGGTCGAGGTTGACGGCGACGAGGCTGAACCTGATGGGCGCGCGCTGCTGCAGGTTGAGCAGGATGTCCAGCATTGCGTAGCTGTCCTTGCCGCCCGAGAGGCAGACCATGACCTTGTCGCCGTCCTCGATCATGTTGAAGTCGGCGATGGCCTGGCCGACCTGGCGGTGCAGGCGCTTGGAGAGCTTGTTGGCCTCGTGGGCGGCCTTTTTGGCGGCGGCGGGGTCGAGATCGAGGACGTCGGACATGAGATTCACCATGCACCCAGTTCGGTGCTGATTGCGACTTCGCAGTCGGGAAAGATTTCGAGCTTGGTCAGCTTCAGACGCACGCCGACGACGCCGGGCAGGCCCATCAGCCGGTTGCAGAGCTTGCCGAGCAGGGCTTCGACGAGGTCGGTGTGCTCCTGCGTGCATTCGTCGATGATGGCCGCGCGCACGCGGCGGTAGTCCAGCACGTGGCCGATGTCGGCATCGCGCGCCACCACGGGCAGCGCGCCGAGGTTGACCTCGGCGTCCACCTGGATGGGCTGGGGCCCGGTGCGCTCGAAGTCGAGCACGCCGAGCTTGGCGCGGAAGCGCAGCCCCTGCAGGTGGATGACCTGGCGGTTGTTGTGGCGCACCGGGGCGCAGGCGGCCTGCGGGCGCAGCGCCTGCTCGATCTGCTTGGCGGCCTGCACGCCGTCGGCCAGCGCGGTCTGCACGCAGGGGTGCCAGCGGCCGCTGGCGTCCCCGGCGACGAAGGCGTGCTGGCGGGCATGCGCGTCCAGCAGCGCGAAGGCCGAGGGTTCGGGCTCGAAGCCCAGCAGCGCGGCAGCATGCGCGAAGCGCTCGGCGCCGACGCTGACGCCGCCGTCGTCCGGCAGCAGCGCGTCGGGCAGCGGCGTGGACAGGCGCAGCGCGATGCGCGGGTGGGCCTGCGCGCGCTCGGCCAGGTGGGCCTGGGCGCGCCAGCCGCCGCGGGCCCAGACGGTCACGTCGAAGCCGCGCTCGGCCAGGAAGAGGGCGTTCTCGGCCGCGTTGTCGCCCGCGCCCAGCAGCAGCACGCGGCCCGGCGCGAGCGTGGCGCGGCAGGCGGTCAGCGTGGCGGCGTCCATCACGCGCGCATGCGGCGACGCGAAATAGCGCGCCGGCCGCAGCAGGCGCAGCCCGGTGGCGACCAGCAGCGCCCGCGCCCGCACGCGCTCGCCGCCGGCGAGCTGCAGCGTCCAGCCCTCGGGCGCGTGGCGGGCGGATTCGACCCGGGCGCCCAGCCGCAGCGCGAGGCCCGGCATGGCCTGGACCTGGGCGGCGTAGCGGCCGGCCAGGTCGGACAGGCGCGCGCCGGGTTCGCCCAGCACCCAGTCCTGCGCGAAGTCCAGCCCGGCCAGCGTCGCGCACAGCCGTGGCTCGCGCTCGACGAGCAGCGCCGAGAGCCCCAACTGGCCGAGCCAGGAAGCGGCGCTGCAGCCGGCGGGGCCGCCGCCGAGGATGGCGACGTCGAAGGGATGCGGCGCGGCGGCGGTCATGGCGCGGCCTGCAGCCCGCTGGCGCGCAGCTCGCCGAAGACGACGCCGGTGGCGATGCACAGGTCTTCGGCGAAGTAGCGCTTCAGGTAGGGATTGGCTAGGAAGTGCTGCTGCAGCTTCTGGCGCAACGACACCTGCACCTCGGTGACGGCCTCCGTGCGGCCGAGCACGCTGACGCGGATCGCGTAGCCCTCCTCGACGGCGCCCTGCAGCGTGCCCGCGAAGTGCTTCAGCAGCGGATGCGAGCGCACCCGGTCGAGGTTGTGGCGGTCGATGAACTCCACCGGCTCCTGCCCGGCCAGCGCCGCAGTGCTCAGCGGCAGCGCGGCGACCAGCTCGATGTTGAAGACGTTCATCTTCACGTCGATGACGGCCGGCGGCGGCCCGGGCTCGGCCCAGTCGAGCCCGATGCGCACATAGGAGCGCCCCTGGGCGCGGCGCAGCAGATGCGCCCGGCGGAACGGGAAGCCGCTGTCGCGGTGGTCGGCGCAGGCGGCCTCCAGCCGCGGAAACACCGTGCGCTCGAGGAAGCGGGCCACCAGTTCGTCGATCTGGCGCGTCGAGGTGCGGCGGATGCCGATCGCGGCGATCACCGCGAACAGCATCGGCAGCAGCACGACGAGGGACTGGGCACCGGCCTCGCGGACCTTGTCGGCGCCCAGCGCCATCGCCGCCGCTGCGCCGGCCAGCCCGGCCAGCACGAGCAGGCTCAAGCCGGCGATGGCCGCCACGGGCAGCGTGACGACGATCTCGTGCAGGCTGCTGCTGGCGGGGCCGGTGGTGGAGGGCTCGTCGGACTTCATGGCGGGCGGCAAAGCCGCCGATTATCCCCGCCCCACCCCGTGCCACAGCCGCCAGCCCAGCAGCCCCGCCAGCACCGCGCCATAGACGGCCGGTTCCGTGAAGTCGTGCTTGCCGGCGCGCATCCAGACGAAGTGCAGCAGCGCGACGACGGCGATGGCGTACACCGTCCGGTGCAGCGCCCGCCAGCGCCGCGCGCCCAGGGCCTTGGCGGCGCGGTTGAAGCTGGTGGCGGCCAGCGGCAGCATCAGCGCCCAGGCGGTGAAGCCCATCAGGATGAAGGGGCGCCGGGCGATGTCGGCCGCGATGTCGCCGGGCACCAGGCCCATGTCCAGCCAGCCATAGGCCAGCAGGTGCAGGCTGGCGTAGCCGAAGCTGGACACGCCCAGCGGCCGCCGCAGGCGCGCCAGCGCGGCCAGGCCCGTGATCTCGCGCAGCGGCGTGACGGCCAGCGTCAGCCACAGGCCGCGCAACGCCCAGTCGCCCAGGCCGCAGATCAGCGCCTCGGCCGGGTTGGCGCCCAGCCGGCCGGCGAACGCGCCCCAGGCCAGCCCGGCCAGCGGCGCCAGGCACAGCAGCCACGGCACCGGCCGGGCCGCGCGATGCAGCAGCGCGCGGTGCAGCCACGCCCGCATCAGAAGTGCTTCTTCAGGTCCATGCCGGCGTAGAGCTGGCCCACCTGCGCCTCGTAGCCGTTGAACATCAGCGTGGGCCGCTTCCTGGCGAACAGGCCGTCCTCGCCGATGCGACGCTCCGTCGCCTGGCTCCAGCGCGGGTGGGCCACGTGGGGATTCACGTTCGAATAGAAGCCGTACTCCTGCGGCGCGCTCTGCTCCCAACTGGAGCGCGGCTGCTTCTCCACGAAGCGGATTCGGACGAGGCTCTTGGCCGACTTGAAGCCGTATTTCCACGGCAGCACGATGCGCACCGGCGCGCCGTTCTGGTTGGGCAGCACCTCGCCGTACATGCCGAAGGCCAGCAGCGCCAGCGGGTGCCGGGCCTCGTCCATGCGCAGGCCCTCGACGTAGGGCCAGTCCAGCACGCCGGAGCGCAGCCCCGGCATCTGCGCGCGGTCGGCCAGCGACGTGAACTCGACGAACCGGGCCTTGCCGGTGGGCTCGGCCTTCCTGATGAGCTCGGCCAGCGGGTAGCCCACCCACGGGATCACCATGCTCCAGCCCTCCACGCAGCGCAGGCGGTAGACGCGCTCCTCCATCGGCGCGAGCCGGAGCAGCGTGTCCAGGTCGTAGCGGCCGGGCCGGGCGCACTCGCCCTCGACGGCCACCGTCCACGGGCGCGGCTTGAGCGTGTGGGCGCGCTCGGCGGGGTCGGACTTGTCGGTACCGAACTCGTAGAAGTTGTTGTACGAGGTGGCGTCGGCGTAGGCGGTGGGCTTGTCCAGCACCACGGCGCCCGCCGCGGTGGATCGCTGGCCGGGCAGCCTGGCCAGCCTGCCGCCGCCGGGCGTGGTCTGGGCCAGCACCTGCGGTGCGGCGGCCGCCAGGCCGAGGCCGGCCAGCGCGGCGCGGCGGGTCAGGTAGGTGGTGCGCGGGGTGATCTCGCTGGGGCGGGGCGCGTGAGGGGTGGGGATTCGGATCAGCATGGGTGTCCTGGGTGCAGTGGCCGGGCTGGATCGCGCCGATGAGGCGATAACTTACACCGCTTGGTCCGGCTGGCGCTGGCCCTTTCAGAAATGACGGCAGTCGTTTGATGGCATGGGATGGCGGCGGGATGAGCGCTCTACAGTCGCCCGCCATGACCGCTGCATTGCTGCCCGCATCCATGATCGAGCCCTGGGGCAAGCTTCAGCGCGACGACTCCAGCCAACGCCTGAGTCTCGTCGGGCATTGCATCGACGTGGCCGCCGTGTTCTCGGCCTTGTTGGCACTGCCGACGATGCGTCGGCGTGTCGAGGCGCTCGCCGGGCGCGTGCTGACCGATCAGGACGTGGAGCGCCTGACGGTGCTGTGCTTCCTGCACGATGTCGGCAAGGCTTCTGCCGGCTTTTATGCGAAGTCGCTGCCGAAGCCGGATGTGCAGGCGTGGCAGCGCGCCTTTGGCGTGCCTGATTCCCAGCTCGGGCATACCCATGTGGTGGCGCCGTTGTGCGCAGGTGGCGATTTCGAGCCGCACCAGCAAGCGCTGCGGCTGTGGGAATGGTGCGGCTGGTGGCCGAACGCGATCGAGCTCTGGCTGGCTGCGGTCTCCCATCGCGGTCAGCCGATCACATTGCAGGCCATGACGAGCACCGCCGCTGGCCGCTGGCCCACGTGGACGGCACCAGTGGCCGGCTATGAACCGCTGCAGGGTCTGCGGCGACTGGGTGAGGCCATCACGCGGCTGTGGCCACGGGCGTTCGAGGGTGGCCCTGGCCTGGCTTGGCCATCGGGCCTGGTGCATGCCTTTGCCGGACTGGTGTCGCTGGCCGACTGGATCGGCTCCAACACCGATCATTTCGACTACGGCTTTGCTGCGCAGGACGAGTCGCGTTGGGCGCCGGCGCGTGGACGGGCGGCTCGTGCGCTGTGCGAGATCGGCCTGGACCTGGCCGCCGCCCGGGCCGACTTGGCTACGCGCCGGCCTGGCTTCCAGGTACTGTTCGACAACCCGCCGCGGCCCATGCAGGAGGCTGCGGCCACGCGGCTGGACGAGCGTCTCGTCATCCTCGAGGCCGAGACTGGCAGCGGCAAGACCGAGGCGGCGCTGTGGCGTTTCACCAAGCTCTTCGAGGCTGGCGAGGTCGATGCGCTGAGCTTCTTGCTGCCGACACGCGTGGCGGCCGGCGGCATCTACGAGCGCTTGCAAGGCTTCGTCGAGCGGGTCTTTCCCAATCCGGCCACGCGGCCTGCCTGGGTGCTGGCCGTGCCTGGCGATCTGCGTGCCAATGGTGTCCAGGGGGAGCGTCAGCCCGGCCTGCCATTCGCCGGCGTGCTGTGGCCGGACAGCGTCTCGCCTGAGTCGCGTTTCTGGTCCGCAGAACATAGCAAACGCTACTTCGCTGCGGGGCTGTTGGCCGGTACGGTTGACCAGTTCTTGCTGAGCGCGTTGCAAACCGGCCATGCGCACCTGCGCGGCGCCTTGAGTCTGCGCAGTCTTGTCGTCGTGGATGAGGTGCATGCCTCCGACCCCTACATGACCCGACTGCTGCGCGCTGCGCTGGCGCGGCATGCGGCGGCGGGCGGGCATGCGCTGCTGTTGTCAGCCACGCTGACTGGCGCCGCACGCAGTACCCTGCTGGCGGCGGGCCAGCCGGTGCGACGGCGGGGCGGTTTCCATAGGCTCCCGGCGCCGCCTGAGGCCTGGGCCCGCCGCGATGCGCCTTATCCCTGCCTCGCGCATGCCCAGGGTCTCGACGCTGCCGATCCCGCAGCGGTCGCATCGGCGCCGAACAAGCGCGTGCGCTGTGTGCTGCTGGCTGCGTTGGGGGACCCGGCCCAGGTGGCGCGTCGAGCCCGGGCTGCCCTCGAACGGGGACAGCGCGTGCTGATTCTGCGCAACACCGTCGGCCTGGCGCTTGCCACGCAGCGCGCGCTGGAGGCTGAACTGGGGCCCGATCATCCCGCGCTGTTTCGGGTCGCCGGTCACGTCGTGCTGCACCACGGCCGCTATGCCCGAGAGGACCGCAGGCGGCTCGACGCGGCCGTGGCCGAGCGCTTCGGCAAAGGCGCGGTTGCGTCGCGTGAGCCGGTCGTACTGGCGGGGACGCAGACGTTGGAAATTTCCATAGATTGCGATGCCGATCTGCTGATCACCGACCTGGCGCCAGTGGACGTGCTGTTGCAACGGCTCGGGCGTTTGCATCGCCACGCTGAGCGCCATCCGCTTCGGCCCGGCGGCCACGACGTGGCGGAGGCCGTCGTGCTGGTGCCGGACCGGCGCGCGCTCGATCCGATGCTGCGCCCGGGTGGCGCACGCGGCGTGGGCTGGGGCGCCAGGAGCGCCTACCCCAATCTGCTGGCCATTGAAGCCTGCTGGCGCGAGATCGAAGCCGGGCGCGAATGGCTGATCCCACAGGACAACCGCCGCCTCGTCGAGGCCGGCTGTGACGGCGAGGTGCTTCGCCAACTGGCGGACTCGCTTGGCGCCCCCTGGCCCGCCCATTGGTTGGACCTGCAAGGCAAGGCCAGCGGCCAGCGAACGGCGGCGGACGTGGTGACGCTGGACTGGCTGCGTCCCTGGGCCGAAGCAGCACCGGGCGAACTGCAGGCCGAGGCGCGCACTCGGCTCGGCCTGGATGCGTTTCGTGTGGTGTTGCCCGAACCTTGGGTCACGCCGCTGGGACAAGTCTTGACGGCACTCGACCTGCCGGCCTGGATGTGGCCGGTCGAACCCGCGAGCCTGTCGGTGGAACGCATGCCCTTTGGCGGCAGCACCCGGTCGCGTGTGTCCTCCCAGGCGCTGAAGCGGCGCTGGCGCTTTGCCGGTCAGGAGAGCCACGAGCGTGCCCGTGCCGTGCCGTTCTCGCTGCAATCGCTCGGTTTGCCGATGGGCGAACGGACCAAGGAGGTCATCGAACGCGCCGTGCTGCCTCAGGCTCGCGCTGGCCTGGTGCCGTTGCACGTGACGGCCGAGGCCGCATTGCGCGATGCCCTCATTACCGCGCTCTACGGCGACAAGGCAGCTGACGCGAAGAGCAGGCAGGCGCTGTTCTTCGGTGAGCCCGAGATCGACTATCTACGCGACGTTTGTCGCAGCCTGCTGGAGCAGGGGGCCACCCTGCCTGCGCTGTGCGGTGAGCAGGATCCCGACAAGTCAGCCCTCAAGGCCTGGGGCGACGTGCTGAAGGCCCAGCTTGCGCCGCTGCGCAAGAACCTGACCGAACTGGGCAAGGCCAACCTCGGCACGGCGGGGCTGGAATCCGCACTGTGGGGGCGGATGGTCACCTCCGACCCCGATGCCAACCGCGATGCCGCAGTGCACGTAGCGCACGCATTCACCGTGCACGCCATCGAGCGCGAACTGGACTACGTGACCGCCGTGGACGACTTGCGCCGTCGGGACGGCGGGGTCGGTTCTGCCGGCATCTTCGACATTGAGCTGACCAGCGGGCTCTACTACCTCTATCTCTGCGTCGACGTGGAACTGCTCGTCGCCAATCTTGGCGGCGATGCGGTCCAGGCCGCCGCCGTGCTGGGCCGGCTGACCCAACTCGTCGCGCGCGTCTCGCCCGGCGCGAAGAAGGGCAGCACGGCGCCCTATGCGCACGCCGAGTTCCTGCTCATCGAAACCGGCGACGATCAGCCCCGCACGTTGGCCAATGCCTACCGTGACGCGTTGGACCTGCGCGGCGGTGAGCTGTTCGGCCGTGCCGTGAGGGCCTTGCAGTCGCACCTCGGCCAGTTCGACGCCGCCTACGGAGCGGCCACGCAGCGTGCCCAACTCAGCGTCACGCCGCCCGCGCTGGAAGGCGTGCCGGTGCTGGGCATGGATGCGCTCGCCGTCTGGCTGGCCGCGCAGATCCAGGGGTGAGTGATGAGCGACAGCCCCCACCTGCTGTTGCGGCTCGAAGGCCCACTGATGGCCTTCGGCGGGCCGGCCGTGGACCAGTTCCGCCCCGTGCAGCCCTGGCCGGCAATATCGCTGCTGACCGGCCTGCTCGGCAACGCGCTTGGCTGGCGCCGCCAGGAAGGCGCGCGGCTTGATCGATTGCAAGCCCGCTTGCGCTGGGCGGCTCGGCTCGACCGTGAAGGCGTGCCGCTGACCGAATTCCAGACCGCCCAGCTCGGCAAGGACGATCTCGGCTGGACCACCCGTGGCCAGCCTGAAGGCCGCGACGGCGGACCCGACTCCTACAAATCACCGCATCTGCGCTGGCGCATGCACCGTGCCGACGCATCCGTGCTCGTCGCGCTCGCGCTCTCGCCGGCTGACGAAGCGCCCACGCTCGATGCGCTCGCTCAAGCGCTACAACGTCCGGCCCGGCCGCTCTTCCTCGGCCGCAAGGCCTGTCTGCCCGCGACACCGCTGTTCGCTGGCTGGCAGGCTGCCGCCGATCCGCTGAGTGCCGTGCTGGCTGGCCTGACTGCCCAGGCGCGGCCTGCCGTCTTTTACGGCGACGGCGCTGGTCCGGCCGGCCCGGTGCGCCACCTGACCAGCGACGAGCGTCGCTTCACCCTCGACCTGCACGCCGGCCGGCAGACCGTCTACGAATGGATGCGCTCATGAGCCCGGCCGCTCCGACGCTGACGCTGCTGCAGACCCGCCCCGATCTTGCGTTGCTGCATCGCTGGGCTCAGGCCAGCGGCCAGCGAGCCTTGCGCGAAGACCTCGGCTACGCATTGCACGCCGCAGCCAAGGCCACGCTGGGTGGGCTGGCGCCCAAGCCCTTCGCGCTGGTGCAGCGCGCGGGCGGGTTGGCTCTCTTCGTGGGCTACAGCAGTGCCGATGCGGCGGACCTCGAACGTGTGGCGGCCTTCAGCGCTGGCGACGCGCTGGCCGCCCGGTCCCTCGGCTTGGCGGCGCTGAGCGCTCGCGCATTGCCCAGCGACTGGCGCGTTGGCGAGCTGCTGCGCTTCGAAGTGCGCTGTGCGCCCGTCGTTCGCAGCCGCAGCCAGGGCGGGGGCTATCCCGAGGTGGATGCGGTTCACCACCCGCTCTACGCGGCGGACGACCGCGAAGTCGCTTACCTCAGGTGGCTGGCCCGTGAACTGGCCCGCGACGACGCGGCCGAACTGGAGCATGGTGAACTGGTTGCCTTCCGCCTGGCCGCCATTGCACGCCGGGCTGCCCAGGCCGGTGGCGCCATCCGCACCACACAATGCGGTTTGCTGCCCGACGCGCAACTGCGGGGCCAACTGCGCGTGCGCGACGGCGCCGCCTTCCAGCGCTTGCTGGCGCGCGGCTTGGGACGGCACCGGGCCTTCGGTTTCGGCTGCCTGCTGCTGGCGCCGGCGGGGTGATGCTCAAGGGGCGGCTCGGGCTGGAACAGGCCCGTATCCCGCATGCTGACCGCCACGGTCTGCTCTACCTTGACCGCGGCGTGCTCAGCGTCGAGGACGGCTGTCTGCACTTCGTTTCTGCCGGTGGCTCGCTGCCGGCCGGTACCTACCAACTGCCCCACCAGACCGTCTCGGCGCTGCTCATCGGACCCGGTACCAGCTTGAGCCATGACGTGCTTCGGCTGCTGGCCCGCCACGGCACCAGCCTCGTCGCGGTCGGCAGCGACGCCACCCGGCTCTACACGGCCCCCGCCTTCGGTCCTGATCGGTCCGACCTCGCCCGCGCCCAGGCCCGGGCCTGGGCTGACGAACGGCAGCGCCTGGCCATTGCCCGCAAGATGTATGCGCGCCGCTTGGGAGAAATCCTGCCCCATACCGACATCGATGTGCTGCGCGGCATCGAAGGCGCACGCGTCAAGGCCAGCTACCAGTTGCTGGCGCAGCAGTTCGGCATCACCTGGAAGCGCCGCGCCTATGACCGCAGCCGTCCCGATGCTGCCGATAGTGCCAACGCGGCGCTCAACCACGCCTCCACGGCCGTTCGAGCCGCTGCCGGCGTGGCTGTGGCCTCCGTTTCGGCCCTGCCCCAGCTGGGATTTATCCACGAGGACTCCGATCAGTCTTTCGTGCTTGACGTGGCCGATCTCTACCGCGAGAGCGTCACCTTGCCCATCGCGTTCTCGGTCGCCAAGCGACTGGACGAGGGTACGGACGAGTCGGTGGACCGGCTGGTGCGCCGAGCCGCCGCGCGCGAATTCCGCCGTATCGGCCTCGTGCCCAAGATGATCGACGACATCCAGAGCCTCTTCGGAACCACCCGTGATGACGCTGACCGTTCTGATCACCCGTGACGTCGAAGATCGTTACCGCGGCTTCCTCGCCTCCGCGCTGCTTGAGCTGTCGCCTGGTGTGTACGCCAGCCCGCACCTTGGCGCCAAGGCCCGCGAGCAGATATGGAAAGTCGTCAGTGACTGGCATGCCCAGTTGCAACGTGGATCTTTGACCTTGCTGTACCCCGACCGGCAGGCCGACGGTGGCCTGCACGTCCGTCAACTTGGCACGTCTCCAAGACATCCTGTACGGCTCGAAGGCGTGTTGCTCATGAGCAAGGGTTAACACTGAATTTGATCGACGTGTTCTTTAACAAAATGATTTCGCCTCAATGGGTTAGGGCCTAGAGGTTGCCCCGCGCGAGCGGGGATGGACCCTTGTTGCGACCTGGCCCTGAGACTGGCCGGCGGGTTGCCCCGCGCGAGCGGGGATGGACCCAGCACGCGCTGGCCGGCCGGGATGTTGTGCGCGGTTGCCCCGCGCGAGCGGGGATGGACCCCGTAATCGGCGAGTAGGTGTACTTTTTATATTGGTTGCCCCGCGCGAGCGGGGATGGACCCCAGAGCAGCAATACGACCAGGCAGACGAGGATGGTTGCCCCGCGCGAGCGGGGATGGACCCAACTGGGCGGGCTACACCGCCGACCACTCGCCGGTTGCCCCGCGCGAGCGGGGATGGACCCTCGGCCAGCGCCACCGTGCCCCGTGCGCCGCCGGTTGCCCCGCGCGAGCGGGGATGGACCCGGTGCGCTCGACAAGGGCCTGGACACCATCGTGGTTGCCCCGCGCGAGCGGGGATGGACCCCCCGCGCTGGGCAAGCGGGTGGCACAGAGCATGGTTGCCCCGCGCGAGCGGGGATGGACCCCAGCCGACGATGGTGGCGAGGACGATGGACAGGGTTGCCCCGCGCGAGCGGGGATGGACCGTGGAAGGATGCGACCGCCCAGGGCCTCGCCAGGGTTGCCCCGCGCGAGCGGGGATGGACCCGTGCCATCCGCCTCCAGCGCCGCGTTCGTCGCGGTTGCCCCGCGCGAGCGGGGATGGACCCCCGCCGCGACTGGCGATCAACTCATCGACCGAGGTTGCCCCGCGCGAGCGGGGATGGACCCCGACCCCGCCGCGTCCGGCCCGAAATAGTGGTGGTTGCCCCGCGCGAGCGGGGATGGACCCGATGCGAACTGGCTGATGGACCATGCCGGCGCGGTTGCCCCGCGCGAGCGGGGATGGACCCCATGAGCCGCTTCCTCGAAATCCGCACGTTGCGGTTGCCCCGCGCGAGCGGGGATGGACCCCCAAAGGACTACACCATGCCCCCGACCATCAAGGTTGCCCCGCGCGAGCGGGGATGGACCCGTAGAGCTTTTGCCATGCCACGCGAGCGTCAAGGTTGCCCCGCGCGAGCGGGGATGGACCCCTGCGCGCGATCGAGCGCCTGGCCCAGAAGGCGGTTGCCCCGCGCGAGCGGGGATGGACCCATGGCCGGCACCACGGGCACGCACACGACGGGGGTTGCCCCGCGCGAGCGGGGATGGACCCGGTGTCGTTCAGCTTGCTCATGATCGTGGCCTGGTTGCCCCGCGCGAGCGGGGATGGACCCAAGGGCAAGGTGTCGGCTGAGGAACTGCAGCAGGTTGCCCCGCGCGAGCGGGGATGGACCCCCCCATGCTTGACCTTGACCTGTACTGCCACCGGTTGCCCCGCGCGAGCGGGGATGGACCCACGGCGACCTTGGGCCTGCGCGCGCTCTCTTAGAGCGTGTTTACGATCTCATTTCCTCCGACAATTGTTGGGTGAAGAGGAAGCCGTACCCAAGCGACATCAGTCGAGAGAAGTTTGCCGAGATCGAGCCGCTGCTGCGCAGCGTTCGGCGCAGCACCAAGCCGATCAAGGTCGATCTGTACGAGGTGTTCTGCGCAGTGCTGTACCTGCTGCACACGGGTTGCCAATGGCGCTATCTGCCGCCGCAGTTCCCGAAGTGGCCCAGCGTCTATGCGTACTGGCGCAAATGGAGCGAGCCTGACCAGCACGGAGTGAGCGTGCTGGAGCAGGCTTTAAAAAAATCAGGTTGGCGCGGCCCGCGAGAGACAGGGGCGCAACGCCTGCAGCGCGTTCTTGATCGTGGACGCGCAGAGCGTGAAGAACACGGACACGGCGGGGTTCAAGGGCTATGACGCAGGCAAGAAGGTCTCGGGGATCAAGCGCCACATTGCGGTGGACACCCAGGGGCTTCCCCATGCCGTGGCGATCACGACGGCCGAAGTGACGGACCGCAAAGGAGCGCTGGCGGCATTCAAGCGCTGCAAGCCGTCGCTGGGACGGGTGCAAAGCGTGCTGACGGACAGCGGCTACACAGGCCAGCCCTTCGCGCAAGGCGTCAAGGACATCCTGGGTGAGCACGTGACGGTGCAGATCGCCAAGCGAAGCGAGTTGCACACCTTCAAGGTCATGCCCAAGCGCTGGGTTGTCGAGCGCAGCTTTGCCTGGTTGGAGAAAAACCGCAGACTGTGGAAGAACTGCGAGCGTTGGCTCAACACCAGCTTGCAGTTCGTCCATTTGGCGTTTCTGGCTCTGCTACTCAGGAGATCGTCAACACGCTCTTAGGTTGCCCCGCGCGAGCGGGGATGGACCCCCGATCCGCCGGCCTACACCGTCCGCACCCTCGGTTGCCCCGCGCGAGCGGGGATGGACCCGGCCAGGTGCTGCCGCAGTACCTCACCGGCAAGGTTGCCCCGCGTGAGCGGGGATGGGCCGCAGGATGTGGCGATGCGGTGGGTGCACCGGCTGGTGGGCGCGGCAGTCCCGGGCAGGGGCGTCGTCGGCCGGGGCGCTGCGGCTTCCTAGAATGGCCGCCACCTCCCGGAGCCCCGAGCATGACCACACCCACCACCGCCCCCGACCTCTCCCACATCGCGCCGCGCGAGAAGGCCGAGATCCTGTCGCAGGCGCTGCCCTACATCCGCCGCTTCCATGGCAAGACCATCGTCATCAAGTACGGCGGCAATGCGATGACGGACCCGGCGCTGCAGCAGGACTTCGCCGAGGACGTGGTGCTGCTCAAGCTGGTCGGCCTGAACCCGGTGGTGGTGCACGGCGGCGGCCCGCAGATCGAGGACGCGCTGAACAAGCTGGGCAAGAAGGGCCACTTCATCCAGGGCATGCGCGTCACCGACGACGAGACCATGAGCGTCGTCGAATGGGTGCTGGCCGGCGAGGTGCAGCAGGACATCGTCGGCCTGATCAACGCCGCCGGCGGCAAGGCCGTGGGCCTGACGGGCCGCGACGGCGGCATGATCCGCGCGAAGAAGCTCAAGATGGTCGACAAGGACGACCCCGCCAAGGAGCACGACGTGGGCCAGGTGGGCGACATCGTCTCCATCGACCCCAGCGTCGTGAAGGCGCTGCAGGACGACCAGTTCATCCCCGTCGTCAGCCCGATCGGCTTCGGCGAGAAGAACGAGAGCTACAACATCAACGCCGACGTCGTGGCCGCCAAGCTGGCCACCGTGCTGCAGGCCGAGAAGCTGCTGATGCTGACCAACATCCGCGGCGTGCTGGACAAGGCCGGCGAGCTGCTGACGGAGCTGACGCCGCGGCGCATCGACGAGCTGGTGGCCGACGGCACGATCAGCGGCGGCATGATCCCCAAGATCGCCGGCGCCATCGACGCGGCGAAGAGCGGCGTCAACGCGGTCCACATCATCGACGGCCGCGTGCCGCACGCGATGCTGCTGGAGGTGCTGACGGACCAGGCCTACGGCACGATGATCAGCTCCCGCTGACGTGGCCCCGCTCAACTGCGTCTGGCTGTTCGACCTCGACGACACGCTGCACAACGCCTCCCACCGCGCCTTCGGGGAGCTGACCGCGGCGATGACGGCCTACATCGAGGTCCACCTGGGGTTGCCGGCCGACGAGGCCGCGCTGCTGCGCCAGCGCTACTGGCGCCGCTACGGCGCCACGCTGACGGGCCTGCAGCGCCACCATGGCGTGAAGGCCGCGCACTTCCTGCGAGAGACGCACCGGCTGCCCGGGCTGGACGCGCACCTGCACGGCCATGCGCACGACCTCGCCGCGCTGCGCCGCCTGCCGGGCCGCAAGCTGCTGCTGACCAACGCGCCGCGGGCCTATGCCGAGCGCGTGTTGGCCGCCGTGGGCCTGGCCGGCGCGTTCGAGCGGCTGGTCTGCGTCGAGGACATGCGTTGCTTCGGCCAGGTCCGCCCCAAGCCGGACGCGCGCATGTTCCGCATCGTGCTGGCCCGGCTGCGGCTGCGGCCGGCGCAGTGCGTGCTGGTGGAGGACACGCTGATCCACCAGAAGGTCGCCCGCGGGCTGGGCATGCAGACCGTGTGGATGCAGCGCTGGCTGCACCGGGCCGGCGCGCCGCGCCTGCACCGGCGGCCCGGCTACGTGGGCCGGCGTGTGCGGTCGCTGGCCGCGCTGGCCCGCGCCCCCCAGTTCTGAAGTCCGGAGTTCGCCGGCCGGCGCGCGGCGCTGGCAGAGAATGCGCCTTCCGCGCTTTGGAGCCCATCGCAGGCATGACCCCGTTCTCGGTCCTGATCGTCGAAGACCAAGCCCGCTTCCGGGAGGCTTTCACCCATGCGCTGGGCAGCGTGCCCGACATCGAGCTGCTGGGCATCGCGCCGGACCTGCCGCAGGGCCGGCGCATGTTCGACCAGCTCCGGCCCGACGTGCTGCTGGTGGACCTGGACCTGCCCGGCGGCAGCGGCATCGAGCTGATCCGCCACGCCGCGCACGCCCGCCCGCAGTGCGAGGTGATGGTGATCTCGGTGTTCGGCGACGAGCAGCATGTGGTGGCCAGCATCGAGGCCGGCGCCACCGGCTACCTGCTGAAGGACAGCCTGGCGCTGGACCTGCCCGACCAGCTGCGCTCGCTGCGCGCGGGCGGCAGCCCCATCAGCCCCGTCATCGCGCGCCGGCTGCTGGTGCGCCTGGCGCCGGGGGCGGCCGGCCCGGCGCACCGGGCCGCGGCGGCCGCGGTGGCCGGCGAGGCGGAGGAGGTCGTCGCGCTGTCCGAGCAGGAGTCGCGCGTGCTGCACCTGGCGGCCAAGGGCTTCACGTTCGACGAGATCGCGCAGTTCATGCAGGTGTCGCCGCACACGGTGATGACCTATGTGAAGCGGGTCTACCGCAAGCTGCAGGTGCGCTCCAAGGTGGAAGCCATCTACGAGGCGCGCCGCCTGGGCTGGCTGCGGGACTAGCATCGGCCGCCATGGACGCCGCCCCGCCCGCCGCCAGCCCGGCTCCGAAGAAGCGCCCCCGGCCCGGCGAGCGCCGCCTGCAGATCCTGCAGGTGCTGGCCGGCATGCTGGAGCAGCCCGGCGCCGACCGCATCACCACCGCCGCGCTCGCGGCCCGGCTCGGCGTCAGCGAGGCGGCGCTGTACCGCCACTTCGCCAGCAAGGCGCAGATGTTCGAGGCGCTGATCGACTTCATCGAGGGCAGCGTCTTCGCGCTGGTGCGGCAGGTCGTGGACGCGCCGCAGCCGCTGCCGCCGCCCGGCGCGGCGGCGCGCATCGCCGGCGTCATCCTGCAGTTCGGCGAGAAGAACCCCGGCATGGCGCGCGTGATGGCGGGCGACGCGCTGGTGTATGAGGACGAGCGGCTGACGGCGCGCATCAACCAGTGCTTCGACCGCATCGAGTCCTCGCTGCGCCAGGTGCTGCGCGCGGCGGCCGAGGCGCAGGGCGCGGCCACGCCGACCGTGCAGGCCAACGTGCTGGCGAGCGTCTGGGTCAGCTTCATCGTCGGCCGGCTGCAGCGCTATGCGCGTTCGGGGTTCAAGCGGCTGCCCACCGAGCAATTGGAAGCCTCGCTGAAGCTGATCGGCTAGGGGCGCCGCCTAAACTGCCGGCATGTCCGCTGCTCTCGAATCCCTGATCGCCCGCGCCGAGGGCCTGCTGGCCCGGCTGGAGGCGGTCCTGCCCCACGCCGCCGCGCCGCCCGACTGGGCCGCGTCCACCGCCTTCCGCGCCCGGCGCCGCCACGGCGCGCTGTGCCTGGAGCCGGTGCGCTCGGTGAGCCGCATCCGCCTGTCCGACCTGCAGGAGGTCGGGCCGCAGAAGGAGAAGCTGCTGCGCAACACCGCGCAGTTCGTCGCCGGCCGGCCCGCCAACAACGTGCTGCTGACCGGCGCCAAGGGCACCGGCAAGAGCTCGCTGATCAAGGCGGTGCTGAACGAGTTCTCGGCCCAGGGCCTGCGCCTCATCGAGGTGGACAAGGCCGACCTCGTGGACCTGCCGGACCTGATCGAGCAGGTCGACGGCCGGCCGGAGCGCTTCGTCGTGTTCTGCGACGACCTGAGCTTCGACGAAGGCGAGGCCGGCTACAAGGCGCTGAAGAGCGTGCTGGACGGCTCCGTCACCGCCGCGCCGTCCAACGTGCTGATCTACGCCACCAGCAACCGCCGCCACCTGCTGCCCGAGAAGATGGCGGACAACCTCGGCGGCAGCCACGGCGAGCATGGCGAGATCCACCCCGGCGAGGCGGTGGAGGAAAAGATCTCGCTGTCCGAGCGCTTCGGGCTGTGGATCAGCTTCTACCCGTTCAGCCAGGGCGAGTACCTGGCCATCGTCGCGCAGTGGCTGCGGCATTTCGGCCTGGACGACGCCGCCATCGAGGCCGCGCGCCAGCCGGCGCTGGTCTGGGCGCTGGAGCGCGGCTCGCGCTCGGGCCGCGTGGCCTGGCAGTTCGCGCGCGACCTGGCGGGGCGGCAGGCATGACGCGGCCGATCACCGAAGTCGCGGTCGGCGTGCTCGTCGCGCCGGACGGCCGCTTCCTGCTGACCTCGCGGCCCGAGGGCAAGGTCTATGCCGGCTACTGGGAATTCCCCGGCGGCAAGGTCGAGCCGGGCGAGACGGTCGAGCAGGCGCTCGCACGCGAACTGCGCGAGGAACTGGGCATCGAGATCGGTGCTGCCCAGCCTTGGAAGACGCTGGTCATGGACTACCCACATGCCCGCGTGCGGCTGAACTTCTGCAAGGTCTTCGCCTGGACGGGCGAGCCGCAGATGCTCGAAGGCCAGCGCATGGCCTGGGAGTGCCTGCCCGTGCAGGCGCAGCCCGTGCTGCCCGGCACCATCCCCGTGCTGGATTGGTTCGCCGAGGAGCGCGGCCATGCCGGCCCCACGCACCGCAGCTGGCTGGACGACGTGAAGTGGGACGAGCGCGGCCTGGTGCCCGTGATCGCCCAGGAGCAGGGCACGGGCGACGTGCTGATGTTCGCGTGGATGAACCGCGAGGCGCTGGCGCTGACGGCCGAACGCGGCCAGGCGGTGTACTGGAGCCGCTCGCGCAACAAGCTCTGGCACAAGGGCGAGGAGAGCGGCCACTTCCAGCAGGTGCACGCGATCCGCCTGGACTGCGACAACGACGTCGTGCTGCTGAGCATCACGCAGCTGGGCCACGAGCCCGGCATCGCCTGCCACACCGGCCGGCACAGCTGCTTTTTCCAGAAGCTGGAGAACGGCGCCTGGACCCCCACCGAGCCAGTGCTGAAGGACCCGCACAAGATCTATGAGTGACGACATCCTCTCCCGCGTCGGCGCGGTCATCGAGTCCCGCAAGGGTGCCGACCCGACCACCAGCTACGTCGCCAAGCTCTTCGACAAGGGACTGGACGGCATCCTGAAGAAGGTCGGCGAGGAGGCCACCGAGACCGTCATGGCCGCCAAGGACGGCGACGCCCAGAAGCTGGTCTACGAGGTCGCCGACCTGTGGTTCCACAGCCTGGTCGCGCTGGCCCATTTCGGCCTCAAGCCCGAGGACGTGCTGGCCGAGCTGGCCCGCCGCGAGGGTCTGTCGGGCCTCACCGAATTCGCCCAACGAGGACAACGACCATGAGCGCAGACCCGAACTGCATCTTCTGCAAGATCGTCGCCGGCCAGATCCCGAGCAGGAAGGCCTACGAGGACGAGGAACTGCTCGCCTTCCACGACATCGCGCCCTGGGCGCCGGTGCACCTGCTCATCATCCCCAAGCGCCACATCGCGTCCATGGCCGAGGTGACGGACGCCGACGCGCCGCTGCTGGGCCGCATGGCGGCGCTGGGGCCGAAGCTGATGCGCGAGCTGGGCGTGACGGGCGGCTTCCGCCACGTCATCAACACCGGGCGCGACGGCGGGCAGGAGGTCTACCACCTGCACCTGCACGTGATGGGCGGCCCGCGCCCCTGGGCCAAGGGCTGACACCCTCCCTCACCTAGAATTTGAGCCAGTCCACAAGGAGTACGCATCATGGGTTCATTCAGCATCTGGCACTGGCTGATCGTCCTCGTCGTCGTCATCGCCATCTTCGGCACCAAGAAGCTGCGCAACGTCGGGTCCGACCTGGGCGCGGCGGTCAAGGGCTTCAAGGACGGCATGAAGGAAGGCTCGACCACCGACGACCCGGCCCGGCCGCCGCAGCAGGTGACCGCCGCCCGGGCCGGCGACCCGCACACGGTCGACGTGGACGCCAAGACCAAGTCCTAAGTGCTTGACTTCGGTTTCGACAAGCTCGCGCTGATCGGCGCGGTGGCGTTGATCGTCATCGGCCCCGAGAAGCTGCCCCGCGTCGCCCGCACGGTGGGCACGCTGCTGGGCAAGGCGCAGCGCTACGTGGCGGACGTGAAGGCCGAGGTCAACCGCTCCATCGAGCTGGAGGAACTTCAGAAGATGAAGACCCAGTTCACCGCGGCGGTCCATGACGTCGAGCAGAGCGTGCGCCAGGAGGTCGATGCCGCCACCCAGGCGCTCAACCCCGCCTGGCATGACGCGGCGGCCGGCTCCGGCGACGCCTACGCGCCGCCGCCCGTGTACCACCACCCCGGCAAGAACTGGCGCCTGAAGCGCGGCGCCACGCCGCTGTGGTTCAAGCAGAAGGCGGGCGTGCGCCGCCACACCCAGTCCGGCGCGGCCCGCGTGGCGCGCTTCCGCCCCCCCAGGAAGCCGTGAGCTCTTTCCAGAACCCCGACCACGACGAACTGGCCGGCACCGAGCAGCCCTTCGTCAGCCACCTGATGGAGCTGCGCGATCGGCTGCTGCGCGCCATCGTCGCCATCGCCGTGTGCTTCGGCGCGCTGTGCATCTACCCCGGCCCCGGCGCGCTCTACGACCTGCTGGCCGCGCCGCTGGTGGCGCACCTGCCGGCCGGCACGACGATGATCGCCACCAACGTCATCGCGCCGTTCTTCGTGCCCATCAAGATCACGATGCTCGCCGGCTTCATGTTGGCGCTGCCGGTGGTGCTGTACCAGGCCTGGGCCTTCATCGCGCCGGGGCTGTATTCGCACGAGAAGCGGCTGGTGATGCCGCTGGTGGTGTCCAGCACGCTGCTGTTCTTCTCGGGCGTGGCGTTCTGCTACTTCTTCGTCTTCGGCCAGGTCTTCAAGTTCATCCAGAGCTTCGCGCCCAAGAGCATCACGGCGGCGCCGGACATCGAGGCCTACCTCGGCTTCGTGATGAATATGTTCATCGCCTTCGGCGCGGCCTTCGAGGTGCCGGTGGTCGTCGTCGTGCTGGCGCGCATGGGCATCGTGCCGGTCGAGAAGCTGCGCGAATGGCGCGGCTATTTCATCGTCGTGGCCTTCGTCATCGCCGCCGTGATCACGCCGCCGGACATCGTCTCGCAGCTCGCGCTGGCCATCCCGATGTGCCTGCTGTACGAGCTGGGCCTGTTCGCGGCGGGCTATTTCGTGCGCCACACCCGCCCGCCCGACGAGGCCGGCACGCCCCCCGCCCAGGGTTAGCCGGGGTCCAGGCTCACTCCTGCTCGGCCAGCCGCTGCGGCGGCGGCCGCTGGGCCACGGTCAGCCGCAGGTCCAAGGCCTTGCCGCCGCGCTGCACGCTCAACGCCACCAGGCTCCCGGGCTGGAGCGCCGCCACCGCGGCCAGCAGCGCCGCCGGCGTCGCCACGGCGTGGTCGCCGATGCGCGTCAGCAGGTCGCCCGGCTTGACGCCGGCCCGGCCGGCGGGCGAGTCGTTGAACACGCTGCCCACCAGCACGCCCCGGGCGTCGCCCAGCTTCAGCGCCTCGGCCAGCTCGGGCGTCAGCTCGCGCGTCTGCACGCCGATCCAGCCGCGCGCCACGGCGCCGTCCTTCAGGATGGCCGCGGCCACCTGCCGCGCCACGTCCACGGGGATGGCGAAGCCGATGCCCAGGCTGCCGCCGGAGCGCGAGAAGATGGCCGTGTTGATGCCCACCAGCCGCCCGTCGCCGTCCACCAGCGCGCCGCCCGAGTTGCCGGGGTTGATGGCCGCGTCGGTCTGGATGAAGTTCTCGAAGGTGTTGATGCCCAGCTGGCTGCGGCCCAGCGCCGAGACGATGCCGGACGTGACCGTCTGGCCCACGTTGAACGGGTTGCCGATGGCCAGCACCGCGTCGCCCACCTGCAGGCTGGCCGCGTCGCCCAGCGGGATGGTGGGCAGGTCGGGCAGCGCGATCTTCAGCACGGCGATGTCGGTCTCGGGGTCGGTGCCGACCAGCGTGGCCTGCGCCTGGCGGCCGTCGGTGAGCTGCACCTCGATGTCCGACGCGCCCTCGACGACGTGGTTGTTCGTCAGCAGCACGCCGTCGGCCGCGATGATGACGCCCGAGCCCAGGCCCAGCTGCGGCGCGCCGCGCGGCGCGCGCGGGCCGAACGGGAAGCCGAACGGGAGCGGGTCGCGCGCGCGGCCGGCGCTGCGGGCCGGCGCCTTGCGGGCCGTGATGCTGACGACGGCCGGCACCGCCACGCGCGCGGCCGGCGCGAAGCCGGCGCGCAGCGCCGACGCGGCGGGCGAGGGCAGCGGCGGCAGCTCGGCCGGGCGGGCCGTCGGCACGGCGGCCGCCTCGCGCCAGCGCGTCTGCGCCAGCCACTGCGGCTTCAGCGTGGCGACGACGAACAGCACCGCCAGCGCCACCGTGACCGCCTGCGCGAAAATCAGCCAGAGCCGTTTCAACACCCGAATCCCCATCAAGCCATGACCGACCGCGCCGCGCTGGAACTCCGCCTGAACCAGTGGCTGGAGCCCGGCCGCTTCAAGGATTATGGGCCGAACGGCCTGCAGGTCGAGGGCCGCGCCGAGGTGCGCCGGCTGGTGTGCGGCGTCACCGCCAGCTTGGCGCTGATCGACGCCGCCATCGCCGCGCGGGCCGATGCCGTCCTCGTCCACCACGGCCTGTTCTGGCGCGGCCAGGACGGCCGCGTCACCGGCTGGATGAAGCAGCGCCTGGCGCGGCTGCTGGCCCACGACGTCAACCTCTTCGCCTACCACCTGCCGCTGGACGCCCACCCCACGCTCGGCAACAACGCGCAGCTCGGCGCGCGCCTGGGCTGGACGGCGGACGCCCGCTTCGGCGAGCAGGACCTGGGCTTCAGCGCCGCCATCGCGCCGACCGATCTGGCGGCGCTGGCCGCGCAGCTGCGCGACCAGCTCGGCCGCCCGGTCACTGCGGTGTCCGGCGACGGCCGCCCGCTGCGCCGCGTGGCCTGGTGCAGCGGCGGCGCGCAGGGCTATTTCGAGGCGGCCATCGCGGCCGGCGCCGACGTGTTCGTCACCGGCGAGATTTCCGAGCCGCAGGCCCACTACGCGCGCGAGACCGGCGTGGCCTTCGTCGCCGCCGGCCACCACGCCACCGAGCGCTATGGCGTGCAGGGCGTGGGCGCGCGGCTCGCGCAGGAGCTGGGCCTGGACTGGCAGTTCATCGACATCGACAACCCCGCCTGAACCCATGACGCCCCCCCTCGCCATCACCATGGGCGATGCCTGCGGCATCGGCCCCGAGATCATCGCCAGCCTGTGGCGCCGCGAGGCCCCGCGGGACGCGCTCGTCGTGGGCGACGTGGCCGTGCTGCGGCGCGCCGTGGCCGCCACGGGCGGCGGGCTGGCGGTGGCGGCGCTGGACGACCCGGACGAGCTGCCGCGCGTGCCGCCGCGCTGCCTGCCGGTGTGGCAGCCCGAGGGCCTGCCGGCCGACCTGGCCGCCGCGCCGCTGGGCCGCGTCGACGCGCGGGCCGGCGCGGCCGCGGCCTGGTGCATCGAGGCCGCCGTGGCGCTGACGCTGGCGGGCCGTGCGCGCGGCCTGGTCACCGCGCCCATCCACAAGGAGGCGCTGCACGCGGCCGGCTCGCCCTATCCCGGCCACACCGAGATGCTGCAGGCGCTGGCCGGCGGCGTGCCGGTGCGCATGATGCTGGCCAACGAGGAGCTGCGCACGGTGCTGGTCACCATCCACTGCTCGCTGCGCGAGGCGATCGCGCGCGTCACGCGCGAGGCGGTGCTGGAGACGCTGCGCATCACCGGCGCCGCGCTGCGGCGCATGGGCTTGCCGGCGCCGCGCATCGCGGTGGCGGGGCTGAACCCGCATGCGGGCGAAGGGGGGCTGTTCGGCGACGAGGAGATCCGCCACATCGCGCCGGCCGTCGCCGCGGCGCGCGCCGAGGGCTGGGACGCGAGCGGTCCGTTCGCGCCCGACACCGTCTTCATGCGCGCCCGCCGCGGCGAGTTCGACGTGGTGGTGGCGATGACGCACGACCACGGGCTGATCCCGGTGAAGTACCTGGGCGTGGAGCAGGGCGTCAACGTGACGCTGGGCCTGCCCTTCGTGCGCACCAGCCCCGACCACGGCACCGCGTTCGACATCGCCGGCAAGGGCCTCGCCGACCCGGCCAGCCTGGGCGCGGCGCTGGCAATGGCGCGACGGCTGGCGGCGCCGGCCTAGCTAGCGCCCGCCGCCCAGCGCGGCGAGTTGCTCGCGGGTGCGCGCCGTGGCGCGCTCCAGCAGGAGCGCGGGCTCGAAGGCGCGCATGCGGCCGGCCTCGCAGAGCTTCCTGAGCATGCGGGCCGTCATCGTCACCGTCTCCTGGTGGCGGTTGCCGTGCGTGAAGATGAAGAAGCTGCGGCCGGCGCTGACGTGGGCCAGCCGCATCTTCTGCCACTCGGTGCCGGTGTGCATCTGGTAGGCGAAGCCCAGCTGCATGTTGTCCATCAGCAGCACGCCGCTGCTGGGCTCGGGCGCGTTCTCGGCGGCGGGCAGGCCGTCGATGGAGATGTCCACGGCCTGCAGCGGCGCGGCGCCGGCGTCGTTGCCGGAGAGGTCCAGGTCCAGCTCGCCGTGCCAGTCGACCACGGCCTCCTCCACCAGCCCGAGGCTCTTGGCCTCGGCCGGCGTCAGGCGCTGGCTGGCGTCCAGCTCGGCGGGCGGCACCTCGCCGGCCAGCGGGCGGGCGAGGTCGGCCTCGCCGGGCGGCGCGGCGCCGAAGATCTGGTCCAGCTGCTTGATGAGCAGGTTGGTGTCCAGCGCGCTGGGGGCCTGGCCCTTCAGCGACTCGGCGTGCGCCGGCAGCAGCACGCCGAAGAAGTCCTTGCGCGGGCCGTCGGGCCAGCGGATCAGGTCCATGCCCTCGTTGAGCGTGCGCATCAGGTTGGGCAACTCGCGCAGGAAGTCGGCGCGCGCCGCCGTGCCGCCCTTGGGCTGCACGCTCATCACCAGCGTGCGGCCCAGCGTGCGCAGGCGCAGCGCGCGCTCCGGCGCGCCTTCGCGCGAGGCCAGCACGATGGCCTGGCTCCAGACCTGGGCGAGGAAGTCGCGCAGGAAGTCCTGCATCGGCACCTTGGCCAGCTGCCGCTGCAATTGCAGCGCGTAGCGCTGCTGCAGGCGCAGGTCGGTCTCGCGGCGCTCCACCACGGCGGCGGCGTCGCCCGAGGCCTTCAGCGTGGCGCGGTTCTGCTCGGCGATGAAGCTCTCCAGCGCGTCGAGCTTGGCCGTGTAGACGTCCATGCGGTCGAAGTCGCCCTGGGCCACGTCCTGCACCAGGTCGCGCACGTGGGCGAGGAAGGCGCGGCCGGGGTCGTCGCTGAAGTCGTCGAACGCGCAGGCCAGCGATGCCAGGCGGTTGACGAACTGGCGCACCGGGTGGCGGCGCGACGAGAAGAAGGTCTCGTCGCCCAGCGCCGCGCGCAGCACGGGCAGCTGCAGCCGCGCGAGCAGGCGCGCCATCTGCGGCGGCACCTTGGCGTCGGCCAGGATCTGGTCGAACAGGCTGCCGACGACGTCGATGACCATGTGGTCCAGCCGGCCCGAGGCGGCCTGGCGCAGCTCGTCGCGGTGCTGGTGGATCAGGTTGGGCGGCAGCGGCAGCTGGCCCCAGGCGCTGGCGGACTCGCCGCCGAGGGTGTCCAGCCCCATGCGGCTGGAGGAGGCGTAGCCGGCGTCGTGCGGCAGCGGCGTGTGCGCCAGCCGGCGCAGCAGCTCCATCATCTGCGGGTCGACCCGGCCGAAGCCGCCGGCGCCGCTGCGGCTCGCGTGGCCGCCATGGCTGCCGTAGCCGCTGCGGCCGGTGCCGCCATGCGAGCCGCCATAGCCACCGCCCCGGCCGGACATGCCGCCGTGGCTGGATTCGAACTCGCCCGGCTGGCTGCCGCCCCCGGCCAGGCCGCCGCTGCGCGAGGACGGGCCGCCGCCCGGCTGGGCGCGCACGCGCAGGTCCTGCGGCCGCAGCCCGCGCGAGCGCAGCAGCTCGGCGATGTCGGCATAGCAGTCGCGCATCTCCTGGGCCAGCGAGCGGGTCAGTTCGTCGGTCAGCGTCTGGCGGGTCAGCGCGTCGTCGGTGATGGCCTGCACCGCGTCCAGCAGCGCCTGGGCTACCAGTTCGGGCCGCAGCGGGTTGCGCTCGCCGACCTGGATGCCCGAGACATAGGACTCCACCTCGCGCAGCTCCCACTCGCAGTGGTGGCCGATGGCCAGGCCGATGCGGTCGGCCGCGACGAGGTTGTTGACCTGGTCGTCGTCCATCAGCGAGAGCTCGCCCCAGCCCTTGTTGGTGGCGGGCGCGGGCGGCGGCCTGGCGTCGGCCTGCTCGGCCGTCACCTGCCGGCGCAGGCTGTGCAGGAAGCGCTGCGAGAACACGCCCTGCTGCTGCCGGAACACGAACTGCGCGGCCAGTAGCGCGTCCCGCCGCTTGATCTGGCCGGCGGACAGCGCCGACAGGCCCAGGCCCTCCGCGCAGCGCTCCGCCGCCTGCTCGCCCGCCAGCCGGATGCGGGTCAGCGAGGCTTCGAGGTGCGGGTTCAGGCGAATCTCGGGCGCGTTCATCAGGCGGGGTGCGGGATGCGCCTGAAAGTATCGCGCCAGCAACAAGCCGGGGTTTTCCGCAAGTTGCGAACTTCGTGGCAAATGGGCGCCCGGTAACCGTTGCTTACCGGGCGGCCGGCTCAGCGCCGCAGCGAATCGCGGATTTCGCGCAGCAGCTGGGTGTCTTCCGAGGGGCCCGGTGCCTCGGCCGGCGGCTCGTCGCGCTTGAGGCGGTTGATCTGCTTGATCATCAGGAAGATGACGAAGGTCAGGATGACGAAGTTCAGCGACACGGTCAGGAAGCTGCCGTAGGCCAGCACCGCGCCTTCCTTCTTCGCGTCGGCCAGCGTGGTGGCCGTCTGCCCGGCCAGCGGCAGGAAGTAGTTGCTGAAGTCCAGCCCGCCGAAGATCTTGCTGATGATGGGCATGATGACGTCGCCCACCAGCGAGTCGACGATCTTGCCGAACGCGCCGCCGATGATCACGCCGACCGCGAGGTCGATGACGTTGCCCTTGACGGCGAACTCCTTGAATTCGGAAAAGAAACTCATTGCAGGACTCCTTTGGCCGCGATTGTGCGGGCAGGCCGTGCATGTTGGGGCCAAAGCCCGGTGTCGGCGGGCGGGTAAACCTGCGTCCGCAGGCCCGTGTCGCGCGCGGCGGCGCCGGGTAAGCGTCCGTTAGAATCCCCGGCTGCCCCTGATCAGAAGTCTCTTTAGAGGACCCTCATGAGTGACCAGCAAGTGGACCAAGGCAAACGCACCTGGTTGATCGCAACCGGCTGCGCCGGCGCCGTGGGCGGCGTCGCGACCGCCGTGCCCTTCGTCAGCACCTTCGCGCCCAGCGAGCGCGCCAAGGCGGCCGGCGCACCCGTCGAGGTGGACATCTCTGGCCTCAAGCCCGGCGAGAAGCTGACCGTGGAATGGCGCGGCAAGCCGGTGTGGATCGTGCGCCGCACGCCCGAGCAGCTCGCGGCCCTGAAAAAGCACGACGCCGAGCTGGCGGACCCCAATTCCGACCGCAAGGCCTACCCGACGCCCGACTACGCGAAGAACGAGTGGCGCTCGATCAAGCCCGAGTACTTCGTCGCCGTGGGCATCTGCTCGCACCTGGGCTGCTCGCCCAGCGACAAGTTCGCCGCCGGCCCGCAGCCCTCGCTGCCGGACGACTGGTCGGGCGGCTTCCTGTGCCCCTGCCACGGCTCGACCTTCGACATGGCCGGCCGCGTCTTCAAGAACAAGCCTGCGCCCGACAACCTCGAAGTGCCGCCCCACGTGTACCTGTCCGACGCCAAGCTGCTGATTGGCGAAGACAAGAAGGCCTAACCAGAAGAAACGGGACGAGACATGGCTGAATTCAAGGAAGCCCCTGCCGGCGCCTCGGTGGGCGTGAAGACGATGACCTGGCTGGAGAACCGGTTCCCGACCGCGTTCGACGCCTACAAGGTCCACATGTCGGAGTACTACGCGCCGAAGAACTTCAACTGGTGGTACATCTTCGGCTCGCTGGCGCTGCTGGTGCTGGTGATCCAGATCGTCACCGGCATCTTCCTGGTGATGCACTACAAGCCGGACGCGGGCCTGGCGTTCGCGTCGGTCGAGTACATCATGCGCGACGTGCCCTGGGGCTGGCTGATCCGCTACATGCACTCCACGGGCGCGTCGGCCTTCTTCGTCGTCGTCTACCTGCACATGTTCCGCGGCCTGATCTACGGCAGCTACCGCAAGCCGCGCGAGCTGGTCTGGATCTTCGGCTGCGCGATCTTCCTGTGCCTGATGGCCGAGGCCTTCATGGGCTATCTGCTGCCCTGGGGCCAGATGTCGTACTGGGGCGCCCAGGTGATCGTCAACCTGTTCGCCGCCGTGCCCTTCGTCGGTCCGGACCTGGCGCTGATGATCCGCGGCGACTACGTCGTCGGCGACGCGACGCTGAACCGCTTCTTCAGCTTCCACGTCATCGCCGTGCCGCTGGTGCTGCTGGGCCTGGTGGTCGCCCACCTGCTGGCGCTGCACGACGTGGGCTCCAACAACCCCGACGGCGTCGAGATCAAGAAGGGCCCCAAGGACGCGAATGGCAAGCCGCTGGATGGCGTGCCCTTCCACCCCTTCTACACGGTGCACGACATCTACGGCGTCTGCCTGTTCCTGATGGTCTTCACCGCGATCGTGTTCTTCGCGCCGGAGATGGGCGGCTACTTCCTGGAGTACAACAACTTCATCCCGGCCGACCCGCTGAAGACGCCGGCGCACATCGCCCCGGTCTGGTACTTCACGCCGTTCTACTCCATGCTGCGCGCGACGACCGACCCGATGGTCAACGTGCTGTGCGTGGTCATCGGCATCGCCGCGCTCGTCAGCTTCCTGAAGGGCCGGTTCGGCGGCGCCGCCAAGGTGGCGCTGCTGGTCGGCGCGCTGGTGCTGATCGGCCTGCTGAAGGTCTTCGACGCGAAGTTCTGGGGCGTGGTCGTCATGGGCGGCGCGGTCATCATCCTGTTCTTCCTGCCCTGGCTGGACCACAGCCCGGTCAAGTCCATCCGCTACCGCCCGGACTGGCACAAATACCTGTACGCCGTGTTCGTCGTGTTCTTCCTGGTGCTGGGCTACCTCGGCATCCAGCCGCCCAGCGACATGGGCACGCTGGTGGCCCAGGCCGGCACGCTGTTCTACTTCGGCTTCTTCCTGCTGATGCCGTGGTGGAGCCGCATCGGCCGCCCGAAGCCGGTGCCCGACCGTGTGACCTTCCACGCCCACTGAGCCGCGGAGCAACAACACAAATGAAAAAGCTGATCGCCATCCTGCTGGCCTCGTTGAGCCTGGCCGGTGCCGCCCATGCCTCGGAAGGCGGCATCCCGTGGGACAAGTTCCCCAAGGAGAAGATGTCGGACATCGCGTCGCTGCAACACGGCGCCAAGCTGTTCGTCAACTACTGCCTGAACTGCCATGCCGCGGCCTTCATGCGCTACAACCGGCTGCGCGACATCGGCCTGACCGAAGCCGAGATCAAGAACAACCTGCTGTTCGCCGCCGACAAGGTGGGCGACACGATGAAGGTCAGCCTGGACGCGAAGGACGCCAAGGCCTTCTTCGGCGCCAACCCGCCCGACCTGACCGTCATCGCCCGCTCGCGCGCCGACGGCGCCAAGGGCTCGGGCGCGGACTACCTCTACACCTACATGCGGAACTTCTACCGCGACGACACCAAGGCGACGGGCTGGAACAACCTGGCCTTCCCCAGCGTCGCCATGCCGCACGTGATGTGGGAACTGCAGGGCCAGCGCGCCGCCAAGTTCGACGAAGTGGCCGACCCGCACGACCATGACAAGAAGACCCACGTCTTCGCCGGCTACGAGCAGCTGACGCCCGGCGCCATGACCGAGCGCCAGTACGACGACGCGGTGGCCGACCTGGTCGCCTACCTGCAGTGGATGGGCGAGCCGGCCCAGGCGCAGCGCTTCCAGCTGGGCGTCATCGTGCTGATCTTCCTCGGCTTCCTGACCGTGTTCGCGTGGCGCCTCAACGCCGCGTATTGGAAGGACGTGAAGTAAGCCCGTCCATCCCGGCCGCCGCCCGCCAGCGGCGCCGAAACACGCAGTGGGATGCGCGTCGAGCCGCCCACTGCGTTTGCTTTTTCAGCGCGGCAGCCGCCGCGCGTTTCGATTGACTGACCCCTCGGGAGCCCAAGCCATGATGGTCCTCTACTCCGGCACCACCGACCCCTACTCGCACCGCTGCCGCTTCGTGCTGTTCGAGAAAGGCATGGACTTCGAAATCCGCGACGTCGACCTGTTCGCGAAGCCTGAAGACATCGCCCTGATGAACCCGTACAACGAGGTGCCCATCCTCGTCGAGCGCGACCTCATCCTGTACGAATCGCACATCATCAACGAGTACATCGACGAGCGCTTCCCGCACCCGCAGCTGATGCCCGGCGACCCGGTCGCGCGCGCCCGCGTGCGCCTGTTCCTGCTGAACTTCGAGAAGGAGCTGTTCGCGCACGTGAACGTGCTCGAAGGCCGCGGCGCCACCACCAAGGCGACCGACAAGCAGCTCGAAAAGGCCCGCGCGCAGATCCGCGACCGCCTGACCCAGCTCGCGCCGATCTTCCTGAAGAACAAGTACATGCTGGGCGACGACTTCTCGATGCTCGACGTGGCCATCGCCCCGCTGCTGTGGCGCCTGGACTACTATGGCATCGACATGTCCAAGAACGCGCTGCCGCTGTTGAAGTACGCCGAGCGCATCTTCAGCCGCCCGGCCTACATCGAGGCGCTGACGCCGTCCGAAAAGGTCATGCGCCGCTGATCCCCCACCCCCGAAGCGCTGCGCGCTTCCCCCTCAAGGGGGCGCCGTCAGTGGCCCGGCAGAGCCGGTTCCACGACGGCCGCTTGGTTTCCAGTCGTATTGCGGCACAGCCGGGTCACCGATCAACATGGATAAATCGCAAGGGATCGAAGGCGGAGCGGGTGGCACGTCCACCCGGCCCTACCTGATCCGCGCACTGCACGACTGGTGCACGGACAACGGCTTCACGCCCTACATCGCGGTGCACGTCGACCGCTCGGTGCAGGTGCCGATGGAGTACGTGTCCAACCACGAGATCGTGCTGAACATCGGCTTCGACGCGACCAGCGGGCTGGACCTCGGCAACGACTACGTCCAGTTCAAGGCCCGCTTCGGCGGCGTCGCGCGCGAGATCCTCGTGCCGGTGGACCACGTGGTCGCCATCTACGCCCGCGAGAACGGCCAGGGCATGGCCTTCCCGGCGCCCGCGCCGCTGGCCGACGGCGAAGCGCCGCCGCCGCGCACGCCCAGCGCGGCGCCGGCCGAGCCGCGCCGCAGCGGCCTGCGCCTGGCCAGCGAGTCGGGCGACGAGCCCGGCGACGAGCCGCCCCCGCCGCCGGACGCGCCCGCCGGCCCGGGCGGCGCCCCGCGCCCCGCGCTCAAGCGCGTCAAGTAGCGCGCCCGCCTAGAATCGCGTCCTGTTTTTCGCCGGCTTAGCTCAGTTGGTAGAGCAACCGCCTTGTAAGCGGTAGGTCATCAGTTCGAATCCGATAGCCGGCACCAAACCGCAACCCCGTCGCCCGACCCGGCGGCGGGGTTGTTTCATTTCTGCGCCAGCCTCACGCGGATGCGCGCCGGCAGGCCGGCCTGCGCCAGCAGCGCCTCCAGACGCGGCAGCAGGTGGCGCAGCTTGGCGGCGACGGCGGCGTTGGCGGCCAGCAGGCTCCAGCCGTCCTCGTCGACCGGGCCGGGCTGGACGCTCGCCAGCAGCGTGCCCGGCAGGGCCGGCGCGATGACGCGCAGCCGGCGCCGCGACGCCTCCAGCCGGGCGCTGAGCTGGTTCAGCCCCTCGTGGGCGCGCAGCGCCTCGGCCACCGGCGTGGGCGACGGCACGCTGGCGTGCTGGCGCCGGGGGGCGAGGTAGCGGGGGGGGGCGGTGGCCATGGGCGGCAGTGTAGTCAGCGGCGGCGCCGGCCCCAGGGGCGGCGGGGGCGGGCCGGAGGTCCGCTGCTAAACTGCCCCGTTTTGCGCGCCCAGGCCGCCCCGCCTTGCAACGCGCCGCCGCGCCCCCAGATGCGCGCGTCCCTCTCGGCTCTGCCGGCCCGCCCAGCTTTCACCCTTCGCAGCATGTTGCCCAAGCTTCTCACCTCGATTTTCGGCAGCCGCAACGAGCGCTTGCTCAAGACCTACCGCCGCACCGTGCAGCAGATCAACGCGCTGGAGCCGAAGTACGAGGCGCTGAGCGACGACGAGCTGCGCGCCCAGACGGCCGCGTTCAAGCAGCGCATCGCGGCCGGCGAGACGGTGGACGACATCCTGCCCGAGGCCTTCGCCGTCTGCCGCGAGGGCGGCAAGCGGGCGCTGAAGATGCGCCACTTCGACGTGCAGCTGATCGGCGGCATGGTGCTGAACGCCGGCAAGGTCGCCGAGATGCGCACCGGCGAGGGCAAGACGCTGATGGCGACGCTGCCCGTCTACCTGAACGCGCTGGCGGGCAAGGGCGTCCACGTCGTCACGGTCAACGACTACCTCGCGCGCCGCGACGCCGAGTGGATGGGCAAGCTCTACAACTTCCTCGGCCTGAGCGTGGGCATCAACCTGCCCAACATGCCGCGCGAGGAGAAGCAGGCCGCCTACGCCGCCGACGTGACCTACGGCACCAACAACGAGTACGGCTTCGACTACCTGCGCGACAACATGGTCTACGAGACGGCCGACCGCGTGCAGCGCGGCCTGGCCTACGCGATCGTCGACGAGGTGGACTCCATCTTGATCGACGAGGCACGCACGCCGCTGATCATCTCGGGCCAGGCCGACGACCACACCGACGTCTACCTGAAGATCAACGCCGTCGTGCCCGGCTTGAAGAAGCAGATCGGCGAGCTGGACCCGCGCACCGGCGAGGGCGTCATCGAGCCGGGCGACTTCACGGTGGACGAGAAGTCGCACCAGATCCACCTGACCGAAGAGGGCCACGAGAACGCCGAGCGGCTGCTCGCGCAGGCCGGCCTGATCGCCGAGGGCGCCAGCCTGTACGACGCGGCCAACATCACGCTGATGCATCACCTGAATGCGGCGCTGCGGGCCCACCACGTCTACCACAAGGACCAGAGCTACGTCGTGCAGAACGGCGAGGTCATCATCGTCGACGAGTTCACCGGCCGGCTGATGTCGGGCCGCCGCTGGAGCGACGGCCTGCACCAGGCCGTCGAGGCCAAGGAAGGCGTGGCCATCCAGGCCGAGAACCAGACGCTGGCGTCCATCACCTTCCAGAACTACTTCCGCATGTACGGCAAGCTGTCCGGCATGACGGGCACGGCCGACACCGAGGCCTACGAGTTCCAGGAAATCTACGGGCTGGAGACGGTCGTCATCCCGCCGAACCGGCCGACCATCCGCAAGGACGAGCTGGACCTGGTCTACAAGACCGACAAGGAAAAGTACAACGCCGTCATCGAGGACATCCGCGCCTGCCACGAGCGCGGCCAGCCGGTGCTGGTGGGCACCACGTCCATCGAGAACTCGGAACTGATCTCCAATCTGTTGCAGGCCGCCAAGCTGCCGCACAACGTGCTGAACGCCAAGCAGCACGCGAAGGAGGCCGAGATCGTCGCCCAGGCCGGCCGGCCGGGCGTCATCACCATCGCCACCAACATGGCCGGCCGCGGCACCGACATCGTGCTGGGCGGCAACGTCGAGAAGCAGGTGCAGTTCATCGAGGCCGACGAGACACTGCCGGCCGACGAGAAGGCGCGCCGCATCCAGCAGCTGCACGACGAATGGCAGGGCCTGCACGACAAGGTCAAGGCCGAGGGCGGCCTGCGCATCATCGCCACCGAGCGCCACGAGAGCCGCCGCATCGACAACCAGCTGCGCGGCCGCGCCGGCCGCCAGGGCGACCCGGGCTCGTCGCGCTTCTACCTGTCGCTCGACGACCAGCTGATGCGCATCTTCGCCGGCGAGCGCGTGCGCGCCATCATGGACCGGCTCAAGATGCCCGAAGGCGAGGCCATCGAGGCCGGCATCGTCACGCGCTCCATCGAGGGCGCGCAGCGCAAGGTCGAGGCGCGCAACTTCGACATCCGCAAGCAGCTGCTCGAATACGACGACGTGTCGAACGACCAGCGCAAGGTCATCTACCAGCAGCGCAACGACATCCTGGAGGCCGACAGCCTGGTCGCCCAGATCGCCAGCCTGCGCACGGCCACGCTGACCGACGTGGTGCGCAGCTACGTGCCCGCCGAGAGCCTGGAAGAGCAGTGGGACCTGCCCGCGCTGGAGCAGGTGCTGCGGGACGAATGGCAGCTGGACCTGGCGCTGGGCGAGCTCGTCAAGAAGAGCGACTCCATCACCGACGAGGACATCCTCGCCGCCGTGACCCAGGCCGGCGACGCGCTGTTCCAGGGCAAGCTGGACCGCGTCGGCATCGACCAGTTCAACCCCTTCATGCGCATGGTGCTGCTGCAGAGCATCGACCAGCGCTGGCGCGAGCACCTGGCCGCGCTGGACTACCTGCGCCAGGGCATCCACTTGCGCGGCTATGCCCAGAAGAACCCCAAGCAGGAGTACAAGCGCGAGGCCTTCGAGCTGTTCTCGCAGCTGCTCGACGTGGTGAAGATGGAAGTCACCCGCACGCTGATGAACGTGCGCATCCAGAGCCAGGAAGAGGCGGACCGCGCCGCCGAGGCGCTGGAGCGCCGCGCCGAGGCGGTGTCCAACGTGACCTACCAGCACCCCAACGAGGACGGCTCGGTCAGCCAGGACCTCGACCCGGCCACCATCGCCGAGCGCTTCGGCCACGTCGGCCGCAACGACCCCTGCCCCTGCGGCAGCGGCAAGAAGTTCAAGCTCTGCCACGGCAAGCTGGCCTGAGGCCCGCCCCCCGCGTCCTCAGCAGCGGGCCGGCGTTGCCGGCCCGTTTTTCGTCCAGCCGGCCGGCCACCCCATCTGCGGGGAAAACCGTGTGTTTGGGCACGAACGGCCACCGACCCCACGTGCATGGGGGGTGCTCATGTCAAGCCCACCCCCCTAGAGTGCAGTCCGTGCCCCGGGGAATCCTCCGGGAAGACTTTGCAGAAAAGCCGAAAGCCCGTCATGAAAACCTCGTTCGCCACGACCCTCGCCCTTGCTGCCGCGCTGTGCGCCGGCGCAGCCCATGCCAGCGACGCCATCGTGGTCAACATGACCGGCACGGCTGGCGGCACCTTCTCGGCCGGCATCTCGCACACCCTCAACGCGGCGGGCAGCTTCGAGGACACCTACACGCTGGTCGGCTACAGCGGCCCCAGCTCGGTCAACGGCACGCTGAACACGCTGATCCTGAACAGCCAGTCCGCCGACATCGACATCACCAGCGTCACCCTGAACGGCGTGTCGTTCTCGCAGCGCCTGATCAGCTTCCAGGGCAACGCCGACGGCCGCGAGAACTACGCGCTGCCCGCCTCGCTGTTCGACGGCCCGCTGACCCTGGTGGTCAAGGGCACGCTGGTCGCCGGCCTGAACGGCAGCACCACCGGCAGCTACAGCGGCACCATCCGCGTCGCGCCCATGGCCCCGGTGCCGGAACCCCAGACCTACGCGCTGTTCGCCGCCGGCCTGCTGGCCCTGGGCCAGATCGCCCGCCGCCGCCGCGCCTGAACCCCACGCCACACGCACCGCATCATGAAGATCAAATCCCTCATCGCCGCCTCCCTGTTCGCGCTGGCCACCGGCGCCCAGGCCGCCCCCCACCTGCTGACGCTGCAGGGCACGGGCCCGTCGTACTCCGTCGGCCTGAGCACCGAGGAAGGCTCCAGCCAGGTCACCCGCACGGAGGCCGGCGCCTTCCGCGACGAGTTCCTGATCCGCCTGAACGCCCCCGCCTGGATCAATGCCTCGCTGGACACCAGCGCCGACCTGGGCGCCTGGGCCAGCCAGGGCGTGAGCTTCACGCGGGCCGGCTTCGTCGGCATCGCCGGCTCGGAGCTGAGCTTCGACAACTTCGACAGCGAAGGTACCCGCTTCTCCTTCGGCGCCAACGGCCCGGTCCTGGCCCAGGGCGACTTCGTCTTCTTCGTCGAAGGCGTGGCCGGCTCCCCCGCCCAGCGCCAGGCGCAGGCCCAGGCGCTGCTGAACAGCTTCAGCTACAGCGGCTTCATCAACGTGCAGTTGGCCGACGACCCGAACGCCCGCCTGCCCGAGCCCGCCAGCCTGGCGCTGGCCGGCCTGGCGCTGGGCGGCGTGCTGCTGGCCCGCCGCCGCAAGGCCGGCTGACCCGGCCCGGGCGCGCCGCAGCGCCCGGCCAGGACGGCATCGCCAAGGCTCCTTCGGGAGCCTTTGTCGTTTCTACAATCCGCGGCCTTCCCCGAACCACTCCCAACCCCGCCACCATGCCCGTCAACCTCACCGCCCCCGATCCCGCCTCCCTGTTGCCCGTGCCGGGCGTGCGCCTCGGCGTGGCCATGGCCGGCGTGCGCAAGGCCAACCGGCGCGACCTGACCGTCATCGCGCTGGACGAGGGCGCGGCCGTGGCCGGCGTGTTCACGACCAACCGCTTCTGCGCCGCGCCGGTGCAGGTCTGCCGCGAGCACCTGGCGGCCGGCGCGGCGGTCCGCGCGCTGGTCATCAACACCGGCAACGCCAACGCCGGCACCGGTGCCGACGGCCTGGCCCGCGCGCGCCAGACCTGCGAGCAGCTGGCCGGCCTGGTCGGCTGCCGGCCCGAGCAGGTGCTGCCCTTCTCCACCGGCGTCATCATGGAGACGCTGCCCGTGGACCGCATCGCCGCCGGCCTGCCGCAGGCGCTCGCGGCGCTGCGCGACGACGGCTGGGGCGAGGCGGCGCTGGGCATCATGACGACCGACACGCTGCCCAAGGCCGCGTCGCGCCGCATCCACCTGGGCGGCGTGCCGGTCACGCTGAGCGGCATCTCCAAGGGCGCCGGCATGATCCGCCCCAACATGGCCACCATGCTGGGCTTCATCGCCACGGACGCCAACATCGCCCCCGCGCTGCTGCAGCCGCTGGTGAGGGAGGCGGCCGACGCCTCCTTCAACCGCATCACCATCGACGGCGACACCTCCACCAACGACTGCTTCCTGCTGATCGCCTCCCGCCGCGCGGCGCACGCCGAGATCACCGCGCTGGACGGCGCCGACGCCCAGGCGCTGCGCGCGGCGCTCATCTCGCTGGCGCAGGAACTGGCCCAGGCCATCGTGCGCGACGGCGAGGGCGCCACCAAGTTCATCGCCATCACCGTGGCGGGCGGCCGCGACGAGGCCGAGTGCCGGCTGGCCGCCTACGCCATCGCGCACTCGCCGCTGGTCAAGACCGCCTTCTTCGCCAGCGACCCCAACCTGGGCCGCATCCTGGCCGCCGTGGGCTACGCCGGCATCGCCGACCTGGACCAGGGCCTGATCGACCTGCACCTGGACGACGTGCACGTCGTCGCGCGCGGCGGCCGCCGGCCCGAGTACCGCGAGGAAGACGGCCAGCGTGTCATGAAGCAGAGCGAGATCAGCGTGCGCGTGGACCTGAACCGCGGCGCTGCGGCGGCCACGGTCTGGACCTGCGACCTCAGCCACGACTACGTGACCATCAACGCCGACTACCGGAGCTGACCGCTCGGCGGCGGGGCCTGCCGGGGCGGGGACAATCCGCCCTTTCTTGAACCCAGGACCCCGCCCGATGAAGCTCTCGCTGACCGCCATCACCCTGGCCGCCGTCGTCGCCACCGGCACGAACGCGCAGCCGCTGACCTACCCCGTCACGCGCAAGACCGACCAGGTCGACAGCTACCACGGCACCCAGGTCGCCGACCCCTACCGCTGGCTGGAAGACGACAACAGCGCCGAGACCAAGGCCTGGGTCGTCGCGCAGAACGAGGTCACCGACAAGTTCCTCGCCGCGATGCCGCAGCGCCTGCCGGCGCGACGCATCTACACCGAGCTGTACAACTTCGAGCGCTTCGGCATCCCGTTCAAGGAAGGCGGCCGCTACTTCTGGACGCGCAACGACGGCCTGCAGCAGCAGAACGTCATCTACACCGCCCGGACGCTGAAGGACACGCCGGCCGTGGCGCTGGACCCCAACACCATGAGCCCGGACGGCACCGTGGCGCTCAGCGGCATGGCGCCCTCGCGCGACGGCCGGCTGATCGCCTATGGCACCGCCGGCGCCGGCTCCGACTGGCAGACCTGGCGGGTGCGCGACCTCGCCACCGGCCAGGACCTGGTCGACAAGATCGAGTGGGTCAAGTTCAGCGGCGCCGCCTGGACGGCCGACGGCAAGGGCTTCTTCTACGCGCGCTACGACGCCCCCAAGGACGGCGAGAAGCTCACCGGCGCCAACTACTTCCAGAAGCTCTACTACCACCGCCTCGGCACGCCGCAGGGCGACGACGTGCTCGTCGCCGAGAACCGCGACGACAAGGAATGGGGCTTCGGCGCCGACGTGTCGGACGACGGCCGGCTGCTGCTCATCAGCGTCTGGAAAAGCGCCGGCAGCAAGAACGGGCTGATGGTGCTGCCGCTGCCCGGCGGCGCGTTCGCGGGCGGCAAGCCCCGGCCCGTCACGCTGGCCTTCGACGCCCAGTACACGCCCGTGGCCGTCCACGGCAACCGGCTGGTGCTGAAGACCGACAAGGACGCGCCGCGCGGCAGGCTCATCACCATGGACCTCCAGCACCCCGGGCCGGCCCGCTGGAAGACGCTGGTGGCCGAAGGCCCCGACGCGATGACCGCGGCGTCCGCCGTCGGCGGCCGCTACCTGCTGAGCTACCTGAACGACGCCGCCACGCTGGTGCGCGTGCACGGCGCCGACGGCCGGCGGCTGAGCGAGGTCAAGCTGCCCGGCATCGGCACGGCCGGCGGCTTCGGCGGGCGCTGGAACGACGCCGAGACCTTCTTCAGCTACACCAGCCTGACCACCCCCGCCGAGATCCACCGCTACGACGTGCGCACCGGCCGCATCGAGCTGTTCAAGAAGCCGCAGACCGCCTTCGACACCGAGCAGTACGAGACCCGCCGCGAGTTCGTCACCAGCAAGGACGGCACGCGCTTCCCGATCTTCATCGCCGCCCGCAAGGGCCTGAAGTTCGACGGCAACAACCCCACGCTGCTGTACGGCTACGGCGGCTTCAACATCCCGATCACGCCGGGCTACGGCGTCACGGCCGCCACCTGGCTGAAGATGGGCGGCGTCTACGTCATCGCCGCCATCCGCGGCGGCGGCGAGTACGGCTCGGCCTGGCACGAGGCCGGCACCCGGCTGAAGAAGCAGAACGTGTTCGACGACTTCATCGCCGCCGGCGAATGGCTGGTGCAGCACAAGGTCGCCAGCCCGGCGACGCTGGCCATCAACGGCGGCTCCAACGGCGGCCTGCTGGTGGGCGCGGTGACCAACCAGCGCCCCGACCTGTTCGCCGCCGCCGTGCCGCAGGTGGGCGTGATGGACATGCTGCGCTACCCGAACTTCACCATCGGCTGGGCCTGGGCGTCGGACTACGGCACCGCCAAGGACAGCCCGGAGATGTTCCAGGCGCTGCAGGCCTACTCGCCGCTGCACAACATCCAGGCCGGCGCCCGCTACCCGGCCGTGCTGGTCACCACCGGCGACCACGACGACCGCGTCGTGCCGGCGCACAGCTTCAAGTACGCCGCCACGCTGCAGGCCGCCGACACCGGCCCGGCGCCCAAGCTGATCCGCATCGAGGTCGACGCCGGCCACGGCGCCGGCAAGCCCACCTCCAAGCTCATCGAGGAGCGCAGCGACGTGCTGGCCTTCATCGCCAACACGATGAAGCTGGACGTGAAGTGACGGCTCGCGGCCTGCCCATCCGGGACCTGGGCGTCGGCGATGCCGCCGCTCTGGTGGTGCTGTACCAGCACCTCAATGCCGATGACCCGCCGCCCGCGGCCGAGGCGGTCCAGGCCGTGTTCACGCACCCGGGCCTGCGTCACTTCGGGGCCTTCGACGGCGATGCGCTCATCGCCAGCTGCAGTCTGGTGGTCGTTCCCAACCTGACCCGGGGCGGCCGGAGCTACGGCGTCATCGAGAACGTGGTCACCCACGCAGACCACCGCGGCCGCGGCCATGGCCAGGCCATCGTCCGGCACGCGGTCCGGCAGGCCGCGGCGGCGGGTTGCTACAAGGTCGTGCTGACGACCGGCAGGAAGGATCCGGCCGTCTGGGCCTTCTATGAGCGTTGCGGCTTCGACGGCGGCGGCAAGCGCGCCTTCGTCATCCACAGGCCGGCGGCCTGAGCGGCGGCATCAGAAATTCACCGCCTGGGTCCGGTAGCCCCGCGCCACCAGCGTCGCGTTGATCAGCTGCGCCTGCTCGCGGCTCGGGAAGGGCCAGACCGCGGCGCGCCAGCCTTCGGGGGTCTGGATCACGTCGGCCTGCAGCGCGTCGGGGCGGCTGTGCACGCCCTTCAGGCTGTCGCGCATCTTCTGCAGCAGCGCTTCGGCCGCGGCGCGGCTGCCGGGCGGGCCGACCAGCGCCACCACCACCCGGGCCGGCGACTCGGCCAGGCGGGCCAGGCTGGCATCGGGTGCGACAGGGGCTGCGGCGGCCTTGTCGATGTCCTTCACGATGCCTTTTTCGTCGGGCTTCTCGGCGGGCTGCGCTGCGCTTGCCTCGGCGCCCGGCCTCGCCGCGGCCTGGCCGGCGGGCGCGGCGGCCGGCGTGCTGGAGCGCAGCGGCGGGCGCCTGGCGCCGTCGGCACGCTCGACGAGGCGGGGGCGGATGTCCGGCACGGGCTCGCTGCCGGCGGCGGCCGGTTCGCTGGCGGCGGCGTCGGCCGGTGCGGAGGCTTCGTCTGGCGGCACGGCGGCGGGCGTCTGCGGCGCCGCCGAGGCGGGTGCGGACACGGGCACGGGGGCGACGGCGGCGGCCTGGGGGGCCGAGGCCGTCGGCGCGGAGGCCGGCATGGGCACGGAGGACGGCTCGGGTTGCGCCCCCGCCAGCCAGGCCGCGAGGGCGGCCGCGGCCAGCAAGGCCGGCACGCCGGCCGCCGCCGCCACGCGCAGCGGCTGCCACAGGCGCCGGCCCAGCAGCTGCGACGGCAGGCCCTGCCCGGCCAGCACGCGCGTGTGGCCGCCGCCGGCGTCGATGCCGGCGCTCAGCAGGTAGAGCGCGAAGGGCTGGCCGCCCCGCCGGCCGGCCAGCGCCTCGTCGGTGACGATGACGCGCCAGGGCTGCTCATCGGGCGCCGCGGGCGGTTCGGCGAAGCCGTGCGCGAGCGCGAAGCGCGCCACGCGCGCGGGGCCCAGGCCGGGCAGGAATTTCTCGCTGAAGAGGCGCCACTGCGTGCGCTGCCGGCCGGGCAGGCGCCGGAGCCGCTGCAGCCAGGCGGTGCCGCGGGCGGCGGGCGGCGGGCCCTGCGGCGCGTCGAAGGTGTCGGCCGTGTCGGCCGGCACCGGCGCTGCGGCCTGCGTTGCCGGCGCCTCGGCGCGCGCGAAGGGCAGCGCCACCACGCCGACGGTGTGGACATCGGCCGGGCCGATGCGGCGGGCGAGGGGGTGGCGGTTGTGCCAGTCAACGATCTGTTCGGCCAGGCGCTCCATGACGGAGGGCATCTTCGCCGCGCCCGGCGCGGCCGGCCCGCCGAACAGCGGCCCGGACTCGGCCCAAATCCGGCCGTTGGGCATGCCCAACGGCCGGATTGAGGCTCAGCCCAGTTGCTTCAGCAGCCAGGCGTTGAGGTCCGCCACCTCCTCGGCGCAGACCGAGTGCGGCATCGGGTAGTCGTGCCATGCCACGTCGTGGCCCATCGCCACCAGCGTCTCGCGGCTGGCGACGCCGCGGGCCAGCGCGACGATGGGGTCCTGCGTGCCGTGGGCCAGGAAGACGGGCAGGTCGGCGTTGGCGTCGTCGCGCTCGGCCTCGGTGGTGGCGGCCAGCGGCAGGTAGCCCGACAGGCCCACCGCGCCGCCCAGGCGGTGCGGGTAGCGCAGCGCGGTCATCAGCGCCATCGCGCAGCCCTGCGAGAAGCCCATGACGACGATGCGCCCGGCCGGCACGCCGCGCTCGCGCTCGCGGTCGATCAGCGCGGCGATCTGGCGCTGCGACTCGCGCAGGCCGATCTCGTCCTCGCGCTTCACGAGGTCGGCGCCGAGGATGTCGTACCAGGCGCGCATCCGGTAGCCGTTGTTGAGGGTCACCGGCCGGGTCGGCGCGTGCGGGAACACGTAGCGCACCGGGCCGAGGGCGGCCAGGTCCAGCTCGCCGCAGATGGGCACGAAGTCGAAGCCGTCGGCGCCCAGGCCGTGCAGCACGATGAGGGTGGTGCCGGGATGGGGGCCGGTCTCGATCTCGTGGGTTTCAAGCATGGGGGGTCCAGTCGGTCCTTGTGGAAGGGGAGGCGTCGGCGCCGTGGGCCGCCAGCGTCGCGGCGGCCGGTCCGTCATTGTGGCGACAGTCCGCGGCGCCCGTGCCGGTCATCATGCCGGCCATGGGAAGCCTCTACCTCGTTCGCCACGGCCAAGCCAGCTTCGGCGCCGCCGACTACGACCAGCTCAGCCCCCGCGGCCACGAGCAGTGCCGCCACCTCGGCGCCTACTGGCGCGAGCGCGGCCAGCGCTTCGACGCCGTGTTCACCGGCACGCTGCGCCGGCATGCGCAGTCGCTGGCCGGCATCGCGGAAGGCTATGGCCAGGCGCTGCCGGCCACCGCGCTGCCGGGGCTGAACGAGTACGACAGCGAGGCCATCCTGCGCGCCATCCACCCCGGGCCGCTGGCCGCGCCGAAGGACGCGGAGGGCGTCAAGCAGCATTTCCGCCTGCTGCGCCAGGGCCTGCTGGCCTGGATGCGCGGCGAGGTGGCGCCGGCCGGCATGCCGCCGCACGCGGGCTTCGCGGCCGGCGTGGCGGATGCGCTGGCCCGCGTGCTGGCGCTGGGCGTGGGCCGGCAGGTGCTGATCGTCTCCAGCGGCGGCCCCATCGCCACGGCCGTGGCCCAGGTGCTGGCCTGCCCGCCGGAGACCTTCGTCGAGCTGAACCTGCGCATCCGCAACTCGGCCGTCACGGAGTTCGCGTTCAACCCGAAGCGGCATCACCTGGTCACGTTCAACACGCTGCCGCACCTGGACGCGGCCGAGACGCGCGGGCTCGTGACGCACGCTTGAGCCGCTCAGGCGTCGCAGCGCACGACGCGCAGGTCGTCGATCCAGGCGCTGGCATCTCCGGCGCGGAAATCCGCATTGTCCGGGGCTCGCCGACAATCGCGCCGCCATGTCCGCGCCGTTGTTCACCTCGCTCATCACCCCGCCTCCCGCCGCCACGGCGCCCGCGCACGAGCGCTTCCTGCACCTCGTGCGCCTGGCGCTGGCGGGCGGGCGGTTCGGCAAGCTGCTGCTGTCCGGCCCGGTCGCCATGGAGGGCGACGACGCCGACGTGGAGCGCCTGACGGTGCGCGCCATCGCGCTGCGCGGCGAGCCGGCGCTGAGCTTTCTGTGGCGGCACCGGACCCGGGACGTCACGAAGAACCACGCGCCCGACGCCGGCCTGGCCGAGATCGCCGCGCTGCTGGGCGCGCGCTTCCGCAATGCGCACCTGCACACGGCCGACGAGGAACTGCAGTTCGCCATCAGCCGCAAGGGCCGCGAGACACTGCGCGTGACGCGCGTCGAAGCGGCCGAAGCCCCGCCCGCCGCACACGACAAGGCCAAGCACCGGCCGCTGGACCTGGCCCGGCCGGTCTGGTCGGCGCTGGGGCTGACGCATCTCGTCAAGGGCCAGCCGGCGCTGGTGCCGGCGATGGCGCGCAAGTGGAAGCAGATCAACCGCTTCGTCGAGATCCTGTCGGCGGCCGTCGAGGATGCGCAACTGCAGGCGCCGGTGCGCGTGGCGGACTTCGGCTCGGGCAAGGGCTACCTGACCTTCGCCGTGCACGACTGGCTGCAGGCCCAGGGCCTCGCGCCGCGCGTGACCGGCATCGAGTTGCGCGACGACATGGTGAAGCTGTGCAACGCCGTCATCGACGCCGAGCAGCTCGGCGGCATCCGCTTCGACCAGGGCGACGTGCGCAGCCAGCCCGTGCAGCCGCTGGACGTGATGATCGCGCTGCACGCCTGCGACATCGCCACCGACCACGCGCTGCACGTCGGGCTGCGGTCGGGCGCGCGCATCATCATGAGCTCGCCCTGCTGCCACAAGGAGCTGCGCCCGCAGATGACGCTGCCGGCCGTGCTGCGGCCGATGCTGCAGCACGGCATCCACCTCGGCCAGGAGGCCGAGATGGTGACCGACTCGCTGCGCGCGCTGCTGCTGGAGAGCCAGGGCTACCACACGCAGGTGTTCGAGTTCATCGCGCTGGAGCACACCAGCAAGAACAAGATGATCCTGGCCGTGAAGGCGCAGGGCCCCGCCGCCGAGGCGCTGGCCGCGCGCCGGCCCGCGCTGCTCGCGCAGGTCGCCGAGATCAAGCGCTTCTACGGGCTGCGGGAGCAGCGGCTGGAACGGTTGGTGGAGGAGCAGCCCCCCGTCCAGGCTTGCGCCGGCTGAGCGCCGGCAAGCCTGACCGGGGCCCCGAGGGGGGGCGGCGATGCTCGTGGGGGGGCGGTCCGGCGCTCGGCCCGCAGTCATGGCAGGAGCGCAGCGGGGTTGTCGGTTCGAAATACTGTATAAAAGTACAGTTTTCGTGCCGCCATGCCTCCCTCCGCTGTCTCCCTCGCCACCGACCCGCTGCTGGACGCCGCCCTGCAGGGCCGGCTGTGGCGTGGCAGCAGCCTGGGCGCCCAGGCCGCGCCGACGCTGCCCAGCGGCTTCGCGGCGCTGGACGCCGAACTGCCCGGCGGCGGCTGGCCGGTGCAGGCGGTGGTGGAGCTGCTGGCGCCGCAGTTCGGCGTGCTGGAGTGGCGGCTGCTGGCGCCCGGCCTGCGCGCCTGGTGGGCCGCCGCGCCGGCCGGGCCGGGCCCGCTGCTGCTGGTGAACCCGCCGCACACGCCGCACCTGCCCGGCCTGCAGGCGCTGGGGCTGCCGCCGTCGGCGCTGGTCTGGGTGTCGGCGGCCACGCCGGCGCAGCAGCTGTGGGCGGCCGAGCAGGCGATCAAGTCGCGCGTGGCCGTGCTGGCCTGGCTGCCCGAGGCGCGGCCGGAGCAACTGCGGCGGCTGCAGGTCGGCGCGCTGGGCTCGGCGGCGCCGGCCTTCCTGCTGCGGCCGGAGCCCGCCCGGCAGCAGGCCTCGGCCGCGCCGCTGCGCCTGGTCGTGCGGCCGGGCGACGGCGGCGGCCTGGCGGTGCACCTGCTCAAGCGCCGCGGCCCCGCGCACGAGGGCTGGCTGGCGCTGCCGGCCGCGCCGGCGGCGCTCGCGCCGCTGCGGGCCGCCGCCGGGGGCGCGGCGCCCCGGCCCGCGCCGGCCCGTCCGTCCCGTCCGTCCCTGGAGCGCGGCGATGCGCTGGCTCGCCCTGTGCTGCCCGCCTGACGCGCCGGCCGGCGACCGCGATGCGCTGGCCTGGCTGGCGCTGGGCTTCACGCCCCGGGTCGCGCGGCTGGAGGAGGCGGTGGTGGCCGAGGTGTCGGCCAGCCTGCGGCTGTTCCGCGGCGCGCGGGCGCTGCGCCAGCGCCTGCAGCACGAGGCCGCCCAGGCCGGCCTGGCGCTGGGCGCCGTCGCCTGGGCGCCCACGGCGTTGGCCGCGCTGGCGCTGGCGCGCTGCCCGCAGCCCCCGTGCGCCGGCCCGCCGGGCGCGCGGCTGGACGCGCTGCCGCTGCCCGCGCTCACCGCCGCCCGCGCCCACCACGCGATGCTGGCCCGCCTGGGCTGCACCCGCCTGGGCGAGCTGCGCCGGCTGCCGCGCGCGGCGCTGGCCCGGCGCTTCGGCCCCGCGCTGCTGGCCGCGCTGGACCAGGCCTACGGCGAGCGCCCCGAGGCGCACGACTGGCTGACGCTGCCCGAGCGCTTCGACGCGCGGCTGGAGCTGCCCTGGCGCGTGGCGCATGCGCCCGTGCTGCTGCACTTCGCCGAGGCGCTGCTGCGCCAGCTGTGCGCCTTCCTGGCCGCGCGCCAGGCCGGCGTGCGCGCGCTGCGCCTGGCCTGGCGGCACGACGCGATGCGCCCGCGCGACGCGGCCGATGGCGGCGAGCTGACCGTGGCCACGGCCGACACGACGCGCGACCTGCGCCGCCTGTCGCGCCTGCTGGGCGAGCACCTGGCGCGCACCCCGCTGGCCGCGCCGGCCGGCGAGATCCGCGTCAGCGCCGACACCCTGCTGCCGCTGGCGGCGCCGAGCGCCAGCCTGCTGCCCGGCGGCCACGAACCGCAGGAGCGCAGCGCCTGCCATGCGCTGCTGGAGCGCCTGTCCGTGCGCCTGGGCGCCGGCCAGGTGCGCGAGGGCCGCCTGCACGAAGACCACCGGCTGGAGCACATGCAGCGCTGGCAGGCCTGGCCGGCGCCGCCCGCGCCGGCCGCCGCCGTGCGCCGCCCGCCCGGGCCGCAGCCGACCTGGCTGGTGGAGCCGCCGCAGCCACTGCGCTGCGACGCGCGGGAGCAGCCGCTGCTGGCCGGCCCGCTCGTGCGCGTCAGCGGGCCGCACCGCGTGGAGGCCGGCTGGTGGGACGGCGGCGCGCACATGCGCGACTACTTCGTCTACCGCAGCGCCACGCGCGGGCTGCTGTGGCTGTACCGCGAGCGGCTGCCGGCCGACGCGGCGGGATGGTTCCTGCACGGGGTGTTCGCATGAGCCTGGCGGGCGGGGTCGTGCCCGGCTACGCGGAGCTGCACTGCCTGACGGCGTTCAGCTTCCTGCGCGGCGCGTCCGAGCCGGCGGAGCTGGTGGAGCGCGCCGCCGCGCTCGGCTACGAGGCGCTGGCCCTCACCGACGAATGCTCGCTGGCCGGCGTCGTGCGCGCGCACCGGCGGCTGCGCGAGATGCGCGAGGCGGCGGCGCATGCCGGCCTGCCGTCGCCCCGGCTCCGGCTGCTGGTCGGCAGCGAATTCCTCGTGCGCGACGACGTCGGCGAGCCGCGCTTCAAGCTGGTGCTGATCGCGCAGGACCTCCACGGCTACGGCAACCTCAGCCAGTTCATCACCCGGCTGCGCCGCGCCAGCCCGGTGAAGGGCGAGTACGCGCTGCACTGGCGCCAGCTCGAACCCGAGCGCCTGGGCGGCTGCCTGGCCCTGCTGGTGCCGCCGCGCGAGGCGGCGGACGACGCGCTGCTGCCGCCCGCGCAGTGGCTGCTGCAGCACTTCACCGGCCGCGCGTGGATCGCCGTGGAGCTGCTGCGCGAGGCCGGCGACGCGGCCTGGCTGGCGCGGCTGCAGGCGCTGTCGGCGGCCACCGCGCTGCCGCTGGTGGCGGCCGGCGACGTGCACTTCCACCGGCGCTCGCGCAAGGCGCTGCAGGACGTGATGACCGCCACCCGGCTGGGCCGCCCGGTGGCCCGCTGCGGCTTCGACCTGCAGCCCAACGCCGAGCGCCACCTGCGCACCCGCCCGCGCCTGGCCCAGGTCTACCCGCCCGGCCTGCTGGCCGAGACGCTGCGGGTGGCCGCGCGCTGCCGCTTCGCGCTGACCGAGCTCAGCTACCAGTACCCCAGCGAGGTGGTGCCGCCCGGCCGCAGCGCGATGCAGCACCTGCGGGCGCTGACCGAGGCCGGCGCGCGCGAGCGCTGGCCGGCCGGCGTGCCCGGCGCGTTCCGCCAGCGCATCGACAAGGAGCTCGCGCTGATCGAGGCGCTGCGCTACGAGCACTACTTCCTGACCGTGGCCGACGTGGTGGCGCACGCGCGCGGCCTCGGCATCCTGTGCCAGGGCCGCGGCTCGGCGGCCAACAGCGTCGTCTGCTACTGCCTGCACATCACGGCGGTGGACCCGGCCGAGAGCACGCTGCTGTTCGAGCGCTTCATCAGCAAGGAGCGCAACGAGCCGCCCGACATCGACGTGGACTTCGAGCACGACCGCCGCGAGCTCGTCATCCAGTACCTCTACCGGAAATACGGCCGCCACCGCGCCGCGCTCACCGCCGTCGTCACCTGCTACCGCCCGCGCAGCGCGATCCGCGACGTCGGCCGGGCGCTGGGCTTCAGCGACGAGCAGCTGGAGATCATGCGCAAGGACCACGGCGGCTGGGTGTCCGAGGTGTTCCCCGACGCCCACCGCGAGGCCCTGCTGCGGCGGCTCGGCCTGCCGGGCGACGACCCGCGCCTGCAGCGCCTCATCGCGCTGGCCCGCCAGCTCAACGGGCTGCCGCGCCACCTGTCGCAGCACGTCGGCGGCTTCGTGCTGACCGAGGGGCCGCTGGAACGCCTGGTGCCCATCGAGAACGCGGCGATGCCGGGCCGCAGCGTCATCGAGTGGGACAAGGACGACATCGACGAGCTGAAGATCATGAAGGTGGACGTGCTCGCGCTGGGCATGCTCAGCGCGCTGCGGCGCTGCTTCGAGCTGGTCAACCCGCTGCGCGGGCAGCGCTACGGGCTGGCCACCATCCCGCAGGACTGCGGCGCCACCTACGACATGATCTGCGCGGCCGACACCATCGGCACCTTCCAGATCGAGAGCCGCGCGCAGATGTCCATGCTGCCGCGGCTGCGGCCGCGCTGCTACTACGACCTGGTCGTCGAAGTCGCCATCGTGCGCCCCGGCCCCATCGAGGGCGGCATGGTGCACCCCTACCTGAAGAACCGCGCGCTGCCCGACGACCGGATCGACTACCCCAAGGGCCTGCGCGACGCGCTGCACCGCACCCGGGGCGTGCCCATCTTCCAGGAGCAGATCATGCAGGTCGCGATGATCGCGGCCGGCTTCAGCGCCGGCGAGGCCGACCAGCTGCGCCGCGCCATGGCCGCCTGGAAACGCCCCGGCGTGCTGGAGGCCTACTACGACAAGGTGGTCAGCGGCATGCGCCGCAACGGCTACGACGACGCCTTCGCCGAGCGCATCTTCAAGCAGATCAAGGGCTTCTCCAGCTACGGCTTCCCCGAGTCCCACGCGGCCAGCTTCGCGCTGCTGACCTACGTCAGCTGCTGGTTCAAGCGCCACGAGCCCGCCGCCTTCCTGTGCGCGCTGCTGAACTCGCAGCCGCTGGGCTTCTACACGCCCGGCCAGCTCGTGCAGGACGCGCGCCGCCACGACGTCGAGGTGCGCGCCGTCGACGTGAACCACAGCGACCGGGACAGCACGCTGGCGCCGCGCCCCGGCCAGCCGCAGCCGGCCGTGCGGCTGGGCCTGCGTCTGGTCGCCGGGCTGGGCGCCGAGGCGGCCGGGCGCATCGAGGCGGCCCGCCGCGGCGGCGGCGCCTTCCGCCACGCGCAGGACCTGGCCCTGCGCGCCCGCCTCACGCAAGCCGACCTGCAGCACCTGGCCGCCGCCGATGCGCTCGCCAGCCTGGCCGGCCACCGCCGCCAGCAGGTCTGGCAGGCCACGGCGCTGCACGAGATGCCCGAACTGCTGCAAGGCAGCCTGCTGCCCGAGCACGGCCTGGCGCTGCCCGCGGCCGGCGAGGGCGAGGAGGTGCTGTGGGACTACGCCGCCACCGGCCTCACGCTGCGCCGCCACCCGCTGGCGCTGCTGCGCCCGCGCCTGGCGCGCGAGGGCTGGCTCAACGCGGCGCAGCTGCAGGGCCACCCGCACGGCCGCACGGCGCGCGCCTGCGGCATCGTCACCGGCCGTCAGAAGCCGCAGACGGCCAAGGGCACGCTGTTCATCACGCTGGAAGACGAGACCGGCCACGTGCAGGTCATCGTCTGGCCCGACCTCTACGCCCAGCACCGCGACGTCATCCTCGGCGCCCGGCTGCTGGCCGTGGAAGGCCCATGGCAGCGCGGGGATGGCGGCGTGCGGCACCTGCTGGGGCGGCGGTTCACCAACCTGAACGAGCGGCTGGGGCGGCTGCCGACGGAGAGCCGGGATTTCCGGTGAGCCGCCCCCACCAAGACGAAGGCCGCGCGTCTTGCGACTTCGCGGCCTTCCATTTGGTGCATCTTTCAGCTTGTTAGCGTCCAGAGCGCATTTCCCAGTGAATCGGGTGCAGCCATCCTAACCGGACTGACCAAGCGCAGCTTGCGGAGCAACCCTGATGCGTTGCGCCCGGCGGCTCCCGTCAAATGCCGGGCTCGACCACAACAATGCTCCTGGGAGGACGCATGAAATACCGCCTGGCACTCGACCTGGGCTCCACCTCGCTTGGATGGGCCATGGTGCTGCTCAACGGCCAAGACCGGCCCTGCGCCATCGTCCGTACCGGGGTGCGCATCTTTCCAGACGGCCGCAATCCAAAGGACGGCTCGTCCCTGGCCGTCACGCGCCGCAATGCCCGTGCGATGCGCCGCCGCCGCGACCGCCTGCTCAAGCGCAAGGCGCGCATGCAGCGGCTGCTGATCGAGCATGGCTTCTTCCCCGCCGACGAGGCCGCGCGCAAGGCGCTGGAAACGCTCAATCCCTACGAGTTGCGCGCCAAGGGCCTGGATGCGGCGCTCACGCCTGCCGAGTTCGCCCGCGCGCTGTTCCACATCAACCAGCGCCGCGGCTTCAAGAGCAATCGCCGCACCGACAAGAGGGACAACGACAGCAGCGCGCTGAAGGCCGCCATCGGTAGCCTGCGCGCGCAATTGGACGCCGCGGGCGCCGACGGCAAGCCGCGCACGGTGGGCGAATTGCTGTGGCGGCGCATGAACGATCCTGCCGTGCGCACCGTGCGTGCCCGCTACCGGGAACAGCGCGTCACGCGGGAAGATGGCAAGCCTCGCGTCGACAAGAGCTACGACCTGTATGTGGATCGCGCGATGGTCGAGGCCGAATTCGATGCGTTGTGGGCCCAACAAGCGACCCTCAACCCGGCCCAGTTCAACGAGGCCGCCCACGCGGCGTTGAAGGACTGCTTGCTGCATCAGCGCAAGCTGCGCCCCGTCAAGCCCGGCCGCTGCACGCTGGAGCCCGACGAGCCGCGAGCCCCGCTGGCCCTGCCCAGCCAGCAGCGGTTCCGCATCCTGCAAGAAGTCAACCATCTGCGGCTGCTGGGTGGCCGGCTGCTGGAAGAAGCCTTGAGCCTGGAGCAGCGCGACAAGCTGGTGGCGGCGCTGGAGCAGGGCAGTAAGTCCTTCAAGACGGCCATCCCCAAGCTGCTGGGCCTGCCCGGCGCGGTGCAGTTCAACTTGGCCGATGCCAAGCGCCTCGAGCTGAAAGGCAATGCCACCAGCGTGCTGTTGGGCAAGAAGGACTTTTTCGGCCCCGCCTGGTACGGCTTCGACGAGGCGCGCCAGGACGAGATAGTCATGCGCATCCTGGAGGAGGAAAGCGAGGCGTCGTTGGTGGACTGGCTGATGGCCTCCACCGGCGTGGACGAGGCGCATGCGCTGAAGATCGCCAATGCGTCGCTGCCCGAAGGTTATGGCGCTTTGAGCGCCAAGGCGCTGGTGAAGATCCTGCCTGCCATGCGCGCCGAGGTCATCACCTACGACAAGGCCGTGCTGGCGGCGGGCTATGACCACCACAGCCACATCAGTCATGCCGCCTCGACCGGAGAAATCCTGCCGGCGCTGCCCTACTACGGCGAATACCTGCAACGCCACGTCGGCTTCGGCACGGGCGAACTGAACGACCCGCCGGAGAAGCGCTTCGGCCGCATCGCCAACCCCACGGTGCATATCGGCCTGAACCAGGTGCGCGTGGTCGTCAATGCGCTGATCAAACGCTATGGCCACCCCGCCGAGGTGATCGTGGAGGTGGCGCGCGATCTCAAGCAGAGCCAGGAACAGCGTCGTGAAACCCACGAGCAGCAGGCCAGGTACCAGAGGCGCAACGAGCGGTTGCGCAAGGAGGCGGCCGCCATCCTGGAAATCGCCGAGGAGCGCGTCCGGCACGCGGACATCCAGAAGCTGATCCTGTGGGAAGAGCTGAGCTTCGACGTGGCAGACCGGCGCTGCCCCTACAGCGGCGTACAGCTCAGCGCCGCGATGGTGCTTGGCGAGCAGGTGGAGATCGAGCACATCCTGCCCTTCTCGCAGACGCTGGACGACAGCCTCAACAACAAGACTTTGGCGTTGCGTCAGGCCAACCGCGTCAAGGGCAACCGCACGCCTTGGCAGGCGCGTGAGGATTTTGCCGCCCAGGGCTGGGACTATGACGGCATCCTGTTGCGCGCCGAACGCATGCCGCGCGCCAAGCGCCAGCGATTCGCGCCGGACGGCTATGAGAAGTGGCTGAAGGAGGACAAGGACTTCCTCGCCCGCGCGCTCAACGACACGCGGCACATGAGCCGCGTGGCCCGGGAGTACCTGAGCCTGATCTGTCCGGCTGGCACGCGCGTGATTCCAGGGCAGATGACGGCCATGCTGCGGGCCAAGTTCGGCCTCAATGACATCCTCGGCCTGAACGGCGAAAAGAACCGGAACGACCACCGGCACCACGCCGTGGACGCCTGCGTGATCGCCGTGACCGACCAGGGCCTGCTGCAGCGCTTTGCCCAGGCCAGCGCCGATGCGCGAGGTAAGGGGCTGGATCGGCTGGTCGAAACCATGCCCGACCCGTGGCCGACCTATCGGGATCAGGTGAAGCGGGCCGTTCACGCGATCTGGGTGAGCCACAAGCCGGATCATGGGCATGAGGGCAGTATGTTCAAAGAGACGGCCTTCGGTATCCGTCGTGATGGATCCATCGTCCAAAAGATGAATGCCGATGGGGAAGTGGGTCGCATCAACGCGTATGTGGTGCCGATGACTGCACCTAGCCAGCGACAGCGGCATGGATTCGACCACCAAGGCCATCCCCGGGCTTACAAAGGCTATGTGCCCGACGGCAACTTTTGCATCGAGATCGTTGCCGGCGAATCCGGCAAGTGGCAGGGCGAGGTCACGGCGACCTTTGAGGCCTATGCCGTTGCTCGCCAGCATGGCGCGCAGGCACTGCATAACCCAAAGCTCAGCCTGAGCGGAAAGCCGCTGCTGATGCGGTTGATGATCGACGATCTCATCCGGCTCGAAATCGATGGCTGTCTCAGATTGATGCGCGTTGCCTCCATCAACGCGGCTGGGCGATTGAGTCTGGCAGATCACAACGAAGCCAATGTCGATGCTCGCAATCGAGACAAGGAGGGTGACTGGCGCTACACCTACAAGCAAGCCGGATCGCTCAAAGCGGCAAAGGGCCGCAGGGTCACTGTCTCCCCCATCGGCGAACTCCGCGACCCCGGCTTCAAGGAGTAAGCCTCATGATCGGCCGCATCGTCGAAGTGGCCGATGACCGGCGGCATTTGTTCATGCACCGTGGCTTCATGGTCGTCAAGGACACCGAAGGTCCGGGCAGGGAATTGGGGCAGGTGCCGCTGGACGACATTGCCGCCGTGATCGCCAATGCGCAGGGCCTGAGCTACACCAACAACCTGCTGGTGGCGCTGGCCGAGCGCGGCGCGCCCTTCGTGCTGTGCGGCGCCAACCACAACGCAGTGGGCATGCTGCTGCCCATCGAGGGCAATTTCGAGCAGTCCAAACGCATCGAGGCGCAGATCGCCGCCAACCTACCCACGCATAAACGCATGTGGGCCGCCGTGGTGCGCTCCAAGCTGGAGCAGCAGGCCGCCGCACTCGAAGCGGCGGGCGCGCCGACTGCACCGCTCACCGCCTTGGCCGCCAAGGTGCGTAGCGGCGACCCCGACAACCTGGAAGCCCAGGGCGCCCGGCGCTACTGGGGTCTATTGTTTGGCGAGGGCTTCCGGCGCGATCAGCAAGGAGGCGGGCTCAATGGCCTGCTCAACTATGGCTATACCGTCATGCGTGCGGCGATGGCCCGTGCCGTCATTGCCGCCGGCCTGCATCCGGGCATCGGCCTGCACCACAGCCACGACAACAACGCGATGCGCCTGGTCGACGACCTGATGGAGCCGTTCCGGCCGATGATCGACCTCAAGGTCTGGCAACTGCGGCGCAATGGCGAAGAACTGGTCAACCCGGATTCCAAACGCGCGCTGGTTCGCACGCTCTACGACGACATGCAAACGGCCGCAGGCGCGACGCCCGTGACCGTCTGTGCGCAGCGGCTGGCCGTGTCGCTGGCGCAGGTCTACCTGGGTGAGCGCGACAAGCTGGACTTGCCGCTGCCCGGCCTGCCGCTGTCGCTGGCGTCCGCCCTGCGGGACGATGAATGAGGGCGAGGCCGGCCACATGCTCACGGGATACCGGCTGATGTGGATGGTGGTCATGTTCGACCTGCCCGTGGTCGAGAAGTCCGAGCGCCGCGCCGCCACCGAGTTCCGCAATGCGCTGCTGGACATGGGCTTCGAGATGAGCCAGTTCAGTGTCTACATGCGCTTCTGCACCAGCGGCACGCAGGTCGAGACCTACTGCCGCCGCGTCGAGAGCGCCTTGCCCACGGGCGGCAAGGTCCATATCCTGCAGTTCACCGACAAGCAGTACGAACGCATCATCAGCTACCAAGGCAAGGCCAAGCAGCCCGCGAAAAAAGCACCGGATCAGTTCGACCTCTTCTAGCCGCAGACATGCTTCCGACGTCGCTAAAAAGCAAAAAACCCTTGACGAATCAAGGGCTTAGTGCCGAACTAGTCTAGTTCACTGGGAAATGCGCTCTGGCCGGAACAAGGACCACCTGCGCGTGCAGGCCATGGGCAGTCTAGTTCACTGGGAAATGCGCTCTGGCCGGAACTGACGCCGAAGTTCCAGCCCGCCGCCGTGAGTCTAGTTCACTGGGAAATGCGCTCTGGCCGGAACTTATTAACAGGTAACCGCCCTACTGTCCTTAGTCTAGTTCACTGGGAAATGCGCTCTGGCCGGAACGAAGTCGCCGGAGTCAGCGAAGAAAGATGCAGTCTAGTTCACTGGGAAATGCGCTCTGGCCGGAACGACACGTCCGTGTGGGTGCGGACCCTCCGGAGTCTAGTTCACTGGGAAATGCGCTCTGGCCGGAACCCCGTAGTCTGATTGATGCTGTCGACGCGCAGTCTAGTTCACTGGGAAATGCGCTCTGGCCGGAACCTGCGGCGCCGTTGTTGTTGATTGGCCGCTAGTCTAGTTCACTGGGAAATGCGCTCTGGCCGGAACCCAGAACTCCGTCGTGACAGAGAAGGACTGAGTCTAGTTCACTGGGAAATGCGCTCTGGCCGGAACGGCGCGCGCGTGTGGGCCTTTCGGGTGTTCAGTCTAGTTCACTGGGAAATGCGCTCTGGCCGGAACACGCACTCGTAGCGCATAGGCGTCGGGATCAGTCTAGTTCACTGGGAAATGCGCTCTGGCCGGAACCCCGGGACTGGCCGAGCAGCTCCCCGAGTAGTCTAGTTCACTGGGAAATGCGCTCTGGCCGGAACATGACCGCGAAGTGCCGGAAAATGTTGGCGAGTCTAGTTCACTGGGAAATGCGCTCTGGCCGGAACGACAAGGCAACGCGCAAGCCTTTCGATGCAAGTCTAGTTCACTGGGAAATGCGCTCTGGCCGGAACAGGTCGTGCACTACGGCCTCGAGCTGGGCGAGTCTAGTTCACTGGGAAATGCGCTCTGGCCGGAACTTGTTGCTCCCGGCCGCGCTGTCCCAGCGGAGTCTAGTTCACTGGGAAATGCGCTCTGGCCGGAACTTACTTGCCCGGCAGATACCGCTTCGAGATAGTCTAGTTCACTGGGAAATGCGCTCTGGCCGGAACGCGGCGGTGGAGTACGCCGTCGCCGCGATCAGTCTAGTTCACTGGGAAATGCGCTCTGGCCGGAACCCTGCGGTGAGCGCCCAGCGGCCGTCAGCGAGTCTAGTTCACTGGGAAATGCGCTCTGGCCGGAACCCACACGATGGACATCTACCAGGCCATCGCAGTCTAGTTCACTGGGAAATGCGCTCTGGCCGGAACTAGTTCCACCGCACAACCAAACCGGAGGCCAGTCTAGTTCACTGGGAAATGCGCTCTGGCCGGAACATCGACAACGACGGCCCGCTGGAGCACCTGAGTCTAGTTCACTGGGAAATGCGCTCTGGCCGGAACGACGGTCCCAAGCTTCACCATCGGCAGCAGAGTCTAGTTCACTGGGAAATGCGCTCTGGCCGGAACTCGTGGAACTCGCGCGCCTTGTCCGGATCGAGTCTAGTTCACTGGGAAATGCGCTCTGGCCGGAACCCAAACCTCATTGCGATGAATGTGCTTGACAGTCTAGTTCACTGGGAAATGCGCTCTGGCCGGAACTGGCGCCACGTTCTGGAGGTTCGTCAGCTGAGTCTAGTTCACTGGGAAATGCGCTCTGGCCGGAACGAGCGCGTCCATGGGTTCGCGCAGCAGGGGAGTCTAGTTCACTGGGAAATGCGCTCTGGCCGGAACGCCCCGGGCCAGCGCAGCCGAAGTAGGCCGAGTCTAGTTCACTGGGAAATGCGCTCTGGCCGGAACAGAAACGGGCTTGATTGACGGCGGCGACATAGTCTAGTTCACTGGGAAATGCGCTCTGGCCGGAACCGCAGCTTTTGCTGGTGCTCGCGCTGCATGAGTCTAGTTCACTGGGAAATGCGCTCTGGCCGGAACATCATCAGCCCATTCGTCGTCATGAGCCGCAGTCTAGTTCACTGGGAAATGCGCTCTGGCCGGAACTGCTCATGATGTGATCCTTTCAGGATTCCCGAGTCTAGTTCACTGGGAAATGCGCTCTGGCCGGAACCAGCGCGGGTACATCCCCCACGGGCTCTGTAGTCTAGTTCACTGGGAAATGCGCTCTGGCCGGAACGTGGCCGTCCAGCACGTCGCGCAGCGCCAGAGTCTAGTTCACTGGGAAATGCGCTCTGGCCGGAACAACACCGTGCTGCCGACCCTGATCGAGTTCAGTCTAGTTCACTGGGAAATGCGCTCTGGCCGGAACCGGACAAGTTCCTCCACAACGGCCAGCGCCAGTCTAGTTCACTGGGAAATGCGCTCTGGCCGGAACGCCTTCCTGATGCGCTACTACGGCGAGGGCAGTCTAGTTCACTGGGAAATGCGCTCTGGCCGGAACGCCGGGGTCTTTCTGCCGGCGCATGCCGCTAGTCTAGTTCACTGGGAAATGCGCTCTGGCCGGAACCCCAGGTGTCGGGCAGGGAGCAGTTGGCGGAGTCTAGTTCACTGGGAAATGCGCTCTGGCCGGAACCAGCTTGCCGCGCCAGGTGCCCGCCTGCCAAGTCTAGTTCACTGGGAAATGCGCTCTGGCCGGAACCGTCGCGGCAGGCGCCGCGCTCCGGGAGAAGTCTAGTTCACTGGGAAATGCGCTCTGGCCGGAACGCGCAACCGCCACGCTTGCGAGCTACGACGAGTCTAGTTCACTGGGAAATGCGCTCTGGCCGGAACTACTGGCTGTACCCACGCCACCCCGGCGACAGTCTAGTTCACTGGGAAATGCGCTCTGGCCGGAACGCCGGCGCTGACGGGCCGCTGCGCATCCGCAGTCTAGTTCACTGGGAAATGCGCTCTGGCCGGAACAGCTACATGCAGCAGGTGAGAGGCGAGTTCGAGTCTAGTTCACTGGGAAATGCGCTCTGGCCGGAACGGAACGGGATGGCAACGCCTTCGTCACCGCAGTCTAGTTCACTGGGAAATGCGCTCTGGCCGGAACGCGTGCTCGGCGCACTCGCCGAGGGCTTCGAGTCTAGTTCACTGGGAAATGCGCTCTGGCCGGAACGGGGCTGCCAGTGACCAACGGCGCGGCTGGAGTCTAGTTCACTGGGAAATGCGCTCTGGCCGGAACCAGTATGCGCGATGCGAACTGCGCCGCCGCAGTCTAGTTCACTGGGAAATGCGCTCTGGCCGGAACCGACGGGCGTGCTGGCCAGAAGCGGGGAGAAGTCTAGTTCACTGGGAAATGCGCTCTGGCCGGAACCTACACGCCGCTGCTGGAGAAGCTCACCGCAGTCTAGTTCACTGGGAAATGCGCTCTGGCCGGAACTTCATGCTGACGCACCCGAAGGGTGACGCCAGTCTAGTTCACTGGGAAATGCGCTCTGGCCGGAACCAGGACCATGAGCGGATGCGGGAGCTGCGGAGTCTAGTTCACTGGGAAATGCGCTCTGGCCGGAACTACCCGGGGCGGCCCCTTCGCTCAGCCGGCAGTCTAGTTCACTGGGAAATGCGCTCTGGCCGGAACGTGAGCGAGAAGGAATACGAGGCGCTGGTGAGTCTAGTTCACTGGGAAATGCGCTCTGGCCGGAACTTGGGGATAAGAGGCACGCAGGGCCGGCGCAGTCTAGTTCACTGGGAAATGCGCTCTGGCCGGAACGCGGGCCGCCTGGTTCGCTTCAAGCCCGGCAGTCTAGTTCACTGGGAAATGCGCTCTGGCCGGAACCGCCGCCATCCGCGAGGCCAAGGCCGAGAAAGTCTAGTTCACTGGGAAATGCGCTCTGGCCGGAACAGGCGCTTTACGAATGCGAACTCGCGTGCGAGTCTAGTTCACTGGGAAATGCGCTCTGGCCGGAACCCGCACTTCGGGCAGGCGTCATCCGCGCTCAGTCTAGTTCACTGGGAAATGCGCTCTGGCCGGAACAAAGCTCGATGTTCAACGTCATGGCGTGCCAGTCTAGTTCACTGGGAAATGCGCTCTGGCCGGAACCGACCGCACGCTGCGCAGCGAGCCGCTGCCAGTCTAGTTCACTGGGAAATGCGCTCTGGCCGGAACCAGATAGGCAGGTAGCGATGCAGGACGATTAGTCTAGTTCACTGGGAAATGCGCTCTGGCCGGAACGAATGCGCCGATGCCACCTGCGCCGCCGACAGTCTAGTTCACTGGGAAATGCGCTCTGGCCGGAACTGCCGCGAACGTCAAAGCCGCCTTCGCGGTAGTCTAGTTCACTGGGAAATGCGCTCTGGCCGGAACCTGCGGCGCCGTTGTTGTTGATTGGCCGCTAGTCTAGTTCACTGGGAAATGCGCTCTGGCCGGAACTTCGCCGACGACACGCTCGACCTCAAGCGCAGTCTAGTTCACTGGGAAATGCGCTCTGGCCGGAACGCCATTGCTCGTACGGTTTTGCCGCGTGCGAGTCTAGTTCACTGGGAAATGCGCTCTGGCCGGAACCGCCCGACCAGGCCGCCGAACTGCTGAACCAGTCTAGTTCACTGGGAAATGCGCTCTGGCCGGAACCAGCATGCTTGAACGGGCGCGGCGACATCTAGTCTAGTTCACTGGGAAATGCGCTCTGGCCGGAACAAGGACCATGTCCACCCGCTCCACCTTGGGAGTCTAGTTCACTGGGAAATGCGCTCTGGCCGGAACTTCTGTAGATGGCGCATTTGACGCTCTCGAAGTCTAGTTCACTGGGAAATGCGCTCTGGCCGGAACTCGCGCTCGGCCTTGGCGTTGCGCGCGATCAGTCTAGTTCACTGGGAAATGCGCTCTGGCCGGAACGGAACCATCGCTGCTTGACGTAACGGTTCTAGTCTAGTTCACTGGGAAATGCGCTCTGGCCGGAACCGCGTCGACGGTCAGGCACAAGTCGCGCAGAGTCTAGTTCACTGGGAAATGCGCTCTGGCCGGAACGCGCTGAACGTTCTCGATGATCTGCTTCGCAGTCTAGTTCACTGGGAAATGCGCTCTGGCCGGAACCGTGTCTTCGTGCGTCAACGTTGTCGGCTTAGTCTAGTTCACTGGGAAATGCGCTCTGGCCGGAACATGCCGTCCGCGTGCTCCTCGAGCGCGGCGAGTCTAGTTCACTGGGAAATGCGCTCTGGCCGGAACCCGCGCAGGTTCGCACCGTACAGGTCCGCGAGTCTAGTTCACTGGGAAATGCGCTCTGGCCGGAACACGGCAGGGTCGGCAGCGGGGGGCGCGGTGAGTCTAGTTCACTGGGAAATGCGCTCTGGCCGGAACTTCAGGCGCTGCACTTCGCCATCCACGTCAAGTCTAGTTCACTGGGAAATGCGCTCTGGCCGGAACCATATGACGCTTGTAACGACCGGGCAGCGGAGTCTAGTTCACTGGGAAATGCGCTCTGGCCGGAACTACACTGACGCGCACCATTTGCTGGGCGCGAGTCTAGTTCACTGGGAAATGCGCTCTGGCCGGAACAGCGACAGCACCGTGGCTCGCGTGCTGAGCAGTCTAGTTCACTGGGAAATGCGCTCTGGCCGGAACGCGGCGCCGGAGCTGCTGGAGGTCGTGCAAAGTCTAGTTCACTGGGAAATGCGCTCTGGCCGGAACCGGCCACTTCAGCAGGATCGCGGCGGCCTTAGTCTAGTTCACTGGGAAATGCGCTCTGGCCGGAACTCGGCCGACAGGAGGTTCTTCAGGACCGGGAGTCTAGTTCACTGGGAAATGCGCTCTGGCCGGAACCAAACCACCACGAACTCCTCGCCGCCGATGAGTCTAGTTCACTGGGAAATGCGCTCTGGCCGGAACTCGCACCCCCGTCGCCCAAGCGGCGGACACAGTCTAGTTCACTGGGAAATGCGCTCTGGCCGGAACTGGATCATGCACAGCAAACCCATGTTCGAAGTCTAGTTCACTGGGAAATGCGCTCTGGCCGGAACCACAACGGCGATGTGGTGAAGAACGCCGACAGTCTACTTTCGACACCCATCTCCGGCCACAGGCCGCCAATTTCCTGTCGGGCGCCGGCTACCGCTGGACAATCCAGCCCCATGCACGCCAGCGCCTACCTGAAGCTTTCCGTCGCGGTCGCCCTCGTGACCATCGCGCTGAAGGCGGCGGCCTGGTGGTGGACGGGCTCGGTCAGCCTGGCGGCGGATGCGCTGGAGTCGCTGGTCAACCTGGCCGGCGCCGTGTTTGCGCTGGCCATGGTGACGCTGGCCGCGCAGCCGCCGGACGCCGGCCACCCCTATGGCCACCACAAGGCCGAGTACTTCTCCAGCGGCTTCGAGGGCATCCTCATCATCGCCGCCGGCCTGGGCATCCTGTGGGGCGCGGCGGACCGCTGGCGCCATCCGCAGCCGCTGGAGGCCCTGGGCCTAGGCGTGTCGCTGTCGGTCGCCAGTTCGGCGCTGAATGGCGCGCTGGCCTGGGCCATGCTGCGCAAGGCGCGCGAGCTGCGTTCCGTGGCGCTGGAGGGCGACGCCCGCCACCTGATGACCGACGTGTGGACCTCCGCGGGCGTCGTGGCCGGGCTGGTCGGCGTGATGGCGACCGGCTGGCAGTGGCTGGACCCGCTGCTGGCCGGCCTGGTCGCGCTGAACATCCTGCGCGAAGGGGGGCATCTGGTCCGCCAGGCCAGCGGCGGGTTGATGGACCAGGCGCTGGACGCCGCCAGCCTCGCCGACGTGCAGGGCGTGCTGGACGGCTTCCGGCGCGGGCGCGCGGTGCGCTTCGACCACGTCGTCAGCCGCGTGGCCGGCCGGCGCCGCTTCATCGACCTGCACATGCACCTGCCCGCCGGCCTCACGCTGGGTCGCGCGGCGGCGCTGCGCGGCGAGGTGGAGCAGGCGCTGATGCGCGCGGTGCCGGGGCTGCACCCCAGCATCCAGCTGCTGCCGACGGACGTGGAAGCCCACACCCTGGACGGCGAGGACCTGGCGTGATCGCGCTGCTGCAACGGGTGCGCGAGGCGCGCGTGGAGGTGGACGGCGCCGTCGTCGGCGCCATCGGGCCGGGCCTGCTGATGCTGGTCTGCGCCGAGCCGGGCGACGGCGAGGCCAGCGCCGAGAAGCTGGTCGCCAAGGTGCTGAAGCTGCGCGTGTTCGGCGACGAGGCCGGCAAGATGAACCGCAGCCTGCAGGACGTGGGCGGCGGCCTGCTCATCGTCAGCCAGTTCACGCTGGCGGCCGACACCCGGGGCGGCAACCGGCCCAGCTTCACGGGCGCGGCGCCGGCCGAGCTGGGCCGCCGGCTCTACGAGCACACGCTGGCGTTCGCGCGCGGGCAGCATGCGGACGTCGCCAGCGGCCGGTTCGGCGCCGACATGCAGGTGCACCTCGTCAACGACGGGCCGGTGACGATTCCGCTGCGCGTCGCCTGACTCCGCGCGATCAACCCAGTTCGATCGTCCAGCGGTTCACGCTGCCCGGTGCCGGCCGGGCCAGCGCCAGCGCGCCGAGGCGGTAGGCATGCGGGCGGCGGGTGGCCGGCAGCTCGCCGCCGGCCTCGCCGCACACGCGCGCCACGCCGTGGCCTTGCGGGCCGACGCGGTAGGTCAGCTCGAAGCGCAGGTCCGCCAGCTGGAGCTGCACCTGCAGGCCGTCCAGCGGCGGCGGCATCACCGGGTCCACCACCAGCGCGTCGTGCTCCAGGCGCAGGCCCAGCAGCGAGCCGATGACCAGGCCCAGCGCGATGCCGGGGCCGCTGGAGTAGATGCGCCAGCCGCCGTCCAGCGCCACCTCGCCGGCCAGCGCGCGGCCATAGGCGGCCTGGGCGACGTAGCGGTTGGGGAAGGCGGCGTCGGAGCTGGAGTAGTAGCAGTTGGCCTGGCGCGGGCTGGCGCTGGGCACGCGTTCGCGCAGCGCGATGGGGTGGGCGAGCATCAGCGCCTGCAGGAAGCCCTCGGCCCGGCCCAGGTGCGCCAGCATCTGCGCATAGCGCAGGTGGGCGTGCATGTACATGATGCCGATCTCGCGGCCGAAGAAGCTGCTCGTCTCGGCGCGCTGGAACAGCCGCGACGGGCCGCCCCGGTAGGGCAGCGGCGCGTCGAACAGCCGGGCGCCGTCGGGGCCTTTCAGGTGCTGTTCGATCAGGTCGGCCTGGGTCCGGGCCTGGGCCGGCGTGAGCAGGTCGTCCAGCACGGCATGCATCATCGGCAGCAGGCTGTAGCGCAGGCCGGTGCGGGTGTCGCGCGGGTGGATCCACAGTTCGCGCCCGCCCGCCTCGGGAAACAGCGCATAGCCGGCGACCACGTCGTCCTGCACCAGCAGGCGCTGGAACTCGGCGCGCACGCCGGCCGCCTCGGCCGCCAGGCCGGCCGCCTGGTCCGCACGGCCCAGCCGCGCGAAGGCGGCGGCCAGCGTGTGCAGCGTCTGGTGGTGCAGGGTCACCGTCCAGGCGCTGCACAGGCGCTCGCGCAGCGCGGGGTCGGCGGGCTGCAGCGAATCGTTCCAGTCGCCATGCCAGTAGGCCGCCAGGCCCGTGCCGGGCACGACGCGCGCGCGGATCAACGCCAGCGCCCGTTCGACGTGCGCGGCCAGCGTCGCGGGCTCGCCGCCGTGGCAGGGCAGCAGCTCGTCGAGCAGTGCGGCGTCGCCGCTGGCGAGCAGGTATTGCGCCAGGCCCAGCAGCGGCCAGAAGACGATGTCGCCGTGCGAGTCGCCGGCCCGGATGTCCGCCTCGCGCTCGAAGAACATGAACCACTGCGGCCAGTCGCCGTCGGCGTTCTGCGCCGCGAAGACGCGCCGCAGCAGGTCGCGCACGGGGGCGGTGAGGCCCAGCGCCAGCAGCATCTCCAGCGGCCCCTGGCAGACGTCGCGCGTGCCCCAGCCGCCGCCGGAGTACTGCTCCAGGCCGCGCGGCGACAGGTAGTGGACGAGGGCGTTGTGGGCGTACCAGGGCAGGATGTCGCGCAGCTGGGCCAGCGGCGGGTGGCTGCCCTGCCATTGCGGCAGCGCCAGCGGCTGCGGCGCGGGCGGCGCGGCCTGCAGCAGCGCGCCGCGCAGCGTCATCGCCACGGCCAGGGCCGGCGCGAAGTCCAGCACCAGCAGCGGCTCGCCGCGGCTGGCGCCGTCGGCGAACAGGAGGCCGTCGCCGCCGGCGCCGGCCAGGCCCGGCGCGTCGATGAGCAGCGCCCCGCCGGGGAAGCGCCCGGCCAGGCCGCTGCCCTCGGGCGGCGTGATGCGCAGGCGGTCGCCGCTGCGCGCCCAGGCCGGGTGGGGCGGCTCGGCGCCGTCGTCGTCGCCGAGCGCGAGGTTCAGGCTGGCGCGCACGTGCAGCGGGGCGCCGTCCAGCACGCGCAGCGCGAAGCCCATCTCGTCGGGCGCGGCGCCGGCCTCGGCCACGACCTCGATGAGGCCGCCCGCGTGCGCATAGAGCCAGCGGCAGCGCCGCGGCTGCATCTCGAAGGCGGACGGCAGGCCGAGCAGCTGCCAGCCGCCGCCGTCCTGCCGCACGAACACGCGCAGCCCGGCCGTGCGGAACAGCCCCAGCAGGCTGCGCTGCGTGGACAGCAGGCGGTTGATGCTGACGTGGCCCTGGGTCAGCATGGAATGGAAGACGCCGCCCATCCAGCAGGTGGAGGTCAGCGCGCCCTCGTCGGGCACGAGGTGGTCGCCGCTGCGCAGGATGTGGCCGTGCGGGCGCTGCACCAGCAGCTCCTTGGCGCGCAGCACGACGTGGCCGGCGTCGCCGGCAAAGAAGCTCAGCAGCCGGCCGTCCAGCCATTCCTCGTGGCGGCGCGCCCCGAAGCGGCCCAGCGACGGCGCGTCGAGGTCCAGCACGGCCAGCGGCGGCGCGCTGGCGAACAGGCTGGCGGCGGGCGGCCGGCCGGGCGCCGGCAGCGGCGCGGCGGGCCGGGCCTCCGGCAGGGCCAGCTGCGCGGGCAGGCGGGCCAGGTCGGCGTCACCGCTGGCTGCCGGGTGGTGGGCCTGCAGCGCCAGGAAGAAGCCGGCCGCGGCCCGGCCGCCGGGGGCGAGCGTGACGGCCTCGTCCTGCAGCGCGACGAGGGCATGCTCCTGCTGCAGCCGCGCGCCCGGCAGGCCGGCGGCGATGGCCGGCGGCGCCAGCCCCGCGCGGGCGGCGTGGCCCCAGACCTGGGCGGCGTCGGTGGCGTAGCCCTCGGCGCGGCGCAGCGAGCCGGCCAGCAGCCAGGGGTGGCGGCCGCGCTGGGCCTGGTTCTGGCGTGCGGCCAGCAGCACGCCGTGCCGCGGGTCGTGCAGCGGCTGCAGGTCGAGGTAGTGGCTGACGTAGAACTCGTTGGTGCGGATGGCGCCGGGGTCGGCCAGGCCCAGGTCCTGCACGAGGACGGGGGCGATCTCGCAGGCGCCGGCGCCGGTGTTCTCGGCCAGCAGGTGCCAGAACAGCGTGGTCTCGTCGGCGGCCAGGCGCAGCTGCAGCCGCAGCGCCAGGCCCTGCCAGTCGCCGCGCATCTCGAAGGCGTTTTCGCCCGCGTGCGCCTGCAGCGGCGACTGCGGGCCGAGCAGCGGCCGGGCCTGCCAGTCGCCGCCGGCATCGCGCCGGCGCAGCCAGACGTTGGCCGGGCCGCCTTCGAGCTCGTTGCCGGGGAAGAGGTTGAGCATCAGGCCCGGCGCGAGCAGCCGGCGCAGCGCGCCGTGGGACAGCAGCTCGGCTGCGAGGCCGGCCCGGTTGCGGATCAGGTGAGGGGTCATGCTTGTCTTTGCGCCAGCAGCCAGGGCAGCAGCCCGGGATCCTGGTAGGCGGGCGTCCAGGCGTCGTGGCCCACGCCGGGGTAGAGGGTCAGCGTGGCGCGGCCGCCCGCGGCGTTGAGCGCGTCCACGCAGGCTTGCTGGCGGGCCGGCGGCACGACGGTGTCGGCGCCGCCGTGGTAGGCCCGCACCGGCACCTCGCGCATCGCCGGCACGGCGCCCGGGTCGCCGTAGCCGCAGACGGGCGCGATGGCGGCGAGGTCGCGCGGGTGGCGGCACGCCCAGTTCCACACGCCATGGCCGCCGAGGCTCAGGCCAGTGGCCAGGCTGCGCTGGCGGTCCACGTGCAGGCGGGCCTGCAGCGCCTGCAGCAGCCGGTGCAGCCGCGCGGGCTCCCAGCGCACGCCCGCCTCCAGCTGCGGGCTGGCCAGCACCAGCGGGTAGTCCGCCCCGGCCGCCGCCAGCCGGGGCGGGCCGTGCACCTTGACCTGGCCGAGGTCCGTGCCGCGCTCGCCGGAGCCGTGCAGGAACACCAGCAGCGGCCAGCGCTCGCGGCGCTGCGCATAGCCGTGCGGCAGCCACAGCCACAGGCGTTCGCCGGCGAGCTGCCAGGCGCGCTGCTCGCCGGCGGCGAGGCCGTCCGGCACGGTGGGCGGCAGCGCGGCGCAGGCGGTCAGCAGCGCCGGCGAGGCGGCCAGCAACTGGCGGCGGTTCATCATGGGCGGGGCTCCAGTCGGACGGTCGTGATGCCGGGCGGCAGCGGCAGTTCGCGGCCCTGCCAGGGCAGCTCGCGGCCTTCGGCGCTGGCGCGCGGCAGCGGCTCGGCGCCCGGCCAGGCCAGGCGCAGCTCGCCGGCCAGGCGCTCGGGCCGGCGGTCGATGGCCAGCTCCCAGCCGCCGGCCTCGCGGCGCGCCAGGCGGTAGTCCAGCCGGCCCCAGGCCGTGGACAGGCCGCTCACGCCGATGTCGCCCGCCGCGCGCCATGCGGCCGGCAGCCCGGCGCCGAGCACCAGCGCGGCCTCGCGCTCGTAGGCGAACAGGTCCAGCGCGGCGCGCAGGTAGTCGGACGAGATCCAGGCGTGCGGCATGTCGCCCAGGAACTGCACCTGGCGCGCATCCGGCAGCACGACCTCGGCCCACTGCTGCCAGCCCGCGGGGCGCTGGTGGGTGAGGAACCACGCCAGCAGCCGGTGCGCCTCGTCGACGCGGCCCAGCCGCACCAGGGCGCTGACGTTGCGCAGTTCGTAGGGCGTGTAGTCCTTCCAGGGCTTGCGCCCGTCGATGCGGGCGAAGGCCTCGTCCACGTAGCGGTCGAAGGTGCCGCGCAGCAGCCCGGGGGCCAGGTCCTCGGCCTGCGCCGGGTTGAGCGCCATGGTCGTGGACGTGGCATCGAAGTCGCCGCGGTCGGCCGCGCCGGCGACGTGGTCCAGGCCGTAGTGCTTCGCGGTGGCCGCGATGGAGGCCGCGAGGTCGGCCGCGAATTCGTCGCGTGAGGCCGCCCAGGCGCCGGCCCGCGCCGCGTCGCCCAGCGCCTGGGCGATCTGCACGGCGTCCTTGTAGCCGCGCAGCGCCCAGAAGTCGTCCCAGTACGAGTAGGCCGGCTTGTCCGAGTAGCCCTCGTGGCTGATGGACGGCGGCATCAGGCCCTTGAAGCGCGGATCGGCGCCGGGCCGGCGCTCGCTGCGGCGCAGGCCGTCCATCCAGGCGACGACGCGCTGCACCCGGGGCCAGTGGCGCGCCAGCAGTGCGCGGTCCTGGGTGTGGCGGTACAGCTCCGCCACCGCGAACAGGTACTGGCCGTGGCTGTCGTTCTCGACGACGGGGTCGGCGCCGCGCTGGTCCACGCAGCAGGGCACCTTGCCCGATGCGAACACGTGGCCGCCGAACCAGTCGACGAACTCGGCCGCCACCTGCGCCTCGCCCATGCGCACGAGGCCGGCGACCATCATGGCGCCGTCGCGCACCCAGGAGCGGGCGTAGGCGCGGGTGCCGGGCCGCAGCGCCGGGCCGTCGCGCGACATCAGCATCTGCGCCAGCGCGCTGCGCATGGTGTCGGCCACGGGCCGGGCCACGGGCGGCAGGCGCAGGCCGAGGTGGCCCAGGCGGTCGCGCCACTGCGCGGCGGCGACGGCCAGGCGCGTGTCCAGCGCGGCCGCATCGTCGCCGGTGACCCAGCCGAACTCGCGGGCCTCGCCCGGCGCCAGCTCGACGTCGAAGCGCAGCAGCGCGGAGGGCAGCGCCTCGGGGTCGGCCAGCGTGCGCAGCGGCGGCGCCTGCAGCAGCGTGGCGAGGCCGGGGCCGGCGCGCCACGGCGCGGCGCGCACCTCGGTGGGCGCTTCGCGGGGCGTGACGGCCAGGCCGGCCGCCGTGAGCCGCCCGTCCACCCAGGCCAGCGCCTGCAGCGGGCTGATGCCGCCCGGCGTGGACAGGAACTGCTGCGGCGGGTTGACCTGCCACGGGCGCAGCGCCAGCAGCAGCGCGTAGCGCTGCGCCCGGCCGGTGGGGTTGCGCAGCGTGTAGCGGGCCAGCAGGTGCGGCGCGCCGGCCGGGCCGTCGGCCGCGGCCGCCACGCGCAGCTCCACGTCGCCGTGGCGCCATTGCACGACCGGCAGCGCCTGCGCGACGAGCTCGTGCTCGGTGCGCACCTGCGCCCAGGTGACGAGGCGGCCGTCGGCGAGCTGGATGGCCGGCTCGATGCTGGGGCCGCCGCGCGTCAGTTCGATGGCGCCGTCCTCGCTGACCAGGCCGGAGCGCTGCGCGCCGCCGTCCACGCCCACGACGGTCCAGTAGTTCTGCTCGCCGACGAAGGCGCGCGGCAGGTCGCCGCGGGGCAGCGCCCGGGCCAGCTCGGCGACGGCGGCGTTGCGGTCGGGCCATTGCGCCGCGTCGCGCAGCTGCACCTCGGGCGGCTTGCGGCCCGCGAAGCGCACGCGCAGCCAGCGCCATTCCTGCTCGCCGAGGAACAGCGCGCGGCCGGGGTCGGTGGCCAGCAGCTTCCAGCGGCGGTCGTCGTCCGACACCTCCACGCGCGTGGCCGCGCCGCTGGCGAACCACAGGCCGTTGAACTCGCGCAGGCGCCGGTAGTCCAGCGTCATCTCGCCGCCGCCGAGCTTGCGCGCGGGCTCCGGCCAGGCCGGGGGCGCCGGGTCCCGCGGCTGCAGGCCCAGCGCGCCGACGCACACGGCGCCGGCCCCGCCCCCGTCCTGCTGGCCGGCGACGACGACGAACTCGATGAAGCGGCTGCGCTTGAGCACGCGCTCCGCGGTGGGGCCCCAGGCGAAGGCGACGTGGCGGCGCTTGAAGCTGGACTCGGTCAGCCGCTCCGGCCAGGCCGGCGCCCGGCGGTTGATCCACCAGACGTTGTCGCCGCCGGCGTCGACGAACTTGATCTGCAGGTCGTTGGCCCCGCCGCGGCCCTTGAGCGGCACGGTGAGCGCGAAATCGGCCGGCCAGTCCACCGGCAGCTCGCGGCGCATGACGGCGTAGCCGGAGACGCCGGAGAAGTCGTAGTCCAGGCACAGGCTGCCGTCCTGCGCGTCGCGGCGCAGGCTGGCGCGCACCTGGTCGGACGCCGAGGCCCGCCAGGCGCTCGCGTCCCGCATGTCATCGAGCACCGCGGCGCCGGAGAACCGGGCGGCGGCCAGCAGCAACAGGGCGGCCCATGCTTTTTTCACTTCACGCTTCCCATCAACAGGCCTTGCATGTAGTAGCGCTGCAAGGCGATGAACAACACCAGCACCGGCAGCACCGTGATGACCGCGCCGGCCATCATCAGCTCGCTGTCCTGCACATGCTCCCGCGACAGCGCCGCCAGCGCCACCGGCAGCGTGTGCATCTCGCCGTCGGTCAGCACGATGAGCGGCCACATGAAATCGTTCCAGCTGCCCAGGAAGGCGAACACCGCCAGCGTGACCAGCACCGGCTTCAGCACCGGCAGCACGATGCTCCAGAAAATGCGCCACTCGCCGGCGCCGTCGATGCGCGCGGCCTCCAGCAGCTCGTCGGGCACGCCGCGTGCGTACTGCCGCACCAGGAAGATGCCGAAGATGCCGGCCATGCTGGGGATCAGCACGCCCATCCAGGTGTTCACCAGCCCCAGGCCCTTGAGCATCAGGAACAGCGGCAGCATGGCCACCTGCCCCGGGATCACCAGCGCGGCGATCAGCAGGCCGAACACGCGCTCCCGGTGCCGGAAGCGCAGCTTGGCGAAGGCGTAGCCGGCCAGCGTGTTGAAGCTGACCGACACGCAGGTGCTGGCGATGGCCAGCCCCAGGCTGTTGGCGAAGGCGCGCTTCAGGCCGCCGTCGCCCAGCAGCTGGCGGTAGTGCGCCAGCGTCGGCTCGTGCGGCCACAGCGGCGGCGGCAGCGTGGAGGCGCCGCCGGCCGGCATCAGCGACACGCAGGCCATCCACACCAGCGGAAAGACGGCCAGCCCCGCCAAGGCCCACAGCAGCGCGTTGACGAGCAGGCGCTTCATGCGTCGGCCCCCATCCAGCGCCGCTGCAGCGCGATCAGCCCCTTGCTGACCACGACGATGACGACGAAGAGCACGAAGGCGACCGCCGACGCCAGGCCCAGGTTCCACCACTTGAAGCCTTCGTCGTACATCAGGTACAGCACGCTGACCGTGCTCTGCAGCGGGCCGCCCTGCGTCATCACGTAGGGCTCGGCGAAGAGCTGGAAGTAGCCGGCCGTCGTCAGGATGGCGACCATCAGCAGCGTCGGCGCGATGCCGGGCAGCGTGATGTGGCGGAACTGCGCCCAGGATTTCGCGCCGTCCAGCCGGGCGGCCTCGTACAGGTCCTGCGGCACGGCCTGCAGCGCGGCGATGAAGATGATCATGTTGCCGCCGAAGTTCTTCCACGCGGCGAACCCGATGATGGTGGGCATGGACCAGTGCGGGTCGCCCAGCCAGTCGATGGGGTCGATGCCGAGCGACTGCAGCGCGTGGTTCACGAGGCCGTACTTGACATGGAAGAGGTAGCGCCAGATCACGGCGACGGCGACCAGCGTGGTCACCACCGGCGCGAACAGCGCCGTGCGCAGCAGCGGCTTGAAGCGCACCAGCCGCGACTGCAGCAGCACGGCCGCGGCCAGGGACAGGCCGATGGACAGCGGCACGCCCAGCACGACGAAATAGGCCGTGTTGCCCAGCGCCTGCCAGAACAGCGGCATGTGCAGCACCTGGACGTAGTTGTCCCAGCCCTGCCAGCGCAGGTTGCTCAGCGAGGCCAGCGCGTAGATGTCGAAGTCGGTCAGGCTCAACGCCAGGCCCGCGAGCACCGGCACGCCGAAGAACAGCGTGATGACGGCCAGCGCCGGAGCCGCGAAGGCCCAGGCGGCGAGTGACTCGCGGCCGCCGTTCATGCCGCCGCCCTGTCCAGCATCCAGCGGCGCTTCTCGAGGATGCCGTCGACGCGCGCATCCAGGCCGCGCACGGCGGCATCCAGGCCGTCGCGCCCGCCGACGACGCGCGCCGCGCTGAGCTGCATCTCCTGCGCGATGCGCTCCCATTCGGGCACGGCCGGCGCCGGGCGCACGCGCTCGAGCTGGCGGCGGAAGGCGGCCGCGTGGCGGTCCTCGGCCAGCGTCGCGCCATCGGCGAGCGGCATCGCCCAGGCGCTGCGCCGGGGCGGCAGGTCGCCAGTCAGGCGGTAGAAGGCCAGCTGCACGTCGGGGCGGCTCAGGTAGCCGATCAGCGCCCAGGCCTCGGCCTTGTGGCGGGAGCGCCGGAACACCGCCAGGCTCGCGCCGCCGGCGATGGAGGCGCCCGGGCCGTCCGGGCCGGGCAACTCGGCCGTGGCCCAGGCCCCGGCGAGCTCGGGCGGCAGGCGGCGCTTGAACTCGCCGATGTTCCACGGCCCCGACACGTAGAAGGCGAACATGCCCCGGCCGAACTCCTGCCAGAGGTTGGCGACCTGGTTGTTCGTCAGGCCCGGCGCGTCGCCGCGGCGGAAGCGCTCGACGTAGAAGCCCAGCGCGCGGCGGAAGTCCGCCGACGAGAAGTTGCCGAAGCGGCCGCCGTCGCGCAGCAGCTCGCCCGGCTGCTGCAGCGCCAGCGCGAGCAGGGGTTCGAACTCGTTGGTGGGCAGCAGCAGCGGCGAGGCCATGCCGTGCCGGCGCAGGCGCGCGAGCGCGTCGGCCCATTCGTCCCAGTCCCGCGGCATGCGCGGGACGCCGGCGCGCGCGAGCAGGTCCTGGCGCACGAACATCAGCCGCGTGTCCACGTACCAGGGCAGGCCGACGCGGTGGCCCTGCGGCGCGTTGGTGGCCCAGATGCCGTCGAAGTAGTCGGCCGCGGCCAGCGCCGGCGTGCGCGCGAGCCAGGGCTCCAGCGGCTCCAGCGCGCCCAGCGCCTGCATCTCGGGCAGCCAGGTGTTGCCGACCTGGGCGAGGTCGGGCGTCGCGTCGCCGGCGAAGGCGGTCAGCAGCTTCTCGTGCGCGGCCGTCCACGGCAGCTGTTCGACCTTCACGCGCACGCCCGGGTGCTCGCGCTCGAAGGCCGGCATCAGCTCGGCGACGACCTCGCTTTCGCGGCCCATGGCCCAGAAGCGCAGCGTGGTCGTGCCGCTGCCGCGCTGGCAGCCGGGCAGCCCGGCGCCCGCCGCCGCGGCCGCGCCGGCCGCCAGCAGGCGGCGGCGCGTCCATCCGGCGGCGGCCGTGGGCCGCAGCGGGCGCGTCATGCCAGCCAGCCCCCGGTGAAGCCGGCGCGCTTCAGGCCGCGCACGAGGTGGGCATTCCTGCGCATGACCTGCCAGATCAGCTCGCCGCGGTGGTTGCCCATCATCGCCAGCAGCGGGCCCTGGTCGATGCCCAGCAGGTCGACGTCCACCCAGCCCCGGCCGGGTTCGATGCGGCCGTGCAGCAGCTTCACGCCGGTGTCGGTGAAGCTGGGGTTGAAGGCGTCGAAGAAGCCGTAGCGGCCCCAGGTGTGGGGGTGGCGCGCCTTGATGGCCCTGAGCGCCGGGATGACGATCTCGGGCGCGAAGGCGATCGACGCGCCGGCCGCGTAGGGCGCGAGCGTGCCGTCGTCGTACAGGCCCATGCCGCGGCCGGCGTAGCTGATGAAGCGGCGCGGCTCGGTCCGGCCGGTGGTCGTCCGGTAGGGCAGGGTCACGTCGGCGGGGCCGTCGCTGGCGCTGATGCCCCAGACCTCGGCGTCGTAGCCCTGCCAGCCCAGCGGGTTGGCGCGCGCGTAGGCCTGCTGCGCGTAGGTGGCGCGGCGCGAGTTCTCGAAATAGTCCAGGCCCTTGGCGCGCATGTACTCGTCGCGGATGCCGCGGAAGTCCACCCAGCAGTGCGTGAACTGGTGGCCGAACAGCGGCGGGAAGCGCAGGAAGGTCTGGCCGTGGCTCTCGCCCCAGCTGTGCGCGTCGTAGGTGCTGGTCCAGGCGCCGTAGGCCTCGGGGCCGACCGGCCGCGTGGGCGAGCCCAGCGCCAGCAGGTAGACCATCATGGCCTCGTTGTAGCCCTTCCAGTCGGACGGGATGAAGCCCTGCTCGGGCGTCCAGCCGTGGCTGATGGCGGGCGGCCGCACCTGCGCCCAGGCCCAGTCGACGCGGCCGTAGAGCTCGTCGGCCAGCGTGCGGATGGCGGCCTCGTCGGCATGCGCGCCGTCGAAGAAGCTCTGCGCGTGCAGCGCGCCCATCAGCAGCAGCGCGGTGTCGACGGTGGACAGCTCGCAGCGTGCGAAGCGCAGCCCCGTCTTCATGTCGAGGAAGTGATAGAAGAAGCCCTTGTGGCCGGCCACGCCGGCCGGGCCCGGGCCTTGCGGCAGGCCGGCGAAGAAGCGCAGCGTCGCCAGCGTGCGTTCGCGGGCCTGGGCGCGCGTGACGTAGCCGCGTGCCACGCCGATGGGATAGGCGCTGAGCGCGAAGCCGACCGCCGCGATGCTGGCGAACGACGGCGTCGGCCAGCGGTCGGGCGCGAGGCCGGTCTTCGCGTCCGTCGTCTCCCAGAAGAAGTCGAAGGTGCGGCGCTCGAGATCGGCGAGGAAGGCGGTCTCGCCCGAGTCCGCGCTGCGGGCCGGGAGCGGGAGCAGCGCGGAGCCTGCGCCGGCCAGGAGGAGGGCGCGGCGGTTCAAGGAGCAATGGTTCATGTCGGAAGGGCGGCGCGCATGTCGCGCGCCGCCATGGGGCTGAGCGGTCAGAAGCTGTAGGAGACCGTCAGCTTGTAGGTGCGCATGTCACCGCGCAAGCCGTTGGCCTTGCCGAGCCCGGCGTTGTCGCCGCCGAGTTCGTTCTGCGGGTTGCCCGGGCCACCGCCCCAGTCGTCGTAGTAGCCCCAGTTGGCGCGGTTGAAGAGGTTGAGGACGTCGGCGCGCAGGCGCAGCGAGCCGAAGCCGACGTGGATGTCCTTGGACAGCCCCATGTCGAACTGGCTGAAGTTGCCGGCCTTGCCCTCCAGGTACACGCACTGGTTCCAGCCGGCCCCGCAGTTGGTGATGCGGCGCGGATTGCCGGTGTCCCAGGTCCACTTGCCGGACAGCCCCAGGCCCCAGGGCAGCCGGTCGGTGAAGCCGGCCAGCACCAGGCGGTCCTTGGCGGTCAGCACGGAGGGGTTGAAGCCGTGCGAGCCCTTGCCATAGGTCCAGTCGAAGATGTCGGTGGCCCATTCCTTGTTGGTGGTCCGGCCCTTGGCATGGGTGTAGGCCAGCGTGGCGCTCCAGCCGCTGGCGGCCGTATAGGGCTTGTCGAGCTTGACGAACAGGCTGGTCGTCTTGATCTCGCCGACGGTGTCGCCCAGGATCAGGTTGCCATGGCCGCTGGGGCCGCCCCACAGCGGGTCGATGGAGCTTTGCGTGCCCCAGCCGCCGTTGGGATCGCGGTTGCCGCTGAACCAGACGAACTGGTTCTTGGCGTGCTGCCGCGACACCGAGACATCGGCGTTCCATTCGCCCAGGGCCTGGCGCAGGCCCAGGCTGAACTGGTCGGCGAACGGCATCTTGTAGTCGTTCTTGATCAGCCAGATCTCGCCGTTGGCCTGGGCGTTGTGCTGCAGTTCCTGCAGGGCCTGGTTGGCCATCGTGCGGTCGTAGCTGCGGCCCACGCCACCGTAGGCCACCGTGCTGCGGTCGCCGGTCAGGTCATAGGAGAAGCCCAGGCGTGGCGCGAGCGCACCCTTGTACGCGCGACGCGAGCTGCCGGTGGCGATGTAGTCGTCGATGTTGACGCCGCCCAGGGCCAGCGACTGCGCATACGTCTGGCCGGCCGGCGCCGTGATGCCGCCGATGGTGCGGCCGTCGAGCCCGTGCAGCGCCGTCACGATGCTGGCAGGCGTGGAATAGCCGTTGTTGAGCATGTTGCTCTCGTAGTCCCAGCGCGCACCGAAGGAGATGTCGAGTTGGCGGGTGACGGACCAGTCGTCCTGCAGGTAGAGGCCGTACTGCTGGTTGTTGAAGTTCACGTCGATGGGGGCGGCCGCACGGGTGATCTGGCACTGGTCGCTTTGCAGGCCGTTGCTGGCGACGTTGGTCCCCGTGCAGGCGCCGTCGGCGTAGTACGGCTGGCCGGTGGTCTGGTCCACCACCACGTTGACGGCGGCGACGCCGTACTGGGTGCCGCCGAGCCGGTACTTCATCAGCTTGAGCTGCGCGCCGCCCTTGATGACGTGGTCTTTCAGGCCGGTGTAGCTGAGGTCGTCCTTGAAATAGACCTCGCCCTGCTTGCGGTCCTGCTGGTCGGGGGAACCGCCCGACCAGAGGATGTCCTGCGAGTTGTTGAGCGCATTGGACGGCGAGTACTTGTAGCGGAACAGCGTGGCGCCCGTCGTGGAGTGCGGGTTCCAGCGCGAATTGGAGACGCCGGCCTTGGCCTCGTTCAGCCATGGGCCGCGCGACCATTCGTGCGCCAGGTCCAGGCGGTTCTCGGTCGTCTTGCTGTTGTTCTCGGTGCTGGCGGCGGCGATGCCATCGTTGCTGATGAGGTCCTTCGCGTCCTCGTCGCGGACCGTGAAGCTGATGTCGAGCTTTTGCTCGTCGTCGATCTGCGCCGACAGCTTGCCGAACAGCAGGTGTTCCTGGAACTTGCGGGTGTAGGGGCCTTGCTCGGCCTTCAGCTGCGAAATGATGCCGGGCGAGGCCGGGTACTTGTCGAAGTTCTTGCCGATGGTCTGCACCGGGCGGTCGATGGACTTGCCGTCGTAGGCGAGGAAGAAGTGCAGCCTGTCCTCGACGATGGGGCCACCCAGCGAGAAGCCGCTCTCGATCTGCTTGAACGACGGGCGCGGCGTGCCGGCGTTTTCGGCTTCGCGCTCCTTGGGGCTGTAGGCGCGCCAGTTGGAGCCCGTGCGGTTCACGTACACGTCGCCATGGAACTCGTTGGTGCCGGACTTGGTGACCGCGGCAATGCCCAGCGAGGTCAGCTGGTCGAACTCGGCCTTGTAGTTCTGCGTCAGCACCCGGTATTCGCCGATGGCGCCCTGCGGGAACGGGTTGCCCTGGCTTTGCTGCTGGCCGATGACGCCGCCGCGCAGGATGTTGTTCTTGCGGCCGACGCCGTCGATGAAGACGTTGACGCTGTCTTCGTTCTGCGCGCCGCCGCGGATGCGGGTGCTGCCGTCGGAGCCGGTCTCGAAGCGCGCGCCTGGTGCGAGGTCGACGGCCGAGAGGAAGTTGCGCGTGATCTGCGGCAGCGCCTCGATCATCTTGTTCGACACGATGGTGCTGACCTGCGTGTCGCGCACACCCTGGCGCGAGGCGTTGCCGGTGATGACGACGGTGCCCAGCTGGTTGGTGTCGCTGGCCAGGTCGAGCGTGGCGTTCTCGCCGACCGACAGCGTGACGGGGCTGCCCTGCGCGGCGCCGGCCACGCGGATCTCGTAGGTGCCCGGGCTCAGGCCCAGCAGCACGTAGCTGCCGTCGGCCTGGGTCTTGGTGCGGTAGGTATTGCCGTTGGCCTTGTTCATGGCCACCACGTCGGTGCCGGCGGGGGCGTTGGTGCCGGCGGCGGTGATCTGGCCGCGCACGGTGGCGCCGGTCATCTGTGCCTGCACGGCCGTGCCGGCCAGTGCCAGCACGACGGCGGCGGTCAGCGCGTGATGGCGGAAGCGTCGGTGGGATCTGCTGCTGTTCACGTTGTCTCCTGTTATGGGTGGGTCATGTCGAAGGGCGCGATCAGGTCTTGGCCCCGCAAGAGCGGCGCACGACGAGTTGCACGGGCACGACGGTGGCCGCCGCAGCGGCGGCGCTGGGGTGCTCGAAGGTCTGGGCCAGCGCGTCGAGCGCCTGCTCGCCCAGCGCCGCGATGGGCACGCACATCGTCGTCAGCGCGGGGCTGACGTAGCGGGCGATGGGGATGTCGTCGAAACCGGCGAGCGCGATGTCGTCGGGCACGCGGTGGCCTGCGACCTGCAATGCACCGAGCAGGCCGATGGCCATCATGTCGTTGGCGGCGAAGACGGCATCGGGCCGTTGGGCCGCCGGCAACGCCAGCACGGTCGCCGCGGCGCGCAGGCCGGCGTCTTCGGAGAAGTCGCCTTCCAGCAGCCAGGGCGGCATGCCGGCGGGCAGGCCGGCGCGGTAGCCGCGCTCGCGCTCGCGCGCCTCGAAGTTGCTGGCCGGCCCGCCGAGGAAGGCGATGCGGCGGCGTCCGCTGCGCACGAGGTGCTGGGTCATCTCGCGCGCGCCGCCGAAGTTGTCGATGGCGAAGACGCGTTGCATCGGGCTGCGCACGCCGGAATTCAGCAGCACGGCCGGCAGCGCTGGCGGCAGGTGTTGCGACAGGAAGTCGTCGTCGGCGTGCGGCGACATGACGATGAGGCCGTCCACGCGGCCGTTCATCGCCCGCAGCGCGGCGGCGGCTTCGTCGGCGTCGTCGTGCGAGCTGGACAGCAGCAGGTGCAGCCCGCGCGCGCGGGCGGCCTGGTCGATGCCGCGGATGAGTTCCGAGAAGAACTCGCCGTGCAGGTCGGGCAGCAGCGCGCCGACGGTGTCGGTGCGGCGCGTGATGAGGCTGCGCGCCGCGCCGGACGGCACGTAGCGCAGTTCGCGCGCGATGTCCACGATGCGCTGGCGGGTGTCGGGCAGCACGTTCTCGGCGCCGTTCAGCGCGCGGGACACGGTGGCCACCGACACGCCCGCTGCCCGGGCGACGTCCTTGATCGTGGCGGGGGCGCTGCTCATCGTCGCCGGCTCAGAGATTGGCGCCGTGCGCCCGGATGACTTCCGAGAAGAAGCGCGCGCTGGCCTTGGGCGTGCGCGCCAGCGTCTGGAAGTCCACGTGCACGAGGCCGAAGCGCTTGGCGAAGCCGAGCGCCCATTCGAGGTTGTCGAACAGCGACCAGGCGAAGTAGCCACGCATGTCGGCCCCGCGCGCCAGTGCGTCATTCACGGCGGCGATGTGGGTGCGCAGGTAGTGCACGCGCAGCGGGTCGTCGATGCGGCCGTCGATGGCGGCCGGCGGGTCGTAGAAGGCGGCGCCGTTCTCGGTGACGTACAGCGGCAGGCCGCCATAGCGTTCGTGCATCCACACCAGGGTGTCGGCCAGGCTCTGCGGGTGCAGCTCCCAGCCGGTCTCGGTGTAGATGCCGCCAGGCTGGCGCTGCGGCGCAACGGGCACGGGCCAGGCCTGGGCGTCGTGGCGGACGACGGCGCGGGTGTAGTAGTTCAGGCCCAGGAAATCGACCGGCACCTTCAGCGCCTCGACCTCGGCGGCGGGCCAGTCGGGCCAGGCCTCGCCGAAGACCTCGCGCAGTTCCTCGGGGTAGCGGCCGAGCAGCGCCGGGTCGAGGTACTGGCGGTTCATGTAGGCATCGGCCAGCCGCGCGGCGTGCCGGTCGGCCTCGGTCGCGTCGGGCGGCAGGTGCTTGGGCTCGATGTTGACGACCAGGCCGATCTGGTGCTTGCCGGTGGCGCGGTAGGCCTGCACGCCCTTGGCGTGCGATTGCATCAGCCGGTGCGCGACCCGGGCCGCCTCATAGGCGCTCCTGTGGCCCGGCGCCAGCGCGCCGTGCATGTAGCCCTGGTCGGCGATGACCCAGGGTTCGTTCAGCGTGACCCAGAGCTTGACGCGGTCGTCCAGCGCCTTGAAGCAGACCTGCGCGTAGTCGGCGAACCAGTCCGGCATGTCGGGGTGGGTCCAGCCGCCGCGGTCGTCCAGCGCGGCGGGCAGGTCCCAGTGGTAGAGCGTGGCCATCGGCGTGATGCCGGCGGCCAGCAGTTCGTCCACCAGGCGTTCGTAGAAGCCCAGGCCGGCCGCGTTGACCCGGCCGCGCCCCTCGGGCAGCACGCGGCCCCAGGCGATGCTGAAGCGGTAGGCCGTCAGGCCCAGGTCACGCATCAGCGCCACGTCGTCCTTCATGCGGCGGTAGTGGTCGCAGGCGATGTCGCCGGTGTCGCCGCCGAGCACGCGGCCCGGCGTGCGCACGAAGCGGTGCCAGTTGCTGACGCCGGCGCCGTCGGCCAGCGGCGAGCCCTCGATCTGGTAGGCGGACGTGGCGCAGCCCCAGAGGAAGCCGGGTGGGAAGGGTTGTCTCATCCGTGGAGTGCGGCTGGCCGGAACCGGGTTACCGCATCATGTAAACGTTTACATGGATTTTTACCGGCGAGCCTGGCGCATCGACAGCGTAGTTACCCGACTGTGTGGCGGCAGGGCATCAGTCCGGTGCGTGCTACCTTGGGCGCATGAAGCGCCTGCCCCCTCGTTCCCGCAGCCTCCTCGGCCTCCCGGCCTGCCTCGGCCTGCTGGCCGCGGGCTGCGCGGCCGGCTCCGGGGCCGTGCAGCCCGCGGCCCCCACCTGCGCCGTGCTGAACCGGCTGGAGCTGCATGCGCACCGCGGCAGCGATGACCGCCCGGAGAACATGGTGTCCGCCTTCCAGCGCGCCGTGGACAGGGGCGCCGACATGGTCGAGCTGGACCTGCAGGTCAGCCGCGACGACCACCTGATCGTCGCGCACGACGCCTTCATGCGCGCCGACTGCCGCGACCCGCAGGGGCGGGCGCTGGCGGGCCGGGTCTTCATCCGCGACCTGACGGCCGCCCAGGCCCAGGCCTTCGATTGCGGCGCGAGGCCCGGCGCCGCGGAGCGGGTGGCCACCCTGCCGGAGGTGTTCCGGGCCCTCGGCGGCCGCGTGACGGCCCGGGGCCGCCCGGTCGGGCTGAACATCGAGCTCAAGTACGACCCGGCCTCGCCGCAGCGCTACCCAGGCCGGGAGCGCTACGCCGCCCTGGTGCTCCAGGCCGTCCGGGCCAGCGCCTGGGATGCCTCACGCATCCTCCTGCAGTCCTTCGACATCGGCTTGCTGGAGGCCCTGAGGGCGCAGGGTGCCGCGTACCGCCTGTCGCCGCTGCTCAGCGATGCGGGCGACGGCATCGCCACGGCCCGGCGCCTACGCACGGACACGGTGACGCCCCACCATGGCCAGGTGACGCCGGAGATGCTGGCCGCATACCGCCAGGCCGGCCTGCGCGTGATCCCGTGGACCGTCAACGACGTGGCGGAGGCGCAGCGCTTGATCGACCTGGGCGTGGACGGCCTCATCACGGACCGCCTGGACTTTTTCCCGCTGGCCCGGCATGCCTGCCGCCAGGGGTAGCGCGCCACCGGCGCGCGCCCCGGCGTTGCTGCGCCGTCAGTCGGCGTACTGCCCGGCCGCCTTGATGATGGGCGTGAGCTTGTTGATCTCCGCCTCGACGAACTTCTTGTGCCCGGCCGGCGTCACGCGGTCGTCGCCGACGATGACGGCGCCCAGCGCCTCCTGGCGCTTCGTGAACTCGGCCTCCTTCAGCGCCACGCGCAGCGCCGCGTTGAACTTCTCGACCACGGCCTTGGGCGTGCCCTTGGGCGCGTACACGCCGTGCCAGATGGTGAGGTTGAAGCCCTTCAGGCCGGACTCGTCCGCCGTCGGCAGCTTGGCCAGCGGGCCGCTGGCCAGGCGCTTGCCGGACATCAGCGCGTAGGCCTTGACCTTGCCGGCCTCGATCTGGCCGGTGGTGTTGGTGGTCTGGTCGCACATGATGTCGACCTGGCTGCCGAGCAGGTCGTTCATGGCCGGCGCGGTGCCCTTGTAGGGCACGGTGGTCATCTCGGTCTTCAGCGCCGACTGGTACAGCAGCCCGCACAGGTGCGAGGCCGAGCCCACGCCCGCGTTGGCGAGGTTGACCTTGCCCTTGTTGGCCTCCAGCCAGCGAGCCAGCTCGGCGTAGTTGTTGGCCGGCAGCGTGGGCCGGCCGATCAGCGTCATCGGCACCTCGTTGACCAGGCCGAGGTATTCGAAGTCCTCCAGCGACTTGTAGGGCAGCGTGCGGTACAGCGCCGGCGCGGTGGCCATGCCGATGTGGTGCAGCAGCAGCGTGTAGCCGTCGGGCGCGGCCTTGGCGACGCGGTTGGCGCCCAGCGTGCCGCCGACGCCGCCGACGTTCTCGATGATGATCGTCGCGCCCAGCGGCTTGCGCAGCGCCTCGGCCAGGTCGCGGGCGACCTTGTCGGTGGGGCCGCCGGCCGTGAAGGGCACGATGACGGTGACGGGCTTGTCGGGGTAGGCGGCCAGGGCGGGCAGGCAGGCGGCCAGACCGGCCGCGAGCAGGAACGAGATGCGCATCAAGAGTCTCCAGGGTGGGTGACGGTCTTCGACGAGTTGTCCGTCGTGGGGCAGGCCGCCGGGGCGGCGGGCCTGCATCGACGCGCAGTGTGGTGGCCGCGGCGCCCGGCCGGCATCAGGCTTTCCACGAGGCCGGGGCGGGATGCACCAGATGGGTGCGTTCCGCGCCCCGGGGGGTCAGGCGGCGAAGGCGATGGCCTCGGGCGCGCAGCGCGGCAGGCTGGCCCAGCGGTCGGCGCGCAGCTCGTAGAGCAGCGCGGCGGCGCTGCCGGGGCCATCGGCCAGCGCGCCCTTCAGGCGCAGGCCCAGGGCTTCCAGCGTCTTGCGCGTGGGCGCATTGCTGGGCAGCACGGCGGCCACGACGGCGCTTTCGCGGCGCTGGCCGAAGGCCTGTTCGAAGGCGTACTGCGCCATTTCCGACGCCAGGCCCCGGCCCCAGGCCTGCGGCGTGATCCGGTAGTAGAGGTAGAGCCCGGCGTGGCCGGCCACGCTGCGGTGCATCAGGCCGCCGAAGCCGATCAGCTCGTCGGGCCGCGCGCGCTCGGCGATGGCCCAGTGGCCGAAGCCGTGCGCCTGCCAGTGCGCCATCCAGCCGCGCAGCTGCGCGGCGACGGCCTCGCGCCCGTGGGGCGGGGCGGTGGCGCAGAAGCGGTTGACGGCCGGGTCGGCGTACAGCGCCGCCAGGGTGTCGAGATCGCTGCTTTCGGGCGGGCGCAGCAACAGGCGGGGGGTGACCATGGCTGCCGGTACGGCGGCAGCGGACTCGCTGAACTCACTCTGGACCATGGACACGAAACTCGGTGGAAACCCTAGGAGATTAGCGGCGAGCTGGCGGAGCGGGAAGCCCGCGCCAGCGGGGGAATGTCGCATTCCTGTCACAAAAACCGTGCCAGCACCGGGCCGGCGCGCGGGCGGCCGGGCCGGGCCGGCGGGCATAGACTGCGCGCTCCACGGTTTCCTGGAGACGAGGCATGGCCACCCCCACTTCCGCACGCAAGGTCGCGGTGATCACCGGCGGCGGCACGGGCGTCGGCGCCGCCGCAGCGCTGATGCTGGCCGGCCGGGGCTACGACCTGCTCGTCAACTACTCGCGCAGCGCCGACGAGGCGCAGGCCAGCGCCGCGGCCTGCCGGGCCGCGGGCGCCGACGCGCTGGCGGTGCGGGGCGATGTGTCGCAGGACGCCGACTGCCGCGCGCTGGCCGCCGCCGCGCTGGCGCGCTGGGGCCGCATCGACCTGCTGGTGAACAACGCCGGTGTCTCGGTGTTCGGCCCGGCGGCCGAATGGGAGTCGCTGGAGGCCGAGACCTTCCAGCGCATCCTGGCGGTGAATGCGCTGGGCAGCTTCCAGATGGTGCGGGCCTGCGTGGCGTCGTTGAAGGCCGTGCAGGGCTGCATCGTCAACGTGTCCTCGGTGGCCGGGGCGCTGGGGGTGGGCTCGTCACTGCCCTACATCGCGTCCAAGGGCGCGATCAACGCGATGACGCTGCACCTGGCCCGCGCGCTGGCGCCGGCCGTGCGGGTGAACGCGGTGTGCCCGGGGCTGATCACGTCGCGCTGGTTCGTGCAGGGCGTCGGGCAGGCGGGCTACGAGGCGGGCCTGAAGGCCTACGAGGCCGGCGTGCCGCTGCAGCGCGCCTGCACGCCCGAGGACGTGGCGGAGGCCATCGTCTGGCTGGCCGGCGCGAGCACGGTGACCGGCGAGCTGGTGCTGCTGGACGGCGGCATGCACCTGGGCGGCGTCCAGGCGCCGCGCTGACGGGCGGGCGGGCCGGCCAGCAGCGCCGGCCGGCCGCGCCCGGCGGTCAGGCGGTCAGCAGCGCGTTGACCCGCCGCACGTAGGCGGCCGGGTCGTCCAGGTGGCCGCCTTCGGCGAGCACGGCCTGGTCGAACAGCACCTGCGCCAGTTCGTCGAAGCGGGCATCGCCGTCGAGCCGCTTCACCAGCGCGTGCTCGGGGTTGATCTCCAGCGTCGGCCGGGACTCGGGCGCGTTCTGGCCGGCCTGCTTCAGCAGCCGCGCCAGGTGGCCGCTGACGTCGCCTTCCTCCACGACGATGCAGGCCGGCGAGTCGACCAGGCGGGTGGTCACGCGCACGTCCTTGGCGCGGTCCTTCAGCGCGTCGCGGAGCTTGTCCAGCAGCGGCTTCAGGCGCTCGGCCACCGCCTCGGCCTGCTTCTTCTCGTCCTCGTCCTGCAGCTTGCCCAGGTCGATGGCGCCCTTGGCGACGGACTGCAGCGGCTTGCCCTCGAACTCGTAGAGGTGGGACAGCATCCACTCGTCCACGCGGTCCACCAGCAGCAGCACCTCGATGCCCTTCTTGCGGAAGATTTCCAGCTGCGGGCTGTGCTTGGCGGCGGCCAGCGAGTCGGCGGTGATGTAGTAGATGGCCTCCTGGCCTTCCTTCATGCGGCCCAGGTAGTCGGCCAGGCCGACGCCTTCGTCCGCATGGGTCGAGGCGAAGCGGAACAGCTTGGCCAGGCGCTCCTGGTTGGCGTGGTCCTCGCCGATACCTTCCTTCAGCACCTGGCCGAAGTCCTTCCAGAAGTCGGCGTACTTCTGCCGCTCGGCGGCGTCCTCGCTGTTGGCCAGGCTCTCCAGCATGCCCAGCACGCGCTTGGTGGAGCCCTCGCGGATCGCGCGCACGTCGCGGCTTTCCTGCAGCAGCTCGCGGCTGACGTTCAGCGGCAGGTCGGCCGAGTCGATGACGCCCTTGACGAAGCGCAGGTAGACCGGCATCAGCGCCTCGGCGTCGTCCATGATGAAGACGCGCTTCACGTACAGCTTCACGCCGCCGCGCTTGTCGCGGTTCCACAGGTCGAACGGCGCCTTGGCCGGGATGTACAGCAGCTGCGTGTACTCGCTGCGGCCCTCCACGCGGTTGTGCGTGTAGGCCAGCGGCGCCTCGCTGTCGTGGCTGATCTGCTTGTAGAACTCCTCGTACTGCTCGGGCGTGATGTCGCTCTTGCTGCGCGACCACAGCGCCGAGGCCTTGTTGACCGGCTCCCACTCGTCGGTGACGACCTGCTTGGCGGCCTCGGCGTCCCAGGTCTCCTTGCGCATCAGGATGGGCAGGGAGATGTGGTCGCTGTACTTGGCGATGGTCGACTTGACGCGCCAGGTCTTCAGGAACTCCTCCTCGCCCTCGCGCAGGTGCAGGATCACGTCGGTGCCGCGGCCGGCCTTGGTGATGGTTTCCAGTTCGTACTCGCCGGTGCCCTCGCTGCTCCAGCGCACGCCCTGGTCGGCGGCCAGGCCGGCGCGGCGGGTCTCGACGGTGATGCGGTCGGCGACGATGAAGCCCGAGTAGAAGCCCACGCCGAACTGGCCGATGAGCTGGGCGTCCTTCTTCTGGTCGCCTTCGAGCTTGGCCATGAACTCGCGCGTGCCGCTCTTGGCGATGGTGCCCAGGTGGGCGGCGGCCTCGTCGGCGCTCATGCCGATGCCGTTGTCGCTGATGGTCAGCGTCCGGGCCTGCTCGTCGAAGCTGACGCGCACCTCCAGGTTGGGCTGGTCCTCCAGCAGCGCGGCGTCGTCCAGCGCCTCGAAGCGCAGCTTGTCGCAGGCGTCGCTGGCGTTGCTGACCAGCTCGCGCAGGAAGATCTCCTTGTTGGAGTACAGCGAGTGCGTGACGAGGTGCAGGATCTGCTTGACTTCGGCCTGGAAGGCGTGGGTTTGCTTGGTCATGGCGGGTGAAGGGGTCTGAAAAGCGAAACGCGGCCCAGATGGGGCCGCGCGTGGCGGGTTCAAGAGGCGGGATGCGGTCAGCGGCGCGCGGTGACGGCCTCGCTGAGCACGTCCAGCACGGCCAGCGAGTCGTCCCAGCCCAGGCAAGCGTCCGTGATGCTCTTGCCGTACTGCAGCTGGGCCGGGTCGTCCTGCCCCGGCGTGAACTTCTGGGCGCCGTCGTGCAGGTGGCTTTCGACCATGACGCCGAAGATGCTGCGGCCGCCCTCGCGCAGCTGGCCGGCGATGTCGCGCGCCACGTCCAGCTGGCGCTGGTGCTGCTTGCTGGAGTTGGCGTGCGAACAGTCCACCATCAGGCGCTGCGGCAGCCGGGCCTTCTCCAGGTCGGCGCAGGCGGCGGCGACGTGCTGCGCGTCGTAGTTCGGCGCCTTGCCGCCGCGCAGGATGACGTGGCAGTCGGCGTTGCCGCGCGTCTCGACGATGGCGACCTGGCCGTTCTTGTGCACGGACAGGAAGTGGTGGCCGCGCGCGGCGGCCTGGATGGCGTCGGTGGCGATCTTGATGTTGCCGTCGGTGCCGTTCTTGAAGCCGATCGGCGCGGACAGCCCCGAGGCCAGCTCGCGGTGCACCTGGCTCTCGGTCGTGCGCGCGCCGATGGCGCCCCAGGCGATCAGGTCGCCGATGTACTGCGGCGAGATCACGTCGAGGAACTCGCTGCCGGCCGGCACGCCCAGGCGGTTGATCTCCAGCAGCAGCTGGCGGGCGATGCGCAGGCCCTCGTCGATGCGGTAGCTCTCGTCGAGGTAGGGGTCGTTGATCAGGCCCTTCCAGCCGACGGTGGTGCGCGGCTTCTCGAAGTACACGCGCATGACGATTTCCAGCGTGCCGGCGTATTTCTCGCGCTCGGCCTTCAGGCGGCGCGCGTATTCCAGCGCGGCCTGCGGGTCGTGGATGGAGCAGGGGCCGATGACGACCAGCAGCCGGTCGTCCTCGCCGCTCATGATGCGGCGGATGCGCTGGCGCGTCTGGCTGACCAGGCCCTCCATCGCCGTGCCGCGGATCGGGAAGAAGCGGATCAGGTGCTCCGGCGGCGGCAGCGGCGTGATGTCGAGGATGCGCTCGTCGTCGGTGGCGCTGGTCTTGTCGTCCTGGGAGTACCAGCGCTGGGCTTCGGGTTCGGTGGTCTGGGGCTGGGCATTCATCGGGGCACCTCTGGAAAACAAAAAAACCGCCGGGCTTTGCGGGCCCGGCGGTTCCTGGGGAGTTCTGGGTTCAGCGCGCGCGCTCAGGACTCTCCACCGCCGGGGCGGGGAAAAAACCAAAAGCGGAAAAAGGCGGCGCGGGACATGGGGGCGGAATCTAGCACGTGCGGGCGCGGGTGCTTTCGGCGCCGCGCAAACCAGGCATCGCGTGGCGCGACGGCATCAGCGTTGCAGCGCCTTGCAGGGGTCTTCGCGCGTGGCGGCCACGGTGTCGACGCGTTCGTCGTAGCGCCCGCTGCCGGGCTGGCCGGCCTCCAGGTAGCCCACGGCATGGATGCGCTGCGGCGCCACGCCGGCCGCTTCCAGGTAGCGCGGCACGCCCAGGTCGCGCTCCACGTGGCCATTGCCGGCGATCAGCACCACCCGCGCCGCGCCCGCCGCGCGCGCGGCCAGCATCGTCTCGGCCATCACCGCGTCGCGGGCGCGCTGGGCGCGGGCCATGGGGGCGTGCATGGCGGCCGGCAGCAGGCCGCAATGGCCCTCGTCGATGGCCTTCAGCTGCGCCTGCTGCTGGGGCTCGCCCCAGGGCGTGCGCTGCGCCAGCGCGAGCGCGGCGGGCGGCCAGGCGGCGTCGCCGTCGCGCATGACGCGGCGCAGCGCCTCGCGTTCCAGGTTGCCGCCGAGGACGCGCGCGCCGCCGGCCACGCTGGCCTCCAGCAGCGGCCGGTGCAGCGGCCAGCGCCAGGCGCGCTGGTCCAGCTGCCCGGCGGCGACCAGCGCCTCCACGTCGCGCGGCGTCTGCCGTGCCTGGGCCTGCAGCGCATCGTTGCGCGCGGCCGGCATCTGCTCGAACACCACCGCCGTGGGCCTGCCGTCGGCCAGCAAGGCCGCCAGCCGCTCGGCGCGCAACTGGTGCTGGACGGGGTTGTCATGCACTTCGCCGAGCAGCAGGAACTCGACCGGCGGCGAAGCGGCCGGCTGCGGGCCGGCACAGCCGGCCAGGGCCAGCGCCAGTGCGGCCAGGATGGCGCGGGCGCTCATGCCGTGCCGCCGACCGTCAGCCCGTCGATGCGCAGCGTCGGCTGGCCCACGCCGACCGGCACGCTCTGGCCCTCCTTGCCGCAGACGCCCACGCCGGTGTCCAGCGCCATGTCGTTGCCGATCATGCTGACGCGGGTCAGCGCGTCCGGCCCGTTGCCGATGATGGTCGCGCCCTTGACCGGGTACTGGATCTGGCCGTTCTCGACCCAAAACGCCTCGCTGGCCGAGAACACGAACTTGCCGCTGGTGATGTCCACCTGGCCGCCGCCGAAATTGGTCGCGTACAGGCCCTTCTTGATCGACGCGACGATCTCGCGCGGGTCGTCCCGGCCGCCCAGCATGTAGGTGTTGGTCATGCGCGGCATCGGCACGTGGGCGTAGCTCTCGCGGCGGCCGTTGCCGGTCGGCGCGGTCTTCATCAGCCGCGCGTTCATCGCGTCCTGGATGTAGCCCTTCAGGATGCCGTCCTCGATCAGCACATTGCGCTGGCTGGCCGCGCCCTCGTCGTCCACGTTCAGCGAGCCGCGGCGGTCGGGGAGGGTGCCGTCGTCCAGCACCGTCACGCCCTTGGCCGCCACGCGCTGGCCGATGCGGCCGGCGAAGGTGCTGGAGCCCTTGCGGTTGAAATCGCCCTCCAGCCCGTGGCCCACCGCCTCGTGCAGCAGTACGCCGGGCCAGCCGGGGCCGAGCACCACGGTCATCTCGCCGGCCGGCGCGGGGCGGCTCTCCAGGTTGGTCAGCGCGGCGCCGACGGCCTGCTCGACGTAGCTGGCGATCATCCCGTCGGTGAAATACGCGAGGCCGAGGCGCCCGCCGCCGCCGCCCGAGCCGATCTCGCGGCGGCCGTGGCTCTCGGCGATGACGGTGATGGACAGCCGCACCAGCGGCCGCACGTCCGCCGCCAGCGTGCCGTCGGCGCGCGCGATCAGCACCACCTCGTGCTCGGCCGCCAGGCCCGCCATCACCTGCGCGACGCGCGGGTCCTTGGCGCGGGCCATCTTCTCGGCGCGCTCCAGCAGCGCGACCTTGGTGGCGCTGTCCAGGCTGGCGATCGGGTCGGCCATGCCGTACAGCTCGCGGCTGCCGGCCACGCGGCCCTGCGCCGGCACCTTCACGCGCCGGCTCTGCCCGGCCGCCGCGATGGTGCGCACGGTGCGCGCGGCGTCCAGCAGCGAGGCCAGCGAAATGTCGTCCGAGTAGGCGAACGCCGTCTTCTCGCCGGCCACGGCGCGCACGCCGACGCCCTGGTCGATGCTGAACGAGCCGCTCTTGACGATGCCCTCCTCCAGGCTCCAGCCCTCGGCGCGCGTGGTCTGGAAATAGAGGTCGGCGTCATCGACGCGGTGCTCGGTGATGAGGCGCAGCGCTTCGCTCAAGGACGCGTCCGTGAGGCCGAAGGGCTCCAGCAGCTGCGAGCGGGCGGTGGCGAGGCGGGCCAGGGTGGGTTCGACGGCGATCATGGGTGGATTCTAGGAACCCGGCCGCCGCCCGCCGCCGGCCGGTATTTGCTAGGCTCGCATCCACCGCCCGCCTGCCATGTCCAAGACGCCCGCCGCCGCCCCGCCCCCGTTCGCGCCCGAGACGGACTGGGACCAGGTGCTGGCGCCGTTCGGGCCGGACCCGCACCCCCCGGCGGCCGACACGGTGGCGGACTCGGTCGCGGAGACGGTGGCCGGCACGCTGGCCGGCGCCCGCGCGGCGCTGGAGCGGCTGTCCACCTGGGTGCCCATCCGCTCGCTGGCCTGGCGCCACCGGCACCGCATCGTCGACCACCTGCTCGCGCTCGACCCGCGCGACCGCTACCTGCGCTTCGGCTACCCGGCGTCGGACGACCAGATCCGCCACTACGCCCTGGGCCTGGACTTCCGCCGCGACGAGGTGCTGGGCATCTTCAACCGCCGGCTGCAGCTGGTGGCCATGGCCCACCTGGCCTGCGCCGACTCCCGGCCGTCCGAGCCGGGCCGCAGCGCGGCGGAGTTCGGCGTCTCGGTGCTGCCGTCGTCGCGCGGCCGGGGCCTGGGGCGGCGGCTGTTCGACGCCGCCGCGCTGCACGCGCGCAACCGCGGCATCGACACGCTGTTCATCCACGCGCTCAGCGAGAACCGGCCGATGCTGCGCATCGCCCGCTCGGCGGGCGCCGTGGTCGAGCGCGACGGCAGCGAGTCCGCCGCCTGGCTGCGGCTGCCGCCGGACACCTTCGGCTCCCAGATGGAGCAGGCGCTGGAGCGCCACCTGGGCGAACTGGACTTCCACCTCAAGCGCCAGGCCAACGTGCTGGGCAGCCTCGTGGACGGCGTGGCCGAGGTCAAGGCGCATTTCGACGCCGCCGGGCGCACCGCCAAGGAGTGAGGCCGGCGCCGCTGCGGCGACACTCGCCGGATGCACGCTTCCCCTGACCTCGGCTTCGGCGACCTGACGCCGGAGTTCATGCTCGACGCCCTGGACGCCGCCGGCCTGCGCGCCGACGGCCGCATGCTGCAGCTCAATTCCTTCGAGAACCGCGTGCTGCAGCTGCACCTGGAGGACGGCCGGGTGGCCGTCGCCAAGTTCTACCGCCCGGGGCGCTGGAGCGATGCGCAGATCCTGGAGGAGCACGCCTTCGCCGCCGACCTGGCCGCCGCCGAGGTGCCGGTGGCCGCGCCGTGGCGGTTGGCCGGCGGCAGCACGCTCTTCCACGACCGGGGCCAGCGCCTGGCTGTCACGCCCCGCCAGGGCGGCCGGGGGCCGGAGCTGGAAGACCCCGAGGTGCTGCGCTGGACGGGCCGGCTGCTGGCCCGCCTGCACGACGTGGGCCGCCAGCGGCCGTTCGCCGAGCGGCTGACCTGGGCCAGCGCCGCGCCGGCCCGGGCCGCGCGCGACTGGCTGATGGCCCACGACGCCCTCCCGCCCGAGATCGCGCCGGCCTGGGACGACGCCGCGCGGCGCTGCATCGACGCGATCCAGGCCGCCTTCGACGGCCTGCCCGGCCTGCGGCTGACGCGCCTGCACGGCGACTGCCACCCCGGCAACATCCTGTGGACGCCCGACCGCGGGCCGCACTTCGTGGACCTGGACGACGCCGTCATGGGCCCCGCCGTGCAGGACCTGTGGATGCTGCTGCCGGGCGCGGCGGACGCGGCGCGCCCGTCCCTCGACGCCGTGCTGGCCGGCTACGAGCAGGTCGCCGGGTTCGACGACCGCGAGCTGCGCCTCATCGAGCCGCTGCGCACGATGCGCATGATCCACCACAGCGCCTGGCTGGCCCGCCGCTGGGGCGACCCGGCCTTCCCGCTGGCCTTCCCGTGGTTCGGCACGCCGAACTACTGGCTGGACCAGGTGGCCAAGCTGCGCGAGCAGCTGGAGGCGATGAAGCCCCGGGACGCCGCCCCGGCGCCGGTGCGCGACGAGGACGTGGCGGACTTCGACGGCGACGGGTTTGCCTGAGCCTAAATCCGGCAGTTGACCGCTTGCCACTCATCGAAAGCCCTGGTGTTTCAACACCTTGTCGCCGATGCGGAGATCACCACGTCGATGAGCACCGCTGCATGCCCGCTGGTCTGGCGCTGCGGGCCGCTGGCGGCGTTGCTTCTCCTCGTGGGCATCAGCCCACTTCGTCGGCGCGCCTTGCCAGCGGCCCGCCTCGCCAGCCCCTCGGGCATGCCCAACTGCCGGATTTAGGCTGACGCCCCCCCCGGTCGGGGCGCCCGGCGCAAAGGAAGGCCCCGCGCGGCACGCGGCCGGCGGGGCGAAAGGCGCTTCACGCCGCCCGGGACGGCACCGGGCGGTGCCATGGGGCTGCGGCGTGGATCACAGCGCAGGCGGCTGGCGCGGGCGACACGCGGGGCGTGACGCGGAGCGGGCCGGGCGGATGCTTGTCGTCATGGTCGCGGGCGGCTCGCGGCGCCGCCTCGCCAGGGGCCGCTGCGTTGCCGGGGGCCGTGCACTGGTGACGGGAGGCATCATCGGCGCGGCCGGCCCGGCCCGATGCGGCGAAGAGCCGGGGCGGCGGGCCGCTAATCCGGCAACGGGCGCCGTGCGGAGCGCGTGCGCCGGTTCTCAGGCGCCCAGCAGTTCGGCGAGCGCGCGGGCCACCACCTGCGTCGCGCGCCGCAGGTCGTCCAGCACCAGGTGCTCGTCGGCGCGCTTGGCGTTGCTCTCCAGCACCGTGCGCGGCCCGGCGCCGTAGATGGCGGCGGGGATGCCGTGGGCGGTGTACAGGCGCACGTCGGTGTACAGCGGCGTGCCGGAGGTGGGAATGTCTTCGCCGAACACGGCCCGGCCGTGCTTCTGCAGCGCGGCCACCAGCGGCGCGGCGCCGGGCAGCGGCCGCATGGCGCCGGTCAGCAGCAGGCGCCTGATGTCCAGCCTGACGCCGGGGCTGCGCGCCACGGCCTCGGCGATCAGCGTGCGCACCTCGGCCTCGACGGCGGCCGGGTCTTCCTCGGGGATCATGCGGCGGTCCAGCTTCAGCACCACCTTGCCCGGCACGACGTTGGTGTTGCTGCCGCCCTCGATGCGGCCGACGTTGAGGTAGGGGTGCGTGATGCCGGGCACGGCGGAGCGGCGCGTGCGCAGCTCGTCGTTGTGGGCGTACAGCGCGGTCAGCAGCCGGTTGGCGGCCTGCAGCGCGTCGATGCCGGTGTCGGGGTAGGCCGCGTGCGAGGCCAGCCCGTGCAGCGCCACCTCCAGCTGCAGGCAGCCGTTGTGCGCGGTGACGACCTGGTAGCTGAAGCCGGCGGCGACCAGGTAGTCGGGCCGGGTCAGGCCCTGCCGCAGCAGCCAGCCCGGGCCCAGCTCGCCGCCGAACTCCTCGTCGTAGGTGAAGTGCAGCTCGACGGCGCCGTCCAGCGGCAGGCCCGAGTGCTTCAGCGCCAGCAGCGCGAAGGTGTAGGTGGCGAAATCGCTCTTGCTGACGGCCGCCGCGCGGCCGTAGAGCCGGCCGTCGGCGATCTCGGCGCCATAGGGGTCGCGCGTCCAGCCGTCGCCCGGGGGCACCACGTCGCCGTGGGCGTTCAGCGCGATCGTCGGGCCGCCGGCGCCGAAGCGGTGGCGCACGATCAGGTTGGTGATGGACTGCAGACCGGCGGCCTGCACCTCGGCGGCCGGCACGGCGTGCCGCTCGACCTCGAAGCCCAGCGCGGCCAGCAGCTCGGCGGTGCGCTCCGCGTGCGGCGCGTTGTTGCCGGGCGGGGTGTCGGTGGGCAGGCGGACGAGCTGCTGGAGGAAGCGCACCTCGTCGTCGAAGTGCGCGGCGGTCCAGGCGTCGAGGCGGGTCAGGGCGTCGGTCATCATGGCTTGGGGCTGGGGTCGTCGAGGCCGCGCAGCAGGTGCTGGAAGGCCTGCACGGCCAGTTCCGCGTCGTCCGCCGTCACCGACTCCAGCGGGTTGTGGCTGATGCCGCCGTTGCCGCAGCGCACGAACAGCATGGCCTGCGGCAGCAGCTCGTGCAGCTTCATCGCGTCGTGGCCGGCGCCGGAGGGCAGGCGGTGGACGGGCAGGCCCAGCGCCGCGACGGCCGCCTCCCAGCGCGCCTGCCAGGCCGGGTCGCTGGGCGCGGCGTCGGCGGCCAGCGTGGGCTGCAGCGTGAAGCTGAGGCCGCGGCGCTGGCAGATGTCGGCCAGCCGGGTGTGCACGTCCAGGTCCAGCCGGTCGCGCGCCGCGTCGGTGGTGGCGCGCAGGTCCAGGCTGAAGCGGCAGCGGCCGGGGATGACGTTGATGGAGCCCGAGGGCACGTCCAGCATGCCCACGGTGCCGACCACGTCGGGCATGGCGGCGGCGCGCTGCTCGACGAACAGGACCAGCTCTGCCACGGCCGCCGCCGCGTCGCGGCGCTGGCCCATCGGCGTGGTGCCGGCGTGGCTGGCCAGGCCAGTGATTTCGCCGGTGTAGCGGCGGCTGCCGTTGATGCTGGTGACGATGCCCAGCGGCAGGTCCAGGCCGTCCAGCACCGGGCCTTGCTCGATGTGGACCTCGACGAAGCCGAGGTAGCGCGACGGGTCGCGCCGCAGCGGGCGGATGGCTTCCATCGTGCCGGGCAGGCCGGCGGCGCGCATCGCGTCGCGCAGCGTGATGCCGGCGGCGTCGGTGGCGTCCAGCCAGGCGGCCTGGAAGCCGCCGATGAGCGCGTTCGACGCGAGGAAATCGGCCGGAAAGCGCTGGCACTCCTCCTCGGAGAAGCCGACCACCTCCAGCCCGAACGGCAGGCGCTCGCCCGCGCGGTGCAGCTCGCGCACCGCCAGCATCGGCACGAGGATGCCGAGCCGCCCGTCGAACCAGCCCGCGCGCCGCACGGTGTCGTAGTGGCTGCCGGTCAGCAGTCGCCGGCCGCCCGTGCCGTGATAGATGCCGACGACGTTGCCGACCGCGTCGCGGCTGACCTCGTCGAAGCCGCATTCATCGCGCATCCAGGCCATCAGCTGCCCGGCGACGGCGGTGTGCTGGGGCGTGGCGTAGGTGCAGGCCAGCCACTCGGAGGCTTCGCTGTGCGTGGCCAGTTGGGCGGCCCAGTCCCACAGCTGCTCGCCCAGCACCGGCCGCAGGCCGAACCTGTCGTTCAGCCGGATCTCGGCGATGCGGTGGATCTGGCGCAGGCATTCGGCGCGTTCCACGTCCGGATGGGCGCGCAGCCGGCGCTCGAAGGTGGCGATGATCTGCTGCCGCGTCAGCCCCAGGCCGCGCGGCCCGCGCACGGCCAGGATGAAGGGCCAGCCGAAGCGGGCGTTGTAGGCCGCGTTGAGCCGCTGCAGCGTGGCGAACTCGTCCGGCGTGCAGGCGGTCAGGCCGGCCTGCTGCTGCTCGTTCGTCGATGCCGCCGTCAGCTCGCCCGCCACGGCGGCCTTGCCGGCCAGTTCGGGGTGGGCGCGGATCAGGCCCAGTTGTTCGTCCCGCGATGCGTCGCGCACCACGCGGGCCAGTGCCGCCTTCAGCGCGGCCAGCGTCCGGAACGGGCGGCCCGCCGCGGCGCGCTCGGCGATCCAGGGCGAGTGTTCGTAGGTGCCGTCCAGCAGCGCGACGAACTCGGCGGCGCTGGCGTCGTTGAGCGGGTCCAGGGTCATCATTCCCACACGAAAGCGGTCTTGGCGTCGAAGGGGTGCACGGCCTTCCAGTGCCGCGCGATGTCCAGCCGGCGGCACACCCACACGCGGTCGTGCGCCTCGACGTGGTCCAGGAAGCGCTGCAGCGCGCGCAGCCGCCCCGGGCGGCCGAGCAGCCGGCAGTGCATGCCGATGCTCATCATCCGCGGCGTCTCGGCCCCCTCGGCGTACAGCACGTCGAAGCTGTCGCGCAGGTACTCGAAGAAGGGCTGGCCATGGCTGAAGCCCTGCGGCAGCGCGAAGCGCATGTCGTTGCAGTCCAGCGTGTAGGGCACGACGAGGTGGGGGGCCAGCTCGCCGCTGGTCTTGCGCACCTGCAGCCAGAAGGGCAGGTCGTCGCCGTAGCAGTCGCTGTCGTACTCGAAGCCGCCGAAGTCGGCGACGAGCCGGCGCGTGTGCGGGCTGTCGCGGCCGGTGTACCAGCCCAGGCCGTGCGGGTCGCGGCCCAGCGTCAGGCGCTTGAGGCTGGCCATGGCCTGCGCCATGTGGGCGCGCTCGGTGTCCTCGTCCACGCCCTGGTAGTGGATCCAGCGCCAGCCGTGCGAGGCGATCTCGTGGTCCAGCTCGACGAAGGCCTGCGTCAGGTCCGGGTGGCGCTCCAGCGCCATGCCCACGCCGAACACGGTCAGCGGCAGCGCGCGCTGCTCGAACTCCTTCAGCAGCCGCCACACGCCCACGCGCGAGCCGTACTCGTAGAGGCTCTCCATGCTCAGGTGCCGCGCCGGGTAGCTGGCCGGGTTGGCCATCTCGGACAGGAACTGCTCGCTGCCCGCGTCGCCGTGCAGCACCGAGTTCTCGCCGCCTTCCTCGTAGTTGAGGACGAACTGCACCGCCACGCGGGCCTGGCCCGGCCATTGCGGATGGGGCGGGTGTTCGCCGTAGCCGACGAGATCGCGGGGGTAGCGTGCGGTGCTCATCCCTACACTTTGCATCAAGCCGCAAGCGGCATCGGGCCATGGAGCTTCAATGGGCAAACTGACAACACATGTGCTGGACACCGCCAACGGCTGCCCGGCGGCCGGCATGGCCGTGCGGCTGTACCGTTTCGAGGCGCAAGGCCCCAAATGGCTGCGCAGCCTGCACCTGAATGGCGACGGCCGCGCCGACGGGCCGCTGCTGGAGGGCGCCGATCTGGTGGCCGGCCGCTACCGCCTGGTGTTCGAGGTGGCCGCGTATTTCCGCCGCCTCGGCGCGGCGCTGCCGGAGCCGGCCTTCCTCGACGAGGTGCCGCTGGACTTCGGCATCGCCGATCCGGCCGGCCACTACCACGTGCCGCTGCTCGCGTCGCCGTGGAGCTATTCGACCTACCGTGGCAGCTGAGGCGCTCGTCCTCGTCACCGTGGCCCGCACCCGCGGCAGCGTGCCGCGCGAGGCCGGCGCGTGGATGGCGGTGGCGGCCGGCGGCATCACCGGCACCGTCGGCGGCGGGCACCTGGAGTTCGACGCCATCGCCCGCGCCCGCGCGGCGCTCGCCGGCGCCGACCTGGCGGCCGAAGTGCGCTACCCGCTCGGCCCCAGCCTGGGCCAGTGCTGCGGCGGCGTCGTGTGGCTGCGCTTCGAGCGCGTCGCGGCGGGGGAGGACCTCGCCGCGCGCCTGCCCGGCGAGGCGCTGCGGCCGCTGGCGCTGTTCGGCGCCGGCCACGTCGGCGACGCGATCGCGCGCATTGCCCGCGAGCTGCCGCTGGCGCTGCACTGGATCGACAGCCGCGACGGCCAGTTCCCCGCCGGGCCGCCCGTGCGCGGCTGGCGCCAGGAGGTGTGCAGCCCGGCGGCCGACGCCGTGGCCGACCTCGCGCCCGGCGCGGCCGTGCTGGTCATGAGCCACAGCCACGCGGAAGACTTCGACATCCTCGCCGCCTGCCTGCAGCGCCAGCGCGAGCGGCGCGACCTGCCCTTCATCGGCATGATCGGCAGCCGCACGAAGTGGGCGAGCTTCCGCCAGCGGCTGGCCGCGCGCGGCTTCGGCGAGGCGGAGTGGGGCCGGGTGGCCTGCCCGATCGGCGTGCCCGGCGTGGCGGGCAAGCAGCCGGCCGTCATCGCGGTGGCGGTGCTGGCGCAGGTGCTGGCGCTGCCTGCATAAACTCGCGCCCTGTCGCAGCGGCGTCGGGTCCGAATCCTGCAGGCGCGACGCCCGAGACCCCACAGCACCCGCCGTGGTGGGGCCGCACGAGGAATCACCGCGCATGGACATCTACCTGCTCGACTGGGCCAGCCTGCTGCTGCGCTGGCTGCACGTCATCACCGCCATCGCCTGGATCGGCGCGTCGTTCTACTTCGTCTGGCTGGACAACCACCTCGTCAGGCCGCAGGCCGCCGACCTGCAGGCCAAGGGCGTGGACGGCGAGCTGTGGGCGGTGCACGGCGGCGGCTTCTACAACCCGCAGAAATACAGGGCCGCGCCGGCCGACCTGCCCCGGGACCTGCACTGGTTCTACTGGGAGAGCTATTGGACGTGGATGAGCGGCTTCGCGCTGTTCGTCGTGCTCTACCTGTTCAACGCCGGCCAGATGCTGGTGGACGCGCGCGTGCACGCCTGGGGCGCGCCCTGGCAGGCGGTGTGCGCGGCGCTGGGCTTCCTCGTCATGGGCACGGTGGTGTATGAGATCGCCTGCCAGGCGCTGGGCCGCACCCGCGACGGCGGCATCGGCAACGACGGCCGGGTGCTGGCGGTCGTCGCGGTGTTCGTCGTGTTCGCGGCGTGGCTGGCGGGCCAGCTGTTCGCCGGCCGCGCGGCCTTCCTCATCGTCGGCGCCATGATCGCCACGCTGATGACGGCCAACGTGGCGCACTGGATCATCCCGGGCCAGCGCAAGGTGATCGCGCAGATGCGCGCGGGCGAGCCGGTCGACCCCCGCCACGGCCAGCGCGGCAAGCAGCGCAGCGTGCACAACACCTACTTCACGCTGCCGGTGCTGGTCGCCATGCTCAGCAACCACTACGGGCTGCTGTACCAGCACCCGCACAACTGGGCCGTGCTGAGCGCGCTGATGGCCGCGGGCGTGGCGATCCGCGTCTTCTTCGTGAAGCGCCACAAGGGCGTCAACAGCCTGGGCGCGGCCGCCGCGGCGCTGGCGCTGCTGGCCGGGCTGGTCGCGTGGCTGGCACCTCCGGCCGCGCCGCCCGCTGCGGCGCGGCCGCCGGTGACCCTGGGCGAGGTGCAGGCCGTCGTCGCGCAGCGCTGCGCCGTCTGCCATGCCGGCGCGGCCGCGCAGAAGGGCGTGCGGCTGGACTCCGCCGAGGCGCTGGCCGCGCACCGCGGGGCGATCTACCAGCAGGTCGTCGTGCAGCGCGCGATGCCGCTGGGCAACGCGACGGCCATGACCGATGACGAGCGCGCCCTGGTCGGCCGCTGGGCCGCGCAGCCGTGACGCCCGACCCGCGCGCGCTGCTGCGCCAGCTGCTGGACGTGGCCGTGGCGCGCGCGCTGCCGGCCGAGGTGCTGGCCGCCCACCTGCCGCCGCCGCCGGCCGGCCGCACGCTGGTGCTGGGCGCCGGCAAGGCCGGCGGCGCGATGGCGCAGGCGCTGGAGGCCGCCTGGCCGGCCGACGCGCCGCTGAGCGGCCTCGTCATCACCCGCTACGGCCATGTGCCGCCCGGCTACCGGCCGCGCCGGCTGGCGGTGGTGGAGGCCGCGCACCCGGTGCCGGACGCCGCCGGCCTGGCCGCCAGCGAACGGCTGCTGGCGCTGACCCGCGGCCTGACGGCGGACGACCTCGTCATCTGCCTGATCTCCGGCGGCGGCTCCGCGCTGCTGAGCCTGCCCGCGCCGGGCCTGACGCTGGCGGACAAGCAGGCCGTCAACCGCGCGCTGCTGCACAGCGGCGCGACCATCGCCGAGATGAACTGCGTGCGCAAGCACCTCTCGGCGATCAAGGGCGGCCGGCTGGCCGCGGCCTGCGCGCCGGCCCGCGTGCTGACGCTGACGATCAGCGACGTGCCGGGCGACGATCCCGCGGTCATCGCCTCCGGCCCCACGGTGGCCGACGCGACGACCTGCGCCGACGCGCTGGCGGTCTGCCGCCGCTATCGGCTCGACCTGCCGGACGGGGCCCGCGCCGGCCTGGCGTCGGGCGCGTTCGAGACGCCCAAGCCCGGCGACGCGCGGCTGGCCGGCCATGAACTCGTGATGCTCGCCACGCCGCAGATGAGCCTGGCGGCCGCGGCCGACGCGGCGCGCGCGCAGGGCCTCGCGGCGCACATCCTCAGCGACGAGATCGAGGGCGAGTCGCGCGTGGTCGGCGGCGTGCACGCGGCGCTGGCCCGCGCGGTGGCGCGGCGCGGCCAGCCCTTCGCCGGGCCCTGCGTGATCCTGTCCGGCGGCGAGACGACCGTGACCGTCGATTCCGGCAAGCCGGCCGGGCAGGGCGGCCGCGCCACCGAGTTCCTGCTCGGCTGCGCGCTGGCGCTGGACGGGGAGCCCGGCGTCCACGCGCTGGCGGCCGATACCGACGGCATCGACGGCGTCGGCCCGCATGCCGGCGCGCTGCTCACGCCCACCAGCCTGGCCCGTGCCCGCGCGCTGGGCCTGAACCCGCAGGCGCTGCTGGACGCGCACGACAGCGCCAGCTTCTTCGCGCCGCTGGGCGACCTGCTGGTCCCCGGCCCGACGTTCACCAACGTCAACGACTTCCGTGCATTGCTGATCGTTTAGCGCAGGTGAAGTGCGTGGCGGGCCCCGGTGCCCGGACCTAGACTGGTCGCATCCACCCGGGAGCCCTTCATGACCGTCACCGCCGAACGTTTTTTCGTCAAGCACAACGCCCTGCCGACCATGCCGGAGGTGGCCGCCCGGCTGCTGAAGAGCTTCGACGACGACAACGTGGGCCTGGGCCAGATCGCCGCGCTGGTCGAGAAGGACTCGACGCTGGCCGCCAAGGTGCTGCGCCTGGCCAACAGCGCGCACTACAGCCCGTCGCACCAGATCGCGTCCGTCATCGACGCCGCGCACGCGCTGGGCCTGGAGACGCTGCGCAACCTGGCCCTGGCCGCCTGTCTGAGCGCCGCCTTCCCGGTCGTGCAGGGCCTGGACCGCACGGTGTTCTGGCGCCACAGCGTCGCCACCGCGAACTACGCGCGCATCCTGGCCCGCATGCTGGGCGCCGACGGCGCCACGGCCGACACCGCCTACCTCGCCGGCCTGATGCTGCGCACCGGCCAGCTGCTGATGGCGCTGGACGCCCCCGAGCTCGTCGCCGACGTGGAGGCCCACGCCGCCGAGCCGGGCAGCCGCTTCTCGCTGGAGGCGCACCGCTTCGGCTGCACGCATGCCGACGTGACCGCCTCGCTCGCCGCGCACTGGCGCTTCCCGGCGGCGATGGTGACGGCCTTCGAGGACGCCAACGCGCCGCTGGAGGTCCGCCCGTTCTCGCTGATCGCCGCGGTGCTGCACCTGGCCGAGGTGCTGGCCGACGCGGCCCAGCGGCACGACGAGCCGGTGCCGGCGCTGCAGGCCGCGGTGCCCGAGCTGATCGAGCACCTGCACCTGGACCTCGAGCTGCTGGCCGCCAAGGTGGCCGCGGCCGGCGACCCGGCGGCGGAAGTCGAGCAGATGCTGCGCTGAGCCTCGGCGGCGCGACAGGCCCCGCCCGCTACAGGCAGCCGGCCTGCGGCGCCGCGGCGCTCGGCGCGCCATAGCCGAACTGCGCCCAGCGGGGCGGCTCGGCGCCGCCGGGCCGCAGCAGGAACACGTGGTGGAAGCTGGTGTCGCACAGATCCGGCAGCGCCGGCCCGCCCAGCGCGGCCAGCACCGCCGGGACGGTGTTGCCGTGGCCCACGACCAGCACCACGCCGGTCTGCGCCCGCACCTCGTCGGCCACCGCCTGCACGTGGCCGGCCCGGGCCTCGACCACCTGCGGCCGCAGGCCCAGCGCGCGGGCCAGCGGCGCGGCGGTGTCGCGCGTGCGGCGGTAGGGCGTCGTCACGATGGCGTTCACGCGCAGGCCGGCCAGCGCCTGGGCCAGCGCGTCGGCCCGCTGCTGGCCGGCGGGCGTCAGCGCGGGGTCGCCTGCCGGTTCGGCGGCGCGCTCCGCGTGGCGCACCAGCACGACGAGATCGGGCCCGGCCCCGGCGGGCAGGGCGAGCGCGGCGGCCAGCAGGCCGGCCGGCAGCAGGGGGGACAAGCGGGGCAAGGGCGGCATCGCGCTTCCATCAAGGGGTGGGCCGGGATTCTCGCCAGGCCCGCCAGTTACCATGCCGGCCCCATGCCGAATGCCTTGCCCCCGCCCCATGCCGCTGCCGTATGAACTCCAGGTCGGTTGGCGCTACACGCGCGCCGGCCGCGGCGGGCGGCGCAACCGCTTCATCAGCTTCATCTCCGGCGCGTCCATCATCGGCATCGCGCTGGGCGTGGCGGCGCTGATCATCGTGCTGTCGGTGATGAACGGCTTCCAGCGCGACGTGCGCGACCGCATGCTCAACGTCATCGCCCACGTGGAGCTGCTGGACTACGCCGGCCAGGCGCTGCCCGACTGGCACGCCACGGCCGCCAAGGCCCGGCAGAACCCCGAGGTGGTCGGCGCCGCGCCCTTCATCGCCACGCAAAGCCTGATCGCCCGCGGCGAGGACATGCGCGGCGCCGTCGTCCGCGGCATCTCGCCGGCCGACGAGGCGCAGGTCACCACGCTGGGCGCGCAGCTCAAGGACGGCGCCTACGCCCGGCTGGTGCCGGGCGGCTGGAACATCGTGCTGGGCGCGGAGCTGGCGCGGCAGCTGAACGTGCGCGAGGGCGACAAGATCACCGTCGTCGCCCCGGGCGGCCAGGTCACGCCGGCCGGCGTGGTGCCGCGGCTGAAGAGCTTCACGGTGGTCGGCACCTTCAGCGCCGGGCACTACGAGTACGACTCCGGCCTGGCGCTCATCCACGTGGACGACGCCGCCAAGCTCTACCGCACGCAGGGCCCCACCGGCGTGCAGCTGCGGCTGCGCGACGTCCACGAGGCCCGCCGCGTCGCCGCCGAGCTGGCGCAGGCCATGGGCCCGGAGATCCTGGTGCGCGACTGGACGCGCTCCAACGCCATCTGGTACGACGCCGTGCAGGTCGAGAAACGCATGATGAGCATCGTGCTGACGCTGATCGTCGTCGTCGCCGCGTTCAACCTCGTCTCCACGCTGGTGATGACGGTGACCGACAAGCAGAGCGACATCGCCATCCTGCGCACGCTGGGCGCCAGCCCACGCTCCATCATGGGCATCTTCATCGTGCAGGGCGCGGTGGCCGGCGTCATCGGCACGCTGTCGGGCGTGGGCCTGGGGCTGCTGGTGGCCTTCAACATCGACGTCATCGTGCCCTTCATCGAGCGGGTGCTGAACGTCAGCTTCCTGCCCGGCAGCATCTACCTGATCAACCACATGCCCAGCGACCCGCAGCGTGGCGACATCGTGCCCATCGCCGTCGTGTCGCTGATCCTGGCCTTCCTGGCCACCCTCTACCCGAGCTGGCGCGCCAGCCGCGTGCAGCCGGCGGAGGCGCTGCGCTATGAGTGAGCCCGTGTTGCAGGCGCGCGGCGTGACGCGCCGCTTCCAGGAAGGCGGCCTGGACGTGACCGTGCTGCGCGGCGTGGACCTGGCCGTGGCGCGCGGCGAGACGCTGGCCATCGTCGGCGCGTCGGGCTCGGGCAAGTCCACGCTGCTGCACCTGCTCGGCGGGCTGGACGTGCCGACGCAGGGCGAGGTCACGCTGATGGGCCAGCCGCTGGCCGCGCTGGACGAGGCCGGCCGCGGCCGCTGGCGCAACCAGCACCTGGGCTTTGTCTACCAGTTCCACCACCTGCTGCCCGAGTTCAGCGCGCTGGACAACGTGGCCATGCCGCTGCGCATCCGCCGCCAGCCGCCGCCGCAGGCGCGCGCCGAGGCCGCCCGCATGCTGGAGCGCGTGGGCCTCGGCCACCGGCTGACGCACCGGCCGGCCGAGCTGTCCGGCGGCGAGCGCCAGCGTGTGGCCATCGCCCGCGCGCTCGTCACCCGCCCGGCCTGCGTGCTCGCCGACGAGCCCACCGGCAATCTCGACCGCGACACCGCCGCCGCCGTGTTCGCGCTGATGCTGGAGCGCGCCCGCGAACAGGGCACGGCCTTCGTCCTCGTCACCCACGACCGCGACCTCGCGGCGCGCTGCGACCGGCAGCTGCAGCTGGTCGCGGGCCAATTCCAGCCATGACCGCTCCTCGTTTCATCCTCAAGCTCTCCTGCCCGGACCGCGCCGGCATCGTCCATGCCGTGACCGGCGTGCTGATGCAGCAGGGCGGCAACATTGTCACGTCGCACCAGCACGGCGACCCCGACCATGCGCGCTTCTTCATGCGTATCGAGTTCGAGGCCGCGGCGGAGGAGGGCGCGCTGCAGGCCGCCTTCGCGCCGCTGGCCGCGCAGTTCGGCATGGACTGGACGCTGCTGGCGCGCAGCCGCAAGACGCGCGTGCTGCTGCTGGTGTCCAAGCTCGGCCACTGCCTGAACGACCTGCTGTTCCGCGTGCGAACGGGGCATTTGGCCGTGGAGATCCCGGCCATCGTGTCCAACCACCGCGACTTCTACCAGCTCGCGGCCTCGCACGACATTCCCTTCCACCACTTCCCGCTGCTCGGCGGCACCGACGCGCAGAAGGCCGCGCAGGAGGCGCGCATCCGCGAGGTCATCGCCGATAACGGCATCGACCTCGTCGTGCTGGCGCGCTACATGCAGATCCTGTCGCCCGAGCTGTGCCGCGACCTGTCGGGCCGCGCGATCAACATCCACCACAGCTTCTTGCCCAGCTTCAAGGGCGCGAGGCCCTACCACCAGGCCTACGAGCGCGGCGTCAAGCTGATCGGCGCGACGGCGCACTACGTGACCAGCGACCTCGACGAGGGCCCGATCATCGAGCAGGAAGTCGCGCGCATCGACCACAGCATGCCGCCCGAGCAGCTGGTCGGCATCGGCCGCGACATGGAGTGCGTCGCGCTGGCGCGCGCGATCCAGTGGCATGCCGAGCACCGCGTGCTGCTGAACGGCAACCGGACGGTGGTGTTCCGCTGACCGGGGCGCGGCAGTGTGGATCGACACCCACTGCCACCTCGACGCGGCCGAGTTCGACGCCGACCGTGACGCGGTGATCGCGCGGGCCCGCGCGGCGGGCGTCGCGCAGATCGTGCTGCCGGCCGTAGCGGCCGCGAACTTCGACGCGGTGCGCGTGCTTGCCCTCGAGCATGGCCTGGCCTATGCGCTCGGCATCCACCCGCTGTACGTGATGCGCGCGGCCGAGGGCGATCTCGCGGCCCTGGCCGAGGCGCTCGCCACGCATGGCGGCGACCTGCGGCTCGTCGCCGTCGGCGAGATCGGGCTGGATTTCTTCGTGCCGGGCCTGGACGCCGACACGCAGCAGCGCTTCTACGTCGAGCAGCTGAAGCTCGCGCAGCGCGCCGGCCTGCCGGTGATCCTGCACGTGCGCCGCAGCGCCGACCCATTGCTCGCCGGCCTGCGCCGCGTGGGCTTCACGCGGGGCGGCATCGCGCATGCGTTCAACGGCAGCGAGCAGCAGGCGCGGGCCTTCGTCGAACTGGGCTTCAGGCTCGGCTTCGGCGGCACGCTGACCTTCGAGCGCGCGCTGCAGATCCGCCGCTTGGCGGCCACGCTGCCCGCCACCGCACTCGTGCTGGAGACCGACGCGCCCGACATCCCGCCGCAGTGGCGCTACAAGACCGCCGCGCAGCGCGCCGCCGGCGAGGTGGCGCGCAACGAGCCGGCCGAACTGCCGCGCATCGCCGAGAGCCTGGCCGCATTGCGCGGCTGGACGGCCGCCGAGACGGCGGCGATCACGGCGGCCAATGCCCGCGCCGCCTTACCGCGATTGCGTTGAGGTTGGGGCATTCGGGCCGAGCGCCGGGCCGCCCCAAGCCGGCCCCTTGGGGGACCGACCAGACTAGCGCGCGTTCAGCGCCGCAAGCTGGGCGAGGGGTCAACGATTCCGCGGCGCGATGGGCGTTTCCGGCACCGGGTAACCCGCCGCGCCGAAGGTGGCGACGACGGCCTTGTGGGTGTCGAAATAGACCTGCCAGTAGTGGTCGGTGTGGCAGTAGGGCCGCACGCACAGCAGCGGACCCTCGGGCGTGAACTCCAGGATCTCGATGTCCGGCGCCGGGCTGGCCAGCACGTTGGGGATGGCGGCGATGGCCGGGCGCAGGCGGGCGATGGCGTCCAGCGGGTCGACGCCGTTGGCCACCTTGGCCACGCAGTCCACGCGGCGGTGCGGCAGCGTGGAGTAGTTCTGGATCGCGCCGCTGAACACCGCGTTGTTGCCGACGATGGTGTGCACGTTGTCCGGCGTGCTGAGGGTGGTGCCGAACAGGCCGATCTCGGTGACGGTGCCGGTCACGCCGCCGGCCTGCACGAAGTCGCCGACCTTGAAGGGCCGCAGCACCTGCATGAAGACACCGGCCGCGAAATGCGTCAGCAGCCCGCCCCAGGCGGTGCCGATGGCCAGGCCCGCGCCGGCCAGCAGCGCGGCGAACGAGGTGGTCTTGACGCCGAAGATGTCCAGGATCGCCAGGATCAGCACGACGTTCAGCAGCACGCCCAGGATGGAGCGCAGGTAGGCCGCCAGCGTCGAGTCGATGCGCTTGCCGCGCTCCAGCGCGCCGGTGAACAGGCGCAGCGTCAGCCCGATCAGCCAGCGGCCGACGATCCAGGCCGCGATGGCGGCGAGGATCTTCAGGCCGAAGTCCACCCCCTGCGTGCTGAGAAACTGCCAGATGGCTTCCGTGTTCATGTCCGTGTTCATCAATCCCTCCAAGTGACTCAAAGCGTTTCCTTGCCGGCCGCCGGATCCCGGCTGACCGGGCTGCCGCCGGTGTTCGATCCCCGCGCCCGGCTGCTGGTGCTGGGCAGCTTTCCCGGTGCCGCCTCGCTGCGGGCCGCGCAGTATTACGCACATCCGCGCAACGCCTTCTGGCCCGTGATGGCGGCGCTGCTGGGCGAGCCCGGCCTGGCGGGCCGGCCCTACGGCGAGCGGCTGGCGGTGCTGCGCGCGCACCGCGTGGCGCTGTGGGACGCGGTGGCCGCCTGCCGCCGCCAGGGCAGCCTGGACGCGGCCATCGCCGATGCCGAGCCCAGCGACCTGCCGCAGCTCGTCGCCCGGCTGCCGGCGCTGCGGGCCGTGGCCTGCAACGGCGCGCTGGCGCACCGGCAGGCGCAGGCGGCGCTGGCCGGCCCCGCGCTGCCGCTGCTGCGCCTGCCCTCCACCAGCCCGGCGCACGCGGGCCTGCGGCCGGACGACAAGGTCGCGGCGTGGCGTGCGGCGCTCGCGCCTTACCTGGGATGATGGCGGCATGACTTCCAAACCTGCGGCCTGGGGGCCGGCCACGCTCAGCGAGTTCGACGGCGTGCGCTACCTGCACCTGGACTCGATCTGGGTGCAGGGCGCGATGCGCATCCGCAAGCCCGACCAGCTCGAGCTCGAGTACGTGCAGCGCATGTGTGCCTGGATGCTGTGGCGCGACGCGGCGCGGCTGGGCGAGGGCCACGCCGTGCAGCTGGGCCTGGGCGCGGCGGCGCTGACCCGCTTCTGCCACGGCCCGCTGAAGATGCGCACCACGGCGGTGGAGATCAACCCCGAGGTGATCGCCGCCTGCCGGCAGTGGTTCCGGCTGCCGGCCCCTGGCGAGCGGCTGAGCGTCGTCAACGCCGACGCCGCGCGCTGGGTCCGGGACGACGCCAACCTGCAGACCGTGGACGTGCTGAACGTGGACCTCTACGACCATGACGCCGCCGCGCCGGTGCTGGACGACGAGGCCTTCTACGCCGGCTGCCGCGGCGTGCTGGCCGACGGCGGGCTGATGACGGTCAATCTGTTCGGCCGCAGCGCCAGCTTCGCGCGCAGCGCGCTGCGCATCGCCCGCGCGTTCGGTTCGGACCAGGTCTGGAGCCTGGCGCCGACCAAGGAGGGCAACACGGTGGTCGTCGCCGCGCGCGGCGTGCAGGTGCCGCACCGCGAGGTGCTGGAGCAGCGCGCCGCTAACATCGAATCGCGCTTCAAGCTGCCGGCCCGCAAGTGGCTGCGCCTGGTGCGGCCGCTGCCGACCAGCATCCTGCAAGCGCTTTGACCCTTCCGCCGATGAGCACCAAGCCCCCCGCCGCGTCCGAGCCGTCCGCCAAGCGATCCGCCAAACCGTCCGCCAAGCCCGAAGGCCGCCTGGCGTGGCGCCAGCTGCTGCGCTGGCTGCTGCGCGACGGGCTGATCGACGAGGCGCAGAGCCAGCGCACCGAGCAGCGCCTGGGCGCTGGCGACAGCGCGCTGCATCCGCTGGTGCGGCTGGGCCATGCCAATCTCGTGCACCTGGCCACGGGCAAGCCGCTGGATGTGGAGGCGCTGTCCGAATGGCTGGCCGTGCGCGCGGGCCTGCCCTATCTGCGCATCGACCCGCTGAAGGTGGACGTGGGCCGCGTGGCCGACGTGATGTCGGTCGGCTACGCCGAGGCCAAGCGCTGCCTGCCGGTGCAGTTCGGCGTCGCGGACGTGACCGTGGCGACCTCCGAGCCCTTCGACACCGGCTGGGTGGCGCAGATCGAGTCGCATGTGCGCAAGCCGATCAAGCTGGTCGTCGCCAACCCGCTGGACATCGCGCGCTACACGACCGAGTTCTTCACGCTGGCGCGCTCGGTGCGCGCCGCTGCCAAGGCCGGCGAGCAGAGCCAGGTGGCGAGCTTCGAGCAGCTCGTCGAGCTGGGCCGCACGAACAAGCAGCTCGACGCGAACGACCAGGGCGTCGTGCAGGTGGTGGACTGGCTGTGGCAGTACGCCTTCGACCAGCGCGCCAGCGACATCCACCTGGAGCCGCGCCGCGAGATGGGCGTCATCCGCTTCCGCATCGACGGCGTGCTGCACACGGTCTACCAACTGCCGCCCACCGTGATGAGTGCGATGACCTCGCGGATCAAGCTGTTGGGCCGCATGGACGTGGTGGAGAAGCGCCGCCCGCTGGACGGCCGCATCAAGACGCGCAACCCGGCCGGCGAGGAGGTGGAGATGCGGCTGTCGACGCTGCCCACGGCCTTCGGCGAGAAGATGGTGATGCGCATCTTCGACCCCGAGACGGCGGTCAAGGACCTGGCCTCGCTGGGTTTCGGCCAGCATGACTCGGACCGCTGGGAGGCGCTGGTCAAGCAGCCGCACGGCATCATCCTCGTCACCGGCCCGACCGGCAGCGGCAAGACGACGACGCTGTACTCCACGCTGAAGCGGCTGGCCACCGACGAGGTCAACGTGACGACCATCGAAGACCCGATCGAGATGATCGAGCCGGCCTTCAACCAGACCCAGGTGCAGAACCAGCTGGACTTCGGCTTCGCCGAGGGGCTGCGCGCGCTGATGCGGCAGGACCCGGACATCATCATGGTCGGCGAGATCCGCGACCTGGAGACGGCCGAGATGGCCATCCAGGCCGCGCTGACCGGCCACCTGGTCTTCAGCACGCTGCACACCAACGATTCGGTGTCCGCCATCACCCGGCTGACGGACCTGGGCGTGCCGGGCTACCTGATCAGCGCCACCGTCATCGGCGTGCTGGCGCAGCGGCTGGTGCGCACGCTGTGCCCGCACTGCAAGCAGCCCGACCCGGTGGTCACGCGCGAAGGCCTGAACGAGTTGGTCAAGCACTGGCGCCTGGGCGGCGGCGTGAGGCCGTACAAGCCGATGGGCTGCCTGGAGTGCCGCAACACCGGCTTCCGCGGCCGCGCGGGGCTGTATGAGCTGCTGACGGTGACCGAGGGCGTGAAGGCCGCGATGCACCCCGCGCCCGACCTGCCGGCGCTGCGCCGCCAGGTCATGCAGGAGGGCCTGCGCCCGCTGCGGCTGGCCGGCGCGATGAAGGTGGCCGAGGGCGTGACGACGGTCGAGGAAGTGCTGCGCAGCACGCCGGCCTGGGAAGGCTGACGCCGCCTCTGGCGCGGCGCGCGCCTTACGTGTAATCCACAGGCTGCCGCTGCGGGGCGGCTGACAGAATCGCCGCGTCGAAATTTGCGTGTCCTCCAGCGGCGCGCCGGAGGTGACAGGCGATGAAGATCAAGAGCCAGCGGGACTTCTGGTCCGGGCTGATGTTCGTGGTGGTGGGCGTGGGCTTCGCCTGGGGCGCCACCGAGTACTCGTTCGGCGCCTCGGCCCGCCCGGGCCCGGGTTACTTCCCGTTCGGGCTGGGCGTGTTCCTGGCGCTGCTGGGCGGCCTGGTGCTGTTCAAGGCGCTGACGCTGGAGTCGGAGGGCGGCGACCCGATCGGCGCCATCGCGTGGCGGCCGCTGCTGGTCATCGTCGCCACCATCGTCGTGTTCGGCCTGGCGCTGCCGAGGCTGGGCCTGGCCTGCACGCTGCCGCTGGTCATCACCCTGTCCTCGCTGGCCGGCCACGAGTTCCGCTGGCGCGACGTGCTGATCAGCAGCGTCGTCCTGACGGTCGGCAGCTGGGCCCTCTTCATCAAGGGCCTGAGCCTGACGATCCCGCTCTGGCCCCTCTATTTCCAAGGCTGACCATGGACCTGCTGAACAACCTCGGCCTCGGCTTCCAGACGGCGCTGACGCTGCAGAACCTGATGTACGCCTTCTTCGGCGTCGTGCTGGGCACGCTGATCGGCGTGCTGCCCGGCCTGGGCCCGGTGGCCACGATCGCGATGCTGCTGCCGTCCATCTACACGCTGGACGCCACGCCCGCCCTCATCATGCTCGCCGGCATCTACTACGGCGCGCAGTACGGCGGCTCGACCACGGCCATCCTGATCAACGTGCCCGGGGAGTCGAGCTCGGTGGTCACCGCCATCGACGGCTACCAGATGGCCCGCCGGGGACGCGCCGGCGCCGCGCTCGCCGCCGCCGGCCTGGGCAGCTTCTTCGCCGGCTGCGTCGGCACCGTGATCATCGCGGCCTTCGCGCCGCCGCTGATCGAGCTGGCCTTCCAGTTCGGCTCGGCCGAGTACTTCTCGCTGATGGTGCTGGGCCTGGTCGGCGCGGTGGTGCTGGCCTCGGGCTCGCTGATCAAGGCCATCGCCATGATCGTGCTGGGGCTGCTGCTGGGCCAGATCAACACCGACGTCATCACCGGCACCGCGCGCTTCTCGTTCGACATCCCGGAGCTGACCGACGGCATCGGCTTCGTCGTCATCGCGATGGGCGTGTTCGGCTTCGGCGAGATCATCGCCAACCTCGGCCAGCCGCCGGAGCACCGCGAGGTCTTCACGAAGGAGGTCAAGGGCCTGTGGCCGACCAGGGAAGACTTCCAGGATGCCTGGCCGGCGGTCTTGCGCGGCACCGCACTGGGCTCCGTGCTGGGCGTGCTGCCGGGCGGCGGCGCGCTGCTGGCCTCGTTCGCGGCCTACACGCTGGAGAAGAAGGTCGTGCGCAATCCGCGCGTGCCGTTCGGCAAGGGCGCCATCCAGGGCGTGGCCGGCCCGGAGAGTGCCAACAACGCCGGCGCGCAGACCAGCTTCATTCCGATGCTGACGCTGGGCATCCCGCCCAACGCCGTGATGGCGCTGATGGTCGGCGCGATGACCATCAAGGGCATACAGCCCGGCCCGCAGGTGATGACGAGCAACCCGGAACTCTTCTGGGGCCTGATCGCATCGATGTGGATCGGCAACCTGATGCTCATCGTGCTGAACCTGCCGCTGATCGGCATCTGGATCAAGCTGCTGACGGTGCCCTACCGCTTCCTCTTCCCGGCCATCGTCGTGTTCTGCTGCATCGGCGCCTACTCGCTGAACAACAACAACTTCGACGTCTACATGACGGCCGGCTTCGCGCTGCTGGGCTACGTCTTCTACAAGCTGAGCTGCGAACCTGCGCCGCTGCTGCTGGGCTTCATCCTCGGCCCCATGATGGAAGAGAACCTGCGCCGCGCCCTGCTGCTTGCCCGCGGCGACTGGAGCACCTTCCTGACCCGGCCGTTGTCCGCCGGCTTGTTGATTGCCGCGGCGCTGATGATCGTCGTCGTCATGCTGCCCTCCATCAAGAACAAGCGGGAAGAGGCCTTCCAGGAAGAGGCGTGAGGGGAGGCTTGGGGCGGCGGGAGAAGCCTGGACGGAAGCGCGGCGTTCCGATGCACTAGGGGCGCGGCCGCGAACGCTTGCTGGGTCGGGAGTGGGAAGAGGCGCAGCAGAGGCGGTTTCTGAATTTTTCCTGGACTGCTTGCGTGCTTTGGATTTTCTGCGCTATAGTCGTGGGCTTCGCTGATCGCAGCGCCTAGCCGGAGACGGCGGTGATGGGATGGCGGGGAGGGCTGCAAGGCCTGGGCGAGCTTGAGAGGGCTGGCGAGTGCGAAAGGGTTCTGAAGAATTTTTTCGAAAAGCACTTGACGGTGCTGCGAAAGCGGATCAAAATCTCGCCTCTTTGCTGCTGACGGATGGTTCGACGAGTTGAGCTGTTCGAAGGTGGTGAAGGAAGCAAGTTGCTGAGTATTGCGAAAAGAAATTTTCAAAAATGCTTGACGACGCTGCAAAAAGCAGATTAGAATCTCGCTTCTTTGCTGCTGACAACAAAACGCTGTCAGCGACGCAAAACGAAGGGTCAAGGCTCTGAGGTTTGCGATGTTCTTTAAGAATTCACAGCCGATAAGCGTGGGCGTTTGAGGCGAAGTGATGTTGTCAGGTGACTGATGACGGTCCTTCGGACTTTAAACGCTCACGGAAAGAGAATGAAGCTATGCAAATAGTCTTTGTTCGATTCCGTTGAGTAAATTCAAGATCGAACTGTAGAGTTTGATCCTGGCTCAGATTGAACGCTGGCGGCATGCCTTACACATGCAAGTCGAACGGTAACAGGTTAAGCTGACGAGTGGCGAACGGGTGAGTAATGTATCGGAACGTGCCCAGTCGTGGGGGATAACTGCTCGAAAGAGCAGCTAATACCGCATACGACCTGAGGGTGAAAGCGGGGGATCGCAAGACCTCGCGCGATTGGAGCGGCCGATATCAGATTAGGTAGTTGGTGGGGTAAAGGCCTACCAAGCCTGCGATCTGTAGCTGGTCTGAGAGGACGACCAGCCACACTGGGACTGAGACACGGCCCAGACTCCTACGGGAGGCAGCAGTGGGGAATTTTGGACAATGGACGCAAGTCTGATCCAGCCATGCCGCGTGCGGGAAGAAGGCCTTCGGGTTGTAAACCGCTTTTGTCAGGGAAGAAAAGGTTCTGGTTAATACCTGGGACTCATGACGGTACCTGAAGAATAAGCACCGGCTAACTACGTGCCAGCAGCCGCGGTAATACGTAGGGTGCAAGCGTTAATCGGAATTACTGGGCGTAAAGCGTGCGCAGGCGGTTATGCAAGACAGATGTGAAATCCCCGGGCTCAACCTGGGAACTGCATTTGTGACTGCATAGCTAGAGTGCGGCAGAGGGGGATGGAATTCCGCGTGTAGCAGTGAAATGCGTAGATATGCGGAGGAACACCGATGGCGAAGGCAATCCCCTGGGCCTGCACTGACGCTCATGCACGAAAGCGTGGGGAGCAAACAGGATTAGATACCCTGGTAGTCCACGCCCTAAACGATGTCAACTGGTTGTTGGGAGGGTTTCTTCTCAGTAACGTAGCTAACGCGTGAAGTTGACCGCCTGGGGAGTACGGCCGCAAGGTTGAAACTCAAAGGAATTGACGGGGACCCGCACAAGCGGTGGATGATGTGGTTTAATTCGATGCAACGCGAAAAACCTTACCTACCCTTGACATGTCTGGAATCCTGAAGAGATTTGGGAGTGCTCGAAAGAGAGCCAGAACACAGGTGCTGCATGGCCGTCGTCAGCTCGTGTCGTGAGATGTTGGGTTAAGTCCCGCAACGAGCGCAACCCTTGTCATTAGTTGCTACGAAAGGGCACTCTAATGAGACTGCCGGTGACAAACCGGAGGAAGGTGGGGATGACGTCAGGTCATCATGGCCCTTATGGGTAGGGCTACACACGTCATACAATGGCCGGGACAGAGGGCTGCCAACCCGCGAGGGGGAGCTAATCCCAGAAACCCGGTCGTAGTCCGGATCGTAGTCTGCAACTCGACTGCGTGAAGTCGGAATCGCTAGTAATCGCGGATCAGCTTGCCGCGGTGAATACGTTCCCGGGTCTTGTACACACCGCCCGTCACACCATGGGAGCGGGTTCTGCCAGAAGTAGTTAGCCTAACCGCAAGGAGGGCGATTACCACGGCAGGGTTCGTGACTGGGGTGAAGTCGTAACAAGGTAGCCGTATCGGAAGGTGCGGCTGGATCACCTCCTTTCTAGATAGATCGCGCCTCGTGTGTTCTCAGGAGCATGCAGAGCAAGATCGACCAAGAGCGAAAGCTCAAGCACTTCGTTTTAAGCGCCCACACTTATCGGCTGTATACAACAGTGAGTGAAATCGCGTGAGCCTGTGGAGCTGGCCTCGACAGCCTGGCGATGATGCAGAGCGACGCAACAAGTTTCGCGTGGGTCTGTAGCTCAGTCGGTTAGAGCACCGTCTTGATAAGGCGGGGGTCGCTGGTTCGAATCCAGCCAGACCCACCACGAAAAGACAGAGAAGTCTGTACGGGGGATTAGCTCAGCTGGGAGAGCACCTGCTTTGCAAGCAGGGGGTCGTCGGTTCGATCCCGTCATCCTCCACCAGTTCACTCATTCAGTTGGTAAACCTTAGCGAATTATGATGTTCGCTGAGGTTTACCAGCTCTTGATCGAAAGATCGGCTGTTGTTCTTTAACAATTTGTAGAGTCGAATCAGCGTCGTTGGCGGAAAGCACCGAATGGTGCACCGTGCCGCCAGCGACATTTTGATTGCGTCAAACATAGACTTCAACTGAGCAAGAAATTGTTTAGATGAAGAACGGCGTAACGCGTGAATACTCAAAAAGCGGTCGGACTGGAGAAATCTGGTTGGATCGTGTCCTTGATCGACGGTGCAGTCAGCGCTGTCAAAGTTATAGGGTCAAGTGACTAAGTGCATGTGGTGGATGCCTTGGCGATTACAGGCGACGAAGGACGTGATAGCCTGCGATAAGCTTCGGGGAGCTGGCAAATTAGCTTTGATCCGGAGATTTCCGAATGGGGAAACCCGACCGTAAGGTCATCGCATGCTGAATACATAGGCATGCGAGGCGAACCGGGTGAACTGAAACATCTCAGTAGCTCGAGGAAAAGACATCAACCGAGATTCCGAAAGTAGTGGCGAGCGAAATCGGAGTAGCCCTCGCGTTTTAGCAGTTTGCATATCAGAACGGAATGGAAAGTCCGGCCACAGCGGGTGATAGCCCCGTATGAGAAATGTAGATTGTGGAACTAGGCGCGAATAGAGTAGGGCGGGACACGTGAAATCCTGTCTGAATATGGGGGGACCATCCTCCAAGGCTAAATACTCGTAATCGACCGATAGTGAACAAGTACCGTGAGGGAAAGGCGAAAAGAACCCCGGGAGGGGAGTGAAATAGATCCTGAAACCGCATGCATACAAAAAGTAGGAGCCCGCAAGGGTGACTGCGTACCTTTTGTATAATGGGTCAGCGACTTACATTCAGTGGCGAGGTTAACCGAATAGGGAAGCCGTAGAGAAATCGAGTCCGAATAGGGCGAATAGTCGCTGGGTGTAGACCCGAAACCAAGTGATCTATCCATGGCCAGGATGAAGGTACCGTAACAGGTGCTGGAGGTCCGAACCGACTAGTGTTGCAAAACTAGCGGATGAGCTGTGGATAGGGGTGAAAGGCTAAACAAACTTGGAAATAGCTGGTTCTCTCCGAAAACTATTTAGGTAGTGCCTCAAGTATTACCTGCGGGGGTAGAGCACTGTTTAGGCTAGGGGGTCATGGCGACTTACCAAACCTTGGCAAACTCCGAATACCGCAGAGTACAGCTTGGGAGACAGAGCACCGGGTGCTAACGTCCGGACTCAAGAGGGAAACAACCCAGACCGCCAGCTAAGGTCCCTAAAATTGGCTAAGTGGGAAACGAAGTGGGAAGGCTAAAACAGTCAGGATGTTGGCTTAGAAGCAGCCATCATTTAAAGAAAGCGTAATAGCTCACTGATCGAGTCGTCCTGCGCGGAAGATGTAACGGGGCTAAGCCAGTTACCGAAGCTGCGGATGCATAGCAATATGCGTGGTAGGAGAGCGTTCTGTAAGCCTGTGAAGGTGGGTTGTGAAGCCTGCTGGAGGTATCAGAAGTGCGAATGCTGACATGAGTAGCGTTAAAGGGGGTGAAAAGCCCCCTCGCCGAAAGCGCAAGGTTTCCTACGCAACGTTCATCGGCGTAGGGTGAGTCGGCCCCTAAGGCGAGGCAGAGATGCGTAGCTGATGGGAAACAGGTCAATATTCCTGTACCGATTGCAAGTGCGATGTGGGGACGGAGAAGGTTAGCTCAGCCGGGTGTTGGATGTCCCGGTTCAAGCGTGTAGTCGTGCTCTTTAGGCAAATCCGGAGAGCTTAGATGAGGCGTGATAACGAGGAGGCTTGCCTCCGAAGTGAGTGATACCCTGCTTCCAGGAAAAGCCACTAAGCTTCAGCTTGCAACGACCGTACCGCAAACCGACACTGGTGCGCGAGATGAGTATTCTAAGGCGCTTGAGAGAACTCTGGAGAAGGAACTCGGCAAATTGACACCGTAACTTCGGAAGAAGGTGTGCCTTTAGTAGGTGAACCATTTACTTGGGGAGCCCAATGAGGCCGCAGAGAATCGGTGGCTGCAACTGTTTATTAAAAACACAGCACTCTGCAAAGACGAAAGTCGACGTATAGGGTGTGACTCCTGCCCGGTGCTGGAAGATTAAATGATGGGGTGCAAGCTCTTGACTGAAGTCCCAGTAAACGGCGGCCGTAACTATAACGGTCCTAAGGTAGCGAAATTCCTTGTCGGGTAAGTTCCGACCTGCACGAATGGAGTAATGATGGCCACACTGTCTCCTCCAGAGACTCAGCGAAGTTGAAATGTTTGTGATGATGCAATCTCCCCGCGGAAAGACGGAAAGACCCCATGAACCTTTACTGTAGCTTTACATTGGACTTTGAACAGATCTGTGTAGGATAGGTGGGAGGCTTTGAAACCAGGACGCTAGTTTTGGTGGAGCCGACGTTGAAATACCACCCTGGTGTGTTTGAGGTTCTAACCTTGGCCCGTTATCCGGGTTGGGGACAGTGTATGGTGGGCAGTTTGACTGGGGCGGTCTCCTCCCAAAGTGTAACGGAGGAGTTCGAAGGTACGCTAGTTACGGTCGGAAATCGTGACGATAGTGCATTGGCATAAGCGTGCTTGACTGCGAGACTGACAAGTCGAGCAGGTACGAAAGTAGGACAAAGTGATCCGGTGGTTCTGTATGGAAGGGCCATCGCTCAACGGATAAAAGGTACTCTGGGGATAACAGGCTGATACCGCCCAAGAGTTCATATCGACGGCGGTGTTTGGCACCTCGATGTCGGCTCATCTCATCCTGGGGCTGTAGCCGGTCCCAAGGGTATGGCTGTTCGCCATTTAAAGAGGTACGTGAGCTGGGTTTAAAACGTCGTGAGACAGTTTGGTCCCTATCTTCCGTGGGCGCTGCAAGATTGAGAGAGCCTGCTCCTAGTACGAGAGGACCGGAGTGGACGCACCTCTGGTGTATCGGTTGTCACGCCAGTGGCATTGCCGAGTAGCTAAGTGCGGAAGAGATAACCGCTGAAAGCATCTAAGCGGGAAACTCGTCTCAAGATGAGTCTTGCCGGGGCCTTGAGCCCCCTGAAGGGTCGTTCGAGACCAGGACGTTGATAGGCTGGGTGTGGAAGCGCAGTAATGCGTTAAGCTAACCAGTACTAATTGCCCGTGAGGCTTGACCCTATAACTTTGAGAGTCTGTGCTCAGCACGTCTCGAGGTGAGGATTCAAGTTATGTCGTTCTTCAGAAGTCTGGAGACGCAATCAAAATACTGATTTCGCAGCAAATGATTGCTGTGTGCAGATGAACTCTGCTGACTCTACGAATTGGGTTTGTTGACCTTGTCAACAAGCCAACCCGTCAAGCCTGACGACCATAGCGACTTGGTCCCACTCCTTCCCATCCCGAACAGGACAGTGAAACGAGTCAGCGCCGATGATAGTGCGGATTCCCGTGTGAAAGTAGGTCATCGTCAGGCTATTTATTGAAGCCAGCCCCCGTCATCGAAAGATGGCGGGGGTTTTGCTTTTGCGGGAACGGAAATCCTCGGCCTGCCAACACTTCCTGGGTAACGAAAACCGCAATGAGAAAACCCGCCTGGGCGGGTTCTTATTTGGTTTGCGATCGCTGAGTTCAGGTGCTGCTGGACTCCGGCGTCGGTCAGACGTTGAACAGGAAATGCAGAACGTCTCCGTCCTTGACCACGTAGTCCTTGCCTTCCGCCCGCATCTTCCCCGCATCCTTGGCGCCTTGCTCGCCACGGTACTGGATGAAGTCGTCATAGGCGATGGTCTGGGCGCGGATGTAGCCCCGCTCGAAGTCGGTGTGGATGACACCCGCGGCCTGCGGGCCGGTGTCCCCGATGCGGATGGTCCAGGCGCGCACTTCCTTCACGCCCGCGGTGAAGTAAGTCTGCAGGCCCAGCAGCTTGAAGGCCGCGCGGATCAGCCGGTTCAGGCCGGGCTCGTCCTGGCCCATCTCGGCGAGGAACAGCGTGCGGTCCTCGTCGCTCATGTCGGCCAGGTCGGCCTCGGTCTTGGCGCAGATGGCGACGACCGGCGCGCCCTGGCTCGCGGCGTACTCGCGCAGCCGGTCCAGGAAGGGGTTGTCCTCGAAGCCGTCTTCCGACACGTTGCCGACGAACATGGCCGGCTTGGCGGTGATCAGGCACAGCGGCTTCAGCACGGCGAGTTCTTCCTTGCTGAACTCGATGGAGCGCACGGGCTTGGCCTCGTTCAGCGCGGCCTGGCATTTCTTCAGCACCTCGACCAGGCGGGCGGCTTCCTTGTCGCCGCCGGCCTTGGCCACCTTGCTGTAGCGCACCAGGCTCTTGTCCACGGTGCCCAGGTCGGCCAGGCACAGTTCGGTCTGGATGACCTCGATATCGGCGATGGGATCGACGCGGCCATTCACATGGATGACGTTCGGGTCCTCGAAGCAGCGCACCACGTTGACGATGGCATCGGTCTCGCGGATGTGCGAGAGGAACTGATTGCCCAGGCCCTCGCCCTTGCTGGCGCCGGCGACAAGGCCGGCGATGTCGACAAACTCGACCACGGCCGGTAGCACGCGCTCGGGCTTGACGATCTCGGCCAGCGCCGCCAAGCGCGGATCGGGCAGCTCGACGACGCCGACGTTGGGCTCGATCGTGCAGAAGGGGTAGTTTTCGGCGGCGATGCCGGCTTTGGTCAGGGCGTTGAAGAGCGTGGACTTGCCGACGTTGGGCAGGCCCACGATGCCGCATTTGAGGCTCATGGCAGGGCTTTCTGATGGGGAGGCGGCGGGCGGCGGAGCGCCGCTGCCGAGAGGCGTGATTTTAGTCGGCCACTGCGGCGCGGGCCGTCCCGCTCGGTCGGGCGGCCGGACCCCGCTGCCTACAATCGCCGGATGCAAAGCGTGGACGTGTTGGTGAAGGGGCGGGGCGCGGTCGGCAGCAGCCTGGCGCTCAGCCTGGCCGCCCAGGGCCTGACCGTGGGCATGGCCGGGGCGCCGCAGCCGGCGCGTGCCGAGGACGTGCGCACCTATGCGCTGAACGCGGCATCGGTGGCGCTGCTCGGCGAGCTGAAGATCTGGGGGGCGCTGCCGGAAGACGCCGTCTGCCCCGTGTACGACATGGTCATCTGCGGCGATGCCGCCACCGGCCGGCCGGCCGGCCGGCTCGGCTTCTCGGCATGGCAGCAGGGCGTGCGCGAACTGGCCTTCATCGTCGACGCCGCCGCGCTGGATGCGCAGCTGGCCGCGGCGCTGCGCTTCTCACCGCATGTGCATGACGTGGCGCCCGAGACGCCGGCGGCGCTGACGGCCCTGTGCGAGGGCCGCGAGTCGGCCGCGCGCGCGGCGCTGGGCGTGGCATTCGAGCCCAAGCCTTACGGCCACCGCGCGCTGGCCACGCGGCTGGTCGCGGACCGCCCGCACCAGGGCGTGGCGCGGCAGTGGTTCGGCGCGGGCGGCGAGGTGCTGGCGCTGCTGCCCTTCGAACGCCCCACCCCTGGCCGGTCCTACGGGCTGGTGTGGTCGTGTGCCGACGAGCGCGCGCAGCAGCTGCTGGCGATGCCCGACGCGGATTTCGAACGCGAGCTCAACCAGGCGACCGCGGGCGCCGCCGGCGAGCTGGCGCTGGGTGGCCTGCGGGCCGCCTGGCCGCTGGCGCTGGCGCGGGCCGGTGCCGTCAGTGGCCCGGGCTGGGCGCTGCTGGGCGACGCGGCGCACCTGGTGCATCCGCTGGCCGGGCAGGGCCTGAACCTGGGCCTGGCCGACGTGGCCGCGTTGTCCCGCGTGCTGCAGGCGCGCGAGCCCTGGCGGCCGTTGGGCGACGAGCGGCTGCTGCGCCGCTACGCCCGCGAGCGCCTGGCGCCCACGCTGGCCATGGGCGAGCTGACCGACGCGCTGCAGCGCCTGTTCGCCCATCCGCACCCCGCCGCACAGGGGCTGCGCAACCGCGGGCTGGATGCGCTGAACCAGCTCCCCCCCGTCAAGCGCTGGCTGACCCGCCGCGCGCTCGGCCTCTGATGTCCTGCTCCCAGATTCCAACGTGCCCTACCGTTCCCTGATCCTGTCCGCCCTGCTCGCCGCGAGCCTGCCCGCCCTGGCCAACGAGGCCGCCATCCGCAAGGCCATCGCCGAGCGCATGCCCAATGCGCCCAAGATCGACGAGGTGCGGCCCAGCGCCATGCCGGGCTTGTGGGAGGTCCGCTTCGGCAACGAGCTGCGCTACACCGACCCCACCGGCAGCTTCTTCATCGAGGGCGAGCTGATCGACCTGAAGGCGCGCAGGAACCTGACTGCCGAGCGCGTCGCGCAGATCAACCGGGTGGACTTCGCCACGCTGCCGTTCAAGGACGCGCTGGTCTGGAAGAGCGGCAGCGGCAAGCGCCGCATCGCCGTGTTCGCCGACCCCAACTGCGGCTACTGCAAGCGCTTCGAGGCCGCGCTGCAGGAGATGAAGGACGTCACCGTCTACACCTTCATGATCCCCATCCTCGGCGGCGATTCGCCCGACAAGGCGCGCGGCATCTGGTGCGCCAAGGACAGGACCGGCGCCTGGCTGGGCTGGATGCTCAAGGGCGAGCAGCCGCCGAAGGCCGCGGCCTCGTGCGACGACGCCGCCATCGAGCGCAACCTGGCGCTGTCGCGCCGTATCCACGTCAACGGCACGCCGGCCATCCTGCTCGAAGACGGCAACCGCATCCCCGGCGCCGTCGGCCCGGTGGAACTGGAGCGGCGCCTGCAGGCCCTGGCCGCTACGGCCGGCAAGCCCTGACCGCGATGAGCCCCGCCCACCGCGAATTCGCGCACCGCCTCGGCTACGCCAGCCTCATCCCCTTCGTGCTCGGCTGCGCGCTGGTCTGGCTGATCGGCGGCCGGGATCTGGACCAGCACGTCTTCATCACCACCGGGCTGTCGGCCTGGGCCGGCCTGGTCATCGCCTGCCTCGGCGGCATCCACTGGGGCCTGTCGTTCGCGCGCGGGCTGCCGGGCCGGCAGCCGCTGGTGTGGGGCGCGGCAGCCGTGCTGCTGGGCTGGCTGGGCGTGCTGATGGCGCCCTACGCGGGCCTGGCGCTGCACGGCGGCGTGCTGATCGCCTGCTACGTGTTCGACCGCCGCATCTACACCCAGCTCGGCGCCGCCGACTGGCTGACGCTGCGCTTCCGCCTCACCGCGGTCGCGGCCCTGAGCTGCTTCCTCGCCGCCGCAGGCAGCTGATGGCCGGGCCGCGCTACCGCATCGAGCTGGCCGACCGCGCGGCCCACCGCTGGCGCGTCACGCTGACGCTGCCGGCGCCGGACGCGGTGCAGGACTTCAGCCTGCCGGTGTGGATCCCGGGCAGCTACCTGGTGCGCGAATTCGCCAAGCACCTCAGCGGCCTGAGCGCGCGCCAGGGCCGGCGCGAGCTGCCCGTCGAGCAGCTCGACAAGGCCAGCTGGCGCGTACGCTGCAGCGGCCGCGCGGCGCTGGTGCTGAGCTACGAGGTCTACGCCTTCGACGCCTCCGTGCGCACAGCCTGGCTGGACGACCGGCGCGCCTTCTTCAACGCCAGCAGCCTGTGCCTGCGCGCGCACGGCCGCGAGGGCGAGCGGCACGGCCTCGCACTGGCCCGCGTGCCGGCCGGCTGGCGGGTCGCCACCGAGATGGCCGAGGCCGGCGGCGGCTACGAAGCCGCCGACTACGACGAACTGCTCGACCACCCCTTCGAGATCGGCCCGCACTGGCAGGGCGAGTTCACCGCCGCCGGCGTGCCGCACCGCATCGTCGTCGCGGGCGCCTGGCCCAGCTTCGACGGCGCGCGGCTGCTGGCCGACGTGCAGCGCATCTGCGAAGCGCAGATCGCCTTCTGGGGCGGCGCGCCGTTCCCGCGCTACAGCTTCCTGCTGTGGGCCGTGGACGACGGCCACGGCGGCCTGGAGCACCGCGCCAGCACGGCGCTGATCTGCGCCCGCCGCGAGCTGCCCACCGCCGCCGAGGGCGCGGCGCCGGGCGACGGCTATGCGCGGTTGCTGGGCCTGTTCAGCCACGAGTACTTCCATGCGTGGAACGTCAAGCGGCTGCGGCCGGCGGAGTTCGCGCGCTTCGACTACCAGCGCGAGAACCACACCAGGCTGCTGTGGTTCTTCGAAGGCTTCACCAGCTACTACGACGAGCTGATGCTGCTGCGCGCCGGCCTCGTCGACGCGCCGCGCTACCTGAAGCTGCTGGCCGCGTCCGTCAACGGCGTGCTGGCCACGCCGGGCCGGCGCGTGCAGCCGCTGAGCGCCGCCAGCTTCGAGGCCTGGACCAAGTACTACCGGCCCGACGAGAACAGCCCCAACACCACGAGCAACTACTACGCGCAGGGCGCGCTGGTGGCACTGTGTCTGGACCTGAGCCTGCGCGCGCGCCGGTCCAGCCTGGACGCGCTGATGCGGCGGCTGTGGCGCGCCACCGGCGGCGGCCCGGTCGGCGAGGACGAGGTGCTGGCCGCCGTGCGCGCGCTGGGCGGCGGCGACCTGGCCGAGCAACTGCGGCAGTGGGTGCACGGCACCGGCGAGTTGCCGCTGCGCGAGCTGCTGGAGGCCGCCGGCGTGGCCTGGCGCGACGAGGGCCGCGCCAGCGTCGCCCAGCGCCTGGGGCTGCGCGTGCGCGAGAGCGCGCTGAGCGGCATCACCGTCACGCACGTGCTCCGCGGCGGCGCCGCCGAGGCGGGCGGGCTGAACGCGCGCGACGACATCCTGGGCTGCAACGGCTGGCGGCTGCGCCGGCTGGACGACGCGCCCGCGCTGCTGCCGGCCGGCGACGCCACGCTGCGCCTGCTGGTGAGCCGCGACCAGCGCCTCGTCGAACTGGCCGTGGCGCTGCCACCCGCGCGGCCGGCGGCGGTCGCATTGGCGCTGGCCGGCGGCGCGCCGGCCGCGCTGCGCTCCCGGCGGCGCTGGCTGGGCGCCTGACAAGGTGTGACCGCACCCGACATGGCCGCCCGTTCCGCCCCACCGCACGCGCGCTTCGTTGCCAATGCCCGCCATCGCCCGAGCGATGGCCGCGCGTTGCGCCTCGATGGCGCACCTTGGGACGGCCCGCTCGGCCACATCGCCTGAACCGGCGATGAGGGCGCCGCGGCCGCCGTTGCTGCTGGTGGCGGCCGTGCTGGCGCTGCACCTGCTGCTGGGCCGCGAGGTGCAGCGCCTGCACGACGGCTGGGTGCGCGACGGCCCGCCGCCGATGCCGCCGCGCCTGCAGGTCGAGTTCGTGCGCGAGATGGCGATGCAGGTGCCGCCCGCCCGGTCGCGCCCACCGCCACCCGCGCCGGCAGCACGCCGGCCGGCGCCCGAGGCCGCCGCGCCCGAGCCGCCGGCCTCGGCGCCGGAGCCCGTCCCCGAGCCCGTTCCGGCCCCCGAGCCCCAGCCCGAGCTCATGCCGGCGTCGGCGCCCGGCGCTCTCGCGGCGGCCGCAGCGCCCCCGGCCTCCGCCGCCGGCCCCGAGGCGCCGCCGGAGCCCGGCCCCGAATGGCCGCTGTCCACCCGGCTCAGCTACCGGCTGACCGGCTACTACCGCGGCGAGGTGCATGGCCAGGCGCAGGTGGAATGGCTGCGCCGGGGGCACGACTACCAGGTCCACCTGGACGTGGACGTCGGCCCCGGCTTCGCGCCGCTGATCACGCGCCGCATGAGCAGCCAGGGGCGGCTGACGCCGCAGGGCATCGCGCCGCAGCGCTACGACGAGGCGACGCGCGTCCTCGTCGGCGAGGGCCGTCGCGCCAGTGTGTTCTTCCAGGGCGGCGAGGTGCAGCTCGCCAGTGGCGCGCGCCAGCCCGTGCCGGCCGGCGCGCAGGACTCGACCAGCCAGTTCGTGCAGCTGACCTGGCTGTTCCTCACCGGCCGCGAGCCGCTGCAGGCCGGGCACCGGGTGCGCTTCCCGCTGGTGCTGCCGCAGCGGCAGTACGCCTGGACCTACGAGGTGGTGGGCGAGGCGGCGGTGGACACGCCGCTGGGGCCGGTGCTCGCCTGGCACCTGCGCCCCGTGCGGCCGCCCGGCGGCGGCGTGCTGGCGGCCGAGGTGTGGCTGGCGCCGTCGCTGCAATACCTGCCGGTGCGCCTCGTGATCCGCCAGGACGCGCAGACCCACATCGACCTGCGGCTGCAGCACGCGCCGCTGCAAGCCGCGCCAGAATCGCCCGACGACAGCCCCCGGAGACCCCCGCCATGACCTATGAATGCATCCTCACCGCCGTGCACGGCGACGGCCCGCGCAAGACCGGCCTCATCACGCTGAACCGGCCCAAGGCGCTGAATGCGCTGAACGACTCGCTGATGGACGAGCTGGGCCGCGCGCTGCTGGCCTTCGACGCCGACGACGGCATCGGCTGCATCGTGCTGACCGGCTCCGAGCGCGCCTTCGCGGCCGGGGCGGACATCGCCACGATGCTGCCCCACAGCTTCGCCAGCGCCTTCAAGAGCGGGCTGATCTCGAAGAACTGGGAGACCATCCTGCGCGTGCGCAAGCCCGTGATCGCCGCGGTGGCCGGCTTCGCGCTGGGCGGCGGCTGCGAGCTGGCGATGATGTGCGACTTCATCATCGCGGCCGACACCGCCAAGTTCGGCCAGCCCGAGATCAAGCTGGGCATCGTGCCCGGCGCCGGCGGCACGCAGCGCCTGCCGCGCGCGGTCGGCAAGAGCAAGGCCATGGACCTGCTGCTGACCGCCCGCATGATGGGCGCCGCCGAGGCCGAGAGCGCCGGCCTGGTGGCGCGCGTGGTGCCGGCCGACAAGCTGCTGGACGAGGCGCTGGCCGCCGCCGAGGCCATCAACGGCTTCAGCGCGCCGTCCGTCATGCTGATCAAGGAGCTGGTGAACCTGGCCTTCCAGGGGCCGCTGAGCGATGGCGTGGCCGTGGAGCGCCGCTACTTCCACGCGCTGTTCGGCAGCCACGACCAGCGCGAGGGCATGGAGGCCTTCCTGGCCAAGCGGGCCCCGTCGTTCGAGCACCGCTGATTGCTTGCGTTCCCGATCTGATGGGGGCGGGCGGCTGGCGACTGTTTGCGACTTGTGAACAGTCAGTTCCCGGCAGCCTGGTGTTTCTACGGAGAGGCGCTGCCTACAGTGCGGGCCATGGACAACGCGGTCGCGGTGTCCGGATACCCAGGCGGCGGGCGTTCCCGCCGCTGCTGAAGGAGTCTCTTGATGAGCAAGCTGTCCCCCCTCCTCGCCGCCTCCCTGCTGATCGCCGCCGGTGCCGCCTCGGCCCAGGCCACCGAAACCGCGCCGCTGACCCGCGCAGCCGTCATCGCCGAACTGGCGGCGGCGCGCAGCAGCGGCGAGCTGGCGGTCATCCAGGGTGAAATGGGTGTGGAGGTGGCCGTCCCGGCGTCCGCCAAGGCGGCCGTCGCCACGGCCACGCTGCCCCGCCAGGCCGTGCTGACGGCCAAGCCGACGGCGATGCCCCGCGACGCCAGGGTCGCCGCCGCCGAAGCCGCCGACCATGGCGAGAACGCCGCCCGCGAGCTGGGCGACTTCCCGGTGCCCACCGTGCATCGCGCTTCCGCGCTGGCCGGCCGCTGAACGCGCCACCGGGCATGACAAGGGCGGCCTCGCGGGCCGCCCTTTTTGCATCCGCCGCCGGCTCGCCGGTGGCGTTCAGGCCTCCCGGCGCAGCGCCGGTGGACGTCAAGCTTCCCGGCGCAGCGCCGGGAAGAGGATCACGTCCCGGATCGACGGCGAATCGGTGATCAGCATCATCAGCCGGTCGATGCCGATGCCGCAGCCGCCGGTGGGCGGCATGCCGTACTCCAGCGCGCGGATGAAGTCGGCGTCGTAGTACATCGCCTCCTCGTCGCCGTCGTCCTTGTTGGCCACCTGGGCGTGGAAGCGGGCGGCCTGGTCCTCGGCATCGTTCAGCTCGGAGAAACCATTGGCGTACTCGCGGCCGGTGATGAACAGCTCGAAGCGCTCGGTGATCCTCGGGTCGGCGTCGGACGCGCGGGCCAGCGGCGAGACCTCGACGGGGTAGTCGATGATGAAGGTGGGCTCCCACAGCTTCTCCTCGACCACCGCCTCGAACAGGCCGAACTGCAGTTCGGCCAGGCTCCAGCGGGCCGGCGCCTCTTCGCCGGCGGCGATGATCCGGGCGCGCAGCAGGTCGGCGTCGTCGGCCTCCTCGCCGGTCAGGCCGGCGTAGCGGATCAGCGAGTCGCGCACGGACACGCGGGCGAAGGGCTTGTCCAGCGCGACGGGCTTGCCGGCATAGGTCAGCGCGGCGCTGCCGGTGGCGGCGATCGCGGCGTGGCGCAGCACGGCTTCGGTGAAGTCCATGATGTCGTGGTGCGTCCAGTAGGCCGCATAGAACTCCATCATCGTGAACTCGGGGTTGTGGCGCACCGAGATGCCTTCGTTGCGGAAGTTGCGGTTGATCTCGAACACGCGCTCGAAGCCGCCCACCACCAGCCGCTTCAGGTACAGCTCGGGCGCGATGCGCAGGAACATCTCCTGGTCCAGCGCGTTGTGGTGCGTCACGAAGGGCTTGGCGTTGGCGCCGCCGGGGATGGGGTGGAGCATGGGCGTCTCCACCTCCAGGAAGCCGTGCTCCACCATGAAGCTGCGGATGGCCGACACGCCCTGGCTGCGCGCGACGAAGCGCCTGCGGGCGTCTTCGTCGGTGATCAGGTCGACGTAGCGCTGGCGGTACTTCTGCTCCTGGTCGGTCATGCCGTGGAACTTGTCCGGCAGCGGGCGCAGGCTCTTGGTCAGCAGGCGCAGCGTGGTGACGGTGACGGTCAGCTCGCCGGTCTTGGTGCGCATCAGCGTGCCCTCGGCGCCGAGGATGTCGCCCAGGTCCCAGTGCTTGAAGGCGTCGTAGGCCTCGGCGCCCAGGTGGTCGATGGTCACGCGCAGCTGGATGCGGCCGGTGGCGTCCTGCAGCGTGCAGAAGCTGGCCTTGCCCATCACGCGCTTGAGCATCATGCGGCCGGCCACCGTGACCCGGATGCCCTGCGGCTCCAGTTCCTCGTTCGGGATCTCGCCGTACTGCGCCTGCAGCGACGCGGCGCGGTGCGCGGGCTTGAAGTCGTTGGGGAAGGGCACGCGCGTGGCGGCCCGCAGCGCGGCCAGTTTTTCGCGGCGCTCGGCGATCAGCTGGTTGTCGTCCGTCGGCGCGGGTGCGGGAATGGTCGGGGTGTGGTGGGTCATTGCGGGGCCTTGGTGAGCCGGGGATTTTAGAATCCCGCGCCCCTATGAGCCTGAAGCGCGCCACCCTCACCTTGCTGGCCGGCAGCGCGCTGGCCCAGGCCGTGCCGCTGCTGCTGGGGCCGTGGATCGCGCGGCTGTACACGCCGGCCGAATACGGGCAGTTCTCGCTGGTGTGGACGGTGGCGGGCAACCTGGCCGTCGTCGGCTGTGCGCGCTACGAGTTCGCGCTGGCGCTGGAGAAGGACGAGTCCGCCGCCGCCACGCTGCTGGCGTTGTGCCTGCGCGTGCTGCTGGCCGTCGTCGCGGCGGCCGTGCTCGTCGGCGGCGCCTGGATGGCCTGGGCCGGACTGCCCCTCGCCGCTGCGCTGCCGCTGGCCGTGCTGGCGCTGGCGGTCAGCCAGGCGCTGGGCCAGTGGGCGGCGCGGGCCGGGCGCTTCGCGGCGCTGGCCTGGGGGCGCGTCGCGCAATGGGGCGGTGGCGCGCTGGCCCAGGTGGGCTTCGGGCTGATGCAGGCCGGCCCTTGGGGTCTGATGGCCGGCGCGACGCTGGCCACGGGCGCCGCCGCGATCGTGCAGGCCCGGCCCGCGCCTGCGGGCGGATGGCGGCAGTTGCTGGCGCCGCGGCCGCTGCGCGCGATGGCGGCCAAGCACCGCGGCTTCCCGCTGCTGAACACGCCGCATGCCTTTGCCGGCGCGCTGCAGGACACGCTGGCCATCGCGCTGCTGACGGCCTGGCTGGGCGCGCCCGAGGCCGGCGCCTGGGCACTGGCGTTGCGCTATCTGAAGGCGCCGGCGTCGCTGGTGGGCGGCTCGCTGTCGCAGGCGCTATACCCGCGCCTCACGCAGGCCACAAGCCTCGCCGAGGCGCGTGCGCTGGTGCGCCACAACCTGCTGCTGCTGGCCGCGCTCGCGCTGCCGCTGATGCTCGTGCTGCTGGCGGCCGGGCCTTGGCTGTTCGCCACCGTGTTCGGCCCGGAATGGCGCGGCGCGGGCGAGCTGGCGCGGTCGCTGGCGCCCTATGTCGCGCTGCACTTCGTCGCCGCGCCGCTGTCGGTCGTGCCGATGGCCTGGGGCGCGCAGGCCTGGGCGCTGAAGCTGGCGCTGGTCGGCCAGGCGCTGTTCGTCGCCGGGCTGGCGGCGGGCCTCCAGCTGGGCGGCCTGGCCGGCGCGGGCTGGGGCGTGTCGGCGGCGATGCTGCTCTACTTCGGCTACTTCTTCTGGGCGCTGTGGACCTGGGAATGATGCGTGTCTTGATCAACCGCCTGCGCCGCCGCCTGCTGCGGCTGCTCGGCTTCCGCATGCTGTTCGGCGAGGCCGGCGCGCCGCATTCGCGCATCGCGCCCAGCACCTGCCTCGAAGGCGAGGCCGGCCTGCGCCTGGGCGACCATGTCTTCATCGGCCAGTTCAACTTTATCGACGCCAGCGCCGGCCTCATCATCGAGGAGGGCGTGCAGATCACCAACTTCTGTTCCATCGTGACCCACAGCACCCATGACGCCTTGCGCGTCAACGGCCGCCGCTTCGCCACCGCGGGCGGCGAGCCGCCGGGCTACCGCAAGGCGCCGGTGCGCCTGGGGGCCTACAGCTTCGTCGGCCCGCACAGCCTGATCGAGCCCGGCAGCACGCTGGGCAAGGGCGCCATCCTGTGCGCCTACGCGCAGCTGCGCGGCGCGGCGCCGGACTTCGCCATCATGGCCGGCCAGCCCGCGCGCCAGGTGGGCGACACGCGCGCGCGCGACGCCGCGCTGCTGGCCCGCCACCCCGAGCTGCGCGCCGCCTACGAGGGCTGGGCGGGGAGGGGGGGCGCATGATGCCCCCGCGCTCACTGCGTTCACGGCCCCCCGAGGCGGCGCGCACCGCCCTCCGGGCGGCCGAGCGGGCGGTGCTGTCATGAGCCTGTCCGGCGGCCTCAAGCTCGTCCTCATCGGCGACGGCGAAAGCCCGCACCTGCTGAAGTGGGCGCGCGCGCTGAAGCCCCGTGTGCAACTGCACGCGATCTCGTCGCGCGGCTTCCTGCCCGAGTTCCACCAGCTGCTGCCCGACGCGCAGCGGCTGGCGCTGAACACCGCGCCGGACCACGGCGGCGGCAACGTCGCGCTGATCAGGCAGCTGCCCAGAATCGGCGCCTGGCTGGCCGAGACCGATGCCGACTGGCTGCACGCGCACTACCTGACCTCGCACGGCTCGCTGGCCTGGGCGGCCAAGCTGGGCTGGCGGCTGCGCGCGCAGATCGCCGGCTCGGCCTGGGGCAGCGACATCCTCGTCACGCCCAACCAGGGCGCCGCCTGGCGGTGGATGACGGCGAAGGTGCTGCGCAGCTGCGCGGTCACCACGTCGGACTCGCAGCACATGGCCCAGCGCATGCGCGAGCTGGGCGCGCGCGACGTGATGGTGTTCCCGTTCGGGCTGGAGGCCCTGCCCAGGCAGAACGCGAAGAAGCAGCCCTGGCTGTGCTTTGCGAACCGGGGCCTGGAGCCCATCTACCGGCCGCAGCTCGTCATCGACGCGTTCGCGCGCATCGCGGCGGCGCGGCCCGACGCGCGGCTGGTGGTGGCCAACGACGGCTCGCTGCGCGCCGCGCTGGAGGCCGACGCGGCCGCGCGCGGCCTGGGCGACAGGGTCAGCTTCGTCGGCCGGCTGGACGCCGCCGCGCAGGGCGCGCACTACGCGCGCTCGACCTGGTTCCTGAGCCTGCCGCAGAGCGATTCGGTGTCGGTCTCGGTGCTGGAGGCGATGGCCCACGGTTGCGTGCCGCTGCTGTCGGACCTGCCGGCCAACCGCGAGCTCATCGGCGACTCGGCGCGCGGCCTGATCGTCGGCGTGCCGGACGACCTGCCGGCGCGCATGGCGGCGCTGGACGTGGCCACGCTGGCGGCCGCCAACCGCGACTGGGTGGCCGCGAACGGCCTGTTCGAGCCGCATGTGCAGCGCTTCCTGACCCGGCTGAAGGCGCTGGGCCCGGCATGAGGATCCTGCTCGTCAACCACTACGCCGGCTCGCCGCGCCACGGCATGGAGTTCCGGCCCTACTACCTGGCCCGCGAATGGGTGCGGGCGGGGCATGAGGTGCTGATCGTCGCTGCCTCGCAGTCGCACGTGCGTGCGGTGCAGCCGGAGGTCGGCGCCGAGTCGCGCGAGGAGCTGATCGACGGCATCCGCTACCGCTGGCTGCCCACGCCGCACTACGCCGGCAACGGCGTCGGCCGGCTGCGCAACATCCTGAGCTTCTTGCGCCAGCTGCGCGCCGACGCCTGGCGGCTGACGCGCGAGTTCCGGCCCGACGCGGTCATCGCGTCCAGCACCTACCCGATGGACGTGTGGGTGGCCAGGAGGCTGGCGCGCCTGGCCAAGGCAAAGCTGGTCTACGAGGTGCACGACCTGTGGCCGCTGTCGCTGATCGAGCTGTCCGGCATGTCGCCGCGCCATCCGTTCGCGCTGCTGTGCGGCAAGGCCGAGGCCGACGCCTACCGCGATGCCGACGTGGTGGTCTCGATGCTGCCCTGCGTGCACGGGCACATGGCCTCGCGGGGCCTGGACCTGCGCAAGTTGCACATCGTGCCCAACGGCTTCGCGCCGGAGGAGTGGCAGGGCGAGTCGGCGCCGCTGGGCGAGGCGCTGGCGGCCCATCTCGCCGCCGAGCGCGCCGCCGACCGCGTCATCGTCGGCTACGCCGGCTCCATGGGCCTGCCCAATGCGCTGGACGTGCTGCTGGACGCCGCCGCGCAGCTGCGCGACGCGCCGCTGGCCTTCGTGCTGGTCGGCAGCGGCCACGAGGCCGCGCGCCTGGCCGGGCGCGCCGTGGCCGAGGGGCTGGCGAACGTGCGCTGCTTCCCGCCCATCCCGAAGGCGCAGATCCCGACGCTGCTCGGCCAGTTCGACATCGCCTACATCGGCTGGCAGCGCACGCCGATCTACCGCTTCGGCATCGCGCCCAACAAGCTGATCGACTACCTGATGGCCGGGCGCGCCGTGCTGCACTCGGTCGAGGCCGGCAACGACCCGGTGGCCGAGGCCGGCGCGGGGCTGACCGTCGCGCCGCAGGACCCGCGGGCGGTCGCCGACGGCCTGCGCCGGCTCGCCGCGCTGCCCGCGGACGCGCGCGCCGCGATGGGCCGGCGCGGCCGGGCGTTCGCGATGGCGCACCACGCCTACCCGGTGCTGGCGGCACGCTTCATCGAGGCGCTGCGGTGATAGCATCTGCGCATCATTGCATCACATGAGGCCCCGCGATGCGCACCACCCTCGACATCGACGACGACCTGCTCACCGCCACCAAGGAACTCGCCCGGCACGAAGGCACCACCGCCGGTGCCGTGGTGTCGCGGCTGCTGCGCCGGGCGCTGACAGGAGGAGGCGGGCAGCCCGCCAAGCCGACCGGGGCGGTCGGCGGCTTTTTGCCGTTTCCGCCCGTGCCGGGCCTGGTCATCACGCAGGAGCATGTCAACGCCGTGCGTGACGAAGAGGGTGTTTGAGTGAGGTCGCTGCTCGACGTCAACGTGCTGCTGGCCTTGCTGGACGCCAATCACATCCACCACCACCTGACGATGAGTTGGTGGAGCGGGCATTTCAGCCGTGGCTGGGCGTCTTGCCCGCTGACACAGAACGGCGCGCTGCGCATCCTGTCTGGGCGTTCCTACCTCAACCGGCAGGCGCCGGGCGACGTGGCCGAGCGACTGGCGCTGGCCGCTGCGCAGGCCGGTCACGAATTCTGGGCTGACGACATCAGCCTGCTCGAACCCGGAGCCATTCTCTGGGATCGGGTGACGGGTTCGCGTCAGATCACCGATATCTACCTGCTGGCCTTGGCGGTTCGTCGCGGCGGTTGTCTCGTGACGCTCGACAGGGGCATCGCAGTGCAGGCTGTGCGTGATGTGAAGCCCAACAATCTGCTCGTGCTCGCATGACCAACACACAACCCTTCCTTCCTTTCCTTCCGTTTGCCCTCCCCGACCTTGGCGACGACGAGATCGCCGAAGTCGTCGACACGCTGAAATCCGGCTGGATCACCACCGGCCCCAAGGCCAAGCGCTTCGAGCAGGCCTTTGCCGAGTTCCTGGGCCGCAACGGCGGCGACGGGCCGCTGGAGTGCATCGCCGTCAACTCCGCCACAGCCGGCCTGCACCTGGCGCTGGAGGCCATCGGCCTCGGCCCCGGCGACGAGGTCATCACCACCACGCACACCTTCACCGCCACCGCCGAGGTGGTGCGCTACCTCGGCGCCGACGTGAAGCTGGTCGACATCGACCCGGCGACGCTGAACATCGACATCGCCGCCATCGAGGCCGCGATCACGCCGCGCACCCGCGCCATCCTGCCCGTCCACTACGGCGGCCTCGCGGTGGACATGCTGGCCGTGCTGGACATCGCGCGCCGCCACGGCCTGCGCGTCATCGAGGACGCCGCGCACGCGCTGCCCACCACGCTGGAGAAGGAGCTGATCGGCACGCTGGGCAGCGACGCCACCGTCTTCAGCTTCTACGCCAACAAGACCATGACGACCGGCGAGGGCGGCATGCTGGTCACGCGCAACGCCGAGCTGGCCAGGCGCGCCCGCGTGATGCGCCTGCACGGCATGAGCCGCGACGCCTTCGACCGCTTCACCGCGAAGGTGCCGAGCTGGTACTACGAGATCGTCGCGCCCGGCTTCAAGTACAACCTGACCGACATCGCCGCCGCGCTGGGCCTGCACCAGCTGAAGCGCCTGCCGGCCTTCCAGGCGCGCCGCGAGCAGATCGCCCGGCGCTTCCACGCGGCCTTCGCCGACCTGCCGCTGATCCTGCCGCCCGACGCGCCCGAAGGCGACGTCCACGCCTGGCACCTCTACGCGGTGCGCCTGGCGGACGACGCGCCGATTTCGCGCGACGCCTTCATCGAAGGCCTGTTCGCCGCCGGCATCGGCTGCAGCGTGCATTACGTGCCGCTGCACCTGCACCCCTACTGGCGCGACCGTTACGGCCTCAGGCCGGAGCAGTTCCCGCACTCGCAGAAGGCGTTCGAGCGTACGGCCAGCCTGCCGCTGTACACGGCGATGAGCGATGCCGACGTGGAGCGTGTCATCGCCGCCGTGCGCGGCCTGCTCGCTTGAGCAAACGGCTGTTCGACCTGCTGTGCGCGGCGCTGGGCCTGCTGGTCCTCGCGCCGCTGCTGCTGCTGGCCGCGCTGTGGATCAGGCTGGACTCGCCCGGCCCGGCGCTGTTCCGCCAGACCCGCGTCGGCCGCTTTGGCGTGCCGTTCACGATCCACAAGTTCCGCACGATGCGTGTGGCACCCGGCGCCGAGATCACCGTCGGCGCCGACCCGCGCATCACGCGCGCCGGCCGCTGGCTGCGCGCGACCAAGCTGGACGAGCTCCCGCAGCTGTGGGACGTGCTGCGTGGCGCGATGAGCCTCGTCGGCCCGCGGCCGGAGGTGCCGCGCTACGTGGCGCTCTACCCCGAGGCGCTGCGCGAGGTGGTGCTGTCGGTCCGGCCGGGCATCACCGACCCCGCGTCGCTGGCCTTCAGCCACGAGGCCGAGTTGCTGGCCGCAGCCAGCGACCCCGAGCGCGAGTACTGCGAGGTCATCCTGCCGGCCAAGTTGCGGCTGTCCGCCGACTACGCGGCGCGCGCCAGCCTGGCGGCCGACCTGCGGCTGATCCTGCGGACGCTGGGCCGCGTGCTACGCGGCTGAGGCGGGCGCCTCGTCCACGTCCTCGAACAAGGTCTCGGCGGGCACCGTCAGCCCCAGGCTGGCGAACGTCACCGCCTGCCCGGCCTCGAACGGGTGCAGCACCCACAGCCCGTCGGCGCCCAGGCGGTACACATCGGTGCGGCGCGAGTCGAGGTCGATCAGCGCGTACTTGGTCAGCGTGGCGATGCGGCGGTAGTGCGCGAACTTCGCGCCACGGTCATAGGCCGCCGTGCCGGGCGACAGCACTTCCACGATGAGCTTGGGTTCGCGCTTGACGAGCGGGCTGGCCCGGTCCGCCTCACCGCAGGTCACGAACACGTCGGGGTAGAAGTAGGCGTTGCTCGCATCGACGGCCAGCTTCATGTCGAGCATGAAGACGCGGCAAGGCGAGCCGCCTACATGCCGGCGCAGCGCCATGTAGGCGTTGCCCGTGACCGTCACATGACGCTCTTCCGCGCCGGCCATGTTGAACACCTCGCCGTCCAGGTATTCATGGCGTTCCTGCTGGCCCGCTTCCCAGGCCAGGTAGTCCTCGGCGCTCAACTTGGACCGTGTGGCGGCTTGTCCCATGTGTACCTCGCTGCGTGGCCGGCGATTATCCGCTGCGACAATCCGCGCCCCATGACCTGGCAGCAACTCGACACCTTCCTGACCCGCCTGCGCCCCCACCGCGAGGCGCTGGCGCTGCTGCTGGACCTGCTCACCGTCGTCATCGCCTGGCAGGCCACCTACCTGTTCCGCCTCGGCTTCGAGCGCTGGTTCAGCGCGCGGCCCGACTACGACCCCTGGGTCATGCTCGCCATCGTCGCGCTGTACGGCGTGCTGCTGAAGCTGTTCAACGTGCCCAAGGGCATGTGGCGCTTCAGCGGCTTCGGCGAGGTCAAGCGGCTGGCGGTGGCCTGCGCCGTCGCGGGCCTGATCGGCGCCGTCGCCGTGCTGATGGCCCAGCTGTCCGCCGTCCCGCGCGCGGTGCTCGCGCTGCACCCGGTCTTCACGCTGATGCTGCTGGCCATGATGCGCATGGGCTACCGCATGCTCTACGAGCACATGCGCAGCCGCATCAGCGGCAGCACGCAGGAGCAGCGCCGGGCCCTCGTCATGGGCGCGGGCGACGCGGGGCGGCTGCTGGTGGCGGGCATCCAGCACAGCCAGGGCTGGGTGGTGGTGGGCTTTCTGGACGACGCCCCCGAGAAGCGCGGCGCCCGCGTCGCGGGCGTGCCCGTGCTGGGCACGCTGGAGGCGGCGCGGCGCTACGCGGAACTGCACGGCATCACGCACATCGTCGTCGCCATGCCGGCGGCCTCCACCGCACAGCGGCACCGTGCGCTGGACCTGGCCGGCCAGACGGGCCTGCCCGTGCTGACCGTGCCCAGCAGCCAGGAACTGCTGGCGGGCCGGCATGTGGACCAGGTGCGCGACATCGAGCCGGAAGACCTGCTGGGGCGGGAGCCCGTCGAACTCGACGAGGGCGGCATCAGCGAATGCCTGGGCGGCAAGACCGTGCTGATCACCGGCGCGGGCGGCTCCATCGGCTCGGAGCTGTGCCGGCAGGTGGCCCGCTACGGCCCGTCGAAGATCGTGCTGTACGAACTGAGCGAGTTCGCGCTGTACACCATCGAGCAGGAACTGGGCGAGAAGTTCCCGCACATCCCGTTGGTGCGCCTGATCGGCGACGTGAAGGACCTGGAGCACCTGCGCCACGTGTTCGGCAAGTACCGGCCGCAGATCGTGTTCCATGCGGCGGCATACAAGCATGTGCCGTTGATGGAGGAGGAAAACGCGTGGGCGGCGCTGAGGAACAACACGCTGGGGACGTATCACGCGTGTGTGGCGGCGGCTGAATCCGGGGTCGAGAGGTTCGTGCTGATCTCGACGGACAAGGCCGTCAATCCGACGAACGTGATGGGCGCGACCAAGCGGGCGGCGGAACTGGTGGTCAGCCACATGGCGGGGCAGGGCCACGCGACGAAGTTCATGGCGGTGCGGTTCGGCAACGTGCTGGGATCAAGCGGCAGCGTGATCCCGAAGTTCAAGGAGCAGATTGCGAAAGGCGGGCCGGTGACGGTGACGCATCCGGAGGTCACGCGTTATTTCATGACGATCCTGGAGGCGGCACGGCTGGTCGTGCAGGCGGGAGCGATCGGGGAGAACGGGCAGGTGTTCGTGCTCGACATGGGCGAGCCGGTGAAGATCGTGGATCTGGCGATGCAGATGATCCGGATGTCGGGACAGGCCGCCGCGGACGTCACGGTGGCGTTTACTGGCCTGCGGCTCGGGGAGAAGCTGTACGAGGAGCTGCTCAGCGACAGCGACCTCACGCTGCCCACGCGGTTCGAGCGGCTGCTGCTGGCCCGGCTGGACGATCGCTCGGCCAGCCAGGACATCGAGGCGCTGCTGGTGACCGCGCGCACGTCGGAAGTCGTGTCGGACGCCGAGGCCCGCGAGCAGTTGCGACAGCTGCTGGGGGCGGAGTTCCGTTCCGATCGCGGATAGGCTCGATGACAAAGATGTGAAAATCCGCCGCATATTCAATGACATGCCAGCACGAAGCAGCTGGCAGCAAACAGGGGCGGCGGCGTCAATTCTCGGCAAATTGGTGTGGTGGCGCTCGTGTTGAGCGTGCCGTAGAGCGCTCACGCCTATGTGGATCCCGGTTCGGGCATACTGATCTGGCAGGGCCTGATCGCGCTGGTCGGCGCGGTGATCGTGTTCGTGCGCAATCCGCTGGCGCGATCAGGGCGATTTGGTCGACTTCGAGATCGTTGACGAGCGCACGGTGTCTGCGCGCCGGGTGCCCTTCGTCAGCCTGCCGCCGGAGTGGTGTGACCTGCAGCTGTTCCAGGCGGCGGAGTTCACGCTGCGGCTGCGGCGCGAGGCCGTCGAGGCGGGGGGCGACCTGAAGGACGCGTCGGCCTGGAACGTGATCTTCGACGGCGGCCGGCCGGTGTTCTGCGACCTGCTGTCCTTCGAGCCGCTGGTCGACCACTACGTCGGCGAACGCGCGCATTACAGCGATGCCGACCTCCAGAACAAACGCGACGCTGTGACGCGCTGGATCCGCGGCCTGGCGCCGTCGCGGGTGCGGGAACTGGGCTGCAACTCGGGGGAGTTCTCGCGGCTGGCCGCCTGGCTGCGCATTCCATTGATCGCGGACACCCATTCCAAGCTGATCGCGGACAGCGTTGGGGGCGATCGCGGACACCTGCAGTGGGGTGCCTGATCCAGAGTGTGTTGGTGAAGCATGAGCGCGTGCGCGGCGATGCGCTGGCGCCGCAGGAGCACCTCCAGCGTGCCCGCCGTGATGCGCAGTTCCACGGCGGCGCCAACATGCTGGTGCGGCACCGAGTAGTAGTGGCCCTCGAAGGCCACGTGATAGTCAATGTTGACGCGCGCCGGCTTGAACTTCGCGAGCACCATCGGCATTGCTGGCAGCGGCTTCAAAGCCGGCGCATCCAGTGCCGCAAACGCCACCGCCCTGCAGCCAGGCAGCTTCTTGAACGGGCGCTGGTTGAGGTCGGCCAGCAGTTGGGCGATGGCGCGGTTGAGCTCCACCAGGCTGAAGAAGCGCCGATGGCGCATGCGCGCCAGGATCCAGCGCTCGACCACCTGCACGCCCACCTCGACCTTGGCCTTGTCCTGGGGGCGCCCTGGGCGCGCCGGCAGCACCGCCACTGCAGCGCGGTGTAACGACCATTGCAGTCTCGTGGCCGATCAGTGCTGCCGACGCCTGCGCGGCCTGGCTACGAGAGCTGCTGCGTTGATCCGCATCGACGCCGCTTGGCTGGCGACGGCACCACTGGACATGCGGGCCGGCACGGAGACTGCCCTTGCGCGCGTGGTGCTCGTCTTTGGCAGCGCCAAGCCGCACCATGCCTACCTGTTCGCCAACCGCAGCGCCACGCGCATGAAGGTGCTCGTGCATGACGGCATCGGCCTGTGGCTGGCAGCACGCCGTCTGCACCAGGGGCGCTTCGTCTGGCCACGCGACACTGCCGCCGCACAGCTGCCTGTGACGCAGGCGCAGTTGCAGGCGCTCGTGCTGGGTCTGCCCTGGCAACGCATCGAGGAAGCGCGTGAGCGCGGCCCAGCGATGCAGGCTGTAGTCCATCGCCTTGGCCGTCGAAGTTCCCTCCGGCACCTTCGGTCGGAATTCGATGAGCCAGTCGTGCAGCTTCTTGGCGATGGGCTTGGAGCGCGCTTGCCGCTGTCGCCATCGCTCATCGAGCGGCAGGCTCTTGACCTCTCGCTCGATGCCGTAGAGCTGCCCGATCAACTCGAGGGCCGTGGCGGCCAGCGTGCTCTTGTTGGCCAGGTGAAGCTCCACGAACTTGCGCCGTGCATGCGCCATGCAACCGGCCTCGATGATGGCGCCGTTGGCGAACAGCGCCTTGTAGCCGCTGTAGTCGTCGCACACGAGGCTGCCCGTCCAGCCGTGCTCGGTGCCGTGACCGAGGAAGCTGCGCGGATGCTGTCCGGATCGGCTCTCGGTGAAGTCGTAGACCACCATACGCCGGGCCTCGAAGGCGCCGCTGGCGTAGGCCCAGAGATAGGCACGATGCGTCTTGCCCGTGCCAGGCGCAAGCATGGCGACCGGCGTCTCGTCGGCGTGCACAACCGGCAGGGTCAGCAGCTCCGCCTTCATGGCGTCCACCAAGGGCTGCAGGCGCACGCCACACACGCCGACCCAGGCGGCCAGCGTCGAGCGCGGGATCGCCAGGCCGGCCCGCTCGAAGATCGCTTCCTGCCTGTACAGCGGCAGGTGGTCCGAGTGCTTGGCCACGAGGACGTGCGCGAGCAGGCCTGCCGTCGGCAGGCCCTTGTCGATGATCTCCGCCGGCAGCGGTGCCTGCGTCAGCGTGCGGCACTTCGAGCAGGTCCACTTGCCTCGCACATGCCGCTGGACCGTGAAGCTGCCGGGCGTGTAGTCGAGCTTCTCGCTCACGTCCTCGCCGATGCGCACCATCTGGCAGCCACATGGGCAGGCGGTGCTCTGCGGCTCGTGGTGACGATCCACGCGCGGCAGGTGGGCTGGCAAGGCGGCGCGCCTCGGCCGCTCCGTGGCCGGCTCATTGCCTTTGCGCTTGGCTGCTAGCAGTTCGGCCAGTTGCGCCTCCAGCGCGGCGAGATCGGCATCGACGGCCTCGTCGAACAGGGCCCGTTGTTCGGTGTCGAGTTGCTCGCTCTTCTTGCCGAACTTCACGCGGCGCAACTGCGCCATCTCGAAGGTGAGCTTCTCGATCTTGGCGTCGCGCCACTCGATCTCGTGGCGGTCATGCGCCTGGCGCATCAGCAGTGCTTGAACCTTGACGCCGATGTGCCCGAGCCCCGCGGCTTCCAGCGAGGCGAGGTCTTCGGCACTGAGGGGCGCGGCGACTGCCATGCGGCAGTGTCTCGCGTGCAAGCCGCGTACGCATGGTGCGGCTTGGCGCTGCCAAAGACGAGCACCACGCGCGCAAGGGCAGTCTCCGTGCCGGCCCGCATGTCCAGTGGTGCCGTCGCCAGCCAAGCGGCGTCGATGCGGATCAACGCAGCAGCTCTCGTAGCCAGGCCGCGCAAGCGTCGGCAGCACTGATTGGCCACGAGACTGCAATGGTCGTTACACCGCGCTGCAGTTCGATGCGAATGGGCTCGGCGACTGCCGGGGCCGGCGTGGGCATCGGCAGCGGAATGAACTCCTGAGGGTCGCTGGCGCGCATCACGCTCCCGGCCTGAGGCTGTGCCGCCGCCAATACCCAGCGGCGCAGGAGGTTGGCATTGATGCCATTGGCCATCGCGACGGAGGCCATCGAAACCCCGGGCTGGCCGCAAGCCTGGACGGCCTGTGCCTTGAAGTCGTCGCTGTGGAATCGCCGCCTGCGGCCCGCTGATGCCTGCTCCATAGTGCCTACGTACCCACCAAGTCCTGATGGATACGAGCATCCTAGGCCGAGCACCTCTGATGTAAGCAGCCAGGGAACACATATTGATCTGAGGTTGCCCTGGTAGTGAACATCTGTCCGCGTAGAAGGAGGCGGACACGTGAACACTTATGGGGTCGATCTGATGGGCCGGCGTCGCAGGCGGCGGCATACGGCGGAGTTCAAGGCAGCAGTCATTGAGGAATGCCTCAGGCCCGGCGTGTCCATCGCGGCGGTCGCGCTGGCGCACGGCCTGAACGCCAACATGCTGCGCAAGTGGGTCATCGACGCCGAGCACAAGATCATGGCACCACCGCCGAGTGCTGCCGCTGAGCCCGAGCCACAGCCGATGCCGCCGCCGACCCGCGAGCAACTCGATGCCCTGGTGCTGGGCCTGCCGTGGCATCGCATCGGCGAGGCCGGCGTGATCGGCCTGACCTGAGCCCCAAGGCAATTGGTGCGTGCGCCGATGGTCAGCGCGCCTGGTGGTGCGCACACTGGCCTCAATGCTTGCAGACCTGCCTATCTCCGCCGAAGAACTCGCCGCCCTGGAGGCGGCGGGTCTTGGTGAGGTCGGTGCCAAGCTGCTGCGCCGCATCGAGCACGACCGCCAGGAGATTGACCGCCGCGACGTGAAGCTGGAGAAGCTCTCGTTCGAGATCGCCCAGTTGAGGCGCCTGAAGTTCGGCAAGAAAAGCGAGCAGCTCGGTGCCGAACAACGCGCGCTGTTCGACGAGGCCGTGGACGCTGACATCGCCGCGGCCGAGGCGGCGCTTCAGGAACTGCTGGGCAAGAAGAAGCCGCCGACAACGCCTGGCGAGCGACCCAAGCGCGCTGCCTTGCCGCAGAACCTGCCGCGTGTGGATCGCCACCACGAGCCCGAGACCACCACCTGCGCCTGCGGCTGTGCACTCAAGCGCATCGGCGAGGACGTCAGCGAGAAGCTGGACTACACGCCAGGCGTGTTCACGGTCGAGCGCCACATCCGCGGCAAGTGGGCCTGCGCGCAGTGCCGCACGCTGACCCAGGCGCCGGCCCCGGCCGAGATCATCGACAAGGGCATTCCCACCTCCGGGCTGCTGGCGCAGGTGCTGGTCGCCAAGTACGCCGACCATCTGCCGCTGTACCGCCAGGAAGCCATCTTCGGCCGCGTCGGCGTCGCGCTCCCACGCTCGACGCTGGGCGCGTGGATCGGTGTCTGTGGCCTGCGCCTGCAGCCGCTGGTCGATGCCCTGAAGGCGCACCTGCTGGCCTGCCCGGTCGTACATGCGGACGAGACGCCGGTAGCCATGCTGGCGCCCGGCACTGGCAAGACGCATCGAGCCTACCTGTGGGCCTATGCCGCCGGTGCGTTCGAGCCCTTGCGCGCCGTCGTCTACGACTTCAGCGAATCCAGAGCCGGTGAACACGCCAGGGCCTTCCTCGGCGACTGGCGCGGCAGTCTCGTGTGCGACGGCTACACCGGCTACAAGGCCAGCTTCGCGCTGGGCGTGACGGAGGCCGGCTGCATGGCCCATGCACGGCGCAAGTTCGTCGAACTGCACGAGGCCAACAAGAGCACCATCGCGGCGGCGGCCATCGACCTCATCGGCCAGTTGTACGGGATCGAGCGCGAGGTCAAGCTGCTCACCTCGCAGCAGCGGCTGCAAGAGCGCCGAACACGCGCGGCGCCCATCGCCAAGGCGCTGCACGACTGGCTCTTCGCGCAGCGCGGCAAGATCACGGACGGCACCGCCACGGCCAAGGCCATCGACTACAGCCTCAACCGCTGGGCGGCGCTCACGCGCTACCTGCACGATCCGGCGCTGCCCATCGACAACAACCATGACGAACAGCAAATCCGTCCCTGGGCCACGGGACGCAAGAATTGGTTGTTCGCCGGGACGCTGCTGGCTGGGCAGCGCGCCGCGGCCATCATGAGCTTGATCCAGTCAGCCAAGCTCAACGGGCATGACCCGTATGCATACCTGACGGACATCCTGCAGCGACTACCGACGCAACGTGCCTGCGACATCGACGAGTTGCTGCCTCATCACTGGGCACCGGCCATCTGACCGAACGCTCTGCGTTGGTCAACATGTGTTCCCTGGCTGCTTACCCTCTGATCAACATGACTTGCCGGAACGCTTACCGCCATCACAGCGGAACGGTGGTAAGCGCTCAATAAACCACGCCCTTGCCTCGCCCGAGGTTGTCGAGCAGGGCGGAGTCAGGCTTTGCTGAGGTCGATGGCCCAGGGCAGCAGAGCGGCGTAGTCGTCGGCGGTCTTGGCGTTGGGCAGCGCGGTGAAGAGCGCGCGCAAGTAGCGGTAGCCGTCGATGCCGTTGACGCGGCAGGTCTGCAGCAGCGAGTACAGGTTGGCGCTGGCGTTGGCACCGGCCACGGTGTCGGCGAAGAGCCAGTTCCTGCGCCCAATGCAGAACGGCCTGATGGCGTTCTCCTGCACGTTGTTGTCGATGCTGTACCTGCCGTCCTCGACGTAGCGCTTGAGCTTGCTCCACTGCGACGACAGGTAGTGCAGCGCTTGCCCCAGCAGGCTCTTGGGCAGCACGCCGTGCAGGTGGGCCAGCAGCAGTGCCTCGATGTCGGCCAGCACGGGCACGCTCTCCTGCTGACGCCGGCGGCCAAGCTCAGTGGTGTCGACGCCGTCGCGCTTGGCCTGCGCCTCGACGTGGTACAGCTGGCCAATGAGCGCAATGAAGCGTGCAGCCAGTTGGTTGGGCGTGCGTTGGTCCTTGGGCAAGCCCTGCAGCGCTTCCATGAAGTAGCGTCGGCAATGCGTCCAGCAGGCCAGGTGCACGAGCTGGTGCGCCTGCGCTACTTTGTCGTAGGGCTCATAGCCATCGGTCATCAGCACCGCGTCGGGACGGATGCCTGCGTACAGCTCCATCGCCGTCTTGGTGGAGCGACTGGGCGAGTAAGCGAAGAGCCGGATGGGTGGCCCGGTCCCGTCCCTGCCGCTGCCGTCGGTCATCTGCGCCCAGATGAAGCTCTTGGACTGGGCACTGCGCCCCGGCTCCTTGAGCACCTGCAAATCGGTCTCGTCGCCGAAGATCAGCGGCGAGTCCAACAGCAGGTCGCGCAGCAGGTTGACGACCGGCTGCACGGCCAGGCCGGTGCGCACGGTGCTGCCAGCCAGCGTGTTGCGCGAGATGTCGGTGCCGCCGAAGCGGCCTAGCAGCACCGCCTGGCGGTACAGCGGCAGCCCGTCCAGGTACTTGGACGTGGCGATCCACGCGAGAGCGCTCTCGGTGAACAAGCCTCTGGGGATGATCTGCGCCGGGCGCGCGGCCAGCCGCATGCCGCCGTCACAGCAAGGGCACGCGTACTTCACGCGCTCGTGCCGGATGACGCGCACCTGCTGAGGAATGATGTCCAGTTGCTCGCTGGCCTCCACGCCGATCTCGCGCAGCCCGGCGCCGTCGTGCGGGCACACACGCTCGGCTTCGGGAAGTTCGTGGCGAATCACCTCGCGCGGCAGCGCCGGATCCAGCGGCTTGCGACCGCGCTTGGCGCGCTGGTGGCCGGGGACGTCGACCTTGTCGTCGGTCTCTTCGCGCGCGGGCTCGGCCTGCGCGCCGAGGTTCTCGGCCTCGTTGAAGAACATGTCCTTCTGCAGGCCGGCGACCTCGCTGCTCGCGGCGAACAGCTGTCGCTTGAACTTGTTGAGCTGCTCCTTGAGCAGGTCGCGCTCGGTGCGTGTCACGCGCAGCTCGCCGGCCAACGACTCATTGCGCTTGAGCGCGTCGGCCAGTGCTTGCTGCAAGGCGATGACTTCGTCGGGCGTGGGCATGTGGACCATCGGGAGCCAGTGTCTGGACTCCAGGGTCACTGCACCATGCGGATCTGCAGCAATGGCGCGCGAGCGCGCCAGGGTGTCTCAGCCAGCGTGCACGTACATGCGCTGGGGATGGCGCTGGACAACGCCGATGTCGATGCCCTCCAGCAACCAGTGCAGCTGCTCCACCGTCAGCGTCGGTACGACCGCTTCGTCAGGCCAGATGAACCGGTCCTCCTCCAGGCGCTTGAGCAGAAGCCAGAAGCCGTTGCGGTCCCAGCCGAGGATCTTGACCCGGTTGCGACGCCGGTTACTGAAGACGTACACGCAAGCCGCAAACGGGTCCAGGCCAAGGGCCTGCTGCACGAGTGTGGCCAGGCCGTTGATGCTCAGTCGGAAGTCCACCGGTGCGCGGTGCAGGTAGACCTTCAGATGGTCGTCGAAGCGGAACACGCCAGCCTCCCCAGCGCCTGAATCACGTCCTCGACCTGGCGCGTCCCGACGCCGCGCAGCTCGACCGTCACGCCGTTGGGCAGCCTGGCCTGCAACGTCATCTCGTGCGCGTCGCGGGCTTGGGGGACGAGCGGCTCGGCGGGCGTCCTGAACACCGGTACCGCCACGAAGGGTGATGTCGGCGCCGAAGTCACGATCGCTGGGCGCTTGCGCCGCTCGCCGTGATCGCGTATCCATTGCGAGACCTGGTTGGCGTTGATGCCGACCTCGCGCGCCAGGCGCGACACCGACACGCCGGGCCGCAAGCACAGCTCCACAAACTCGGCCTTGGCCGCCTTGTCGTAAACACAGCGTCCGCCGGGCCTCTGGCGCAGCACAAGGCGGCGCTTCAGCTCTTCCAGATCTCCCGACATACGTTCCCACTTCTGTAGTTAAGTGGGAACGCAGACTGTCAGCTTGCCTGCGGCTTCTCAAGGTCGCTGTTTATTGAGCGCTTACGAACGGTGTCCGGGATCGCGCGGAATACGCAGAGGCCGGCGCCGCGGTCCTGGACCATGGCGTGATCAGTCGGTACGTGTTGCGCGCGCGGCCCGACGAACAGATCGCCTTCCTGGTGGCGCCGCTGGACGACCTGTGCGGCGGCTACTGCGGGCGTGAGCGCTGCGGCTAAGAGCGGCTAACAAAACTGAATCAAGGCTCGCACGCAGATGACGCTGCACGCCAGGGATAGCAAGGCCACATGGGTATGAACGCTTCGCTCGAAACGCACGCGCAGCTTGCCGAAGGCGGCCAGCCAAGCATGCGTGCGTTCGACGACCCAGCGATGGCACCCGAGTCGGTCGTTGCGCTCGATACCCCTGCGGGCGATCCGATCCTGGATGCCTCGGCGCTTGAGGTGCTCCCGACAGCGTGCAAAGTCGTAGCCCTTGTCCGCGTGCAGCTTGTCGGGCCAGCGGCGCGGCTTTCCACGCTTTCCTCGCACATCGGGCAAGGCATCGATCAACTGCTCGAAGACCACCGAGTCGTGGCGGTTGGCTCCGGTCACGCAGAACATCAGCGGGATGCCCTGGCGGTCCGTGATGATGTGACGTTTGCTGCCGAGTTTTCCTCTGTCCGTGGGGTTGGGGCCAGTGTGCGAGCCCCCCGGGGGCTGGGCACGCTGGCCCCGTCCAGGCTGGCTCGGCTGAAGTCCAGCCGCCCGGCGCTACGCAGTTCGGCCAACAACAGCATATGCAATTGGTGCCACACACCGGCATCCTGCCATTGGCGCAGTCGCCGCCAGCAGGTCATGCCACTGCCGAAGCCCAGTTCCTGGGGCAACTCTTCCCAGGGGATGCCGGTGCGCAGCACGAACAGGATGCCGTTCAGAGCCATCTCGTCGCTCACCCGTGGACGACCGCCCTTGACCGAGGGCACGAATACCGGCAGCAGTGGCTCAATCTTCTTGAACAGCGCCGCGCTGATTTCCTTGTTCTTGGTTCGACCCATGTACCGTCAAACGCACTTCAACCGCCTGACGATGACAGGGTTGTGTTAGCCGCTCTAAACGGGCGGGGGGAGTCTCTGCCGGCTGCGCGCGGCGGGACGGCAGCGGATCCTGGACCGGGCCGGTGCCGGACCTCAAGGCACTGTTCGGCAACGAGCAGGTCTTCGAACTCTTCGGACCGGCGCGTTGAACGCTCAGCGCCAGAGGTAGCGGAAGACCAGGAAGCTGCGCAGCAGCCGCTTGAGGCGGAACAGCTTGGGTTCGCTCAGCGTGCGGTAAACGCCTTCGAGGCCGGCGCGCTGAACCCATCGCGGAGCGCGCCGGATTTCCCCCGAGAGGAAGTCCAGGCTACCGCCGCAGCCGATGCATAGCTCCACGCCGCGGTCCGCGAGCCAGTCCTGCTCGTCGTCCATCCAGAATTCCTGCTTCGGCGCCCCCAGCGCGACGAAGATGTAGTGCGGACGGAAAGCGTCGATGCGATGCCTGCATGCGTCGCGCCAGTCGTTGGGGAACGGATAGGCTGCGAGCGGCGGGGAGTAGCCCTCCACCTGGGCGCCGTACCGTTCGCGAGCGATGCGGGTGGCCTCGGCGTTGGAGTCTGCGGCTGCGCCCAGCAGCAACACGCGGCGGCCCTGACGGGCGGCGCTGGCCAGTAGTTCAGGCACGAGATCGGAGCCGCTGATCTTTTCGATCGGAGTGTCGCGTGGCTGGGCGAAATGGCGCGCGAGCACGAACGGCACCTGACCGTCGAAGGTCGAGGCGTTCTCGTTGATGATTCGGGCGAAACGCGGGTTCTTGTGCGCGGTGACGATGAAGTCGGCGTTGACGGTGACGACCATCGTCGGACGAGGCGCGGCCGCGATGGCAGCTCGCGTCGGGGCGTTGAAGGTTAGGCCCGCGAAGCGGACGGGCTGCGTGGCGCTCGGGCGATTTGGGCGGTCCATTGATTGAAGGCTTGCGGAGAGAAATGGCGAGCGAGGTAAGGGCGGGCGGCATCGCTGGCGCGCTGCCAGAGGGCGCGGTCGGAGCAAAGGCGCTCAATCGCAGCCACGAACTTCTCGGGCGAGTCGGCGACGCTGACGGCATCGCCCCAACCGGGCGGGAACCCCTCCGCGCCTAGCCGGGTGGTCACGACCGGTAGGCCGCGGCCCAGGGCGTTAAGTATCTTGATCTTGATGCCGGATCCCGACAACAGCGGCGCGACGAAGACGCTGGCCTGTCGGTACAGCGGGGCCAGGTCCGGAACCCGGCCGTGCCAGATCAGCGGCCCCCGCGTCACAGGCTTGATGCCGTCGACGTAGCCTCCTGCGATGTGGCTCTGATACCCGGCGGGCAGTCGGGGCACGATTTCATCCTGGTACCAGCGTGCGCCCTCGGCATTCGGCGCCCAGGACATAGTGCCGACGAACAGCAGGTCATGGCCGAAGCGTCCGAACTCGCCTGCCTCCAGCGGCACATTCGGCAGAAAAATCTCGATGGGGCGCGTGATGCCGCCCAACTTGAGCACTTCGTCCGCATCGGTTCGGGAGATGAAATGGATCTCGTCTGCCTCCTGGCAGATGGCGCGCAAGTACTGGCCCGAGCGACGGGCTTCGATCCCGAGTACCTGCCGCAGCGGAAGCCGGGCTCGCTCGGCGGCGCGGGCATAGATGAGGTGTTCAGCGTTGTGCAGGTGCAGAACGCGCCGGCCGGGCGCCTTCAGGCACTGGGCCGCAGACCACATCAGCCAGTGGTCCACGTAGGTGACGTCGAAGGCAGTGTGCTCGCCGAGTTGTGTGGCCAGGCGCAGGAAGTCGACGTTCCGGTTGCGCCAGACTCCGAACGGGTATGGCGAGGCCATAGACCGGATCCAGCCACCGACGGTGCGCGGAATCACCCGGCCCGCATGCAGGACCGCTCTCAGCCCGAAGCGCTCAGTCTGACGGGCGATCGCCAGCGCGGAGGCCTCGATGGCGAGTACGGTCACATCGAAGTGGCGCGACAAGACCTCCAGGCGCTCGAGCGTCAGGATCAGTCCGCCGGAACTGCCCGTCTCAGGGAGTACCGGCGTGAGGTAAAGCAGGGATGGTTTGGTCGTCATGGTGTGGCCTGCCGGACGGCGCGGCGGAGGCACGAGCTGTGTCGCGATGCAGCGCGGAGCCGAGAAGGATGAACACGAAGGCGTTGCCGGACAGACCGAGCGACGAGGCGGACAGAAAGAAGGACAGCGTCCAGCACACCAGCGCCGCGATGGCTGCGGCGTAGACCGGATCGCGGTGCCGGTGATAGCGCTCGAGCAGCGACACGTACAGACTATTGAGCAGGAAGATGTAGACCAGCGACATTAGGCCGAGCTGCGCGGCGATGTTGCCAAAGCCGCTCTCTGCGCCGATCTCCGCTGTGTCAAGGTCTGAGTCAGCATAGTTGCCCCCGGCGCCCAGGCCCAACCCCAGCCACTTGTTCTGCATGACGATCTCCACCAGCGAGGAGATCCCCTTCAGGTGGGCCAGAGCTCCGGCGTCGATGTTCAGCGCGATCACGCCGGTGCTAATGACGATGCAGGCCACCACAAAACCGAGGAACAGATGCTTGTGCAGCCGGTCCCGCAGCGCGATGGTCGCCAGCGCTAGTGGCACGGACAAGGCGAAGAACTTGGAGATTGTCAGCAGTCCTAGCGAAGCGATCAGCCAGGTCCAGAAACGCTCGCGCGGGCCGCCCATGAAGCTGAAGCACATGCAGGCGACGAAGAACGCCGCCATCGTCGTGGGCTCGAGGTAGAAGGACACCATGCGGCGCACCTCGCCGATCAGCGCGTACAGGTCCCAACTGTAGAAGCGGCCATTCTGGCCGATCGTGGACGTCGAGAACGGGTCCAGACTGAGCGCTTCCCAATAGCCGGTGATACCGACCACGTCGTTCCAGAACACGTCGGGCAGGAAGATTTCAACGACGCCGAAGCCCCAGAGCACGACGAGGATGGGTTTGAGAAACTGGAAGTAGGACTGCTCCGACCGGAAGCCGGTGCCGTATTCGCGGAACACCAGCAACACCAGCAGGAAAGACAGGTGGCGGCGTAGGTTGAAGACGCGGTCGGAAACTGGCGCGTCCGACAGCACGAACCCGACCATGTTGACCACTACGGCCAGGATGATCAGCCAGTCCAGCGGCTCCAGGCGCAGTCGCAACAGCCGGCGGATGAGGCTGGGCATCACCAACAGCACGCCGACCAGCAGCAGCAGGTCTTTCAGCGCCAGCATTTGCTGCGGGAAGGATAGGTCCGCGGCGTAAACGAAGTAACTCGCCAACGTCGCGAAGTTGAGCGCCAGGGTGAACAGGATCGTGTACGCCCGCATGGTCACTGCCTTCGCAATCCAAGACGCTTCAACGCCACAACGCCGTCGCGGTGGGCCATGGCCGATGCCTGGAAGATGGCATGGCGTGCCGCGTCGAGCCTGGGCCGGGCGGTCGAGGCGGCCGAGAAGGCCTCGATGTACTGCGCCCCCACGGTCGCAGGGAAGAATGCCGACATCTTGGCCCGACCCGCGTCACCGACGGCCTCGTAGGCCTCGGGAGATGCCTGCAGCAGGCCGATCAGTCGATCTCCGATGTCCTGACGGGGCAGGGGCAGGCTCGGCTCGAAGAAGCTGATGCCATCGATCTCGTGCGGGAAGCCGAAGGTCTGTGGAAGATCCGCGTACTCGATCGCTGGCAGGGAAGGGACGCCGCAGGCGGACGCCTCCATCATGCTCAGCCCCGAGCCGATGAACGCGAACGCATCGGCGAGAACCTCCGGGATGCGGCGATAGTCAACGCTGCCCATCAATCGGACGTGCCGGCCCAGGTCGAGTTCAGCGATCCTCGCTGTCATGCGGGGCTGCAGCATGCCGGTCCCGTAGACGTCCCAGGACACGTCGTGTCCGAGATCGCGAAGTCGCCAGACCACGTCCAGCATTGTGAGGTTGTATGTCTTGAAGTGATCCAGCCGACCGATCGAGACCAAACGCGGGGGCGCGCCGGCAGCGCGCGGCGCGCGGCGAGGGAACTTCTCGCCGTCCACGATCAGCGGAATGACCGGCGCGTCGGCCATGGCGGGCGTCAGACGGCTGTGCTCGTCGCGGCAGGCATCGTTGCCGAAGATGACGTTGCGCACCGGCATCTTGGCGAACGCTTCGCGGACCAACCGGTTGTGCAGGTTCAACGGCCCCCGGTCCAAACAGTACATCCGCGTCTGATAGGTGCCGGCCATCACGCGATCGGCTTCGAAATCCCCGCGGCTCAGTCCGCGCAGAACCGCGAAGAAGGTGTCGGTGTTGGTGAACAGCATGACGTCGAATCGGCGCACCGGCCTGTCCGCGTGCCGGCGCAGGTCGTGGAAGGCTCCGACGACGGCGCCGAGCGCGCTCAGGTCCGGCAGCAGGGCGTTCGTGCCGTCCGGCTCCAGCAGGAACACGTTGGCGTCGTGGCCCATGCGCTTGAACTGTCCGATCAGCGACAGCAGGAAGGTCTCGACCCCGCCGATGTGGAAATGCTGGTTGACGATGGCGATCTTCATGGCTCGACGGCGTGGTCGGCACCAGCGGCTGCGGCTGCGGCCGCGGGCGCTGGGGTCGGTGCGGGTGCGGGCGGGGAGGCGATCCTGTCGGCCCGGACGAGCAGGGCATAGGTCGCCGCGACCAGCGCGAAGTAGGCGGCGTAGGTCGCGGCGTAGCTCCAGGCCACGCCGGCGGCGCCCAGCGGCACGCCGATCTGTCCGGCGAAGGCCCAGAACAGTGCCGCCTGCGTGAGTTCTGCGGCCATTGACAGCTTGTAGCGTCCGGTGGACAGGAAGGCGTAGGTGATCAGGTAGCTGGTGATCTTGAAGGTGTCTCCGATGAGCTGTGGCACGAACAGCTCGGTGACACCGATGAATTTGACCGAGAACAGCGTCGGCACGATCTGGAAGCGCAGCAGATAGATCGTGCCGCACAGCAGTACCATTCCCGGGACTAGCAGGCGGGCGTGGCGCAGCAGCACCGCCGTCGAAGCGGCGATCGTCGGAAACGCCGCTAGGCGCGGGAAGTAGAAGGCGCTCAGGAACAGCAGCCCGAACTGCAGGTAGGCGTCGGACAGGCGGACCATGGCCTGCCAGATTCCGACCGTGTCCCAGCCGGCCGACGCGGCCAGCGCGTTGCGCACTCCGATGAGCGCCGACGGCATGCCAACCACGGTGATCAGGGACAACAGACTGAAGTGGGCCCAGAAGGCCAGGTCCTTGCGTTCCAGCCTCGGCCGGCCGAGCCAGGCCAGATCGGGCAGGTGGCGGCGCGTGAACGCGTAGAGGAAGCCCCATTGGCTGAGCGCGCCCGCCAGGATGCCGACCAGGGTGCCGACCAACCCGAAGCGCAGGCAGCCCACCGTCACCAGTGCGGCCCCGACCACGCCCGCCGCGAGGCTGGACTTGGCAAACAGGTCCTGGCGGCCCCGGCTGTTGACCAGGGCCGTCAGCGCGGCGATCTGGAACAGCCCGTACTGTCCTACGGCCAGCGCGACCAGCAGCCACACGCCGTGTTCCATCGGCAGCAGCGGCGCCAGCCACTCTTGCCCGGCCACGACGGCCAGCACGATCAGCGCCGTGCACATCAGGCCGTAGCCGTGCGCGGAGCCGAGTTCGCGGCGGATATCGTCCAGCGGCTTGTCCTGCCGGGCCGCCGCCTTGACGATGCCCGACGCGATACCGCCGCCCGCGAGCATGGTCGCGATCAGCAGCAGGTTGTTGAACTGCCCGATGACGCCGGTGCCGCTCAGTCCAAGCGCGACCGCCGTGACCTTGACCGTGTACAGGGCCAACAGCATCCGTGCGGCGGTCGAGGCGGCGAGCAGGGCCGTGGACTTGTAGGCTTTCATGCGATCGGAGCGCATTCTGGGTGGCCGGATGCGCGATCCGGAAAGGTCAGCGGCCTTGCAGCGCCCCGGTGACGGCCTGTGCGACGCGATCGACGTCGGCGTCGCTCAGCTCGTAATACATCGGCAGCCGCACCAGGCAGTTGGCAAAGCGATCGCTGTTGGGCAGCGACCGGCCATCATGCTTCTCTCGGAAGTACGGGCTGTCGTGCAGCGACAGGTAATGGAACACCGCATGGATGCCCTGAGCTTTCAGTGCGGCGATCAGCGCGGTGCGCTGCTCCAGGTCGCGGCACACCAGGTAGAACATGTGTGCATTGTTGGTCGCGTAGTCCGGGACTATCGGCAGCGTGATGCCGTACTCCAGCAGCGTCGGCGCAAACTGGCCCCAGTAGCGCTGCCAGATCGCCTTGCGCCGCGTCTGGATGGTGTCCAGATTCTCCAGTTGCGCGTAAAGGTAGGCCGAGATGATGTCCGAAGGCAGGAAGGACGAGCCGACGTCGACCCAGCCGTACTTGTCGACCTCGCCGCGGAAGAAGGCGCTGCGGTTGGTGCCCTTCTCCCGGATGATCTCCGCGCGGCCGCTGTAACGCGGGTCGTTGATGGCCAGCAGGCCGCCTTCGCCGGCGATGACGTTCTTGGTCTCGTGGAAGGAGAAGGCCGACATCGCGCCTAGGCTGCCCAGCGGGCGGCCCTTGTAGAAGGCGTCAATCGCCTGGGCTGCGTCCTCGATTACGGTCACGCCGTGGCGGTGGGCGATCTCGTTGATGCGGTCCATGTCGCAGGCCACGCCCGCGTAGTGGACGACCACGATCGCGCGGGTGCGCGGCGTGATCAGCGCCTTGAGCTGTTCGGCGTCGATGTTGGGATTGCCCGGCTCGCTGTCGGCGAAGACCAGCTTGGCGCCGCGCAGCACGAAGGCGTTGGCGCTGGAGACGAAGGTGAAAGACGGGACGATGACCTCGTCGCCTTCCTTGATGTCCAGCAGCAGCGCGCACATCTCGAGCGCGTCCGTGCACGACGTGGTCATCAGTGCCTTCGCGAAGCCGTAGCGCTCCTCGAAGAAGGCGTGGCACTTCTTCGTGAACAGACCGTCCCCGGAGATCTTTCCGGAGGCCACCGCCTGCGCGATATACACCAGCTCGCGGCCATGCAGATAGGGCTTGTTGAACGGGATCGTGGTCATGTCAGTACCGCTTGTGGAAGCCGAGGAGAAGCGCGTCGAACTGGAACTCGAAGCGTCGGTATAGGTTGAGGATCGGCACATTGGCGGCCGAGATCAGGGTGTGGGCCTCGCGGATGCCGCGCAGCCGGTTCAGACGCAGCGCCTCGGCCCAGAGCGGGACGCCCAGCAGCGCGTGGCTGCGCTTGACGCCGGTCAGCACCAGGTCGGCCACCGTGTCCGTCGCGCGCTGCACGTGCAGGCCGATCACCTCGCCCTTGAGGCGGTAGGTCAGCACTTCGTGCGTCTGCGTCACCAGGTCGAGCAGCCAGAGCCGGTAGCGCCGCGCGGCGTCCTCCGGCGACACCCACGGGTCCTCGTGGATGCGGCCGTGCTGGAAGTCCGCCGCGAGGATGTCCTGCAGCACCGGGTGGTCGTCCTCGCGCGCGGGCTCGAGCACCGGACCCGGACGGATCAGGCGGTCGAAGGCCTCGGTCGACTGGATGCGGGTGTGGCGGATGCGGTAGCTCGCCTCGGCGAAGTAGAAGCCGGCCTGATGCAGCGTGCGTTTCTCCGACGGGGTCGGCGTGAACCGGCCGTAGGCGAAACGCACGCCTTCCTGCGCGGCCCACTCGTCGAAGCGCGCGAGCAGCGACGCGATCGCGGCGTCGTCCGCCGCAGCCGCATCCAGGCGCGTGATCTCCGCGCAAGGGTGGCCGAAGACGCGCTCGTCCCAGGGGGTGCGGCGGCATTCGAGCACTGCGGCGTCGTGGGTGAAGCTGGGCATGAGGCGGTGGGCGGGGAAGCGTCGGGGATCGGAGATCGGGATTCGGGACCGGGAGCTGCGGGCCGGCCGCTCAATTCGACGGCAGCAGCACGTTGCGGCTGAAGCTGAGGATGAGGTCCTGGCCGTCCCAGATGGGCGCGAAGGACAGCGCCTCGCCGAACTTGGCGAAGCGGTCGACGGCGCGGGCCGGCAGCGCCAGCGCCAGTTCGACGAGTTCCTCGCGCGGGAAGCCGTGCACCGCGAGCGTCTGTTCCTTGTCCGAGAGCTGCGGCGCCAGCGCCGTCAGACGCGGCAGCCGCGTCTCCAGGAAAAGGCCGTTGCCGCAGTGGATGGTCTTGGCGGTCTCGTCGAGCGCGGCCTCCATGCGCAGGCGCATCGGATGCGCGTTGCGGAACTCGCCGGGCACCGCAGGACGCGCCAGTCGCGCGGCGGCGTACTCGAAGCTGGCGGCCACGCGGGCCATGTTCATGGCCTCGGAGTTCTCCGGCTGCCGGCGCGCCAGTTCGGTCTCTAGCGCGGCCCAGAACCGCTCGGCAGCCGCATCGACGCTCGCGTCGTCGCCGACCCAAGCGACCAGGCGCGGCGACGAGCAGGCCTGCTGCGCGAACCAGAAGGCGTCGTTGTAGAAGGCCATCGCCAGCTGCGCCAGCGCCGCGTCGTCCGCCTCGAGCACCGCCGAGGCGCGGATCGCGCAGGCGGAGAAGCGGTCGGGAAAGCAGATCTCGGTGGCCGTGGGGCGCAGCGGAATCGCGCGCAGCGCGCGGACGGTCGCGTCGCCGCCCCAGACCACGCGGATCAGGCAGGACTCGGAGATGGTGCGGGTCAGCTGGTCGTCGTGCGGATAGGTGAGCAGCACGATGCGCTCGCGCACCGGCGCGCCCACGTCCTCCGCCAGCGTCTGGGCCAGCGCCCCGACCAGGAAGTCCTGCGGCGCACTGCCCTTCTGGGAGACGCGCACGAGGTTCACGTTGCCGGCCAGCAGCGACAGCAGCCACGAGTACATGAACACCGAGTCGACGTTGCTCGGCGCCAGGTGGAAGGCCAGGCCGCGGCCAAGCTTCAACTGCTTGGGGGTGTCCAGTTCGTACTTGCCGGCGAGCGTCTGCAGGTTGGCGCCGCGGAACCAGTGGCCCAGCGCGGCGAGTTCCGGATGCTGGCGGATGCCGGCGGACGTCAGCAGCTTCTGCGAGAAGCGGCGCACGAAGGCCACGGCGCGCTCGTCGAACGGGCGCCAGGCCGGCTGCGACCGCAGCGACGCCAGCACCTGGGCGATGGGGGCGCCGCCCTGGGCGCCGAGGATGTACCGGATGCTCATGCCATCACCCGCGTGTCGCTGCAGCCGCGCATCTCGACCTGGGGCAGGCGGCCGCGGACGGAGAAGTAGCTGCCCTGCCGGCCGCAGGAGCAGTCGTCGCGGCCGTGCCGCGTGCCGACATCCTCGGTCAGTAGCGAGTGGCCGGGGTAGCTCAGCGGAATGGCGCTCAGCACCTGGATGACGCCGGGGACGCCGTCGGCCACGGGCTGCAGGGTGAGGGGGTCGCGGATGATCACGTCGGCGTAGGCGGGGCTGTGGAGATGGCCGTGCTCGCATTCCATGAAGATGGAGCCGACCTGCTCGACCATGCCGTAGTAGTTGTGCACGTGATCGATGCGGAACTGCTCATGCAGCCGGGCCTTGAACTCGTCGTTGCCGACCTGCTGATCCAGCAGCCGCTTCCAGCCGCCGCCGTGGATGAGCAGACTGCCCTTGGGGAAGCACAGCTTGACCCCTTGGCGCAGTGCGCTCTGGTACAGGCCTTGCCAGATCACGAAGGTGAATCCGAACAGCAGCACCGGCGTGTCCGCGTGGCGGTCCAGCCAGTCCTGCAGACCGGCGGCGTCCAGCTGCAGCGCATCGTCGAGGCAATGGAAGTGGTCGCGACCGTAGGTCGAGAAACCGAGGATGCCGGCCGCGCGGGCGTTGAAGCGCTTGCGGTCGGACAGCAGGCCGCTCGAGTCGACGATCACCATCGGCCAGCGCTTCTTGCCGAGGAACGAGGCCATGATGGCGCTGAGCACCCGGGTCTGGCGGATCGAGGTCTCGCGGTCTAGGAAGATGCGCGAGACGGCCTGGCCGGTCGTGCCGCTGGAGGTCAGCGTCTTGATGACGTCCTGCTCCGGCACGCTGCGGAGCTCGGCGGTTTTGAACAGGCGCACCGGCAGGTAGGGCACCTGGTCCAGCGCCTGCGCGTCGCCGGCGGGGAACAGCCGTTCCACCATCGCCGCGTACGGCGCGCCGCGCTCGCGGTGCCAGCGGGTGAGGTCGTTCATCGTGGCCAGCAGCGCAAGGCCCTTCACCGCCTCCGGGTAGTCGTAGGGGCGGGAGATGTCGAGCGGGAGCGCAGGGCCCTCGGTCGGGCCGGCGGGGCGCGTGTCGGATGACGTCATTGACTGCTCAGCAACGGGCTGTAGTCCTTCTTGCCGGTCGGCAGGAGGGGCAGATCGTCCACGAGCTTGATCTTGACCATCGAGTGGTGGATCGTGAAATGGCTGCGGAGGTAGGTCCGGGCGGTCTCGATCATCACGGCGCTATCGGACTCGATCCAGACGACCAAGCCATCATCCTTGCCTCCGACCGAAACCGGAGCGTGCAGATACCCCTGCAGAGCCTGCTCGACTTCGTCCAACCCGATGCGATTGCCGCCAATTTTTACGAACCGCTTCAGGCGACCAGTGACATAGAAGAAACCGTCAGCGTCCGCGTGACCGAGGTCGCCCGTCGCGAGGCGGCCGCCAAGCTCGTCGCCGAGGGCCAGATCGGCAGGCCGCTCCGCGTAACCGAGCATTACGTTGGGGCCTTCGTAGATCAATTCGCCGCTGTCAGGTGCGACGCTGAGCGTGCCACCGGGGATCGCGATACCGATCGAGCCGATCTTCTCGCTCAAGCGCTCCGGCGGCACGTAGCTGATGCGAGCGCAGGCTTCTGTCTGGCCGTACATCACGAAGAAACGCAGGCCAATTGCCTCAGCCGCCTCGGCCACCAGACGGGTCATCCGGTCGTCCAGTTTGCCGCCGGCCTGGGTGAGTGTGCGTAGTGACGGTACCGGCTGTTTGAAGAAGCCGGTTCGGAGCAACATTTGATAGACATAGGGCACACCGGCCAGCGAGGTCACACGCTGGACCTGCAGGCGTTGCAGGAATTCGCGGCTGATTACGCGGTCGTTGTTCAGAACCAGTGTGCCGCCGGTCAACAGATGGCTGTTGATGATCGACAGGCCGTATGAGTAGTTCATCGGCAACGACGTGATCGCGCGTTCGTCAGGGGACAGGGCCAGATAGTCGGAGATTGATGCAGCGTTGGCTTGCAGTGCTTCTCGTGACAGCCGAACCAGCCGCGGGCTGCCGGTGCTGCCGGAAGTGCTGAGCAGTAGGCCCAACGCCGGATGCAGCGTCGCGGGCGGCATCGCAGGTAGCGGCAGCGGCCCAGCCAAGCCGTCACGGCCGGTGATCCAGTCAGGACCATAGTGCGCGATGAGCTCTTCGAGTTGGTCCTTAGGCATGTCCGCCGCTAGCAGCAGCGGTACGTGACCTCGCCGCAGGCAGGCCAGCAACAGGGCGATGTCCTCGACGCGGTTGGCACACAGCAAGAAGCCGAAGCTGCGATGGCGAAAACCCGCCAGCCGGTCTTCCAATGTGCGTACGCGCTCAAGCAGCGCCTCGCGGGCGATTGCGGCGCCGTCGGCGTCTATGAGCACTGTGTCCTCCGGCCCGTGGGCAGGTAGCTCCCAGAAGCTCATAGGCTCATCCCGCCGTCGATGCCGATCACTTGACCAGTGATGTAGGTCGCGCGATCAGAGGCCAAGAAGCGGATGAGGTCAGCGACCTCGTTGGCTGCCCCCATGCGACCCATCCGGACGCGGGCGAGGTTCTGGCGATGGACGTCTTCGTGATGTTGACGGTTGAGGGCGGTGTCGATGTAACCGGGTGCGACCGCGTTGACGCGGACCTGCTGTGCCGCCAACTCCTTCGCTGCGGCGAGCGTGGCACCGATCAGGCCAGCCTTGGCAGCGCTGTAGGGCACCTGGCCCTCGAATCCGAAGCGGCCGACGATCGACGTCATGTTGACGATGGCGCCGTGGCCGGCGCGGGTCATCAGCTTCGCTGCGCCCTGCATGTGCAGGATGGCTGCTGCCAGATTGACATCCAGTGTGCGTGACAGTGCTTGCTGCGAGATCATGCCCAATTTGGCCGGCTCCATCACGCCCGCATTGTTGACCAGTACATCCAGCCGCCGAAACTGCTTGAAAACGAGCTGGAAGGCCTTGCCGATGCTGTCTGTGTCGGCCATGTCATAAGCAACGATCAAGGTGTCGGCGTTTGGCGGGAGCGATGCCAGCAGCGCGTCCAGCGACTCCCTGCGGCTTGCATGCAGTACCAATCGGTAGCCATCCTGCGCCAACGCGGTAGCGCAGGCGGCGCCGATGCCGCGGGAGGCTCCGGTGACGAAGGCGACGCGTTCACGCATGGGCGTGCTCAGAGGTACTTGGCCACGATCTGCTTCGCCTTGGCGAAGTTGCTCATGTCGATGACGTCTTCGGCGTCGATCATGATGTCGAACGACTCTTCAATGGCCGCAATCAATGCCATATGAGCGACCGAATCCCAATTCGGAAACTCTGAGTACGTCGTTGTGTCGGTGATCTGGTCCGCCGTTGTGCCAAGCGCCTCGGCAAAGGTCGCGCGAAGTTTATCTTCCATGATTTCTCTATGAATTTATCTTGGGATGCGATCTTGAGAGGTCGTATCACGCTGCGCCGTGTCGAGGCCTGCGGCGTGAAACTGCTACGACGAATAGCATGGAGGCGAATAGCCCAGCGACAGCTCCGCCCATCGCGGTCATGGCGCGCCGCGGTTTGGACTTTCGGTCAGGCACCAAGGCAGGGTCAATAACCTGGATCAATGCGCCTTCCCGGCTTTCATCACTTTTGGCTAGTTCGAACTGCCGGGAAAATATCTCAAAAAGTGCTTCTTCGTACTTGTAGTCACGATATTTCGCGACGTAACCATCCTGCTGCGGTACTTCCCCCCGTTTGGCCGATTCGATCTTGGCGATCTGGTCTCCGAGTGCTGCAAGCGTCGCACGAGATTGTTGAACCTCGAGCGAAGAGTCGGCCAATGTTGAGCGTAGCGTTCGGAGGCGCACCTCAACCGCCGTTTGCTCGGCCTTCAGTCGGGCGTATGACTCTGCGGCTGCCTTCGGTTCGGATTTCAAGTCCCCGGCATTGAAGCCGCTGGATTGGAGCGCCTGCTGCGCAAGTGTGAGGCGGTCGCGAGTTTGCTTGAGTTGGGTTTCGAAGAATGCTCGACGTTGTGCCGCCTCTGATAGAGCCAGATTAGTGGTCATGCGCCGTAGTTCTTCAATATAGAAATTGGCAATGCCTGCGGCACGCTGTGGATCATGATCGTCAACCTCAACGTAGATCATGCCGTCTTTCTTGCCCGCCAGGATGCGTACGTTGTCATTCAGTCGCTGGCGGGCAATCGAGCGCAGCTTGGCATCATAGACATCCATGAGATGAAACTGGTCGATGATGCGGTCGCTAACCGTGACACTGGACATCAGCGAGATGAACTGGTCTGCCGGATTCTTGATGGAGCTCGAATTGCCCGCAAGCGACGCCAGGGCACCAAGGGAGGCAAGCGCTGCAGAGGCGTTGCTTTGCTGCTGAGGTGGCAGAAAGCTGGTCTTCGCCGTGAACGTTGGTGATATCAGGTAAGTGGCGCCCAATGCCAGAGCGCCGGTGAGCATCGTGGAGACGGCAATCGTGCGCCAGTGCTGAACCAGCGGTTCTAACAGTGCGTGGATCTCGTCGTCCTCATGAGAGACGATTGTTGTCGAGCTGTTCAAAATATTTCCCAGTCGTCAGTTCTTGATCGTCTTCAGCGCTGCCGCGCCCAGACCGAATTGATAAAGAATCTGCGTCCAGTCCTTCGCCTCTTGGATGAACGTCGTCTTGTTCATCTCCTCCGGAACGAAGACCGTGTCTCCAGGCAGGGCCGGCAGCGCGGCCATCGTGGAGCCCATGCTGAGCCAGCCGCTGCTGGCCTGCCGTGCGCTGATGACGGTGCCGTTGGCGCGGATGACGAAGGTGCTGCCGGTGTCGGCGCCGCGGGTGGGGCCGCCGGCGAGCTTGAGGATGTCGTCCACCGAACTTCCGTCGCGCAGCAGGTAGCTGCCGCCGTTGAAGACGCTGCCGAACACGCCGACGGTGTTGGGGCGGGCGGGGACGTAGAGGCGGTCGTTTTCCTCGACCGGTAGCGCGGGCAGGTCGCGCGCGCCCTGGTCGAGCTGGAGCACGATGCGGCCCGTGGGGCGCGTGGCGCGCAGGCGGTCGATCAGGCGCGCGTTACCTGCGGCACGCTGGGCCTGGGCGGCGGCCTCGTCGGCGTTCGCGGCGCGTTGCGTGGACGTGCTGCGCGTGAACTCGATCTCCATGTCGCGCAGCGCCCGGTCGTAGTTCTCTTCCTGGGCCTTGCGCACGCTTTCGCGGGAGAAGTCGGTGCCGAACACATAGGCTTTGGACGTGAAGCCGCCGGCGGCCTGGACGGCGTCCTGCAGCGTGCTCGCGGGCGGCAGCACGTAGTCACCCGGCCGGGCGACCTCGCCTTCGACGCGCACGCGCTTGTATTGCTTGTCCTGCGGCAGCACGGCGCTGACGCCGCTGAAGGCGCGCAGCACGTCGCCGTTGACGAGCTTCTGGGCGGCGTCGCCCGGCAGCGCGAGCTGGACGACGCGGCGGTCGTTGCGGTCGCTGAGGCGTTCGAGCGCAAGGCGGCTGGCGTCGGCCACGGCGGTCAGGCCACCGACGGCGGCCAGCGCGTCGGCCACGGTCTCGCGGCCTTTCAGCTCGACGACCGCCGGCTTGTTGACGCTGCCCAGCACGCCCACCTGCGGACCGATGGGGCCGACGTGCAGCACATCGTCCGCCTGCAGCGGCAGGTCGCCCTGCTTGTCGCCGCGCACCAGCAGGTCGTAGAGGTCGAAGTGCCCGACCACCTTGCCGCCGCGGCGCAGTTCGATGCTGCGGAAGCTGCCGGCCGCCGACGGGCCGCCGGCCTGGACCAGGCCGGTCATCACGGTGGCCAGGCTGCTGACGCTGTAAGCGCCCGGCCGAGCGACGAAGCCGGTCACGTAGTAGCGGATGCTGCGCAGCCGGCCCAGCGTGGCGCTGAGCTGGAAGTTGCGGAACACCTGGCCGACGCGGCGCGTCAGCAGGTCGTTCAGGTCGGCCTGTTTGACGCCCGCCACGACGACCGGGCCGACGCGCGGGATGACGATGCGGCCGGCGCGGTCCACGGTCAGCCGCAGGTCGGCATCCACCGAGCCCCACAGCGTGAGCTGGATCTCGTCGCCCAGGCCCACGACGTAGTCCGGCGGCACCTGGCGGTTGGCTTCGACGGCGGCCGAGGCGTTGCGGGTCGGCAGCATCAGGTCGTGGCCCAGGCGCTGCACCGGGATGCCGGCCAGTTCGCTGACATAGGCCTCGAATTCGCTGAGCACCGGCTTGCGGCTGCTGCCGAAGGGGAGGGAGTTGCGCGTCCGTGTTTCCGGGGTGGCTTGCGGATCGGTGGACTGCGGGTCCTGATCGGCCTCGTCGACGGACGCCCCCGTGCGCCTGCTGGCGGCCGTGTTCAGGCGCAGCGGCCCCTGCGGCGTGGCCGCCTGGGCGTCGGTTTCCGTCGTGTTGTCGGTGGCGGCGGATGCCGGCGCCGTGCCGGCGAGCAAAGCCGTGGCCAAGAGGCCGGGGAGGGAATGCCAGCGCAAGGAGTTCACCAGATTGGTTGGTCAGGCGGGCGTTGCGGCCGTCGGCGGGCAACTGCCTCGTTGAAATGGAGGCGGATTCTAGTGGCCGCGCCATCGCCGGCCGCGCCGGGGGCGCTCGGTAAACTCGCGCCGATGCTCTATCTTCTCCTGCCATTCTTCGTGGCCGCCGTGGTGACCTTGCTGGTGATCCATTCCGCCAGGAGCCATGCGCACCTGTCCGCCGACGCGGACTTGTCCGGCCCGCAGAAATTCCACGCGACGCCGGTGCCGCGGATCGGCGGCGTGGGCATGTTCGTCGGACTGGCCTGCTGCGTGGGCGTCGTCGCCTTCGCCAGGCATCCGACCTGGACCCTGGGGGCGCTGCTGCTGGTCTGCGGCTTGCCGGCCTTCCTGGCGGGGCTGGTCGAGGACCTGACCAAGAAGGTGTCGCCCGGCAAGCGCCTGCTGGCGACGGCCGCGTCGGCGGCGCTGGGCATCTGGCTGGTGGGCGCCACCATCACGAAGACCGACATCCCGGGCCTGGACTGGTTCGTCTCGACCGCCATCGGCGCCTGGATGGCCACGGTCTTCACCGTGGCCGGCGTGGCCAACTCGGTGAACATCATCGATGGCTTCAACGGCCTGTCGTCCATGTGCGTGAGCCTGATGCTGCTGGTGTTCGCCTACGTGGCCTACCAGGTCGGCGACACCCCGCTGGCGCTGTGGGCGCTGGCGGGCGTGGGGGCGACGCTGGGCTTCTTCGTCTGGAACTACCCGGGCGGGCTGATCTTCCTGGGCGACGGCGGCGCCTATTTCCTGGGCTTCTACCTGGCCGAGATCGGCATCCTGCTGATCGCCCGCAACCCCGAGGTGTCGCCGCTGTTCCCGCTGATGGTCTGCATCTATCCGGTGTTCGAGACGGTGTTCTCCATCTACCGGCGCAAGGTCGTCCGCGCGGTGCCGCACGACCAGCCGGACGGCATCCACCTGCACTCGCTGATCTACCGCCGCCTGATGCGCTGGGCCATCGGCGCCCGCGACGCGCGCGCGCTGACCCGCCGCAACTCCTTGACCGCACCCTACCTGTGGATGCTGTGCGTGACCTCGCTGGTGCCCGCGCTGATGTTCTGGGACTCCACGGCGCTGATCGCCGCCTGCATGCTGCTGTTCGGCACCACCTACGTCGCGCTGTACCGCCGCATCGTCCGGTTCAAGACGCCGAAATGGCTGGTCGTGACGCGCTGAAACCCGCCAAAGTGCCGGCCGGCGATAATCGCCGGCTATGAGCGAACACGCTTCCCAGCCAGACGCCGCCGCCGCGGCCCCTGCCGAGCCGGCGCCGCCGGCCCGTTTCGACACCCTGCCCCTCGACCCCAAGCTGCTTCGCGCGGTGGCCGATTCCGGCTACCTGACGATGACGCCCATCCAGGCCAAGGCGATCCCCATCGTGCTGGAAGGCCGTGATGTGATGGGCGCCGCGCAGACCGGCACGGGCAAGACGGCGGCCTTCTCCATCCCGCTGCTGCAGCGCATGCTCAAGCACGAGAACCCCAGCGTCTCGCCCGCCCGCCACCCGGTGCGCGCGCTGGTGCTGGCGCCGACGCGCGAACTGGCCGACCAGGTCGCCGACAACGTCAAGAAGTACGCCAAGCACACGCAGCTGCGCTCCGCCGTCGTCTTCGGCGGCGTCGACATGAAGCCGCAGACCGCCGCGCTCAAGGCCGGCGTCGAGGTGCTGATCGCCACGCCCGGCCGGCTGCTGGACCACATCGAGGCCAAGAACTGCGTGCTCAACCAGGTCGAGTACGTGGTGCTCGACGAGGCCGACCGCATGCTGGACATCGGCTTCCTGCCCGACCTGCAGCGCATCCTCAGCTACCTGCCCAAGGTGCGGCAGACGCTGCTGTTCTCGGCCACCTTCTCGCCCGAGATCAAGCGCCTGGCGCAGAGCTATCTGCAGGAGCCCCTGCTCGTCGAGACCGCGCGGCCCAACCAGACCGCCTCGACCGTCGAGCAGCGCTTCATCAGCGCGACCGACGACGACAAGCGCGCCATCATCCGGCAGATCCTGAAGGATCGCGCCATCCGCCAGGCCATCGTGTTCGGCAACTCCAAGCTGGGCGTGGCGCGCCTGGCGCGCTCGTTCGAGCGCGACGGCCTGCGCACCGCGGCGCTGCACGGCGACAAGTCCCAGGACGAGCGGCTGAAGTCGCTGGACGCCTTCAAGCGCGGCGAGGTGGACCTGCTGGTGGCCACCGACGTGGCCGCCCGCGGCCTGGACATCGCCGACCTGCCGGCCGTCTTCAACTTCGACGTGCCGTTCAACGCCGAGGACTACGTCCACCGCATCGGCCGCACCGGCCGCGCGGGTGCTTCGGGCCTGGCCGTCACGCTGGTGACCAAGTCCGACGCCCGGCTGGTGGCGGACATCGAGAAGCTGATCAAGCGCAAGATCGACCTGGATGCGTTCGAGCTGCAGGACAGCCGCCCGCCGCGCTTCGAGCGCCGCCGCGCCGACGGCGATGAACCGGCCGACCGGCCCGCGCCGCGCGCCGCCTTCCGGCCGCCCGCGCCGCCCAAGGATCCGTTCTTCGACAAGCCCTATGAAGCCAGCAGCGGCGACGAGCCGCCGGCCTGGGAGAAGGCCCGGGCCGCGTCGCCCGTCAAGGGCTTGTCGAGCTACATCAAGCCCAAGCGGCAGGTCGCCGCGCTGTTCGGCGCCAAGAAGCCCGCGCCGGCCGAGTCCTAGGCCAGCAGCGAGAACACCGCCGGCACCCGGTCGGGCAGGGCGGGGCCGCTGCGCCGCCAGTCCGCCACCGTGGCGGTGCGCGTCCATCCGCCCGGCAGCGTCAGGCCGACGCTGATCGACAGCCGCGTGCCGGGCTTCAGCGCCGCCAGCAGCGCCTGGCGCAAGGCCTCGTTGCGGTAGGGCGTCTCGATCAGCAACTGCGTCTGCTGCGCCCGGGCCGACAGCGCTTCCAGTTCCCGGATGCGCGCGGCGCGCGCCGCGGCGTCCACCGGCAGGTAGCCGACGAAGGCGAAGCTCTGGCCGTTCAGCCCGCTGGCGGCCAGCGCCAGCAGCAGCGAGCTGGGGCCGGACAGCGGCAGCACCGCGACGCCGGCCTCGTGCGCCAGCGCCACCAGCCGCGCGCCCGGGTCGGCGACGGCCGGCAGGCCGGCCTCGGACACCAGCCCCAGGTCGTGGCCCGCGAGCGCGGGCGCCAGCAGCGCGCGCCAGGCGGCCGCGTCGTCGCCGGCCGGCCGGCCGCCCTTGGGCGGGCGGGGCAGTTCGGCGATCTGCACGGCCTGCAGCGGCTGCGCCAGCGGCGCGACGGCATCGACGCGCTTCAGCAGCGCCCGCGTCGTCTTCGCGTTCTCCGCGGCCCAGTGGCCCAGCCGGGCGGCCTGCTCGATGACGCGCTGGGGCAGCACCTCGCGCAGGTCCAGCGCATCGTCCACGCCGAAGTCCAGCGTGTTGGGCATCAGGATCAGGCGGCCCGGGGCCATCACGCCAGCGGCTCCAGGCCGGCACGGCGCAGCAGCGCGCAGGTGCGGATCAGCGGCAGGCCGACCAGCGCCGTCGGGTCGTCGGATTCCACCGCCTCCAGCAGCGCCACGCCCAGGCTCTCGACCTTGGCGCTGCCGGCGCAGTCATAGGGCTGGTCGGCGCGCAGGTAGGCGTCGATGGCGGCGGCGGACAGGTCGCGGAAGCGCACGCGCACCTCCGCGCGCTCGATGGCGGCCAGCCCCGGCGCGACGACGGCGACCGCGGTCTGGAACACGACCACGCGCCCGCTCATGCGCCGCAGCTGCGCGGCCGCCGCCTCGTGGTGGCCAGGCTTGCCGATGGCCTCGCCGTCCAGGTCGGCCACCTGGTCCGAGCCGATCACCACGGCCCCCGCGTGCCGCGCCGCGACGGCGCGCGCCTTCGCCAGCGCCAGCCGTTCGGCCAGGGCGGCCGGGGCCTCGCCTGGCAGCCGGGCCTCGTCGACCTCGGGCGCCACGGCCTCGAACGGCAGGCGCAGCCGGCCCAGCAGTTCCTGGCGGTAGCGGGAGGTGGAAGCGAGGATCAGCGGCGGCATCGCGGCATTCTCGCCCGCCTAAACTCGCGGCCATGAAATCGCGTGCCTTTGTTCCCGAGAAGCTCGACCTCGCGGCCTTCGCGCAGGACGGCGCCAGCCTGGCGGGCGAGTGGCCCGCCGCGACGCTGCAGCGGCTGGCCGAAGCGGCCGCGCCCGAGGCGCCGGCCAGCGGCTGGCCGGCGCTGACCTGGCGGCTGCACGGCGAGATCCGCCAGCCCAAGGCGGCGGCCGCGCAGACCTGGCTGCACCTGGCCGCCTCGGCCCGCGTGGCGCTGACCTGCCAGCGCTGCCTGAAGCCGGTGCATGAGGCCCTCGACATCGACCGCTGGATCCGCTTCGTCGGCACCGAGGCCGAGGCCGAGGCGCTGGACATCGACAGCGACGACGACGTGCTGGCCCTGCCGCGCCATCTCGATGCCCGCGAGCTGATCGAGGACGAGCTGCTGCTGGCGCTGCCGCTGGTGCCGCGCCACGAGGCCTGCCCGGAACCGCTGCCGCAGCCCGGTGGCGGCAGCGCCGGTGATGCACCCGATGAGGCCGATGAGCGGCCCCACCCCTTCGCCGCGCTGGCCGCCCTGAAGCGGCGCGACAACTGACGCGGCGCGCATGCTCGCCGCGCGCCCGGCCAGCCTGTGTTGTCGGCGGGCTTGGCGGTGTGGGTGTTCGGTGCTACACTCGTCGGCTTTTCTGCGGCCTGGAGTTCGAGCCTTGATCTCACTCCCCGGGGTCGCAACCCCAACCCGGCACACCGTTGCCGCAGAATTCGGAGAATCTCATGGCCGTTCAGCAAAACAAGAAGTCGCCCTCCAAGCGTGGCATGCACCGCTCGCACAACGCACTGGTCACCCCGGGCACGGCCATCGAGCCGACGACCGGCGAAGTCCATCTGCGCCACCACATCAGCCCCAACGGCTTCTACCGTGGCCGCAAGGTGCTGAAGAGCAAGGCCGACGCGGCCTGATGGTGCCCGGTGCCGCCAGGCGCGGCGCCGAACTGTCGATGAACCTGCCGACCCGGCCTGCGTACCGCGCAGTGCCGGGTTTGGTCTTTGTGGCCGACCCGAACCACTGAAATGACCAGTCCTGCCCCCCTGCCCGAACCGATACGCCTGGCCGTCGACTGCATGGGGGGCGACCACGGCCCTTCGGTCACGCTGCCGGCCTGCCGCGCGTTCCTCGACCGGCACCCCGGCGCCGAGCTGCTGCTGGTCGGCCAGCCCGAGGCGCTGGCCGCCGCGGCGGCCTGGCCGCGCTGCCGCGTCGTGGCCGCCAGCGAGGTCGTCACGATGGACGACGCCATCGAGGTGGCGCTGCGCCGCAAGCGCGACTCGTCGATGCGCGTCGCCCTCCAGCAGCTCAAGGCCGACCGCGACGGCAACCCGCCACAGGCGCATGCCTGCGTGTCGGCCGGCAACACCGGCGCGCTGATGGCCGTGGCCCGCTACCTGCTGAAGACGCTGGACGGCATCGACCGCCCAGCCATCGCCACCGTCATGCCCAACCAGCGCGGCCGCTTCACGACCGTGCTGGACCTGGGCGCCAACGTGGACTGCACGGCCGAGCACCTGCTGCAGTTCGCCGTGATGGGCAGCGCGCTGGTGTCCGCCGTCGAAGGCGACGAGAACCCCAGCGTCGGCCTGCTCAACATCGGCGAGGAGGTCATCAAGGGCAGCGAGATGATCAAGCGCGCCGGCGAGTTGCTGCGCGCGGCCGGCAGCGCCGGGCGGCTGAACTTCTTCGGCAACGTCGAGGGCAACGACATCTACAAGGGCACGACGGACATCGTCGTCTGCGACGGCTTCGTCGGCAACGTCATGCTCAAGACTTCCGAGGGCATGGCGACCATGATCGGCGCCTTCATCAAGGAGGAGTTCGGCCGCAACCTGCTGACCAAGGCGGCGGCCGTGGTGGCGCTGCCGGTGCTGAAGGCGTTCAAGCACCGCGTGGACCACCGCCGCTTCAACGGCGCCGCGCTGCTGGGCCTGCGCGGGCTGGTGTTCAAGAGCCATGGCTCGGCCGATGCGTTCGCCTTCGAGCAGGCGCTGGCGCGCGCTTATGATGCCGCCCGCAACCGGCTGCTTGACCGGGTCCACGACCGCATCGTCGCCACGCTGCAAGCCGAGGCGGGCGATGCAGGAGACAACGCGGCGAACACCGTCGCGCAGGCCGCATGAGCCCCACAGGAACCTTGACCCCCCGCTACTCCCGCATCCTCGGCACCGGCAGCCACCTGCCCGGCGACCGGGTGAGCAACCAGGATCTCGCCGCCCGCCTCGCGGCCGATGGCGTCGAAACCTCCGACGCGTGGATCGTCGAGCGCACCGGCATCCGCGCGCGCCATTTCGCCGCGCCGGACCAGGCCGCCAGCGACCTGGCCTTCCCCGCCGCGCAGGCCGCGCTGGCCGCGGCCGGCGTCCAGGCCGACGAGCTGGACCTCATCATCGTCGCCACGTCCACGCCGGACATGGTGTTCCCGTCCACCGCCTGCCTGCTGCAGCGGAAGCTGGGCGCGTTCGGCTGCGCGGCATTCGACGTGCAGGCCGTCTGCTCCGGCTTCGTCTACGCGCTCAGCGTGGCCGACGCGATGATCAAGGCCGGCAGCGCGAGCAAGGCGCTGGTGGTCGGCGCCGAGGTGTTCTCGCGCATCCTCGATTTCAAGGACCGCACCACCTGCGTGCTGTTCGGCGACGGTGCCGGCGCCGTCGTGCTGGGCGCGAGCAGCGAGCCCGGCATCCTCGCCACCGAACTGCACGCCGATGCACGCCACGTCGACATCCTCTGCACGCCCGGCACCGTGTCCGGCGGCCAGGTCGTCGGCTCGCCGCTGCTGCGCATGGACGGCCAGGCCGTCTTCAAGCTCGCCGTCGGCGTGCTGGAGAAGGTGGCCCGCGCGGTGCTCGACAAGGCCGGCCTGACCGATGCCGACATCGACTGGCTGATCCCGCACCAGGCCAACATCCGCATCATGCAGGGTACGGCCCGCAAGCTGAAGATGGACCTCGCCAAGCTCATCGTCACCGTCGACGAGCATGGCAACACCTCGGCCGCGTCCGTGCCTCTGGCGCTGGATGCCGCCGTGCGCAGCGGCCGCGTGAAACGCGGCGACACCGTGATGCTGGAGGGCGTGGGCGGCGGCTTCACCTGGGGCGCGGCCCTGCTGAAGTACTAGCCTGCTCCGGCATTCCCCGATCTGGAACCGAACCTATGACTGCACCGTTCGCCGTTGTCTTCCCCGGCCAGGGCTCGCAGGCCGTCGGCATGCTCGACGCCTGGGGCGACCACCCGGAAGTCCGCCTCACGCTGGAGGAGGCCTCTGCCGCCCTCGGCGAGGACGTGGGCGCGCTGATCCACGCCGGCCCGAAGGACCAGCTCGACCTGACCACCAACACCCAGCCCGTCATGCTGACGGCCGGCATCGCCTGCTGGCGCGCCTTCGTCGCCGAGACCGGCGTGGTGCCCGTCGCTGCGGCGGGTCATTCGCTGGGCGAGTACACGGCGCTGGTCGCCGCGGGTGCGCTGAGCCTGGCCGACGCGCTGCCGCTGGTGCGCTTCCGCGCGCAGGCGATGCAGGAGGCCGTGCCGGTCGGCGCGGGCGCGATGTATGCCATCCTGGGCCTGGACGGCGACGCCGTGCGCGCCGGCTGCGCGCAGGCGGCCGCCGAGACCGGCGAGGCCATCGAGGCCGTCAACTTCAACGACCCGAAGCAGACGGTGATCGCCGGCAGCAAGGCCGGCGCCGAGAAGGCCGCCGAGCTGCTGAAGGCCGCGGGCGCCAAGCGCGCGCTGCCGCTGCCGGTGTCCGCGCCCTTCCACTCCAGCCTGATGAAGCCGGCCGCCGAGCGGCTGAAGGAACGGCTGGCGACGGTGCAGTTCCAGCCCGCCGCCTTCCCGGTCGTCAACAACATCGACGTGGCCGTCGCCGGCAGTGCCGACGCGCTGCGCGACGCGCTGTACCGCCAGGCCTTCGGCCCGGTGCGCTGGGTCGAGGTCGTGCAGGCCCTGAAGGCGCGTGGCGTGAACCACCTCGTCGAAGCCGGCCCCGGCAAGGTGCTGACCGGCATGGCCAAGCGCATCGACGCCGAACTGCAGGCCGCCTGCGTGTTCGACCCCGCCTCGCTCGCCGAGGCCCGCAACCTGCTCGGAGGCGGCTGAATGAGTGCGGCATCCAAGGGCGTCGCCCTCGTCACCGGCGCCAGCCGCGGCATCGGCCGCGCCATCGCGCTGATGCTGGCCACGGAAGGCTGGCGCGTCATCGGCACGGCCACCACCGAGGCGGGTGCCATCGCCATCACCGAGGCGCTGGCGGCCCATGGCGGCCGCGGCATCGCGCTGGACGTGACCGACGGCGCCGCCGCCCAGGCCGCGGTGGATGACATCGTCGCCAAGGAAGGCGGCCTGCACCTGCTCGTCAACAACGCCGGCATCACGCGCGACACGCTGTCCATGCGCATGAAGGACGAGGACTGGGACGCGGTGATGGACACCAACCTGAAGGCCGTCTTCCGCCTCGCCCGCGCGGCCACCAAGCCGATGATGAAGCAGCGCGCGGGCCGCATCGTCAACATCACGTCCGTCGTCGGCGCCTCCGGCAATGCCGGCCAGGCCAACTACGCGGCCGCCAAGGCCGGCGTCGCCGGCCTGACGCGCGCGCTGGCGCGCGAGCTGGGCAGCCGCGGCATCACGGTCAACTGCATCGCGCCGGGCTTCATCGCCACCGACATGACCGAGGTGCTGCCCGAGGCCCAGAAGGCCGCGCTGCTGGCGCAGATCCCGCTGGGCCGCCTGGGCGCGCCGGAGGAAATCGCGGCGGCCGTCGCCTTCCTGGCCTCGCCCGGCGGCGCCTACATCACGGGCACCGAGCTGCACGTCAACGGCGGCATGTACATGGCCTGAAAAGGCACGGGCGCCGCTGGTTAGGGGCGCCCATCTAGAGCCCGTAGAATGCCGGGCTGTTTTCTGCAAACCCCTCCTGGAGGAGTCATGAGCGATATCGAAGCACGAGTCAAGAAAATCATCGCCGAGCAACTCGGCGTGGCGGAAGCCGACGTCACGAACGAAAAGGCTTTCGTCGCCGACCTGGGCGCCGATTCTCTGGACACCGTGGAACTGGTGATGGCCCTCGAAGACGAGTTCGGCATCGAGATCCCGGACGAAGAGGCCGAGAAGATCACCACCGTGCAGCTGGCGATCGACTACGCCGTCAAGCACCAGAAGGCCTGACCCCCTTTCTTCGCCGCATGAGCCTCGCCACCGTTTCCCTGAGCCAGCGGGCCGAGCGCCGGGCCGCTCCCAAGCCGGCCCGCATCCCCTCGGGGGATGGGCTGGCCTACTCGTCGGACGAGGGGCGCCCATGAGCCGCCGCCGCGTCGTCGTCACCGGACTTGGCCTCATCAGCCCCGTCGGCAATACCGTCGCCGAGGGCTGGGCCAACATCCTCGCCGGGCGCTCCGGCATCGCCACCGTCACCCGCTTCGACGCCAGCAACCTGGCGTGCCACTTCGCGGGTGAGGTCAAGGGCTTCAGCATCGAGGACTACATCCCCGCCAAGGAAGCCCGGCACATGGATGCCTTCATCCATTACGGGCTCGCGGCGGCGTTCCAGGCGGTGCGCGACTCCGGCATCCCTACCGGGGAACAATTGACCGAGGAGCAGGCCGAGCGCATCGGCGTGCTCGTCGGCTCCGGCATCGGCGGCCTGCCGCTGATCGAGGACACCCACAGCGAACTGGTGAACCGCGGCCCGCGCCGCATCTCGCCGTTCTTCATTCCGGCCTCGATCATCAACATGATCTCGGGCCACGTCTCCATCAACTTCGGCTTCCAGGGGCCCAACCTGGCGATCGTGACGGCCTGCACCACCGGCCTGCACGCGATCGGCGAGGCCGGCCGCCTCATCGAGTATGGCGACGCCGACGTGATGGTCGCGGGCGGCGCGGAAGGCGCGGTGTCGCCGCTGGGCATCGGCGGCTTCGCCGCGGCCCGCGCGCTGTCCACCCGCAACGACGACCCCGCCACCGCGTCCCGCCCCTGGGACAAGGACCGCGACGGCTTCGTGCTGGGCGAGGGCGCGGGCGTGCTGGTGCTTGAGGAGTACGAGCACGCCAGGAAGCGCGGCGCCAAGATCTACTGCGAGCTGGCCGGCTTCGGCATGGGCGCGGACGCCTACCACATGACCGCGCCGAACGTCGACGGCCCCAAGCGCTCGATGCGCGCGGCGCTGCGCAACGCCGGCATCAACCCGGACCAGGTCCAGTACATGAACGCGCACGGCACCTCCACGCCGCTGGGCGACGTGAACGAGACCAACGCGATCAAGCTGGCCTTCGGCGACCACGCCCGGCAGATGGTCATCAGCTCGACCAAGTCCATGACCGGCCACCTGCTGGGCGGCGCGGGCGGCATCGAGTCGGTGTTCACCGCGCTGGCCATCCGCGACCAGGTCGCGCCGCCGACGATCAACATCTTCAACCAGGATCCCGAGTGCGACCTGGACTACTGCGCCAACGAGGCGCGGCCGATGAAGATCGACGTCGCCGCGAAGAACAACTTCGGCTTCGGCGGCACCAACGGCACGCTGATCTTCAAGCGCGTCTGAAGACGCTGCCGCCCGGCGATGCGCCGCCGCACGCCGCCGGTCGTGGTTCGCCTCGCGCCCCAGCCGGCCGTGCAGGCCGTCGTGGCGCTGCTGGCCGCGATGACGGCCGGCGGCCTCGCGGCCTGGGCGCTCGGCCACCAGCCCCAGGCCTGGCCGGCGCTGCTGGCGGTGCCGGCCGCCGCAGCCTGGGCCTGGCGCGCGGCCGCCGTCGGCCCGCGCCGTTTGCGCTGGGATGGCCAGGCCTGGTGGCTGGGCCACCCCCACCGCGATGACGACGAAACCGCCGTCCAGCTCACCGTGCTGATCGACCTCGACGCCTGGCTGCTGCTGCGCGCCATGCCCGGCCCGCGCTGGCTGCCGCTGTCCCGGCACCAGCAGGCGGCGCAGTGGACCGCGCTGCGCGCCACGCTGTTCGCGGCGCCGCCGTCGCCCGGAGAGCCGTCGTGAGCGGCGACCCCGCCGACGAGCAGCTGGTGCGCCAGGCGCAGGGCGGCAGCCGCGCGGCGTTCGACATGCTGGTGCTGAAGTACCAGCGCCGCGTCGAGCGCCTGCTGTCGCGCAGCGTGCGCGACCCCGCCGACGTGGCCGACCTGTGCCAGGAGACCTTTTTGGCCGCCTACCGCGCGCTGCCCGGCTTCCGTGGCGAGAGCGCGTTCTACACCTGGCTGTACCGCATCGCCGTCAACATCGCCAAGCGCCATCGCGCGCGCCAGCGCCCCCTCGAATCGCTGGAGGACGGCGAGGGAACTTTCGGCACCGATGCCGCTCCAAGCGACGATGCGACCCCCGAGGCCCTGCTCGCCAACCGCCAACTGGTGCGCGGGCTGGACGAGGCGGTCCAGGCGCTGGCCGAGGACCAGCGCCGGGCGCTGCTGCTGCGAGAGGTGGATGGCTTGAGCTACGACGAGATCGCCGACCTGATGGACTGCCCGCCGGGCACCGTGCGCTCGCGCATTTTCCGCGCGCGCGAATCCCTGTCCGCGCGGCTGCGGCCGCTGCTGGAGGGCCGGGGAGGGCGGCGCTGGTGAACACGACGATGGACGACGACCTGCTGAACGAATCCCTGTCCGCCGTGGCCGATGGCCGCGCGACGGCCGCCGACTGGGCGCGCGTGGAGGCCGCCTGGGCGCATGACGCCGGCCTGCGCGAGCGCTGGGCGCTGTGGCACGCCGCGGGCGACGGCCTGCGCTCGGCCGACCTGCCCGCGCTGCACCGTGAGCCGCAGGCGCTGCTGGACGGGCTGCACGCGCGGATGTCGGCGCTGGCCGCGCCGCTGCCGCCCCGGCCGCGCCGCCGCGACTGGCTGGCGCCCGCGGCCGTGGCGGCCAGCTTCGTCGCGATGGCGGTCGGCTGGAGCACGCTGCGCTGGCCGTCGCCGGCGGGCGGCGACCTCATGGCCCTGGCGACCCTGGCGCCCGCCACGGCGGCGCCGCGCACGCAGGCCCTGGTGGGCACCAGCTTCGCCCAGGCCGCCGCGGGCCGGGCCTGGCCCGGCGCCGCCACGCTGCAGGTGGTGGACTCTCACCCCGAGATCGCCGAATGGCCGCAAGGCCCGGCGCTGCCCGACGCGGCCGGGCCGGCCGCGCGCCCTTGAACCCGCCGTGCGCCGACCCATCTGTCCCGTCCGCCGTCCCTCCGATTCGTTCCTGGAAAACCACTATGCACGCTGAGAACCACGCCCACGCTCCCTCCCGCGCCCGCCTCGTGGCGAGCGCCGCCGCGCTGGCGCTTGCGCTGACGCTGGGCCACGCGCCCGCCACCGCGCAGGCGCGCGGCGACCTGCCGGACTTCGCCGAACTGGTCGAGCGCGTCGGCCCGGCGGTGGTCAACATCCGCACCTCCGAGAAGGTCAAGGCGGCCGAGGGCCGGGGCGAGATGAACGAGCAGATGCAGGAGTTCCTGCGCCGCTTCGGCATCCCCGTGCCCAACCCGCGCCGCGGCGCGCCGGACGACGACGGCCCGATGCGCCGCGGCGTCGGCTCCGGCTTCATCCTCAGCGCGGACGGCTATGTGATGACCAACGCCCACGTGGTGCAGGGCGCCGACGAAGTCATCGTCACGCTGACCGACAAGCGCGAGCTGAAGGCCAGGATCATCGGCGCCGACCAGCGCTCCGACGTGGCCGTCGTGAAGGTCGAGGCCACCGGCCTGCCGGTCGTCAAGGTCGGCGACAGCACCAAGGCCCGCGTCGGCGAATGGGTGATGGCCATCGGCTCGCCGTTCGGCCTGGAGAACACCGTGACGGCCGGCATCATCAGCGCCAAGCAGCGCGACACCGGCGACCTGTTGCCGCTGATCCAGACCGACGTGGCCATCAACCCCGGCAACTCCGGCGGCCCGCTGGTCAACCTGCGCGGCGAGGTCATCGGCATCAACTCGCAGATCTACAGCCAGAGCGGCGGCTACATGGGCATCGCCTTCGCGATCCCGATCGACGAGGCGGTGCGCGTGGCCGACCAGCTCCGCGCCGGCGGCCGCGTCGTGCGCGGCTACCTCGGCGTGCTGCCGGACGACATCACCAAGGAAGTCGCCGAGGCCATCGGCCTGGGCAAGCCGCAGGGCGCGCTGATCCGCTCCGTCGTTGCCGGCAGCCCGGCCGAGAAGGCCGGCGTCGAGGGCGGCGACGTGGTCACCAAGGTCGATGGCAAGGTGGTGGACAAGGCGGCCGACCTGCGCCGCCTCGTGGCCGCCGTGAAGCCGGGCGCCAAGACCACGCTGACCGTGTTCCGCCGCGGCGCGTACAAGGACCTGAAGGTCACGCTGGCCGAGGACGAGCGCAGCAAGGCCGTGGGCACCGCGGCCGACAAGGACCCGGCGCCTGCCGCCACCCCGAGCGCGGCGCTGGGCCTCCAGGTCTCGGAGCTGGCCGACGCGCAGCGCAAGGAACTGAAGCTGAAGTCCGGCGTCCGGGTGGACGCCGCCACCGGGGCCGCCGCCCGCGCCGGCCTGCGCGAGGGCGACCTGATCCTGGCGGTGGACAACGTGGAGGTGGCCGGCGTCAAGGCCTTCCAGGCGCAGATCGCCAAGGCGGACAAGGCCAAGGTGATCAACCTGATGGTGCGCCGCGATGACGTGGTCAGCTTCGTGCTGCTGAAGCCGGCCCGCTGAGTGCCCGGCAGGGGTGGCCATCGCTTGCGGAAGTTTGCGCTGGCTCACTTCGATGCCTCGGTGCACGGCCCGGATTGTTGGCGTCGAACGCTAAAATCCGGCGCCGAAGCCCCCGGAAAGCGATGCCTGGCGATCGAATCGCCCGGCATCGCCGGCCGGTGGATTCGATCCACAGGCGATCCACAAGCATCTGTGGATAAACTGTGCGCAAATTCCTTGTTGGCAGCCTGCAACGGCCGGGAAACCAATGCTGGTGCGGTGTTCCGGCCGGGCCTTTTGGCTACAATGGAAGCCCAACAAGCAGTTGCCATACCTTTTGTTGGAAGGCGCGTCACCTCTTCGACGTGCCTTTTTTTTATCTTCGGCACGGCCCCTGGCGGGCCTTCACATCGCTGCGCGATATGAGCCTCCAACGCAACGGCGAGGCCGTTGCGATTTCAGTCCCCGCGCGCCGCAGTCAGCATGAACCACATCCGCAATTTCTCCATCATTGCCCACATCGACCACGGCAAGAGCACGCTGGCCGACCGCATCATCCAGCGCTGCGGCGGCCTGAGCGACCGCGAGATGGAGGCGCAGGTGCTGGACTCGATGGACATCGAGCGCGAGCGCGGCATCACGATCAAGGCGCAGACCGCCGCGCTCCAGTACCGGGCCCAGGACGGCAAGGTCTACAACCTGAACCTGATCGACACGCCGGGGCATGTGGACTTCTCGTATGAGGTGAGCCGCTCGCTGTCCGCCTGCGAGGGTGCGCTGCTGGTGGTGGACGCCTCGCAGGGCGTGGAGGCGCAGACGGTGGCCAACTGCTACACGGCGCTGGACCTGGGCGTCGAGGTCGTGCCGGTGCTCAACAAGATGGACCTGCCGTCCGCCGACCCGGACAACGCCAAGGCCGAGATCGAGGACGTCATCGGCATCGACGCCGACGCCGCCATTCCCTGCTCGGCCAAGACCGGCATGGGCATCGACGAAATCCTGGAGGCCGTGATCACCCGCATGCCGCCGCCGCGCGGCAACCCGGACGCGCCGCCGCGGGCCATGATCATCGACGCCTGGTTCGACAACTACGTCGGCGTCGTCATGCTGGTGCGCCTGGTGGACGGCGAACTGCGCAAGAACGAGCGCATCCGCATGATGGCGACCAACGCCGTCTACCCCATCGAGCACCTGGGCGTGTTCACGCCCAAGAGCGAGAACCGCGACGCGCTGAAGGCCGGCGAGGTGGGCTTCATCATCTGCGGCATCAAGGAGCTGGCCGCGGCCAAGGTGGGCGACACCATCACGCTGGAGAAGAAGCTGCCCAACAACGCCGGCCCGGCGACCGAGGCGCTGCCCGGCTTCAAGGAGATCCAGCCGCAGGTGTTCGCGGGCCTGTACCCGACGGAGGCCAGCGAGTACGACCAGCTGCGCGACGCGCTGGAGAAGCTCAGCCTGAACGACTCCTCGTTGCGCTTCGAGCCCGAGGTCAGCCAGGCACTGGGCTTCGGCTTCCGCTGCGGCTTCCTGGGCCTGCTGCACATGGAGATCGTGCAGGAGCGGCTGGAGCGCGAGTTCGACCAGGACCTCGTCACCACGGCGCCCAGCGTCATCTACGAGGTGGAGCTGAACGACGGCGAGGTCATCCAGGTCGAGAACCCGTCCAAGATGCCCGACGTGGGCCGCATGAAGGAGATCCGCGAGCCCATCGTCACGGTGCACCTCTACATGCCGCAGGACTACGTCGGCGTCGTCATGACGCTGGCCAACCAGAAGCGCGGTGTGCAGCTCAACATGGCCTACCACGGCAAGCAGGTCATGCTGACCTACGAGATCCCGTTGGCCGAGATCGTGCTGGACTTCTTCGACAAGCTGAAGTCCGCGTCGCGCGGCTACGCGTCGATGGACTACGAGTTCAAGGAATACCGCGCCGCCGATGTCGTCAAGGTCGACATCATGATCAACGGCGACAAGGTCGACCCGCTGGCCATGATCGTCCACCGCAGCCAGAGCCAGTACCGCGGCCGCGGCGTGGCCGCCAAGATGCGCGAGCAGATCCCGCGCCAGATGTACGACGTGGCCATCCAGGCGGCCATCGGCGCCAACATCATCGCCCGCGAGAACATCAAGGCGCTGCGCAAGAACGTGCTGGCAAAATGCTACGGCGGCGACATCACCCGCAAGCGCAAGCTGCTGGAAAAGCAAAAGGCCGGCAAGAAGCGCATGAAACAGATCGGCTCGGTCGAGGTGCCGCAAGAAGCCTTCCTCGCCATCCTGCAGGTCGACGATTAACCCTCCCCCCCATGCCCTTTCAATCGATGAGCGTTCTCACCGGCGTTTTGTACGCGGCCCTGGTGGCCTATCTCGGCGGCTGGTACGTCGGACGCTGGACCGGCAACTTCGCGTTGCTGCTGTTCGTGCTCACCGCGGTGACCATGCTGTACTGGCTGGCCGAGCGCTTCCACTTCGCGCCGGCCCGCCGCGCGGCCGCGCAGCGCCTGGTGGACGGCGACGCCAAGCGCCGCGAGACGCTGGCCGCGCAGGGCATCAGCCGCGTGGACGGCGACATCGAGCCCGCCCGCCAGCAACTGCTGCAGCAGCCCTGGTGGCTGGACTGGACCGCCGGCCTGTTCCCGGTGATCCTGGTCGTGTTCCTGCTGCGCTCGTTCCTGTTCGAGCCGTTCAAGATCCCGTCCGGTTCCATGGTGCCGACGCTGCTGGTGGGCGACCTCATCCTGGTCAACAAGTTCCACTACGGCATCCGCCTGCCGGTGCTGAACAAGAAGATCATCGCCAACAACGACGTCAAGCGCGGCGACGTGATGGTGTTCCGCTACCCCGAGGACCCCAGCACCGACTTCATCAAGCGCGTGGCCGGCATCCCGGGCGACGAGGTCAGCTACCGCGACCAGAAGCTCTACATCAACGGCCAGCCCGTGCCGGTGCAGGCCCAGGGCAACTTCTACGACGAGGACGCCCGCGTCTACCGCCCGCGCTTCCTGGAGAGGCTGGGCGAGCGCGAGCACCAGAATCCTGGTGCAGCCCGATGCGCAGCGCTTCTTCCGCGCCGACCGCGCGGACGGCCCGTTCCCGTTCCAGGACAACTGCCGCTACACCGTCGAGGGCGTCACCTGCAAGGTGCCGGCCGGCCACTACTTCATGCTGGGCGACAACCGTGACAACTCTCGCGATTCCCGCTTCTGGGGCTTCGTGCCGGACGAGAACATCGTCGGCCGCGCCTTCATGGTCTGGATGAATTTCGGTAACCTCAAGCGCATCGGCACCTTCTTCGACTGACGCCCCCGATGAACACCTGTCGCTCCCCGCTCCCGTCCGCCGCCCGCCGCCAGCAGGGCTTCACGCTGCTCGGCCTGCTGTTCTGGGGCGCCGTCATCGCCGTCGCGGCGGTGGTGGGCATGAAGGTCTTCCCCACCGTGCTGGAGTACTACACGGTGCAGAAGGTCGTGGACCGCATCGCCGCCGGCAACCCGGCCACCGTGCCGCAGGTGCGGCAGGAGTTCGACAAGGCCACCCAGGTCGAGTACTCCATCCAGAGCGTCAGGAGCAGCGACCTGGCGATCAGCAAGGACGCCAACGACCGGGTCGTCATCGAGTTCGGCTACGACAAGGAGATCGACCTCTTCGGGCCGGTCTACCTGCTGATCAAGTACCGGGGCCACTCGCGTTGACCGTGCCGGCGAGGCTGCCGCGACGATGAGCGCCGCGCTCGACCCCCTGCAGCGCCGCCTCGGCCACCGCTTCCAGCGGCCGGACCTGCTGGCCCGCGCGCTGACCCACCGCAGCTACGGCGCCGACCACAACGAGCGCCTGGAGTTCCTCGGCGACGCGGTGCTCAGTCTGGCCGTCTCCAGCCTGCTGTACGAGCGCTACGCCGGCTCCGACGAAGGCGACCTGACGCGCGTGCGCGCCCACCTCGTGCGCGAGGACAGCCTGTACAAGCTGGGCCTGGGCCTGGGCCTGCCGGACGTGCTGAAGATGTCCGACGGCGAAGCCCGCGGCGGCGGCGCGCAGCGCCCGTCCATCCTCGCCGACGCCGTGGAGGCCCTGCTCGGCGCCGCCTACCTGGACGGCGGCTACGACGCCGCGCTGGCCATCGTGCGCCGCCTGCTGGGCGACACCATCGCCACGGCCACCAGCGCCGGGGACTTCGCCAAGGACGCCAAGACCGCGCTGCAGGAATGGCTGCAGGCGCGCCGCATCGCCGTGCCCGGCTACCGCATCGTCGCCGCGCGCGGCCAGGCGCATGCGCAGACCTTCGAGGTCGAATGCGCGGTGCCGGCGCTGGACGTGGCCGAACGCGGCGAAGGCCGCTCGCGCCGCGCCGCCGAGCAGGCCGCCGCGCGCCGGCTGCTGGACAAACTCACCGCCGAACGAGGCACCCCATGACCGAAACCGAAGCCCCGCAACGCTGCGGCCTCATCGCCATCGTCGGCCGGCCCAACGTCGGCAAGTCCACGCTGCTGAACGCCCTCGTCGGCCAGAAGGTCAGCATCACCTCCGACAAGGCGCAGACCACGCGCCACCGCATCACCGGCGTGCGCACCGTGGACGAGGCGCAGTTCGTGTTCGTCGACACGCCCGGCTTTCAGACCCGCCACAACGCCGCGCTGAACCGCACGCTGAACCGCACCGTGCACGGCGTGCTGGCCGACGTGGACCTGGTGCTGTTCGTCGTCGAGGCCGGCCGTTTCGGGCTGGACGACGCCAAGGTGCTGAGCCTGCTGCCCGAGGACAAGCCCGTCGTGCTGGTCGCCAACAAGCTCGACGCCGTGCGCCGCCGCGCCGAACTTGCGCCCTGGCTCAAGGGCATGGCCGAGCGGCGCAACTTCGCCGAGTTCGTGCCGCTGTCGGCCAAGAAGGCGGCCGACGTGACGCGGCTGTTCGGCATCCTCAAGCCCTACCTGCCCGAGCAGGGCTGGTTCTACGACGAGGACGCGCTGACCGACCGCAGCGAGAAATTCCTCGCCAGCGAAATCATCCGCGAGAAGCTGTTCCGGCTGACTGGCGACGAACTGCCCTACACCTCCACCGTTGTCATCGACAAATGGGAGGACGAGGGCGAGTTGCGCCGCATCAGTGCCAGCATCGTCGTCGAGCGCGACGCGCACAAGGGCATGATCATCGGCCAGGGCGGCGAGCGGCTGAAGCGCATCGGCTCCGAGTCGCGCCAGGAACTGGAGCACCTGATGGACGGCCGCGTGTTCCTGGAGCTGTGGGTCAAGGTGCGCTCCGGCTGGGCCGACAGCGAGGAACATCTGCGCAGCTACGGCTACGAGTGAAGACGGCTTCCTCGGGCCGAGCGCCGGGCCGCCCCCAAGCCGGCCCGCGTCCCCTCGGGGGACCGTCCGGCGTACCCGCCGGGCGAGGGGCGCCAGGACAGCCCGCTTACGTGCTGCACCAGCACGACTGGAGCGAGTCCAGCCTCATCCTCGACCTGTTCACGCGCGAGTCCGGCCGCCTCGCTGTCGCGGCCAAGGGCGCCAAGCGGCCCTACTCGCAACTGCGCGCCGTGCTGCTGCCCTTGCAGCGCATCACGGTCAGCTTGAGCAAGCCCGCGAAGGCGGACGGCGGCGAGGTGCAGACGCTGCGCAGCGCCGAATGGGGTGGCGGCGCGACGCTGCCGGCCGGCGCGGCGCTATTCTCCGGCTACTACCTGAACGAGCTGCTGCTGAAGCTGCTGGCCCGCCACGACCCGCATCCACGGCTCTTCGACGCCTATGCCGACACGCTCGTCCACCTGGCGGAAGGCGACGCCGCGCTGCGCGCCTTCGAACTGAGGCTGTTGGCCGAACTGGGCCTGCTGCCGGACCTGAGCGTCGTCACGCCGACGCAGGCGGCGCTCGATCCCGAGCGCCGCTACCAGCTCTCGCCCGAATCCGGCCTGATCCCGCCGACCGGCGACGCCGGCCTGCCCGGCGCGCTGCTGATCCAGCTCCAGGCCGCGCTGCTGCACGGCAGCCAGGCCGCGCTGCGCCAGGCCTGCGCCGCCGCGCCGCAGGCCCTGAAGACGACGCTGCGCGGCCTGCTCCACTACCATCTCGGCCACCAGCCGCTGCGCACGCGTGCGCTGATGGTGGACGTGCAAAACCTCCTCGACAAATGATCGCCCCCGCGCTCGTTCCGCTCGCTGCCCCCGTGGGAGCGTGTGTGGCTTCGGGCGGTAGGGCGCCACACACATGAACCCCTTCGCCCACGCCGGCACGCGCTGCGCGCTGTCCGTCAACGTCAACAAGGTTGCGCTGCTGCGCAACACCCGGCACCTCGGCATCCCCAGCGTGCTGCGCGCGGCCGAACAGTGCCTGCGGGCGGGCGCGCAGGGCATCACCGTCCACCCGCGCCCCGACGCGCGCCACATCCGCGCCGCCGACGTGGACGACCTCGCCGCCTTCCTGAAGGACTGGCCCCACGCCGAGTTCAACATCGAGGGCAACCCGACGCAGAACCTGATGGACTTCGTGCGCCGCCACCGCCCGCACCAGGTCACCTTCGTGCCCGACGCGGAAGACCAGTTCACCTCCGACCATGGCTGGACGCTGCCGCAGGACGCCGCGCGGCTGCAACCGCTGATCCAGGAGGCGCAGGCTCTCGGCGTGCGCGTCAGCCTCTTCATGGACCCCGACCCCGCCGTGATGGCCGCCGTCGCCGCGCTGGGCGCGGACCGCATCGAGCTGTACACGGAGACCTTCGCCAGCGCCTTCGGCACGCCGCGCGAGGCCGAGGTGCTGGCCGGCTTCACGGCCACCGCCGAAGCCGCGCTGGCCGCGGGCCTCGGCATCAACGCCGGCCACGACCTGAACCGCGACAACCTCGCCGCCTTCCTGCGCGCCGTGCCCGGCGTGCAGGAGGTGTCCATCGGGCACGCGCTGATCGCCGACGCGCTGGAACTGGGCTATGCGGAGACGGTGCGGGCCTATCTGCGCGAGATCGCGGCCGCGCCGTGAGCCTGCGCCGCGCCCATGCCGCCGACGCAGCGCGGTTCGCCGCACTGGCGCAGTGGGTCTGGCTCGACAGCGACGCGACCGACGGCGTGGAGGGCCGCTTCCTGCCCTGTCTCGCCGAGTGCTGCACGCCGCAGCAGGCGTTCTTCATGCTCGACGGCCAGGCGCATCGCAATCTGGTTTTCGCGTGGCCCACCGCATGACCGAAGCCGAGCTTCTGCAACTCATCGCAGGCGGCGAAGACAGCCGCCACCAGTTCAAGCGCGATGAAATCCAGCGCTTGTTCCAGCGTTCCGGGCTGATCTATGCCGACGTGATTCCGGTGGAGTGCACTTCCGTCGCCGACCTCGACGAAAAGGCGTTCGACGACTACTTCACCCGGCGCTACGGCCAATCGCCCCAAGCCTCTGGCCAGCCCTTGCCGCAGGTGTTGCAGAACATCGGCCTGGGCGACGGGCAGGAATTGAACCTTGCGGGCCTGCTGCTGTTCGGCAAGCGCCCGCAGCGATACCGGCCCGCGTTCATGGTCAAGGCCGTGGCTTTCCCCGGCACCTCGTTGGCCAGCCATCACTACCTGGACAGTGAAGACATCGACGGCACGCTGCTGGCGCAGTATCAGCGCAGCCTCGCCTTCATCAAGCGCAACCTGCACCATGTCCAAGGCGACCAGAACTTCAATTCCCTGGGCCTGCTGGAAGTGCCGGAGCAGGCCATCATCGAACTGCTGGTCAATGCGCTGATCCACCGCGACTACTTCACCAGCGCCTCGATCCGGTTGCTGGTCTTCGCCGATCGCATCGAGATCATCAGCCCCGGCCATTTGCCGGACAGCCTGAGCGTGGAGGACATCCGTCTGGGTGTCACGAACCGGCGCAATCCCACGCTGACCGAGCACGCGACGCAAATCCTGCCTTATCGCGGCCTGGGCTCCGGCATCCCCCGCGCCTTGGGCGAATGGCCTGACATCCGGTTCGAGAGTGAAGTGAGGAGCAACCAGTTCAGAGCGGTGATCTTGAGGCCGGTGACCGGCCGAATCACCACGGAAGTCACCACGGAAGTTGAGCGCGTGCTGCGTGTGCTGATCGGGGAGATGTCCCGCCAAGAACTGCAAGAGGCGCTGGCGCTCAAAAACGACGAGCATTTCCGCAAAGCCTATCTGCTGCCGGCGCTCGGGTCGGGCCTGGTGGAAATGACCTTGCCCAGCACCCCCCGCAGCAGCAAGCAACGCTACCGCCTGACAGCCATCGGACGGCGGTGGCTGGAGTCACATCCCGATGGCAATTCGGCCTGAGTTCGGCGGCGTCACTCGCTCCCCGCGCGTGCCCGCTGCATCACTTTGAGAAAGACGGAACGCCACAGGTTTCCGCCTGCCATCACAACCTCAAGTTCACCTTCCCATGATCCACGGCATCGGCACCGACATCTGCGACATCCGCCGCATCGAGGCGACGCTGGCCCGGCGCGGCGAGCGCTTCGCCGAGAAGGTGCTGGGGCCGGACGAGTTGCGCGTCTTCCGCGCCCGCCGCGCGCGTGCCGAGGCGCGCGGCGTCAGCTACCTGGCGACGCGCTTCTCGGCCAAGGAGGCGTTCAGCAAGGCCATCGGCCTGGGCCTGCACCTGCCGATGCGGCTGCCCGACTGCCAGATCCTCAACGAGGCCAGCGGCCGGCCGGTGCTGAAGCTCTCCGGGCCGCTCGCGGACTGGTTCGCCGCGCGGGCCTTGAGCGGGCAGGTGAGCCTGAGCGACGAGAGCGACTACGCGGTCAGCTTCGTCGTCGTCGAGCGGGCGGTCAGCTAGCTTTCTTCTTCTTCGCGGCCGGCTTGGCCAGCGACTCGCCCTTGGACTGCATGCGCATGTCCATGTCGATGAACATGCGGCCGTTGTCGGGGCCGTTCATCGTCAGCTTCATCGCCATTGCCAGCCGGTGGGCCAGCGGCAGGCGGTCGGACAGGCGCAGCGAGCTCGTGCCCTTGCCGCTGCCGGTGGCCGTCATCTGCAGCGTCTGCGGCGGGGTGTCCGCCGCGTCCACCGGGTCCGCTTCGGCCGAGGACGCCGCCGACGCGGCCGGCTTGGGCAGCGGCGCGCTGATGTCCATCTTCAGGTCCATGTCCAGGTCGAAGTGGGCCACGCCCTGGGCCACGCGCGCCAGCGTGTAGCGCAGCCTGCCCTGCATCGCGCCCGCGCCGCCCGGCAGCGGCATGGGCAGGGCCATGGTCAGCGGCACTTCCACGCTGTCGCCGACCTGCAGCGGGCGCTCGGCCAGCGCCTTGTAGAGCTGCAGGGCCTCGCCGATCATGGCCTGGCCCTGCTGGCCCATCAGCGCGTTCACCTCGGGCGAGCCGCCGTCGAACTGGCGCAGCTCGAAGCCGAAGTCCTTCGGGTTGAAGCGGGCCGAGAAGCTCACGTTGGCCGCCTGGACCTGGGGCAGCGGCGTGGCCTGGCCGCCGACCTCCATGCTGCCGCCCTGGTGGGCGACCGACACGGTCAGGGGCAGCCAGCCGTCGGCGTCGGCCGCGCCGACCTTCAGCGTCTGCTGCATCCGCATCGCCATCTTGACCGGCCCGGCCTGGCTCATCTGCGCGGCCGTCTGCGCGATCTTGGCGCGCTGCGCCTCGGTGGCCTCGGGGCCGGCCTCGGCGCGCATCGTCATGGCCATCTGCATGTCGATGCTCTGGCGCTGGTGCTGGCCGGCGCGCGGCGTGGTGTCGAAGCGGACGGGCGCGGCGGGGGCCGCGAGGTGCAGGCCGAGCAGGGCGCCCAGCAGGGGCAGGCGCAGCGGGGAGGCGAGGGTCACGAGGGCAACTCCGGAAGGGACTGCCGCCGGGCTGGCGGCCGGCTGCATCCTAGGCGAGGCGGGGCTCCTCAGGCCCGGTAGTGGTCCTGCATCGGGTAGCGCCGCGCCACCAGTGCGAACAGCAGCGCCGCCAGCAGCGCGAAGCCGGCGAAGAAGAACATCAGGCAGGCCGTCTCGCTGTAGCCGCTGGACTGGACCAGCGCCAGCGCTTCCGGGCTCCTGATGCTGGCGTTGGACAGCAGCACCCACAGGTTGCCCACCGTCACCGACAGGTTCCAGAAGCTCATGATGGTGCCCTTCATCGCCGGTGGCGCCTGGCTGTACGCGAACTCCAGGCCGGTGGCGGACACCAGCACCTCGCCCAGCGTCAGCAGCACATAGGGCAGCATCTGCCAGAGGATGCTGACCGTGGCGCCCTCGTCCAGCCACAGCTGCAGCACGCCGGCCACGATCCAGGCCGCGCCGGCCAGCGCGATGCCGGCGCCCATGCGGCGCAGCGCCGTCACCTTCAGGCCCAGGCGCGCCAGCATCGGGTAGAGCACCAGGTTGTTGAAGGGGATCAGCACCATCACCAGCGCCGGGTTCAGCGCCTGCATCATGGACGACTGGAACCACGCGGGCTTGGCCATCTGGTCGGCCTGCAGCACCCAGGTGGAGGCCTTCTGGTCGAACAGCGACCAGAACGGCGTCACCAGCGCGAACAGCACCAGCACGCGCAGCACGGCGCGCACGCCGTCCACGGTCTCGTCCGGGTGGTGGCCGCGCGCGCGCTCCAGCTGCAGCGACGCGCCCACGCCGCCGAAGCCCATCACCAGCACCATCGCCAGGCACACGGCCGCGACGACGCCCAGGCTGGCCATCCGGCTCAGGCTGAACGCCGCCAGCGCCAGGCCCACGGCGGCGACGGCCAGCCCCGGGCCGCCGGACTTCAGCGCCGTCCACACCACCTTCAGGAAGCTGTGCGGGTTGGCGCCGCGCGGCGGCTGGTGCACGTACTGCTTGCGGCCGCTCCACAGGATCAGCGTCGCCAGTCCCATCAGCACGCCCGGCAGGCCGAAGGCGACGCTGGCGCCGAAGTGCTGGAGGATGAGGGGCATCAGCAGCGACGCGAAGAAGCTGCCGAAGTTGATGATCCAGTAGAAGGCGTCGTACACCTTCTGCGCGAGCGAGCGGTTGCGCTTGTCGAACTGGTCGCCGACGAAGCTGGTCACCAGCGGCTTGATGCCGCCCGAGCCCAGCGAGATCAGGAACAGGCCGAAGTAGAAGCCGTGCAGGTTGTCCTCGAAGACCGCCAGGCAGGCGTGGCCCGCGCAGTAGACGAGGCTCAACCAGAAGATCGTCGGGTACTTGCCGAAAAAGCGGTCGGCCAGCCAGCCGCCCAGCAGCGGGAAGAAATAGACGCCGATGACGAAGGTGTGGAACACCTCCTTGGCCTCGGCGCGGCGAAGGTCCTCGGGGATGGCCAGCAGCAGGCTGGTCATCATGAACACCGTCAGGATGTTGCGCATGCCGTAGAAGCTGAAGCGCTCGCAGCCCTCGTTGCCGATGATGTAGGGGATCTGCGGCGGCATCCTGGCCGCGGTGACGGGTGGGGCGGTGGGCGTCATGGAGCCTCGGAGGTGCGGGTCTCAACGGAAAACGCCGCGCGGCTTGTGGCCGGCGGCGTTCGGGGCGGGGCGGGCGGGGATCAGGCCTCGAAGGGCAGCTTCACCTGGCTCAGGTCCTTGCGGGTCTCGACCAGCACCAGCGGGCCTTCGTCGACGACCACCACCGGCGCCGGCTCGCGGCCCAGCGGCGCGGGCGCGGGTTCGGCGGCGATGGCCGCCTGGGCGGCGGCGATCTTGCCGGCATCGGAGTTGACCCACTGCAGGCCGGCACCGTCGGCGATGGCCTGCAGCTCGGCCATCGGCAGCGCGAAGGCGGCGGGGGCGGCCGGCACCGGTGCGGGTGCGGCGGCCACGACGGGCGCCGGCGCGGCCACCGGCGCGGCGGCACCGGCCATCGCATGCTCGATCAGCGAGCCCTGCAGCGGCAGCGCCGGCGCGCTGGGCGCGACGACGGCGGCCTCGGCCGCCGGGGCGGCGTCAGCCACGGCAGCGGGGGCCTCGTCGGTCGGGGCGGCCGGGCCGTCCTGGACGTCGGCGGCGCCGTCCTCGCGGCGGTTGCGGTTGCGATTGCGGCCGCCACGGCGGCGGTTCTCGCGGCCCGGGCCGTCGCCGGCCTCGTCGCCTTCGAGGGCCGGGGCGGCTTCCGTCACGGCGTCGGCGGCGGCATCGGCCGGCGCCTCGGCGGCGATGTCCACGGCGCCGTCGGCTGCGGCCTCGCTGCCCGGCGTGGCCTGGTCGTCACGGTCGCGGCCGCCCCGGCGGCGGCGGCGGCCCCGGCCGGCGCGCTCTTCGCCGGCCGGCGCGTCGCCGGTGGGTGGCAGCGCGGCGTCGGCCTGGCTGTCGACGAAGGCGGGCGGCGCGTCGTGCAGGGCGGCCGGCGCGTCGGCCAGCGGCGCGGCCACGGACAATGCGGCCTCGGCCGGCGCGCGCTCCTGGCGCTCGCCGCGCGGGCGGCGCTCACCGCGCTCACTGCGCTCGCCCCGTTCCGGGCGGTCCTGGCGCTCGCCGCGCTCGGCACGTTCCGCACGCTCGGGGCGCTGCTGCGGCTCGGGCCGGTCGGCCGCGCCTTCGCCGCGCGGCTTGCGGTCGCCGCGGGCTTCCTGCGGCTTGCCGTCGCGGCGGCCGCCCTTGTCGCCACGCTCGCCCCGTTCACCGCGCTCGCCACGGCGGCCATCGCGGCCTCCGTCGCGGCGGCCGTCACGGCCGCCTTCACGCTTGGGCTTGTCGGTCGCGGCAGCGGCCGGGGCGGGGGCCTGGACGGCCGGCACCGGGGCCGGCGCGGGCGCTGCGCCGCCGCCGAAGAGGTTGCTGATCAGGCGGCTGAAGAAGCCCTTGGGTGCGGGGGCCGGCGCGGCCACGACCGGCGCGGGCGCCGGGGCGGGCGGCGGCGGGGCCACGACGGGCGCCGGGGCCGGCATCGGCGCGGGCTGCTCGGGCAGGATGCCCTTGATGACCGGCTCCTGCTTGTTCTTCTTCTCGACGTCGCCGCGGCGGGTGATGCCGACCTCGTCCTGCGGCTCCTCGATCATCGTGTAGCTGGCCTGCAGGTTCTCCAGCCGCGGGTCGTCGTGGCGCAGGCGCTCCAGCTTGTAGTTCGGCGTCTCCAGGTGCTTGTTGGGCACCAGCAGCACGGTGACGCGCTGCTTGAGCTCGATCTTGGTGATCTCGGTGCGCTTCTCGTTGAGCAGGAAGCTCGTCACCTCCACCGGCACCTGCACGTGCACGGCGGCGGTGTTGTCCTTCATGGCCTCTTCCTGGACCATGCGCAGGATCTGCAGCGCGCTGCTTTCGGTGTCGCGGATGTGGCCGGTGCCGTTGCAGCGCGGGCAGGTGATGTGGTTGCCTTCGCTGAGCGCCGGGCGCAGGCGCTGGCGGCTCATTTCCAGCAGGCCGAACTTGCTGATGGAGGCGAACTGCACGCGGGCGCGGTCGCTGCGCAGCGCGTCGCGCAGGCGCTGTTCCACGTCGCGGCGGTTCTTGCTCTCCTCCATGTCGATGAAGTCGACGACGATCAGGCCGCCCAGGTCGCGCAGCCGCATCTGGCGGGCGATCTCGTCGGCGGCCTCCAGGTTGGTGCGGGTGGCCGTCTCCTCGATGTCGCCGCCGCGCGTGGCGCGAGCGGAGTTCACGTCCACCGACACCAGCGCCTCGGTGTGGTCGATGACGATGGCGCCGCCCGACGGCAGGTTCACCGTGCGGCTGTGGGCCGTCTCGATCTGATGCTCGATCTGGAAGCGGCTGAACAGCGGCGCGTCGTCGCGGTAGCGCTTCACGCGATGGCCCTGGTCGGGCATCACGTGGTTCATGAACTGGTGGGCCTGCTCGAACAGGTCGTCCGTGTCGATCAGGATCTCGCCGATGTCGGCGGTGAAGTAGTCGCGGATCGCGCGGATGACGAGGCTGCTCTCCTGGTAGATCAGGAAGGCGCCCTTGCCGGCCTTGGAAGCGCCGTCGATGGCGTCCCAGAGCTTGAGCATGTAGTTCAGGTCCCACTGCAGCTCGGCGGCCGAGCGGCCGATGCCGGCGGTGCGGGCGATCAGGCTCATGCCCTTGGGGTATTCGAGCTGGTCGAGGTTCTCCTTCAGCTCCTCGCGGTCCTCGCCCTCGATGCGCCGGCTCACGCCGCCGCCGCGCGGGTTGTTGGGCATCAGCACCAGGTAGCGGCCGGCCAGGCTGACGAAGGTGGTCAGCGCCGCGCCCTTGTTGCCGCGCTCTTCCTTCTCGACCTGGACGAGCAGCTCCTGGCCTTCCTTGATCGCGTCCTTGATGGTCGCGTTCTTGACGTCGGTGCCCTCGCGGAAGAACTGGCGCGAGATTTCCTTGAACGGCAGGAAGCCGTGGCGGTCCTCGCCGTAGTCCACGAAGCAGGCCTCGAGCGAGGGCTCGACCCGCGTCACGACGGCCTTGTAGATGTTGCCCTTGCGCTGCTCGCGGCCCTCGATCTCGGTCTCGAAGTCCAGCAGCTTCTGGCCGTCGACGATCGCGAGGCGCCGCTCTTCCGGCTGCGTCGCATTGATCAGCATGCGTTTCATGTCATCACTCCTCACGCGCGCCAGCGGGGCTGGACGCGCGACACGTCATGCCACCCGGAGGTGGCGCTCAAGACGCACGAGCGACGGCGTGGAACCGTGGAAGGAGTGCCCTGGACCGCTCGGGTTTCTGACGCGGGGTCAGACGCCGGGCGGCGTTGGCGCATGCGACCGGGCCGTCATGCCGCGGCAAAGCCCCGCCTCGACCGTGCCGCCGTCAAAGGCGCCGGGCCGAGCGACCGCCGCAGCTTCTGGCTGGGGTCGCGCGGCGGGGCGCAGCGGGTGGGGGAGGGAAGGGCTCATCCGCGAAGGAGGGCTGGACGCTGGCGCGAGCTTTTGCGGCTGGCGTCAGCCGCGCGTTCTCGCACCGTGAAAACCTTGTCTGGCAACCGGCCCTCAACAGGAGAGAGGCCGGTGGGTTCCGGGTGTCATCGCTCTGCCGCACCGCGCTGCCGACCGCCGCTTCACTTGGGGAAGCCGCCTGTCAACCGCGGGATGCGCTGCATCGCCTGGTTGTGGCCCGCGGGTTCGCGCCCCCGGACCGCCCCGCTGCCGCCGCTAAAATCAAAAAAATCAAACACTTACGGCAGCAACGTGGTGAAAAGGATTATAGGGGCAGGCCCTGGGGCCCCGACCACGGGGTTGACAGCCGCCACGACTCCGGAAAAACCCGCAGTCCGCCGCGTCGTCGTGGATGAGGGTTCCGCCGGCCAGCGGCTGGACAACTTCCTGCTGCGCGAGCTCAAGGGCGTGCCCAAGACCCATGTCTACCGGGTCATCCGCGCCGGCGAGGTGCGCGTCAACAAGGGCCGCGCCCAGGCGGACACGCGGCTGGAGCTCGGCGACGAGGTGCGCATCCCGCCGGTGCGGCTGCCCGAGCGCGCGGCCCAGCCCGCCGCGCCGGCTCGCGAGTTCCCGGTGGTGTTCGAGGACGAGCACCTGCTGGTCATCGACAAGCCGGCCGGCGTGGCCGTGCATGGCGGCTCGGGGGTCAGCCACGGCGTCATCGAGGCGCTGCGCCGCGCGCGGCCGGAGGCCAGGTTCCTGGAGCTGGTGCATCGGCTCGACAAGGAAACCTCCGGCCTGCTGATGATCGCCAAGAAGCGCAGCGCGTTGGTCCACCTGCAGGACCAGCTGCGCGACCGCGAGACCGGCAAGACCTATGCGGCGCTGGTCTGGGGCGACTGGCCGGACCGGCTCAAGGTCATCGACGTGCCGCTGGTCAAGTTCGTCGGCGGCGACGGCGAGCGCTGGGTGCGGCCGGGCAGGGACGGCGAGGACGATGCCAAGCGCTCGATCAGCCTCGTCAGGGTCGTGCGGAAGACGCTGCGCTTCAGCCTGCTCGACGTGACCATCAAGACCGGCCGCACGCACCAGATCCGCGTCCACCTGCAGCAGGCCGGGCATGCCATCGTCGGCGATCCCAAGTACGGCGACTTCGAGAAGAACCGCGAATTGGCGCGCGGGCCGGCCAGGTTCGACCGGATGTTCCTGCATGCGCGGCGGCTGCGCGTCAGCCACCCGGCCACGGGGGCCGAACTGGTGCTGGAGGCGCCGCTGCCGCCCGAGTGTGCGAAGCTGGCGGCCCCATGAGACCCCAACGCTTCGACCTGATCGCCTTCGACTGGGACGGCACGCTGTTCGACTCCACCGCGCTGATCGCGCGCTGCACCCAGCGCGCCGCGGTGGACATCGGCCTGCCCGAGCCCGACTTCGAGCGTTGCCGCTACGTCATCGGCCTGGGCCTGCGCGACGCGCTGGAGCATGCGCTGCCCGGCCTGCCGCCGTCGCGCTACGAAGAGCTGGTCCTGCGCTTCCGCCACCACTACCTCGGCGCCGAGCATGAGCTGTCGCTGTTCGACGGCAGCGTCGAGATGCTGCACGCGCTCAAGCGCCGCCACCACTGGCTGGCCGTCGCCACCGGCAAGAACCGCGCGGGCCTGGACCGCGCCTTGCGCGCCAGCGAACTGACCGGCCTGTTCGACGGCAGCCGCACCGCCGACGAGACCCGCTCCAAGCCGCATCCGCAGATGCTGATGGAGCTGATGCGCGAGTTCGGCGTGGAGCCCGAGCGCACGCTGATGATCGGCGACACCACGCACGACCTGCAACTGGCGGCCAACGCCGGCGCGCCCTGCGTGGCGGTCAGCTTCGGCGCCCACCACCACGACAGCTTTGCCGGGTTCGCGCCGCTGTTCGTCGCCCACTCGACGCGCGAACTGCACGACTGGCTGCTCGACCATGCCTGAGCCGACGACGACGCCCGCCGCGCCGCAGCGCCTGTGCGCCTCGTCCGAGCTGCTGGAGCGCGGCCGCGCGGTCGGCTTCGACGTGCTCCAGTGGCGCGAGCCGGCGCGGGCCTTCGCGCTGCGCTTCGACGGCCAGGCCGTGGCCTACCTGAACCGCTGCACCCACGTGCCGGCGGAGATGGACTGGCAGGAAGGCGAATTCCTGGACCGCGACCGGCGCTACATCATGTGCAGCATCCACGGCGCGGCCTACGAGCCGCTCAGCGGCGTCTGCGTGATGGGCCCCTGCACCCGCGGGCGCCTGACGAAAATCGAACTCAGCGAACGCGACGGCCAGGTCTACTGGCACCCGACGCGGGACACCGGGCCCGCCTTCCCCGACTGATCGGACCGACATGAACACCTCCCCCCGCGACGACCTGCCGCCCCCCCTGCCAGAGCCCGTCGGCGCGCCGGCGGCCGTGCCGCTGGCCGAGCCGATGCTGGCCGAGCTGGCGCGCGACTTCCTGCGTGAGCGCCGGGCCGAGCGGCGCTGGCGCACGGTGCTGCGGCTGTTCTGGCTGCTGCTGGCGGCGCTGCTGGTCTATGGCCTGTGGCAGCAGGGGCGGTACGCCGGGCCGTCCACGTCGCCGCACACCGCGCTGGTGGACGTGCGCGGCGAGATCGCGGCGGACACCGAGGCCAGCGCCGAGATGCTGCTGGCCGCGCTGAAGGATGCGTTCAAGGACGACGCGGCCCAGGCCGTCGTGCTGCGCATCAACTCGCCCGGCGGCAGCCCGGTGCAGGCCGGCATCGTCTACGACGAGATCCGCCGGCTGCGCCAGCAGTACGACAAGCCGGTCTACGCCGTCGTCGAGGAGATGTGCGCGTCCGGCGCCTACTACATCGCCGCCGCGGCGGACGAGATCTACGTGGACAAGGCCTCCGTCGTCGGCTCCATCGGCGTGCTGATGGACGGCTTCGGCTTCACCGGGCTGATGGACAAGCTGGGCGTCGAGCGCCGCCTGCTGACCGCCGGCGAGAACAAGGGCATGCTGGACCCGTTCAGCCCGGCCGACCCCAAGCAGCGTGCCTATGCGCAGGCGATGCTGGACCAGATCCACCAGCAGTTCATCGCCGTCGTCCGCGAGGGCCGAGGCAAGCGGCTGAAGGAAACGCCGGAGACCTTCTCCGGCCTGTTCTGGAACGGCGAGCAGGCCGTGCAGCTGGGCCTGGCGGACCGCTACGGCAACCTGGACTACGTCGCCCGCGAGGTGGTCAAGGCGGAGGACGTGGTGGACTACTCGCCGCGCGAGAACGTCGCCGAGCGGCTGGCCAAGCGCTTCGGCGCCAGCGTCGGCGCGGGCGCGGTGCGCGCGCTGCGCGAGCTGGCGCCGCTGCGCTGAGGCGGCACGAAAAAAGGCCGCTGCCCCTGGGCGGGGCGGCGGCCCTTGGCGCGCAGCGCCGTCGCGCTTACTGCGTCTTGGCCTCGGTCTTGGCGGTGTCCGCGGCCTTGGCCTCGGCGTGCTTCTTGGCGTGCTTGTCGTGCCCATGCTTGCGGGCGTGCTTGGCGTGGGCGGTGCTGCTGGCGGCCGCATCCGGAGCGGCGGGCGTGGCCGGGGCGGCGGGGCTCTGCGCCAGCGCCACGCCCGAGGCGAGCGTGACGAGGGCGGCGGCGAGGGTGGTCTTCAGCGTGTTCATCAGGGGTGCTCCAGCGAGTGGGGGTGTGGGCTTCGCGCGAAAGCTTGCGTCGTCAACGACGCCTCGCGGCGCCGGGTTGACGGGGCCGCTGCGCTTTGCAAAGCCTTACACGGGCCGGCCGCGCTGCTAGCATGCCGCGCATGACCAAGTTGCTCGATCAGGACTGACGCCGGACGCGCGCGCCGCGCGCCGTCCGCATCCCCGGCGGGGCCACCCCCGCCCGTCGAGTCCTGAACGCAGCCCGTCATGCCCGCCCGCCTCCTCCGCTTCTTCACGCTCGCGCCCGGCGACCTGCTGCGCGACGCCGTCTACCGGCGGCTGTGGTCGTCCATCCTGATCTCGTCGCTCGGCGGCCAGATCACCCTGCTCGCGCTGCCGCTGACCGCAGCGGTGCTGCTGCGGGCCAGCCCCACGCAGATGGGCCTGCTGCAGGCCATGGAGATCCTGCCCTTCGTGCTGTTCTCGCTGCCGGCCGGCGTGCTGCTGGACCGCTGCGCCAAGCTGCCGGTCTACGTCTGGGGCGAGAGCCTGCTGGCCGTGGCCGTGGCCACGGTGCCGCTGGCGGCGTGGCAGGGCTGGCTGGGCATGGGCTGGCTGTACGTCGTCGGCTTCGTGCTCGGCTGCGTCTACACGGTGGCCGGCAGCGCCGCGCAGATCGTGCTGACCCAGGTGGTGCCGCGCGAGCGGCTGGTGGAGGCGCATGCGAAGAACGCGCTGGCGTCCTCCGGCGCCGAGGTGGCCGGCCCGGGCCTGGCGGGCGCGCTGATCAAGCTGTTCGGCGCGCCGCTGGCGCTGGCCGTGGACGCGCTGCTGCTGCTGGCCTCGGCCGCCATCCTGCGCGGCATCCGGGTCACGGAGACGCCGGCGGAAGGCCGCCGCGGCGCGTTCTGGGCGGAACTGAAGGCCGGGCTGCGCTTCGTGCGCGAACGGCCGCTGCTGGTCAGCCTGGCCACGGCCACCGGCGGCTGGCAGCTGTGCCACAACGCGGCGCTGGTGGTGCAGATCCTGTTCGCCACGCGCGAGCTGCACCTGAGCCCGAAGGCCATCGGCCTGTCCTACATCGCGCTGGGCGCCGGCACCGTGCTGGCCAGCGTCTTCGGCCACCGCATCAGCCGCCGCCTCGGGCCGGGGCCCTGCCTGGTGCTGGGCTACGCGGCCTGCGGCCTGGGCTGGGGGCAGCTGGCGCTGGCACCCGCCGGCCGGGCCGGCGTGGCCAGCTTCGGGCTGATGCTGTTCGCGTTCGGCGTCGGGGCGGTGCTGATCTTCATCAACTTCCTGTCGCTGCGCCAGGCGGTCACGCCCGCGCCGATGCTGGGCCGGATGACCAGCACGATGCGCTGGCTGATCCTGCTGCCCGCGGGCCCCGGCGCGCTGATCGGCGGCTGGCTGGGCGAGCACCTGGGCCTGCGCGTGGCGCTGGGCTTCTCGGGCGCGGGCGCCTGCCTGCTGGCGCTGCTGGCCTGGCGCCACGGCGTGATCCGCAGCGTGCGCGAGCTGCCCCGGCCCGTGGAGGTGGCCGCCCCATGACCGACCCGCTGCTGATCGACATCCCCGAGCGCCTGGACGGCGAGCGCAGCGTGCTGCTGGCGCCGCGCGCGGGCCTGGGCGCGGAGATGGCGGTGGTGATCGCGCAGTCGCTGCCGCAGCTGCGGCCCTGGATGCCCTGGGCGCAGGAGGCGCCGACGGCCGAGAGCGCCGAAGCGGTGATGCGGCGCATGCAGGCCGATTTCATCGCCCGCCGCGACCTGTGCTTCCAGATCTACGCCCGCCGCCCGGACGGCCGCGCCGGCCGGCTGCTGGGCGGCACGGGGCTGCACCGCATCGACTGGGAGCTGCGCCGGTTCGAGATCGGCTACTGGATCCGCCCCGAGGCGCAGGGGCGGGGCCATGTGAGCGACGCGGTGCGGCTGCTGGCGGCGCTGGCTTTCGACCGGCTGGCCGCGCGCCGCGTGGAGATCCGCTGCGATGCGCGCAACCTGAAGAGCCGGGCCGTGGCCGAGCGCTGCGGCTTCGCGCTCGAAGGCATCCTGCGCCAGGACAGCCTGGGCGTGGACGGCTCGCCGCGCGACAGCTGCGTCTACGCGCGCATCGGCTGACGGCCGGGGCCGAGGCGGTCCACGGCGTCGGTGATGAGGCCGTCGATGCCGTCGGCGATGAGCCGCCCGGCCACGTCCGCGTCGTTGACCGTGTAGACCAGCGCCCGCCAGCCCTGGCCGTGCAGGCGCTCGATCAGCGCGCGGTCCATCAGCCGCCAGTTCGTGATGACGGCGGCGACGCCCAGCCGCGCGGCCGCGCCGGGCCAGCCGTCCCACAGCGTGTCCAGCAGCAGCGCGCGGGGCAGCGCGGGCGCGGCGTCGCGCGCGGCGGCCAGCGCCTCGGGCTTGAAGCTGCTCAGCAGCGGCGGCGTCCCGGCCCCGGCCCACAGCCGCGCGGCCTCGCGGGCGACGGCGGCGCCGGTGCGCGCCTCCTCGCCCGGGCAGGGCTTGATCTCGAGGTTCAGCGCGCAGCCGTTGGCGCGGCAGAAGGCGGCGACCTGCGCGAGGCGCGGCAGCGGCTCGGCGGTGTACGGCGGGCTGTGCCAGCCGCCCGCGTCCAGGCGGGCGAGCGCGGCCCAGTCCTGCCCGGCCGGCGAGCCGCTGCCGCTGCTGGTGCGGTCCAGCGTGTCGTCGTGCAACAGGAAGGCTTCGCCGTCCCGGCTGAGCTTGACGTCACATTCGAAGGCTCGGTGCCCGAAACCGGCGCCCACGCGGAACGCGGCCAGCGTGTTCTCCGGGGCGAGCCGGCCGGCGCCGCGGTGGGCGAGCCACAAGGGGTAGGGCCAGGAGGTCATCCCACGGATTCTGGGGCGAAAACCCCCGGGGTACGATCCGCAGCCGCTCCCCTTTCCGTCTATGAACGCCCCGCATCCCCTGATGCCGGTCGCCGCTGATGCGGCCGACACCAACGCGCCGCGCCTGCGCGAGATTCCGTACAACTACACCTCGTTCTCCGACCGCGAGATCGTCATCCGGCTGCTCGGCGCGCGTGCCTGGGCGCTGCTGGACCGGCTGCGCGCGGAGCGGCGCACGGGCCGGTCCGCGCGCATGCTGTACGAGGTGCTGGGCGACATCTGGGTGGTGCAGCGCAACCCCTACCTGCAGGACGACCTGCTGGACAACCCCAAGCGCCGCGCGCTGCTGATCGAGGCGCTGCACCACCGGCTGGCCGAGGTGCAGAAGCGCCGCGACCCGGCCGCCGACCCGCAGCGTGACGGCCACGTCGGCGAGCTGCTGCAGGCCGCGCGCGACGCGGTGGCGCGGTTCGCGGCGATGTTCGAGCAGGTGGCCAGCCTGCGCCGGCGCGCGGCCCGGCGGCTGGCCCGGCACACGGCGCGGGACAACATCAAGTTCGACGGCCTCTCGCGCGTGGCCCACGTGACGGACGCGACCGACTGGCGCGTCGAGTACCCCTTCGTCGTGCTGACGCCCGACACCGAGGCCGAGATGGCGGGCCTGGTGGGCGCCTGCTTCGAGCTGGGGCTGACGGTGATCCCGCGCGGCGGCGGCACCGGCTACACCGGCGGCGCGGTGCCGCTGGTGTGGAACAGCGCCGTCATCAACACCGAGAAGCTCGAAGCGCTGCGCGGCGTCGAGATGCTGAAGCTGCCGGGCCTGGACCGCGAGGTGCCGACCATCTTCAGCGAGGCCGGCGTCGTCACGCAGCGCGTGGCGGACCTGGCGGAGCAGCACGGCTTCGTGTTCGCCGTCGACCCGACCTCGGCCGAGGCCAGCTGCATCGGCGGCAACGTGGCGATGAACGCGGGCGGCAAGAAGGCCGTGCTGTGGGGCACGGCGCTGGACAACCTGGCCTCCTGGCGCATGGTGACGCCCGAGGCCAAGTGGCTGGAGGTCGTGCGGCTGAACCACAACCTCGGCAAGATCCACGACGTGGAGGTGGCGAGCTTCGAGCTGCGCCATTTCGACGCGACGGGCCAGGTGCTGGAGCGCACTGAGCGGCTGGACATCCCCGGCCGCGTGTTCCGCAAGGAGGGCCTGGGCAAGGACGTGACGGACAAGTTCCTCGCCGGCCTGCCGGGCATCCAGAAGGAAGGCTGCGACGGCCTCATCACCAGCGCGCGCTGGATCGTGCACCGCATGCCGGCGCACACGCGCACCGTCTGCCTGGAATTCTTCGGCAACCCGAAGGACTGCGTGCCCAGCATCGTCGACATCAAGGACTACATGTTCAGCATCGCGTCCACCGGCGTGCTGCTGGCCGGGCTGGAGCACCTGGACGACCGCTACCTGAAGGCGGTGGGCTACGCGACCAAGAGCAAGCGCGGCGGCCTGCCGAAGATGGTGCTGGTGGGCGACATCGTCGGCGACGACGCGGACGCGGTGGCGCGCGCGACGAGCGAAGTGGTGCGCCTGGCCAACGGCCGCTCGGGCGAGGGCTTCGTCGCGGTCAGCGCCGACGCGCGCAAGAAGTTCTGGCTGGACCGCAAGCGCACCGCCGCGATCAGCAAGCACACGAATGCGTTCAAGGTGAACGAGGACGTCGTGATCCCGCTGCCGCGCATGGGCGAGTACACGCTGGGCATCGAGCGCATCAACATCGAGCTGTCGCTGCGCAACAAGCTGGAGCTGGCGGACGCGCTGACGGCCTGGTTCGCCACCGGCAAGCTGCCGCTGGGCAAGGGCGACGACGCCGGCGAGATCCCCAGCGCCGAGCTGCTGGAGGACCGCGTGCAGCAGGCGCTGGCGCTGCTGCGCGAGGTGCGCGCGCTGTGGCAGCAGTGGCTGGACGGGCTGGACGGGCTGGACGGCGGCGGCTTCTTCGAGCGCCTGCAGACGCATGAGCTGCGCGCGTCGTGGAAGGCGCAGATCATGAAGCCGCTGCAGTCGCTCTTCAGCGGCGCGGCCTTCGAGCCGCTGCTGGCCGAGTGCCGGCGCATCCACAAGCAGGTGCTGCGCGGCCGCGTCTGGGTCGCGCTGCACATGCATGCGGGCGACGGCAACGTCCACACCAACATCCCCGTCAACAGCGACAACTACGCGATGCTGCAGACGGCCCACGAGGCCGTGGCGCGCATCATGGTGCTGGCGCGCTCGCTGAACGGCGTGATCTCGGGCGAGCACGGCATCGGCATCACCAAGCTCGAATTCCTGACTGACGACGAGCTGGCCGCGTTCACCGACTACAAGCAGCGCATCGACCCCGAGGGCCGCTTCAACAAGGGCAAGCTGCTGCGGCAGGCGCCGGGCCACGCCGAGCCGGCCGATACCGCTGGCGGCGCCCTCCATGCCGACCTGCGCAACGCCTACACGCCGTCCTTCGGGCTGATGGGGCACGAGTCGCTGATCATGCAGCAGAGCGACATCGGCGCCATCGCCAACTCGGTGAAGGACTGCCTGCGCTGCGGCAAGTGCAAGCCCGTCTGCGCGACCCACGTGCCGCGCGCCAACCTGCTCTACAGCCCGCGCAACAAGATCCTCGCCACGTCGCTGCTGGTCGAGGCCTTTTTGTACGAGGAGCAGACGCGCCGCGGCGTGTCCGTCAAGCACTGGCAGGAGTTCGAGGACGTGGCCGACCACTGCACGGTCTGCCACAAGTGCTTCAACCCCTGCCCGGTCAAGATCGACTTCGGCGACGTGACGATGGCCATGCGCAACCTGCTGCGCAGGATGGGCCAGAAGACCTGGCGCCCTGGCAACGCGGCGGCGATGTTCATGCTGAACGCGACCAACCCCGAGACCATCAAGCTCGCGCGCACGGCGATGGTGGGCGTGGGCTTCAAGGCGCAGCGGCTGGCGGCCGAGCTGCTCAAGCGCGTGGCGCGCCGGCAGACCAGCGCGCCGCCGGCCACGCTGGGGCCGGCGCCGGTGAAGGAACAGGTCATCCACTTCATCAACAAGAAGCTGCCCGGCGGCCTGCCCAAGAAGACCGCGCGCGCGCTGCTGGACATCGAGGACAAGGACTACGTGCCCATCATCCGGCCGCCCGCCACGCCGAGCGAGACGGAGGCCGTCTTCTACTTCCCCGGCTGCGGCTCCGAGCGGCTGTTCAGCCAGGTGGGCCTGGCGACGCAGGCCATGCTCTGGCATGCCGGTGTGCAGACCGTGCTGCCGCCCGGCTATCTGTGCTGCGGCTACCCGCAGCGCGGCTCGGGCCAGAACGACCGCGCCGAGAAGATGATCACCGACAACCGGGTGCTGTTCCACCGCGTCGCCAACACGCTGAACTACCTGGACATCAAGACCGTGGTGGTCAGCTGCGGCACTTGCTTCGACCAGCTGCAGGGCTACAAGTTCGAGGACATCTTCCCCGGCTGCCGCATCATCGACATCCACGAATACCTGCTGGAGAAAGGCATCACGCTGGGCTCCAAGGGCAGCTACCTGTACCACGACCCCTGCCATTCGCCGATGAAGCAGCAGGAGCCGATGAAGACGGTGAAAGCGCTGGTCGGCGAGGGCGTCGTGAAGAGCGAGCGCTGCTGCGGCGAGAGCGGCACGCTGGGCGTGACCCGGCCCGACATCGCCACGCAGATCCGCTTCCGCAAGGAGGAGGAGCTGCGCAAGGCCGAGACGCAGCTGCGCGCGTCGGGCCAGGCCGGCGCCAGCGACAACCTGAAGATCCTCACCTCCTGCCCGAGCTGCCTGCAGGGCCTGAGCCGCTACGGCAACGACCTGCAGAACGGGCTGCTGGAGGCCGACTACATCGTCGTCGAGATGGCCCGGCAGATCCTGGGCGAGAACTGGATGCCGGACTACGTGGCCCGCGCGAACGCGGGCGGCATCGAGCGGGTGCTGGTGTGAGCGCGGCGGCGTGCCCGCTGTGCGACGCCGACGGCGGCCTCGTCGTCGTGCGCACGCCGCGGTTCCGCGTCGTCCGCGTGACCGACGAGCCGTCGTTCCCGGCCTTCTACCGGCTCATCTGGGCGCGCCATGTCGCCGAGTTCAGCGACATCGGCGACACGGATCGTCACGCCTGCATGGACGCGGTGACCGAGATCGAGCGGGTTCTGAGGGCTTTGCTGCGCCCGACCAAGGTGAACCTGGCCTCGCTGGGCAATGTGGTGCCGCATTTGCACTGGCACGTCGTCGCGCGTTTCGCGGGCGACAGCCACTTCCCCGCGCCCATCTGGGCGCCCGCGCAGCGTGCGGCGGTGCCGGCGCTGGCGTGCGCGCTGGACGAGGTGGACGCTGCGATCGCCCAGCGATTGGCGGGCAACGCGCCGCAGTAGGCGCCGTCGCCGGGGGCGCATTGGCGTCGCCGGGCGCGGCCTGCAGGCGCTGCATGACCGGGCCGGCACCGGCGCTGCGGCCGCCCGTCCGGGGCCCGGCGCGGGCGGGACTGCCATTCGCCATCGCGCGCGGCCATCCGGGATTGCCCGCTCGGGTGGTCCCCGTACCTGCGGGAAGTGACAACCCGGATGCCGCGCGGCGACACACTTTGCGCCGCTTCGTAGAGCGCCGAGGCCGGCGGTGGGCGTGATGTTGGTAGGAACGCCCCCGCAGGCCAGCCGAGACATGGTGGCGCTTCCCGTGGAGATCCCGCGGGCGAAGCCGGTGCGCCGTCTGTCACGGCGACTTTTGAGGAAATACCAAGATGAGCTTTGTTTATGTGAACCGGAGAACCCTGCTGGCCGTGGCCTGCGGCCTGGCCCTTGCCGGGGCAGCCCAGGCGGGCGTGTCCAACCAGCAGGTCGACCGGGGCCTGGCCAGCATCGTGCAGCGCGCGGCACCCGTCACCGACCGCCTGATCATCGGCTACCGCGATGCCGCCCAGGCCGACGCCGCCGACGCCCGCGTGCTCAGCGCCCGCACGGTGGCCGCCGGTGCGATGTCCACCCGTCTGTCCCGCATCAACGCGGCGCTGGCCCAGCGCGGCGCCAAGGCCGGCCTGCTGCGCCAGATGGGCACGGGCGCCCACGTGTTCAAGCTGAACAAGGCCATGAGCTACACCGAGCTGCAGAGCCTGGCCACCGAGCTGAAGGCCGCCGACGCCAACATCGCCTACGCGGAACCCGACCGCAAGATGTATCCGCTGATGACGCCCAACGATGCGAGCTACGCCTCGCAATGGGACCTTCACGAAGCGACCGGCGGCATCCGCGCCCCGGCCGCGTGGGAATTGGCCACCGGCACCGGCATCACCGTCGCCGTCATCGACACCGGCATCCGGCCGCATGCCGACCTGGCCGGCCAGACCGTGGCCGGCTACGACATGATCAAGGACACCACCATGGCCAACGATGGCAACGGCCGCGACAGCGACCCGAGCGATCCCGGCGACTGGACCGCCGCCAACGAATGCGCGTCCGGCGAGCCGGCCAGCAACTCCAGCTGGCACGGCACGCACGTGGCCGGCACCATCGCCGCCAGGACGAACAACGCGTCGGGCGTCGCCGGCATCGCCTTCAACGCCAAGGTGCAGGCCGTGCGCGTGCTGGGCAAGTGCGGCGGCTACACCTCCGACATCGCCGACGGCATCATCTGGGCCTCGGGCGGCACCGTCAGCGGCCTGCCGGCCAACGCCACGCCGTCGCGCGTCATCAACATGTCGCTGGGCGGCGGCGGCGCTTGCGACACCACGTCGCAAAACGCCATCAACAGCGCCCGCTCGCGGAACACGGTCGTCGTCGTCGCCGCCGGCAACGAGAACCAGAACGCCAGCAACTCCAACCCGGCGAACTGCTCCGGCGTCATCACCGTGGCCGCCACCGACCGCAACGGCGCCCGCGCCTACTACTCGAACTACGGTGCCGTCGTGACGCTGGCCGCGCCGGGCGGCGACGTGCGCTCGTCCAGCAGCAACGGCATCCTGTCCACGCTGAACGCCGGCACGCAAGGCCCCGGTGCCGACAGCTACGCGTACTACCAGGGCACGTCGATGGCGGCGCCGCACGTGGCCGGCGTCGTCGCGCTGATGCTGAGCGCCAAGCCCAGCGCCACGCCGGACCAGGTCAAGGCCGCGCTGCAAAGCAGCGCGCGCGCCTTCCCCGGCACCTGCTCGCAGTGCGGTTCGGGCATCCTGGACGCGGCGGCCGCCGTGGCCGCGATCACCGGCGGCAGCACGCAGCCGCCGGCGGCCGTGAGCGAGGTGGAGTCCAACAACACCCTCGCCACGGCCAACACGGTCGCCGCGCCGGCCACCGTCAACGGCACCATCGGCTCCACCCGCGACACCGATTACTTCAAGGTGACGCTGCCCGCCGGCAAGACCCTGAGCGCCACGCTGACCGCGGCCAGCACCGGCAACGACTTCGACCTCTACGTGAAGAACGGCTTCGGCAGCACGCTGGCCAGGAGCGAGAAGCCCGCCGGCCAGGCCGACGGCACCACCTACGCCAACGGGGGCTCCACCCCCGTCACGGTGTACGTGCAGGTGCTGCGCTACAGCGGCACGGGCGCCTACACGCTGAAGCTGCAATGGTGAGCGGCGCGTCGCGCTGAATGAGCAACGGGGCCTTCGGGCCCCGTTTTTCATGAGGCGCTCAGGCGCCGTCCACCAGCACGCGGTTGCGCCCGCCGCGCTTGGCGGCGTAGAGCGCCTGGTCGGCGCGCCGCAGCAGCGTGTCGGCCTGCTGCGGCGGCAGGCCGCCGGCAATGCCCACGCTGATGCGCACCGCCAGCCCCGGCGTGGTGGCGGCCCAGTCGTGCTCGGCCACGGCCAGGCGCAGCCGCTCGCAGATCTCGGCGGCCTGCGCCGGGGCGATGCCGGCCAGCACCGCCATGAACTCCTCGCCGCCGACGCGGGCCACCAGGTCGGCGCTGCGCAGGCGGTGGCGCAGCAACTGCGCGAGCTGCTGCAGCACCGCGTCGCCGACGGCGTGGCCGTGGCTGTCGTTGATGCGCTTGAAGTGGTCCACGTCCAGCGCCGCCACGCTGATGACCTGGCCCGCCAGCCGCGCGCCCTCCACCAGCAGCGGCAGCGCGAACTCGGCGTGGCGGCGGTTGTGCAGGCCGGTCAGCACGTCCTCGTGCGCGGCGCGCTCCAGCGCCAGCGCATGCTCGCGCAGGCGCTGCTGCTCGGTTTCCAGGTGCGCGGCGCGGGCGCGCTCGCGGCGGGCGTCGGCGGCCGCGACGTCGGCACGGGCCTGGGCCTGCTCCACCTGGTCGCGGATCAGGATCACCTCGGTCTGCAGCATCAGGTTGTCGCGGCTGATCTGGCGGTCCAGGCCGACGAGCTCCTCCAGCCGCGCCAGCGCCTCGCGGAACTGGCCGCAGGCCTTGTGCGCCTCGTACAGAGCGCGCACCAGCAGCCGGCGCAGCTTGGGCGGCGGCTCCACGCAGGCCTGCAGCAGCGCCTCCAGGATGCGCGCGGACTGCAGCGGCTCGCCCTTCAGGCGCAGGAAGATGGCGCGCTGCGCGTCGGCCTCGATGGCCAGCGTGGGGTAGCCGTGGTCGTGGGCGAGGTGGCCGAACTCGTTGAGCGGCGGCAGCGCCTCGTCCGGCTGCCCGCTGGCGAACAGCGCGTTGACGAGGTTGGACAGCGCCACCGCCACCTCGAACGGGCCGCCGCCTGCGCAGCGCGCCCGCGCCGTGGCCTGCTCGGCGGCCTGCCGGGCCTGGGCGGCGGCCTCGGCCTGCGCGGCGGCGTCGCCCAGGGCGGCGGCTTCCTCGGCGCGGCGCAGCCAGAAATAGGCCAGGTTGTTCTGGCACGAGAACAGCACCTCGTGCGCGCCGGCCTGCGCGGCGATCTCCTGCGCCTGCTCGGTGGACGCGCAGGCCTGCACCGGGTTCTCCAGGCTGGCGTAGGCCACGGCCACGCGGTTCAGCGCCCAGGCCTCGCGCGCGGGGTCGCCGGCGCGGCGGGCGCAGCTCAGCGCACGCATGCCGCAGGACAGCGCCTCGCGCGCCAGCATCAGCTGGCTGTAGACGAAGGACTCCGAGGTCAGCGCGTCGGCCCGCAGCAGGTCGTCGTCCAGCCGCTCGGCCAGCGCCAGCGCCTCGGTGGCGCTGCGGGCGCTGGCCGTCAGGCGGCCCAGGCGCGGGTACTGGTGGGCCAGCTGCGCCAGTACCGCGCCGCGCCGCCGTGCCTCGGTGGCGGGGCAGGCGGCCAGCAACTGCTCCAGCGCGTCGGTGGAGGCCTGGTAGGCGCCGGCCGCCGCGCGTTGCTGCTGGACGGCGAACGCCGCGTCGAAGGCGGCGGCATCGAAGTCGGCGCCCGGCGCGGGGTGGTCGGGGGAGGTGGCGGGCGGGTCGGCCATGGCAGCGCGATTTTGCCCAGCCCCACAATGCCGGGCATGCGCGACGCCGCCGTTTTCGGGATCGACTTCACGAGTGCGCCCCGCGCCGCCAAGCCCATCCGGGTGGCCGAGGGGCGGCGCCACGGCGCCGTGGTGCGCCTGGCCGGGCTGGCGGCGCTGGCCAGCCTGGACGCCTTCGCCGCCTGGCTGGCCCGGCCGGGGCCGTGGGTGGCGGGGCTGGACCTGCCGTTCGGCCTGCCGCGCGAGCTGGTCGAGCAGCTCGGCTGGCCGACCGGCTATGCGGCGCTGATGGCGCACTACGCGGCGCTGGGCCGCGCCGAGATCCGCGCGCTGTTCGCCGCCTTCTGCGCCGCGCGGCCGGCGGGCGCCAAGTTCGCGCACCGCGCCTGCGACGGCCCGGCCGGCGCCAGCCCGAGCATGAAGTGGGTGAACCCGCCGGTGGCCTGGATGCTGCATGCCGGCGTGCCCCGGCTGATCGCGGCGGGCGTGCATCTGCCGGGGCTGCTGGCCGGCGACGAGCGCCGCGTCGCGCTGGAGGCCTACCCGGGGCTGCTGGCGCGCGAGCTGATCGGCCGGCGCCCGTACAAGAGCGACGCCAAGGCCGCGCAGACACCCGAGCGGCTGATCGCGAGGAAGGACATCGTCGATGCGCTGGAGCAGGGCCGCACGCGGCTGGGCCTGCGGCTCAAGCTCAGCGCTGCGCAGCGCGACGCACTGGTGGCCGACGCGAGCGGCGACAGCCTGGACGCGGTGCTGGCGATGCTGCAGGCGGCCTGGGCGGCGGACCGGCCCGCCTACGGCTGGCCCGAGGGCGTGGACCCGCTGGAGGGCTGGATCGCCAGCGCCTGAGCCGGGTTCACAGCTGCGACGCCAGCAGCCGGCTCCAGCGCTCGGCCAGCTTCTCCGTCCACGGCCGCCGCCGCCAGGCCTCGAAGGTGATGAGCTCGGCGCGCGCCAGGTCGGCCTCGAAGACCTCGGTCTGGCGCTGCGCGAAGCCGCGGTCCAGCAGGTTCAGCGTGGCTTCGTCGTTCAGGCGGAACGAGCGGTTGTCGAAGTTGGTGGAGCCCACCGACGTGAGCAGGCCGTCCACGATCATCACCTTGCAATGGAACATGGTGGGCCGGTACTCGGCGATGGTGGCGCCGGCCTGCAGCAGCGGCCCCCAGGTGGCGCGCGAGGCGTGGCGCACCGCGTCGCTGTCGATGTGCCTGCCGGGCACGACGACGCGCAGCCGCACGCCGCGCCGCATCGCGGCCACCAGCGCCTCGTGGGTCAGCGCGTCGGGCACGAAGTAGGCGGCCGACAGGTCGATGGACCGGCTGGCCGCCGTGATGGCGAACAAATACATCAGCTGCATGCTCTCGCTGCCGCCGCTGGGCGAGCTGCTGAACATCTGCGCGGCCATGCGGCCCGGCGCCTCGGGCTCGGGGAAGTAGGCCGGGCCATGCAGCACCTCGCCGGTGACCTTGAGCCAGTTGTCGAGGAACACCGACTGCATCTGCGCGACGACCGGGCCGGTGACGTGGAAGTGCGTGTCGCGCCAGTGGTCGGCGTCCTGCGCGTGGCCGGTCCACTCGGTGGCGATGCCCACGCCGCCGGTGAAGCCGATGCGGCCGTCCACCACCAGCAGCTTGCGGTGCGTGCGGTTGTTCAGGCGCGCCAGGTGCGTCCAGTGCGGCGGGTGGAAGCGCCGCACCGCGACGCCGGCCGCCTCCATCTGGCGCAGCAGCGCGGCGTCCATCTTGGCGCTGCCCAGCCAGTCCAGCAGCACGTGGCAGCGCACGCCGCGGCGCGCGGCATCGGACAGCGCCTGCGCGAATTCGCGGCCGATGTCGCCGGACCAGTAGATGTAGGTCTCGAAGGTGATCGTCGCCCGCGCGCCGCGGATGGCCGCCAGCATCGGCGGGAAGATCTCGTCGCCGTTCAGCAGCGCCGTGGCGTGGTTGCCGGCCACGAACGGCGGGCCCAGCAGCACGCCCAGCTCGCGGGCGAACTGCGGGTCCTCCAGCGGGTAGAGCCGCGCCACGTGCCGCTCGATCTTCTTCTCGCCGCTCATGAAGTTCACGGCCAGCAGCACGGCCACCAGCGCCACGGCGAAGCCGATGGCCATCCAGGCGGCGTTGCCGAGGAGGTGGGCGGCCATGATGCCGGGTGCGCTACTTGCGCATCAGCGTGGATTTGCCGAACAGCGACTCGATCAGGTCCACGGCGACCAGCGCGGTCTTGTTCTTCTCGTCCAGCGCCGGGTTCAGCTCCACCAGGTCCAGCGAGGCCATGCGGCCGGTGTCGGCGATCATCTCCATGCACAGGTGCGCCTCGCGGTAGGTCGGGCCGCCGGGCACGGTGGTGCCGACGCCGGGCGCCATCACGGGGTCGAGGAAGTCGACGTCGAAGCTGACGTGCAGGTGGGTGTTGTCGTCCAGCGTGGCCAGCGCCAGCTCCATCGTGTGGCGCATGCCCATCTCGTCGATGTAGCGCATGTCGAACACCTCCAGGTCGTGCTGGTGCACGAAGGCGCGCTCGCCCTCGTCGACGCTGCGGATGCCGATCTGGCGGATCCACTTGGGGCTGACGGCCGGCACGTGGCCGCCGATCTCGATCAGCTGCTGCGGGCCGAAGCCGCACAGGCAGGCCACCGGCATGCCGTGGATGTTGCCGCTGGGGGTCAGTTCGCTGGTGTTGAAGTCAGCATGCGCGTCCAGCCACAGCACGCGCAGCTTCTTGCCCAGGTCGCGGCAGTGGCGCGCCACGGCGCTGATGGAGCCCAGGCCCAGGCAGTGGTCGCCGCCCAGCATGATGGGCAGGCGGCCGGTCTTGAGCTCGGCGTAGATGGCGTCGTGGACGCTGCGGTTCCAGGCGACGACTTCGTCCAGGTGCCGGTAGCCGGCGACGGGCGGCAGCCAGGGGTTGGGCGGGCCGGCGAGGTTGCCGCGGTCGACCACGTCCACGCCGCGCGCGCGCAGCGCCTCGGCCAGGCCGGCCACGCGCATGGCCTCGGGGCCCATGCTGGCGCCGCGCGCGCCGGCGCCGATGTCGGTGGGCGCGCCGATCAGGGAGACGTTTCTGAGCTGGGTCATGGTGTGGCGGGGGCGGCGAGTTCGGGTTGGGCTTCGAGCAGCGCCCAGGCTTCCTCGGCGGTCTCGACGTAGTGGAAGAGCTGCTCGTCGCCGGGGCTGATCATGCCGGTTTCCAGCAGCGCGTCGACGTTCAGCACGCGCGTCCAGAACTCGCGGCCGAACAGCAGGATGGGGCGGCGGCGGCTCTTGCCGGTCTGGATCAGCGTCAGCGTCTCGAACAGCTCGTCCAGCGTGCCGAAGCCGCCGGGGAAGCACACCAGCGCGACCGAGCGCATCAGGAAGTGCATCTTGCGCAGCGCGAAGTAGTGGAAGCGGAAGCACAGCTCCGGCGTGATGTAGGGGTTGGGGCACTGCTCGTGCGGCAGCACGATGTTCAGCCCCACGCTCTTGCCGCCCACCTCGTAGGCGCCGCGGTTGCCGGCCTCCATGATGCCGGGGCCGCCGCCGGTGGCGATGACGACCGGCCGGCCGCGCTCGGCGCAGGCAGCCGTGGCGATCTGTGCGAAGCGGCGCGCCTGCTCGTAGTAGCGGCTCATGGCCTGGCGGCCGCGCGCGGCGCGCAGCGCCGCCTCGTCGCCGCTGGCCTCGGCCGCCTCGACCAGCGACCGCGCGGCCTCGGCCGACAGGATGCGCGCGCTGCCGAAGATGACGATGGTGGACTTGACGCCCTGTTCGTTCTGGATCAGCTCCGGCTTCATCAGCTCCAGCTGCATGCGCACCGGGCGCATGTCCTGGCGCAGCAGGAAGCTGTCGTCGCTGAAGGCCAGCTGGTAGGCGCTGCCCGGCTGGTCGTACTCGGGATGGGGCTGCAGCGTGCAGTACTCCTCCCAGGCGGTCGGGAAGTTGCTCGTCGGGACGTCGGTGGGTTTCATGAGCGGGGGATCGTGGGCGGGTCGGCCCGGGATTTTGCGGGGCAAAGCGGCGCGCGCGCCGGAGGTCATCCGCCGCAGACCGGGCAGTGCGGGTCGCGCGGCACGGCGATCTCGCTCCAGCGCATGCGCCGGCCGTCCAGCATCAGCAGCCGGCCGGCCAGCGGCTCGCCCATGCCCGCGAGCAGCTTGAGCGCCTCGGCCGCCTGCACGCTGCCGATGATGCCGACCAGCGGCGCGAACACGCCCAGGGTCGCGCAGTCCGCCTCCTCGACGCCGGCCGTGGGCGGGAACAGGCAGGCGTAGCAGGGGTGCTGGCGCGAGCGGGCGTCATGGACGCCGACCTGCCCGTCGAAGCCCAGCGCCGCGCCCGACACCAGCGGCCGGCGGTGGCGCACGCAGGCCGCGTTGACGAGCTGGCGGGTGGCGAAGTTGTCGGAGCAGTCGATGACGACGTCCGCGCCCGGCACCTCGCGGTCCAGCAGTGCCGCGTCGGCCCGCAGGTTCAGCGCATGCACCCGCACGCCGGGGTTCAGCGCCGCCATGCGCGCGGCGGCGGACTCGACCTTGGGCTGGCCCAGGCCGCCCATGTCGTGCGCGATCTGGCGCTGCAGGTTGGCCAGCGACACGGTGTCGGGGTCCACCAGCGTGATCCGCCCCACGCCGGCCGACGCCAGGTACAGCGCCACCGGCGAGCCCAGGCCGCCGGCACCGATCACCAGCGCGTGCGCGTCCAGCAGCCGCTGCTGGCCGGCGATGCCGATCTCGTCCAGCATCAGGTGGCGGGCATAGCGCAGCAGGTCGTCGTCGGTCATGCGGGCAGGATAGCTCGCGGTTACCGGCGAGGTTCGTGACGGGGGGGCGCGGAGCAATTGCCCACCCCGCGTCCCGGCGCCCAACCCGGTCTTCGCTCCAAAGTGCAAAAAAGAAGGGCCCCCTGGGAGGCCCTGTGTGTGCAAAGGGGGGGCGCCCGGCGCCGGCTCACTCGGCCGGCTTGGCCTCGGCCTTCTGTTCCAGCGGCGTCTTCGAGGCGACCACCGGCAGGCCCTTGAGCTGGTTGAACGCCTGCACCAGCGGGAAGTCCTCGGCGCTGCCGAACTCCGGCAGCGGCTTGGGCGGCTCGTTGCGCTTGGCGTATTCGGCCTCCAGCTTGGCGCGGGCTTCCTCGCGGGCCTTCTGGCGGGCTTCGTTGTCCTCGGGGCCGTTCTCCAGGTGCTTCTGCAGGTCGGCCTCGCGCATGCGCAGCGCCGCGAAGACGTTGCCCTCGGCGGTTTCGTCCAGCAGCACGTCGGGCGTGATGCCCTTGGCCTGGATGGCGCGGCCGGCCGGCGTGTAGTAGCGCGCGGTGGTGATCTTCAGCGCCGTCTCGGGGCCGAGCTGGCGCACGGTCTGCACCGAGCCCTTGCCGAAGGTCTGCGCCCCCATGATGGTGGCGCGCTTGTGGTCCTGCAACGCGCCGGCCACGATCTCGCTGGCGCTGGCCGAGCCTTCGTTTACCAGCACCACCAGCGGCACGTTCTTCAGCGCGGCCGGCAGGCGCCGGATCGGGTCGTCGCCGCTACGGCGGCGGTAGTCGTCCGGCAGCGCCTTGTAGCTGGCCTTGGACTCGGCGATCTGGCCGTTGGTGGACACCACCTCCACGCCCTTGGGCAGGAACGCGGCGGAGATGGCCACGGCGCCCTCCAGCAGGCCGCCCGGGTCGTTGCGCAGGTCCAGCACCAGGCCCTTCAGGTGGGGCTCCTGCTTGTAGATCTCCTCGAGCTTCTTGGCGAAGTCGTCGACGGTGCGCTCCTGGAACTGGCTCACGCGCAGCCAGGCGTAGCCCGGCTCCACGACCTTGGCGCGCACGCTCTGGACCTTGATCTCCTCGCGGGTGATGGTCACCGGGAAGCTGCGGTTCTCGGCCTTGCGGTAGATGGTGAGGCTGACCTTGGTGGCCGGCTCGCCGCGCATCTTCTTGACGGCCTGGTCGATGCTCAGGCCGCGCACGGCGGTGTCGTCGATGCGGCTGATGAGGTCGCCGCTCTTCAGGCCGGCGCGGAACGCCGGCGAGCCCTCGATGGGCGAGACGATCTTGACCAGGCCGTCCTCCATGCCGATCTCGATGCCCACGCCGACGAACTTGCCGGACGTGCCTTCGCGGAATTCCTTGAAGGACTTCTTGTCGAAGAACTGGGAGTGCGGGTCCAGGCCCGAAACCATGCCGCCGATGGCGTCGTTGATGAGCTTCTTCTCGTCCACCGGCTCGACGTACTCGGCCTTGACCAGTCCGAAGACGGCGGCGAGCTGCTGCATTTCCTCCAGCGGCAGCGGGGACAGGCTGCTGCGCGCGTTGGCCTGCAGCTGCATCGTGGTGAGTGCACCGGCCACGGCGCCGAGGGCGACCCAGCCGGCGACTTTCAATTTGGAGCTCATGACGGCGAGTCCTTTGGTCATCGTGATCCTGTCGAAACCGCTTGACAGGTCGGGGCATTTTAGCGGGGGGTATCTCCGGGCCCGGCCGATTTACGCGCGGGAAACCCTTCAAATCGTGATCGAAATGGATGGCGGCGCGGCGGGCTGCCGGCGCCGGGGATGCCGGAAGTCACCGGCGGGGCCTGCGCCGGGACCAGACAATAGGCCGATGCGCAGCGGGCGGGTTCACCACAGGCGGGGAGCGGCGGCGTGGACCCGGTGACGGCCGCCGGCGCCGCGCGGCCCGGCCGGTGGCGCCTGAGCCGGGCGCTGCTGGGCTCGCTGCTGATCCATGCGCTGCTGCTGAGCCTGGCGTTCGGCGACGGCACCGGCCTGCCGGGGCTGAACCTGCCCTGGCAGGCCCGCCGCGCCGAGGCGCCCGCGCTGCGCGTGGTGCTGGCGCCGGTGCCTGCACCTGCACCTGCACCTGCACCTGCACTGGCTCCTGCGCGGCCGGCGCCCGCGGGCGCGCCGCCCGGGGCGCCGGCCGCAGCCGCCATGCCCCCGCCGGTGCCACCGCCCGCGGGCGGCCTGGCGGTGCTGGCCCTGGACAAGCCGGCGACGGCGGCCGACTGGGCCATCGCGGCGGCATCGGCCGTGCCGGCCCCGGTGCTGGCCACGCTGCCCGGCGCCTCCGGCCCGGCGCTGGCGCCGTTGGGCCGCGCGGGCGAATCGCTGCGGCCGCCCGAGCGCACCGCGGTGCAGCCGGCGCTGGCCGCGCTGCAGGTGGACGAGGCGCCGGCCGCCGTCGTCGCGGCGCTGCCCGGCGCCTCCAGCCCGGCCGTGGCGGCGCTGCGGCGTGCCGACGGCGACGAGCTGCGTGTGCGCGGCGATGGCCGCCAGCACGCGGCGGACCTGGCCCAGCTGGCGGCCGCCGAGGCGCAGGCGCCGGGCGCTGCCGTCGTCGCCGCATTCCACGGCGCTGCGGGCCCGGCCGTGGCGGCCCTGCAGCGCGCCGGCGGCGACCTGCGCCTGGGCGCCGACCCCGCCGGCCGGGCCGCCGCGCTGGCCGAGATGGAAGCCGCCCGCCAGGACGCGGCGCGGCAGGAGGGCCTCCGCCTGGACGCCGCCCGCGCCGCCGCCGCCCGGCAGGCCGAGGCCCGGGCCGACGCGGAGCGGCTGCGCGAGGCCCGGCTGCGCGCCATCGGCCGGCAGCTGGACGAGGAAGCCGCCCGGCGCGACGCCGAGCGCCAGCGGCCGGACTGGACGCCCGCGCGCCGCGGCCGCCTGTTCGGCCGCACCGACGCCAATGCCGAGCTGGTGCTGTACGCCGAGGCCTGGGCGCGCAAGATCCAGATGAACCAGGGCTTCGAGATGGTGCGCGAGGCGGCCCGGCAGCCGCACGCCGATCCGGTCGTGACCGTCGCGGTGCGCAGCGACGGGTCGGTCGAGTCCATCACCCTGGTGCGCTCCAGCGGCGTGCCGGCCATCGACGAGGCCGTGCGGCGCATCGTGCGCAGCCAGGAAAACTACCCCGCCTTCCCGCCGGCGCTGCGGCGTGACTTCGACGTCGTCGAGATCCGCCGCACCTGGCATTTCGACACCGCCATCCGCATGGACTGAATCCGGGTCGCTCCGCTTGCTGTGACAAACGACAGTACTGTATAAATGAGCAGTTGTTTCACTGCCCAGCGAAGCCCGCCATGCACCACGAGTACCGCCAGAACTACACGCCCAACCGCCCGCTGCCGCGCTGGCTGGAGCGCCTGATCCGCTGGCTGTGAGCCGGCGCCTGCGCTGTAGGACGCAGCCGACGCACGGCTGCGGTGCGCGACGACGGGGCGCCGCCGCCGCGCGGCCGACCATGCCGGCATTCCATCGCCCCAGGAGGCTCCCATGCGTACTTCCCCATCCTCTGCCGTGCCCGCGCTGCGCCGCGCCGGCCTCGTCGCGCTGATCGCCACGGCCGTCTTCGCCGCCGGCTGCGCGTCCATGAGCGAGCGTGAACGCGGCACCGCGCAGGGCGCCGGCATCGGCGCCGTGGCGGGCGCGGTCATCGGCTCGGCCACCGGCGGCAAGGCCGGCAAGAGCGCGGCCATCGGCGGCGCCGTCGGCGCCATTGCCGGCAACCTGTGGTCCAAGCATATGGAAGAGAAGCGCGAGGCGCTGGCCCGCGCCAGCCAGGGCACGGGCGTGGAAGTGGCCCGCACGGAGGACAACCGCCTGAAGCTCAACGTGCCCAGCGACGTGTCGTTCGACACCGGCCGCGCCGACATCAAGCCGCAGATGCGCCCCGTGCTCGACGAGATCGGCCGCAACCTCGACCCCAAGGTGCACGTGACCATCGTCGGCCACACCGACAGCACCGGCAGCGACGCCATCAACGACCCGCTGTCGCGCGAACGCGCCGCAGCGGTGCGCGACTACCTCGGCGCCCGGGGCCTGGCGGCCTCGCGCATGAGCACCGCCGGCCGTGGCTCGCGCGAGCCGGTGGCGGGCAACGACACCGAGGCCGGCCGCGCGGCCAACCGCCGGGTGGAGATCTTCCTGTCCGAGGCGGGTTGAAGAGGCGGCCCGAGGCCGCCCGGTGCGGCCACCAACGGAAAAAGCCAGTTGATCTCTCGATCAACTGGCTTTCGATTCTGGTGCCGGCAAGAGGAGTCGAACCCCCGACCTTCGCATTACGAATGCGCTGCTCTACCAACTGAGCTATGCCGGCCCGCGAGGCAGGCGGCGGGCCTGCGTCGAGCCCGCCATTATAGCCATCATTTCTGCGCGCCTTCTTCGCGGTGGTAGGCGGCGATGCGCTCCACCTCGTTGCGGGAGCCGAGCGCCACGGCCACGCGCTCGTGCAGCTTGGTGGGTTTGAGGTCCATGATGCGCTCGGTGCCGTTCACGGCCGCGCCGCCGGCCTGTTCGATCAGGAAGGCCATCGGGTTGGCCTCGTACAGCAGGCGCAGCTTGCCGGGCTTGTCGGGCTCGCGCTGGTCCCAGGGGTACAGGAAGACGCCGCCGCGCGTCAGGATGCGGTGGACGTCGGCCACCATGCTGGCCACCCAGCGCATGTTGAAGTCCTTGCCCCGGGGGCCGGTGGCGCCGGCCAGGCATTCGTCGATGTAGCGGCGCACCGGCGGCGCCCAGTGGCGCAGGTTGGACATGTTGATCGCGAATTCCTTCGTGTCCTCGGGGATGCGCACCTGGTCCTGCGTCAGCACCCAGGAGCCGGTCTCGCGGTCGAGCGTGAAGACGGCCACGCCGTCGCCCACCGTCAGCACCAGCGTGCTCTGCGGGCCGTAGACGCAGTAGCCGGCCGCGGCCTGCTGGCGGCCGGGCTGCAGGAAGTCGTCGTCGCTGACGCCGCGCGCATGGCCCACCTTGCGCAGCACGCTGAAGATGGTGCCGATGGAGACGTTCACGTCGATGTTGGACGAGCCGTCCAGCGGGTCGAACAGCAGCAGGTATTCGCCCTGCGGGTAGCGGTTGGGCACGACGTAGATGCCGTCCATCTCCTCGCTGGCCATCGCGGCGAGGTGGCCGCCCCACTCGTTGGCCTCGATCAGTACCTCGTTGGCGATGATGTCCAGCTTCTTCTGCACCTCGCCCTGCACGTTCTCGCTGCCGGCGCTGCCGAGCACTTCGCCCAGCGCGCCCTTGTTGACCGAGATGGCGATGCGCTTGCAGGCGCGCGCGACGACCTCGATCAGCAGCCGCAGCTCCTGCGGGATGTGGCCGTGCTCGCGTTGCTGCTCGACAAGGTATTGGGTCAGGGAGATGCGGCGGGTCATCAGTGGTCTCCGGAGGCGAGGGCGCGTTCGACGATCTCGCGGACGTCGGGCGACAGGTCGGGCTTGGCGGCCACGCGGGCGATGGCTTCGCGGGCGGCGCTGCGGTAGGGCGGGGCCAGCACGGCCCAGCGGTCCATCGCGCGGGCGATGCGGCTGGCGAGCTGCGGGTTGATCGCGTCGATGGCGAGCACCTGCTCGGCCCAGAACACGTAGCCGGCGGCATCCGCGCGGTGGAAGGCGGCCGGGTTGAACATGCACAGGCCGGCCAGCAGGCTGCGCGCGCGGTTCGGGTTCTTCAGGCTGAAGTCGGGGTGCTTCAGCAGCGCCTTGGCGCGCGCGAACACGCGGCCGTCGGCCTCGGGCGCGCGGGCCTGCAGCGCGAACCATTTGTCCACGACCAGCGCGTCGTCCTTGAACAGCGCGTGGAAGCGCTCCAGCGCCGGCGCGGCCAGTGCGGCATTGGCGTTCACCAGCGCGGCCAGCGCGCCCAGGCGGTCGGTCATGTTGGCCGCGTCCTTGAAGCGCTGGTAGGCCTTGCCGGGCCACACGGTGTCGCCGGTGGCCTGCGCGTCCAGCACCAGCATGGACAGCGCGAGGTTGGCCAGCGCCCGCCTGCCCGAGGACACCGGGTCGGGCGTGTAGCCGCCGGGCACCTGGTTTGCCTCGAAGGCGGCGGCCCAGTCCTCGCGCAGCGCGCTGGCGAGCTGGGCCTGCGCGGCCATCGCGGCGGCGTGGATGGCCTGCGGGTCCATCACGTCGAGCTGTTCGGCGATGTAGCTCTCGGCCGGCAGCGTCAGCGCCAGCTCCTTGAAGGCCGGGTCCAGGCCGGGGTGGTTGAGCAGGCCGCGCATCGCGTCGATGAAGACGGGGCTCAGCACCAGCGGCTGGCCGGCGCGCAGCGCATGCAGGATGCGGTTCAGCGCCAGGCGCTGGCCGGCTTCCCAGCGGTTGAACGGGTCGCTGTCGTGGCGCATCAGCACCAGCAGCGCGGCGTCGGGCAGGCCGTCGTCCAGCACCACTGGGGCGGAGAAGCCGCGCAGCAGCGAGGGCACGGGCTCGGCGTCGATGTTCTCGAAGACGAAGCGCTGCTCGGCCTGGTCGAGCACCAGCACGGTCTCGGTGTCGCCGGCCGCGTTCAGCGGCAGCGCGGCGCCGTGGCGGTCCAGCAGGCCCAGCGCGACGGGGATGACCTGCGGCAGCTTGTCCACCTGGCCCGGCGTGGCCGGCGTCTGCTGCGTGAAGCGCAGCGTGTAGGTGCGGGCCGCGGCGTCGTGCTCGCCGCGGGCGGTCACGCGCGGCGTGCCGGCCTGCGAGTACCAGCGCTTGAAGGCGTCCAGCCGCGTGGCGAGCGCCGAGCCGGGGTTGGCGTCGGCGATGGCCTGCGCGAAGTCGTCGCAGGTCACGGCCTGGCCGTCGTGGCGCTCGAAGTAGAGCTTGAGCCCGGCCTCGAAGCCGGCGCGGCCGACCAGGGTCTGGTACATGCGCACCACCTCCGAGCCCTTCTCGTAGACGGTGGCGGTGTAGAAGTTGTTGATCTCGCTGTAGCTGTCCGGGCGCACCGGGTGGGCCATCGCGCCGCTGTCCTCGGGGAACTGCAGCGCGCGCAGCTGGCGCACGTCCTGGATGCGGCAGACCGCGCGGGCCGACGGGCTGCCGGCCATGTCCATGCTGAATTCCTGGTCGCGGAAGACGGTCAGGCCCTCCTTCAGCGAGAGCTGGAACCAGTCGCGGCAGGTGACGCGGTTGCCGGTCCAGTTGTGGAAGTACTCGTGCGCGACGATGGACTCGATGCGCGCGAAGTCCGCGTCCGTCGCGGTCGCGGGCGAGGCCAGCAGCGCGCTGGTGTTGAAGATGTTCAGGCCCTTGTTCTCCATCGCGCCCATGTTGAAGTCGGACACGCCGACCACCATGAAGCGCTCCAGGTCCAGCGGCAGGCCGAAGCGGGCCTCGTCCCAGACGATCGACGCGATCAGGCTGTTCAGCGCGTGCTCGGTCTTTTCGAGGTCGCCGCGGCGGACGTAGACCTGCAGCAGGTGGTCCTTGCCGGCGCGGGTGCGCACGCGCTGCTCGCGCGCGACCAGGTCGCCCGCGACCACGGCGAACAGATAGCTGGGCTTGGGGAAGGGGTCGTGCCACTTCGCGAAGTGGCGGCCGTTCTCCAACTCGCCGCTGTCCACCAGGTTGCCGTTGGACAGCAGGATGGGGTAGCGGGCCTGGTCGGCGCGCAGCGTGACCGTGTAGACGGCCATCACGTCCGGGCGGTCCAGGAAATAGGTGATGCGGCGGAAGCCGTCGGCCTCGCACTGCGTGAAGAAGCTGCCGCCCGAGGTGTAGAGGCCCGACAGCGCGGTGTTCTTCTCGGGGCTCAGGGCGTTGCGGATCTCCAGCGCGAAGTCCTCGTCGGGCGGGCTGTCGATGACCAGCTCATGGCCTTCCTGGCGGAAGGACACGCCGGCGCCGTTGACCAGCACGCGCAGCAGGTTCAGCTCCTCGCCGTGCAGGCGCAGCGGGCCGTGCGGCACGGCGCGGTTGCGCTCCAGCTGCATCCTGCTGGTGACGAGGGTCTTGGCCGGGTCGAGGTCGAACGTCAGCTCGACCTGGCGGATCCAGAACGGCGGCGGCTGGTAGTCCAGCCGCTGGATCAGGGGAGCGGTGCCTTCACGCATGAGGGGCTTTCTTGGAAATCGGTGGATTCGTCCGTGGCGGGCTGCTCATCCGGCAGCCGCCGTGGAACCGGTGTTACCGGGCCGCTGACGGCGCCCCCGCGAGGGGGTGGGCCATCACACGCCCTGCTTGAGCGACTCGGTGATGAACGGGTCGAGGTCGCCGTCCAGCACCTTCTGCGTCGCCGAGGTCTCGTAGTTGGTGCGCAGGTCCTTGATGCGGCTCTGGTCCAGCACGTAGGAGCGGATCTGGTGGCCCCAGCCGACGTCGGTCTTGGTGTCCTCCAGCTTCTGCTGCTCTTCCATGCGCTTCTTCATCTCGTGGTCGTACAGCCGCGAGCGCAGGCGGCGCCAGGCGACGTCGCGGTTGCTGTGCTGGCTGCGGCCGTCCTGGCACTGCACGACGATGCCGGTCGGGATGTGCGTCAGCCGCACCGCCGAGTCGGTCTTGTTGATGTGCTGGCCACCGGCGCCCGAGGCGCGGAAGGTGTCGGTGCGCACGTCGGCCGGGTTGATGTCGATCTCGATGCTGTCGTCGACCTCGGGGTAGACGAACAGCGACGCGAACGAGGTGTGGCGGCCGCCGGACGAGTCGAACGGGCTCTTGCGCACCAGGCGGTGCACGCCGGTCTCGGTGCGCAGCAGGCCGAAGGCGTACTCGCCCTCGACCTTGATCGTCGCGCTCTTGATGCCGGCGACGTCGCCGGGCGTTTCGTCTTCCAGCGTCGCCTTGAAGCCCTTGCGCTCGCAGTACTTCAGGTACTGGCGCAGCAGCATGCCGGCCCAGTCGCAGGCCTCGGTGCCGCCGGCGCCGGCCTGGATGTCGATGAAGCAGTTGCTCGGGTCCGCCGGGTTGTTGAACATGCGGCGGAACTCCAGCTCCTCCACCTTGGCGCGCAGCGAGGCCGCGTCCTCCTCGATGGCCAGCATGCCGGCCTCGTCGCCTTCCTCGCGGCTCATCTCGAACAGCTCGGCGTTGTCGGCCAGCGAGGCGCCCAGGTGCTTGAGGGTGTCGACGATGGTTTCGAGCTGGCGCTTTTCCTTGCCCAGCTCCTGGGCGCGCTTGGGGTCGTTCCAGACGTTGGGGTTCTCCAGCGCGGCGTTGACCTCGTTCAGGCGCAGGGCTTTGCGGTCGAAGTCAAAGATACCCCCTTAGCGCGTCGGTGCGCGCTGAGAGGTCGGCCAGGCTGCTGCCGATTTGGTTGATGTGTTCGATGTCCATGTCAGGGCGGGTGCTGCTTGGGAAAACGCGGATTTTCCCTCAAGGAAGGCCGGGCCGCCCATGACCCAGAATGCGCCGATGACGATGCCGCCGATCCCCTACTGGCGCCGCACCCGCCGCCTGACCGCGTGGCTGCTGGCGGCCTGGGCGGTCGTGGCCTTCGCGCCGGTGTACTTCGCGCGCGAGCTGGCCGTGGAGGTGTTCGGCTGGCCGCTGGCGTTCTGGCTCGCGTCGCAGGGGGCGCTGCTGGGCTTCTGTGCCATCGTCATCGTCTACGCCTGGCGCATGCGCCGGCTGGACGAGGCGGCCGCGGCGTCCGCCGTCAGTCCGCCAGAAACGCGCTGATGTGGGCGGCCAGCGCCTCGGGCTGGTCGTGATGCAGCATGTGGCCGGCGTCGGCCAGCACGGCGCGCTGCAGGGCCGGCACCTGGGCCAGCCGGGCCTCGAAGTCCTCGCGCGGGTAGCGCCCGCCCCAGAAGCGCGTCAGCTGCTCGTCGCTGCCCTCCACCCACAGCGTGGGCGCGGCGATGCGCCGCCAGCAGGCCAGCACCTCGGCCTTGCGGTAGAGCATGGGGTTGGTGCGCTTGTGCGCCGGGTCGGCGTTGAGCAGGAAGCCCTCCCGCCCCTCGTCGGCGCCGGGGCGCGCCCACTGGCCGGCCAGCCAGGCGGCCTTGTCGGCGGGCAGGCGCGGGTTGGTCTTCATCAGCCGTGCGGCCACGTCGGCCAGCGTCGCGTAAGGGCGCAGCGTGGGCGGGGCCTTCAGCTCGTCCAGCCACGCGGCCAGGCGCTCGGGCGCGGCGTCGGGCGCCGTGTCCGGCAGGCCGAAGCCTTCGAGATTGACCAGCCGGCGCACGCGCTGCGGGCGGACCCCGGCATAGCTCATGGCCACGTTGCCGCCCATGCTGTGGCCCAGCAGGTCCACCGGCGCGCCGGGGCTGACGGCGTCCAGCAGCGCGTCCAGGTCGCCCAGGTAGTCGGGGAACCAGTAGCAGTCCGCGCCCGTCGTGCCGCTGAGGCCGAAGCCGCGCCAGTCCAGCGCGATCACCTCGCGCCCGGCGGGCAGCGCGTCCACCATGAACTGGAAGGACGCGGCCACGTCCATCCAGCCATGCACCAGCACCAGCGGCGCCTGGCCGGGCACCGGCCGGTCCCAGCGCAGCAGGTGGTGGCGCAGGCCGCGCAGGGTCAGGAACTCGCTGCGGGGCGGGCGGCGTGGGGCGTAGACATCGGGCATATCCGGGACTGTAGGCCACGGCCGCGCCCCGACAATGCCGCCCACCATGCCTGCATCCCGCCCCGCCATCCGCGCCGCCGAGCCGCGCGACCTGAACGCCATCGTCCAACTCATCGGCGAGCTCGCCGAGTTCGAGAACCTCGCCCACCTGCTGGAAGTGACGCCCGACAAGCTCGCGCCGCACCTGTTCGGCGAACGCCCCGCCGTCGAATGCGTGCTCGGCGAGGTGGGCGGCGAGGTGGTCGCCTTCGCGCTGTACTTCACCAACTTCTCCACCTTCCTCGGCAAGCCCGGCCTGTACCTGGAAGACCTGTACGTGCGCCCCGCCCACCGCCGCAGCGGCCTGGGCCGCGCGCTGCTGATCCACCTGGCGCAGACGGCCTGCGAGCGCGGCTACAGCCGCTTCGACTGGACCGTGCTCGACTGGAATGAGGACGCCATCCGCTTCTACGAAGGCCTGGGCGCCGACGTGATGCCCGACTGGCGCCTGTGCCGCCTGGCCGGCGACGCGCTGGAGCGCTACGCCGAGGGCGACCGGCCCAGCAAGTGGTCGCCGTCGGCCTGGCTGGGCCTGTAGCCGCGCGCCCGGCCCCGGGCAATCCATGAGGCCGGCCCCGGTCGGGCTGGCTAGCATTCGCCCCCTTGTCCCAACCAGCGTGGCCCATGGCGGAAGACCGTTACCAGCAACTGCACGCCGCCTTCCGCTGGCAGGTGCCCGGGGACTTCAACCTCGCCGAGGCCTGCTGCGGCCGCTGGGCGCGTGAGACGCCCCGGGCCACGGCGATCCACTTCGACAGCGAGAGCGGCTGCCGCGCCACCTACAGCTATGCGCAGCTGCAGCGCGCGGCCAACCGGCTGTCCAACGCACTGCTGGCGCAGCGCGTGCGCCGCGGCGACCGCGTGGCCGTCGTGCTGCCGCAGCGCTTCGAGACCGCCGTCGCGCACATCGCGCTGCAGCAGGTCGGCGCGGTGGCCATGCCGCTGTCGACGCTGTTCGGCGCCGAGGCGCTGGAATACCGCCTGCGGGACAGCGGCGCGGTGCTGGCCATCGCCGCCTGCGAGGTGCTGCCCGCGCTGCGCGAGGCCCGGGCGCGCTGCCCGGCGCTGCGCAGCGTCATCGCGGTGGGCGAATGCGCGGCGGCCGGCGCCGAACTGCGCTGGGCGGACGTGCTGCAGGCCGAGGCCGCGCGCTTCCAGCGCCTGCCCACCCGGGCCGACGACCCGGCCATCCTCATCTACACCAGCGGCACCACCGGCAACCCCAAGGGCGCGCTGCTGCCGCAGCGGGCGCTGATCGGCAACCTGCCGGGCTTCATCGCCAGCCAGGACTGGTTCGGCTTCGATCCCTTCGACCCGGCGCGGCGCACCGACGCCGTCTTCTGGAGCCCCGCCGACTGGGCCTGGACCGGCGGGCTGATGGACGCGCTGCTGCCGGCGCTGTACTTCGGCCGCCCCATCGTCGCGTGGCAGGGGCGCTTCTCGGCGGCCAAGGCCTTCGAGCTGATGGCCGCCTACGGCGTCACGCACAGCTTTCTGTTCCCGACCGCGCTCAAGGCCATGATGAAGGCGGAGCCGCAGCCGCGGCGCCATGCGCTGAAGCTGCGCGCGCTGATGAGCGCCGGCGAGGCCGTGGGCGACGCCGTGTTCGCCTGGTGCCGCGACGCGCTGGGCGTGCCCGTCAACGAGATGTTCGGCCAGACGGAGATGAACTACGTCATCGGCAACTGCCAGGCGCTCTGGCCGGCCAAGCCGGGCGCCATGGGCCGGGCCTATCCGGGCCACCGCGTCGCCGTCATCGACGACGCGGGCCGCGAGTGCGCGCCGGGCGAGATCGGCGAAGTGGCCGTCCATGCGCGCGACCGCCACGGCCACCCGGACCCGGTGTTCTTCCTCGGCTACTGGGACAACGACGCCGCGACCCGCGCCAAGTTCACCGGTGATCCTGCCGACAGCTGGTGCCGCACCGGCGACCTCGCGCGCATGGAGGCCGGCGGCACGTTCTGGTACGAGGGCCGCGCGGACGACGTGTTCAAGAGCGCCGGCTACCGCATCGGCCCGGGCGAGATCGAGAACTGCCTGCTCAAGCACCCGGCCGTGGCGAACGCCGCCGTCGTGCCCAAGCCCGACGCCGAGCGCGGCGCGCTGGTCAAGGCCTACGTCGTGCTGGCCGACGGCGTCACGGGCGACGCGGCGCTCGTCGAGGCGCTGCAGGCCCACGTGAAGGCGCGGCTGGCGCCCTACGAATACCCCAAGGAAGTCGAGTTCATCGACGCGCTGCCGATGACGACCACCGGCAAGGTGCAGCGCCGCGTGCTGCGGCTGCGCGAGCAGGAGCTCGCGGCCGGCCGGGCTCATTTGCATTTGTAGGGCTTGCCCATCATCCCCGCCGTGCGGGGCGCGACGTTGCCGTTGAACGGGTCCATGTCGGCGATGCGCGAGCGGAACACCTCGACGCAGGTGTCGCCGTGGCGCATGACGGTGCGGTGGTCGCTGGTGCGCTCCTCCGTCCAGGCGCCGGTATTGCCCGCCGCGTCGGCGATGCGGCTTTCCAGCGTGCGGCGTGCGGTGTTGCTGCGCGGGTCGCCGAGCGCCGGGTTGCGTGTGGCGGCGGACGAAGCGGCATGGCCGGGCGGCAGCGTCAGGAGCAGGGTCGTGCGCGGCGGCTCGGTGGCATCGGCAGGGGCCGTCGGCTCTGGGCTCGCCGCCGCCTCGGCGCGGAAGCCGGGCAGCGGCGCTGGCGCGGGCCGGTCTGGTGCGGGCAGATGCGGCGTGGCGATGGCCCGTGGCGCGGGTGCGGGCGCGGGCGCGGGTGGGGACGGGCTGCGCTGCGCCGGCACCAGGCGCACGGTCGTCAGTCGCCGTCCCCCTGGCTCGTCGTGGGGCGGGGGCGGCCGATGCAGCCAGAGCACTGCGAACAGCCCGAGGTGCAGGGCGGTGACCGCGAGGCGCGCAATCCAGCGGCGGTCCACGCTAGAACTTCACGGCCGGGTGGTGGGGCAGCGGCAGCCGCCAGGCCCGGCGGCGGCGCGGCTCAGGCATCTTCGGGCTCCGGGCCCGGCGTCCAGGCGAGCAGGTCGCCCGGCTGGCAGTCCAGCGCCGCGCAGATGCGCGCCAGCGTGTCGAAGCGCACGCCGCGCACCTTGCCGCTCTTCAGCAGCGACAGGTTGGCCTCGGTGATGCCGACCCGCTCGGCCAGCTCGCGCGAGCGCATCTTGCGCCGGGCGAGCATGACGTCGAGCGTGACGACGATGGGCATCTCAGCGGCTCCCTGCGTGTCGGCCTGGGCGTTGCGCGCCGCCCCCCTCGCGGGGCCGGCCGAGGCAGGCCTTGGACGAGGGGGTCATACGAACCCGGCGTTTTCGTCGGCGACGCGCGCCGCCTCGCCCAGCACCTGCGCCAGCGCGAGCAGCAGCAGGCCGAACAGCAGCGCGAGGTAGTGCTCGGCACCCAGGCCGAACCACAGCTGGCGCTCGCCCTCGGGGTTGCCCCAGGTCAGCGCCAGGATGGCCAGCGTGTGCCCCAGCGGCTGCGCGGCGGCCAGCGCGCACAGGCCCAGCCCCAGGCGGCGCAGGTGCGCGGCCGGCCGGCGCGCCAGCAGCTCGCCCTGCGCGAAGCAGCCGAACAGCGACCACATCTGCCACAGCGCGAACAGGCTCACCGACGTGGGCAGCAGCGACGCCGCCAGCCCCCACAGCCGCGAGCCCAGGTCCAGCTGCACCCGGTCGAGCTGCCAGGTGCGCGCCGCCACCTCGCCCACCCACAGCGGCTCGGCCCAGAAGATGAACGGCAGCGTGCCGATCACCACCACGCCCAGCAGGCACAGCGCCCGCACCACCCAGGCCAGGCGGCGGATGCGCGGCAGGCCGGCGGGAGACGGGTCGTCGGGCATGATGGTCTTCGCAAAACGAGAAAAACTTACTGTAAAACAATAAATCATTGCCGCCAATCGGCAAGTTCGCGCGGCCCGAGAATGGCGGCATGAGCAAGAAGACCGCCCATGTCAGCGAAACCCCGGCCACCCAGGCGCTGAAGCGCGCCGGCATCGCCTTCAGCGAGCATGTCTACGACTACGTGGAGCACGGCGGCACGGCCGAGTCGTCCCGGCAGCTGGGCGTGGACGAGCACGCGGTGGTGAAGACGCTGGTGATGCAGGACGAGCGTGCCGAGCCGCTGATCGTGCTGATGCATGGCGACCGCAGCGTCAGCCTGAAGGAGCTGGCGCGGCAGATCCCGTGCAAGAAGGTCGAGCCCTGCAAGCCCGAGGTGGCGCAGCGCCACAGCGGCTACCAGGTGGGCGGCACCTCGCCGTTCGGGGTGCGCAAGGCGATGCCGGTGTTCGTCGAGTCCAGCATCCTGGCGCTGGAGAAGATCTGCATCAACGGCGGGCGGCGCGGCTACCTGGTCGGCATCGCGCCCCGGGTCCTCACCGAGGTGCTGGGCGCCCGCCCGGTGCAGTGCGCCAACGCACAATGACGGGCATGCAAGAGACGCTCCTCCCCCTGCTCGCCGCCGCCGCGGCCTACCTCGTCGGCTCGCTGTCCTTCGCCGTCATCGTCAGCCGGGCGATGGGCCTGTCCGACCCGCGCTCCTACGGCTCCGGCAACCCCGGCGCGACCAATGTGCTGCGCTCCGGCAACAAGGCCGCGGCCCTGCTGACGCTGGTGTTCGACGCGCTCAAGGGCTACCTGCCGGTGCTGGCCGTGCTGCTCTGGGGCGGGCGCTGGGGCCTGGGCGAGGGCACGGCGGCGCTGGTCGGGCTGGCGGCCTTCCTCGGCCACCTGTGGCCGGTGTTCTTCCGCTTCCAGGGCGGCAAGGGCGTGGCCACGGCGGCCGGCGTCATCTTCGGGCTGAACCCGCTGCTGGGCGTGGCGACGCTGGCGACCTGGCTCCTCATCGCCGGGTTCAGCCGCTACTCGTCGCTGGCCGCCATCGTGTCGGCCGCGTTCGCGCCGATGTATCAGTTGCTCATTTGGGAAGCCGGCCCCACCGCGCTGGCCCTCATCATCATGGGCCTGCTGCTGGTGTGGCGCCACCAGGCCAACATCAGGAAGCTGCTGGCCGGCACCGAAAGCCGGCTGGGCCAGAAGGCGCCGGCCGCAGCCCCACCCGCCAAACCCACCAGGAACCGCAAGAAACCATGAGCAAGCAACCCATCGAACGCTTCGACGTCGGCGCCCGCCTGTCCGAGATGGCCGTGTACGGCGGCGTGGCCTACCTGGCCGGCCAGGTACCGGAAGACGCCAGTGCCGACATCGCCGGCCAGACCGCCCAGGTGCTGGCCGCCATCGACAAGCTGCTGGCGCGCGCCGGCACCGACAAGTCGCGCATCCTGCGCGCGCAGATCTACCTGGCCGACCGCGCCGACTTCCCCGGCATGAACGCCGCCTGGGATGCCTGGGTCGCCGCCGGCCACGCACCGCCGCGCGCCACCGTCATCGCCGGCCTGGCGCGGCCGGAGTGGAAGGTGGAGATCGTCGTCACCGCGGCGGTCTGACCCCGGCCCTTTCTTGATCCGCGACAAGCCGCCCGCCGCGCGGGGGCGCTAGGCTGGCCGGCTCACCACACCAGGGGGCTGGCCGCATGTCCATCGAACTCTTCCGCCAGGGGCGGCACGTCTGCGTCATGTTCTGCCACCTCGGCGAGGAGGGCGGCGACGCGGTGCAGGCCAACCAGTTCCTGCTCGTCAACGGCGACACCGGCGCCATCCTCGACCCGGGCGGCAACATCGCCTACAACGAGCTGTACCTGGGCATGTCGGCCTTCTTCCGGCCGCACAAGCTGGCCGCCATCCTGGCCTCGCACGCCGACCCGGACATCATCGCGTCGCTGGACCGCTGGATGACGTCCACCGAGGCACCGGTCTACATCTCGCGCGTCTGGGAGCGCTTCGCGCCGCATTTCTGCAAGCCGGGCAAGACGGCGGGCCGCATCGTCGGCCTGCCCGACGCCGGCCAGCGCCTGCAGTTGGGCAGCGGCGACGACCGCTTCGAGCTGTGGGCGCTGCCGGCGCACTTCCTGCACGCCGAGGGCAATTTCCAGTTCTACGACCCGGTCAGCCGCATCCTCTTCTCCGGCGACCTCGGCGCCTCGCTCGGCGCGGAGCTCGACCCGGGGCGGCCGGTCAGCTCGCTGGCCGCGCACATCCCGCGCATGGAGGGCTTCCACCGCCGCTACATGGTCAGCAACAAGGTGCTGCGGCTGTGGGCCGCGATGGCCCGCCAGCTCGACATCCGGATGATCGCCCCCCAGCACGGCGCGCCGATGGTGGGCGCGGCGATCGGCGAGTTCATCGCCTGGGTCGAAGGGCTGGAGTGCGGCATCGACCTGTTCGGGCCGGCGAACTACCGCGTGCCGGGCTGAGGCCCGGTCACGGCCGCGGTCTTCGCCGGCAGCTTGAAATCCGCCGGCAGCAGCGTGACCACGCGGGCCAGCTGCAGCGGCGGGACGCCGTCGGCGCCGCCGATGCGCTGCTCGATACGCTCCCCGGAGGCCGGCGCGTCCCGACCAGGGCCGGGCTGCTGCCGGCCGGCAGCCGCTCGCCCCAGCGGCCCAGGCGCCATTGCCTGAGGGCCTGCACCGCCACGGCCAGCGCCGCGCCAGCCAGCCACAGCGCCAGCCAGGCCGTGGCCAGGCCGGGCCGCCGGTGGCGGCCTGCAGCGCCACGCGCAGCGGCTCCCGGGCCGGCCGCGGCAGCGCGGGCGTCAGCAGCAGGGCCGGCACCAGCCACCAGGCCGCGTAGGCGGCACCGGCGCCGAGCCGCTTCAGCAGCAGGGGCCGCAGGCCCCACAGCAGCGCGGCGCCCAGGCTCAGCAGCAGCGCCCGGCGCAGCAGCAGGGGCCGCAGCGCGTCAGCCATGGTCCTGCGCCTTCAGCAGCGCCTTCAGCGCCGCGACGTCCTCGGGCTTGAGCCGGCGCGCCGACGCGAACTGCGCCACCAGCGGCGCGAGGCGGCCGCCGAACAGCCGGTCGATCAGCGACAGGCCCTCGCCCGCCGCCCAGGCCTCGCGCGGGAAGGCCGGCGTGTAGAGGAAGCGCCGGCCGTCGCGCTCGGCCGTCAGCGCGCCTTTTTGCAGCAGGCGGTTCAGCAGCGTCTTCACGGTGGCGGGCTGCCAGCCCTGCTGCGGGCCGAGCGCGGCGGCGATCTCGTCGGCGGCCTGCGGCGCGTGCTGCCAGAGCTGCTGCATGACCCGGGCCTCGGCCTCGCTGATCGTCGGTGGGGTGCTGGGGGACGGGGTCATGATTACGCTTGTAAACGATGCGAGTGATTACGGGTGTAAACGAATCCGTCAAGCGCGGGTTTTCACACCGCTGCCACACGGCGCTGCCAAGCTCGGCGCCGACAGGCCGCCTTCCGCGGCCCGGAGCCCTCCGTGAACGCCTACGACGATGACCTGGTGAAGCGCATCCACCGCGACCTGCGCGACGATTTCGACGAAGAACTGGAGCTGGAGCTCGACGACCGCAACCATGGCGCCGGGCCCGGCGTGCCGGTGGCCGAGCCGGCCGGCGAGCGGCAGCGCTATTTCCGCGAGCTGTTCCGCCTGCAGAGCGAGCTGGTGAAGTTGCAGGACTGGGTGCAGCACACCGGCCACAAGGTGGTCATCCTGTTCGAGGGCCGCGACGCGGCGGGCAAGGGCGGCGTCATCAAGCGCATCACGCAGCGGCTGAACCCGCGCGTGTGCCGGGTGGCCGCGCTGCCGGCGCCCAACGACCGCGAGCGCACGCAGTGGTATTTCCAGCGCTACGTGTCGCACCTGCCGGCGGCCGGCGAGATCGTGCTGTTCGATCGCAGCTGGTACAACCGCGCCGGCGTCGAGCGCGTGATGGGCTTCTGCACCGACGAGCAGTACGAGGAGTTCTTCCGCACCGCGCCCGAGTTCGAGCGCATGTTGCTGCGCTCGGGCATCCAGCTGATCAAGTACTGGTTCTCGATCAGCGACGACGAGCAGCGCATCCGCTTCCTGGGCCGCATCCACGATCCGCTGAAGCAGTGGAAGCTCAGCCCCATGGACCTGGAATCGCGCCGCCGCTGGGAGGAGTACACCAAGGCCAAGGAGGTGATGCTGGAGCGCACCCACATCCCGGAGTCGCCATGGTGGGTGGTCAAGGCCGACGACAAGAAGCGCGCGCGGCTGAACTGCATCAGCCACCTGCTCTCGCAGATGCCTTACCAGGAGGTGCCGCACGCCGACATCGTGCTGCCGGTGCGCGAGCGCCACGAGGACTACATCCGCCACCCGGTGCCGGACGAGCTCTTCGTGCCCGAGGTCTACTGAGTCGTCGCGCCTTGCCAGCGGCCCGCCTCGCCAGCCCCTCGGGCATGCCCAACTGCCGGATTCAGGCTGAGCAGGCCCTAGGATGGCGGCATGAAATCGCCGCCACTCTCGCTGCTGGCCGTCATCGGCGTCGCGGCGCTGGCCTCGTGGGGCTGGCGCGGCCATGTCGCGTCGCGGGACGCCGCGCAGCTCGCCCGGCACGCGCAGCCGGGCGACATCCGCATGATCTCGTCCGAGACCTGCGGCTGGTGCACCGCCGCGCGGCGCTGGATGGCGGACGAGGGCATCCCCTTCCGCGAGTGCTTCATCGAGCGCGATGCGCAATGCCGGGCGGACTACGAGGCGCTGGGCGCCGTCGGCACGCCCACGCTGGTGGTGCGCGGCCAGCGCGTCATCGGCTTCGACCGGGCGCGCCTGCTGGACATCCTGAAATAGGCCGGGCCGAGTCGCCAGCGCGGGCTCGGCTGCGCTGGCGACTCGGCTCGGCGGCGGTGGGGTGGGACGAGGGCCTGGCGATCGGCATGGGCCGGGCGCCCGGTTCAGGCGCGCTGGCCCGGTGCGGCCTTGGCGGCGGCCAGCGTGGCGTTGCGCAGCAGCGTGGCTTCGCTGTAGCCGTTGACGATGACGCGCGGCAGCTGCGCGAGCTCGCGGCTGGCCTTGCCGGTGATGACGACGCGCTCCAGCTTGACGACGTCCCGCGGGGCGGCGGCCGGCGCGGCGACGGCGGACAGGGCGAGGGCGGCGGCGAAGAAGGCGGTGCGTTGGCTCATGATGGACTCCGTTCCGGTGAGTTTCGAACCGCATGATTGCGGGTTCGATGGCCTCAGTGTCGGCAATGGGCGCGCATGCCGCCACGGGCCTGCGATCAAGCGCGGGCCACGCTGGATGAACTGCGACAACGCGGGATGGGCGGCGCGCTAGCCGAGCTGCAGCCCCAGCCGCGCCACGTCGCCCCGCCCCTGGCGCACCAGCACCGGCTCGTCGCCCTGGCTCAGGTCCAGCACCGTGGTCGGCTGGGCCGGGCAGGCGCCGGCGTCCAGCACGAACTGCAGCTGGCGGTCCAGCCGCTCGCTGACCTCGGCGGCGTCGTTCAGCGCCTCGCTGTCGCCGGGCGGGATCAGCGTGGTGGACAGCAGCGGCTCGCCGAACAGCGCCAGCAGCTCCTGCGTGGTGCGGTGGTCCGGCACGCGCAGGCCGATGGTGCGGCGGCTCGGGTGCGAGAGGCGGCGCGGCACTTCCTTGGTGGCCGGCAGGATGAAGGTGTAGGCGCCGGGCGTGGCGAGCTTGAGCAGCCGGTACTGGCGGTTGTCCACCATCGCGTAGGCGGCGAGCTCGGACAGGTCGCGGCACAGCAGCGTCAGGTGGTGCTTGTCGTCCACGCCGCGCACGCGCCGCAGCGCCTCGGCGGCGGCCTTGTCGTCCAGCCGGCAGACGAGGGCGTAGCTGGAGTCCGTCGGGATCGCGCCGAGGCCGCCGGCCTGCAGCATCTGCGCGCACTGGCGCAGGAAGCGCGGCTGCGGGTTGTCGGGGTGGACTTCGAAGAGCTGGGCCATCGTCGGGGCGCCGTCTCAGGCGTGGTGGATGCGGTGGGCGAGTTCGGCCCACACCGGCGTCAGCCCGGCCGCCAGCGGCGGCAGCGCGCCGAGGTCGATGCGGCTTTCGTCGGGGGAGTGGAAGTCGGACCCGCGCGAGGCGAGCAGGCCGAACTCCCGCGCGGTGTCGGCGTACTGCACGAACTCGGCCGGCGTGTGGCTGCCGGTGACGACCTCGATGCCGCGGCCGCCGTGGGCCATGAACTCGGTGATGAGGGCGTATTCCTCGGTCGGCGTGAAGCCGTAGCGGCCCGGGTGGGCGATGACGGCGATGCCGCCGGCCCGCGTGACCCAGCCCACCGCGTCGCGCAGCGCCGCCCAGCGGTGCGGCACGAAGCCGGGGCGGCCCTCGGTCAGGAAGCGGCGGAACACCTCGGGGATGTCGTGGCAGTGGCCGGCGTCCACCAGGAAGCGCGCGAAATGCGTGCGCGAGATCAGGTCGGGGTTGCCGACGTAGTTCAGCGCGCCCTCGTAGGCGCCGGGGATGCCCGCGGCGGCCAGCCCGGCGGCCATCTCGCGGGCGCGGGCGCCGCGGCCGCCGCGCGTGGCGCGCAGGCCCTCGGCCAGCTCGGCGGCTTCGTGGTCGAAGCCCAGGCCGACGATGTGCACGACGCGGCCGGCGAAGGTGACCGAGATCTCGGTGCCGGTCAGGTAGGGCAGGCCGAGCGCGCGGGCGGCGTCCAGGGCGCGCTGCTGGCCGGCGATCTCGTCGTGGTCGGTCAGCGCCCAGAGCCGCACGCCGGCGGCCCGGGCGCGGGCGGCCAGGGCTTCGGGCGTCAGCGTGCCGTCGGAGACGACCGAATGGCAGTGCAGGTCGGCGTTGAGCGTGGCGTCGAGGTTCACGCCGCTATTGTGGCTGCGCGGCCTCGACGACGTACTGCATCCGCTGCTGGCCCTGCCATTCGTCCAGGCTGAGCCGGTAGGCCAGCGTGACGCGCTCGGGCAGCATGTCGGCGTGGTTGAACCAGATGCCGTCGATGAGCCGGCCGCCCTGGCGCAGCCTCACCTTGAGGTGCTTCTCGCCGACCAGCCGCTGCGAGACCAGCTCGAAGCGGTCGCAGAACACCGGCGGCTCGAAGCCCTGGCCCCAGACCTGCGCGTCCAGCAGCCGCGCGGTCTCGGGCGTGGCGGCCTCGGGCGGCAGCGCGCCGTCGTGGCGCAGCGTGCGGGTCAGGTCGTGCTCGTTCAGCCACTCCTCGGCGACGCGGGCCAGCGCCAGCGCGAAGCGGTCCACGTCGTGGACCTCGCCGCGGGCCAGCGTCGCGCCGGCCGCCATCGCGTGGCCGCCGAAGCGGGCCAGCAGGTCGGGCTCGCGCTTGGCGACCAGGTCCAGCGCGTCGCGCAGGTGGAAGCCCGGGATCGAGCGGCCCGAGCCCTTGAGCTGCCCGTCCGCGCCGCGCGCGAACACGAAGGTGGGGCGGTGCACGCGGTCCTTGATGCGCGACGCGACGATGCCGACCACGCCTTCGTGGAAGTCCGCGTCGAACAGCGCCACGGCCGGCGGCAGCGCGCCCTGCAGCGCGTCGACGAGGCCGTCCAGCCGCGCCTCGGCCAGCTCGCGCATGCCGCCCTCGATCTCGCGGCGCTCGCGGTTGATGGCGTCCAGCTGCGTGGCCAGCTGCAGTGCGCGCGCCGGGTCGTCGGTGGTCAGGCACTCGATGCCCAGCGTCATGTCCGCCAGGCGCCCGGCGGCGTTGATGCGCGGGCCCAGCGCGAAGCCGAGGTCGAAGCCCTGGGCCTTGCTGGCGTCGCGCTTGGCGGCCGAGAACAGCGCCATCACGCCCGGCTGCGCGCGGCCGCCGCGCATGCGCCTGAGGCCCTGGGCGACGAGGCGGCGGTTGTTGGCGTCGAGCTTCACCACGTCGGCCACGGTGCCCAGCGCGACCAGGTCCAGCAGGCCGTCCAGGCGCGGCGCCTCGGTGAAGGCCTGGCGCGCGCGCAGCTCGGCGCGCAGGCCCAGCAGCACGTAGAAGGCCACGCCCACGCCGGCCAGCGACTTGCTCGCGAAGCCGCAGCCGGGCTGGTTGGGGTTGACGATGGCGTCGGCCTCGGGCACGACGGTGGCGCCGTCGACGACCGCGGGCAGGTGGTGGTCGGTCACCAGCACCTTCAGGCCCTGCGCGCGCGCATGCGCCACGCCGGCCAGGCTGGCGATGCCGTTGTCCACCGTCACCAGCAGCTGCGGCGTCTGCGCCAGCGCCAGGTCGACGATGGCGGGCGTCAGGCCGTAGCCGTGCACGGCGCGGTCGGGCACCACGTAGCCCAGTTGCGCGGGCGCGGCGCCCAGCAGCCGCAGGCCGCGCAGCATGACGGCGCAGGCGGTGGCGCCGTCGCAGTCGTAGTCGGCGACGACGACGATGCGCTCGCCGCGCTGGACGGCGTCGGCCAGCAGGCGCGAGGCCTCGGGCAGGCCCTTCAGGCCCGACGGCGGCAGCAGCTGCTGCAGGCTTTCGTCCAGCTCCGCGGCCTCGCGCACGCCGCGCGCGGCCAGCAGCCGGGCCAGCAGCGGCGCGACGCCGGCCTGCTCCAGCGCCCAGGCGGTGCGCGGCGGCACGTCGCGCTCGACCAGCCGGGGCGCGTTCATGGCCGCCTCCGGGCGCGTGCCGGCGGGCGGCGGTTCACAGCGCCTCCAGCACGGCGGCCAGGTCGGGCGCCTGGAAGCGGCGCCGGATCCGGCTCAGCAAGGAGCGCGGCTGCGCGGTGAAGCGGCGCGCCAGGCGCTCGCCGCACAGGGTCAGGCTGGGCTCGGCATCGGCCGCCAGCGCGGCCAGCGGGCCGGCGTCCAGCCGCTGCCAGGCCTCGGCCCAGGCGGCGAGGTCGCCGGCCAGCAGCGGCATGGTCAGGCGCGCGTCCACCGCCACGTCGGCGGCGCGGCCGCCGCTGCGGCCGATGTCGCCGATCCAGACCGAGTTGACCGCGTGCTCGCCGCGCGCCTCGCGCCCGGCGTTCAGCGGGTGGCCGTGCAGCCGCATCTGCGCCTCGTTCTGCCAGCGGCGCAGCACGCGGCTGTCGGGCAGCCAGGGCTCGATGGGCCGGCCGGCGGCGCGCTCGATGCTGGCGGCCTGCAGGCCGTCCAGCGCGCTGGCGTGGCCGATGGCCCAGCGCGTCGCGTCCAGCAGCCGCCATTGCCAGCCCTCGGACTCGGGCCACAGCTCGCGCAGCGCGCCGGCCAGGTGCGCGGCGTCGGACTCGCTGAGCTGCAGCGCGGCGGGCGGCAGCACGTCCACGCCGTCGCTGCCGACGGCCAGGTGGACGGGCGACAGCAGCGCCCAGGCGAGCTCCGGCCCGGCGTCCAGCGCCCAGGCGGCGGCGCTGGGCTCGGGCTGGCCGCGCAGCGCGGCGAGCGCCAGGTGGTGGGGCGGGTGGGGCGAGAACTCGTCGCTGCCCCAGGTCTCGGCCGGGTCCAGCCGGGCCAGCAGCGCGGCCAGGTGGGGCAGGGCCAGGCCGGAGAACGCATGCCGCGCGGCCTCGTCCAGCGCGCCGGCATGGGGGATCATCAAATGCATGGCGCCGGATTATCCCGGGCGGGCCATTTCAAGCGGCTGTCACATGGGCTTCATACACTTTTCACCATGACCGACGCCCCCCCGCCGACCGCGCCGCTGAAGCTGCTCAACCGCGAGCAGGCCACCCTGGAGTTCAACCGCCGCGTGCTGGCCCAGGCCCAGCGCGAGGACGTGCCGCTGCTGGAGCGGCTGCGCTACATCTGCATCGTCTCGAGCAACCTGGACGAGTTCTTCGAGGTGCGCTTCGCCGACATGCTGGAGGCCGCGCGCGACCCGCTGAGCGCCGTGACCGGCCAGGACGTGGAGCGCGTGGGCCGCGCCGCGCATGCGCTGATCGACGAGCAGTACCACATCCTCAACGAGCAGATCACGCCGCTGCTGCGCAAGCGCCGCATCCTGATCCTGAACCACGCCGACCGCGACGAGCCGCAGCGGCAGTGGGTGTCGCGCTATTTCGAGCGCGAGGTCAAGCCGCTGCTGGTGCCGGTGGGGCTGGACCCGGCGCACCCGTTCCCGCAGGTGGCCAACAAGTCGCTGCACTTCATCGCGCGGCTGTCGGGCAAGGACGCCTTCGGGCGCGACAACCGCATCGCCATCGTCAAGGTGCCGCGCGTGCTGCCGCGCGTCATCAAGCTGCCGGCGCAGCTCAGCAACGGCGCCCAGCTCTACGTGCTGCTGACCAGCGTGATCCGCGCCCACCTGGAGGACCTGTTCCCGGGCCGCAAGGTGGAGGCGTTCTCGCAGTTCCGCGTCACGCGCGACTCCGACCTGGAGGTGGACGAGGAGGAGGTCGCCAACCTGCGCCACGCGCTGCGCTCGGGGCTGACGACGCGCCACTTCGGCCGCGCGGTGCGGCTGGAGGTGGTCAACAGCTGCCCGACGGAGCTGTCGGAGTTCCTGCTGGAGCAGTTCGGCCTGCCGGGCGCGGCGCTGTACCGCGTCAACGGGCCGGTCAACCTGGTGCGGCTCAACGAGCTGATCGACCAGACCGACGCCGCCGGCCTGCGCTTCAAGCCCTACGAGCCCGCCTGGCCGACGCGCCGGCTGCCGCGGCACAAGTCCATCCTGGAGCGGCTGAGGAAGGGCGACGTGCTGCTGCACCATCCGTTCGAGAGCTTCGAGCCGGTGGTGCAGATGCTGCGCGAGGCGGTCGACGACCCCGACGTGCTGGCCATCAAGCAGACCATCTACCGCACCGGCGCCAAGAGCGAGCTGATGGACCTGCTGATCGAGGCGGCGCGGCGCGGCAAGGAGGTGATGGCCGTCGTCGAGCTGAAGGCGCGCTTCGACGAGGAGGCCAACATCAACTGGGCCGAGCGCCTGGAGGCCGTGGGCGCGCAGGTGGTGTACGGCATCGTCGGCTACAAGACGCATGCCAAGCTGCTGCTGATCACGCGCCGCGAGGGCAGCCGGCTGCGCCGCTACGGCCACCTCTCGACCGGCAACTACAACCCCAGGACGGCCCGGCTCTACACCGACCTGGGCCTGCTGACCGCCGACGCCGACCTGACGGCCGACGCCGACTCGGTGTTCCGCCAGCTCGCGTCGCTGGGCAAGTTCAAGGCGCCGCGGCGCATGCTGCTGGCGCCGTTCAACATGCACAGCCGCATGCTGGAGCTGCTGGCGCAGGTGGAGGCCGCGGCGCGCGCGGGCTACCGGAACGCGCGCGTGGTCGTGAAGATCAACGCGCTGACCGACGCCCAGCTCATCCACGCGCTGCTGCGCACGGCCCAGGCCGGCGCGCGCATCGACCTGATCGTGCGCGGCGCCTGCATGCTGCCGCCGGGGCTGCCGGGGGTCAGCGAGAACATCGTCGTGCGCTCGGTGGTCGGCCGCTTCCTGGAGCATTCGCGCGTGTGCTACTTCCGCTGGGCGGAGGGCGACGAGGCGGACCCGGGCGAGGCGCTGTTCCTGTCCAGCGCCGACTGGATGAGCCGCAACATGTTCCGCCGCATCGAGGTGGCCTGGCCGGTGGCGGACGCCAAGCTGCGCCAGCGCGTCATCGACGAGGCGCTGGTGCCCTACCTGCACGACACGCTGGACGCCTGGCAGCTCGGGCCGGACGGCCGCTCGGTGCGGCTCGGCGGCGAAGGCGGCATCAGTGCCCAGCAGGCACTGATGCGGCGCTACAGTGAAAATGCCTGAGCACCTCGGCCCGGCGGGTCCGGTGCGAACCGGGATGAATGCATGGACCTGATCCTGTGGCGCCACGCGGAGGCCGAGGTCATCGCCCCCGGCCAGGACGACCTGCAGCGCGCGCTCACGCCCAAGGGCGAGCGCCAGGCGCGGCGCATGGCCGCCTGGCTGAACCACCGGCTGCCCGCGAGCACGCGCGTGCTCGCCAGCCCTGCGCTGCGCTGCCGGCAGACGGCCGAGGCGCTGGGCCGCGAACTGCGCATCGTGCCGGCGCTCGCGCCGGACGCGCCCGCTGCCGCGCTGCTCGACGCCGCGCGCTGGCCCCGCGCCGGCGAGCCGGTGCTGATCTGCGGCCACCAGCCCACGCTGGGCCGGCTGGCCGCCCAGCTGCTGGCCGGCGCGGCGCAGGACTGGGCCGTCAAGAAGGGCGCCGTGTGGTGGCTGCGCTGGCGCCAGCGCGACGGCGGGCCCGAGGTCACGCTGCACGCGGTGCAGGGGCCGGACGCGCTCTGAGCCGCCAAGCCGGGCTCGTTCACCCCTTCTCAGGCCAGCAGCAGCTCCAGCACGCCGCTGCGCTGCCAGGCCTCGGCCTCTTCCTTCAGCAGGAAGCGCGTGCGCGCCTGGCCGTCGGACCAGCTCCTCGGGCAGCGCAGCGTCAGCCGCTTGCCGTCGCGCGCCAGCTTCGGCGTGCCGGTGACGGTGGTGCGTGCGTGGCAGAGGATGACGGCCAGGCGCAGCGCGACGAGCTGTTCCAGCAGCCCCGCGTCGGCCAGCTGGCCTTCGATCTTGCGCAGGCCGCCGCGCTGGCCCAGCGCCAGCGTGGACAGGCGCTGCAGCTGGTTGGTGGAGAAGCCGGCGGCGTCCATGTGGGCGATCACGTAGGCGCTGTGGCGGTGGTGGTCGTGGTGCGACACCAGCATGCCGACCTCGTGCAGCGCCGCCGCCCAGCGCAGCTCGCGCAGCAGCTCGGGCGCGGGCCGGGCGGCGATGCCGCGGTACAGCGCCTCGGCCTGCGCGGCCACGCGGTCGGCCTGGGCCAGGTCCACGCCGAAGCGCCGCTGCAGCTCGGCGACCGACGCGGCCCGCGGGTCGCGCGCGGCGCCGGGCTGCAGGCGCTCGGCCAGGTCGAAGATGACGCCCTGGCGCAGCGCGCCCTTGGTGGGCAGCAGCTCCGGGATGCCGAACTGCGTCAGCAGCGTGTAGAGGATGCACAGGCCGCCGGCCACGACCGGGCGGCGGTCGTCCTTCAGGCCGGCGACCTGCAGCCGGTCCTGCGAGCCGGCGGCGAGGCACTGCTCGATGCACCAGCGCAGCGCGGCCGGCGTGATGCGGCCGTCCGTCTGGCCGTTGGCGGCGAGGATCTGCGACACCGCGCCCACCGTGCCCGACGAGCCCAGCGCCTCGCGCCACAGCGCGGGGCGGAACAGCGTCAGCGCCTCCTCCAGCTCGGCGCCGGCGGCCACCTGCGCGGCGCGGAAGGCGTCCGCCGTGTAGCGGCCGTCCGCGAAGAAGCGCATCGACAGGCCCACGCTGCCGACGCCGAACGACTCGGCCCGCCGCGGCTTCGCGGCGCGGCCCAGGATCATCTCGGTCGAGCGCCCGCCGATGTCGATGACCAGCCGCGGCTTGTCCGACGGCTGCAGCCGCGCCACGCCGGCGTAGATCAGCCGGGCCTCCTCGCGGCCCGAGATCACCTCCACCGGATGGCCCAGCACGGCCTCGGCGCGGGCCAGGAAGGCGTTGCGGTTGCGCGCCTCGCGCAGCGTCTGCGTGGCCACCGCGCGGATGCGCCGGGCCGGGATGCCGGCGAGCTGCTCGCCGAAGCCCTGCAGGCAGGCGAGGCCGCGCTGCATGGCCTCCTCGGTCAGCAGGCCCTCGTCGTCCAGGCCGGCGCCCAGGCGCACGCTTTCCTTGATGTAGCGGATGCGCTGGTAGCGCTCGCCGGACAGCCGGGCCAGCTCCAGGCGGAAGCTGTTGGAGCCGATGTCGATGGAGGCCCAGATGTCGTGGCCGGGGGCAGGGCGCGTCGTCATGGCGGCGGATTGTCGGGGCAAAATTCGGCACCCTTCGTGACCGCACTGGAGACGCCCGCCATGTTGGACGCAGAGATCGACAGCCTCGCCCCCGGCCGCCGCTTCAGCCGCCGCGGCTTCGTGCAGACCACGGTGGGCAGCGGCTTCGCGGCCGCCGTGCTGCCGGTGGCGGCGCAGGCCATCAGCACCGACGCCGCCGGCCTGGTGGCCGGCCCCGTCACCATCGACGTGGCCGGCTTCGCGATGCCCGCCTACCGCGCCGCGCCGCAGGACGGGACGCAGCTGCCGGTGGTGCTGGTGGCCAGCGAGATCTTCGGCGTGCATGAGCACATCGCCGACGTGTGCCGGCGTTTCGCCAGGCAGGGCTACCTGGCCATCGCGCCCGAGCTGTTCGCCCGCCACGGCCATGCCGGCGCCTACACCGACATCCCCAGGCTGATCGGCGAGGTCGTCAGCAAGGCCGGCGACGCGCAGGTCAATGGCGACCTGGACGCCGCCGTCGCCTGGGCGGCCGCGCAGGGCGGCGACACGTCCCGGCTGGGCATCACCGGCTTCTGCTGGGGCGGCCGCGCCACCTGGCGCTACGCCGCGCACAACCCCGGGCTGGCCGCGGCCGTGGCCTGGTACGGCCCGGTGGCGCGCAGCTACCACGCGGGCGATCCGAGCATCATCGAGCTGGCCGCCCGCATCCGGGCGCCGGTGCTGGGCCTGTACGGCGGCGCGGACGCCGGCATCCCCGCCGACACGCTGGCGCAGCTGGAGGCGGCGCTGAAGGACGCGGGCAACACCCGGTGCGAGTTCGTCGTCTACCCCGACACGCCGCACGCCTTCCATGCCGACTACCGCCCGAGCTACCGCCGCACGGAGGCCGATGACGGCTGGCGGCGCTGCCTCGGATGGTTCCGAAAGCATGGCGTGGCGTGATGGCTTGACAGCTCTGCTAGGCTGACAGCAGAAGGGCCGCGAACGTTCGCGGCCCGTTGTTTTGCCGAATCCGATGACTCTTCTGTATATCGTGCTCGCCACCTTCGCGGGCGGGCTGCTGTCGGTGCTGGTCGCCGCCAGCCTCACCGTCGGCGTGCTGACCCGCCTCGTGAAAAGCCTGGTCAGCCTGTCGGCCGGCATCCTGCTCGGCACCTCGCTGCTGAACGTGCTGCCCGAAGCCTTCGAGAGCCACACCGCCGAGCCGCAGGCGCTGTTCGCCGTGCTGCTCGCCGGGCTGCTGTTCTTCTGGCTGCTGGAGAAGGTGGAGCTGTACCGCCACACCCACCACCACGAGGACGACGGGCACCACCACCATCACCACTTCGACGCCGAGCAGGCCGGGCGCGGCGGCTTCACGGTGCTGGTGGGCGACAGCATCCACAACTTCTGCGACGGCGCGATCATCGCCGCCGCTTTCCTGACCGACGTGAAGCTCGGCGCGGCGACGGCGCTGGCCATCGTCGCGCACGAGATCCCGCAGGAGGTGGGCGACTACATCGTGCTGCTGAACGCCGGCTTCAGCCGCGCCAAGGCGCTGCTGTTCAACGCACTGTCGGGCATGGCGGCGGTGCTGGGCGGCGTGCTGGGCTACTTCCTGATCGGCCGCTTCGAGGGCGTGCTGCCCTACCTGCTGGTGCTGGCGTCCAGCAGCTTCATCTACATCTCGGTGGCCGACCTGCTGCCGCAGCTGCAGCAGCGCCTGGCCTGGCGCGAGACGCTGGCCCAGGTGGCCTGGCTGGCCGTGGGCCTGGGCGTGGCGCTGGCCGTGGCCACGCTGCTGCATGACCACGGCCACGCGCACTGACCACGTCACTTCACGATCAGCACCGGCAGCTCGACGTGCGTGATGACCTTCTGCGCCTCGCTGCCGAGCAGCAGCGAGGCCAGGCCGGTGCGGCCGTGCGAGGCCATGACGATGAGGTCGGCGTGCTCGGCCTTGGCGTGGTCGACGATGGCCTCCCAGGCGTGCAGCGCCTCGACGGTGTGCATGCGGCAGGCCAGGCCCTGCGCGGCGGCCGCGGCATGGACGGCCTCGACGCGCTGCGTGGCCACGCGCTGCTGCGCGTCGATGAATTCCTGCGGCGGCACCGGCTGGATCTCGGAGACGGCGCTGTACGGGAAGGGCTCCATGACGCTGAGCGTCAGCAGCTCCGCGCCGTGCACCTTGGCGAGCTGGATGGCCATGTTGACCGCGTTGGTGGTGATGTCGGAGCCGTCCGTCGGGACGAGGATGCGCTGGAACATGGGGAGCCTCCTGTCGTTGCGTGGAGCCCCAGTGTGCGCCGCGCGGCGGGCGCCGTGTTTGCGCGCCGTCAACCCCGCGCGATCGGGCGGGCCGGGTCGGCCGACCATTCGCTCCACGAGCCGGGGTAGAGCCGCCCGTCGCCGAGGCCGGCGTGGGCCATCGCGAGCAGGTTGTGGCAGGCGGTGACGCCGGAGCCGCACTGGTGCACCACCTCGGCCTCGGCGAAGGGCGCGAGCAGGGCCTGGAACTCGGCGCGCAGCTGGTCGGCGGGCTTGAAGCGGCCGTCGGCATCCAGGTTGTCGCGGAAGCAGCGGTTGCTGGCGCCGGGGATGTGGCCGGCCTGCCGGTCCAGCGGCTCCACGTCGCCGCGGAAGCGCTCGGGCGCGCGCGCGTCGATGAGGCGCACGCGGCCCAGCTGCGCGAGCAGCGCGGTGGCGTCGATGTGGCCGACCAGGGGCGCGGCGGGCTGCCAGTCGGTCGCCGTGGCGGTGGGCACGTCGGTCGTCAGCGGGCCGTCCCAGGCGCCGTCCAGCACGGCGACTTCGGCATGGCCCAGCCAGCGCAGCAGCCACCAGCAGCGCGCGGCGTAGGGGCCGCCTTGCGTGTCGTGGCAGACGACCTGGCGGCCCGTGCGCAGGCCGAGCGCGCGCAGCCGCGCGGCGAGGTCGTCGCGCGCGGGCAGCGGGTGGCGGCCGTTCGCGCCGGTCTTCGCGCCGGACAGGTCGCGGTCCAGGTGCAGGTAGTGCGCGCCGGGGAGGTGGCCGGCGGCGTAGGCGCGCTCGCCGGCGGCGGGGTCGGCGAGGTCGAAGCGGCAGTCGAGCAGCAGCGGCGGCGCGGCGGCGTGCAGCAGCGCGCGCAGTTCGGCCGGGGTGATGAGGGTCGTGTAGCGGGTCATCGTCAGGACTCTGCGGGGTTGAACTGGCTGTCCCTGGGCGGCGGGGCGACCCGGGCGCGCAGCAGCGTGGCGGCCAGGCCGGCGCCGACGATGAGCACCATGCCCAGGGTGGCGCTTGGCGTCAGCGGGTCGTCGAACAACAGCATGCCGTAGCCGAAGGAGAACACGATGCCCAGGTACTGCAGGCAGGCGTTCACCAGCGGCCGGCCGATCGCGTAGGCGCGCGTCATCAGCACCTGGGCGGCGGTGGCGAACAGGCCCACGGCCAGCAGCAGCGCCGCGCCCTTCGGCGTGTGCCCGTGCAGGCCGCCCACCAGGACGGCGGTGATGAGCGCGCCGGCCAGGGCGCCGCCGACCGAGAAGTAGAAGACGACGCGCAGCTCGGGCTCGCCCGCGCGGCCCAGCGCCGTGACCTGCAGGTAGGCCATCGCGGACAGCATGCCCGACACCAGGCCGGCCAGGCCGTGCCAGAGCTGGCGCTGGTCCAGCGTGGGCCGCAGGATGAGCGCGACGCCGACGAAGCCCAGCAGCACGGCGGCGACGAGCCGCCAGTCCAGCCGCTGCGCGCCCAGCAGCACCGCGCCGCCGAGCAGGAACAGCGCCATCCAGACCGAGGACATGTAGTTCAGCGTCATCGCCGTGGCCAGCGGCAGCTGGCCGATGGCGTAGAACCACAGGCACAGCGCCGCGACGCCGGAGATGCTGCGCCACAGGTGCATGCCGGGCACGGCGGTCCTCAGGCTCAGGCCGCGCTGCTTCGTCAGGATCGCCATCAGCACCATGCCGACCAGGCCGCGGTACATGACGATCTCGCTGGCGGCGTAGAGGTCGCTGGCCAGCTTGACGCAGACGCCCATGGAGGCGAACAGCAGCGTCGCCAGCGCCATGAGCAGCGGTGCGGGCACGTCAGGCTTCTTTGCCGGCGCTGGTTGCGGCCGCAGTGTCTGACCCGGCGACTGCCGCAGAGCCGGCTTCGCCATGCCCCCTTGAGGGGGCTGGCGAAGCCAGCAGGGGGTGGGATCGATACCACTCATGGAAGTGCTGCATGCCGTCTTCCATCGGGCTCTGGTACGGGCCGGCCTCGTCGTCGCCGCGCTGCATCAGCGCCTTGCGGCCGGCGTCCATGCGCTCGGCGATCTCGTCGTCCTCCACGCAGGTCTCCATGTAGGCGGCCTGGTGCGCCTCGACGAACTCGCGCTCGAAGGCGGCGATCTCCTCGGGGTAGTAGAACTCGACGAGGTTGAGCGTCTTCTGCGGCCCCTGCGGGTGCAGCGTCGAGACCACCAGCACGTGCGGGTACCACTCGACCATGATGTGCGGGTAGTAGGTCAGCCAGATCGCGCCGGCCTCGGGCGGGCGGCCCGCGCGGTACTTCAGCAACTGGTCGTGCCAGCGCTGGTAGACCGGCGAGCCGGGGCGCTCCAGCTCCTTGTGCACGCCCACGGTCTGCACCGAGTAGTGCTTGCCGAACTCCCAGGCCAGGTCGTCGCAGGTGACGAAGCCGCCCAGGCCGGGGTGGAAGGGGCCGACGTGGTAGTCCTCCAGGTAGACCTCGATGAAGGTCTTCCAGTTGTAGTGGCACTCGTGCGCCTGCACCTTGTCGAGCACGTAGCCGGAGAAGTCCAGCGGCGCGCGCGGGCCGAGGCGGGCCAGCTCGGCGGCGACGTCATGGCCGTTGTCCTCGAACAGCAGGCCGTTCCATTCGCGCAGCGGGTAGCGGTTCAGGTTCAGGCAGGGGTCGTGGTCGAAGTGCGGCGCGCCGATCAGCTCGCCCTGGTGGGAATAGGTCCAGCGGTGCAGCGGGCAGACGATGTTGGCCCGCGTGTTGCCGCGTCCGCGCAGCATCAGCGCCTGGCGGTGGCGGCAGACGTTGGAGATCAGCTCGATGCCCTGTGCCGACCGCACCAGTGCCCGGCCTTCGCCCTCCTGCGGCAGTGCATAGTGGTCGCCCACCTCGGGCACGGCCAGTGCATGGCCGACATAGCGGGGCCCTCGCTGAAAGATGCCGGCCTGTTCGCGCTGGAACAGATCGGGGTCGAAGTAGGCGCTCACCGGGAGCTGGGTCCGGCTGCGTTGTAGCGCCGAGACGGGAAGGCTCAGGTCGGACATTCCGGGCGGTCTTTCAGGCGAAGTGGGGTGCTGCGTCCCTCCGGCGCATCTCGGGCATGCCGAGTCGGCCAGGTTGCTAGGTGGTTGGGGGAAGGCCTCGCGCGCGCACGCGCTGGCCAGGAAGGGCGGGCGATTCTACCCGCGCACCGTGGCGCGCAGCCGACCGTTGCACCAGGTGACATGGCAACGCGGGGGCCGCTGACTACAATCGCCGTTTCGCGTTTTGAAATGACAAAAACCTCGCCCCGCACCAAGGCGGCCGCGTCGGACGGCCCGGAACCCAGCTACGAGCAGGCGCTCGACGAGCTGGAGCGGCTGGTGGCGGCGATGGAAGGGCAGCAGCTGCCGCTGGACCAGCTGCTGCAGAGCTACCAGCGCGGGGCGCAGTTGCTGACGCTGTGCCGCGACCGGCTGCAGGCGGTGGAACAGCAGGTGAAGCTGCTGGACGGGGCGGAATTGAAGGCCTGGGAGGGCTCCTGAATCATGGATGCAAAGGACTTTGACCACTGGGTGGCGACATCCCTGTCCGCCGTCGAGGCGGCGCTGGACGAGCTGGTGCCGGCGAACGCGCCGGCCGGCCTCGGCGAGGCGATGCGCTACGCGGTGCTGGGCGGCGGCAAGCGGCTGCGCCCGCTGCTGGTGCTGGCCAGCTGCGCGGCGGTGGGTGGCGAGCGCTTCGCCGCGATGCGCGCCGCCTGCGCGGTCGAGCTGATCCACGCCTACTCGCTGGTGCACGACGACATGCCCTGCATGGACGACGACGTGATGCGCCGCGGCAAGCCGACCACGCATGTGCAGTTCGGCGAGGCCCGGGCCATGCTGGCCGGCGACGCGATGCAGGCGCTGGCCTTCGAGGTGCTGACGCCCGACGAAGGCATCGCCCCCGCGCTGCAGGCGCGGCTGTGCGCGCTGCTGGCGCGCTCGTCGGGCCACGACGGCATGGCCGGCGGCCAGGCCATCGACCTGGCCAGCATCGGCAAGCCGCTGGACGAGGCCACGCTGCGCGACATGCACCGCCGCAAGACCGGCGTGCTGCTGCAGGCCAGCGTGATGATGGGCGCCGCCTGCGGGCCGGCCTCGGCGCAGGCCACGGCCGGGCTGTCCGGCTACGGCGCGGCGCTGGGCCTGGCCTTCCAGGTGGTCGACGACATCCTGGACGTGACGCAGGAGTCGCACGTGCTCGGCAAGACCGCCGGCAAGGACCAGGACGCCAACAAGCCCACCTACGTCAGCGTGCTGGGCCTGGACGCGGCGCGCGCGCTGGCGCAGCAACTGCGCGCCGAGGCCAAGGCGGCGCTGGCCGCCACCGGCCTGGCCGACGTGAGCCACCTCAGCCTGCTGGCCGACTCCGTCGTCGAGCGCGACAACTGACCCAAGGGACCGCCATGGACTACAGGTTGCTGAACAGCATCGACAGCCCGGCCGACCTGCGCCGCCTGCCGCGCACCGAGCTTCGCCGCGTGGCCGACGAGCTGCGCGCCTATGTGCTGGAGAGCGTCTCGCGCACCGGCGGCCACCTGGGCTCCAACCTCGGCACCGTCGAGCTGACCGTGGCGCTGCACTACGTGTTCAACACGCCGGACGACCGGCTGGTGTGGGACGTGGGCCACCAGACCTATCCGCACAAGGTGCTGACCGGCCGCCGCGACCGCATGGGCACGCTGCGCCAGCTGGGCGGCATCAGCGGCTTCCCGCGCCGCGACGAGAGCGAGTACGACACCTTCGGCACCGGCCACTCGTCCACCAGCATCTCCGCCGCGCACGGCATGGCGATGGCCGCCAAGCTCAAGGGCGAGGACCGCAAGGCCGTGGCCATCATCGGCGACGGCTCGATGACGGCCGGCATGGCCTTCGAGGCGCTGAACAACGCCGGCGTGGCGCACGGCGGCCTGCTGGGCGACGTGCTGGTCATCCTGAACGACAACGACATGTCCATCAGCCCGCCGGTCGGCGCGCTGAACAAATACCTGGCCCGGCTGATGAGCGGCAGCTTCTACGCCGCCGCGCGCGAGGGCGCCAAGAGCGTGCTGAAGAACACGCCGCTGTACGAATTCGCGCGCAAGTTCGAGGAACACACCAAGGGCATGGTCGTGCCCGGCACGATCTTCGAGGAGTTCGGCTTCAACTACGTCGGCCCCATCGACGGCCACGACCTGGACGCGCTGGTGCCGACGCTGGAGAACCTGCGCGGCAAGAGCGGCCCGCAGTTCCTGCACATCGTCACGAAGAAGGGCGCGGGCTACAAGCTGGCCGAGGCCGACCCGGTGAAGTACCACGCTGCGGCCGGCAAGTTCGACCCGGCCGTCGGCTTCGTCAAGCCCGCCACGCCGCCCAAGCTCACCTTCACCCAGGTCTTCGGCGACTGGCTGTGCGACATGGCCGAGGCCGATGCGCGGCTGGTCGGCATCACGCCGGCGATGCGCGAGGGCTCGGGCATGGTGGAGTTCCACAAGCGCTTCCCGCAGCGCTACCACGACGTGGGCATCGCCGAGCAGCATTCGGTCACCTTCGCCGCCGGCCTGGCCTGCGAGGGCCTGAAGCCGGTGGTGGCGATCTACTCGACGTTCTTGCAGCGCGCCTACGACCAGATGGTGCATGACGTGGCCATCCAGAACCTGCCGGTGCTGTTCGCGCTGGACCGCGCCGGGCTGGTGGGGGCCGACGGCGCGACGCACGCCGGCAACTACGACATCGCCTACACGCGCTGCATCCCCAACATGGCCATCCTGACGCCGGCCGACGAGGACGAATGCCGGCAGGCGCTGTACACCGGCTTCCTGCACGACGGCCCCGTCACCGTGCGCTACCCGCGCGGCGCGGGCGCGGGCGTCGCGCCCGCCAAGGCGATGACGGCCCAGCCCTGGGGCCGGGGCGAAGTGCGCCGCCGGGGCCAGCGCGTGGCGATCCTCGCGTTCGGCACGCTGCTCTACCCGGCGCTGCAGGCGGCCGAGCGCCTGGACGCGACGGTGGCCAACATGCGCTTCGTGAAGCCGCTGGACGCGGCGCTGGTGCTGGAGCTGGCGCGCACGCACGACGCCCTGGTCACCGTCGAGGACGGCTGCGTGATGGGCGGCGCCGGCAGCGCCGTCACCGAGGCGCTGAACGCGGCCGGCGTCAGCCTGCCCGTGCTGCAGCTCGGCCTGCCCGACGAGTTCGTCGAGCACGGCGACCCGGCCAAGCTGATGGGCCTGTGCGGCCTGGACGCGGCCGGCATCGAGGCCAGCATCGTCAAGCGCTTCGGCGAGCGGCCGGCGGTGGTGCGGGCGGCCAGCCGCTGACGCCACCGCATTGACCCGAGCCCTCGGGCGACCCAAAATGACCACAAGAAATGGTCATTTTGGAGCTGACGTCATGAGCGCCCACATCGTTCCCGCCACCGTCTTCAAGGCGCATTGCCTGCGCCTGCTCGACGAGGTGGAGCGCAGCAAGGCGCCGCTGACCATCACCAAGCATGGCCGCCCGGTGGCGCGCATGGTGCCCATCGAGCCGGCGCAGGCGCCCGACCTGTTCGGGGCGATGCGCGGCAGCGTCGTCCGGCAGGGCGACCTGCTGGCGCCGCTGGACGAGGACTGGGGCGCCGAGCGGTGAGCGCGGCGCCGGGCCGCCCCAAGCGCGCTCGCTCCCGTTCGGCGGGATCGGCCGCAGGCCGGAGGGGGCCTCCATGACCCGGCTGCTGCTGGACACGCACATCTTGGTCTGGTTCGCCCACGGCGACGAGCGGGTCGGGCCGCACGCCCGCGCGGCGATCAACCGGGCCGCCGCCGCCGGCGCGCTGCACCTGTCCGCGATCTCGGCCTGGGAGGTGGCGATGCTGGTCGCCAAGGGGCGGCTGGCGCTGGCGCAGGACGTGGAGCAGTGGCTCGACGAGGCATTGGCCAGGCTGAACCTCCGGCTGGAAGCCCTGAGCGTGGGCATCGCCGTGGCCAGCAGCCGGTTGCCGGGCATGGTCCATGGCGACCCGGCCGACCGCATCCTCGCGGCCACCGCGCGGGCGCTGGGCGCGGCCCTCGTGACCGTGGACGAGAAGCTGCTGGACTACGCCCGTGCGGGCCATCTGCTGGCGCTGGACGGCTCGATCTGAGCCCGCCGCAGCGCGCCGAGCAAGGCATCCACCAGCGGCTGTGCCGGCCGGTGCAGCGGGATCAGCGCCGACACGCGGTAGGGAATCGACACCGCCAGCGGCCGCACCGCCAGCCCGGCGCCCGCGCAGGCCGCCGCCGTCAGCGGGTTGACGATGGCCAGCCCCAGCCCGGCGCGCACCAGTTCGCAGACGGCCACCGCGCTGTGCGTCTGCACGCGCAGCCGGCGGGCGATGCCGGCCGCGTCGAAGCGGGCGTCGATCTCCAGCCGGTAGGGGTCGTCGGCGGCCAGGCTGACGAAGTCCTGGCCGGCGAAGTCCTTCAGCGCCAGCCGCGCCTTGGCGGCCAGCGCATGGCCGGCGGGCAGCAGCGCCACCTCGTCGGCCTGTAGCACCGGCTCCACGCGCAGGCCGGGCCGCGGCGTGGCCTGCTCGGCCAGGCCCAGGTCGAAGCGCTGCTCGCCCATCCACGCATCCAGCAGCGGCGGCTCGGCCGGCGTGATGGCGACGCGCGCGCCGGGGTGGCCGGCCAGCAGCGCGGCCAGCGCGCCGGGCAGCAGCGCGTGGCTCAGCGCGGGCAGGCTCAGCACGCTGAGTTCGGCATCCTCGTCCCGGCCCAGCGCCTGCGCGCGCTCGATGACGCGCGCCAGCCCCTGGAAGCTGCGTTCCACCTCGTCGAACAGCACCCGCGCCCGCGCCGTGGCCTTGAGCCGGCCGCGGTCGCGGTCGAACAGCGCATAGCCCAGCAGCTGCTCCAGCCGCGCGAGGTCGCGGCTGAGCGTCGGCTGCGAGGTGTGCAGCAGCGCGGCGGCGCCGGTGACGCTGCCGGCGGCCATGACGGCGCGGAAGACTTCGATGTGGCGGTGCTGGATGTCCATATCAGGAATGGATTGTCCGCCGACAGATTGCAATTTGATTGAATGGTCCGGCGGCGGCATGCTGCCGGCCATGACCCAGACCCTGCCCGCCGCCCTGAACCCCGCCCGCCTGCAAGCCCTCGCCGCCGAACACGGCACGCCGCTGTGGATCTACGACGCCGCGACGGTCCGCGCCCGCGCCGCGTCGCTGCAGCGTTTCGACGTGGTGCGCTTCGCGCAGAAGGCCTGCTCCAACACGCACCTGCTGCGGCTGCTGCGCGCCGAGGGCGTGAAGGTCGATGCGGTGTCGCGCGGCGAAATCCTGCGGGCGCTCGCGGCGGGCTACGTCCCGGGCGGCGACGAGATCGTCTTCACCGCCGACCTGCTGGACCGCGCGACGCTGGCCACCGTCGTCGAGCACCGCATCCCCGTCAACGCCGGCTCCATCGACATGCTGCACCAGTTGGGCCCCGCGTCGCCGGGCCACCGGGTCTGGCTGCGCATCAACCCCGGCTTCGGCCACGGCCACAGCCACAAGACCAACACCGGCGGCGAGCACAGCAAGCACGGCATCTGGCATGCGGACCTGGGCGCGGCGCTGGCCGCGATCCGCCAGCACGGCCTGATGCTCATGGGCCTGCACATGCACATCGGCTCGGGCGTGGACTACGGGCACCTGGCGCAGGTCAGCGGCGCGATGGTCGGGCTGGTGCGCGAGACGGTGGCGGCGGGGCATGACCTGCATGCGATCTCGGCCGGCGGCGGGCTGTCGATTCCCTACCGCGAGGGCGACGCGGGCATCGACGTGGACCACTACTTCGGCCTGTGGGACGCCGCGCGCCGCGAGGCCGAGGCGCTGGTCGGCCATGCGCTGACGCTGGAGCTGGAGCCCGGCCGCTACCTGGTCGCCGAGAGCGCCGTGCTGCTGGCCGAGGTGCGGGCGGTGAAGAACGCCGGCGCCAACCGCTTCGTGCTGGTGGACGCCGGCTTCAACGAGCTGATGCGGCCGGCCCTGTACGGCAGCTTCCACGCGATGACGCTGCTGCCGCCGGACGGCGCGGCGCGGCCGGTGGGCGAGTGCGTCGTGGCCGGGCCGCTGTGCGAGTCGGGCGACGTGTTCACGCAAGGCCCCGGCGGCGAGGTGCTGACGCGCGCGCTGCCCGCGGCGCAGGTGGGCGACCTGCTGGTCATCCACGACGCCGGCGCCTATGGCGCGTCCATGTCCAGCAACTACAACAGCCGGCCGCTGGCGGCCGAGGTGCTGGTGGACGGCGAGGCCGCCCGGCGCATCCGCCGCCGGCAGACGGTGGAGGAGCTGCTGGCGCTGGAGGTCTGACAATTCGGGGATCTGCATCCCCGAGTCGCCATGTCCACTTCCCGTCCCCCCGTGCAGGGCCGCCCGGTCCGCTTCGCGCTGATCGGCTGCGGCCGCATCGCGCAGAACCATTTCGAGGCCATCCGTCGGCACGGCGAGCGCGCCGCGCTGGTGGCGGTGGCCGACGTGGACCCGGTGCGGCTGGCCGCGGCGGTGGCCCAGACCGGCGCGCGCGGCTTCGCGTCGCTGGCCGGGCTGCTGGCGGCCCGGGCCGAGCTGGGCGTCGATTGCGTCGTGCTCACCACGCCCAGCGGCCTGCACCCGCGCCAGGCCATCGAGGTGGCGGCGGCCGGCCTGCACGTGATGACCGAGAAGCCCATGGCCACGCGCTGGCAGGACGGCCTGGCGATGGTCAAGGCCTGCGACGACGCCGGCGTGCAGCTCTTCGTCGTCAAGCAGAACCGCCGCAACCCGACGCTGCAGCTGCTCAAGCGCGCGGTGGCCGAGGGCCGCTTCGGGCGGCTCTACAACGTCGCCGTCAACGTGTTCTGGACGCGGCCGCAGGGCTACTACGACAGCGCCGCCTGGCGCGGCACCTGGGAGTTCGACGGCGGCGCGTTCATGAACCAGGCCAGCCACTACATCGACCTGCTGGACTGGATCGTCGGCCCGGTCGAGAGCGTCATGGCCTACACCGGCACGCTGGCGCGCCACATCGAGGTGGAGGACAGCGGCGTGGCGGCGCTGAAGTGGCGCAACGGCGCGATGGGGACCGTCAACGTCAGCATGCTGACCTACCCGAAGAACCTCGAAGGCTCGATCACGCTGCTGGGCGAGCGCGGCTCCGTGCGCGTCGGCGGCGTGGCGGTCAACGAGATCCAGCACTGGGAATTCGACGCGCCGCACGAGATGGACGCGCTGACCCGGGACGCCAGCTACCAGACCACCTCGGTCTACGGCTTCGGCCACCCGCTGTACTACGACAATGTCATCCGCACGCTGCGCGGCGAGGCCGAGGCCGAGACGGACGGACGCGAGGGCCTGAAGTCGCTGGAGCTGCTGATCGCGATGTACCTGAGCGCGCGCGACGGCCAGCGCGTCAACCTGCCGCTGTCGTACTGAGCATGGCCACCACCATCCACCCCAGCGCCATCGTCGACGAGGGCGCGCAGCTCGGCCCGGACTGCCGCGTCTGGCACTTCGTCCACATCAGCGCCGGCGCGCGCATCGGTGCGCGCTGCTCCTTCGGGCAGAACGTCTATGTCGGCAACGACGTGCGCATCGGCGACAACGTCAAGATCCAGAACAACGTCTCCGTCTACGACGCGGTGACGCTGGAGGACGACGTGTTCTGCGGCCCGAGCATGGTCTTCACGAACGTCTACAACCCGCGCGCCGCCGTCGCGCGCAAGGACGAGTACCGCCGCACGCTCGTGAAGCGGGGCGCCACGCTCGGGGCCAACTCGACCCTCGTCTGCGGCACGACGGTCGGGCGCTATGCCTTCGTGGGCGCCGGTGCCGTCGTCAACCGCGACGTGCCGGACTTCGCGCTGATGGCCGGCGTGCCGGCGCGCCAGATCGGCTGGATGAGCCGCTTCGGCGAGCGCCTGGCGCTGCCGCTGCGCAGCGCCGAGCCGCTGGACGCCGCCTGCCCCCACACCGGCGACCGCTACCGCCTCAGCGGCGGACGACTGCAACTGATCGAGAACTGAATGGACTTCATCGACCTCAAGAGCCAGTACGCCGCGCTGCGCGACGACATCAACGCCCGCGTCCAGCGCGTGCTGGACCACGGCCAGTACATCCTCGGCCCCGAGGTCCGGGAGATGGAGGCGGCGCTCGCGGCCTACACCGGCGCGAAGCACTGCATCAGCGTCGCCAGCGGCACCGAGGCGCTGCTGATCTGCCTGATGGCGCTGGACTTGCGGCCCGGCGACGAGGTCATCACCAGCCCCTTCACCTTCGCGGCCACCGCCGAGATGATCGTGCTGGCCGGCGGCGTGCCGGTGTTCGTGGACATCGAGCCCGACACCGCCAACATCGATGCGACGCTGATCGAAGCTGCCATCACCGCTCGCACGAAGGCCATCATGCCGGTGAGCCTCTATGGCCAGGTGGCCGACATGGACGCCATCAACGCCATCGCCGCCCGGCACGGCCTGGCCGTCATCGAGGACGCGGCGCAGAGCTTCGGCGCCACGTATTGGGGCGCCCCCACGCCGGCGGCCCCCCGAGAGGGCGCGTCCGCCTTGGGGCGGCCCGGCGGCGGACGTGCCGGCAGGAAGAGCGGCAACCTCTCCACCTTCGGCTGCACCAGCTTCTTCCCGAGCAAGCCGCTGGGCTGCTACGGCGACGGCGGCGCCGTCTTCACCAGCGACGACGGCCTGGCCCAGGCCTGCCGCGAGATCCGCACCCACGGCCAGAGCCAGCGCTACCTGCACACCCGCATCGGCGTGGGCGGGCGCATGGACACGCTGCAATGCGCCGTCGTGCTCGGCAAGCTGGAGCGCTTCGGCTGGGAGGTCGAGCGGCGCCTGGCGCTGGGCGAGGCCTACCGCGCCAAGCTGCAGGCCGCCGCGCCCGGCCTGCAGCTGCTGGCCGTGCGGCCCGACCGCGACTGCGTCTGGGCGCAGTACACCGTGTTCGTGGACGGCCGCGAGGCCGTGCAGGCCAGCCTGAAGCAGGCCGGCATCCCGACCGCCGTCCACTACCCGCGCCCGCTGCACCACCAGCCGGCCTATGCCCGCTACGGCAGGCCCGACGCCTGCCCGCACAGCATCGCGGCGGCCCGGCGCGTCATGAGCCTGCCGATGAGCGCCGACCTCAGCGACGCGCAGCAGGACCAGGTGGTCGCCGCGCTCGCCCAGGCCCTGGGTCGATAGAGGCTATCAATCATGGCGATTTGATTAAGTTTTCCAAACGGCTGCGGGTTTTCTATATAGTCCAGCCCATCCCTTCAACCACCGACACGGAGCGATCGCATGTCCCTGATCAACACCCAAGTCCAGCCCTTCAAGACCGAAGCCTTCCACAACGGCAAGTTCATCACCGTCACCGACGAATCCCTGAAGGGCAAGTGGTCCGTGCTGATCTTCATGCCGGCCGCCTTCACCTTCAACTGCCCGACGGAAGTGGAAGACGCCGCCGACAACTACGCCGAGTTCCAGAAGCTGGGCGCCGAGGTCTACATCGTCACGACCGACACGCACTTCTCGCACAAGGTCTGGCACGAAACCTCGCCGGCCGTCGGCAAGGCCAAGTTCCCGCTGGTCGGCGACCCGACGCACGTGCTGACCAACGCCTTCGGCGTGCACATCCCTGAAGAGGGCCTGGCGCTGCGCGGCACCTTCGTCATCAACCCGGACGGCGTCATCAAGACCGCCGAAGTCCACAGCAACGAAATCGCCCGCGACGTGTCCGAGACGCTGCGCAAGCTGAAGGCCGCCCAGTACACCGCCGCCAACCCCGGCCAGGTCTGCCCGGCCAAGTGGAAGGAAGGCGCGAAGACCATCGCCCCGTCGCTGGATCTCGTCGGCAAGATCTGATGCCGCTGGCAAGGAGCCCGGGAGGGCTCCTTCCTCCCGCAGAGCAGCACAGGCTCTGCTGAAAGGGCCTCCGACCCGGGGACGCTTTCAGCAGTGGCCCCTCCCGCCACGCCTCACTGAAAGGAACCCGCCATGTTGGACGCCGCCCTGAAGACCCAGCTCCAGGCCTACCTGGAGCGCGTCACGCTCCCCTTCGACATCATCGCCACGCTGGACGACTCGGCCGCCGCCGCCGAGATGCGCGAGCTGCTGGCCGAGATCGCCGGCATGAGCGACAAGATCACGCTGCACACCGACGGCAACGACGCGCGCCGGCCCAGCTTCCTGCTGCGCCGCGCCGGCAGCGCCACGGTGCTGCGCTTCGCCGCCATCCCGCTGGGCCACGAGTTCACGTCGCTGGTGCTGGCGCTGCTGTGGACGGGCGGCCACCCGCCCAAGGCCGGGCAGGACACGCTGGACGCCATCGAGGCGCTGGACGCCGACCTCGACTTCGAGGTCTACATGAGCCTGTCCTGCCACAACTGCCCGGACGTGGTGCAGGCGCTGTCGCTGATGGCCGTCCGCAACCCGCGCATCCGCGCCACCATCATCGACGGCGGCCTGTACCAGGACGAGGTCGAGGGCCGCGGCATCATGGCCGTGCCGGCCGTGTGGCTGAACGGCAAGCCCTTCGCCTCCGGCCGCATGACGCTGGAGGAGATCGTCGCCAAGCTCGACACCGGCGCGGCCGAGCGCGGCGCGAAGAAGCTCGACGCCGAGGTGCCCTACGACGTGCTCATCATCGGCGGCGGCCCGGCCGGTGGCGCGGCGGCCGTCTACGCGGCGCGCAAGGGCATCCGCACCGGCATCGCGGCCGAGCGCTTCGGCGGCCAGGTCAACGACACGCTGGGCATCGAGAACTACGTCACCGTCTCGCACACCGAGGGCCCGAAGTTCGTCGCCGCGCTCGAAGCGCATGTGAAGGACTACGCCGTGGACATCCACAACCTGCAGCGCGCGGAAGGCCTGGTCCCGGCCGAGCAGCCGGGCGGCCTGATCCAGGTCAAGCTCGCCAACGGCGCGACGCTGAAGGGCCGGACCGTCATCCTCTCCACCGGCGCGCGCTGGCGCAACGTCGGCGTGCCCGGCGAGGCCGAGTACCGCAACAAGGGCGTGGCCTACTGCCCGCACTGCGACGGCCCGCTGTTCAAGGGCAAGCCGGTCGCCGTCATCGGCGGCGGCAACTCGGGCGTCGAGGCCGCGATCGACCTGGCGGGCATCGTCAAGCACGTCACGCTGCTGGAGTTCGCGCCCGAGCTGCGCGCCGACGCGGTGCTGGTCCGCAAGCTGGAGAGCCTGCCCAACGTGACCATCATCAGGAACGCGCAGACCACCGAGTTCATCGGCGTGGACGGCAAGCTGGCCGCGCTGAGCTACACCGACCGCGCGTCCGGCGAGGCCCGGCGTGTCGAGGTGGACGGCTGCTTCGTGCAGATCGGCCTCGTGCCGAACACCGAATGGCTGCGCGGCACGCTGGAGCTGAGCCGGCACGGCGAGATCGTCGTGGACGCCCGGGGCGCCACCTCGGTGCCCGGCGTGTTCGCGGCGGGGGACGCGACGACGGTACCGTTCAAGCAGATCGTCATCGCCGCCGGCGACGGCGCGAAGGCCGCGCTGGGCGCGTTCGACTACCTGGTCCGGCACTGAGGAGCTGTTCCTGAAGGGCCCGCCGCGCGGCGGGCCCGCCACAGGCCCTCCGCGCTGTAGACCGCCAGCGCGCCCCAGATGCAGCCGAAGGCGACGAGGCGGTTCGCGTCCATCGGCTCGTGGAACAGGAACACGCCGAGCAGGAACTGCAGCGAAGGCGACGCGTACTGCACCACGCCCAGCGTCGCCAGCGGGATGCGCCGCGCGCCGGCCGCGAACAGCAGCAGCGCGCCGGCCGTCACCGGCCCGGTGCCGACCAGCCAGGCCCAGTCCGCCGCCGTCTGCCCGGCCAGCTTGCCCGCCTGCCACCACCACGCCAGGCCCGCGCCGGCCAGCGGCGCGAGGATCAGCGTCTCCAGCGTCAGGCCCTCGATGGCGCCGAGCGCGGCGGTCTTGCGCATCAGGCCGTAGACGCCGAAGCTCAGTGCCAGCACCAGCGCCACCCAGGGCAGGCGCCCGCCGGCCAGCGTCAGCCACAGCACGCCGAAGGCCGCCAGCCCCACGGCCAGCCATTGCAGCGGGCGCGGCCGCTCGTGCAGCACCGCATAGCCCAGCGCCACGTTGACCAGCGGGTTGATGAAATAGCCCAGGCTCGCGTCGATGACGTGGCCGTGGCCGACGGCCCAGACGTAGGTCAGCCAGTTGATAGCGATCAGCAGCGCCGACAGCGCGAAGCGCCGCCACGTCGCGGCGTCCACGCCGCGCAGCCAGCGCAGGTTGCGCGTCACCAGCAGCACCCCGGCCACGAAGGCCAGCGACCACAGCGTCCGGTGCGCCACGATCTGCAGCGCCGGGACGGCCGCGATCTGGCGGAAATAGAGCGGGAACAGCCCCCAGCTCAGGTAGGCGCCGAGGGCGTAGAGGATGCCGGGGTTCATCGCCGGCATTGTCGGCGGCCGCCCCGGCGGGCCGCGCGGGCAGGGCTTTCGGCACTGGCCGCGCGCGGCGGCGCTGCCATGATGCGGCGATGCTGAAACCGACCTGCGCGGCGCTGGCCGCCCTCTGCGCCTTCTGCGTGGCGGCCAACGCCGCCGAACCCGCCGACGCGCCGCCCAAGCCGCCCGCCTACGAGCCGCGCGAGCACTACACCAAGTACGAATACCGCATCCCGGTGCGCGACGGCAAGCGGCTCTTCACCGCCGTCTACGTGCCCAAGGACGCCAGCCGCCGCTACCCGCTGCTGATGACGCGCACGCCCTATGGCTGCGGCCCCTACGGCGTGGACCGCGACGGCATCCGCCGCGCCGCGCCCAACGACGATTTCCTGAAGGCCGGCTACATCGTCGTCTGCCAGGACGTGCGCGGGCGCCACCAGTCCGAGGGCGACTGGATCGAGATGACGCCGCACCGGGCCGCCAAGCGCACGCCCGCCGACGTGGACGAAAGCAGCGACACGCACGACAGCGTGCAGTGGCTGATCGACCACCTGCCCGGCCACAACGGCCGCGTCGGGCTCTGGGGCATTTCCTACCCCGGCTTCTACACGGCGGCCTCCATCATCGACTCGCACCCGGCCATCAAGGCCGCGTCGCCGCAGGCGCCGATCGCCGACCTTTTCATGGGCGACGACAGCTACCACGGCGGCGCCTTCATGCTGGCCGCCAACTTCGGCTTCTACAGCGGCTTCAAGCCGCAGCGCACGCCGGTGCTGCCGCCGAAGCAGTGGCCCGAGTTCGACTACGGCACGCCGGACGGCTACGAGTTCTTCCTGCAGTTCCCCAACCTCGACGCGATGGCCGCCCGCCTCGGCGCCAACCCTTACTTCGACGTCCAGATCCAGCACGACCGCTACGACGAGTTCTGGCGCGCCCGCGCGATCACGCCGCACCTGAAGAACATCCGCGCCGCCGTGCTGACCGTGGGCGGCTGGTTCGACGCCGAGGACCTCGCCGGCCCGCTCGCCATCCACCGCGCCATCGGCCGCCAGAGCCCCGCCACCGACAACCGCCTGGTCATGGGCCCCTGGGTACATGGCGGCTGGCTGCGCGGCCCGGGCCGGCAACTCGGCCGCGTGGACTTCCGGCAGGCCACGTCCGAGCAGTTCCAGCGCGACGTGCTGCTGCCCTTCTTCGAGCAGCACCTGCGCGCCGACGGTGAGGTGAAGGCGCCCAACATGCCCAAGGCACCCCTTGCCAAGGCCACGGTGTTCGAGACGGGCAGCAACGTCTGGCGCCGCTACGACGCCTGGCCGCCCCAGGAGGCGCAGCCGCGCACGCTCTACTTCGCGCCCGGCGGCCGGCTCGCGTTCACGCCGCCCGAGGCCGCGCAGCCCGAGTCCGACGCCTGGGTCGCCGACCCGGCCAAGCCGGTGCCTTTCGTCGGCTACACGGCGCTGGGCGTGCCGCAGGAGTACATGGTCGGCGACCAGCGCTTCGCCGCGACCCGGCCCGACGTGCTGACCTACCGCAGCGAGGTGCTCGAAGAGGACCTGACCGTCGTCGGCCCGATCACCGCGCGGCTGTTCGTCGCCACCAGCGGCAGCGACGCGGACTGGGTCGTCAAGCTGATCGACGTCTACCCCAACGAACTCGACGAGCCTGCGGAGCCCGGCCCGCGCCGCCCGCGCGGCGAAGACGCCGGCCTGCCCGCCAGCCCGTTGGCCGGCATGCAGCAGCTGGTGCGCGGCGAGCCGCTGCGCGGGCGCTTCCGCCACGGCTTCGAGCGGCCCGAGGCGATGGTGCCGGGCCGGGTGGAGGAGCTGCGCGTGACGCTGCCCGACGTGAACCACGCCTTCCGCCGCGGCCACCGCATCATGGTGCAGCTGCAGAGCAGCTGGTTCCCGCTGATCGACCGCAACCCGCAGACCTTCGTGCCCATCCGCAGCGCGAAGCCCGAGGACTTCCGGGCCGCGACGCAGCGGCTCTACCGCTGGCAGGACCAGCCCTCGGGGCTGGAGCTGCGCGTGCTTCAGCCGTTGCGCTGACGCTCCAGCCGTCGCGCTGACCGGCCCCGGCCGCGCCGGACCGGCTTCCGCCGACTACTGCACGGTCACGCCGCCGCCGAGGCGGCGGGGCCGGCGTGCGCCGGGCTAGCATCGACCGGATCACCCTGACGAGGAGACCCGCCCATGCCATCGGCCACCCTGCAAGCCTCCTGGCGCCCAGCCGTGCCGGCCGCCGACGAGCGGGCCAGCGCACGCCAGCTGTCCTGGCGCGAGGCGGACCGGCTGATGCTGGCCTGCATGGGCTTGTGCGTGGCGGTGGCGTTCGGCCTGGGCCTGCAATTCGGCGGTGTCGGCCTGGCGCTGGGCGGCAGCCTGCTGCTGTTCGGCATCGCCTGCGGCGCGCACCTGCTGGCCGGCGGCACGATGCTGGCGGCCCAGGTGATGGCCGTGGTGGCGATGGCCCAGGTGGCGCTGCACATCCAGCTGGCGCGCGGGATGATCGAGTTCCACTTCGGCGTGTTCGTCACGCTGGCCTTCCTGCTCGCCTACCGGCACTGGGCGCCGGTGCTGACCGGGGCGGCGGTCATCGCCGTCCACCACGTGCTGTTCGACCGGCTGCAGGCGGCCGGCGTCGGCGTGTACTGCCTGGCCGACCCCGGCTTCCCGCGCGTGCTGGTGCATGCCGGCTACGTCGTCGCGCAGGCGGGCTTCGAGATGCTGATCGCGGTGCAGATGTACCGCAGCGCCGTCGAACAGTCGGCGCTGGTGCGCATGGTCGAGCATCTGACGGCCCGCGAGCGCATCAACCTCGATGCCGGGCGGATGGGCGAGGCCGAGGGCGCGGCCGGGCTGCTGGGCGGCGCGGTGGAGCGCATCCACGGCGTCGTGCGCCAGGTGCAGGCGGCGGCGCGCAGCATCGACGGCGCCAGCGCCGAGATCGCCGCGGGCAACCAGGACCTGTCGGAACGCACCGAGCGCACGGCGGCCAGCCTGCAGTCCACCGCCTCGTCGATGGACGCGCTGACCCAGGCCGTCGGCCAGACCGCCGACGCCGCGCGCCGCGCCCACGCGCTGGCCAGCGGCGCGGCCGGCGCCGCCTCGCGCGGCTCGGGCGTCGTCGGCCAGATGGCGACGACGATGGGCGCCATCAACGCGAGCGCGGGGCGCATCGCGGACATCACCGGGCTGATCGACTCCATCGCCTTCCAGACCAACATCCTGGCGCTGAACGCGGCGGTGGAGGCGGCGCGGGCGGGCGAGCAGGGCAAGGGCTTCGCCGTCGTCGCGTCCGAGGTGCGCGGGCTGGCCCAGCGCTCGGCCGAGGCGGCGCGCGACATCAAGGGGCTGATCGCGGCGTCCAGCGAGCAGGCGGCGGCCGGCGCGGGCCTGGCGGGCCAGGCCGGCGACGCGATGCGCGAGATCGAGTGCGCGGCCCAGCAGGTGGCGGACCTGATCGGCGACATCGCCCGCTCGGCCGGCGAGCAGAGCGAGGGCATCGCCCGCGTGAACCAGACCGTCGGCCAGCTCGACCAGGTGACGCAGCAGAACGCGGCGCTGGTCGAGCAGTCGGCCGCCGCGGCGGAAAGCCTGCGCGACCAGGCGCAGCGGCTGGCCGACGAGGTCAGCGTGTTCCAGACGCGGGCGGGTTGAGGCGACGCGGAGCCAGTCCCCGCGATGCGCTGCGCGCGAGGGACTGGTTCAGCGTCGCCTTAAGAGCGGCTAACACAACCCTGTCATCGTCAGGCGGTTGAAGTGCGTTTGACGGTACATGGGTCGAACCAAGAACAAGGAAATCAGCGCGGCGCTGTTCAAGAAGATTGAGCCACTGCTGCCGGTATTCGTGCCCTCGGTCAAGGGCGGTCGTCCACGGGTGAGCGACGAGATGGCTCTGAACGGCATCCTGTTCGTGCTGCGCACCGGCATCCCCTGGGAAGAGTTGCCCCAGGAACTGGGCTTCGGCAGTGGCATGACCTGCTGGCGGCGACTGCGCCAATGGCAGGATGCCGGTGTGTGGCACCAATTGCATATGCTGTTGTTGGCCGAACTGCGTAGCGCCGGGCGGCTGGACTTCAGCCGAGCCAGCCTGGACGGGGCCAGCGTGCCCAGCCCCCGGGGGGCTCGCACACTGGCCCCAACCCCACGGACAGAGGAAAACTCGGCAGCAAACGTCACATCATCACGGACCGCCAGGGCATCCCGCTGATGTTCTGCGTGACCGGAGCCAACCGCCACGACTCGGTGGTCTTCGAGCAGTTGATCGATGCCTTGCCCGATGTGCGAGGAAAGCGTGGAAAGCCGCGCCGCTGGCCCGACAAGCTGCACGCGGACAAGGGCTACGACTTTGCACGCTGTCGGGAGCACCTCAAGCGCCGAGGCATCCAGGATCGGATCGCCCGCAGGGGTATCGAGCGCAACGACCGACTCGGGTGCCATCGCTGGGTCGTCGAACGCACGCATGCTTGGCTGGCCGCCTTCGGCAAGCTGCGCGTGCGTTTCGAGCGAAGCGTTCATACCCATGTGGCCTTGCTATCCCTGGCGTGCAGCGTCATCTGCGTGCGAGCATTGATTCAGTTTTGTTAGCCGCTCTAAACCCCACTCGGCGCCGGGCGCGGCCTCCAGTGCCAGCGCCGTGCCGAGCAGCGGGTGGCGGAAGGCCAGCCGCTGCGCATGCAGCCACAGCCGCTGCACGCCGAGGTGGGCGGCGACGGCGCGGTTCAGCGGGCCCTTGCCGTGCGTCGCGTCGCCAAGGATGGGGTGGGCGAGGTGCTTCAGGTGGCGGCGGATCTGGTGGCGGCGGCCCTGCAGCGGCTCGGCCTCCAGCAGCGCGACGCGGGTGGTGGCGAAGCGCGGGTCGGTGGCGAGAGGCCATTCGCGGCGTTCGAGCACGCGCCAGCGGGTCTGCGCATCCAGCAACGGCTGGCCGGCCGAGGGCAGTTCGGGGTCGCGGGCCAGCGGGTGGTCGATGAGGCCGGCGTCCTCGCGCGGCCAGCCGCGCACCAGCGCGAGGTAGCGCTTCTGCATCGAGCCCTGCTCGAACATCGCGCCGAGCAGGGCGGCCATCTCGGCCGACAGCGCGAACAGCAGCAGGCCCGAGGTGCCCCGGTCCAGCCGGTGCGCGGGCCAGACCGGCCGGCCGAGCTGGTCGCGCAGCAGTTGCAGCGCGGCCTCGCTCTCGTGCGCCGCGAGCTGGGTGCGGTGCACCAGCAGGCCCGCCGGCTTGTCGATCACGACGAGGTGCTCGTCCCGATAAATTGGGGTCAGAGTCAATTTTCGAGGTCGCCGTCCACGTAGAACCATGCGCCGTGTTCGCGCACGAAGCGGCTCGTTTCGCGCAGCCGGTGGGCGCGGCCGGCGAGTTTGCTGCGGGCGACGAATTCGACCGTGCCGTGGTCGGTACCTTGCATCGCGCTGTGTTTGACGGCCAGGCCCAGCCACTTCAGGCCGGGCTCGGGCGGCGCCAGCGCGGCGGGGCGGGTGCTGGCGTGCCAGCTGGCGAGCAGGTAGGGGCGAAGGTCGAGCACGAAGGCGGCGTAGCGCGAGCGCATCAGCGCCTCGGGCGTGGCGGCCGTCAGGCCCTGGCCGGCCGCGTGGGCGGCGTGCAGCGCGCCGCAGCAGCCGGCGTAGGGCCGGCCCGTGCCGCAGGGGCAGGGGCCGGACGAGGGATGGGGGTTCATGCGGCGCGATGATGCCGCACGATGCCGGAGCTCAGAACTTGTAGCCGAAGCCGACGGTCAGCAGGTTGTCGGTCTTCTTCGTGCCCGCGGGCACGCGGCTGGCGTAGCGGCTGGACAGGCCGGTGTTGAGCGTCCAGCCGCCGCTGACCTGCGTGGCGAGGCTGGCGTCGAAGGTGGCGCGGCTGCCGAGGTCGCCGCCGCCGGGGTAGTAGACGAGGCGCTGCTTCAGCGTCGTCGTGTCGCTGAGCTTGTGGCCGGATTCCTCGCCGAGCAGGGCCTGGGCGCCGTGGACCCTGCTGTGGTCGGTGAAGCGGGTGTCGGTATAGCCGACACCGCCGAACACGTCCCAGCTGTGGGTGTCGTTCTTCAGCAGGTGGTAGCCGACGCCGCCGCTGAGGTTGTAGCGGTCGCGCACGCCGCCGACCTTGTTGGTTTCGCCCTCGGCGGCGCCGAAGGAGAACCACTGCGGGCCGAGGTTGAAGTCGTAGCGGCCGCCCAGGCGCAGCAGGTCGGCGGTGGTCGTCTTGACGCCGTCCACCTCGTTGCGGCCGTAGTTGGCGATGCCGTAGAGGCTGATCTTGTCCTGGGCGGTGACGCGGCTGGCGTCGGCGTTGGCTGCGAGCGTGCGGCTGTCGTTGTTGCCGCTGGAGAAGGCGCCGCCGACGCTGACGCCGCCGTGCCACAGGCCGTCGGCCTTGTCCTGGGCCAGCGCGGCCTGGGAGGCGAGGGCGAGCGCGGCGGTGCCGAGGGCGAGGGTGAATCGGGTCATGGAGGGCCTCCTGGGAAATGCGGGAAGGAAACGAGCCCGGCGGCTTGGCCGGCCGGCTCGGCGGGGCCGCATGGTGCCATGTTGCGCCGCAATATAGGGTTTCCACCTAGTAAAGTTGTGAAACAGGGCGGCCTAGGGGCGTGGGAGGGGCGCTCCCTAGAATGCCGTGATGAATCCCGCGCCAGACGCCGCCGCCCAGCACAGCCCCCTGCTCCGCAACCTCAACCCCGAACAGCTCGCCGCCGTGACGGCCGAGCCGGCGCCGGCGCTGATCCTGGCCGGCGCCGGCTCCGGCAAGACCCGCGTGCTGACCACGCGCATCGCCTGGCTGCTGAACACCGGCCAGGTCAGCCCCGGCGGCGTGATGGCCGTGACCTTCACGAACAAGGCCGCCAAGGAGATGCTGGCGCGGCTGTCGACGATGCTGCCGTTCAATGTGCGCGGCATGTGGATCGGCACCTTCCACGGCCTGTGCAACCGCTTCCTGCGCGCGCACTGGAAGCTGGCGAACTTGCCGCAGGCCTTCCAGATCCTGGACGCGAGCGACACCACCTCGGCCGTCAAGCGCGTCATCAAGGCGATGCAACTGGACGAGGAGCGCTTCGTGCCCAAGCAGGTGGGCTGGTTCATCGCCGGCTGCAAGGAGGACGGCCTGCGCCCGGGCGACGTGGAGGCGCGCGACGAGCAGACCCGCAAGCTCGTCGAGATCTACGCCAACTACGAGGACCAGTGCCAGCGCGAGGGCGTGGTGGACTTCGCCGAGCTGATGCTGCGCAGCTACGAGCTGCTGCGCGACCACCCGGCCGTGCGCGAGCACTACCAGCAGCGCTTCCGCCACATCCTGGTCGACGAGTTCCAGGACACCAACAAGCTGCAGTACGCGTGGCTGAAGATGTTCTGCCCGCCGGGCGCCGGCACCGGCCAGAGCCTGCTGGCGGTCGGCGACGACGACCAGAGCATCTACGCCTTCCGCGGCGCGCGCGTCGGCAACATGGCGGACTTCGAGCGCGAATACCGCGTCAGGCGCGTCATCAAGCTGGAGCAGAACTACCGCAGCTTCGGCCACATCCTCGACGCGGCCAACGAACTCATCAGCCGCAACACGCAGCGCCTGGGCAAGACGCTGCGCACCGATGCCGGCCCCGGCGAGCCCATCCGCGTGCAGGAGTCGCCCAGCGACTTCGCCGAGGCGCAGTGGCTGATCGAGGAGATCCAGGGGCTGCACCGCGGCGGGCTGGATCGGCAGCAGATCGCGGTGCTCTACCGCAGCAATGCGCAGTCGCGGGTCATCGAGTCGGCGCTGTTCAACGCGGGCATCCCGTACCGCGTCTACGGCGGCCTGCGCTTCTTCGAGCGCGCCGAGGTGAAGCATGCGCTGGCCTACCTGCGCCTGCTGGAGAACCCGAACGACGACACGAGCTTCCTGCGCGTCGTCAACTTCCCGACCCGCGGCATCGGCGCCAAGACGCTGGAGAACCTGCAGGACGCGGCCAAGGCCAGCGGCCGCAGCCTCTACCAGAGCGTCGGCGCCATCCCCGGCAAGGGCGGCGCCAACCTGCTGGCGTTCACGAACCTCATCGACTCCACGCGCAACCTCACGCAGCGCATGACGCTGCGCGAGATCATCGAGCAGGTGCTGGAGACGTCCGGGCTGCTGGACTTCTACCGCACCGACAAGGACGGCGCCGAGCGGCTGGAGAACCTGGACGAACTGATCAACGCGGCCGAGGCCTTCGTCATGCAGGAGGGCTTCGGCAAGGACGCCGTCGGGCTGCCGGTGGGCGAGGTGGGCCAGGTGGCCGAGCCGGGCCGGCCCGGCGCGGTGCCCGATGCCGAGACCGGCGAGATCATGTCGCCGCTGTGCGCCTTCCTGACGCACGCCTCGCTGGAGGCGGGCGACAACCAGGCCCAGGCCGGCCAGGACGCGGTGCAGCTGATGACGGTGCACTCGGCCAAGGGCCTGGAGTTCGACGCGGTGTTCATCACCGGGCTGGAAGAGGGCCTGTTCCCGCACGAGAACGCGATGTCCGACCACGACGGGCTCGAGGAGGAGCGCCGGCTCATGTACGTGGCCATCACGCGCGCGCGCCAGAAGCTCAGCTTGAGCTTCTGCCAGACGCGCATGCTGCACGGCCAGACGCGCTACCACGTGAAGAGCCGCTTCTTCGACGAGCTGCCCGAGGACGCGCTGAAGTGGCTGACGCCGCGTAACCAGGGCTTCGGCTCGGGCTACGCGCGCGAGTACCAGCAGGCCTGGGAGCGCGGCTCCGGCCTGAAGGGCATGGTCGGCGCGGGCCGCGTGGAGAAGGCCGCGTGGGTCGAGCCGCCGGTGCCGGCGGCCATGCGGCAGAAGGTGTCGAACGAGTTCGGCGGCCTGCGCGTCGGCAAGGGTGTCTTCCACACCAAGTTCGGCGAAGGCGTGCTGCTGACGCTGGAGGGCACGGGCGCCGACGCGCGCGCGCAGGTGAACTTCGGCCGGCACGGCACGAAGTGGCTGGCGCTGTCGGTGGCGAAGCTGACGCCGATCGATTGATCAGCGCCGGCCGTCGCCGTGCGCCGGATCGCGATGCTGGTGCCGCACGACGAGGATGCGCAGCCCGGAGGGGCCGCTGGCGTAGATCACCGAATAGGGAAAGTCGTGCAGCGGATAGGTGCGCCGGCCATCGCTTGCCGGCGTGCCCAGTTCAGGCTGGTGGTCGATGAGCCGGGCGACGCGCTCGAATTCGTCAAGAAAGCGCTGTGCAATGCCGAGGCCGGCTTCACGTCGGTAGAAGCGAAAGGCGGCCGCCAGTTCTTCGGCGGCCAGGCGATGAATGGAACGGTTCACGCGCGCTCGTCGCGCAGGCGCGCCAGCACGTCCTCCAGCGGTTCGAACTGGACAGATTCCGCCTCGCGCCGGGCCGCAATGTCGTCCCAGGCCGCATCGCGCGCGGCGTCGGCGTCGAGGCTGGCCACCACGCGGTCAAGCAGCTTGGCGCGCTGTGCCGAGGGCAGCTTCAGCACCTCGGCTTCCAGCGTTTCAAAAGTGGTGTCCATGACAACTCCAGGGCCTGCAGGCCGATAGCTTGCCACAAGCCGCCGCATCGTCCTTCCCCTAGCGCTCGTGGAGCTCGGGGATGAAACCGGCGAAGCCCCGGCCACCAAGGTTCATGGATCGATTCCGGGGCGGTGCTAGGCTCCCCGGCACCCTCTTCGCATTTCCTTTCGCCATGACCGAACGCCGCCCCTCACAAGCGGAGCTGGTGGCCTTCCTGAAGGCCGAGTTCCCGCAGAACCTCTGCACGCTGGAGGAGGTGGACGAGGACGGCAGCGTCGTCGTCGCCCATCCGGTGGGCGAGCGCGAGCTGCGCCCCGGCGGCACGGTGTCTGGCCCGGTCATGATGACGCTGGCCGACGTAGCCCTCTACATCGCCATCCTGGCGCGCATCGGCATCGTGCCGCTGGCGGTGACGACGAACCTGTCCATCAACTTCCTGCGCAAGCCGCGCGCCGACCGGCGCGTGGTGGCGCGCTGCCGGCTGCTGAAGCTGGGCAAGGCCCTGGCGGTGGGCGAGGTCTACATCTACTCCGAGGGGGAGGACGAGCCGGTCGCCCACGCCACCGGCACGTACTCGATCCCGAAGCGTTAGACCGGCTTCTTCGCCAGGTTGATGCTGCTGGCGGCGCCCGTCAGATAGCCGACCTGGGCGCCGAAGCGGTCCTTGTAGTTGGCGCGCACCAGCGGATCCAGCGTGGCCTTGACGACGTTGTGCAGCGGCGTGCCCCAGTCGCCGGGGTGCTGGAAGTTGCTGGTGATGTAGGTCCAGCCGTTCAGGTCGTCGACGACGCCCAGGCCGGTCGCTTCGGCGCCGGAGGGCATGGACACCAGGCGGCTCAGCACCTTGGTGTCGACGTTGTAGGCCCAGACGAAGTTGTTGACGTGGTAGCTGCTGTCCTCGCCGATGAAGAGGGTGCGCAGCTTCTCCGAGAACTTCAGGTTGTCGGGTGCGCCGATCTTGTCGGGGTGGGCGAGGTTGCCCAGCGCGTCGGCCGCGGCGAGGTCCTCGCCGATCAGCAGGGTCCTGGTCAGCGAAGGCGCCCAATCGCTGTTGATGGCGGCGCCGGTGCTGTCCTTCTGGCCGCCGCCCAGCGTGTGGGCCAGCACGCCGCCGGCGTTCAGCGCCTTGTCGATGCCGATGTTGTAGTCGGCGTTCCAGGCGGCGTTGCCCTTGACCATGGAGCTCTGCATGTTCTGCAGCGCCGAGTAGGCGATCTTGTCCTTGGCGTTGACGGTCGTGCCTTCCATCTTCGTGAAGGCCATCGAGCCGCCCTTGAGCGCGGCGTAGCGGTGGGTCTCCAGGAAGGCGGCCGCCTTGTCCATGCCGGCCTTCACGCGCACCCACTGCGGCTTGCCACCGAACCAGATCTTGGTGAAGCTGGCGTCGGCCGGGTCGGCGGTGGCCACGTCCATGATGTCGGCGGCCTTCAGCGTGTCGGCCAGGGCCTTGATCTCGGCGCTGGTGGCCGAGCCGAGCTTGATCCAGGCGATGGGCGCGCCGGCGGCGGCCGTGTCCAGCGAGAAGCCGGCGCCGAACTTGGCGACGTAGAGCGTGCCGGCGGAGAGGTCCTTCTCCTTGTCGGCCACGAACATGAAGAAGCCGCCGTTGGTCGCGTCGTCGCCCATGATGGCGGTACGGTTGTCGGGCATGACCTGGATCAGCTCGTGCGAGATGCGGCCCAGGCAGTAGTGCTTCTTGATCGTGCCCGTGCCGTCGGGGTTGACGGTCACTTCGGGCAGATGGCCGTAGTGGTAGGGGTTGGCCTTGGCCTCGTCGCCGAAGAGGTTGCGGCTGTAGTCCTTGAACATCGTGTTCGAGGCGATGGTGAAGGCGTCGGGCTCGTATTCCTCGCTGGACAGGTGGGTGCCCCAGGGCGAGAGGCTGGAGCCGCAGGTGATCCACAGGCCCATGGCGGGCGAGGTGTCGACGTTGTGGTACTTGACGAGGGAGAGGCGGCCGGTGGCGGGGTCCTGGTCCAGCGTCAGCACGGCGATGGGCGAGGGCAGCTTGCCGTACATGTCGGTCTTGCCGTCCTGGGCCCAGGTCGTGTATTCGAACTGCACGACGGCGAAGACGGCATTGCCCTTGACACCGCTGACGGCCGGGTTGTCGAGCTTGAGCAGGGAAGTGCCGTCCGGCGAGTCGCTGAAGAACTGGCGCTCCTTGCCGGCGACGGTGCCGTCGACGATGGGCTTGCCGGCGAAGTCGACATAGCCGCCTGCCAGCAGCGTGCCGCCCTTGCCGTCGGGCACCAGGTCGCCGGTCGTGAAGAAGGGGGCATAGGCCAGCGAGAAGCCCTGGGTGCTGTCGTCGCTGAACTTGACCATCAGCGTCGAGTTGACGAGGGTCCTGGCCATGTCGGCCGGCGCGCTCAGGCTGGGCGCGGCCATGGCCACGAAGCTGGCGGACGCGTAGCTGGCGACGGGCTTGGCGTCGTCGTCGCTGCCGCCGCCGCAGCCGGTCAGCAGGCTGGCGACGGTGGTGCCGCCCACGGTTCCAGCGATGGGCAGCATCAGGGGAGCGCCCATGAACTTCAGGGCATGGCGGCGATTCAGGGTTTCGGACATTTGGCGACTGCTACAGAAGAAGGCTGCACAACCGGGCATCGCGCGAGGTTGCACGCCTGCCCGGCACGAGCCGCGCAATGTAGGAAGCCTGCATGTCAGCCGCGTGAAAGCGCGGCCGCCGTCCACCGACGGTGGCGTCAGGCCTGCTTCTCGTCGAGCAGGGTCTGCGGCGCGCCGAACATGAAGCAGTCGACGAAGCTGAAGTACAGCGAGGCGTAGAACACCGTGGTCAGCAGCAGGCCCGTGCCCATCAGCACCATGGGCGCCACCTGCGGCGCGCCCAGCAGGCCGAAGACCAGGCTGACCCCGCTGCCCACCGCCATCAGCAGCGCGCCCCACAGCAGCGCGTTCAGCGCGAACGCGGCCTTGTTGCGCCACACCGCCAGCGTGCTGGAGAACAGCGCCTGCGCGACGCCCTGGCCGCCCCAGTGCACCAGCGCCGGGGCGTGCCAGTAGGGCACGGCCAGCAGCGCCAGCAGGCCCAGCCGCGTGGCCAGGCCCCAGAACAGGCGCGGGTCCAGCGCGGCCTGGGCGATGGCCTCGCTGTCGGCGTTGTCGGCCACGAGCTGCTGCAGGTCGCGCGTGCTGCCGCCGTCGGCCCAGTCGGACAGCAGGCCGATCAGCAGCACCGCGCCCGCGTAGCCGGCGCACAGCAGCAGCTGGCTGCGGCGCCGCTCGGGCGTGAGCTTCAGCGGCGCGAGGAAGACGGCGGCGGTCGGCGTCTTCTTCTGCAGCACCAGGTGGGTGGCCAGCATGAAGCCCAGCGACAGCAGCGGGATGGCGGCCATCGTCAGCGCCAGGCCGATGCCGGGCAGCATCATGGCGACGAAGCCGGCGAACAGGAACAGCCCGAACAGCCCGGCCAGCGCCAGCGGCTGGCGCTGGAACACCTTGAAGCCGTGGCGGATCCACAGCCGGCCGTTGCGGGCCGGCACGTCCTGGAGGTGGAGCTGCATGGTCATGCGAGGTCTTCCTTCATCGCATGCCAGGGCCGGGCGACGCGCTCGCGCAGCACGCGCTCGAAGTGGCCGGGGTCGTGCGCCTTCAGCAGGCTGGCCTCGCGCGGCAGGTGCAGGTCGAACAGGCGCGACACCCAGAAGCGCAGCGCCGCCGCGCGCAGCAGCGCCGGCAGCAGCCGGTGCTCGACGCCGGACAGCGGCCGCACCCGCTCGTAGGCGGCCACGAACACGCGCGCGCGCTCCTCCGCGAGGCGGCCGGTGGCCAGGTCGATGCACCAGTCGTTCAGGCACACGGCCAAGTCGAACAGCCAAGTGTCGCAGCCGGCGAAGTAGAAGTCGAAGAAGCCGGTCAGCCGCTCGCGGCCCGGGCCCTCGCCGGGCTCGAACATCACGTTGTCGCGGAACAGGTCGGCGTGGATGGGGCCGGCGTACCGCGCGGCCAGTTCCGCGTAGCCGGGCGACGCGGCCAGTTGCTCCTGGTAGGCCAGCTCGCCCTCCAGCAGCTCGGCCTGCGCCGGCGCCAGCAAGGGCAGCAGCTGCGGCACGACCTCGCGCCACCAGGGCAGGCCGCGCAGGTTGGGCTGCTGCAGCGGGAAGTCGCGGCCGGCCAGGTGCATGCGCGCCAGCGTGGCGCCCACCTGATCGCAGTGGAAGGCGTCCGGCGCGAGCTGGTGGCCGCCGTGCAGCCGGTCGACGATGGCGGCCGGCTTGCCGGCCACCTCGAACAGGATCTCGCCCGCCGCGTCCGCGTGCGGCTCCGGCACCGGCACGCCGCGCCGGGCCAGGTGCTGCATCAGCCGCAGGTAGAACGGCAACTGCTCGGCCGTCAGCCGCTCGAACAGCGTCAGCACGTAGCGGTGCAGGTGGCCGCCCTGGGTGCAGTCGACGAAGTAGTTGGTGTTCTCGATGCCGGCGCCGATGCCGCGCAGCGACGCGAGCTCGCCCAGCTTCAGGTGGTTCAGCAGGGCTTGGGCCTGCGCGGGGCTGACTTCGGTGAAAACGGCCATGGGTGCAGGCGGCGGCGCGGGGCCGCGCGCGGTCAGAAGTTGAGGACTCGCCAGACCCGCGAGCCCGAGCCGCTCTTGCTCAGGCCGTTGCCGGTGCCGCCGGCGGACTCGCGGCCCGCGTCGTTGACGACGATCTCGTAGTCCGGCGCCCGGGCGAGCTTGTTCCTGACCGTGACCTTCTTGGCCTCGCCGCGCACCTTCAGCTCCTCGATGCGGACCTGGTCGTCCTCCGCCACGGTGCGCTCGACCTTGGGTTCGGGCGGCGGCGCGGCGAGGGCACCGGTCGCGGTGGCGGCAAGCAGCAGGAGGGCGGCGGGGCGAAGCATGATGCGGGCGATTCTAGGCGGCGCTCCCGCCGGCCTCCTGGACAATCCGGCGCCATGAGCAAACCCATCCTGCTGCTGGTCGACGGCTCCAGCTACCTGTACCGCGCCTTCCATGCCATGCCCGACCTGCGCGGCCCGCAGGGGCAGCCCACCGGGGCGGTGCGCGGCATGGTGGCCATGCTGAAGAAGCTGCAGGCCGACGTGGGCGCGGCGCACGCCGTCTGCGTGTTCGACGCCTCCGGCCCGACCTTCCGCGACGCCTGGTACCCCGAGTACAAGGCCCAGCGCTCGCCCATGCCGCCGGAGCTGCGCGCGCAGATCGAGCCCATCCACGAGGTGGTGAAGCTGCTGGGCTGGCCCACGCTGACGGTGCCGGGCGTGGAGGCGGACGACGTGATCGGCACGCTGTGCCGCGTCGGCGCCGCGCAGGGCCACCGGATGATCGTCTCCACCGGCGACAAGGACCTGTCCCAGCTCGTGAACCCGGACGTGGAGCTGATCAACACCATGAGCGGCGAGCGGCTGGACGAGGCCGGGGTCCTGGAGAAGTTCGGCGTGCCGCCCGGGCGCATCGTCGACTACCTGACGCTGACCGGCGACGCCGTGGACAACGTGCCGGGCGTGGCTGGCGTGGGCCCGAAGACGGCGGCCAAGTGGATCGCGGAGCACGGCTCGCTGGACGGCGTCCTCCAGGCGGCGCCCGCGATGAAGGGCAAGGCCGGCGAGAACCTGCGCGCCGCGCTGGACTGGCTGCCCCTGGGCCGCAGGCTGGTCACCGTGAAGCTGGACTGCGAGCTGGACGGCCACGTGCCCGGCTGGCCGTCGCTGCAGGCGCTGGCCTTCCGCGAACCCGACGAGGCGCTGCTCGCCGAGTTCTACACGCGCAACGGCTTCAAGGCCTGGCTGGAGGAACTGGCCGGCGGCGCCGCCGGGCCGCAGGCCGCGGCCCCGGGCGGGCCCGACGCCCCCGGGCCTGCGGCGGCCGACCTGGCGCGGCGGTACGACACCGTCCTCACGTTCGAGCAGCTGGACGCCTGGATCGCCCGGCTGCGCGCCGCCCCCTTGTGCGCGCTGGACACCGAGACCGATTCGCTGGACCCGATGGCCGCGCGGATCGTCGGCATCTCCTTTGCCGACCGGCCCGGCGAGGCCGCCTACGTGCCGCTGCGCCACGCCGGCCCGGACGCGCCGGAGCAGCTGCCCTTCGACGCGGTGCTGGCGCGGCTGCGGCCCTGGCTGGAGGACGAGTCGGCCCGCAAGATCGGCCAGAACCTGAAGTACGACCGCCACGTGTTCCTGAACCACGGTATCCGCCTGGCCGGCGTGCAGCACGACACGCTGCTGCAGAGCTATGTGCTGGAGGCCCACAAGACCCACAACCTCGAGGCCCTGGCCGAGCGCCACCTGGGCCGCAAGGGCCTGAGCTACGAGGACCTGTGCGGCAAGGGCGTGCACCAGATCCCGTTCGCGCAGGTCGGCGTGGAGCAGGCCGCCACCTACTCCGGCGAGGACAGCGAGATGTGCCTGCACCTGCACCAGGTGCTGTGGCCGCAGATCGAGGCCGACGCCGGCCTGACGCGCATCTACCGCGACATCGAGATGCCCACCGCCGCGCTGCTCGCGCGCATCGAGCGCCACGGCGTGCTGATCGACGCCGCGCGGCTGCAGGCCCAGAGCCACGAGATCGGCCAGCGCCTGCTGCGGCTCGAACAGCAGTGCTACGACGTCGCCGGCCAGCCCTTCAACATCGGTAGCCCGAAGCAGATCGGCGACATCCTCTTCAACAAGCTCGGCCTGCCCGTCGTCAAGAAGACCGCCACCGGCGCGCCCTCCACCGACGAGGAGGTGCTGACCGAACTGGCCGCCGACTACCCGCTGCCCGCGCGCATCCTCGAATACCGGGGCCTGGCCAAGCTCAAGAGCACCTACACCGACAAGCTGCCGCAGCAGATCAACCCCGCCACCGGCCGCGTCCACACCAACTACGCGCAGGCCGTGGCCGTGACCGGGCGACTCTCCAGCAACGAGCCCAACCTGCAGAACATCCCCATCCGCACGCCGGAAGGCCGGCGCGTGCGCGAGGCCTTCGTCGCGCCCGGGGGCTGCCGCATCGTCAGCGCCGACTACTCGCAGATCGAGCTGCGCATCATGGCCCACATCAGCGGCGACCCGGGCCTGCTGAAGGCCTTCCACGACGGCCTGGACGTGCACCGCGCGACCGCCAGCGAGGTTTTCGGCGTGCCGCTGGCCGAGGTGTCCGCCGAGCAGCGGCGCTATGCCAAGACCATCAACTTCGGCCTCATCTACGGCATGGGCGCCTTCGGCCTCGCGCAGGCGCTGGGCATCGAGCAGAAGGCGGCCAAGGACTACATCGACCGCTACTTCACCCGCTTCGCCGGCGTGAAGCGCTACATGGACGAGACCAAGGCCGGCGCCGCCGAGAAGGGCTATGTGGAGACGCTGTTCGGCCGCCGCATCTACCTGCCCGAGATCCGCGGCGGCAACGGCCAGCGCCGCGCGGGCGCCGAGCGCCAGGCCATCAACGCGCCCATGCAGGGCACGGCGGCCGACCTCATCAAGCTCGCCATGCTGGCCGTGCAGGCCGAACTGGACCGCACCGGCAAGCTGAGCCGCATCATCATGCAGGTGCACGACGAACTGGTGTTCGAGGTGCCCGAGGCCGAGCTGGACTGGGTGCGCACCGAGGTGCCGCGGCTGATGGCCGGCGTGGCGCAGCTGAAGGTGCCGCTGATCGCCGAGGTGGGCGTGGGCGGCAACTGGGACGAGGCGCATTGATCGTCCCGCCGCCGCCGTGCCGGTCGCGCCGGGCGGGATGGGCGGCCGCCCGGCAAGCGCGAGCCCCATTTCCCTGAAAAAGGGCAAAATACGGAAATTACCGGAGAGCGCCATGCCCGTCGTCCTCGATCAAGCCCTTGCCGACCCGCTGCCCAGCGTCTCGGCCACGCAGCTCGTGGCCAGCATGCAGAAGGTGGGCCGCACCGTGGATGCCCATGGCGCGGTGCTCATCACCAAGCATGACCAGCCGGCCTTCGTGCTGATGTCGGTGGAGCGCTACCGCGAGCTGCAGCGCGCCGCCGAGCCCGACCTGGGTGCCCTGGGCGGCGAGTTCGACGCGCTGCTGGCGCGCATGCAGCAGCAGGGCGGCGCGCTGGCCGGCGCCTTTGCGATGGCGCCCGAGGCCATCGGCGCGGCCGCCGTGAAAGCCGCCAAGCCCCGCCGCAAGGCCGCCTGAGCCTTGCCCATCTACGTGCTGGCCGGCGTCAACGGCGCCGGCAAGAGCTCGCTGGGCGGCGCGGCCATCGCGGCCAGCGGCGCCGAGTTCTTCAACCCCGACCTGATCGCCGCGCGGCTGCGCGCGCAGCAGCCCGGCCTGTCCGCGAGCCAGGCCAACGGCCTCGCCTGGACGCTGGGCCGCCGCGGCCTGGAGCGCGCGCTGGCGGACGGCCTGACCTACGCCTTCGAAACCACGCTGGGCGGCCGCAGCGTCGCCCGGCTGCTGCTGGACGGCGCCCGCGCCGGGGCCGACGTCCACGTCTGGTACGCCGGCCTGGCCACGCCCGAGCTGCACCTGCGGCGCATCGCGGCGCGCGTGGCGGCCGGCGGGCACGACATCCCCGAGGCCAAGGTGCGCGAGCGCTTCGACGCCAGCCGCGCCAACCTCGTCAAGCTGATGCCGCACCTGGCCAGCCTGCGCGTCTACGACAACAGCTTCGAGGCCGACCCGCGCGCCGGCCGCCGGCCGCAGCCCGTGCTGCTGCTGCAGACCCAGGCCGGCCGCGTCACGGCCCATGCGCCGCTGCCCAGCGTGCCCGCCTGGGCCCGGCCGCTGCTGGCGGCGGCGCTGCGTTGAGGCGGACCAGGGCGGACTCCGGCAAAACCCCGGCTGGCGCCCGGCATGCGCTGCCTATCATCGGAGCCCACAAGGGGGAGGCCGCTCATGGACGTGCTGCTGGTTGCTGCGTTTCCGATGGTGCGCGCCGCGCTGACCGGGCTGGTCGAGCAGCATTTCGCCGGGGCCCGGGTGCAGGGCGTGGACACCGTGGCCGACGCGCGCGCGGCGCTGGACCGGGGCACGCCCCGCCTGGTGCTGCTGGACCTGCGCGTGGAGGGCGGCTTCGAGCTGCTGCAGCAGATCCACCGCGACTACCTGCTGCTGCCCGCGGTGGTGATCTCGGGCAGCGACGACACCGAGGACGCGCTGCAGGCGCTGGGCGCTGGCGCGCTGGGCTACATCCCCGAGCGCACCGACCTCGACACCACGGTGCAGGCGCTGCAGCTGGTGCTGGCGGGTGGCACCTACGTGCCGCCGCTGAAGCCGCTGCGCGACGAGCCGACACCGCCGCCGCCGTCCACGGGCTGGGAGCACCTGCCGCTGACGCCGCGCCAGCAGGCCGTGCTGGCGCTGCTCGTCCAGGGGCTGCCGAACAAGCTGATCGCCCGTGAACTGGGCGTCAGCGTCGAGACGGTGAAGGACCACGTCGCCGCCGTGCTGCGCGCGCTGGGCGTCAGCTCCCGCACGCAGGCGGTGATTGCGGCGCAGAAATGGGGGAAGTGATGGGCTGCTTGCTGTGGGCTGGCGCTCCGCGCCTTGTGCGGGTTTGATAAATGTAGGAACATACCTTCATTCCTGAAAACGCAAGGAGCTGCCTCGTGACCGTGACGACGCTATCCAGCCGGGATCTCGAATCAGGACGTGACCCGTGCCAAGCGGGCTGCCCAGGGCGGCCCCGTATTCATCACCGATCGTGGCAAGCCGGCCCACGTGCTGTTGAGCATCGAGGAGTACCGGCGCCTCACCCGGCAAAGTCGCAGCATCGCGGATGCGCTGGCCATGCCCGGGGTGGCCGACATCGAGTTCGAGCCGCCGCGCCTGACGCCGGGACTGAGGCCGGCCGAGTTCTGAAGATGTACGTCCTCGACACCAACGTGGTGTCCGAGTTGCGGAAGATCCGCGCCGGCAAGGCCGACCCGGGCGTTGTCGCCTGGGCGGCCAGCGTCGATGCGGCCGACCTCTATGTGTCGGTCGTCACCGTCCAGGAGCTGGAGCTTGGCGTGCTGGCCATGGAGCGCAAGGACGCCGCCCAGGGCGCCATGCTGCGTGCCTGGCTGGAGCAGCAGGTGCTGCCCGAGTTCTCCCGGCGCACCTTGCCCGTCGATACCGCCGTGGCCCTGCGCTGTGCCCGGCTGCACGTTCCCGACAGGCGCGCCGAGCGCGATGCGCTGATCGCCGCGACGGCGCTGGTGCATGGGATGACCGTGGTGACCCGCAATACGGCTGATTTCGAGCCCACCGAGGTGGCGCTGCTCAACCCGTGGCTGCGGGCGTGACGGCGCAACAATGAAAAGAGGGCCGAAGGCCCTCTTACCGTGGAATCAGCGGTGATCAGCTGCAGGTTGGGGCGGTCGTGGCCTTGTTGTTCTTGGTGATTGCATCGACGAGCGCCTTATTGGAGTTGGTGCCGGTTTCGGCGATGGTCGTGCCGGCATTCCAGACCACGGCGTTGCCGTCTGGGGTTGGCACCCAGCAGATTTTCTTGCCGTCAGCTTCGGCACCGATGCCGGAGGCCAGTACGGCTGTGATCACACCATCTGAGGTGGTGATCGAGGTCACCTCCTTCGTCACGCCGCCCGACGCGTTCCCAGGAATGCCGTTGCTGCCGCCCGAGCAACCTGTGGCGGCTCCGCTTTCCTGAATGCACAGTACGACGGCCGTCTTGACAGAATCGGCCGCCGTCAGTGCGTTGCCGAGCTTGGCCTTCATCGTGTAGTTCTTGTACTGCGGAATGGCCACAGCCGCCAGGATGCCGATGATGGCCACGACGATCATCAGTTCGATCAGCGTGAAGCCTTGTTGGGCGCGTTGCTTGAGTTGCATGTCAAAACTCCGGTGAGTGGTTGGGAGGCGCACCCCCTGAACGCAGGGGGTATGCCAGCACTTCCGGGCGGTTTTGACGGGGTTTGGCGCGGGGGAGGGCTGTGCCAAGGTCCGCAGGCGGCATCGGCCGGGCTGCGCTTGGCACGGGTGGCGCAGGGCGCGCCGTGCCAGCGATGGGGCTGCCGGGCGTTGATCGCGGCCTTCGGGCCGCAGGCGAAAGGCCCGATGCGTCCTGTCGGCGGCTACCTCGCGCGCCCTTGCTGGCATTCAAATAGGATGCAGGCATCCGCATCACAGCAGGGATTTGAAAGATGCCTTCAGTCACCGTCAGGAATGTGCCCGACGAGGTGCATCGCGCCATTCGCGTCAGGGCCGCCCAGCATGGCCGCAGCATCGAGGCGGAGATGCGCGACATCCTGGAGGCCGCCGTGAGGCCGCAGGGGCGGGTCAGGCTGGGGTCGCTGCTGTCCGAGATCGGCCGCGCGGGCCGTTTGACCGAGGAGGAGTTCGCCGTTTTCGAGCGTGTGCGTGACAAGGCGCCAGCCCGCGCGGCGAGTCTTGAATGATCCTGCTCGACACGAACGTCATTTCGGAGCCGTTGCGCCCCTCGCCCGAGGTCCGCGTTCGTGACTGGCTGGACGCGCAGCCGCTGGAAACGCTGTACCTGTCGGCCATGGCGGCTGCGGAGTTGCGGGCAGGGGTGGCGCTGATGCCTGCCGGCAGGCGCCGCGTCGCGCGCTGCATGAGCACCTGGAGAAGCGCGTGCTGCCGTTGTTCGTGGGGCGTGTGCTGCCGTTTGACATGGGCTGCACGAAGGCCTACGCCGAGCTGATGGCGAAGACGCGCCAGGCCGGCATCGGCATCGGGGCCGCCGACGCCTGCATCGCGGCGATTGCGCTGGCCAACGGATTCGCCGTCGCCACCCGCGACGAGGCCCCGTTCCGGGCGGCTGGCCTGGATGTCATCAACCCCTGGGTGGCTGGCTGACCCGCCGCCGCCGGACTGCCAGAATCCCCGGCATGACGCCGCCGCCTACTCTCAGCCTCCAGACCGCCATCGCCTTGACCGGCCTCAGCCGCCGCACCCTGTGGCGGCGGCTCTCCGATGGCCTGCTGCAGCGCGCCGAGGCGTCCGGGGGGGGGGGGGGTACACACCCGGGTCACGCTCGCGTCGGTGAGGCCGTTGTTCGCGTTGGAGCTGGATGCCGGCACGCTGGGCCGCCTGCCCGCGGCCGATGCCGGTGACGCGGGCGCGCGCAACGACGTGGCGATGTTCTTCCTCGACCGGCAGCGCCCGCTGCTGGCCTTGCCCTGGCTGACGTGGGCCGCCGCGCAGGACCACCCGGACGCGTTGCACTGGCTGGCCCGGCTGCACATCGACCGCCAGGTGCCCGATGCCTCGCTGGCGCGCGGGCTGATGTACCTGGCCCAGTCCGCCGCGCTGGGCCACGCCGTCTCGGCGGCGCAGGTGAATGCGCTGGCGGCGCGGCGCTGAGCGCGGGGGCCTGGCGGGTCAGCGGCGCACGCCCGCCACCGCCGCCAGCACCGCCTCGGCCGTGGCCGGCGCGCGCAGCGGCGGGTCGCAGCGCGCCGGGCCGCAGGCGGCGCAGGCGTCCTTGATGGCCAGCAGCGCGGCGAAGCCCAGCAGCAGCGGCGGCTCGCCGACGGCCTTGCTGCGGTGGATGGTGTCGCTGGCGTTGGCGACGCCGAACAGCGCGGTGTGGAACTCGGGCGGGCAGTCGTTGGCGGTGGGGATCTTGTAGGTGCTGGGCGCGTGCGTGGTCAGCAGGCCGCGGGCGTTCCACACCAGTTCCTCCATCGTCAGCCAGCCCATGCCCTGGATGAAGCCGCCTTCGATCTGGCCGATGTCCAGCGCCGGGTTCAGGCTGGCGCCCACGTCGTGCAGCAGGTCGGCGCGGGTGATGCGGCTCTCGCCGGTCAGCGTGTCCACCAGCGCCTCGCAGACGGCGCCGCCCCAGGCGTAGTAGTAGAAGGGGTGGCCCTGCAGCTTGCTGCGGTCCCAGTGCAGGCCGGGCGTGGCGTAGAAGCCGTCGCTCCAGAGCTGGATGCGCTGGAGGTAGGCGTCGGCCACCAGCTGCGCGAAGCCCAGGCGCTGGCCGCCGCCCGCCACCTGGCCGCCTTCGAACGCGACCTGGCCGGCGGCGCAGCCGAAGCGCTCCGCCGCGAACGCCGCCAGCCGGGCCTTGATCTTGCGCGCCGCGTCCTGCGCGGCCTTGCCGTTCAGGTCGCTGCCGGTGGACGCGGCGGTGGCGGAGGTGTTGGCGACCTTGGCCGTGTCCGTGGCCGAGCAGCGTACCGCCGACAGCGGCAGGCCCAGCTCGTGGGCGACGACCTGGGCGACCTTGGTGTTCAGCCCCTGGCCCATCTCGGTGCCGCCGTGGTTCACGAGCACCGAGCCGTCGGTGTAGACGTGGACCAGCGCGCCGGCCTGGTTCAGGTGGGCGACGTTGAAGGAGATGCCGAACTTGACCGGCGTGAAGGCCAGGCCCTTCTTCAGCACCGGGCTCGCGGCGTTGAACGTGGCGATCTCGGCGCGGCGCTCGGCGTAGCGGCTGCTGGCGAGCAGCTGCGCCGTCAGCGCCTGGGCGTGCAGTTCCTCGACGCGCTGGCCGTAGGGCGCCACGTCCCGCCCGGGCGCGTAGAAGTTGCGCTGGCGCACGTCGGCGGGGTCCAGCCCGAGCCGGCGCGCGATGCCGTCCAGGATCATCTCGATGGCGATGGCGCCCTGCGGGCCGCCGAAGCCGCGGAAGGCGGTGTTGCTCTGCGTGTTGGTGCGGGCGCAGTAGCCGTGCATGGCCACGTGCGGCAGCCAGTAGGCGTTGTCGAAGTGGCACAGCGCCCGGGTCATCACGGGGGCGGACAGGTCGGCGCTGTGGCCGGCGTTGGAGATCAGGTCAATCTCGGCGGCGAGGAGGCGGCCGTCGTCGTCGAAGCCGACGTCCCAGCGGTAGTCGAAGCCGTGGCGGCGGCCGGTGATGAGGAAGTCGTCGTCGCGGTCCACGCGCAGCTTCACGGGCCGACCCAGCTTCAGCGCGGCGATGGACGCGACGCAGGCGAACAGCGCCGATTGCGATTCCTTGCCGCCGAAGCCACCGCCCATGCGCCGGCACTGCACGGCCACGCGGTGCGCCGGCCAGCCCAGCGCATGCGCCACCAGCTGCTGCATCTCGCTGGGGTGCTGCGTGGAGCAGTGGACGAGCAGGCCCTCGCCGCCTTCCTGCGGCACGGCCAGGCTGATCTGGCCCTCCAGGTAGAACTGTTCCTGCCCGCCCAGGCGCCAGCTGCCCTGCAGGCGGTGCGGCGCGGCGGCCAGGTGCGCGGCCGGCTCGCCGCGCGTCAGGTGCATGGGCGGCAGCACGTACTGGCCGGCGGCGTGCGCGTCGAGCGCGGTCAGCACCGGCGGCAGCGGTTCGGCCTGGATGACCTCCTTGGCCAGGGCCGCCGCGCGGCGCGCCAGCTCGCGGTGCGTGGCGATGACGGCGAACACCGGCTGGCCGGCGTAGCGCAGCGTGTCCGTGGCGAGGATGGGGTCGTCGTGCAGCAGCGGGCCGCAGTTGTTGTCGGCCGGGATGTCGGCCGCGGCCAGCACGGCGACGACGCCGGGCATGCGGCGGATGCGCTCCAGGTCGATGCCGGTGAGCCGGCCGTGCGCGAGCGGCGACAGGCCCAGCGCCGCGTGCAGCGTGCCGGCGGGCTCGGGCAGGTCGTCGATGTAGGGCGCCGCGCCGCGCACGTGCAGGTGGGCGGACTCGTGCGGCGTGGAGCGGCCGACGACGGGGGAGGCCGCGCCCTTCATGCCCCGGCCTCCTGCAGCGAAGGCCAGATGCCCACCGGCGCGGTGCCCGGGCCGCCGCCGGTCTCCAGCCACAGCTTGGTGAACAGGTTCTGCGCGACCTGCATGCGGTAGGCGCTCGAGGCGCGCATGTCGGTCAGGGGCTGGAAGTCCTGCGGCAGCGCGGCGGCCGCGGCCCGCGCCGTGGCTTCGCGCCACGGCCGGCCGACGACGGCGGCCTCCGCGGCGGCCGCGCGCTTGGGCGTGGCGGCCATGCCGCCGAACGCGAAGCGCGCCTCGCGCACCCGGGCGCCGTCCCGCCCGTCTTCCAGCCTCAGCGCCAGCACGGCGCAGACGGCGGAGATGTCGCTGTCGTGCCGCTTGGCGATCTTGTGCGCGCTGAAGCGCCAGTCGGCGGCCGGCAGCGGCACGTGCAGCGCCTCGACGAACTCGCCGGGCTGCAGGTCCTTCTTCATGTAGTCCAGGTAGAAGTCCTGCAGCTTCAGGCGGCGCAGCCGGGCGCCCCGGCGCAGCAGGACGTCGGCGCCCAGCGCGATCAGGGCCGGCGGGCCGTCGCCGATGGGCGAGCCGTTGGCGACGTTGCCGCCCAGCGTGCCCGCGTGGCGCACCGGCGGCGACGCGAAGCGCAGCCACAGCTCGCGCAGGCGGGGCACGGCGGCCACGAGCGCGGCCCAGCCGTCTTCCAGCGTCGCGGCGGCGCCTATCCACAGCGCGTCGCCCTCGCGGCGGATCTCGCGCAGCGCCGCGACGCGGCCGGTGTAGATCAGGTCGCCCAGGTCGCGGAACTGTTTGTTCACCCACAGGCCCACGTCGGTCGAGCCGGCCAGCAGCGTGGCCTGCGGATGGGCCTCGCGCAGCAGCGCCAGCGCCGCCACACTCTGCGGCGCGTGGAAGCGGGTGCCGGCGTGGGCGTAGGCCAGCGGCGGGTCGGCCGCCAGCGCGTGCAGCGCGGCGGCGATGGGCAGGCGGTCCAGGCAGCGGGCCGGTGCGTCGAACATGCGCTGGCCGGCGTCCAGGATGGGCCGGTAGCCGGTGCAGCGGCACAGGTTGCCGGCCAGCGCGTCGGCCAGCTGCTGGCGCGTGGGCCGCGTGCCGGCGCCCTGGTGCTGCTCGTAGCAGGCCGCCAGCGTCATCACGAAGCCGGGGGTGCAGAAGCCGCACTGCGAGCCGTGGCAGTCCACCATGGCCTGCTGCGCGGGGTGGAGCGCGTCGGGGCCGCCCACGTCCTCCACCGTCAGCAGCGCGCGGCCGTCCAGCGTGGGCAGGAACTGGGTGCAGGCGTTGACGTTCTTCAGCTGCAGCCGGCCGTCGGCGTCCAGCTCGCCCTGGAGGACGGTGCAGGCGCCGCAGTCGCCCTCGGCGCAGCCTTCCTTGGTGCCGGTGCAGGCGGCGTGTTCGCGCAGGTATTGCAGCACCGTCGTGGTCGGCGGCAGGCCGGCCACCTCGACGACCGCGCCGCGGTGGAAAAAGCGGATGGGGCGGGTGTTCATGCTGGCGTGGATTGTCCGGCGCGGACCGTGAACGGCCATTGGAGTTTTACTGGGGAGAAAGAATTCATCCGGCCACCCGCCGGCGTGGCGCGGCTTTGCGGCAAACTCGGCCGCTCATCCGCTGGAGATCGACATGGACATCACGCTGGAAACCGTGCAGGCGCAGGCCATGCAGCTCGGGCCGCAGGAGCGCGAGCAGTTGATCGAGCGCCTGCTGGCCAGCCTCGGCGACGCGGGCCTGGAGGCCGCCTGGGAGGCCGAGCTGGATCGGCGCGAGGCGGCGGTGGATGCCGGCCTTGAGGACACCATTCCGATGGCAACGGTGCTCGCCGAACTGCGCGCGCGCGTTCCGGCGTGAAAGTCCCGCATGCCTTGCCGATGAAGGTGTGTCCCTACCTTGCCTGCTATCGCGTGAAGGCTGAGATCCTGGAGATCGTGGTGGTGCGCCATCAACGCCGGCATCCGGGCTTCGGCAGGCGCCGTTGATGACCATGCGACATGCCCACCGCCTCGCCCTGCGCGGCGACCTGCTCGACTTCACCGCCGCACCGGCCTGGGGCGACACCGAGTCGCCCGCCGTGCGGTTCGACCGGGACCATTGGCTGTTGATCGAGGAAGGGGTCATCGTGGGCCGCCAGGCCACCGAGCCCGACGGTAGCTGGGCTCGCAAGGACCATGCCGGCCAGCTCATCCTGCCCGGCTTCATCGACACCCACGTGCACTGCCCGCAGCTGGAGGTCATCGGCTCCTACGGCACCGAGTTGCTGGACTGGCTGGCGCGCTACACCTTCCCCGCCGAATGCGCGTTCGCCGACCCGGCGCGGGCGCGGGCCGGCGCCGAGCTGTTCCTGGATGCGCTGCTGGCCAGCGGCACGACGGCGGCGGTGGTGTTCGCCACGGTGCACAAGGCCTCGGCCGAGGCGCTGTTCGAAGGCGCCGCCGCGCGCGGCATGCGCCTGATCACCGGCAAGGTGCTGATGGACCGCCACGCGCCGGACGGCCTGCGCGACGACGTGGTGCAGGCCGAGCGGGACTGCGCCGAGCTGATCACCCGCTTCCACGGCCGCGGCCGGCTGGGCTATGCCGTCACCGTCCGCTTCGCGCCCACCAGCACGCCCGAGCAGCTGGCCATGGCCGGCGCGCTGTGCCGGGCCGACGCCAGCCTCTACATGCAGACCCACCTGGCCGAGAACCGCGCCGAGGTCGACTGGGTGCGCCGGCTCTTCCCTGACGCGCGCAGCTACCTGGACGTCTACGAGCGCGCCGGCCTGCTGCACGAGCGCGCGGTGCTGGCGCACGGCATCTGGCTGGACGACGCCGACCGGCGCCTGCTGGCCGCGCGCGGCGCGCAGGTGGCGCACAGCCCGTCCAGCAACCTGTTCCTGGGCAGCGGGCTGTTCGACTGGCCTTCGGCGAATGCCGCGCCCTTCAACGTCAGCCTGGCCAGCGACGTGGGCGGGGGCACCTCGCTGAACCTGCCGCGCAACATGCTCGACGCCTACAAGGTGCAGGCGCTGCGCGGCGAGCGGCTGACGGCCTGGGTGGCGCTGCACGCGGCCACGCGCGGCGCGGCCGAGGCGCTGCGGCTGGGCGGCGAGATCGGCGGGTTGTCGGCGGGCCAGGCCGCCGACCTCTGCGTGTGGGACTGGGCGCGCGGCCCCGTCGCCGAGGCGCGCGACGCGGCCGCGCGCGAGCTGCACGAGCGCGTGTTCGCGTGGATGACGCTGGCCGACGAGCGCAACCTCGCCGCCTGCTACGTCGCCGGCCAGCGGCGGGTCTGAGCCGCCTGTCCCGCGGATCCGCCGCTTCGTCACAGGCGGGGTGGAGCCGGGGGCCCGTGCTGGCTAGAGTCCGGCCACCCCTTCCGACGGAGCCCCCATGAGCCGACCCCTGCTGACCCTCGCCGCCACGCTGGCGCTGCTGTCCACCACGCCCGAGGCCGCCATCGCGGCCACCGCCGACCGGCCCGCCGCCACCGCGCCCCGGCCGGCCAAGCGCTACACCATCGAGCAGTTCATGGCCACCGTGAACATCGGCGGCGCCAGCTTCTCGGCGGACGAGAGCCGCATCCTGTTCCACAGCAACGAGAGCGGCATCTTCAACGTCTACGCGATGCCCGTGGCCGGCGGCAAGCCGGTGCAGCTGACGAACTCCAGGACCGACAGCCACTACGCCGTCGGCTACTTCCCCAAGGACGACCGCTTCCTCTACACCCGCGACCAGGGCGGCAACGAGCTGAACCACCTCTATGTGCGCGAACTCGACGGCCGCGAGCGCGACCTGACCCCGGGCGACAAGCTCAAGGCCCACTTCGCCGGCTGGAGCGGCGACGACAGCGCGTTCTACGCCGCCACCAACGAGCGCGACCCGCGCTTCTTCGACCTCTACCGCTACGACGCCAAGACCTATGCCCGCACGCTGGTCTTCAAGAACGAGGCCGGCTGGTCGGTGGCCCAGATCAGCCGCGACGGCCGCTGGCTGGCGCTGGCCAAGGTCAACACCACGGCGGACGCCGACGTGCACCTCGCCGACCTGGACAGCGGCGAGATCAGGCACGTCACGAAACACACCGGCGTGGCGCAGTACGCGCCGCAGGACTTCACGCCCGACAGCCGCGAACTGCTGATGACCAGCAACGACGGCGGCGAGTTCGCCCGCGTCATCGCCTACGACCTGGCCAGCGGCAAGACCCGCGAGGTCGAACGCGCCGACTGGGACGTGGACTACACCGCCTTCTCCAAGGACGGCCGCTACCGCGTCACCGGCATCAATGCCGACGCCAGCATCGCGCTGCGCCTGTACCGCGACGGCCAGCCCGTCGCGCTGCCGCAGCTGCCGGGCGGCGAGGTGCGCGGCGTGCGCTTCTCGGCCAGCGGCAAGCGCATGGCCTTCTACGTCAACGGCGACCGCTCGCCGAGCAACCTCTTCGTCGCCGACGTGGGCTCCAGCGCCGCGCCGCGGCAGTTGACGCAGAGCCTGTCGAAGGACATCGACCCGGCCGAACTGGTGGACGCCACCATCGCCCGCTTCAAGAGCTTCGACGGCCTGGTCATCCCGTCCGTCTACATGCTGCCGAAGGAGGCCTCGCCCGCGCACAAGGTGCCGGCCGTCGTCTTCGTGCACGGCGGCCCGGGCGGGCAGACCATGCGCGGCTACTCGGCGCTGATGCAGTACTTCGCCAACAACGGCTATGCGGTGCTGGGCATCAACAACCGCGGCAGCTCGGGCTACGGCAAGAGCTTCTTCACCGCCGACGACGGCAGGCACGGCCGCGAGCCGCTGTGGGACTGCATCGAGGCCAAGACCTTCCTCGCCGCCACCGGCGTCATCGACCCCGAGCGCATCGGCATCGTCGGCGGCAGCTACGGCGGCTACATGGTGCTGTCGGCCCTGGCCTTCCGGCCCGAAGCCTTCAAGGTCGGCATCGACATCTTCGGCGTCGCCAACTGGATCCGCACGCTGGAGAGCATCCCGCCCTACTGGGAGAGCTTCCGCCAGGCGCTCTACCAGGAGATCGGCGACCCGGTGAAGGACCGCGACTTCCTGATGGCCACCTCGCCGCTGTTCCACGCCAAGGAGATCAGGAAGCCGCTGATGGTCATCCAGGGCGCCAACGACCCGCGCGTCATCAAGGCCGAGAGCGACGACATCGTCGCCGCCGTGAAGAAGAACGGCGTGCCGGTGGACTACCTCGTCTTCGACGACGAGGGCCACGGCTTCTCGAAGAAGAAGAACCAGATCGAGGGCAACCGCCGGATGGTCGAGTTCTTGGATAAATATCTGAAGCCCTGAAGGAGAACGCGATGCTTGGCTTCCTGCTCTGGTGCCTGCTGTTCGTGGTCTGCTGGCCGCTGGCCTTGCTGGCCCTCGTGCTGTGGCCGCTGGTGTGGCTGGTCACGCTGCCCTTCAGGCTGCTGGGCATCGCGGTCGACGGCGTGTTCGGGCTGCTGCGCGCGCTCGTCATGCTGCCGGCGCGGGTGCTGGGCGGCGGGCGTTAGGCGATGTCGATCTCGTGCGGGCCGAAGCCCTGGCCCCGGCGGCGGTCGTCGAAGAAGCGGTGCAGCGTCTCGCGCGTCGTCTTGAACGCGATCTCGTCCCACGGGATCTCGGCCTCGTGGAACAGCCGCGCCTCCAGCGACTCCGGCCCCGGGTCGAACGCCGTCGAGCGCAGCCGGGCGCGGTAGAAGAGGTGGACCTGGCCGACCCGCACGACGTTGAGCAGCGTGTACAGCGGCCCCATCTCGACGTCGGCGCCGGCCTCCTCCTGCGTCTCGCGCAGCGCGCCCCCGGCGGTGGTCTCGCCCAGCTCCATGAAGCCGGCCGGCAGCGTCCACAGCCCGTGGCGCGGCTCGATGGCGCGGCGGCACAGCAGCACGCGGCCGTCGGCCTCCCACACCGGCAGCGTGCCGACGACGTTCAGCGGGTTCTGGTAGTGGATGGCGCCGCAGCCCGGGCAGACCGCGCGCTCGCGGTTGTCGTCCGGTGGCACGCGGTAGTCCACGGCGGCGCCGCAGTTCGGGCAATGCTTGAAACGGCTGGGGAAGGGCATGCGGGCGAGTTTAGAGGCGCTAAATTCGGGCCATGAAGCTCTACAACTACTTCCGCTCCTCGGCCTCCTGGCGCGTGCGCATCGGCCTCGCGCTCAAGGGCCTGGACTACGACTACGCGCCCATCCACCTGCAGAAGGACGAGCAGTTCGCCGAGCCGTTCGCCAACCAGCAGGTGTCGCACCTGGTGCCGGCGCTGGTGCTGGACGACGGCCGCTGGCTCAGCCAGTCCATGGCCATCCTCGAGTACCTCGACGAGACCCACCCCGAGCCGCCGCTGCTGCCGCGCGATCCGGTCGCGCGCGCCCGGGTGCGGGCTCTGGCGCAGGACATCGGCTGCGACGTCCACCCGCTGAACAACCTGCGCGTGCTGCGCTACCTGAAGCACGACCTCGGCCAGGAGCAGCAGACCGTGGACCGCTGGTACCGCCACTGGGTGGCGACGGGGCTGGCCATCGTCGAGCAGCGCCTGGCGGCCACGGCCGGGCAGTTCAGCTTCGGCGACACGCCCGGCCTGGCGGACTGCCTGCTCGTGCCGCAGGTCTACAACGCGCAGCGCTTCGAGTGCCCGCTGGAGGCCTACCCGGCGGTGATGCGCGTCCACGCCGCCTGCCTGGCCCTGCCGGCCTTCGCCAACACCCATCCCCGCGTCTGCCCGGATGCGGCCTGACGCGCACTGGCTGCGGCCCGGCCCCGGCGAGCTGGGGCCGGGCGTCACGGCCTTCATGACCACGCGCGGCCCCAACTTCGGCCGCCGCGCCGGCGACCCCGGCGAGGTGGCCGCCAACCGCGCGGGCCTGGCCGAGCGGCTGGGCGCGCGGCCCATCTTCCTGGACCAGGTGCATGGCGCGCGGGTCGTGCGCCTGCAGCCCGACTGGCACGACGACAACGCGCCGCAGGCCGACGCGGCCGTGTCCACCGACCCCGGGCTGGCCGTGGCCATCCTCGCCGCCGACTGCCTGCCGGTGCTGTTCGCCGCGCCGGGCGGCGTGGCGGGCGCGCATGCCGGCTGGCGCGGCCTGAGCGGCGGCGTGCTGGAGAACACGGTCGCCGCGCTGTGTGCCGCCGCCGGCTGCCGGCCGGGCGAGGTGCAGGCCTGGCTGGGCGCCTGCATCGGGCCGGAGGCCTTCGAGGTCGGCCCCGAGGTCGTGCAGGCCTTCGGCCGCGAGCCGCTGGCGCGCGACCAGCCCGGCTTCCTCTACCGGCCCAACCCGGCGCCGCGCTGGCGCGCCGGCCTGGCCGCGCTGGCCCGCGAGCGGCTGCAGGCCGCCGGGGTCGGGCGGGTCAGCGGCGGCGGCTGGTGCACGCTGACCGACGCGTCACGCTTCTTCTCGTTCCGGGGCGAGGCCGGCGGCCGGCCCCGCGGCCGCATGGCCGCCTGCATCGCGCTGGGCCGCCGGGCCGCTTGAATCGTCGGCCTCCGCGGCGCGGCGGCGCCGCCGGCCCGGCGTGCCGAGGATGTACATCAGCAGGCCCAGCGGCAGCACGCCGTACAGCAGCAGCGTGACCAGCGCGCCGAACAGCGTGCCCTGCGGGCTCAGCGCTTCGGCGGCGGCCATCATCAGCGCGACATAGGCCCAGGCGATGGCAACGAGGTACATGGGTGGCGAGACGTCATCGGCCCGTCAGGGCGCGGGGTTACAACAAGGCCGGGCGGGCCGGAGGCGAGCAGCTTATTGCACCGGGCCGCCCCGGTTCTGAGGCAACATCGGGCCCGTGACGGAGTTCCGAGGAGACATATGGCGACCCGCAACAAGAACGACGCGCCGCCCCCGCCGCAGGGGCAGGCGTTCGCAGACCTGATGCAGCAGATGACCCACCTGCCGCAGATCCCGCCGACCGCGCTGGCCGAGCTGCAGGCGGACTACCTCAAGCAGGCCGCCGCGCTGTGGAACGCCTCGCTCGGCCACGGCGAGGCGGCGGCGATCAGCGACCGGCGCTTCGCGGCGCCCGAGTGGCGCGCCAACCCGGCGGCCAACTTCATGGCCCAGCTCTACCTGCTGAACAGCCGCACGCTGCAGCAGCTGGCCGGCGCGGTGGAGGCGGACGCCAAGACCAAGGCGCGCATCCGCTTCGCCGTGCAGCAGTTCGTCGACGCCGCCTCGCCCAGCAACTACCTGGCGCTCAACCCCGAGGCGCAGAAGCTGGCGCTGGACAGCCATGGCGAGACGCTCACGCGCGGCCTGCACCAGCTGTGGGACGACATGCAGCGCGGCCACGTGTCGCAGACCGACGAGAGCGCCTTCGAGGTCGGCCGCAACGTGGCGACCACGGCCGGCCAGGTCGTCTTCGAGAACGAGCTGTTCCAGCTGCTGGAGTACGCGCCGCTGACGGCCGAGGTGAGGGCCCGGCCGCTGCTGATGGTGCCGCCGTGCATCAACAAGTACTACATCCTCGACCTGCAGCCGGACAACTCGCTGATTCGCTACGCGGTGGCCGAGGGCCATCGCGTGTTCGTCGTCAGCTGGCGCAACCCGGACGACTCGGTCCGGCACCTGACCTGGGACGACTACGTCGAGCGCGGCGCCATCCAGGCCATCCGCGTGGCGCAGGAGATCGCCGGGCAGACGCAGATCAACACGCTGGGCTTCTGCGTCGGCGGCACCATCCTGGCCACCGCGCTGGCCGTGCTCGCCGCGCGCGGCGAGCAGCCGGCCGCCAGCCTGACGCTGCTGACCACGCTGCTGGACTTCGCCGACAACGGCATCCTGGACATCTTCGTCGACGAGGCCAGCGTGCGGCTGCGCGAGGCCACGCTCGGGCCGGACGCGCCCCAGGGCCCGCAGCTGCTGCACGGCCAGGAGCTGGCCACCACCTTCAGCTTCCTGCGCCCCAACGACCTGGTGTGGAACTACGTCGTCGGCAACTACCTGAAGGGCGAGGCGCCGCCGGCCTTCGACCTGCTGTACTGGAACGGCGACTCCACCAACCTGCCCGGGCCGATGTACTGCTGGTACCTGCGCCACACCTACCTGCAGAACGAGCTGAAGGTCCCGGGCCGGCTGACCATCTGCGGCGAGACGCTGGACCTGGGCGCCATCGCCGCGCCGGTCTACATCTACGGCTCGCGCGAGGACCACATCGTGCCGTGGACCAGCGCCTACCGCAGCACGCAGCTGCTCACCGGCAAGAAGCGCTTCGTGATGGGCGCGTCCGGCCACATCGCCGGCGTCATCAACCCGCCGCCCAAGCCCGGCAAGCCGCCCAAGCGCAGCCACTGGATCGCGGGCGGCAAGGCCGGCGCCGCGCTGCCGGCCGACCCCGAGGCCTGGTTCGCCAGCGCCACCGAGCACGCGGGCAGCTGGTGGCCGGACTGGGCCGCCTGGCTGGCCTCGCATGCCGGCGCCACCAAGCCCGCGCCCAAGGCGCCGGGCAGCCGCAAGTTCAAGGCGATCGAGCCCGCGCCCGGTCGCTACGTCAAAGCAAAAGCCTGAAACAGGAGACAAGCCCCATGAGCCAGCAAGACATCGTCATCGTCGCCGCCGCGCGCACCGCCATCGGCAAGTTCGGCGGCACGCTCGCCAAGACCCCCGCCAGTGAACTCGGCGCCGCCGTCATCCAGGACCTGCTGCGCCGCACCGGCCTGCAGGGCGAGCAGGTCGGCGAGGTCATCCTCGGCCAGGTGCTGACGGCCGGCGTCGGCCAGAACCCGGCGCGCCAAGCCGTCGTCAAGGCCGGCCTGCCGCACGGCGTGCCGGCGATGACCATCAACAAGGTCTGCGGCTCGGGCCTGAAGGCCGTGATGCTGGCCGCGCAGGCCATCCGCGACGGCGACAGCGAGATCGTCATCGCCGGCGGCCAGGAGAGCATGAGCCTCTCCCCGCACGTGCTGCCGGGCTCGCGCGACGGCCAGCGCATGGGCGACTGGAAGATGGTGGACACCATGATCACCGACGGCCTGTGGGACGTGTACAACCAGTACCACATGGGCATCACCGCCGAGAACGTGGCCAAGAAGTACGGCATCACCCGCGAGCAGCAGGACGCGCTGGCGCTGGCCAGCCAGCAGAAGGCCGCCGCCGCGCAGGACGCGGGCCGGTTCAAGGACGAGATCGTGCCCTTCAGCATCCCGCAGAAGAAGGGCGACCCGGTGGTGTTCGCGGCCGACGAGTTCATCAACCGCAAGAGCAACGCCGACGCGCTGGCCGGCCTGCGCCCCGCGTTCGACAAGGCCGGCAGCGTGACCGCCGGCAACGCCTCGGGCCTGAACGACGGCGCGGCCGCCGTGATGGTCATGAGCGCGGCCAAGGCCGCCGCGCTGGGCCTGAAGCCGCTGGCCCGCATCGCCTCCTATGCCAGCGCCGGCCTGGACCCCGCGCTGATGGGCATGGGCCCGGTGCCCGCCGCGCGCAAGGCGCTGGAGCGCGCCGGCTGGCGGCCCGCCGACCTGGACCTGCTCGAGATCAACGAAGCCTTCGCGGCCCAGGCCTGCGCCGTCCACAACGAGATGGGCTGGGACACGGGCAAGGTCAACGTCAACGGCGGCGCCATCGCGCTGGGCCACCCGATCGGCGCCAGCGGCTGCCGCGTGCTCGTCACGCTGCTGCACGAGATGCAGCGCCGCGACGCGAAGAAGGGCATCGCCTCGCTGTGCATCGGCGGCGGCATGGGCGTGGCGCTCACCGTCGAGCGCTAGGCATGAAGCCCCTCGGCCAAGGCGTACCTTGGCCGGTCCCCCGAGGGGACGGCGATGCAAGCGGCATTGAGCCGCTTGCACATCCGCCAGACGGGCCGGCTTGGGAGCGGCCCGGCGCTCGGCCCGCAATACCCCAGTTTCATGAAAACCTGATACTCACCCCACCACAACAGGAGACATCGAATGAGCCAGAAGATTGCCTACGTCACCGGCGGCATGGGCGGCATCGGCACCGCGATCTGCCAGAAGCTGGCCAAGGCCGGCTTCAAGGTCATCGCCGGCTGCGGCCCGAGCCGCGACTACCAGAAATGGCTGGACGAGCAGAAGGCCCTGGGCTACGCCTTCCACGCCTCGGTCGGCAACGTGGCCGACTGGGACTCGACGGTGCAGGCCTTCCAGAAGGCCATCGACGAACATGGCGCCATCGACGTGCTGGTCAACAACGCGGGCATCACCAAGGACCGCATGTTCCTGAAGATGACGCCCGAGGACTGGAAGGCCGTCATCGACACCAACCTGAACTCGATGTTCAACGTGACCAAGCAGGTCGTGCCGGGCATGGTCGAAAAGGGCTGGGGCCGCATCATACAGATCAGCTCGGTCAACGGCGAGAAGGGCCAGGCCGGCCAGACCAACTACTCCGCCGCCAAGGCCGGCATGCACGGCTTCACGATGGCGCTGGCCCAGGAACTGGCCGCCAAGGGCGTGACGGTCAACACCGTCAGCCCGGGCTACATCGGCACCGACATGGTCAAGGCCATCAAGCCCGAGGTGCTGGAGAAGATCGTCGCCACCATCCCGGTCAAGCGCCTGGGCACGCCGGAGGAGATCGGCTCCGTCGTCTGCTGGCTGGCCGGCGAGGACAGCGGCTTCACGACCGGCGCGGACTTCTCCTGCAACGGCGGCCTGCACATGGGCTGAGCCCCGCGCTGCCGGGCGCCCGCCAGGGCGCCGCCATGCCCCGCCGACGGCGGCCCCGGGACTCGGTGCCGCCGTCGGCTATTTCGGCGGTGCGGACGTCTCGCGCACCTCCAGCCGTATCGGCGGCACGGTGGGCGCCTCGCGGCCGGCGGCGGCGCCCAGCTGCGCCAGCAGCGCCCATGCGGCGGCCCGGCCCATCGCGAAGGTGTGCTGGCGCACCGTGGTGACCGGCGGCGACATGTACTGCGACTGCGGCAGGTCGTCGAAGCCCACCAGCGACATCGCCGCCGGCACGGCGAGGCCGCGGCGGTGCAGCGCCAGCTGGGCGCCCCACAGCGTCTGGTCGTTGGCGCAGAACGCGGCGGTGAAGCCGGGGCCGGCGTCGAGCAGCGCGTTCATCGCCGCGATGCCGCCGCCCTCCATGAAATCGCCCTCGACGATCAGCGACGGGTCCACGCTCAGGCCCGCCTGGCGGTGCGCCAGCATGAAGCCTTCCTGGCGCTCGTGCGCGTCCACGTGGTTGGCCGGGCCGGCGATGTGGGCGATGCGCCGGTGGCCCAGCGCGATCAGGTGCTCGGTGGCCAGGCGCCCGCCCTCGACCTGGTCCTGGCAGAACGAGAACACGCCGGGCACGCTGGTGCGCCGGCCGACGACGGCCACCGGCTGCCGCTGCGCCAGCTCGGCGATCTGCGCGTCGCCGAGCCGCCCGCCCAGCACGATCAGCGCATCCACCTTGCGCGCGGTCAGCAGCGCCACGCGCTCCAGCTCCTCCTGCGGGTTCCAGTGGCCGGGCACGACGATGGGCGCGTAGCCGCTGCCGGTCAGCGCGTCGTCCACGCCCTTGGCGGCGCTGGCGAAGTAGGGGCTCTCCAGCTCCTGCGTCAGCACGCCGATGGTGTGGGTGGAGCCGCTGCGCAGCCCGCGCGCCGACAGGTTGGGGCGGAACTTCAGCTTCTGAATGGCGGCTTCCACCGCGCGGCGCTTGTCGTCGGCCACGCGGGCGGTGCCATTGAGGATGCGCGAGACGGTGGCGGGCGACACGCCGGCCAGCCGGGCGACGTCGGCGACGGTGGCGGGTTCGGGCCGGGCGGCCTGCGGGGGGAGGGGGCTGGAATCCATGGGGGCGACAGGGCCGCCAGGCGGCGCCCGGCACGGCGCTGGGGATGATAGCGATTTCACGATCGGGCTGGATGCGGCGCAATGGATGCGCCTGGGGACTTCCCTAGGAAATATGGCCGCGGTGTGCGACGCGGTTGACAGTCCGGCCGGCGGGCTGGCAGACTGCATGAATTCGATTTCAAACAAACGAGGGCTGCTGCGGCGGCACCTTGACGGAGACAACAGTGACGGACCCGCACCTGCCCGCCCTGAGGCGCCGCGACGCGCTGGCCTGGCTGTCGTGCACCGCGGTGGCGGGCTCGGCGCACGGGGCCGCCGCGCGGCTCACGGTGGCCACCTACCCCGATCTGGACCGGGCCTTGAAGCTGGCGCTGCCCGCGTTCGCGCGCCGGCACCCGGGCGTGGCGGTGAACATCGTGTCGCTGGCGCACAAGGACCACCACACGGCCATGACCACCGCGCTCGCGGCCGGCGCCGCGCTGCCCGACCTGATCGCGCTTGATATGGATTTCATGGGCAAGTTCGTCGAGTCCGCCGGGCTGGAGGACCTGTCCCGGCCGCCCTACGGCGCCCAGCGCTACCGCGACCGGGTCGCGCGCTTCGCCTGGCAGGCCGGCATGAACCGGGCGGGCGCGCTGAAGGCGCTGCCGGTGGACGCCGGCCCCGGCGCGCTGTTCTACCGGCACGACCTGCTGGCCCGCGCCGGGCTGGCGGAGGCCGACCTGACCGGCTCGTGGGACGGCTTCGTCGCCGCCGGCCGGCAATTGCGCGCGGCCACCGGCGCCTGCCTGGTGGCGAATGCGCAGGACTTGAAGGACATCCGCATCCGCGCGGGCCTGGCGGACGGGGAGGGCGTGTTCTTCGACGCCGACGGCCGCAGCCTGGTGCAGACGCCGCGCTTCCAGCGCGCGTTCGAGCTGGCGCGGCAGGCGCGCGAGGCCGGCGTGGATGCGCGCGTGCGGGTGTGGACCAACGAGTGGGCCGAGGGCTTCCGCCGCGACGCCATCGCCACGCAGATGATGGGCTCGTGGCTGGGCGGCCACCTGAAGCACTGGCTGGCGCCCGGCACCGCCGGCCGCTGGCGTGCCGCCGCGCTGCCCGAGGGCGCGGCGGCGGCGTGGGGCGGGTCGTTCTACGCCATCCCGGTGCAGTCCGGCAACAAGGCGCTGGCCTGGGAGCTGCTGCGCCTGCTGGCGCTGGACCGCGAGCAGCAGCTGGCCGCGTTCCGCGGGCTGGATGCCTTCCCGGTGCTGCTGGCCGCGCAGGACGACGGCTTCCTGGCCGAGCCCATCCCCTTCCTGGCCGGCCAGCCCGCGCGGCTGCAGTGGCGCGACATGGCGCGCCGCGTGCCGGCGCTGGCGCTGGACCGCTACGACGCGGTGGCGGACGAGGTCGTCAAGGTGGCGCTGGACGAGGTGCTGGTCGGCCGCAAGCGCGTCGCCCAGGCGCTGGCCGATGCGCGCGCCACCATCGAGCGCCGCGTGCGCCGCCGGCCCGGGGGGCGCCAATGAGCCGTCGCCTTGCCTGGCCCGCCCGCCTGCGCCTGCCGCGGCGCTGGATGCCCTACCTCTTCATCAGCCCGTTCTTCCTGCTGTTCGCGGCGTTCGGCCTGTTCCCGCTGCTGTTCTCCATCGTGCTGTCGCTGCACAGCTGGGACGCCTCGGCGGGCCTGGGCGCGATGCAGTGGGTGGGGCTGGACAACTACGCCTACGCGCTGACGCGCGACGACTGGCTGCGCGGCGCGCTCTACAACACGCTGTGGCTGGCCGTGGTGGCCGGCGTGCCGCAGCACCTGGTGGCGCTGCCGCTGGCCTACTACCTGCACACGGCGTTCAAGCGCTGGCGCAACGGCGTCGTGGGGCTGTACTTCCTGCCGTTCATCACCTCGACGGTGGCGGTGTCGCTGGTGTTCTCGGCGCTGTTCTCCAAGGACTTCGGCGCAATCAACGCCGCGCTGCGCGGCCTGCACGAGCTGCCGCTGCTGGGCGGGCTGTTCCCGGCCGGCGCCATCGACTGGGAGCGCGCGGAGAACACGCGCTGGATGATCGCCATCGTCGTGTTCTGGCGCTACGTGGGCTGGAACACGGTGCTCTACCTGTCGGCCATCCAGACCATCCCGCGCGACCTGTTCGAGGCGGCGCGCGTCGATGGCGTGCGCGGCCACCAGACCTTCCTGCACGTGGTGCTGCCGCAGCTGCGGCCGATGGTGTTCTTCGCCGTCACGCTGGCCATCATCGGCAGCCTGCAGCTGTTCGAGGAGCCCTTCATCCTCACCGGCGGCACGGGCGGCACCGGCCAGGCCGGCAAGACGGTGGCCATGCACCTGTACGCGGTGGCCTTCACCGACGGCGACCTCGGCACCGCCTCGGCCATCGCCTGGCTGCTGTTCATGCTGATCGCCGCCGCCAGCTGGCTCAACAACCGCTGGCTGGGCCGGCCGCACTGAGGGTTTCACGATGTCGATCCCGCCCACCCCCGCCGTTCCCGCCGCGCGCCCGGCGGCCGCCCGCGCCCGCTGGACGCCCGCCCGCGTGCTCGGCCATGCGCTCGTGGTCGGCGGCGGGCTGCTGATGTTCGCGCCGTTCTACCTGATGCTGGTGTTCGCCACGCACGGCAACGCCGACATCCTGTCGGTGCCGCCGCCGCTGTGGTTCGGCGACGCGCTGCCCGCCAACCTGGACCTGCTGCTGGAGCGGCTGCCGCACTTCTGGCACAACCTGGGCTGGAGCTTCTACGTCGCGCTGGCCGTCACCGCGCTGAACCTGCTGCTGTGCTCGCTGGCGGGCCATGCGTTCGCGCTGCTGGACTTCCCGGGCCGCGACCGGCTGTTCGCGGTCGTCATGGCGACCCTGCTGCTGCCGGCCTTCCTTGGCATGGTGCCCACGGTGCTGACCATGGCCTGGCTGGGCTGGCTCAACGAGCACAAGGCGCTGATCGTGCCCGGCGCCTGCGGCGCGCTGGGCATCTTCATGATGCGCCAGTCCATCGGCGCCAGCGTGCCGCGCGAGCTGGTGGAGGCCGCGCGGCTGGACGGCTGCGGCGAGTTCGCGATCTTCTGGCGCATCGTGCTGCCGCTGACGCTGCCGGCGCTGGGCACGCTGGGCCTGATCACCTTCATCGGCTCGTGGAACAACTTCATGGGGCCGCTGGTGGTCATCCGCGACATGGACCTCTACACCGTGCCGCTGGCGCTGCGCGCGCTGCAGGGCAGCGGGCAGACGCCCTGGGGCGCCCTGAGCGCCGGCGCGGCGATCGCCGTGCTGCCGCTGCTGCTGCTGTTCGTGCTGGCGTCGCGCCGGCTCATCGACGGCCTGACCGCCGGTGCCGTCAAGTAGGCCGGCCCCGACCCGAACGACCCTCCTTCCCCCAGCAATATGAAATCGATTTCCATTCCTGATCTTCCGCCCGTCCTGTCCGCCGCCACCGCCGAGCGGCTCGGCCGCGGCTTCACCTGGGGCGTGGCCACCAGCGCCTACCAGATCGAGGGCGCCGTGGACGAGGACGGCCGCGGCCCGTCCATCTGGGACGCCTTCGCCCGGCAGCCCGGCCGCACCGTCAACGGCGAGAGCGGCGCCGTGGCCTGCGACCACTACCGCCGCTGGCGCGACGACGTGGCGCTGATCGCCGACCTGGGCGTGGACGCCTACCGCTTCTCCATCGCCTGGCCGCGCGTGCAGCCGCTGGGCCTGGGCGCGTTCAACGCCAAGGGGCTGGACTTCTACGACCGCCTCGTCGACGGCCTGCTGGCCCGCGGCATCGCGCCGCACGCCACGCTCTACCACTGGGACCTGCCGCAGCACCTGCAGGACCTGGGCGGCTGGGGCAACCGCGACACCGCCTTCCACTTCGCGCACTACGCCGACGCCATGGCCCGCCGCCTGGGCGACCGGCTCGCGTCGCTGGCCACGCACAACGAGCCCTGGTGCACCGCCGTGCTGGGCCACGAGATCGGCAAGTTCGCGCCCGGCGACCGCGACCCGCGGCTGGCCGCGCAGGTGTCGCACCACCTGCTGCTGTCGCACGGCCTGGCGATGGCGGCCATGCGCGCCGGCGCCACGGCCTGCCCACTGGGCATCGTGCTGAACCAGTCCAGCGTGACGCCGGCCACCGCCAGCCCCGCCGACCAGGCCGCCGCCCGCACCGAGTACGCGCGCTTCGTGCGCTGGTACATGGACCCGTTGTTCCACGGAGAGTACCCGCAGGACCCGGGCATCGCCCGCCACCCGCAGGTGCGCGACGGCGACATGGCGCTGATCCGCCAGCCCATGGACTTCCTCGGCATCAACTACTACACGCGCATCTGGGCCAGCCGCGGCCAGCCGCCGCTGCCCGCGCCGGCCGCGCTGGGCGTCACCGACATGGGCTGGGAGGTGTACCCGGACGGCCTACGCGAGCTGCTGGTGGGCCTGCGGGCGCAGTACCCCGGCCTGCCGCCGCTGTTCATCACCGAGAACGGCATGGCCAGCGCCGACACGCTGGCCGGCGGCCGCGTGGCCGACCGCCAGCGCATCGACTACGTGCGCGCCCACCTGGAGGCGATCGCCGCCGCCAGGGACCAGGGCGTGGACGTGCGCGGCTATTTCTACTGGAGCCTGATGGACAACTACGAGTGGGACTCGGGCTATGCCAAGCGCTTCGGCCTGGTGCACGTGGACTACGCCAGCCAGCAGCGCACGCTGAAGGACAGCGCCCACTGGTACCGCGCCAGCATCGCCGCGTCGCGCGAGGCCGCCCATGGCTGAGCTGCGGCTGCGCGGCCTGCGCAAGCGCTACGCCGGGGGCGCGGAGGTGCTCAAGGGCATAGACCTGGACATCCCCGACGGCGAGTTCACCGTGTTCGTCGGCCCCTCGGGCTGCGGCAAGTCCACGCTGCTGCGCCTGATCGCCGGGCTGGAGGACGCCGACGCGGGCGAGATCCACATCGGCGGGCGCAGCGTCGGCGCGCTGGACCCGTCGGCGCGCGGCGTGGCCATGGTGTTCCAGAGCTATGCGCTGTACCCGCACATGACGGTGGAACAGAACATGGGCTTCGCGCTGAAGATGGCCGGCCAGCCGCGCGCCGCGGTGCGCGAGCGCGTGGGCCAGGTGGCCGAGGTGCTGCGCATCGGCCACCTGCTGCAGCGCAAGCCGCGCGAGCTGTCCGGCGGCCAGCGCCAGCGCGTGGCCATCGGCCGCGCCATCGTGCGCCGGCCGGCGGTGTTCCTGTTCGACGAGCCGCTGTCCAACCTCGACGCCGCGCTGCGCGTGCAGATGCGCATCGAGCTGGCGCGGCTGCACCGCGAGCTGGGCACGACCATGATCTACGTGACCCACGACCAGGTCGAGGCCATGACGCTGGGCGACCGCATCGCGGTGTTCAACGCCGGCTGCGTGGAGCAGGTGGGCTCGCCGCTGGCGCTGTTCGAGCAGCCGGCCAGCCGCTTCGTCGCGGGCTTCCTGGGCACGCCGACGATGAACTTCCTGCCCGCCGGTGCCCACCCCGGCCTGGCCGGGCTGCACGCGGCCGACGGCGCGCTGACGCTGGGCGTGCGCGCCAACCACATCACGCTGGTGGCGCCGCAGGACGGCCTGCGCGCCCGCATCGAGCTCATCGAGCACCTGGGCGACACCGTCATCGCCCATGCGCGGCTGGCGGCCGACCAGCCGGCCGTGGCCGTGCGCCTCGCGCCCGACGCGCGGCACCCGGCCGCGGGCGACGAGGTGGGCCTGCGCATCGCGCCCGGCCGCGTCCACCTGTTCGACGCCGACGGCCGCGCGCTCGCGGCCTGACCCCGCTTTCCGTTCACCGATCAACACCCACCAGAGTACCGACATGACCCAGAGACAAGCCCCCCGATCCGCCGCCCGCCCGGCCCTGAGCCTCGTGATGGCCGCCACGCTGGCCCTGCTCGGCGGCGCCGCGCAGGCGCAGACCGCGCCGGCCGACGACAAGAAGCCGGACGCCGACGAGCTGCAGCGGCTGGACACCGTGACCGTCACCTCCAACCGCCGGCTGGAGACGGCGCAGAAGGTGTCGGGCGTCGTGCAGTCCATCGGCGGCGAGCAGCTGCGCAAGGACGGCATCACCGAGCTGCGCCAGCTGCAGGGCGCCATCCCCGGCCTGAGCATCGCCAACCAGGAGGGCAATGCCGAGATCTACATCCGCGGCGTCGGCTCGGCCAACAACACCGAGCTGGGCGACCCCGGCGCCGCGCCGCACCTGAACGGCGTCTACATCCCGCGCCCGCGCGGCCTGGGCCTGATGTTCTACGACCTGGAGCGCGTCGAGGTGAACAAGGGCCCGCAGGGCACGCTGTACGGCCGCAACGCGCTGGCCGGCACGCTCAACATCATCAGCGCGCAGCCGCGCCTGGGCCAGTTCGGCGGCTACGCGCAGGCCGACGTGTCCAACCGCGACGGCCACGGCGTCGAGGGCGCGGTGAACCTGCCCCTCGGCACGGATGCCGCGCTGCGCATCGCCGCCTACCAGAGCAAGAAGGACTACGGCTTCACCAACGTGTCGACCGATGCGCAGGCCCGCCAGCTCCAGCCCGCCGGGCTGGAGGACAACAACGCGCTGCGCCTGTCCGCCCGCTGGGAGCCGACCGAGGCGCTGCGCTTCAGCCTCGTGGCCGACAGCGGCCGCGAGCGCGGCACCGGCTACCCGGGCGCCAACATCTTCAGCGCCGTGACGGCCAGCGGCCTGCGGCCCGAAGACCTGGACCTGCGCCACGTGGCCTACCGCGGCCAGCAGGGCGACATGCGCAACGACCTGTGGGGCGTGCTCGGCAAGGTGGAGGCCGACCTCGGCCCCGTCAGCCTGGAGTTCAACGCCAGCCGCCGCTCGGTGGACTTCTGGCAGCGCAACGGCCAGGCCGACGGCATCGCCTGGCCGGGCCGCGACCTCGGCGCCATCCAGTACGACAACAGCTCCACGCAGTACTGGCAGACGCTGTCCAAGAGCAACGTCTACGAGCTGCTGCTGCGCTCCAACGACGACCAGCAGCCGCTGCAGTGGACGGCGGGCGTCTTCCACTTCGACGAGAAGCAGGCGGTGGGCTATCTGTCGCTGGCGGACCGCGGTTGCTGCTACTGGGGCACCGAGTTCACGATGCCCGACGTGCGCGGCAAGTCCACCGCCGCCTACGTCGATGCGACCTACAAGGTGGCGCCGCAGTGGCGCGCGCTGGCGGGCTTCCGGCGCACCCAGGAGAGCAAGTCGCGCTACGGCATCGGCGGCAACGTGGGCGCGGTGCTGGGCGGCGAGAACTGGGACTGCTGCTACGCCACGCGCTGGGGCACCGATGGCTTCCAGCCGGCGCTGCTGGCGCGCCCCAACTTCGACATGGGCCAGGTGACGACCGACGCGCAGAAGGCGCAGTTCATCCTCGAATCCATCCTCACGCCCGGCGCGCGCGACGTGCTGCGCCAGCAGCTGCTGCCGCTGGCCAACGGCAGCAACCCGCTCGGCCAGTGCGTGGACCGCCCCGACGTGAACGACAACGGCCGCCTGTCCTGCCCCACCACCACGCCGGGCAACACCAACGGCGGCTTCGCCTACGTCGCGGACCTGGCCGTGCCCAAGCAGCAGTACGGCAGCAGCAAGGCCCGCTACAACGACTTCCGCATCGGCGTCGAGCACGACCTGGGCCGCGACGCGATGGTCTACGCCAAGTTCTCCACCGGCCACAAGGCCGGCGGCTTCAACGACGTGTTCGAGACCTCGCCCATCCCCGAGGTCTACGGCCCCGAGAAGCTGAGCGTGCTGGAGCTGGGCAGCCGCAACGTCGTCGAGGTGATGGGCCGCCGCGCGGTGGCCAACCTGTCGGGCTTCTTCTACGACTACAAGAATCAGGTGTTCCAGGACCTGACCTGCATCCAGATGAACACGCAGGTCACGCCCAACACCTGCAGCGGCTACTCGCTGGTCAACCGCAACATCGGCGCCTCCCGGCTGTACGGGCTGGAAGGCGAGCTGCGCCTGCCGCTGCCCGCCGGCTTCTCGCTGGACGTGAACGCGGTGCTGCTGCAGACCAAGATCCGCAACGCCGTGGTGGCCGATGCGCGCGCCATCGACTATGGCCAGGGCGGCAAGGCGCCGAACATCGACCTGACCGGCAACCAGCTGCCGCTGGCGTCCAAGGTCAACCTGTCGGCCCGGCTGCAGCAGGTGTTCGCGCTGGGCGCCGGCAAGTTCGACTGGCAAGCGCTGCTCAGCTACCGCTCGGCCTACTACCTGACGCAGTACAACGAGCGCGACGTCGTCACGCTGGGCGGCACCCGCACCGACGCGCTGGCCGCCGGCTTCCCCGACCGGCAGAAGGGCTACGCCACGCTCAACCTCGGCGTCGGCTACACCTTCGACCGCTACCGCATCGAAGCCTTCGGCAGCAACGTGACCAACGAGCAGGCCTCGACCAAGGCGCTGGTGGGCTCGGCGCTGAACGTGCGCTTCCTGAACGACGCCCGCAGCTACGGCCTGCGCGCGCGGGTGAACTTCTGAGGCGGCCGGCATGACCCCGATCCGCCCCGCCATCGCCGCCGCGCTGCTGCTCGCCGCGGCCGCCGCGCCGGCCGCCGGCTTCTTCGACGACTTCGACGGCACCGGCGGCGCCGGCCCCGCCTGGGAGACGGCCACCTGGCACAACGGCCCGCCGTTCGGCTGCGGCTTCGCCTACAGCGAGGTGTGGAAGGACGCCGGCCGCATGGTCCTCAACGTGAACGCCGGCACCGGCCGCTGCGGCGAAATCCGCACGGTGCAGAAGTTCACCTACGGCAAGTTCACCGTGCGCCTGAAGGCCAGCGACTTCGCCGGCGGCAACACCTCGTTCTTCCTCTACACCGGCGACGCCGGCACCGCCAGCCACCACGAGATCGACATCGAGCTGATCAAGGGCGGCACGGTGCTGCACACCAACGTGTGGAAGGCCGGCGTCCAGCACTACCGGCAGTTCCCCATCGCCGCCGGCTGGCAGACGCTGGGCTTCGAATGGCGCGAGGACTCGGTGCGCTGGTTCGCCGTCGACGCGCAGGGCGGCGAGACCACGCTGCGCCGCCAGGCCATCGCCGTGTCCACGCCCATGCAGCTGATGCTGAACCACTGGCGCGGCGACGACGGCGCCGACGCGCTCAGCTTCCTGGGCCGCTGGAGCGGCGGCGGCGGGCCGGCGTATTACGACTGGGTCAAGGTGGAGTGACAGGGGCCTTGCGCGCCGAGTCAATATGATGCGCGCCGTTTTTGCAGGAGTTGCGCATGGCCATGGACGTTGTCGATTACGAGATCAAGGGCGCCGAGATGCAGTTCGTCGAGGTCGAACTGGACCCCGGCGAGGCGGCCATCGGCGAGGCGGGGTCCATGATGTTCATGGACGCCGGCATCGCCATGGACACGGTGTTCGGCGACGGCTCGGCCGGCCAGGGCGGCGGCCTGCTCGGCAAGCTGCTGGGCGCCGGCAAGCGGCTGGTGACCGGCGAGTCGCTGTTCACGACGATCTACACCAACCAGGGCACCGGCAAGCGGCGCGTGGCCTTCGCCGCGCCCTATCCGGGCAAGATCCTGGCCATGGACCTGCGCCAGCTCGGCGGCACGCTGATCTGCCAGAAGGACGCCTTCCTGTGCGCCGCGCGCGGCGTGTCGCTGGGCATCGCGCTGCAGAAGAAGCTGTCCACCGGCTTCTTCGGCGGCGAGGGCTTCATCATGCAGAAGCTCGAGGGCGACGGCCTGGCCTTCGTGCATGCCGGCGGCACCGTCGTGCGGCGCACGCTGCAGCCGGGCCAGGCGATGCTGGTGGACACCGGCTGCGTGGTGGCGTACACGCCGGGCGTGAACTTCGAGATCCAGTACGTCGGCAAGATCAAGACCGCGCTGTTCGGCGGCGAGGGCCTGTTCCTGGCCAGGCTGACCGGCCCGGGCGAGGTCTGGCTGCAGAGCCTGCCGTTCTCGCGGCTGGCCTCGCGCATCTTCGCGGCGGCGCCGCAGACGGGCGGCGGCGGCCGCGAGGAGGGCTCGGTGCTGGGCGGCTTTGCCGGCGCCGGCCTGCTCGGCGGGCTGCTGGGCGGCGACGACGAGTGACCCTAAGAGCGGCTAACACAACCCTGTCATCGTCAGGCGGTTGAAGTGCGTTTGACGGTACATGGGTCGAACCAAGAACAAGGAAATCAGCGCGGCGCTGTTCAAGAAGATTGAGCCACTGCTGCCGGTATTCGTGCCCTCGGTCAAGGGCGGTCGTCCACGGGTGAGCGACGAGATGGCTCTGAACGGCATCCTGTTCGTGCTGCGCACCGGCATCCCCTGGGAAGAGTTGCCCCAGGAACTGGGCTTCGGCAGTGGCATGACCTGCTGGCGGCGACTGCGCCAATGGCAGGATGCCGGTGTGTGGCACCAATTGCATATGCTGTTGTTGGCCGAACTGCGTAGCGCCGGGCGGCTGGACTTCAGCCGAGCCAGCCTGGACGGGGCCAGCGTGCCCAGCCCCCGGGGGGCTCGCACACTGGCCCCAACCCCACGGACAGAGGAAAACTCGGCAGCAAACGTCACATCATCACGGACCGCCAGGGCATCCCGCTGATGTTCTGCGTGACCGGAGCCAACCGCCACGACTCGGTGGTCTTCGAGCAGTTGATCGATGCCTTGCCCGATGTGCGAGGAAAGCGTGGAAAGCCGCGCCGCTGGCCCGACAAGCTGCACGCGGACAAGGGCTACGACTTTGCACGCTGTCGGGAGCACCTCAAGCGCCGAGGCATCCAGGATCGGATCGCCCGCAGGGGTATCGAGCGCAACGACCGACTCGGGTGCCATCGCTGGGTCGTCGAACGCACGCATGCTTGGCTGGCCGCCTTCGGCAAGCTGCGCGTGCGTTTCGAGCGAAGCGTTCATACCCATGTGGCCTTGCTATCCCTGGCGTGCAGCGTCATCTGCGTGCGAGCATTGATTCAGTTTTGTTAGCCGCTCTAAATCCGGCAGTTGACCGCTTGCCATTCATCGAAAGTCCCGGTGTTTCAACACCTTGCCGCCCATGCGGAGATCACCAGGTCGGTGAGCACCGCTGCATGCCCGCTGGTCTGGCGCTGCGAGCCGCTGGCGGCGTTGCTCATCCTCGCGGGCATGAGCCCGCAGCGTCGTCGCGCCTTGCCAGCGACCCGCCTCGCCAGCCCCTCGGGCATGCCCAACTGCCGGATTTAGGGTGACTTGACCTGGCGCAGGTCGGCGCATCCACCCCCCGGTAAACTGCGCGGCGCAGGGCGGCAACGGGCCGCCCTTTCCTTTGGAGAGCTGGATGTTGCGCAGTTGGGCGGTGGCGTTGGGGTGGGTGGCGGCGCTGGGCGCCCAGGCGCAGCAGGTCCAGCCAGCCCCTCAGGCCCTCCAGGCGCGCCCGCCGCTGTTCGTGCTGAACTCGCTGAGCGCCGACATCGCCGTGGTCGATCCGGCCAGCTTCGCGGTCGTCAAGCGCATCCCGACCGGCAAGGAGCCGCACCACCTCTACCTGTCGCCGGACGAGCGGTCGCTGATCGTCGCCAACGCGCTGGGCGACTCGCTGACCTTCGTGGACCCGCGCACGGCCGAGGTGCAGCGCGTGGTGCGCGGCATCCCCGACCCCTACCACCTGCGCTTCTCGCCGGACATGAAGTGGCTCGCCACCGCCTCCAACCGGCTGGACCGCGTGGACATCTACCGCTGGCAGGGCAGCATCGCGGCCGAGCCGCTGCAGCTCGTCAAGCGCATCCCCGCGCCCAAGACGCCCAGCCACCTGAACATCGACACCCGCAGCACCACGCTCTACGTCAGCCTGCAGGACAGCGACGAGTTGCTCGCCATCGACCTCGCCACGCAGACCGTCAAGTGGAAGGTGCCGGTGGGCAAGATGCCGGCCGACATCTACCTGTCGCCGGACGACCGGCACCTGCTGGTCGGCCTGACCGGCGACAAGGTCGTCGAGGTGTGGGACGTCGGCGGCGCGGGCCCGAAGCTGGTCAAGCGCATCCCCACCGGCGCGGGCGCGCACTCGTTCCGCGCCTGGGGCGACAAGCGCCACGTGCTGGTGTCCAACCGCGCGGCCAACACCATCAGCAAGATCGACCTGGCCACGCTGGCCGTGGTGGACCAGTACCCCGCGCCCGCCGGCCCGGACGACATGGAGCTGCTGACCGACGGCCGCACGCTGCTCGTCACCTCGCGCTGGGCCGGCAAGGTCACGCAGATCGACACCGCCACGCGCAAGGTCGTGCGCCAGGTCAAGGTGGGCAAGTCGCCGCACGGCATCTGGACGCTGGACCATCAGCCCAGGCTATGAAGGCGCTGCTCCTCGCGCTCGTGGCCACCGCGGCCGCGGCGCAGCCACGCTGCGACAAGCCGGTCTACCTGACCTTCGACACCGGCCACATGGGCGTGGCGCCGCTGATTGCCGAGACGCTGAAGCGGCACGGCGCGAAGGCGACCTTCTTCCTCGCCAGCGAGCCGACCAAGACCGGCGGCACGACGCTGGACGACGTCTGGGCGCCGTGGTGGCGCGAGCGCGCGGCCGAGGGCCACGACTTCGGCGCCCACACCTGGGACCACGACGTCTTCCTGGCCGACCTGCCCGACGCCGACGGCCGGGTCACCCGCTTCCGGTTCCGCACCCAGGCCGGCGTCAACCCGCCCGTGGTGCGCGAGCTGAGCGCCGCGCAGTACTGCGCCAGCCTGAAGAAGGTGGGCGAGCGCTTCACGGCGATGACCGGCCGGCCGCTCGGGCCCATCTTCCGCGCGCCGGCCGGCCGCACGTCGGCGGCGCTGCTGGACGCGGCCCGGGCCTGCGGCTTCACGCACGTGGGCTGGAGCCGCGCGGGCTTCCTCGGCGATGAGCTGTCCAGCGCCGCCCATCCCAACGCGCAGCTGCTGGAGAAGGCGCTGCGCGACATCCGGCCCGGCGACATCCTGATGGCCCACCTGGGCATCTGGGAGCGGCAGGACCCCTGGGCGCCCGCCGTGCTGGAGCCGCTGCTGGCCGGGCTGGCGCAGCGGGGCCTATGCTTCGCACCGCTGCGGGAGCATCCCCGCTATGCGCCCTTGTTCGCGCCGCGCCCGAAGAAGCCGTGATCGACTGGATTTCCAACACCTTCGACAACCTGCAGCTCGCGCTGTACGAGAGCGTCGTGCAGCCGGTGGTGTTCGGCCTGGGCTATGGCAACCTGCTGGAGGACGCGTTCGACGCCACCGGCTGGCTGCTGCTGGGGCTGGTGCAGGTGGCCGTGCTGCTGCTGGGCATCGGCCTGCTGGAGCGGCGCTGGCCGGTGGAGCCGGTCACCGACCGCGCGGCCGTGCGGGTGGACGTGGTCTACACGCTGATCCACCGGCTGGGCCTCGTGCGGCTGCTGCTGTTCTTCAGCGTCGGGCCGCTGTGGGACGCGGCGGCCGGGCAGCTGCGCCTGGCCGGCCTGCCCACCTGGCAGCTGGACGGGATCTGGCCCGGCGTGACCGACCGGCCCTGGGTCAGCCTGCTGCTCTATCTGGTCGCGTTCGACTTCGTCGGCTACTGGCTGCACCGCTGGCAGCACGGCTGGAACTGGTGGTGGGCGCTGCACAGCCTGCACCACAGCCAGCGCCAGATGACGATGTGGAGCGACAACCGCAACCACCTGCTGGACGACGTCATCACCGCCACCGTGTTCGCGCTGCTGGCGCGGCTGATCGGCGTGGAGCCGGGGCAGTTCGTCGCCATCACCGTCGTCACGCAGCTGCTGGAGAGCCTGCAGCACGCCAACCTGCGTTGGAGCTTCGGCGCCGTCGGCGAGCGGCTGCTGGTGAGCCCGCGCTTCCACCGCCGCCACCACAGCATCGGCATCGGCCACGAGTCCGGCGGCCGCGGCACGCTGGGCGGGCACAACTTCAGCGTGCTGCTGCCGGTGTGGGACCTGCTGTTCCGCACCGCCGATTTCCAGGACCGCTTCGACGCCACCGGCGTGCGCGACCAACTGCCCGAGGAAGGCGGCCGCGACTACGGCCGCGGCTTCTGGCGCCAGCAATGGCTGGGCCTGGCCCGGCTCGCCACCTCTTACCGAAAGTCCCCCTGATGCAAGGCCTTGCCGACTCCTTCTGGCGCGCCGCCGCCTACTGCCTGCACCCGCGCGTCATCGCGCTGTCGCTGCTGCCGCTGCTGATCTCCGGCGCCGGGGTGTTCGCGTTCATGTACTTCTACTGGGAGGCCGCCGTCGCCACGGTGCGCGCCACGCTGGAGAGCTGGCTGCTCGTCGAGAGCCTGCTGCGCTGGCTGGACTCGTTCGGCCTGCAGTCGCTGCGCATCGCGCTGGCGGCCATCGTCGTGCTGGCGGCGGTGCTGCCGGTGGTCGTGCTGCTGAGCCTGCTGCTGGTGGCGCTGTGCATGACGCCGGCCATCGTGCGCCTGGTGGCCGAGCGCCGCTTCCCGACGCTGGAGAAGAAGCGCGGCGGCACGCTGCTGCACAGCGTCGCCGCGTCGCTCGGCGCGACGCTGGTGGCGCTGGCGCTGCTGATCCTGTCCATCCCGCTGTGGCTGATCCCGCCGCTGGTGATGGTGCTGCCGCCGCTGATCTGGGGCTGGCTGACCTACCGCGTGTTCAGCTTCGACGTGCTGGCCGAGCACGCCTCGGCCGAGGAGCGGCGCGAGCTGCTGCAGGCGCACCGGCTGCCGCTGCTGACGATGGGCATCGTCTGCGGCTACCTGGGCGCCGCGCCGTCGCTGATCTGGGCGTTCGGCGCGATGGCCGTGGTCTTCGCGCCGGTGCTGGTGCTGGTGGCGATCTGGCTCTACACGCTGGTGTTCGCCTTCTCCACGGCCTGGTTCGCGCACTACGCGCTGGCGGCGCTGCAGGCCCTGCGGGCGCAGCGGGCCGAGCGGGAGCTGCGCCCGGCCGAGCCGGTCGCCGTGCCGGTGTCCGAGGTGCTGCTGGTGGAAGACGGCTCGTCCGGGAGCGCGCGATGAACGTCGGCCTGCTCATCATTGGCGACGAAATCCTGAGCGGCAAGCGCCAGGACTCGCACCTGGCCCGCTTCATCGCGCTGCTGGCCGAGCGCGGCATGCAGCTGGCCTGGGCGCAGTACCTGGGCGACGACCGCGAGTTGCTGACCGCGCGGCTGCGCGAGGCCTTGGCCAGCGGCGACCTGGTGGTCAGCTGCGGCGGCATCGGCGCGACGCCGGACGACCACACCCGCCAGGCCGCTGCCGCCGCGCTGGGCCGGCCGCTGGCGCCGCACCCCGAGGCCTGCGAACTGATCTGGCAGCGCATCCAGCAGATGGCCGCCGAGCAGGGCCGGGCCGCCAGCCGGGACGAGCCGGACAGCCGGCGCCGCTTCGAGATGGGCAGCTTCCCCGAAGGCGCCGGCATCATCCCCAACCCCTACAACCGCATCCCCGGCTTCTTCGTCGGCGACGTGTACTTCGTGCCGGGCTTCCCGGTCATGGCCCACCCGATGATGGCCTGGGTGCTGGACCGCTACCCGCAGCTGCACCGCGAGCCGGGCGTGCGGGAGCGCTCGCTGATCGTGCAGGGGGCGATGGAGGCCAGCCTGACGCCGCTGATGGAGCGCATCGAGGCGGACTTCGCCGGCATCAAGGTCTTCAGCCTGCCCAGCGTGGACCACCCGCGCTGGGGCCGCTGCATCGAGCTGGGCGTCAAGGGCGACGGCGAGCGGCTGTCCCCGGCCTACGACGCACTGAAACAAGGCGTGATCCAGTCTGGTGCCAACATAAGCACCGAGATGGTGCGATAGCGGCCGGCCGCGCGGGGCGCCGCCCCATAATGCCGGCGGCCCGCCGGGGCAACCCATGTAGGTGCGCACTGGCATGCAACCTGCTTTGAATCTCTCCGTGGCCGCAGGCACGCGCTTGCGGCGGCAACCACCCACCCGATCCCGCTAGGAGCTATTGATGGCCAAGACCGTCGCCGACGTGATGAACATCGTCAAGGAAAACGAAGTCAAGTTCGTCGACTTCCGCTTCACCGACACCCGTGGCAAGGAGCAGCACGTCACCGTGCCCGTCTCGCACTTCGACGAGGACAAGTTCACGTCGGGCCACGCCTTCGACGGCTCCTCCATCGCCGGCTGGAAGGGCATCGAGGCGTCGGACATGCTGCTGATGCCCGACCCCAACACCGCCAACATCGACCCCTTCTTCGAAGAGCCGACGCTGATCCTGTCCTGCGACGTGGTGGACCCCGCCGACGGCAAGGCCTACGAGCGCGACCCGCGCTCGCTGGCCAAGCGGGCCGAGGCCTACCTGAAGAGCAGCGGCCTGGGCGACACCGCCTTCTTCGGCCCGGAACCCGAGTTCTTCATCTTCGACAGCGTGCGCTGGGGCAACGAGATGTCCGGCTCGTTCTTCAAGATCGAGTCCGAGGAAGGCGCCTGGAACTCTTCCAAGGAATACGAGCACGGCAACAGCGGCTACCGCCCCACCGTCAAGGGCGGCTACTTCCCGGTGCCCCCGGTCGACAGCGGCCAGGACATGCGCTCGGAGATGTGCCTGATCCTGGAGCAGATGGGCATCCCGGTCGAGGTGCACCACCACGAGGTCGCCAACGCGGGCCAGATGGAGATCGGCACCAAGTTCAGCTCGCTGGTCCAGCGCGCCGACTGGACGCAGCTGCAGAAGTACATCATCCAGAACGTCGCCCATGCCTACGGCAAGACGGCGACCTTCATGCCCAAGCCGCTGGTCGGCGACAACGGCTCCGGCATGCACGTGCACCAGTCCGTGTGGAAGGACGGCAAGAACCTGTTCGCCGGTGACGGCTACGCCGGCCTGAGCGACTTCGCGCTGTACTACATCGGCGGCATCATCAAGCATGCCCGCGCGCTGAACGCCATCACCAACCCCGGCACCAACAGCTACAAGCGCCTGGTGCCCGGCTTCGAGGCGCCGGTCAAGCTGGCCTACTCGGCCAAGAACCGCTCGGCGTCCATCCGCATCCCCTACGTCGCCAACCCCAAGGGCCGCCGCGTCGAGGCGCGTTTCCCGGACCCGTCCGCCAACCCCTACCTGGCCTTCAGCGCGCTGCTGATGGCCGGCCTGGACGGCGTGGAGAACAAGATCCACCCGGGCGAAGCCGCCACCAAGGATCTCTACCACCTGCCGCCCGAGGAAGACGCGAAGATCCCGACCGTCTGCCACAGCCTGGACCAGGCGCTGGAGTACCTGGACAAGGACCGCGCCTTCCTGACCAAGGGCGGCGTGTTCACCGACGCCTACATCGACGCCTACATCGAGCTGAAGATGCAGGAAGTGACCCGCTTCCGCATGGCGACCCACCCGGTCGAGTTCGACATGTACTACGCGCTGTGATGGCCGCAGGCGGCACGCCGGCCGTCGCCCCATGCCGGGGCCTCGCGCTGTCCGCGGCCGCCGCCATCCCCGTGCGAGGGGGCCGCTGCGGCGGCCCCTTTTTCATGTGGCCGGCTGAGCCACAATCCCGCCATGCTGATCCGACTGCTGGCACCGCTGCTCGTCGTTGCAAGCCTGGGCGCGCAGGCCCAGGGCACGGTCTACCGCTGCCCCGGCCCGCCGGTGCTCTACACCGACACGCTGTCCGCCCGGGAGGCCGTCGAGCGCGGCTGCCGCACCATCGAGGGCACGCCCATCACCATCATGCAGACGGCGCGGCCGCGCGCGCCGGGCGCCGCGCCGCCGGCCTCGGGTGGAGCGCGCGGTGCTGAGACCCGCGTCGATGCCGGCCAGCAGCGCGCCCGCGACGACGAGCGCCGCAGCGTGCTGCAGGCCGAGCTGCGCGCCGCCGAGGAGCGCCTGGCCAACGCGCAGCGCGAGTTCGGCAACGGCCAGGGCGAGCGGCGCGGCGACGAGCGCAACTACCAGAAATTCCTGGACCGCATGGCCGAGCTCAAGGACAACGTCGCCCGCCACGAGGCCGACGTGCAGGCGCTCAAGCGCGAGATCGCCAAGCTGCCCTGACACCCGGCCCGGCGCCGGGCTGCGCCATGACTGACGCCTTGCTGCTGCCGCCCGACCTCGCCGGCCTGGACCTGCTGGCGACCATGGTGGTGGTCGTCAACGCCCGCGGCGAATGCCTGTTCGCCAACGCCGCCTTCGAGGACGGCATGCGGCTGTCGCGCCGCACCGTGCAGAAGGCGCTGCTGCCCGACTGGTTCGGCGACGCGCAGCGCCTGACCGAGACCATCGCCGGCGTCGCCGCCAACCAGTACTCCAGCAGCCGCTTCGACGCGGTGCTGCGCCGCGCCTGGGCGCATGACGAGGGCCTGCCGGTCCATGTCATCGTCTCGCAGATGGATGCCGGCGGCGACGGCGCGCCGCGCGTGCTGGTGGAGCTGATCGAGATCGCCCAGCAGGCCCGCCAGGACCGCGACGAGCGCTCGCTCGACCAGGTGCAGGCCACCAAGGAGCTGACCCGCAACCTCGCCCACGAGATCAAGAACCCGCTGGGCGGCATCCGCGGAGCGGCGCAGCTGCTGGCCATGGAACTGCAGGACGGCAGCCCCGAGCTGCTGGAATACACCCAGGTCATCGTCCACGAGGTGGACCGGCTGCAAAGCCTGGTGGACCGGCTGCTCGCGCCGCACCGCCGCGCGCAGGTGGTGGGCGACGTCAACATCCACGAGATCTGCGAGCGCGTGCGCGCGCTGGTGCTGATCGAGCATCCGCGCGGCCTCGACATCGCGCGCGACTACGACACCTCGCTGCCCGACTTCCGCGGCGACCGCGAGCAGCTCATCCAGATGGTGCTGAACATCGTGCAGAACGCCGCCCAGGCGCTGGCGCCGCGCATCCCGGCCGGCGACGCGCAGATCGTGCTGCGCACGCGGGTCGCGCGGCAGGTCACCATCGGCAAGCAGCGCTGGCGCTTGGCACTGGAATTGCATATCGAGGACAACGGTCCCGGCGTCCCCGCCGAGATCCGGGACCGCATCTTCTTTCCCCTGGTGTCGGGGCGGGACGGCGGCTCGGGCCTCGGCCTCACGCTCGCGCAGACGATCGCCCAACAGCACCAGGGAATGATCGACTGCGAGAGCGAGCCGGGCCTGACGAATTTCCGAATCACGTTGCCGTTGCCCTGAGCCCACGAGGTCGGGGGCGCGGCAGAGGAACCGCATGAAATCCATCTGGGTTGTTGACGACGACCACTCGATCCGCTTCGTGCTCGAGAAGGCCCTGGCCCGCGAAGGGCTGCCGGTGCGCAGCTTCAGCAATGCGCGCGACATGCTTGCCGCGCTGGACGACGACAGCCCGCAGGTGCTGGTCTCCGACATCCGCATGCCCGGCGGCTCGGGGCTGGAGCTGCTGGCCAAGGTCAAGGCGCGGCTGCCGGCGCTGCCCGTCATCATCATGACGGCCTATTCCGACCTGGACAGCGCCGTGTCCGCCTTCCAGGGCGGCGCCTTCGAGTACCTGCCCAAGCCCTTCGACCTGCCGCGCGCCGTGGAGCTGATCCGCCGCGCGCAGGAGGAAAGCCAGCGCGAGGCCGGCGAGCAGGAGGCCGCCGCGCAGGTGCCCGAGATGCTGGGCCAGGCACCGGCGATGCAGGACGTGTTCCGCGCCATCGGCCGGCTGTCGCAGAGCAACGTCACGGTCATGATCACCGGCGAGAGCGGCTCCGGCAAGGAACTGGTGGCCCGCGCGCTGCACAAGCACAGCCCGCGCGGCGAGGGCCCCTTCGTCGCCATCAACACGGCCGCGATCCCGAAGGACCTGCTGGAGAGCGAGCTGTTCGGCCACGAGCGCGGCGCCTTCACCGGCGCCCAGGCCTCGCGGCGCGGCCGCTTCGAGCAGGCCGACGGCGGCACGCTGTTCCTCGACGAGATCGGCGACATGCCCTTCGAGCTGCAGACGCGGCTGCTGCGCGTGCTGTCCGACGGCCAGTTCTACCGCGTCGGCGGCCACAGCCCGATGCGCAGCAACGTGCGCGTCATCGCCGCCACGCACCAGAACCTGGAGGAGCGCGTGCGCCAGGGCGCGTTCCGCGAGGACCTGTTCCACCGCCTGAACGTCATCCGGCTGCGGCTGCCGCCGCTGCGCGAGCGCCGCGAGGACATCCCCGCGCTGGCCCGCCACTTCCTGCAGCGCAGCGCGACCGACCTGGGCGTCGAGCCCAAGCGTTTGTCGGACGCCGCGCTGGCCGTGCTGACGGCGTTCGAATTCCCCGGCAACGTGCGCCAGCTGGAGAACATCTGCCACTGGCTCAGCGTGATGGCGCCCAGCCAGGTGGTCGAGCCCAAGGACCTGCCGGACGAGGTGCAGCCCGGTCACGCCGCCGCCGCACTGCCGCCGCCGGCCCCGGCCGCCGCAGTGGCCGCGCCGGGCGTCGCGGCCCCGCCGGCCGCCGCGCCCGCCAGCACCAGCAGCGGCGGCTGGCTGGCCGACATGGCCGCCGACGCCCGCACCCGCCTGGCCGCGGGCGACACGGACGTCTGGGACGCGCTGACGCGGCGCTTCGAGGCCCAGCTCATCCTGACCGCGCTGGACCTCACCCGCGGCCGCCGCATCGAGGCCGCGCAGAAGCTCGGCATCGGCCGCAACACCATCACGCGCAAGATCCAGGAGCTGGGTCTGGACGTCTGATCGGGCCCGCCCCCGGCAGCGGGCGCCCGGTCAGCGGGCCGCCTGGTCCAGCCAGACCGCCAGGCCTTGCGCGTTCAGCTCGGCGTCCAGCGCCAGCCATTCGGCCGCGTCGGCGCCGGCCGGGTGGCCGTGCGCGCGCAGGCGGGCCAGGCAGGCGTCCAGCAGCGCGGCCTTGAGCCGGGCGTGGCGGTCCGGCGCCGCGGCCAGCGGCCGGGCCAGCGCCACCATCTCGTCCACCTGCGCCAGCAGCTGCGCGGCCAGGTGCTGCACGGCCGCCTCCGAGCCGCCGATGCGGCCGTAGTGCGTCACCAGCATGGCCAGCGGCCGGGCCGCCAGCAGCCGGGCGACGGTGGCCTTCAGCGCGTCGGGGTCGAACTGCACGGGCGTCGTCGTCGGCAGGACCCAGGCGCGGCCGTCCACGTCGAATTCGCGGTAGGACAGGCCGAAGGTGTCGCCCGTGAACCAGCTGCGGCTGGCCTCGTCCCAGACGGCATGGTGGTGGCGCGCATGGCCGGGCGTGTCGATGAGGCGCAGCGGCCGGCCGGCGAGGTGGATGAGCTGCCCGTCGCTGGACGCCTCGGCCCGCCCGGCCGGCACCGGCACCAGCTTGCCGTAGCTGCGCTGCATCTCGGCCTCGCCGTACACGGCCAGCGCGCCCAGCCACAGCGCCTTGGGGTCCACCAGGTGGCGCAGGCCGCGCGGATGGACGAGCGCCCGCGCGTTGGGCAGTGCCTCCATCAGCAGGCCGGTGCCGCCGGCATGGTCCAGGTGGACGTGCGTGGGGATGACCCAGTCCACCGCGTCGCGCGCCAGGCCCAGCGCGTCCAGCGCGGCCAGCAGGCGCGGCACCGCGTGGTTGGTGCCGGTGTCGATGAAGGCGGCGCGGCCGTCCTGCACCAGCAGGTAGGCGGCGTCGAAGCGCGGGCGCTGGAAGCCGGTGTCGATGGCGTGGATGCCGTGGCCGAGGTCTTCGATGAAATCAAGCATTGCGGGGCTTCCTAGAATCGCCGGTCACGATAGCCGAAGGAGTCCGCGGTGGCGGTGCACGAGATCCTGAAGATGGGCGACCCGCGGCTGCTGCGCGTCGCCAGGCCGGTCACCGCGTTCGGCACGCCGGCGCTGAAGGCGCTGATCGCCGACATGTTCGAGACCATGGCCGCCGCCAGCGGCGCCGGGCTGGCCGCGCCGCAGATCGGCGTGGACCTGCGGCTGGTGATCTTCGGCTACGCGAAGAACCCGCGCTACCCGGACGCCCCGCCCGTGCCGCCCACCGTGCTGATCAACCCGGTCATCGAGGTGCTGGACGGCGGCCGCACCGAAGGCTGGGAGGGCTGCCTGTCGGTGCCCGGCCTGCGCGGCATCGTCGAGCGCGACGAGCGCATCCGCTACACAGGGTTCGACGCCGACGGCCAGCCCATCGACCGCACGGTGGACGGCTTCCACGCCCGCGTCGTGCAGCACGAGTGCGACCACCTGGACGGCATCCTCTACCCCATGCGCGTCACCGACTTCACCCGCTTCGGCTTCACGTCGGTGCTGTTCCCGGACCTGGATGCGGATACCGACGATTGAAACGTTTGTAAGCCTTGTCCACCGCCGGGGGCGCCCACGCGTTGGCGCCGCGCAAAGGAGTCTCGCCATGGCCACGTCCGCCACATCCCCGCTCGTCCTGACCCGCCGCCGCTGGCGCATCCTGGCGCTGTCGCTGCTGGTGGCCCTGGTGCCCGCGGCGCGCGCGCAGGACGGCGACCGCGACCCGCCGTCGCGCGCGGCCCGCGTGGTCGAGGTGGTGGGCGACGCCTGGCTGTTCGACCAGGACACGCGCGAGTGGACGCGCCTGACCCGCAACCAGACCGTCGGCGAGGGCGACCGCGTGCGCACCGACGAGCGCGCGCGGCTGAGCCTGCGCGTGGGCTCCACCACGCTGTGGGTGGACGAGCGCAGCGACATGGAGTTCAGCCAGCTCGACGACGGCCAGACGCTGCTGCAGCTGGACCGCGGCGACGTCGCCGTGCGCCTGCGCTCGGCCGAGAACGCCGCCGAGACGCGGCTGCGCACCCGCGAGGGCACGGCCCAGCCCGAGCGCGAGGGCCTGTACCGCGTGGAGCAACTGGACCGGGGCAGCAAGGCCTATGTCTGGCAGGGCCGGCTGCGCTTCGACTGGGCGCGCGGCGCCGCGCCCGTGTATGCCGGCGCGGGCGAGCAGCTGGAGCTGTGGTGGCCCGACGGCCCGCGCGCCGAGCGCTCGCCGCTGCACGGCGACGGCTTCGGCGACTGGGTGCTGGCCCAAAGCCGCGAGGAGGGCGACCGGCCCGTCGCCCGCCACGTGTCGCCCGAGATGACCGGCGCCGAGGACCTGGACCGCTACGGCCGCTGGGAAACCGCGCCCGACTACGGCACCGTGTGGGTGCCGACGACGCTCGGGGTGGCCGACTGGGCACCCTACCGCTACGGCCGCTGGACCTGGTCGCGCCTGTGGGGCTGGACCTGGGTGGACGACGCGCCCTGGGGCTTCGCGCCCTTCCACTACGGCCGCTGGGTGCAGTGGGGCGGGCGCTGGTGCTGGACGCCCGGGCCCTATGTACACCGGCCCGTCTATGCGCCGGCGCTGGTGGGCTGGGTGGGCGGCGGCGCGGTCAGCGTCGGCATCACCGTCGGCGGCCGCACGCCGCCGCCGCGCTACGGCTGGTACCCGCTGGCGCCGCGCGAGGTCTATGTGCCCGCCTACCGCCACACGCCGCGCTACGTGAGCCGCGTCAACGACCCGCGCGACCTGCGCGACCCGATCACCGTCCGGCGCCCGAACCGCTACCGCGACGTGCCGGCCGCCATCAGCATGCTGCCGGCGCCGGGCGGGCGCATCGAGGCGCTGCCGGTGCGCCGGGAGCGGGGCGGCGGCGCGCCCGGCTGGGTCCGCCCGCTGCCCGTGGCGCCCGGCCGCGGCGACCTCGGCGCGCTGCTGCCCGCCGTGCCCACGCGGCCGGCCGATATGCAACCGCCGCGCCGGGGCGAGCGCCTGCCGGTGAGGCCGCAGCCGCAGCTGCCGGTCGCCCAGCCGCCGCAGCCGCCGCGCGGCGGCGACGACCTGCCCTGGCGCCTGCAGCAGCAGCGCGAAGCCCAGCAGCAACAGCGCCTGGACGCGCAGCAGCGCCTGCAGGACCAGCAGCGCCAGCGCCGCGACGAGATCCAGCGCTTCGAGGAACGGCAACGCCAGCAGCATCAGGACGAGCAGCAGCGCCAGCGCGACCAGGTGCAGCAGCAGCGCGACCAGCAGCTGCAGCGCGGCGAGGTCCTGCGCCAGCAGCAGGAACAGCAGGAGCAACGCCGCCGCGAGCAGGCGCAGCAGATGCAGATGCAGCAACAGCAGCAGCAGCTGATGCAGCAGCAACAGTTGCAGATGCAGCAGCGCCAGCAGGAGCAGCAGCGCCGCGAACAGGCACGGCAGCTGCAGATGCAGCAACAACAGCAGCTGATGCAGCAACGTCAGCAGGAGCAGCAGCGCCAGCAGGAACTGCAGCGCCGCATGCCGCCGCAGCAGGAGCAGCCGCGTGCCCAGCTGCCGCTGCGCCAGCCGCGCGGCGAGGACGGCGGCCCGCGCCGGCCCGACGCGCTGCGGCGCGAGGAGCGCTGAGGGCTACAGCAGCGGCCGCAGCGCCGCCCAGACGTTGTCCAGCATCAGCGCGTGGGCCCGGGCGAGCGGGTGGATGCGGTCCGGCTGGAACCAGTCCGCCGCGTCCGGCCGGTCGGCCACGCCCTTCAGCAGGAAGGGCACCAGGCCGGCCTGCGCCTGCCGCGCGGCCTGGGCGAACAGCGCCTCGAAGTCGCGCGTGTAGGCGGCGCCGTAGTTGGGCGGCACCTGCATGCCGACGATGAGCACCCGGGCGCCCGCCGCCTGCGCGGCGCGCGCCATGGCCAGCAGGTTGTCGCGCGTGCCGGCCAGCGGCAGGCCGCGCAGCGCGTCGTTGCCGCCCAGCTCCAGGATGACGATGGCAGGCCGGTGCGCGCGCAACGCCGCCGGCAGCCGGCTGCGGCCGCCGGCCGTCGTGTCGCCGCTGATGCTGGCGTTGACGACCCGGTGCGGCTTGTTCTGCGCGGCCAGGCGCTGCTGCAGCAGCGCCACCCAGCCGCTGCCGGCCGGGATGCCGTACTCGGCCGACAGGCTGTCGCCGACGACGAGGATGACCGGCGCCGCCCCCGCCGCCGGGGCGGCCGCCGCAGTGCCGGCGGCGAGCACCCCCAGGCTAAAGTGCGCCACCACCCACCGCCGCCGCAGTCCCGACATGCCCGAAGCCCTCGTCCAAGTTGATCAGATCACCAAGCGCGTCCACGACGCGACCGGGGAGCTGACGATTCTGCATGACATCAGCTTCACGCTGGCCGCGCGGGAGTCGGCGGCCATCGTCGGCGCGTCGGGCTCGGGCAAGAGCACGCTGCTGGCCATCCTGGCGGGCCTGGACCTGCCCAGCAGCGGCACCGTGCGGCTGCGCGGGCAGGACCTGTTCGCGCTGGACGAGGACCAGCGCGCCGCCGTCCGCGCGCGCGAGCTGGGCTTCGTGTTCCAGAGCTTCCAGCTGCTGCCCAACCTGACGGCGCTGGAGAACGTGATGCTGCCGCTGGAGCTGCGCGGCGAGCGCGACGCGCGCGAACAGGCCGCCGCGATGCTGGGCCGCGTGGGCCTGGCCGAGCGGCTCGGGCACTACCCGCGCGTGCTGTCCGGCGGCGAGCAGCAGCGCGTGGCGCTGGCGCGCGCCTTCGTGCAGCGGCCCGCGCTGCTGCTGGCCGACGAGCCCACCGGCAGCCTGGACTTCGCGACCGGCGCCGCGGTGATGGCGCTGATGTTCGAGCTGAACCGCGAGGCCGGCACGACGCTGGTGCTGGTCACGCACGACCGCGAGATCGCCGCGCGCTGCGAGCGGCAGCTGCGCATCGAGGCGGGGCGGCTGGCCGACTGACGCAAGACGCAAAAAAGCCCGCCGAGGGCATCGGCGGGCTCCGGCAGCCACCGCGCTCCAGCGGGAGGCTTACTTGCTGAAGGTGTAGTCGGTCTTGGCCTTCTTGATCAGGCCGTCCTGGAACTCGGCCAGCTTCTGCTGCTCGATGCGCTGCTTGATCTGCGCCTTCACGTCGTCGAAGGCCGGGAAGGTGGCAGGGCGGGTGTCTTCCAGCTTGATGATGTGGAAGCCGAACTGGCTCTTGACCGGCTCCTGCGTCATCTCGCCCTTCTTCAGCGCGGTCATGGCCTTGCTGAACTCGGGCACGAAGTTGTTCGGGTTGGCGAAGTCCAGATCGCCGCCGTTTTGCGCCGAGCCGGTGTCCTTGGAGTTGGCCTTGGCCAGTTCCTCGAAGCTGCCGCCGGCCTTGATCTTGGCGATCAGCGCCTTGGCGTCTTCTTCCTTCTCGACCAGGATGTGGCGGGCGCGGTATTCCTCGCCGCTGTTCTGGGCCTTGAACTTGTCGTACTCGGCCTGCGCCTCGGCGTCGGTCACCGGATTCTTGGCGCGGTAGTCGTCCATCAGGCCGCGGATCAGGATGTTCTGGCGGGCGAAGTCGAGCTGCGCCTTGTAGTCGGCCGTCTGCGGGATGCCGGCCTTCTCGGCGGCCTGCACCAGGATCTCGTTGCGCACGACGACGTCCTTGACCTGGGCCTCCAGCTCCGGCGAGCGCTGCTGCTGGCCGCTCTTGGTGACCTGCTGGATCAGCGCCTCCACGCGGGCCTTGGGCACGGGCTTGCCGTTGACGGTGGCGATGTTCTGCGCGACGGCAGTGGCCGGTGCCAGGGCCGAAACGAGGGCCGCGACGGTGGCGGCGAGCGCAAACTTCTTCATGGATGGGGAAGGGGGTGAGGCTAAAAAAATCGCGCCGCCGGGACGGCGGGCGCGGGGTCGCTCAAGACTCGCCAGGGGCTCTGGCGTCGATGGCCAGCGCGTGGATGCCGCGCTGCATCAGGTCAGCCAGGCAATGATAGACGAGCCGGTGCCGGGCCAGCCGGGGCAGGCCGGTAAAGCGGTCCGACACGATGGCCAGGTGGAAATGGCCGCCTTCGCGGGCGCCCGCGTGGCCGGCGTGCCGGGCGCTGTCGTCGCGCAGGCTGAGCGCCGTGGGCGCCAGCGCGGCGCGCAGCCGCGCCTCGATGTCGTCGGCGATCATGGCTGGCGGTCCTCGTCGGGCGGCAGGTGCCGGCTCATGTACACGCCCTGGCCGAGCGTGAACAGCAGGATCAGCCCGGTGGCGCCGAAGACCTTGAAGTTGGCCCAGGCCGACGTGGAGAAGTGGTAGGCCACGTAGAGGTTGAGCACGCCCATGAACGCGAAGAACAGCACCCAGGCGCGGTTCAGGCGCAGCCAGACGGCGTCGGGCAGCCGCAGCTCGGCGCCCAGCATGGCCTGGATCAGGTTCTTGCCGAACCCGGCCTGCGAGATCCACAGCGTCAGCGCCATTGCCCAGTGCAGGCCGGTGGGCTTCCACTTGATGAAGGTCTCGTTGTGGAACCACACGGTGGCGCCGCCGAGCACGACGACCAGCGCCAGGCTGATCCACAGCATCAGGTCGATCTTCTTGCCGCGCAGCTTCAGGAGCGCGGCCTGGGCCAACGTGGCGACCATGACGACGACGGTCGCCAGCAGCACCGGCGCTTCCCCCGTGCCGACGCTGCCGCCCTGCACCATGAAGCCGAAATGCTGCGTGGCGAACGCGGCGGCCGCCTCCGGGCTGCCTTCGGCGAGCTTGAAGACGATGAAGAACAGGATCAGCGGGAGAAAGTCGAGCAACAGCTTCATGGGCCGGGATTTTCGTCGACGAAGTCGATGGCGGCCGAGTTGATGCAGTAGCGCTCCCCCGTGGGTTGGGGGCCGTCCGGGAACACATGGCCGAGGTGCGAGCCGCAGTTGTTGCAGCGCACTTCCACGCGCACCATGCCGTGGCTCTCGTCCAGCACGCGCTCGATGACCTCGCCGTTCACCGGCGCCCAGTAGCTGGGCCAGCCGCAGCCGGCGTCGAACTTGGTGGCGGCCTCGAACAGCGGCGTGCCGCAGCCGATGCAGTGGTAGCGGCCGGGCTCGAAGTGGTCCCAGTACTTGCCGGTGAACGCGCGCTCCGTGGCCGCGTGGCGGGCGACCTGGTATTGCACCGGGTCGAGCTGCTCGCGCCATTCGGCGTCGGTCTTCTGGATGGGGTAGGGCTTGTCGGTCATGAGGAGCAGGAAACTTCGAGGGTGGCGGCCCAGTCGGGCGGCAGCGCGGCGTCGCTGGGGAGAAGCGGTTCGTCGAACGGGCGGGCCAGCACGTCCCGCAGCCGTTCGATCTCGCCGAAATCGCCCTGCTGCGCGGCGCGGATCGCGCCCTCGGCGAGGTGGTTGCGCAGCACGACGGCCGGGTTGACGGCCCGCATGCGCGCCTCGGCGCCGGGCGTGACGCGGGCGTGCCAGCGGGCCAGCCAGGCGTCCAGCGCCGCGCGGTCGATGAACAGGTCGCGCAGCGGCTCGGGGTCGGCCAGCGCGCGCGACAGCCGGCGCCAGCTCTGCGTGAAGTCGGCGCGCGAGGCGGCCATCAGCTTCAGGAAGTCGTCGGCCAGCGCCTGGTCGCCGGCCTGCTCGCCTTCGAGGCCGAGCTTGGCGCGCAGCCGGCCGAGCATCTGCTGCGCGAAGCGCTCGCGGTAGGCCTCGACGGCGTCCAGCAGCCGCTCGCCGGCCGCTTCGGGCTCGCCGTCCAGCAGCGGCAGCAAGGCTTGCGCCAGCGCGTGCAGGTTCCAGAACGCGACCGACGGCTGGCGCGCGTAGGCGTAGCGGCCGCGGTCGTCGCTGTGGTTGCAGACGTGCATCGGGTCGAAGCCATCCATGAAGCCGAAGGGGCCGTAGTCCAGCGTCAGGCCGAGCAGGGACATGTTGTCGGTGTTCATCACGCCATGGCAGAAGCCGACGGCCTGCCAGTGGGCCATCAGGTCGGCCGTCTGCAGCGCCACCTTGCGCAGCAGCGCGACGGCGGGCTCGGGCGCGTCGGCGCAGTCGGGCGCGTGGTGGGCGATGAACCACTCGGCGAGCGCGCGCAGCGCGTCGGGCCGGCCGTGGTGCGCGAAATGCTCGAAGTGGCCGAAGCGGAGGAAGCTCGGCGCGACGCGGGTGACGATGGCGGCGGTCTCCACCGTCTCGCGCATGACGGGCAGGCGCGAGCCGGTGATGCACAGCGCGCGCGTCGTCGGCACGCCCAGGGCGGCCATCGCCTCGGAGCAGAGGAACTCGCGGATCGACGAGCGCAGCACCGCGCGGCCGTCGCCGCGGCGGGAGTAGGGCGTCAGGCCGCCGCCCTTGAGCTGCAGCTCCTGCGGGCCGTGCGGCGTGTCCACCTCGCCCAGCCACAGCGCGCGGCCGTCGCCCAGCTGGCCGGCCCAGACGCCGAACTGGTGGCCGCTGTAGGCCGAGGCCAGCGGCCGCATGCCGGGCCAGGTGGCGTTGCCGGCGAACACGGCCAGCGCATCGGGCTGCGCGGTCCAGCCGGCGGGCCAGCCCAGCAGCGCCGCGCATACGGGGCTGTGCGCCACCCAGTGCGGCTCCGGCAGGCCTTGCGCGGGCAGCTCGGTGAAGAATTCGGGCCCCAGCGACGCGAAGCGGTTGGGCCAGGCGAGGCGGTCGGGCAGGCTCATCACGCCAGTGTAGTGAGCGGGCCTGCACCATCGTGGCCTGGGTGTTTCCTCGGGGGCGCCGGGTCGCGGGTGTGACGGCCCGTGGCGGATTCCGCGGGCTAGACTGGTCCGAGAACAAACCTGCAGGAGACAAGCCATGGCATTGATGGGACGGATGATGTCGGAGCCGCTGCTGATCTCGGCGCTGCTCAAGCATGCCGAGCGGCATGCGGGCGAGACCGAGATCGTCAGCAAGCGGGTCGAGGGCGACGTGCACCGCAGCAACTGGCGCGAGGTGGCGCAGCGCTCGCGCCAGGCCGCGCAGGCCTTCGCGCGGCTGGGCTGCGAGGCCGGCGACCGCGTCGGCACGCTGGCCTGGAACGGCTACCGCCACCTGGAGATCTACTACGGCGCGTCCGGCTCGGGCCTGGTGTGCCACACCATCAACCCGCGCCTGTTTCCCGAGCAGATCGTCTGGATCGCCAACGACGCCGAGGACCGCGTGCTGTGCTTCGACGCGACCTTCCTGCCGCTGATCGAGAAGCTGGCGCCGCTGATGAAGACGGTGCGGCACTTCGTCATGATGACGTCGCGCGCCCACATGCCGGCCAGCACCGCCATCCCGAACCTGCTGTGCTTCGACGACCTGCTGGCCGCCGAGACCGGCGACTACGCCTGGCCCGCGCTGGACGAGAACGCCGCGTCCAGCATCTGCTACACCTCCGGCACCACCGGCAACCCCAAGGGCGCCGTGTACAGCCACCGCTCGACGGTGCTGCACGCCTATGCGGCGGCGCTGCCGGACGCGATGGACTGCTCCAGCCGCGACGTGGTGCTGCCGGTCGTGCCGATGTTCCACGTCAACGCCTGGGGCCTGCCCTACAGCGCGGCCATCGTCGGCTGCAAGCTGGTCATGCCCGGGCCGCACCTGGACGGCAAGAGCCTGTACGAGCTGTTCGAGAGCGAGCAGGTGTCCTTCAGCGCCGGCGTGCCCACCGTGTGGCTGGGCCTGCTGAACCATGTGAAGGCCAACGACCTCAAGTTCTCCAGCTTCAAGCGCACCGTCATCGGCGGCGCGGCCTGCCCGCCGGCCATGATGAAGACGCTGCAGGACGACTACGGCATCGAGGTCATCCACGCCTGGGGCATGACGGAGATGTCGCCGCTGGGCACGCTGTCCAAGCTGACGACGCGCCAGCTCGGCCTGCCGCCCGAGCAGCAGCAGCGCCTGCTGGAGAAGCAGGGGCGCGCCATCTGCGGCGTCGACATGGCCATCATCGACGACGAAGGCCGCTCGCTGCCCTGGGACGGGCAGAACTCGGGCAACCTCGTCGTGCGCGGCCACTGGGTCATCTCGCAGTACTTCAAGAACGAGTCCTCGCCGCTGGTCAGCGTCGACGGCGAGCCCGGCTGGTTCCCCACCGGCGACGTGGCCACGATCGACGCCGACGGCTTCATGCAGATCACCGACCGCAGCAAGGACGTCATCAAGTCCGGCGGCGAGTGGATCTCGTCCATCGACCTCGAGAACATCGCCATGGCCCACCCGGCCGTGAACGAGGCCGCCGTCATCGCGGCCAAGCACCCCAAGTGGGACGAGCGGCCGCTGCTGGTCGTCGTGCTGAAGCCGGGCGCCAGCGTCACGCGCGATGAGCTGCTCGCGTTCTACGACGGCCGCATCGCCAAGTGGCAGATCCCGGACGACGTCGTCTTCGTCGCCGAGATCCCGCACACGGCCACCGGCAAGGTGCAGAAGCTCAAGCTGCGCGACCAGTTCCTGGCGCACAGGCTCCCGACCGCCTGAGCCTGTGGGGAAAGCCCGGGACCGCACCGCGCCCGGGTTGCATTAAGTTCCGCCCACTCAAGACCATCACCCCTAGACAGGAGACAAGCATGTTCGCAACCACTTCGGCCCGTTTCGCCGTCCGCACGCTGGCCGCCGCCGCGACGCTCGCGCTGGCCGCCGGCGCCGCACAGGCCCAGAAGGGTGAGACGGTCAAGCTCGCCTACATCGACGCGCTGTCCGGCCTCATGGGCCCGGTCGGCCAGAACCAGGTCAAGACCTTCCAGTTCATCGGCGAGAAGGTCAGCAAGAGCAACCCGGCCGGCGTGAAGTTCGAGGTCGTCACCTTCGACAACAAGCTCAGCCCCGCCGAGTCGCTGAACCTGCTGAAGGCCGCGGCCGACCAGGGCATCCGCTACGTCATGCAGGGCAACGGCTCCAGCGTCGCGCTGGCGATGGCCGACGCGGTGCAAAAGCACAACGACCGCAACCCGGGCAAGGAAATCATCTACCTGAACTACTCGGCGGTGGACCCGGACCTGACCAACAGCAAGTGCAGCTACTGGCACTTCCGCTTCGACGCCGACACGTCCATGAAGATGGAGGCGATGACCACCTTCATGAAGGACCAGCCCGACGTCAAGAAGGTCTACCTGCTGAACCAGAACTACGCCCACGGCCACCAGGTCGCCAAGTACGCCAAGGAAGGCCTGGCCCGCAAGCGCCCGGACATCAAGATCGTCGGCGAGGACCTGCACCCGCTGGCCCAGGTGCGCGACTTCGCGCCCTACGTCGCCAAGATCAAGGCCAGCGGCGCCGACACCGTGATCACCGGCAACTGGGGCTCCGACCTGGCGCTGCTCGTCAAGGCCGCCAACGAGGCCGGCTACAACGGCAAGTTCTTCACCTACTACACCGGCGTGACCGGCACGCCGACGGCGCTCGGCCAGGGCGGCGCCGGCCGCGTCTACCAGGTGGCCTACAGCCACTACAACATGGGCGGCGAGGCGCAGAAGCTGGCCGACGAGTTCAACAAGCGCTTCAACGACGACCTGTTCACCAACAGCGTCCAGCACATCTACGCGATGCTGACCCAGGCCATGGCGAACGCCAAGTCCACGGATCCGGTCAAGGTGGCCAAGGCGATGGAGGGGCTCACCGTCAAGAGCTTCAACGGCGACATCACCATGCGCAAGACCGACCACCAGCTGCAGCAGCCGCTGTTCATCACGGTCTGGCAGAAGGCCGACGCCAAGTACCCGTACAGCCCCGAGAAGACGGGCATGACGCTGGCGCCGGTGAAGCAGTTCGATTCGTACGTGTCCTCCACGCCGACGTCCTGCCAGATGAAGCGGCCCAGCTGAGCGCTGGCCTCGCTGCTGCGCGAGCCGGCCTCGGGCGCATGCCGCGCCCGGGCCCGGCCCGTTTGCGACGCCGTCCGGCCTGGCCGGGAGGGCGTGTTTCCGAAAGGGCGGTCTTGGATCAAGTCTTCATCAACCTGCTGAACGGGCTGTCCTCCGGGCTGCTGCTGTTCATGCTCAGCTCGGGCCTGACGCTGATCTTCAGCATGATGGGCGTGCTGAACTTCGCGCACGCCAGCTTCTACATGGTGGGCGCCTACGTGGCGTATTCGCTGGTGGGCATCGTCGGCTTCTGGCCCGCGCTGCTGCTGGCCCCCATCGCCGTGGGGCTGATGGGGGCGGCGTTCGAGCGGCTGGCGCTGCGGCGGGTGCACAAGTTCGGGCATGTGCCGGAGCTGCTGATCACCTTCGGCCTGTCCTACGTCATCCTGGAGCTGGTGCAGCTGATCTGGGGCCGCACCGCGGTGCCGTTCACGCCGCCGCCGGAGCTGCAGGGCTCGGCCTTCACCATCATCTCGTCGTCCGCGCAGGGCATGTCGCTGGTGCTGGGCAAGGCCGCGCCGGAGCTGTGCACGGCGGCGTTGTGCTCCACCTTCCCGCTGACGCGCGCCTTCATGATGGCCGTCGCGCTGCTGATGCTGGTGGCGCTGTGGCTGCTGCTGACGCGCACTCGCGTCGGCCTGGTCATCCAGGCCTCGCTGACCCACCCCGAGATGGTCGAGGCGCTGGGCCACAACGTGCCGCGGGTGCTGATGCTGGTGTTCGGCAGCGGCTGCGCGCTGGCGGCGCTGGCCGGCGTCATCGGCGGCATCACCTTCGTCACCGAGCCCAACATGGCCGTCATCGTCGGCTCCATCATCTTCGTCGTGGTGGTCGTGGGCGGCATCGGCTCGCTGGCCGGCGCCTTCGTCGGCTCGATCGTCATCGGCCTGCTGCAGACGCTGCCGCTGACGGTGGACGCCTCGCTGGCGTCCGCGCTGACGGCGATGGGCTTCACCATCACGCCCGAGACGCCCGGCTACCCGGTGCTGCGCCTGGCGCTGAAGGAGGTCGCGCAGATCCTGCCCTACCTGCTGATGGTGCTGATCCTGATCTTCCGGCCCAAGGGCCTCCTCGGCACGCGAGAAGACTGATGAGCCAGGTCAAGGAATTCCACTTCAAGCCCTACAACGTCGGCCGCTGGCTGGTCTGGAGCCTGTTCGCGGTCGCGCTCGTCGTCGCGCCGCGCATCTGGACCAGCGGCCTGGCGCAGACCATGCTGACGCAGATGGCCATCGGCATCATCGCCTGCCTGGCCTACAACATGCTGCTGGGCCAGGGCGGCATGCTGAGCTTCGGCCACGCCGTCTACAGCGGCATGGGCGCCTTCCTCGCCATCCATGCGCTGAACAAGGTGGGCGCCGGCACGCTGGGCCTCCCGGTCAGCCTGGTCCCGCTGGTGGGCGGCCTGGCCGGCCTGGTGTGCGCGGCGCTGCTGGGCTACGTGTCCACGAAGAAGGCCGGCACGCCGTTCGCGATGATCACGCTGGGCATCGGCGAGCTGGTGTTCGCGCTGGCGCTGATGCTGCCGGAGTTCTCGGGCGGCGAGGGCGGCATCTCCAGCAACCGCGTCGTCGGCGAGCCGGTCATGGGCATCACGTTCGGGCCGCAGATCCAGGTCTACTACCTCGCGGCCCTGTACTGCTTCGTCTGCACGGCGGCGATGTTCGCGCTGACGCGCACGCCGCTGGGCCGCATGCTCAACGCGGTGCGCGACAACCCGGAGCGCGTCGGCTTCATCGGCTACAACACGCACTGGGTGCGCTTCCTGGCGTTCACCATCTCCGGCTTCTTCGCCGGCATCGCCGGGGGCCTGGGCGCCGTCAACACCGAGATCGTCAACGGCGAGGTGCTGCACGCGGCGCGTTCCGGCGCCTACCTGCTGTTCACCTTCCTCGGCGGCGCGATGTTCTTCTTCGGCCCCATCATCGGCGCGGTGCTGATGGTGCTGTGCAGCGTGCTGCTGTCGGAGCTGACCAAGGCCTGGCTGCTGTACCTGGGCCTGATCTTCCTGTTCATGGTCATGTACGCGCCGGGCGGCTTCGCCAGCCTGATCCTGATGAACCTGCGCGTGGCGGCCTTCGGCAAGCTCAAGCAGATCTGGGCCTCCTACCTCGCGCTGGCCGGCGCGGCGCTGGCGGCGCTGGTGGGCGCGGCGGCCATGATCGAGATGGTCTACCACCGCCAGCTCAACGAGGCGCTGGGCCCCGAGCTGCGCTTCATGGGCGCGACGCTGAACAGCGCGGGCGTGGACGCCTGGTTCGGCGCCGGGCTGCTGATGGTGGTGGGCGCCGGGCTCTTCGAGCTGGCGCGGCGCCACTATGCGCGCCGGTGGGGCGAGATCCAGGAGGAGATCGAGAAGGAAATCAAACGCAGGGAGGCGCTGTGAGCAACGCGACCTACGCGCTCGAACTGCGCGACGTGCGCAAGAGCTTCGGTAAGAGCGAGATCATCCGCGGCGCGAACCTGGCCGTGCGGGCCGGCGAGCGCGTGGCCGTCATCGGCCCCAACGGCGCGGGCAAGAGCACGATGTTCAACCTCGTCAGCGGCCGCTTCGCGCCGACCTCGGGCGAGATCCACCTGCACGGCCAGCGCATCGACGGCAAGAAGCCCTACGAGATCAACCGCCAGGGCCTGTCGCGCAGCTTCCAGGTCTCCAACCTGTTCACGCGGCTGTCGGTGTTCGAGAACATCCGCTGCGCCGTGCTGTGGAGCCTGGGCCACCGCTATGCGTTCTGGAAGTTCCTCTCCCGGCTGGACGACGCCAACGAGCGCGCCGAGCAGGTGCTGGAGATGATCAAGCTCGACAAGCGCCGCGACGTGCTGGCCATGAACCTCACCTACGCCGAGGCGCGGGCGCTGGAGATCGGCATCACCATCGCCGGCGGCTCCAGCGTCATCCTGCTGGACGAGCCCACCGCCGGCATGAGCAAGAGCGAGACGCAGCGCTTCATCCAGCTGATCCGGGAGGTGACCGTGGGCAAGACCCTGCTGACCGTCGAGCACGACATGGGCGTGGTGTTCGGCCTGGCCGACAAGATCGCGGTGCTGGTCTACGGCGAAGTCATCGCCTTCGACACGCCCGACGCGGTGCGCGCGAACGCGCGCGTGCAGGAGGCCTACCTCGGCTCGGTGCTGGCGGAGGTGCATGCATGAGCCCCGCACGGCCGCCCGAAGGGGCTCGCTCCGCAGCCGAAGGCGAAGGCAGGCCGGCAGGCCAGGGCCGCATCCTCAGGCTGGACAACGTCCACGCCTTCTACGGCAAGAGCCACGTGCTGCACGGCGTCAGCATGGAAGTGCGGCCGGGCGAGATCGTCAGCCTGCTGGGCCGCAACGGCGCGGGCCGTTCGACGACGGCCAAGGCCGTCATGGGCCAGGTGGACGCCAAGGGCTCGGCCCGCTTCGGCGACACCGAGCTCATCGGCCGCAAGGCCTACGAGATCGCCCACCTGGGCCTGGGCTACGTGCCCGAGAACCGCGACATCTTCCCCAAGCTGACCGTGCACCAGAACCTGATGCTGGGCCAGAAGCGCGGCGCGAAAAGCCCCCGCTGGGGCTTCGACGACATGTACCGCATGTTCCCGCGCCTGAAGGAGCGCCAGCACACCGAGGCCGGCGTGCTGTCCGGCGGCGAGCAGCAGATGCTGACGCTGTGCCGCACGCTGATGGGCGACCCCGACCTCATCATGATCGACGAGCCCACCGAGGGACTGGCGCCCAAGATCGTCGAGCTGGTGGCCGAGTACCTGAAGGCGCTGAAGGAGCGCGGCATCGCCGTGCTGCTGGTGGAGCAGAAGCTCGCCATCGCGCTGGAGATCTCCGAGCGCTGCTACGTGATGGGCCACGGCCGCATCGTCTTCGAGGGCAGCCCGGCGGACCTGCGCGCCAACGCCTTCATCCGCAAGGAGTGGCTGGAGGTCTAGCGCGGCGAGCGGCACGCGGCGCCGCGTGCCGGCCTTGAGAGCCCTCAGGGCGCGGTGGCCAGGCTGGCGCGTGCGGCCTCGGCCAGTTCGGCGCCGTTGCGGCCGGACTCCGGGAAGATCGCCGTGCCCACGCGCACGCCCACCTGCGACTGCCGGCCCTCGACGCCGTAAGTGCCTCGCAGCGCCTGCAGCAGCCGCTGCGCCACCAGCCGGGCCTCCGGCGCACCGGCGGCCAGCAGCAGCACGGCGAAGCCATGCTCGCCGACTCGCACCACCTCGTCCGAGCCGCGCACGCGGTTGCGCAGGCGCTGGCTGACGTTCTGGATCAGCGCCTCGCGCTCGCTGGCGTAGGAGCCGCTGCCGGGCGTGGCCAGCACCTCCACGTCCACCCACAGCAGCGCCAGCTGGCCGCCCTCGCGCCGGCACTGGACGAACTGGCGCGACACCTGCACGCCGAACGCCGCGATCGACTCCACCACGGGCAGCCGCACGGCCGGGCCGGGGCCGCGCGCGGCGGCGGCGGGAGGGGCGGTGACGGGTGGCGGAGCGTGGAACATGGCATCACGGATGAACAGGGCGCGCGGACCTGCGCGGGGTGAGGCGCAACGGCGGCGGGCCGGCCCGGTTTGCCCCCCTGGTCGGCCCGGGGCCGTTGCTCCTCATTCAGCTAAACGGCATCCGGATGCGGGACCCGACATCCGCTTCAAGAAATTTGTGTTTTCTGGGTTCCTGGGCCACCCGCCCTCCTGCTCAGCGTTGCGCTCGGTGTTTGCCGCGACAACCCGCTGGTGGAAGCGCCGGGATGCGGGGGCGGGCAATTGCGCAGGTCAAGGAGGAGGGCCGGCTTGCCGGCCCGGGGGACACGGAGCAATTGCCCGCCCCGCGTCCCGGCGCCAGCCCGGTCATCGCAGTAGCCGCAGCGTCATCACGAGATCCCAACGCCCAAAGCGCCAAAAATGCCCCGCCGCCCCAACTCGGGGAATCCCGCGCCGGCTGGCGGCGCCCGCACCGCAGCCGCTAGAGTCCGGCCGGTGCAAGCCATCACCCAACTGCTGCAGGCCGCCCGGCAGGGCGACAGCGCCGCCGCCGACCAGGTGGTGGCCCGGCTCTATGCCGACCTGCAGCGCCTGGCGCGCCGGCAGGTGCGCAACGCCGGCCACCTGACGCTGCTGGACACGACGGTGCTGGTCCACGAGGCCTGGCTGCGCGTGGCGGGCGCCTCCGGCGCCGACTTTCCCGACCGGCGCCACTTCCTTGCCTACGCCGCCCAGGCGATGCGCTCCGTCGTCGTCGACCTCGTGCGCGCCCGCCAGGCCGAGCGCCGCGGCGGCGGCGAAGCCCCACTGCCGCTGGACACCGTGCTGGCCGAGCAACTGCCCCAGGGCGACGCCGACATCCTGCGCGTCCACGAGGCGCTGGACGAGCTGGCCCAGCTGGAGCCCCGGCTGGCCCAGGTCGTCGAGATGCGCTATTTCGCCGGCCTGCGCGAGGCCGAGATCGCCGAGGCGCTCGGCGTGACCGAGCGCACCGTGCAGCGCGACTGGCAGAAGGCGCGCCTGTTCCTGTCGATCAGCCTGGGGTGACATGGACCCGGCCGACAAGCGGCGCTGGCTGGCGCTGAGCCCCCTGCTGGACGAGCTGCTGGACCTGGCGCCCGCCGAACGCGGCGAGCGCCTCGCGGCGCTGCGGGCCGCCGACCCCGCCACCGCCGACCAGCTCGCCGACATGCTGGCCCGCGCGGACGGCCTCGCGGCGCAGGGCTTCCTCAGCCAGCCCGTCGTGGCGCCGTGGCGGGACGCGGCGGAGGCCCTGCCGCCGCCGCCCGACCTGGCCGGCCAGGTCATCGGCCCCTACCTGCTGGAACGCCCGCTGGGGCAGGGCGGCATGGGCAGCGTCTGGCTGGCGCGGCGCGCCGACGGGCGCTTCGAGGGCCGCGTGGCGGTCAAGTTCCTGATGGCCGGCCTGTTCGGGCACGGCAGCGCGGACCGCTTCGCGCGCGAGGGCGACATCCTCGCCCGCCTGTCCCACCCCCACATCGCCCGGCTGCTGGACGCCGGCCTGCACCAGGGCAACCAGCCCTACCTGGTGCTGGAGTACGTGGACGGCCAGCCCATCGACGTCTATTGCCGCCAGCGCCAGCTGGGCGCCGAGGCCCGGGTGTGCCTGTTCCTGGACGTGCTGGCCGCCGTCGCGCATGCGCACTCGCGGCTCATCCTGCACCGCGACCTCAAGCCCAGCAACATCCTCGTCACCGCCGACGGCGACGTGAAACTGCTGGACTTCGGCATCGCCAAGCTGCTCGACGACGCGGTCCAGGCCAGCCAGGGCGCCGCCGCCACCGAGCTGACGCAGCGCGCCGGCAGCGCCTTCACGCCGCAGTTCGCCGCGCCCGAGCAGGTGCAGCAGGCCGAGGTGACCACCGCCACCGACGTCTACGCGCTGGGCGTGCTGCTCTACCTGCTGCTGGGCGGCAGCCACCCGACCAGCGACGACCTGCGCACCCGCACCCAGCTGGACCGGCTCAAGGCCGTCGTCGAGCAGGTGCCGCGGCGCCTGTCCGACGCGGCCGCCGCGCAGGCCGATGCCGCCATCGCGCGCCAGGCCCGGCAGCTGCGCGGCGACCTGGACACCATCGTCGCCAAGGCGCTGAAGAAGCTGCCCGCCGAGCGCTACGCCAATGCCCAGGCGCTGGCCGACGACCTGCGGCGCTGGCTGGCCCACGAGCCCATCGCCGCGCGGCCGGACAGCCGGCTCTATGTGCTGGGGTGCTTCGTGCGGCGGCACCGGTGGGCGGTGGCGGCCGGCTCCGCCGCCGTGCTGGCGCTGGTGGCTCTCACGACGGTCAGCACGCTGCAGGCCCGCCGCGCCGAGGCCGCCGAGCAGCAGGCCGAGCAGCGGCGCCAGCAGTCGGACGAGCTGCTGGCCTACATGCTGGGCGATTTCGCCGACAAGCTGCGCCCGGTCGGCAAGCTGGAGCTGCTGGACGACATCGGCGGGCGGGCGCTGGGCCACCTGACGGCCGAGGCGCCCGTGCGCGCCGACGAGCGGCTGAGCCGCGCCAAGGCGCTGACCGTCATCGGCGAGGTGCGCGTCACGCGCCGGGAGCTGGACGCGGCGCTGCCGCCGCTGCGGGCGGCGCGCACGCTGCTGGCGGGCGAGCCGCCCGAGCCCGGGCTCACCGCCGCCTGGCGCAAGGCCCAGGGCGCGGCCGCGTTCTGGATCGGCCACCTGGCCTGGCGGCAGAACGACACCGATGCCGCATGGCGGGCCTGGCAGGACTACCGCGACGTCAGCGCCCAATGGCTGCGCGAGCGGCCGCAGGACATGGACGCGATGGCGGAGCTGTCCTCCGCCGAGGCCAACCTCGGCGTGCTGGCGCAGGACGTCGGCCGGCTGCCCGACGCGGCCCGGGCGTTCGAGGGCGCGCTGCGCATGAAGCGGCAGGCCCTGGAGCACCTGCCGGAGGCGGGGCGCGGCGCCGCCTGGCTCGACTACGCCGACATCCTGAGCTGGCTGGGGATGACGCGGCTGTGGCAGGGCGACGCCAGCGCGGCGCTGGACTGCTTCCGGCAGTGGCAGGCGCTGCTGGCCGCGCAGCGGCGCGCCGATGACGACGACGCCCGCTACATCCAGCAGCAGGCCAACCTGCACCGCTGGCTCGCCGAGGCGCTGCACGCGCTGGGCCGGCCGGACGAGGCGCGGCAGGCCCTGCGGCGCATCCCGCCGCTGTATGCCGAGCTGGCCAGGCGCGACCCGTCGAACCGGAGCTGGCAGGCCGGCACGCTGGTCGCCGAGCTGGCCACGCTGGACATCGCGCCGCCGCCGGACCCGCGCGCGCTGCGGGACGCGCTGGCGCGGACCGGGAGCCAGCTGGACCGCTGGGAGCAGGCCGGTCCGGCGGCGGTGCGCCAGCAGCGCCTGCGCGACCGCGCGCGCTGGGTGCGCCTGAGCCTGGCCGCCGCGGGCGACGCCGGCCGGCCGGCCGCCTGGGCGCAGCTGGAGGCCGTGCGCCAGCGGCTGCGGGAATCGCTGCGGGCGCGGCCGGCCATGGACCTGGCGCGCGCGCTCGCCGACCTGGACCGCACGCTGCTGACCGCGCGGACCGCCCCCGACGACGCCTGCGCGCGCGTGCGCGACGACCTCGGCCTGCTGGCCGCGCACGTCAAGGTGGACCACCGCGTCACCGGCGCCTGGCTGCTCGCGCGCCGCTGCGAGGCCCCGGCCGACGGGCCGGACGTGGAGGAAGTCCGGAATTGGCTGGCGGCCGCATCGGGCGCGGGCCCGGCCGGCCCGGAAGGCCGTTAGCTTGGGCGTCCGTTCCACTTGTGTTGAGTTCGCGATGACCACGACCTATTACGTGAAGGCCAGCGCCGACGGCGCCTTCGCCGCCTGCAGCTACTACGCCGACCCGGCCTGCACCCAGCCGGTGGCGGACAGCAGGCTCGCCGTGCCGCTCGCGGCCCCGGCCTGCGACATCGCCGAGGCCGCAGGCTCCGAGCTGGTGCTGCTGGGCGCCAGCTACCAGACGCTGGGCCAGGCGCCGGTGATGACCGACGCCAACTTCGCCGCCGCCAGCGCCGGGGTGGTCAGCGTGCCCATGCCCGGCGGCCAGGCCGTCAGCAAGGGCGTGGTGCTGATCTTCTCGCCGCGCGGCACGGTCTCGACGCTGTACGCCAGCGCGGACCCGGTCGTCTCGAACGACGACCAGTAAATCCCGCTGCGGCGCTCAGCCCGGGCCCGGCCCGGCCAGCTGCTGGTGGCGGCGGCGCAGGAAGTCCGCCGCCAGCCGGGCGTCGCCGCCGACGCGCTCGCCGATGTAGAGCTCCTGCCGGCGCTCGGCGATCTGCGCGCGCAGCCGCGCGGCCATGATGTCCAGCGGCCGCATGCCGCCCGCCTCGGCGCGTTCGACGGCGACGCGCAGCCCGTGCATCTGCAGGCTGTGCAGCGCCAGCGTCTGCGCCTGCACGACGCGGATGCGGCCCTGCACCAGGTGCTCGCACAGGCCCAGCCAGGCGCGCAGCGCGTCGGCCGGGCCGCCGATGACCTTCTCGGCCGGCTCGCCGGCCGCCAGCAGCAGCTGCTCCAGCCGCGCGCGGTCGCCGCTGGCATAGGCCTCGTTCGCGGCGGCCATGCGCTGCTCGCACGCGGCGCGCGCCGGGCCGCTGGGCGCCAGGTCCGGGTGCAGGCGCCGGGCGGCGCGCCGGTACAGCGTCTTCAGGCTGGGCGGAGGCAGGTCGGCCAGCGGGCCGGCAGGCTCGGGCGGCAGCGGCGTGGCGGCGGGCAGGGCCGGGATGTCCGGCCAGGGCCGGCTGCGCGGCGGGGCCGGCGGCGGCGGCTCCACGCCCTGGCGCCTGAGCGCCTCCGACAGCGTGGCGGTGGCCTGCTGCAGCTGGCCCTCCAGCGCGTCCAGCTCGCGCATCAGCGGGCCCAGCGCCTCCAGGTAGCGCTGGCGGAAGCCGAGCAGCCGGGCGCGGGCGCCGTCGTGGTCGGCCTCCAGCAGCGCGAGGTAGCGCTGCAGCTCCTGCAGCTGCCCGCGCCGCCGCGCCAGTTCATGTCTCGTGATCGCCAGGCTCGCCATGGGCCGCGATTCTGCCGTGGCCCGGACGTGGCAACGGCCTGCGCAAGCAGGCCGTGGTGCGGGGTTTGCCCGGGGCCGGCGCTATTCCGACGCCGGCGAGGCGGCGGGCGCCACGGCGGCGGCCGGCTCGGGGGCGGGCGCGTGGCTGCCGGCCGGCAGCGGCAGCAGCGGCACGATCAGCAGCGCGACGATGTTGATGATCTTGATCAGCGGGTTCACGGCCGGGCCGGCGGTGTCCTTGTAGGGGTCGCCCACGGTGTCGCCGGTGACGGCGGCCTTGTGCGCTTCGCTGCCCTTGCGGTGCTCCTGGCCCTTGTCGTCCTTGAAGCCTTCTTCGATCAGCTTCTTGGCGTTGTCCCAGGCGCCGCCGCCGGTGCACATGCTGATGCCGACGAACAGGCCGGTGACGATGGTGCCCATCAACAGGCCGCCGAGCGCGGCCGGGCCCAGCGTCAGGCCGACGATGACCGGCGTGGCCACGGGCAGCAGCGACGGCACGATCATTTCCTTGATGGCGGCGGTGGTCAGCATGTCCACGGCCGCACCGTAGTCGGGCTTGCGCCGGCCGGCCATGATGGCGCCGTCGGCGAACTGCTTGCGCACCTCCACCACCACCGCGCCGGCCGCGCGGCCCACGGCCTCCATCGCCATGGCGCCGAACAGGTAGGGAATCAGCCCGCCGATGAACAGGCCGAGGATGACGCGGTGGTCCGACAGGTCGAAGCTGACGTGCAGGCCGCGCGCCTCCAGCGCGTGCGTGTAGTCGGCGAACAGCACCAGCGCGGCCAGGCCGGCCGAGCCGATGGCGTAGCCCTTGGTGACCGCCTTGGTGGTGTTGCCCACGGCGTCCAGCGGGTCGGTCACGTCGCGCACGGCGGCGGGCAGCTCGGCCATCTCGGCGATGCCGCCGGCGTTGTCGGTGATCGGGCCGTAGGCGTCCAGCGCGACGACGATGCCGGCCATGCTCAGCATGCTGGTCGCCGCCACCGCGATGCCGTACAGCCCGGCCAGCGCATAGGCCGCGTAGATGGCCGCGCAGACGAACAGCACCGGCCAGGCGGTGGACTTCATCGACACGCCCAGGCCGGCGATGACGTTGGTGCCGTGGCCGGTGGTGGAGGCCTGCGCGACGTGCTGCACCGGGGCGTACTGCGTGCCGGTGTAGTACTCGGTGATCCAGACCATCGCCGCCGTCAGCACCAGGCCCACCGCGCAGGCGCCGAACAGCGCCATCGCGCTGGTGCTGCCGCCGCCGGCCAGCCGCACCTCGCCGGGGAACATCGCGCGCGTGACGAAGAAGAACGCCACCAGGCTCAGCACGCCGGCCACGATCAGGCCCTTGTACAGCGCCGGCATCACGTTCTTCATGCCGTCGCTGGCCTTCACGAAGAAGCAGCCGACGATGCTGGCGATGATGGACACGCCGCCCAGCGCCAGCGGGTAGATGACGCCGGCCTGGGCCGCGTCGCCCAGCACCATCAGCGCGCCCAGCGCCATCGCGGCGATCAGGGTCACGGCATAGGTCTCGAACAGGTCGGCGGCCATGCCGGCGCAGTCGCCGACGTTGTCGCCCACGTTGTCGGCGATGACGGCCGGGTTGCGCGGGTCGTCCTCGGGGATGCCGGCCTCGACCTTGCCCACCAGGTCGGCGCCCACGTCGGCGCCCTTGGTGAAGATGCCGCCGCCCAGCCGCGCGAAGATCGAGATCAGCGATGAGCCGAAGGCCAGGCCCAGCATCGGCTTGAGCGCCGCGCTGTCATGCCCGCCGCCGATGGCGAGATAGAAGCCGCCGACGCCCAGCAGCCCGAGGCCGACGACCAGCATGCCGGTGATGGCGCCGCCCTTGAAGGCCACGTCCAGCGCCGGGCCGATGCCTTTCGTCGCCGCCTGCGCGGTGCGTACGTTGGCGCGCACCGAGATGTTCATGCCGATGAAGCCGCAGATGCCCGAGAGCACCGCGCCGATGACGAAGCCCACGGCCGTCGTCAGCCCCAGGCCCGATGCCGCGAGGGCGACGGCCAGCACGACGCCCACGAGGGCGATGGTGCGGTACTGCCGGCCGAGGTAGGCGGCCGCGCCCTGCTGGATCGCCGCGGCGATCTCCTGCATGCGGGCGTTGCCCGCGTCCTGGCTCAGGATCCAACTTCGCTGGATGAAGCCGTAAAGAACGGCCGCGAGGCCGCAGGCCAGTGCGAAGTACAGCGCCATCTCCGTCGACATGTGTTCGTCTCCTCAGGTGCGTGTGATCTGTCCGGCCCACGCGGGCTGCGCAGGCCTGCGCGGCGGAGCTTAAGGGCCGGCCCCGAGGCGGCGGGGGCTCGTTTACCCATAAACCTAGAATCCGGGTTTCCCTTAGCCGCTAGAACGACGACCATGAGCCTGCACAACGTGTCCCCCGGCGCCAAGGCGCCCGACGAGTTCAACGTCATCATCGAGATCCCGATGAATGCCGACCCCATCAAGTACGAAGTGGACAAGGAGACCGGCGCGCTGTTCGTCGACCGCTTCCTGACCACGCCGATGTACTACCCGTGCAACTACGGCTACATCCCCAGGACGCTGGCCGACGACGGCGACCCGGTGGACGTGCTGGTCATCACCCCGTTCGCGCTGACGCCGGGCGTGGTCGTCACCTGCCGGCCGCTGGGCGTGCTGATGATGGACGACGAAGCCGGCGGCGACGCCAAGCTGCTGGCCGTGCCGACCAACAAGATCCTGCCGATGTACAGCCACTGGGAAAAGATCGAGGACGTGAACCAGATGCGCTTGAAGGCCATTCAGCACTTCTTCGAGCACTACAAGGACCTGGAGCCGAACAAGTGGGTGAAGGTGAAGGGCTGGGAAGGCCCGGACGCCGCCAAGCGCGAGATCACCGAGGGCATGGCGAACTACGCCAAGGCCTGACCGGGGCTGCCCCCCGTGGCTGGAAGGCGCCGCTGATGCGGCGCTTTTTTTGTGCGCTCGGCATGAGCGCACTCTTGCGGGTGAAAGTCCCGCCGTAAGTTGATCGCGACGAACGAAGACGGCGACACGGGCCTGCTGCTGCGCCACCGCCGCCGGCGTTCCTGGTCGTGGGCGCGGGCGGGTGTCGGCTGCCGATGGCCCCCGGCCCGATGCCGAAGGGGTCAGCTCGGCGCCAGGTTCAGGAAGAAGCGCGACAGCCAGCCGATGGCGTGGGCGTCGCTGACGGCGCCGCGGCCGCGTTGTTCGATGCGGACGTTGGCCACCGAGGTGGAGGGCACGACGTTGCCCTGGCCGATCAGGCGCGGGTCCACCTGGCCGGAGAAGCGCAGCACGTCGACGTTGCGGTTCACGCCGATCTGCTTCTCGCCGCTGATCATCAGGTGGCCGTTGGGCAGCACGCCGGTGACGACGGTGGTGATGACGCCGATGAACTCGTTGGTGTTCTGGTTGCTGCCCTTGCCCTTGTTGTCGTTGCCGGAGGTGGCCTCGGCGCCCGCGCGGGCGAAGGCCTTGGGCGAGATGCCGGGCACGGCGGTGACGCCGGCGGAGAGCGTGCCGGTCTTGCTGAGTTCGCTGGTGCTGGTCTGCGTGGCGGACACGCGCTCGGTGATGCTGACGGTGAGCGTGTCGCCGACGAGGCGGGCGCGGTGGTCCTCGAACAGCGGGCGGTAGGCGGCGGCCTGGTAGATGGCGCCGTTGCCGGCCGCCACCGGCTGCACGGGCGGCAGCTCGACCACCGGCGTGTGGCTCAGCTCCACCTCCGGCGTCGGGTAGGGCGTGGCGCAGCCGGCGAGCAGGGCCGCGGCGATGATGGCGATGACCAGTTTCATGACGTCTGTTCCTTGTGTCAGCCTGCCCACCAGGCCGCGCAGCCGGCCCGGATGGGCCTATATCTGCGCCAGCTTCTGCAGCATCTGGTCCGAGGTCTGCACGGCCTTGGAGTTGAGTTCGTAGGCGCGCTGGGTCTGGATCATCTGCACCAGCTCCTCCACGACGTTGACGTTGGAGGTTTCGACGTAGCCCTGCTGCACCGCGCCGAGGCCATTGCCGTTGGGCGAGCCGGTGCTGGGCGTGCCGCTGGCGGCGGTTTCGGTGAAGAGGTTCTGGCCGCGCGGGTCCAGGCCGGCCGGGTTGATGAAGTTGGCGGTCTGCAGCTGGCCCACGGTCTGCGGCGCGGCCTGGCCGGGCAGCGTGACGCTGACGGTGCCGTCGTTGCCGATGGTCAGCGACTGGGCGTTCTCGGGGATGGTGATGCCGGGCAGCAGCGTGTAGCCGTTGTTGGTGACCATCTGGCCGTTGGCGTTGAGCTGGAAGCTGCCGTCGCGGGTGTAGGCGGTGGTGCCGTCGGGCATCTGGATCTGGAAGAAGCCGTCGCCCTTGATGGCCAGGTCCAGGTTGTTGCCGGTCTGCTGCAGGTTGCCCTGGGTGTAGATGCGGGCGGTGGCCACCGGGCGCACGCCCAGGCCCACCTGCAGCCCGGTGGGCAGCGTGGTCTGTTCCGTGCTGTTGGCGCCGGCCTGGCGCAGGTTCTGGTAGATCAGGTCCTCGAAGACGGCGTGCGAGCGCTTGTAGCCGTTGGTGGCGACGTTGGCGAGGTTGTGGGAGATGTTGTCCAGCTGGGTCTGCTGGGCTTCCATGCCGGTCTTGGCGATCCAGAGCGAGCGCATCATGGCGGGGGTCCTCAGGTGGGGCCGAGCAGCTTGGCGGACTGCTGGCCCTGGGTCTGGGCGAGTTGCAGCAGTTTCATCTGCTGCTCGAATTGGCGGGCCGCGGCGATCATGGAGACCATGGTCTGCACGGCGCTGACGTTGGAGCCTTCCAGCGCGCCGTCCTGCAGCCGCGCGGCGGGGTCCTGGGGCAGGTCGCCGTCGGCGGCACGGAACAGGCCGTCGTCGCTGCGCTGCAGCTGGCGGGTGGCCTCGGGGGTGACGAGCTTGAGCCGGCCCACCGGGGTGGGGCGCTGGTTGGGCTGGGCGGCGCTGACGGTGCCGTCCGCGCCGATGGCCACGGTGCTGTCCGGCGGGATGGTGATGGGGCCGCCGTCGCCCAGCACGGGCATGCCGTTGCGCATGACGAGCAGGCCTTCGGCGTTCACGTCCAGCGAGCCGGCGCGGGTGTAGGCCTCGGTGCCGTCGTTGGCCTGCACGGCCAGCCAGGCGCTGCCCTGCATGGCCACGTCGAGGTTGCGGCCGGTGGGGGTCAGCGCGCCGGGGGCGGCGTCGTAGCCGATCGTGGTTTCGAGCGCGAAGGCGCGGGTGGAGGCGCCGTCGCCGCGCACCGGCACCGCGCGGAAAGCCTGCAGCTCGGCGCGGAAGCCGTTGGTGGTGACGTTGGCGAGGTTGTGCGAGAGCACGTCCTGCCGCTGCATGGCCGCCTTGGCGCCGGCCATCGACAGGTAAATCATCCGATCCATGCCGGCTCCTTTGCTCGGTGCGCGCGCCCGCGCCGCGCGCCGAAGGCGCGTCGGGGGCGGGCCATCACCTCAGGTTGACGATGGTCTGCATGACCTGGTCCTGGGTCTTGATGGTCTGCGCGTTGGCCTGGTAGGCGCGCTGCGCGGTGACCATGTTGACCAGCTCGGCGGTCAGGTCGACGTTGCTTTCCTCCAGCGCGCCGGAGCGCAGGTCGCCGAGGTTGCCGTCGCCCGGAACGCCGACGACGGCGTCGCCCGAGGCGATGGTGCGCATCCAGACGTTGCCGCCCATGGCCTCCAGGCCCTGCGGGTTGCGGAAGTTGGCCAGCTCGACCTGGCCGCAGGGCTTGCTCTGGCCGTTGGAGTAGCGGGCCAGGATGGTGCCGTTGTCGGCCACCGAGATGCCGGTGAGCTGGCCGGGGGAGTAGCCGTCCTGGGTGAGGTCGGTGACCGCGAAGTTGCTGCCGTTCTCCATCGCCTGGGTCAGGTCGAACTCGATGCCGGGGATCGCCAGCGTGCTCTTGCCGGTGGAGGTGGTGACGGCGGGGATGCTCATCGGGATGGACCAGCCCGGGGGCCACTGGCCCTGGTCGGGCGAGGGTGGGGTGAGGCCGGAGTCGGTCCAGGCCTGGCCGCGCGATACGCCGCCGATGCTGTCGGGGCGGCCGCCGGTGGTGGGGAAGTTGATGGTGGTGAAGGGCTGGGTGATGTTGCCGCTGGCGTCGGGCGCGACCGCGTTGCCGGCGCTGTCGAAGGCTTCGCCGTTGGCGGTGGCGTAGACGTTCCAGCTGTCGGCGCCGGTCTTCTGGAAGTAGAAGGTGACGGCCACGTCCTGGCCCTTGGCGTCGTAGACGGTCATGGACGTGGCGTTGGTGTAGGTGGTGGCGTCGGTGAGCTTGATGCCCGAGGCGACGATGGGCTCCTTGCGCGAGTCCAGCGTGAACTCCAGCGCCGCCTTGGTCGTGGCCTTGGGCGGGATGCCGGCCGTGGGCAGCTTGATGGGCTGGGCGATGCCGGGCTGGATGATGCCGTCGTCGGTGGCCGGGTAGCCCATCAGCTTGAGGTTGTCGTTGTTGACGATGAAGCCGTCGCGGCTGAGCTTGAACTGGCCGTTGCGGGTGTAGCGCACCGGGCTGACGCCGTCGGTCACCTGGAAGAAGCCGGCGCCGTTGACGGCCATGTCCATCGGGTTCTCGGTGGCCGAGATGTTGCCCTGCGTGAACTGCTGGGCCACGGCCTGCAGCGAGGTGCCGATGCCGATCTGGTTCTTGCCCGCGCCGTTGAGGGCGGCCGCGTAGACGTCGGCGAACTCGGCGCGCGAGGCCTTGGCGCCGTAGGTGCCCGAGTTGGCGATGTTGTTGCCGATGACGTCGAGGTTCTTGGACGCGGCGTTGAGCCCGGAGAGGCCTTGCTGGAAGCTCATGGGGGAGTCCTTGCTGTCGTGCGGTGGGGCGGGGGAGGCGGAAGGGCGGGGCCGGTCAGTTGACGGCCGACACGCTGGTGTAATCCACCGGGCCGAGGCGTTCGAGGTTCAGCTTCAGGCGGCTGTCCTCGCTGTAGACGGCGGTGACCTTGTCGTGGGCGTAGGTCGTCGCGGTGACGGCGGTGGTGCCGTTGGTGGCGGTGATGCGGTACTTCAGCTCGCTGCCTTCGGCGGCCAGCGCGCCGGCCTGCCAGCTGAAGGTCTGGCGGCCCGAGCCCTGGGCGCCGAGCTGCTGGGTGTCGATGACGTTGCCGGCCGGGCCGAGGATCTCCAGCTTGACGTTCTTGGCCGGGCCGTCCAGCTCGTAGCTGCCGCCGGCCTCGCCGCCGCTGACCTGCAGGCTGTCGCTGGGCACGCTGACCTCGCGGCCCACCAGCGAGATGGACTGCAGCGCCTGCATCTGGCCGAGCTGGCCGCCCAGGCCCTTGATGCTGGTGTCCAGCGTGGACAGGCTGGTGACCTGCTGGATCTGCGCCATCTGGCTGGTCACCTGGGCGTTGTCCATCGGGTTCAGCGGGTCCTGGTTCTTCATCTGCGCGACGAGCAGCTTCAGGAAGCGGTCCTGCGTGTCGGCGGCGTTCTTGGCTGACATGGTCGGCGTGGCCGTCGTGCTGCCGTTGAGGGCGGTGATGTCCATGGTGCGGTGTCTCCGGGTCAGCCCTGGCCCATCTGCAGGGTCTTGAGCAGCAGGCTCTTGGCCGTGCCCATCACTTCGATGTTGTTCTGGTAGGAGCGCGAGGCGGAGATCATGTTGACCATCTCCTCCACCGGGTTCACGTTGGCGTAGGTGACGTAGCCGTCGGCGTCGGCCTGCGGGTGCGCGGGGTCGTGGACGCGGCGGCCGGGCGTCTGGTCCTCGGTCACCTGCACCACGCGCACGCCGGCATTGCCGCCGTCGTTGCCGGCGCCCATCAACTGGGTCTGGAACACCACCTGGCGCGCCTTGTAGGCCTGCCCGTCCGGGCCGGCCACGGTGTCGGCGTTGGCCAGGTTGCTGGCCACCACGTTCAGGCGCTGGCTCTGCGCGCTGACCGCGCTGCCGCTGACGTGGAAGATCTGGAACATCGACATGGCTCAGCCCTCCGTCAGCCCTGGTTGTGCGACTTCATCGCGTCCAGCGCGGTGCGCACCGAGCCGTTGATGAAGCGCAGCGTGGCCTCGTACTTCACCGCGTTGTCGGCGAAGCTGGCGCGCTCGCGGTCCATGTCCACGCCGTTGCTGTCCAGGCTGGTCTGCGACTGCAGCGCGTAGGCCTTGCCGGTCTCGCCGCGCGCGCCGGCCAGCGGCGCCAGGTGGGCGGGCTGCGTCGTCGCCAGGCGGCCGGGCGTGGCCAGCTCGCCGGTGGCCTCGCGCAGCGCCCGGGCGAAGTCGATGTCGCGGGCCTGGTAGCCCGGCGTGTCGGCGTTGGCGATGTTGCTGGCGAGCAGCCGCTGGCGCTCCGCCCGCAGCGTCAGCGCCTGGGTCTGGAAGTTCAGCGAGTCGGTGAGTCGGTTCATCTCGGGCCTCTTTCGAGGGGCGGGGCCGGCATGGCCTCCTGGCGCAAATTGTCTGGAGCACCCCCGGAAACATGAGCGGGATCAGCGGGGGAAAAGCCCGTCAATTCGGGCCTCGCGGCGGCCGCGGCCCTCTCTAGAGTGGCGGCCATGCTGCGTCGAACCGCGTTCCTGCCGTGGGCCCTGCTGGCCGGGGCCTGTGCCCAGGCCGCGCCGGCCCCTGCGCTCGACCCCGCGCTCGTCGAGCGCGTGCGCCAGCTCGCCGAGACCGCCGCGCGCGCCACCGCGCCGCCGGGCACGCGCGTGGCCGTGGAGATCGGCCAGCTCGACGCCCGCCTGCGCCTGGCGCCCTGCCGGCAGGTGCAGCCCTACCTGCCGCCGGGCATGGCCGTCTGGGGGCGCAGCCGCATCGGCCTGCGCTGCACCGACGGCAGCGCGCGCTGGAACGTCACGCTGCCGGTGCGGGTGTCGGTGTTCGGCCGCGTCGTCGTCGCCGCCGCGCCGCTGCCGGCCGGCACGACGCTGGCTCAAGACCAGCTCGCGCTGGCCGATATCGACATCGCTGCCGAGCCCGGCGCCGTCTTCACCGACGCCGCGCCGCTGGCCGGCCGCACGCTGGCCCGCCCGCTCGCGGCGGCCGAGGCGGTGCGCGCGCCGGCGCTGAAGTCCCGCCAGTGGTTCGCCGCCGGCGACACCGTGCAGGTGCTGGCCGCCGGCCCGGGCTTCTCGGCGGCGTCGCAGGCGCAGGCGCTGTCCGCCGGGGTGGAGGGGCAGGAGGTGCGCGTGCGCTTCGAGAGCGGCCGCGTCGCCAGCGGCCGTGCCGTCGGCGAGCGCCGCGTGGAGCTGCTGCTGTGAGCGCGGCGCGACGAAACGCCGCGGCGGACCGGAAAAACCCGCCAAATCCCGCTCAAGTTCCTGGGCGCGGGGCCGATACAAGGGGAAACTCCCCCTGCAATACCCCCAGCGGGGTCCGCCCCGCACCCTGGAGAAGCCCATGAAGATCGGCAACAGCCCCGAAGCCAGCGCCGGCCCGGCCAAGGTCGAGCGGCGCCCCGCCGCGCGCAAGCCCGACGCCCCGCTCGCCGACGCCGCCGCCCCGGCGCCCAGCGCGCAGGTGGCCATTTCCAGCACCGCCCAGCTGGCCGCCGCCGGCAGCGACGACGGCAGCTTCGACGCCGCCAAGGTCCAGCGCATCTCCCAGGCCATCTCCGAGGGGAAGTTCACGATCAACGCCAGCGCGATCGCGGACCGGCTGGTCGCCAATGCGCAAGAATTGCTCGACGCGCGCGCCAACAAGCACTGAGCCCCTGCACCCATGACCGCCACCGCCTCGCCCCTTCCGCTCGGCGCCGAGCTCGAACAGCCGCTGCTGGCCGTCGAGGCCGCGCTGAACCAGCTCGGCGACGCGCTGGCCCGCCGCGACACCGCCGCGATCGAGCAGCACGCCGCCGAGCTGCACCAGCACCTGGCCCGCGCCGTGCAGAGCTTCCGCGAGGCCGCCCGCACCGGCGGCGTGCCCACCGCGCTGCGCCACCGCCTGGTGCGCGCCGGCGGCCTGCTCGCCGCGCAGCGCGAGGCGCTGGCGCGCGGCAACGCCTCGCTGGACCGGGCGCTGGACGTGCTGATCCCGAGCGAGCCCACCGGCCTGTACGGCGCCGGCGGCCGCGCGGAGCGGCGCAGCCTGGGGGGCGGCGGCTACCAGGCCTGATCCGGGGCCGCACCCGCCACGCAAGAGCCACCCCGCGGGGTGGCTTTTTGCTATCCGAGTTGGGTGTCGAGCCGGGCCGGGAGCGTGCGCCTGCTGCTCCTGCACCTCTACGAACTGGGCTGCGTCACCAAAAATGGATTGACGACGCGCAGCCGCCGTTCAAACACATGCCCTGCTTGCAGGTCTTCCGAGAACAGCACCTCGCAACCCGCTTCGAGCGCGCTGGCGACGATTTGCGCGTCGAAGTGCGAGAGCGAATGGCGCTGTGCCAACGCCAATGCATGCTGCACGGTCTGCGTGCCGACGAGCGCCACGTCCAGGCGATCAACCAGGTCGGCAACCACTTCTCCGGCCTGCTGCGGCGTGAAGCCGAGCTTGCGCCGCATGACGTTGGCGACTTCACCCAGCACTTGCACTGAAATCGTGGCCGGCGTGTCGAGCAGCGCCACGGCCGCCGCCTTCTTTGCCGGTTCCTGGCCCAGCGCGTAAATCAACACATTGCTGTCGAGGAACGCCTTGGGCATGGCCTCAGCGCGCGTTGGCTTCGTCGCGGTCGAAGCGATGGTCGGACAGGTCGGCCTGATAGCGGGCGTAGAACGTGCCTGCATCCTGCTTCGCGGCCTGCTCCGCAACCGGCTGGGCGTGCCGGGCGGCCAGGAACTCGGCGAAGTGCAGCACCTCGCTGGCGGCCTGCTGGGGCAGCGACAGGACTTTGTCGTAGATGCGGGCGGCAAGGCTCATGGAGGCACTCTTGCGAATGGCGGCGAAACGGGTTGAATTTTAGTTGCCTGCGGAAATGCGCAAGGGTTCGGTGCCGGCCTCAACGCGTCGCCGCCTGCCGCACCCGGTCCAGGTAGGCATGTCCGTCCGGCGGCAGGCCGCTGCGCTGGGAGGTCCAGATCATCTCGCCCAGCGCTTCCATCGCCGTGTGGTGGGCCTCGTGGCGCGAGTTGCGGCGGGCGGCCAGCAGGTCGATGGCCTGGCGGATGCCGGCCGGCTGGTCGATGGCGTGCTGCTCCGTGATCGTCAAATGCATGGACAGGTGCAGGAAGGGGTTGGTGCGGCCTTCCTCGACCGTGTAGACCTGTGCCAGCGCGGCCGCCTCGTCGGCGAGGTCGGCGTGGTATTCCGGGTGCTCGGCGATCCAGTCGGCCGCGATGGCCTCCATCGGGATCAACGGCAGGCCGTCGCGCCATTTGCGGTAGGTGGCGCAGAAGAAGCGCCGGACTTCGAGCTGGGACGGGGCGAACATGGCCGCGATTGTCGCCGCCCGGTCCCGCGGGGTCAGGCGTCGTGCCCGTCCCGGGCCTTGTTGCGGGCCTCGCGGCCGGCGTCCTCCGCCGCGCGCTCGGCGGCGACGAGCTGGTCGAACTGCTGCAGGCCGAGCTTGGCGGCGGCGATCAGCGCCCCCTCGTCGCGCTGCAGCGGCGCCATGCGCTCCAGCAGCTCCAGGTTGTGGCGCTTGAAGCGCAGCGCCTGGCGGCGGGCGGCCTGGGGGCTCATGCCGGCCAGCTCCAGCACGCTGCGCGCGCTCAGCAGCGCCGACTCGAAGGTCTCGCGCTCGACGTGCTCGACGCCCAGCTCGCGCAGCCGGTAGTAGTGCTGCACGTTGCGGGCGCGGGCGACGAGCGTGAGCTGCGGGAAGTGCGTGCGCGCCAGCTCGGCCAGCGCCAGGCTCTGGCCGACGTCGTCGATGGCGATGACGAGGATGCGCGCGCTGGCGGCGCCGGCACGCCTGAGCAGGTCCAGCCGCGTGGCGTCGCCGTAGTGCACGGTCCAGCCGAAGCGGCGCAGGCTCTCGATGGCCTCGGCATCGTGGTCCAGCGCGGTGGCCTGCAGGCCGTTGGCGCGCAGCAGCCGCCCCACGACCTGGCCGTAGCGGCCACTGCCGGCGATCAGGATGGGCGCGGGCGGCGGTGGCGGGGCGTCGTCGCGGCGGTCCTTGCGGCCCAGGCGGGCGAGCTGCTGCGACATGAGCTGGTCGCCGCCGCTGAGCAGCAGCGGCGTGAGGGCCAGCGACAGCGCGACGGCCGCGACCAGCGCGGAGTTCTGCGCCGCGTCGATCAGGCCCTCGCCCAGCGCGAGCTGGAACACGACGAAGCCGAACTCGCCGCCTTGCGCCAGCAGGATGACGAAGGCCGGCCGCTCGACGAGCGGGATCCGCATCGCCCGGGCCATGGCCGTGAGCACGGCGGTCTTGCAGGCCAGCAGCGCCGCCAGCACGCCCAGCACCAGGCCGGGCTGCGCGGCCACGGCGGCCAGGTCCAGCCCCATGCCCACGGTGATGAAGAACAGGCCGAGCAGCAGGCCCTTGAACGGCTCCAGGTCGGTCTCCAGCTCGCGGCGGTACTCGCTCTCGGCCAGCAGCACGCCGGCCAGGAAGGCGCCCAGCGCCATCGACAGCCCCACGGCCTGCATCAGCGCCGCCGTGCCCAGCACCAGCAGCAGCGCGGCGGCGGTGAAGATCTCGGGCGTCTTGCTGCGGGCGATCCAGCGCAGCGCCGGGCGCAGCAGCAGCCGGCCGCCGAAGATGATGGTGACGATGGCGCCGAGGGCCTTGGCCGCCGCCATCCAGGTGGGGCCGCCGCCGCCGTGCGCGCTGCTGAGGGCCAGCACCGGCACCAGCGCCAGCACCGGGATGGCCGCGATGTCCTGCAGCAGCGCGACGGACAGGATGCTTTCGCCGGCCGTCGTGCGGCCCAGGTTGCGCTCGCCCATCACGGCCAGCGCCACGGCGGTGGACGACATCGCCAGCCCCAGGCCGACGACCACGGCCAGCCGCCACGGGTGGCCCAGGGCCAGGCCCACGGCCGCCAGCACCGCCGCGCAGCCCAGCAACTGCACGCTGCCCCAGCCGAAGATGGGCCGGCGCATGGCCCACAGCCGCCGCGGCTCCAGCTCCAGGCCGACCAGGAAGAGCATCAGCACGACGCCCAGCTCCGCCACCTCGGGGATGGTGGCGGAGGCCGGCGCCAGGCCCAGCACGGCCGGCCCGATCAGCACGCCGGCGACCAGGTAGCCGAGGATGGCGCCCAGCCGCAGGTAGCGCGCCAGCGGCACGGCCAGCACGGCGGCGGTGAGGAAGACCAGGGGCAGGTGGAGCCAGGAGGAGCCGTGCGTCATGGGGGCGGGCAGAGGGGCGGGGAGGTCGGATGTCGCGGACGGGGCTGCCCGGCACGGCGGGGTAGGTTACCGTCCGCGCACGTCAACCTTCCCGACCCCGCCCATGCGCATTTTCGAAACCCTGGCCGACCTGCAGGCCCTCGTCGGCCAGCCGCTGGGCCACAGCGACTGGATCACGGTGGACCAGCCGCGCGTCAACGCCTTCGCCGAGGCCACCGAGGACCGGCAGTGGATCCACGTCGACCCGGCGCGCGCCGCGGCCGGCCCGTTCGGCGGCCCGATCGCGCACGGCTTCCTGACGCTGTCGCTGATCCCGTATTTCTTCGAAACCGGCTTCGCGGTGCGCGAGACGCGCATGGTCGTCAACTACGGGCTCAACAAGGTGCGCTTCACGGCGCCGGTGCCGGTGGGCAGCCGGCTGCGGGCGGGCTTCCGGCTGCTGGCGATGGACGAGGTGGCCGGCGGCGCGGTGCAGCTGACGGTGGAGGTGGCCATCGAGGCCGAGGGCGCGGCCAAGCCGGTGTGCATCGCGGAGAGCCTGGCGCGGCATTACCGCTGAACGCCGCCGGGGGCGGATAGCATCGCGGCCCGTCCCACGACTGACCCTGCCGCCCATGGCCTCCAGCCTGTTCCTGCTGCTCGACGACATCGCCACCGTCCTGGACGACGTGGCGACCATGACCAAGGTGGCCGCCAAGAAGACGGCCGGCGTGCTGGGCGACGACCTGGCTCTGAACGCGCAGCAGGTCACCGGCGTCAAGGCCGACCGCGAGCTGCCGGTGGTGTGGGCCGTGGCGCGGGGCTCGCTGCTGAACAAGGCCATCCTGGTGCCGGCCGCGCTGGCCGTTTCGGCGTTCGCGTCCTGGGCGATCACGCCGCTGCTGATGGCGGGCGGCGCCTTCCTGTGCTTCGAGGGCTTCGAGAAGCTGGCGCACAAGTTCCTGCGCAGCGCCGCCGAGGACCAGGCGCACCACGACGCCCACCTGAAGGCGCTGGCCGATCCGCAGCTGGACCTGGCCGCCTTCGAGCGCGACAAGGTCAAGGGCGCGATCCGCACCGACTTCATCCTGTCGGCGGAGATCATCGTCATCTCGCTGGGCACGCTGGCGGGCGCCGCGCTGCAGACGCAGCTGGCCGTGCTGGTGGCGGTGTCCATCGCGATGACGGCGGGCGTCTACGGGCTGGTGGCCGGCATCGTCAAGATGGACGACGCGGGGCTGTGGCTGTCGCGCCGGGCCGGCGCGGCGGCGCAGGCGGCGGGCCGCTTGCTGCTGGCCGCCGCGCCGCGGCTGATGCGCGCGCTGTCGGTGCTGGGCACGGCGGCGATGTTCCTGGTGGGCGGCGGCATCCTGGTGCATGGCATCGCGCCGCTGCACCATGCCGTCGCGCAGTGGGCAGCCGGCCGCTCCTGGGGCGTGGCGGCGCTGATCGAGAACGGCAGCAACGGCCTGGCCGGCATCGTCGCCGGCGCGGTGGTGCTGGGCGTCGTGACGGCGGTGCAGAAGCTGCGCGGCCGGAAAAAATCCTGAGCCCGGCTCAGGCGGGCGTGTGGGCCAGCCGGACGTAGATCGGCGCGAAGGCCTCGGCCTGCGTGATCTCCAGCAGCCGCTCGCGCGCCAGCTCCAGCATCGCGATGAAGGTGACGACCAGCACGGCCTGGCCGCGCGTCACGTCGAAGAGCTGCTCGAACTCGACGAAGCGCTGGCCCTGCAGCCGGCGCAGCACCAGGCTCATGTGTTCGCGCACCGACAGGTGCTCGCGGCTGATCTTGTGGTGCTGGTTGAGCCTGGCGCGCTTCAGGATGTCCAGCCAGGCCTCGCGCAGGTCGGCGGCGTCCACGTCGGGGAAGCGGGTGGTGAGCGACTGCTCGATGTGGACCTGGGCGCGCAGGAAGTCCCGCCCCAGCACGGGCAGGCGGTCCAGCCGCGCGGCGGCGAGCTTGATCTGCTCGTACTCCAGCAGCCGGCGCACGAGCTCGGCGCGCGGATCCTCGGGCTCCTTGCCGTCCTCGCTCTTCTTGGGCGGCAGCAGCATGCGCGACTTGATCTCGATCAGCATCGCCGCCATCAGCAGGTACTCGCTGGCGAGTTCGAGGTTGTGGACGCGGATCTGCTCGACGTAGCTCAGGTACTGGCGCGTCACGTCGGCCAGCGGGATGTCGAGGATGTTGAAGTTCTGCTTGCGGATCAGGTAGAGCAGCAGGTCCAGCGGGCCCTGGAAGGCTTCGAGGAAGACCTCCAGCGCGTCCGGCGGGATGTAGAGGTCCAGCGGCAGCTGGAACAGCGGCTCGCCGTACAGGCGGGCGACGGCGACGGTATCGACCGCTTCGGGCAGGCCGGAGAGGCCAGACTCAGCGTGGCTGGGCTCGTCGGCCACGACCCCAGTCACGGCTTACTTGGAATCCGTTTGGTAGACGTAGGGCTTCTGCGGCACGCGGGCGGCGTTGAAGCCGGCCTGCGCGGTGCGGTCCTGCTCGCGGTCCCACAGCAGCGCGCGGCCGGCGCGCTGCTCGGCCTCCAGCGTCGGGCGCTGGGCCTTGAGCTGGTCGATGAATTGGGTCACGTCGGACTTGTAGGGCTTCCAGAACAGCGGCATGGTGGTCTTTCCAACTAGGCCGGCGATTTTAGTTCGGCCAGCGACGGCAGGATGCCCGCCTCGCCCAGTTCCTCGGCCAGCCCCGAGCGCTGAAGCAGGCTCAGCGGCTGGGCGTTCACGTTGGCCAGGATCAGCGCCACGCCGCGCCGGGCCAGCGCGCGGTGCAGCTCGCGCAGCGCCTCGACGCCCGAGGTGTCCATGACGATCAGCCGGTGCATCTCGAAGACCACCGCGCGCGTGCCGGCCGGCAGCTGCTCGGGCAGCGGTTCCAGCTTGCCGACGGCGCCGAAGAACAGCGCGCCGTACAGCTCGTAGGCGACCGCGCCGTCCGGCAGCGGCTGATCCTCGACGCGCCGCAGCGTGAACAGCTGGCTCATGCGCCAGACGAAGAACACGCAGGCGCCGATCAGCCCGACCTCGACGGCCACCGTCAGGTCGGCCACGACCGTCAGCGCGAAGGTGGACAGCAGCAGCGTGCGGTAGGTCAGGTTGAAGCGCCGCAGCCGCGCGAACTCGTGCCACTCGCCCATGTTCCAGGCGACGACGAGCAGGATGCCCGCCAGCGCCGCCAGCGGCACGTGCACGGCCAGCGGCGCGGCCGCGAGCAGGATGACGAGCAGCGTCAGCGCATGGACGAGGCCGGCCACCGGGCTGCCCGCGCCGGCGCGGATGTTGGTGACGGTGCGCGCGATGGTGCCGGTGGCCGGCAGGCCGCCGAACAGCGGCGCGGCGAGGTTGGCGACGCCCTGCGCCATCAGCTCCTGGTTGGGGTCGTGGCGGGGCAGGTCGGGCGTCAGCTTGTCGGCCACGCGCGCGCACAGCAGCGACTCGATCGCGCCCAGCAGCGCCAGCGTCACGGCCGGGATGACGAGCTGCTGCGCGCTGCCCCAGCTCAGCTCGGGCCAGGCCAGCGGCGGCAGCGACCGCGGGATGCTGCCGAAGCGGCTGCCGATGGTGTCCAGCGGCAGCTGCAGCAGCGCGGTCGCGGCGGTGGCGCCGGCCAGCGCGACGACGGTGCCCGGCAGCAGCGCCAGCCAGCGGCGGATGCCGGTGAGCGGCCGGCCCTGGGCGATGTTCTTGGGCCACAGCAGCACGACGGCGATGCAGGCCGTGGCGAGCAGCGGCGCGGCCGGTTCGAGGCTGCCGAGGTGGGCGCGCAGCGCGCCGAGCTGGCCGAAGAAATCGGCCGGCATGTGCGCGATGCGCAGGCCGAGGAAGTCCTTCAGCTGCGCCAGCGCGATCAGCACCGCGATGCCGTTCGTGAAGCCGGTGACGATGGCCACCGGGATGTAGCGCACCAGCACCCCGAGGCGCAGCGCGCCCATGGCCAGCAGCAGCAGGCCCGCGCCCATCGTCGCCAGCAGCAGGTTGGCCAGGCCGTGGCGCTGCAGGATGCCGTAGACGACGACGATGAAGGCGCCGGCCGGCCCACCGATCTGCACGCTGGAGCCGCCCAGCAGCGAGATCAGGAAGCCGGCGACGATGGCCGTCGCCAGGCCCTGCTCGGGGCGCAGGCCGGACGCGATCGCGAAGGCCAGCGCGAGCGGCAGCGCGACGATGCCGACGGTCAGGCCGGCGCCGACGTCAGCGAGCAGGCGCTCGCGCGTGTAGCCGCCCGCCAGCAGTGCGAGGCTGCGCGGGCGAAAGGGATGCAGTCGGGGCAGGGGCATGGGACCTCCAGGGGGTGGAACACGACGCGGGATGCGTCGTGCCCGGAGGTCCGCAGTGGTAGCGCTGGGCGATGAAACGGCGGCGCCGCGACGGGCCGAGGGGGCAGCGCGGCGCGCTCATGGTTTCAGCGCACCCGCATGCCCGGCTGCGCGCCGGCGTGGGGCTCCAGCACGAAGAGGCCGGGGTGGGCCTTCTCGTCGCCGTGGCTGGCCGCCAGCACCATGCCTTCGCTGACGCCGAACTTCATCTTGCGCGGCGCGAGGTTGGCGACGAGGACGGTGAGCTTGCCTTCGAGGTCTTCCGGCTTGTAGGCGCTCTTGATGCCGCTGAAGACGTTGCGCATGCGGCCTTCACCGGCGTCCAGCGTCAGGCGCAGCAGCTTGTCCGAGCCCTCGACGGGCTCGGCCTTGACGATCCTGGCGATGCGCAGGTCCACCTTGGCGAAGTCGTCGATCTTGATCTCGGCGGCGATGTCCTCGCCGCCGGGCGTCACCTTGATGGGCGCGGGCGCCTCGAACAGCTGTTCGACCCGGGCGAGGTCCACGCGCTGCATCAGGTGCTGGTAGGCGCCGATCTGGTGCGTGCCCAGCGCGCGGGCGGCATCGCGCCACTGCAGCGGCTCGATCTTCAGGAAGGCCTCGACCTGCGTGGCCAGTGCCGGCAGCACCGGCTTGAGGTAGATCGTCAGCAGCCGGAAGGCCTCGATGCAGACGCTGCAGACCTCGTGCAGCGCGGCGTCCATGCCGTCCTGCCGGGCCAGCTCCCAGGGCTTGTGCTGGTCGACGAACTCGTTGACCTTGTCGGCCAGCGCCATGATCTCGCGCAGCGCCTTGCCGAACTCGCGGGTTTCGTATAGCTCGGCGATCGCGCCGCTGTCCACGCGCAGCGCATCCAGCAGTTCGCGGCCTTGCGCGCCCAGGTCGGCGCTCAGGCGGCCGTCGAAGCGCTTGGCCAGGAAGCCGGCCGCGCGCGAGGCGATGTTGACGTACTTGCCGACCAGGTCGCTGTTGACGCGGGCCGCGAAGTCCTCGGGGTTGAAGTCGATGTCCTCGACCTTGTTGTTCAGCTTGGCGGCGATGTAGTAGCGCAGCCATTCGGCGTTCAGGCCCAGGCTCAGATACTTGAGCGGGTCCAGCCCGGTGCCGCGGCTCTTGCTCATCTTCTCGCCGCCGTTGACGGTCATGAAGCCGTGCACGAACACGTGGTTGGGCGTCTTGCGGCCGCTGAAGTGCAGCATCGCCGGCCAGAACAGCGTGTGGAAATAGGTGATGTCCTTGCCGATGAAGTGCACCTGCTCGACGGCGGGGTCGGCCATGAAGGCGTCGAAGTCGCGGCCCGTCTTGGCGAAGTAGTTCTTCAGCGACGCGAGGTAGCCGATCGGCGCGTCCAGCCAGACGTAGAAATACTTGCCCGGCGCGTCCGGGATCTCGATGCCGAAATAGGGCGCGTCGCGGCTGATGTCCCAGTCGCTCAGGCGGTTGTTGCCGTCCTCGTCGGGCTCGAACCACTCGCGGATCTTGTTCAGCACCTCGGGCTGCAGGCGGCCGGGCTCCTGCGTCCAGCGCGTCAGGAAGTCCACGCAGCGCGGGTCGCTGAGCTTGAAGAAGTAGTGCTCGCTGCTCCTCAGCACCGGCGTCGCGCCGGACAGCACCGAGTAGGGGTGCTTCAGGTCGGTGGGCGCGTAGACGGCGCTGCAGACCTCGCAGGAGTCGCCGTACTGGTCCTTGGCGGCGCACTTGGGGCACTCGCCCTTGATGAAGCGGTCCGGCAGGAACATCGCCTTGTCCGGGTCGAAGAACTGCTCGATGGTCTTGGTGGCGATCAGTTCGTTGCGGCGCAGCGCGAGGTAGATGGCGCGGGAGAGCTCGTGGTTCTCCGGGCCGTCCGTCGAGTGCCAGTTGTCGAAGCTGATGTGGAAGCCGTCCAGGTACTGCCGGCGGCCGGCGGCGATGCCGGCGACGAAGTCCTGCGGCGTCATCCCGGCCTTCTCGGCCGCGATCATGATCGGCGCGCCGTGGGCGTCGTCCGCGCCGACGAAGTGCACCTGCGCGCCCGCCATGCGCTGGTAGCGGACCCAGATGTCGGCCTGGGTGTACTCCATGATGTGGCCGATGTGGAAACCGGCGTTCGCATAGGGGAGGGCGGTGGTGACGAAGAGCTGGCGGGGCATGGAAGCGGCTGCGGCGGAGCGGGAAAACCGGCGATTTTAGGTTTGCGGCTCGGCCGCGTCGGCCGGCGGCGCGTCGGCCTCGCCCTCGGGCGGCGGCTCGGCGGTGTCGGCGGCGTCCGGCTTGCCGCTCAGCTTGCGCTGGCGCTTTTCCTCGGCCTTGCGTTTCTTGGCCAGCTCGCGCTGGCGTTTCTCGTAGCTGTAGTTGGGCGTGGCCAAGGGCGGTTCTCCTGGGAGCGCCCGCCAGTTGCGGGCGGGTCGAATGTAACCGGGCGCCCCGCGCCTGCCGTGCGCGCACTTGGCACCGAAAGCTACAGACCGCCTCAAGGAAGCCGGCTAAGTCACTGATTCGTAAGAATTCGCCAAGCTATCCACCGAGTCTGTGGAAAACTTTGTGGAGAACCCCCCGCCATCGCCGCCAAGCCCTTGTGTGATGCGGCTCTGCTTAGGTTGCCCATTTTTTGAGCAACCGGGTCGTTGCTATATGAATCAACAACTTAGCGGCTGGGTGGCGCTGCCCCACGGCAATCGGGGGCGGGCCCGCCAAAACACTTGACGTTTGCCGGAGATGGGGATAAGTCAAGCCGCGACGGCCGCATGTCACGCCTCTGGAGGACAGCGCGAGGCGGTTTCGGGCCGTTTTGGGCCGGCTGGCGGCCGATTTGTCCCCGCGAACTGTGGACAACTCTGTGGGCCGGCTGCCGACAGCGGCGCTAAGTGCTTGATCGGCCGCCGCCGGGCCTGGGCTGCCTGTTTTTGAGGCGGCCGTGCCGGCTAAACTCGCGGCCTTTTGAACGGGCGGCAGCGGGGCATGACGGAGACGACCAGGGACAGCGGCGGGCGCGGCAGGGGCGCGTCACGCGCCGGCACCTTCGAGCTGAAGTCGCGCCGCTTCAGCCTGCTGGGCCTGGTGCTGCACAGCGCCGACATGGCGGAGATCGCCGCCGACTGGGCGCAGCGCGCCGGCGCCGGCGGCTTCGAGCACGAGCCGGTCGTCATCGACCTGGGCCAGCTGCCGCGGCCCGTGGCGCCGGCCGACAGCCAGGCCCCGCTCGCGCTGGACGGCCCGCCGCCGCTGGACCTGCGCGCCCTGGTCGCGCTGCTGCGCGCCAGCCAGCTGCAGCCGGTGGCCGTGGCCGGCGCCACGCCCGATGAGCTGGCGCTGGCGCACGAGCTGGGCCTGGCCGACGCGGCTGACGAGCCCATCGGCGCCGAGCCGCGCGCCGCCGCCGCGCCGGTGGAGGTGGTGCGCGAGGTCGTCGTCGAGAAGCTGGTCGAGCGCCCCGCCGCGCCCGCGCCGACGCTGGTGGTGGACAAGCCGCTGCGCTCCGGCCAGCAGGTCTACGCCAAGGGCGGCGACCTGGTCGTGCTGGCGGTGGTCAGCCACGGCGCCGAGGTGATCGCCGACGGCAGCATCCACGTCTATGCGCCGCTGCGCGGCAAGGCCATCGCCGGTGCGCGCGGCGACACCTCGGCCCGTATCTACACGCAGAGCCTGGAGGCCGAACTGCTGGCCATCGCCGGCATCTACCGCACGGCCGAGAACCCGTTGCCGGCCGACGTGGCGGGCAAGCCGGCCCAGGTGCAACTCCAGGGCGAGAAGCTGCTGCTGCAGCCGCTCACCGCCTGAACCGCATTCAACGCAAGGAAACACCAGATGACCAAGATCGTCGTCGTCACCTCCGGCAAGGGCGGGGTCGGCAAGACCACCACCAGCGCGAGCTTCGCCACCGGCCTGGCCATGCGCGGCTACAAGACCTGCGTCATCGACTTCGACGTGGGCCTGCGCAACCTCGACCTCATCATGGGCGTGGAGCGCCGCGTCGTGTACGACCTCATCAACGTCGTCAACGACGAGATCAAGCTCACGCAGGCGCTCATCAAGGACAAGCAGCTCGACAAGCTCTACATCCTGGCCGCCTCGCAGACGCGCGACAAGGACGCGCTGAAGCAGGAGGGCGTCGAGCGCGTGCTGAACGAGCTGAAGGAGATGGAGTTCGACTACATCGTCTGCGACTCGCCGGCCGGCATCGAGACCGGCGCGCTGATGGCGATGCACTACGCCGACGAGGCGCTGGTCGTGACCAACCCCGAGGTCTCCTCGGTGCGCGACAGCGACCGCATCCTCGGCATGCTGTCCAGCAAGACCAAGCGCGCGATCGAGGGCGGCGAGCCCGTCAAGGAGCACCTGCTCATCACGCGCTACAACCCGAACCGCGTCGAGGGCGGCCAGATGCTGAGCCTGGACGACATCCACGAGATCCTGCGCACGCCGCTGATCGGCGTCATCCCGGAGAGCGAGAGCGTGCTGCAGGCGTCCAACCAGGGTCTGCCGGCCATCCACATGCAGGGCTCGGACGTGGCCGAGGCCTACAAGGACGTGGTCGCGCGCTTCCTCGGCGAGGACAAGCCCATGCGCTTCACCGAGGCCGTGAAGCAGAGCTGGTTCAAGCGCGTCTTCGGCGGCAAGTGAGCGGAGGCCTGCGATGGGATTCCTGAACTTTTTCCTCGGCGAAAAGAAGAGCACCGCCAGCGTCGCCAAGGAGCGGCTGCAGCTCATCCTCGCGCACGAGCGCAACGGCCGCAGCAGCAGCCCCGACTACCTGCCGCAGCTGCAGCGCGAGCTGGTGGACGTCATCAGCAAATACGTGTCCATCAACCCGGACGACATCAAGGTCCACATGGAGCGCCAGGGCGACCTGGAGGTGCTGGAAGTGAAGATCGAGCTGCCGGAAACGGCGGCCGGCCGCTGACTGCGGCCTCGTCAGGCGGCGGCAAGCCGCAGCATTGGCCGCACAAGCCAATGAACAAAACCCAGGGAGGAGCGATGAGGAAGACAAAGACGAGCCGCTTGAGCGGCGCCTTGTGCGTGGCCGCGTATGCGTCCGGCAAAGGCATCTTGAACCAGCAGTCGCCTACGACAAGGATGCTGTCCACATCACTGAGGTGGACGCATGACAAGCGAGAAGAAAACGCGGCGGCGATACAGCGCGACGAAGCGGGCGCTGGTGCTGGCCGAATGCGCAGAGCCAGGCGCATCGGTGGCCCAGGTAGCGCTGGCTCATGGCATCAATGCCAACGTCGTTCATCGCTGGAGGCAGCTCTCTCGCAGCGGCTCGCACGAGGGGCTCGCGGTGACGAGCGAGTTCGTTGCACTGCCGCTTCCCGGCCTGGCTGCACCTGCTGCGGCACCGGTGGACCTTCGCGTCGAGCTCAAACGGGGCGCGGTCACCATCACCGTCACATGGCCTCTGAGCGCTGTAGCGGAGCTCGCTGCCTGGACTCGCGAGCTGCTGCGGTGATTCGCGTTGACGCCGTGTGGCTGGCGGTCGAGCCGCTGGACATGCGAGCTGGAACCGAGACTGCGCTCACCCGCGTGGTCAACGTCTTCGGCGCCGCCAGGCCGCACCACGCCTACCTCTTCGCCAACCGCCGTGCCAACCGCATGAAGGTCCTCGTGCACGACGGCATCGGCGTGTGGCTCGCTGCTCGCAGGCTCAACAGCGGCAAGTTCGTTTGGCCCCGGGATGTCGGCGGGACGCTGACGCTCACGACGGAGCAGCTCAATGCGCTCGTCCTCGGCCTGCCGTGGCAGCGCGTCGGCGACGCCGGCGTCATCACCCTGCTGTAGACAGCAATTGCGGCATCCACGGATGGCGCGGGAGCGCTGTCGTCGGCACGATCAATCCCCGTGATCGCTGCTGACCCCCTCGACACCGCCGAACCTGAGCAACTGCGTCAGATGCTGCGCGCGGCACGCGCCGAGTTGGCCTTCAAGCAGGCCTTCATCGACAAGCTGATCCACGAGAACGCGGTCCTCAAGCGACTGAAGTTTGCGGCGCAGAGCGAGGCCTACACGCCGGAGCAGAAGAGCCTGCTCGACGAGACGTTCGACATGGACCTGGCGGCGGTGGCGCGCGAGATTGAGGACGCCCAGCCCCACAAGCCTGACGGCGAGAAGCGCCAGCCCAAGCGGGCCCCGCTGCCGGCTCACCTGCCGCGCCACGATGTACATCACGAACCGGCCAGCACGACGTGCAAGTGCGGCTGCACGATGAAGCGCATCGGCCAGGACATCAGCGAGAAGCTGGACTACACCCCGGGCGTCTTCACGGTCGAGCGCCACGTCCGGGGCAAGTGGGTCTGCGCGCAGTGCGAGACGTTGATGCAGGCGCCCATGGACCCGCACATCATCGACAAGGGCATCCCCACGACACGGCTGCTCGCTCAGGTGCTGGTGGCCAAGTACCTCGACCACCTCCCGCTGTACCGCCAGGAAGCCATCTTCGAACGCGCTGGCATGGCCATCGCGCGGTCGACCCTCGCGCAGTGGGTCGGCGAATGCGGCGTGCAGCTGCAGCCGCTGGTGGACGCGCTGACAGCGGAGCTGCTGAAGGCCCCGGTGCTGCATGCCGACGAAACACCAGTGCCGATGCTCAGGCCTGGCAAGGGCAAGACTCACCGAGCCTACATGTGGAGCTGGTGCACGACGCAGTTCCACGACGTCAGAGCGGTGGTCTTCAACTTCGCCGAGACCCGCGGTGGTCAGAACGCGCGGGACTTCTTGCAGCTCGGCACGGATACCAGTTGGAAGGGCAGCTTGGTGGTGGACGACTTCAGCGGCTACAAGCAGTGCTTCGACATGGGCGTAACCGAGGTCGGTTGCATGGCCCACGCGCGACGCAAGTTCCACGAGCTCTGGGCCAACCACCAGAGCAAGGTGGGCGAGCAGGCGCTGAAGTTCTTCCAGACGCTGTACGACGTCGAGCGCGACGCTGCAGACCTGAACGCAGACGACCGGCGAGCCCTGCGACTTGAGAGAGCCAAGCCTGTCGCCGATGCGCTCAAACAGTGGCTCGACGAGCACCGGCAGAAGGTGCCGGACGGCTCAGCCACTGCGAAGGCCCTCGACTACAGCCGACGACGCTGGGAAGCGCTAACGCGCTACCTGAACGACGGGCGCCTGCCCATCGACAACAACTGGGTAGAAAACCAGATCAGACCCATCGCTCTGGGCAGGTCCAACTGGCTCTTCGCCGGCAGCCTGCGCGCCGGCAAGCGGGCTGCGGCCGTCATGAGCCTGCTGCACTCGGCACGCATCAATGGGCACGACCCGTATGCGTATCTACGCGACGTGCTCGAGCGCCTGCCACTGCAGCCGGCCAGCCGGATCGACGAGCTCTTGCCGCATCGCTGGACCGTGACGCCAGCACACGGCTGACAGAACTTCCGCCGTCAAGACGGGTTCACCGTCCGCTTACGTGGCCGCGACGCTGGCTGCTTGCGGTGGTGGCGGCAGTGCCGGCACCGCAGCGCCGGAGGCGGCAGCCAAGCCCGTGGCCGTGGGTTTGAGCGGTGTCAAGCTGCCGACGGTCTCGGGCGAGCGCATGATCGGCAACCAATTCGGCGCGGCACTGCCGCAGGCCGACATCGAGGCCGACGTCACGGGAGACCTGGCGACGCTGAGCGGCAAGCAGGTCTACGTGGTCGTCAACGATCCGAACGGCATCTTCAACAATGCGGTGCTGATACCGGACTCATCGACGCATTACAGGCTGAGGCTCTTCTACGAAAGCGCCACGTACGGCGCGACCGATTACGACATGCCCGTGGGCGATTTCAAGTCGTCGGTCCAGGTGTCCGTCTGCCTTGACGCGAAGTGCAACCAGCCTTTCGCGGGTACACCCATCCTGATGCCCTACAGCTACAAGGTGGAACCGGGGTTGAGAGTGCAGGGCTTTGGTCCGGGTCTTGCGCCGTATGCGCTGAGCGGTACGCCTGCCACGGCCGTGGTCAAGGACTTGCCAGTGACGCTGCCGCCGCGGACGACCCACTGGCACATCGAGGACAACGGCGGCAACGGCGGCGTCAAGTTCACCGCCGTGGGGCCCTCCACGCTGCGCATCGAGGGCCAGGCCGTGGCTGCGGGGAGCTACTACGGCAACTTCATCCTCCGCGCTACCGGAACGACGTCCAGCGGCGCGGCCGCCGAGTTCCTGACCTCGGGGGCGGTGGCCTACGAGGTCAAGTAGCCGTCCGTGCGCTGCGCGCCTGCTCGCGGCGCATGAACAGGTAAAGGCTCTCGACCTTCGCGCGCGCCCATGGCGTCTTGCGCAGGAACTTCAGGCTCGACGCCACGCTGGGATCGATGCGAAAGCATTTGATCTCGATGCGCCGGCCCAGTTCGGCCCAGCCGAAATGCTCGACCAGCGCGGTCACGATGGCCTCGAGCGTGAGGCCGTGCAGGGGATCGTTGTGGCCGTTCATTCGTGGGTGAACTGGTCCGAGTTCCGGCCCTTGAACTGCGCGTAATAGCGCTTGATCTCGGCCATGTCGGCCTCCACGTCGCCGGTGGGCGTGAACAGCGGCCCGAGGCCTGCCAGCTTGCGTGGGTAGTCCATGTAGGCCATGACGATGGGCAACTGGGCCGTCACGGCGATCCAGTAGAAGCCCGTCTTCCAGTAGATGGTCTTGCTGCGCGTGCCCTCGGGCGGCACGATGAGCTGCACCGGGCCGTCCGCCGCCCGCAGCGCCTCGGCGGACGCGGCGACGAGGTTGGTGGACTTGCTGCGGTCCACCGGGATGCCGCCCAGCCAGCGCATCAGGCCGCCGAACGGGAAGCGGAAGATCGAGGCCTTGCCCATCCAGTAGGGCGTCAGCCGCAGCGCGAAGGCGGCGAACAGCGTGTTCGGCAGGTCCCAGTTGCTGGTGTGCGGCGCGGCGATGAAGACGCTCTTGCGCGCCTCGGCCGGCAGCGTGCCCTGCACGGTCCAGCCGGCCAGCCGGAGCCACGCGAGCGAGAACCGGCGCAGCAGCGTGCTGACGACGGGGGTGGTGAAGATGGTGCGGTGCATGGGCGGGGATTCTCCCGTGCGGCGGCGCTGCCTCAATCTGAGGCAGCGCAAGAAAAGCCATACGGCGCCAGCCACTTGCGGCGCCCGCCCGCAGGCTGTTCACGGGCTTGTCCACAGGCGCTGTGGATTCATCCTCGCCGGGAACGGCGTCTCAGGCCGGCCGCAGCGTCAGGTCACTGCGCGGCTCGGCCACGCAGGGCAGGATGAGGCCCTCGGCCTTCTCCTCGGCCGACAGCCCCGGCCATGGGATGCGGTGCTCGATGCGGCCGTCCACGAGGCGGGCGATGCAGCTGCGGCAGCTGCCGTTGCGGCACGACCAGGGCAGCGCGACCCCGGCGGCCAGGCCGGCCAGCAACAGGGGCTGGTCGGCGGCGCAGTCGAAAATGGCCCCCTGCGGCTCGACCCGCACCTTGAACTTCTCCAATGACATCGCCCGATCTTGCCAGCCCCGCCGTCCGCTACCTCGCGGGCTACCCGCCCGAACTGGTCGCGCAGGCCGACGCGCTGCGCGGCGAAGGCCGGCTGGCCGGCTACCTGGAACGCCGCCTGCCCGAGCGCCATGAGGTGCGCAGCGACGCGGCCCTGTTCGACTACGTGAACGAGCTGAAGACCCGCCACCTGCGCAACGCCGGCCCGCTGAACTTCGTCGGCTACGACGCGAAGCTGCGCGTGCTGCAGCACGCGCTCGGCACACACACCCGCCGCACGCAGGTGCAGGGCGCGCGGCTGAAGATGCGCCGCGAGATCCGCATCGTCAGCCTGTTCCGCGACGCGCCCGCCGCGCTGCTGCGCATGATCGTCGTCCACGAGCTGGCCCACCTGCGCGAGCTGGACCACGGCAAGGCCTTCTACGCGCTGTGCCGGCACATGGAGCCGGACTACTTCCAGCTGGAGTTCGACCTGCGGCTCTACCTGATGCACCTGGAGGCGCGCCCATGATCCTGCTCGCGCCCATGGAGGGCCTGCTGGACCACAACCTGCGCGACGTGCTGACCCGCATCGGCGGCGTGGACCGCTGCGTGTCCGAGTTCATCCGCGTGACCGACCAGCTGCTGCCCAGCCGCGTGTTCACGCGCATCGTGCCGGAGCTGAAGCACGGCGGACGCACGGCGGCCGGCGTGCCGGTGCATCCGCAGCTGCTGGGCTCGGACGTGGCCTGCCTGGCCGAGAACGCCGCGCGCCTGGCCGAGCTGAAGCCCGAGGGCATCGACCTGAACTTCGGCTGCCCGGCCAAATGCGTGAACCGCCACCGCGGCGGCGCCGTGCTGCTGGACGAGCCGGAGCTGATCCACGCCATCGTCGCCGCGGTGCGCCGCGCGGTGCCGGCCGAGGTGAGGGTGTCGGCCAAGATGCGCCTGGGCTACCTGGACGACAGCCGCACGCTGGACGTGGCCCGCGCCATCCATGCGGCCGGCGCGCAGGAGATCGTCGTCCACGCCCGCACCAAGGCCGACGGCTACAAGCCGCCCGCGTACTGGGAGCGCATCGCCGCCGTGCGCGAGGCGGTGCCGGCCACCGTCATCGCCAACGGCGAGATCTGGACCGTCGAGCACGCCGCGCTGGCCCGCGCGCGCAGCGGCTGCGAGCACCTGATGCTGGGCCGCGGCATGGTGGCCGACCCTGGCCTCGCGCTGCGCGTGGCCGGCCTGCGTGGCGAGCGCCTGCCCTGGGGCCAGTTGCTGCCGCTGATGCGGCTGTTCTTCGACCAGGTGCGCGCCACCGTCGCGCCGCGCCACCAGGGCGGGCGGCTCAAGCAGTGGCTGCACTACCTGAAGCGCGCCTACCCGGAGGCCGAGGCGGCGTATGCGGAGCTGCGCATCGTCAACGCGGCCGATGAACTGGCGCGGCGGTTGTTCGCGTGAGTTTTCGGGCCGAGCGCCGGGCCGCCCCAAGCCGGCCCGTCTGGCGAAGGGCTGCGGCACTGCCGCAGCGCGGCCTGCCAGACCGGGCGAGAGGCGTCATTCCGGCTGCTTGGTGACGCGCAGATAGGGCTTCAGCGTCTTCCAGCCGGCCGGGAACAGCGTCTTCGCGTCCTCGTCGGAGACGGCCGGCGTGATGATGACGTCGTCGCCCGGCCGCCAGTTCACCGGCGTGGCGACCTTGTGCTTCGCGGTGAGCTGCATCGAGTCCAGCACGCGCAGGATCTCGTCGAAGTTGCGGCCCGTCGTCATCGGGTAGGTCAGCATCAGCTTGATCTTCTTGTCCGGGCCGATGATGAAGACCGAGCGCACCGTCGCGTTCGTCGCCGCCGTGCGGCCGTCGCACGAGCCCGCCTCGTCGGCCGGCAGCATGTTGTAGAGCTTGGCGACGTTCAGGTCGTGGTCGCCGATCATCGGGTACTTGGGCAGGTGGCCCTGCGTCTCCTCGATGTCGGCGGCCCAGCGGTGGTGCTGGTCCACCGGGTCCACCGACAGGCCGATCAGCTTGGCGCCGCGCTTCGTGAACTCGGGCTCGATGCGGGCCATGTAGCCCAGCTCCGTCGTGCAGACCGGCGTGAAGTCCTTGGGGTGCGAGAACAGGATGGCCCACTGCTCGCCGATCCAGTCGTGGAAGCGGATCTCGCCTTGCGTGGTCTGGGCGGTGAAGTCGGGGGCGATGTCGTTGATGCGCAGGGACATGGGGCTCTCCATGGCGTGAAAGGGGAGCGCGAATGATAGGAAGGGTGCAAATGCCGGGGGCGCATGAGCTTGCTCGCGCCGCGTCCGAGCGCCGCGCCGGCCGCTAGCATGCGGCGATGAAAACCGCCCTGACCCTGCTGCTCAGCGCCTGCGCCACAAGCGCCGCCCTGGCCCAGCCGCCCGCGCCGCCGTCTCTCGAACGCATCACCGCCGACCCGCCGCTGGCCGGCCGCCTGCCGAGCCAGGCCGAGGTGTCGCCCGACGGGCGCTGGGTGAGCTTCCTGCGCCCGTCGGCGGCGGACAGCGAGGTGCTGGAGCTGTGGGCGCAGCCGGTGGGCGCCGACGGCCAGGGCGGCGAGCCGCGCCGGCTCGTCGCCGCGGCCGACCTGCTGGGCGGCGCCGAGCAGAAGCTCAGCGAGGCCGAGAAGATGGCGCAGGAGCGGCGGCGCATCAGCCAGCGCGGCATCACCGGCTACCAGTGGTGCGGCAGCGACGACGGCGCGCTGCTGTTCCCGCTGTCGGGCGATCTGTACCTGGTGCGGCTCACCGCGCGCGGCCCGCAGGCCCGCAAGCTGCTGCTGCCGGCCGGCGCGCCGCGGCTGGAGCCGCGCTGCGCGCCCGACGGCAAGAGCCTGGCCTATGTGCAGAACGGCAACCTGTTCGTGCTGCCGCTGGCGGCCGGCGCCACGCCGCAGCAGCTGACGGCGGACGGCAGCGCCACCGTCAGTTGGGGCCTGGCCGAGTTCATCGCCGCCGAGGAGCTGTCGCGCCAGCACGGCTACTGGTGGCGCCGGGACGGCGGGGCGCTGCTGGCGCTGCGCGTCGATGAGTCCGGCGTGGCGGTGAAGACGCGCGCGCAAATCTTCGCCGACCGCACCACGCTGACCGAGCAGCGCTACCCCGCCGCGGGCGAGGCCAACGCACGGGTCACCGCCTTCGTCGTCGACACCGCCACCGGCGAGCGTCGCGCGCTGCCGCTGCCGGACGAGGCCGCCTACATCGCCCGCGCCGGCTGGTTCGGCGACGGCACGCCGTGGCTGCAGTGGTTCACGCGCGACCAGACGCGGCTGACGCTGACCGAGTTCAAGGCCGGCGCCGGACCCGCCTTCGCGGCGCGCGACATCACCGTCGAAACCGATTCGGCCTGGGTCGAGGCGCATGACGACCTGATCGAGACGCCGCGCGGCCTGCTCTGGTCCAGCGAGGCCTCGGGCCGCCGCCAACTGCTGCTGCTGGACCGCGCCAGCGGCGCCCGCACGCCGCTGACGCAGATGCCCGAGCCGGTGGGCCATGCCGTCTGCGCCAGCGCGCAGCACGCCGTCTTCACCGCCGCGGGCGACCGCGGCAAGGCGCAGGAGCTGTACAGCGTGCCGCTGGCCGGCGGCGGCGCGCAGCCGCTGTCCGGCGCGGCCGAGCGCCAGTGGCGCGACGCCACGGCCGACCGCGCCTGCGCCCGCCTGCTCGTCACCCGCTCCGCGTGGGGCGAGCCGCCGCGGCTGGAGCTGCGCACGCCGGGGCAGGACGGCGCCGTCCCGCTGGCCGGCGACCCGCCCGACCCGGCGCTGCGCCGCTACGCCAACACGCCGCAGCCGCTGGACCTGACCGCCGCCGACGGCCGCACCGCGCTGAACGCCTTCTACTTCGCCGCCCAGGACGGCCGCGCCGGCCCGCACCCCGTCATCGTGCTGGCCTACGGCGGCCCGGGCGCGGCCACCGTCAGCTGGGCCTGGGGGGCCAACATGCCGCTCATCGCCTACTGGCAGCAGCGCGGCTACGGCGTGCTGATGCTGGACACCCGCGGCATGCAGCACCGCGACCGCGACTTCACGCGCGCGCACTGGCGCGGCTTCGGCCGGGTCGAGGTGGCCGACCTGTTCGCCGCGGTGCGCCAGCTGCCCGGCCGGGTGCCGGACGTGGACGCCGCGCGCATCGGCTTCTACGGCTGGAGCTACGGCGGCTACCTGGGCGCGCGCGCCGTGATGGACGCCGCCAGCCCCTTCGCCGCCGCCGTGGCCGTGGCGCCGGTGACCGACTGGACGCTCTACGACACCGCCTACACGGAGCGCTACCTCGGCCTGCCCTACCCGGCGGGCCCGGGCGGCAGGTTGGCGCCCGCCTACGCCAGCGCCAACCTGCCGGCCCGCGCCGCGCTGCTGAACCGGCCGCTGCTGCTGGTACACGGCACGGCGGACGACAACGTGCTGTTCGAACACACGCTGCGCCTGGTGGAGGCGCTGCAGAACGCCGGCCGGCGCTTCGACCTGCAGATCTACCCCGGCAAGGCCCACGGCATCGCCGGCCGCGCGGCACGCCTGCACCTGTACCGGACGATGGACGCGTTCTTCGACCAGCACCTGCGGCCGGCCCAGGCCCGCTGAAATGCGCGGCTGGGTCCTTCGGCGTTCAGCCGGCGCAGGAGCCACCTAGCCTTTGAGGTCGCCCAGCGCGCCCGAACTGCGGGCCGAGCGCCGGGCCGCTCCCAAGCCGGCCCGCAGGCGATGTGCGAGCGGGGCAGCCCCCGCGAGCATCGCCGCCCCCTCGGGGGCTGAGCCCGGACACAGCGCGCCCGGTGGGCGCGGTGTGCCTGGCGAAAGGCTGCGGCACTGCCGCAGCGCGGCCTGCAAGCCCGGGCGAGGGGCTCATTTTTGTCGTGCCATGTAGTTGCTGTGCACCTGGTCGCGCTCGCGCTGCAGGCGCGCCTCGCGGGTTTCCCAGGCGCCGCAGCTGAAGACCGAGCCGCCGAACAGCCAGCCCCGCAGGCTGGAGCCGTCCACCGCGCGGGCGCTGCCACTGGTGCAGACCATGGACGCCTGGGAGTTGCTGGCGTCGGTCAGCGCCTCCTGCTCCAGCATCGAGCGCGACATCAGCACCGTCAGCGGCATGCCCGCCGCGAGCAGCAGGCCGCCGATGACGACACCCCGGGCCCAGCCCGGCAGCCGCTGCGGCGGTGCCGCGGCCGGCTGCGGCGCAGGCGGGCGGGCAGGGACGCCCTTGGCGGTGGCGGCGGTGGTGGCCGCCTGCCCCTGGCGCGCCGGGCTGCCGCCCTGCAGCACGCGGGCCTGCGCCGGGGCCGGCGGGCTGGCGGGGCGGGACGGGGTGGCGGGCGGCATGTAGGCGGGCGGAGCGGGCGGCTGGCGCGGATGCTAGGGAGCCGGCCCGCGTGCGATGTGACCAATTGCAAGCCCCGGCCGCGCGCCGCCGCGAAGCGCGCAGGAAGTCACAGCCCGGACAATCGCCGGCATGACCGACATCGCCTTTTCGACACAGCCGCTCAGCCCCGCCATGCTGGCCAACCTCGCCCAACTGGGCTATGTGCGCATGACCCCCATCCAGGCCGCCAGCCTGCCGCTCGCGCTGGCCGGGCGCGACGTCATCGGCGAGGCGCAGACCGGCTCCGGCAAGACGGCCGCCTTCTCGCTCGCGCTGCTGCACCGGCTGCGCGCCGACCTCGCCGCCGTGCAGGCGCTGGTGCTGGCGCCGACGCGCGAGCTGGCCGAGCAGGTCACGCAGGAAATCCGCCGCCTGGCCCGCGCGGCCGACAACGTCAAGGTGCTCAGCCTGTGCGGCGGTAGCCCGTTCAAGCCGCAGGCCGAGAGCCTGGGCCACGGCGCCCACGTGGTCGTCGGCACGCCGGGCCGGCTCCTCGACCACCTGGAGCGCGGCACGCTGGACCTGGCCGCGCTGAACACCCTGGTGCTGGACGAGGCCGACCGCATGCTGGACATGGGCTTCATTGACGACATCCAGGCCATCGCCCGGCGCGCGCCGGCCCGGCGCCAGACGCTGCTGTTCTCGGCCACCTTCCCGGACGGCGTGCAGGACATCGCGCGCAAGTTCATGCGCGACCCGCAGACGGTGAAGGTGGCCGGCGCCACCCGCGCCGCCGCGTCCACCATCCGCCAGATCGCTTACGAGGTGGGCGAGGACCAGCGCCTGGACGCCGTGCCGCGGCTGCTGCGCGCGTTCCGGCCCGAATCGACGCTGGCCTTCTGCAACACCAAGCAGCAATGCCGCGACCTGCAGGCCGTGCTGGCCGCGCAGGGGCTCGTCGCGCTGGCGCTGCACGGCGACCTGGAGCAGCGCGAGCGCGACCAGGTGCTGATCCAGTTCGCCAACCGCAGCGTCTCGGTGCTCGTCGCCACCGACGTGGCCGCGCGCGGGCTGGACATCGCCAACCTGGCCTGCGTCATCAACGTGGACATCAGCGCCGATGTGGAGCAGCACGTCCACCGCATCGGCCGCACCGGCCGCGCGGGCGCGCCGGGGCTGGCGCTGAGCCTGGCCAGCCTGGACGAGATGGGCCGCATCGGCCGCATCGAGCAGCTGCAGGGCGAGCCGTTCACCTGGGCGCCGCTGGACGGCCTGCAGGACGCCCCCGGCGGCCCGCTGCTGCCGGCGATGGACACGCTGCAGATCCTCGGCGGCCGCAAGGAAAAGATCCGCCCCGGCGACATCCTCGGCGCGCTGACCGGCGAGGCCGGCTTCGCGGCCGCGCAGATCGGCAAGATCAACGTGACCGACTTCCACAGCTACGTGGCGGTGGAGTGGGGGATTGCCCGGGAGGCGGTGCGGCGGCTGTCGGCGGGCAAGCTCAAGGGCCGCAAGGTGAAGGTGCGGCGGGTGGGGGATTTGGAATGACGGTCGATGGCCGCTTCAGGCTGGAAGCGGTCCTTCGCTAGACCAATTGCGCCAGCGATGAAGCCTGAAACCGTACCTCTTACGGCAGCGGGATACCCAGCGCTTGAGCCAAGGCCTTCACGGCTTCGTACGCAGGCTGAACGTTCGCGATGGTTTCCACTGCGGCGCCAATCGCGCCCAGCCAGCCAAGCAGCCGCGTCGTGTCTGGACGTTCGCGCTGCAACTCCTCGACGGCGCTGTCGATGTTGTCGACAAATTCTCGGCGCGCTTCCAGAGGCATATCTTGGGAGGCCTCCAGCGCGTCGCGCAGGGCAGCAAGAGCGCCCTGCAGTTCGGACGAATCGCCTTGAACCCACTGCTGCTGAACGTTGGCCGTCGCTCCTGGCCCAGTCTGCACGGCTCCAATCGTTCCGCTGTTGTTGATTGTGTTGTTGAACGTGTTGATGACCGTCACAGGAACCTCCGTCGTCAGCCGTCGTGGTTGTTTGCCCGGAACGTTTCGCTGCTCCCACAGTTGACGAGCCGGCACGTTGGCGACCGTAGCTTGACCGCACGCGTAGGCATGTTCCAGTCCGATCGGGCGGATGTCCTGGAGCCCATATCGTTGCAGGTGCCGCATATAGGCCCCCTCTAGTCCGTCGCGGGCATTAGCGAGCGCGACGGTCCCCCACTCGCGCAGTTGCTCAGAGACACCTTCGTCCAAAGGACAGTCGAAGTCCCGGTGCACCTTCTTCAAGATCTCCGCGATGGTGCCGGCCCGCTGCGCCAAGTCCTCCTTGTAGAGCGTTGACAGGCGCGCAGCGTAGCCCGATCCGTTTGGTCGCTGCCCACGTGCACGTTCAGCTTGCTCGAAATCGCGCTGCCGGCGCGAGAGGTTTGACCACGCGTCCGCTGACTGAGCAGCCCATAGGGAATCAAAATAGGCCTTGGCCGTCTCTGGCAGCACAGCTACCCTTCCTTCCACAGGCTCGCATACGCCTGCATCGCACATCATGGTGCCATAGTGTTGCGCGGGCTTGCCGGCCAATGACCGCCACCGCTGCAGAGCAGTCATCGGCTGCTTGCGCATCACTTCGCGAAACCGTCCTTCAACCCCGTGATCTTGTTGAACACCGGCCTGTCCGCACGGTGGTCCACGCGGTCCGTCACGAAATAGCCATGCCGCTCGAACTGCCAGCGCTGGTCCGCGGCGGCGCCGGCCAGTGACGGCTCGACGAAGCCCTGCACGACGCGCAGCGAGTTCGGGTTGACGAATTCCAGGAAGTCGCGGCCGCCGGCGTCGGGCTGGGGCTCGGTGAACAGGCGTTCGTACAGGCGCACCTCGGCCGCAACGGCCTCGTGCGCGCCCACCCAGCCGATGGTGCCCTTGACCTTCACCGCGTCCGCGCCCGGCGTGCCGCTCTTGGTGTCGGGGATGACCGTCGCCAGCACGGCGGTGACATGGCCGTCGGCGTCCTTCTCGGCGCCGGTGCATTCGACGATGACGCCGGCCTTCAGCCGCACCTTGTTGCCCGGGTTGAGGCTGCCGTCAGGCTGCCGCCGTGGCGGGTACAGCCGGAAGTAGCCCTTGACCGGTGTTTCCATGAAGTCCTCGGCCTCGATCCACAGCTCGGGGCCGAGCGAGAACCTGCGAACCCCCAGTTCCGGCTTGTGCGGGTGGGCGGCGGTCTCGCAGGGTTCGCGGTGCCCGATGCTGCCGAACACCTCGGCGTAGTTCGTCAGCTTGAGCTTGAGCGGCTGCAGCACTGCGAACGCGCGCGGCGCCTGCGGTTCCAGGTCGGCGCGCAGCGCCTGGTCGAGCACGGTGTCGTCGATCCAGGCGTTCTGCTTGCTCGCGCCGGTGGCCTCGACCATCGCGCGGAGGCTCGCGGGCGTGAAGCCGCGGCGGCGCAGGCCGACGAGGGTGGGCATGCGCGGGTCGTCCCAGCCGCTGACGTGGCCTTCCTCGACCAGTTGGCGCAGCTTGCGCTTGCTGGTGACGACGTGGTTCAGGTTCAACCGCCCGAACTCGATCTGCTGCGGCAGCGGCCGGGCCAGCAGGCCGAGGTCGGCGAGGTGTTCGAGCAGCCAGTCGTAGAAGGGCCGCTGGTCCTCGAACTCCAGCGTGCAGATGCTGTGCGTGATGCGCTCCAGCGCGTCCTCGATCGGGTGCGCATAGGTGTACATCGGGTAGATGCACCACTTGTTGCCGGTCGCGTGGTGCTCGGCGTGCTTGATGCGGTAGAGCGTCGGGTCGCGCAGGTTGATGTTGGGCGAGGCCATGTCGATCTTGGCGCGCAGCACCATCGCGCCGTCGGCATGCCGGCCGTCGCGCATCTCGCGGAAGCGCGCCAGGTTCTCGGCCGGCGTGCGGCTGCGGAAGGGGCTGTCCACGCCCGGGCGGCCGAAGTCGCCGCGGTTGGCGCGCATCTCGTCGGCGCTTTGCTCATCGACGTAGGCGTGGCCGGCGTTGATCAGCGCCTCGGCGGCGGCGTACATGAAGTCGAAGTAGCTGCTGGCCTCGAACAGCTTGTCGCCCCAGCTCCAGCCCAGCCACTGCACCATCTCCTTGATCGCTTCGACGTACTCCAGTTCCTCCTTCTCGGGGTTGGTGTCGTCGAAGCGCAGGTGGCATTCGCCGCCGAAGTCGCGCGCCAGGCCGAAGTTCAGGCAGATGCTCTTGGCGTGGCCGATGTGCAGGTAGCCGTTGGGCTCGGGCGGGAAGCGGGTGCGGATGCGCGCTTCGTCCAGCGGGCCGGCGGCATGGTGGGCGGCGTCGCCCGGGGTGCCGGCGAAGTGGCGGCCGGCAAAGGCGCCGGTCTCGAGGTCTTGCTCGATGCGCTGGCGCAGGAAGTTCGTCGCGGGGGCGGCAGCGGGGGCGGTTGGGCTCATCGTCGGCTCTGGAAATGGGAGCGGGCCGCCGTCGTCGGGGAGGGCGGCCCGTGGTGGCGGGATTCTAAGAGCGTGTTGACGATCTCCTGAGTAGCAGAGCCAGAAACGCCAAATGGACGAACTGCAAGCTGGTGTTGAGCCAACGCTCGCAGTTCTTCCACAGTCTGCGGTTTTTCTCCAACCAGGCAAAGCTGCGCTCGACAACCCAGCGCTTGGGCATGACCTTGAAGGTGTGCAACTCGCTTCGCTTGGCGATCTGCACCGTCACGTGCTCACCCAGGATGTCCTTGACGCCTTGCGCGAAGGGCTGGCCTGTGTAGCCGCTGTCCGTCAGCACGCTTTGCACCCGTCCCAGCGACGGCTTGCAGCGCTTGAATGCCGCCAGCGCTCCTTTGCGGTCCGTCACTTCGGCCGTCGTGATCGCCACGGCATGGGGAAGCCCCTGGGTGTCCACCGCAATGTGGCGCTTGATCCCCGAGACCTTCTTGCCTGCGTCATAGCCCTTGAACCCCGCCGTGTCCGTGTTCTTCACGCTCTGCGCGTCCACGATCAAGAACGCGCTGCAGGCGTTGCGCCCCTGTCTCTCGCGGGCCGCGCCAACCTGATTTTTTTAAAGCCTGCTCCAGCACGCTCACTCCGTGCTGGTCAGGCTCGCTCCATTTGCGCCAGTACGCATAGACGCTGGGCCACTTCGGGAACTGCGGCGGCAGATAGCGCCATTGGCAACCCGTGTGCAGCAGGTACAGCACTGCGCAGAACACCTCGTACAGATCGACCTTGATCGGCTTGGTGCTGCGCCGAACGCTGCGCAGCAGCGGCTCGATCTCGGCAAACTTCTCTCGACTGATGTCGCTTGGGTACGGCTTCCTCTTCACCCAACAATTGTCGGAGGAAATGAGATCGTAAACACGCTCTAAGAGCGTGTTGACGATCTCCTGAGTAGCAGAGCCAGAAACGCCAAATGGACGAACTGCAAGCTGGTGTTGAGCCAACGCTCGCAGTTCTTCCACAGTCTGCGGTTTTTCTCCAACCAGGCAAAGCTGCGCTCGACAACCCAGCGCTTGGGCATGACCTTGAAGGTGTGCAACTCGCTTCGCTTGGCGATCTGCACCGTCACGTGCTCACCCAGGATGTCCTTGACGCCTTGCGCGAAGGGCTGGCCTGTGTAGCCGCTGTCCGTCAGCACGCTTTGCACCCGTCCCAGCGACGGCTTGCAGCGCTTGAATGCCGCCAGCGCTCCTTTGCGGTCCGTCACTTCGGCCGTCGTGATCGCCACGGCATGGGGAAGCCCCTGGGTGTCCACCGCAATGTGGCGCTTGATCCCCGAGACCTTCTTGCCTGCGTCATAGCCCTTGAACCCCGCCGTGTCCGTGTTCTTCACGCTCTGCGCGTCCACGATCAAGAACGCGCTGCAGGCGTTGCGCCCCTGTCTCTCGCGGGCCGCGCCAACCTGATTTTTTTAAAGCCTGCTCCAGCACGCTCACTCCGTGCTGGTCAGGCTCGCTCCATTTGCGCCAGTACGCATAGACGCTGGGCCACTTCGGGAACTGCGGCGGCAGATAGCGCCATTGGCAACCCGTGTGCAGCAGGTACAGCACTGCGCAGAACACCTCGTACAGATCGACCTTGATCGGCTTGGTGCTGCGCCGAACGCTGCGCAGCAGCGGCTCGATCTCGGCAAACTTCTCTCGACTGATGTCGCTTGGGTACGGCTTCCTCTTCACCCAACAATTGTCGGAGGAAATGAGATCGTAAACACGCTCTAAGGAGGCCGCCCGCTACAGCGCCTTGAAGCGGGCCGCGTGGACGCGGCTGGCCGTCAGCCGCTCCGGCCGCTGGCGCAGCTGCAGCAGCACCGTGCCGTTGTCCTGCCGCAGCGCGCGGGCCACGGCGTCGATGTGGACGACGGTGCCGCGGTGCACCTGCCAGAAGCGCGCCGGGTCCAGCTGCGGCAGCAGCTCGCGCAGCGACACGCGCACCCAGTACTCGCGGGTGGCCGTCACGGCGCGCACGTATTTGTCGGCGGCCTCCAGGTAGACGAGCTCGTCCACCGGCACCAGCTCCACGGCATCGCCCACGGCCGCCTGCAGGTGGCGCAGCCGCGGCGCGGGCGCGACGGCCTGGGCCAGCAGCTGGCGCAGCGAGTCCAGCGTGGCGTCCGCCGCGGCCGGCGCGGGCCGGGCCAGCCGCGCCTGCAGCCGGGCGACGCTCTGCGCCAGCCGCGCGGCGGTGACGGGTTTGAGCAGGTAGTCCGCCGCGGCCGCGTCGAAGGCCTGCAGCGCGTACTGGTCATAGGCCGTCACGAAGACGAACAGGGGCAGGGCGCCGGCCTCGTCCGGCCAGTCCTCGGTGATGGCCTGGGCGGCCTCCAGGCCGGTCAGGCCGGGCATGCGGATGTCGAGGAAGCAGACCTGCGGCCGGTGCTGCAGCGCCAGCGCCACGGCCGCCGTGCCGCTGCCGGCCACGGCGGCGATGCGCAGGCCGGGCCAGGCGGCGGCCAGCTGGGCGCGCAGGTCGTCGGCCAGCAGGGGCTCGTCTTCGGCGATCAGGGCGGTGGGGGGCGTCATGCGGGGATCTCGATGCGGGCGACGCTGCCGCCCGCGGGGCGCGGCTGGAGGTCGAGGCGGGCGGCGTCGCCGTAGTGCTGGGCCAGGCGCTCGCGCACCTGGGCGAGGCCGAAGCCGGTGCCGACGGGGGCGTGGCCGCCGGCCGGCGCCAGGCCGGCGCCGCTGTCGGCCACCGCCAGCACCAGCCGGCCGGCGTGGCGCGCCGCCGTCACCTGCAGCTCGCCGCCGTCCACATGCGGCTCCAGCCCGTGCTTGATGGCGTTCTCCACCAGCGGCTGCAGCAGCAGCGGCGGGATGGCGATGCCGCCCAGCGTCGCCGGCAGGTGCAGCGTCACGCGCAGCCGCCCGCCCATGCGCAGCTGCATCAGCGCGAGGTAGTCGGACAGGCGCGCGAACTCGTCCGCCAGCGGGTGCTCGGTGGCCCGGCTGGCCTGCAGCGTGGCGCGCAGGTAGTCGATCAGGCGGTCCAGCATCTGCTGCGCCTCGTCGGGCCGCAGCTTGATCAGCACGCGCAGGTGGGCCAGCGTGTTGAACAGCATGTGCGGCTCCAGCTGGCTCTGCAGCAGCGCGAGGCGCGCCTCGGCGGCCTGGCGCTGCGCCTCGGCTTGGGCCAGCCGCGCGGCGTTCAGCCGGAAGGCCGCGAAGAAGAACATCGACGCCAGCAGCGACACCAGCAGCGTGAGGCCCATCGACACCGACACGCGCCGGTCGGACAGCTGCCACGGCGGCAGCGAGCGGTGGCCGGTGATCAGGTCGGCCAGCGCCTGGCCGCCCGCGTAGCCGGCCGCCGAGCCGAGCAGGATGCAGGGCAGCATCCCGCCCCAGCCCATCCAGGCGCTGGGCGGCGCGCCGGCCGGGCCGCGCCAGCGGCGCAGCAGCCGCTCCAGCGCGTGGTGCAGCAGCGAGATGTAGGCCGAGATCTGCGTGCCGATCAGGAAGGCATACAGCAGGCTGGTGCCGAGCTGGCCGCCCCGGATCAGCGCGTTCAGCAGGCCCACGACGAGGCAGATGGCGGCGGTGCCGACGATCTGCGTGCGCCATTCGCCGGCCGGGGGGCGCAGGGGGCTCAGGAGGTTCACGGATGCACCCCTCGGCCTTTGCCCGGTCCCGCCACGCGGGAGCGGGTGTGCTTGGGGTGGCCCGGCGCGGCGTTCATGGGGCCAGCATGATGCCCGGCGCCGGCCCGGGCCAGCGGCCGGCGACGGACGGGCGCATGGCGGCGCCGCCGGCGTTCACACCTGCTCAGTGGCCGCCGGCCGCGATCTTGAACACGCCTACCACCTCGTTCATGCGCTGCGCCTGGCCGCGCAGGCTGTCCGCGGCGGCGGCGGCCTGCTCCACCAGCGCGGCGTTCTGCTGCGTCACGCGGTCCAGCTGCGTCACCGCCTCGCTGACCTGGCCGATGCCGCTGGTCTGCTCCTGCGTGGCGGAGCCGATCTCGGCGATCAGGTCGGCCACGCGCCGCACCTGGGTCACGATCTCGGTCATCGTCGCGCCGGCCTCGCCGACCAGGCGCGAGCCGGTGTCCACGTCGTCCACGCTCTGGCCGATCAGCGCCTTGATCTCGCGCGCGGCCTGGGCGCTGCGCTGGGCCAGCGCCCGCACCTCGCCGGCCACGACGGCGAAGCCGCGCCCCTGCTCGCCGGCCCGCGCCGCCTCCACCGCGGCGTTCAGCGCCAGGATGTTGGTCTGGAAGGCGATGCCGTCGATGGTGCCGATGATGTCGGCGATCCTGCGCGAGTTGCCGCTGATGTCGCTCATCGTCGCGATGACGCGCCGCACCACCTCGCCGCCGCGCACCGCCACGCCGCTGGCGGACTGGGCCAGCTGCGTGGCCGTCTGCGCGGTGTCCGCGTTCTGGCGCACGGTGGCGTTCATCTGCTCCATGGACGCGGCGGTCTCCTCCAGGTTGGCGGCCTGCTGCTCGGTGCGCTGCGACAGGTCGGCGTTGCCGCTGGCGATCTCGCCCGCGCCGGTGAGGATGGCGTCCGCCCCGCCGCGCACCTGGCCGACGAGGGTGACCAGGCCGTCGTTCATGCGGCCCAGCGCCGCCAGCAGCGAGGCGATCTCGTCGCGGCCCTCGGCGGCGATGGCGGTGGTGAGGTCGCCGCCGGCCACCGCCTGCGCGACGCCGACGGCGCGCCGCACCGGCTCGGTGATGGAGCGTGTGATCAGCCAGGCCAGCGCCGCGCCCAGCAGCACCGCCACGGCGGTCAGCACGGCCGTGCCGATCACGGCGGTGGCGCGCGTGGCCTGGCCGCGCTGGTACTCGGCGGCCGCCTCGTCCACCTGCAGCTTGACGAGCTGGTCGGCCAGCTCGCGGGTCCGGGTGGCCAGCGGCTGCGTCTTCTCCTCGTAGATCTGCAGCGCGGTGCTCATGCCGCCGGTGGACAGCGCGGCGGCCACCGGCAGCAGGCCGTCGTCGACATAGGCCTTGCGCACGGCGATGAAGCGCCCGGCCAGCGCCCGCTCCTCGTCGGTGAGCCTGCTGGCCAGGTAGCCGTCCAGCAGCTGCTGGCCGCGCTTGAGGTTGGCGTCCAGCTCGTCGCTGCGCCGCTTGATCTCGTCGAAGCCCGGCGCGCGCAGCATCTCGACGATGACGAGCCGGTTGCGCGTGGACAGGTTGTTCAGCTCGCCCAGCTGGGCGAGCGGCACGGTGCGGTCCCGGTAGACCGCCTCCAGCCCGTCGGCCACGCGGTAGATGCCGTACACGCCGACGGCGGCCACGGCCAGCATCAGCGCCAGCACCGCCGCGAAGGCGAGGCCCAGCCGGTGGCCGATGCGCAGCTGTTTCAGGGCGTTCATGCTGTCTCCTCGTCTGGCGCTTCCCTGTCGGAGCGCCGCGAGTCTGCATGAACGGTTTCGCGCCGTCGACGGGTCAGCGCCGCCGCGAGCCCCCGCCGCCGAGGATGCTGCCCAATACGCCACGAATGATCTCGCGGCCGAACGCCGAACCCATGCTGCGCACGGCGGACTGGGCCGCTTTTTCGGCCAGTCCCGGGTGGCGCCCGCCGCGCGGGCCGGTGGTGCCGAACAGCACGTCCTTCAGCCCGTCCAGCAGGCCGCCGTCCGCGGGCGCCGGTGCCGGCGCGGCCGGGCCGCCCTTGAACACGCCGCCGGCCTCGGCCGCCAGCCCGCCGCCGCCCGCCGGCGCGGCGGCGGCCCGGCCGGTCAGCTTCTCGTAGGCGGACTCGCGGTCCAGCGGCTGGTCGTAGACGCCGGCCACCAGCGAGTTGGCCATCAGCGCCTGGCGCTGCGCCGGCGTGATCGGGCCGATCTGGCTGCCCGGCGGCAGCACGAACACGCGCTCCGTGACGCTGGGCCGGCCCTTCTCGTCGAGCAGGCTGACCAGCGCCTCGCCGACGGCCAGCTCGGTGATCGCCGTGGCGATGTCCAGCCCCGGCTTGGCGCGCATCGTGTCGGCGGCGCTCTTGACCGCCTTCTGGTCGCGCGGCGTGAAGGCGCGCAGCGCGTGCTGCACGCGGTTGCCCAGCTGGCCGAGCACGGTGTCGGGGATGTCCAGCGGGTTCTGCGTGACGAAATACACGCCCACGCCCTTGGAGCGCACCAGCCGCACCACCAGCTCGATGCGCTCGACCAGCGCGTCCGGCGCGTCCTTGAACAGCAGGTGGGCCTCGTCGAAGAAGAACACCAGCTTGGGCTTGTCGAGGTCGCCCACCTCGGGCAGCGTCTCGAACAGCTCGCTCAGCATCCACAGCAAAAAGGTCGCGTACAGTCGCGGCGCGTTCATCAGCTTGTCGGCGGCCAGCACGTTGATGACGCCGAGGCCGGTCCGCAGCGCTGGGCCGCTCCCGAGCGCGGACGCGTCCCCTTGGGGGGCTGGAGCCGCAGGCGACGTGGGGGCCTCGTCCATCGTCTGCATGAAGTCGGCGATGTTCAGCATCGGCTCGCCGAAGAACTTGTCGCCGCCCTGGGCCTCGATCTGCAGCAGGCCGCGCTGGATGGCGCCGATGCTCGCGGCCGAGACGTTGCCGTATTGGGTCGTGAACTGGCTGGCGTTGTCGCCCACGTGCTGCAGCATCGCGCGCAGGTCCTTCAGGTCCAGCAGCAGCAGGCCGTGGTCGTCGGCGATCTTGAACACCATCTGCAGCACGCCGGCCTGGGTCTCGTTGAGCGCCAGCATGCGGGCCAGCAGCAGCGGGCCCATGTCGGAGACGGTGGCGCGCACCGGGTGGCCCTGTTCGCCGAACACGTCCCACAGCGTGGTGGGGCAGGCCAGCTTCTCGGGGGGGGCGATGCCGCGGTCCTTCAGCGTGGCCAGCAGCTTCTCGCCGGGGTTGCCGGGCTGGCTGATGCCGGTCAGGTCGCCCTTCACGTCGGCCATGAAGACCGGCACGCCGAGCTGGCTGAAGCTCTCGGCCAGCTTCTGCAGCGTGATGGTCTTGCCGGTGCCGGTGGCGCCGGTGACGAGGCCGTGGCGGTTGGCCAGCGCGGGCAGCAGCAGGCATTCGGTGTCGCCGTGGCGGGCGAGCAGGATGGGATCGGCCATGTCAGCGGGTCCTTGGTTCAGCGGAGCGTGTCGAGCGCGGGAGTCTATGGGCTGGACGGCCGCAGCCGCCGTGCGGAAATGCGCCGTCCCAGGCCGTGGCCCGCCGCCCTGCCGGTGAGGATTCGTAAAATGCCGGTTTTCTCAGAAACGCTAGGCGTCAGGGCTCCCCGATATGGCAGGACATTCCAAATGGGCCAACATCCAACACCGCAAAGGCCGCCAGGACGAGAAGCGCGGCAAGATCTGGACGCGCATCATCCGTGAGATCACGGTCGCCGCGCGCCAGGGCGGGCCCGACATCAAGGACAACCCGCGCCTGCGCCTGGCCGTCGACAAGGCCAAGGCCGCCAACATGCCGGCCGACCGCATCAAGTACAACATCGACAAGGCCAGCGGCAACCTCGACGGGCTGAGCTACGAGGAAATCCGCTACGAGGGCTATGGCATCGCCGGCGCCGCCATCATGATCGACACGATGACGGACAACCGCGTCCGCACCGTCGCCGAGGTGCGCCACGCCTTCAGCAAGTACGGCGGCAACATGGGCACGGACGGCTCCGTGGCCTTCCAGTTCAAGCATGTGGGCCAGATGCTGTTCGCGCCGGGCACGTCGGAGGACCGGGTGATGGAGGTGGCGCTGGAGGCCGGCGCCGAGGACGTGGTCACCGGCGACGACGGCGCCATCGAGGTGCTGACCTCGCCCGCCGACTACGAGGCCGTCAAGGCCGCGCTGGAGGCCGCCGGCCTGGTGCCCGAGCTGGCCGAGGTGACGATGCGCCCCGAGAACACCATCGCGCTGTCCGGCGAGGACGCCGAGCGCATGCAGAAGCTGCTGGACGTCATCGAGGATCTCGACGACGTCCAGGCCGTCTACCACAACGCGGAAATCGACTGATGAAGGTCCTCGTCATCGGCAACGGCGGCCGCGAGCATGCGCTGGCCTGGAAGCTGGCCCGGAGCGAGCGCGTCAGCCAGGTGTTCGTGGCGCCCGGCAACGGCGGCACCGCGCGCGACGAGCGGCTGCAGAACGTGGCCATTGCGCCCACCGACGCGGGCGCGCTGGCCGACTTCGCGGCGGCGCAGAAGATCGCGCTGACCGTCGTCGGCCCCGAGGCGGCGCTGGCGGCCGGCGTGGTGGACGAGTTCCGCGCGCGCGGGCTGCGCATCTTCGGCCCGACGAAGGCGGCGGCCCAGCTTGAAAGCTCCAAGGCCTTCGCCAAGGACTTCATGAAGCGCCACGGCATCCCGACCGCGGCCTACGAGACCTTCTCCGACCCCGCCGCCGCCCACGCCTACGTGGAAGGGCGCGGCGCGCCCATCGTCATCAAGGCCGACGGCCTGGCCGCGGGCAAGGGCGTCGTCGTGGCGATGACGCTGGCGGAGGCCCACGAAGCGATCTCGTGGATCCTGGAGGACAACAAGCTCGGCGTCACGCACAACGAAGGCGGCGCGCGCGTCGTCATCGAGGACTTCCTGGCCGGCGAGGAGGCCAGCTTCATCGTCGTCTGCGACGGCCGGCACGTCGTGTCGCTGGCCACCAGCCAGGACCACAAGCGCCTGCTGGACGGCGACCAGGGCCCGAACACCGGCGGCATGGGCGCCTATTCGCCCGCGCCGGTGGTCACGCCGAACGTGCATGCCAAGGTCATGCACGAGATCATCCAGCCCACCATTGCCGGCATGGCCCGCGACGGCCACCCGTTCACCGGCTTCCTGTACGCCGGCCTGATGGTCGACGAGCAAGGCCAGCCGCGCACGGTGGAGTTCAACACCCGCATGGGCGACCCCGAGACCCAGCCCATCCTGATGCGGCTCAAGAGCGATTTGTTCGAGCTGCTGATGCACGCCACCGACGGCACGCTGGACCAGGTGGAGCTGCAGTGGGACCGGCGCGTCGCGCTGGGCGTCGTGCTCGCGGCCGAGGGCTACCCGCTGAACCCGCGCAAGGGCGACGCGATCACGGGCCTGCCGGCCGACGCGGAGGACGGCATGGTGTTCCACGCCGGCACGGCCGAGGCCGACGGCGGCCTGGCGACCAGCGGCGGCCGCGTGCTGTGCGTGACGGCGCTGGGCGAGTCCGCGCGCAAGGCAGCGCAGCGCGCCTACGAACTGGCCGCGGGCATCCAGTTCGCCGGGCGGCAGTGCCGCAGCGACATCGGCCACCGGGCCATCAAGCGGTGAGCGCCGCGCCCGAGGTCCGCGCCTACCTGCTCGACCTGCAGCAGCGCATCGTCACCGCGCTGGAGGCCGCGGACGGCAACCCCTTCCTGCGCGACGCCTGGACCCGCGAGCCCGGCGGCCGGCTGGAGGGCGACGGCCTGACCCGCCTCATCGAGGGCGGCTCGGTGTTCGAGCGCGGCGGCGTCAACTTCTCGCACGTCCAGGGCCGGGTGCTGCCGCCCTCGGCCACGCAGCACCGCCCGGAGCTGGCCGGCGCGCCGTTCGAGGCCATGGGTGTGTCGCTGGTGCTGCACCCGCACAACCCCTTCGTGCCGACCGTCCACATGAACGTGCGCCTGTTCGCCGCGCTGCCGGCCGGCGCGCCGGCCGTGACCTGGTTCGGCGGCGGCATGGACCTCACGCCCTGCTATGGCTATGAGCGCGACGCCCAGCACTTCCACCGCGTCTGCCGCGACGCGCTGCGCGCCCATGGCGGGCAGCACTACCCGAAGTTCAAGGCCTGGTGCGACGAGTACTTCTTCCTGAAGCACCGCAACGAGCCGCGCGGCATCGGCGGCATCTTCTTCGACGACTTCAACGAGGGCGGCTTCGATGCCGGCTTCGCGCTGATCCGCTCGGTGGGCGATGCCTTCCTGCCGGCCTACCTGCCGATCGTCGAGCGCCGCCAGGGCTATGCCTACGGCGAGCGCGAGCGCGACTTCCAGGCCTTGCGGCGCGGCCGCTACGTCGAGTTCAACCTCGTGTTCGACCGCGGCACGCATTTCGGCCTGCAGTCGGGCGGGCGCACGGAGTCCATCCTGATGTCGATGCCGCCACAGGTGCAGTGGCGCTACGACTGGGTGCCCGAGCCCGGCACGCCCGAGGCGCGGCTGTACAGCGACTTCCTGCGCCCCCGCGACTGGGCCGACGAAGCGCCCACGGCGCTGTGGCTATGACGCCCCGGATTTAGGTTGAAGCTCGCACTCTTCGGCGGCAGCTTCGATCCGCCCCACCTCGGCCACCTGGCCTTCGCCCGCTGCGCGCTGGACGCGCTGGCGCCCGACCGCCTGCTCTGGCTGCCGGCCGGCAAGCCCTGGCAGAAGGCCGGCCGGGTGCTGGCCGACGGTGCGCACCGCGCCGCGATGATCGAGTGCCTGATCGCGGGCGAACCGCGCTTCGCCGTCGATGCGCGCGAGCTGCACCGCGCCGGCCCCAGCTTCACGGCGGACACGCTGCAGGAGTTCGCCGCCGAGCATCCGGGCGCCGAGCTGCTGCTGCTGATCGGCCAGGACCAATATGCGCGGCTGCCCACCTGGCACCGCGTGGCGCGCGTCATCGAGCTGGCCACGCTGGTGGTGGTGCCGCGCGCCGGCGAGGCCGTAGCCGCGCCGCCCGGGCTGGGCCCGCACCGGCTGCGGGTGCTGGCGCTGCCCGACATTCCGCTGTCCTCCACCGCCGTGCGCGACGCCGTCGCCCGCGGCGAGGACATCCGCCCCATGGTGGGCACCGAGGTCGAGCGCTATATTGCCTCACACCGCCTTTACGAGAAAAAGCCCTGAATGGACATTCGCAAGCTGCAACGGGCCATCGTCGATGGCCTTGAGGACGTCAAGGCCCAGAACATCGTCGTGTTCAACACCGAGCATCTGTCGCCGCTGTTCGAGCGCGTCATCATCGCGTCGGGCACCAGCAACCGGCAGACCAAGGCCCTGGCGTCCAGCGTGCGGGAGACGGTCAAGGGCCGCGGCCTGCAGGTCATGCGCACCGAGGGCGAGGACAACGGCGAGTGGATCATCGTGGACTGCGGCGCCGCCGTCGTCCACGTGATGCAGCCCGCGATCCGCGACTACTACCGCCTGGAGGAAATCTGGGGCGGCAAGCCGGTCAAGCTCAAGGTGGGCAGCGGCGAGACCCGGCTGGTGAAGGCCTCCGAGGAGGCGCCGGCCAAGCCGGCGGCCGGGAAGAAGGCCGTGTCCGCGCTCGGCCCGGTGGGCGCGAAGAAGGCGCCGGCCGCGAAGAAGGCGGCACCGGCGGCCAAGGCCGCCGCCAAGCCGGCCGCGAAGAAGGCCGCGCCGGCCAAGAAGGGCGTGAGCCGCGTCGTCGGCGCCAAGACGCCGGCCGCCCAGACCATCAAGGTGGGTGCGGCCAAGCCGGCCGCGAAGAAGGTGGTGGCCAAGCCGGCGGCCAAGGCGGCGCCGGCCAGGAAACCCGTGGCCAAGGCGCCTGCCGCGAAGCGTCCCGCCGCAAAAAGTCCTGCCACGAAGAGCCCTGCCCCGAAGAAGGCGGCCGTGAAGAAGGCCTGATGCGGCTGCTGCTCGTCGCCGTCGGCCAGCGCCAGCCGGCCTGGGCCGATGCCGCCTACGAGGACTTCGCCAAGCGCTTCCCGCCCGAGCTGCGGCTGGAGCTGAAGGCCGTCAAGGCCGAGGCGCGCGGCGGCAAGTCGGCCGAGCAGCTGATGGCGGCTGAAGGCCAGCGCATCGAGGCAGCCTTGCCGAAAGGCGTGCGCCGCATCGTGCTGGACGAGCGCGGCGAGCGCCGCACCAGCGTGCAGCTCGCCGAGCGCCTGAAGCTCTGGATGGGCGAGGGCCGCGACGCGGCGCTCCTCATCGGCGGGCCGGACGGCCTGCATCCGCAGCTCAAGGCCACGGCCGACGAGACGCTGCGCCTGTCCGACCTGACGCTGCCGCACGCCTTCGCCCGCGTGCTGCTGGCGGAAGCCCTGTACCGCGCCTGGACCGTGACCACCGGCCACCCCTACCACCGCGAATGACCGAGCGCCTGATCTACCTTGCCTCCCAGAGCCCGCGCCGCCGCCAGCTGCTGGACCAGCTGGGCGTGCGCCATGCGCTGCTGCTGCCCGGCGCCGACGAGGACGCCGAAGCGCTGGAGGCCGTGCGGGACGGCGAGCCGCCCGAGGTCTATTGCGAGCGCGTGACCGCCGCCAAGCTGGACGCCGCGCTGCCCCGCCTGGCCGCACGCGGCCTGCCGCCCGCGCCCGTGCTGTGCGCGGACACGACGGTGGCGGTGGACGGCCTCATCCTCGGCAAGCCGGCCGACGACGCCGACGCGCGGTGCATGCTGGGCCTGCTGTCCGGCCGCGCGCACCGCGTCATCACGGCGGTGGCCGTCGCCGACGCCACGCGGCGCGCGGCGGCGCTGAGCGTGTCGCAGGTCGAGTTCGCGCCGCTGTCGTCGGCGCAGATCGACCGCTACGTCGCCAGCCGCGAGCCCTTCGGCAAGGCCGGCGCCTATGCCATCCAGAGCCAGGCCGCCGCGTGGATCGCCAGCATCGCCGGCAGCTACTCCGGCATCATGGGGTTGCCCCTCTTTGAGACGGCCGGGCTCTTGGAAAAATTCGGCTTCGAGTTCTGACCGCTGCGCGCCCGCCGCGCGCAGCGGTCAGCATTCAACCCAAATCCGGCAGTTGACCGCTTGCCATTCATCGAAAGCGCTGATGTTTCAACACCTTGTCGCCGACGCGGAGATCACCACTTCGGTGGCTACCGCTGCATGCCCGCTGGTCTGGCGCTGCGAGCCGCTGGCGGCGTTGCTCCTCCTCGCGGGCATGAGCCCGCAGCGTCTTCGCGCCTTGCCAGCGGCCCGCCTCGCCAGCCCCTCGGGCATGCCCAACTGCCGGATTTAGGTTCAAGGACTGGCGATGGAAGACATCCTGATCAACTGGTCCCCGCAGGAGACGCGGGTGGCCGTGGTCGAGAACGGCGCGGTGCAGGAGCTGCACATCGAGCGCACGCTGGAGCGGGGCCTGGTCGGCAACGTCTACCTCGGCAAGGTGGTGCGCGTGCTGCCCGGCATGCAGTCGGCCTTCATCGACATCGGCCTGGAGCGCGCCGCCTTCCTGCACGTGGCGGACCTGCACGGCGCCTCGCAGTTCGGCCACGGCCGGCATGCGCAGGGCGCCCACGGCGCCGACGTGCCGCCCACGCCCATCGAGCGCCTGGTGTTCGAGGGCCAGCCGCTGACCGTGCAGGTCATCAAGGACCCCATCGGCAGCAAGGGCGCGCGGCTGTCCAGCCAGATCAGCATCGCCGGGCGCATGCTGGTCTACCTGCCGCAGGACGAGCACATCGGCATCAGCCAGAAGATCGGCTCGCCCGAGACGCGCGAGGCGCTGCGGGCGCGCATGGCGGCGCTGGTGGGCAGCAAGGACGAGGGCGGGGGCGGCGGCTTCATCCTGCGGACCAACGCGGAGGACGCCAGCGACGAGGAACTGGCCGCCGACATCGCCTACCTGCGCAAGACCTGGCAGCAGATCCGCGAGAAGGCGCTCACCACGCCGCCCGCCAGCCTGCTGCACCAGGACCTCAGCCTCGTCGAGCGCGTGCTGCGCGACCTGACCAACGAGCGCACCGGCCACATCCGCATCGACTCGGGCATGCAGTACGAGGTGCTGCGCCAGTTCGGCGAGACCTTCATGCCCGCGGCCACCGCCAAGCTGGAGCACTACCGCGGCGAGCGGCCGATCTTCGACCTGTGCAACGTCGACGCCGAGATCGCCCGCGCGCTGGCGCGCAAGGTGGAGTTGAAGTCCGGCGGCTCGCTGGTGTTCGACCAGACCGAGGCGATGACCACCGTGGACGTCAACACCGGCGGCTTCGTCGGCGCCAAGAACTTCGACGACACCATCTTCAAGACCAACCTGGAGGCGGCCGGCGCCATCGCCCGCCAGCTGCGCCTGCGCAACCTGGGCGGCATCGTCATCGTCGACTTCATCGACATGACGCGCGAGGAGCACCGCGCCGCCGTGCTGGCCGAGTTCCGCAAGCAGTTGGGCCGCGACCGCACCAAGGTGACGGTGGGCGGCTTCACGCAGCTGGGCCTGGTCGAGATGACGCGCAAGCGCACCCGCGAGTCGCTGGCGCGCATGCTCTGCGAGCCCTGCCCGACCTGCGAGGGCCGCGGCCAGGTGAAGACGGCGCGCTCGGTCTGCTACGACATCCTGCGCGAGATCCTGCGCGAGGCGCGCCAGTTCTCGCCGCGCGAGTTCCGCGTCGTCGCCGCGGCCAACGTCGTCGAGATGCTGCTCGACGAGGAGAGCGCCCACCTCGCCGGCCTGTCGGACTTCATCGGCAAGCCCATCTCGCTGACGGCCGAGCCCACCAACCAGACCGAGCACTACGACATCGTGCTGCTGTAGCCGCGCCGGACGCGGCCCCGTCCGACGCCCGGCCCGGCCGCCTGCGGCAAAATCGCGCGCCATGCTCGACAACGTTTCCCGCCGCCGCAGCCTCGCGGCCCTGGCCGCCCTCGGCGCCCCGTTCGCCGCCGGCCCCGCGCTCGCGCAGATGCGCATCGACATCGCCGGCGTCGGCGGCAGCCGCATGCCGGTGGCCATCGTCGACTTCCGCGACCAGGCCGCCTCGCCCCAGCCCATCGCTGCCATCATCCGCGCCGACCTGGAGCGCAGCGGCCAGTTCAGCAGCGTGGACGCCCCGGGCCCGCTCAGCGAAACCAGCCTGCCCGTGTGGGCCGACTGGCGCGGCCGCCACGCCGACGCGCTCGCCGCCGGCTCCGTCAGCCGGCTGGCCGACGGCCGGCTGGACATCCGCTTCAAGCTGTGGGACGTCGTCAAGGGCGCCGAGATCGTCGGCGAGGCGCATGCCGTGCTGCCCGAGGACGCGCGCCTGGCGGCGCACCGCATCGCCGACACCATCTACCAGAAGCTCACCGGCGAGCGCGGCGTGTTCGCCACGCGCATGGCCTACGTCACCAAGACCGGCCCGCGCTACAACCTCGTCATCGCCGACGCGGACGGCGAGGGCGCCAAGGTCGCGCTGACCAGCCCCGATCCCATCATCTCCCCCACCTGGGCGCCCAACGGCCGCGAACTGGCCTACGTCAGCTTCGAGAGCCGCAAGGCCACCGTGCGCGTGCAGGACGTGCAGACCGGCCGGCGCCGCGTGCTGGCCAACTTCAAGGGCAGCAACAGCGCGCCCGCGTGGTCGCCCGACGGCTCGCAGCTGGCGCTCAGCCTGTCGCGCGACGGCGGCACCCAGCTGTTCAGCATCGGCCGCGACGGCGCCGGCCTGAGCCGCCTCGCGCGCAGCAGCGCCATCGACACCGAGCCCTGCTACTCGCCCGACGGCAGCCGGATCTACTTCGTCAGCGACCGCGGCGGCGGCCCGCAGGTCTACCGCATGCCCGCCGCCGGCGGCCCGGCCGAGCGCATCACCTTCGGCGGCAACTACAACATCAGCCCGGCCATCAGCCCCGACGGCAAGACGCTGGCCTACATCACGCGCCAGAACGGCGCCTTCCGGCTCTCGGTCATGGACCTCGTCACCGGCCAGTCGCAGCAGATCAGCGACGCCCGCGACGACGAAAGCCCGTCCTTCTCGCCCAACGGCCGGCTGATCGTCTATGCCAGCCGCGCCGGCTCGAAGGAGGTGCTGATGACGACCACACTGGACGGCCGCATCAAGACCCCGCTGCTGGTCACGCTGGCCGAGGTGCGCGAGCCCACCTGGGGGCCTTTTGCACGCCCGTAACGCGCCGCACCGCGCCATGCTGGACAATCCCCGCCCGCAGCCGCCCCGGCTGCGGGCCCCCATTCCCGCCCCCAGACCGTTGTTGTGGAGAACACCCGAATGAAGCTGACCCATCATGCGCTCGCCCTGATCGCCGCCGCCGCCCTGGCCGGCTGCGGTTCCACCGTCAAGCTGGACGAGCCCGCGCCGGTCGAAACCCGCCAGCCCGTCGCGCCGCCGGCCGCGCCGGCGCAGAACACCACCGCCCCGGTGGCCGAGTCCAAGGTCGCCACCGTCGACCTGAACGCGCAGTACACCGAGCAGGTGCGCGACAAGCGCGTCGTCTACTTCGACTACGACAGCGACACCGTCAAGGAAGAGTACCGCCCGCTCATCGACCTGCACGCCAAGCGCCTGAACAACGACAAGAAGCTCGCCCTCAGCCTGGAAGGCCACACCGACGAACGCGGCGGCCGCGAGTACAACCTGGCCCTGGGTCAGCGCCGCGCGGAAGCCGTCGCCAAGTCGCTGACGCTGCTGGGCGTGGACGCCGCGCAGGTCGAGGCCGTCAGCTTCGGCAAGGAGCGCCCCGCCGTGCAAGGCAGCGGCGAGGAAGCCTGGGCCAAGAACCGCCGCGTCGAGCTCAAGGACAAGTGAAGGTGATGCGCGCCCTGCGATTGACGCTGCTGGCGCTCGCCGCGGGCGCCGCCTTCGTGCAGCCCGCGCATGCGGGCCTGTTCGAGGACGACGAGGCCCGCCGCGCCATCATCGAACTGCGCACCAAACTGCAGGCCAACGAAGACGCCGCCAAGCGCAACTTCGACCAGCTCAACGCGCTGATCCAGGACCAGCTCCAGCCGCTGCGCCGCAGCATGCTGGACCTGAACAGCCAGATCGAGGCGCTGCGCGCCGAAGTCGCCAAGCTGCGCGGCAGCAACGAACAGCTGGCCCGCGACCTGGCCGACACCCAGCGCAAGCTGACCGACCAGAGCCAGTCCGTCGACGCCCGACTGCGGCCGCTGGAGCCGCAGAAGGTCAGCCTGGACGGCCGGGAGTTCCAGGTCGGCCCCGACGAGCGCAACCAGTACGAGGCCGCCATCGGCCTCGTGCGGCGCGGCGACTTCGCCGAGGCCGTCAGCGCGCTGAACGCCTTCCTCAAGCGCTACCCCGCCAGCGGCTACACCGACTCGGCGCGCTTCTGGCTCGGCAACGCCCAGTACGGCAAGCGCGACTACCGCGACGCCATCGCCACCTTCAAGGCCTTCCTGTCCGGCAACGCCGCCCACCCGCGCGCCGGCGAGGCCCTGCTGGCGCTGGCCAACTGCCAGATCGAGCTGAAGGACAACAAGGCCGCGCGCCGCAGCCTTGACGACCTCATCAAGGCCTATCCCGGCACCGAGGCCGCGCAAGCCGCCAAGGAACGCCTGCGCGCCCTCAAATAGGCCCCCACACCCGCTACCGGTTTGCGCCGGCCCCCTCGAGGGGGTCCTGCCAGCGGCCCGGCAAAGCCGGTGCCGCAGCAGCCGTGGGGTCAATCAGGTCGGTGGATCAAACGCATGATCGACGTCAACGAGGCTGATCTGGAACGCCGCTTCGGCGGCCTGCGCCGCCTGCATGGCGATGCCGCCTACCGGCGCCTGCGGGCCGCGCGCTTCGCCGTCGTGGGCCTGGGCGGCGTCGGCTCCTGGGCCGTCGAGGCGCTCGCGCGCAGCGGCGCCGCCGGGCTGACGCTGATCGACCTCGACCAGGTCGCCGAATCCAACATCAACCGCCAGATCCAGGCGCTCGGATCGACCGTGGGCATGGCCAAGGCGGAAGCCCTGCGCCAGCGCATCGCCGACATCCACCCCGGCTGCGCGGTGCGCGTCATCGAGGACTTCGTCGAGCCCGGCAACTGGCCGGCGCTGATCGGCGACACCACGCTCGACGGCCTGATCGACTGCTGCGACCAGGTCCGCGCCAAGGCCGCGCTCGCCGCCTGGGCGCGCGAGCGGCGGCTGCCCTTCGTCACCGTCGGTGCCGCCGGCGGCAAGCGCGAGCCGCATCGCGTGCAGCTCGACGACCTCGGTGCCACCACGCACGACCCGCTGCTGGCCTCGCTGCGCCAGCGCCTGCGCAAGCACCACGGCGCGCCGCGCAGCGGGCGCATGGACGTCGCCTGCGTCTACTCGCGCGAGCCGGTGCACCTGCCGCAGCCCGGGGAGGGCGAGGCCTGCGACCCGGTGGACGGCAGCCTGAACTGCCATGGCTACGGCTCCAGCGTCGCCGTCACGGCCACCTTCGGCCTGTGCGCCGCCGCCGAGCTGCAGCGCCTGCACCTGGCGCGCGCAGCCTGATGCCGCCGCCTGACAAGAAATTCTTGCTGGGCCAGTAAAATTTCGCCTATAATGGCAGGCTCTGCTTGACGCGGGATGTTAGCTCAGTCGGTAGAGCAGCGGACTTTTAATCCGTTGGTCGCAGGTTCGAATCCTGCACATCCCACCAGAATTTCTGGCGATGGTTCAACAGAATCGCGCTACAATCATTGGCTCAGCAAGGCATCGGCCGGGTTGAATCAGGGCTCTTAGCTCAGTTGGTAGAGCAGCGGACTCTTAATCCGTTGGTCGTAGGTTCGAATCCTACAGGGCCCACCAAATTAGCTTCCGGCAGCGTCCGGCAGCTGCAAAAAACCCCTTGGACATCAACGCTCAAGGGGTTTTTTGTTGCCTGCGCCGGTCTGAAGGGCGGGCCTTCAAGGCGCCGGCTGCGTCGGCGGCAGCGGCCGGACGCTGCTGTTCAGGCTGCCGGGCGGGTGGGTGTCGGTGGACAGCTGCCACATGCGTCCCGCCCGGGCGGCCTGCGTGAAGGCCGTGCGCAGCGTGCGCCGGTCGGCATCGGTCAGCGCGTGCCGGGACAGGTAGACGCCGCTTTCCGACCAGCCCAGTTCCTCCAGCGGCTCCTCGCGCGTGCGCTTGATGAGCGGCGCCAACTGGGCGTCCTTGGCGAGCGTGCCGAAGAAGATGGACGCCGGCATGATGGTGGCCTGCGCCAGGCCCTGCTGCAGCGCGCGGGCCACGCTGGCGGGGTCGGTTTCCTCGATGACGCGGTGCTGCGCGCGCAGCGTGCCGATCGCCCGGTCGTAGGTCGGGCCGAAGCTGAAGCCGCGCACCAGCGCCAGCTTGTAGCCCGGCCTGGCCAGCAGTTCGGCGAGCGAGCGCGGCACGGGGCTGCCGCGCTCTGCCAGCGTCAGCAGGTTGGCGCGCACCAGCACCAGCGGGATGAACTCGCCGTCCCTGTCGCGGGACGGTGACGGCGACGCCGGCAGCAGCAGGTCGGCCTTGCCGGACTCGAACATCTTCTGCAGCCGCGCCCGTGGCACGCGCTGGATGCGGAACACGCAGCCCGACGTGCCGCCCACCTCGCGCAGCAGCGCGGGATAGGCGCCGCTGGCGCGCGTGCCGTCGAAGCCGATGGTCGGGCCCAGCGGCGCCATCGGCACCTCGATGGGCCGCGAGCAGCCGGCCCGTGCGCCCTGCGCGGCCAGGCATGCCAGCAGTGCTGCCGCCCATACCGTCGATCGCGCTCCGAGGTTCATGCCTGCCGTCCTGCCGAGTTGTGGGCCGATTGTGCGGTCCCGCGCCCGCGCCATCGAGTCGTGCGGGGTTTCACTTTGGGGGCTCGCGCCCGGCGCCTGCGCGCAGCCGCTGCGCCAGCAGCGCGCAGGCCGCGTCCACTGGGGCGGCGCCGGCTTCGGCCAGGTGGGCGCGCAGCACGCGGCGCAGCGTCTCGGGCTGCGGCGTCAGCGGGCCGGCGAAGCGCACCTGGGCGTCGTCGGCGATCAGCAGCGTCGGGAAGGTCTCGATGTCGAGGTCGCCGACGAGCTCGGACTCGTCCTCGACGTCGATCCAGTGCACATGCAGGTCCGCCTGCGGCAGCTCGGCGCAGGCGGCTTCGAAGACGGGCCGGTAGCTCTCGCAGGTGCGGCACCAGGCGGCGCAGAGGCAGGCGACGTGCAGGGTCATGGGCCGGCATGGTGCCATGCCGGGACGCCGCGCCGGCGCAGGTGCATCAGCAGCTGCAGCAGCAGCCAGCCCATGGCCACGCCGATCCAGGCGGCCCACAGCGTGTGGCTGAGGAAGTGGGCGCCGCGCGCCAACTGCGCGAGGCCGGCCAGGCCGGTGCTGGCCGCCACCAGCAGGCCGGCGCGGCGCCCCCAGATCCACGCGAACGGGCTGAACGCGGCGGCGCCGGCCGTGTGCCCCGACGGGAAGCAGTGGCCCGGCCCGCCGTCGCGCAGCGTCCAGTCCCAGTGCGACACCCAGGGCGAGTCGCCGCCGAAGGCCTGCAGGCTCCACGGGCAACTGCTGTGGCTGAAGGCCTTCAGCGCCGGCACCAGCAGCAGCACCAGCAGGCCGGCGGCCAGCGCCAGGCGCCGCTCGTGGCGCGACGGGCCGCGCAGCGCCGGCCGGCGGCGGCAGGCGTCGACGGCCAGCGCCAGCCAGGTGGCGATCCAGAGCTGGCGCAGGCCGCTGTGCAGCAGGTCGCCTGCCCAGAAGGACTCCCGGGCCGGGAAGCCGCCGGGGCCGCCGAAGCAGCGGGACAGCGCCAGGTCCAGGCCGCTGGCGTCCCAGGCCAGCACGATCAGCAGCCCCAGCGCGAGGGCGGCGAGGGGGCGGTGGTGGCGGGCGGCGACGGTCGGCATGGGCCGGGATTGCAGGGCGGGCGGCTGAAGCGGGGCTGAAGCGCGTCCGTGCTACGGTGGCCGCATGAGGCTGCTGCTGCTCGAAGACGATCCCATCCTGGGCGAAGGCCTGCGCGATTTCCTGGCCGCCGAGGGCCATGTGGTGGACTGGTGCCGCAGCCTGTCCGCCGCGCGCGCGTCGCTGCTGGGCGAGCCCTTCGACGCCTGGCTGCTGGACTGGCAGTTGCCCGACGGCTCGGGCCGGCATTGGCTGGGCGAGCTGCGCGCCGCCGGCCGGCAGACGCCGGCGCTGCTGCTGACGGCGCGCGACCAGCTGGCCGACCGCATCGAGGGGCTGGACGCCGGGGCGGACGACTACATGGTCAAGCCCTTCGCGCCGGAGGAGCTGGCCGCGCGGCTGCGCGCGCTGCTGCGCCGCCAGCAGGGCGGTGCGCCGCTGCTGAGGCTGCGCCACGGGCTGGGCGTGGACCTGGCCGGGCGGCGCGCCTGGGCGGGCGGCGCGCCGGTGGAGCTGACGGCACGCGAATGGGCCGTGCTGGAGGCACTGGGCCTGCGCGCCGGCCGCTGGGTCGGCAAGGAGCAGCTGGAGCGCCTGGTGCTGGGCTTCGACGGCGAGCCGGCGGCCAGCAATGCGCTGGAGGTGCACGTGGCCAACCTGCGCCGCAAGCTGGGGCGCGACGCCATCGAGTCTCGGCGCGGCATGGGCTACCGCGTGCAGGCCGAGGCCGCCGATGACTGAGGCTGCCCGGCCGCTGGCCTCGATCGCGCGCCGGCTGCTGTGGGTGACCGGCCTGGGCAGCCTGCTGATCGCGCTGGGCGTCACGGCCGCCGCGGTGTGGACGGTGGATGGCGAGGTCGACGAGCTGCTGGACGACGGCCTGCAGGCCAGCGCGGCGCAGCTGGCGCCCGTGGTGGTGGCGGCCGGCGCGGCGCCGCAGCCGACGCCGCCGGACACGGACGACGAGCTGCGCTTTGCCTGGGCTTGGTTCGACGCCGGCGGCCGGCTGCTGCGCGCCAGCCCGGGCGCGCAGCCCGAGGCCTGGCGGCCGCCCGCGCCGGGCTTCGCCAACAGCGAGCACTGGCGGCTCTACGGCCTGCCGCTGAGCGGCGGCCGGGGGCTGCTGGTGGTGGCGCAGACGCGCGCCGAGCGGCAGGAGGCGCGCATCGAGGTGGGCCGTGATGCGCTGCTGATGGCGCTGGCGCTGGCCTTGCTGGGGCTGCCGCTGCTGGCCTGGCGCTCGCAGCGGGAGTTGCGGCCGCTGCAGCGGCTGGCCGAGCGGCTGGCGGGGTTCGACGCGGGCCGCAGCGACCCGCGCGCGCTCGCCGTGCAGATGGGGCCGCCCGGCCGCAGCGAGCTGGCACCCATCCACGAGGCGCTGCGCCAGCTCGGCGAGCGGCTCGGCGCGCGGCTGGACTTCGAGCGGGAGTTCGCGGCGCAGTCGGCCCACCTGCTGCGCACGCCGCTGGCCGGCATCGACGCGCAGCTGGCCGTGGCGCTGAAGGAGCAGCCCGGCCAGCCGCGGCTGCAGCGCGTGCGCGAGGCCAGCCGCCGCCTGCAGCACCTGCTGCTGGCGCTGCTGCGGCTGTTCCGCAGCGCGCCGGAGCTGCACCGGGTGCCGCTGGAGGCGCGCGCGCTGCTGGCCGGCCTGCCGCTGGGCGCGCTGGTGCTGGAGGCCGGCCCGCCGTGCCCGCTGGACGCCGACGCCGAGCTGCTGGCCGCCGCGCTGCTGAACCTGATCGACAACGCGCAGCGCCATGGCGCCACCCGGCTGTGGCTGGGCCAGCCGGCGCCGGGCAGCCTGCTGCTGACCGACGACGGCGGCGGCATCGGCGACGCGGAACGCCAGGCGCTGCGCCAGCGGCTGGCCTCGGGCTCGGCCGACCAGGGCCTGGGCCTGCGGCTGGCGCAGCTCGTCGCCGAGGCGCATGGCGGCGGGCTGGAGCTGCCGGCCAGCGCGCAGGGCTTCGCGGTCAGGCTGACGCTGCAGGCCTGAGCCCGCGCGGCGCGCGGGTCAGGCGAGCGCCGCGTCGCCGACGATGTGGCGCAGCACCCGCTCCTCCAGCGCCGCGAAGCCCGGCGCGGTGCGCGAGCGCGGCCGGGGCAGCGGCACGGCGGCGTCCAGCGCGATGCCGCCGCGGTCGATCAGCAGCACGCGGTCGGCCAGCGCGACGGCCTCGGCCACGTCGTGCGTGACCAGCAGCGCCGTGAAGCCGTGGCGGCGCCACAGCTGCTCGATGAGGCGGTGCATCTCCAGCCGGGTGAGCGCGTCCAGCGCGCCCAGCGGCTCGTCCAGCAGCAGCAGGCGCGGCCGGTGCACCAGCGCGCGGGCCAGCGCGACGCGCTGGCGCTGGCCGCCGGACAGCGTGGCCGGCCAGTCGCCGCCGCGGCCGGCCAGTCCCACCTGGGCCAGCGCCTCCAGCGCGCGGGCCTGCGCGTCGCGGCCGGACAGGCCCAGCGCCACGTTGTCCGCCACGCGTTGCCAGGGCAGCAGGCGGTCGTCCTGGAACATCAGCCGCCGCTCGTCCGCGCGGCCGGCGTCGACGTGGCCGGCGCTGGGCGCCTCCAGCCCGGCGATCAGGCGCAGCAGCGTGCTCTTGCCGCAGCCGCTGCGCCCCACCAGCGCGACGAACTCGCCCGGCGCGACCTGCAGGTCCAGCGCCTGCAGCACGTGGCGCGCGCCGAAGGATTTGGCGACGCCGCGCAGCGTCAGCGCCAGGCCCTGGCCGGGCGACGGCCGCGGCGCCGTGGCGCCGGCCGGCTCGCGCGGCCGCACGGGGGCATCGAGTTCGGTCAGCCACATGCTCAGTTCCTTTCGGCGGCATAGCCCGCATGCCAGGGCAGCCAGGCGCGCTCCAGGCGGCGGGCCGCCACGTCGGCCAGCTTGCCCAGCAGCGCATACAGCAGGATGCCCACCAGCACGATGTCGGTCTGCAGGAACTCGCGGGCGTTCATCGTCAGGTAGCCGATGCCGGCCTGGGCCGACAGCGTCTCGGCCACGATCAGCAGCACCCACATCAGCCCCAGCGAGAAGCGCAGGCCGACGAGGATGGACGGCAGCGCTCCGGGCAGGATGACCTGCCGGTACAGCCGCCAGCCGCCGAGCCCGTAGCTGCGCGCCATCTCGATCAGGCCGGGGTCCACGTTGCGGATGCCGTGGAAGGTGTTCAGGTAGACCGGGAAGAACACGCCGACTGCGACCAGCACCAGCTTGGCCGCCTCGTCGATGCCGAACCACAGGATGACCAGCGGGATCAGCGCCAGCGCCGGGATGTTGCGCAGCATCTGCAGCGTCGTGTCCAGCAGCGCCTCGGCGGTGCGCCAGGTGCCGGTCAGCAGGCCCAGCCCCAGGCCCAGCCCGCCGCCGATGGCCAGCGCCGAGAACGCGCGCGCGGCGCTCACGCCCACGTGCTGCGCCAGCTCGCCGGAGCGCAGCAGCTGCCAGAAGGCCGCGAGCACGGCGGCCGGCTCGGGCAGGATGCGCGCGGACAGCAGGCCGCTGCGCGAGGCGATTTCCCACGCGACGAGCAGCGCCGCGGGCAGCAGCCAGGGGAGGAGGCGTCGGGCCATGGCGCGCGGCTCAGTGGGCGGCCGCAGCCGGCGGCGCGTAGGCGTTGGCGACGACCTCGCCGAACGGCCCGGTCAGCGCCGGCGCCGCCAGCTTCTCGCGCAGGTCCAGCGGCAGCAGCGGGAACACCAGCTCGGCGACGCGGTGCGCCTCCTCCAGGTGCGGGTAGCCGCTGAGGATGAAGTGCTCCAGGCCCAGCGCGGCGTATTCCTGGAGGCGGTCGGCCACCTGCCGCGGGCTGCCGACCAGCGCCGTGCCCGCGCCGCCGCGCACCAGGCCCACGCCGGCCCAAAGGTTGGGGGATATCTCCAGCCCGTCGCGCACGTCGGCCGGGTTGAAGCGGCCGCCGTGCAGCTCGGCCATGCGGCGCTGGCCGACCGAGTCCATGCCGCGCAGGCGCGCCTGCGCGGTGGCCACGGTGGCCTCGTCCAGCTGCGAGACCAGCTCGGCCGCGGCGCGCCAGGCCTCGTCCTCCGTCTCGCGGACGATGACGTGCAGCCGGATGCCGTACTGCAGCGTGCGGCCGCGGGCGGCGGCGCGCGCGCGCACGTCGGCCAGCTTGGCGGCCACGTCGGTGGGCGGCTCGCCCCAGGTGAGGTAGGTGTCCACCTGCGCGGCGGCCAGCTCGTGGGCGGGGCCGGAGGAGCCGCCGAAGAACACCGGCGGGTGCGGCCGCTGCAGCGGCGGGTAGAGCAGCCGGCCGCCCTTCACGCGCAGGTGCTCGCCGTCGAAGTCCAGCGCCTGGCCGTCGTGCGAGCGGGCCAGCAGCTCGCGCCAGATGCGGATGAACTCGGCCGACTGCTCGTAGCGCGCGGTGTGGCCGAGGAACTGGCCGTCGCCGGCCAGCTCGTCGGCGTCGCCGCCGGTGACCAGGTTCACCAGCAGCCGGCCGCCGGACAGGCGGTCCAGCGTGGCGGCCATGCGCGCGCTCTGCGTGGGCGCGACGAAGCCGGGGCGCAGCGCGACGAGGAACTTGAGCCGCCGGGTCGCGTCGATGAGGCTGGCGGCGACGATCCACGAGTCCTCGCACGAGCGCCCGGTGGGCAGCAGCACGCCCTCGTAGCCCAGGCTGTCGGCGGCGATGGCGATCTGCTTGAAGTAGGCGTGGTCGGCCACGCGCGCGCCGCGCGCGCTGCCGAGGTAGCGGCTGTCGCCGTGGGTGGGGATGAACCAGAAGATCTTCATGCGCGTTCCTTCACGGGGAGCGCCGCGTCGGCGGCGCGGAGGGGGCGGAGGCCGGGCCCGCTCATCGCGCGGCCTCCGCGGGCCGGGGCGTGGCGGCGGGCAGCGCGTCGGCCACGCGCAGCGGCCGGGGAATCAGGCCCAGCGCGTGGAAGGCGTCGGCGATCTTCTGCTGCTCGGCGGCCACGGCTGCGGTGAGCGGCTGCACGCCGAACTGGTAGCGCGCGAGGCTCTTCTCCACCACGTCGGGCGCCAGCCCCTGCAGCGGCGCGACGGCGGCCGCGGCGGCCTTGACGTCGGCCTTCACGCGGGCGGCCTGGGCCTGGCTGTCCTCGAACAGCGCCTGGATGACCTGCGGGTGCTGCTCGGCATAGCCGCGCTCGGCCAGGTAGTAGGCGTAGTTGTTGACGAGGCCGCGGCCGTCCCGCAGCACGCGGGCGCCGCTCTGCTTCTCGACGGCGGCGAGGAAGGGGTCCCAGATCACCCAGGCGTCCACCGCGCCGCGCTCGAAGGCGGCGCGCGCGTCGGCCGGCGGCAGGTAGACGGGCTGGATGTCGCCGTACTTCAGGCCCTGCTGCGCCAGCGCCTTCACGAGCAGGTAGTGGACGTTGCTGCCCTTGTTCAGCGCGACCTTGCGGCCCTTCAGGTCGGCCACGGACCGGAGCGCCGAGTCCCGGGGCACGACGATGGCCTCGGCCTCGGGCGCGGCGGGGTCGAAGCCGATGTAGACGAAGCGGGCGCCGGCCGCCTGCGCGAAGATGGGCGGCGCCTCGCCGACGTAGCCCACGTCCACCGCGCCGACGTTCAGGCCCTCCAGCAGCTGAGGGCCGGCGGGGAATTCCACCCACTTCACGGCCACGCCCAGCGGGCCGAGCTTCTTCTCCAGCGAGCCGCTGGACTTCTGCAGCGTCAGCAGGCTGGCGGATTTCTGGAAGCCGATGCGCAGCGTGGCGGTCTGCGCGTCGGCCTGCAGGCTGGCGGCGGCGATGACGAATGGCGCGGACCAGCGCAGCAGGGAGCGGAGGGTCATGGGAGGTGTCCTTCGAAGAAAAAGATCCCGGCGTTCGGGCGCACCCGATCCGCACCGGAACGCCGGGATGGAATCGCCGGTCCACAGGGGAGGCGAGGAGACAGCGGGGGGAGAAACGGGGCGGGCGGTCAGCCGCGACAGCCTGACGCGGCCGCGTGGCGCATCCGCGAGGCGGGCACCAGGGGTTCGAGCGCGCGGTCCAGCCGCGCGAGCAGCTCGGGCTCGGGCACGTAGCCGCCGGCCTCGTGGCGCTGCAGCTGCGCGTCGGTGGCGAACACGCCGTCCAGCACATGCCGCGCGCCGAGGGCCGACAGCACGGGCTTGAGCGCGTAGTCCAGCGCCAGCAGGTGTGCCGCGCTGCCGCCGGTGGCCAGCGGCAGCACCGTCTTGCCGCGCAGCGCGCCGGCCGGCAGCAGGTCCAGGAAGACCTTCAGCAGCCCCGAGTACGCCGCCTGGTAGATGGGTGTGCCGACGATGACGAGCTGCGCGTCGGTCACGGCCTGCACGGCCTGCGCGATGGCGGCGTCCCGCGCGTCGGCCGCCAGCAGCGCGGGGGCGGGGAGGTCGCGCACGGCGATGTGGTCGCTGCGGCGGGCCACGCCTTCCAGGCGGGTCAGCGCGAACTGCGTGAGCCACGCGGAGCGCGAGCGCTCGCTGGGGCTGCCGGAGATGCTGGTGATGTGCATGGGGGGCCTGCAGGTGTCGAGGCCTTGCACGATAGGGACCGCGGCCCGCGCGGTGAACGAAGGAAACCGGCGTTGCTTATGCGGCCGCCGCCGCGGGGCGGGCGGGGTGGTCCCTCCGACAGGAATCGAACCTGTATCTGCCGCTTAGGAGGCGGCCGTTCTATCCATTGAACTACGGAGAGCTGGCCCGGCCGGTGGCCCGGCGAGGGCGCGGATTCTCGCATGCGGCATGCGGCATGCGGCCGGCCCGGCGCGGGACGGGGGGCTCGGGGTTGTCGCTGTGACGCGGCGGGCCGGTGCCCGGCGATGATGGCGGCCGTGTCCGCCCCCCGCCTGCACCGCAGCTATGCCCTGTTCGCGCTGAGCTTCGCCGCGCTGGTGGCCGCGCTCGGCCTGGCCGAGCAGCGCGGCCTGCCGAAGGCCTGGATCGGCTACACCTTCCTCGGCACGACGGTGGTGGTGTATGCGGCCATCGGCATCCTGTGCCGCACGACCGACCCGGCCGAGTACTTCGTCGCCGGCCGCCGCGTGCCGCCGCTCTACAACGGCATGGCCGCCGGGGCGGACTGGATGAGCGCGGCCAGCTTCATCGGCCTGGTGGGCACGCTGTACGCCAGCGGCTACGCGGGCCTGGCCTATGTGCTGGGCTGGACGGGCGGCTTCGTGCTGGTGGCGCTGTGCATCGCGCCCTACCTGCGCCGCTTCGGCCAGTTCACGATCGGCGACTTCCTGGCCGAGCGCTACGAGAGCCGCGCGCTGCGGCTGATGGGCGCCTGCGCGACCATCCTCGTGTCCTTCGTCTACCTGGTCGCGCAGATCTACGGCGTGGGGCTGATCACGACCCGGCTGACCGGGCTGGGCTTCGAGGTGGGCGTGTTCGTCGGCCTGGGCGGCGTGCTGGTGTGCTCCTTCCTCGGCGGCATGCGCGCCGTCACGTGGACGCAGGTGTCGCAGTACCTGATCATGATCCTGGCCTACCTGGTGCCGGTGATCTGGCTGAGCGTGAAGCAGACCGGCTGGCCGCTGCCGCAGCTGGTCTATGGCCAGCAGCTGCAGCAGATCGCGCAGCGCGAGCGCGAGCTGATCGACGATCCGGCCGAGCTGCAGGTGCGCGCGCTGCACCAGCAGCGCGCCGATGCCGCCGCCGCGCGCCTGGCCGACGTGCCCCGGGCGCTGGCCGACGAGCAGGCGCGGGCGGCGGCCCGCGTCGCCGCGCTGAAGGCGGCGGATGCGCCGCTGGCGCAGATCCAGGCCGCCGAGAAGCTGCGCGCCGCGCTGCCGCGCACGGCGGCCGAGGCCGAGGAGCGCTGGCGCCGCGAGCAGGCCGGCGAGGCGCTGCTGGCGCGGCCGCTGTCGGGCCTGGTGCCGCACACGCAGCCCTTCGCCGGCAACCCCGACGGCGGCCCGGCGGAGCGCGAGCAGGCCAGCCAGGCGCGGCGCAACTTCATCGCGCTGGTGCTGTGCCTGATGGTCGGCACGGCCGGGCTGCCGCACCTGCTGACACGCTACTACACGACGGCCACCGTCGGCGGCGCGCGCGAGTCGGTGGCCTGGTCGCTGGTGTTCATCTGCCTGCTCTACCTGACCGCGCCGGCGCTGGCCGTGATGGTCAAGACGGAGGTGTTCGACGGCCTGGTCGGCACGCCGTTCGACCAGCTGCCGGCCTGGATCCGCCAGTGGCAGCGCGTGGACCCGGGGCTGCTGTCCGCGGTGGACCTGAACGGCGACGGCCGGCTGCAGCTGGGCGAGCTGCAGCTGCACCCGGACCTGGTCATGCTGGTCATGCCCGAGCTGGGCGGGCTGCCCTACGTCATCTCCGGCATGGTGGCGGCCGGCGGGCTGGCGGCGGCGCTGTCCACCGCCGACGGGCTGCTGCTGGCCATCTCCAGCGCGCTGTCGCACGACCTGTACTACAAGGCCATCAACCCCGAGGCCTCGCGCACGCGGCGGGTGACGCTGTCCAAGGCGCTGCTGCTGGCCGCGGCGCTGGCGGCGGCGGCGGTGGCGTCCAGCCGGCCGACGGACATCCTGGCCGTCGTCACGGCGGCGTTCTCCATCGCCGGCTCCACCTTCTTCCCGGCGCTGGTGGCCGGCGTGTTCTGGCGCCGCGCCAACCGCGCCGGGGCGCTGGCCGGCATGGCGACCGGGCTGCTGGTCTGCCTGGTCTACCTGGTGCTCGCCCACCCGGCGCTGCGCGCGCTGGCCGGCCTGCCCGGGCCGGCCTTGCTGCTGTGGGGCATACAGCCCGCGTCCGCCGGCCTGTTCGGCGTGCCGGCCGGCGCGCTGGCGCTGGCGCTGGGGAGCCTGGCGACCGCGCCGCCCGGCCCGCGCCAGCGGCAGTTCGTCGCGCTGCTGCGCATGCCGCCGGACCGCTGAACCCGCCGGATTTGGCAAGCCGGCGGATCGAGCATAGAATCCGCGATTCCCTTGCCGGGCTGCGTGTCGACGCTGCAGTCCGGCTTCCGCAGCCTTTCTGCATGCCGCAGGGGCTGGAATCCACAAGGAGCATTCATGCGTCACTACGAAATCGTTCTGCTGATCCATCCGGATCAAAGCGAACAGGTTCCGGCCATGCTGGAGCGCTACAAGGGCCTGGTCACCGCCGGTGGCGGTGTCGTGCACCGGGTCGAGGACTGGGGCCGCCGCCAGCTGGCCTACCAGATCCAGAAGCTCGGCAAGGCCCACTACCTGTGCCTGAACATCGAAGCCAGCAAGGAAGTCCTGGGCGAGCTCGAGACCGGCTTCCGCTTCAACGACGCCGTGCTGCGCCACCTCACCGTGGTGCAGGACAAGGCCATCACGACCCCTTCGGTCATGATGAAGGCCGTCGAGCGCGAGGAAGCCCGCAAGGCTCCGCAGCAGGAAGCGGCCTGAACCCCGCCCATCGCTAGAGAACCAGGCTTTTCGAGCAGCAGCGCCGGCGCGTGAACCAGCTTCACCTGCAGGCGCAGATCCAGCAACTCGGCCAAGTTCGCTACACCCCCGCCGGGCTGATGGCCCTGGACGCCGCCCTCAAGGCCGAGTCCGAAGTCATCGAAGCCGGCAAGCCGCGCAAGGTCTCGCTGGAGATCAAGGCGGTCGCGGTGGGCGAGGTGGCCAGGGAGTTGCAGGCGCTGGGGGTGGGTGGCCATGCGGTCTTCCGCGGCTTCCTGACCCACCAGCGCAACGGCCGGGGCTTCATCGCCCACGTCACCGTGATCGAGCCCGCTGCGCCCGCCGAGCCTGGCAACATTTGAATCCGGATAGATTTAACAGAGGTCCACTATGCCCCCGCCCCGTGGTAAAGGTCGCTTCTCCAAGGACAAGAAGCCCAAGCGCAACCAACAGTCGCTGCTGTTCCGCCGCAAGCGGTTCTGCCGCTTCACCGTCGCCGGCGTCGAGAAGATCGACTACAAGGACATCGACACGCTGCGCGACTTCGTCGCCGAGAACGGCAAGATCACGCCCGCCCGCCTGACCGGCACGCGCGCCTTCTTCCAGCGTCAGCTGACGGTCGCCATCAAGCGCGCGCGCTTCCTGGCCTTCCTGCCGTACAGCGACCAGCACAAGGTCTAAGGAGCTGACGACATGCAAGTGATCCTGCTCGAAAAAGTCGCCAACCTCGGCAACCTCGGCGACGTCGTCAAGGTCAAGGACGGCTACGCCCGCAACTTCCTGATCCCGACCAAGGCCGCCCGCCGCGCGACCGAAGCCGCGATCAAGGAATTCGAAGCCAAGCGCGCCGAACTGGAAAAGATCGCCGCCGAGAAGCTGGCCGAAGCCCAGAAGCTGGGCGACAAGCTGGCCGGCACGACCGTGCGCATCGCCCAGAAGGCCGGTGTGGACGGCCGCCTGTTCGGCTCGGTGACCAACGCCGACATCGCCGACGCGCTGACCAAGGCCGGCACGGCCGTCGCCAAGTCCCAGGTGCGCCTGCCCAACGGCCCGCTGAAGACCGTGGGCGAGTTCCCGGTCCAGGTGGCCGCGCACACCGACGTGGTCGTCGACATCAACGTCCACGTGGTCCCGGAAACCGAGTAATCTCGCTTCCCCTGATGGGCGGCGGCGCCCCGCCGCCGCATCATCGAACGAAGGCCGATACCGTCGAGGTTTCGGCCTTCGGTCTTTCTGGCCCGGGTTGTCCCGCCCGGTCCACCGGCCGCCCCCAGTCCGTCCACAGCTTTATCCACAGGCGATGTCAGCGATCTTTCCCGCTTCCTCCTCCGCAGCGCCCGACGACGAGGTCGCGCGGCTGCGCGTGCCGCCGCATTCGGTGGAGGCCGAGCAGAGCGTGCTCGGCGGCCTGCTGATCGACAACTCGGCCTGGGACAAGGCCGCCGACCTGCTGACCGACAGCGACTTCTACCGCTTCGAGCACAAGCACGTCTACGCGGCCATCGGCAAGCTCATCAACGCGGGCAAGCCGGCGGACGTGGTGACCGTCTTCGACGAGCTGACCTCGGTCGGCCGCGCCGAGGAGTGCGGCGGCCTGGCCTACCTGAACGCGCTGGCGCAGAGCGTGCCGAGCGCCGCCAACCTGCGCCGCTACGCGGAGATCGTCCGGGAGCGCGCGATCCTGCGCAAGCTGGTCGCCACGTCCGACGAGATCGCCACCGCCGCGCTGAACCCGCAGGGCCGTGCCGTCACGCAGATCCTCGACGAGGCCGAGGGCAAGATCTTCCGCATCGGCGAGGAGGGCTCGCGCAGCCGCCAGGGCTTCCAGAGCATGGACCAACTGGTGGTCGCGCTGATCGACCGCGTCAACGAGCTGGCCGAGAGCGGCGCGCAGGACGTGACCGGCGTGCGCACCGGTTTCTTCGACCTGGACCGCCAGACCGCCGGCCTGCAGCCGGGCGACCTGATCGTGCTGGCGGCCAGGCCGTCGATGGGCAAGACCGCCTTCGCCGTCAACATCGCCGAGAACGTCGCCATCAACGAGGGCCTGCCGGTCGTCATCTACTCGATGGAAATGGGCGCCGCGCAGCTGGCGCTGCGGATGGTGGGCTCCATCGGCCGCATCGACCAGAGCCACCTGCGCACCGGCCAGCTCCGCGACGACGAATGGAGCCGGCTGTCCGAGGCCGTGGACAAGCTCGGCAAGGCCAGCATCTTCATCGACGAGAGCCCGGGCCTGAGCCCGTCCGAGGTGCGTGCGCGCGCGCGCCGGCAGGCGCGCATCTGCGGCCAGCTGGGGCTGATCGTCGTCGACTACCTGCAGCTGATGAGCGGCAACGGCGGTGGCAGCGAGGAGAACCGCGCCACCGTGCTGGGCGAGATCTCGCGCGGCCTGAAGGCGCTGGCCAAGGAGCTGAAGTGCCCGGTGATCGCGCTGTCGCAGCTGAACCGCTCGGTGGAGCAGCGGCCCGACAAGCGGCCCATGATGAGCGACCTGCGCGAGTCCGGCGCCATCGAGCAGGACGCGGACATCATCATGTTCATCTACCGCGACGAGTACTACACCAAGGACGAGTGCAAGGAGCCGGGCGTCGCGGAGATCATCATCGCCAAGCAGCGGAACGGTCCGGTCGGCACCGTGAAGCTGGCCTTCCAGCGCATGCACACCAAGTTCGAGAACCTGGCGCCCGGCTATGCGGGCGGGGACCGGGACGAGTACTGAGCGGCTCAGCCGCGGCCGCGCCGGGCGAAGAAGGCCTCGATCTCCTCCAGCGTGCGGCCGCGCGTCTCGGGCAGCAGGAAGGCCGCGGTCAGGAAATAGACCAGCGTGCAGCCCGCCCAGAAATAGAACATCGCCGCGTAGCCGTGCTGGCCCACCGTGGGCAGGAACAGCGCGGCGATGGACGTGGAGACGAATTGGTTGATCAGCAGCGCGATGCTCATGCCGTTGGAGCGGATGCGCGTGGGCATCAGCTCCGACAGCGCCAGCCACACGCACACGCCCGGCCCCACCGCGAAGAAGGCGACGAAGGCCAGGATGCACACCGCCACCCAGGTGCCGTGCGTGCCGCTGGGCACGGCGCCCAGGCGCGCCGAGTCGATGCGCAGCGGCGCGCCGGCCGACGCGGCCGGGTCGGCGAAGGGGTTCAGGTGCAGCCGGCGGAAGAAGGCGCCGATGACGTTGTCGGGCTGCACCGTGTCGGCGCGGCGGATCTGCAGCGTCGCCGGCCCCGCGTCGCTGCGCAGCGTCTGCACGTTGCTGAACTCGCCGTAGGACCAGGCCACGGTCAGCATCTGCGCGCCGCCGGCCGGGTCGGCGCCGAGCGCGCGCCACTGCGCGTCGTCCAGCCGCAGCGCCAGCGCGTCGCCCTGCTGGCGCGCCTGCAGCGCGGGCGCCACGTCGCGCAGCTGCGACTCGGCGGACTGGAACAGCAGCGCCGCCGCCAGCAGCGACACGGCGATGCCGCCGCTGCCCAGCATCAGCAGGAACTTGCGGCCCTTGCGGTCCACCAGGCTGACGGCCAGCACGGTGACGGCGGCGTTCAGCAGCTTGATCGCCACGTCGGCCCAGTTCGCCATCGAGCCGGGCAGGCCGGCGGCGTTCAGGATGGTCACCGCATAGGACAGCACCGAGTTGATGCCGGTGGCCTGCGTGCAGGCCAGCACCAGGCAGGCGAGCAGGAAGGGCAGCACGTAGCGGCGGCTCAGCAGCGGCTCGCGCCCGGCCGCGGCGGTGGCGGCCGCGTCGCCGCCGCCGATGGCCGCCAGCGTCGCGCGCGCCTGCGCCTCGGGCATGCCGCGGCGCAGCGCGGCGAACGCGGCGTCGGCGCGGCCGCGGCGCAGCAGCCAGCGCGGCGACTCCGACAGCGCCAGCCCGCCCAGCGTGAACACCAGCCCCGGCGCCAGGCTCATCCAGAAGATGCTGCGCCAGGCCTGGTCGCGCGCGGCGAACAGCGCGCCCTCGACATCGCCGCCGGCCGCCTGCGCGGCGGCGGTGGCGGCCTCCACGGTGCGCGCCTGCACCAGCCCGATCAGCGCGGCGACGACCAGGCCGATGGTCAGCAGCAGCTGGAACAGGGCCGTGCCGCGGCCGCGCCGGTCGGCGCTGAGGCACTCGGCCAGGTACAGCGGCACGACCACGCCGATCAGCCCGCCGCTGACGCCCTGCAGCAGCCGGCCCAGCAGCAGCGGCACATAGCCGTCGGCCAGCGCGATGACGGGGATGCTGACCGTGAACAGCGCGCCGGCCAGCACCATGGCGGCGCGGCGGCCGACGGCGTCGGCCAGCGCGCCGGCGAACAGCGACGACAGCACGCTGCCCAGCAGCACCGCCGCGACGATGAAGCCGAGCTGCTGCGCGCTGAGCTTCCAGGCCGCGACGGCGGTGGACTCCAGGTAGGGCAGGGCGCCGGCGATGATGCCGATGTCGATGCCGTACAGCAGCCCGCCCATGCCGGCGATGAAGAGCAGGTAGCGCATGTAGCGCGAGCCTTGCGGCGCGCCGGCGGTGGGGGCGGAGGTCATCGGCGGTCCTTGTCTCGGAAAGCGTCGTCGTCGGGGTCGATGGCATGGCCTTCGCTGAAGACCTGGCGCGGGCGCAGCGCCTCGTCCAGCACCACCGCGTCGGCCCAGGCGCCCGGGGCCAGGCGGCCGCGGTCGGCCAGGTCCAGGTAGTCGGCCGGGAAGCGCGCGCAGCGCTGCGAGGCCAGCGCCAGGTCCTCGCCCAGTTCGACGAGGTTGCGCAGCGCCTGGTCCATGGTCAGCGCGCTGCCGGCCAGCGAGCCGCCGGCCAGGCGCACGCAGCCCGCGCACTTGTAGACGCGCTGCGGGCCGAGCGCGTACTCGCCGTCGGGCATGCCGGTGGCGGCGGTGGCGTCGGTGATCGCGTAGGCGCGCGGGATGGCGCGCAACGCCGCGCGCAGCGCGCCGGGGGCGACGTGTTCGAGGTCCGGGATCAGCTCGGCGTACTCGGCATGCGCCAGCGCCGCGCCGGTGATGCCGGGCTCGCGGTGGTGCAGGCCGGTCATGCCGTTGAACAGGTGCGTGAAGCCGCTCGCGCCGGCCGCCAGCGCGGCCGCGCCGTCCTCGTAGCTGCCGTTGCTGTGGCCGATCTGCACGCGGATGCCCAGCGCGGCGAGCGCCGGGATCAGCGCCAGGTGGCCGGGCATTTCGGGCGCCAGCGTCAGCACGCGCAGTGGCGCGATCGCGTGCAGGCGCTGCACCGCCTCCAGCGTCGCCGGCACGGTCAGCGGCGGCTGCGCGCCGAGGCGGTGCGGGCTGATGAAGGGGCCTTCCAGGTGCGCGCCCAGCACGCGCGCGCCGTCGGCGGCCTTGGCGGCGATGGCGCCGCGCAGCCCGTGCAGCGCGCGCTCGATGTCGCTGGCGTGGGCCGTCATCGTCGTGCCCAGCAGCAGCGTCGTGCCGTGGCGGGCGTGCGCGCGGGCGACGGTGGTGGCCGCGCCGCCGCCCTGCATGATGTCCACGCCGGCCGCGCCGTGCACGTGCAGGTCGATGAAGCCGGGCAGCACCAGGCGGTCGGTGCGCACGCCGGCATCGGCCTCGATCGCGCGGACGTGGGTGTCGAAGCGCAGCCGGCCGGTGAGCCAGCCGTCGGGGGTCAGGATGCGGCCTTCGATGAGGTTCATGGGCTTCATGCCAGGATCAGTTCGATGCCCAGCCGGGCCAGCCCGTCGCGGTACTCGGGGCTGATGCCGGCGTCGGTGATGACGGTGTCCACCTGCTCCAGCAGGCCGATGCGGTGCAGGCTGACGCGGCCGAACTTGGACGCGTCGCTGAGCACGACGACCCGCCGCGAGCGCTCCACCATGCGGCGGTTCAGGCTGGCCTCGCCCTCGTCGTGGGTGGTCAGGCCGAACTGCAGGTCGCAGCCGTCCACGCCGAGGAACAGCGTGTCGAAGCTGTACGCGTTCAGGCTGGCCTCGGCCTGCGCGCCCTGGAAGGACAGCGACTGCTTGCGCAGCCGCCCGCCGGTCAGCATCAGGTCCACGCCCGGCGCGTTGGCCAGCTCCCAGGCGATGTTCAGGCCGTTGGTCATCACGCTCACGTCGCGCAGGTCCAGCAGGTGGCGGGCCAGCGTGGCGGTGGTGGTGCCGGAGTCGATCAGGATGTTGTCGCCCGGCTGCACGAGCTGCGCGGCGCGCGCGCCGATGGCGTCCTTCAGCGCGGCGTTCAGGTGGTCGCGCTGCTGCACGCTCTGCTCCTGCGGCGGCGTGCGCACCAGCGTCGCGCCGCCGTGGTTGCGCGTGGCCAGGCCCTGGGCTTCGAGCTGCGCGAGGTCGGTGCGGATGGTCACGGCCGACACGCCGGTCAGCGCGGCCAGCTCGGCCACCTGCACGCCGCCCTGCTTGACGAGCAACTGCAGGATCTGCTCGCGGCGTTGGCTGGTGTTGCGCATCAGGGGGCGGTGTTGGTTTCGCAGGCGCGAGCGTAGCGGGCCAGCACGGTGGCCACCTTGTCGCGCGCCAGCGCCTCGGCGCGCGCGGGCAGCCGGCCTTCCAGCACGCCCTGCGCCTGCTCGGGCAGGAACTGGCTCAGCAGCGCCAGCGGCGGCGCGGCCGCGTCGAGGTTGGCGGCGAGCCGGCGCAGCGCGGCCTGCACGGCGGGCTCGCCCCAGTAGTAGCGGCTGCGGTCGCTCAGGCCGTAGGCGCGCAGCAGCCGCTGCTGCTCCGGCGTGCCCGGGTAGTGCTTGAGCCAGTGGCGCGGCTGGGCGCACATCGCGGCGTCCAGCGTCTCGATGAAGCGCGACTGCCGGTCGGCCGGCAGCAGCTCGCGCTCCACGTGGGCCAGCGCGAACCAGGCCTCGCGCAGCGCGAAGGTGGCGGCCGGGCCGACCTTCAGGATGGCGAAATGGTCGCGCACCAGCGCGTGCAGCGAGGCCTCGGTCTGGTAGTCGGTCGAGTGGGCCTCGAAGACCAGGCCGGGCTGGCCCTCGATGAAGGCCGACAGCGCGCGCGCGGCGGCCGGGTCGTAGTGCTGCACGGCGCTGTGGTCGAAGTCCACGCCGGGCTGCACGACCAGCGCGATGACGCGCCGCCAGGCCTCGCGCAGGCCGGCCGCGGCGAAGGCCTGGCGGTGCACCTCCAGCGTCTGCGCGGCGGCCCCGGGCGTGGTGACGGCCACGCCGCCGCCCAGCGCCGCCTCGCCGCCCGGCACCGGCACCTCGGTGCCGATGACGTAGACCGGCGCGGGCCGGTCCGCGTCGTGCGCGGCGGCCTCGGCGACGGCGGCGAGTTCGACGGCGCGCTGCGCGACCAGTTCGTCCGGCAGCCGCGCCGGGTCGCCCGCGCAGGCCATGCTGCAGTCCAGGTGGATCTTGTGGAAGCCGGCCGCGACGTAGGCGCGGATCAGCTCGCGTGCATGGCCCATGGCCTCGGCGGCGGGCAGGTGCTGCCAGGCGTTCGGGCCGAGGTGGTCGCCGCCCAGCGCGAGCTGCTGCGCCGGCAGGCCCTGGGCCTGTGCCATCGCCTGCACGCTGGCGTGGAACTGCGCGGGCGTCTGGCCGGTGTAGCCGCCGAACTGGTCCACCTGGTTGGAGGTGGACTCGACCAGCAGCAGGCCGCCGCGCTCGCGGGCGAGCTGCATCGCGGCTTCGAGCACCTGGGTGTTGCTGCAGCAGACGGCGTAGAGGCCGGCGCATTCGCCGCGGCGGTGGGCGGCGATGCGTTCGAGGAGGGGAGAGGTCATGGTGCGGAGGGGGTGAATCGCTGGCGGGCCAGCAGGGCGGCGCCGCGTGCGCCGCCGGCGTCGCCGAAGCGCGGCGGCAGGACGGGCGGCACGCGCGCGCCGCGGAACAGGTGGCGGGCGATGGCGCCGGGCAGCTCGTCGTACAGGCGCTGCAGCTTGGACAGGCCGCCGCCGAGCACGATGGCGTGCGGGTCCAGCACGAGCACGAGGCCGGCCAGGCCCTGCGCGAGCAGGTCGAGGTGGATGGCGAGCGCGGCGCGCGCGGCGGCGTCGCCCTGCGCGGCCAGCGCGTGGACGGCCTCGGCATCGCGCGCATCGCCGCCGCGCAGCCGGTGGATCGCCGCCAGGCCGCTGCCCGACACATAGCGCTCCAGGCAGCCGCGCAGGCCGCAGGGGCAGTCCAGCACCGGCAGGCCATGCGCGGCCAGCAGCGCGGCGCTGGCCGGCCCGTGGCCCCATTCGCCGGCCAGGCCGCTGTAGCCGGCCAGCAGCCGGCCGCCGACGCAGAAGCCGCCGCCCGCGCCGGTGCCGAGGATGGCGCCGAACATGCTCGGCAGCCCGTCCGCCGCGCCGCCCTGGGCCTCGGACAGCGCGAAGCACTGGCAGTCGTTGCCCAGATGCACGGTGCGGCCCAGCGCCGCCGCGAGCGCGGGCGCGACGCGCCGGCCGTTCAGCGCCGGCACGTTGGAGCTGAGCTGGCAGCCGGTGGCGGCGTCGGCGACGCCCGGCATGCCGAGGCCGACGGCCTGCGCCGGCCGGCCCAGCGCGGCCTCGGCGCGGCGCACCAGCGCGGCGGTCTGCGCGACGAAGGCATCGAAGTCCGCGCCGGGCGTGGCGATGCGCTCGCGGTGCAGCACGGCGAGCGTGGCGTCGCAGGCGGCCAGCTCGATCTTGGTGCCGCCGATGTCGAGGCCGAAGAACAGGGGACTCATCGCCGGGGGTGTTGCGGGCCGCGCGCCGGGCCGCCCCAAGCCGGCCCGCCTGTGGCGATGTGCTTGCGGCTCGATGCCGCAAGCATCGCCGTCCCCTCGGGGGACCGACCGGACGCGCTCGCGTTCAGCGATGCGAGACTGGGCGAGGGGCTAGCCATGGATCGTGACGCCCTGCACGACGCGGTTGACGGTGCCGTCCGGGAAGGGGTTGTCCGGCGTCAGGCCGAGCGCGGCGGACATGTCCAGCGCCAGCAGCTGCGCGGCGATCAGCCACAGCGGCGACAGCCAGGCGTCGTCCAGCGTGCCGTCCAGCGGCTGGTCCAGCGCGGGCACGGGCAGGCAGGCGGGCAGGCCCTCGGCCGCGTCGTCGGGGCCGAGCGTCAGCACCTGCGCGGCGACGCCGTCGCGGCGCAGCTCGCGCACCAAGTCGGCCTCGTAGCGCCGCGCCACCGCGCCGCGGCTGCGCAGCACGAGCACGAGCGTGTCGCCGTTCAGCAGCGACTTCGGCCCGTGCCGGAAGCCCAGCGGCGTGTTGGCGATGGCGACGGCGCGGCCGCTGGTCAGCTCCAGCACCTTCAGCGCCGCCTCCCTGGCCAGCGCCTCCTGCGCGCCGCTGCCGAGGTAGACGATGCGCTGCGCCGGCCGCTCCGCGAGCCGCTGCACCGGCGCGGCCCAGTCGCGCAGCGCGGCCTCGGCCAGCTCGGCCAGCCGGATGACGCGGCCCAGCCGCTCCGGCCAGGGGCCGGCGCCCAGCGCCGCCAGCGCGGCCAGCAGCATCGTGGACAGGCTGCTCGTCATCGCGAAGCCGCGGTCGCAGCTGCCCTCGGGCATCAGCAGGTTCAGCGTGTCGTCGCGGCCGGTGCTGCCGCGCATCAGCTCGCCGTCGGCGTTGCAGGTGATGTTCAGGAAGCGCGGCTCGGCGACGCGCCGGCGCAGCAGCTCCACGGTGGCCAGGCTCTCCGGGCTGTTGCCGCTGCGCGCGAAGGAGACGAGCAGCGTCGGCCGCGCGGGGTCGAGGTAGAGCTCGGGGTGGGTCAGCAGGCTGGTGGTGGCGATGGCGCGCACCTCGGCCGGCCAGGCGGCGTTCAGCGCCTCGGCGGCCATCTCGCCGATGTAGGCGGAGCTGCCGGCGCCGGTCAGCAGGATGCGCTGGCCGGGGTTGCGCAGCGCGCTCCACAGAAAGATGTCGAGGCGCTCGTGCTGCGCGGCCAGGCTCGCGGCCAGCGCGCGCCAGATGGCCGGCTGGTGGGCGATTTCCTCGGCGGTGTGCAGGCCGCCGAGGCGCTGCCAGTCGTTGCGGTCGCGGTGCAGGAGAGAGGTCATGGCGTGCGGTGGGCTGAGGGCCGTCCTACGGTAGCGCCTGGCTTTCGTATTGTCAAATAAAACAAAAGAAACGCGATAAAACGAAAGATTTCAGCGAAAAGAACTTGCGAACCGTGGGCGATGGGCGCGGGGATGTTCGTGCGACCCGTCACGAGATGTTCAGGAAACCGGCCGCCGACTGCCCGGCTGGCGCGCCACTGTTGTTGCTTTTTTGAAGCCTGATGAAAAGTTTTCGCTGCAATCTTCGTGCAAATCGAAAGTTTTTGGTCGAATTTTCTTCATGGATTACCCGGATAAAGTGCTTTAACTTTCGACTAGATGCCATGTTGCGTTGACTTCTTTCGGATTGATTTCTAGAGTTTGCGCATTGTTTCGGATCGGGCCGCGTCACGGCGGCTGCACAAGGACACGGCATGGATGCAGCAGCGAACGGCAAGTCGAAGGCGGGGCGCGCGGTGGCGCAGGCGGCCGTGGCCTGGGCGGCGGCGCTGCTGGTGGCCGGGGCGCAGGCCGCGCCGGTGGGCCGGCTGCTGGCGCTGGACGCCGCGCCGGCCCCATCCGGCGCCGCCAGCGCCGCGCCCGGCGACGACGGCGCGGCCACCGCCTTCGAGTTGCGCACCAGCAGCGGCGCGCGGCTGCGCATCAGCCTGCTGCGCGCCGACCTGGTCCACGTGCAGGCGGGCGCGAAGGGCCGGTTGAGCGGCGCGGGGAATCAGGCCGCGCCCATCGTGCTGCCGCGCCAGTGGGCGGCGGTGGAGCACCGCGTCGCCGAGCAGGCCGACCACGTCGACATCCAGACCGCCGCGCTGACGCTGCGCATCCACCGCGCGCCGCTGCGGCTGGAGCTGTTGCGTGCGAATGGCGACGCGCTCTGGCAGGAACTGCAACCCCTCGACCTCGCCGACAAGCGCGCCGTGCAGACGCTCTCCAGCACGGCCGACGAGCGCTTCTACGGCGGCGGCCAGCAGAACGGCCGCTTCGAGTTCAAGGGCCGCGAGCTGGCGGTGTCCTACTCCGGCGGCTGGGAGGACGGCGACCGGCCCAGCCCCGCGCCCTTCCTGATGAGCTCGCGCGGCTGGGGCATGCTGCGCAACACCTGGAGCAATGGCAGCTACGACCTGCGGCTGGACGAGCAGGCCACGCTGGAGCACGAGGAAGGCCGCTTCGACGCCTACTACTTCGTCGGCAAGGGCCCGCACGAGGTGCTGGCCGCCTACACCGAGCTGACCGGCCGCGCGAAGCTGCTGCCGCGCTGGGCGCTCGAATACGGCGACGCCGATTGCTACAACGACGGCGACAACGTCAAGAAGCCCGGCAGCGTGCCCGCCGGCTGGAGCGACGGCCCGACCGGCAAGACGCCCGACGTCATCGCCAGCGTGGCCCAAAAATACCGCGAGCACGACATGCCCGGCGGCTGGATCCTGCCCAACGACGGCTACGGCTGCGGCTACACCGATCTGCCCGCCACCGTGCAGGGCCTGGCCCGGTACGGCTTCAAGACCGGGCTGTGGACCGAGAACGGCGTGGACAAGATCAAGTGGGAGGTCGGCACGGCCGGCACCCGCGCGCAGAAGCTCGACGTGGCCTGGACGGGCCAGGGCTACCAGTTCTCGCTGGACGCCAACAAGCTCGCCCACGACGGCATCCTCGACAACTCCGACGCCCGCCCCTTCCTGTGGACGGTGATGGGCTGGGCCGGCACGCAGCGCTATGCGGTCACCTGGACGGGCGACCAGTCCGGCAGCTGGGACTACATCCGCTGGCACATCCCGACGCTGATCGGCTCGGGCCTGTCGGGCCAGGCCTATGCGACCGGCGACGTGGACGGCATCTTCGGCGGCAGCCCCGAGACCTTCACGCGCGACCTGCAGTGGAAGAGCTTCACGCCCGTGCTGATGGGCATGAGCGGCTGGGCCGCGGCCGAGCGCAAGCATCCCTGGTGGTTCGACGAGCCCTACCGCTCGATCAACCGCCGCTACCTGAAGCTCAAGCTGCGCCTGACGCCGCTGATGTACACGCTGGCCCGCGAGGCCGAGCAGAGCGGCGCGCCGCTGGTGCGCGGCCTGATGTGGGACCACGCGGCCGACCCCCAGGCGGCCGGCGAGGCCTACAAGCACCAGTTCCTGCTCGGCCGCGACCTGCTCGTCGCGCCGGTGTTCCGCAGCCAGGCGGCGAGCGGCGGCTGGCGCAAGGGCATCCATCTGCCGCAGGGCAGGTGGCTGGACTACTGGGACGGCCGCCAGTTGCGCGCCGACGCGGCGGGCCGCGACCTCGACCTGCAGGTCACGCTCGACAAGCTGCCCGTCTTCGTGCGCGCCGGGGCCGTCCTGCCGATGTACCCCGAGGTGCTGTTCGACGGCCAGAAACCGAAGGACCGGCTGACGCTCGACCTCTACCCCGACGCCCAGCCGTCCGAACTCGATCTCTACGAAGACGACGGCCTGACCCGCCGCTACCAGGACGGCGCCTTCAGCACGCAGCGCCTGGCGATGCGGCTGGACGGCGACCGGCTCACGGTCAGCATCGACCCGGTGAAGGGCAGCTACGCCGGCCAGGAGCCCGCGCGCGGCTACTCGCTGCGCGTCGCCAGCCGGCAGGCGCCCACGGCCGTGGCACTGGACGGCCAGGCGCTGCCGCAGGTCGCCGACCTCGATGCGGTGGAAGCCGGCTGGCGCTTCGACGCCGCCGACCGCCACGGCAGCATCCACGTCAAGGCAGGCAAGCACGACATCCGCCGCGCGCTCGTCTTCACGCTGGCCGGCGTGCGGGCCGCGCCCGAGCGCGACGACGACTTCCCCGCCGCGCCCGAGGCCGGCCGCGCGGTGCCGAGCGACAGCCTCGTCGTCGTCAACCGCCCGGCCGAGGAGCCCGGCCATCCGCTCGAAAACGCCTTCGACGACCAGCCCGACACCTGGTTCCGCACCACCCGCAACCAGGCGCTGCGCACCGGGCCGCACGAGTGGACGCTGAGCCTGGGCGAGCGCCGGCTGATCGACGGCATCGAACTCGCGCCGCGCAACGACCAGCACTGGAAGCACGGCCAGGTGCGCGACTACGAGGTCTACCTGGCCGACAACAACGGCGACTGGGGCGCGCCCGCCGCGCGCGGCCGCCTGCAGCTGGCGCAGGGCGCGCAGCAGATCGCCTTCCCGGCCACGGCCGGCCGGCTGCTGCGCTTCCGCGTGCTGTCGGTGCAGAACCCGGACGGCGAGGGCGCCGCCGCGGACCGCGGCGAGCCCGCCGCCCGGGCCGTGAACGCCTTCGTGCCGGCCGACGTGGGGCCGATCGCGCTGTCCAGCTTCAAGGTGCTGGAGGCCCGGCCGCCCGAGGGCAAGCCGCTGTCGCGCCCGCTGTCCGACCTGGCGCTGCCCCCGGCCATCGCCCGCGACAAGCCCGCCAGCGCCGCCGCCGCGATGCGCATGAACGGCCTGCAGTTCCGCAAGGGTGTGGGCATGAAGCCGGGCCAGGCGCTGGCGCTGCAGTTGCGCGGCCACTGGCAGCTGTTCCGCGCCGACCTCGGCATCGACGACAGCTGCCGCGCGGCCGGCGGGATGCAGTTCCAGGTCTGGGGCGACGGCCGGCTGCTGTACGACAGCGGCTTCGTGCAGGCGCCCGGCGTCGTCAAGCCCGAGCTGGACGTGCGCGGCCTGCGCCGCCTGGAGCTGCGCACGCTGGGCGCGCGCGGCGCGCGGCCGCAGGCTGTCTGCGGCAACTGGGCCAACGCCCGGCTGCTGGGCCAGCAAGGGGACGAGGTGCAGCCCGCACCCGCCCGACGAGCAAGCGAGAGTTCGGCGCAGCCGCGCTGAAGGTGTTCCACGATCCACCCCCAGGAGATCCCATGAAACCGACGAAGCTGATGGCCGTGCTGATGAGCGCCGGCCTGTGTACATCCGCGCTGGCCGCCGACGACGAGGCCGCCGCGACGCAGAAAATCGAGCGCGTGGAGGTGACCGGCTCCAGCATCAAGCGCATCAACGCCGAGACCGCGTCGCCGGTGCAGGTCATCGACGCCAAGCAGATCGAGAACATGGGCGCCCGCACGCTGCTGCAGGTGCTGGACAACCTGCCCGCCGCGCGCCCGGCGCAGCAGCAGGACTTCCGCTCCATGTTCACCGGCTCCGACGGTGCCTCCTCCGCCAACCTGCGCGGCCTCGGCGCGCAGGGCACGCTGGTGCTGCTGAACGGCCGCCGCCTGTCCTACTACGGCGCGCCGATGGGCTTCCAGACGATGTTCGTCAACATCGACGCCATCCCCGCCGCCGCCATCGAGCGCATGGAGGTGCTGACCGACGGCGCCTCGGCCATCTACGGCTCCGACGCGGTGGCCGGCGTCATCAACGTCATCACCAAGAAGGGCTACGAGGGCCTGGAGGCGCGCGTCAGCACCGACGGGTCGTCCCGGGTCAGCGCCTACGGCGAGCACCAGGGCAGCGTGCTGTGGGGCACGGGCGACTTCGACCGCGACGGCTGGAGCGTCTACGCCTCGCTGAACCTGTACAAGCGCGACCGCATCTCGCTGGCCGACACCTACGACAAGCGGCCCGCGCACTTCTACGTCAACAACCCGAACTTCATCCCCAACATGCGCATCGGCGTCGGCAGCGAGCCGGGCACGGTGAACCCGGGCACGCTGTTCGTCGTCGACGCGGCCAGCAACAACGCCATCGTGCGCCGCGCCGTCGGCGGCTGCCCGACGGCCGTTGCCACCTCCGGCGGCACCAGCTGCGTGTGGAACACGCTGCCCTACCAGCTCGACACCGGCCCCAGCTCCAAGCGCAGCACCGGCTACGTCAACGGCCGGCTGAAGCTGGGCGGCGACTGGGAAGGCTTTGCCGAGGCCGCCTACACCCGCATCGACATGCACGGCGACAACGGCCCGCGCCAGTTCAGCACCACCACCGGCGCGCCGTCGAGCTGGTATTCGCGCAACACCGGCAACACGCTGAACACCTTCGCCACGCCGTGGCTGGGCCCGAACAACGTCTACGTGAAGTCGCACCTGGAGGCCGACATGGCCGCCAAGATGGGCGGCGCCGCCGGCCTGACCTACCTGCTGCAGGACGCCACCGGCCACTTCGGCCAGACCAACACCGACGACAGCTACCGCGCGCTGGCCGGCGTGCGCGGCACGGTCTTCGGCGACTGGGACTTCGAGAGCGCGCTGAGCGTCGCCGGCAGCCACTCGGTGCTCTACCAGACGACCAACATCAACCTGAACGGCTTCCAGAAGGCCTTCGGCCCGTTCACGACCGACCCGGTCACCGGCCGCACCTACATCGCCGACAACCCGGCCTACCAGTTCGGCGTCATCAGCGACGCCAACGCGGCGCTGATCCGCGAGGCCTTCCCGACCTTCGACATCCAGTCCTGGACCAAGCTCATCACCTGGGACGCCAAGATCGAGGGCACGCTGGGCCGGCTGCCCGCCGGCGAGGTGCGCGCGGCCTTCGGCGCGAGCCTGATGCGCGAGAGCTTCTACACGCCGGGCAACCAGGACGCCGCCAACGGCCTCATCACGCAGCAGGGCGGCTCGTGGTTCGACGGCAAGCGCACCGTGGGCGCCGTGTTCGGCGAGACCATCGTGCCGATCACGAAGAGCCTGGAGCTGGACGTCGCGGCCCGCCTGGACAAGTACCCGCACTTCAAGGCCAACCTGGCGCCCAAGGTCGGCCTGAAGTTCCGCGCCGCGCCCGAGCTGCTGCTGCGCGGCACCTACTCCGAGGGCTTCCGCGCGCCCAGCCTGGCCGAGGCCGGCGAGGGCGGCGTCTACGCGCAGTTCGGCGGCATCAAGGACACGCTGCGCTGCGACGAGACCAACGCCATCGCCGAGCTGCTGAAGAAGTCGCAGTCGCCCACCGACAAGGACCTCGGCAAGAACCTGGCCAACAGCGACTGCAGCCGCACCATCGGCGGCCTGACGCCGCCCAACCAGGCGCTCAAGCCCGAGACGGCCAAGATCTCCACCATCGGCTTCGTCTTCGAGCCCTGGAAGGACCTGAGCCTGTCGATGGACTACTGGTTCGTCTACCGCCGCGACGAGATCGTCCGCCAGGACCCGAGCGAGCTGCTGCGCAAGCTGGCCGAGCAGTACGGGCCCTCGCTCGCCGGCGCCAGCCAGGTGGTGCGCTTCCCGATCTCCGACGCCGACCGCGCCAACGTCGCGGCCGTGGCGGCGATGTGCGCGGACCCGGCCAACGCCGGCGTCTGCCCGGCCGTGCTGCCCGGCTACTCGGCCGGCAACATCGCCGGCCTGTCCACCAGCTACCTGAACCGCGGCCGCACGCTGGTGGACGGCTTCGACATCGATGCGCGCAGCCGGCATTCGCTGGGCCCGTGGGGCCGCCTGGGCCTGGGCGCGGCGGTGTCCATCCGCAATCGCGAGGCCTACAACTACGAGGACGGCGGCGGCTTCTCGAACAACTACGTCGGCTACTACGGCTCGCCGCGGCTGCGCGCAACGCTGAACGCCGACTGGAGCTACGGCAACCTGGTGACCAGCCTGTTCGTCAACTACACCGGCAAGACCAAGTGGGCCTATGACGTGGTCGACGAGGAGAAGAACAACCCCGGCACCTGCAAGGGCGCCGACGTCTCGCTGCCGGCCAATCTGTGCGGCGGTGCGCCGTCGTTCCACACGGTGAACCTGGGCTTCAACTGGAAGCCGGTGAAGCACCTGGACCTGGGCCTGAACATCAAGAACCTGTTCAACCGCATGCCCTACTACGACCCGAACGGCTGGGAAGGCTACAACCACAGCCTCAACCTGTTCGGCCGCAGCTACAACGTGAGCGCAAGCTACAAATTCTGGTGATCGCCATGCAACGACGAGATTTCCTCCGCAACGGATCGGCCGCCGCGCTCGGCGGCGCCGCCCTGGCCGCCCCGGCGCGCGCCGCCGCCCGGCCGCGCCTGCGCGTCGGCGTGATCGGCACCGGCCTGCGCGGCCAGCCGCAGCTGCAACTGCTGCTGCACCGCGACGACGTGGACGTGGTGGCGCTGTGCGACATCGAGCCGCTGATGCTCAAGCAGGCGCTGGCCCGGGTCGAGAAGGCCGGCAAGCCGCGCCCGCAGGTCTTCGGCGAGAACGGCGACGTGCAGGCCTGGCGCCAACTGCTCGAACTCAAGGACCTGGACGCCGTGCTCATCGTCACGCCCTGGGAGTGGCATGCGCCGATGGCCATCGCCGCGATGGAGGCGAGGGTGGCCGTGGGCTGCGAGGTCGTCGCCGGCATCACGCTGCAGGACCACTGGGACGTGCTGCGCACCCAGCAGCGCACCGGCACGCCCTACATGCTGCTGGAGAACGTCTGCTACCGCCGCGACGTGATGGCCGTGCTGCAGATGGTGCGCGCCGGCCTGTTCGGCGAACTGGTACACCTGCAGGGTGGCTACCAGCACGACCTGCGCGCCGTGAAGTTCAACAGCGGCGACCCGGCCCGGCCCTATGGCGGCGGCGCGGAGTTCGGCGCCAAGGGCTGGAGCGAGGCGCGCTGGCGCACCGAGCACTCGGTGCGGCGCAACGGCGAGCTGTATCCCAGCCACGGCATCGGCCCGTGCGCGATGGTCGCGAACATCCACCGCGGCAACCGCTTCACGCACATCAACAGCTTCGCGTCCAAGGCGCGCGGGCTGCACGAGTACGTCGAGGCGCAGGGCGGCAAGCAGCACCCGAACGCCAAGGTCAGGTTCGCGCTCGGCGACCTGGTGACGACGACGCTGGCCTGCGAGAACGGCGAGACCATCATCCTGCAGCACGACACCTCGCTGCCGCGGCCCTATTCGCTGGGCTTCCGCGTGCAGGGCACCAAGGGGCTGTGGATGGACGTGAACCAGAGCGTCCACGTCGAAGGCATCAGTCCGCCGCACCGCTGGGAGCCCTTCGCCAAGTACGGCGCGCAGTTCGACCATCCGCTGTGGAAGAAATACGCCGCGTCGGCCGAGGGCGCGGGCCACGGCGGCATGGACTTCTTCGTCATCCACGCCTTCGTCGAGGCGCTGAAGGCCGACGCGCCCATGCCCATCGACATCTACGACGCGGTGGCCTGGAGCGCGATCACGCCGCTGTCCGAGCAGTCCATCGCCGAGGGCTTCAGGACGCTGGCCTTCCCGGACTTCACCGAAGGCCAGTGGAAGACGCGCCAACCGATCTTCGCGTTCGATGACCGCTATTGAGCGGCCCGGCCTGCGGCGCTGGCTGCTGGCGCTGTGCCTGGGCCTGCCGCTGCTGGGCGCGCAGGGCGGCGCGCGGGCCCAGGCCGAGCCCTACCGGGTGTTCGACGCCCGGCCCGTCATCACCGAGGGGCCGTACCTGGTGGCGCTGTCCGACACGGCGGTGACGGCGGTCTGGATGACCGATGCGCCCAGCCACGCCCGGCTGCGCCTGACCGAAGGGGCGACGGTGCGCGAGGTCGAGCCGCAGGTGGACGGCCTGGTGCCGGTGGGCCTGCGGCACGTCGTCACCGTCACCGGCCTGACGCCGGGCACGCGCTACGGCTACGAGGCCATCGCCACCCGCGTCGTCAAGCTGAACCCCTACTGGCCGGACAAGGGCCTGAGCGCCAGCAGCGAGGCCGCGAGCTTCACGACCTTCAGCGCCGCGCAGCCCCGCGCCGCCTTCGCCGTGATGACCGACACGCACGAGGACACGGGCCGCATCCGCCGCCTGATGAAGCTGATCGACTGGCGCCGCACCGACGCGCTGATCCACCTGGGCGACGCCTTCGACTGGGTGGCGTCGGAGGAGCAGGTGTTCAGGAACTGGCTGCGGCCCACCATCGCCGCGCTGGGGCCGGGCAAGCCCCTGCTGTTCGCCCGCGGCAACCACGAACTGCGCGGCCCCTTCGCGCGCCAGTTCGCCGGCTACGTGCCCACGCCGGAAGGGCGGCTGTACTACGCGCGGGCCATCGGGCCGGTGCATCTGATGGTGCTGGACACGGGCGAGGACAAGCCCGACGACACCAACGTCTACGCGCAGCTCAACCGCACCGTGCCCTACCGCGAGGCCGAACTGGCCTGGTTGCGCGAGCAGGTGCGCAGCGACGCGCACCTGGCCCGCGCGCCCTTCCGCGTGGTGGCCATGCACCAGGGCGACTGGGGCTGGTTGCCGGACGGCGGCGCGGCCTGGCGGGCGCTGGCCAATCAGGCCGGCGTTGACCTGGTGCTGGCCGGCCACGACCACGAGTTCTCCTACGCACCGCCCGACGCCGCGCACGGCTACCACCTGCTGGTGCTGGGCCAGGACCAACTCGCCCGCGTCGAGGCCACCGCGCGGCTGCTGACCGTCGAGGTGGTGACGAGCAGCGGCGCGCCGGTCCACACCCTGAAGATACCGGCCCGCGCGCTGACGCGCGCCGGCCCCACCCTCAACGGAGCCCTGCCTTGAAGTTCCCCCCCACGCTCGCGGCCGGCCTGCTGCTGGCCTTCGCGCTGGCCGCGCCCGCCGCACCGGCGGCCACGCCGGTACCGCATTTCGCCATCGACGGCGCGCGGTTCTTGCTCGACGGCCGGCCCTTCGTCATCCGCTCCGGCGAGATGCACTACCCGCGCATCCCGCGCGCCGCCTGGCGCGAGCGGCTGCGCATGGCGCGGGCGATGGGGCTGAACACCGTCACCACCTACGCCTTCTGGTCGCAGCACGAGCCCGAGCCGGGGCAGTGGGACTTCTCCGGCCAGAACGATTTGCGCGCCTTCATCGAGACGGCCGCCGAGGAAGGGCTGCACGTCATCCTGCGGCCCGGCCCCTATGTCTGCGCCGAGGTGGACTTCGGCGGCTTCCCGGCCTGGCTGCTGCGCACGCCGGGGCTGCGCGTGCGCTCGATGGATGCGCGCTACCTCGCCGCCAGCGCGCGCTACTTCCAGCGCCTGGCGCAGGAGGTGGGCGACCTGCAAAGCAGCCGCGGCGGCCCGATCCTGATGCTGCAACTGGAGAACGAATACGGCTCCTTCGGCCGCGATCGCGACTACCTGCGCGCCGTGCAGGCGCAGATGCGCGAGGCCGGCTTCGACGCGCCGCTGTTCACCTCCGACGGCGGCGCCGCGTGGCTGTTCGACGGCGGCACGCTGGCCGAGGTGCCGGCGGTCGTGAACTTCGGCGGCGGCCCGGGCGATGCCAAAGCCGCCATCGACGCGCTGGCCGCGTGGCGTCCGGCAGGCCCGCGCATGGCCGGCGAATACTGGGCCGGCTGGTTCGACCACTGGGGCGAGCAGCGCCACCGCACCAGCCCCGAAGACGCTGCGCGCACGGTGGAGGGGATGCTGTCGCAGGGCGTCTCGTTCAACCTCTACATGTTCCACGGTGGCACCAGCTTCGGCTGGCTGGCCGGCGCGAACTACTCGGCCGCCGAGCCCTACCAGCCCGACACCACCAGCTACGACTACGACGCCGCGCTCGACGAGGCCGGCCGCCCGACGCCCAAGTACCAGGCGCTGCGCGAGGTCATCGCCCGGCATGTGAATGAGCCGCTGCCGCCGGTGCCCGTGCCGCCGCGGCCGCAGGCGCTGCCGGCCTTCGCGCTGCAGCCGGCCGGCGGCCTGCTGGAGCAGCTGGCGCTGCTGTCCCGACCGCAGGCCTCGCGCTGGGTGCGGCCGATGGAGGAGTTCGGCCAGAACCACGGCTACATCCTCTACCGCAAGCGGCTGGACGCGGCGGCCAAGGGCCAGCTCGTGCTGGACGAGTTGCGCGACCAGGCGACGGTGCTCGCCGACGGCCGCGTCATCGGCCGGCTGGACCGGCGCAAGGGAGAGAAGGCGCTGGCGGTGGACCTGCCCGCCGGCACGCAGCTGGACCTGCTCGTCGAGGCCATGGGCCGCATCGGCTTCGGCGTTCGCATGGTGGACGAGCACAAGGGCATCACGCGCGCGGTGCGGCTGGACAAGCAGGTGCTGGAGGGCTGGACGGTCCACCCGCTGCCGCTGGACGCCGCGTCGCTGCGGCGGTTGCCGGCCACCGGGGCCGCGCCGGAGGCCGGCGCCCCCGGCTTCTGGCGTGGCACGCTGCCGCTGGCGCAGCCGGTGGACAGCTTCCTGGACACGCGCGGCTGGGGCAAGGGCCAGGTCTGGGTCAACGGCCACCACCTGGGCCGCTTCTGGCACATCGGCCCGCAGCAGACGCTCTACCTGCCCGCCTCCTGGCTGAAGGCGGGCGCCAACGAGGTGCTCGTGCTGGCCACCGAACCGCACACGGCGACCACGCTCCAGGGCCTGGCCGAGCCGGTCTACGACACCCCGGGCCCGGCCGCCGCGCGCTGAGAGCTTGAGAGCCTTTCATCCCTGCCCGCCTTGCACGCCAAAACGCCCCCGCTCGTCGTTGCAAATGCTCGCCATGGCCCGAGCTATGGCTGTGCTTTGCGCCTAGATCGGGGGCGTTTTGACGCGCCTTTCGGCCACGGCCGAAAAGCTCTCAAGCTCTGAGCCCGGCGGCGGGCGCTACTGCTCGACCAGCTCGACGCGCCGGTTCCTGGCCCGGCCGGCCTCGGACCCATTGCTGGCCACCGGCGCGAAGCTGGCCAGGCCGCGCGCGGACAGCCGCTTCGCGTCGATGTGGTGCTCCTGCACCAGCGCGCCGACGATGGCGTCCGCGCGCTGCTGCGACAGCGCGAGGTTGCCGGCCACCGTGCCCTGGTTGTCGGTGTGGCCGACGATGTGCACCTTCAGCGCCGGCTGGGCCTGCAGCAGCTTGGCCATCTCGGCGAGCTGGGGCCGGGACTCGGGCTTGAGCACGGACTTGCCGGTGTCGAAATAGATGCCGTACAGCGCGATCCGGCCCTCGGCGCCGAGCGCCTTGCGCAGCGCGTCGGTGTTGACCACCACCTTGCCGCCCTCCATCGCGGCGGGCTCGACGACCAGCTGCACCACGGCCGGCGCGCCCCAGATGGAATTGGGCTCGGCGACGAACAGCAGCACATAGCTGTCCTGCCCGTTGCGGCTGAGCCTGGCGCTGGCGAAGCGCACGTCCCGGTCGATGGAGCCGGCTGGCGGGATGCCTTTGGCCTGCCACTTGCGCGGCGCGACGACGCTGCTGGCGAAGCGGTCCTTGATGCCCGCCTTGTCGCAGGCCGCCATCTCGCAGGTGTAGAGCGTCGTGAAGCCCGCCTGCGCGAGCGCCGCCTGGTAGTTGCGGAACACCTCCAGCGCGCTGCGCTCCTTGGGGGCGATGTAGAAATAGGCGTTGACGCGGCCTTCGACGGCGGCCGCCTGGTCCGGCCCGCGCGGCGACGCGGGCACCGCCACGGCCGCGAAGCCCTCCTGCGCCGCGTCCTGCAGCACGGCGCCGGCATAGCGCGACACCAGCGGATGGTCGCTCGCGCCGCGCAGCTCGGTGGGCGCCTTCTGGGCCTGGGCGGCGGCCGCCGCGAGCAGGAGCAGCAGCCCGGAGCCGAGGTGGCGTGCGTTCATGGATCCCCTCTTCGGCGGGTGTGTGCCGGATTGGCGTGGCGCGGCACTCATGAGCCGGCCTTGCAGTGGTCGGCGACGCGCGTCCAGCGCTCCGTCAGCTGCGTCGTCGCCGCCGCCGCGCCGCCGCCCTGGGCCGCCTTCAGCGCCGCGAGCTGCTGGCGCGCCTCGGCGGCCTGCGTGGGCGTGCCGGTGCGCAGGGTCTGCTCGAGCTGCGCGTAGACCGGCGCCATCGCATCCGCCGTCGCCTGCGCCTTGGGCAGCGAGGCCAGTTGCGCCTGCAGCTGCGCCTGCTGGGCGGGCGACATGCCGCGCTGCGCCATCGCGATGGCGGCCGACGGATCGTTGCCGGCCGCGCCGCCCGGGGCCTTGAAGCTCATCCGGCGCTCCCAGGTGCGCGCGTCGATCTGCTGCCAATGCTCATCCAGGCGTCCGGCCGGGCAACTGGCCTGGAGGGCGGCGCCGCCGCTCCGGGGCTGCCAGCGCGTGTCGCAGTTGACGGGGAGGCCGGCCGGCGGCATGGACCGGGCCGACACGCACACCGTGACCGGCCCGCTGCCGGCGTGGGTCTGCGTGCCCGAGGGGTTGCCCGCGGGGCCGCTGCGGGTGGTGACCGTGTGGCCGCCGGTGGCGCCGTCCACGCGGACGCTGCGCTCCGACGACGCCGGCCCGCTGCCGCTGTGAACGCTGGACGCCGAATCGACGCGGTATTCGCCCGGCGGCGGCAGCGAAGGGGCGGCACCGGCCGCGACGGAGAGCAGGGCGGCCAGGCATCCGAGGCTTGTTTTCGTCATCGTGGGCTGATGGGGAGTCACGGGTGCGGGCGAGTCTAGCGGCGGCTTGGTTGAAACCCTCTCCCTAATATACAAATTGACATGAATTGACGTGCCGCGCGTTTACTTCCTGTAACGCTGATATTCCTTTGTAACGGTTCAATATGAGTTAGGGGAGTGACGTATTTCACGCTGGATGCCTAGACTGCGCCCCGTCAGCTGTGATTTATTGAATCCTCGCATCGAGATGTTTCGATGCGCCGTGGAGAAGTCCGTCATGAATTTTTCATGTGTCACATATTCCAGGAAGTCACGCGCCAGGGGCCAGGGCATGGTGGAGTACATCATCATTGCCGCACTGATTGCGGTGGCCGCCATCGCGGTGTATTCGGCATTCGGCAAGACGGTGCGCAACCAGAGCGCCGGCATGGCCAAGGAATTGTCGGGAAACAAGGCGGACACCAACCTGGCCGCCGAGTCCGCCAATGCGGCCGCCGGCCGGGCCAATGATCCCAACAAGGCCGGCATGGGCAATTACCACTATGCCAACGATGCCAAATAGAACGGCTTCGACCTGGGTCGCCGCCTAGGTATCCATTCCATCTGCTTTCCAGTATTGGCGGGCTCGCGGGCGCGGGCCGGTCGATGGGCGGCTTTGCCGCAATCCTTGTCCGCTACGGTCTTTTCAAAGGAGCTTTCCCATGACCATCCGTTCGCAACGTTCGTCCAAGCGCAAGACCCTGGGCCAGGGGATGATGGAATACATCATCATCGTCGCGCTGATCGCCGTGGCCGCCATCGGCGTCTACAGCATGTTCGGCAAAACCGTGCGCAACCAGAGCGCGGGTTTGGCCAAGGAGTTGTCGGGTAACAAGGCCGATACCGCGATCACTAATGCCGGCACGTCGTCGACCAGTGCGCAGACGCGCGCCGATACGACCAAGGGCCTGGCTGAATACAACAAGGACAACGACGCCAAGTGATCTGGCTGAATTGAACATGCGGCCGATCTCCTTGCATGCCTCGATGGTTGTTGGTGGTGTCATGACGGGTCGATATCCAGCGATTTCCCGTCGCGCCGCCGCCGCGCCATCGGCGCGCATGCGGGGGCAGGCCCTGATATTCGGCCTGCTGTTCCTGAGCTGCGCCGGCCTGGTCGTCATCCTGCTGTTCAACGGCAGCATGCTGGCGGTGACCAAGAGCCAGCTCCAGAACGCGGCCGATGCCGGCGCCTACAGCGCCGCCGTCTTGCAGGCCCGGGATGCAAATTTCTCGGCCTATACGAACCGGGCCATGATTGCCAATCAGGTGGCGGTGGCCCAGTTCGTCAGTATGAAATCCTATTTCGAGGATGCGGCGCAAACGCACAAGCGGGCCAACAGCACGCTGGAAGACACGGTCTACCGCCTTTTTCCGTCCGTGGCGCCGGCCTGGGACATCGGCAAGAAGGTGCCGGTCGACACGGCGTATTCCGCCGTCAATGCGATGGCCGGCCCCGCCGTGAAGGCGCTGGACCTGCTCATCGACGCGCTGGACCAGGCGCAGAACATCCATCACCTCGGCACGATGGCCGAGATGATGTTCGTGGCCGACGAGGTCGTGAAGAAGAACGATCCGCTGGCCCGCGTGACCACCAGCGCCTTCATGCTGGGCGATGCCGCCGTCCGCGTGAAGGCCTGGGGCAATGACGCGACGAAGCGCTTCAGCGCCAACGACGCGTCCAAGGAGGCCGACCGCTTCGCCGACGCCGTCGTCAGCCGCGACAGCGAGGACCTCTTCATCCGCAACCGAGCCTCGGTGCCGGTGCCGATGTGGGCCAGCACGGTCAAGCCCTATGTGTGCCCGCTGGCTTCGTTCACGTTCACGGCCTACGGCTTCTCGCACTTCGGCGGCACCATCCTCAGCAGCAACAAGAAGCGCTGGCTGGCGCTGGATGCGACGCAGGGCGGCGGCTCGGCCGTCTGCGTGTGGATGGTGCCGTGCCCGGTGGGAACCTGCCCGGTCACGGCCACCGTGCCGTTCCCGGACATCGGCACCACCGCGCCCTACCTGGGCGGCCACGGCGGCGCCGTCGCCGGCAGCGGCGGCAAGTACGGCGAAGCCAGCGGCTACAAGAACAACGCGGCCGAGAGCAAGCTCTACGGCTTCGCGTTGACGTCGCCGGCCGTCGTGCCGGCCAACTACCGCTACTGGTCCCAGGGGCCGGGCACGACGCTGGACAGCGGCGGCGGCCTGCAGGACCACTACCGCGACATGGCCAGCCCGCTGACGTCCAAGCCCGCCAACCAGACGCCGCTGGAGAACGGCGGCAAGTTCCCCGTCACCATCGAGGTGGAGCGCACGCAGGGCACGATCCGCCAGTCCACCACCATCCTGCCCGGCGCCGACCGGCTGAAGCTGGAGGACGGCATGAAGGGCCAGACCATGCGCGCGCTCGCATCGGCCCATGCGTACTTCTACCGGCCGCGGCTGGACGACCTGAAGCAGTTCACCCGCAACGGCTGGCGGCGCGGCGACCACAAGACCGAGTACCAGAACCTGTTCAGCCCCTACTGGCAGGCGCGCCTGGCGCCGACGACCATCGCCGAGGAGGCCGCTGCGGCAGCGGCGCAATGATGGTCCTCCGGCTTCGCCCGCAGACCCCGCGCGCCGGCCGCGAGCGGGGTGCCGCGCTCGTCGAGTTCGTCGTCATCGCGATCTTCGTGCTCGTGCCGATGTACCTCGCCACGCAGGCCATCGCCAAGCTGGGCGACGTACGCAGCGCGTCGCAGAACGTGGCGCGCTACGCGACGTGGGAGCGCACCGTCTGGTACGACGACACCGCCTCCGTCTACGCCGCCAAGAACGCGCCCAATCAGAAGAGCGCCGCCGCGATCCGGCAGGAGGCGCTGGTGCGGTTGTTCAACGACCGCACGAGCGGCTTCAAGTACAGCGCCGGCGACAAGACGGCCACCGGCCTGGCGCACGGCACCGACCCGCTGTGGCGCGACACCGCCGGCAAGGCCCTCGTGGACGACCCCGCCGCCATCCACCTCACGCTGAAGGACGAGACGCCGTCCAAGGACCTGCTGGCCGCCGCCGTCGGCCTCATCAACGCGGTCACCGTGCCCAGCATCACCGGCACGCTGGCGCCGCCCGTGCCGACGCGGACGCTGGCGGTCGTCGACTTCAGGCTCGACAAGGCGGGCAAGGACAGCGAGGTCTACAAGCGCCTGTGGTCCAAGAAGGCCGGCCTGGATGCCGACTGGGCGGGGCTGGACTGCGCCGCCCGCGGCGCCATCCTCAGCAACACCTGGGCGGCCAATGCATCCAGCGGCACCAAGGGCATGGTGTCCGCCTCGGTGCCGACCGCCAACGGCCTGGGCACCGCGCTGTCCGTGGCCACCACGGCCACGCTGGCGGCCTGGGACCCCACCGAGATTCCGCGCATCGACATCGGCCGCATCGCGGTCGACGTCGTCCCGCCGGACCGACTGAAATGACCGCCGCGTGCCGCGATGACGAACTGCGCGCTGCTGCTCCGTCCCCTGGCCGGCCTGGCCATGCTGGCTGCGCTCGCCTGCGCGGCCTGCCCGCAGGACCTGCCCCCGGGGCTGAAAGGTGAACCGGTGGGCCAGGAACTCGTCGTCAACGGACTGCCCATGACGGTGCGCCAGGTGCAGGGCCGCGGCGTGTCCGCCGAGCTGCTGGACCAGCTCGCGCGCGATTGGCAGCAGGCCGGCCACGAGGTCAAGCGCAGCCGCGCCGGCCACTGGGACGTGCTGGCCGCGCGCAGCGAGCAGTGCCTGGCGACGCTGCAGCTCATCGACCGCAGTGGCGTGTTCGGCTACTTCGGCGTCAGCCGCCCGCAGAAGACGCAGGCCTGGCTGCCCCGGGATCTCGGCGTCCCGCTGCCGGGGGGCGTGCAGCTCAACGCCGCCGTCACGGGGCTGGACGGCGGCCGGCGCGGCCACACCATCGGCTTCTCGTCGGCCCGCGGCATCGACGACCTCGACCGCTACTTCCTGCGCCAGCTCAGCGGCGCCGGCTGGCAGGGCGTGTCCTCGCACGAGGTGCGCAGCGGCGCCGCGCGGCGCGCGCGCATCGTCTCGGCGCAGAAGTCCGGCGCCGAGTTCTCCCTGGTGCTGTGGGAGGACGGGCGCACCAGCCGCGCGCTGCTCAACCTGTCGGAGCCGCCATGACCCTCCGCCCCGCCCCCCATTCCGCCCGCCGTGCCGGCCGCTGCGGCGGCCAGGCCGCCGCCGAGTACACGGTCGTGCTCGCGCTGGTGACCCTGGTGCTGGTCGTGGCCGCGACCGAGCCGGCCGCCATCGACCAGCTCGTCGCCGCCGTCAAGAGCTTCTTCAAGGCCTTCTCGTTCGCGCTTTCCATGCCGGCGCAGCACGCCGTCTGAACCCACCCGAGTCGCCATGTCCGTCAGCCTCGCCCGCCTCAAGAACCCCTGGGTCCTGCTGCTCTTCGCGGCCGGCCTCGCCGCCCTCGTGGCCTACATCGCCTACGTCTACCTGCAGCAGCGCGAGCAGCGCATCAAGGAGGAGGTGGCCGCGCGCGCGTCGCATGGGCAGACGCCGCGCGTGGCGGTCGTCGTGCCGCGCCAGGACGCGCCGGTCGGCACCGGCCTCGACCAGGGCCTGTTCGTCGCGCGCGACATCGAGCAGGACCTCGTCTACCCCGACACCATCATGGCGCGCGACTTCGACAGTGTGCGCGGCCAGCGGCTCGCGCGCCCGGTGATGCGCGGCCGGCCGCTGCGCCTGACCGACCTGCAGGCCCCGGAGGTGGACGACGTGGCCAGCCTGCTGCCCGCCGGCATGCGCGCGGTGACCATCGAGATCGACACCGTCAACTCCATCGCGCAGACGCTGCGGCCGGGCCACCGCGTGGACCTGTTCCTGATGTCCAAGGCCGACAAGGCCAAGGACAGCGAGATCGCCGAGATGCGCCTGAACCAGGCCACGCTGTTCATGCAGAACCTGACGGTGCTGGCCACCGGCCAGGAGTTCCAGGACGTGGCCGGCGGCGACGCCGAGAAGCTGGCCAAGATGGTCCGTCCCGGCGAGGTGCAGGGGGCGCGGGAGAAGGGCTTCGACACCATCACCGTGCTCGTCACGCCCCGGGAAGCGGCGCGGCTGATCGTGGCGCAGAAGATGGGCAGCTTCCGCGTCGCGCTGCGCGGCCGCAAGGACGCGGACACCGTGGCCCTGCGCGCGACCACCGGCACCGACGTGCTGCCGCCGACTGCGGGCCGCGGCGAGGGCGTGGAGTTCATCGTCGGCGGCAAGGGCGGCGGCAACGCGGCGCTGCCGTCCAGCCTGGTGCCGGTGGGCCTGCCGGACCGGCCGGCCGGCGCGCGCGCGGCCACCGCGCAGGCCGACGTCAGGGCCGCCGTCGTGCAGGCGCTGGGCGAGATGGTCCAGCCGCGCCGCCCGGACGCCGAACGCGCCCCGTCCACCTCTTCCGACCGATCTGCCGCGCAGCACTGATGCGCCCCGCCCACACCATGCCGACCTACGACGCGCCCCCCTTCATCGCCGCCGCCTGCGCCGCCGGCTTCCTGTTGCCGGCCCTGGCGGCCGACGCCGTGCCGCCGGCCAGGGCCGCCGCACCGGCCCTCACCGCGCCGGCAGCCGCGGCGCTGCCGGCGCGCAGCCGAGGCGCAGCGGCGCCGCCGCGTGCCGAGGTGCTGCCGGTCGCCGACGTGAGCCTGGCCCTGGGCGAGATCCGCATGCTGCCGGTGCAGGGCAAGGTGCGCCGCATCGCGGTGGGCAACGGCGCCCAGGTCAGCGCGACGACGGTGGACGACAGCCTCATGCTCATCGGCGAGCAGGTCGGCACGACGATGCTGATGGTGTGGTCGGACAGGCAGGTGCAGACCTTCCGGGTGAAGGTGGTCGCCAGCGACTTCGCCGCCACGCGCCGCCTCGTCGAGAACGTGCTGCGCGACGAGCGCAACGTCAGCATCGAGGAGTACGACGCCAAGCTCGTCGTGTCGGGCACGGTGCACCAGGAGACGCTGGCGCAGCTCTCCGAGGCGGTGAAGAGCGTGCCTGGCGTCGTGCTCAACCTGAAGACCGACCCGGGCAGCCCGCTGGTGCGCTCGGTGCTGTTCCGCCTGCATTTCGTGGAGGTGAACAAGGCGTTGCTGGAGAAGATCGGCATCCAGTGGAGCAAGGAGGCCAATGGCCCCACCGTCGCCGCCCAGGGCGTGGCGCTGCAGGAGAAGCTCTACCGCGGCCTGCCGCAGGCGCAGCCGGGCGACAACCTGCTGACGGCGTCGCCGCCCTTCGTCACGCGCAACGGCCACACGACGGGCCTGTTCTTCGGCCTGGCCACGTCCATCGCGTCGCGGCTGAACCTGGGCCGGACCGACGGCGATGCGCGCGTGCTCGCGTCGCCGGAGCTGACGGCCAAGAGCGGCGGCAAGGCGCGGCTGCAGGTGGGCGGCGAGATCCCCATCCCGATGGCGGGCGCCTTCGGCGCGCAGACGGTCGAGTTCAAGCCCTACGGCATCATCTTCTCGATCGAGCCCACCATCGACAACGGCGACGTCATCACGGCCAAGCTCTCCACCGAGCTGTCGCAGATCGACCCGGCGATCACGGTCTCTGGCATCCCGGCCTTCCTGACGCGCTCCACGTCCACCGAGATCAGCGTGAAGCCGGGCGAGATGGTCGCGCTGTCGGGCCTCATCAACGGCGAGCTGTCCAACGCCATCGACAAGGTGCCCGGCCTGGGCAACATCCCCATCCTCGGCCGCTTGTTCCGCTCCGACGATTTCCGCAGCAAGAAGAGCGACCTCGTCGTGCTGCTGGAGCCCGAGATCATCACCGCCGGCCAGGGCATGGCCGAGGAGGTCCGCCGGCGCGGGGCGGACAACAAGGCCGAGTTCGAGCGCCGCGTCGGCGAAGGCAACCACTGAGGGCGCAGCGATGTTCCGAGTCCAGGTGTTCAAGGGCGAGGCGGTCGTCGGCGATGCGCAGAGCGACGCGCCGGCCTGCTTCATCGGCAAGGATGCCGGCGCGCTGATCGCGCTGCGCGGCTGGCGCGTCGGCCGGCGCCAGGTGCAGTTCAACCTGCGCGACGGCGCGCTGTTCCTGAAGGACGGCGGCGGCCTGGTGCCCATCAAGGTCAACGGCAACGTCGTGCACGAGCACGGGCCGCTGGCCAGCAACGACGTCATCGAGGTGGGCGACTACACGCTGCGCGTGAGCCTGGCCGACGCCGCCGCCCGCAAGGTGCTGCCGCTGCCGGCCAAGCCCGCCGCCCAGGCCGGGGCGGACAAGCCCGCCGCAGCGCCGGCTGCCGGCGGGAAGGGGCCGCTGGAGAACGAGCGCGGCATGGAGTTGCGCGGCCTGCTGCACCGCCGCCTGATCGAGGCGATGGACCTGCGCCGCGTCAACGTCTCGCGCATGGGCGACGCCGAGCTGCGCGCAGCGGTGCAGAAGCTCATCGACGAGCTGATCGAGACCGACCCGTCGTTCGGCGACCTGCTGGACCACCGCGAGCAGCTGCGCAACGTGGTGCTCAACGAGGTCGTGGGCCTGGGGCCGCTGGAGTCGCTGATCGCCGACGAGACGGTCACCGAGATCATGGTGAACCGCCACGCGGAGATCTTCATCGAGCGCGACGGCAAGCTGACGCGCTCCGAGATCTCGTTCTCCAACGACGCGGCGGTGCTCGCGGCCATCGAGCGCATCGTCTCGCCGCTGGGCCGGCGCATCGACGAGGCCTCGCCGATGGTGGATGCGCGGCTGAAGGACGGCTCGCGCGTCAACGCCGTCATCCCGCCGCTGGCCATCAAGGGGCCGAGCCTGACGATCCGCAAGTTCGCCAAGCGCAAGCTGACCTCGGACGACCTGACGCGCTTCGGCTCGGTCAGCCCGGAGATGATCGAGTTCCTGCGCGTCGCCGTGGAGCGGCGCGCCAACATCGTCATCTCGGGCGGCACCGGCTCGGGCAAGACGACGCTGCTCAACGTGCTGTCCAACTTCATCCCGGACGACGAGCGTATCGTCACCGTGGAGGACGCGGCGGAGCTGCAGCTGACGCAGCCCAACCTCGTCTCGCTGGAGGCGCGGCCGGCCAACATCGAGGGGCGCGGGCAGATCGCCATCCGGGATCTGGTGAAGAACTGCCTGCGGATGCGGCCGGACCGCATCGTCGTCGGCGAATGCCGCGGCGGCGAGGCGCTGGACATGCTGCAGGCCATGAACACCGGCCACGACGGCTCGCTGACGACGGCCCACGCGAACACGCCGCGCGACTGCCTGTCGCGCCTGGAGGTCATGACGCTGATGAGCGGGCTGGACATCCCGGTGCAGGCGATCCGCGAGCAGATCTGCTCGGCCGTCAACATCATCGTGCAGCAGACGCGCTTCTCCTGCGGCACGCGGCGCGTCACCTACATCACCGAGGTGACCGGCATGGAGCGCGACGTCGTGCAGATGCAGGACATCTTCACCTTCCGCCAGGCCGGCTTCGGCCCGGACGGCCGCATCCGCGGGCAGTTCGTCGCCACGGGCCACATCCCGCAGCTCTACCAGGACCTGATCGAGCGCGGCATCGACGTGGACATGGGCATCTTCCGCCAGGGCGAGGTGCTGGAGTTCGGCACCGGCCGGCGCGGCGGCGGGGCCTGAGGAGCGCGCCGTGGACGACCTGGTCATCGCCATCCTCGTGATCTTCCTGATGGGCCTCGGGCTCATCTGGGCGGCGCTGCACTTCGGCGGACGCTGGATGCGCCAGCGCCAGTCGCGCGACGCCAGCGCGGCTGCCGAGGCGCTGGAGGAGATGTTCATCTTCACCGGCGCGCAGCGGCTGCAGGCCATCAACATCGTCGTGCTGATCCTGTCGCCGGTGGTGGCCTGGTTCGCCACGGGCAACGTCATCGTCGTGGCGCTCTGCGTCGTCGCGGCCTTCGTGTCGCCGCGCTGGGTGGTGCGCTGGCTGGCCAGGCGCCGGCTGCAGCAGTTCGAGCAGCAGTTGCCGGACGCGCTGCTGATGGTGACCGGCGCGCTGCGCGCGGGCGCCAGCCTCACCATCGCGCTCGACAGCGTGGCCAGCGAAGGCAAGCCGCCGATCTCGCAGGAGTTCGAGCTGCTGCTGCGCGAGCTGCGCCTGGGCGTGGACTTCGCGGTGGCGCTGCGCAACATGGAGCGGCGCGTGCCGCTGCAGGACCTGGCGATGGTGACGGCCGGCATGGCGCTGTCCCGCGAGGTGGGCGCCAACCTGGCCGAGACGCTGGAGTCCATCGCCAAGACCATCCGCACCAAGCTGCAGATGGAAGGCAAGATCCGCAGCCTCACCGCGCAGGGCAAGATGCAGGGGCTGGTGATGGCCAGCCTGCCGCTGCTGCTGGTGCTGGTGCTCAAGGCCATGGAGCCGGAGGCGATGGAGCCGCTGTTCACGACCTGGTACGGCTGGATGACCTCGGCCGTCATCATCGTGGCCGACCTGATCGGCTACTTCTTCATCCGCCGCATCACGGCGATCGACGTCTGAGGGAGGCCGGTCCGCGATGGAACAGATCCTCGTCGCATTGCTCGTGGGCGTGGCCTTCGTGGTGTTCGCCGCGGCCGTCGTGTTCAGCGCCAGCCGGCTCAAGGCCGAGGTGCCGGAGGAGGACCGCGAGTTCCTCGACCCGCTGCCGCGCACGCTGCGCATGATGTGGCCGCTGGTGCGCTTCGTGGACTACCACCTCGCCCAGCGCATCCCCGACAGGCTGGTCGCCGGCCCGGCCGAGGCGCTGCGGCTGTCGGGGCTGCTCTACCTGATGAGCCCGCGGCAGTTCATCTCGCTGTGCGTCATCAGCCTGCTGGGCTTCGCCGGCATCACCGGCATCCTGCTGTCGGCGGTGGACTTGTTCAGCTGGCTCTACGTGCTCATCGCGGCGGCCTTCGGCTACGTCTATCCGCGCATCTGGCTGAGCGACTCGCTGAAGACGCGGCAGAAGAACATCGTGCGCGCGCTGCCGACCTACCTGGACTTCTTGACCATGGGCGTGGAGGCGGGCCTGAACATGGCGGGCGCGATCTCGCAGGCCGTGGCCAAGGGGCCGGCCGGGCCGATGAAGAGCGAGCTCAGCCTGGTCTTGCGCGACCTGCGCTCGGGCCTGACGCGCAGCGAGGCGCTGCGCCGCATGGACGAGCGCGTGCGCGTGCCGCAGGTGTCGAGCTTCGTCAGCGCCGTCGTGCAGGCCGAGCGCATGGGCGCGAGCCTCGGCGCCACCTTCCGCTTCCAGGCCGAGCAGCGCCGCACGGAGCGCTTCCAGCGCGCCGAGAAGCTGGCGATGGAGGCGCCCGTGAAGCTGATCTTCCCGCTCGTGGTGTTCATCTTCCCGGTGACCTTCGTCGTGCTGATGTTCCCGATCGCGGTGAAGTTCATGCAGTCCGGAGTGACCATCTGATGCTGGAGCAGTCCGTGAACGGCGAGAACGCGGCCGCCGGTGCGCTGCCGCTGGAGCTGCGCCGCACCGAGACCGTGCTGGAGCGCATGCGCGGCCTGCTGGGCCGCCCGCCGCTGCGGCGTGGCCAGGCGCTGCTGATCGACGGCTGCAACATGGTCCACACGGTCGGCATGGGCTATGCCATCGACATCGTCTTCGTGGACCGCGCGGGCAGCATCCGGCGCATCTGCGCCGCCGTGCCGCCGTGGCGGGCGCGGTCGTGCCTGCGCGCGCGCCGCGTCATCGAGCTGGCCGCGGGCGAGGCCGCGCGGCGCGGCTGGGCGCCGGGCATGCGGCTCGCCTTCGCGGCGGAGGCGCCATGACGCCGCGGTGGGGCCGGCCGGGCCGGGGCGGCGGGCAGGGTGGTCAATCGGCCACCGAGTTCCTCATCGTCTTCCCGCTGCTGATCATGCTGGTGCTGGGCGTCATCCAGTGGGGGCTGCTGTACCAGGCCCGTGCGGTGCTGAACCACGCCAGCCTGCTGGCCGCCCGCGCGGGCGCCGTGCATCACGGCGACAAGGGCGAGATGAAGAAGGCGCTCGCCGCCGGCCTCACGCCGCTGTTCGCCAGCGAGGCGTCGATGGCCGGCTTCGTGGCCGCGCGCACCAAGGCCTTCACCGAGATCTCGGTCTCCAACCTCGCCAGCATCGACGTGCTCAACCCGACGGCGCAGGCCTTCACCGACTTCGGCCAGGCGCGGCTGGACGGCCTGGGCGGCGGCGACCGCGAGATTCCCAACGACACGCTGAATTTCCGCAACCCCGCGCCGGGCGCGTCGTCGGGCGTGTCGGTGCAGGACGCCAACATCCTGCATGTGCGCGTGAGCTACTGCTACCGCCTCATCGTGCCCGTCGTCGGCCGCATGATCCATGCCGCCGTCCATGCGCTGCCGCTCGGCCACGCGCTGCAGGCCCACGGCATGGGCGACCCCTTCGGCATCGGCGGCGGCCCGCTGGTGGATTCGTGCATGCGGCCCATGGTCGAGGGCCCGCGCATCCGCATCCAGAGCGAAGCCGTCGTGCGCATGCAAAGCCCGTTCTACAGGAGCAATCTGTGAAAGCCGCGTTCGTCCTGCTGCTCGCCGCGAGCACCGCCCACGCCGCCCAGGCCCAGGCCCTGGAAGCGCGGCGCTACCGCACGAGCGAGGGCGTCGAGGTGTTGACGGGCCGGCCCGCGCCGGCGGCCTCCGCACCCGTGGCGGTGTCGGCCGCACCGGCCGCGGCCGCATCGCCGCCGGGCCGGCCGGCGTCGCCCCCGCAGGCCCGCCAGGTGCCGGCCGCCGCCCAGGCCGACCGGGACCGCGAGCGCTTCGGCATCCTCCAGGCCGAGCTGATGGCCGAAGCCCGCTCGCTGTCCGCGAAGCGCCTGGCGCTGGCCTCGCCGCGCGCGGGGCTGGACCTGACCAGCGAGCAACTGCAGGCGCTGCGCGACAACATCGCCCGCCACGAAGAGAACATCCGCGCGCTCAACCGCGAGATCCGCCGCCTGCCCGCGTCCGCCATGTCCGGTCCGCCGCCGATGCCGCCCAAGCACCTGGCCGCTGCCACCGAACCGGCCCGCCAGGCGCGCTGAGCCGCGGCGGCATGCGCCGCGGCCTGGCGGCGCGGATGTCCTGGGAGTATCCGGAATGCTGTATATATTTACAGCATGTCGCGCCCACCCCTCCGCATCGCCGCCGCCCAGCCGGCGTTGGTCCCGCTGGCCTCCATCAAGGGCCGCGGCAGCGCCACGGCCATGCCGCACCGCTTCGAGCGGCACGAGCGCGAGCAGGTGGACGACGGCTGGGGCGCGCTGGACCAGCAGGCCGCCGAGGAGCGGCTGCCGCCGGCCACGCAGGTGATCGAGGAGCGGGCCGGGACCATCCTGTCCAGCGACCAGTCGCCCGACATCGCGTTCGACACCTCCATCAACCCCTACCGCGGCTGCGAGCACGGATGCATCTACTGCTTCGCACGGCCCACGCACAGCTACCTGAACCTGTCGCCGGGGCTGGACTTCGAGACGCGCATCATCGCCAAGGTCAACGCCGCCGAGCGGCTGCGCGAGGCGCTGGCCTCGCCGCGCTACCAGCCGCGCTCGCTGGTGCTGGGCACGGCGACGGACGCCTACCAGCCCGTCGAGCGCCGGCTGGGCATCACGCGGCGCGTCGTCGAACTGCTGGCCGAGTGCCGGCATCCGTTCTCGGTCGTCACCAAGTCCTCCGGCATCGAGCGCGACCTGGACCTGCTGGCGCCCATGGCCGTGCAGGGGCTGGTGTCGGTCTACCTTTCCATCACGACGCTGGACAACGCGCTCGCCCGCCTGCTGGAGCCGCGCGCCGCCGCGCCGGCCCGGCGGCTGCGCACGATCCGGGCGCTGGCCGACGCGGGCGTGCCGGTGGGCGTCAGCGTGTCGCCCGTCATCCCCTTCATCAACGAGCCGGAGCTGGAGCGCATCCTGGAGGCCGCCGCGGCGGCCGGCGCCAGCAGCGCGTTCAGCATCCCGGTGCGCCTGCCCTGGGAGGTGAACCCGCTGTTCCAGGACTGGCTGGCGCGCCATTTCCCGGACCGCGCCGGGCGCGTGATGGCCCGCATCCGCGACCTGCGCGGCGGCCGGGACAACGACGCCCGCTTCGGCTCGCGGATGACGGGCGAGGGCGTCTGGGCCGAGCTGCTGCGGGCGCGCCTGCACCGCGCGGCGGCCCGGCTGGGGCTGCGCAACGAGCGCCGGCCGGTGCAGCTCGCGGCCTTCCGCCGGCCGCAGCTGCCGTCGGCGCAGGGCCGTTTGTTCTAGCCGGTGGCGGCGCGGCTCGCGGCGCCCGGCGGGCTCATGGGTTGCGGCAGGCGGCCAGCAGGTCCCACGCGGGCCGGTAGACGTCCGCCCGCGCGCCCACCCAGCCCATCACCGTGTGGAAGAGCTGGTCGTGCGACGCCGGCCGGTCGCGCAGCCCGGCCACGCAGCCGGGCTTCAGCGACGCGGCCAGCGCGCCGCCCTCGGGCATCCACAGGATCATGGGCACGTGGGTCTGCTCGCGCGGGGCGATGGCGTAGGGCATGCCGTGCAGGTACAGGCCGTTTTCGCCGAGCGACTCGCCGTGGTCCGACACGTAGAGCAGGCCGGGGTCGAAGCGGGCCTGCTGCCCGCGCAGCCAGGCGACGCTGCGCGCCAGCAGGCGGTCGGTGGCGGCGATGCTGTTGTCGTAGGCGTTGACGACCTGCTCGCGCGGGCACTGCTGCAGCGCGTTGCTGCGGCACTCGGGCTGGAAGGGCTTCAGGTCGGGCGGCGAGCGCTTGAAGTAGGCCGGGCCGTGGCTGCCCATCTGGTGCATGACCAGCACCAGGCCGCGCGCCAGCCGCTGCGGGTCCAGCGCGGCGAGGCGCTGGTCCAGGCCGTGCAGCAGCGCCTCGTCGAGGCATTCCTCGCCGTCGCACAGCCCCGGCGGCAGCGGCGCGGCGCCCGCGGGCAGCTGCGCCGTGAAGGCGTGGGGCACGCGCTCGCACAGGCCCTTGCAGCCGCTCTGGTTGTCCAGCCACAGCACGGCCAGGCCGGCGCGCTGCAGCACGTCCAGCAGGTTCTGCTGCGGCGCCTTCAGGTCCACGAAGGCCGCGCGGCCCAGCGGCGAGAACATGCAGGGCAGCGAGGCGGCGGTGGCCGTGCCGCAGGAGCGCACGTCGCGCAGGCTGGTCAGCTCGGCCGGCGGCAGCGCGGTCAGCTCGGGGTTGGTGGGCCGCGCATAGCCGTTGAGGCTGAAGTTCATGGCGCGCGCGGTCTCGCCCACGACCAGCAGCAGCAGCGGCGGCCTGGCGCCGGCGGCGCGCGGCAGCAGGCGCGCATCGGCGCCGATGACGGCCGGCGGCCCGGCGGGCACGGCCGCCTGACTGCGTGCCGCGGCGGCGCCCAGCGAGTACACCGCGTTCAGCGGCGTGACCATGTAGCGCAGCGACTTGTGCGTGCGCATCGTCGACGACAGCTGCGCGAACACCGGCAGCGCGAGCAGCACCACCGCCCCCAGCCCCAGTACGCAGGCGCCCAGGTTACCGGCCAGCCGCCCGAGCACCGGCTGCGGCGGCGCCTTGGGCCGGCGCAGCAGCCACGCGGCGGGCAGGGCGCCCAGCAGCAGCACGCTCAGCAGCAGCCGCCAGCCGAGCAGGTCACGCGTCTCGCGCACGTCGGTCTGCACCAGGTTCGTCACCATGCCCGGGTCGAACACGATGCCGTAGCTGCCGATGAAGTGCGCCAGCGCGGCGGCGCCCAGCAGCAGCACGACGAGCACCGCCGTCACCAGCCGCGGCCAGGCCAGCAGGCTCAGCACTGCGCCGGTGGCGGCGGCGACCATGCCGATGAACGCGGCGGTGAAGGCGACGGCGTGTGCGCCGGTGTTGTCGGGCAGCGACTGCAGCTGCCGCCACAGCGGCCAGTTGGCCAGCACGGCCATCCACAGCGAGGCCAGCCACACCTGGGTCAGGGGCCGCGAGGCGTCGGGCCGGAACCAGGCCCGCAGGCGTTTGAACGGGGACATGGACAGCGGGCGGGGAAGCGGCCCGGCATCCTTGCCGTGGTGGCTGAAGCGAGGCTGAAGCTGGTGCCGCCGCCCATGTCGTCCCGGGGATGAAAAAAGCCGCAGGCCCTGTCGGGCGCTGCGGCTGCATCGGCCGGGGGCGGGCCTTACTTGAACAAGTCCTTGACCCGGTCCGTCCAGGTCTTGGCGTTCGGCGAGTGCTTCTCGCCGCCCTTCTTCAGCGAGTCGTCCAGCTCCTTGAGCAGTTTGCGCTGGTGCTCGGTGAGCTTCACCGGCGTCTCCACGGCGATGTGGCAGTACAGGTCGCCGGGGTAGCTGCTGCGCACGCCCTTGATGCCCTTGCCGCGCAGGCGGAAGGTCTTGCCGTGCTGCGTGCCCTCGGGCAGTTCGATCTCGGCCTTGCCGCCCAGCGTCGGCACCTCGATGCTGCCGCCCAGCGCGGCGGTGACCAGGGACACCGGCATCGTGCAATGCAGGTCGTCGCCGTCGCGTTCGAAGATGTCGTGCGGCTTGATGCGGATCTCGATGTAGAGGTCGCCCGCCGGGCCGCCGTTCACGCCGGGCTCGCCGTTGCCCGCCGAGCGGATGCGCATGCCCTCGTTGATGCCGGCCGGGATCTTGACCTCCAGCGTCTTCTGCTTCTTGACCTTGCCCTGGCCGTTGCAGCTGGTGCAGGGGTCGGGAATGATCTTGCCGCTGCCGTGGCAGTGCGGGCAGGTCTGCTGGATGCTGAAGAAGCCCTGGCGCATGTGCACCGTGCCGGAGCCGCCGCAGGAGCCGCAGTTCTTGGCGCTGGTGCCGGGCTTGGCGCCCGAGCCGCCGCAGCTCTCGCAGCTCTCCCAGCTGGGGATGCGGATTTGCGTTTCCTTGCCGCGCGCGGCTTCCTCCAGCGTGATCTCCATCGCATAGCTGAGGTCGCTGCCGCGGTAGACCTGCTGGCCGCCCTGGCCGCCGCGCCGGCCGCCCTGGCCGCCGAAGATGTCGCCGAAGATGTCGCCGAAGGCCTCGGCGAAGCCGCCGAAGCCTTCCGCGCCCGCGCCGCCGCGGCCGGCGCCCATGTTGGGGTCCACGCCGGCATGGCCGTACTGGTCGTAGGCCGCGCGCTTCTGCGCGTCGGTGAGCATCTCGTAGGCCTCCTTGGCCTCCTTGAACTTCTCCTCGGCGGCCTTGGCCCCGTCGCCCTGGTTGCGGTCGGGGTGGTACTTCATGGCCAGCTTGCGGTAGGCCTTCTTGATGTCGTCCTCGCTCGCGTTCTTGGCGACGCCGAGGACTTCGTAGTAATCGCGCTTGGAAGCCATGCTCGTTCTCTTCAAACAGCAAAGGCCCGGGGCGTCGTCAGGGGCGCTCCCGGGCCGTCGTCATCGGGGGCTTACTTGCCGTCCTTGACTTCCTTGAACTCGGCGTCCACGACGTTGTCGTCGGCCGGGCGGGCATCGGCCTGCGGCGCCGCCTGGGGCTGCTCGGCAGCACCGGCGGCGGCCGCGCCGGCGGCCTGCTGGTCGGCGTAGAGCTTCTCGCCGAGCTTCTGGCTGGCGGTCATCAGCGCCTCGGTCTTGGCCTCGATCGCGGCCTGGTCGTCGCCCTTGATGGCTTCTTCCAGCTCCTTGGCGGCGGCCTCGATCTTGTCCTTCTCGCCGGCGTCGAGCTTGTCGCCATGCTCGGCCAGGGACTTGCGCACGCTGTGGACCAGGCCGTCGGCCTGGTTGCGGGCCTGCACCAGCTCGACCTTCTTCTTGTCCTCGGCGGCGTTGGCCTCGGCGTCCTTCACCATCTTCTCGATCTCGGCCTCGGACAGGCCCGAGTTCGCCTTGATGGTGATCTTGTTCTCCTTGCCGGTGCCCTTGTCCTTGGCGCCGACGTGCAGGATGCCGTTGGCGTCGATGTCGAAGCTGACCTCGATCTGCGGCACGCCGCGCGGCGCCGGCGGGATGCCTTCGAGGTTGAACTCGCCCAGCGACTTGTTGGCCTGCGCCAGCTCGCGCTCGCCCTGGTAGACCTTGATCGTCACGGCCGGCTGGTTGTCGTCGGCCGTCGAGAAGGTCTGCGAGAACTTGGTCGGGATGGTCGTGTTCTTCTTGATCATCTTGGTCATCACGCCGCCGAGCGTCTCGATGCCGAGCGACAGCGGGGTGACGTCCAGCAGCAGCACGTCCTTGCGCTCGCCGCCCAGCACCTGGCCCTGGATGGCGGCGCCGACGGCGACGGCCTCGTCCGGGTTCACGTCCTTGCGCGGCTCCTTGCCGAAGAACTCCTTGACCTTCTCCTGCACCTTGGGCATGCGGCTCATGCCGCCGACCAGGATCACGTCGTCGATGTCGGCGACCGACACGCCGGCATCCTTGATGGCGGTGCGACAGGGCGCGATGGTGCGCTCGATCAGCTCATCGACCAGCGACTCCAGCTTGGCGCGGGTCAGCTTGACGTTCAGGTGCTTCGGGCCGGACGCGTCCGCCGTGATGTAGGGCAGGTTGACGTCGGTCTGCGACGAGTTGGACAGCTCGATCTTGGCCTTCTCGGCGGCTTCCTTCAGGCGCTGCAGCGCCAGCACGTCCTTGGTCAGGTCGACGCCCTGTTCCTTCTTGAACTCGGTGACGATGTAGTCGATGACGCGCTGGTCGAAGTCCTCGCCGCCGAGGAAGGTGTCGCCGTTGGTGGACAGCACCTCGAACTGCTTCTCGCCGTCCACGTCGGCGATCTCGATGATGGACACGTCGAAGGTGCCGCCGCCGAGGTCATAGACGGCGATCTTGCGGTCGCCCTTGCCGTGCTTGTCCAGGCCGAAGGCCAGCGCCGCGGCGGTGGGCTCGTTGATGATGCGCTTGACGTCCAGGCCGGCGATGCGGCCGGCGTCCTTGGTGGCCTGGCGCTGCGCGTCGTTGAAGTAGGCCGGCACCGTGATGACGGCCTCGGTCACTTCCTCGCCGAGGTAGTCCTCGGCGGTTTTCTTCATCTTGCGCAGCACCTCGGCGCTGACCTGCGGCGGCGCGAACTTCTTGCCGCGCACTTCCACCCAGGCGTCGCCGTTGTCGGCGGGCGCGATGGTGTAGGGCATCAGGTCGATGTCCTTCTGCACTTCCTTCTCGGTGAACTTGCGGCCGATCAGGCGCTTCACCGCGTACAGCGTGTTCTTGGGGTTGGTGACCGACTGGCGCTTGGCCGAGGCGCCGACGAGGATCTCGCCGTCCTCCTGGTAGGCAATGATGGACGGCGTGGTGCGCGCGCCCTCGGCGTTCTCGATCACGCGGGTCGTGTTGCCCTCCATGACCGCGACGCACGAGTTCGTGGTGCCGAGGTCAATGCCGATGATCTTTCCCATTTGTGTTGCTCCTGGTGAATGCTTGGATGCTTCGAATCTGTGGATAACCCGGCCGCCTTCAAGGGGCGCGGGCTGTGAATCAGTGCGGACGGGGCCTGTCGCTGCGCGCCCAGGCCTGCCCCCAGGCCGTCAGCGAGGCGCGGCGACCGTCACGAGCGCCGGGCGCAGCACGCGGTCGGCGATCAGGAAGCCCTTTTGCAGCACCGTGACCACGGTGTTGGCCTCCTGGTCCGCCGGCACCACGGAGATGGCCTGGTGCTGGTGCGGGTCGAACTTCGCGGCGGCGGCCGGGTTGATCTCGACGACCTTGTTGCGCTCCAGCGCGCTGGCGAGCTGGCGGCGCGTGGCGTGCACGCCTTCCAGCACCACTTCGACGGCGGCGCCCGGCGTGGCGATGGCGCCGTCCAGGCTGTCCATCACCGGCAGCATGGCCTCGGCGAAGCTTTCCACGGCGAACTTGCGGGCCTTGGCGAGGTCCTCCTCGGCGCGGCGGCGGGTGTTCTCCACCTCGGCCTTGGCGCGCAGGTAGGCGTCGCTCATCTCGGCCAGCCGGCCTTCCAGCTCGGCGATCTTGATCTCGGGGTTCAGTTCGGCGGCCGTGGGCTCGGGGGCGGCGGCCGCGTCTTCGGGCAGGGGATGTTCGGTCGTCATGGCATGAAAAAGCGGGTTCGCGCCCGAGATGGGGCGCGATGCCCTGGTTTCAAGAGGGGGATTTGCAGCGAATGTTGCAGGCCGCGCCGGTGCCTGGGCTACAGCCAGTTCTCCACCGCCAGGCCGGGGATGCGGCCGAACTCGCGCATGTTGTCCGTCACCAGCGTCAGGCCCAGCGCGCGGGCATGGGCGGCGATCAGCAGGTCGTTGAGGCCGATGGGCTGGCCCGCCGCCTCCAGGTCCGCGCGGATGCCGCCGTAGGCGCAGTCGGCCGGCAGGTCCAGCGGCAGCACGGGGATCGCCGCCAGCACCCCGTCGACCTTGGCCTGCAGCCGGGGCGAGCCCTTCTTGGCGCAGCCGTAGCGCAGTTCCGCCGCCACGATGATGCTGGTGCAGACCTCCCGGGCGCCGACCTGCTCGACGTGCCGCGCCGCCGCGCCGTCCGGGTTGCGGATCAGGTCGCTGAGGATGTTGGTGTCCAGCAGGTAGCGGCTCAAAAGATGTCCTCCGGCCGGGCGGGCGTGTCGGCGATGGCCGGGAGGTGGTCCTCGGGCGGCAGCGGCGCTTCCTGGCGCCAGGCGGCCAGCAGTTCGACGATGTCGCGGGGCCCGGTGACCGGCTCGATGATGAGGCGGCCGCCCTCGCGGTGGATCAGCACCCGGTCTCCCTGCAGCTCGAACTCGGCGGGGATGCGCACCGCCTGGCTGCGGTTGTTGCGGAACAGCTTGGCTTCGCGCGGGCGGGAGGTGCTGGAGGGCGTGGGCATGGCGGGCTCCGGTGACATATGCAAATTGTATATGCCAACTCCGGCGCCCCACCCGGGCATCAATCGCCGTCGGTGTCGTCCAGCGACGCCGACCAGCGGTCCCACGCGGTCAGGCGGCGGCGGTCCTGCTTGGTCGGCCGGCCCTGCGCGATGGTCGCGGCCGGCTCGGGCGCCAGCCGGCGCGCCTCGGCAGCGGCCTCGCGGGCGGTGATGCTGGCCGCCGTCTCGGCGTACAGCAACTGCGCCTGCGGCGCCGGCCCGCGCTGGTGGGACAGGCCCTTGACCTCCACCTCGCGCGTCACCGCGCCGATGCGCAGGCTCAGCACGTCGCCCGGCTTCACGTCCCGCGCCGGCTTGACCGGCACGCCGCCGATGCGCACGCGGCCGAGGTTGATCTCGTCCACGGCCAGCGCGCGCGTCTTGTAGAAGCGCGCGGCCCAGAGCCATTTGTCCAGGCGCATGCCGGCGGGGGCCTGGCTCATGGGCGCCCCCTTGGGCTGGTGGCCGGCAAGCCGTGCTTGCAACCGCGCGGGTGTGGCACAGGGGGGCTCATGCCGGCCAGCCCTGCAGGTGGGCCTGCGCCAGCGCCGCCAGCGCGCGGATGTGGGCCGGGTGGTCGTTCAGGCAGGGGATGTAGCCGAAGCGCCGGCCGCCCGCGCGCAGGAAGGCGTCGCGCGCCTCCTGGGCGATCTCCTCCAGCGTCTCCAGGCAGTCGGCCGCGAAGCCGGGGCAGACGACATCGACGGACTGGAGGCCGCCCTGCGCCAGCTGCACGAGGCTGGGCTCGGTGTAGGGCTGCAGCCACCGGGCCTTGCCGAAGCGGCTCTGGAAGGTCAGCAGCCATTCGCCGTCCTTCAGCCCCAGTGCGTCGGCCAGCAGGCGGCCGGTGGCCAGGCATTCGCCGTGGTAGGGGTCGCCCAGGCGCTGCGTGCGCTCGGGCATGCCGTGGAAGCTCATGACCAGCTTCTCGCCGCGGCCCTCGCGCTGCCAGTGCTCGCGCACGGTCTGGGCGAGCGCGGCGATGTAGCCGGCGTCATCGTGGTAGCGGTTGACGAAGCGCAGCTCGGGCAGGTGGCGGGTGCGCAGCGCCCAGCGGGCCACGTCGTCGATGACGCTGGCCGTCGTCGCGCCCGAGTACTGCGGGTAGGCCGGCAGCACCAGCACGCGGCGCACGCCGTCGCGCTGCAGCGCGTCCAGCGTCTGGCGGATGGCGGGCTCGCCATAGCGCATCGCCACGGCCACCCGCACGCGCAGGCCGCGCTCGCCGAGCAGGCCCTGCAGCAGCCGGGCCTGCCGGTCCGTCCACAGCTTCAGCGGCGAGCCCTCGGGCGTCCAGACGGTGGCGTACTTGGCGGCCGACCGGGCCGGCCGCACGCGCAGGATGATGCCGTGCAGGATCGGTGCCCAGGCGAGCCGGGGGATCTCGACGACGCGCGGGTCGGCCAGGAACTGGGCCAGGTAGCGGCGCAGCGCCGGGGCGGTGGGCGCGTCGGGGCTGCCGAGGTTGCACAGCAGCACGGCGGTTTCGGGGGCCGCGCGCGGCGGCGGTTCGGGGGCGAGGCTCATCAACGGCGGGAGCGCGGGCCGCCGAAGCACTGCGGCTCGGTGTCAGCGAAGTGGAGCACCTCGAAGCGCACGATGGGCGACTGTTCGTCGCTGGGCGGGCCGCCCAGGCCGATGACGCCGCTGCCGTGCAGCGTGCAGCTGCCGCGTTTGAGGCTGAGCAGTTCGCCGGAATCGCCGAAGCGCACGTAGGTGCCGTTGTAGGACAGGTCGGTCAGCTGGAAGCTGCTGCCCTGCCGGTCGATGCGGGCGTGCGAGCGCGACACGCGCGCGTCGGTGATGCAGTAGGTGGCCTGCACGCTGCGCCCCAGCACGATGGGCATGGCGCCGATGTCGAACACGCGGTCCAGGTCCTGCCAGATCAGGCGCATGCCGTCGGGCTCGATGGAGCGCATGGGCTCGCCGAACTGCGTCGCGGCCGCGTCGGCGCCGGGCAGCGGCGCGGCGTCCAGGCGGTAGACGTGCACCGGCTCCGCGCGGCCGCGCACCGAGATGCGGTCCAGGCTGCGGAAGCGGCCCTTGGAGGCGTGGTGCAGGCCGGCGAGCACCTCGTCGGTGATCAGGGTCTCGCCGTCGCCGGCATGGTCGATGAGGCGGGCGGCCACGTTGACCGCGTCGCCGAAGCAGTCGCCGTTGAGCTCCACCACCTCGCCGCGCGCCAGCCCGACCTGCAGCCGCAGCGCCAGCAGCGCCGGGTGGTTCTGCCGCCGCGCGCGCTGCACGGTGCGCTCCAGCATGTCCTGCATGCGCTGGGCGGCGCGCACGCCGTCGCGCGGCGTCTCGAACGCGGCCATCAGGCCGTCGCCCAGCGTCTTGATCAGGTGGCCGCCGCTTTCCAGCACGGCTTCGCTGACCTGTCCCACGGTCTGCGTGACCATGGCGCTGGCCTCGGCGTTGCCGAGGGCCTCGTACAGCCCGGTGCTGCCACGCAGGTCAGCGAAGAGGACGGTGCGCTCGCGGATCGCGGTCATGGCAGAAGTTTAAGGGCGTGAAAAAGGCCGGCAGGGCCGGCCTTCATCACCGTCTTGTCCGCCGTTTGTGCCCCGCCTTGCTGCGCAAGTCGGGGCGCAAACTCCGTGCGGCCTGCAGGCAGCCCGCACCGCCTGGCGGCGGCCACGTCCCCGGCCAACCTTTACAGGTTGTCCAGGTACGTGCGGAGTTTGTCGCTGCGGCTCGGGTGCTTGAGCTTGCGGATCGCCTTGGCCTCGATCTGGCGGATGCGTTCGCGCGTCACGTCGAACTGCTTGCCCACTTCCTCCAGCGTGTGGTCGCTCTGCATCTCGATGCCGAAGCGCATGCGCAGCACCTTGGCCTCGCGCGGGGTCAGCGAGTCGAGGATGTCCTTCACCACGTCGCGCAGGCCGGCCTGCATTGCCGCCTCGATGGGCGCGGTGTTGTTGGTGTCCTCGATGAAGTCGCCCAGGTGGCTGTCGTCGTCGTCGCCGATCGGCGTTTCCATGGAGATCGGCTCCTTGGCGATCTTCATGATCTTGCGGATCTTGTCCTCGGGGATCTCCATCTTCTCGGCCAGCGTCGGCGCGTCCGGCTCGTAGCCGAACTCCTGCAGGTGCTGGCGCGAGATGCGGTTCATCTTGTTGATCGTCTCGATCATGTGCACCGGGATGCGGATGGTGCGCGCCTGGTCGGCGATCGAGCGCGTGATGGCCTGGCGGATCCACCAGGTCGCATAGGTCGAGAACTTGTAGCCGCGGCGGTACTCGAACTTGTCCACCGCCTTCATCAGGCCGATGTTGCCTTCCTGGATCAGGTCGAGGAACTGCAGGCCGCGGTTGGTGTACTTCTTCGCGATGGAGATCACCAGGCGCAGGTTGGCCTCGATCATTTCCTTCTTCGCGTCACGAGAGGCCTTCTCGCCCTCGTTCATCTTCTTGTTGATGTCCTTGAGGTCGTCCAGCGGCACGACGGCCTTGGCCTGGATGTCGATCAGCTTCTGCTGCAGCTCCTGCACCGGCGGCAGGTTGCGGCTCAGGATGGCGCTGTAGTGCTTGCCGGCCGCCACTTCCTTCTCGGCCCACTTCAGGTTCAGGGCGTTCGGCGGGAAGGTCTTGATGAAGTGTTCCTGCGGCATGCCGCACTTGTCGACGACGATCTTGCGCAGCTCGCGCTCGTAGCGGCGCACGTCGTCCACCTGGCTGCGCAGGATGTCGCACAGCTTCTCGATGGTCTTGACCGTGAAGCGGATCGTCATCAGCTCGCCGCTGATGGCCTGCTGCGCCTTGTTGTAGGCGGGCGACTTGTAGCCCTCCTTCTCGAACGCCTTGCGCATCTTGTCGAAGCTGGTGCTCATCGAGTCCAGCTTCACCAGCGCGGCGTTCTTCAGCTCTTCGAGCTTCTTGGTCAGCGCCTTGGAGCCGCCGTTGCCGTCGTCGTCGTCTTCCTCGTCGAACTCGTCGAAGTCTTCCTCGGCCACGTAGTCGTCGGCCTCGTCCTCGGCGACGAAGCCGTCCACCACGTCGGAGATCTGCATCTCGCCGGCGCGGATCTTGGTCGCGTACTCGAGGATGTGGGCGATGGTCGTCGGCGAAGCCGAGATCGCCAGCATCATGGCCTGCAGGCCGCCTTCGATGCGCTTGGCGATCTCGATCTCGCCTTCACGGGTCAGCAGCTCGACCGTGCCCATCTCGCGCATGTACATGCGCACCGGGTCGGTCGTGCGGCCGAACTCGGAGTCCACGGTGGACAGCGCGGCCTCGGCGGCTTCCTCGGCCTCTTCCTCGGTGGACGTGGCCGTCGTGTTGCCCTGGATCAGCAGCGTCGCGGCGTCGGGCGCCTGCTCGTAGACCGCGATGCCCATGTCGTTGAGCATGGAGATGATGGCCTCGAGGATTTCCTCGCTGACCAGCTTCTCGGGCAGGTGGTCGTTGATTTCCTGGTGCGTCAGGAAGCCACGCGTCTTGCCCATCTTGATCAGGGTCTTCAGCTCGGTGCGGCGCTTGAGGGCCTCCTCCTCGGTCAGCGCCGTTTCTTCCAGGCCGAACTCGCGCATCAGCGCGCGTTCCTTGGCGCGGCTGACCTTCATGCGCAGCGGCTTGGCCTTGACGACCTCTTCCGTGGTCGCTGCCGCCGCCGCCGGCTCTTCCGCTTCCGGCTCCTCGCCCTCGATCTCGGCGTCGATGTCGGAGAAGTCCTCGTCGTCCTCGGCGTCCTTCTTGCCGGCCTTCTTGGGCGTGGTTTCCGCCTTGGGCTTGCGGCCGCGCTTGGGCTTGTCGTCCTCGGCGGCCTTGGCCGTCTTGGCGGCCGGCTTGGCTGCCGCCGCCTTGGCGGTCTTGGCGGGCGCTTCGGCCGCGGCCTTGGCGGCCGGCTTCTTCTTGGGCTCTTCGGCGGCGGCGGGGCTGGCCTTGGTCGCGGTCTTCTTGGCGGTCATGCAGGTCCTTCGAGGGGGTTGCGCGGGTCAATTCGGAAATGCAGCAGCCACCGCGACCGGCCCGGGCCGGTCGTCAAGGCCGGCGGGGCGTGGTGGCGGTGGCTTTCGTCGCCAGGGTTTCGGTGAGGGACCCCGGCGTGGCGCGAACAAGCTGGCGTGATCGTTTGGCGTGCAGAGGTGGCGGATGTGGTGGCCTTCAAAACCTGTGCGGTTGCCCTGTGTCGCAGGGTGGCCGGGCCCGGCATCGCTCTGCCGTCACTCTTGTTGACGCGCGCGGAAAACGGCGGATTGTCTACCAGATCGACCCGCAGGTCAAAGCCGCCCCGGCGGCACGCCATGGCGCTCGCGCAGCCGGGCCAGCGCCTCCAGCGCGCGGCGGCGCTCGTCGTCGGTGGCGCCGTTGCCGTCCGGCAGCGCCGTGGGCGCGCGGCTGTGCAGCGCGGCGATGGCGCGGGCCAGGTCGCCGGCGGGGTCGTCCTCCTCGATGCCCAGGCCCTGCGTCGGCCGCACCAGGCGCTGCACGGCGTCGGCGAAGCCGTCCGCCGCCAGCCCGGCCTGCACCACGGCCCAGGGGCTGGCGCCATGGTGGGTGAGGTGGCGCTCCAGCCAGTGGACCAGGTCGCCGTGCGTGCCGGGCAGGTCGTGCAGCAGGCCGCGGTCCTCGTCGGCCAGCGTCTCCCACAGCGCGCTGTGCTGCAGCAGCAGGCGGACGGCGTGGTCGGTGGGCGTCGGCGGCGCCGTGCGCGGGCCGGCGGGGCGGGGGCCGTCGTCGCGGCCGCGGCGCTTCCAGTCCTGCCATTCCCCTTTGGGCTTCCAGGCCGTCCGGGGCTGCCAGCGCGGCCGGTCGGCCGGGGCCTCGGCGGGCGGCGCGGCGCCCGCCGGCTCGCCCAGCCACAGCGCTTGCAGCTCCGCCTCGGGCATCTGCCCCTGGCGGGCGATCTCGCCCAGCAGTTGGCGGCGCAGCAGGCCGTCCGGCAGCAGGCTCCACAGCGGGCGGGCCTGGTTGAGCATGCGGGCGCGGCCTTCCGGCGTGCCGAGGTCGCAGCCGTCGCCGGCCACGGCGATCAGCTGGCGCGACAGCGGCACGGCGCCGTCGATGCAGCGCTCGAAGGCCTCGGCGCCGAGCGCGCGGACATAGGAGTCGGGGTCGTGCTCGGGCGGCAGGAACAGGAAGCGCACGGTGCGCGTCTCGGTGGCATGGGGCAGGGCGGCCTCCAGCGCGCGGGCGGCGGCGCGGCGGCCGGCGGCGTCGCCGTCGAAGCTGAACACCACCGACTCGGTGAAGCGGAACAGCTTGTGTACATGCTCGGCCGTGCAGGCCGTGCCCAGCGTGGCCACCGCGTTGCCGAAGCCGTGCTGGGCCAGCGCGACGACGTCCATGTAGCCCTCCACGACCAGCGCATGGCCGCGCTGGCGCATCGCCTGGCGGGCCTCGAACAGGCCGTACAGCTCGCGGCCCTTGACGAACACCGGCGTCTCGGGCGAGTTCAGGTACTTGGGCTCGCCCCGGTCCAGCACGCGGCCGCCGAAGCCGATCACCTCGCCCTGCACGCTGCGGATGGGGAACATCACGCGGTCGCGGAAGCGGTCATACCTTTTCGCCCCCCGGCCGTCGGCGGGGTGCGGCCCGGTGCCCGGCGCGTGCCGCCCGTCCTCGCCGGGCTCGGCGTCCGGCGTGATGACGAGGCCGGCCTCGACCAGCTGCGGGTCGTCGTAGGCCGGGAAGCCGCTGGCCAGCGCGCGCCAGCCCTCGGGCGCATAGCCCAGGCCGAAGCGCGCGGCGATCTGGCCGGTCAGGCCGCGGCCCTTCAGGTAGGCGACGGCGCGCTCGGATTTGCGCAGCTGCGCCTTGTAGAAGTCCGCCGCGCGGGCCAGCACGTCGGTCAGGCTCTGCTGGCGGGCCTTCTCGGCCTTGGCGCGCTCGCGCTGCTCGGGGCTGCGCTCGTCCTGCGGCACCACCATGCCGACCTGCTGGGCCAGGTCTTCCACGGCCTCGATGAAGCCGGCGCCGGTGTGCTCCATCAGGAAGCCGATCGCGTTGCCGTGCACGCCGCAGCCGAAGCAGTGGTAGGTCTGGCGGCTCGGGCTGACGATGAAGCTGGGCGATTTCTCGCCGTGGAAGGGGCACAGGCCCTTGTGGTTGATGCCGGCCTTCTTCAGGTCCACGTGGCGGCCCACCACGTCGACGATGTCGACGCGGGCCAGCAGGTCGTGGATGAAGCCGGGCGGGATCACGCCGGCAGTTTAAGGAGGGGCGGGCGCGCGGGCCTGCAGCCGGGCCGCCCAGTCGCGCCGCGCGGGCCCGGCCAGCCAGTCCGCCAGCGCGTCGGGCGGCATGGCGGCGGCGATGCCGTGGCCCTGGCCCAGCCGGCAGCCCAGGCGCAGCAGCTCGCGGGCGTGGGCGCGGCTTTCCACGCCCTTGGCCAGCACGGCGCAGCCGATGTTGCGCGCCAGGCCGATGACGCTCTCCACCAGCGACAGGTCGCGCGCGTCGCCCAGCATGCCCTGCACATAGCTGCGGTCGAGCTTGAGGGTGTCGACGCTGAGCTGCTTCAGCGCCGCCAGCCGCGAGTAGCCGGCGCCGAAGTCGTCCAGCGCGACGCCCACGCCCAGCGCCTGGCAGCGCTGGATCAGGGCCTGCGCGGCGTCGGTCTCGGCCAGCGCGTCGGCCTCCGGCAGGTCCAGCTGCAGCAGCCGGGCCACCTCGGGCGGCTGGCGCTGCAGCAGCTCTTGCAGCCGCTGCGGGAAGTCCGGCCGGCGCAGCTGGCGGGCGCCGACGTTGACGCTGACCGGCAGGCCGTGGCCGTTCCCGCCGTCGATGCCGCGGCGCCGCCAGGCGGCCGCCTGCCCCAGCGCCTCCTCGATGACCCAGTCGCCCACCTGCACCGCCAGGCCGCTGCCGGCCATCGCCGGCAGGAAGTGCGCCGGCGTCAGCAGGCCGCGCTCCGGGTGCTGCCAGCGCAGCAGCGCCTCCACGCCGGCCACCTGGCCGGTGCGCAGGTCGATCTGCGGCTGGTAGTGCAGCAGCAGCTCGCCGCCGTCCAGCGCGCGCTGCAGGCGGGCCAGCGCGATCAGGTCGGCCTCGTCGCGCGGGGCCAGCGCCGGGTCGTGGAACTGCGCGCTGCCGCGCCGCGCGCCCTTGGCCCGGTACAGCGCATGGCCGGCGTGGCGCAGCAGGGTCTCGGGGTCGGCCTCGTCCTGCGGGTAGAGCGTGGCGCCGATGCTGGCGCCGATCTCCAGCACCAGGCCGTCGCCGACGCGGCTCTCGCGCAGCGCCACCGGCATGGACAGCACGGCCAGCAGCCGCGCGGTGGCGCGCTGCGCCTCCTCGGGCGTCTGCACGCGCATCAGCACCGCGAACTCGTCGCCGTGCAGCCGGGCGAGGTGGTCGGTCGCGTCGGGCCAGGCGCCGCGCGCGCCGCGCAGCGTGGCCTGCAGCCGGCTGCCGAGCTGCCGCAGCACGGCGTCGGCCACCGCCGGGCCGTGCGCGGCGTTGACGCCGGCGAAGTCGTCCAGGTCGACGATGGCCACGACCAGCCGGCAGCCGTCGCGGCTGGCGGCGGCGAGGGACTGCCGCAGCAGCCGCATGAACTCGTCGCGGTTGGGCAGGCCGGTGGCGGCGTCGAAGCGCAGGCTGCGCTGCAGCAGTTCCTGCTGGCGCCGCTGCTCGCCCAGGTCCGTCACGCTCAGCAGCCGCCAGCGCGGCGCGACGCCGTCCGGCTCGGGCACCGGGCTGAGGCGGGCGGCGAACACGTGCCGGCCGCCGTCGTCCAGCTCGGCATGCAGCTCGCCGTCCCAGGCCTGGCCAGCGCTCAGCCGCGCATGCAGCGCCGCCGGCTCGTGGCCGCTGCGCTGCAGGTTGGCGGCGCCCAGCGGCGCGGCGGTGCGGCCCACCAGCGCCTCCAGCGGGGTGTGCAGGATCTCGCAGTAGGCGGGGTTGGCCTCGACGACGCGCCACTGCATGTCCAGCAGCGCCAGGCCCTCGCTGGCCTGCCGGAACAGCGCGGCGGACAGGCGCTCGCGCTCCTCGGCGGCATGGCGCCAGCTGACGTCGGCCAGCGTGGCGACGAGGCCGCGGGCGCGGCCCCGGCGGTCGCGCCGCGGCACGTGGGCGCGCAGTTCGTGCCAGCGCCAGTCGCCGCCGTCGGCGGCCAGCCGCAGCGCCAGGCCGAGCTGGTCCTGCCCCGGCGTGGTGAGCAGCTCGCGCAGCGCGGCGCGCACCGCGCCGCGGTCGCGCGGGTGGGCCACGTGGACCCAGTCCAGCGGCGCGCCGCCGCCATGGCCGGCCCCGGCCACGGGCGCGGTCAGCGCCAGCCAGCGCGCCGAGGCATGGCGGTGGCCGTCCGGGAGGCGCCACTCGGCCAGCGCGAAGCCCTGCGCGTCGAGCGCGCGGCGCCAGCCGTTGTGGTCATCGGTCTGGCGGCGGCTCAGCGCGACGATGCACAGCGGCAGCACGGCCAGCGCCGCGCCGCTGGCCCAGGCGGCCGGCGACGCGGGCGCGGTCAGCGCCCACAGCGCCAGCAGCGCGGTGCCCAGGCGCGCGTTGCGGCGCGGCGCGGCCTGCAGCGCGTGCAGGCCCAGCAGCAGCGGCGGCGCCAGCAGCAGGTCGGCCTCGGGCCGCCAGGCCAGCGCCAGTTGCGCGGCGACGGCGGCGGCTGCGAGCAGCCGGCCGGCCCAGCGGCCACCGCGCCGCGGCGGCTGCGAGCTGGCCTGCAGCGCCGTGCCCGCGCTCAGCAGCGCCAGCGCCCAGGCGCCGGCCAGCGCCAGCGCGCCGCCGAGGGCGGCGCTGCGCGGCTGCCCGGCCAGCATCAGCAGGCCGAAGGCGAGCAGCCCGGCCAGCAGCGGCGCGGCGGCGCCCGCCAGCAGCGCGAAGCCCAGCCTGTCGCGCCAGTGGGCGAGCCGGCCGGTGAGGCCGAGCCGGCGCAGCAGCGTGCGGTTCAGCACCGCCGCCAGCAGCGGCAGCGCCAGCACGCCGGCCAGCGGCGCGGTGGCGCCGGCCAGGCCGGCCGATGCCAACCCGCCGCCCGGCAGCAGCGGCGCCAGGCCGCCCAGCAGCAGGCCGGCCATCAGCAGCGGCAGCGCCCAGGCGCCGAGTCGCCACAGGGTCGTCAGCCCGAGTGCCGCCACCAGCAGCGGGATGAACAGCGCGATGGCCGGCAGGGCGGCGGCGGGCTGCGGCAGGCGCAGCGGCGGCGGCAGCGCCGGGCCCGCCAGCGCCCAGGCGGCGGCGAGGCCGACACCCAGGCCGGCCAGCGCGGCCAGGCCGGCATGGCGCAGCCGGCGCCCGCCGCGGCGGGCCCGGATGCGGCGCGGGCCGGGCGGCTGCGTGGCCGGCGGCGGGGCGAGGGGATCGGGGGGCTGGAGGGCCGGGCGGCGGGGCCGCGCGGCGTCGCCGGCGTCGGGGCGCAGCGCCATCGGTCAGGCCGCGGCAGGAACGCCGCGGTGGCGGGGGCCGGACGGCAGGGCGGGGCGCATGCGCCGGAGTTTAGGCGGGTGCCTGTGCCAAAAGAAAAGGGCCACCCAGAAAGGGCGGCCCTGGTTTGCGGGGCGGCCGGCCGCTGCTGCGGCCGATTCCCGCCGGTGCGGGGTTCAGATGGTGAAGTCGGTCAGCTTGGCGCCGCCGGCAATCGCGGCCTTCAGCCATTTGGGTTGCAGGCCGCGGCCGCTCCAGGTTTCGCCGGTGGCCTGGTTGCGATACTTGGCCGCCACCTTGGACACCTTGGCAGGCTTGGCGGTGCGCATGCTGAGGTCGGCCACGGTCAGGCCATATTCGCTCATCAGCGCCTTGACCTTGGCGACCGCTTCGCCGCGCTCGCGCTCCTTGGTTTGGTTGATCTGCTGGTCGAGTGCTTCGCGCTGGGCCAGGAGTTCTTTCAGGGTGGACATGCTGCTATTCCTCTTGCGATTTGACCGGTGAGGCGCCCGACGTTGCGGCGGCGCGGCTCTGGAGACGGCCGGGCGGCTGCCCTGGATTATCTCCGCCCGGTAATTAAATCGCGGACCGGGGATTCAGGCAAGGGTTTTCGTCGGCCGCAGGCTACGGGTTTTCATCCGGTGCGGGCTATTTCAAGGCATTCGCGGGCCTCAGGCCGAGGGCGGCACGTAGCCCGCCACGGCCTCGGCGCCGGTGCCGAAGAAGAATTGCTCGGCCTGACGCATCAGATACTGGCGGGCGCGCAGGTCCGCGAGGTTGAGGCGGTTTTCATTGACCAGCATGGTCTGGTGCTTCATCCAGGCGGCCCAGGCTTCCTTGCTGACGTTTTCCCAGACCCGCTTGCCGAGTTCGGTATGGACGGGGTAGGGCGGGAAGTCCAGGCCCTCGGCTTCCTTCTTCAGATAGGCGCAGTGGATGGTGCGGGGCATGGCGGATCTCCTGGTCACGTGAACGATAAAACGGCCGGCACTGTAGCGTGCCGGCCGTATGGGTGGGCCCGGCGCGGGCTAGTTGAATCTCTTGACCAGCACGAGCGAGCGGCGGTCCCAGTTGTATTTGCGCTTGCGCTCCTCGGGCAGCCATTCGGGGTCGACTTGCTGGAAGCCGCGTTTGATGAACCAGTGCATGGTGCGGGTGGTCAGCACGAAGATGCTGTCCAGGCCCATGGCTTTGGCGCGCTGTTCGATTCGTTTGAGCAGCCGGTCGCCGTCGCCCTGGCCCTGCACTTCGGCGGACACGGTGAGTGCCGCCATTTCCGCGGTGCGGGCGTCGACATAGGGGTACAGCGCCGCGCAGCCGAATATGACGCCGTCGTGCTCGATGACGGTATAGAGCTCGGCGTCGCGCTCGATTTCGGTGCGGCTGCGCTTGACCAGCGTGCCGTCGCGCTCGAAGGGTTCGATCAGCTGGATGATGCCGGCCACGTCGTCCGAGGTGGCTTCGCGCAGGCTTTCCAGCTTCTCGTCCACGACCATGGTGCCGATGCCGTCGTGGGTGTAGACCTCCTGCAGCAGCGCGCCGTCCACCGCGAACGGGATGATGTGCGAGCGCTCCACGCCGGCGCGGCAGGCCTCGGCGCAGTGGCGCAGGTAGAAGGCCACTTCCGTGGGCTGCGGCGCCGGGCCGGCCTTGGCGAGCATGCGGTCGGCGTCGGCCACGGCGAGCTCGGTGTCGATGGGGCTGTCGGGGTCGTCCGGGTTCTCGGGCACGCCGGGCACCTCGCAGACGAACAGCAGCTTGTCGGCCTGCAGCGCGATCGCGGTGGAGGTGGCCACGTCTTCCATGCTCAGGTTGAAGGCCTCGCCGGTGGGTGAGAAGCCGAACGGCGACAGCAGCACGATGGCGCCGATGTCGATGGCGCGCTGGATGGCCGCGCCGTCCACCTTGCGCACCAGGCCGGAGTGCTGGAAGTCCACGCCGTCGACGATGCCCACCGGCCGGGCGGTCAGGAAGTTGCCGGAGACGACGCGCACGGTGGCGTTGGCCATCGGCGTGTTGGGCAGGCCCTGGCTGAACGCGGCCTCGATCTCGAAGCGCAGCTGGCCGGCGGCCTCCTGGGCGCAGTCCAGCGCGACGGCGTCGGTGATGCGGCGGCCGTGGCTGTAGCGCGGCGTCTGGCCCTTGGCGAGCAACTGCTCGTTGACCTGCGGGCGGAAGCCGTGCACCAGCACCAGCTTGATGCCCATGGCGTGCATGATGGCCAGGTCCTGCACGAAGCCGTTGAGCTTGCCGGCGGCGACCAATTCGCCCGGCATGCCGACGACGAAGGTCTCGCCGCGGTAGGCGTGGATATAGGGCGCCACCGAGCGGAACCAGGGCACGAAGGTGTGAGGGAAGACGAGGCCGGTCATGGCGCGGGATTCTCGGGCCTGCGGGACAATCTGGCCTCAATGAATTCAGAACTTCGTGAGAGCCGGCGCGCGCCGGCGCAGGGCCGCTCCCAAGGCGGCGCAGCCCCCTCGGGGGGCAGCTCATCGGCAGATGAGCGTGGGGGCCAACAAGTTCAGCAGCCGGCTCTTTCCATTTCCTTTCCCGAGTCGCTGCCGGTTTCTTCGCGCCGCGACGAAATCGCGCGGGCGCTGCGCGAGCACCAGGTCGTCATCGTCTGCGGCGAGACGGGCTCCGGCAAGACGACGCAGCTGCCCAAGATCGCGCTGGCGATGGGCCGGGGCCGGCTCAACGGCGGCGGGCTGATCGGCCACACCCAGCCGCGCCGCATCGCCGCCAGCAGCGTCGCCAAGCGCATCGCCGAGGAGTTGAAGACGCCGCTGGGCGAGGTGGTCGGCTACAAGGTGCGCTTCCAGGACCGGCTGTCCAAGGGCGCGTCGGTCAAGCTGATGACGGACGGCATCCTGCTGGCCGAGACGCAGAGCGACCCGCTGCTGCGCGCCTACGACACGCTCATCATCGACGAGGCTCACGAGCGCAGCCTGAACATCGACTTTTTGCTCGGCTATCTGCGCGAACTGCTGCCGCGCCGGCCGGACCTGAAGGTCATCGTCACGTCGGCCACGATCGACGCGGAACGCTTTGCGCAGCACTTCGCCTCCGGCAAGGGGCCGGCGCCGGTGCTGATGGTCAGTGGCCGGCTCTACCCGGTCGAGCAGCGCTACCGCCCGTTCGAGGAAAGCCGCGAGTACGACCTGAACAGCGCGATCACCGACGCGGTGGATGAACTCTGGCGCGAGGGTGGCGGCGACGTGCTGGTCTTCCTGCCCGGCGAGCGCGAGATCCGCGAGGCCGCCGAAGCCTTGAGGAAACACCACCCGCCCGGCGTCGAGGTGCTGCCGCTGTTCTCGCGGCTGTCCGAGGCCGAGCAGAACAAGGTGTTCGAGCCGCACGGCCAGCGCCGCATCGTGCTGGCGACCAACGTCGCCGAAACCTCGCTGACGGTGCCCGGCATCCGCTACGTCATCGACCCTGGCCTCGCGCGCGTGAAGCGCTACAGCTACCGCAACAAGGTCGAGCAGCTGCTGATCGAGAACATCAGCCAGGCGGCGGCCAACCAGCGCGCCGGCCGCTGCGGGCGGGTGTCCAACGGCATCTGCATCCGGCTCTACAGCGAGCAGGCGTTCAACGAGCGGCCGAAGTTCACCGACCCGGAAATCCTGCGCAGCAGCCTGGCCGGCGTGATCCTGCGCATGAAGTCGCTGCACCTGGGCGACGTGGAGCGCTTCCCCTTCATCGAGGCGCCGCGCCCCAAGGCCATCGCCGACGGCTATCAGCTGCTGGCCGAACTGGGCGCGGTGGACGACGCCAATGAACTGACCAGCCTGGGGCGCGAACTCTCGCGCCTGCCGCTGGACCCGCGCGTCGGCCGCATGATCCTGGAGGCGCGCTCGCGCCAGGCGCTGACGGAGGTGCTGGTCATCGCGTCCGCGCTGTCCGGCCAGGACGTGCGCGACCGCCCGCAGGAGCAGCAGCAGGCCGCCGACGAGAAGCACAAGAAGTTCGACGACGAGAAGTCGGAGTTCATGGGCTATCTCAAGCTGTGGAAATGGCTGGGCGAGTCGAAAGGCGAAGTTGTTGACCCCCAGGACGCCGCTGTGCGGCGTCCACCCCCCGAGGGGGCTGCGGCATCTCGGGGCGGCCCAGCGATGCCGCGCGGCCACAAGCTCTCGCACCGCAAGCACGAGCAATTGCTGCGCGAGAACTTCGTCAGCCCGCGCCGCGTGCGCGAGTGGCGCGACGTGCATTCGCAGCTGCACACCGTCGTCACCGAGCAGGGCTGGCGGCTCAACCAGAGCCCGGCCACCTACGAGCAGGTGCATTTGTCGATGCTCGCTGGCCTGCTCGGCAACATCGGCTGCAAGAGCGACGACGAGGACTGGTACCTCGGCGCGCGCGGCATCAAGTTCTGGCGCCACCCCGGCGCGCACCTGAGCAAGAAGCCGGGCCGCTGGATCGTCGCGGCCGAGCTGGTCGACACCTCGCGCCTGTATGGCCGCGGCCTGGCCAACATCGAGCCGCAGTGGCTGCCGCCCATCGCCGGCCACCTGATCAAGACGCAGCTGCTGGAGCCGCACTGGGAGAAGAAGGCCGCCGAGGTCGTCGCGCTGGAGCGGGCCACGCTCTACGGCCTCGTGCTGTATTCGGGCAAGCGCGTGAACTTCGGCCGCGTCGATGCGAAGACCGCGCGCGAGATCTTCATCCGCGAGGGCCTGGTCAACGACGAGCTGCCCGAAGACCTCGTGCGGCAACTGCCCTTCATCGCCCACAACCGGCGCCAGATCGCCAAGGTCGAGGCGCTGGAGCACAAGTCGCGCCGCCAGGACGTGCTGGTGGACGACGAGCTGATCCACGCCTTCTACGACCAGCACCTGCCGGCCGAGGTGTACTCCGGCACGACGCTGCTGAAGTGGTGGCGCGAGGCCAGCAAGGCCGAGCCGAAGCTGCTGCACCTGAGCCAGGACGAGCTGATGCGCCACGAGGCCGCGGGCGTCACCAGCGAGGCCTTCCCCAAGGTCATCCGCCTCGGCGGCGTGGATTGCGCGGCGGCCTATCTGCACGAGCCCGGCGACGCGCGCGACGGCCTGACGGTGGCGGTGCCGATCTTCGCGCTCAACCAGGTCAGCGAGGAGCGCGCCGAATGGCTGGTGCCCGGCATGCTGTCGGCCAAGGTCACGGCGCTGCTGAAGAGCCTGCACCAGAAGCCGCGCGCGCGGCTGACGCCGCTGCCGGACTTCGTCGCCGAGTTCATCGAACTGGCCCCCTTCGGCCAGGGCGCACTGGTCGAGGTGCTGCTGAAGGCCGTGCGCGAGCGCACGCAGCTGGCCGTGCAGCGCAACGACTTCAAGCTGGAGCAGCTGCCCGCCCACCTGTTCATGAACTTCCGCGTCGTCGACGAGCATGGCCGCCAGCTCGGCCAGGGCCGGCAGCTCGCCGCGCTGAAGGCGGAGCTGGGCGGGCAGGCGCGCTCGGCCTTCCAGGCGCTGGCGGCGCTGAAGCTGCCGGCCAAGGACGAAGCGCCCCGGCCGGCACCGGCGCCGGTGGCGGGCAAGGGCGTGCGGGCCGAGGTCGTCAAAAAGCCCGAGCCTGCCCGTGACGCGAGCGCCCCCTACACGGACTGGACCTTCGGCGAGCTGCCCGAGCTGCTGGAGGTGCGCAAGGGCGGCCAGACGCTGATCGGCTTCCCGGCGCTGATCGACAAGGGCGCGCACGTCGAGATCGAGGTCTTCGACGAGCCCGGGGTCGCCGCCGCGAAGCACCGCGCCGGCCTGCGCCGCCTCGTCGCGCTGCAGCTCAAGGAGCCGCTGAAGTTCCTGGAGAAGAACATCCCCGACCTGCAGCGCATGTCGGTGCTGTTCATGGGCCTGGGCACGGCCGAGGAGCTGCGCGACCAGGTCATCGCCGTCGCGCTGGAGCGCGCCTTCCTGGCCGACCCGCTGCCGACCGACGCGCCGTCGTTCCGCAAGCGCCTCGACGAGGGCCGCAGCCGCCTGAACCTGATCGCGCAGGAGGTGGCCCGCGCCGCGCACGCCGTGCTGCAGGAGTTCGCCAACGCCAGCCGCAAGCTCAAGGACGCACGCCCGGCCAAGGACGTGGCCGACGACATCGCCGCGCAGCTGCAGCGCCTGGTGCCCAAGCGCTTCGCGCTGGACACGCCGTGGCCGCAGCTGCAGCACCTGCCGCGCTACCTGAAGGCGGTCACCGGCCGGCTCGACAAGCTGCGCGCCGACCCGGCGCGCGACGCCCGGCTGATGGCCGAGGTGCGGCCGCTGGAGCAGCGCTACCTGCGCCGCCTGGCCGAGCTCAAGGGCGTCAGGGACGCGCGGCTGGACGACTTCCGCTGGCAGCTGGAGGAGCTGCGCGTCAGCCTGTTCGCGCAGGAGCTGCGCACGCCGCAGCCGGTCAGCGTGAAGCGGCTGGACAAGGTCTGGAGCCAGCTCAGCGGCTGACGCCGGAAGGCGCGGCGGCGGAAATCCGTCGCATTTCCGGCCCTGCACGCCCCTTCGGGGTGCGCCGGCCTGGGGTCCAATGCGCTTTCCGCCTGTTACAACCCGTCCGCCCCGCACCGTGCCCGAGACCCCGCCGCCCAAGCCGGCCCCGCCGTTGAGAGCCTTCGGCCGCTTCGAGCTGCGCGCCCTGCTGTCCAAGAGCGCGCGCAGCTTGGTCTGGTGCGTGTTCGACCCCGGCGCCGGCCAGGAGCTGCTGCTGTGCATGCCGCGCGAGCGGCCCGGCAGCGCCGCCGCGCTGGAGCAGTGGCTGCGCCAGGCCCGGGCCGGCGCGCGTGTGCAGCATCCCAACGTGGCCGCGGTGTTCGAGATCGGCCAGGTCGAGCACTGGCCCTACGTGGCCTATGAGCGCGCGCTCGGCGAGACGCTGGACGAGCGCCTGGCCCGCCAGCCCGCGCCGCTGCCGCTGGAGGCCGCCGGCTGGGTGGCCCAGTTGCTCGAAGGCCTGGCCTTCGCGCACGAGGCCGGCCAGGCGCACCGCGACCTGCAGGCCGCCGCGATGCTCATCGACGGCGGCGACAAGGTCCGGCTCATCGGCCTGGAGGTGGCGCAGGAAGCGCCCGCCGCCGGCTACGACACCGCCACCCGCCGCGCGGCGCGCGAGTCCGCCGAGGAGGACGTGCTGCGCGCGGGCCTGCTGCTGCACCGCCTGCTCAGCGGCAAGCCGGTGCTCGGGCAGCACGACCTGCACCGGGTCGTGCAGCAGAATCCAGCCCGACGCCCCGCAGGCGGTCCGCGAGATCGTGCGCCTCGGCTGGGAGACGCCCCACCCCATCCCCGACCCGCTGCGCGCCATCTGCAACCGCGCCACCGACCGCCAGCCGCGCCAGCGCTACCAGCTCGCGCGCAGCTTCTGGCGCGCGCTGGATGGCTGGCGCCAGTCCGCCGCCCACGACGACGGCGGCCCGCTGGTGCTGCTGCTGGACAGGCTGCAGCGCATCGGCCACCTGCCCACCACGCTGACCGGCCTGCACCGCTTCACCAGCGGCTCCGGCCTGGAGGCGCAGCACGCCAGCGCGCTGTCCGAGCTGGTGCTGCAGGACATGGCGCTGAGCCTGGAGCTGGTGCGCCGCGTCAACAACGCGCTGCGGCAAAGCGGCCACCAGTCCGGCGATGGCGGCGAGACGGTGCTGAACATGCAGCGCGCCATCCAGATGCTGGGCCTGGACGGTGTGCAGCTGGCTGCCAATGCGCTCAAGCCCTGGCCCGGGCCGCTGGCGCCGGACGCCGCCGCGATGCTGCGGCAGGCCATGGACCGCGTCACCCGGGCCGGGCAGGTCGCGCAGGCGCTGCGCCCGGCGGGCTATGACGCCGAGGTCGTGCAGTTCGTCGCCGTGATGCAGAACCTCGGCCGCCTGCTGCTGCACTACCACTTCCCGGACGATGCGCAGCAGATCCACCAGCTGATGCAGCCGCCCGAGCCCACCGCCGAGCAGCCCCACCCGGCGGCCCTGGGCGAGCAGGCCGCGGCCTACGCCGTGCTGGGCTGCGACCTGGACGCGCTGGGCCAGGCCGTGGCCCGCCACTGGGGCCTGGGCGACGAACTGCTGAAGATGGCCCGCCGCCAGCCGCCGGACGCGCCGGTCCATCCCCCGCGCAGCGACGCCGACAGCATCCGCCTGACCTGCAGCCTGGCCAACGACCTGGTGGACGCCCTCGGTCAGCCCGAACCCCAACGCCGTGCCGGCCTGGAGGCCGCCATGCGGCGCTACGCACGCGCGCTGGGGCTGGGGCCGCGCGAGGTGCTGGAGGCGCTGGAGCCGGGCCGCCAGGCCGCCGGCGCCGAGCCGCCCCAGGCCGACGCCGACGCTGCCGCCTGACCCGGCCGCCGCTGCATCCGCTGTAGGGCCAGTCCCACAACGCGCAGCGCCGCCGGCCGACCGGCGACCCGCCTGCCGTCCGACCGGCACCGGCCCGGGCGCCACGAATACTGCTGCGGCACGCTGCAAAGACCCCGAACCCGCGGCGGCGGGAACCGCCGCGGGCAACGACACAACAGAAGGAGCACCCATGACTTCACCCTGGAAGACCGGCCGCGCCGCACTGGCGCTCGTCGCCGTCGCCGTCGCCGCGCTGGCCGCCTGCGCCTCCACCGACGCGCCCCGCGAGCAGATGGCCGTGGCCAACGCTGCGGTCGAGCAGGCCACCGGCAGCGCCGCCGAGGCGCCCGTCGAGCTGGCCGCCGCGCGCGACAAGCTGACCCGCGCCAACGCCGCGATGGCCAGCAAGGACTATGCGCTGGCCCGCCAGCTCGCCGAGCAGGCCGCGGCCGATGCCGCGCTCGCCCAGGCCACGGCCCGCTCGGCCCGCTCGGCCCGCGCGCTGTCCGAGGTGCGCGACAGCATCCAGCAGCTGAAGACGCAGCTCAACACGCCCTCCTGACCGATGCTCGAAAGGAACCCCATGCGAACCACCGCCACCCTGACCACGCTGGCCGCGGCCGCGCTGCTGGCCGCCTGCGCGAGCACCCCCACCCTCACGCCGCAACTGCAGCAGGCCCGCGCCGCCGTGCGCAGCGCCGAGACCGACCCGGCCGTCGTCAAGTACGCGCCGCTGGAGCTGAAGAAGGCCGCCGACTCGCTGAACCGCGCCAATGACCTGAGCGCCAAGCGCGAAGCGCTGGCCGACATCGACTCTGCCGCCTACGTGGCCGCCGCCCAGGCCCGCACCGCCCAGGCCCTGGCCCGCGCGCAGACCGACGAGGACGCCATCCGGACCGCCGAGGCCGACCGCGAGCGCGCCCGCGCCGACGCCAACGCGCGCCGCGCCAGCGCCGCCCAGGCCCAGGCCGAGAGCGCCCGCGCCGCCGCCGCTGCGGCGAGTGCCGCCGCCAGCGCCGCGCGCCAGCAGGCCGCCAGCGCCAGCGCCGATGCCGACGCCGCGCGTCAACAGGCCGCCAGCGCCCAGGCCCAGGCCGCCGCGCTGCAGAAGGAACTGGCCGACCTGCAGGCCAAGCAGACCGACCGTGGCATGCTCGTCACCCTGGGCGACGTGCTGTTCGAGTTCGGCCGCGCCGAGATCAAGCCCGCCGCGCAGGCCTCCCTGGCCAAGCTGGCCGACTACCTGAAGCAGCACCCCGACCGCCGCGCGCTGATCGAGGGCTTCACGGACAGCGTCGGCAGCGACGCGGCCAACCTGGCGCTGTCCGAGCGCCGCGCGCAGTCCGTCGCCGATGCGCTGGTGGCGCTGGGCGTCGATGCGGGCCGCCTGGACAAGCGCGGCTACGGCAAGCAGTACCCGGTCGCCAGCAACGCCAGCACGTCGGACCGCGCGATGAACCGCCGCGTCGAGGTCTACATCTCGAACGACAACCAGCCGGTGCGCGCCCGCAGCTGACGCTGACGCGCGATACGCGCCAGAAGGACAAAGGGGTGGCTTGGCCGCCCCTTTTCTTGTTGGCGCCGCAGCAAACGGTGCGGGGCAGGGTCTGGCGGGAAGAGGGGGGTGACGAGCCTGACCCCGGCACTGGTCGCAACGCTTAGGGCTGCTTGGTTCCCCACCTGACCCGGTTGGGCGCGCTTCCATGCGGGAAGGCCCGTCGGGTGTGATTCTAGCCGGGCGCGGCGCGCCCCCGGCCGGCCGTTCAGCGCAGGTGCAGGTCGTCCTCGCTGAAGCGGATGCCCAGCGGCTCGATCAGCAGCTGCTTTTCGCCCGCTTCCACCGTGCCGGCCACCCAGGCCGGGATGCCGCAGTCGCGCGCGATCTGCGCGCTGCGCTCGGCATCGCCTGCCGCGACGAAGAGCGCGAAGCCGGCGCCCATGTTCAGCGTGGAGTAGGCCTCGCGGTCGTCCTGGCCGCACTGGCGCTGGATGAAGTCCAGCACCGCCGTCTTCGGCGGCACGGTGTGGATGCGGTAGGTCAGCGCCGACGGGTGGCGCAGCAGCTTGCGCCAGCCGTGGCCGGTGATGTTGGCGCAGTAGTGCGGCGCGATGCCGGCCTGCCACAGCGCCTCGGTCACGGGCGAGTACAGCGCGGTGGGCGCCAGCAGCGCCTCGCCGTAGCTGACGCCGGGTTCGATCTCGGTCAGGTAGCCGTTCGGCAGCCGCTCGGCGAGCTTGCGCGCCAGGCTCAGGCCGTTCGCGTGGATGCCGCTGGAGGCCAGCAGCACGATGGCGTCGCCGGGGGCCAGCTTGTCGCCGACCGACAGCCGTTCCTTGGGGTTGATGAGGCCGGTGCAGGAGGCGGCCAGGTCGATGCGGCCGTCCTCGACGATGCCGGCCAGCGCGGGCGTCTCGCCGCCGCCCCAGGCGACCCGGCAGGTGTCGCAGGCGGCCTGCCAGCCGGCCACCAGCGCCTGTGCGCGCTGCGCGTCGCCGAACCAGTCGCTGCCGCCGGCCGCCCAGTAGGCCTGCACGACCAGCGGCGTCGCGCCGACGGTGATCAGGTCGTTGACGGCCATCGCGATCGTGTCCTGCGCGATGCCGGCGAAGAAGCTGCGCCCGGTCAGACGGGCCATGTCGTCGGCCACCAGCGTCTTGGTGCCCAGGCATTCGACGATGGAGGCGATGTAGAACGGCCCCACGTCGACGACGTAGGCCGACTCGCCGCGCGAGGCCTTCACCTCGCTGAAACCGTGGCCGGCCAGGTGGGCCGCGGTGGCTGCGGCGGCACGCTGGGCGGTGATCTTCAGCGGGTCGATCAGGTCGTAGTTGACGCCGGCTTGGTCGTAGGTGAGGGGGGCTTGCGAGCTCATGGGCCGGGATTATCCCCGGGTGCCCACCCCTAGAATCCCGGCCCATGAGTTACCAGGTCCTGGCCCGCAAATACCGCCCGCAGAGTTTCGAGCAGCTCGTCGGCCAGGAGCATGTGGTGCAGGCGCTGGCCAATGCGCTGACGCAGGGCCGGCTGCACCACGCCTACCTGTTCACCGGCACGCGCGGCGTCGGCAAGACCACCGTGTCGCGCATCCTCGCCAAGAGCCTGAACTGCACCGGGCCGGACGGCGCCGGCGGCGTCACGGCCCGGCCCTGCGGCGTGTGCCCGGCCTGCCGCGACATCGACGCCGGCCGTTTCGTGGACTACGTGGAACTGGACGCGGCGTCCAACCGTGGCGTCGAGGAAATCTCGCAGCTGCTGGACCAGGCGGTCTACAAGCCGGTCGTCGGCCGCTTCAAGGTCTACATGATCGACGAAGTGCACATGCTGTCGAACACCGCGTTCAACGCGATGCTGAAGACGCTGGAGGAGCCGCCCGACTACCTGAAGTTCGTGCTCGCGACCACCGACCCGCAGAAGGTGCCGGTCACCGTGCTGTCGCGCTGCCTGCAGTTCAACCTGCGGCCGATGGCGGCGGCGGACGTGCAGAGCCACCTCGGCAATGTGCTGGGCGCCGAGAGCGTGCCGGCCGAGCCGGGCGCGCTGCGGCTGCTGTCGCGCGCGGCGCGCGGCTCGATGCGCGACGCGCTGTCGCTGACCGACCAGGCCATCGCCTTCGGCGCCGGCAGCCTGACGGAAGCCGGCGTGCGGCAGATGCTGGGCAGCGTGGACCGCGGCCACGTGACGGCCATCGTCGATGCGCTCGCGGCGGCCAGCGGCGAGGCCGTCGTCGCCCAGGCCGATGCGCTGCGCGGCGCGGGCCTGTCGGCCGCCGGCACGCTGGAAGACCTGGCCACGCTGTTCCAGCAGATGGCGCTGGCCCAGGCCGCGCCCGCGGCGCTGGACGACGCCGACCCCGAGACCGCCGAGGTCCGCCGCCTGGCCGCGCTGCTGCCGGCCGACGAGGTGCAGCTGATGTACAGCATGGCGCTGCACGGCCGCGCCGAGCTGCCGCTGGCGCCGGACGAATACGCCGGCCTGCTGATGGTGCTGCTGCGCATGCTGGCCTTCCGCCCGGCCGGCACGGCGCCGAAGCCGCTGAAGGCCGCCGCGCTGGTGCGCCCGCCGGCGGTGGCCAAGGCCGTCGTCGCGGTGCCGCTGCCCCGGGTCGCGCCGCCCGAACCCGTGCCCGTGCCCGTGCCCGTGCCAGCCCCCGCGCCGGCGCCGGCGCTGCGGGCCGACGTGCCGGCGCCCGTGCCGTCGCCCGCCGCGGCCGAGCCGGCCGCGCCACGGCTCAGCGACCGCCTGCGCCCCCGACCCGTCGAGCCCGGGCCCGACGCCGAGGACCCGGCCCCGTTCGACGGCGGCCCGCCGCCGGACGATGCGCCGCCGCCGTGGATGGAGGCCGACGACGCGCCCGCTGCGACGGCCGCCGACCGCGAGCCCGACGCGCCCCGGCGCGCCACGCTGCGCGAGACGCCGGAAGGCGCGCTTTGGGCCGAGCGCATCGCCGCGCTGAACCTGCCCGGCATGACCGGCGAGCTGGCCCGCCAGGCCCAGGCGCTGGCCCGCACCACGGCGGACGGCCGCGAGGCCTGGACGCTGCGCGTCGAGCGCGAATCGCTGCGCCAGCCGGCGCTGGTCGCCAAGCTCGAAGCGGCGCTGGGCGCCCGGCTGGACATCGAGGCCGGCGTGGCCGAGGACTCCATCGCGCTGCGCACCGTGGCCCGCGCCGAGGCGCAGCAGCGCGCGGCCGAGGACCTGGCCCGCCAGCACCCCATGACACGGACCCTGCTCGCGCAGTTCCCCTCGGCACGCATCCTGCCGGGGTCGGTCCAACCCCTGACCACCACCTGAGGAACACACCATGATGAAGGGCCAACTCGCCGGCTTGATGAAGCAGGCCCAGGCGATGCAGGACAACCTGAAGAAGGCGCAGGAAGAACTCGCCGGCATCGAGGTGGAGGGCCAGAGCGGCGCCGGGCTCGTGAAGGTCGTCATGACCTGCAAGAACGAGGTCCGCCGCGTGGCCATCGACCCCAGCCTGCTGGCCGACGACAAGGACATGCTGGAAGACCTGGTGGCCGCCGCGTTCAACGACGCCGTGCGCCGCGCCGAGGCCACCAGCGCCGAGAAGATGGGCAAGCTCACCGCCGGCATGCCGCTGCCGCCCGGCATGAAGTTTCCGTTTTGAGCCACCCCCGAAGCGCTTCTCGCCTGCGGCGGCGGTCGTTGGCTGACGGCGCGGTTTCGCCTTGAACGCGCTGGACACGCTCGTCGAGGCGCTCAAGCGCCTGCCCGGCGTGGGCCAGAAGTCGGCCCAGCGCATGGCCTACCACCTGCTGCAGCATGACCGCCAGGCCATGCCGAGGCTGGCCGGCGCGCTGACGGCCGCCGCAGAGGGCATCGGCCACTGCCAGCGCTGCCACACCTTCAGCGAGACGCCGGTCTGCGGCGTCTGCGCCGACCCGCAGCGCGACGCCCGGCTGCTGTGCGTCGTCGAGACGCCGGCCGACCAGGCCGCGCTGGAGCGCACCGGCTCCTACCGGGGCTGCTATTTCGTGCTGCTGGGCCGCCTGTCGCCGCTGGACGGCGTGGGCACGCGCCAGATCGGCGCGGCGGAGCTGCTGGCGCGCGCGTCGGAGGACGGCGTGGAGGAGGTCATCCTCGCCACCAGCTTCACCGCCGAGGGCGAGGCCACGGCCCATGTGCTGGGCGAGGCGCTGCGCGCGCGCGGCCTGAAGGCGACGCGCCTGGCGCGCGGCGTGCCGGTCGGCAGCGAGCTGGAATACGTGGACCTGGGCACCATCGCCCACGCCCTGTCGGACCGGCGATGAGCCGGCCCCCCGCAACCGTTGCACGAGCGACACCATCCCCTTCAGGAGCGCGCCCATGACCCTCGCCCAGATCTGCCTGCTGGTGGCCTGCCTGCTGCCCATCGCCACCGCCGCGCTGGCCAAGTCCGGCGGCGTCGGCAAGCGGCGGCGCGACGGCGGCTTCGACAACCACCAGCCACGCGCGTGGCTGGCCCGGCAGCAGGGCTGGCAGGCGCGCGCGAACGCGGCGCAGGCCAATGGCTGGGAGGCGCTGCCCGTCTTCGCCGCCGGCCTGTTCGTGGCCCACCAGCACCAGGCCGCGCAGGCCACGGTGGATGCGCTGGCGCTGGGCTTCGTCGCCGCGCGCCTGGCCTACGTCGGCCTGTACGTGGCGGACCGGGCCACGCTGCGCTCGCTGGTGTGGACGGCGGGCCTGGGCGCCAGCGTGGCGCTGTTCTTCGTGCGCTGACGGCGCGTCGTCCCGGTCAGCGCGCGGCGCTGGCGACGATGTTGCGGCCCTTGCCGCCGCGCTCCTTGGCGGCGGTGCGCGTCGGGGCGGACCGGGCCTTGGCCTTGCCCTTGGTGCTGCTGACGCTGGCCAGCTTCGTGGCCGCGGCCTTGCGGGTGGCGGCCGGGCGTGCCTTGGCCACGGCCGGCCCCGGCCGGTAGGCGGCGTAGACCACCACCGCCTGGCCCGGCTTGAAGCGCGCGCCGCGGCCCACGCGGTTCCACTGCGCCACCTGCGCGGCGCTGACCTTGTAGCGCGCGGCCACGGCCGCCACGGTGTCGCCGCGGCGGGCCTTCAGCGTCATGCGGCGCGCCGGCGGCGCATCGGGCGCGAGGCTGAGGCTGGCGGTGTCGGCCAGGCGCTCGGAGACGTCGTCGTGCACATGCGCGGCGCGCGGCACCAGCAGCGTGGAGCCGGCCTTCACCAGCATCTTGGGCGGGATGCGGTTGATCTCGCGCAGCGCCGGCTCGGCCATGCCGGTGCGCCGCGCGGCCTCGGCCGGGCTCATGGTCTTGGGCACCACCCAGGCGGTCCAGCTGGCCAGCGGGCCGTTGTGCCGGGCCAGGTTCTCCGCGAAGGCGCTGGCCTGGTCGTAGGGCAGCAGCACCTGTTCGGTGGCGGCGGCCAGGATGACCGGCTTGTTCATCTGCGGGTTGAACTGCTGGAAGGTCTCCAGCGACAGCCCGGCCAGGCGGGCGGCGAGTTCGACGTCGATGTCGCGCTCGATCTTCACGCTCAGGAAATAGGGGTGGTTGGCCACCGCCGGCAGGCTCAGCGCGAAGCGCTCGGGCGCGAGGACGATGTTCTTCACGGCCTGCAGCTTGGGCACGTAGTAGCGGGTCTCGTCCGGCATCTTCAGGCTGGCGTAGTCGGCGGGCAGGCCCAGGCGCTGGTTGCGCGCGACGGCCTTCTGCACGTTGCCGGGGCCCCAGTTGTAGGCGGCCAGCGCGAGGTGCCAGTCGCCGAACATCTTGTGGAGGCGGCCGAGGTAGTCCAGCGCGGCGCGGGTGGAGGCGAGCACGTCGCGGCGGTCGTCGCGGAAGATGTTCTGCTTCAGGTCGAAGTCGCGCCCGGTCGCGGGCATGAACTGCCACATGCCGGTGGCCTTGGCGCTGGAGACGGCGTGCGTGACGAAGGCGCTCTCGATGAAGGGCAGCAGCGCCAGCTCGCTGGGCATGCCGCGCTTCTCCACCTCCTCGAGGATGTGGAACAGGTAGCGGCTGCCGCGCGTGGCCATGCGCTCGACGTAGTCGGGCCGGGCGCCGTACCAGGCCTCGGCCTTGCGCACCCAGTCGTCGTCCAGGTCCTGCAGCTGGAAGCCGCCGCGCAGGCGGCCCCACAGGTCGGCGTTCACGTCGGGCGCGTCCAGGTCGATCTTCTCGCCGGGGCGCAGGTTGTCCTCCAGCAGTTCGGCGGCCATCGCGCGCACCGGGGCGGGCGCGGCGGCGGGCTCCGGTGCCGGCTCGGCAATGGCGGCCGGCGCGGCCGCGGGCAGGGCGGCATCGGCCGCGGGGGCCGGCGCGGGCGGGGCGGTGGTGGTGGCGCAGGCGGCCAGCAGCAGGGCCAGCGCGAGGGGGGTGAGGCGGGGCAGCAGGGTCATCGGAATGTGTTCTTCCATTCGCGCAGCGTGGCGAAGACGTCGACCGGGCTGGGCGCGGCCGGGGTGTTCAGGGGGGCGTGCCGGCGGGCGGCATCGCGCAGCGCCGGTTCGGCGCAGCGCAGGAAGGGGTTGACGCGGAGCTCGGTGTCCAGCCGGCCTGGCAGCGTCGGCCGGCCGGCGGCGCGTTCGGCCTCGCACCAGGCGGCGTAGGCGGCGAGCGCGGCGTTGCCGGGGTCCACCTCGCGCGCGAAGCGCAGGTTGGACAGCGTGTACTCGTGCGCGCAGCACAGGCGCGTGGCGGCCGGCAGCGCGGCCAGTGACTGCAGCGAGGCGTGCATCTGCGCCGGCGTGCCCTCGAACAGCCGGCCGCAGCCGGCGCTGAAGAGAGTGTCGCCGCAGAACAGCAGCGGATCCTGGCCGGGCACCTCGGCTGCGAAGTAGGCGACGTGTCCGGCCGTGTGGCCCGGCACGTCCAGCACCGCGAAGCGCAGGCCCAGCAGCTCGACGGTGTCGCCGCCCTGCACGGGCCGCACCGGGCCGGGCAGCCGCTCGCGGGCGGGGCCGCAGACGGGGCCCTGCAGGCGCGGGCGCAGCGCGGCCACGCCGCCGACGTGATCGCCGTGGTGGTGGGTCAATAGAATGCCGGCGAGCGTCAGGCGCCGCGCATCGAGCGCCGCCGCCACCGGTGCGGCGTCACCGGGATCGACCACCAGGGCCTCGCGGCCGTTGTCCAGCAGCCAGAGGTAGTTGTCGTCGAAAGCGGGGAGCGGCGTGAGCGTCAAACTGAGCGTCAAGGTGGCGCCAACCCATGACTGAGAAAGCGCCGAGTATAGATTTGGCGGCCTGGCTGCAGACCCCGCCGGGGCGCTACCTGCTGGACTGGGAGCAGGCCCAGGTGGATGCGGCGGTAGCCGACCTGTTCGGCTTCCATGCGCTGCAGCTGGGCCTGCCGGAGCTGGACGGCCTGCGCGCCAACCGCATGCCGCACCGCTGGCAGGCCGGGCGCGACCTGCACTGCGACCCCGAGCTGCTGCCCTTCGAGAGCGCGAGCCTGGACCTGCTGCTGCTGCCGCATGCGCTGGAGCAGGCCGGCGACGCGCACGCGCTGCTGCGCGAGGCCGAGCGGGTGCTGCGGCCGCAGGGGCGGCTGATCGTCTTCGGCCTGAACCCGGCGAGCCTGTGGGGCCTGCGCCAGAATGTCGGCCGCCTCGCGCCGCGCGGCGAGCCCTACCTGCCGCGCCGCGGCGAATTCCTGGGCTACTGGCGGCTGCGCGACTGGCTCAAGCTGCTGAGCTTCGACGTGGAGGCGGCGCGCTTCGGCGTCTACCGGCCGCCGCTGCGCAGCCAGGCCTGGCTGGACCGCTGGCAGTGGGTCGAGGGCGTGGGCTCGCGCTGGTGGCCGGTGCTGGGCGCCGTCTACTTCATCCAGGCGGTCAAGCGCGTGCCGGGCATGCGCATGATCGGCCTGGCCAGGCCGGCGCGCGCGGCGGCCACGGCGGCCCCCGCCGTCGCGCTGAACAACGCGGCCCCCTCCCGCGGGCGCCGCCAGCGGCCCTGCACGATCGAACGGCGGGAACGCCGAACAGCACCATCCCCCATCGCCATGACGGAAAAAACATCTTTGAGCATCAAGCGCCCGCAGGTCACCATCTACACCGACGGCGCCTGCAAGGGCAACCCCGGCCCCGGCGGCTGGGGCGCGTGGCTGTCCAGCGGCGGCCACGACAAGGAGCTGTTCGGCGGCGAGGCCGGCACGACGAACAACCGCATGGAGCTGACCGCGCCCATCGAGGCGCTGGCCTCGCTCAAGCGCAGCTGCGACGTGGTCATCTACCTGGACAGCGAGTACGTGCGCAAGGGCATCACCGAGTGGATCACCAACTGGCAGCGCCGCGGCTGGAAGACCGCCGACGGCAAGCCGGTCAAGAACGACGACCTGTGGAAGCGGCTGGACGCGCTGAGGAAGCTGCACCACGTGGAGTGGCGCTGGGTCAAGGGCCATGCCGGCGACCCCGGCAACGAGCGCGCCGACGCGCTGGCCAACCAGGGCGTGGCCTCGCTGGGTAAAGTGCGCGCCACCCCGTGAGGAGCACCAGGACATGAGCATCAAGAGCGACAAGTGGATCCGCCGCATGGCCGAGCAGCACGGCATGATCGAGCCCTTCGAGCCCGGCCAGGTGCGCGAGCAGGACGGCCGCCGCATCGTCAGCTACGGCACCAGCAGCTACGGCTACGACATCCGCTGCGCGCCCGAGTTCAAGGTCTTCACCAACATCCACTCGACGGTGGTGGACCCGAAGAACTTCGACGAGAACAGCTTCGTGGACGTCAACAAGGACGTCTGCATCATCCCGCCCAACAGCTTCGCGCTGGCGCGCACGGTGGAGTACTTCCGCATCCCGCGCAACGTGCTGACGGTCTGCCTGGGCAAGAGCACCTATGCGCGCTGCGGCATCATCGTCAACGTGACGCCGTTCGAGCCCGAGTGGGAGGGCTACGTGACGCTGGAGTTCAGCAACACGACGCCGCTGCCGGCCAAGATCTACGCGGGCGAGGGCTGCGCGCAGGTGCTGTTCTTCGAGAGCGACGAGGTCTGCGAGACCAGCTACAAGGACCGCGGCGGCAAGTACCAGGGCCAGGTGGGCGTGACGCTGCCCCGGGCCTGAAGGCTCTCAAGCTCTCAGTCCCACTTCCACTGCCAGATCAGGTCCAGCGCGTTGTCGTCGCCGCTCTGCGCGCGCAGCGTGAAGCGCTGGGCGATGCGGTAGATCAGCTGCCAGGAGCCGGTGGTCGCGTTCAGGCCGCGCTCGTAGCCCAGGTACCAGCGCCGCGAGATCTGCTTGCCCAGGCGCACGATGGTGGAGCGGGTCTCGCCGTCGCCCTGCGACAGCGACAGCTCGTCCAGCCCGAGCTGGCGCAGCGCGCGCCCGGTGGCGCCTTCGCCCTCGCCGCTGAGCAGCGCGACGGCCGCGCGCTGCAGCAGCGCCGTGTCGGTGCGGCCCAGGCCGTCGGGCTCGCGGCCCAGCAGCAGCCAGGACAGCTTGTCGGTGTCGCTCATCTCCGGCTCGGAGTACAGGTTCACGCGCGGCGCCTGCGCCGTGCCGCCCACGCGCACGCCGACGCGGATGTCCAGGTTGGGCCGCACGGCCAGCAGGTCCAGCGACGGGTTGTCCAGCGCGCCGGTGAAGGTGATGTCGCCGCGCTCGATCTCCATCTTCTGCCCGTAGGCCGCGTACTGGCCGCCGTCGGCGGCGAGCTTGCCGGCCATGCGCAGCGGGCCGTCCTGCTGCGTGATCAGCAGCTGGCCGCGCAGCGTCGTGGCCAGGCCCCGGCCGCGCACCTTGAAGTCGTCGCCGAAGTCCAGCGCGAGGTGGACCCTGGCGTTGCGCGCGGCCTGGGATGCGGGCGGCGCCGCCGGGCCGGCGTCGCGGCTGCTGCGCACCACGGTCACGTCGTCGGCCAGCGTCGGCGCGTCGCCGCGGCTGAAGTCGAACAGGCCTTCGTCGGCGCGCAGCCGGCCGGTGAGGGCCAGGCCCTGCTCGTCCAGGTCCAGCCGGGCCTCGCCGCTGGCGACGACGCGGCGGTCCACGCGTGACAGCACGCGCAGCTTGTCGGCCTTCAGTGCGATGTGCGCGACGGGCCGGGCACCCAGCTCGGCGCGGCCGGTGGCGCGCAGCCAGCCGTCGCCGCCGCGCGCCTCCAGCTGCGTCAGCTCGGCGTGCTGGCCCTGCAGCGCCAGCTGGAAGCGGCCCTCGGTCACGTCCACGCCGAACAGCAGGTTGCGCAGCGCCAGGCCGTCGCCCTCGACGGTGCCGGTCAGGTCGGGCGCACCGGCGCGGCCGGCCAACTGCACCGTGGCGGCCGCGCGGCCGCCCAGGCGCCAGCCGGCCGGCACCCAGGCGCCCCAGGTGGCCAGCTGCGCGACGTTGGCCTGCAGCACGCCCTGCACGGGGGTCTGCGCATCCGGCCACAGGCCGGTGGGCCGCAGCGTCAGCGCGCCGCCGAAGCTGCCCAGCTCGGCGCCGGCCAGGCCCTGCGCGAACTGCCACACGCCGTCGCGCACGTTGACGGCCAGGCGCAGGTCGGTCAGGCCCAGCGCGCGGGTGCCGAACTCGTCGGTGACCTGCAGGTCGCCGCCCTGGCGCTCGAGCATCAGCTCGGCGGTGAGCCGGTCGGTCAGCAGCAGCGAGGCGTGGCCGACGACGCGCAGGTCGCCGCCCCAGCCGAAGTCGGGCTGCCAGCGCGCCAGCAGCGGCGCGGCGGCCAGGTCTTCCAGCTGCAGCTCGGCGCGGGCCTCGGGCCGATCGCCGCCCTGCCAGCTCAGCGCCTGCCAGCGCACGAAGGCGCCGCCCACCTCGGCGCGGCCCGGCTCGGCGGACACGCGCAGCCCGCCCGCCGTGGCCACGCGCAGGGTCAGGCCGCTGGCCGCCAGCAGCGGCGGCGTGCCGGGGCGCAGCGGCGCCACGTCCAGCCGGGCGATGCGGCCGGTCCAGGCCTGGCCGTCCCAGCCGCCCTGGGCCTGCACGCCGGCGCCGAGGTTCAGCTGCTGCGCGCCGCGCGGCACGCGGCCGGCGAGCTGGGCGCTCAGGCTGTGCGCGCTGCGCCGGCCCTGCAGGTCCAGCTTGACGAGCTTGAGCTGCGCCTGCGGGTGCTTCACGCCGCTGGCCGCCAGCGCGAGGTTCAGTGGCGCGTCGCCGTCCGCGCCCGGCAGCGGCAGCGACCAGCTGGCCTGCGCGCGCTCCACCGCCACGCCCAGCGCGCTGGCGCCGGCCAGCGCCAGCCGGCCGCTGCCGCCCACGCGCCACCCGGCCGGCGTGGCGCGGTGTGCCAGCTGCAGCTCGCCGTCGCCATCGGCCTGGCCGGCGACGGGCGCCTGGCCGAACAGCGCCAGCAGCGGGTTCAGCTCGGCCAGCCGGGGCGCCTGCAGCGTGAACCGGGCCGTGGCGGCGGCCGGCCGGGCCTCGCCGCTGGCCTGCGCGTGGCTGCTGCCCAGGCGCGCGTCGGCGTCGAACGCGGCGGGGTCGGCCGCGCGCGGGCGGCTGAGCCTGAGCCGGCCCGCCAGCGGCAGGCCGGCGAGCTGGCTGGGCAGCACCTGCGCCTCGGCGCTGCCGGCCAGCGTGTCGAGGCCGGCGCCGCGCAGGTCCAGCTGCGCGTCGGCATTCAGCCGCGTCGCGGGCAGGCCGGCCCAGGCCGAGCCGGGCTCGCCGCGCCACAGCAGCCGCGGGTCGAACCGGCGCATGCGGGCCTGCAGCCGGGCGGCCAGGTCGGGCGTGCCGTGCGGGCGGTCGTGGAGGTCCACCTCGCCGCTGGCCTGCAGCTCGGCGTCGCCGCTGGCGAGCTGCGCGCGCTCGATGCGCCAGCTGCTGCCCTGCGCATGCCGCCGGCCCTGCAGCTGCGCGCGCAGCTGCAGCGGCCGCTGCTGCAGCGTGCCGCGCAGGTCCAGCCGGGCCGACAGCGGCTCGCCGGCCGCGCCGCCGGCCAGCGCCAGCGGGCCGTCCAGCCGCGCGGGCGCGGCGCGCGCGTCCAGCGCCTCGGGGCGCAGGCCGTGCACGCGGGCGTCGAGCTGCCAGCGGCCGTCGGCGTCATGCCGGCCCTGGCCGCTGATGCGGGCGCCGCCGCTGAGCTCGGCGTCCAGCGACGACAGGCGCAGGCGGGTCGGCTGGTCGGGCCGGCCGGCCACGGCCAGCGCCAGCCGCGTGACGGGCAGGGCGCCCTGGTCCCAGCGGCCGGCGGCGGCGTTCAGCAGGTCGGCGTGCAGCGTGGCCTCGGCGTCGTAGGCCGGGGCGCGCAGCGTCGCGGTGCCGGTCAGCGCGGTGCGCGGCAGGCCGGGCGCGAGGGCGGACAGCGCGGCGAGGTCGAAACGGTCGGCCCGCAGCGCCAGCGCGCCGACGGGCCAGGGCGCGAAGGGCTGCAGCTCGCCCTCGGCGGTCAGCGCCTGCCGCGCGGCCTGCAGTTCGGCCTGCACGGCGAGCCGGGCCAGCGGCCCGCGCGCGCGGAGCTCGGCGCGCCAGGGCAGGCCGGCGCCGGCCTGTTGCTGCACGCTGAACGTCGCGTCGGCCTGCAGCGGCGCGGCGCTCTGGACCCGGGCCTCGCCGGCCAGCAGCAGCTGCTGCCAGCGCGCGGCGGCGAGCCGGACGCGGTGGCTGCCGTGGCGCGGCAGGTCGATCTCGGCGTCGAGGCCTTGCAGCGGCGGCTGGTCGGCCGCCCAGCTGAGCCGGGCGATGGCGAGCCGGCCGATGCGCAGGCCCAGCGGCAGCGACAGCTCGGCCGGCGCCGCCATCGGCGTGGCGGGGCTGGCGGGCCGGGTGCGGATGTCGACCTCGTCCACCGCCAGCTCGCGTGCCGACAGCAGGCGGCGGCGCGCGCTCAGGTCCAGCCCGGTCCAGCGCAGGCCGCGCAGTTCGGCCTCGCCGCCGGCCCAGGCCAGCCGCAGCCGCCGGGCGCGGAAGTCGCCCAGCAGCGGGCCCTCGGGCGCCTCGACCTGCACGCCGGGCAGGCGGGCGAGCAGCCAGGCGCTGCCGGCGGCGCCGTGCAGCAGCCAGGCGACGAAGGCCGCCGCCGCGGCGGCGAGCGCGGCCAGCGCGATCGCGGCGTTGCGCAGCAGGCGAAGGGGGCGCAAGGGACGGCTCACAGCGTGATCCCGACCGAGAAGTGCAGCCGCCATTTGCCGGTCTCCTGCGCGCGGGCGAGGTCCACGCGCAGCGGGCCGACCGGGCTGCGCCAGCGCACGCCGGCGCCGTAGCCGAGCACCGGCCGGTAGTCCTGCCAGCGCGACGCGGCGTTGCCGGCGTCCACGAACACGGCGCCCCACAGGCTGGGGAAGCTGGCGACGATGGGCCGCGCGATCTCCAGGCTGCCGGTGGCCATCACCCGGCCGCCGACGGTCAGGCCGTTCTCCACCGGCCCGAGGCTGCGGTAGGCGTAGCCGCGCACGGACTCGTCGCCGCCGGCCAGGAACAGCAGCTTCTCCGGGACGCCGACGCGCTCGCGCGCGACGACCTGGGCCAGGTCCAGCCGCGCCGCGCCGAACCAGCCGCCCAGCGGCCGGTAGACGCCCAGCTTGAACTGCAGGCGGCCGAACGGGCCGCTGTCGTCGCTGCCGCTGCCGCTGCCGCTGCCGCTGCCGCTGCCGCTGCCGCGCACCTGGCCCACGCCCACCAGGGCCAGCGCCTGGTGGCCGTCGGTGGGCAGCAGCGTGCTGTCCAGCCGGCGGCGTATCCATTGCTGGTTGATGGAGACGGCCAGGTTGGTGTGGCTCTGGCCGGCCGCCGTCTCGCGGGCGCGCAGCAGCTCGACGTAGCTCAGCCGCTCGTCGCGCGTGGACTCGTAGAGCCGGCCCACGCGCAGGCCGAGGTTGGTGGCGATCCGGTCGCCGCTGCGGTCCTGCTCGAACTGCAGCGAGGCGAGGTTGCGGTGCAGGCCGGGCTGCGGGTGGGAGCTGAGCTCCAGCTCCAGGCCGCGCAGGTCGCGGCTGATCTGCAGCTTGGAGCGCGCGCGCATCGCGAGGCCGAACGGGCGGCGGTGCAGGTGCTCGACGCCGATGCTCTGGCCGTTGTTGGCGTGGTAGCCCACGGCGACGGTGGCCTGCTGCAGCGACGACTCGACCACGGTGACGCGCACGGGGCTGGTGCCGTCGGCCGCGACGACCTCGGGCAGCAGCTCCACGCGCACCGAGTCGAACAGCAGCGTCTTGGCCAGGCGCTCCTGGAACTCGGCCAGTTGCTGCTCGGTGTAGGGGTCGCCATGCTTGAAGCCGGTCAGGCGTTCGACGACGCTGGCGCCGTGGTGGGTCAGGCCGTCGATGCGCAGCTCGCCGAGCCGGGCGCGGTTGCCGCCGGCCATCACCAGGCGCAGCTCGGCGGCCTGGCTGCCGGCATCGACGCGGGCCGAGGTCTCGCCCCAGTGCGCCGCCGGGTAGCCGCCGGCGCGCGCGCGCACCAGCAGCTCGCTCTTGCCGGCGGCCCACTGCGCCTGCGTGAATGCGGCGCCTTCGCCCAGCGGCCAGGCGCGGCGCAGGCTGTCGCGCAGCGCGGCGGCGTCCTCGGCGGCCAGGCCGTCCCGGAACTCGATGTCGATCTGCGCCACCCGCGTCAGCGGCCCCGGGGTCACGACCAGGCGCAGCCGCGAGTTGTCCTCGCCGACGCGGCTGACGTCGGCGCTGGCGTTGAAATAGCCCTCGGTCTCCAGCAGCGCCTGGGCCTGCGCGGGCGCGGCCGCGGCCAGCCGGGCCAGCTCGACGCGGCTCAGCGCGGCCTCGCTGGCGCGGTAGCGGGCCAGGTCCAGGTGCTCGCGCAGCAGGGCCAGCAGGCGGCCATCGCGCGCGCCGTCGGCGAGCTCGATGTCCAGGCTGTAGGCGGCGGCCGCGTCGGGCGCGCCGGCTACCGGGCCGGGCGCGGCGGCGGGCGGCGTGGCGCAGCCGGCCAGCAGGGCCGACGCGGCCAGCAGCAGCGCGGCGAGGGCGGCCGGGCGCGTCATTTGCTCAGCAGCCGCATCGCGCCTTCGAGCCCGGAGAGGCTCAGCGGGAACATGCGCTGCTGCATCAGCTGCTGGATCAGCGCGATGCTCTGCCGGTACTGCCAGACGCCCTGCGGCTCGGGGTTGATCCAGGCGTAGCGCGGGAAGGCGTGGGTCAGGCGCTGCAGCCATTCGGCGCCGGCCTCGTCGTTGTTGTATTCGACGCTGCCGCCGGGCTGCAGGATCTCGTAGGGGCTCATCGTCGCGTCGCCGACGAAGATCAGCTTGTAGTCGCGGTTGTACTTGCGGATCAGGTCGAAGGTGCTGAGCTTCTCGGCGAAGCGGCGGCGGTTGTTCTTCCAGACGAAGTCGTAGACGCAGTTGTGGAAGTAATAGAACTCCAGGTGCTTGAACTCGCTCTTGGCGGCGCTGAACAGCTCCTCGACGCGGTGCACGTGCTCGTCCATCGTGCCGCCCACGTCCATCAGCAGCAGCACCTTGACCTTGTTGTGGCGCTCGGGCTGCATGCGGATGTCCAGCAGGCCGGCGTTGGCGGCCGTGCCGTGGATGGTGCCGTCCAGGTCCAGCTCCAGCGCAGAGCCCTCGCGCGCGAAGCGGCGCAGCCGGCGCAGCGCGACCTTGATGTTGCGGGTGCCGAGCTCCAGCGTGTCGTCGTAGTCGCGGTAGGCGCGCTGCTCCCAGACCTTGACGGCGCTCTTGCCGCCGCCCTGGCCGCCGATGCGCACGCCCTGCGGGTTGTAGCCCGAGTTGCCGAAGGGGCTGGTGCCGCCGGTGCCGATCCAGCGGTTGCCGCCCTCGTGGCGCTCTTTCTGCTCCTCGAAGCGCTTCTTGAGCGTCTGCATCAGCTCGTCCCAGCCCATCTTCTCGATGGCGGCCTTCTGCTCGGGCGTCAGCTGGAGTTCGAGGTTCTTCCGCAGCCATTCCAGCGGCACGTCGGCGCTGAAGTCGGTCAGCAGCTCCACGCCCTTGAAATAGGCGGCGAAGGCGCGGTCGAACTTGTCGTACTGGGTCTCGTCCTTGACCAGGCAGGCGCGGGCCAGGTGGTAGAAGTCGTCGAGGCGGGCGACGCCGCCGTCCTCCGCGCCGCCGATGACGCCGGCCCGCAGCGCCTCCAGCAGCGTCAGGTACTCGGGCACCGTCACCTTCAGCCGGGCGGCGCGCAGCGTGTAGAAGAACTGGATCAGCATGGCCGGCCGATTATCGAAGCGTCCGGCCGCCCGGCTTGCGGCCGGCCGGCCCGCCGTGGCGCCGCAGCCAGCCGAAGAACTCGCCGTACCACAGCCGGCTGTTGCGCGGCTTCAGCACCCAGTGGTTCTCGTCCGGGAACCACACCAGCCGCGCCGGCACGCCCAGCGACTTCAGCGTGTTGTAGTAGGCCAGGCCCTGGGCGTCGGGCACGCGGTAGTCCAGCGCGCCGTGGATCACCAGCGTGGGCGTGCGGAAGTTCGCGGCGAAGGCATGCGGGCTCTGCGCGGCGACGCGGGCCGGGTCTTCCCAGTAGGCGGCGCCCAGCTCCTTGCGGTGCCAGGCGTAGGCGTCGTCCGCGTACATGGCCTGCCAGTCGTAGCAGCCGGCGTGGCAGACGTAGGCCTGGTAGCGGCCGGGCGCCACGTGGCCGTTCATCCACGCGACCATGTAGCCGCCGTAGCTGCCGCCGGTGGCGGTGATGCGCTGGCGGTCCACCCAGCGCTGCTTCAGCAGCCAGTCGGTGCCGGCCTCGATGTCCTGCAGCTCGTACTCGCCCCAGTGGCCGGTGATGCTGTCCAGGAACTCGTGCCCGAAGCTCGACGAGCCGTGGTAGTTCACGCAGGCGACGACATGGCCCTGGCTGGCGAACACCTGGTGGTTCCAGCGCCAGTGCCAGCTGTCGCCGAAGGCGGTGTGCGGGCCGCCGTGGATGACGTGCATGGCGGGCCACTTCTGCTTCGCGTCGAAGCCGGGCGGGTAGACCAGCCACATCTGCACGTCGTCGCCGCGCGCGCCGGTGACGGTGAGCTCCTCGTGGCGGCCGAAGCGGTATGCGGCCAGGCGCGCGTCGTTCAGCGCCTCGATGCGGCGGGCGGGGCCGTCGCCGTCCAGCACCGACAGCCGCGGCGGGAATTGCACGCCGTCGTGGTTGACGACGGTGAAGCCCGCCGCCTGCGCGAAGCCGCCGACGTGGCCGCCCGCGAACACGATCTCCGCGCGCCGCTCGCCGAGCGCGAAGCGCCACAGGTGGCGGCGGCCGCGCTCCTCGGCGGCGAACAGCAGGTGCTGGTCGTCCTCGGCCCAGCGCAGCGGCGCGGCGGCCTCGCGGTCCCAGTCGGCGCTGAACACGGCCCAGCGGCCGTGCTGGTCCAGCACGGCGAGCCGGTCGGGCTGGTTGTGGCCCCGCGCCTGGTGGCTGGCGAGGAAGGCCAGGTGGGCGCCGGCATGGCTGTAGCGCGGCGCGCTGAAGTGCCAGTCGCCGTCCTGCAGCAGCGTCTGCGCGCGGCGCGTGCGCACGTCGATCTCGGCCAGCGCGAAGCGGGCGCCGAGCTGCTTCTGCGCGGCGGGGTCGAACGCGAAGGCGATACGCCGGCCGTCGGGGGCGATGTCGAAGCAGTCGGCGTCCGGCTCGGCGCGGCTGAGCTCCCAGGCGCTGCCCTCGAACAGGTCGCGCACGCGGCCGCTGTCCACGTCCAGCACGTGCAGGTGCGGCATGCGGCCCATGGGCAGGTTGTGGTCCCAGTAGCGGTACAGCGCCTCGTCGGTGACGTAGGCGGTTTCCTGGCGGGCCCGGGCCTCGCGCAGCGCCTGGCCCTGCGCGGCGGCCTTGAGGCCGGGCCAGACCCAGGACACGAAGGCGATGCGCCGTCCGTCCGGGAACCACTTGAAGGCCTGCACGCCGGTCGGCACCGTGGCCACGCGGCGTGCCTCGCCGCCGTCGGGCGCGATGACGTAGAGCTGCGGCTCGTCGTCCTTCGCGCCGCCCTGGGTGCGCCGGGCGGTGAAGGCGATCAGGTCGCCGCGCGGGCTCCATTGCGGGTTGCCGTCCTTGTCGCCGGCTTCGGTCAGCCGGCGCGGCGCGCCGCCCAGCGTGGAGAACAGCCACAGGCTGGCCCGCGCCTGGTTGTCGGCCATGTCGTGTCGGGTGACGCTGGCGACGGCCTGCGCGCCGTCGGGGCTGAGGCTGGGGTCGCCGATGCGGTTCAGGGCCCAGAGTGCGTCGACGTCGAAAGCGGCCTGGGCGGTGGGTTTCATGGTCGGGGTCGGGTCAGTTGCCAGTTCAGATGTGCCTTGACTTCGGGCCACTCGCCCGCCGCCAGGCTGTACATGACGGTGTCGCGCACGGTGCCGTCGCGGCGCAGCGCGTGGTGGCGCAGCACGCCGTCGCGCCGGGCGCCCAGGCGCTCGATGGCGCGCTGCGAGGCGTGGTTGTAGTTGTCGGTGCGCCAGCCCACCAGCTGCGCGCCCAGCGTCTCGAACGCATGCGTGAGCAGCAGCAGCTTGGCGGTGGTGTTGACGGCGCTGCGCTGCACGCGGCGGGCGTACCAGGTGTAGCCGATCTCGACGCGCGCGATGGCCGGCACGATGTCGTGGTAGCTGGTGCTGCCCAGCACCTCGCCGCTGGCGGCGTCCAGCACCGCGAACGGCAGCCGGTGGCCGGCCGCCTGGCCTTGCAGTGCCGCCTCCACGTAGCCGCGGGTCTCGTCGAACGCGGGCACGCTGGTGAAGCGCAGCGTCCAGAGCGCGCCGTCGGCGGCCGCGGCCTGCAGGCCGGGCACGTGGTCAAGCGCCAGCGGCACCAGGCGGATCGGGCCGGCCGCCAGCGTGACGGGCAGCACCGGCTTCACGGTCTGTCCCGCAGCATCAGCCGCCGCGCCGCGAAGCGGCCCACGCCGCAGCCGCCGACGATGAGCACCAGGCCGATGAGCTGGCGCGTGTTCCATTCGCTGGTGGCGATGAAGTCGATGCCGAACTGCCGGCCCAGCCACCAGCCGGCCAGCGCGCCGGCCACGAAGCCGACGGCGTCCGCCAGCGCCTCACGCATCGCGCGGTTGAAATCCTGGGCCATCAGCGGTTCGTGCGTTGCATGAAGACGAGCTTCTCGAACAGCGTCAGGTCCTGCTCGTTCTTCAGCAGCGCGCCCACCAGCGGCGGGATGCCGACCTTGTCGTCGCCGGCCTGCAGCGCGCTGACCGGCACGTCCTCGGCCACCAGCAGCTTGAGCCAGTCGATCAGCTCCGAGGTGCTGGGCTTTTTCTTGAGCCCGGGCAGGTTGCGCACCTCGTAGAAGTTCTTCAGCGCGGCGGCCAGCAGGTCCTGCTTGAGCGTCGGGAAGTGCACGTCGACGATCTTCCTCATCGTCCCGGCGTCCGGGAACTTGATGTAGTGGAAGAAGCAGCGGCGCAGGAAGGCGTCGGGCAGCTCCTTCTCGTTGTTGGAGGTGATGAAGACCAGCGGCCGGTGCCGCGCCTTGACGAGCTGGCGCGTCTCGTAGACGTGGAACTCCATGCGGTCGATCTCGCGCAGCAGGTCGTTCGGGAACTCGATGTCGGCCTTGTCGATCTCGTCGATCAGCAGTACCACCGGCCGCTCGGCCTCGAAGGCCTGCCACAGCACGCCCTTGACGATGTAGTTCTCGATGTGGCGCACGCGCTCGCTGCCCTCGACGGCGGCGAGCTGGCTGTCGCGCAGCCGGCTGACGGCGTCGTACTCGTACAAGCCCTGCTGCGCCTTCGTGGTGCTCTTGATGTGCCATTGCAGCAGCGGCATGTCCAGCGCGCGGGCGACCTCCTCGGCCAGCATGGTCTTGCCCGTGCCGGGCTCGCCCTTGATGAGCAGGGGGCGCTGCAGCGTGGCTGCGGCATTGACCGCGAGCATCAGGTCGGCGGTGGCGACGTACTGGTCGGAACCTTGGAATTTCATGGGGAAAACCGGGGCTGGAGGGAGGCGGAATCAGTATAGGAGCCCTCCTATAATCGCCGCCGCTCCAGAACCCGACACCCACCGAGACATGAAAAAACTGCTGCAGATCTCGCTCGCCCTGGCCGCCGCATCCGGCGCCGCCGCTGCCCAGGCGCAGGATGTCAAGGCGGGTGAAAAGAAGATCGCCATGTGCATCGGTTGCCACGGCATCCCGGGTTACCAGGCCAGCTTCCCCGAGATCCACAAGGTGCCGATGATCGCGGGGCAGAACGCCAAGTACATCGTCGCCGCGCTGCAGGGCTACGCCAAGGGCGACCGCCGGCACCCGACGATGCGCAGCATCTCCGCGTCGCTGAGCGAGCAGGACATGGCCGACATCGCCGCCTTCTACGCGCAGCAGGCCCAGCTGCCCGCCGCGCCCGAGAGCGTCCCCGCCGCGCCGGCCAACGTGGCCGAGCTGCTGACCAAGGGCGCCTGCGTGTCCTGCCACGGCGCCAACTTCAGCAAGCCCATCGACCCGACCTACCCCAAGATCGCCGGCCAGCACGCCGACTACCTGACCGTCGCGCTGAAGTCGTACAAGGTCGAGAAGAACGCCAACGTCGGCCGCAACAACGGCGTCATGCAGGGCCAGGTCAAGCAGTTCAGCAACGCCGAGCTGAAGGCCATCGCCGCCTACATCGGCAGCCTGCCGTCGGAGCTGGCCACCGTGCCGCAGAGCAAGCTGCGGCACTGACCGGCGGGCATCCGGCCCGGCACGACGAGCCGCCCCGCCGGGCGGCTTTTTTGCGCCCGCGCGCGAAAGCGTGGACAACTGCACGTCGCGGTGGCGGCCCCGCCAGGATGCGGCGCGGATACTCGGTGCAACGAAACTGCGCCGTCATGTTGAAGAAGATCTCCACCGCCGAGGTGAGGCTGGGCATGTACATCCAGTCCCTGGAGGGGACGTGGCTGTCCCACCCCTTCTGGAAGACCCGGTTCGTCATGAGCGACGCCGCCGACCTGGCGGCGCTGCGGGCCAGTGGCGTGCCGGCCGTGTGGATCGACACCGACAGGGGGCGTGACGTCGCGCCGGCCCCGGCCGTCCCGGCCGAGGTGGCCGAGCCCGCGCCGGCCGTCGTGGCGGCGCCCGCGCCGGACCCGCCGAAAGCGCCGCAGGCGCGCGTCAGCATGGAGGAGGAGCTGAGCCATGCCGCGCAGGTGCTGGGCCGTGCCAAGGTGGCGGTCATCGCGCTGTTCGGCGAGGCGCGGCTGGGCCGGGCCATCGACAGCGAGGGTTGTCTGCCCATCGTGGACGAGGTCACCTCGTCGCTGGCGCGCAACCCGGCCGCCTTCGTCAGCCTGGCCCGGCTGAAGACGCGGGACGACTACACCTACATGCACTCGGTCGCCGTCTGCGGCCTGATGGTGGCGCTGGGCCGCCACATGGGCCTGCCGGACGAGCAGGTGCGCGAGGCCGGCCTGGCCGGGCTGCTGCACGACGTGGGCAAGATGCTGATGCCGCTCGAGGTGCTGAACAAGCCCGGCGCGCTGACCGATGCCGAGTTCGCGGTGATGCGCACCCACCCGCGGCGCGGCTGGGACCTGCTGAAGGACGGCGCCAAGGTGCCGGCCTCGGTGCTGGACGTGTGCCTGCACCACCACGAGAAGATGGACGGCACCGGCTACCCGCACAAGCTGGCGGGCGAGCAGATCAGCCTGATGGCGCGCATGGGCGCGGTGTGCGACGTGTACGACGCCATCACCTCGGTGCGCCCCTACAAGAACGCCTGGGACCCGGCCGGTTCGCTGCAGCGCATGGCGCAGTGGAAGGGGCAGTTCGACCCGCTGGTGTTCCAGTCGTTCGTGAAGAGCATCGGCATCTACCCGAGCGGCACGCTGGTGCGGCTGCAGTCCGGCCGGCTCGCGGTGGTGGTGGACCAGAGCGCCGCCACGCTGGTCGCGCCGCGCGTGAAGGTCTTCTACTCGACGAAGTCCAACATGCCCATCCCGGTGCAACTGATCGATCTCTCCGCGCCCGGCGCCACCGACCGCATCGCCGGCCGCGAGCCGCTCGAAAACTGGAACTTCCAGCACCTGGAAGAGCTCTGGAACCCCGCCGCCCGGCGCTGACCAGGGGTTTTGCCCCGCGCTCCTAAACTGCCGCCCATTCGAGTCGACTGGGAGCCTGCGATGAAGCGATGGATGGGGGTGGCGGTGTTGGCGGTGGCCTGCGGCGCGTCGGCGCAGACGCTGCGCTGGGCCGGCCAGGGGGATCCGCAGACCATGGACCCGCACTCGCAGAACGAGACGCTGACGAACAACGTCAACGGCCAGATCTACGAGCGCCTGACGAACCGCAACGCCAGGCTGGAGCTGGTACCGGGCCTGGCCGCCGAATGGACGCAGGCCGGCCCGCTGACCTGGCGCTTCAAGCTGCGGCCGGGGGTGAAGTTCCACGACGGCACGCCGCTGACGGCCGACGACGTGGTGTTCTCCATCCAGCGCGCCAAGGAGGCGACCTCGCAGGTCGCCGTCTACGCCAACGCGGTGGGCGTGCCGCGGCGCATCGACGACCTGACGGTGGAGTTCCGGCTCGCCACCTTCAATCCGGTGTTCCTGCAGCACATCGACCAGCTCTGGATCATGAGCCGCAAATGGAGCGAGGCGCACCGCGTCACGCGGCCGCTGGACTTCAAGAGCAAGGAGGAGAGCTTCGCCGCCATCAACGCCAACGGCACCGGCCCCTACGTGCTGGTCAGCCGCCAGCCCGGCATCAGGACGGTGCTGCGGCGCAACGCGAACTGGTGGGGCCGCTTCCAGGGCAATGTGCAGGAGGTCGTCTACACGCCCGTCGCCAGCGACGCCACCCGCCTGGCCGCGCTGGTCTCGGGCGAGGTGGACCTGATGAACGACCCCGCGCCGCGCGACGTCACGCGGCTGCGCAACACGGCCGGCGTGAAGGTCATCGACGGGCCGGAGAACCGTCTGGTCTTCATCGGCATGGACCAGGCGCGCGACAGGCTGGCCTATGGCAACGTGCCCGGCCAGCGCAACCCGTTCAAGGACGTGCGCGTGCGCCGCGCGCTCTACCAGGCCATCGACATCGAGGCGCTGCGGACCAAACTGATGAGCGGCCTGGCCATTCCCACCGGCGGGCTGACGCCCTCGTCCAACGCCTCGTTCGACGACCCGGCGCTGCAGGCCCGCCTGCCCCACGACCTGGCCGCCGCGCGCAAGCTGATGGCCGACGCGGGCTTCGCCAACGGCTTCGAGGTGACGCTGGACTGCCCCAACGACCGCTACATCAACGACGAGCAGATCTGCGCGGCGCTGGCGGCGATGTGGGCGCAGCTCAAGGTCAGGGTCAAGGTCAACGCGATGCCGCGCGTGCTGTACTTCCCCAAGCTGGAGAAGCTGGACACCAGCCTGTTCCTGTACGGCTGGGGCGGCTCGGTGACGGACGCCGAGGCCATCCTGACGCCGGTGTACCGCCGCCGCGGCGACAAGGGCGTGGGCAACTACAACTTCGGCAATTTCCGCAACGACCGCGCCGACGCGCTGGCCGCGCAGAGCAGCGTCGAGCCGGACGCGAAGAAGCGCGAGCAGCAGATCCGCGGCGCGCTGGCCGAGCTGCGCGAGCAGGTCAACGTGATCCCGCTGCACCGCCAGGTCATCCCATGGGCGGCGCGCGCCGGCGTCACGGCCGTGCACCGGGCGGACAACTGGGTGGAGCTGGCCTGGGTGCAGGTGAAGTGACGGACTGAAGGCGCTGGGGGGCTGCCGGCGGGCGCATATCGGTCCTCGTTTTGCTTCGTTGGCCGCCGGGCGGTGCGGCCCTAGCCTTGCTCGGTTTTCGCATGAGAGCCGACATGAGCAGCCCTGTCCTCGATGAACCCCAAGCCCTCACCCAGGCCCGCGAGGCGGCACGCGCCGCGGGCCTGCCCCATGCCGGCTCCCTGAGCCCGCGCGATGCCTGGAACCTCGTCCAGGCCGGCCAGGCCGTGCTGGTCGACGTGCGCAGCAACGAAGAACGCCACTTCGTCGGCCAGGTGCCGGGCAGCCTGCACGTCGCCTGGGCCACCGGTACCGCGCTGAACCGCAACCCGCGCTTCGTCAGGGAGCTGGAGGCCAGGGTCGGCCCCAGGTCCGGCAACGAGCGGCCGGTGCTGCTGCTGTGCCGCAGCGGCAAGCGCTCGGCGCTGGCCGCCGAAGCCGCGGCCAAGGCGGGCCTCGCCAACGTCTTCAACATCCAGGAAGGCTTTGAAGGCGACAGCGATGACCACCAGCAGCGCGGCCACTTCAATGGCTGGCGCTTCCACGGCCTGCCCTGGGTGCAGGACTGATGGCCACCGCAGACGACCTCGGCGACGTGGTCGACGGCCTGCGCCAGGCACGCCGACGCTGGCGCGAAGCCCACCGGCGCTGGGACACCGGCGGCCGCGAGCTGCCGTCGCGCGAGCTGCTGGCGGGCGTGGTAGCGCAACTGGCCGGCGCCCTGTTTCCGATGCGCCTGGGCCCGCCCGACCTGCAGCCCGAGGGTGAAGACCACTACGTCGGCCACACGCTCGGCGTGGCCCTCACGCGGCTGCGCCAGCAGGCGCTGCTGGAGCTCGGCCACGAGGCCCGCCTGCGCGGTGCCGAGCCCCCTGCCGACACCGCCGCGGCAGAACTCGTCACCACCTTCGCCCGCCGGCTGCCGGTCGTGCGCGAGCTGCTGGACAGCGACGTCGTCGCCGCCTTCCAGGGCGACCCCGCCGCGCGCAGCGTGGACGAGGTGCTGCTGTGCTACCCGGGCCTGCACGCGCTGATCAGCCACCGCCTCGCGCACGAGCTGTATGTGCTCGGCCTGCCGCTGATCGCGCGGGTCGTCGCGGAGCTGGCGCATGCCGCGACCGGCATCGACATCCACCCCGGCGCCACCCTCGGCCCGGGCTGCTTCATCGACCACGGCACCGGCGTCGTCATCGGCGAGACCGCCATCCTCGGCCGTGGCGTGCGCCTCTACCAGAACGTCACGCTCGGAGCCAAGAGCTTTGCCGTCGACAGCGAGGGCCACCTCGTCAAGGGCCAGCCGCGCCATCCCATCGTCGAGGACGAGGCCGTCATCTACGCCGGCGCCACCGTGCTGGGCCGCATCACGATCGGCCGCGGCTCGGTGATCGGCGGCAACGTCTGGCTCACGCGCAGCGTGCCGCCCGGCAGCCGCATCTCGCAGGCCAATCTGCAGGCCGACCCGCAGGCCATCGAACCCGGCGCCGACGCCGTGCCGCCCGCGGCCGCCTGAGCGCTTGCGGCATCCCCCCTTTTCCCACCACCGCTCCAGGAGCCCCCGCCCCCATGGCTGAACGACTCGAACAACGCGCGCTCGGCGACGCCGCCGCGCGGCAGCTCGCCAACGCGACCAAGACCGTCCCGCAACTCTCCACCATCACGCCGCGCTGGCTGACCCATCTGCTGCAGTGGATCCCGGTCGAGGCCGGCATCTACCGCCTCAACAAGGTCGCCGACCCCGAGGCCGTCAAGGTCGCCTGCGCCAAGCGCGACGAGGCCGAACTGCCCGTCACCTTCGCCGACTACGACGCGCAGCCGCGCGAGTACTTCCTGAACGCGGTGGCTACCGTGCTGGACGTGCACACCCGCGTGTCCGACCTCTACAGCAGCCCGCACGACCAGATCAAGGAGCAGCTGCGCCTGGTCATCGAGACCATCAAGGAGCGCCAGGAGTCCGAGCTCATCAACAACCCCGACTACGGCCTGCTGGCCAACGTCGCGGACGCGCAGCGCCTGTCCACGATCACCGGCGCGCCCACGCCCGACGACCTCGACGACCTGCTGGCCAAGGTCTGGAAGGAGCCCGCCTTCTTCCTGGCCCACCCGCTCGCCATCGCCGCCTTCGGCCGCGAGTGCACCCGCCGCGGCGTGCCGCCGCCGACCATCATCCTGTTCGGCAGCCAGTTCCTGACCTGGCGCGGCCTCCCGCTGATCCCGAGCGACAAGCTGCCGGTCAACGACGGCAAGACCAGCATCCTGCTGCTGCGCGTAGGCGACAAGCGCCAGGGCGTCGTCGGCCTGTACCAGCCGGGCCTGCCGGGCGAGCAGGGGCCGGGGCTGTCAGTGCGCTTCATGGGCATCAACCGCAACGCGATCGCCTCCTACCTGATCAGCCTGTACTGCTCGCTGGCGGTGCACAGCGACGACGCGCTGGCCGTGCTCGAAGACGTGGAAGTGGGCAAATACCATGAATACCCTGACACCTACCGTTGACGGGGTGGAGAGCCCGTTCGACGTGGCCGCGCTGGGCCGGCTGGCCAATGAGTTGTTCGGCCGCCTGAACACGGGGAGTGTGCCGACGGCGCAGTCTGCCGGCGGCCTCGACGTGCCGGCCAACCCGCTGCCCGGCGGCGTGCCGGGCGGGCCGCTGCCACAGGCCACGACGACGCAGTTCGCCGGCCTCGGCGCCGCCGCGCCCGGCCTCAACCTCGCGCCCACCGGCCCCGACCAGGCCGCCGCGCTGGCCCGCCCGTCGCCCGCCCGCGCGCCGCATGCGCAGGCTGGCAATGGCGTGCCCGACGTGCTGCTGGCCAGCGTGCCCGGCCTCGACGGCCGCGTGGGAAGCCAGCTGATCGGCGTGCCGCAGGCCATCGCGCCGCCGGCCCGCGAAGCCGCAGCACCGGCGGGCTACTACTTCCTGGCGCCGGCTGCCGGTGCCACGCCGCAGCAGCCCTCGCTCTATGTGCTGGACCTGAACCGCCACCCCGGCGCCCACGGCCATCACGCGGGCGAGCTGCCGAACAAGCACCAGTTGCAAGGCCAGCGCCAGCCCTTCGACGTGCACGCCATCCGGCGCGACTTCCCCATCCTGGCGGAGCGCGTCAACGGCAGGCAACTCGTGTGGTTCGACAACGCCGCGACCACCCAGAAGCCCAAGGCCGTCATCGACCGGCTCACGCATTTCTACGCGCACGAGAACAGCAACATCCACCGCGCCGCCCACACGCTGGCGGCGCGCGCAACGGATGCCTACGAGAACGCCCGCAAAACGGTCGCGCGCTTCGTCAACGCCCGCTCGCCGGACGAAGTCATCTTCGTGCGCGGCGCGACCGAGGCCATCAACCTGGTGGCCAACACCTGGGGTGAGCAGCACGTCGGCGCGGGTGACGAGATCGTCGTCTCCCACCTGGAGCACCACGCCAACATCGTGCCCTGGCAGCAGCTCGCCGCCCGCAAGGGCGCGCAGCTGCGCGTGATCCCGGTGGACGACACGGGCCAGGTCATCCTCAGCGAGGCGACCAAGCTCATCGGCCCGCGCACCAAGCTGCTCGCGGTGACGGAGGTCAGTAATGCGCTGGGCACGGTGGTGCCGGCGCAGGAGCTGGTCGGCATCGCGCAACGCCAGGGCGTGACGACGCTGGTGGACGGTGCGCAATCGGTGTCCCACCTCGCAGTGGACGTTCAGGCCATCGGCTGCGACTTCTTCATCTTCAGCGGCCACAAGGTCTTCGGGCCCACGGGCATCGGCGCGGTCGTCGGCCGCAAAGAGGTGCTGGACGCCATCCCGCCGTGGCAGGGCGGCGGCAACATGATTGCCGACGTCACCTTCGAGCGCACCGTGTTCCAGCCGGCGCCGATGAAGTTCGAGGCCGGCACCGGCAACATCGCCGACGCGGCGGGCCTGGGCGCGGCGCTGGACTATGTGTCGCGCATCGGCCTGCACCACATCGCCCGCTACGAGCACGACCTGCTGGCCTATGCGACCGAGGCCATCCGTCCCATCCCGGGCGTGCGGCTCATCGGCACGGCGGCCGACAAGGCCAGCGTGCTGAGCTTCGTGCTCGCCGGCCACGACACGGCGGCCGTGGGCCGCGCGCTGGCGGAGGAGGGCATCGCGGTGCGCGCCGGCCACCACTGCGCCCAGCCCATCCTGCGCCGCTTCGGCGTGGAAGCCACCGTGCGGCCATCGTTCGCGTTCTACAACACCTGCGACGAGATCGACCACTTCGTGTCGGTGCTGCGCTGGCTGGCCCGGGCGTGAGGGAAGGGTGGCGGAAGCTGTGAGATTCGAACTCACGGGCCGTTTGACCGGCCGACGGTTTTCAAGACCGTTGGGTTAAACCACTCCCCCAAGCTTCCGAGGGCGCGCATTCTACGGGTCGGCGGCCTCAGCGGCCGGGCTTCTGGGCCTGGTCGCAGTCGACCTGGATGAACTCGCGCGCCAGGCCGTCCACGCGCGCGGCGGTCAGGCGGCCGCCCCAGACGCAGCCGGTGTCCAGCCCCAGCAGGTCGGGCCGGTCCAGCAGCCCCAGCGTGGACCAGTGGCCGAACGCGATGGGCACGCCGGCCGTGCGGCGGCCCGGCACGTCGAACCAGGGCTGGAAGCCGGGCGGCGCGGCGGCGGCGCCGTCCTTGGCCTTGAAGTCCATCGTGCCGTCGGCCGCGCAGAAGCGCATGCGCGTCAGCGCGTTGACGGTGAAGCGCAGCCGCGCGGTGCCGCTCAGCGCCGCGTCCCAGCGGGCCGGTTCGTTGCCGTACATCTCGTGCAGGAAGCCGGGCAGGTCGGGGCCGCGCAGCACGGCCTCCACCTCGGCGGCATGGGCCAGCGTGTCGTCGCGGCTCCATGACGGCGGGACGCCCGCGTGCACCATCAGCCAGCCGGCGCCGCTGACGGCCAGCCGCTGCCGGCGCAGCCAGTCCAGCAGCGCGGCGCGGTCCGGCGCCTCCAGCAGCGGCGCCAGCGTGTCGTGGCGGTGCGCGGGCCGCACGCCGTGGGCGACGGCCAGCAGGTGCAGGTCGTGGTTGCCGAGCAAGCAGGTCGCGGCATCGCCCAGCGCCTGCAGCCGCCGCAGCGTGGCCAGCGACTTCGGCCCGCGGTTGACGAGGTCGCCCAGCAGCCAGAGCCGGTCGCGCGAGGGCGAGAAGTGCAGGCGGGCCAGCAGGCGCTCGAAGGCATCGCAGCAGCCCTGGAGGTCGCCGATCAGGTAGTTCATCGCCCCGGATGCTAAGCGCCCGGCGCTGTCGGGATTCTTGACAGCGCCGCGCGCGCCGCCGGGAGCCGGCCGCCAAGCCGTTGTGGCGGAACGGGAATCCGCCCGTGGCGTGGAATTTGCGTCGGGGCCGGCGCCCCGGCCGCCGCGGGCGGGGCTTCACCATTCCAGGAGACACCCATGCACAACGACAACCCCGCGCCGCGCGCCCGGCTGCTGAGCCTGCTGGTGGCGGCGGCCTGTGGCGGCCTGTCCGCCACGGCGGCCGCCGACCCGGCGATCACGCTGACGGCCGCCTACGCGCTCAACGGCGTGGCCGTGCCCGATGCGCTGCCCGAAGGCTCGATCTTCGCGACGCCCGAGGGCGCCGACTTCTACCTGAACCGGGGCGAAGGCGGCTCCAGCGTCTTCTTCCACACCTACGGCTTCGTGGGCAGTCCGACCTACTTCGGCGCCCGCGCGTCCGGCGAGGGCCTGGACTTCTATGCGAAGACCAGCGCGCTCTACAGCGGCACCTACACCAACACCACCGGCAGCGCGGTGATGCTGAACTTCGGCTTCAACCTGGAAGGCGGCGAGGTCGCGCTGTGGGGCGACGGCGATGGCATGGCCAACCTGCGCCTGCAGATCCGCCGCAACGGCCAGGTCGTCAGCCAGGGCGACACGCTGGTCACGCAGTCGGGCGCGAACTTCAGCTGCTTGGAGAGCGACATCGGCGCGCTGGGCGCCTGGGCCGGCTGTGCGGCCGCGACGTCGAACCACGTCCACGGCGCGGGCGGCGCCTACTCGGTGGACATGGGCCTGGTCGCCGCCGGCGAGACCATCACCATCGACTACGACATCGTCTCCACCGTCAGCGGCCAGTACGTGGGCGGCGCGGTCGGCTCCGGCGACTGCTATGGCGGCTACGGCGGCTATGGCGAGGCGGTCGCGCTGGCCGAGGACACGCCCCACATGGCCTGCGTCATCTACAACGGCATCGCCCGCTCCGGCGACCCGTTCGACGGCAACGGCCTCGGCCCCAGCGCCGACTTCTCGCTGACCGCCACCGCCGTCGCGTTGCCCGAGCCCGGCAGCCTGGCGCTGCTGGCGGCGGCCGGTGGTGGCGGCTGGCTGGGCTGGCGCCGACGGCGCGGCGGCAGGCCCGGCTGAGCCCGGCGGCTTGCGTTCGGCGGCACCTGCGGGTGCCGCTTTTCGTTCCCCCTAGACTCGCGCGCCATGGCTCGCTACGCATTCATCTGGGAGCTCGGTGGCGCCTACGGCCACCTGGGCCGCATGATCCCCGTCGCCCGCGAGCTGCAGCGCCGCGGCCACGAGGTGGTCTTCATCATCCGCGAGCTGGTCGAGGCCGAGCGCCTGCTGGGGCCGCATGGCTTCCGGTGGTTCCAGGCGCCACTGTGGATGGGCCGGGTGATGCGCCTGCCCGACCCGCTCAGCCACGCCGAGCTGCTGATGGGCTTCGGCTTCCTGGACCCGCCGGCGCTGCTGGGCATCTGCCGCGCCTGGCGCCACCTGCTGGCGCTGCTGCGCGTGGACGCGCTGCTGGTCGACTACGCGCCCACGGCCGTGCTGGCCAGCCGCGGCCTGGGCCTGCCGTGCATCAACCTGGCCAACGGCTTCCAGCTGCCACCGGCCGCGCGCCCGCTGCCGCCGCTGCGCTGGTGGCAGAAGGCGCCGGCGGCGCGGCTGCTGGACTCCGAGCAGCAGGTGCTGCACGTGGCCAACCAGGTGCTGTACGAGCTGGGCGCGCCGCCGCTCGACGGCGTGCTGGACCTGCTGTCCGTCGGCGCCGACGTGCTGGCGACGCTGCCCGAGCTGGACCACTACCCGAACCGCGCCGGCGGCGATTTCGTCGGCCCCATCTTCGCGCTCGGCCGTGGTGACGACGTGCACTGGCCGGGCCGGGGCGCGCTGAAGGTGTTCGCCTACCTGAAGCCGGACTACGGCGCGCTGGACGCGCTGCTGGCCGTGCTGAAGGGGCTGGACGCCAGCGTGCTGGTGCACGTGCCGGGCGTGTCGCGCCGCACGGTGGAGGCCTTCAGCGGCGAGAACCTGCGCATCTCGCGCCAGCCGCTGGACATCGAGCAGGCGCGCCGCGGCTGCGACGTGGCCGTGCTGCACGCGGGCGTCAGCACGGTCTGCGCGCTGCTGCTGGCCGGCAAGCCGCTGCTGCTGTTCCCGCAGCAGCTGGAGCAGACGATGTTCGCGCGCGGCGTCGAGGCGCTGGGCGCCGCGGTGGCCCTCCCGGAGGCGGCCGCGGGCCAGTTCCCCCGGCTCGTCAAGCGGGCGCTGGCCGATGCGTCGCTCGGCGAGGCGGCCCGGCGCTTCGCGCAGAAGTACGCCGGCTTCGACCAGGCTGGCGCCATCCGCACCGTCGCCGACCGCTGCGAGGCGCTGCTCGCCCCGGCCTGACCGGACCCGGGAATGCGCGATGGGCGCGATCGCGGCCATCTGCTAGTCTCCCGGCCTTCGTTTTTGCCCCGCGCCGCCATGGCTCCTCCGTGGTCGGCGCCCTCGATGGATACCGCACTCGTTCTCTTTCTGATCCTTCTCAACGGCCTGTTCGCGATGTCGGAGATGGCCCTGACCGCCAGCCGCAAGGCGCGGCTGCAGGTGATGGTGGAAAGCGGCGAGGGCGGCGCGCAGGCGGCCATGGACCTGCACGACAACCCCACCAAGTTCCTCTCGACGGTGCAGATCGGCATCACCGGCATCGGCGTGCTGAACGGCATCGTCGGCGACGCGGCCTTCTCCGGCCCGCTGTCGCAATGGCTCAGCGAGACCTTCGGCCTGCATCCCAACGCCACGCAGATCGCCGCGACGGCGCTGGTCGTCGTCATCATCACGCTGCTGACCATCGTGTTCGGCGAGCTGGTGCCCAAGCGCATCGGCCAGATCTACCCCGAGACGGTGGCGCGCCTGGTGGCGCCGGCGATGAACTTCATCTCGCTGGTCGCCCGCCCGCTGGTGCGCGCGCTGAGCTTCCTGACCGAGGCCACGCTGCGCCTGCTGGGCCTGCGCAACAAGGGCGCGCGCGGCGTGACGGAAGAGGAGATCGCCGCCAGCCTGGAGGAGGGCCTGGACGCGGGCGTCATCGAGCAGCACGAGCACCAGATGGTGCGCAACGTGTTCCGCCTGGACGAGCGCCAGGTGGGCTCGATGATGATCCCGCGCGCCGAGATCGCCTGGCTGGACGTGGACGCGGCGCCCGCCGAGGTGCTGGCCGTGCTGCGCGAGCACGGCTTCAGCCGCTATCCGGTGTGCCGCGGCGGCCTGACCGAGGTGCTGGGCGTGGCCAATGCGCCCGCGCTGCTGGCCGGCATGCTGGAGGGCCAGCCGCTGGACCTGACGGCCGGCCTGGAGGCGCCGCTGTTCGTGCCGGAGACGCTGTCGGGCATGGAGTTGCTGGAGCATTTCCGCGTGTCGGACGCGCCGCTGGTCTTCGTCGTCGACGAGTACGGCGAGGTGCAGGGCGTGATCACCGTGCGCGACGTGCTGGAGGCCATCGCCGGGGAGTTCAACGCCCCCAGCGACGGCGACGCCTGGGCGGTGCAGCGCGAGGACGGGAACTGGCTGATCGACGGCCTGATCCCCGTGCCCGAGCTGAAGGACCGCCTGGGCCTGAAGGAACTGCCCGAGGAAGACCGTGGGCGCTACAACACCCTGGCCGGCATGATCATGCTGCTGCTGGGGCGCTTGCCGCGCACGGCCGATGTGGTGGAGTGGGACGCGTGGAGATTCGAGGTCGTGGACCTCGACGGCAAGCGTGTGGACAAAGTGCTGGCCAGTCGCCTGGCCGAACCTGGAGAGAAGGAATCATGAGCAACCCCCCGATGTACGGCGAACTGCAGCCGCTGGACCGCGAAGTCCACAAGAACCTGAAGCTGGACACCGCCCGGGCCGTCGTCAGCCGCGTGGCCGACCAGAACTCCGTGTTCCTGGCCGCCGTCGAATTCGGCGATGCGTGCAAGGAATACCCCATCGTCTTCGTGCGCGCGGGCGAGCCGGCCGCCGACGGCAAGCAGGCCGTCGCGCCGCTGGCCGTGCTGGGCCTGAAGCCGGGCTCCAACCTGTATGTGGACGGCGGGAAGTGGACCGGCAACTACGTGCCGGCCTATGTGCGCCGCTACCCGTTCGCGATGGCGCGCCTGGACGGCAACGCCAACAACCTGGCCGTCTGCTACGACAGCCGCTGGGAGGGCTTCAACGATGCCACCGGCGAGGCGCTGTTCAAGGACGGCGAGCCGACCGAGTTCCTGATGAACGCCAAGGCCTTCCTGGAGAACTTCGAGCAGGAAGCCGAGCGCACCCGCCTGATCTGCAACCTGCTGGCCGAGATGGACCTGCTGCAGGACATGCGCTTCGAGGCCACGCTGCCGGACGGCCAGAAGCTGGACGTCGAGGGCTTCCTGGCGCTGGACGAGAAGAAATACGCCGAGCTGCCGGACGACAAGGTGCTGCAACTGCACCGCAACGGCCTGATCGCGCTGGTCGAGATGCACCGCCTGTCGCTGGGCAACATGAACCGCCTGGCCGGCCGCTACGCCGCCTGACCCGGCGCTGCCGGCGCCCCGCAGGCCACGCATCGCGTGGCCTTTTTTGCGGATTGCGGGCGGCCGCCGTCACTCGTTTGGGTGACGGCCGAGGCCCGCGAGTGCGGGATTTCACATGTATCGGTTGGTGACGATTGGGGAAAAGTCACATTCCAATCCCTAGACTTCGCCGTTCGCGTGCCAGACGCCCAAGGAAACCGCTTTCATGTTCTCCACCGCCAAGAAGTCCAGTCACACGCCGCCCCTTCCCTTTGGCGGCCCGCCGCTGGAACTGAACAGTGATTTCGGCGGGCTGGAGGGCGAGGCGCTGGACCTGGTCGAGCGCCGCTACAACGACCGCGGCCTGGCCGTGGCCCGCGAGCGCTACAGCAGCCGCAACGAGGCGGGCGACATCGTCTGCTCCGCGCGCGACGGGGAGCGCATCGTCGGCACCCTGTCCGTGCGCTTCGACGGCACGGGCGGCCTGCACGCCGACGCGCTGTTCGAGGCGGAGCTGGCCGAATGGCGGGCCGGCGGCGTCAAGCTCTGCGAGTTCGGCGGGCTGGCCGTCGACAAGCACTCCCACAACCCCAAGCGCGTGCTGGCGCAGCTCTACCACCTGGGCTACCTGCACGCCCACCGCCGCGCGGCCTGCGAGCGCCTGGTCATCGAGGTGAACCCGCGGCACGTCGCCTTCTACCGCCGCTGGCTGGGCTTGCTGCCGTACACGGCGGCCCGCCACAACGCCCGCGTCAACGCGCCGGCCGTGCTGATGAGCGTGGACTTCGCCACCGTGCGCGAGCAGATCGCGCTGTGGGGCGGCCGGCCCGAGCTGCTGGCCTCGGCGCGCAGCCTGTATCCGCTGGCCTGGGACCCGCTGACCGAGGCCGAGATGCTGGCCCGCATTCCCTGAGCCCATGGCGTCAGTGCCCCAGCCGGCGCGACAGCAGCCCGGCGGCTTCCCGCAGCGCGCGGGCCGGCAGGCCGTCCGCCGCGGTGTCGAAGCTGGCGCTCGGGCCGATGGCCGTCAGCGCCAGCACCAGCCGGCCTGAGGCCTCGAACACCGGCGCCGCTGCGGCGCTGACGCCCGGCACCACGCCGTCGCGCGAGATCGCCAGCCCGGCGCCGGCCACGGCGGCGGTCGTGGCCGCGTCGGGCAGCGGCTCGCCGAGCGCCGCAGCCTCGCCGGCCCGGTAGGCCGCGAACAGCCGGCCCGACGCCGTGCCCGCCAGGCTCATCACCGTGCCGTGCCGCATGCTGACGTGGACCGGCGTCGGCCCCTCGGCCACGCGCACGATGGTGGGGCCGCGCGTGCCCCAGACGGCGATCGCCACGGTGTGCCCCAGCCGCAGCGCCAGCTCCTCGATGACGGGCGTGGCCAGCCGCACCGGGTCGTACTGCTGCAGGCTGATGAGGCCCAGCTGCAGCGCCAGCGGCCCCAGCCCGTAGGGGCCGCTGCCGCCGTCCTGCTCCACCAGCCCCAGCTTGATGAAGCTCACCAGGTAGGGGTGGGCCTTGGCGGGCGTCATGCCGGCCTCGCGGGCCAGGTCCTTCAGCGCCATCGGCCGGCCGTGGTGGGCCAGCGCCAGCAGCAGCTGGCCGCCGACTTCGATGCTCTGGATGCCGCGGGGCTCCTTGCTGGCGGGCTTGGCGTCGTTCATGCGGGAAATTCTATATTGCTGAATCAATTCTGTTTAGGATAAATTCCGGACCTGCCGTCGAGGAGACCCCCTGCATGACCACCAAAGCCTTTGCCTCCCAAGCCGACCTGGACGAAAAACAGGTCACGTTCGAGCGTCTGTCCGAGCACGCCTGGGCGTACACGGCCGAGGGCGACCCCAACACCGGCATCGTCATCGGCCGCGACGCGGCGATGGTGATCGACACGCAGGCCACGCCGGTGATGGCGGCGGACGTGATCCGGCGCATCCGCGAGGTGAGCGCCGTGCCGATCAAGTACGTGCTGCTGAGCCACTACCACGCGGTGCGCGTGCTGGGTGCCAGCGCCTTCCAGGCCGAGGGGCTGGAGCAGGTGATTGCCAGCGAGGGCACGCTGGCGCTGATCCGTGAGCGCGGCGAGCAGGACAAGGCCAGCGAGATCGGCCGCTTCCCGCGACTGTTCCGCAACGTCGAGTCGGTGCCGGCGGGCCTGACCTGGCCGACGCTGACCTTCTCCGGCCGGCTGACGCTGGACCTGGGCGGCGTCCAGGTCGAGATGTTCTCGCCCGGCCGCGGCCACACGGCGGGCGACACGGTGGCCTGGCTGCCCGGGGAGCGGGTGCTGTTCAGCGGCGACCTGGTCGAGTTCGACGCCACGCCCTACTGCGGCGACGCGCACTTCGCCGACTGGCCGGCCACGCTGGACGCCATCGCCGCGCTGGACGCCGCCGCGCTGGTGCCGGGCCGCGGCCCGGCGCTGAAGGGCGCGGCGCAGGTGGCCGCCGGCCTGGACGGCACGCGCGCCTTCGTCAGCGAGCTGTACGCGGCCGTGCAGGCCGGCGTGCAGGCGGGCGAGCCGCTGAAGGCCGTCTACCAGCGCACGATGGCGGCGCTGCGGCCCCGATACGGCCACTGGGTCATCTTCGACCACTGCATGCCCTTCGACGTGACCCGCGCCTACGACGAGGCCGGCGGCACCTCGCACCCGCGCATCTGGACGGCGGAGCGCGACGTCGAGATGTGGAAGGCGCTCGAAGGCGTTTGAGATGGCGCCCCCCGTCCGGTCTGGCCCCGCTGAACGCGGGCCAACCCGGCCGGCCCCCCGAGGGGGCGGCGATGCGCGCGGGGCTTGCCCCGCTCGCACATCGCCAGGCGGGCCGGCTTGGGAGCGGCCCGGCGCTCGGCCCGCACTTGTGCACGACGTGATCGAAGAGTTGTGATGGACCTGCCCCGCTATCCCTACCACCAGAGCCTGGAACAGCGCTCCGGCCAGCCGCAGCGCCGGCCGGTGGTCATCGTCGGCGCCGGCCCGGTCGGGCTGACGCTGGCGCTGGACCTGGCCAGGCGCGAGCTGCCGGTGGTCGTCATCGACGACAGCGACCGCATCGGCGAGGGCTCGCGCGCCGTCTGCTGGGCGAAGAAGACGCTGGAGGTGTTCGACCGCCTCGGCGTCGGCGAGGCCGTCGCGCGCGAGGGCGTGCGCTGGCAGCTGGGCCGGGTGTTCCACGGCGAGCGCGAGGCCTACCGCTTCGACCTGCTGCCCGAGGCGCAGCACAAGATGCCGGCCATGGTCAACCTGCAGCAGGACCAGGTGGAGGCCCGGCTGGTGCGCGCGGTGCAGCTGGACGGGCGCATCGAGCTGCGCGGCCGCCACGAGCTGGCCGGGCTGGCGCAGGACGGCGAGGGCGTGACGCTGAAGGTCCGCACGCCGGACGGCCTGTTCGACATGCGCGCCGACTGGGTGGTCGCCTGCGACGGCGCGCGCAGCCCGACGCGCACGATGCTGGGCCTGGGCTTCCAGGGCCAGGTGTTCGAGGACCGCTTCCTGATCGCCGACGTGCGCCTGGCTCCCGGCGCGCGCCCGCGCGGGCTGGACCCGGCCCGGCCCGAGCGCTGGTTCTGGTTCGACCCGCCCTTCCACCGCGGCCAGTCCGTGCTGCTGCACGCGCAGGCCGACGGGCTGTGGCGCATCGACTTCCAGCTCGGCCGCCACGCCGACGCCGAGGCCGAGCGCGACCCCGGGCGCATCCGCGCCCGCGTCGCCGCGATGCTGGGCACCGAGGGCTTCGAGCTGGCGTGGTCGTCCATCTACCAGTTCTGCTGCCGCCGGGCGGAGCGCTTCCGCGTCGGCCGCGTGCTGCTGGCCGGCGACGCGGCGCACCAGGTCTCGCCCTTCGGCGCGCGCGGCGCCAACAGCGGCGTGCAGGACGCCGACAACCTCGGCTGGAAGCTGGCCGCCGTGCTGCGCGGCGAGGGCGGCGACGCGCTGCTCGACAGCTACGAGCAGGAACGCATCGCCGCCGCCGACGACAACATCGGCCACTCCACCCGCGCCACCGACTTCATCAGCCCCAAGAGCGCGCTGAGCCTGCGGCTGCGCAAGGCGGCGCTGGACCTGGCCGCGCACACCGGGTTCGCCAAGCCGCTGGTCAACAGCGGCCGGCTGTCGCTGCCCACCGAGGTGCGCGATTCGCCGCTCAACACGCCCGACGGCGACGCCTGGGCCGGCGGCCCCGCGCCCGGCTGCCCGGCGCCCGACGCGCCGCTGGACGGCGGCTGGCTCGGCGAGCGGCTGGGCGGCGAGTTCGCGCTGCTGGCCTTCGGCGCGGCGGCCGCGGACTGCGGCGTCCGCGTGCTGGCGCTGCCGGCCGACGGCCTCGCCGCGCAGCGCTACGGCGCGCCGCCGGGCAGCGTCTACCTGATCCGGCCGGACGCGGTGGTCGCCGCGCGCTGGCAGCGCTGCGACGCGGCGGCGGTGCAGGCCGCCATCGCCCGCGCCCATGGGAGGCCCGCATGAATAAATTGACTCTGACCCCAAATTTCGGCGGCGATGCGGACGGCTTCTACGCCGAGCTGATCGCCGCCCAGGCGGGGCTGGACGACGAGGCCGCCGCCGACTGGCTCGCGCGGCTGGCGCTGATTCTTTGCAACCACATCGGCGACCGCGAGGTGCTGAGGCAAGCCTTCGCACTCGCCCGCCACGAACGCCATGACTGAACCGACCTCGCTTCACTACCTGACCGGCTTCGGCAACCAGCACAGCAGCGAGGCCGTGCCGGGCGCGCTGCCCATCGGCCGCAACAGCCCGCAGCGCGCGCCGCACGGGCTGTACGCCGAGCTGCTGTCCGGCAGCGCCTTCACCGCCCCGCGCGTGGACAACCAGCGCACCTGGCTGTACCGGCGCCGTCCGTCCGTCGTCGTCGGCGGCTACGCGCCGCTGGCGCAGCCGCACTGGAAGAGCGGCGCCGCGCAGGGCGAGGCCGTGCCGCCCGACCCGCTGCGCTGGGGCCCGACGCCGCTGCACGGCGACGGCGATTTCGTCGACGGCCTGCGCACCTACGCGGTCAACGGCGAGCCGGGCATCGGCGGCATGGGCGCGCACGCCTACGTCGCCACCCGCGCGATGGGCCGGCGCGCGCTGGTGAACGCCGACGCCGAGATGCTGCTCGTGCCGCAGCAGGGCCGGCTGCTCGTGACGACCGAGCTGGGCCGGCTGGCGGTGGCGCCCGGTTCCATCGCGCTGCTGCCGCGCGGCATGGCCTTCAAGGTGGACCCGCTGGACGGCCCGGCGCGCGGCTACGTCTGCGAGAACTTCGGCGCCGCCTTCCGGCTGCCGGAGCTGGGCCCGATCGGCTCCAACGGCCTGGCCAGCGCGCGCGACTTCGAGGCCCCCGTCGCCTGGCACGAGCAGGACGAAGGCGCCTACGAGATCGTCAAGCGCCACGGCGGCCGGCTGTGGCGCGCGGTGCAGCCGCACAGCCCGTTCAACGTCGTCGCCTGGCACGGCAACCTCGTGCCCTGCCGCTACGACACCGCGCGCTTCATGACGATCAACACCGTCAGCTTCGACCACCCGGACCCGAGCATCTTCACCGTGCTCACCAGCCCCAGCGACACGCCGGGCTGGGCCAACGTGGACTTCGTCATCTTCCCGCCGCGCTGGATGGTGGCCGAGGACACCTTCCGCCCGCCCTGGTACCACCGCAACGTGATGAGCGAGTTCATGGGCCTGGTGCTGGGCCAGTACGACGCCAAGCCCGAGGGCTTCAAGCCCGGCGGCGCCAGCCTGCACAACAGCTACGTGCCGCACGGCCCCGACGCCGAGGCCTTCGACAAGGCCAGCCACGCCGAGCTGGCGCCGCACAAGCTGGACCAGACGCTGGCCTTCATGTTCGAGACCCGCTGGCCGCTCAAGCCCACCGCCTGGGCGCTGGCCGATGCGCCGCTGGAGACGACTTACGCCGACTGCTGGCGCGACCTGAAGGATGAGTTCCATGCTTGACCACACCCACGACGCCGCCGCCCGCTCCTGGGTCGCGTCCGCCAACGACCCCGCCACCGACTTCCCGCTGCAGAACCTGCCCTTCTGCAGCTTCCGCCGCTCGGGCTCGCAGGAGCCCTGGCGCATCGGCGTCGGCATCGGCGACCAGATCCTGGACCTGGCCGGCTGGGGCTTCGCCGACATGAACGCGCTGATGGCCCGGCCCGGCCACGAGCGGCGCGCGCTGCGGCACCGGCTGTTCGACACGCTCAAGGCCGGTGCGCCCGAGCTGGCGCTGCTGCCGCAGGCCCAGGCCGAGTACGCCGTGCCCTGCCGCATCGGCGACTACACCGACTTCTACACCGGCATCCACCATGCCCGCGCCGTCGGCCGGCTGTTCCGCCCCGACAACCCGCTGCTGCCCAACTACCAGTGGGTGCCCATCGGCTACCACGGCCGCAGCAGCTCCATCGTCGTCAGCGGCACGCCGCTGCGCCGGCCGCGCGGCCAGGTCAAGCCGCCGGACGCCGACGCGCCGGTCTTCCAGCCCAGCGCCCGCATTGACTGCGAGCTGGAGCTGGGCCTGTTCGTCGGCCCCGGCAACGCGCTGGGCGAGCCCTTCGGCATCGACGAGGCGGACGAGCACGCCTTCGGCCTGACGCTGCTGAACGACTGGAGCGCCCGCGACATCCAGCCCTGGGAATACCAGCCGCTGGGCCCCTTCCTGGCCAAGAACTTCGGCACCACGATCTCGCCGTGGATCGTCACGATGGAGGCGCTGGCGCCGTTCCGCATCCCGTTCACGCGGCCCGAGGGCGACCCGCAGCCGCTGCCCTACCTCGACTCGCCCGCGCACCGCGCCGGCGCGGCGTTCGACATCGGGCTGGAGGTCTGGCTCAAGACGCCGGCCTGCGCCGAGGCCGTGCGCCTCTCGCGCTCCAACCTGCGGCACGCCTACTGGTCGCTGGCGCAGATGCTGACCCACCACGCCAGCAACGGCTGCAACCTGCAGCCCGGCGACCTGCTGGGCACCGGCACGCTGAGCGGCCCGGCTCCGGACGAGGCCGGCTCGCTGCTGGAGCTGACCCTGGGCGGCAAGCAGCCGATCACGCTGCCCAACGGCGAGCAGCGCAGCTTCCTGCTCGACGGCGACCAGCTCGGCCTGCGCGCCAGCGCCGAGAAGCCGGGCTTCCGGCGCATCGGGTTCGGGCCGTGTGACGGGGTGATCCTGCCGGCGGCTTGACCGTTTCCGGGCCCGGCCGCACGGATCCGTGCGGCCGGGCCCGGGCCGGTGCGGCGGCGGTGCGGGATGCACCGCAACGGGGCTGCGGCGCGGGCGGCGAGGGCGGACCCGCCGCAGCCAGGGCGGGGCCGGGGCTGGCACGGGCCTTGCGCTTGGGGTGGGTGGTCACCGCACTCACCCAACCCCCTGGAGGTTCCCCGATGCTTCGCCGTTCCGCCCTGGCCCTCGCCGCTGCCGCCGCCGCCACCCTGGCCGCCCCCGCCGCCTTCGCCGCCGACACCATCAAGGTCGGCGTGCTGCACTCGCTGTCGGGCACGATGGCCATCTCCGAGACGGTGCTCAAGGACACCGTGCTGATGGCCATCGACGAGATCAACGCCAAGGGCGGCCTGCTCGGCAAGAAGCTGGAGCCGGTGGTGGTGGACCCGGCGTCCAACTGGCCGCTGTTCGCCGAGAAGGCCAAGCAGCTGATTTCGCAGGACAAGGTGGCCGTGGTGTTCGGCTGCTGGACCTCGGTGAGCCGCAAGAGCGTGCTGCCGGTGTTCGAGCAGACCAACTCGCTGCTGTTCTACCCGGTGCAGTACGAGGGCGAGGAGCTGAGCAAGAACGTGTTCTACACGGGCGCGGCGCCGAACCAGCAGGCCATTCCCGCCGTCGAGTACCTGATGAGCAAGGACGGCGGCGGCGCCAAGCGCTTCGTGCTGCTGGGCACGGACTACGTGTACCCGCGCACGACCAACAAGATCCTGCGCGCCTTCCTGAAGAGCAAGGGCGTGGCCGACGCCGACATCATGGAGGACTACACCCCCTTCGGCCACGCGGACTACCAGAGCATCATCGCCAAGATCAAGAAGTTCGCCGCCGAGGGCAAGAAGACGGCCGTGGTGTCCACCATCAACGGCGACTCCAACGTGCCCTTCTACAAGGAGCTGGGCAACCAGGGCCTGAAGGCGACGGACGTGCCGGTCGTGGCCTTCTCTGTCGGCGAGGAGGAGCTGCGCGGCGTGGACACCAAGCCGCTGCAGGGCCATCTCGCCGCGTGGAACTACTTCATGTCCATCAAGGCGCCGGCCAACGACGAGTTCGTCAAGAAGTGGAGCGCCTACGCCAAGGCCAAGAACATCGCCGGCCACAAGGACAAGCCGCTGACCAACGACCCGATGGAGGCCACCTACATCGGCCTCAACATGTGGGCGCAGGCGGTCAAGAAGGCCGGCAGCACCGACACCGACAAGGTCATCGCCGCGATGGCCGGCCAGACCTTCAAGGCGCCGTCGGGCATCACGTCCAAGATGGACGAGAAGAACCATCACCTGCACAAGTCGGTGTTCATCGGCGAGGTGAAGGCGGACGGCCAGTTCAACGTCGTCTGGAAGACGCCCGGCCCGGTCAAGGCGCAGCCGTGGAGCCCGTACATCCCCGAGAACAAGGGCAAGAAGGACGAGCCCACGAAATAAGCCCACCCCCTACCGGCTTCGCCGGCCCCCTCAAGGGGGCGCCGCTGGTGGACTGGCAGAGCCAGATCCACGGCGGCCGCTGGAGGGGCGCGCGTGCTGCGCACGGCGCTGGTTGTGGTTCGACTGGATCGTCATGATCAAACGACTTCTGTTGGGATGCCTGCTCGCGTTGGGCGGCTGGTCGGCGTGGGCCTTGCCGCCCGAGCTGGCGGCGCGCATCGCCGCAGGCGAGGGCGATGACCGCGTGGCGGCGTTGCAGCAGGCGCTGGCCGCGGGCGATGCGTCGCTCGGGCCGTTCCTGCGCGCGCTGCAGGACGGCCGGGTGTGGCTGCAGGGCGGACAGGCACTGGTGGTCGCCGAGGGCGCGGCGGCGCCGGCGGGCGCCGAGGAGCCGATGCTGAACAACCGCATGCGCCGCGAGATCGACGCGGCGCTGGCCGGGCTGGACCTGCTGTCCCCCGACCGCAATACCCGCGGCCAGGCGCTGGCGACGCTGCGCGACGACGCGGATGCGGCCAAGCTGCCGCTGTTCGAGAAGGCGCTCGCCGCGGAGACCGATGCCGGGCTGCGCGCGCAGCTGCAGGCCCTGCTGGCGGGCGCCCGGCTGTCGTCCGCCGACGTGGCGCAGCGCCGCGCCGCCGCGCTGGCACTGGCCGGCAGCGCCGACCCGGCGACGCGCGCGCTGCTGCTGGAAAGACTCGGCGCCGAGTCCGACCCCGCCGCGCGGGCCGCGATGCAGCAGGCCGCCGACGACATCGGTGGCCGCCTGGCCTGGGGCGAGCGCGCGCAGCTGCTGTTCTCGGGCCTGAGCCTGGGCTCGGTGCTGCTGCTGGTGGCGCTGGGCCTGGCCATCACCTACGGCCTGATGGGCGTCATCAACATGGCCCACGGCGAGCTGCTGATGGTGGGCGCCTACGCCACCTACAGCGTGCAGCAGGCGGTCCGCGCCTGGGCGCCGGCGGCCTTCGACTACTACCTGTGGCTGGCGCTGCCGGCCAGCTTCCTGGCCGCCGCGCTGGTGGGCGCGGCGATGGAGCGCAGCGTGATCCGCTGGCTCTACGGCCGGCCGCTGGAGACGCTGCTGGCCACCTGGGGCCTGTCGCTGGTGCTGATGCAGGGCGTGCGCAGCCTGTTCGGCGCGCAGAACGTGGCGGTGGAGAACCCGGCCTGGCTGTCCGGCGGCTGGGCGCTGCTGCCCAACCTGACGCTGCCCTACAACCGCCTGGCCATCCTCGCGTTCGCCGCGCTGGTGCTGGCGGGCATGGCGCTGCTGCTGGCGCGCACCCGGCTGGGCCTGATGGTGCGCGGCGTCACGCAGAACCGCCGCATGGCCGCCTGTGTGGGCGTCAACACCGCGCGGGTGGACACGCTGGCCTTCGCGCTGGGCTCCGGCGTCGCCGGCCTGGCCGGCTGCGCGCTGAGCCAGATCGGCAATGTCGGCCCGGACCTGGGCCAGAGCTACATCGTCGACGCCTTCATGGTGGTCGTGCTCGGCGGCGTGGGCCAGCTGGCCGGCACCGTCTACGCGGGCCTGGGCCTGGGCGTGCTGGCCAAGCTGCTGGAAGGCTGGCAGGGCGCGGTGCTCGCCAAGATCGCGCTGCTGATGCTGCTGGTGCTGGTCATCCAGAAGAAGCCGCAGGGCCTGTTCGCGCTGAAGGGCAGGTCGGTCGAATGAAGAAGCCTCTGCTCATCATCGTGGCCGTGCTGGTGCTGCTCGTGCCGCTGCTGCACCTCGCCTTCCCGCCCGGCCACGCGCTGCACCTCAGCGAGTTCTACGTCGGCCTGCTCGGCAAGTTCCTGTGCTTCGCGATCTGTGCGCTGGCGCTGGACCTGATCTGGGGCTTCGGCGGCATCCTGTCGCTGGGCCACGGGCTGTTCTTCGCGCTCGGCGGCTATGGCATGGGCATGTACCTGATGCGCCAGATCGGCCGCGACGGGCAGTACCAGTCGGCGCTGCCGGACTTCATGGTCTTCCTGAACTGGCAGGAGCTACCCTGGCACTGGGCGCTCAGCGACTCGCTGCTGGCCCAGCTCGTCCTGGCGCTGGCCGTGCCGGGCCTGCTGGCGGCGGTGTTCGGCTGGTTCGCCTTCCGCTCGCGCATCCAGGGCGTGTACTTCTCCATCATCACGCAGGCGCTCACCGTGGCCGCGATGCTGCTGTTCTTCCGCAACGAGACCGGCTTCGGCGGCAACAACGGCTTCACGGACTTCAAGCGCATCGCCGGCCACGCGCTGAACACGCCGGGCATGCGGGTGGCGCTGTGCATGGCCAGCGGCCTCGCGCTGATCGGCTGCTACCTGGTCGCCCGCGGGCTCACGCGCAGCCGCTGGGGCCGCATCCTGCAGGCCATCCGCGACGCCGAGGGCCGCGTGCGCTTCCTGGGCTACGACCCGGTGGCCTTCAAGCTCGGCGCCTACGTCATCTCCGCGCTGATGTGCGCGCTGGCCGGCGCGCTCTACGTGCCGCAGGTGGGCATCATCAACCCCAGCGAGATGAGCCCGGCGGCCAGCATCGAGATGGCCGTGTGGACGGCGGTGGGCGGGCGCGGCACGCTCATCGGGCCGGTGCTGGGCGCCTTCTTCGTCAACGGCATCAAGTCCGTCTTCACCGTCTGGTGGCCCGAGGGCTGGCTCTACGTGCTGGGCGCGCTGTTCATCGCGGTGACGCTGTTCCTGCCGACCGGCCTCGCGGGCCTGGCCAGGAGGTTCAAGAAATGACCCCGGAACTGCTGGAGGCGGGCGCGCAGGCGCGCTCGCGCGCGCTGACCCGGGTCGTCACCGGCGACGGCCCGGTGTTCAACCAGGGCGTGGCGCTGTACGTCGAAGACCTGCGGGTCGCCTTCGACGGCTTCCAGGCGCTCGGCGGCCTGAGCTTCACCGTCGGCGTGGGCGAGCTGCGCTGCGTCATCGGCCCCAACGGCGCCGGCAAGACGACGACGATGGACTGCATCACCGGCAAGACCCGGCCCGACAGCGGCCGCATCTTCTTCGGCAGCAACCTCGACCTGCGCACGATGAACGAGCAGCAGATCGCCCGCGCGGGCATCGGCCGCAAGTTCCAGAAGCCCACCGTGTTCGAGGCGCTGAGCGTCGCCGAGAACCTGGAGCTGGCGCTGGCCGGCGACCGCCGCGCGCGTTTTGCGCTGCGCGCCCGGCTCACCGGCGCGCAGCGCGACCGCATGGCCGAGCTGCTGCGCACCGTCCACCTGGCCGACCAGCGCCACCGCGCGGCCGGCCTGCTCAGCCACGGCCAGAAGCAGTGGCTGGAGATCGGCATGCTGCTGGCGCAGGACCCCAAGCTGCTGCTGCTGGACGAGCCCGTGGCCGGCATGACCGACGAGGAAACCGAGCGCACGGCCGAGCTGTTCCTGAGCCTGGAAGGCCAGCACTCGCTGGTCGTCGTCGAGCACGACATGAGCTTCGTCGCCACGCTGGCGTCGACGCACCGTACCGTCACGGTCCTGCACGAAGGCCAGACCCTGGCCGAGGGCACGATGGCGCAAGTCCAGGCGGATGAGAAGGTGATCGAGGTGTACCTTGGCCGATGACATCCTGACCGTCGACAAGCTGCAGCAGCACTACGGCGGCTCGCACATCCTGCGCGGCCTGAGCCTGGCGCTGAAGCCGGGCGAGGTCACCGTCGTGCTGGGCCGCAACGGCGTCGGCAAGACCACGCTGCTGAAGAGCCTGATGGGCGTCGTGCCCGTCACGTCCGGCGGCATCATGCTGGCCGGCGAGGATCTCGGCCCGCTGCGCACCCACCAGCGCGTGCGCGCCGGCCTCGGCTACGTGCCGCAGGGCCGCGAGATCTTCGGCCGGCTCACGGTCCTGGAGAACCTGCAGATGGGCCTGGCCAGCCAGCCCGCCGGCACGCCGCTGCCCAAGGCGCTGTTCGAGCTCTTCCCGGTGCTCGACAAGATGCGCGGCCGCCGCGGCGGCGACCTCTCCGGCGGCCAGCAGCAGCAGCTCGCCATCGCCCGCGCGCTCGCGCCGGGGCCGAAGGTGCTGCTGCTGGACGAACCCACCGAAGGCATCCAGCCCAACGTCATCCAGGACATCGGCCGCGTCATCAAGCACCTGGCGCACGACCAGGGCCTGGCGGTCGTGCTCGTCGAGCAGTTCTACGACTTCGCCGAGGAGCTGGCCGACCAGTACCTGCTGATGCAGCGCGGTGAGATCGTCATGCGCGGGCGGGGCGCGGACATGAAGGCGGACGGGGTGAGGGAGCGGCTGGCGATCTGACGCCATCTCGGCGAGGTGCCGGACGCCATGGAAGCGGGTGCCGGGTCGAGGCGCTGCAGTTGGCCAGCATGGACAAGATCGAGCGCGCACTGGCGCTGTTCATGGTGGTGTCCTGGCGCATCGGGCGGTTGATGCGGCTGGGGCGCACCTGCCCGGACCTGCCGGCCACGCTGGTGTTCGACGCCGACGAGATCCATGCGGCCTACGTGCTGACCAACAAGCCATTGCCGGACAAGCCACCCAGCCTCAACGAGGTGGTGCGCCGCGTGGCCATGCTGGGTGGCTTCCTCGCGCGTAAAGGTGATGGCGAGCCGGGCGTCAAAACCTTGTGGATCGGCCTGCAGCGCGTCATGGACTTCGCCTCAGGCAGCAGTTCCAGCAATTGCGGGATCGCCTTGATCTCGTTGCTCTTGTCGGCCGTGCGGATCTGGCCCAGCGTGACGCCGGATGCGCTGTCCCAGGCCGACACCAGGTGCGCCATCGCCCCATCCGCGTCGTGCGAGCCGCGCACGCTCTTGCCGTCGATGTGGATCGCCTGCGACTGCAGGTCCGGGCACAGCCGGCTCATCCAGGCGATGAAGCAGGCCTCGAAGCGCTTGGCATCGAGCAGCGCGAACACCCGGCTGAAGGTGTCGTGCGAGGCCATGCCGCTGTCAAAGGGCAACAGTCTTGCCGTCATCGAGCATCGCGTAGCGCCCGCTGGCGAGCATGACGCTACGCCGGTAGATGCCGGCCACGCGCTGCCCGTCGGCCATCGGGCGATGCTCCAGGCCGGTATCGGCGGCAATGTCCTTCGCGGCCCGTGCCAGCTCCCGGTTGCGCCGCGTGTCCAGCAGGTTGCACGCCAGGATCACGCGCTGCCCGCGCCGTTCGGCCAACCCTTGTTCGGCCAGGAAGTCGGCGCGCTGCTGCATGGCCTCGCCACCAAAGCCCCGATCGCCCAGGCCGGAACCGCTGCCGAAAGGGGGGGCGGCGATGCTCGCGGCATCGAGCTGCGAGCACATCGCCAGAGCGGGCCGGCTTGGGAGCGGCCCGGCGCTCGGCCCGCCATGCCCTGGGACCGTCAGCGCCGGCTGTCGATCCGCCAGGCCGGCAGTGTCCAGCCCGTCCACAGCGCCAGGCCGCGCAGCAGCACCGCCGTCGCCGCCGCCGCGCTGATGGCGGCCCACTGCGGCGCCCCGAGCTGCACGGCGGCCACCAGCGCCCAGCCGCCGACGAAGCTGCACAGCGCGTAGGGCCGGTGGTCGTGGAAGGCGGCGGGGATCTCGTTGCAGACGATGTCGCGCAGCACGCCGCCGAAGGTGGCGGTGATGACGCCCATCAGCACCGCGACGATGGCCGGCATGCCCGCGTCCAGCGCCACCAGCGCGCCGTTGGCGGTGAACAGGCCCAGGCCCAGCGCGTCGGGCCACTGGATGGCCCGCTCGGTCAGCGCCAGGTGGCGGCGGCGCATCAGCAGCATCGCCGCTAGGCACAGCGCCATCAGCGCCCACAGCCAGTCCGCGTGCTCGACCCAGAAGAAGGGCCGGCGGTCCAGCAGCACGTCGCGCAGCGTGCCGCCGCCGAAGGCCGACAGGCCGGCGACGACGCACAGGCCCACCGCGTCGAGCTGCTTGCGCGCGCCGGCCAGCAGGCCGGACAGCGCGAAGGCGAGGGTGGCGGCGACCTCGACGGCGGACTGCAGCGTGGAGAAGTTGAGGGCGGGAGGCTTCATGGCGGGCGGATCATCCCCCGGCGGCGCCCGGGGAGGCCCTGCCGGCGCCGCCGGCCTCACCGGATCGTCGTGTAGCGGGCTTCGAAATAGTCGTTGGAGCGGTGCGGCGTGTCCACGCCCGGCTTCATCGCCCAGGGGCGGACCTGGTGGTGCAGCGGGATGAACAGCGCCTCGTCGCGCACGCGCAGCAGCGCCTCGCGGATCAGCGCGTTGCGCCGGGGCACGTCGGGCTCGAACTTGATCTTCTGCACCAGCGCGTCCAGCGCGGCGTCGCTGACCTTGCCGAAGTTGAAGTTGCCGTCCGCCCCGCTGGTGCGCGTGTGGCCCCAGGCCTGCAGCGCGTACAGCGCGTCGTAGGTCGACACGCCCCAGCCCAGCATGAAGAACGGCGATTCGCCGCGCTGGAAGGTCTGGCTGTGCGTGGCGAACGGCGCGGCGACCAGGCGCGCCTTCACGCCGATCCGGGCCCACATCGACACCGCTGCCTGGCACACCTGCTCGTCGTTCACGTAGCGGTTGTTCGGGCAGTGCAGTGGCACCTCGAAGCCCTGCGGGTAGCCGGCCTCGGCCAGCAGCCGGCGGGCCCTGGCCGGGTCGGGCTTCGCGGGCGCGTCCAGCGCCGCGTCGTAGCCGTTGACGCCTGGCGGCACCATCAGCGCCGCCGGCACCGACAGTCCGCGCATGATGCTGCGCTTGATCGCCTCGCGGTCCAGCGCCAGGTTCAGCGCCTCGCGCACGCGCCGGTCCTTGAACGGGTTGCGGCCCTTCACGTCCGAGCCGCGCAGCTCGTCGCTGCCCTGGTCCATCACGAAGAAGACGGTGCGGATCTCGGCGCCCTCCAGCAGCTTGACCTTGCCCTCCGCCTTGAGCTTGAAGAAGTCCTGCGGCGGCAGGTCGGTGACCAGGTCCACGTCGCCCGACAGCAGCGCCGCCACGCGCGTGGGCGGCGACTTGATCGGCAGGTAGCTCAGCTCGGTCACGTTGCCGGGGTTTTTGTCCCACCAGTCCTTGTTGGCCACCAGCTTCACGGCCTGGTCGGGCTGCCAGCCGACCAGCCGGTAGGGCCCGGTGCCGTTCGCGTTGCGCGCGGCGAAGTTCTCCTCCCTGGCCTTGTAGTCCTGCGTGCTGGTGGCCTTGTGCTTCTCCGACCACGGCTTGCTCATGATCTGGAAACTGATGATGTTCTGCAGCAGCATCGGCGTCGGTGCCTCCAGCAGGAAGTCCACCGTATGGGCGTCGACCTTGCGCACCTCCCGGACGCCCGACACATAGGTCTGCTTGGTGCCCTGCGGCTGCGTGATGCGGCCGAAGCTGAACACCACGTCGTCCGCGGTAAACGGCGTGCCGTCGTGGAACTTCACGCCGCGGCGCAGCTCGAAGCGCACCTGCGTCGGCGACAGGTAGGTCCACTTCGTCGCCAGCGAGGGCTCGGGCCGGTAGTCGCGGCCCAGCCGCGTCAGGCCCTCGTAGAGGTGCGTGCCGATGGCGTTGGAGGTGGTGTGGTCCTGCGAGTGCGGGTCCAGCGTCAGGATGTCGTTCTGCGCGGCCCAGCGCAGCGGCGCGGCGGCGGCCGTGCCCAGCGTGAGCGCGGCCAGCAGGGGCAGGAGTCGGAGCGTGGCGGTCATGCGGCGTCCTCGGGCGGGCTGCGGAAGCCGAAAAATGTAGCGGCGCCCCGCCGCCGTCCGGTTAGGGCTTGTCCCCAAGGTCGAAGGAGCAGTCGCAGCCGGCGCCCGCGGCGATCCAGCGCCGCACCAGCCAGCCGCGCAGGCCGCCGGGCTGCGCAGCCAGCGCGCCGCACGCATAGCGGGCGCCGGTCCAGCGCAATGCCGCGCACGCGCCGCTCAGGCGCCGGCTCAGCAGCACGCCCAGCGGGCAGGGCTCGACCAGGCAGCAGACGCCGCAGCCGTTGCAGGGGGCGCCGGCCGCTGGCTTGGGCGGCGCGTCGGGGTGGATCTCGATGATGACCTGCGAGGCTTTCACATGGGCACCGGGTCAGGAGGAGCGGGCCGCCACCGTCACGTCCCCGCCCGGGCCAGCAGCACGAACGCCGCCCAGTCCCGCGCCGGGGCGCCTTCGGCCATCGCCTGCCGCTGCGCGTCCTGCAGCGCCCGCGCGGCGTGGCCGGCGTGACGCGCATACGCCGCGTAGAAACGCTGCATGAAGCGCGCGGTGGCGCGATCGTCCACGCGCCACAGGCTGGCCAGCACCTGGTCCGCGCCGTGATCGAGCAGGGCGGACGCCAGCCCGTCGACCTCCCGGCCGTCGCCGGTCCCGTCGGCCACGGCGGTCTCGCAGGCCGACAGCGTGACCAACCGGGACGTGCCCAGGTCCAGGCGCCGCATGCGTTCGAGCGGCAGGCGCTGGCCGTCGCCCAACAGCAGCCAGGACTTCGAGATGCTGCCCGGCCGCAGCACGAAATGGGTGCTGATGTGCAGCAGCCCGCCGCGGCCGGCCTCCGCCAGCGCCGCCTCGGTGAACAGGCCGTTGAGCCGGCCGAGGCCGGGCAGCGGGCCGTGCCCGCGCGCATCGGCCGCGCAGCGGTCGCTACCGGCGGCGCCGTCCAGGCCGAGCACCGGCCCGTCGACGATGCCGCACAGCTCCTCGGCGACGCCGGGCAGCGCCGGCAGGCCCTGCAAGGCCTGCGTGACGCCGAAAGCGGCGATCCGCAGCGCCGCGTGCGCGGGCCGGGCGGTGGCGGTCGGGGCCAGTCCGCCGGCCACGACCCAGCGGTAGCCCGACGCCAGGGGCTGCCTGCCGTCGTGCATCAGGCCCGGCGGCAGGTAGCGCAGCGGTCCGTCCAGCCAGGTCGTGATCTGCGTGGCGCCTTCGTGGCGGGCCGCGGCGTCCACCCAGCGGCCCAGCCGCGCATACAGCTGGTGGGCGAGCGGCTGCACTGCGCCGGCATCGGCCGGACGGGCCAGTGCGTCGCGCAGCGCGGCGATGTCGCGGGCGATGTCGGCGGCGGGCAGGTCGAGCTGGTGCAGCTGCGTGCGGCGAGCGCCGATCAGCAGCAGGCTCAGGCGCCGTTCGCCGGCCAGCGTGTAGACATGCAGTTCGCCGGCCGGGGGACGGGCTGGCAGGCGAGCCGCCAGGGCCGTGCGGCCTCGTGCCGTCGGCCGCGCCGGCAGGCCCAGGGCGGCCAGCACCTCGTCCAGCCCCGCCACGCGGCGCTCGCGGCGCGCGGCCTCGTCGCGGCGCAGTTGCGCCAGGCGGGCGGACTCGGCGGCCGTGATGCGCTGCGCGGCCGCGCGTTCACCGAGCCGGCGCAGTTCGTCGGTGCGCGCGGGCTCGTCCGGGAGCGCCGCCTCGAGGCGGCGCTGGGCCATCTGCTCCGCTGCGTTGAGCGTCACGCCGCCACCCGCATCCGCGTCGGCGACGCCGCGTTCGTTGAAGTCGGCCTGCTCCTGCCGCTTCAGCAGGCGCATCACGGTCAGCGCTTCGGGCAGGCGCTGCGCCTGCAGCAGCCAGTCGGCCACGCGGCGGTACAGCGGCGCCTTGTCGGCCAGGTAGCGGCCGTCGGCCACGGTACCCAGCGGCAGCAGGCGCTGGCGCTGCTGTTGCAACCGGGTCAGGGCCAGCTTGCCGGCGAAGATGGCCGCATCGCGCCGGCCGGCATCGGCCAGCACGTCGGCCCACAGCGCCAGCGCCTGCCACTGCAGGCGGGGCTGGCCCGAGGCGAGCGCCGCCGCCACGGCCTGGCGCACGGCGGCGGCGGCGTCGGCGGCATCGCCGGCCGCACGGGCGCGGCGCGCCAGCGACATCTGCATCAGCGCATCGGTGTCCGGCGTGCCGGCCGCATCGGTGGCGGGCGGGCAGGGCGCGGCCTGCAGTTCGCAGGCCCGGGTCTGCAGGAAGCGCCGGTCGGGATGCGTGGCCGGCAGCGCGGCGGCCACGGCCTGGTCGGCGGCCCGCCAGGCCGCGGCTGCCGCGGCGACGTCGCCCCGGCGCTGGGCCAGCGTGGCCCGCAGCGCGTGGAGCCGGGCGGATTCTTCGGGGCTGCGCGGCCGCGGGTCGGTGTCCACGAGGCGCAGCGTCGATGCGGCTTCGTCCAGATCGCCCACCTCGATCATCGCCAGCGCATAGCCCAGGCGCAGCGCGAGCGCGGTGTCGGCTTCGGGCGCACCGACGGTGGTGCCCAGCAAGGCCAGCGCGCGGCGGTAGGTCGCCACGCCCTGCCCCAGTTCGCCCAGCGCCAGTTGCGCCTCGGCCTGGCGGCGCAGCGGGCGGGCGCCGCGCGCGGTGCGGGCTTCGGGCCGGGCGGCCAGCGCGGCGACGGCGTCCTCGGCCACGGTCAGCGCGTCCGCCGGCCGGCCGCGCGCCAGCAGCAGGCCAGACAGCGTCTCGCGCAGTGAGGCCTGGTGGCCCCACAGGTCCACCGCATCGGCGGCCTGGGCGCCGAGGGCCTGCGCCAGCGCCTCCCGGAGCGCGGCTTCCGCGTCATCGAAGCGGCCCAGGCTCATCAGCAGCAGGCCGCGGTTCTGCATCGCGTTGGCCAGGTTCACGGCGTCCTGCGCGACGCGGTCCTGGCGCAGTGCGATCTCGCGCTCGGTGTAGCCCAGCGCCTCGTCCAGCCGCGACTGGCGGCGGGCCAGGTTGGCCAGTGCGTTGAGCGCCGCCGCGGCCTCGGGGGCCAGCGTCCCGAGGTCGGCCCGGGCCTCTTCGAGCAGGCCTTGCAGCAGCGATTGCGCCTCGTCGTAGCGGCGGGCGCGCGACAGCATCGCGCCGTGGTTGAGCCGCAGGCGCAACCGCTCGCTGATGCTGGCCCGGGACTGCGGGTCGGCTTGCGCCTCCACCGCGCGCTGGGACCACTGCAGCGCCACGTCCAGCTGGCCGCGCTGGAGGCCGATGACCGCCAGCATGCCGGCCACCTGCGCGCTGTTGTCGCGTTGCGCCGGGCCGGCCGCGGCGTAGCGGGCGTAGGCCGCTTCCAGCAGCGGCTCGGCGTCGGCCGATCGGCCCAGCCAGACCAGCGCGGCCGCCACCTTGGCCTGCCAGTCGGTGCGCAGCAGCGCGGAACTGGCCGGGTCGCGCGCGACCTGCCGCCAGCCCTGGCAGGCCTCGTCCAGCCCCGCGCCGGTGGTGGCCGCCTGGGCGGCGGTGATGCGCCGGTTCAGCGCCTCCAGGTCGGCCGCGCCGCCCGGCGTCTCGGCCACCGTGGCGCAGGCTGTCTCCAGCGCGGTGGTGTCGTCGGCGGCGGCGCAGGTGCCGGCGGCCAGCGCGAGGGCCAGGGCCAGGCTGCGGGCGCCGGTTTTCCATCCCGATGCGGTCATGGGCGGCCGGGCTCCGGCTTGGCGAACTCGATCTGCAGGCTGGGGCCGGCCGGCGCCGCCAGGCCGAGTCGCCCGAGGGCCGCGGCCTGCTCCGGCGGCAGCGGTACGGGCAGCGCCACGTCGATGCCGGCACGCCCCAGGCGTTCGAAGGGCTGGGCGTCGAAGCCGGCGGCACGCAGGGCCTGCAGCAGTTGCGCGCGGCGAGCCTCGGGGTCGGCAGCCCGGACCGTCTGCACCGGCGCGCCGCGCAGCGTGCCGCCGTCGTCCGGGCCTTCGTGCGGGGACAGCACGGCGAACATCACGCCGAACGCCGCGACGCTGGCGGCCAGCGCAGGCGGCCACCAGGCGCTGCGCCGGCGGGCGGGCGCGGCATCATTCGCCGTGGCGGCCAGTACGCCGGCAGCGCGCGCGCGGGCCAGCAGCCGACGGATGCGCGCGTCGGCGTCCGCCGGCCCGCCCTGCGGTGCCGCCGGGCGGTAGCTCAGCAGCGCGGCGCGCAGCCACGCGGCCTCCTTGCGCGTGCGCGCATCGGCAGCGTCGACGGTGCGGCCGGCCATCAGGTCCAGCCAGTGCGGGTCGTCGTCGGGGTCGGTCATCGCGCTGCCGTGCCGGCGGGGTCGACCAGCGCATACCAGTCCGCGAAGAAGGGCCGCGCTTTCTTGCGGCACTGCGAGATGAACTCGCGTGTGGCGCCGGGCGTGCGGCCGAGCAGGGCCTCGATGGCCGCGTTGTCCAGGCCGTCCTCGACCACCCAACGCAGCACCGTCGCATGCTCGGGATGGGCCGCCGCAAAGCGGTCGAAACCCTGCCGGAACACGGCCTCGACCTGGCGCTCCGCCAGTGCGGCTTCCGGCGTGGCCACGCGCTCGGCGGACAGGGCCCGCACGGCCGACTCGGCCTGCGGCGTCAGCCCGCCGCCGTCGCCGTGCAGCGGGTCTTCACGCGGCGCTTGCACGGTGCGCTGGCGCAGCGCGTCGAGCAGCGTGTGGCGCACGATCTGGTGGATCCAGGCCAGCGGGTCGCCTGGGCCGCGGAAGGTGGCGCAGCGCTGCCAGACCTTGACCATCGCGTCCTGCACCACGTCTTCGGCCGCCTGCCAGCTGCGCAGCGCGGTGGCGGCTTCGCGGTAGAAGCGCGCGCCGTGCTCGCGGTCGACCACGCGCAGCCAGGCCTCGATCTGGCGGCCGCCTTCGCGGCAGGCCTGGGCGAACGACTGGGCGGACAGTTGCATGGGGTGCGGGTGGCGGGCGGGCATCGATGGTACGGGCGCAGCGTCACAGCAGGCCGCTCTTCTGCGCGCGGGGCCTCAGGATGAATTCCATCCGGTCCCGGCACTGCTGGACGTTCAGGTAGCCGTCCCCGGCCAGCGCATCGTCCAGCTGGCGGCGCATCGCGGCGGCGTCCAGGCTCATCCACGTCACGAACCGCCCCAGGAAGCGGTCGTAGGCCGCGTCGCAGGCACCCGTGAGGTGGGTGTTGACGTTGCGGTCCATGCCCATCAGCTGCAGGAAGGTGCTGCCATGGCGGCCATCGGCGTAGGCCCGGCCGACGGCGCCCTCCCAGGCGGTGCGCTGGATCAGGAAGCGGTCGAGGTCGTTGATGAGCGTGGAGAACGCCAGGTACAGCCGCCCGCCGTCGGGGCAGCGTTGCTCGTAGCAGATCCAGAACGCCTGGCGGGCCTGCGGGATCTCGCGTTCCATCGTGTCGAGGTATCGCTCGATCTCGGCGCGTGCCTTGCCGTAGGCCGAGACGATCTGGACGCCCGAACTCACCATGCGGTAGAGCGCCGACTCCCGGGGCCGCAGCACCCAGACGCCGTGGGTGCTCGTCGATTCGACGGAGGGGTCGTCGGCGGCCCGCCGGGCCTGCTCGACCTTGTACTGGGCGATGTCCTTGAGCATCTGCGCGTGGTAGCGGCGGTCCAGCGCGCCCTTGTCGCCGAACTGCCCGGCGTACAGGTTCATGTACCTGCCCAGCACGCCGGTGAACAGCTTGCCCGGCTGGCCCCAGCGGTGCACGCGCATCGTCAGCCGCATCACGGTGACGCCGATGCCGCCGTCCCACTGCTCGAAGGCAGCGCGTCCGGCCTCGCCCTTCGGGATGTGCTGGGCCCTGGCCACGCCGGAGGCCGCGAGCCGGGCCATGGCGGGCTCCAGCTGCCTGTTGAGGGCGGTGTAGTAGGCCTTGGCGTCCGGCACCTTGCCCCGCGCCTCCAGGCCGGCCAGCACCTTGTCGATCTCCTGGGCCAGCGCCCGCTCCTCGGCCGGCGCCAGCACCTGGGGCGCGTCGGCCCAGCGGCTGTGGTCCGCCGCGTGCCAGATGCCGGTGTCGATGTTCTCGCGCACCTCGTCATGGCGCGCGGCGAGCGCCGTCTGCGTGGGCGCCAGCCAGCCGCTTTCGCCGAATCCGGCCGTCAGCGCGCTGGCGAAATCGGCGGGGCAGGCGTCCCGTTCCACGTCGGCGACCTGGTCGGAGCGGGACTGGTAGGGGCGCAGCATCGGTGCGCTGAGCGCCTGCCGCGTGCCCGCCTGCCAGAAGAACATCTTGATCGACTCGGGGCGGAACGCCGGGTCGCCCGCCTCGGTGGCCGTGGGCTGGATGCGCCGGTACTCGCAGTCCAGCAGCGTGGCCGGCACCTCCTGTTGGGCCATCACGTCGCGGAACGTCAGGGTGCTGGCGCGCTGCAGGCTCAGCGTGTACAGGGCCAGCGAACGCATCGCGTCGCCGCCCACCTGCTGTTCGCGCCCGCCGCCGCTGCTGAAGACCCGCAGGCGTGCGATCTTGGCGGCGAACGCGGTGTCGAAGCCCCAGCGCGGCGGGCCGTCGTAGCGGCCGGGCTGGAAGGCCGGCGGCGCCGCTGCCGGGCGGCCCGCGTTCGGCAGCGACGGGAGCGCCGCGGGCGAGGCGGGCCGCGGCTCCGCCCGGGGGCGGGCGGCGGGCGCCGGGTTCTGGTCGCGCCGGAGCCGGAGCAGGTCCTGCAGGCTTTGCGCGCTGCAGGCGCCGGTGAGCAGGGTCGCCGCCAGCGCGATGACGAGGCGCGGGCTCCTCGTCCGGCGGGTCGGGGATGGCGGAAGGTCTGTCCTCATGATGGCTTTCGTCGCAGGGTGGCAGCGGGATCAGGGGAGCAGGTCCCGCAGCGGCCGCGATTGGCGGCCGCCATCGGGAAAGACGACGGCGCCGCCGGTTTGTCAGGGCGCGGCCGGCCCCCTGCGGCCCTTGACGTCAGGCGCTGGCCCGATGGCTCATGCCTCGCGCGGCACGAACTCCCGCATCGCGTCGGCCAGGCCGTGCTCGCCGCGGGCCTGCAGCGCCCGGGCGGCGCCTTCGATGTCGCGCGCTTCCTTGTTCTGGCTCAGCTTGCGCTTGCCTTCCAGCCGGGTGATCTCCACCTCGATGCCGACGATCAGCGTCAGCAACTGGTCGATGTGGTCCGCCGGCGCGTCGCCCATCTTCCACGGCAGTGGCTCGCCGGCCTCGTGCCGGCGCGTCAGCCGCGCGACCAGGCCGCGCAGGAAGCGCTCGTCGTCGCGGATGCGCAGCCGCCCGTGCGCATGCACGACCTCGTAGTTCCACGTCGGCACCTGGCGGTGCGCCTCGTGCTTGCTGGGGTACCAGTTCGGCGACACGTAGGCCGCGGGGCCGCGGAACACCACCAGCACCGGCGCGCCGTCCGGCACCTGGCGCCACACCGGGTTGTTGCGGGCCACGTGGGCGCGCAGCAGGCCGTGAGCGCCTTCGCCCTCGGCCAGCTCGAACGGCAGGTGGTTGGCGTCCAGCCCCTCGGCCGTGTGCGTGACGAGCAGGCCCAGCGGGTGCGCGCGCATCAGCGCGTGCAGCGGCCCGGGGCGGGCCTCGCGGAATTGGTCGGGGGTGTACATGGCGGCGGCGTCAGGCCTTGACGCCCAGCTCGCGCAGCCGCTCTTCGAGGTAGCTGCCGGCCGTGTAGCGGTCGCTCAGCACCACGTCGTCGCGCGGGTGCAGGAACAGCGGCAGCGACACGCGGCTCTTGCGCGCGCCCGCGCCGCTCGGGTTGACGACGCGGTGCTGCGTGGACGGGTAGTAGCCCGCGGACGCCTCCTGCAGCATGTCGCCGATGTTGATGGTCAGCGTGCCGAAGTCGCAGGGCACGTCGTGCCAGGTGCCGTCGGTGCCCTGCACCTGCAGGCCGGGCTCGTTGGCGGCGGGCAGGAGGGTCAGCAGGTTGATGTCGCCGTGCGGCGCGGCGCGCAGCGAGCCGGCCGGCTCCTGGCCCGTCAGCGGCGGGTAGCGCAGCACGCGCAGCAGCGTCTTGGTGCTGCCCTGGATCATGTTGGACAGCGGCTCGCGGTAGGTGGCCGCGATCCCGGGCGGCGTGTAGCGCTCGACCCAGGAGAGCAGTTCCTCGGCCAGCGCGTTGGCCTCGCGGTAGTAGGCGAGGGCGTCTTCCTTCAGCTGCGGCGGGATGCGGCCCCAGGGGTAGACGTGGAAGTACTCCTTGATGTCCTTCTGCTGGAAGCCCTTGGCCGTCTCGGAGATCTCGGTGGAGAACCAGCCGTCCTGTGTCTCCTTGGAGAAGGCGTAGGCGTCCTTGCCGTCGCCGTCGAAGAAGGCCAGCCAGTCGGCGTAGATCTTCTCGACCAGCGCCTGGCGGATCGGGTGGTGGGTCAGCACGCCGAAGCCGGTCTCGTGCAGGGAGCGGGTGAACTTCTCGGCCGCGTCGGGTGCGCGGTAATCGACGACCTGGACTTGCATGGGATCTCCTGGCTGTGTCCCTCGGCGCGGCCATTCCATCGCGGGGCCGGCGCGGGCGCGAAGTCTACGGGGGCGTCAACTTCACCGCGCCGCGCGGGTGAAATTTGTCGCGCCCCCGGCCGCTTGCGGGCCCAGGCCGCGGTGCTAGAGTTCGCCCCCTGATGGAACCCGTCTGTTCCTGGTCCTTCCCGTCCCTTTGCTGGCGACAGCGAGGTGGGTCGCAATCCGCCAATCGGTCGAGCCGTGTCGCGGAAGGTTCTTCAACCAGCCAACTCCCTGGAAGCCGGGGCATGAGGTGAGCGAGAGATGATGCAGCAATACAGGTCCAACTCCTACCTGTTCGGCGGCAATGCGCCGTACGTGGAGGAAATGTACGAGGCCTACCTGGACGACCCGGGTTCCGTGCCGGACAACTGGCGCGCCTATTTCGATGCGCTGCAGCATGTGCCGGCGGTGGACGGCAGCGAGTCCCGCGACGTGGCCCATGCGCCGGTGATCGAGTCCTTCGCGCAGCGCGCCAAGGCCAACGCCTTCGCCAACAAGGCCAGCAGCGCCGACCTGGCCGTGGCGCGCAAGCAGGTCCACGTGCAGTCGTTGATCGCGGCCTACCGCTTCCTCGGCAACCGCTGGGCCGTGCTGGACCCGCTCAAGCGCGCCGAGCGCCCCAAGATCCCCGAGCTGGACCCGGCCTTCTACGACCTGACCGAGTCCGACATGGACATCTCGTTCAGCGCCGTGAACAGCTATTTCGGCGGCGAGACGATGACGCTGCGCGAGATCGTGCAGGCGCTGCGCGAGACCTACTGCGGCAGCATCGGCTCCGAGTTCATGCACGGCTCCGACCCGGGCGAGAAGCGCTGGTGGCAGGAGCGCCTGGAGAAGGCGCGCGGCAAGCCCAGCTTCACGGCCGACGAGAAGAAGCACATCCTCGACCGCCTGACCGCCGCCGAGGGCCTGGAGCGCTACCTGCACACCAAGTACGTCGGCCAGAAGCGCTTCTCGCTGGAAGGCGGCGAGAGCTTCATCGCCGCGATGGACGAGCTGATCCAGCGTGCCGGCGAGCGCGGCGTGCAGGAGATCGTCATCGGCATGGCCCACCGCGGCCGGCTGAACGTGCTGGTCAACACGCTGGGCAAGATGCCGGCCGACCTGTTCGCCGAGTTCGAGCACAAGGCCGCCGAAGACCTGCCGGCCGGCGACGTGAAGTACCACCAGGGTTTCAGCTCCGACGTGTCCACGCAGGGCGGCCCGGTGCACTTGAGCCTGGCGTTCAACCCGTCCCACCTGGAGATCGTCAACCCGGTCGTCGAGGGCAGCGTGCGCGCCCGCCAGGACCGCCGCGGCGACGCCGACGGCGCGCAGGTGCTGCCGGTGCTGGTGCACGGCGACGCGGCCTTCGGCGGCCAGGGCGTCGTGCAGGAGACGCTGGCGATGGCGCAGACGCGCGGCTACCGCACCGGCGGCACGGTGCACATCGTCATCAACAACCAGATCGGCTTCACGACCAGCGACCCGCGCGACCTGCGCTCCACCTGGTACTGCTCCGACGTCGTCAAGATGATCGAGGCGCCGGTGCTGCACGTGAACGGCGACGACCCCGAGGCCGTCGTCTGGGCCACGCAGCTGTGCATGGACTACCGCGCCGAGTTCAAGAAGGACGTGGTGCTGGACATCGTCTGCTTCCGCAAGCTGGGCCACAACGAGCAGGACACGCCGGCGCTGACCCAGCCGCTGATGTACAAGAAGATCGCCGCCCACCCCGGCACGCGCAAGGTCTACGCCGACAAGCTGGTCGCGCAGAACGTGCTGCCGGCCGAGGGGCCGGACGAGATGGTCAAGGCCTACCGCGCCGCGATGGACGAGGGCCGCCACACGGTGGACCCGGTGCTGACCAACTTCAAGAGCAAGTTCGCGACCGACTGGTCGCCCTTCCTCGGCAAGAAGTGGACGGACAGCTGCGACACCGCCATTCCGCAGGCCGAGTGGAAGCGCCTGGCCGAGAAGCTGACCACCATCCCCAAGGACTTCACCGCCCACAACCTCGTGCAGAAGCTCTACGGCGACCGCGCCGCGATGGGCCGCGGCGAGATCAACGTGGACTGGGGCATGGGCGAGAGCATGGCCTTCGCGTCGCTGGTGGCGTCGGGCTACCCGGTGCGCCTGTCCGGCGAGGACAGCGGCCGCGGCACCTTCACGCACCGCCACGCGGTGCTGCACGACCAGAACCGCGCGAACTGGGATTCCGGCATCTACATCCCGCTGCAGAACGTCGCGGACGGCCAGGCGCCGTTCACCGTGATCGACTCCATCCTGAGCGAAGAGGCGGTGCTCGGCTTCGAATACGGCTACGCCGCCGCCGAGCCCAACACGCTGACCATCTGGGAGGCCCAGTTCGGCGACTTCGTCAACGGCGCGCAGGTCGTCATCGACCAGTTCATCGCCTCCGGCGAGGTGAAGTGGGGCCGCTCCAACGGCCTGACGATGATGCTGCCGCACGGCTACGAGGGCCAGGGCCCCGAGCACAGCTCGGCCCGCCTGGAGCGCTTCATGCAGCTGGCCGCGGACAACAACATGCAGATCGTGCAGCCGACGACGGCCTCGCAGATCTTCCACGTGCTGCGCCGCCAGATGCTGCGCATGTTCCGCAAGCCGCTGGTCATCATGACGCCCAAGAGCCTGCTGCGCGCCAAGGACGCGACCTCGCCGCTGGCCGAGTTCACGAAGGGCGAGTTCAGGACCGTCATCGGCGAGCAGGACGACGGCATCAGCGCCGACAAGGTCAAGCGCGTCCTCGTCTGCTCGGGCAAGGTCTACTACGACTTGGTGCGCAAGCGCGACGAGAAGAAGTCCGCCGACGTGGCCATCGTGCGCGTCGAGCAGCTCTACCCCTTCCCGCACAAGGCCTTCGCGGCCGAGCTGAAGAAGTACCCGAACGCGACCGACATCGTCTGGTGCCAGGACGAGCCGCAGAACCAGGGCGCCTGGTTCTTCGTGCAGCACTATGTGCACGAGAACATGCTCGACGGCCAGAAGCTCGGCTACGCCGGCCGGCCGGCCAGCGCCAGCCCCGCCTGCGGCTACGCCCACCTGCACCAGGAGCAGCAGAAGGCGCTGCTGGACCAGGCCTTCGCCAAGCTCAAGGGCTTCATCCTCACCAAGTAAGACCGCGCAGCGCGGCGCCCCCTGAACGGGCGCTGCGCTCGGCCGCGCCTGCGCACCCCACACCCAAGTACAAGACACGGAGCCTCACACCATGGCCATCGTTGACGTCCAAACCCCCCAGTTCTCCGAATCCGTTTCCGAGGGCACGCTGCTGACCTGGAAGAAGAAGCCCGGCGAGTCCGTCGCCGTTGACGAAACCCTCGTCGAGATCGAGACCGACAAGGTCGTGCTCGAAGTGCCGGCCCCCGCGGCCGGCGTGCTGAGCGAAATCATCAAGGCCGACGGCAGCACCGTCGTCAGCCAGGAACTGCTCGCCCGGATCGACACCGAAGGCAAGGCCGGCGTGGCCGCCGCGCCGGCCCCGGCCGCCGCGGCGCCCGCCGCCGCCGCGCCCGCTGCTGCCGCCGCCAACAAGGGCGACGTGGCCATGCCCGCCGCCGCCAAGATCCTGGCCGAGAAGGGCCTGGCCGCCGCCGACGTGGCCGGCTCCGGCAAGGACGGCCGCGTCACCAAGGGCGACGCGCTGGCCGCCGGCGTCAAGCCGGCCGCCGCCGTCGCGGTGCCGGCCGTACCCGCTGTCGCCAAGCCGCTGCCCAGCGTGGCCGCGCCCGTGCAGCAGAACCTCGGCGACCGCCCCGAGCAGCGCGTGCCGATGACGCGTTTGCGCGCCCGCATCGCCGAGCGCCTGGTGCAGTCGCAGTCCACCAACGCCATCCTGACCACCTTCAACGAGGTCAACATGGCCCCGGTCATGGAGATGCGCAAGAAGTTCCAGGAGAAGTTCGAGAAGGAGCACGGCGTGAAGCTGGGCTTCATGAGCTTCTTCGTGAAGGCGGCCGTCGCGGCGCTGAAGAAGTACCCCATCATCAACGCGTCGGTGGACGGCAACGACATCGTCTACCACGGCTACTTCGACATCGGCATCGCCGTCGGTTCGCCGCGCGGCTTGGTCGTGCCGGTGCTGCGCAACGCCGACCAGATGAGCTTCGCCGACATCGAGAAGAAGATCGCCGAGTTCGGCGCCAAGGCCAAGGAAGGCAAGCTGTCCATCGACGAGCTGACCGGCGGCACCTTCTCGATCTCCAACGGCGGCACCTTCGGCTCGATGCTGTCCACGCCCATCATCAACCCGCCGCAGTCGGCCATCCTCGGCGTGCACGCGACCAAGGACCGCGCGGTTGTCGAGAACGGCCAGATCGTCGTTCGCCCGATGAACTACCTGGCCATGTCCTACGACCACCGCATCATCGACGGCCGCGAGGCCGTGCTGGGCCTGGTGACGATGAAGGAAGCGCTGGAAGACCCCGCTCGTCTGCTGTTCGACATCTGAGCCTGATGTCCCCGGCCCCTCGCGTCATCATCCTTGCCGGGCCGAACGGTGCCGGCAAGACGACGTTCGCGAGGGAGTTCCTGCCGCAGGAAGCGCAGTGCCCGGCCTACCTGAACGCCGACCTCATCGCCGCAGGCCTGGCGCCATTCGCGCCGGAGACGGCGGCGATCGCGGCAGGCCGGCTGATGCTGACCGAGATCGAGCGGTATGCCCAGCGCCGCGAGAGCTTCGCCTTCGAGACGACGTTGAGCGGCCGGGGCTATGCACGGACGATCCGGCGATGGAAGGCGACGGGCTACCGGGTCGAGCTGTTCTTTCTCAGCCTTCCGAGCGTGGAATTCGCGGTCGAGCGCGTGGCGCAGCGCGTCAGACAAGGCGGCCACGACATCCCGGCTGATGTCATCGAGCGGCGCTTTCACGCCGGGTTGTCCAGCTTCGAGCAGGTGTACAAGCCCATCGTCGATGCCTGGATGCTGCTCGATGCATCCAGCACGCCCGTCCAAGTCCTCGCATGGAGCGAACAATGAGCCTGTCCGAGCCAACCGGCACGCCGCCGCTGCACACGGCCAAGTCGGCCGATTTCCGCAACGTGACTGCGGCCCTGGAGCGTGCCTATGAACGGGCCCGGGAAGTCGCAAGGCAAACCAACACCTGTCTGGTCGTCCAGCAGAACGGCCGACTCGTCAAACTGAAAGTGAACTGATCCCATGAGCACCCAACAATTCGATGTCGTCGTCATCGGCGGCGGCCCCGGCGGCTATGTGGCCGCCATCCGCGCGGCCCAACTGGGCTTCAACACCGCCTGCATCGACGAGTGGAAGAACTCGGCGGGCGGCCCCGCGCCCGGCGGCACCTGCACCAACGTCGGCTGCATCCCGTCCAAGGCGCTGCTGCAGTCCAGCGAGCACTTCGAGCACGCCAGTCTGCACTTCGCCGAGCACGGCATCAGCACCGGCGACGTCAACATCGACGTCGCCAAGATGCTGGGCCGCAAGGACGGCGTCGTGAAGCAGAACAACGACGGCATCCTCTACCTGTTCAAGAAGAACAAGGTCACGTTCTTCCACGGCCGCGGCAGCTTCGTCGCCGCCAAGGACGGCGGCTATGAGCTGAAGGCCGGCGACGAGACCGTCACCGCCAAGCACGTCATCGTCGCGACCGGCTCCAACGCCCGCGCGCTGCCGGGCCTGCCCTTCGACGAGGAGCAGGTGCTGTCCAACGACGGCGCGCTGCGCATCCCGGCCACGCCGAAGAAGCTCGGCGTCATCGGTTCGGGCGTCATCGGCCTGGAACTGGGCTCGGTCTGGCGCCGCCTGGGCGCCGAGGTCGTCGTGCTGGAGGCCATGCCCGCCTTCCTGCCCGCCGTCGATGAAGGCGTGGCCAAGGAGGCCGCCAAGCTGTTCAAGAAGCAGGGCCTGGCCATCGAGCTGGGCGTCAAGATCGGCGAGGTCAAGACCGGCAAGAAGGGCGTCGTCGTCCACTACACCGACGCCAAGGGCGCCGAGCAGAAGCTGGACGTCGACAAGCTCATCGTCTCCATCGGCCGCGTGCCCAACACCCTCGGCCTGAACCCCGAAGCCGTCGGCCTGAAGCTCGACGGCCGCGGCGCCATCGAGGTGGACCACGACTGCAGGACCAACCTGCCCAACGTCTGGGCCGTCGGCGACGTCGTGCGCGGCCCGATGCTCGCGCACAAGGCCGAGGAAGAGGGCGTGGCCGTGGCCGAGCGCATCGCCGGCCAGCATGGGCATGTGGACTTCGACATCATCCCGTCGGTCATCTACACCAGCCCCGAGATCGCCCAGGTCGGCAAGACCGAGCAGCAGCTGAAGAGCGAAGGCCGCGCCTACAAGGCCGGCCAGTTCCCCTTCCTCGCCAACGGCCGCGCGCGCGCGCTGGGCGACACCTCGGGCTTCGTCAAGATCCTGGCCGACGCGGCCAGCGACGAGATCCTCGGCGTCCACATCATCGGCCCGATGGCCTCGGAGCTGATCGCCGAGGCGACGATGGCGATGGCCTTCAAGGCCTCGAGCGAGGACATCGCGCGCATCTGCCACGCCCACCCGTCGCTGTCCGAGTCCACCAAGGAAGCGGCGCTGGCGGTGGACAAGCGCACGCTGAACTTCTGACCCGGCGACCCGTGACCCAGGTCACCGAGCTCTACCAGCAGACGCTGGCCGAGCGCGGCTTCAAGGCCGACCCGGCGCAGCTGCGCGCCGTGGCGGCCCTGCAGCGCTGCCAGGACGAGTGGGCCGCCTACAAGGCCCGCCGCGCCAACGCCTTCGCCAAGCTGCTGTCGCGCCCGCCGATCCCGCGCGGCGTCTACATGTACGGCGGCGTCGGCCGGGGCAAGAGCTTCCTGATGGACTGCTTCTTCCAGGCCGTGCCGCTGACGCGCAAGACGCGGCTGCACTTCCACGAGTTCATGCGCGAGGTGCACCGCGAGCTGCAGGACCTGAAGGGCATCGCCGACCCGCTGGAGGAACTGGGCAAGCGCATCGCGCGGCGCTTCCGGCTGATCTGCTTCGACGAGTTCCACGTCGCCGACGTGACCGACGCGATGATCCTGCACCGGCTGCTGGACGCGCTGTTCCGCAACCGCGTCTCCATCGTCACCACGTCCAATTTCCACCCGGACGAGCTCTACCCCAACGGCCTGCACCGCGACCGCATCCTGCCGGCCATCGAGCTGCTGAAGACCCAGATGGAGGTCATCAGCGTCGACAACGGCACCGACTACCGGCAGCGCACGCTGGAGGACATGAAGCTCTACCTGACGCCGCTGAACGACGCGACCGAGGCCGCGCTGACGCAGGCTTTCGAGTCCCTCGCCGAGGCCCAGGACGAGGACTCCAAGCTGATGATCGAGCACCGCGCGCTGTACGCACGGCGGCGCGCGGGCGGCGTCGTCTGGTTCGACTTCGCGACGCTCTGCGGCGGCCCGCGCTCGCAGAACGACTACCTGGAACTGGCCAGCCAGTTCCACACGCTGATCCTGTCCGACGTGCCCGAGATGCCGGTGCGCCTGGCCAGCGAGGCGCGCCGCTTCACCTGGCTGGTGGACGTGCTCTACGACCGCCGCGTCAAGCTCATCATCTCGGCCGCGGTGCCGGCCGAGCAGCTCTACACCGACGGCCCGCTGGCCCACGAGTTCCCGCGCACCGTGTCGCGGCTGCACGAAATGCGCTCGGCGGAATACCTGGCGCTGGCCCGGCGCGAGGTCGACACCTCGTTGACATGACACGGCCCCTCGCGCGCGTCGCACGCGCTCCTGCAACGGCCGCCGGCTGGGCGGCGCTGCTGATCGGCGGCTGCCTGGCGGCCGGGGCCGCGGCCGCGCAGCCCGCCACGCGCGCCGAAGTCGCCGCGCAGCGCGCCGCCGTGGAGCAGCGCTTCGCGCGGGAGCAGGCCGAGTGCGAACGGCGCTTCGCCGTCAGCGCCTGCCTGGAAGACCTGCGCGAACGCCGCCAGGCCGCGCTCGCGCCGCTGGTGCGGCAGGCGCACGAACTGGACGCGCAGGCGCGCCGCGAACGCGCCGAGGCGCAGGCGCAGCGCGTGCAGGCCCGCGAACTCGCCGCCGCGCAGGACGAGGCCCGGCGCCGCGAGCGGCTGCAGGCCGCGCCGCCGCCGGGCGAGCCGGCGTCGCAGGCGCCGCGGGCGCGCCGCGACCCGGCCGCGGCCGAGCGCGCGCGCCGCCAGGCCGCCAGCCAGGCCGAGGCGCAGGCCGCCGGGCGCCGCGAACGCGCGCAGGAGCGCCAGCAGCGCCTGCGCCAGCGCCTGGACGCGCACGAGGCCAAGCAAGGCAAGCGCACCAAGCCGCCCGCGGCGCCGCTGCCGCTGCCGGGGGCCTCGGCGGCGCCGGCCGCGTCGGCGCCCTAGTCAGCCAGGCTCTCGAGCTTGACGATGGCGATCGACAGGTTGTCGCCGCCGCCGCGCGCGCGCTGGCGCGCCTTGCTGACCAGCAGCTCCGCCGCCTCGCGCGGCGGCAGGCCGTGCAGCACGCTGCCCAGCTCCTGGTCGGTGAAGTAGTGCCACAGGCCGTCGCTGCAGCACATCAGCGAATCGCCCACGGCCAGGCCCTCCAGACGCTCGGCGGACGAGGTCGGGTCCTGCGTCGTGCCCAGGCAGGCGGTCAGCAGGTTGCTCTGCGGGTGGGCGCTGGCCTCGGCCTCGGTCAGCTGGCCCTCGTCGACGAGGCGCTGCACGTAGGAATGGTCCAGCGAGCGCTTCACCAGCCGCGCGCCGCGGAACCAGTACAGGCGCGAGTCGCCGGAGTGGATCCAGTGCACGCAGCGGTCGCCGGTGACGACGAAGGCGGCGATGGTGCTGTGCGGCTCCTCCTCGGCGGAGATGGCCGTCAGCTTGATCATCAGGTGCGCTTCCGACGCGATCTGCGCCAGCAGTTCGGCGGGCGACTCGTCGCCGGGCGAGTAGCGGTCGAACAGCTGCTGGGCGGTCAGCACGACCTGGTCGGCCGCCTTGCGGCCGCCGCTCTTGCCGCCCATGCCGTCCGCCACCAGCGCCATCACGCAGCCGGCGATGCGCGGGTGCGCGATCACGGCCACCTGGTCCTGCTGGTAGGCCCGGTCCCCGCGATGGGTGCCGGTGGCGGCGGTGAGCCGGAAACCGGCGGCGGCGGGCGAAGACATGCCGAAAACTATACTGGCCCGTGCGCCCGCAGCCCCGCCGCGCCCGGCCCCGGAAACCCTAGGATGGACGAACAACTTCACTCGTTGCCACGGCGGCTGATCGAGTTGCGCATCGAGCATGCCGACCTCGACGCGCTGGTCGACCGGATGGTCGAACAGCCGCCCGTGGACGAACTGGCGCTGCAGCGGCTGAAGAAGCGCCGCCTCGCGCTGCGCGACATGATCGCCAGGCTGGAAGCCAGCATCGCCCCCGATGACCTCGCCTGAGCTGGACGACTGGCTCGACGCCCTCGACCAGGCCGCCGAGGCGCCCCCGTCCGCCGCCGGCGACGAGCTGGAACAGGCCGTGCGGGCCGCCTTCGACGCGGGCGGGCCGCTGGCGCGGCTGGACCCCGGCTACCGGCCGCGCGAGCCTCAGCTGCAGATGAGCCGCGCCGTCGCGCGCGCGCTGAGCCGCCGCGAGGCCCTGGTCGTCGAGGCCGGCACCGGCGTCGGCAAGACCTTCGCCTACCTCGTGCCAGCGCTGCTGGCCGGCAGCCGGGCGCTGATCAGCACCGCCACCAAGAGCCTGCAGGACCAGCTCTTCCTGCGCGACCTGCCGCGGCTCATGAAGGCGCTGAACACGCCGGTGCGCCTGGCGCTGCTGAAGGGCCGCGGCAGCTACCTGTGCCTGCACCGCATGAAGGAGGCGCGCGTGTCCGGCGAGTTCCCGGACCGCCGCACGGCGCTGGCGCTGGCCCGCGTCGAGCGCTGGGCGCTGGGCACGGCGAGCGGCGACTTCGCCGAGATCGACGGCCTGGACGAGCGCTCGCCCATCATCCCCATCGTCAGCTCCAGCCGCGAGAACTGCCTGGGCCAGGACTGCCCGGACTGGAAGGCCTGCTACGTGGTCAAGGCCCGGCGCGAGGCGATGGAGGCCGACGTCGTCGTGGTCAACCACCACCTGTTCTTCGCCGACGTGTCGCTGCGCGACAGCGGCGTCGCCGAGCTGCTGCCCAGCGTCGAGATCGCCATCTTCGACGAGGCCCACCAGCTCGCCGAGGCCGGCGTGCAGTTCCTCGGCACGCTGCTCGGCACGGCGGCGCTGGTCGACTTCGCGCGCGACCTACTCGCGCAGGGCCTGACCCATGCGCGCGGCGTGCACGACTGGCAGGCGCTGCACGCCGGCATCGAGAAGGCCGCGCGCGAACTGCGCTTGGCCGCCGCCGGCCCGCTGGCCACGGCCGGCCGCGAGCTGCGCGGCACGCTGAAGCTGGGCTGGAAGGAGCGGGCGCAGCAGCCGGGCTTCGCCGCCGCGCTGGCGGGCGTCGGGGTCGCCACGGCCGCCGCGCTGGAGGCGCTGACGGCCGTGCGCGAGGCCGCGCCCGACTTCGCGCGCCTGTGCGAGCGCGCGCAGGAGCTGCACGACCTGGCGCAGGGCTTCGCCGCCGCGCCGGACCCGGGCGACGTGCGCTGGATCGACCTCAGCCCGCACGGCGCGCGCCTGGTCGAGTCGCCGCTGGACATCCGCGAGGCGATGCAGCAGCAGCTGGCGGGGCCGCCGAAGGCCTGGGTGTTCACGTCCGCCACCTTGGGCGACGACGAGCGCCTGAGCTGGTTCACCGAGCCGGCCGGCCTGATGGATGCCGAGGTGCTGCGCGTCGGCAGCCCGTTCGACTACCCGGCCCATGCGCGGCTGTACGTGCCGCGCGGCTTCCCCAAGCCCGCCGATCCCAGCCACCCGCCCAGCGTCGCCTTGCTGGCCTCGCGCTTCGCCCGCGCGCTGGGCGGCCGCACCTTCGTGCTGACCACCACGCTGCGCAACCTGCAGGCCGTGGCCGACGCGCTGCGCGAGCGCTTCGAGGAGGGCGGCGACGCGATCGCGGTGCTGCAGCAGGGCGCGGCGCCCAAGCGCGTGCTGCTGCAGCGCTTCGTGGACGACCCGGCGGCGGTGCTGGTCGGCTCGGCCAGCTTCTGGGAGGGCATCGACGTGCCGGGCGACGCGCTGCAGTGCGTGCTCATCGACAAGCTGCCCTTCCCGCCGCCGAACGACCCGCTGGTCGAGGCGCGCGTGCAGCGGCTGGAGGCCCAGGGCCGCAACGCCTTCGCCGACTACTTCGTCGCCGAGGCGGCCATCGCACTGAAGCAGGGCGCCGGGCGGCTGATCCGCACCGAGACCGACCGCGGCCTGCTGGTGGTCTGCGACCCGCGCATGGCCGGCATGAACTACGGCCGCCGCCTGCGCGCCGCGCTGCCGCCGATGACGCCGGTGGCCAACGAGGCCGAGGCGCTGGCCTGGCTGCAGCGGCTCAACGAAGCGCGGGCCTGACGGCCTGGCGAGGGCCTACCAGAGCTGCCACCAGGGCTTGGTGCGCTTGCTGCCGCCGCTGGCGTACTGGCTGCCGGGGAAGTTCTTGTCCAGCACGCGACGCGCGTCGTCGCGCAGCTGCGTGAGGCCCAGCTTGTCGTAGCTCTCGCCCATGATGAACAGCGCCTCCTCGATGCCGGGCGCGTGCTGGAACTCCGCCACCGCCGACTGCGCGCGGTTGGCCGCGGCCACGTAGGCCTTGCGGTTGTAGTAGTAGCGGGCCACGTGGATCTCGTAGGCGGCCAGCGTGTTGGTGATGAAGTTGATGCGCGTCACCGCCTCGGCCGCGTACCTGGACTCGGGGAACTGCTCGACGAGCTGGCGGAAGGCCAGCAGCGCCTCGCGCGAGGCCTGCTGGTCGCGCTCGGACACGTCCTGGTTGGCCAGGCGGCCGAACAGGCCCAGGTCCTCGTTGAAGTTGACCAGGCCCTTCATGTACAGCGCGTAGTCCATCGCCGGGCTGGACGGGTTGAGCTTGATGAAGCGGTCCAGCGTCGCGATCGCCTGCGCGCGCTCGTTGGTCTTGTAGTAGGCCCAGGCCACGTCCAGCGTGGCCTGCTGGCCCATGGTCGTGCCGGCGGCGCGGCCCTCGATGCGCTCCAGCGACTTGATGGCGCGGTCGTAGCTGCCGGAGCTCAGGTCGTCCTTGGCGTCTGCATACAATTTGTCGAGCGCCGCCTGGGAATTCGGGTCTTCCTTGGCCGTGGAGCCGCAGCCGCTCAGGCCGCCGAGCGCGAGGGCGAGCGAGGCGGTGCCGATCAAGGCATTGAAGACAGCGCGGCCGGCCTGGAATTTCTCAACAAACATGTCTGAAGCTGGGCGGCGGCGCCGTCCCGGTCACACTGAACAATGGGCGCGAAGTATAGGGCGGGGGGTCTGGACGACCCGGAAGACGACGCGGGCGAGGTGGCCGCCGCCGACGGCGTGCCGGAGCGCCGCGCAGCCGAGGTGGACGCCGCCGGCCATGGCGAGCGGCTGGACCGCTGGCTCACGGCGCTGGCGCCGGAGTTCTCCCGCAACCACCTGCAGGCCCTCGTCGAGCGTGGCTGCGTGACGGCCGACGGCCGGCCCGTGGCCAAGCCCGCCCACAAGCTGCGCGCCGGCCAGCGCATCGAGGTCGAGCTGCTGCCCACCGACGAAAGCCGCGCCTTCCGCGCCGAGCCGATGGCGCTGGCGCTGGCCTTCGAGGACGAGCACCTGCTGGTGGTCGACAAGCCGGCGGGCCTGGTCGTGCATCCGGCGGCGGGCAACTGGTCCGGCACGCTGATGAACGGCCTGCTGGCCCACCACCCGGCCGCCGCGACGCTGCCGCGCGCCGGCATCGTGCACCGGCTGGACAAGGACACCAGCGGGCTGATGGTCGTCGGCAAGACGCTGGAGGCCGTCACCGCGCTGACGCGCCGGATCGCCGCGCGCGAGGTCCACCGCGAATACCTCGCGCTGGCCTGGGGCCGGGTGGACGCGGCCTTCACCGTCGAGCAGCCGCTGCGGCGCGACCCGGTGTCGCGCGTGAAGATGGCCGTCGCGCCGGCCGGCCTGGGCAAGCCGGCGCGCACCGACGTGTACCCGCTGGGCGTCGGCGACGTCGGGGGCGGGCGCCCGGTCAGCGCCGTGCACTGCGTGCTGCACACCGGCCGCACGCACCAGATCCGCGTTCACCTGGCGCACCGCGGCCACCCGCTGCTGGCGGACGCGCTGTACGGCGGCGCGGCCGCGCTGGGCCTGGCCCGCCAGGCGCTGCACGCGGCGCGGCTGTCCTTCACGCATCCCGTCACCGGCGAGGCGCTGGCGCTGGCCGCGCCGCTGCCCGCCGACCTCGCCGCCGCGTGGGCCGCGACGGGGGCCGGCGGCCTGCCCGGCTGACGGGGCTACAATGCGCCCCGGTCGTCGGACGCCAGCGCCATGCCTTCGATGCACGGCCGCCGCCGCGGGACTGCAGTTCACGCCCCGAAACCGGCAACCGCTCCCGCTGGTGCGCCCCGCAGCCTGAAGGCCGGGACCGCACCCGGTGCCCGACCCGCCCCAGCCGCCTGACGACCGCGCCACCAGCGCCCAGGCCGGGGCCCACGCCAGAGCTCTGCCCATTGAGGGTGCGAAGTTGAGTTCATGAACACACAGGATGCCAAGCGCGTCCTCGAAACCGCGCTGATCTGCGCCTCGCAGCCGCTGACGCTGCGCGAGATGCGCAGCCTGTTCGCCGACGAGCTGGGCGCCGACACGGTGCGCAGCCTGCTCGACGAGCTGTCCCGCGACTGGGACGGTCGCGGCGTGGAGCTCGTGGCGCTGGCCTCCGGCTGGCGCTTCCAGAGCCGGCCCGAGCTGCGCGAGTACCTCGACCGGCTGCACCCCGAGAAGCCGCCGCGCTACTCGCGCGCCGTGCTGGAGACGCTGGCCATCATTGCCTACCGGCAGCCGGTCACGCGCGGCGACATCGAGGACATCCGCGGCGTCGTCGTCGCCAGCCAGATCGTCAAGCAGTTGGAGGACCGCGGCTGGATCGAGGCCATCGGCCACCGCGAGACGCCCGGCCGCCCGGCGCTGTACGCAACGACCAAGTCCTTCCTCGACGACCTGGGCCTGGCCAGCCTGGAGCAGCTGCCGGCGCTGGACGTCGGCACCGAGCCGCCCGCGTTCGAGGCGCTGCAAGGCCAGCTGCTCGACGCCGCCGACGAGGTGGCCGACACCCCGGCGGCCGACGCCTCGCTGGCCGAGGCCCCGCCCGCCAACCCGCCGGCGCCCGGCCAGAGCCTGTTCGGCGCCGATGGCACGCCGGCACTTCCCCCTTCCGATCCCACCGATCCGCCCCCGCAACCCCAGCACTGACCCGCATGAACGACGTCGCCGATCAAGACAAGCCCCTGCCTCCCGCCGCCGATGCCGGCGTCGTGGCCGACGCGCCCGCCGCGCCCAAGCGCCGCCGCACGACCGCCAAGGCCGCTGCCGATGCCGCGCCCGACGCGGCCGAGGCGCCCGGGGCCGAAGACCCCGCCGCCGTGCCGGTGAAGCGCACGCGCCGCAAGGCCGAGGCCGCGCCGGCCGAGACGGCCGATGCCGCCGAGCTGGCCCAGACGGCCCCGGCCGCGCCGGCCGACGAGGCGCCGCCCGCACCGGCGCGCAAGCGCGCCCCGCGCAAGGCGGCCGCGCCGGCCGACGAGCCGTCCGGCCTGGCGCCCGCCGAGCCCGCCGCGCCCGCGCAGCCGTTCTTCACGCTGGCCGACGACGCGCCGGCCCCGTCGGCGGGCGGCAGCGATGACGGCGACGCCGCCGAAGGCGACGCGGAGGGCGACGACGGCGAACGGGACGGCCGTGGCCGTAACCGCCGCCGCAACCGCAAGGAGCGCGCTGCGGGCGCACCGGGTGCGCCGGGCGAGGGCGGCGGCGAACTGCCGGGCGCCGCGCTGGCGCCGGAACTCGTGGAGGCCGCGGGGGCGCGCTTCGCCGACGTGCTGTCGGGCAACCTGGACGCCGAGTCCGAGGGCCCGGCCGGCGAGCCGCCGGCGCTGCGCCCCGAGCCGGCCACCGAGGCGGCGGACGCCGCGGGCGACGGCGAGGCCCGGCGCGTGCTGGCGCCGGACGCTGACGCGCCCAAGCTGCAGAAGGTGCTGGCGCAATCCGGCATCGGCTCGCGCCGCGACATCGAGGAGTGGATCGCCGAGGGCAAGATCGAGGTGAACGGCGAGGTCGCCCACGTCGGCCAGCGCATCTCGTTCGGCGACCAGGTCAAGGTCAACGGCAAGCCGGTGCGCGTGCGCATCTCGCCGCCGAACCCGCGCATCCTGGCCTACCACAAGCCCACCGGCGAGGTCTCCACCTTCAACGATCCCGAGGGCCGCCCGACCGTGTTCCGCACGCTGCCGCGCGTGCAGGGCCAGAAGTGGCAGTCCGTGGGCCGGCTGGACATCAACACGGAAGGCCTGCTGCTGTTCACGAACTCCGGCGAGCTGGCCAACCAGCTGATGCACCCGCGCTTCGGCGTCGAGCGCGAGTACGCGGCCCGCGTGCTGGGCTCGCTCTCCGACGACCAGCGCACCCGGCTGCTGGAAGGCGTCGGCGTGGACGGCCAGACCGCGTCGTTCAAGAGCATCGAGGACGGCGGCGGCGAAGGCGCCAACCGCTGGTACCGCGTCGTCATCACCGAGGGCCGCAACCGCGAGGTGCGCAAGCTGTTCGAGGCGGTGGGCATGGTGGTGAGCCGGCTGATCCGCATCCGCTACGGCACCGTGGTGCTGCCGCGCGGCCTCAAGCGCGGCGTGTGGGTGGAGCTGGGCGACGACGACGTGCGTGTGATCCGCCGGCTGGCGGGCCACACGCCCGGCGCCGGCCAGGGCCAGGCGCAGGGTCAGGGCCAGCCGGCGCAGGCCCGGCAGAAGGACCGCAACAACCGCCGCGCCGACGGCCGCCATGCCGGCGTCGGCCCGCGCCCGAGCCGCCCGGCCGAGGCGCCGCAGCCGCGCCCCCCGCGCGAGGAGCGCGCGCCGCGCCGGGACGACGACGAGGATGACGATTTCATCCCGCACCACATCAACCCGCTGGAGCAGACCTTCGACCGCCGCCACGCGACCGGCGGCAAGCGCGGCATCCCGCAGGGCTTCGGTGCCGGCGGTAGCCAGCAGCCCAGCCAGCGGCCCGGCAAGGGCGGCAACAAGGGCGGCGGCCCGCGCGAGCCCGACCCGATGCAGACCTCGGTGGGCTACATCGGCGGCGACGCCTACCTGCGCCGCAATGGCGGCGGCGGGGGTGGGGGTGGGGGCCGCGGCGGCAAGGGCGGCGGTGGCGGCCGGTCCGGCGGCGGCTTCGGCGGCCGGCATCGCTGAGCGCAGACCACGAACACCGGGCGATGGGGCAATCGGGGTCATCCCTGAAGGCTACAATCGCCGGCTTTGTCCAATACGCCCCTGCAGGAGAATTCCATGGCGATCGAAACCACCCTGTCCATCATCAAGCCCGATGCCGTGGCGAAGAACGTCATCGGCCAGATCTACGCCCGCTTCGAGGCCGCCGGCCTGAAGATCGTGGCCGCCAAGATGGTGCACCTGTCGCGCGGCGAGGCGGAGGCGTTCTACGCCGTCCACAAGGCCCGCCCGTTCTTCAACGACCTGGTGAACTTCATGATCTCCGGCCCGGTGATGATCCAGGCCCTGCAAGGCGAAGGCGCCATCCTGAAGAACCGCGACCTGATGGGCGCCACCGACCCGAAGAAGGCCGAGAAGGGCACCATCCGCGCCGACTTCGCCGACAGCATCGACGCCAACGCGGTGCACGGCTCGGACGCTGCCGAGACGGCCGCCGTCGAAGTGGCGTTCTTCTTCCCGGGCATGAACGTCTACGCCGCCAAGTAAACCCCCAACGGGGTCGGTGACCCCGGCCCAGGATCTTCGTATGGACGCGGTCAACCTGCTCGGTTTCGATCTGCCAGGCCTGGCCGCCTACTGCGAGCAACTGGGCGAAAAGAAGTTCCGTGCGACCCAGCTGTTCCGCTGGATCCACCAGAAGGGCGCGTCGGACTTCGACCAGATGTCCGACCTCGCCAAGTCCCTGCGCGAGAAGCTCAAGGGCCGGGCCCGGGTTGCGGCGCTGCCGGTGATCTCGGAGCATGTGTCGAGCGACGGCACGATCAAGTGGCTGTTCGACGTCGGCGCCGGCAATGCGGTCGAGGCCGTCTTCATTCCCGAGGACGACCGCGGCACCCTGTGCATCTCCAGCCAGGCCGGCTGCGCGGTGGGCTGCCGTTTCTGCTCGACCGGCCACCAGGGCTTCAGCCGCAACCTGACGACGGCCGAGATCACGGCCCAGCTGTGGTTTGCCGAGCATTCGCTGCGCAAGCGCCTGAATCGCCCGCCGGGCCGCCCCCAGGGCGATTCGCCCCCCCGGGGGGCGGCGTCGGCACGCCGGCGACCGGGGGCGCCAGGTCCACCGACGAACGGATCATTTCGAACGTCGTGATGATGGGCATGGGCGAGCCGCTGCAGAACTACGACCAGCTCGTACCGGCGCTGCGGACCATGCTGGACGACCACGGCTACGGCCTGAGCCGCCGCCGCGTGACCGTCTCCACCTCGGGCGTCGTGCCGATGATCGACCGGCTGCGCGAGGATTGCCCGGTGGCGCTGGCCGTCAGCCTGCACGCGCCGACCGACCCGCTGCGCGACCAGCTCGTGCCGCTGAACAAGAAATATCCGATCGCCGAGCTGCTGGATGCCTGCAGGCGCTACCTGGAGAAGGCGCCGCGCGACTTCATCACCTTCGAGTACTGCATGCTGCAGGAGGTGAACGACGCGCCCGAGCAGGCGCGTGAACTGGCCAGGCTGCTCAAGAACAATGTCAGCTGCAAGATCAACCTGATCCCGTTCAACCCGTTTCCGGCGTCGGGCCTCATTCGCAGCACGAATGCGCGCGTGCAGGCCTTCGCCGAGGTGCTGATCCAGGCCGGCATCGTCACGACGGTGCGCAAGACGCGCGGCGACGACATCGACGCCGCCTGCGGCCAGCTCGCCGGCGAGGTGCAGGACCGCACCCGCGCGCATATCCGCATGGTCAGGGCCCCGGTGACGGTGGCCAAATCCGCCTGACGCGCCCCCGCGCCCAACCCGAGGATCCGATGAAGCGACTGCTGACCGTCCTGTCCGCCGTGCTGCTGGCCGCCTGTGCCGGCACCGGGACCGCGCCCGCCGCCGACCGCGAGATCAGGACCGACTCGGACCAGACCGACGCCGACCGCCGCGCCGGCATCCGGCTGGAGCTGGCGCAGGGCTATTTCTCGCGCGGCCAGTTCAGCACCGCGCTGGACGAGCTCAAGCTCGCGCTGCAGGCCAAGCCCGACATGCGCGAGGCCGTGAACCTGCGCGGCCTCATCTACGGTGCGATGGGCGAGACCCAGCTGGCCGAGGACGCCTTCCGCCGCGCGCTGGCGGTCTACCCCAACGACCCTGACACGCTGCACAACTACGGCTGGTTCATGTGCCAGCAGCAGCGCTGGCCGACGGCGGACGCGCTGTTCGACCAGGCGCTGGCCCAGCCCGGCTACCGCGCGCCCGCGCGCACGCTGCTGGCCAAGGGCGTGTGCGAGGCCCGCTCCGGCCGCATGGCGGTGGCCGAGAAGACGCTGGCCCGCGCTTTCGAGATGGACGCGGGCAACCCGGCCATCGCGGTCAACCTGTCCGAGGTGCTCTACCGCAACCGCGAGCTGGAGCGCGCGCGCTTCTACGTGAGGCGCGTCAACGCGCAGCCGGAGCAGGCCAATGCGCAGAGCCTGTGGCTGGAGCTGCGCATCGAGCGCAAGCTGGGCAACCAGGCGCAGGTGGACGAGCTCGCGCTGCAGCTGCGCCGCCAACATCCCCAGTCCCGCGAGACCCAGTTGCTGGACGCGGGCCGCTACGACGACTAGAAGCAGACGATGGAACCCATTTCCGAGGGACGCGACACGCCGCAGGGCGCCACCGCCGGTGCGTGGCTGCGCAACGCCCGCCAGCAGCGCGGCCTGCACATCGCCGCGCTGGCGGTCACGCTGAAGGTGCCGCAGGCCAAGCTGGAGGCGCTGGAGGCCGACCGCTGGGACGAGCTGCCCGATACCACCTTCGCCCGTGCGCTGGCCACGGCGATGTGCCGCGTGCTGAAGGTGGACCCGGCGCCCGCGCTGGCGCTGATGCCGCGCACCGGCCAGGAATTCGACGTGCGCCCGGGCCTGAACCAGCCCTACCGCGAGCGCGGCGCCGGCCCGATCGACGGCAGCGTGCTGGCGCTGCTGCGGCGGCCGGTGGCCTGGGGCCTGGCGCTGCTGCTGCTGGCCGCCGCCGCCATCTACTGGGTGCCGGCGGGCTGGGTGTCCGAGCGCGGCGGCGCGGCCTCGGCCCCGGCCGTGGCGGACGAGGGGCCCGCCGCCAGCGCGCCGCCGGCCGAGTTCATCGCGGCACCGTCGGCGCCCGTCGCGTCGGAACCGGCCGCGTCGGCGTCGGCGGCGGCCTCCCAGCCGGCGGCCGCCAGTGCGCCGCCGCCCGGGCGCGAGGCTGCGGCGTCGGCGCCGGCCGGCCTGGCGCTGCGCGTCGCGGCCAGCGCGGACAGCTGGATCGAGGTCGTCGACGGCGCGGGCCAGACGCTGCTGTCGCGCGTGCTGCTGGCCGGCGAGCAGCAGGAGCTGCGCGGCGCCTTGCCCTACAAGGTGCGCGTGGGCAACGTCGGCGGCACGCGGCTCGAATGGCGCGGCGGCGCCGTGGACCTGGCCCCGCACGCCAGCAACAACGTCGCTCGACTGGAGTTGAACTGATGGGCGAACACATCATTCCCGAGGCCGCGCCCGCCGCGCGGCGCAGCCGCCAGGCCCGCGTCGCCTGGGGCGGGCGCGTCGTCACGCTGGGCGGCGACGCGCCGGTGCGCGTGCAGTCGATGACCAACACCGACACGGTGGACGCCGTCGGCACCGCCATCCAGATCAAGGAGCTGGCCATCGCCGGCTCGGAGCTGGTGCGCATCACCGTCAACACGCCCGAGGCGGCCGACGCCGTGCCCTACATCCGCGAGCAGCTCGACCGCATGGGCATCGACGTGCCGCTGGTGGGCGACTTCCACTACAACGGCCACCGGCTGCTGACCGAGCACCCGGCGATGGCCCAGGCGCTGTCCAAGTACCGCATCAACCCCGGCAACGTCGGCAAGGGCGAGAAGAAGGACCGGCAGTTCGCGCAGATGGTCGAGGCCGCCATCAAGTACGACAAGGTCGTGCGCATCGGCGTCAACTGGGGCAGCCTGGATCAGGAGCTGCTCGCGCAGTTCATGGACGAGAACGCGCGCCGCGCCCAGCCCTGGGACGCCAAGCCGGTCATGTACCAGGCGCTGGTCGAATCGGCGCTGACTTCGGCGGCCTACGCCCGCGAGCTGGGCATGAACCCGGACAACATCATCATCAGCTGCAAGGTCAGCGGCGTGCAGGACCTGATCTCGGTCTACCGCGAACTGGCCCGCCGCTGCGACTACGCGCTGCACCTGGGCCTGACCGAGGCCGGCATGGGCACCAAGGGCACGGTGGCGTCCAGCGTCGCGTTGGGCATCCTCGCGCAGGAAGGCATCGGCGACACCATCCGCGTCAGCCTGACGCCGCAGCCGGGCGAGCCGCGCACGCAGGAGGTGGTCGTCGCGCTCGAGATCCTGCAGGCGCTGGGCCTGCGCCACTTCAACCCGAGCGTGACCGCCTGCCCGGGCTGCGGCCGCACGACCAGCACCACCTTCCAGGAGCTGGCCAAGCAGATCGACGACTTCCTGCGTTTACAGATGCCCGTGTGGCGCAGCAAATACCCGGGCGTCGAGGAGATGAAGGTGGCCGTCATGGGCTGCATCGTCAACGGCCCGGGCGAGAGCAAGCATGCCGACATCGGCATCAGCCTGCCCGGCACCGGCGAGGCGCCGGCCGCGCCCGTCTTCATCGACGGCCAGAAGGCGCTGACGCTGCGCGGCGACAACATCGCGCAGGAGTTCCACGCGCTGGTCGAGGACTACATCGAGAAGCGCTTCGGCGCCAAGGCCGCGGCCTGAACACGGATCCCATGAGCGAGAACAAGAAAGTGCAGCCCCTGCAGGCCGTCAAGGGCATGAACGACATCCTGCCGCCGGAATCGGCGCGCTGGGAGGCGCTGGAGGCGACGATGCGCGGCGTGCTGGCGCGCTACGGCTACCAGAACGTGCGCGTGCCCATCGTCGAGCCGACGGCGCTGTTCGTGCGTGGCATCGGCGAGGTGACCGACATCGTCGAGAAGGAGATGTACGCCTTCGAGGACCGCGCCGACAAGCACGGCCAGGCCGAGCACCTGGCGCTGCGGCCCGAGGGCACGGCCGGCGTCGTGCGCGCGATGATCGAGCACAGCTACCTGCGCGACGCGCCGCGGCGGCTGTACTACGTCGGCCCGATGTTCCGCCGCGAGAAGCCGCAGAAGGGCCGCTACCGGCAGTTCCACCAGATGGGCATCGAGGCGCTGGGCTTCGCCGGCCCGGACGTGGACGCCGAGGTCATCCTGCTGGCGCGCGCGCTGTGGCGCGAGCTGGGGCTGAAGGAGGGCGAGGACGTCGCGCTGGAGATCAACTGCCTGGGCCAGCCCGAGGAGCGCCGCGCGCACCGGGAGGCGCTGGTCGCCCACCTGGAGCGGCACCGGGACGTGCTGGACGAGGAGGCCCAGGCCCGCATGTACAGCAACCCGCTGCGCGTGCTGGACACCAAGAACCCGGCGATGCAGGCCATGGCCGAGGGGGCGCCCAAGCTGCTGGACTTCCTCGGCGAGGCCTCGCTCGCGCACTTCAACGGCGTGCGCGCGCTGCTGGACGCGGTGGGCCTGGCCTACCGCATCAACCCGCGCCTGGTGCGCGGGCTGGACTACTACAACCTCACCGTGTTCGAGTGGGTGACGACCAAGCTCGGCGCCCAGGGCACCGTCTGCGCCGGCGGCCGCTACGACGGCCTGATCGAGCAGCTGGGCGGCAAGCCGGCGCCGGCCGTGGGCTTCGGCATGGGCCTGGAGCGGCTGCTGCTGCTGCTGGAGACGCTGGGCCTGCAGGCGCCCGCCGCGGCGCCGGACGCCTATGCCGTGGTGCCCGACCCGGCCGAGCTGCCGCGCATCCTGCCCGCGCTGGAGGCGCTGCGCGCGGCCGGCGTGTCGGTGCAGATGCATGCCGGCGGCGGCTCGTTCAAGTCGCAGTTCAAGAAGGCCGATGCCAGCGGCGCGCGCTTCGCGCTGGTGTTCGGCGCCGACGAGCTGGCGCGCGGCGAGGTGGCCGTCAAGCCGCTGCGCGACGGCGCCGAACAGGCCGCCCGCCCGCTCGCCGGCGTGGCCGCCTGGGCGGCCGAATTGCGCACCGCATAATCCCGGGCCTTCGCCCGCACACCGCTGTATTCCCTCCCATGGCATCGCATCTCGACCTCGAAGAACAAGAACAACTCGACCAGCTCAAGGCCTTCTGGAAGCGCTGGGGCAACCTGATCACCTGGGTGCTGACGGCCGTGCTGGCCGTGTTCGCGGCCTGGCAGGGCTGGAACTGGTACCAGCGCGACCAGGCCGCCAAGGCCGCCGCGATGTACGAGGAGTTCGACAAGGCGCTGGCCGCGCAGGACCTGGACAAGGCCGCCGCCGCCGTGGGCGACCTGCAGTCGCGCTACCCCGGCACCGCGTTCGCGGCCCAGGCCGGCCTGCAGGTCGCCAGGCTGCAGCTCGACAAGGACAAGGCCGGCGACGCCCGCCAGAGCCTGGCCTGGGTGGCCGAGCACGGCTCGCAGGACCCCTACCGTGACCTCGCCCGCCTGCGCCTGGCCGGCCTGCAGCTCGATGCCAAGGCCTGGGCCGACGCCGCCAAGACGCTGGACGCGGTCAAGTCCGCCGAGTTCGCCGGCCTGGTGGCCGACCGCCGCGGCGATGCGCTGCTGCTGCAGGACCAGCGCGACGCCGCGAAGGCCGAATACCAGAAGGCGCTGGCCGCGCTGGACAAGAAGGACGACTACCGCCGCATCGTCGAGGCCAAGCTCGCGACGCTGGGCGTGCCCACGGCCGTCGAGGCCGCCGGAGTGCCGCAATGAAGCGCCTCGCCCTGATCGCCGCGCTGGCGGCCGCGCTGTCCGGCTGCTCCACCTGGAACTCCTGGTTCGGCGACGACAAGAACAAGCCCGCCGCGCTGGAGGCGCTGTCCGGCCCCGACACCGGCCGCGTCGCCTGGAGCGCCAAGGGTGACGGCATCGGCTTCCCGCTCAGCATCGCCACGCCGGGAGACCGCTTCGTCGTCGCCGGCAGCGACGGCGGCGTGCGCGCGCTGGCCGCCGCGGACGGCCGCGAGCTGTGGCGCGGCGAGGCCGGCGCCAAGCTGCTGGCCGGCGTCGGCAGCGACGGCCGCTTCGCCGCGGTGGTCAACCGCGACAACGAACTCGTCGTGCTGGACGGCGGCCGCCTGGCCTGGAAGAAGGCGCTGCCCACGCCCGTCATCGCCGCGCCGCTGGTGGCCGGCGAGCGCGTCTTCGCACTGACGCTGGACCGCCAGGTGCTGGCCTTCGATGCGCTGGACGGCCGCAAGATCTGGGAGCTGAAGCGCCCCGGCGAGCCGCTGACGCTGGCCAAGGCCGGCGTGCTGACGGCCTACAAGGACACGCTGGTGGTCGGCCAGGGCGCGCGCCTGGCGGGCATCGACCCGCTGCGGGGCGAGCTGCGCTGGGAGGCCAGCGTGGCCACGTCGCGCGGCACCAACGAGGTGGAGCGCCTGGCCGACCTGGTCGGCCCGGCCGTGCGCCAGGGCGAGGTGATCTGCGCGCGCGCCTTCCAGGCGGCCGTGGGCTGCGTGAACGCCGAGCGCGGCAGCGCGCTGTGGAGCCGCATCACGGGCGGCACCAACGGCATCGGCGCGGACGACCAGGTCGTCGTCGCCGGCGACGCGTCCGACCGCCTGTCGGCCTGGCGTTTGTCCAACGGCGACCTGGCCTGGTCGGGCGACCAGTTCCAGCACCGCAAGCTCTCCGAGCCGGTGCTGCTCGGCAAGCAGGTGCTGGTGGGCGACTTCGAGGGCTACGTCCACCTGCTGGACCGCGACACCGGCAAGACGCGCTCGCGCCTGCCCACCGACGGCTCCCCGGTCGTCGCCGTCACGCGGCTGAACGACACCGTGCTGGTCGCCACCCGCAGCGGCGGCCTGTTCGCCATCCAGGCCGAGTAAGCCCGCGCATGAAGCCCGTGATCGCCCTGGTCGGCCGCCCCAACGTGGGCAAGTCGACGCTGTTCAACCGCCTGACCAAGTCGCGCGACGCGATCGTCGCCGACTTCGCCGGCCTGACGCGCGACCGCCACTACGGCGACGGCCGCCTGGGCGACCGCGAGTTCATCGTCATCGACACCGGCGGCTTCGAGCCCGACAGCAGCACCGGCATCGTCAAGGAGATGGCCAAGCAGACCAAGCAGGCGGTCGCCGAGGCCGACGCGGTCATCTTCGTCGTCGATGTCCGCCTGGGCCTGTCGGCGCACGACAGCGACATCGCCCGCTACCTGCGCAGCGTCAACAAGCGGGTGCACCTGGCCGTCAACAAGGCCGAGGGCATGAGCGAGTCGCCGCTGCTGGCCGAGTTCCACGAGCTGGGCATGGGCGAGCCGCACCCGATCTCGTCGGCGCACGGCCAGGGCATCCGCAGCCTGCTGGACGCGGTGCTGGAGCCCTTCGAGGACACCCGCGAGGAGTTCGGCGCCGGCCCGCAGCAGGACGGCGTGATCCGCCTGGCCGTGGCCGGCCGCCCGAACGTGGGCAAGAGCACGCTGATCAACACCTGGCTGGGCGAGGAGCGCCTGGTCGCCTTCGACATGCCCGGCACCACGCGCGACGCGATCGCGGTGGACTTCGAGCGCAACGGCCAGAAGTTCAAGCTCATCGACACCGCCGGCCTGCGCCGCAAGGGCCGGGTGTTCGAGGCCATCGAGAAGTTCTCGGTCGTCAAGACGCTGCAGGCCATCGCCGACGCCCACGTCGTGCTGCTGCTGCTGGACGCCACCCAGGGCGTGACCGACCAGGACGCCCACATCGCCGGCTACATCCTCGACAGCGGCCGCGCCGTCGTGCTGGCCGTCAACAAGTGGGACGCGGTGGACGCCTACCAGCGCGAGACGCTGCAGCGCCAGATCGAGCAGCGCCTGGCCTTCCTGAAGTTCGCGCCGCTGCACCGCATCTCGGCGCTGAAGCGGCAAGGCCTGTCGGCGCTGTGGAACGCGATGGCCGACGCCTACGCCTCGGCCTACCGCAAGATGACCACGCCGGTGCTGACCCGCCTGATCCAGGAAGCGGTGGAGCACCAGCAGCCCAAGCGCTCGGGCGTGTCGCGGCCCAAGATGCGCTACGCCCACCAGGGCGGCCAGAACCCGCCCATCGTCGTCATCCACGGCAACGCGCTGGACGGCGTGACCGAGGTCTACAAGCGCTACCTGGAAGGCCGCATCCGCGCGCACTACAAGCTGGTCGGCACGCCGCTGAAGATCGAGCTGCGTTCTTCGAAGAATCCCTTCGACGAAAAGACCTAGCGCGCGTCCGGGTCCGGCAAAACCCTGTGTTAAGGTCGCCCACCCAACCCCTTCTCCCGACAACTCGGAGCATACCGATGAGCAACAAAGGCCAACTTTTGCAGGACCCCTTTTTGAACCTGCTGCGCAAAGAGCATGTGCCGGTCTCGATCTACCTGGTCAACGGCATCAAGCTGCAAGGCCACATCGAGTCCTTTGACCAGTACGTCGTGCTGCTGCGCAACACCGTGACGCAGATGGTCTACAAGCACGCGATCTCCACCGTCGTGCCCGGCCGCGCGGTCAACTTCCACGCTGGCGACGCGCCGGCGAACCCCTGATCCCTTGTCCCCGACGTCATCCCACGACGACGCGCCGCCCTCCGAGGCGGCGCGCGCCATTCTTGTGGGCGTCGATTTCGGACGCCATTCGGCCCGGCAGGGCTTCGACGAAAGTCTGGACGAGCTGGCGCTGCTGGCCGAGTCGGCGGGCGACACGCCGGTCGCCAAGGTCATCGCCCGCCGGCCGGCGCCCGACGCGGCGCTGTTCGTCGGCTCCGGCAAGGCCGACGAGATCAAGCTGCTGGTGCAGGCCCACCAGGCCCACACGGTGCTGTTCGACCAGGCCATCTCGCCCGCCCAGCAGCGCAACCTCGAACGGGTGCTGGGCGTGCCCGTGGCCGACCGCACGGCGCTGATCCTGGAGATCTTCGCGGCCCGCGCGCAGAGCCACGAGGGCAAGCTGCAGGTGGAGCTGGCGCGGCTGCAGTACCTGGCCACGCGCCTGGTGCGGCGCTGGAGCCACCTGGAACGCCAGAGCGGCGGCATCGGCATGCGCGGCGGCCCCGGCGAGGCCCAGATCGAGCTGGACCGCCGCATGATCGACGACCGCATCAAGCAGACCAAGGAACGCCTGAAGCGCGTGCAGCGCCAGCGCAGCACGCAGCGGCGTTCGCGCTCGCGCAACGGCGTGTTCAAGGTCTCGCTGGTGGGCTACACGAACGCGGGCAAGAGCACGCTGTTCAACGCGCTGACCAAGGCGCGCGCCTATGCGGCCAACCAGCTGTTCGCCACGCTGGACACCACCACCCGCTCGCTCTACCTGGAGCAGGCCGGCGCCAGCGTGTCGCTGTCCGACACGGTGGGCTTCATCCGCGACCTGCCGCACAAGCTCGTCGAGGCCTTCCGTGCGACGCTGCAGGAGGCGGCCGACGCCGACCTGCTGCTGCACGTGGTGGACGCCGCCAGCCCGGTGCTGGACGAGCAGATGGCCGAGGTCGAGCGCGTGCTGGCCGAGATCGGCGCGGCCGGCGTGCCGCAAATCCTGGTCTACAACAAGCAGGACCTGCTGGCCGACGACCAGCGCCCGCGCGAGATCGTCGACGCCGTGCTGCGCCCCGCGGGCGGCACCGCGCCGACGCCGCGCGTGTTCGTCAGCGCCCGGGGCGGCGCCGGCCTGGCCGAGCTGCGCCAACTGATCGCCGTGGCCATGCAGGCCCGGCCCTTGATTCCCGACGAGCGGGACCCACGTTTCGACGTCGAGCCGTCGGACGGTCCCGAGTCTTCTTCCTCAGTCCCTTCCCAGGCATGAGCAGCACTTTCCACACCCCGCCCCGCAGCCCCTCCTGGGTCCGGCGCCTGATGACGCCGGTGGCCCGCGCCGCCGGCCGGCTGCTGAACAACGGCCGCAACGACGGCCCGCCCGACCTCGACGAGCTCTGGCGCGACTTCAACCGCAAGCTCTCCGGCATGTTCGGCGGCAAGCCCGGCGGCCCCACCGGCCCGGCCGGCGGCACCGGCGGCGGCGTGCCCGACATGAAGGGCGCGGGCATCGGCGCCGGGCTGATCGCCGGCGTGGTCGCGCTGGGCTGGCTGGGCAGCGGCTTCTTCATCGTGCAGGAAGGCCAGCAGGGCGTCGTCACGTCCTTCGGCAAATACAGCAAGACCGTGGAAGCCGGCTTCCAGTGGCGGCTGCCCTATCCGTTCCAGCAGCACGAGATCGTGTCGGTCACGCAGCTGCAGCAGGTCGAGGTGGGGCGCAACTCGGTCGTGGCCGCCACCGGCCTGCGCGACTCGTCGATGCTGACGCAGGACGAGAACATCGTCGACATCCGCTTCACGGTGCAGTACACGATCAAGGACGCCCGCGAGTTCCTGTTCGAGAACCGCGAGCCCAGGGACGCCGTGATGCTGGCCGCCGAGTCGGCGGTGCGCGAGATCGTCGGCAAGAGCACGATGGACTCGGTGCTGTACGAGCAGCGCGACGTCATCGCGGTGGACCTGGCCAAGTCCATCCAGGCGCAGCTGGACCGCCTGAAGGCCGGCATCCTGATCAAGAACGTCAACGTGCAGAGCGTGCAGCCGCCCGAGCAGGTGCAGGCCGCGTTCGACGACGCCTTCAAGGCCAACGCCAACCGCGAGCAGCTGAAGAACGAGGCCCAGGCCTACGCCAACGAGGTGATCCCGCGCGCGCAGGGCGAGGCCGCCAAGCTGCGCGAGCAGGCGCAGGGCTACAAGGCCCGCGTCGTCGCCACCGCCGAGGGCGACGCCGAGCGCTTCAAGAGCGTGCTGGCCGAGTACCAGAAGGCGCCGCAGGTCACGCGCGACCGCCTCTACATCGACGCGATGCAGCAGGTCTACAGCAATGTCAGCAAGGTCATGGTGGACAGCAGGAGCGGCTCCAACATGCTCTACCTGCCGCTGGACAAGCTGCTGCAGCAGGGCGGCAGCGGCAGCGTGACGGTGTCCGCGCCGGCAGCCCGCGAGCCTGCCCGAGTCCGCGCAGGTGCCGGCCGCCGCCGACCTGCGCGGCCGTGACAACCTGCGCAGCCGCGACGGCCGCTGACCGAGGAAGCCCCCCATGAACCGTATTGCCGCCATCGTCGCCGGCGCGCTCGTCGTCCTGATGCTGCTGTCGTCGACGCTCTTCATCGTCGACCAGCGCCAGTTCGCCGCCGTCGGCCATGCGCTCGGTGAGATCAAGGAAGTCATCACCGAGCCGGGCCTGAAGTTCAAGCTGCCGCCGCCGCTGCAGAACGTCGTGCTGCTGGACCGCCGCGTGCAGACGCTGGACAGCCCCGAGTCGCGCCCCATCTTCACGGCCGAGAAGAAGAGCCTGGTCATCGACTGGCTCATCAAGTGGCGCATCGCCGAGCCGCGCCAGTTCATCCGCAACAGCGGCGCCGACATCCGCAACGTCGAGAACCGGCTGGCGCCGGTCGTGCAGGCCGCCTTCAACGAAGAGGTCACCAAGCGCACCGTCATCGCCGTGCTGTCCACCGAGCGCGAGAAGGTGATGAGCGACGTGCGCAAGCGCCTGACCGACGAGGCCGCGCAGTTCGGCATCGAGGTCGTCGACGTGCGCATCAAGCGTGTGGACTTCGCCTCGGGCATCACCGAATCGGTCTACCGGCGCATGGAGTCCGAGCGCAAGCGCGTGGCCAACGAGGCGCGCTCCACCGGCGCGGCCGAGGGCGACAAGATCCGCGCCGACGCCGACCGCCAGCGCGAGATCATCGTCTCCGAGGCCTACCGCGACGCGCAGAAGGCCATGGGCGAGGGCGACTGGGCCTCGGCGCTGTACGCCGATGCTCGGCCGCGACCCGAACTTCGCCCAGTTCTACCGCTCGCTCGACGGCCTACAAGGCCAGCTTCCGGAACAAGAGCGACGTGATGGTCGTCGACCCGAACAGCGACTTCTTCAAGGCCATGCGCGGGGCCGGCCCCGCCGCCGCAGCGGCGCGCAAGTGAACGAGTGGCTGGCCGCGCTGGCGCTGGTGCTGGTCATCGAGGGGCT
>NZ_JASGKQ010000002.1:0-999443 GCF_047654785.1 Roseateles sp.
GAGTCAGGAACCCGTTCGCCCCGACAGCGGCGGCGGTAGCGCGTCGCCCGCCTGGCGGCGGCGGAACAGCGCGGTGCGGGCGAGCACGAGGGTGGTCACCGGCGTGGCGATGGCCAGCACGACGGTGATCAGCCACACATGCAGCGCCAGCCCGCCGCTGCGCACGCTGAAGTGGACGATGGACGCCAGCGTGACGATCCACGCGGCCAGCGTGGCCACCAGCGCCGAGGCATGCATGCGCAGGAAGAAGTCGCGCAGCCGCAGCAGCCCCACGGCCGCCGCCAGCACCACCACGCCGCTGAGCAGCAGCAGCGCGGCGACGATCAGTTCGCTGACCGGGGGCATGGCGATGTTCATGGCGCTCACACCACCTCCCCGCGCAGCAGGAACTTGGCCAGCGCGACCGTGCCGACGAAGCCGAACAGCGCCATCAGCAGCGCGCCCTCGAAGTACATCTCGCTGTCGTAGCGCACGGCCAGCACCAGCATGACCAGCATGCCGACCGCGTAGATGAAGTCCAGCGCCAGCACGCGGTCCTGCGCGGTCGGGCCGCGGAAGACGCGCAGCGCGCCCAGGATCATCGCCAGCGCGTACAGGCCCAGCGTGACGCTGATCGCCACGGACAGCACGGCGCTCATCGCCGCCTCCCGCGGCCCGCGGCCGGTGCCGCCGGGCGGGAGCGAACTGGCTTGGGGTGGCCCGGCGCTGCGCTCATTCGAAGATCTCCTTCAGCGGTTGTTCGTAGTCGGCCTTGTAGTGGGCGATGAAGGCGGCCTCGTCGTCCAGGTCGAAGACGTGGATGAGCAGCCGGCTGCGGTCGGCCGCCAGCTCGCTCCAGATGCTGCCGGGGATGACGGAGGTGATCATCGCCAGCGCGGCCAGCGCATGTTCGTCGCGCAGGTCCAGCGGCACGGTGACGAAGGCGCCGCGCGGCGGCTGGTGGCGCGCGCGCAGCACGCCCAGCGCGACGCGCAGGCCGGAGCGCACCACGTCCCGCCCGACGCGCAGCACCAGCCGCAGCAGCACGCCCGGGCGCTTCAGCGGCGCCGGCCGGGGCCGCAGCGACGCCAGCAGCGCCGGGATGGCGACGGCCGCCGCCGCGCCCAGCAGCGCCTGGCCGGGGCTGAAGCTGCGCGTCAGCAGCATCCAGCCGGCGAACAGCGCCAGCGACAACCACGGCGCGGGCAGCAGCCGCCTCATGGCCGCGCCTCCCCGTGCCCGCCGGGCAGCGGCCGCGCGCTCATCACGGCGTCGATGTACAGCCCGGGGTCGTGCAGCGCCTCGGCGCAGGCGCGCGTGTAGTCCAGCACGGTGCCGGCGTGCAGCACCATGGCCACGGCGCCGGCCAGCAGGCCGGCGATGGGCAGCGTCTCGATGACGCGCAGCCGCGGCGACGGGCGGTCCGCGGCCCAGAAGTGGCGCATGCCCACGCGCATCAGCGACACCGCCGCGCACAGGCCCGAGACGATCAGCAGCGCGAACAGCACCCAGGCCGCCGTGGTGCGCAGGTCCAGCAGCGCGGTCAGCATGGCGAGCTTGGCGACGAAGCCCGACAGCGGCGGCAGCCCCGCCGTCACCAGCGTGCAGACGGTGAAGGTGACGCCCAGGAAGGCCAGCGCCGCGGGGATGGCGCGGCCGGCCAGCACCTCCTCGTCGTCGTCGAGGTTGACGCCGGCCGGGATGTCGGCGTCCAGGAAGCTGGGCAGCGCGCCGTTGCCGTCGTCGATCTCGGCCGGCCCGACCTCCACCTGCCGCGCGCGCTCCAGCAGCTCCACCAGCAGGAACAGCGCGCAGCCGGCCAGCGTGGAGCTGCCGAGGTAGAACAGCGCGCCGCTGCTGAGGGCCGGCGCGTCGAAGCCGATGGTGGCCACCAGCGTGCCGGACGACGCGATGACGCTGAACGCCGCCAGCCGCGCCAGCTGCTGCGAGGCCAGCATGCCGACCGCGCCGAAGCCCAGCGTGGCGATGCCGCCCCAGATCAGCACGCCGCTGCCGAAGCCGGCCGACGCCCCGGCATCGGCCGGGAAGCACAGCGTCCACAGCCGCAGCACCGCGTACACGCCGACCTTGGTGAGGATGGCGAACACCGCCGCCGACGGCGCGCTGGCGGCCGCGTAGGCCGGCGGCAGCCAGGAGTTCAGCGGCCACAGCGCCGCCTTGGCCAGGAAGGCGATGGCCAGGATGGCCGCGCCGGCGTGCAGCAGGCCGCGGTCGCTCACGGGCACGAGCGGCAGCTTCAGCGCGATGTCGGCCATGTTCAACGTGCCGGTGACGCCGTACAGCACCGCCACGCCGACCAGGAACAGCAGCGAGGCGACCAGGTTGATGGCGATGTAGTGCAGCCCGGCACGCACCCGCGGCGCGCCGCCGCCGTGCAGCAGCAGGCCGTAGCTGGCGGCCAGCAGCACCTCGAAGAAGACGAACAGGTTGAACAGGTCGGCCGTCAGGAAGGCGCCGTACAGGCCCATCAGCTGCAGCTGGAACAGCACGTGGAAGTACACGCCGGCCTGCTGCCAGCGCGCCAGCGCGTACAGCGCCGCGGCCAGGCCGACGGCGCCGGTCAGCACCGCCATCAGCGCGGACAGCCGGTCGGCCACCAGCACGATGCCGAAGGGCACCGGCCAGTTGCCCGGCAGGTAGACGCCGAACGCGGCCGGCCCGCGCGCGTGGACGCCCTGCAGCAGCGCCACCGCGATGGCCAGCCCGAGCGCGGCGGACAGCACGTTGGCGCCGGCCTTGAAGCCGCGGTAGCGGTCGCCCAGCAGCATCAGCGCGGCCGTGCCCAGCGGCAGCAGCACCGGCAGCACCAGCAGGTGTTCCAGCGCGATCACGGCGCCTCCTCCTGGCCGTCCACGTGGTCGCCGCCGGACAGGCCGCGCAGCGCCAGCAGCACGACGAGGAACAGCGCCGTCGTCGCGAAGCCGATGACGATGGCGGTCAGCACCAGCGACTGCGGCAGCGGGTCGCTGTAGCTGGCCAGGTCGGCGGCCTGGCCCGGGCGCACGATGGGCTCGCGGCCGATGGCCAGGCTGCCCACGCTGAAGATGAAGAAGTTGATCGCATAGGACAGCAGCGACAGGCCGATCAGCACCTGGAAGGTGCGCGGCCGCAGCACCAGCCACACGCCCGCGCCCGCGAGCACGCCGATGACGAGGGAGACGACGAGTTCCATCAGTGCGCTCCCGCGTCTTCAGGGATGGGTGCCGGCTGCTGGCGGCGCCGGGCGCGCAGCGACTGGTGGGCGATGGCGGTCAGCAGCAGCAGCGTGGAGCCCACCACGACGGCGAACACGCCGAGGTCGAACAGCGCCGCCGTCGGCAGGTGGACCTCGCCGACCAGCGGCCAGTGGACGTGCGCGGTGTGCGTGGTCAGGAAGGGGTAGCCGAGCGCCAGCGCCCCGGCGCCGGTGGCCAGCGCCACCAGCAGGCCGAACGCGATCCAGCGCGTGGGCATCAGCTCCATGCGCGCCTCCACCCAGCGCGTGCCGCTGACCATGTACTGGGCGATGAGGGCGATGGCCAGCACCAGCCCGGCGACGAAGCCGCCGCCCGGCTCGTTGTGGCCGCGCATGAAGAGGTGGAAGGCGAACAGCCCCGCCACCGGCAGCAGCAGCCGCACCAGCACGGCGGGCACCTCCAGGTAGGGCGGCAGGAAGCGGTCGCCGTCGGCGTCGGGGTCGGCCAGGTCGGCGCCGGCGGCGGTCTGCTGCTGCGCCGTGGGCTCCACCGTCTCCTGCGCCGGCCGGAAGCGCCGCAGCAGCGCGTACACGGTCAGGCCGACGATGCTCAGCACGGTGATCTCGCCCAGCGTGTCGAAGGCGCGGAAGTCCACCAGCATGACGTTGACGACGTTGCTGCCGCCGCCCTCGGGCAGCGCGCGGTCGATGAAGAAGGGCGAGATGGACAGCGGCGCATAGCGCGTCAGCAGCGCGAACGACAGCGCCGCCAGGCCGGCGCCGATGCCCACGGCCAGCAGCAGGTCGCGGCGGCGGCGCCAGCGGTGGCGCAGCAGCGCGCGCTCGTCGTCCTGCTCGCGGCGCTGCGGCAGCCAGCGCAGCCCGAGCAGGAACAGCACCATGGTCACCACCTCCACCGACAGCTGCGTCAGCGCCAGGTCGGGGGCGGAGAACCACGCGAAGGTGATGCACAGCGCCAGGCCGACGACGCCCAGCATCGTCAGCGCGGCCAGCCGGTGGAACTTGGCCTGGTAGGCCGCGCCCAGCGCGCAGGCGCCGGCCACGGCCCACAGCAGCACGAACTCCGGCGTGGCCGGCACGCGGGTGCGGTCGCCCCAGCTCAGCGGCACGATCAGCGACGAGGCGACGCCGGCCAGCGTGGCGATCAGCAGCATCGTGAACAGCTGCGGCTGCAGCCGCCGCGTGCTCAGGCGCAGCACCAGGCGGCGCGCGCCGTGGGAGGCCAGCGCCATCGCGCGCTCGAACAGGCGCTTGCCGTCCAGCCCGCGCAGCAGCGGCACGCCGCGCATGCGCTTGAAGCGGGCCGCGTAGCGCAGGTAGACGAGCAGCCCGCCGGCCATCGCCACCCCGCTCATCAGCAGCGGCGTGTTGAAGCCGTGCCAGATGGCGAGGCTGTAGTCGGGCAGCGTGCCGCCCGCCACGGGCCGCGCGGCGGTGGCCAGCAGCGGCCCGATCGACCAGCCCGGCGCCGTGCCGACGACCAGGCAGGCCAGCACCAGCAGCTCCACCGGCACGCGCATCCAGTGCGTGGGCTCGTGCGGCTGGCGCGGGCAGTTCACCGGCGGGTTGCCGAAGAACACGTCGTGCCCGAAGCGCAGCGAGTAGACGACCGCGAAGATGCCGGCCAGCGTGGCCGCCGCGGGCAGGCCGTACTCGACGGCCGGCTGCGCGCTGACGAACACGGTCTCGGCGAAGAACATCTCCTTGGACAAAAAGCCGTTCAGCAGCGGCACGCCAGCCATGGCCGCGCAGGCGACGATGGCCAGCGTGCCGGTGATGGGCATGAAGCGGAACAGGCCGTCCAGCCGGCGCATGTCGCGCGTGCCGGTCTCGTGGTCGATGATGCCCACCGACATGAACAGCGAGGCCTTGAAGGTCGCGTGGTTCATCATGTGGAAGACCGCCGCGACCGCCGCGACCGGGCTGTTCAGGCCCAGCAGCAGCGTGATCAGGCCGAGGTGGCTGATGGTGGAGTAGGCCAGCAGCCCCTTCAGGTCGTTCTGGAACATGGCCACGTAGCTGCCCAGCAGCAGCGTCGCCAGGCCGGCGCCGCCGACCACCCAGAACCACAGCTCGGTGCCCGACAGCACCGGCCACAGCCGCGCCAGCAGGAACACGCCGGCCTTCACCATCGTCGCCGAGTGCAGGTAGGCCGACACCGGCGTGGGCGCCGCCATCGCGTGCGGCAGCCAGAAGTGGAAGGGGAACTGCGCGCTCTTGGTCAGCGCGCCCAGCAGCAGCAGGCCCAGCGCCAGCGGGTACAGCCGGTGGGCGCGCACGAGGTCGCCGGCGGCCAGCACCGCGTCCAGCTCGAAGCTGCCGACGATGTGGCCCAGCACCAGCACGCCGGCCAGCAGCGCCAGGCCGCCGGTGGCGGTGACCGTGAAGGCCATGCGGGCGCCGCGGCGGGCGTCCTTGCGGTGCGTCCAGTAGCCGATCAGCAGGAAGGAGAACACGCTGGTCAGCTCCCAGAACACCACCAGCTGCACCAGGTTGCCCGACACCACGACGCCCAGCATCGCGCCCATGAAGCCCAGCAGCAGCGAGTAGAAGCGCGCGGCCGGGTCCTCCGGCGACAGGTAGTAGCGCGCGTAGACGATGACCAGCAGCCCCATGCCGGTGACCAGCATCGCGAACATCCACGCGAAGCCGTCCAGCCGCACGACGATGTCCACGCCCAGCGACGGCAGCCAGGCCAGGCGCTCGGCCACCACCTCGCCCCCGGTCACCGCCGGGTACAGCAGCGCCAGCGGCACCACCAGCGCCAGCGCGATCAGCGCCGCCCACAGCGACTCGACGTTGCGGGCGTTGGTGGGCAGCAGCGCGGCGACGGCGCTGCCCAGGAAGGGCAGGAGGAGAAGCAGCAGCAGGGACATCGCGGCGGGCAGTCTACTTTCTCGCTCGCCGCGCACCGGGGGCCGGCGGGCGGGGGCGACGACAATCAGGCCCGTGACCCTGCCCAACAAGCTCCCCCTATTCGTCTCCTGCGCCGGTGGCGTCGAACCCCTGCTCGAAGAGGAGCTGAAGCGCTTCCTGCCGCCCGGCGTGCGCAGCCGGGTGCAGGCGCTGCGCGGCGGCTGCGCCGTGTCCGGCACGGCCGAGGACGCGATGCGCATCAACCTGGAGAGCCGGCTCGCGCAGCGCGTGCTGGTCGAGCTGATCGAGGGCCCCTACCGGCACGAGGACGACCTCTACGCGCTGGCCCGCCGCGTCGACTGGCGCGACTGGCTGACGCCGAGGCACACGCTGCGCATCGACACCACCGCGCAGCGCTCGCCGCTGAAGAGCCTGAACTTCGCCGCGCTGCGCATCAAGGACGCGATCTGCGACCAGCTGCGCGAGCACAGCGGCGAGCGCCCCAGCGTGGACACGCAGCGGCCCGACCTGCCGGTGGTGCTGCACGTCGGCCCCGAGCGCGCGGCGATCTACGTGGACACCTCGGGCGAGCCGCTGTTCAAGCGCGGCTGGCGCATCGACAAGGGCGACGCGCCGCTGAAGGAGACGCTGGCCGCCGCGATGCTGGCCGCCGCGGGCTGGCGCGGCACGGTCGAACAAGGGGGGGCGCTGCACGACCCCTGCTGCGGCTCCGGCACCATCCCGATCGAGGCCGCGCTGATCGCCTGCGACGCCGCGCCGGGGCTGCAGCGCCGCTTCGCGTTCGAGCGCCAGCTGCCGTTCGCGACGCCGGCGATGAAGGCCGCCTGGGGCGAGATGGCGCAGGCCGCGCGCGCCCGCATCCACCCGCCCGCCGTGCCCCTCTACGCGAGCGACGTGGCCTTCCGCATGGTCGATTTCGCGCGCCGCAACGCCGAGCGCGCGGGCGTGGCGCAGTACATCCAGTTCAACGGCGGCGACGCGCTGGAGCGCCCCGCGCCGCAGCTGCCCGAGGGCATGCCGGGCAGCATCGTCATGAACCCGCCCTATGGCGAGCGCATCGAGGTGCGCGGCAAGGCGGCAGCAACGCAGCCCCCCGCCGCCGGGTACGGCGACGGGGGGCGGCCTGCACGCGACACCGGCCGCAACGAGGAGCGCGACGCGGGCGACGATTTCTTCCCGCGCCTGGCCGCGCACTGGAAGCGCCAGTACACCGAACACGCCGCGGGCTGGACGGCCTGGATGCTCAGCCCCGACATGAAGCTGCCAAGCAGGATGCGGCTGAAGGAATCGCGCCGCGTGCCGATGTGGAACGGGCCGATCGAGTGCCGGCTGTTCCGCTTCGACCTGGTGAAGGGCTCGGCGCGTCAGCCGGCCGCCGAGGCCCGCTGACGCCAGGCCAGGCCGGCCAGCGCCGCCGCGCACAGGCCGATGGGCACGAGGCTGGCCCAGTTCATCCACTGCCAGCCGCCGCTGGTGACCAGCGCGCCGGAGGAGAACGAGGTCAGCGTCATCACCGCGTAGACGCCCGTGTCCATCAGCCCCTGGGCGCGCGTCTTCTCCTCGGGGCGGTAGGCCTGGGTGAACAGCGTCGTGCCGCCGATGTAGAGGAAGTTCCAGCCCACGCCCAGCAGCAGCAGCGCGCCGAGGAAGTGGGGCAGGTCCTGCCCGCTCAGCGCGAACGCGACGCAGCCCAGGTTCAACGCCACGCCGGCCCACATCACCGGCAGCACGCCCACGCGCCGGATCAGCGGGCCGGTGAAGAAGCTGGGCACGAACATGCCCAGCACATGCCACTGCAGCACCAGGCCGGCGTCGCCGAACGGCAGGCCGCACTGGCCCATGGCGATGGGCGTGGCCGCCATCAGCAGGTTCATGACGCCGTAGCCCAGCGCGCTCGCGGCCAGCGCGACGAGGAACACCGGCTGGCGCGCCAGCTCGCGGCTGCTGCGCCCGCCCTCGCCCGGCCGGGGCTGCGCGAGCGGCGGGAAGTCGATCAGCGAGACCAGCGCCAGCCCCACCACCGCGACGGCCATCAGCAGCAGGTAGGCGCCGGCGAACGGCGCGGCCAGCAGGTCGCGGCTCTCGCGCGCCAGCGCCGGGCCGATGAACGCGCCCAGGCAGCCGCCGCCCAGCACCCAGGAGATGGCCGCCTCGCGCTTGTCCGGCGCGACCAGCTCGGTGGCCGCGAAGCGGTACAGCGCGGCCCCGGCGTTGTAGTAGCCGGCCACCAGCGTCGCCAGCACGACGCCCCAGAACTGCTGGTGCAGCACGCTCCACAGCGCCATCGCGCAGCTGGCCAGGCCCACCAGCAGCCCGATCTGGAAGCCGCGCCGCCGGCCGAAGCGCAGCTGGTGCCGGCCCACCAGGCGGGCCATCAGCGCGCCGCCGGCCACGTAGGCGCAGATGGGCAGCGTCGCCATCCACGGCTGCGGCGCCAGCGCCAGGCCCACCAGGCCGTTGATCGCCATGAAGCAGATGTTGTTGGTCAGGAACAGGCCCTGGGCCAGCACCAGCAGCGCGAGCTTCCGGTTCATGGGCCCAGGGCCAGCCAGGACAGGACGGCCAGCGGCGCGGTGTCGGCGCGCAGGATGCGCGGGCCGAGGCTGACGGCCGCGAAGCCGTGGGCGCGGGCGGCGTCCTCCTCCGCGTCGCTCAGGCCGCCCTCGGGGCCGCTGAGGAACAGCGCGCTCGCCGCCGCGGCGGGCGCGAGGGCCGCGACAGAGGCGAGCGGCGCGGCCGCGCGCGGGCTCAGCAGGCCGCGCCATTCGTCGCCGGCTGGCACCGGCAGCGCGGCCAGCCACGCGGCCAGCGGCCGCACCGGCTCGACGCGCAGCGGCACCGTGCGCCCGCTCTGCTCGGCCGCGGCGACGGCCACGCCCTGCCAGTGCGCGCGCTTCTTGTCGGCGCGCTCGCCGGCCAGGCGCAGCACCGAGCGCTCGGCCACCAGCGGCTGCAGCGCCGCGGCGCCCAGCTCGGTGGCCTTCTCGACGAGGAAGTCCATGCGGTCGTTGGCCGGCATGGCGACGGCCAGCGTCACCGCGCGGGCCAGCTCGCGCTGCGGCCGGTCGGCCTGCAGCAGCCTCACGCGCACCTCGCTGCGGCCCATGGCCGTGACCTCGGCGCGCCACTCGGGGCCGCTGCCGTCGAACAGCGTCAGCGCGTCGCCGGGCTGCAGGCGCAGCACCTGCACATGGCGGGCGGCGCCGGGCGGCAGCGCGATCTCAGCGGCGGCGGCGAGCGGCAGGTCGACGAAGAAGCGGGGCAAGGCGGGACTCGGGGCGGGCGGGGCCCGCAGTGTCCACGATCAGCGCAGGCCCAGGGCCTGGCGCACGGCCGCGGCGGCGGCCTCGCCCTTGGCGGATTGCACCTGCTCGACCAGCTTGAGCGCCAGCGCCTGCAGCTCGGCGAGGCTGTCGCAGCGCTCGACCTTGAGCGCGAAGGCATAGCCCTTGAACGGACCGAGCAGCTTGGTCGCCTCGCCGCTGAGGTAGGTGTAGAGCCGGGCCCGGTCCATGGCCGGCACGGCCGGCGCTGCCGCTGCTGCGGCCACGGGCGGCGGCGGCACGCCGGCCGCGGCGCCATGGGGCGCGATCAGGCCGTGCTGGAGCAGCGTGCGCAGGTCCGCCTCGGTGACGCCGGCCACCAGGCGCAGCCACTCGCCGGGGGGGCGGCTGGCGTCCAGCACATGCAGCAAGTTGCGCGCGGTGCGCGACAGCGGCAGGGCGTGCGCGCGGATCTCGGCGCGCCCCGCATCGGTTTTGGCATGCAGCAGTTCGAGCACGGTCTCTGCCCTCGCCCCGCCCGGCGGTCTTGCCGCCAGCGGGGACTCTGGTCACGGGAAAGGAGCGATCAGCTCTTGTCCCGCAACTCCCGGCGCAGCACCTTGCCCACGGGCGTCTTCGGCAGGTCGGTGCGGAACTCGATGATCTTGGGCCGTTTGTAGCCCGTCAGATTGGCTTCGCAGTAGGCCCGCACGTCGGCCTCCGTGACATTCGGGTCTTTCTTCACGATCACGACCTTCACGGACTCGCCGGCCTTGGCGTCGGGCACGCCCACGGCCGCGCATTCGAGCACGCCGGGCATCTGCGTCAGCACGTCCTCGATCTCGTTCGGGTACACGTTGAAGCCGCTGACGAGGATCATGTCCTTCTTGCGGTCGACGATCCTGAAATAGCCGCGCTCGTCGACGGTGCCGATGTCGCCGGTGCGGAAGAAGCCGTCGGCCGTCATGACCTTGGCCGTCTCGTCCGGGCGCTGCCAGTAGCCGGCCATGACCTGCGGGCCCTTGATGGCGATCTCGCCGGGCTGGCCCATCGGCACCTCGTGGCCGTCGTCGTCCAGCAGCTTGAGCTCGGTCAGCGGCATCGGCAGGCCGATGGTGCCGCTGTAGGCGGTGCTGTCGGTCGGGTTGCAGGTGACCGACGGCGAGGTTTCCGACAGGCCGTAGCCCTCGACGATGGGGCAGCCGGTCTTCTCCAGCCACAGCTTGGCCGTGGCCTGCTGCACGGCCATGCCGCCGCCCACCGCGATGACGAGCTTGCTCCAGTCCACCGAGCCGAAGTCGGGGTGGTTGGCCATCGCCATGAACAGCGTGTTGACGGCCGGGAAGCTGTGGAAGCGGTGCTGCGCCAGCTCCTTGAACACGGCGGGCAGGTCGCGCGGGTTCGGGATCAGCACGTTGGCGCCGCCCATGTGCATGGACAGCATCATGTTCGCGTTGAAGCCGAAGATGTGGTACAGCGGCAGCGCGCAGATGGTGACGAGCTGCTCGCCGGCCGGCACCTTCTTGAGCGCCGGCTGGTACCAGGCCTCGCTTTGCAGCAGGTTGGCGACGAGGTTGCGGTGCAGCAGCACGGCGCCCTTGCTGACGCCGGTGGTGCCGCCGGTGTACTGCAGCACGGCGATGTCGTCCGGGCCCAGCTTGGGCCTGGCGAACTTCAGGCTGCGGCCCTTGGCGAGCGCGTCGTTGAACCTGACGGCGCCCGGCAGCTCGAAGGCCGGCACCATCTTCTTCACCTTGCGCACGACGTAGTTGACGATCATGCCCTTGGCGAGGCCCAGCATGTCGCCCATCGCGGCCAGGATGACGTGCTTGGTCGGCACGTTCTGGAGCACCTGCTGCAGCACCGAGGCGAAGTTCTCGATGATGACGATGGCCTTGGCGCCGGAGTCCTTCAGCTGGTGCTCCAGCTCGCGCGGGGTGTACAGCGGGTTGACGTTGACGACCACGTAGCCGGCGCGCAGCACCGCGGCCACGGCCACCGGGTACTGGAACAGGTTGGGCATCATGATGGCGACGCGGTCGCCCTTCTCCAGGCCCAGGCCCTGCAGGTAGGCGGCGAACGCGCGCGAGGCCTCGTCCACCTGCGCGAAGCTCACGCTCTTGCCCATCATCAGGTAGGCGGGCTTGGCGGCGTTCTTGCTGAACGAGGTGTCGAGCAGGTCCGCCAGGCTGGGATAGAGCGACAAGTCGATGTCGCGCGGCACGGCGGCGGGGTAGTGCTTCAGCCAGATGGGTTCCATGGCCCTGTCTCCTCTTCGACCTTCTTGAAATTGCTGCGGATTCTGACCGATGGCTGACGGCGCCCCGCCGCCAAGCGCCCTCGCGTTAACCCGGGTGCGGCAAAGGTCCGCGATTGGTACCGTACCAATCGAGAACCAAAGACCACCACCCCGCCATGACGCCGCCCCCCGATCTGTACCGCCTGCTGCGCGACGAGCTCGCCCAGGACGCCCTGGGCGCGGCCGACGCCGCCGGGCCGCTGTACCTGCGGCTGGCCTCGCAGCTGCGCCAGGCGGTGCTGGACGGCCGCCTGCGGCCCGGCGCCTCGCTGCCGCCGGAGCGCGAGCTGGCGCAGCGGCTGGGCATCTCGCGGCAGACGGTGCGCAAGGCCGTCGAGGCGCTGACGAACGAGGGCGCGCTGAAGGTGCGCCAGGGCTCGGGCACCTTCGTCAGCGCGCGGCTGGTGGAGTCGCTGACCGAGCTGACCAGCTTCTCCGACGACATGCGCCGCCGCGGCCTGGAGCCCGGCTCGCTGTGGCTGGACCGCGAGATCGGCCCGCCCGACGCGCAGGAGGCGCTGGCGCTGGGCCTGCCGCTGCACGGCCGGGTGGCGCGGCTGTCGCGCGTGCGGCTGGCCGACGGCGAGCCCATCGCGCTGGAGTTCGCCGTCGTCGACGCGGCGCTGGTGGGCGGCACGACCGAATTCGGCAGCTCGCTGTACGAGGCCATCCGCGCCCAGGGCCGCGCGCCGGTGCGCGCCGTGCAGCGCGTGCGCGCCGCGATCGCGGGCGACCGCGCAGCGCGCGCGCTGGACATCGCGCTGGGCTCGCCGGTGCTGCAGATCGAACGCCATTCCTACGACGCCGCCGGCCGGCCGCTGGAATGGACGCGCTCCACCTACCGCGGCGACATGTACGACTACGTCGTCGAAATGCGCGCCAGCCCGCCCGCCTGACGGCGCCTACCCATCCCCCGACACCCACCCCCAAGAGAAGACCCCCCACCATGAACCCACGCTCCTTCCCCCGCCCGAACACCCGCCTGCACGCGCTGGCCGCCGCCGCGCTGCTGGCCGCCGGCCCCGCCGCCTTCGCGCAGCAGGCCGCCGCGCCGGCCGAGGCCGCCAGCGCCACCAAGCTGGACGCGGTCGTCGTCACCGGCATCCGCGCGTCGATCGCCAAGTCCATCGCCACCAAGCGCAATGCCAGCACCAACGTCGAGGTGGTGTCGGCCGAGGACGTGGGCAAGATGCCCGACAAGAACGTCGCCGACGCGCTGTCGCGCCTGCCCGGCGTCAACGTGCAGTACGGCGGCGCCGGCGCGATGGACGAGGCCGAGCGCGTCGCCATCCGCGGCACCTCGCCGGGGCTGAACCTGGTCACGATCGCCGGCCACGCGGTGTCCGCGGGCGACTGGCACGTGGGCGACCAGTCCGCCGGCAACACCGTCAGCAGCCGCAGCGTGGGCTTCGGCCTGCTGCCCTCGCAGCTGATCGGCCAGACGCTGGTCTACAAGACCCAGCGCGCCGACATCACCGAGGGCGGCCTGGCCGGCAGCGTGGACGTGCTGCTGCGCCGCCCGCTGGACTTCAAGACCGGGCTGTCCGGCGAGGCCGCCCTCGGCGCCGTCTACGCCGACCTGCCGGGCAAGACCGACCCGCAGGTCTCGGGCCTGATGGCCTGGGTGTCGCAGGACCGCCGCATCGGCCTGGTCGCGCAGGCGTTCAAGGAGGACCGCACGCTGCGCCGCGACGGCCAGGAGCTGTTCAGCTACACGGCGCTGACGCAGGCGCAGGCCACCTCGCTGGCCGGCGGCGACGCGGCGCTGGCCGCCCAGCTCGTCGGCAAGCGGCTGCCCAACCAGTTCAATTCGGCGATGTTCGAGGGCGTGCGCAAGCGCAAGGGCGGCTACCTCGGCCTGGAGCTGCGGCCCGACGCGCAGTGGGACATCGTGCTGTCGGGCTTCAAGTCGTCGCTGGACGCGCCCAACTACAACAGCTCCGGCTTCGCCACGCTGAGCAACCTGGTCCCGGGCGGCTGGCTGCTCAGCAACCCGGTCATCGACGGCGACGTCATCACCGGCGCCAGCCTGAAGCGCCCGGCGGGCTCGACGACCAACGCGATGGGCATGGAGTTCGACCACTTCATGCGCGCCGGCGCGCGCTCCACGTCAGACTTCTACGACCTCGACGTCAAGTTCGAGCCCAGCGACCGGCTCTCGCTGCGCGCCCGCGCCGGCAGCACCGAGGGCGGCGGCTACACCTCGTCGCAGCCGGCGCTGGTGTTCGCGCTGGTGAACCCCGACATCACCTACCAGATGCACCGCGACCGCGCCACCGACTGGGTGATGACCAACGCCGCCGGCCAGCGCATCGACCTCGGCAACATCGCCAACTACGAGATGATGAACGGGCTGCCGCTGCCCGCCGTCACCTCGCTGGACCGCGAGAACTACCTGCACTTCGACGGCGACCTGAAGCTCGCCACCTCCTGGTTCACCAACCTGAAGTTCGGCCTGCGCACGGCCACGCACAAGCGCAGCGTCGACGCGGTCGGCAGCCGCTGGAACGCGCAGGACGACGGCAGCACCGCGACGCCGTTCCGCGCCATCACCGGCGCATCGCTGATCAACTTCCCCGTCACCACCCCCAACCCGGCCACCGCCTACCCCGGCGGCTTCGCCAGCGGCGTGGACGGCGACTTCCCGCGCGACCTGTTCCGCTTCGGCACCGACCAGCTGCAGCAGTTCGCCGACCAGTACCAGTACTACGACGCCACCGGCGGCAAGCAGTGGGGCTCGGGCTATGCGCTGCGCGAGAAGAACCGCGCCGCCTACCTGATGGGCGAGTTCGACGCCGAGCAGTTCTCCGGCAACATCGGCCTGCGCGCGGTGCAGACCGTGGTGGACACCACCTCCTACCAGCTGGTGCCGCAGTGCCCGGCGCTGGCCGCCTGCCCGACGCAGGGCGCCATCGTCGGCTCGCGCTTCGGCACCGTCGTGCCGTCCTACACCTCGACCAAGCACAACGCGCTGCTGCCCAGCGCCAACCTGAAGTGGGACATCGACAGCCGCCTCGTCGCGCGCTTCTCGCTGAGCCGCTCGCTGGGCCGCCCGAACTACAACGAGCTGGCCGGCGCGCTGACCGTCAACAACAACACGCTGATCGCGGCGACCGGCAACCCGATGCTGAAGCCGACCACGGCCAACAACGCCGACGCGTCGCTGGCCTGGTACTTCGCGCCGCGCGCCTACGTGTCCGGCAGCCTGTTCTCGCAGCGCCTGCATGACTACGTGAAGCCCGTCTCGCAGGTCGCGATGCTGGACGACCCGTCCAACCCCGGCACGCAGCGCGAGTACATGCTGACCACCCGCGTCGGCATGAAGGCCAAGCTGCACGGCGCCGAGCTGGCGGCCGAGCTGCCGCTGGGCGCGGGCTTCGGCGCGGGCGGCAACCTGACCTACGTGAAGTCGCGCGACGCCGACGGCCAGCCCATGCTGGGCAGCTCCAAGGTGACCTACAACCTGATCGGCTTCTACGAGAACGACCGCTTCAGCGCCCGGCTGAGCTGGAACTGGCGCGACGACTACGCCTACACCGTCATCGGCGACGGCTCGGGCCAGGTCAAGCAGGACCTGAAGGGCAACTACCTCATCAACGGCCTGCACTACTACGCCGCCTACGGCGCGCTGTCGCTGTCGCTGAACTACAAGATCAACGAGCACCTGAGCGTCTCGCTGGACGGCAACAACCTCAACGACCCGCTGCGCCACACCTACATGCTGACGGAGAGCGCCCCGGCCAACTGGTACACCAGCGGCCGCCAGTACTACCTGAACCTGCGCATGAAGCTCTGAACGCGGGTGACGCTGCCGGAGGCCGTGGTCACTCCACGGCCTTCAGCATGTCCTCCACCACCTTCTTCGCGTCGCCGAACACCATCATGGTCTTGTCCATGTAGAACAGCTCGTTGTCCAGGCCCGCGTAGCCCGCGGCCATGGAGCGCTTGTTGACGATGATGGTCTTGGCCTTGTAGGCCTCCAGGATGGGCATGCCGTAGATCGGGCTGCCCTTCACGTGCGCGGCCGGGTTCACGACGTCGTTGGCGCCCAGGATGATGGCCACGTCCACCTGGCCGAACTCGCCGTTGATGTCCTCCATCTCGAACACCTGGTCGTAGGGCACCTCGGCCTCGGCCAGCAGCACGTTCATGTGGCCCGGCATGCGGCCGGCCACCGGGTGGATGGCGTACTTGACGGTGATGCCCTTCTCGGTGAGCTTGGCGGCCAGCTCCTTGACCGCGTGCTGCGCGCGCGCGACGGCCAGGCCATAGCCCGGCACGATGACCACGCTCTCGGCGTTGCCGAGCACGAAGGCCGCGTCGTCGGCGCTGCCGCTCTTGACGTTGCGCTGCTGCGCCGCGCCGGCCGCCGGGCCGCCGGCCTCGCCGCCGAAGCCGCCCAGGATCACGTTGAAGAACGAACGGTTCATCGCCTTGCACATGATGTAGCTCAGGATCGCGCCCGAGCTGCCCACCAGCGAGCCGGCGATGATCAGCATGCTGTTGTTCAGCGAGAAGCCGATGCCCGCCGCGGCCCAGCCGGAGTAGCTGTTCAGCATGGACACCACCACCGGCATGTCCGCCCCGCCGATCGGGATGATCAGCGTCACGCCCAACACGAAGCCGAGCGCGACGACCAGCCAGAAGTCCAGATAGCCCTGGCCATGCCAGAAGCCGAACACGCAGAACGCCGCCGCCAGGCCCAGCGCCGCGTTCAGCGCATGCTGGCCCTTGAACTGCACCGGCGCGCCCTGGAACAGCCGGAACTTGCTCTTGCCCGACAGCTTGCCCCAGGCGATCACGGAGCCGGTGAAGGTCACCGCGCCGATGAAGGCGCCCAGCGCCAGCTCGATGCGGTTGCCCCCCGGGATCGCGCCGCCCTTGGCGGTGATCTGGAAGGCCCAGGGCTCGTAGACCGCCGCCACCGCGATCGCCACGGCCGCCAGGCCGATCATGCTGTGGAAGAAGGCGACCAGCTCGGGCATCTTGGTCATCTCGACCGTCCTGGCCTTCCAGGCGCCGAAGCCGCCGCCCACCACCAGGCCCAGCAGCACCCAGCCCAGGCCCGCGCCGGAGCCGGCCAGCTTGGCGATGAGCGCGGCGGTCGTGCACGCCGCGATGGCCATGCCGGCCATGCCGAAGAGGTTGCCGCGGATGGACGTCGTCGGATGCGACAGCCCTTTCAGCGACTGGATGAAGCAGACGCTGGCGATCAGGTACAGCAGCGTGACCAGGTTCATGCTCATCGCGCACCCTCCTTCTTCGCGGCCGGCCGGTCCTTCTTCTTGAACATCTCCAGCATCCGCCGCGTGACCAGGAAGCCGCCGAAGATGTTGACCGCCGCCAGCGCGACGGCGACGACGCCCATGCCCTTGGCCAGCGGCGTCTCGGTCAGCGCCGCGGCCAGCATCGCGCCGACGATGACGATGGCCGAGATCGCGTTCGTCACCGCCATCAGCGGCGTGTGCAGCGCGGGCGTGACCGTCCAGACGACGTGGTAGCCCACGTAGATGGCGAGCACGAAGATGATCAGATTGATGATGGTGTGGTCAACCAGTTCCATGGTCATGCCCTCGTGACGTGGCCGTCTTGCGTGACGCGGCAGGCCGCGACGATGTCGTCGTCCAGCGGCACGGTGAACGTGCCCTCCTGGGTGATGACGAGCTTCAGGAAATCCAGCACATTGCGCGCGTACAGCGCCGACGCATCGGCCGCCACCAGCGCCGGCAGGTTGGTCTCGCCGACCAGCGTGACGCCGTGCCTGACGACCGTGCGGCCGGCCTCGGTCAGCGGGCAGTTGCCGCCCGCGGGGGCGGCGAGGTCGACGATGACCGAGCCGGGCTTCATGGCCTTGACCATGTCCTCGGTGACCAGCACGGGCGCGGCGCGGCCGGGGATCAGCGCCGTCGTGATGACCACGTCGGCCTGGGCCACGCGCTTGGCCACCTCGGCCTTCTGGCGCTCCAGCCAGCTCGGCGGCATCGGCCGCGCATAGCCGCCCACGCCCTCGGCGGCCTCCTTCTCTTCGGCCGTCTCGTAGAGCACGTCGATGAACTTGGCGCCCAGCGACTCGACCTGCTCCTTCACCGAGGGCCGCACGTCCGACGCCTCGATGACCGCACCCAGCCGCTTCGCCGTGGCGATGGCCTGCAGCCCCGCGACGCCCACGCCCAGCACGACCACGCGCGCCGCCTTCACCGTGCCGGCCGCCGTCATCAGCATCGGGAAGAAGCGCTGGTATTTGTCGGCCGCGATCATCACGGCCTTGTAGCCGGCGATGTTGGCCTGGCTGGACAGCACGTCCATGCTCTGCGCGCGCGTCGTGCGCGGCGCGGCTTCGAGCGCGAAGCCGGTCAGCCCGGCCGCGGCCAGGGCGGCGAGGCCGTCGCGGTCGAAGGGATTGAGCATGCCGACCAACGCGGTGCCGGTCTTCATCAGCGCCAGCTCGTCGGCCTGCGGCGCGCGCACCTTCAGCACCAGCTCGCAGGCCAGCGCGGCGGCCTGGTCGACGATCTCGCAGCCCACCGCCTCGTAGGCCGCGTCGGGGGCGCTGGCCGCGACGCCGGCACCCGATTCGATGCGCAGCACGTGGCCGGCGGCCTTCAGCTTCTTGGCCGTCTCGGGCGTGACGGCCACGCGGGTCTCTCCGGCCGCGCGTTCGCGCGGGACGCCGATCTGCATGGAAGCTCCTGTCGGGGGCTGGGGTGCGCAGCAGCTTACACAATGCCTGCGCCATTCCGGTGCGGGAATGCGAGAGGAGGACCCATGGTTGACACGGATCGGTTTCGCCCCAGCGTAACCGTCGCGGCGGTGATCGAGCAGGGCGGGCGCTACCTGCTGGTCGAGGAGGAAACCCCCGAGGGCCTGCGGCTGAACAACCCGGCGGGCCACGTCGAGCGGGGCGAGAGCCCGGTCGAGGCGGTCGTGCGCGAGGCGCTGGAGGAGACCGCGCGCCACTTCGTGCCGCAGGCCTTCCTCGGCGTCTACCTCGCCCGCTTCCAGCGGCCGGCGGCGGCAGCGCCGGAGGACGTCACCTACGTGCGGCTGGCCTTCAGCGGCACCGTGGGCGAGGCCATCGCCGGCCGGGCGCTGGACGCCGGCATCCACCGCACGCTGTGGCTGAGCGCGGCCGAGCTGGCCGCCTGCCCGGGGCGGCACCGCAGCCCGCTGGTGCTGCAGTGCGTGCACGACCACGCGGCCGGGCGGCGCCTGCCGCTGGACGCGGTGTTCAGCCATGCCTCGCTGCGGGCGCCCGGGGGCCAGGGCCGAGAATCGCGGCCATGACCCCTGCTCCCGACTTCATCGAGGTCTACGACGGCGCGCTGAGCCCCGAGGCCTGCCGCGCGCTGATCGCGCGCTTCCAGGCCAGCCCGCATGTGCAGCGCGGCGAGACCGGCAGCGGCGTGGACCTGGCGATGAAGGACAGCTGGGACATCGCCATCAGCCGCCATCCCGAATGGGCCGACGCCTGCGCGCAGCTGAACGACGCCGTGCTCGGCGGCTTCCGGCACTACCTGCGCCGCTACGCGCACCTGGCGCTGGCGCCGCTGAAGCTGCAGGTGCGCCGGCCGGACGGCACGCAGGCGCCGCTGGATGCCGGCGGCGTCGCGGCGCTGGACGACGCGCACCTGATGGGCCTGGTCGCCAAGGTCTTCCGCCCCGGCGCGATCAACCTGCAGCGCTACCTGGCCGGCCAGGGCGGCTACCCCTACTGGCACTGCGAGCAGTACCCCCGGCGGGACCAGGGCGAGGCGCTGCACCGCGCGGTGCTGTGGACGATCTACCTGAACGACGACTTCGACGCTGGCGAGACGGAGTTCCTGTACCAGGGCCGCCGGATCGCGCCGCGCACCGGCAGCCTGCTGATCGCGCCGGGCGGCTTCACGCACACGCACCGCGGCAACCGGCCGCTGGGCGGCGACAAGTACATCGCCACCTCCTGGGTGCTCTACCAGCGCGCGGAACAGCTGTTCGGCGCCGGCTGAGGCCGCGCCGGCGGGGCTTTGGGACAATCCGGCCCCATGAGTTCCACCGCAAAGCACCGCGTCGTCGTCGGCCTGTCCGGCGGCGTCGACTCGGCCGTGACCGCCCACCTGCTGAAGGCGCAGGGCCACGAGGTCATCGGCATCTTCATGAAGAACTGGGAGGACGACGACGACGGCGAATACTGCTCGACGCGCCAGGACTTCCTGGACGCCGCCTCGGTGGCCGACGTGCTGGGCATCGAGATCGAGCACGTCAACTTCGCGGCCGAGTACAAGGACCGCGTGTTCCAGAGCTTCCTGCGCGAGTACCAGGCCGGCCGCACGCCCAACCCCGACGTGCTGTGCAACGCCGAGATCAAGTTCAAGGCCTTCCTGGACCACGCGATGCGGCTGGGCGCCGAGAAGATCGCCACCGGCCACTATGCGCGGGTGCGCGAACACGGCGGCGGATTCCAGCTGCTCAAGGGCCTGGACCCGCTGAAGGACCAGAGCTACTTCCTGCACCGGCTCACGCAGGCGCAGCTCGCCAGGGCGCTGTTCCCGGTGGGCCACCTGCCCAAGACCGAGGTGCGCCGCATCGCGGCCGAGATCGGCCTGCCGAATGCGAAGAAGAAGGACTCGACCGGCATCTGCTTCATCGGCGAGCGGCCGTTCCGCGAGTTCCTGAACCAGTATTTGTCGCACCAGCCCGGCCCCATCGAGGACGAGCGCGGCCGCCGGCTGGGCGAGCACGTGGGCCTGTCCTTCTACACGCTGGGCCAGCGCCAGGGCCTGGGCATCGGCGGCCTGAAGGACAAGGGCGCCGCGCGCGGCGGCGGCGCGCACGCGCCCTGGTTCGTGGCCGCCAAGGACATCGCGCGCAACACGCTGATCGCGGTGCAGGGGCACGACCACCCGCTGCTGTTGAGCCCGGCGCTCGTCGCCGACGACCTGAGCTGGATCGCCGGCCGCGCGCCGGCCATCGGCGAGGCCGCCGCGAAGACGCGCTACCGCCAGGCGGACGCGGCCTGCTCGGTCGGGTTCGACGCCAGCGGCCACCTGCGGCTGCGCTTCGCCGAGCCGCAATGGGCCGTGACGCCCGGGCAGAGCGCCGTCGTGTACGACGGCGAGGTCTGCCTGGGCGGCGGCGTCATCGCCCAGGCGCTGCCGGCCTAGTCGGCGCGGCGGCGGCGCGCCGCGGCGCCCACGGCCGCGAGGCCGGCCAGCAGCAGCGCCGCCTGGCCGGGCTCGGGCACGGCGCTGACGGTCAGGCTGAAGCGGTCGCCGACGCGGAAGCCGGCCTCGCCCAGCGTCCAGTCCTGCTTGCCGGCGCCGCCCAGCGCATTGCCCAGCTCGATGTCGAGGTACTCCTCGGGCGCGAACCTGATCGTGCGCGCGGCGCCGTCGCCGCTGACGGTGGCCGTGCCGCCGAACTGGCGCGTCACGCTGCCGACGCCGGCGAAGCCGCCGCGGTCCAGCGTCAGCATCAGGCCCGGCAGGCCGGCGCCCGTGTAGTTGCGGATGACGGCGTTGAAGGCGATCGGGGCCAGCAGGTCCTCGTCGTCGACGCGCCAGCTCAGCTCGGCGGGGGCGCCGTTGGCCAGGTCCAGGTCGAAGGACAGCAGGCCGATCGCGCTGTAGTCGGTGACGGTGGTCGCGCCTTGCGTGACGGCGCCTTCGAAGGTCAGCGCCTGCGCGGGCAGCGCGGCGGCCAGCGCGAGCGCGGCGGCGATCAGGGTGTTCTTGCTCATGGGGGTTCCTTGCGGATCAGAGGCTGCCGCGGGTCCACGGGCCGGTGATGGCCAGCGTGACGCCGTGGTAGAGGTTGACGAACAGCACGCGGCCGTCGGGGCTGAAGACGCAGCCGGCCCATTCGGTCATGCGCTGGTCGCCGCTGGGCGCGCCGGGCTTGCCCGCGGCCGCCAGCTGGGCGCGCGTGAAGTTGTAGTTGTTCCGGGCGAACACATAGCTGCCGCCCGTCGGCGTGACGGCCCTCAGGTGCTGCGCGGTCGGCGTCGGCACGCTGCCCGGGCCGCTGGTGCCGCCGTCCTCGCAGAACAGCACGCCGCCGCGCGGGCTCACGCACAGGTTGTCCGGCGAGTTACCGACCTGCAGGCTGTTGCTGACGAAGATGGCCTTCAGCGTCATGCTGGCCAGGTGCAGCGCCCAGATGCGGCCGGCGCGCGCCGGGTTGGCGGTGACCTGCTTGTCGGTGAAGTAGACGATGCCGTCGGCCACCCAGCAGCCCTCGGTCGCGCCGAAGATGGCCGCGCCGCCCGCGTAGGCCTGGCGGTAGGGGCCGCTGGCCGACACGTTGCCGTTGCGGGTGGCGAGCGTCGCGCCGTCCAGGTCGGGGTCGGCCACGTCCACCCAGTCGCAGACGTATTCCTGGCACAGCGCGGGGTCGCGCAGGTCGGCGTTGGCGACGGCGCGCACGCGCAGGCCCTGCAGCGTGCCGCCGGCATGCAGGCTGTTCAGGCCGCCGGCCCAGTTGGCCGGGCGGAAGCGGTACAGCGTGTTCGCGTTGCCCTGGTCCTCGGTCAGGTACCAGTAGCCGGTGGCCGGGTCGATCGCGCTGGCCTCGTGCGCCATGCGGCCCATCGCGACGATGGGGTTCACGTTGGCCGCGTTCAGGCTGGTGTCGGCCGGCACCTCGAACACATAGCCATGCTTCTTGCCGGTGCTGGACACGCTGTTGCTGCGGATCTCCTCGTTGGCCAGCCACGAGCCCCAGGTGCTGGCGCCGCCGGCGCAGGGGCGGTAGATGCCGCCGAAGCTGGCGTAGCTGGACACCCAGTCGCCGTCGCGCCAGACCAGGTTGGTGTTGCCGCCGATCTGGTAGGCGCCGCTGGTGGTGCCGGTGTCGTACTGGGCGACGCTGGCGCGGCCCGCGCCGACCATGTTGGCCGCGTTGCTGCTGGTGCTCTGCTCGTGGTTGCGCACCAGGATGATCTCGGTGCTGCGGCCAACGCGGCGCTGCACGACGACGCCCATGCCGTCGTGCGCGCCCGGCGTCACCAGGCCGTCGGCCATCACGTCGCCCTTCCAGCCGTAGCTCTTGTACGAAAAGCCGGCGGGCAGCTCGATCAGCGGCAGGCCGGTCGTCAGGTCGTTGACCGGCGACGTGGCGCCGTAGGGGCTGTCCAGCGACGCCGAGGCGCCGGCCGCGATGCAGTGGTCCGTGCCGGCCTCGGCGACGCGCGTGGCCAGCGCGCCGATGGGGCCGGCGAACGCCGCCGCGACGGCGGCCGCGCCGCCCTTGAGCAGGCCGCGACGGCCCGAGTCTGCTTGATCCATGTGGCTACTCCAAAAGGTCTTGGTTGGCTGAGCCGCGCATGCTCGCCGCGCCCCGTGAAGCCCGCATGACAATGCGCGCCCATGAACCGCTTCGACCGCCTGCTCGCCCGGCTCGCCGAGCCCGGCGTCGTGCTGCGGCTGGCGGCGCTGGTGGTGTGCGCGATGGAGCTGGTCAGCGCCGGCTCGGCGCTGCTGGGCGCGCGCACCGAGCCCTATGACGGCCTGGTCGCCTGGCTGTGGCGCCAGTTCGGCGGCAGCGCCAACGACCGCGGCCTCGTCATCGCCTGCGTGGCGCTGCTGCTGGCCTTCGTCGCGCTGATCTTCCGCCTCGCGCGCCAGGGGCAGACGGCCATGCCGGTGAACCGCCGGCTGGCCTGGCTGCTGCTGGTGGACCTGCTGGCCTTCGGCGTCACGCCCGGCCTGCCCTTCCTCGTCACCGCGCTCGGCGCCGTGGTGCTGCCGGCGCGGCTGGCACTGGGCTTCGCGGCCGCGCAGGTGCTGCTGAACACCGGCATCTATGTCTACGCCTCCACCACCGCCTGGCTGGACCAGTTCGGCATGCTCAGCGCGATGCTGGCGCTGCACGGCCTGGCCTTCGGCCTGGGGCGCATGGCCGCGGCCGAGGCCGAGAAGCGCCGCTGGCTGCAGGCCGTGCTGGCCGAGCAGATGGCCGGCGAGCACCTGCTGGCCGAGCAGATGCGCTACAGCGAGCGCATGCAGATCGCCCGCGAGCTGCACGACCTGATGGGCCACCACCTGACCGCGCTGAACCTGCAGCTGCAGCTGGGCGGCGCGCTGCTGGCGCGCGCGGACGCCGCCGGCGCCGGCCAGGCGCTGGGCCGCGCCGAGGGCGTGGCTGCGCAGCTGCTGGCCGACGTGCGCGAGGCCGTGTCGCAGCAGCGCCGCTCGCAGCGCATCGACCTGTCCGCGGCGCTGGCCGCGCTGGTGGACGGCATCGCCAGCACGCGCATCGAGCTGCAGCTCGACGGCGCCGCGCGCGACCTCGGCCCGCGCGCCGCGCATGCGCTGCTGCGCTGCGTGCAGGAAGGCGTGACCAACAGCGTGCGCCATGCCGGCGCGCGGCGCGTGCGGGTGGAGCTGCACGGCCGGGGCGACGAGGTCGCCGTCAGCATCGACGATGATGGGCGCGGCGCGCCGCACTGGCATGCCGGCCGCACCGCCGGCTTCGGCAACGGGCTCTCGGGCATGGCCGAGCGCATGGCCGAGCTGGGCGGCCAGATGCGCGTGGCGCGCACGGGCCCGGGATTCCGAATCGAGCTGAGATGTCCGCGATGGGTGTGATCAAGATCCTGCTGGTGGAAGACCAGCAACTGGTGCGCGAGGGCCTGAAGGGCCTGCTCGCGCTGCACGACGGGCTGCGCGTCGTCGGCGAGGCCAGCGACGGCGCCGCGGCGCTGGAATGGCTGGCCGCCGCGCCGGTGGACGGCATGCCCGACCTCATCCTGTCGGACATGCGCATGCCGCGGCTGGACGGCATCGGCCTGATCCGCGCGCTGGCCGCGCGCGCGCTGCGCCTGCCGGTCGTGCTGCTGACCACCTTTGACGACACCGCCGCCTTCGACGAGGCCGTGGGCGCCGGGGCACGCGGCTTCCTGCTGAAGGCCATCAGCCCCGAGACGCTGGCGCAGGCGCTGCGCGACGTGCATGGTGGTGGCACCGCGCTGCGCCCGTCGCTCACCACCCGCATGCAGGCCGGCGGCGGCGAGCGCGCCTTCACCGCGGCCGACCGCCCGGACCCGCTGTCGCCCAAGGAGCTGCAGGTGCTGCGCCTGGTGGCCAGCGGCCGCAGCAACACCGAGATCGCGGCGCTGCTGGGCAACAGCGAAGGCGTCATCAAGAACCACTGCTCGGCCATCTTCTCCAAGATGGGCGTGCGCGACCGCACCCAGGCCGTGCTGCGCGCTATCGACCTGGGCTGGATCTAGCCGCCCCCATCTGCAGCACCCAGTAGCGCTGCAGCTCGCCCGGCCCGCTGACGCAGGCCAGGCCGGCGTCCTCGAAGTCCGCCGCCATCAGGTTGGCGCAATGCGCGGGGCTGGCCAGCCAGCGCGACAAGGCCTCGTCCACCGTCTCCGGGCCGCCGGCCAGGTTCTCGCCGGCCACGCGCAGCGCATAGCCCGCCTCGCGCAGCCGCGTGCGCAGCGGCGGGCCGGCATGGTCGATGCGGTCGTTCCGCGCCAGCACCCGCGCCTGCTGCAGTGCCGCCGCCTCCAGCAGCGGCTGGCGGCGCAGCGCCGGTGCGGCCGGCCACAGGCGGCCGCCGCAGGCATGGGCCTCGGCGCGCAGCGCGTTCAGCAGCCGCAGCGCCCGTTCGGCGTCGGGCGGGCAGCCGCCCCCGTCGGCCGCCGCCGCCGACGCCAGCCCCAGCAGCAGCAACGGCAGGACACGCATGGGGCGGCATGCTAGAGGCTTGCCAAGCCGGCGCCGCCGGCCCAGGATGCCGGTCCATGACACCTTACCGCTTCATCGCCTTCTTGCTGGCCTCGGCCGCGCTGTCCAGCTGCGCGCAGACGCCGCCGCCCCCGCCGGAGCCCGAATCCGTGCGGCTCGCGCGCGAGCTGCGGGCGCTGATCGGCGACGCCGCCTGCACGTCGGACGCCCAATGCCGCACCCTGCCCGTCGGCGCCAAGGCCTGCGGCGGGCCGGCGGGCTACCTGGCCTGGTCCACGGCCGGCACGGACGCGCAGCGCCTCGCCGCCTTGGCCGCGCGGCAGCGCGAGGCGCATCGGCGCGAGAACGAGGCCAGCGGCCTGCGCTCGAACTGCGCGGTGGTGATGGACCCGGGCGCCGCCTGCGTCGCCGGCCGCTGCCAGCTCAGCAGTTCGCTGGGCGGCAGGAACTGAAATCAGGGGCGGGACACGGAGCAATTGCCCACCCCCGCATCCCGACGCCCCACCCGATCCCCGCGAGCGGATACGCAAAAAAGCCACACGCCTCGCAGCATGTGGCCCGGTCGGTCGGCGGACCGCGCCAGGGCCCGGCCCCGGCGCGGCGTCCCGGCGCTTAGTGCGCCAGGCTGCCGTCCACCAGCTTCTCCGGCATCGGCGTCGGCACGTTCATGACCGGCAGGCTGCCGTCGTTCGAGACGCGCAGCACGGTGGTCGCCTGCACCCGGCCGGCGGTGTCCAGCCAGTGCGTGCCGCCCACGGTGCGCCGGCCGGCGGCCACGCCCGTCCAGCCCAGGCCCACGGTGGCCGTGCTGCCCGAGTAGACCGTGGTCGGCACCAGCGCCGTCAGGCCGCCCGCGTCGCCCGGCGACACGATCCAGCTCGACAGCTTGTGCTTCATCGGCGCCTTGCCGTCATAGGCCAGCACGCAGACACGGTAGGTGCCTGCCGCCGGGGCCACCACCTGCAGCGCCTCGTTCGAGTACTCGTTGCCCGAGTACATCGCCGTCGTGCCGTTCGGGTAGATCAGCGCCATGTCGAAGTCGTCGCCCGCATCGCCCACGTCCGCCTGGCGCAGCTCCCAGCGGGCCACGATCGCGCCGGCCGGCACGGTGAAGTTGTACTTGGCGATCGACGCGTAGCCGGCGTTGCTGCGGCAGCGGGTCGCCAGCGTCGACGAGCTGGTGGGCGCCGGCGTCAGCGAGACCTCGGCACCCATCGTCACGTCCTTCAGGCCGCCCCTGGCCGTGCCCATGCGGCCGGTGAAGCCGGTGCGCACGGTGAACAGCTTGCTGCCGCTGGCGGTCGCGCCGGTGAACTCGACCGGCGCCGTCACGGCCTTGCCGGCGCGCGCCTGGATCGGCGAGCGCACGGTGTGCGTGCCGTCGCTCCAGACCAGCTGGCCGAACTGCCAGACGCCTTCCGCCGCGCCCGAGGGCGAGATGGTCATCGTGAACGACTTGGTCTCGCCCGGGTTCAGCGTCAGCGTGGTCGGCGACACGCTGGCCGTGAAGCCCGGAGGCGCCGTCACGGCGGCCTGGTAGGTCGCGGCCGACGCGCCGACGTTGGTCACGCTGCGGCTGACGACGGCGTTGCCCGTCACCATGCCGACGGTGATGGACGGCAGGTTCAGGTTGTAGGTCTCGTCCAGCGTGCCGATGGTGCTGCAGTCGCTGGCCGGCGTGACGGCCGCGCGGTTGACCTTGCACTGGTACTTGACCCAGTCGTTCTTGCCGGCGTTGTAGACCAGACCCGGATCGGCCGCCTTCTGTGGGTCGATGTGGCCGGCGCCCTGGGCCCAGGGCAGCAGGCCGTTCTGCGCGCCGGCGAGGCCGTCGTTCAGCGTGGAGTAGGCGCTCGTCATCAGCGCCGACTTGATCGCGGCCGGGCCCCAGCTCGGGTTGGCCTGCTTCAGCAGCAGCGCCACGCCGGCCACGTGCGGGCTGGACATGGACGTGCCCTGGTAACTGTCCCAGGCCGGCGGCGGCACCAGCGTGCCGGCGATGATCTCGGCCTTCTGCGCTTCGGTCATGCCCGGGGTGACCTGGGCGATGATGTCCACGCCCGGGGCCGTCAGGTCCGGCTTCAGCAGGTTGGCGTCACCGGCGTTCGGGCCGCGCGACGAGAAGCTGGCCATGATGGGCGCGGGCGCGCTGACGAGCACGGCGCGGTCGATGCGGGCCGTGCCGCCGCTGGCGGCGTAGGCCTTGATCGCGGCACCGGCGACGTTGTCGACCTGCACGGTCGGCACGGCCTGGAAGTCCGAATCGACGGTCTGGCCGGCCGTCGTGTTGACCAGGATCATGCCGACGCCGCCGGCATCCTTGACCGCCTGGCCCTTGTCGACGCGCGCGTTGTTGCCGCGCGTGCAAACGACGATCTTGCCGGCCACCTTGGCGGGGTCCAGCTGGTTGGGGCTGCTGAAGCACAGGTTCAGGTCGGCGTCCGCGCCGGCGAGGCCGGCGTTCTCGGCCAGGATGAGGGCCGTGCTGTCCAGGCCGGTGGCCGTGGTCGAGCCGCCCGTGTAGCTGGCGCCGTTGCCCAGCGTCAGGCCGCCGGAGAAGGCGCGGTCGTGCGTGGACGCGGCAACCGTCGTCAGCCAGGGGCTGATGTGGGCGACCGCCTGGCCCGGGCCGCTGTTGCCGGCGGACGCGGCGACGAACACGCCCGCCAGCGCGGCGCGGTAGAACGCCTGCTCGACCGGGTCGTTGACGGAGGTCTGCGAGCCGCTGATGGAGTAGTTGATGACGTTGACGCCATCCGCCACGGCGGCGTCGATGGCGGCCACGGAGTCGGAGGTGTAGCAGCTGTTCTGGCTGCCGGTGCCGTCGGTGGCGGCGGGGTTCACATAGGTCCAGCAGACCTTGTACGACGCGATGCGCGCGCGCGGCGCCATGCCGGAGGCCGTGCCGATCTGCTGGCCGTTCATGAACACCGGCACGTTGGCGTTGCCCGCCGACGTGGAGGCCGTGTGGTCGCCGTGGCCGCCGTGGCCGGTGGCGCCCGACAGCGAGTCGCGGCCGGAATCCGGGAAGTCGGTCCAGTGCAGCGTCTGGCCGCTGGCCTTGAAGCCCGTGTTGAAGTGCTTGAGGCCGACCAGCTTGTTGTTGCAGTGCTTGGCCGGGTCGATGCCGGGGCCGGCCACGCAGCCGCCGGTGAAGCTGGCGGGCGCCGGGCCGTAGGCCAGGGTGCCCGCGCCGCTGGTGGGCACGCCGTTGGCGTCCACCTTGTCGAAGAAGGCCGGGTTCTCGGGCCACACGCCGCCGTCGACGATGCCGATCACCAGGTTCTCGCCCTTGATGGCCGAGCCGGCGACCGCCTGCGACCACAGGCCGCCCGGCTCGCTCAGCTTCAGGAACTTGGACGTGGAGATCGTGTCCATCCGGCGGACTTCGTCCTCCCAGATCCCCACGACCTGCGAGTGCGCGACCAGCGTGCGCGCCTCGGCGTCCGTCAGCCGCGCGGCGAAGCCGTTGAAGACGGTGTTGTAGGTGGCGAGGATGGGCGCGTTGCCGACTGCGGCGATGACCTGGCTCTGGCGCTGGCCGAGGTAGTTCACATAGGCCTGCACGGCGGCGGTGCCGTACTTGAACGTCTGGCCGGGCGCGGCCTGCGTGGCCGGCAGGCCCGAGACCGTGCCCTGGTAGGACACGGCGGGCTCGTCCTTGAGCTGGACGATGTAGGTCTTGCGCTCCTGCGCCAGGGCGCCGGTGGCCAGGCCGGAGAACAGGACCAGCGTCGCCAGCGCGGCGGGCTTGAGTTTCATCTTCATGGGGCGTTCCTTTCGGCGGTGCGGGTCAGGCGGCGCGGCGGCGACGGGTCACGCGGCCGGCGGCCAGGCCGGCGACGGCCAGCAGGGCCAGGCTGCCCGGTTCGGGCACATGCTCGATGACGATGTTGTCGAGCGCGAACTGGGCGCGGTTGGTCGTGAAGCCCGAGCATGTCGAGCCGCCGCCAGGCGCCGGGCAGGCGAGGCCGAAGGCGTAGACGTAGTCGAACTCGATGTTGCCGAAGTTGCCGGTGTTGATGGTGTTGAAGTTCAGCTGGCCGTTCGCGTCCAGGCCGGTCAGCGCGAACGTGGCGGTGGTGGACATGCCATCGCGCACGCCCTGCAGGCGCAGGAAGCCGGGCATGTACTGCAGCGGGTCGCCGCTGCCGAGGAAAGCGGCGCTCAGGCTCTTGACGGAGAAGCGGAAGCCGTCGGTCGAGCCGAACACCAGCACCGCGTCGTCGAGCATGCCGATGTAGTTCGTGTCGTTGTTGGCCGGACACAGCAGGTCGGCGCAAGGGCCGTTCAGGATGGCGCCGACGAGGTCGCCGGTCTGCGCGCCGGCCGCGTTGGAGAACGGGTCGAACCACATGGTCCGGCCGCCCAGGCCGGGCTGGTAGAACTCGTCGTTGTGCACCAGGACGCCGAAATCGCCGTAGATCAGCGTCGAGGTGTCGACGGGATCGAAGGTGATGGTCGTGCGCAGCACCCCGGCCTGCACGCCCACCGACATCAACAACGCCGCGGCCGCCATGGCCAAACGAGACCCAACCTTCTTCATGATTTCACTACCTTTTATGGAGAGTTGAACAAGCTGCGCTGCGTGGCCGGTGCCGGCACGGGACGGGCAGCCCACGGCGGGCCATGTGGGCCGCTGCCGAGAGCGGTCGATTCTGATCAGGCAAAAATTCACGAATATCCCGACTTGCCCACCCTTCAACCATGGGGGGGGGGCGGGTTTGCACTGACGCCGGCACGCCGATCGGCCGGGGCCGCCTATGGCAGCGCTTATGGCAACACGGGCAGTCCAGGCGCCGAGGCGGCGCCGGACGCCGGCCCGGCCGGGCCGGCCGCGGCGTCGTAGCCGGCCGCAGCGAACACCCAGTCCTGCGCGCTGCGCAGCGGGCTGCCGTCGGGCGCGGCGGCGCGCAGCAGCGGCTGCGTGGAGCGGCTGTGGACGGCGCCGAACCGGCCCGGCTGCGCCGCGTCAGGCAGCAGCACCCAGTCCGGCTCGCCGGTGAAGGGGTCGGCGTAGCGCCGGCGCAGGTGGTGGCGCGGGCTGGGGCCGCGGCGGTCTTCCAGCAGGTCGTCCAGCGACGCGGGGAGCTGCCCGGGCGGCGCGGCGCGCAGGTAGGCCGAGATCGCCCGGGCGATCTCGCCGCCGCGGAAGGCCAGCTCGCGCTCGCGCTCGCGCTGCGCGGCGGTGCTCCAGGCCTGGCCCAGCGCGGCGAGGCCGGCGGCCGTCAGCGCCACGAGGAAGAGCACGGCCAGGTAGCTGAACCCGCGCTCGCGCGGCAGGCGGGGATGCATCACGTCACCAGTCCGCGTACAGCCGCCCGTCGGCGCTGCGGCCGGCGGCGCCGCTGCGCACGTCCCACAGGCCGCCGGTGGCCTGCATGTCGGCCGGCGGCGGCAGCTCGACCCAGCTGTCGCGGCGGCCGGTGAGCGGGTCCTCGGGGATGTCGCGCAGGTAGCGCGCGGCGGCCAGCTCCTGCAGCGACTCGGGGTAGCGCGCCTTGTCGGCGGCGAACTGGTCGATGGCATCGCGCATCGTCGTCAGCGACTGCAGCAGCGCCGTCTCCCGGCTCTTGTGCAGCGCGTTGAAGTAGCGCGGCGCGACGATGGACGCGAGCAGCGCGACGATGGCCATGACGACGATGAGCTCGATCAGCGTGAAGCCGCGGCGCACCGGGCGGCGAGGGGGCGGCGGGCCGGGCCTCATCACCAGTCCTTCAGCTTCGACCCGTCCAGCGCGGTGCGCTCGGAGCGGGAGAACACGTCGAACACGTCCTTGCCGGCGCGCGGCTCGCCGGGCGGGCTGTCGTAGGCGCGCAGGCCCCAGGTGTCGGCGGCGGGCAGCCCGGCCGGCGCGAACGGGTCGCGCGGCAGGCGGCGCAGCAGGTAGAGGCGCCGGCCGTCCGGGGCCTTGGCGTCCGGCACGCCGTCCACCAGCACCTGCAGCCCGGGCGGATAGCCGCTGCCGTCCGCGCCCTGCAGGATGTGGCCGGCCTCGACGCCGCGCTTGTAGGCGTCCAGCGCCTCGCGCAGCGTGCGCAGGCCCTGGCGCAGCTCGTGCTCGCGGCTGCGCTGCGCGGCCAGCTCCAGCAGCGGCCGCGCCGCGGACGCGAGCACGCCCAGCATGGCCAGCACCACCAGCATCTCGATCAGCGTGAAGCCCCGCGCCGCCCGCATGCCGGCTCCTCAGGCGCGCGGGCCCTGGACGGGGCGCCTCATTTCGCCGCGTCCACGGTCAGCAGGCCCACGCCCTCGATGCGCACCGGCGCGGACTCGCCGTTCAGCCCGGTGGCCGACAGGCCACCCAGGCCGATGTTGAGCACCTGGCCCGCGGCCGGCGGCAGCGCGCGCAGCACGACGACGCGCTCGCCCCGCGGCGGCAGCTCCACCGGATAGCGGCCCGCGGCGGCGTTGGCCAGCGGCTGCACCGGCGTCAGCCGGCCGGCGTCGTACTCCAGCTCGCCCTTGACCTGCAGGCCGCTGTCGTTCTTCAGCGCGACGGACACGGTGCCGCCGGCCGGGATCTGCGGCGTCACGTCCAGTTTCAGCGTCGCCTCACCGCCGGGCGGCTGGGCGTCGGACACCGGGGCGGCCGGCGGCACGCCGGCGGGTGCGCCGCCCACCGGCGCGCCCGCGCTGCTCGGCGCCACGCCGACCCGGGCCTCGCGGCGCAGCAGGCTGGAGTAGGCGCCGGGGCTGGCGTCCACGCCGCTGGCCAGGCGGGTCAGCGAGGCGTCCGGCACGGCCAGGTTGCGCACGACGCGCGGCGTGATCAGCAGCACCACCTCGGTCTTGGCGCGCGTGTCGGTCTGCGTGCCGAACAGCCGCCCGAGCACCGGCAGCCGCGACAGCCCGGGGATGCCGGCGGCGCTCTTGCGGTCCTCGTCGTTGATGAGGCCGGCCAGCACCTGGGTCTCGCCGTCGGCCAGGCGCAGCGTCGTGGAGGTGTTGCGCGTGCCGATCTCGTAGGCCGTCGTGCCGCCGGGGCCGGTGACCTGGCGGATCAGGTTGCTGACCTCCAGCCCGACCTTGATGACCACGTCGTTGTCCAGCTGGATGGTGGGCTCCACGTCCAGCTTCAGGCCGATGTCCAGGTAGGACACCGACGCGGCCACCGACGTGGAGCCGGTGAAGTTGGTCGTCGTCGTGAACACCGGCAGCTTCTGGCCGATGTGGACCTTGGCCTTGTCGCGGTTGCGCACGCGGATCTTGGGGTTGGCCAGGATGTTGGAGTTGCCGCCCGTGCCGCGCAGCGTGGCGACGATGGCCGGGTTGGCGATGCTGGCGCGGAAGTTGACCGGGTTGCCGCCGCCGATGAACACGCGCGACGGGATGTTGCCGGCCGCGTCGCTGATGCCCAGCTGCACCTCCTCGGGCCACTGCAGGCCCAGCGTGTCGACCTGGTCGGTCGCCAGCTCCATCACCTCCACCTCCAGCATCACCTCGGGCTCGGGCAGGTCCACCGAGGCGATCAGCTTCTCGACCAGGCGCACCACCTCGGGCGTGTCGCGCACGATCAGCAGGTTCAGCCGCTCGTCGATGTGGATGTCGCGCACCTTGGCGATGGTGCGCGCCATGGCCTGCACCTGCTTCACGTCGGCGTTGGTCAGGTACAGCGTGCGCGTGATGAGCTCCTGGTGCTCGCGCTGCTTGGCGGCCGTGTTCGGGAAGATCAGCACCGACGATTCGTTGAGCAGCTTGCGGTCCAGCTGCTGCGTGCCGAGGATGACGCGCATGGCCTCGTCCAGCGTCACGCCGCGCAGGAAGGTGGTCACGCGCGCGTCGGTGCGCACGTCCTTGTCGAACACGAAGTTGACGCCGCTGCTGCGCGCCAGCGCCTCGAAGACCTGGCGCAGCGGCGCGTCGCGGAACTCCAGCGTCACCGGCTTCTGGAAGCCCGGGCCCAGCTCGCCGACGGCCGACTCCAGCGGCCGCGCCTGCGCGACCTGGCTGGCCAGCAGCCGCGCGCCGGGGTGCTGGGGCGACTCGGCCAGGATCTCGCGCGCGATGGCCTCCGCCCGCTCGACGCGGCCCGCCTTCAGCGCCGCGCGGCCGGCGGCCAGCTGCGCCTCGTGGCGGCGGCCGCGGTCGATGTCCACGCCCAGCGCGGCCAGCCGCGGGTGCCTGGCGTCGGCCAGCGCCAGTTGGCCGAGCAGCGCGGCGGCCTCGTCCCAGCGGCTTGCCGCCCGCAACGCCTCGATCTGCAGGATCAGCCGCGCCGAGGCCCGCTCGCGGGCCCGCACCTGCGCGGCGCGCAGCGCCGGGTCGGCCGGGTCCTTGGCGACGGCGTCGTCCAGCACGCGCAGCGCGGCCGGCCACTGGTTGCTGCGGCCGAGGTCTTCGGCCTGGCGCAGCGCCGGGTTGGCGCAGGCCGTCAGCAGCAGGGCGCTGACCAGGAGGAGGATCTGCTTCATGGAACGGCCTTGAAGACGATGTTCTGGGGGAGCCTGGCCGGCAGCCAGGTCAGGCTGACGCCGCCGGCCGACACCTGCTCGACGCGCCACTGGCCGTCGATGACGTCGCCGCGCCGCACGTCCAGCGTGCGGCTGGCGCCGGCCAGCAGCGCCACCTCGACGGCCCGGGCGCCCTCGCCTTCGACGAGGCGGCCGATCATCTGGTAGGACAGCGGCGGCGCCACGGGCGGCGGCGGGGCCAGCACGGCCGGCGGCGGGGGCGGTGGCGCCGGCGGAGGCGGCGGCGGTTGCCAGGCGGCGAGCTGGGCAGGCGGAACCTCCGCCCATGGCGCGCGGCCGGCGGCGGGGGGGCTGGAAGCGGCGGAGGTGGCGGTGACGGCCGTGGCGGCCGGGCGGCGCGCGGGCGCCACCACGGCGGCCGCGGCGGCTCCGCCGTCGTCGTCGGGCCGCGTCGCGACCCACGCGGTCGCGGCCAACGTGGCCGCGAGGGCACCGCCGAGGACGAGCCGGCGCGGCGCCATGGCGGTCGTCGCCGTCATGGCGCGGCCCGCCCGTGCAGCGACCATTGCAGCTCGGCCTCCACCTCGGCCGCCAGCGGGCTGGCGCGGCGCAGCTTGAGCGCGTCCAGGCTCAGCGCCGGGTCGTGCGCCAGCGCGGCGCCGATGAAGCGGCGCAGCTGGCCGTAGCCGCCGGTGACCGGCATGCTCACGCGCAGCCGCTCCAGGCCCTCGGCGGCGGCCAGCCGGTGCTCGGTCCGCGCGCCGTTCAGCTCCAGCCGGATGCCCAGCTCCAGCAGGTCGGCCAGGCGCTGCTGGCGGTCGGCTGCCGTCGGCAGGCCGGCCTGCCACTGCTGCAGGCTGGCCGGCGCCGGCGCGATGGCGGCGGCTGCGGCAGCCCCGGGCGCCGTCTGCGCGCGCAGCGCGCGGGCCTCGGCCTGCAGCGCGGCGGCCCGGGCGTCCCAGCGCTGGCCCGCCACGGCGGCCGCGGCGGCCAGCGCGAGCGCGGCCAGGCCGGCCAGGCCGGGCGCGCCCAGCCACTTCAGCGCGGCGCGCGGGTTCATGGCGCGTCTCCGGTCGGCACGCGGGCGCTGATCTCGAAGCGCTGGCCCGCCAGCCCCGCCTCGGCGGCCGAGAAGCGCGACAGCACCACCTGCCGCCAGCCCGGCGTGCCGCCCAGCTGCTCGGCCAGCTGCAGCGCCAGCAGCCGGTCGGGCGTCAGGCCCTCCAGGCGCAGCTCGCCGCGCGCGGCGCTGGCGTCCAGGCCCAGCCAGGCGATGGTCCTGGCCTGCGCGCCCGCGGTCTCCACGCGCGCCAGCAGCGGCTCCCACGGCATGGCCAGCAGCGCGCGGGCCTCGCGGGCCGAGCGGTTCTCCGCCGGTACGGCGGCGGCGGCGGCGCGGCGCGGCGGCGCGGCGGCGGCCACGGCGGCGGGGCGCAGCGCGGCGGCGCGATCGCGCGCGGCCTGGGCCACGGCCAGCGCGCGGTGGCTGTCGGCGGCGCTCCACGCGGCCGTGGCCAGCACCAGCGCGCCGGTGGCCGCCAACGGCCAGGCCAGCGGCGAGCGGCCGGCGCGGGGCAGGAAGTCGGGCTGCGGCGTCGCCGGGCCGGGCCGGGCGGCCAGGTCGTCGCCGGGCCCGCCGACGGCCAGCGGCGCGGCGCCGAGATCGGCCAGGCCCTGCACGCGGCGCGACTGCAGGCCGGTGACGCGGCCCTGGTCGAGCTGGATGACGACGGCCGTCATGTCGCCTGCGGCGCCCTCGTGCCAGACCAGGCGGCCCGAGCCGGCGCGCGTCGCGGCCGGCAGCGACGCCAGCCACGCGGCCCAGGCCGGCCGCACGGCGGCCAGGCGCACGCGCGCGGCCTCGGCCTGGCTGCGCAGCGCGGCCAGGTCCAGCCCGTGCAGCGCCGATGCGCCGGCCGCCTCGCCCAGCTGCCACGGCGCGACCGCGAAGCGCTGCGCGGCGGCGCCGAAGTAGTGCGCGAACTGCTGCTGCGCATAGGCCCGCACGGCGTCCAGGCCGGCCAGCGGCAGGCCCGGCTCGGCGGCCAGCTCGTGCAGCGCGCGGGCGCTGACGAGCAGCTCGACCGCCGTGCCCGGCCGCTCGCGGCACCAGGCCTCGAACTCGCCGCCGCCGGCCGTGAAGAACAGGCGCCGCGGCCTGGCGACGCGCGCGGCCAGCCGCTGGCGCAGGCGCTCACTCATCGAGGGTGACACGTTCCAGCTCCTCGAAAGTGGTCTCGCCGCGGCACACGGCGGCCAGGGCCATCTCGCGCAGCGACTTCATGCCGCGCGCCTTCGCGGCGGCCTTGATCTCGGACATCGGCGCCCGCGCGGCGATCAGGTCGCGCAGGCCGTCGTCGAGCTTGAGCAGCTCCGCCACCGCGCGCCGGCCCTTGTAGCCGGTGCCGCGGCAGTGGCCGCAGCCCTCGCCCTTCATGAAGTTGCCGTTGCTCCAGCCGCCCGCCGGGCCGCTCCCAAGGGCGGCTGGGCCCCCTTGGGGGGCGGTCGGCGTATCCGCCGACCGGGGGCTGACATTCAGGCCGTGGCGCGCCAGGGTCGCCGCGTCGGGCGCGAACGGCTGCGCGCAGTGCGTGCAGGTCAGCCGCACCAGGCGCTGCGCCAGCACCGCGTTCAGCGCCGACACGACGTTGTAGAGGTCCAGCCCCATGTGCATGAAGCGGCCGATCACGTCGAAGGCGTTGTTCGCATGCACCGTGCTGAAGACCAGGTGCCCGGTCAGCGCGGCCTGCACGGCGATCTGCGCGGTCTCGGCGTCGCGGATCTCGCCGACCATCACGCGGTCGGGGTCGTGGCGCAGGATGGAGCGCAGGCCGCGCGAGAAGCTCAGCCCCTTCTTCTCGTTGACGGGGATCTGCACGACGCCGGCCAGCTGGTATTCCACCGGGTCTTCGATGGTGATGATCTTGTCGGCGCCGGTGTGGATCTCGGCCAGCGTCGCGTACAGCGTGGTCGTCTTGCCGGAGCCGGTCGGGCCGGTGACCAGCAGCATGCCGTGCGGCTGGCGCGCCTGATGGCGGATGGCGGCACGCTCCTCGGCGCCGAAGCCCAGGGCGTCCAGCGTCAGCGTGCCGGCGCGGGCTATTGCCGCGCGGTCCAGGATGCGGATGACGGCGTCCTCGCCGAACACGCTGGGCATGATGCTGAGCCGGAAGTCGATCTCGCGGCCCTGCACGCGCAGCTTGAAGCGGCCGTCCTGCGGCAGCCGGCGCTCGCCGATGTCGAGTTCGGCCATCACCTTGAGCCGCGACACCAGCTGCTCCGCGACCTGCGGCCCCTCCACCGGGCGCACCAGCGCCATCACGCCGTCCACGCGGAAGCGGATCGCCGCGCCGCGGGCGGTGCATTCGATGTGGATGTCGGACGCGCCGTCCTGCAGCGCGTCGTAGATCGTCGCGTTCAGCAGCCGCACGACCGGGCTGGCCTGCTCGCTCAGCGCCAGCGCGGACAGCTCCTCGGTGGGGTCCTCGACGGTCGCCAGCGCGTCTTCGACGTCCGACAGCGCGCGGAAGTCCGCCTCGCCGGCGCCGAGGAAATGCGTCACCGCCTCGGCCGACGCGCGCTGCCAGCCGACCGGCGCGTCGAGCCGCGACTCGACGCTCTGCAGCAGCATCGCGTCCTCGTCGCGCTCGGCGAGCAGCACGCGGCGGCCGTCCGCGCCGACGGCCAGCACCGCGCGCCAGCGCTGCGCCTGGGCCTGCGGCCATTGCTCGAAGTCCAGGTGCCACGGCCCCTGCCCCGCCGGCAGCCAGTCGGTGAGCGTCGTCGTCATTGCACCTGCTCCACCAGCTGGAAGATCGGCAAATACATCAGCACGATGATCCCGCCGATCAGCACGCCCATGACGAGCATCAGCGCCGGGTTCACGAGGCGGGTCAGCAGGTCGGTCAGCCGCGCGGCCTCCTCGTCGTGGAAGGCGGCGGCGCGCTCCAGCATCGCCGCGACCTCGCCGCTGCGCTCGCCGACGCGCAGCATGCGGCGCGCGACCGGCGTGGCCAGGTCCTGCGCGTCGAAGGCCGCCGACAGCCGCTCGCCGCGCTCGACCTGCGCCGCCGCCGCGCGCACCGCCGCGCGCCATGGCGCGGCCACCACGTCCACGACGATCCTCAGCGCCGCCAGCGCCGGCACGCCCGAGGCCAGCAGCATCGCCAGCGAGCGGTACAGCCGCGCCAGCGCCAGCACGCGCAGCCGCGGGCCCAGGCCGGGCAGCGTCCACAGCAGGCCCTGCGCGCGCTGGCGCACGGCGGGCTGGCGCAGCAGCGCATAGGCGCCGAAGCCCAGCGCCGCCAGGCCGCCAAGCACCCAGCCCGGGTGCGCGCCAGCCGTCTGGCCGAACTCGATCAGCACCCGCGAGGCCCAGGGCAGGTCGGCGCTGGTCGCTTCCAGGATGCCGGCGAAGCGCGGCAGCACGTAGAGCAGCAGGAACAGGATGACCGCGCCGCCCACGCCCAGCAGCATCAGCGGGTAGACCAGCGCGGCGACCAGGCGCGAGCGCAGCGCGTCCACCCAGGCCAGGTAGCGCGCATGCTGGGCCAGCGCGGTGGAGAGCTGGCCGGTCTTCTCGTTGGCCGCGACGATGGCGCAGATCAGCTCGTCGAAGGCCTGCGGCTGCCGGCGCAGCGCGGCGGACAGCGGCTGGCCCTGCTCGATCTGCGCGACGACGGCGTCCAGCGCCGCGCGCACGCCCGGCTGGCCCTCCTTCTCGCGCAGCGTGTGCAGCGCCTCCAGCAGCGCGATGCCGGCATCCAGCAGCACGGCCAGCTCCTGGCTGAACAGCTGCAGCGGGAAGCGCGCGTCGCGGCGCCAGGGCCTGGCGGGCCCGGCCGGCGCGATCTCGCGGACCTCCAGCACATGCTGCGGCGACACGCCCAGCGCCGCCGCCACGGCGGCGCGGTCGGGCGCCTCCACGCGCTCGCTGCTGACGGCACCGGCGCGCAGCACGCGGGTCTGGAACTGCGGCACGGAAAGCGTCACCAGGAGGTGAGGTCGGCGTCCTCACCCTCGCCGCCGGGGCGGCCGTCCTTGCCCAGGCTCAGCAGGTCGTATTCGCCGTGCTCGCCGGGGCTGCGGTACTGGTAGTCGTTGCCCCAGGGATCCTTGGGCACGGCCTTGCTGAGGTAGGGCCCCTGCCACTTCGGCTCGTCGGCCGGCTTGGCGACCAGCACGGCCAGGCCCTGCTCGGTGCCGGGGTAGCGGCCCACGTCCAGGCGGTACTGGTCCAGCGACTTCTGCAGCGCGTCGATCTGCGCCCGGGCGGCCTTCACCTCGCTCTTGCCGATCTGGCCGAAGAACTTCGGGCCGACATAGCCGGCCAGCAGCCCGATGATGACCATGACGACGAGCAGCTCCAGCAGGGTGAAGCCGCGGGAGCGGAGGAGAGGGGAACGGGACATGGGCGGGCGGGTACTGCGGGAGGGCGCACTGTTCATCGCCGGCCCCGGGCCGGCAATAAGGATTTGACCGACCCGCATTCTCAGGGACGGCCGTGACGCCGCCCGGTCCGGCGCCCCCGCCGCGCGCCGGGCCCGGGCTGTCGGTTCCGCGCAACAGTCACCCCGGCCGACGGCCCCCGGGGAAGTGCACCACCACAGGGCGCCAGCGCCCTGTCCCGACTCAGAATGCCGGGCTTACCCCAGTGGCATGCACCGGCACGGGGCAATACATTCACGCCACTCGACGCGGTCCGGGAGCCCAGGCTCCAGGGTCGCCGGGCGGGTTGTGAGGAGACAAGACAAGCCTGATTGCTTCGTGACCCCGAAGACAATCCCACCGGCCACCAAGGCACCCCTTGGTGGCCGTTTTATTTGTGCCCCTCGCCCAGGCCCGCGCCGCTGGACGCGGGCGGGCCTGGGCGGTCCCCCGGGGGACGGCGACATCTGCCGGTTCGACCGGCAGCCGTCGCCCGACGGGCCGGCTTGGGGCGGCCCGGCGCTCGGCCCGATGACATGCACGACGGCCGCGTCGCGTTGATGGACATCCGACATGCTCGAACTCTTTACCGTCGCCCTTGCCTCGCTGCTCGCGGGTTTCATCGATGCGGTGGCGGGGGGCGGCGGCCTGGTGCTGGTGCCGGCGCTGTTCAGCACCTTCCCCGGCGCCGCGCCGGCCACGCTGCTGGGCACGAACAAGGGCGCGTCGGTCTGGGGCACGGGCTGGGCCACGCTGCAGTACGTCCGGCGCGTGGACCTGCCGTGGCGGCGGCTGATGCCGGCGGCGGTGCTGGCCGGCGCCGGCAGCTTCACCGGCGCCTGGGCGCTGACGCTGATGCACGCCGACGGCCTGCGCAAGGCGCTGCCGCTGGTGCTGCTGGCCGTGTTCCTCTACACGCTGGCGAAGAAGGACCTCGGCCGCGAGCACCGGCCGCGCTTCGCCGGCCGCGCCGAGGCGCTGGTGGCCGGCGCCATCGCGCTGGCCGTGGGCTTCTACGACGGCTTCTTCGGCCCGGGCACCGGCAGCTTCTTCGTGTTCCTGTTCGTGCGGCTGCTGGGCTACGACTTCCTGCACGCGTCGGCCACGGCCAAGCTGATGAACCTGCTGACCAACCTGGCCGCCATCGCGCTGTTCGTCGGCAAGGGGCATGTATGGTGGCAGGTCGCGGCGGTGATGGCGGTGACCAACGTGGCCGGCAGCCTGCTGGGCACGCGGCTGGCGCTGCGGCACGGGGCCAGCTTCGTGCGCTGCGTGTTCATCGTCGTCGTCGGGGCGCTCATCCTGAAGACCGCCTGGGACGCCTTCCTGCGCTGAACTACGATCCGGCCCTCCCCCCACCGGCCCCGAGACACCATGCCCGTCGATCCTGAACTGCGCAATCTGGACATCGAGATCCCGACCCAGCCCGAGGTGCTGGTCAAGCTCTCGCTGCTGATGGCCGCCGAGGACATCGACCTGCAGGCGATGTCGGCGCTGGTGGAGACCGACATGGCGCTGGCCGCCGCGGTGATGAAGGCGGTGAACTCCTCGCTGTACGGCCTGCGCGGCCGGGTGCAGACGGTGCACCAGGCGCTGACCTACCTGGGCATGCGCGAGGTGGCGGCCATCACGTTCGAGATGGGGCTGCGGGCCGCCTTCCCGGGCGCGGCGGAGCTGGAGTCGGTGTGGCGGCGCGCGTCGCAGCGCGGCCTGCTGATGGGCCGCATGGGCCAGATGCTGGGCGTGGACCCCTGGGCCGCGCACTCGGCGGGGCTGTTCGAGGAATGCGGCAAGGCGGTGCTGTACCGCCACGCGCCGGCCCACTACCCGGCCATGCTGCGCGCCGCGCCGCGCGACGTGGAGCTGGTGGAGCTGGAGCGCACCGCCTTCGGCGTCAGCCACGACGCGCTGGGCGCGGCGCTGTGCGAGAGCTGGGGCCTGGCGCCGGCCGCCGTGGCCAGCGTGCGCCACCACGTCGAGGTGCAGGCCACGCTGACCATGCCCGAGAACCTGGCGCGCCCCAGCGTCGCGGCGATCTCCACGGTGGCCTGGGCGCTGCTGAACCAGCCCGAGCAGCTGGACGAAGTGGCCCGCCGGATCGCGCCGCAGGCGCAGCTGGACGAGACGCTGGTGCTGCGCGCGGCGCGGCGGGTCAGCGAGCAGCTGACCGCCGCCCAGGAACACGGCCGCTGAGGGACGGCCCACCCCCTACCGGCTTCGCCGGCCGCTGAAGGGGTCGCGGCCTGCGGCGCGACGGGCCCCCACTTCAGAACCTGTTTTCAAGCTGCCAGGCTGAGGCGGTCGCGGCCGGCGTGCTTGGCGATGTAGAGCGCCTCGTCGGCCGCCTGCAGCAGCGCCTGCGCGCTCAGGTAGGGGTGGGCCGGGCTGGCCGCGGCCAGGCCCACGCTCAGGGTCAGGCCGCCGCCGCCGTCGGGCAGGCGCAGCGCGCGCAGGTCGTCGCGCAGGGCCTCCAGCAGGCCTTGCGCCTCGGCCATGCCGGCGCCCGGCAGCAGCACGACGAACTCCTCGCCGCCCAGGCGGGCGACCACGTCGGTGTCGCGCCGGATGCGTTCATGGAGCAGCGCCGCCACGCGCTGCAGCGCCGCGTCGCCCGCGCTGGCGCCGTGCGTGGCGTTGAACTGCCGGAACTGGTCCAGGTCCAGCACGGCCACGGCCAGCAGGCCGCGCTGGCGCTGGGCGCGCTTGAACTCGCGGCGCAAGGCCTCGTCGAAGGCGCGCTGGTTGGCGAGGCCGGTCAGCGCGTCGGTGCGGGCCAGGCCGGCGAGCTGGCGCTGCTGCTCGGCCAGCGCGGCATGGGCCTGCTCCAGCAGCAGGCGCTGGCGGGCCAGTTCGTCGCGGTGCCCGCGGGCCGCCTGCTCCTGCTGCCACAGCGCGCCGCGCATGCGCCGCAGCGCATGGCCGATGCGGCCCAGCTCGGCCGGGGCGGCGGCACCGGCGTCGTCCAGCGGCGCGGGGGCGGCATCGAGCGCCTCGCACGCCGCCGCCAGCCGGCGCAGCGGGCGCAGCAGCCAGGCCTCGACGAGCAGCAGCTGCGCTGCCGTCAGCAGCAGCACCAGCCAGGCCAGCGGCGCCAGGCCCTCGGCGGGGCCGGCGAAGCCGCCCAGGCTCCACTCGCACAGCGCGGCGACGGCGGCGTTCAGCGCCAGCAGCCCGAGCGCCAGCCGCAGCCGCAGCGACCCCGGCCGGCGCGGCGGCGGGGCGCGGTCCAGGGGGTCGGCGAGGGAGTCGGTGTTCATCGGGCGGGCCGGGCGGCGGCACCGATTGTCCCGGCCCGGCCGGGCCTGTGCAGTGTGGGAACCTCGGGGGTCAGGCCGGGTCGTCGCCCAGCGACACGGTGCGGTTGCGCCCGCTGCGCTTGGCCTCGTAGAGCGCGCGGTCGGCGGCGGACAGCAGGTCGGCGAAGCTGCCCGCATTGGCCGGCAGCATGGCCAGCCCGGCGGACAGCGTGGCGCCGATGGTGCCGCCCTCGGGCGTGACGAAGGGCGCCTCCTGCACCGTCAGCCGGATGCGCTCGGCCACCTCGCGGGCGCCGGCCTCGCCGGTGCGCGGCAGCAGCACGACGAATTCCTCGCCGCCGTAGCGCGCGGCCAGGTCGCCCGCGCGCAGCGAGCGCTGGATGAGGCCGCCCACCTGGCGCAGCACCTCGTCGCCCGCCGGGTGGCCGTGGCCGTCGTTGATGGCCTTGAAGTGGTCGATGTCCAGGAACAGGCAGGCCAGCGGGTAGCGGTGGCGCACGGCCTGGCTGAACTCGATGAGGCTGCGGTGGTCGAAGTAGCGGCGGTTGTGGACGCCGGTCAGGCCGTCGGTCATGCCGGCGCGACGCAGGCGCTCGCGATTGAGCATGCTCTCGATGGCGATGGCGGCGATGGCCGCCAGGCGGTCCAGGAACTTGGTGCCGGACTGCGCGTCGTAGCGCTCGGGGTCGCGCGCGCCCAGGTGCAGGCTGCCGATGAGCAGGCCCTGGCGGATCAGCGGCAGCAGCGCGGCGGAGCGCACCGGCGTGCCGGGCTCGAAGGCCTGGGCCAGCAGCGCGCCGCCGTCCGGGCCGATAAGGCGCGTGGCGCGCACCGCGCCGAACAGCGCCACCAGCGGCGCGTGGCTGCCCAGCAGGCGCGGCGCGCGGGCCATGGGCAGCGCGGGCAGCGCGCGGCGCAGCTCCTCCTCCGGGTCCAGCAGCCACAGCTCGGCGGCGTCCAGGCCGAAGTCGTCGCGGCAGTCCACCAGCAGCAGCGTGACCAGCTCCTCCATCGAGCCGACGGCGACCAGGCGGCGCTCCAGCGCGTCGAAGCGGTCCAGCTTGCGCTCGTTGTCGTGCGCGGCCTCCAGCAACGAGCGCAACTGGCGGCGCAGCGCCTGGACTTGGGCGGAGAGGTTGGCGGCGGTCATGGCGGCACGATTGTGGCGGGCGGGCGCGCGAAGCGGCGCGGCTGGCCCGTCACCGGGTCCGTGAACGCGAGCTCGCGGGCGACCAGCTGCAGCGGCGCGTCCAGCCGCGGCGGGTTCTCGTGCGGCTGCAGCACCGGGTAGATGCGGTCGCCGACGAGGGGCAGGCCCAGCGCGTTCATCTGCGCGCGCAGCTGGTGGCGCGCGCCGGTGCGCGGGCGCAGCTCGTAGCGCGCCAGGCCGCCGGCCAGCGGCTCGGCCAGGTCGATCCAGGTCTCGGCGTTGGGCTCGCCGGCCACCACCTGCATCTGCATGAAGCCCTCGCCGGCCGGCTCCGCCAGCCGGTGCCGCACGACGCGCGGCCAGGGGCCGGCGCCCGCGGGCGCGACGGCGTCGTAGACCTTCTCGACGCTGCGCTCGCGGAACAGCCGGTGGTAGGCGTCGCGCTCGGCCGGGCACACGCTGAAGGCGACCAGCCCGGCCGTCTCGCGGTCCAGCCGGTGGATGGGGATCAGGCCGGCGAGGCCGGTGGCGTGGCGCAGCCGGGCCATCAGCGTCTGCCGCGCGTACAGGCCGCTGGGCGTGACGGGCAGGAAGTGCGGCTTGTCGGCCACCAGCAGGTGCTCGTCCTGGAACACGATGCGCACCTCGCCCGGCAGCTCGGGCTCCACGGCCAGCCAGCGCCAGTAGTAGACGCGGCGGCCGGCGCGGTAGGGCGCGTCGGGCACGGGGCGGCCGTCGTCGCCCACCACGTCGCCGCGGGCCAGGCGCTCGGGCCAGTCGTCCACGCGCGGCAGGCGCTCGCGCAAAAAGGCCACCAGCGTGGGCCAGGGGCCGGCCGGGCAGAACACCGCGCTGGCGGCCACGCCGTCGCGCAGCGGCAGGGCGGGTTTGGGCGGGCGGGCCACGGCGTTGCTCGGTCCGCGTTACTCGATGCGCGGCCCGCCGCGGGCGCGCTCGTCCATGTAGGCGTTCAGCCGCCTCAGGTCCTGCGGGTCGGTGCGCTCGCCGCGCCACTCGCGCACCCAGGCCTCGCGGCTGCCCTCGCGGGCGAGCGCGCGCACGGCCGCGTCGATGGCCTCGATCTGCCGCCGGCCCTCGGGCGTGCGGCTGCAGGACACGGTGGCCAGCAGCGTGCTCAGGCCCTCGGCCACCGGCAGCGCGACCAGGGCGCCGGGGTCGCCGACGCGGGCGAGGTAGTCGCCGACCACCGCCGGGTACTCCAGCGTGTAGTCCATGCGGCCGGCGCGCAGCATGCCCAGCAGCTGGGTGCTGAGCTGCGCGCCCACGGCCAGGCGCGGCACGGCGTGGCGGCTGAGCAGCCGGTCGATCTGCGCGCCGTAGGCGCGGTCGCGCGCCAGCAGCGGGCGCAGCTCGGGGCGCCGCAGCAGGTCGGCCAGCAGGAGGCGGCCCTCCGCCGGGCGCTCCCCGGCCAGCCGCGGCAGCAGGTCGCGGTGGACGATGACGTGGATCTCGCGCGAGGCCATCGGCGGATAGAGGTGTGAGAAATAGGCCCAGCGCAGGCGCTCGGGCGTGCGCACGTGCAGCGTGGAGCACATCGTCTGGCCGGCGCGGCTGTCGGCCTCGTAGCGGGCCGTGCTGGCCTCGACGAACTCGTGCCGGTAGCCGGCGATGCGCGGCAGCAGCACGCGCATGAAGCCGTCCACCTCGCCATGCCCCAGCTCGGCGACGCTGCGCGGCGCGCGGCCGTGGACGAAGCCGAAGTGCGGCGGCACGTTCTGCGCGACCCAGCGGATGGCGTCCCCGGCCGGCAGCGGCGGCGCGGCAGGCGCCGCCGTGGCCGACAGCAGGGCCGCCAGGACCAGTCCCGCGCGCATGTCAGCCGCGCCCGCGTCCGGCGCGGCGGACGCGGTGCGGGCGGGGCCGGGCGGGCGCCCCCACCTTCAGTCGCCCTCCACCCACTCCATGCGCGCGCCCAGCCCGCCGATGTTCTCGACGAAGTTGGGGTGGGCGCGGCGGATGGGCGTGGCGTTGCGGATCAGGCTGCGGCCCGGGATGCTGGCCGCCACCATCAGCAGCGCGATGGCCACGCGGATGATGTAGGGGCTCTCCACCTCGGCCGGCGACAGCGGCTTGCCGCCGAAGGTGATCATGCGGTGCGGGTCGCTCAGGAAGGCGTGCGCGCCGAACTTGGCGAGCTCGCTGGTCCAGCCCATCGCGCCGTCGTAGACCTTGTTCCAGAACATCACGCTGCCCTCGGCCTTCACGCCCAGCGCGACGAAGATGGGCAGCAGGTCCACCGGCACATAGGGCCAGGGCGCGGCCTCGACCTTCTGCAGGATGTTGCGCGTGAAGGGCTCCTTCACCTTCAGCGGGCCGGCGGTCTGCACGCTGCTCCAGCCGTCCTCGTGGCGGACCTGCACGCCGAACTTGGCGAAGGTGCGGTCCAGCAGCGGGAACATCTCCGGCGCGCCGTTCTTGACCTGCACATGGCCGCCGGTGATGGCGCCCAGCGCGAGGAAGGTGACGATCTCGTGGAAGTCCTCGGTGAAGGTGTAGTCGGCGCCGCCGAGCTCCTGCACGCCGGTGATCTTCAGCTTGGACGTGCCGTGGCCCTCGATGCGCGCGCCCAGCAGCGACATGAAGTTGCAGAACTCCTGCACATGCGGCTCGCTGGCCGCGTTGGTCAGCGTGGAGACGCCATCGGCCAGCGCCGCGCACAGCACGAAGTTCTCGGTGGTGGTGACGGAGGCGTAGTCCGTCCAGTGGTCGTTGGCGGCGAGCGGCCGGTGCACGCGCAGGATCAGCCCGTCGGACAGGCGCTCCACCTGCGCGCCGAAGCGCTCGAACACCTCCACGTGCGGGTCGATCTCGCGCGCGCCCAGCGTGCAGCCCTTGACGTCGTCCTCGATGCGCGCCGCGCCGAAGCGCGCCATCAGGCCGGGCACCAGCATGATGGAAGAGCGCATCTCCTCGGGCAGCCGGTCGACGTTGGGGTCGAACCTCGTGTCCTGGTGGTGCACGTCCAGGATGCCGGTCCTGAAGTCGAGCGCCACCTTGGAGCCCAGCTTGCGGAAGACCTCGACGATCTTCTTCACGTCGGTGATCTCGGGCACGCCGCGCAGGCGCACCGGCTGGCGGGTCAGCAGCGTGGCGCACAGGATGGGAAGGACGGCGTTCTTGTTGGCCGAGGGGACGATGCGGCCCGAGAGGGGCGCGCCGCCGTGGACGATCAGATGGGACATGGCAGGTGCAGGAGGGCGAAGCCGCGATTCTCGGCGCTTTGCGACTACCCGCGCCGGGCGCGGCCCGGCGCCGCCGCCCCCCCACCCGGGCGGCTCAACCCGGGCGGCTCGACCGGGCGCTCACCTGGGCGGGCCGCCGCCGGCTGGCAGGGGTATCCACCCGGCCCGCGATGTGAATAGTACCCACCCAACCCGCGCGGCCGGCGCTATCCCGCGCGCGTCGCCCATCTCCGGCGGCCCCCCGGCCGGGCAGGAGTTGCCCGGGGATGACGGCCCCGCCGTGCCCCCCGAACAATGGCGGCATTCGCCCCGACCACCCCGCCGATGACCGCCACCCCCGCGCTCCCGCTGTTCCGCCCCGAGGCCCTGCAGGCCCGCGAGGCGCAATGGCTGGGCGGCATCCGCATCGGCCGGCCGCTGGGCTTCACGCTCGTCACCGGCGCCGCGCTGGCGATGGCCGCGGCGCTGGTCGCCTTCGCCTGCTGGGGCGACGTCACCCGCAAGGCCACGGTGCATGGCGTGCTGCTGCCGGCCGGCGGGCTCATCCACGTCAGCAGCCCGCAGGCCGGCGTCATCGCCGAGCTGCTGGTGCAGGAGGGCGACCCGGTGCTCGCCGGCCAGCCGCTGCTGCGCCTGAAGAGCGAGCGCATCACGGCGGCGGGCGACGCAGCACTGCTGACCGCCCAGGCCCTGGCCGCCCGCCGCGCCAGCCTGCAGGCCGAGCGCCGCCTGACCGAGCAGAGCCTGCGCCAGCGCCAGGACGCGCTCGCCCAGCGCCTGCAAAGCCTGCAGGCCGAGGCGCGCCAGGCCCTGGCCGAGCTCGACACCCACCGGCTGCGCCTGGAACTCGGGCACAAGACGCTGGAGCGCCAGCAACAACTGGCCCGCGACGGCTTCGTCGCCCCCGCCCAGGTGCAGCAGAAGCAGGAGGATTTGCTGGACCTGCAGCTGCGCGAGCGCAACGCCGAGCGCAACCTGCAGGCGCTGCAGCGCGACCTGCAAGCCGCGCAGGCCGACCGCCAAACGCTGCACACGCAGGCGCAGACGGGCCTGGCCCAGCTGGACCGCAGCCTCGCCGCGCTCGACCAGGAGGCCACCGAGGCCGATGGCCGCCATGGGTTGACGGTGGCCGCGCCGCAGGCCGGCCGGGTCAGCGCGCTGACGCTGGGCCAGGGCCAGTCCGTGCAGGCCGGGCAGACGCTGGCCAGCCTCGTCCCGACCGCGAAGGCGGCGGGCCGGGCCGACCCGGCCGAGCTGCGGGCCGAGCTGTACGCCCCCAGCCGCACGGCCGGCTTCGTGCAGCCGGGCCAGGCCGTGTGGCTGCGCTATGCGGCCTTTCCGTACCAGAAGTTCGGCATGGCCGAGGGGCGGGTGCTCGCCGTGAGCCGCAGCCCGATCGCGCCGGCCGACCTGCCGGCGGGCCAGGCGCAGGCGCTGCTGGCGGCGGCGCAGGCCAACGAGCCGATGTACCGCATCACCGTCGGCCTGCCCAGGCAGACCGTGCTGACCTATGGAAAACCCACGCCGCTGGCGGCCGGCATGAGCCTGGATGCCGATGTGCGGCAGGACAGCCGCAAGGTGTGGGAATGGCTGCTCGAACCGGCGTTGGCCGTGGCGGGTGGCAGAAGGAATCTGAACGACGAGACGAAATCCAGCCCGGGAGGATGAGTTGGATTGCGCAGATGCGGAAACGTCGACCGCTTTATCGACAGAATGGAGAATGACATGCAAGAGCTAACCTTGGAAGAAGTTGACCAAGTCAATGGGGGAGGCGTCGTTGCGGCCGTTGTAGCCGTAGCAATGACTCCGGTTTCCGGCGTCGTAGCCGTCGCTGCAGTAGCAGCAACCGTGATCGTCATTGCAGCGGCTTACGCCGCAAATAGCTAAATAGCTATTACGGGGAGGGAAATACCTCCTCGTTTTGTCTTGAACCATGCAATTCAAAATATCCAGCCCAACTGCACTTGCGGCAAAAAACCCCATCTCCAATGGGGACGCCGAGGCCCTCGACCGATTGATGAATATCAGCGGCCGCATCGGCCTCTACGGCATGCTGGTCGGCACAGCAACTTGGGGATATCTTGTTTTTCCAGACATTGGCCTCCCTCAGCTGTCCGGCCCGCCCTACATAATCACCATCACTGCATTGACAATGGTGGCGACTGTCATTGCGATCACAACCATTGGCCATGAACTGCTTCACCTGCTCGCATTACCGGCAAGAATTCTGCGAAGCGACACATATCTAGCGATATGGCCAAGAAAACCAAGGTGGTCTTCAACAGTTTTTACAAAAATAGGCGGACAAAAAACAAAGATTCAGTTCATCTGGATAAGCCTATTCCCCTTTTTGGCATTAACTGTCACACCATTCGCATGGGCTGCATTTTCATCGACAAAGCCAAATTTGCTCATCGGATTGATCGCAATATGCAACATCTATGCGTCAGCCTTTGACGTGGCTCAATCACTACTAGTCGCCCTCAAAACTCCCGCTGGCTCCGTTCTTCGATGATGGCCATCATAAGCAGAATTGTGTTGTGCTGCTTCATAATTGGAGCGACCCTATTTTTGGCGGGCCCAGTGCCCACCATAATTCTTGCCACCCCGCTCAGCGCAGCGATTCTCTCGGCACCAGTCAGAAGAATAATTGAAGAAGTCTCCCACCATCTTCGGATAAGAAAGTGGCGACTAGAAACCGGGCGGCTCTACAAGTTCGGGTCGAATTCGCTCATCATCAATTCCGAGTCCGACGGGAGCGGATGGATTCAAGCTCGCCGCGTCAGGGAAATTGGAGTCAGCCTGCCACGGGATGAATTATTGATCCAGCTCGCCGGCCCACATTCGACAAGATTGATAGACCGCGAAGTTTGGATCGAAGCCCATTGGCTTCATACCGCCCTAGTCAATTCAAATTCGCACAAGAGCCACAGATTTTCCATTTGGCTGCGAAAGAACTTTATCTTTCCTGCGGATCGCCGCATGATAACCACGAATTCCTACCCCTCGAATTCAGATATCCCCTCAAATCCATTCAACTTCAACGAACGCCAATAAAAGCAATGCAGGCTGTCATTCAAACCGAAGCCTCAGAATGCGGTCTCGCCTGTCTGGTCATGGTGCTTCGCCATCACGGCCAAGCCCTTGAGCTGATGGACCTGCGCAGGCAGTTCGGTGCCAGCCTCAAGGGACAAACGTTGAAATGCCTCATGCAGTCGGCCGGCAGCTTGGGGCTCAACTGCCGGCCGCTGAAGCTGACGCTGGAGCATCTGGGGCAACTGAAGCTCCCCTGCATCCTGCACTGGGACATGAACCATTTCGTCGTGCTGAAGCAGGTTGGCCGGCGAAGCATCACCCTGCTCGACCCCGCCGTCGGCGAGCGCCGGATGCCGCTGGCCGAGGTGTCACGCCATTTCACCGGCGTCGCGCTGGAGCTGAGCCCCAGCGCCGAATTCAAGCCCCAGGCACCCGCCCCGCGCGTGAGCCTGTCGGCGCTGACCGGCAAGGTCACCGGCCTGAAGCGCTCGCTGCTGCAAATCTTCGGCGTCGCGGCCGTGCTGGAGTTGTTCGCCATCGTCGCGCCGCTGTTGCAGCAGATGGTCGTGGACGAAGTGCTGACCTCGGGCGACCGCGACCTGCTGACCGTGCTGGCGCTGGGCTTCGGCCTGCTGCTGCTCGTGCAGACGCTGATCGGCCTGGCGCGCTCGTGGATGGTGATCGTGCTGAGCCAGTCGCTGGCCCTGCAGTGGGCCGGCAATGTCTTCGCCCATCTCGTGAAGCTGCCGGTCGCCTTCTTCGAGCTGCGCCACCTGGGCGACATCACCTCGCGCTTCGGCGCCGTGCAGGCGATCCAGAAGACGCTGACCACCGCCGTCATCGAAGCGGTGCTGGATGGGCTGATGGCGGTGGCGGCGCTGGTGATGATGCTGATTTACGCCCCGACGCTGGCGGCCGTGACCGTGGGCGCGGTCGCGCTGTATGGCCTGCTGCGCTGGGCGTCCTACGCGCCGTTTCGCAACGCGGCGGCCGAGCGGCTGGTGGTGGCGGCGCGGGAGAACACGCATTTCCTGGAGACGCTGCGGGCGATGACGCCGCTCAAGCTCTTCGGCCGCGAGCAGGAGCGCCGCGCGCGCTGGCAGAACCTGCTCGTCGAGGTGCAGAACCGCGACCTGCGCACGGCGCGGATGGGCATGGGCTTTTCCACCGCCAGCACCTTCATCTTCGGGCTGGAGAACCTGCTGGTGCTGTGGCTGGGGGCGCGGCTCATCATGGGCGGCCTGGCCGGCGGCGGCGCGAGTTCCGGCGCGGGCATGACGGTGGGCATGCTGTTCGCCTTCCTGGCCTACAAGGGCCAGTTCTCGGGGCGCGTGTCGGCGCTCATCAATTACGCGGTGGATTTGAAGATGCTGGGCCTGCATGCCGAGCGGCTGGCCGACATTTGCCTGGAACCCCCCGAGAAGGACGAGCTGCCGCACAACGACCTCGCGCACCTGCCGCCCGGCATCGAGCTGCGCGGCGTGAGCTTCCGCTACGGCGAGGGCGAGCCGTGGGTGCTGAAGGACGCGGACTTCAGCATCGCGGCCGGCGAGAGCGTGGCGGTCGTCGGCGCGTCGGGCGCGGGCAAGACGACGCTGCTGAAGATCGCGCTGGGGCTGCTGCAGCCCACCGAGGGCGAGGTGCTGTACGGCGGGCAGCCGGTGCGGCACCTGGGCATCGCCAACTTCCGGCGCCAGATCGGCACCGTGATGCAGGAGGACGTGCTGCTGACCGGCAGCCTGGCCGACAACATCGCCTTCTTCGACGTGCAGCCCGACCCCGCGCGGGTGGAGGCCTGCGCGCGCATGGCGCAGCTGCACGAGGACATCGCCCGCATGCCGATGGGCTACCAGACGCTGGTGGGCGACCTGGGCTCGGGGCTGTCGGGCGGGCAGAAGCAGCGGCTGCTGCTGGCGCGCGCGCTGTACAAGCAGCCGCGCGTGCTGGCGCTGGACGAGGCGACCAGCCACCTGGACCTGGGCAACGAGCGCGCGGTGACGGCGGCCATCGCGCACATGCGGCTCACCCGCCTCGTCATCGCCCACCGGCCCGAGACGATCGCCGGCGCGCAGCGCGTGGTGCAGATCAAGGCCGGGAAGGTCGTCGCGGTGGCCCGGGTCATGACGGGCTCGCCCGACGCGCAGGCCGTGCCTGCCTGACGACGCGCTGCCGACGCTCAAGAGGCGCGCGTCAGGGCTCCTGAGGGTCCAGCCGCCTGGCCCGCGCCAGCCGCCAGGCGTCTTCGGGCGCGGTGAAGACCTGCTCGGCCGTCGTGCCGGTCTCGCGGCCCCGGGCGTCGATGGCGATGCGCTTGTCGAACACGTAGCACTCGCCCTGCCAGTCGTCCGCGGCGCCGGGGAAGGCCTCGAAGTAGCCCAGGATGCCGCCGTCCAGCTGCGCGACGCGCAGGCCCCGGGCCTGCATCCAGGCCGCCGTCTTCTCGCAGCGGATGCCGCCGGTGCAGTACATGGCCACCGTGCGGCCCCGCCAGGCGTCGCGGTTCGCCTCGACGCAGGCCGGGAAGTCGCGGAAGTGCACGACGCCGGGGTCGATGGCGCCGCGGAAGCGGCCGAGCCTGAACTCGAAGCTGTTGCGGTTGTCGAGCACGAGGGTGTCCGGGTCGGCCAGCAGCTCGCGCCAGCGCTGCGGGCTGACGTGGGTGCCGGTGGCGCCGCCCTGCACGCCGGGGACGCCGAACGCGACGATCTCGCGCTTGACCGAGACCTTGAAGCGGCTGAACGGCCGGCGCCCGCAGTCGTTGTGCTTGAAGCGCAGGCCGGCCATGCCGGGCTGCTGCAGCAGCTCCGCCTCGAGGGCGCGCACCGCGCCGGCCTCGCCGGCGATGGCCGCGCTCAGGCCCTCGCCGGCCACGAGCACGACGCCGCCCAGCCGCAGCGCGGCGCCGCGCCCGCGCAGCCAGGCGGCGAAGCCGGGCGGATCGGCCATCGGGGTGAAGCGGTAGAAGGCGCTGTGCAGGAGCATGGCGGCGGATTGTCGGCCCGTACACTGCCGGCCCCCGAACCGATCCCCACGCGTCCAGCGCCGCAGCCGTCGGGCGGCGGGGTCCATGCCATGTCCGACCGCCTCAAAGTCCTGCCCCAGTACCTGATGCCCAAGCAGGCGATGACGCGCCTGGCCGGGCGCATCGCGTCCCGGCCGCTGGGCGGCGTGACGACGGCGGCGATCCGCCGCTTCGTCGCGCGCTACGGCGTGGACATGGCCGAGGCGGCCGAGCCGGACATCACGGCCTACAAGACCTTCAACGACTTCTTCACCCGCGCGCTCAAGGCCGGCGCGCGGCCGCTGGCGGACGCGCCGCTGGTCTGCCCGGTGGACGGCGCGATCAGCCAGGTGGGCCGCATCGAGGGCGACCAGGTCTTCCAGGCCAAGGGCCAGTCCTTCACGACGGCGGCGCTGGTCGGCGGCGACGCGCGGCTGGCCGCGCGCTTCCGGGACGGCCTGTTCGCCAACCTCTACCTGAGCCCGCGGGACTACCACCGCATCCACATGCCCGCCGCCGGCCGGCTGGTGCGCATGGTGCACGTGCCGGGCGCGCTGTTCTCGGTGAACCCGACGACGGCGCGCGGCGTGCCGGGCCTGTTCGCGCGCAACGAGCGCGTGGTGTGCGTGTTCGACGACGACGACCTCGGCCGCTGGGTGCTGGTGCTGGTGGGCGCCACCATCGTCGGCAGCATGGCCACCGTCTGGCACGGCCGCATCCGGCGCGAGGGCCCCGTGCGCGAGTGGGACTACGCGCCCGGCCAGGTCGCGCTGGCCCAGGGCGACGAGATGGGCCGCTTCCTGCTGGGCTCCACGGTGGTGATGCTGTTCGAGCGCAGCGCGCTGCGGTTCAACCCGGCCTGGCGGCCCGGCGGCGCGGTCCGCATGGGCGAAGCGATGGCCGGATGGCCGGCCGAGGCCACAATCCGGCGCTGAACTCCTGCCCAGCCTGCCTGCCCCGCCCATGTCCCACCGCGTCCTGACCGGCATCACCACCACCGGCACCCTGCACCTCGGCAACTACGTCGGCGCCATCCGCCCGGCCATCGCCGCCAGCCGCGCGCCCGGCGTGGAGAGCTTCTACTTCATGGCCGACTTCCACGCGCTGATCAAGTGCGACGAGCCGGACCGCCTCGCGCGCTCCAGCCGCGCCATCGCCGCCACCTGGCTGGCCGCCGGGCTGGACCCGGCCCGCGTGACGCTGTACCGCCAGAGCGACATCCCCGAGATCCCCGAGCTGACCTGGCTGCTGACCTGCGTGACCGCCAAGGGCCAGATGAACCGCGCCCACGCCTACAAGGCCGCGGTGGACGCGGCGGTGGCGGCCGGCGAGGAGCCGGACGCCCACGTCAGCATGGGCCTGTTCAGCTACCCGGTGCTGATGGCGGCCGACATCCTGATGTTCAACGCCCACCGCGTGCCCGTCGGCAAGGACCAGGTGCAGCACATCGAGATGACGCGCGACATCGCGCAGCGCTTCAACCACCTGTACGGCCGGGAGTTCTTCGTGCTGCCGGAGGCGCAGGTGGACGCCGAGATGGAGCTGCTGCCCGGCCTGGACGGCCGCAAGATGAGCAAGAGCTACGACAACGTGATCCCGCTCTTCGAGGGCGGCGCCGCGGCGCTGAAGGACGCGGTGGCGCGCATCGTCACCGACAGCAAGCTGCCCGGCGAGCCCAAGGTGCCGGAGGGCCAGACGCTGGTCACGCTGTACGACGCCTTCGCCACGCCGGCGCAGCGCGCCGCCTTCCGCGCGGCGCTGCGCGGCGGCCTGGGCTGGGGCGAGGCCAAGCAGCAGCTGGTGGCGTTGATCGAGGGCGAGATCGGCCCGATGCGCGCGCGCTACGACGCGCTGATGGCCCACCCGGAGCAGCTCGAGGCCATCCTGCAGGACGGCGCCCGCCGCGCCCGCGCGATCGCCACGCCCTTCCTGCAGGCGCTGCGCGCCGCCGTGGGCCTGCGCCCCTACACCGACACGGCCGCCACCGCCGCGGCCAAGGCCCAGAAGGCCGCGCTGCCGGTGTTCAAGCAGTACCGCGAGGCGGACGGCCGGTTCTATTTCAAGCTGCTGGCCGCCGACGGCACGCTGCTGCTGCAGAGCAGCGGCTTCGAGCAGGGCCGCGACGCCGGCCAGTGGGTGGCCCGGCTCAAGCGCGAGGGCCTGGCGGACGGCGCGCCGGTGCGGCGCGAGGCGGCCGACGCCGACATCGCCGCCGCGCTGGCCGCGCTGCGCGACGCGGCCTGACGCGCGCGGCCCGGCGCCCTCAAGCTCTCAGCCGGACCAGTAGCCCGCGCGCCCGTAGTGCGTGCGCAGGTGCTCCACCCACAGCCGCGTGCGCAGCGGCAGGTGGCGCGACTGCGGGAACACCGCGTAGATGCCGTTGGGCGGCGCGGCGAAGTCGTCCAGCACGCTGACCAGCCGCCCGGCCGCCAGGTCGGCCTCCACCTCCCAGGTGCTGCGCCAGGCCAGGCCCAGGCCCGCGACGCACCAGTCGTGCAGCACCTGGCCGTCGCTGCAGTCGAGCCGGCCCTGCATGCGGGTTTCCGGCCGCAGGTACTGCACGCTGCCGTCGATGCGGAACGCCCAGCCGCGCACCTGGCTGGCCTCGGAGCTGAGCGTCAGGCAGGCGTGGCGCGCCAGGTCGTCCGGGTGCCGGGGCACGCCGGCGCGCCGGAGGTAGGCCGGCGCGGCCACGCACAGCCGCCGGTTGTCGGCCAGCCGGGTGCTGACGAGGCTGGAGTCCGGCAGATCGCCCACGCGCACCGCACAGTCGTAGCCTTCGTGGACGATGTCCACGACGCGGTCGCTGAGGTTCAGCGACAGGCTCAGCTCCGCGTGCTCGGCCAGGAAGCCCGGCACCAGCGGCGCCACGTGGCGGCGACCGAAGCCGGCCGGCGCCGTGACGCGCAGGTGGCCGCTGGCCTTCAGCCCGCCGGCGCTCACCGCGGCCTCCGCGTCCGCCAGCTGCGCGACCAGGCGCTGGCAGTCCTCCAGGAAGGCCTGGCCCTCGGGCGTCAGCGTCAGCCGCCGCGTGGTGCGCAGCATCAGCTTCACGCCCAGCCGCGCCTCCAGCGCGTCCATGCGCCGGCCCATGACGGCCGGCGCCACCCCTTCCGCCTGGGCCGCCGCCGTCAGGCTGCCCTTGGCCGCGACGAGGACGAAGGACTCGATCTGCTTGAGCTTGTCCATGCCGGGATTGTGCTGTGCCGCCCGCCCAAAGTTAGGCATTCAGCGCCCGATTCGTGCATTCCAGTCACAGATGAATGGCATGCGCGGCTGCGAATCGCGCGCCCGCCCGGCGGCAAGATGGCGGCAATGCCACTCTCGTCCGTCCAGGAGACCGCCATGTCCCGCACCTCCCTCCACCGCCTGCAGGTCGATGCCGACCTGGCCCGCTTCATCGACACCGAGGTGCTGCCCGGCACCGGCGTCGCGCCCGGCGCGTTCTGGGCCGGCTTCTCGGCCATCGCGCACGAGCTGGCACCCAAGAACCGCGCGCTGCTGGCCGAGCGCGACCGCCTGCAGGCCGAGCTGGATGCCTGGCACCAGGCGCACCCCGGCCCGATCACGGACATGCCGGCCTACCAGGCCTTCCTGAAGCGCATCGGCTACCTCGTCGAGCCGCCCGCGCAGGTGCGGGCCAGCACGGCGAATGTCGATGCCGAGCTGGCGCAGCAGGCCGGCCCGCAGCTGGTGGTGCCCATCCTGAACGCCCGCTACGCGCTGAACGCCGCCAACGCGCGCTGGGGCTCGCTGTACGACGCGCTGTACGGCACCGACGCCATCCCCGAGGCCGACGGCGCGACGCGCGCGGGTGCCTACAACCCGGTGCGCGGCGCCAAGGTCATCGCCGTCGCCCGCCGGGTGCTGGACCAGGCCGCGCCGCTGGCGCAGGGCTCGCACGCGGACGCGACCGGCTACCGCGTCGAGGGCGGCCGGCTCGCCGTCACGCTGGCCTCCGGCGCGACGACCGGCCTGCAAGACCCGGCCGCCTTCGCCGGCTACCAGGGCGACGCCGCCGCGCCGAGCAGCGTGCTGCTGGTCCACCACGGCCTGCACCTGGACATCCGCATCGACCGCAGCACCGCCATCGGCAAGAGCGACCCGGCCGGCGTCGCCGACGTGGTGCTCGAAGCGGCGCTCTCCACCATCCTCGACCTGGAGGACTCGGTGGCCGCCGTGGACGCCGAGGACAAGCTGCTGGCCTACCGCAACTGGCTGGGCATCCAGCTGGGCACGCTGACCGAGGAAGTCGCCAAGGGCGGCAGCAGCTTCACGCGCCGCCTGAACCCCGACCGCGCCTACACCGCGCCGAACGGCGGCACGCTCACGCTGCACGGCCGCTCGCTGATGTTCGTGCGCAATGTCGGCCACCTGATGACCAACCCGGCCATCCTGCTGGACGACGGCAGCGAGATCCCCGAGGGCATCATGGACGCGGTCGTCACGACGACCATCGCGATGCACGACCTGAAGCGCCGCGAAGGACTGAAAAACAGCCGCACGGGCTCGGTCTACATCGTCAAGCCCAAGATGCACGGCCCGGCCGAAGTGGCCTTCGCCACCGAGCTGTTCACCCGCGTCGAGCAACTGCTGGGCTTGGCCGACAGCACGGTCAAGCTGGGCATCATGGACGAGGAGCGCCGCACCTCGGTCAACCTGAAGGCCTGCATCGCCGCCGCGGCCAGCCGCGTGGCCTTCATCAACACCGGCTTCCTGGACCGCACCGGCGACGAGATACACACCGCGATGCGCGCCGGCCCGATGCTGCGCAAGGGCGACATGAAGACGACGCCGTGGATCCAGGCCTACGAGCGCTGCAACGTGCTGACCGGCCTGGCCTGCGGCCTGCGCGGCCGCGCGCAGATCGGCAAGGGCATGTGGGCCATGCCCGACCTGATGGCCGCGATGCTGGAGCAGAAGATCGCCCACCCCAAGGCGGGCGCCAACACCGCCTGGGTGCCCTCGCCGACGGCCGCGACGCTGCATGCGCTGCACTACCACCAGGTCGACGTGGCCGCCGTGCAGCAGGCGTTGGAGCAGGTGGATCTCGATGCCGAACGCGAGGCTTTGCTGAACGCGCTACTGACCATCCCCGTCGCGCCCCGGGCCGACTGGACGCCCGAGCAGCGCCAGCAGGAGCTGGACAACAACGTGCAGGGCATCCTGGGCTACGTGGTGCGCTGGATCGACCAGGGGGTGGGCTGCTCCAAGGTGCCCGACATCAACGGCGTGGGCCTGATGGAAGACCGCGCGACGCTGCGCATCAGCAGCCAGCACATCGCCAACTGGCTGCGCCACGGCGTGGTGTCGGCCGAGCAGGTGCGCGAAACCTTCACGCGCATGGCGCAGGTGGTGGACGGGCAGAACGCGGGCGACCCGGCTTATCAGTCACTCGCCGCCAACCCGCAAGGCGCGGCCATGCAGGCGGCGCTGGACCTGGTGTTCAAGGGGGAGGCCCAGCCGAACGGGTATACGGAGCCGTTGTTGCATGGGTGGAGGTTGAGGGTGAAGGGCGACACATCGCGCACTTGACTTGTGATGCTCCAGACCATCTGTAGCAAGGCAAATCGTTACCAAAGCACAACACCATTCCTAGCCCGAGCGTGCTCTTTGGGTCCATGGGCAGGTGAGGCCTGCAACGTCCTGCAGCGGGCAGGCCATTGATTCACAAAGGATTTCTCAATCCGGCGGGCGCCTACATCATTTGCCACACACTGCAAGCCAAGGGTATCCCTTGGGCGCCTGATTCTGGCCCAACCGACACTCAACGCGTATCGCCCTCCGCTTGCTCGTGACGGTCCACTAGGCCGTTGCGGCAGGGATGGCACCTTCAAAGTCTTATCTCTTTTGGAGCGAATCTCATGGCTAAGAGGACCCGATCCCTAATCGCAGTTGCGGCTGGCATGTGCTTGGCTGGTGTCGTGATGGCCCAGAGCACCACGGGCAGCATCTATGGCAGCGTCCCCGCCGGCACCCTCATCACGATCACCAGCAGCACGGGTCTTACCCGCACGGTTACGGTGGGTCCAGAGGGGCGCTACAGCATCGGCAATCTGCCAGCGGGTGCATACAAAGTTGAAGCAAAGGGGCTGGGGTTCCGTGACATCACCGTGACCGTTGGCAGCGGCGCTGATGTTTCCTTTGGTGGCAACACCCTGGAAACCGTCATTGTCTCCGGATCCCGTCCGAAGATTGACATTTCGCAGGTAGACACACGCACCGTGTTTACCGCCGACCTTTTGTCGAAGATCGCAGTCGGCCAAAGTGTGAATTCGGTCGCGTTGCTGGCGCCAGGTGTCGTGAACAGCACCAACTACAACACGGTGAATACGAACAGCAGCAGCAACAACAACACTCCTCTTGGACGCGCCGGGCAGCGAAATATCGGCAGTTTCGGGGGGTCGGCAGCGTCTGAGAATGCGTACTACATCAACGGCTACCCAGTCACCAATCCGCTGACCAATCTGGGCGCCACCAGCCTGGGATTCGACTCAATTTCCCAGGTTCAAGTACTGACCGGAGGCTACGGTGCCGAGTACGGCCGATCGACCGGCGGCGTGATGAGCATGGTCACCAAGCACGGCACCAACGAGTGGAAAGGCGGCGCTTACGCCATCTATACCCCTAACGCGGGAAGATCCAAGCCAAAGAACCTGAAGTATGCCGACACCGGCCACTGGAGCGAAGCGAACCATTACACCGGCGAAGGCACAACCGGTACTAATCCAGTTCAGTGGACCGATAACACGCTGTACCAATACCGCGGAGCGAACAAGTCCGACGAACTTACCTACGGTGTCTACGTCGGCGGGCCCATCATCAAAGATCGCCTATTCATCTACGTCAATGCCGAGCAAGGCAAGACTGAATATGAGAACATCAACCCAACCATTGGCCGTGTGGCAACGCTGACATCCGCCACGAGCAAGGCGCAGGCTTGGCGTGAAGGTTCGACAACGCTTCCGCGCGCTACCTTGAAGCTCGACTGGAATATCACCGACAACCACATTCTGGAGTTCACGACGATTCAGGATGATGCCAAGGAGAAGTGGGCCGACTACAGCTTTGACTACACATCGCTTTCACACGGAACTGAAAAATTCCAAGGCGGTGATAATTCGATGGCGGACACGTCTCGCCTGTATATCGCAAAATATACTGGCTACATCACCGATGATCTGACTGTTTCAGCGCTGGTCGGTACACAGAAGATCAAACATAGCTTGTGGTCTAGACCCGGCTATGATCCCAGCAAGACGTACGCCGGCATCAGCTCAGCCATCGTGCCCAGCCAGTTTGGCTCCATTGCAAATTCGCAACCATACGCTACGGTTCGCGGCGCAACCGAAGATGAATCAAAGGCTGCTCGCTTCGACCTGAGCTATAAGCTGGGTTCGCACGAACTGCATGCCGGCATCGACTACCTGAAGGCAGAAACCATCTTGGCCGGCACAGTTTCCAGTGGTCCAGGCTATGAATGGTACTTCGACATAATCAAACCAACAGAAAACATCGACGGCCTGTACAACACCCCCGCCAGCGGCGGTGGATTTGGCGCGCAAGGATATTATGTTGAGAAGTATCTCCGCGCGTCGGGCGGCAAAGCCAGCACGGAGCAAAAGGCCTGGTACTTGGAGGATCGCTGGCAGGCCACCAAGGATGTTCTGCTCTCGCTGGGCCTGCGCAACGACAGCTTCACCAACTACAACACCGATGGTCAAGCTTTCGTTGAGCAGAAAAATATCTGGCAGCCTCGCTTCGGTGCCGTATGGGATCTGAAGGGAGACTCCAGCCTGAAGGTGTTCGGCAACATCGGACGCTATGCCCTCGCGTTGCCAAGCAACGTCGCCATTCGCGCCGCCAATGGCGCCTTGGCAGCAAGCCGCTACTACACCTACACCGGCATCGATGCGGATGGCACGCCCACGGGATTGAACGAAATCACGCCCGGCGCCGACGCACACGTCTGCGCGGCGGGGACGCCCGGAGCGGGCGGCGTGTCGGCGAACTCGGAATGTGGCAGCGCTTTCGATCCAAAAACCATTGCCGTTACCGACCTGAAGCCTCATTATCAGGACGAGTTCATCGTAGGCATGGAACAGATCCTTTCCAAGCAATGGAGTTGGGGGGCCAAGTTAATCTATCGAAACCTCAAGAGCTCGATGGATGATACGTGTGCTGATGGTTTGTGCCGTGTTTTCAACCCGGGTCGAGGCATGACTCTTCTTGAGCCCAATGGCGATGGCACATACACGACCGTTCACCTGACTGCGGAGCAGGTGGGCCTGCCGAAACCGAAGCGCACGTACAAGGCGCTGGATCTGTTTGCAGAATATCAGGATGGCCGCCTGTACGGGAAGATTGAATACACATGGTCTAGGATGGCAGGCAACGCAGAAGGTCAGTTGAACTCCTCGCTCGACACTGGAAGCGGCGGACAGGGCGATGTTTCCGTTACGGCTGACTGGGATCAGCCGCAGATCATGGAAGGCGCCTACGGCCTGCTGCCGAACGACCGCACGCACCAGATTAAGCTGATCGGTTCTTATAAGGTAGCCGATGAATGGACGGTGGGTGGCTCTGCCATTATCCAAAGCGGCCGCCCGCGTAGCTGCTCAAGCTGGTATCCGTACCAGTTTCCAGATCATTACCCTGGCGCCATTTATTATCACTACTGTGGCGTTCCGGGCGCTCAAACAGGGGTCAATGACCCAGCCGTGGTGCCGAATTCCGGCTATGGCCCGTCGCCACGCGGGTCTATGGGCACGACTCCCTGGACCAAGACGTTCAACGTCAGCGTGACATACGCGCCCAACTGGGCCAAGGGGCTGGTGCTGACGGCCGACGTCCTGAACGTGTTCAACACGCAGACGGCCACATCTTTCTACGAAGCGTCGGCATCGAACTCGACACGGGCTGAAGTCAATCAGATGTACGGTCGTGCGCTGTACTACACCGACCCTCGTAGCATTCGTCTTACTGCTCGCTACGACTTCTGATCCAGGCACGGCTCAAGAGCCCCTGCCGCCCGAAAGGCGGCAGGGGTATTTTTTATTTCTACAAGACAATTCGATACGAACTCATGCCGCTCCATTCTCATAGCCTTCACAAAACCAACAAAACCAACAAAATCAACACCCACCAATCAGTCTTGCATTTTAATTTAACGGAATAAACCTGCGCTCGATGTCAATATCGACCCGGGATTTATTTTCCTGATTTGCTTCAAACACCACCAATATCAGACCATCGATGGCCAGAATGCCGGCGACCTACTTGTTGCATCCCATGTGATCATGTACCCGTTCGCAGTTGGGCCCTGTTCAAAGCCAGGGACCTGGTGCAAGAGTTGATCCGAACCCTCAAGGCCGAGCCGACGGTCGCCACAGTCAGATGAGCCAAGTCCACGCCCGAGCCCGCACCACGCCGCTGATCCGAGCGGAGATTCGAGCGTCGAAGCTTGGGGGTGGTGGAACTGGCGGAGCGCTACAACATCAGCTGCGCCACGGCCGCGAAGTGGAAGAACCGCGAAGACGTGCAGGACCGCTCGCACCCGCCCGCACAAGCTCAACACCACGCTCAGCGAAGGGCAGGAGGCCATCGTGGCCGAGTTGCTCCGCCTGACGCTGATCCCGCTGGACGACCTGCTGGTGGGGTGGTACGCGAATTCATCAACCCGGCCGTCTCGCGCGCGGAGCTGGACCGCTTCAGGCGCCGAACTCGAGGCCATGCTCATGGCGTACGCCACGAGCTACAACCACCACATCCCGCAGCGCTCCCTCAAGCACCTCTCTCCCGCCCAAACCCTTCAAACCTGGCAGGTCGCCAAGCCCAAATTGTTCAAACGCGCCGTGCATAAACAGGCGGGGCTTGACACTTATAGGCTGCTGTTGCAAGCCGGGTGCAAATGGGCTGAGGTGCAGAAGCGGAAGGCGGGAGAGGGGCACTGCTCGCCAATATCGCTCAGAATACGAGGCAAGGCCGCGTTGTACGGCCTTGTTTACTGCAAACGGCAGCCATCAAGGTTGACCGAGATGCTTTGCGAGGAAGCGCTCCATCCGGTTCGCAAAATCGATGCGGGATTCTGGGCGCAGCCAGCTGTGCCCTTCATCCGAGTAAACCACCCACTCCGGTGCATTGCCAACTTTGGCCAACGCATCGCGCATACGTTCGCCATGCTGCAGAGGGACACGCAAATCAGCGCCCCCCATGCCCAGCAGCACCGGCGCTTTGATGCGTGCGGCCTGCTCCACGGGCGAATTTGCGCGCAGCATGGCGGCATCTTTCTCCGGATCGCCCAGCCGTGCGCTCAGCACGTGCTGGCGAGACAGAGCATTGACGTCCGTCTCCACCCAGGAAGAGCCCTGGGCAAGAAGCATCAGATCCGTCACAGCCACCCAGGCCACCCCACAGCGATAAAGCTCTGGATGCCGCATCAAGCCGGCAAAAGTCGCGTAGCCACCATAGCTCGCACCCGCAATACAGGCTCGATCGCTGGCCAGCCCAGATTTCTGCGCCCAGAGCAACGTATCGGCCACGTCGTCCTGCATGGCCTGGCCCCACTGCTTGAATCCTGCCTCCATGAACTTGCGCCCAAAGCCGTCGCTGCCGCGGAACTCAGGTTCAATCACAAGATAACCACGCGAGGCAATAAAGGCCGCATAAGGGCTCCATCCCCAAACACGTCCACGCACGTTCGGCCCCCCATGCACAAGCACGACCGTCAGCAGAGGCTTCTCAGGCTTGGCATTGGGCTTCAGCCCGGGCGGCAGTGTGATCCAGACCGGTAACTCCAGGCCATCGCGCGCCTTGATGCGTTGAAGGTCGACGCGCGGCATGCGTGCTGGGTCGATGCCAAGCATCACCCGACCGACAGACTGCCATGCATCGTCTTTGGCCCGGTACACCAGTACCTGGCCCGGCTCCCGATCCGAGTACGACTGCACGAGTGCCACCATGTCAGGACTGCCGCAACGCCGGCACATGATGCGGTTGATGCGGCCTGGCAAGAGTTTGTCGACCTTCTGCTGGAAAGCCTTTATGCCCGCGTTCAACCACACGGTTTCCTCAGCATCAGTGGTAACGCGGAAGCCAAGCAAGCCCTGGTCCGAACTGATCGCCTGCCCTTCAAAATCGAACCCGGCTGTCACGATCAACGGCTTGGCTTCCGGAGCACCAGTCTTGAAATCAAAGCGCGTCAGCGCCGAGGTTTCCGCCGGGCCCTGACGCTTGGTGACGTACAGAGTTCCGCGATCGTCCACAAACTCGGGCCGGAATGGCATGTCCAACAGGTTTCCCTCGCCGATCTGCATCCAGGTCTCACTGTCAGGCGCCCGATAGAACATCCGCCCCTGCATTTCATCTACGCTGATGGCAACGCGCGGTTGGCCTTTACCATCGAAGAGCCACTGCGCCACCCGGGAGGGCGCCTTCAGGTCGCCGAACGTCTGCACCAGCCCGTTGTTGACATTGACCTGCAGCGGACGCATCGACACCACCTCCCACTGCGCGTTGAATCGGGCTTCACCGACAACGATGGTGTCGTTGGCGGCACCGGCGACGAAATCAGGCACCGCCAACAAGCGATGGAAAGGCGAAAGGCTACGATCGCGAATACGTCCGCCGGAGGCAGCATTTTGCTCACGTCGGATCAATTTCAGCAGGTTGTTGCCATCCCGGTCGACCGCGAACAGACCAGGGGGGTTGTGATAGCTGGAGCCGCTGCCCAACGACAGATCACGAACGCTGAAGAGCAGGCGGTCCTCATTGACCCAGTGCACGTCGACGACATCCAGGTCGTGGATGCGCGCCGCCTGCGTTGGCTTGCCGTTGGGACTCAAGTCAAAGACGAACAGTGCTCGACGGCCGCCAAGCTTGGATGTGGTGATGGCCAGGTAGCGGCCTGATGGGCTGAGCTGCGCTTCCTGAAACTCCGAGGACTGGAAGAACGCGACGACCGGCACGAGAGGCTGAGCGACGGGGGTGGTGGACTGCGCAAACGAGGTGCTGGCGAACGACATCACCAACAGGGTACGCACAACCGATTTTTTGAGCATGATTACTCCCTGATCGCCTTGGCAAAGAGGCGAAGTCCAATAAAAAAGCCCGGCCGAAGCCGGGCTTTGCGACACAACGACAGGGAATCGGCCGCGACCGCTCCCCTGCATGCTCGATCAGAACTGCTGCGTGTAACGCACGAACCAGGAGCGGTCAATCGGCAACTCAGCATTGACCGCCGAAGACGACGAGCCGATGTCGAAGTTGATACGCGGCTTCTTGTCGAAGACGTTGTTCACGCCGACCAGCAGCGTGCCCTTCCAAGGCGTCTTGTAGCTGGCGCTGAGGTCGTTGTAGACCAGAGCCTTCAGCTTATTGAAGCCCGTGCCGCCGCTCCATTCGCCAGTCGGGTTCGAGCAGTACACAGGCGCATCCGGATCCGTATCCCAACAGGTGGTCTTGGTTGCGCTGTAGTAGCGGGTGCCCAAAGTCACGCCGAAATCGCCCATCGTCCAGTCAATGCCAATGTTGGACTTGACGCGGTAGATGTCGTTCTCACCCACAGCCGACAGAGAGAACGGACCCCAGTTCGAGGTGGCTGTACTCTTGACTTCGTACTTCTTGACGTACGTGGTCTCGCTGCGCAGGTTGAAACGGCCCCAGGACGTGGCCGGGAAGCGGTAGCCCACCGACAGGTCGAAACCCTCCGTGCGCAGACCACCCTGATTCACGTTGCCCAGCGCGGCAGCATTCACCTGGCCGGTGGAGTCACGCGTGTGCAGGCCGCACAGTGCCGTCACGTTGTTGACGTAACACTCGTTCAGCAGCGCGCTGGCCGTCACGCCGGTGATGCGGTTCTTGAGCTCGATCAGGTACCAGTCCAGACCAACCGTCAAACCTTGCAGGTAGGACGGGCTGTAAACGAAGCCCAGGGTCTTGGTGGTCGCCGTTTCAGGCTGTAGGAACGAGTTGCCTGCGCCTTGCTGGAACGGATACGGCGACTGGGTGTTCGGCGCGGTGATCGGCAGACCGTTCTGGCCGCGCTGACGGAAATCGGCTGGTACACCTGCAGCCAAGCAGCGAGCCTGGACTTCAGGCGTGTTGGCAGCTGCACCGAAGCGGGTGTCGCAAGGATCAGTGTACGACGCGAAGGACTGCGAGCCACCACCAGCGATGTCATCCAATGTAGGAGCGCGGAAGCCCTCAGCATACGTACCGCGGAGCAGCACGTCCTTGATCGGACGGTACAGCAGGCTACCCTTACTGTTGGTGGTGTTGCCGAAGTTGCTGTAGTCCGAGTAGCGGGTTGCCAAGTTCAGCACCAGCTGTTCAGCGCCAGGAACCCCCTTCAACAGCGGCAGGTTCACTTCGACATAGGCTTCCTTGACGGTGTAGTCGCCAGTCGTCGACTGGCCTGCCAGGTCGGTGCTCAGGCCGTTCTGCTCAAACACGCCCGGCTTGTCGTAGCCTTTCACGTTGCGGCGCTCAAGGCCGGCAGCAGCGGTCATCATGCCGCCAGGCAGCTTCATGATTTCGCCGCTGATGTCAGCCGTCAGGCTCTTGACCGTTGCGCCGTAGGTCGTTACGCCGCGCTGGTTGATGTACTCCAAAGCTTGAGCGGTGGAGGCCGAGGGACCACCGAGGATGTTGAAGGGAACGCACGAGCCAGGGCCGGTGCCCAGCGTGATGGGGGCCGCAGCCGTGCCGCACTGCACGGCGCCCTGAGCATTCATGAAGCTCGGGCCCAAGGCTTTTTTCAGATTGACCAGGTTGATGTTGCCGGAGTTCAGCGCTTCACCCGAAACGTTGCTGTAGTTGACGCCAGCAGACCAAGTCCAAGCACGACCAGCGATGCTCATGTCGCCTTCGAGGGCGGCATCAAAGTGCGTTGTGCGATTGTTGTTCTCTGTCACGCGCGGCAGCTCGGTGATGCGGCGCTGGAAGAAAGCATCCACACCTGCGCCGGCTGCGACACCCACGCCTTGGTTGCCGAACGGATTGTAGTAGCTGTCCTTGTCGATGTAAACCGGGTAAGCCGACTGCGACGTCGACTGCAGCGGGTAGCCAGCGATCTGGCGAACCGAGTTGCGCTCGGCAAACATAGCTGTGGAGCTCAGGCGCATAGAAGGCGACAAGTCCAGCGAGCCATGCGTGAAGAACGATTTCAGCTCCGTCGGAATCGTGAACATCATCTGCTGCGTCGAATTGAACGAATCGTCAGCAGTCGCACCCACATGGTAGTTGGCGATGTCGTTGGAAGCCTGGCCGACGCCTACGCCGTCATAAGAGCCGGTGTGGTTCAGCACATAGGTCGAACCGGTGGCAGCGCCATTGGCCGTGCTGCGTACACGGCCCCAAGGGCCGATGCCCAGACCGCCAGTCTTGAAGTCAGGGCCATAGCTGTAGGCTGTGATGTCGCGATCCTTCGCCCAGACCTCGCCTTGCTTCGAGTAAGTCAGGCCAAACATCAGCGAACCCTTGTCGCCGGACAGGCCGTAGCTCAGGTTGAAGTCGTTGCGCTTACCGTCACCGGCTTCGTTGGCACCCGTCATGACGCTGACGCTGCCTCCATCCAGGGACTTCTTCAAGATAAAGTTGATCACGCCGGCAAGAGCGTCCGAGCCGTAGGCCGAGGAGCCACCGTCCTTCAGCACCTCAATACGCTCGACGAGCGAGGACGGGATGGTCGACAGGTCGGTGAAACCGGCCACGGTCTGCGCCCATCGCTTGCCGTTCACCAACACCAGCAGACGCTGAGAACCGAGGTTGCGGAGATTGGGGTAGTCGCCACCCTGCTCGCGGTTGGAGGCCAAGGTTTGGCCTTTGGAGAAGTCAGGAGTGCCAGCCGACGACAGCTGATTGACGATATCACCGAGCGTGACCAAGCCAGACTTTTGGATGTCTTGTGCGGTCAACTTCAGCACGGGCTGAGCGGTTTCGGCATCAATCTGGCGAATGCGCGAACCCGTGATTTCAATGCGTTCGAGCTTTTCCGACGAGGCTTCTTGTGCCATTGCCGAGACAGCGCTCAGCATACCGATCATCGCCAGCGCAGCTGCGCTACGGGCATTTCTTTTAAACATAACTACTCCTTCGTGAGGACGTTCTCAACGCTTTGTGTTGCGGATAAATTTTGGAAACGCGAATCCCTCGCGGAGAAACGCTCTTTCGCGGCGCGCAGTCTGGCAACAGCAGCCCGTCACGCGGATCGGGGTACACCCCAATAGACCGCCCCAACACTGCCATTGTCGCCAGAACCTAGGGATTTCACCAAGTCGAGTAGGCGTACAGTTGGGTCTGGCCGTTGTCGCGTGACCACACAAATCTGCCCAATGACGTCGGTTATCCGTGTGGACAGGGTGATATGCGTGGGATAGCCAACCCCTAGAATCGCTGCCCTTACTCAATAGGATCAGCGTGGCTGTTTTTTCCGAGGGCGTTGGGCCCGCTGCTAAGCAGCGCTGCGAAACCCTGATCATCGGCGCCGGCCCCGCCGGCAGCGCCTGCGCGCGCGTGCTGGCCCGTGCGGGCGTGGACGTGCTGCTGGTGGACCAGCATCCGCCCGGCCGCGACAAGACTTGTGGTGACGGGCTGATCCCCGACGCGCACCAGGCGCTGGCCCGGCTGGGCATGCTGGACGAGGTCATGCGCCGCGCGCAGCCGGTCAGCCATGTCGGCTGCATCGGCCCGCGCGGCGGGCGCATCGACGTGCCGGGCTCGCTGGCCGTGCTGCCGCGCAGGGAGCTGGATGCGCTGCTGCTGCAGGCCGCGCGCGATGCCGGCGCGCGTTTCGAGCAGATGCGCTTCGAGGCGCCGCTGGAGCGGGACGGCCGCATCGTCGGCGCGCGGCTGAAACGGGGCGACGAGCTCGTCGAGATACCGGCCCGCTGGGTCGTGCTCGCTACCGGCGCCGTCCCGAAGGCGCTGACGGCCGCCGGCATGTGCCAGCGCCACACGCCCAGCGGCGTGGCGCTGCGCGGCTACGTGAAGGCGCCGCAGCTGGCCGGCAGGATCAAGGCGCTGGAAGTGGTGTGGGACAAGGCGGTGCGGCCGGGCTATGGCTGGATCTTCCCGGCCCCGGACGGCCACTTCAACATCGGCGTCGGCGTCACCGATTCGCACAAGGATCTCGGCGGCAAGGGCCGCAAGAAGGACGTCAACCTGCGCGCGATCTTCGACGCCTTCGTCGAGAAATACCCGCCCGCCGCCGAGCTGATGCGTGTCGGCGAACTGGTGGGCGAGCTGAAGGGCGCGCCGCTGCGCTGCACGCTGACCGGCGCGGCGTGGACGCGGCCGGGCCTGCTGGTCACCGGCGAGGCGGCGGGCTCGACCTATTCCTTCACCGGCGAGGGCATCGGCAAGGCGATGGAAACCGGCATGCTGGCCGCCGATGCCATCCTGGCGCACCGCGAGGATGGCCAAGACGGCGACGCCGCCACGCGCGCCACGTACGAGGCCACGCTGACCGCGCTGAAGCCCAAGTTCGACCTCTACGAACGCGCCAACCGCGTCAACGCCCACCCCTGGCTGGCCGACCTGCTGATCTGGCGCGCGAAAAAGAGCCCGCGACTGCTGCAGCGCATGAGCGGCGTGCTCAACGAGACCAGCAACCCGGGCAACCTGGTCAGCGTGAAGGGGCTGACCCGGCTGTTCTTCGAATAGCGGTCAGACCCGCTCGACGACGAGCGCGATCCCCTGGCCCACGCCGATGCACATGGTGCACAGCGCGTAGCGGCCGCCGCTCGCTTCCAGCTGGTTGACGGCCGTCGTCACCAGGCGTGCGCCGCTGGCGCCGAGCGGGTGGCCCAGCGCGATGGCGCCGCCGTTCGGGTTCACGCGGGCGTCGTCGTCGGCCAGGCCCAGGTCGCGCAGCACGGCCAGGCCCTGGGCGGCAAAGGCCTCGTTCAGTTCGATGACGTCCATCTGCGCCAGCGTCAGGCCGGTCAGCGCCAGCACCTTGCGCGTCGCCGGCGCGGGGCCGATGCCCATGATGCGCGGCGCCACGCCGGCCGTGGCCATGCCGACGACGCGGGCGCGCGGCGTCAGGCCATGGCGCGCGGCGTCATGCTCGCTGGCCAGCAGCAGCGCGCAGGCGCCGTCGTTGACGCCGCTGGCGTTGCCGGCCGTCACCGTGCCGTCGGGCCTGACGACGCCCTTCAGCTTCGCCAGCGCCTCCAGGCTGGTGTCGCGCGGATGCTCGTCCAGCGCCACGCGCAGCGGCTCGCCCTTCTTCTGCGGCACGTCCACGGGCACGATCTCGCGCGCGAAGAAGCCGCGCTGCTGCGCCGCGAGGGCCTTGTGCTGCGAGGCCAGCGCCATGCGGTCCTGCGCCTCGCGCTCGATGCCGAAATCGGTGGCGACGTTCTCGGCCGTCTCGGGCATGGCGTCCACGCCGTACTGGGCCTTCATCAGCCTGTTGACGAAGCGCCAGCCGATGGTGGTGTCGTAGACGGCGTTGGCGCGGCTGAAGGCGCTCTCGGCCTTCGGCATCACGAAGGGCGCGCGGCTCATGCTCTCCACGCCGCCGGCGATCATCAGCCCCGCCTCGCCGGCGCGGATCGCGCGCGCCGCAGTGCCGACGGCGTCCAGCCCCGAGCCGCACAGGCGGTTCACCGTGCAGCCGGGCACCTCCTGCGGCAGGCCGGCCAGCAGCGCGGCCATGCGGGCGACGTTGCGGTTGTCCTCGCCGGCCTGGTTGGCGCAGCCGTAGATGACGTCTTCCACCGCCGCCCAGTCCACGCCGGGGTTGCGCGCCATCAGCGCCTTCAGCGGCAGCGCGCCGAGGTCGTCGGCGCGGATGGTGGACAGCGCGCCGCCGTAGCGGCCGAAGGGCGTGCGGATGGCGTCGCAGATGAAGGCTTCAGTCATCGGAGGTAGGGCGACACGCGGTAGCGCTCGCCTCGGTGGTGGTGGTCGAGTCGGTCCAGCAGCGCGGCGACGGCCGGCGCGCCCCAGGCGGCCAGCCACTCGAACGGGCCGGCCGGGTAGTTGACGCCCAGCTTCATCGCCGCGTCGGCACCGGCCTCGTCGCAGACGCCCTGCTGCACGGCGTCCGCCGCTTCGTTGATCAGCATGGCGACGGTGCGCGCGACGACGAGGCCCGGCACGTCGGCCATGGCGCGCGGCGTCAGCCCCAGCACGGCCAGCCAGGCGGCGGTGCCGGCATCGCCGGCAAAGGCGATGTCGCCGGCGGCGGCCAGCGGCAGGTCGAACACGGCGCCGCCGGCGCCCAGCTCGGCGGCGCGGCGGCCATCGGTCAGGCACAGCGGGCGGCCGTCGACGTCCAGGCCGGTCCAGTCGCTGTCCGGCTCACGCGGCGTGTCGGGCAGCGCGGCGGCGAAGCGCTCGGCCACCGGGCCGCGGCCGTGCACGACGACCCGGGCCGCCCGCGGCGCGGCGGCCGCTGCGGCGGCCGGCAGCGCCGGTGCGCCCTCGGGGTAGCGGTAGAAGCCGCGCCCGCTCTTGCGGCCCAGGAAGCCGGCATCCACCAGCTCCTGCTGCACCAGCGAGGGCGTGAAGCGCCGGTCGAAGAAGTTGGCCGCGAACACCGATTGCGTCACCGCGAAGTTGGTGTCGTGGCCGATCAGGTCCATCAGTTCGCAGGGGCCCATGCGGAACCCGGCGGCGCGCAGGCAGGCGTCGATCAGCTCGGGCGCGGCGGCGCGCTCCTGCAGCAGCATCAGCGCCTCGGCGTAATACGGCCGGGCGATGCGGTTGACGATGAAGCCCGGCGTGGAGCGCGCATGCACCGGCGTCTTGCCCCAGCGCGCGGCGAGCGCGAACACGGCCTGCGCGACGGCGGCGTCGGTGCCCAGGCCGGAGACGACCTCGACGAGCTTCATCAGCGGCACCGGGTTGAAGAAGTGCATGCCGACCAGCCGCTCCGGCCGGCGCATGCCGCGCGCCAGCGCCGTCACGGAGATGGACGAGGTGTTGGTGGCGATGACGGCGGCGTCGGGCAGCAGCGCCTCCAACTCGGCGAACAGCGCGCGCTTCACGTCCAGGTTCTCGACGATGGCCTCGACGACGAGGTCCACGTCGCCGGCCAGCGCCGCGGCCGGCGTGATGCGCGCCAGCGTGGCGGCCACGGCGTCGGCGGTCAGCCGGCCCTTGGCGGCGAGGCCGTCCAGCGTCTGCGCGAGCTTGGCCTTGGCGGCCTCGGCGGCGCCGGCGCGGGCGTCGAACAGCTGCACGGCATGGCCGGCCTGGGCGGCCACCTGGGCGATGCCGGCGCCCATCAGGCCGGCGCCGACGACGAGGACGCGGGCCTGGGAGAGATCGAGGGTCATGGGGCGGGTTTCCAGTTCGGCGCGCGCTTGGCCAGGAAGGCGGCAAAGCCTTCGCGCGCCTCGGGCGTGGCGCGCACGCGGGCGATGGTCTGCGCGGTCAGCTCGCGCACGTCGGCGCTCAGCGGGCCGGGGGCCAGCCGCGCATAGAGTTGCTTGATTTCGGCTTGCGCCTGCGGGCCGCAGGCGAGCAGGTCGGCGAGCAGGGCGTCCACCGCCGCGTCCAGGCCCTCGGCCGGCGCCACGCGCTGCACCAGGCCCACGCGCTCGGCCTCGGGCGCGCCGATGCGGGCGGCCGTCAGCGCCAGGCGCCGCGCTTCGCGCAGGCCCACGGCATTGACGAGATGGGGCGCGATGACGGCCGGCAGGATGCCCATGCGCGCCTCGCTGACCGAGAAGCTCGCGGTGTCGGCCGCGACGGCCATGTCGCAGGCGCACACCAGGCCCACGCCGCCGCCCAGCGCCGCGCCCTGCACGCGGGCCAGCGTGGGCTTGGGGCATTCGGCGATGCGCGCCAGCATGGCGGCGAAGCGGCGCGCGTCGGCGAGGTTGTCATCCTGCGACGCGGCCGCGGCGCGCTGCATCCATTGCAGGTCGGCCCCGGCGCTGAAATGTTTGCCAGCGCCGGCCAGCACGATGGCGCGCACGCCGGCCTCGCCGCCGAGCTGCGCGAAGGCGGCGTCCAGCTCGGCGATCAGCGTCTCGTCGAAAGCATTGAACACGGCGGGCCGGTTCATCGTCAGCACGGCCACGCCGTCGGCGCGGCGCTGCAGGTCGAGGGAGGTCCAGGGCATGCAACCATTCTTGCACCGGGGCCCGCCCGGCCGCTGTCACCGCCGTTCAGCCGCCCGGCCCGCCATTCGCCGCATCGCGCGGCCGGCGGCGCGGGCCGGCTCCTAGACTGCCCGCCATGTCCACGCCCTCCGCTCCGCGCTCCTGGCTCTCCTGCGACTGGTCGCAGTGGCTCTACCCCGGTCCGCGCCGCGTCTTCACGCCCGACGAGATGGCGCGCGCCGGCATGCAGCCCTGGCCGAAAGGCATGGACCAGTACCTCTACGTCAACCTCATCCTGCTGCTGGCCGTCACCACACAGGCCCAGCGGCAGTTCGCGTGGATGTGGCCGGCCGTGCTGGGCCTGGGCTGGCTGGCGCTGGCCGTGGCGCGCTGGCTGTGGCGCTCGCCCACGGCGCGGCGGCTGAACCTGGCCTGCTATATCGCCGGCTTCGTCGTGGCCGGCGCGGGCGTGCTGGCCGTCAAGTCCGGCTGGCGCGACGAGACACGGGCCCAACTGCCGTTGGCGCTGGCCATCATGACCTCGGTGCTGTTCGCCTGGTGGCTGCTGACGCTGTTCCGCGTCCAGCAGATCGAAGCCCGCCTGCGCGAACTGGCCGACCAGGACGCCGCGCTGCGCCTGTCCACGCGCCTGGCCGCCGCGCAGATCCAGCCGCATTTCCTGTTCAACACGCTGGCCTCGCTGCAGCACTGGGTGGACACCGGCGATGCCCGCGCCGCGCCGCTGCTGCGCGACTTCACGGCCTATCTGCGCGCGACGCTGCCGATGTTCGAGCGCGAGCTGCAGCCGCTGGCCGACGAGGTCGGCATGGTGCGGCGCTACCTGGCCATCATGCAGGCGCGGCTGGGTGCGCGGCTGAGCTTCGCGATCGACGTGCCCGAGGGCCTGGACGCCACACTGCCGCCCGGCCTGCTGCTGACGCTGGTGGAGAACGCCATCGCCCATGGCATCGAGCCGCAGCTGCGCGGCGGCCACGTCGGCATCGCCGCGCGACGCGACGCGGGCCGCCTCGTGCTGACCGTGCGCGACGACGGCGCCGGCCTCGCGCCCGGCTGGACCGAGGGCGTCGGCCTGGCCAACACGCGCCGCCGGCTGCTGAGCGCCTTTCCCGCCGCCACGCTGACCCTCGCCGACGCCGCCCCCGGCTGCACCGCCACCCTGACCCTGCCCGACTGACCATGCCCACCCCCTTCACCGCGCTGATCGCCGACGACGAGGACGCCCCCCGCGAACAGCTGCGCGCCGCGCTGGCGCGCCTGTGGCCCGAGCTGGACCTCGTGGCCGCCAGCGCCAACGGCGCCGAAGCCTGGGACGACTGCCTGGCCCATGAGCCCGACATCGCCTTCCTCGACATCCGCATGCCGGGCCTCACCGGGCTGGAGGTGGCGCGCCGCCTGGCCGCGCTGGCCGCGCCGCCGCTGATCGTCTTCGTCACCGCCTTCGACGACCATGCCCTCGCCGCCTTCGATGCCGGCGCGGTGGACTATGTGCTCAAGCCCGTAGACGACATCCGCCTCGCCCAGGCGCTGGCGCGGCTGCGCGCGCGGCTCGCGCAGGCCGCCCCCGCGCCGGACGCCGCCGCGCTGCAGCAGTTGCTGGCCCGGCTCGCACCGCCGCCGCGCCCGGCGCCGCGGCCCATCCAGGCCGGCGTGGGCCGCGAGGTGCACCTGATCCCCGCCGACGAGGTCATCTACTTCGAGGCCGACCAGCGCTACACCCGCGTCGTGCACCACGGCGGCGAGGCGCTGATCCGCACGCCGCTGCGCGAGCTGCTGACCCAGCTGGACCCGGAGCAGTTCTGGCAGATCCACCGCAGCGTGCTCGTCAACAGCCGCTGCATCGCCCGCGCGGTGCGCGTGGACGAAGGCAGCATGGTGCTCACGCTGCGCGGGCGCGACGACAGGCTGCCGGTATCGCGCCAGTTCCAGGCGCTGTTCAAGGGGCAGTGACCTGGCGCTTCCAGGTTCGCAAAAACATCCGCACCACATAGATAAAAGTGTTTCAATTCAACGGAATGAACAACCTTTCAGGTACGCAAATTTGCCTGCACTCTATAACGCGCCACACCCGTTCGAGCCGCTGCTGCCGCGCGAAAGCGCGCTGGAGCCGCTGCTGGCCCAGGCCCATGACCTGAGCACCGCCGCGCTGGCCCTGGTGGGCCGGCCCATGCCCGACGAGCTGCGCGGGCTGCTGCGGGCAATGAACTCCTACTACTCCAACCGCATTGAGGGCCAGCACACCCGGCCGCTCGAACTCGAGCAGGCGCTGCGGCACGACTTCTCGGCCGACGCCCGGCTGGCCGCCCGCCAGCGCCTGGCGCTGGCCCACATCGACGCCGAAGCCGCGCTGGAGCCCCGCTTCGTCGGCGACGGCGGCCTGCACGCCCTCTACACCCAGGCCGGGCTGAGCGCGCTGCACCGCGAGCTGTTCGCGCGCCTGCCCGACGCCGACCAGCGCACCGACGAAGGCCAGGCCATCACGCCCGGCGCGCTGCGCACCCGTGAAGTGCAGGTGGGCCGCCATGTGGCGCCGCAGGCCAGCAGCCTGCCCGGGCTGATCACGCGCTGGGGCCAGGCCTATTCGGGCGTGCGCCGCGGCGAGGCCACGCTGGTGGCGCTGGCGGCCGCGCACCAGCGGCTGGGCTGGATCCACCCCTTCGTCGACGGCAATGGCCGCGTGATGCGGCTGCACACCCACCTGGCCCTGGGCGCGCTGGGCTACACGCGCGGCTTGTGGTCGCCGCTGCGGGGCTTTGCGCGCAGCGTGGACCGCTACTACGGCCTGATCGCCGCCGCCGACGAGCCGCGCCGGGGCGACCTGGACGGCCGCGGCAATCTCAGCGAGGCCGCGCTGGTGGACTGGATCGCCTATGTGCTGGACACCTGCCTCGACCAGGTGCGCTTCATGGCCGGGCTGCTGCAGCTGCCCGACATGGAAGGCCGCCTGGCCGCCTGCCTCAACTTCGAGCAAACCTCGCGCAAGAGCGGCGTGCGCATCGAGGCGCTGCGGCCGCTGCACTACCTGTTCCTGAGCGGCACGGCGCTGGAGCGCGGCGAGTTCAAACGCATGACGGGCCTGGGCGAGCGCACCGCCGTGAACCTGCTGGGCGCGCTGCTCAAACGCGGCCTGCTGGCCAGCGACTCACCGCAGGGCCGCGTGCGCTTCGGCCTGCCGCTGCATGCGCTGCGCTTCTACTTCCCGGCGCTGTGGCCGGAAGCCGAGGCGGACGTCGCGCAGGCCGGCGGCTGAATTCACCCCACCGGCCGCTCGCTCTCCTGCGCCGCGATCACCGCCTCGCGCCACAGCCGCGCCGGGATGAAGGTGCGCAGCTGCTCCATCGCCTTGGCGATCAGCGCCGGATGCAGGCCATGGTCCAGGTGGGGCAGCAGGTCGGCCGTCACGTCGGCGCCCAGCGCCACCAGCGCCTGCGCGGCGTCCACCACGTGGCGGTACGGAAAGCGCTGGTCCGCCAGGCCGTGCAGCAGGTGCACGCAGACCTCCTGCGGCGCATGCCCGGGGCGCGACAGATAGCCGCCGGCAAACGCCAGCACGCGGCCCGCCAGCGCCGGCTCGGCCTGCACCGCCTCCAGCGCCAGCAGCGCGCCGTCGCCCACGCCGGCCAGCGCCACGCGCTGCCAGGGCAACTCCAGCCGGGCCGCCTCCAAGCGCAGGCGCTCGACCAGTGGCGGCAGCGCGGCGGCCAGGCCGTCCGGGCTGGGCGCCTCGCCGGCCCACCAGCGGCAGCGCCCCTCGGCATCGCGCAGCGGTGGGCGCAGCTGCAGCGCCATGGCCTGCGGATACTGGGCCTGCAGCGCCGCGGCCAGCGGCGCCAGCGTGTCGGGGCCGTCGGGGGCCAGGCCGCCGTCGGGCAGCAGCACGAACAGCAGGTCGGCCGGCTGCGGATCAAGGGCTTCGGTCATGGCCGGATTGTCGGCCCACCCCCACCAAAGCCCCCCAAAATCGAAACGCGGCACGCCAGCGCGGCAGCAACGCCTCCCGCCCCCGGCCGCACCCACCCAAGCGGGAATCCCCATCCATGAAGGCCGGCAAGCCCGCGCAACCCCATCGCCCGTCCCGCCTGCGCCGCGCCGAACTGGCCCTGGCCGGGCTGCTGCTGCTCGTCCTTGCGCTGGACCTCGCATTCCCGCTGCCCCGGCCCGCCGCCACCTCGCCGACGCTGACGGTGCTGGCCGCCGACGGCACGCCGCTGCGCAGCTGGGCCGGCGACGACGGCGCCCAGCGCCAGCCGACCACGCCCGACGCCCTGTCGCCGCGCTACCTGGAGGCGCTGCTGGCCTACGAGGACCGCGCGTTCTACTGGCACCCGGGCGTCAACCCGGTGGCGCTGGCGCGGGCCGCCTGGCAGTGGGCGCGGCAGGGGCGCATCGTGTCCGGCGGCTCCACGCTGACGATGCAGGTGGCGCGCCTGGTCGACGGCCGGGCCGCCGGGCGCAGCATCCCCGCCAAGCTGCGCCAGATCGCCCGCGCGCTGCAGCTGGAGCTGCACCTGAGCAAGCGCGAGATCCTGTCGCTCTACGTCAACCTCGCGCCCATGGGCGGCCCGCTGCAGGGCGTGGAGACGGCCAGCCGCGCCTACCTGGGCAAGAGCGCGGCGGAGCTCTCGCAGGCCGAGGCCGCGCTGCTCGTCGCGCTGCCGCAGTCGCCCACGCGGCTGCGGCCGGACCGCGCCGTGCAGGCTGCCCAGGCCGCCCGCGACAAGGTGCTCGCGCGCATGCAGGCGCTGGGCGTCTGGCGCGCCACCGACGTGGCCGACGCCCGGCTGGAGCGCGTCTTCGCGCCGCCGCTGCGCGCGCGCTGGCTGGCGCCGCTGGCGGCCGAGCGGCTGCGCCAGCAGGCCCGCCGCCGCGGCGAGGCGCCCGCCTTCATCCAGACCACGCTGGACGCCGCGCTGCAGGCCCGCCTGGAGCAGCTGCTGGCGGACCGCCTCCACACGCTGCCCGACGCCGCGTCCCTGGCCGCGCTGGTGGTGGACAACCGCACGCTGGCGGTGCACGGCTACGCCGGCTCGGCGGACTTCACCGACGCCCGCCGCGGCGCGCACGTGGACATGGTGCGCCGCCTGCGCTCGCCCGGCTCCACGCTCAAGCCCTTCCTGTACGCGATGGCGCTGGACGAGGGCCTCGTCCACTCCGAGAGCCTGCTCATCGACGCGCCGCAGAACTTCGGCGGCTATGCGCCGGGCAACTTCCAGGCGGACTTCTCCGGGCCGGTCAGCGTCAGCGAGGCCCTGCAGCGCTCGCTCAACGTGCCCGCCGTGGACCTGCTGGAACGCCTCGGCCCCGAGCGCTTCGCCGGCCGGCTGCGGCATGCGGGCGTCAGGCTGCGCATGGCGGCCGACGCGGCGCCCAACCTGAGCCTCATCCTCGGCGGCGGCAGCACCTCGCTGGAGGAGCTCGTCGGCGCCTACACGGCGCTCGCGCGCGGCGGCCTCGCCGGGCGGCCGCGGCTGCTGCCGGACGAGCCCGTCCGCGAGGCCCGGCTGATGAGCGAGGGCGCGGCCTTCATCGTGCGCGAGATCCTGGAGCACGGCGGCCGCCCCGGCAGCCCGTTCCGCGAGGGCAGCCAGCGCGTCGCGTGGAAGACCGGCACGAGCTTCGGCTTCCGCGACGCCTGGGCGCTGGGCGTCACGGACCGCTACACCTTCGGCGTCTGGGTCGGCCGGCCCGACGGCACGCCCAACCCCGGCCACTTCGGCGCCAACACGGCGGCCCCGCTGCTGCGCGACCTCGCCGCCGCGCTCGGCCCCGAGGGCGCGTCCCCCCAGGCCCGCCAGCAGCTCGCCCCGCGCCGCCAGCCCGCCAGCGTGCGCGCCGTGCCCATCTGCTGGCCGCTGGGCGCAGCGCAGGCCGAGACCCCGCCCGGCCACTGCCTGCAGCGCCGCAGCGCCTGGACGCTGGACGGCGCCACGCCGCCCACGCTGCCCGACCGGCTGCGGCCCGCCGCCGGCCTCGTCGAAGCCGCATGGACCGACGGCGCCGAACGCGTGGCCCCCGGCTGCCTGCGCCACGCCGGGCGCACCACCCGGCACGACGTCGCCCGCTGGCCGACGCTGCTGCTGCCCTTCCTCGACCCCGCGCTGCGCGACCCCGTGGACCGGCTGCCCTGGCGCCCCGGCTGCGCGCCGGCCACGCCGCAGGGCGGTGCGCTGCGCATCGTCGGCCTGGAGCCCGGCAGCGTGCTGCGCGCCGCGCCGGGCCAGCGGCAGATCCCGCTGCGCGTGCAGGCCGTGGGCGCCCGCGCCGGGCTGACCTGGCTGCTGGACGGCCAGTTCGCCGGCGGCAGCGACCGGCCCGACGCGGTGCAGCGCCTCACGCTCAGCCGCGACGGCGCCCATGCGCTGACCGCGCTGGACGGCCAGGGCCGCTGGGCGCGCGTGGACTTCGAGGTGCGGGTGCCGCCGCCGCTTCGTTAAGCTGCCGCCACCCCCGCAGGACATGACGCCATGAACGAATCCCTGATCTGGATGCTGGCCGGCCTTTTCGCCGCCGGTGTCGCCGCCTTCCTGCTGTGGCTGGGCCGCCGCCGGCAGCAACGCGCGCGCGCCGCCGCCGCGCAGCGCGAGGCCCAGCGCCTGGCGCTGGAGCAGGCCGAGCACGCCGCCCGCGCGCAGCGCGAGGCCGCCGCCCAGGCGCTGGCGGCCGAACGGGCCCGCGCCGAGGCCGAGGCCCAGGCCGCCCGCGATGCCGAAGCGCGCGCCGAAACCGCACGGCAGGCCGAGGCCCGCCAGGCCGCCGAGCGCGAGGCTGCCGAACGCCTGGCCCGCGACCAGGCCCTGCGCGACGCCGAGGCCCGGGCCGCCGCCGTCCCCGCCGCCGCGGCGCCCACCCGCGAGCTGCGCGCCGACGAGACCCTGGTGCTGGTCGCCGACGACTCCAAGATCGTGCGCGTCAAGATCAGCCGCCTGCTGGCGGCCCAGGGCTACCGCGTGGCGCTGGCCGACAGCGGCGAACAGGCGCTCGCGCTGCTGGCCGCCGAGCGCCCGCACCTGCTGATCACCGACGTCGAGATGCCCGGCATCGACGGCTTCGAGCTGACCCGCCAGGTGCGCGCCACGCCGGCCACGGCCACGCTGCCGGTGGTCATGATCACCTCGTCCGACGACAAGCACGACGAAGCCCGCGCGGCCGGCGTCACGCAGCTGCTGGGCAAGCCCTACCCGGAGGAAGCGCTGGTCGCCGCCATCGAGCAGGCGCGCCTGGCCGTGCACCTGCCGGCCTGATCCCTCCCCCCCCCGAAGCCACCGCCGCGAGCCCGCCCATGCGCCCCTTCCTGATCGCCGCCCTGGCCCTGGCCGCCGCCACAGCCCAGGCCAGCTCCACCGCCACCTCGTCCGCCGCCGACGCCGGCTCGTCCGCGTCGGGCAGCGTGTCCGACTCCCTGCAGGCCTCCTCCGGCAGCAGCACCGGCGGCGACAAGCGCGCCGAAGGCCGCTACCGCGTCACCGACGTGGCCCAGGCCGACGCCGGCCGGCTGCGCCTGACGCTGGACCGCCCCGGCGCCGCGCCCGTCCAGCTGACGCTGCCGCGGCAGGCGCTGGCCGCGCGCGCCGTCCACGTGGGCGACGAGGTGCAGGCCACGCCGCAGCCCTATGGCGTGGCCTTCGCGCACGCCGACACCGGCCAGGCCTTCTACCTGGTGCTGGAAGACGCCTGGCACCGCGAGCTGGCGGCCCGCCCCGTCGGCCCTTGAGCGCGGCCCGCGCGCTGCTCGCGGCCATGCTGCTGGCCGCCACCGGCGCCGCCCGCGCCGGCCTGCCGCGCGGCTGCGAGCGCCCGCCCGACGTCAGTGCCGCGCAGCAGCACCGCCTGCTGCGCTTCGCCGCCCTCGTGCGCGAGACGCTGGCCGCCTCGGGCGCGCAGGCCGCGCTGGTGGCGCGCTCCGGCACCGACCTGTCGCGCCTGGGCCTGCGCTACTCGCACGCCGCCGTCGCCCTGCCCGACGGCCTGGGCTCGCCCTGGGCCGTGCGCCAGCTCTACTACGCCTGCGCCGAGGGCGTGCCGCGGCTGTTCGACCAGGGCCTGGCCGGCTTCGTCGCCGGCACCGACGACGTGCGCGTGGGCTACGTCAGCCTGCTGCTGCTGCCGCCCGACGCCGCCGCGCCGCTGGCCGCCGCGGCACTCGACGAGCCGCTGGCGCTGGCGCTGCTGAACGCCCGCTACAGCGCCAACGCCTACCCGTTCAGCACCCGCTTCCAGAACTGCAACCAGTGGCTGGCCGAGCTGCTGGCCGCCGCCGCCGGCGGCGCCCGCACGCGCGCCGCGGCCCAGGCCTGGCTGCGCGGCGCCGGCTATGCGCCCGAGCCGGTGCGCGTGCCGCCGTGGCTGCTGCTGGCCGGCCACCTCGTGCCCTGGCTGCACTTCGGCGACCACCCGGCCGGGCAGCTGGACGCCGGCCTGGTGCAGACCAGCCTGCCCGCCGCGCTGGACGCCTTCGCGCTCGCCCGCTGGCCGGGCGCGCGCCGCGTGGAGCTGTGCCACGGCCCGCACGGCCTGCTGCGGCGCGACGGCGGCCCGCCGCTGGCCGACGGCTGCGTGCCGCAGCCCGGCGACCGCGTGCTGCCGACCGACTGACGAGACAATGCCGCCATGACGACCGCCGCCCCCGCCGCCACGCCGTCCCGGCTGGCCCTGTACCTGCAGCTGATCCGCTGGGACCGCCCCGCCGGCTGGCTGCTGCTGCTGTGGCCCACGCTGGCGGCGCTGTGGATCGCCGCGGACGGCTGGCCCGGCTGGCACCTGCTGGCGGTGTTCACGCTCGGCACGGTGCTGATGCGCTCGGCCGGCTGCTGCGTCAACGACGTGGCCGACCGCGACTTCGACCGCCACGTCAAGCGCACCGCCGGCCGGCCGGTGACGACCGGCGCGGTGTCGGTGCGGCAGGCGCTGGGGCTGGGCGCCGCGCTGGCGCTGGCGGCGTTCGCGCTGGTGCTGACGACCAACCCGCCGGCCATCCTGCTGAGCTTCGCGGCACTGGCCGTGGCGATCGCCTACCCGTTCGCCAAGCGCGTGCTGGCCATGCCGCAGGCGGTGCTGGGCGTGGCGTTCTCGTTCGGCATCCCGATGGCGTTCGCCGCCGCGCTGGGCGGCGTCGAGTGGCACCTGCGCTCGGTGCCGCTGTCGGCCTGGGCGCTGCTGGTGGCCAACCTGTTCTGGGTGCTGGCCTACGACACCGAGTACGCGATGGTGGACCGCGACGACGACCTGAGGATCGGCGTGCGCTCGTCGGCCATCGCGCTGGGCCGCTGGGACGTGGCCGGCATCATGGCCTGCTACGCCGCCTACCTGGCGCTGTGGACCGCGCTGGGCCTGCGCCTGGGCCTGGGCCGCTGGTTCCTGGCCGGCATGGCCGTGGCCGCGGCGCAGGCGGCCTGGCACTACACGCTGATCCGCCACCGCCGCCGCGAGGCGTGCTTCGCGGCCTTCCGCGCCAACCACTGGCTGGGCTTCGCGGTGTTCGCGGGCACGGTGGTGGACCTCGCGCTGCGCTGACCCCCCCGGAACCAACACCCATGCCCAAGCCGCGCCGCCGCCCCGCCCCCTGGCCGCTGCTGGCCTGGCTGACCCTGGGCCTGCTCGCGGGATGCGGGGGTGGCGGCGGGGGCGGCGGGTCGTCCGGCGTGCCGGGCGATGCCGGCGGCAGCAGCGGCCTGTCGCCGGACCCGGCCGGCCCGTCCGCGAGCTTCGCGCAGGAGTGCGCCGCCAGCAACACGCTGGCCGCCGCGTCGCTGCGCACCGCCACGCTGGACCGCGAGAAGCAGTGGCTGCGCGCCTATTTCGACGAGGCCTACCTGTGGCGCGACGAGGTGCCGCGCGTGGCGCCGGACGCGCCCGCCTACGGCGGCAGCGACACCTATGCGGCCATGGATGCCTATTTCGAGGCGCTGAAGTCGCCGCAGCTGACCGACTCCGGCGCGCGCCGCGACCGCTTCAGCTTCACCTACCCCACCGCCGACTGGCAGGCGATGAGCGACGGCGGCATCGAGGCCGGCTACGGCATCGAATGGAGCCTGGCCAGCAACACGCCGCCGCGGCGCATCCGCGTGGCCTATGTGGAGGCCGGCTCGGCGGCCGCGACCTCGGGCGTGGCGCGCGGCGACGAGCTGCTCAGCACGGACGGCGTCGCCGCCGACGTGGCCGACCGGCCGGGCGTGGACACGCTGAACGCCGCGCTCTACCCCGCGGCCGGCACGAGCCACCTGTTCTCGATGCGGCGCACGGACGGCAGCACCTACACGCTGAGCCTGACCGGCGCCAGCGTCACCCGCAACCCGGTGCCGCTGGCGCGCGCGATGACGCTGCCCGGCGGCGCCAAGGCGGGCTACCTGCTGTTCAACGACCACAACCTGCCGTCCGAGCGCCTGCTCATCGACGCCGTGGCCGACTTCCGCGCGCAGGGCGTGACGGCGCTGGTGCTGGACCTGCGCTACAACGGCGGCGGCTACCTGTACATCGCCAGCGAGCTGGCGACCATGATCGCCGGCCGCACGCGCACGGCCGGCCAGGCCTTCGAGACGCTGCGCTACAACGACCGGCGCAGCAGCCAGAACGAACGCACGCCGTTCTACGCCGAGGCCTGCCTGGCCGCCGGCGGCCGCTGCACCAGCACCCAGCCGCTGCCGACGCTGGACCTCGCCCGCGTCTACGTGCTGGCGCAGCGTGGCACCTGCTCGGCCAGCGAGTCCGTCATCAACGGGCTGCGCGGCGTGGACGTGGAGGTGGTGCTGGTCGGCGGCAAGACCTGCGGCAAGCCGTATGGCTTCACCGCCAAGGACAACTGCGGCATCAGCTACTTCCCGATCGAGTTCGCCGGGGTCAACGCCAAGGGCTTCGGCGACTACACCGACGGCTTCGTGCCGGGCAGCGGCGCGTCGCCGCGCTTCCTGCCCGGCTGCGCCGTGGACGACGACTTCACCCGCGCGCTGGGCGACCCGCAGGAGCGCATGCTCGCCACCGCGCTGGCGCACGCGACCACCGGCCAGTGCCCGGCCGGCACCGCGCCGCTGGCCGCGGCCGCGACCGCCCGTGCGCAGGCCGCCCCGCCGGGCGAAGGCGCCGCCGCGCTGTACCCGCGGCGCCACCCGGCGCGCGGCAACCGGCTGCTGCTGCCGCAGCCCCGGTAGCGCGCCCCCGTCAGGGCTGGGGGAAGCGAGCCCGGATCGCGTCCATCCAGCGCAGCAGCGCCAGCGTCTCGGCGTGCGGCATGCGCGGGCTCTCGACGAGGCCGGCGCGGATGCAGGCCTGCGCCTCGGCGATCTCGCCCTCGAAGCCGTTGCGCGCGAACGGCGCCGCCACCTGCTCGACGGGCTGCTTGCGCCGCACCAGCTCCACCGACTCGGCCTGCCAGAAGTCGCGCGGGAAGCGCAGCGCGGCCCGGCTGCCCAGCGCCTCGAAGGCGTTGATGGACATCGCGTCGAAGCCGCAGCGGAACTGCGAGGTGACGCCGCCGGGGAAGTGCAGCGTGGCCTCGACGGCCGCGTCCACGCCGGTCGGCGCGAGCCGGGCGCGCACGTCCAGGGCCTCGGGCTCGGGGCAGTCGCCGCCGTGCATCTGCTGCAGCACCCAGCGCGTCGCGGCGAGGTTGTAGATGCCGATGTCCCACAGCGCGCCGCCGCCCAGCGCGGGGTTCCACTGGCGGTGCGCGGGGTCGTAGGCGGAGGCGAAGCAGAAGCTGGACTGCATCGCCCGCAGCTCGCCGATCGCGCCGTCGCGCAGCCAGCGCGCGGCCTGCGCGTAGGCGGGCAGGAAGCGCGTCCACAGCGCCTCCATCAGGAACACGCCGCGCTCGCGCGCCAGCGCCACCAGCTCGGCGCCCTCGGCATGCGTGGTCACCAGCGGCTTCTCGCACAACACCGGCTTGCCGGCCGCCAGCGCGGCGCGGACGAAGCCGCCATGGTGGGAGTGCGGCGTGGCGACGTAGACGGCGTCCACCGCCGGGTCGGCCAGCAGCGCGTCGAGGTCGGCGGTCACGCGCGCGGGCGCATCGGCGGGCTGCCAGCGCCCGGCGTAGGCACGGCCCTTGGCGGCATCGCGCGCGAACACGGCGGCCAGCCGCGCACCGGGCACGGCGGCCAGCGCGTCGGCGAAGCGGTTGGCGATGCCGCCGGGGCCGATGACGGCCCAGCGGAACAGGGGATCGCTAGTCATGGTGGCTCAGGGCTTTCACGAGGTCGGACTGGGTCAGGATGCCCACCAGGCGGCCCTCGGCGCCGACGATGGGGATGTGGTGGTGGCCGCTGTCCGAGAACAGCGGCACCAGCTCGGCGATGGGGCGGTCCGCGCTGGCCACGCGCACCTGGCGGCTCATGATGTGGCCCACCACCTCGGGCTTGCCGGCAGGCGTGCCGGACGCGGGCGCCAGCAGCCGCTGCAACCGGCCGGCCAGGCCCTCGCGCCGCTCGGCGTCGGCGGCGCGCATGAAGTCGGCCCGCGTGACGATGCCGACGATGCACTGCGCCGCGTCCACCACCGGCAGCGCCTTGATGCGGTGCCGCTGCAGCAGCGCCCAGGCCTCCGCCAGCGGCGTGCCGGACCCGACGGTGACGACCGGGCGGGACATGACGTCCTCGCAGCGCAGCCCGCCCAGGCGGCGGCGGTAGCCGAGCATTTCGGCCTCATGCAGCAGGTCGGCGAGGTCGTCGCGCGGCACGTCCAGCACCTGGTTGTAGCGGGCCAGCACCGCGTCCAGCTCAGCCTCGCCGAAGCGCGGCGGCGCGATGCTGGGGCCGCCCGGCGCGGCCGGTGCGGCCGGCACGCCCTGGGCATGCGGGTAGCGGCGGCCGGTGGCGGCGTTGTAGGCCATGCCGGCCAGCACCAGCAGCAACGAGTTCAGCGCCACGGGCAGGAAGGCGGCCTGCCAGTCCTGCGTGGCCGTCATCACCATCAGCAGGCTGGCCGCGCCGCCGGGCGGATGCAGGCAGCGCAGCGCGAACATCACGCCGATGGCCAGCGCCACCGCCACGGCGGCGATGGCCAGCGGCGGCAGCGGCAGCCAGCGCAGGCAGGCGATGCCCACCAGCGCCGACAGCGTGTTGCCGCCCAGCACCGCCCAGGGCTGCGCCAGCGGGCTGGCCGGCAGGCCGAACACCAGCACCGCGCTGGCCCCCAGCGGCGCGACCAGCCAGGGCAGGCCCGGCGCCATCGCGGCCTGGCCGGCCAGGCCCGCCAGCAGGATGCCCAGGCCCGCGCCCAGCACCACGCGCAGCCGCTCGCGCGCATTCACGGCCTGCGGCGCGGGCCGCAGCGCGCGCAGCAGGTTCAACAGGCGGGAAGGCAGCAGGGCAGCGGACATGGACGGCGGCGGCGCGCAGAGAAGGGGCGGCTGGGGGACGGAGCCGCCGATTGTGTCCGCCGCCGCGCCCGGCGGGCCTTCAGCGGATCTTCCGGGCGCCGGGCCGGTGGCGGGCCAGCTCCGGCACGAACAGCTCCATCACGCGCAGCTGCGCGCCGCAGCGGCTGAACACCGAGTTGCGCGACCACAGCATCTGCGGCGACGGCGGCGCGCCGGTGGCCGCCTGCCATTGCCGGGCGGCGTGGCGGCGCGTGTGGCCCTGGCGCGCCAGGCGGCGCGGCTCCAGCTCGCTGCGGTGGATGCGCCGGTCGTCGTAGAGCAGGTGGGCCAGCGGCCGCGCGCCCAGCCCCTTGAGCGCCCGCCACGGGCCGGTGCCGGCGCACTGGTGCAGCGCCGAGCGCGCCCACACCAGCGGCTGGCCGTCCACGCGCAGGATGACCTCGCGCACCAGCGTCAGCCCGCGCGGCGGCAGGCCCAGCGCGGCGCGCTCGCGGGCGCGGAACGGCGCCACGCCCTGGCGCAGCACCTGCACCTCGAAGCGCCCGCCCAGCCGCGCCAGCCGCCGGCTCAGCGAGCCCGGCGCGCGCAGCCAGTCGCGCAGGCTGTCGCGGGTGGCGATGCCCACTTACGCGCCGAACTCCCGGCCCAGCTCCGCCGCGCGCCGCTGCGCGGCCAGCACGGCGCGGCGGATGGCGGCGTCCACCGCATCGGCCTGCAGCGAGGTGATGGCGGCGTGCGTGGTGCCGCCCTTGCTCGTCACGCGCTCGCGCAGCGTGGCGGGCGGCTCGTCGGACGCCAGCCCCAGCGCCGCCGCGCCCGCGCAGGTGGCCAGCGCCAGGCGCCGGCCCTGCTCGGCGTCCAGGCCCATGTCCTGCGCGGCGGCCATCATGGCCTCGACGAAGAAGAAGAAATACGCCGGGCCGGAGCCCGACAGCGCGGTCACCGCGTCGAGGTCGTCCTCGCGCGCCACCCACAGGGTCTGGCCGGTGGGCGCCAGCAGCCGCTCGACGGCCGCGCGCTCGTCCGCCGACACCGCGGGCCGCGCATACAGGCCGGCGATGCCCTGGCCGATCAGCGCCGGCGTGTTGGGCATCGCGCGCACGACGCGCTCGCTGCCGGTGGCCCGCGCCAGCGCGGCCGACGGGATGCCCGCCATCACCGACAGCTGCAGCGCCCCGCCCAGCCAGGCCCGCAGCGGCGCGGCCGCCTCGGCGAACAGCTGCGGCTTGACGGCCCAGACCACCGTGCCCGCGGCCGCCAGGCTGGCGTCGCCCGCGGCCAGCGCCTGGATGCCGTGCTCGGCCGCCAGCCGCTCGCGCTGCGGCGCATGGGGTTCGACGACCAGCAGCTGCGCGGCCGGCATGCCGGCGCGCAGCAGCCCGCCGAAGATGGCGCCGGCCATGTTGCCGCCGCCGATGAATGCGATCTTGTCTTGCATGGGCCGCAGTCTAGGCCTGCGCCACCACGCGGTCACGCCCGGCGGACTTGGCGGCGTACAGCGCCTGGTCGGCGCGGCGGTACAGGGCGGCGAAGTCCTCGCCGGGCCGGGCCGGCACCAGGCCGGCGGAGAAGCTCATGCTGCGGCCGCCGCCCCCGTCCAGCATGCCCACGGCCATGCGCAGCCGCTGGGCGATGCCCTGCGCCGTCTCCAGCGGGCAGTTGAACATCAGCACCGCGAACTCGTCGCCGCCCAGCCGGCCGGCCAGGTCGCCCTGGCGCAGCGTGTCGCGCAGCTGCGCGGCGAAGCGCACCAGCAGCGCATCGCCCTCGGGGTGGCCGAGCTCGTCGTTGACGGCCTTGAAGCCGTCCATGTCGCACAGCATCAGGCACACCGGCAGCCGGCTGGCGCGCGATTGCGCCAGCAGCACGCCGCAGGCGGCCTCGAAATGCGCGCGGCTGGCCACCTGGGTCAGCGCGTCGGTGTTGGCGCGCCGCTCCAGCTCGGCGCCGGCCTGCTGCAGCCGGCCCTCCACGCGGCCGTGCAGCATCAGCAGCATGGCCGACACGCGCGTCACCGCCAGCGCGATGTTGACCACCATCAGCACCGCCAGCAACTGCCCGGGCGGCGCCACGCCGGTGCCGACGTAGGGCCAGTTCTGCAGGCCCCGCCACAGCTGCATGACGGCGACGGCGACGCCGCCCAGGCCGAGCAGCGCCAGCCCCAGGCGCGACGGCTCGTCGGCCCCGCGCAGCCGGCGCCACTGCGCGTACACGAACTGCGTCAGCAGCACGGACTGCAGCAGCTGCACGCTGATGACGATGGCCGCGCGCGTCCCGTAGTCCATGCCGAGGCGCCAGGCGGCCAGCCAGGCGGCAAAGCCCAGCCCGGCCACGGCCCAGCGCAGGCCCATGCCCGGCCACAGCCGGCGGCCGAACCAGACGCGCAGGCCCAGCTCCAGCAGCGGCATGCCGGTGATGAACACGGCATTGGTCACCATGGGCACCGGCCCGACCACCAGCACCAGCACGCCGCAGGCGAGCAGGGCCTCGTTGCACACCCACCAGCCGAAGCCCGCCGCGCCGCCCCGGCGCACATTGCGCCAGAACAGGCCCAGCAGCGCGGCCATCAGCACATGGACGATGGTGGCGATGACGAAGGTGGAGGCGGGGTCGAGCTGCATGGTCAGGCGGCCATGCTACGTCGCGGCGCTACTTGCCGATGCAGAAACTGCTGAAGATGACGCCCAGCAGCTCGTCCGCCGAGAACGCGCCGGTGATCTCGCCCAAAGCGTCGTGCGCGAGGCGCAGTTCCTCGGCGAGCAGGTCCAGCGCCGCGTCGCGCTGCTCCGCGATGGCGCGGGCCTGCGCGAGGTGGTCGGCCGTGCGCGCCAGCGCCTGCACGTGGCGCTCGCGGGCGATGAACAGGCCCTCGGGCACGGCCTGCCAGCCGGCCGTCTGCAGCAGCCGCTGGCGCAGCGCCTCCAGGCCCCCGCCGGTCTTCAGGCTCAGCACGATCTCGCCGGCCGTGTCGATCTCGGCCGCGGCGGCAAGGTCGGCCTTGTTGAAGACCTGCACGATGCGGCCCGCGTCCACCCCCGCGAGCCGCGCGCGGATGCGTGCGTCCTCGGCCTCGTAGCCGGGCTGGCCGACGCGGCCCAGGTCGTGCAGGAACAGCACGACGTCGGCCTCGGCGATCGCGTCCCACGAGCGCGACACGCCGATGCGCTCGACCTCGTCGGCCGCGTCGTCGCGCAGGCCGGCCGTGTCGGTGACGTGCAGCGGCACGCCCTCGATCTGGATGGTCTGGCTGACCTTGTCGCGCGTCGTGCCGGGGATGGGCGTGACGATGGCCAGCTCCGCGCCGGCCAGCGCGTTCAGCAGCGAACTCTTGCCGACGTTGGGCTGGCCCGCGAGCACGACCTTCAGCCCGTCGCGCAGCAGCGCGCCCTGGCGGGTGCGGGCCTGCACGGCGGCGAGCTGCGCCGCCAGGCGGTCCAGCCGGCCGAAGGCGTCGGCTTTTTCGAGGAAGTCGATCTCCTCCTCGGGGAAGTCGAGCGTCGCCTCGACCAGCATGCGCAGCTGGATCAGTTGGTCGCGCAGCAGGCCCACCTCGTGGCTCAGCGCGCCGCCCAGCGCGCGGCTGGCGCTGCGCGCGGCGGCCTCGGTGCTGGCGTCGATCAGGTCGGCGACGGCCTCGGCTTGCGCCAGGTCCAGCTTGCCGTTCAGAAAGGCGCGCTGCGTGAACTCGCCCGGCTCGGCCAGGCGCACCCCGGCACCCGCCGCGATGACGCGCGCCAGCAGCAGCTGCATGACGACCGCGCCGCCGTGCGCCTGCAGCTCCAGCACATGCTCGCCGGTGTAGGAGTGCGGCGCAGGGAAGTGCAGCGCCAGGCCCTGGTCGATGGCCTGCCCGGCCGCATCGCGGAAGGGCAGGTAGGTCGCCTCGCGGGCTTGGAGCGCCCGGCCGCAGACGGCCTCGATCAGCGGCGCCAGGTCGTGCGGCGACGACACCCGCACGATGCCGACGGCGCCTCGTCCCGGCGCGGTGGCGATGGCGGCGATGGGGTCGGCTTGGCGGGATAGCATCGCGGCATTGTCGAACCTCCGCCGCCTTGCGCCGGCTCGCTCGTGAGCGCTCACCAGACCCCGCCCGAACTTCCCATCCTCGACCCCGAGCTGCGAGACGACCTCTACCGCGAGCTGCGCCGCATGGCCCGCCAGCGCCTGCGCCGCAGCGGCCCGCTGACGCTGCTGGACACCACGTCGCTGGTGCACGAAAGCTGGCTCAAGCTGGCCGGCAGCAGCGGCTGGCAGGGCCTGGCGCACGGCCACTTCATGGCCTACGCGGCGACGGTGATGCGCTCCATCGTCGTGGACTACGCCCGCGCCCGGCAGGCCCAGCGGCGCGGCGGCGACGCCACGCACCTGCCGCTGGACGAGCTGCCCACGCTGGCCCACCGCGATGACGAGTACCTGCAGGTCCACGACGCGCTCGCCGAGTTGGAGCGCCACGACCCGCGGCTGGCGCGGCTGGTCGAGCTGCGCTTCTTCGTCGGCCTGGAGGAGACCGAGTGCGCCGAGGCGCTGGGCCAGTCGCGCCGCACCGTGCAGCGCGACTGGCAGAAGGCGCGGGCGCTGCTGTGGGGACACCTGAACGCATGAATCCCGCCCTGGCATGACCGAGCCGCTCGCCGACCTGACCGCCGACCCATGGCAAGCCCTCGAACCCCTGCTGGATGAAGCCCTGACCCTGCCGCCCGAGGCCCGGGCGCGCTTCCTCGACGCGCTGCCGCCCGCGCAGCGGCCCTGGCGCGCCACGCTGGAGCGGCTGCTGCAGGCCGAGGCCGACGCGGCCGGGGCGCACTTCATGAGCCGCGCGGCCAGCCTGCCCGGTGCCACCGGGCCGGGCGGCAGCGCCGGCCCGGCCTGGCAGGCGGGGCAGCGGGTCGGCCCCTGGGTGCTGGTGGAGGCGCTGGGCCGCGGCGGCATGGCCAGCGTCTGGCGCGCCCGGCCGCACAGCGGCGACTTCCAGCGCGAGGTGGCGCTGAAGCTGCCGCACAGCCCGGCGCCGGGCTGGCTGGAGCGCCTGCGGCGCGAGCGCGACCTGCTGGCGCGGCTGGCGCACGCCGGCATCGCGCGGCTGTACGACGCCGGCGTGGACGCCCAGGGGCTGCCCTGGCTGGCGATGGAATGCGTGCCGGGCCGCGACATCCTCGGCTGGTGCGAGGCCCGGCGCTGCGGCGTGCGCGAGCGCGTCGGGCTGCTGCTGCAGGTGGCCGACGCGCTGCAGTACGCGCACAGCCGCCTCGTGCTGCACCGGGACATCAAGCCCGCCAACGTCATGGTGCAGGACGACGGGCAGGTGAAGCTACTGGACTTCGGCATCGCGCGCGGCCTGGCGCCCGGCGACGGCGAGGCCACGCTGACGCAGGGGGGCCAGCGGCCGATGACGCCCGAGTACGCGTCGCCGGAACAGGTGCGCGGCGAGGAGCCCGGCGTCGCCAGCGACGTGTATGCCTTCGGCGTGCTGGCCTACCGGCTGCTGAGCGGCGCCAGCCCCTATGCGGCGGCCGCGCCGGCGACGCGCCATGCGCTGGAGCGTGCCGTGCTGGAGGCCGAGCCGCGGGCGCCGTCCGCCGCCGCGGCCGACGCGGCGGTGCGCAAGGCGCTGCGCGGCGACCTGGACGCCATCGTCGCCAAGGCGCTGGCCAAGGAGCCGGCGCAGCGCTACGCGACGATGGACGCACTGGCCGCCGACCTGCGCCGCCACCTCGCCGGCGAGGCCGTGCTGGCGCGGCCGCCGTCGTGGCGCTACCGGGCGGGGCGCATCGTCGCGCGGCATCGCTGGGCGGTGGGGGCATCCGCAGTCGCGGTGCTGGCGCTGGTGGGGACGACGGGGTGGGCGTTGCGGTCGGCGCAGGAGGCGCGAAGCCAGACGACGCGGGCCCAGGCCATGTACCGCTTCGCGCTCGGCCTGTTCAACCCGGATGACCAGACCAGCCCTGACCTGTCTCACCGGGACCTGCGCCTGAAGGATCTCGTGCAGGCGGGAGCGAAGCGCGTGCTCGTCGAGCTGGAGGACGCGCCGGCCGAACGCCTGTCGCTGATGACGGACCTGGCGGCACTCGCAAGCGCGTTCAACCTCGATGGCGAGGCGCAGCGCCTGCACGACGAGATGGTGGCGTTCGCGGCCCGGGTCCATGGGCGCGACAGCGTGGCCTACGCGGACGCGCTGCTCGAGGAAGTGGACTGGGACTACGAGAACAAGCGCGACGAACAGGCCATCGCCCGCTCGGACGAGGCGCTGCGCATCTACCAGCGCCTGGGCGTTGGCGATCCCGCCAAGCTGGCCCGCGCCTATGTGGGCCGCAGCGCCCGCATCGAGCGCTTTCCGGCTGGCTCGCCCCAGGTGGAGCAGGATCTGCAGGCCTCCGTCGGATACGCGCGCGAAGCGGGCGATCACGATCAGGTGCACGTGAGTCTGGGCATCCTGGCGCGCTTCCATGCCAACGCGGGCCGGTACGACCTGGCGCTGGCCGACACCGAACGGGCGCTCGCCTCCAATCGCCAGCATTTCGGGGAGGATTCGGCGCAGGCGATGACGTCGCTGCGCGACCGCGCCGACGTACTGGAAAACCTCGGCCGCTGGACGGAAGCGACGCGCGTGAGAAGCGAGGCTTTGGCGGGCATGCGCAAGGTCTGGGGCGAAGATCATCAGCAGACGCTGCTGGTCCAGACCAAGCTGGCCAGCCTGCAGCTGGACGCCGTGGACGCCCAAAAGGCGGCGACGCTGGCCGAGCGGACGCTGGCACGGATGACGGGGCCGGCGTGGCTGGCGCCGGATTCCAAGCTGGCCGACTTCGTCTCGCTCGCGCAGGACACCAACATCCGCGCCTCGTTGCGGCTGGGCCGCTTTGGCGAAGCGCTGCGCCAATGCCATGCCTGGGGCGAGAGCAGGAGCGTTCAGCCGGGGCGCCTTGTGCAGCGGCTCACGATGTGCGCCCAGGCGCGCATCGGCCTGGGCGATGCGGCCGGCGCGCGCACCTGGCTGGCCCGGGCGCAGGCGCTGTGGTTGCAATATTGGCCCGAGCTGCCCTTGCGCGCCGCGGCCATCCGGCAGGCCGAGGGCGAGGCGGCGCTGGCGCAAGGGCAGCTCGACACGGCCAAGGCCAAGCTCACCGAAGCGCTTGCCGCGCTGCCCGAGGCCTCCCGCTTCCAGGCCGCCGTGCTGTGGCTGGACCTGTCGCTGCTTGCGCGGCGGGACGCGAAGGTGGCCGAGCTGCCGGGGCTGGAGCCGCTGCTGCAGGCGCTGGAGCAATCGCCCGAACGGGCGGCGCTCGCCTATGAGGAAGCCTTGCTGCAGCAAGCCCTCGGCCGCATGCGGCTGGCGCGAGGCGATGCCGCGGGTGCCGTGGCGCCCTTGGCTCGCGCCGCGCAGCTGCACGGGCAGCGTGGCGAGGTGGAAGGGAGCTATTGGCTGGCCCGCTGCCGGGAGGCGCAGCAGCTGGCGGCCGGCAAGCGCTGACGGGCGGCCGCCCACCCATCGGCGGACGCTGCGCAGCGCCATGGCGCTTCGCGGCGCCGGTTCTCGTCAATGCAGGCAAGGCGCCATGCCGGCGCCTTGCCTTGCAACGGATTGGAGAACCAACGATGAAGAACACAACGGGGGCCCTGGCCCTGAGCCTGCTGATGGCGGCCGCGCTGAGCGCCTGCGGTGGTGGTGGCGGCGGCGATGAGGCCAGCAGCGGCGGCACCGGCAATACCGGCGGCAGCGCCGGCGGCACCGGCGGCACGACCTTCCCCTACGCCCGCTACGACATCTACACGCTGTACGGCACCGCCACCGCGGCCGGCACCGGCGCGGTGACGGCCGTGTCGGCCACCAAGGGGGCGGTGGTCATCGGCTCGTTCGGCTTCCGCGACGCGCTGGCCGGCGGCGAAACCGGCATCACGCTGGGCAGCGACAGCGTTTCCTTGAGCAGCACCATCATGAAGGCGGGCGACCTGAGCTGGCTGGCGCCGGGCGCCGACGGGCAACTGATCCAGCAATGCTCGGTCGTGCGCTGGGACGCCAACGGCGCGAGCATCGCCGGCTACGCCAAGAGCATGCAGGTCATGGTGGCGGGCACGGCCACAGCGCTGGCCAGGATCACCGACATCCCCGCCGGCACGCGCCTCTATGTCGCCGAGGACTGCCGGTTCACCGGCTCCGCGACCGGCGCGACCGGCGACATCGCCGCCGTGACGCCCGCGGCCAACAACCACGTGGTCGTGAACGCCGACGGCTCGCTGACGGTGGCGCCGGTCGGCGCGGCGAGTTTTGCGGTGGCCGCCGCCGACGTCGGCGCCGCGCTCGCCGCCGGCGGCACGGGCCTCGACATGGCCCGCAACGCGGCCACCGGCGACACCGTGCCCAGCACCGCCGGCACCGGCCACTACGCGATGCACGCCTACAGCATCCCCCGCAAGGGCGGCACACCGCGCTACGCGATCGTCGTGCAGGCCACGCCGCCGGGCGGCACCACCGTGTCGGGGCGCGAGCAAGGCATCGTGCAGATGTGGGTGAGCCCGTGAGCGCGCGAAAGCCCATGCATCACCGTGTTTGCCAGCCCGTGCTGGCCGTTGCGCTGGCGCTGCCGCTGCTCGCCGCCTGCGGCAAGAAGGACGAGGCGGGCACGCCGGCCACGCCTGCGGCAGCCGCCACCAGCGCCGACCCGCAGCTGCCGCGCTTCAAGCAGACCGAGAAGTTCGGCTCCGTCAGCGCCGTCGTCCTGGACGGCACGGCGCCGCTGCCGGAGCGCTTCGCCAGCTACCAGCGCCAGGAGGCGACCGAGTGGACCAAGGGTGAATACCAACAGCAGCCCGACAGCGCCTTCCTCGCCTACCTGGCGCACTGGAAGACCCAGGCCGCCTCGGTGCCGAAACCGGATTGGGGTTTGATCGCGAAGATCGTCCACCCCGAGAGCGCCGACGAGGCCAACGAGTTCAAGAAGCAGGCGTGGGCCGACAAGACCCGCCAGGAACTGCCGGCCGACCCGGCTTCGCTGCAGATGGTGATGGCCTACCAGGCCGAGTACATCTTTCTGGCGGGGCCCGATGTCGCGACCGGCGAGTATTACCTGAGCGTGAAGCCCGGGGCGCGGCGCCTGGGCGTCAGCTACAGCGACGGCAAGCACCGCAGCAGCCTGAACTACGACCCCGCGTTCGACGCACTCTGCGCCAGTTGCCAGACGCTGCAGTTCACGGTCAAGGTGCCCGTGGAACGCGCGAGAGAGATCGAGGCGCTGCGTGAAAAGGGCAAGGACATGCTGCGAATCTACGGGCGCGTCACCGGCGTCTCCAATGCACCGATGCCCATCGTCAACCGCCAAGGCGCCAACGCCGACCTGGCGGTGTCCATCGAGGCGATCGAGATGGGCTCGCGCCAGGACGGCGGGTACAAGCGCTACTTCGTCATCGGCCCCGAGCAGCTCGCGCGCTGGCAGGCCAGCAACCGCTGAGGGCCCGCAGAACGCAACAGGCCGCATCACCGTGAAGGGATGCGGCCCGCTGGCATCTGGCGCGGGGGAGGCCCGGTGCGACCGCGCTCGTGCGCTTCGCCCGGGCCGTTGTGTTCTCTGCCCCGCGAAGCCATTGAACCGCGAAGCGCAGGCGTAAAAAAGCCCCCGGGCTGCGGGGGCTCGTCCGGCGGGCGTGACTCAGTTCACGCCGAGCTGCTTGTTGATCATCCACTGCTGCGCGATCGACAGGATGTTGTTCGTCAGCCAGTACAGCACCAGGCCGGCCGGGAAGACGAAGAACATGATGCCGAAGGCAATGGGCATGATCCACATCATCTTCTGCTGCATCGGGTCCGCCGCCGGCGGGTTGAGCCAGACCTGGAACAGGCTGGACAGCATCATCAGCAGCGGCAGGATGAAGTAGGGGTCGCGCACCGACAGGTCGGTGATCCACAGGATCCACGGCGCCTGGCGCATCTCGACGGTGGACAGCAGCACCCAGTACAGCGCCATGAAGATGGGCATCTGCGCAAAGATGGGCAGGCAGCCGCCGATGGGGTTGACCTTTTCCTCGCGGTAGATCTTCATCATCTGCTGCTGCATCTCCTGCGGCTTGTCCTTGTAGCGCTCCTTCAGCTCGTTGATGCGCGGCGCCAGCGCCTTCATCTTGGCCATGGACTTGTAGGCGCTGGCGTTCAGCCCGTACAGCGCGGCCTTCAGCAGCACGACCAGGGCGACGATGGTCCAGCCCCAGTTGCCGATGACGCCGTGGATCTTGTCCAGCAGCCAGAACAGCGGCTCGGCAATGATGGTGAAGATGCCGTAGTCCTTCACGCGCACCAGCCCCGGGGCGAGCTTGGCGAGCTTGTTCTCCTCCTGCGGGCCGGCGAACAGCAGGGCGGTCTGCGTCGTGCTGGCGCCGGGCGCCAGCGTGGGCAGCGTGAAGACCATGCCGGTGGCGTAGGTGTCGCCGCGCACGCCGGCCTGGCCGGGCAGCTTGCGCACGAAGAATTCGCGGTTGCCCGGCTCGTTGACCAGCCAGGCGCTGGCGAAGTAGTGCTGGACCATGGAGACCCAGCCGTCATCGGCCTGCTTCTCGATGTCGACCTTGCCCTTGTCGATGTCCTCGAACTTGAGCGTCTTGAACTTGGCCTTGTCGTTGTAGACGGCCGGGCCGGTGAAGCTGGGCGTGAACGCCGCGCCGCCGGTGACGGTGCTGCCGTCGCGCACCAGTTGCAGGTAGACCTGCGGCGTGACCGGCGCAGCGCCCGCGTTGATGACCTCGTGCGTCACGCCCACCGTGTAGGCGCCGCGCTTGAACGTGAAGGTCTTGACCAGCTTGACGCCGCCGACTTCGGCCGACTCCAGCCGCAGCTTGACCTCGTCCTGCCCGGCCTGGAGCTCGCGCTCGCCGGGCAGCACCGTCATCGGCGTGTTGTGCGTGGGCAGCGGGCCCTGGGCGCCGACCAGGCCGGTCTGCGCGCGGTACTGCTGGGCGGCGTTGAACAGCACGACGGGCTCGGGCGTGAACGGGGCCGGCTGCTTCAGGCGCACCATCTGCAGCAACTGGTCGGTGACCGACGGGTCGGGCGAGGTCAGGTACTTGGGCAGCTCGGCGCGGACGATGTCGCCGCCCAGCGTGTCGACGGTGACCGTCAGCACGTCGGTGCGGACGGTCACCTTCTCGGACGGGGCGGCTGCGGGCGCGATGGCCGGCGCCTGGCCCGCCGCCACGGTGGCCGCAGGCACGCCGCCGGAGGCGGCACCGTTCGGCGCCGTGGCCACCGCCTTGGGCGCCGAGGGGCTGAACATCGAGGAATGTCCGTTGTGCTTTTGCCAGCCGTCCCACAGCAGGACGAGGGACATGGTGAACACCACCCACAGCACGGTGCGGCGAATATCAGTCATGGGAAGACTCGGGCGAGGAAGACGGCGCGCCACGGCGCGCGGGGGAGGAAGGGACGAGGCGGGAGAACAGCCGCGGCGGATTGTCGGGCACCGGGTCGTGCCCGCCGTCGCACCAGGGCTGGCAGCGCAGCAGCCGGGCCGCCGTCAGGTAGCTGCCGGCCAGCGCGCCGTGCCGCGCCAGCGCGGCCAGCGAATAGCGCGAGCAGGTCGGCTCGAAGCGGCAGGCGTTGCCCAGCCAGGGGCTGAGCAGCAGCCGGTAGCCGCGCACGGCGGCCATCAGCACGCGGGCTGGCGGGCTCGGCGCGTTCATGCGGCGCCCCGGGGCGGCATCGCGCGGCCCAGCAGCTGCGCGAGCTCCGCCCGCACGGCCCGGCGCAGCGCGTCGGACGCGGCGCTGGGGAACTGCTGGCGGTCGAACGGCGCGCGCAATCGCACCACCCACAGGCCCGGCGGCATGCCCGGGCGCTCGGCGAAGGCGGCGCGGATCTGGCGCTTCAGCAGCTGGCGCGTCACGGAGCGCTTGGCGTGCCGCTTGGGCACGACCATACCCACCCAGCAGCCTTGCGGCGCGGCGGGCGGGTCATGGTCCACAACGCTGTGGGCAGGCTGTGCGTCGCCTGTTGATAACTGGGCCTGGGCGGTGCGCGACCTGGCGGCATGCCAGGCGCTGGGCGCCGGCTCGGCCGCGAGGTGGTGCAGCGCGAAATGCGCGCTGCGCGCCCGGCTCTGGCGGCCGAGCACGCGCTCGAAATCCACCGGGCGTTGCAGCTTGCCGATCATCGGGCGCCGGACAGGCTGGCGACGCGCTCGGGCGCCGTCGCTCGGATCGCGGCGTGGCTTAGACGGCCAGGCGCTTGCGGCCCTTGGCGCGGCGCGCGGCGATGACGGCGCGGCCGCCGCGCGTCTTCATGCGCACGAGGAAACCGTGGGTGCGGGCGCGGCGGGTCTTGGAGGCTTGGTAGGTACGCTTCATGGGGAACCTCTTTTGAGGGTGTTTGTGCGGAGCCGGCCACAGCGGTTGGCGCCCGGCAAAAAAGCGCACAGCGAACCAGCCGCTTGTGCGCGAAAACCCGGCATTACAGCAGATGCGGCCACCCCGGTCAATCAGTGGCCGGCCCCGGGGCGGGTTTGCCAGGGATGGGCGGCCGTCGGGTTTCTGTGGATAACCCGGCCTGCGGCGGGCCCGGACCCGTACAATCCGGCCGCTCGAAAAGAAGTTTTCCACAATGAGCGAAGAAGAACACGGGGTGGCTGGCGTGCAGGCATTGACGACGGGCGCAGACGGCCGGGACGCGGCGGATTGGGCCGCCGGCCTGTGGCAGCGCGGCTGCGAGCGCCTGGCCGCCGAACTGCCCGAGCAGCAGTTCAACACCTGGATCCGCCCGCTGCCGCCCGCCACGCTGGAGGGCGCGGACGCCCCGGGGGATGCCCCCCTCGTCGCGACGCTGAAGGTGCCCAACCATTTCAAGCGCGACTGGATCCGCCGCCAGTACGCGGCGCGCATCGAAACCATCCTGACCGAGCTGGCCGGCCGCCCCACGCGGCTGGAGCTGACGCTGGCCGCGCGCGACGCGGCCGCCGCCCCCGCCGGCCCGGCGGCCGCGCCCGCGCCCCAGCAGGCCGGCCTGCCGGCCGAGCCCAGCGCGGCGCTGCGGCCCGTCGTCGCGGCGCCGCCGGCCGCGCCGGTGCTGCTGCCGTCGCAGGCGCCGGCGTCGAGCAAGCACCGCATCAACCCGCAGCTGACCTTCGACACGCTGGTGCCCGGCCGCGCCAACCAGATGGCCCGCACCGCCGCGCTGCACGTGGCCGGCGCGCCGGGCGTCACCTACAACCCGCTGTTCATCTACGGCGGCGTCGGCCTGGGCAAGACGCATTTGATCCACGCCGTCGGCAACGCGCTGCTGAAGGACCGGCCGGACGCCCGCGTGCTCTACCTGCACGCCGAGCAGTTCATCTCCGACGTGGTGAAGAACTACCAGCGCAAGACCTTCGACGAGCTGAAGGCCAAGTACCACTCGCTGGACCTGCTGCTGATCGACGACGTGCAGTTCTTCGCCGGCAAGGACCGCACGCAGGAGGAGTTCTTCAACGCCTTCGAGGCGCTGCTGGCGAAGAAGGCGCACATCATCATGACGAGCGACACCTACCCCAAGGGGCTGGTGGACATCGACGAGCGCCTGACCTCGCGCTTCGACGCCGGGCTGACCGTGGCCATCGAGCCGCCCGAGCTGGAGATGCGCGTCGCCATCCTGATCAAGAAGGCCGAGGCCGAGGGCACGCCGATGCCCGAGGACGTGGCCTTCTTCGTCGCGAAGAACGTGCGCGCCAACGTCCGCGAGCTGGAGGGCGCGCTGCGCAAGGTGCTGGCCTATGCGAAGTTCTCGCACAAGGAGATCAGCATCGCGCTGGCGCGCGAGGCGCTGAAGGACCTGCTGTCCATCCAGAACCGCCAGATCGGCGTCGAGAACATCCAGAAGACGGTGGCGGACTTCTACAAGATCAAGGTCGCCGACATGTACTCGAAGAAGCGCCCGGCCAGCATCGCCCGGCCGCGCCAGATCGCGATGTACCTGGCCAAGGAGCTGACGCAGAAGAGCCTGCCCGAGATCGGCGAGCTGTTCGGCGGCCGCGACCACACGACGGTGCTGCACGCGGTGCGCAAGATCGGCGGCGAGCGGCAGAAGAACACCGAGCTGAACCAGCAGCTGCACGTGCTGGAGCAAACGCTGAAGGGCTGACCCCTCCGCCCAGGGCCCGGGCGCCCCGTGGGAACGGCCCGGACTCGGGTTGACCCGTAGCGCTCGGCCCGCCTCCGGCGGCCGGCCGCACGCCCATTCCGGGCGACAATCGCAGCTTCACGCGCGCGCGTGTTCCTGGGGCCCCGGCCCCGGCGCCCCTCCCCCCAAAGACCCCGCCAAAGAGGCCCTCATGATCGTTTTGAAAGCTCCCCAGGATCAGGTGCTCACCGCGCTGCAGGCGGTGTCGGGCATCGTCGAGCGGCGCCACACGCTGCCGATCCTGGCCAATGTGCTGATCCGCAAGACCGGCGACCAGGTGGAGCTGACGACGAGCGACCTCGAAATCCAGGTGCGCACCACGGTCGCCTTCGACGGCGACGCCGGCAACCTCGCCACCACCATCGGCGCGCGCAAGCTGATCGACATCCTGCGTGCGCTGCCCAGCGACCAGACCGTCAGCCTGGCCAGCAACCAGAACAAGATGACGCTGCAGGGCGGCAAGAGCCGCTTCACGCTGCAGACGCTGCCGGCCGACGATTTCCCGCTGGTGCAGGAGGCCGCCGACTTCGGCCCCGCGTTCAGCGTGCCGCAGAAGGCGCTGAAGGGCCTGATCAACCAGGTCCACTTCGCGATGGCGGTGCACGACATCCGCTACTACCTGAACGGCATCCTGTTCGTCGCCGAAGGGCGCAACCTGACGCTGGTCGCCACCGACGGCCACCGCCTCGCGCTGGCCCAGGCCGAGCTGGACGCCGACATCCCCAAGCAGGAAGTCATCCTGCCGCGCAAGACCGTGCTGGAACTGCAGCGCCTGCTGAAGGACGGCAAGGGCGACGACGAGAACGCGCCCATCGAGATGCGCTTCGCGGGCAACCAGGCCAAGTTCAGCTTCTCGGGCATGGAGTTCGTGACCAAGCTGGTCGAGGGCAAGTTCCCGGACTACAACCGCGTCATCCCGAAGAACCACAAGTTCCGCCTGACGCTGGGCCGCGCGCCGCTGCTGGCCAGCCTGCAGCGCGCCGCCATCCTGACCAGCGAGAAGTTCAAGGCCGTGCGCCTGACCTTCGAGCCGGGCCTGCTGAGCATCGCGTCCAGCAACGCCGAGCAGGAAGAGGCCAAGGAAGAGATCGAGATCGACTACGCGGGCGACCGCATCGAGACCGGCTTCAACGTGACCTATCTGATGGACGCGCTGGCCAACATGAGCCAGGACATGGTCTGCATCGACCTCAACGACAGCGCCAGCAGCGCGCTGCTGACCCTCCCCGACACGACCGGGTTCAAGTACGTCGTGATGCCGATGCGGATTCTGACGATCCTCATCGGCATTGCATGCCCTGAATGTTCCGCACCCCCCAGCCCCCCGCCAAGCGGGGGGCTCTGGTTTGAAGTTGTACCGGCCGCGTTGCGGCCTTGAAAGTCCCCGATGAGCGATAGCGCCACCCCCGAGAACAGCCCCGCACCGGCTCCGCAAGCGGCCTACGACGCCAGTTCCATCCAGATCCTCGAAGGCCTGGAGGCCGTGCGCAAGCGCCCCGGCATGTACATCGGCGACACCTCGGACGGCACCGGCCTGCACCACCTGGTCTTCGAGGTCGTGGACAACTCCATCGACGAGGCGCTGGCCGGCCACTGCGACGACATCGTCGTCACCATCCATACCGACAACTCCATCTCCGTCATCGACAACGGCCGCGGCATCCCCACCGGCGTCAAGATGGACGACAAGCACGAGCCCAAGCGCTCCGCCGCCGAGATCGCGCTGACCGAGCTGCACGCGGGCGGCAAGTTCAACCAGAACAGCTACAAGGTCTCGGGCGGCCTGCACGGCGTCGGCGTGAGCTGCGTGAACGGCCTGTCCAAATGGCTGCGCCTGACGGTGCGCCAGAACGGCAAGGCCCACTTCATCGAGTTCGCCAAGGGCATCCCGCAGAACGCCGAAAGCGTGATGGTGGACGGCTTCGAGACCCGCCCGCTCAAGGTCATCGGCGACACCGACAAGCGCGGCACCGAGGTCCACTTCCTGCCGGACACCGAGATCTTCCAGCAGAACAACGACTTCCACTACGACATCCTCGCCAAGCGGCTGCGCGAGCTCTCGTTCCTGAACAACGGCGTCAAGATCCGCCTCGTCGACGAGCGCAACAACAAGGAAGACAACTTCGCCTACGCGGGCGGCGTGAAGGGCTTCGTCGAGTTCATCAACAAGGGCAAGACGACGCTGCACCCGAACATCTTCCACGCCGTCGGCGACAAGATGAGCGACCAGGGCACCAACATCGGCGTCGAGGTGGCGATGCAGTGGAACGACGGCTTCAACGAGAACGTCCTCTGCTTCACCAACAACATCCCGCAGCGCGACGGCGGCACCCACCTGACCGGCCTGCGCGCCGCGATGACCCGCGTCATCAACAAATACATCGAGGACAACGAGCTCGCCAAGAAGGCCAAGGTCGAGGTCGCCGGCGACGACATGCGCGAAGGCCTGGCCTGCGTCGTCAGCGTCAAGGTGCCCGAGCCCAAGTTCAGCTCGCAGACCAAGGACAAGCTGGTCTCGTCGGAAGTGCGCGCGCCGGTGGAAGACATCGTCGGCCGCCTGCTGACCGACTACCTGCTGGAGAACCCGCTGGACGCCAAGACCATCTGCGGCAAGATCCTCGACGCCGCCCGCGCCCGCGAGGCCGCCCGCAAGGCCCGCGAGATGACGCGCCGCAAGGGCGTGCTCGACGGCCTGGGCCTGCCCGGCAAGCTGGCCGACTGCCAGGAGAAAGACCCGGCGCTGTGCGAGATCTACATCGTCGAGGGCGACTCCGCCGGCGGCTCCGCCAAGCAGGGCCGCGACCGGAAGTTCCAGGCCATCCTGCCGCTGCGCGGCAAGATCCTGAACGTCGAGAAGGCCCGCTACGAGAAGCTGCTGACCAGCAATGAAATCATCACGCTGATCACCGCTTTAGGCACCGGCATCGGCCGCGGCGCCGGCAGCGACGACTTCAACCCCGACAAGCTGCGCTACCACCGCATCATCATCATGACCGACGCGGACGTGGACGGCGCCCACATCCGCACGCTGCTGCTGACCTTCTTCTACCGCCAGATGCCCGAGCTCTGCGAGCGCGGCCACATCTACATCGCGCAGCCGCCGCTGTACAAGGTCAAGGTCGGCAAGCACGAGCAGTACCTGAAGGACGCGCCCGAGCTGGACGCCTTCCTGCTCAAGGTCGCGCTGCAGGACGCCTCGCTGGACACCGGCGCCGGCACCTCCCTGAGCGGCGACGCGCTGGACGCGCTGGCCCGCAAATACGTCACCGCGCAGAGCGTCATCGAGCGCCTGTCCAACTGGATGGACGGCGAGGCGCTGCACGTGCTGGCCAACGGCCTGGCGCTGAAGATCGACAGCCGCGAAGACGCCGAGGCCAGCGCGGCCGCGCTGAAGGCCGCGCTGCACGGCGCCGAGGTGACGGTGGAGACCGACCCGCGCACCGACAAGCTCTTCCTGAAGATCGCCCGCATGCACCACGGCAACGTGCGCGCCAGCGTCATCCACGCCGACTTCGTGCACGGTGCCGACTACGAAGTGCTGGCCGACGCGGGCCTGAGCTTCCAGGGCCTCATCAAGCCCGGCGCCGTCGTCCGCAAGGGCGAGGGCGAGAAGGCCAAGGAGAGCAAGGTCGACGACTTCCGCGCCGCGATGGCCTGGCTGATGCAGCAGGCCGAAAGCGCCGTCGGCCGCCAGCGCTACAAGGGCCTGGGCGAGATGAACCCCGAGCAGCTGTGGGAAACGACCATGGACCCCACGGTCCGCCGGCTGCTGCGCGTGCAGATCGAGGACGCCATCGAGGCCGACAAGGTGTTCACGATGCTGATGGGCGACGAGGTCGAGCCGCGGCGCGACTTCATCGAGACGAATGCGCTGAGGGCCGGGAACATCGACGTCTGACGCCTGTAGAGCGAGGCATAAGACGCGAAACGGTGAGGTATAAAGCGCGAAAGCTATCAAATAGTCAATATTGATAGACGTTTCTGACGGTGTGACCAAGAGGGGCGTGCATTGAGCTCCCTGCCATATATCTGGGAACAGAATGAATACCGAAAGGGACCACCTCGCTGAGCCGGAGGCAGCTGACATACCGGGAGTAGAGGAGCTCCCGCCTAGAGCCTCGGCCATGATCGAGGCGATGCGCGACATCGGCTACTCGCTGGAGTCGGCCGTTGCGGACATCATCGACAACAGCATCACTGCCCGCGCAAGCGCCGTCGATGTGCGCTTCGGTTGGCACGACGGCGGGGCATGGATTGGCATCATCGACGATGGTGAAGGCATGTCGCCTTCCGTCCTTCGGGAGGCCATGCGGCCGGGAACGCGGAATCCGCTCGAGTCGCGAAGCAAGGATGACCTCGGGCGCTTTGGTCTCGGCTTGAAGACTGCATCGTTCTCCCAGTGCCGCCGGCTCACCGTCCTCACCCGCCATAAGGGCATCGAATCAGCGGCGAGGTGGGACCTCGACTACGTTGCCGAGACCGACAAGTGGACCCTGCAGCGCCCGGCAGCCGCTGAACTGGCGCTGATGCCGTGCTTGCGCGAGTTGGGACCGCAAGGCACTCTGGTGATGTGGGAGAACATCGACCGGCTCGAGTTTGACGGTCGCGACGAGCGAGGCCATCAGCAGCTCAACGAGCAGATGGCCGTGGTCCGGGAGCACATCGCCCGTGTTTTCCATCGCTTCATCGGCGGAGAACGCGGCTACGCCAAGCTGGCGATGCGCCTGAACTTGGCCGAGGTCCCGGCGTTCGACCCGTTCAATGAACGGAGCTTGGCAACACAGGTGCTCCAGGAGGAGCGGGTGGTCACGAAGACCGGCGACGTGCGAATGCAGGCCTACGTGCTTCCGCATCACTCCAAGGTGACACAAGCCGAGTACCAGCGCCTCTCCGGCACAGAGGGCTACCTCCGGAACCAAGGCTTCTACGTCTACCGAAACCGCAGGCTGATCGTCTGGGGAACCTGGTTCCGGCTGGCGCCGCAGGAGGAGCTGACGAAGCTCGCGCGGATCAAGGTCGACATACCAAACACCCAGGATCACCTCTGGGCAATCGACGTCCGGAAGTCACGGGCACGGCCTCCAGCCGCAGTCCGTGCGCGGATGAAGCAGATTGTCGAGCGCATCCGTTCATCGGCCAAGCGGCCGTACACGCACCGGGGCACGCCGGTGTCGTCCGGGCCGACTGCCGCCGTTTGGCAGAGGCGCGCGTTCAACGACGCTGTCAGGTATGAGGTCAACCCCGAGCACCCCCTCGTCGCCGACCTTCGTGCGAACCTGGACAACGATACCCGGACTCGGCTCGACGCTGTGCTGCGCATGGTGGGCGAAGCCTTCCCCGCGGCGATCTTCTTCAGCGACTACGCGACGAACCCGCGTGTACTTGAGCCCACTACCTGCGATGTGGGCGCTCTGGTGACCCTTGCGCGCCTCATTGCTGCAGCAAACCCAGGCGTGGACCAGAAAGGGTTGACGGAGCTCCTCCGCGACATCGAGCCGTTTGCCGCCTGGCCCAAGGAACTCGACAAGGTGGCGCGCGACGCGCTGCAGGGCAGAACATGAAGGGAGAACAACGATGACCTTGAATGACCTTGAGAACAACGCCATAGGCGTCTTGGCCACCATGCCGGAGCGCACACCCGAGTCCGTCCGGATGGTGCTGACGACGCTGCTGGTGCTGAGCCCGGACCTCAAGGCGCAGACATCCGCAGAGCAGCTCGAACTCTGTGCGCAGCGCATCGAGACCAAGTTATTCGTGCGTGTGCACGATGCGTCTTCAATCAAGTTCGACGGTGAATTCAAGCCCTGGCTGCCGCAGCGCCGGGCGGAGGTCGAAGGTCATTTCTACTACCCTCGCTACCGCCGATGGCTGAGCCAGAAGGGGTTTGTCTCGACAGTTCTGGGTGTCCTGGACAAGGACACCGACAAGATCGTGGGCTTGCTGGGTGACCCTCTTTTGGCCAAGCCCTGGTCACGACGGGGCCTGGTCGTCGGGCATGTCCAGTCCGGCAAGACCGCGAACTACTCTGGCGTCATCAGCAAGGCCGCCGACTACGGCTACAAGTTCATCGTCATCCTCGCCGGCATGCAGGAAGACCTGCGGGCGCAGACGCAAGAGCGCATCGAAGAGGGCTTCATCGGCAGCAACTCCGACAAGGAGGCGAAGGACCCCATCGTTGGTGTCGGTCGACTCGGGCTAGACCGGAGGCCGTCGACGCTAACCAGCCGGGCGGATGACTTCAAGGTCATGCACGCGAGGCTGACCATGCCGATCCAGTCGTTGAAGGAGCCGCTGATCCTCGTGATGAAGAAGAACGCCAAGGTACTGGGCAACCTGGTCGAATGGCTGAAGACGAAGAACAAGGACCCGTCAGGCCGCATTTCCGGCACCCCGATGCTGCTTATCGACGACGAAGCTGACAACGCATCGGTCAACACCTCGGCGAACGCCGACAGCCCCACCAGCATCAACGGGCGCATACGCGAGCTCTTGTCGCTGTTCGACAAAAACGTCTATCTGGGCTACACGGCGACCCCGTTCGCCAACATCTTCATTGACCCGGAGTCGACTGACGCGATGGCGCGCGAAGACCTGTTTCCTCGCGACTTCATCGTGTCGCTGGACGCTCCAACCAACTATGTCAGCGCGGCGCGCCTGTTCGGCGCTGACGGTGACCTCGGTGGCTCTCTCATTGCGGTCGAGGATCACGAGGCCAGCCTGCCGGAGAAGCACAAGATCAGCTGGAAGGTCCCAGCTCTTCCTCCTTCGCTGAAAGAGGCGGTCGCCACCTTCCTGCTAGCCAGAGCTGTCCGTTGCTGTCGTGGAAACGGCACCAACCATTCGTCGATGCTCATCAACGTCTCGCGCTTCAATGACGTCCAGACGCAAGTCACGGGCTTGGTGAAGAGCGAACTGGTAAGGTATCTCGAGGCATGCCAGGGACATGCCGCCCTGCCCGAGGCGCAGGCACTGCGTGACCCGGCGCTTGCCGAACTGCGCCGCGTGTGGGACGACCAGTTCGCGGGAAGCGTGAAGGAGACTTGGTCGGATGTGCAGGCGCGACTCCGCGAGGCCGTTGGACCGGTGGACGTGCGGAAGATCAACGGCAAGTCACCTGACACACTGGACTACAAGCGCAACGAGGAGACTGGCCTTCACGTCATTGCTGTTGGGGGGTTTGTGCTGTCGCGGGGGTTCACGCTGGAGGGGCTCACCGTGAGCTACTTCCTCCGCAGCTCGATGATGTACGACACGCTGCTGCAGATGGGGCGATGGTTCGGGTACCGGGACGGATACGCGGATGTCTGCCGCGTCTACATGACCGACGATGCCATTGGCTGGTACTCTCATATCTCCGATGCCATCGACGAGTTGCGCGACGAATTCAAGCGCATGGAGCGCGCCAACCGAACGCCGCTGCAGTTCGGCCTGCGGGTGCGCTCCGATCCCGAGTCGCTCATCATCACTGCCCGCAACAAGATGCGGACGGGTAAGCCCGTCCGGCACAGCATCTCGCTCGGCGGCACGCTAATCGAAACAACTTCTCTTCGGAAGGATGCGCTCGAACAGAACCGCAAACTGGCGGAGGAGTTCGTTGCCTCGCTGGACCGGCAGCACGGCTCCACGCTGGTGGCCTCGGACGCGGGATGGCTGTGGTCTGGTGTGAGCGCCGCTGAAGTGCGCGACTTTGTCGGCCGCTTCCGCAACTATGACGACCTCTGCATCAAGACTCAGGCGGGACCTGTGAATGCCTACATCCAGGCACGCGAGGTCGATGAGATGCCAGAGTGGGATGTCTGCCTCTTCAGCCCCGCCAAGGCCGACGCCGGACCCTTCACGCTCGGGGGCAGAGCCGTGCAGTTGCAGGAGCGAAGCTCAAGCTGGGACACGGCCGATGACGGTATCGGGTACTTCCGTATCAATGGCAAGTCCTCACGCGTCGCGTCGCGCGGGCAAGAGCGGGTAGGGCTTACCGACGAAGAGGTGAAGACTGCCCGTGACGACTTCTTTGAAATCTCTGGCAACGAAGGCAAGAGCATCTCAGACAAGGCCTATCGGCTGGCGCGGACGCGGCCCTTGCTGATGCTTCATCTGCTTCTCTTGCGTGAGAGCAGTCCACCGCAGGACCAGCAGGCCCGGGAAGAGCGGGGTGCGCTGGCCTGGGGCATTAGCTTTAAGGCAACGGGTCGCCCAGAGCAGCAGGTCGAATACGTGGTCAATACGACTTGGTGGAAGAACAACTTCCAGGAGGACCTGGAGGAGGCGGCGGAAGAGTCGGAGCAGGCCGATGCGTGACAACCCCTGGAAGGGACTGCCTCCTGGCACGCCCGGGACCCTGTCGGTGCTTCGGGTTCCTGGCTTGGCACGGATTGAAGCGTTCTGGGGGCGGAAGCCAGACGGTAGGCTGGCACTGCTCATAGCGCTTCACCGGGTCGAAGATGTCCCGTTGGAACTGCCAACTGTGAAGGGCGTCGAGCTCCTGGTCGTTGCTGCGGACAGTCGGCTTCAGCTGGTGCTCGAGCCCGCCGGCGACTGGGAGATGTTCCACGCCCTGTGCCTGGACTTGCTGTCTGTGGCCGACGAGGGCAAGGATGAGGCAACAGGATTGCAGCTTCTCGTTGCAAGGCTGTTGCGTTGGCAGAAGTTCCTCAGCAAGGGCACCGGGAAGCTGCTCGACGAGCGTCAGGTCCGGGGCCTCATCGGCGAACTGCTGTTCCTTCGGGACTACTTGGTGTCGACGGTTGGCACTGCGGCCGTTGAGTGCTGGCAGGGTCCAATGGGTCTCCCGCAGGACTTCGTGTTCAACGGGCGATTGGTCGAGGTGAAGACGTTCGCCGCCGGCTCGGACCCTTCGGTCCGAATCACATCGGCCGAGCAACTGACGTCCAGCGAAGTGCCCCTGTTCCTGCATCTTGTCTGCCTTGTCCGTCAGGATGATGGCCTTGCCCTGCCTGACTTGGTAGATGAACTGCGGCGACTCCTTGCCCCGAGCCACGCAGCGACAGAGACCTTCGAGGACCGGCTGTTGACCATGGGCTACGTCGACCTGCCGGAATACCGCGCGATGTCGTATGCCGTGACTTCGACTGGCGACTACGAGGTCCGTGATGGGTTTCCCCGGTTGACCACCGAGCAGGTTCCCACTGGCGTCAAGGACGTTGCCTATTCGATCTGCCTCGCAGATATGCGATCTTTTGCCGTCCCAGCCGATGCAGTCTCAGGCGCGTGCGGAGCTCAGACATGACGGATGACGAGTTCCACGCCGAGCTCATGCAGATGGTGGCAGCGCGCGGGGCGGCCACGGCCGATTTCTCGGTCGCTGCGTTCACGGAGCTTGTCGCCGAGGCCCTGGTCGATTCTGGTGCGGTCCAGGAGTTCGTGCCGCTGCCATTCAAGAGCCCCAACGGCAGCATCCGCATCGAGGGCTACGGATTCGCAGACGAGGGGCTGACCCTTGACTTGCTTGTCGCCGAGTTCGATGGTGGGAACGAGGTCCAGACGCTGACCAGGACGGCCATGGAGCCGTGCTTCCGCCGGGTCGAAAAGTTCTTGCTCCAGGCATCGAAGCCGGCATTCCGCGACACCATCGACGTCAGCCACCCGGCCTGGGGGTTTGCACGCCAACTTGCCGATCAGCTGCCGGGCATCAGACGGGTGCGCTTCCATCTGCTCACAGACGAGGCGTTGTCGGGTGCGGTCAAGAAGATTCCTTCCCAGCAGGTTGACGGTCGCGAGCTGACATATCGCGTATGGGACCTCAGGGTCATCCAACGCCTCATGGCATCGGCCGAACCGGAGGAAATCGAAATCGACCTAGTGGAGATGTTCGGCGAGTCGCTACCGTGCCTGGCCGCCAATTCGGGAGGCGATGGCAGTGCCTCCTACCTGACGGTCATCCCGGGTGCTTGGCTTGCGGCGATCTACGACCGGTGGTCCGGTCGGCTGCTCGAGCAGAACGTGCGGACGTTCCTGCAAGCCAAGGGCAAGGTGAACAAGGGCATCCGCAAGACCATTCTCGACGAACCCGACCTGTTCTTCGCCTACAACAACGGCATATCGGCAACCGCCAGCGAAGCTGAGTTTGTCGAGCGGGATGGCGCCATTCGGCTGGAGAAGCTGCGGCACCTGCAGATCGTCAATGGCGGCCAGACCACCGCGTCGATCTTCAACGTGCTGAAGAAGGACAAAGGCGTCAACCTGGACCGCATCCGTGTCCAGATGAAGCTGTCGGTCATCAAGCCGGAGCTGGTCGACGAGATGGTGCCCCGCATCTCCCAGTACGCCAACAGCCAGAACAAGGTCAGCGACGCCGACTTCTTCTCCAACCACCCGTTCCACGTCCGCATCGAAGGCATTTCCCGCAGGCTCTGGGCTCCGGCACCAGAGGGCGTGCTGACGCAGACGCACTGGTTCTATGAGCGGGCAAGAGGGCAGTATGCGAATGCCAGCGCGTGGTTGACGACGGCGAAGAAGCGTGAGTTCGACCTCCAGAACCCACGCGGGCAGGTCATGGCCAAGACTGACTTGGCCAAGGTGGTCATGACGTTCCGCGGTCAGCCACACATCGTCTGCTTCGGCTCACAGAAGAACTTCATGCAGTTCGCCGAGTTCGTCGGTGAGTCCTGGAAGGACGAGGGCATCGACTTCAACGACGCCTGGTTCCGGCATGCGGTGGCCGGCACGATCATCTTTCGCGCTCTCGAACGTAGCGTGCAGAAGGCAGACTGGTACTCGCAGGGCTACAGAGCGCAGATCGTCACCTATGCCATCGCCCTGATGCAGCACCATCTCGGCAAGGCGGGGCAGGCACTGGACTTCGAGCGTACTTGGCAGCGCCAGGCACCGTCCAACGAGCTGCTGGCCGCGCTGCTCGCGGTCGGAGCTCAGGTGAACCAGCGGATCGTCGAGACCGCAGCGAAGTCCGGCATCGCGAACGTCACCGAATGGTGCAAGCGCGAGCGCTGCTGGGAGGACCTAAAGGCGTACATAGACACCAGCGTGTTCAATGAGCTGGACGCAGACCTCGTGTCATCGGAGACCGCGACCTCGGGCCGTCGCAGTGCCAGGAAGGAGCAGAAGGTCACCAACGAGGTCGAGGCGCAGACGCTCGTGGTGAACCGCGGGACGCCCTACTGGCAACAGCTGTTGCGATGGGCGGAGGCGGGCACGGTGATGACACCGTCGGAGCTGGACGTGCTGCGTGTCGCTGCGCGAATGCCGAGGATGATCCCAACCGGACCCCAGTCCGTGAAGCTGCTTCAGGTAGTGACCAAGGCCGTCGACGAGGGCTGGGCGGCCTCTAACTCACACCACCATGGTTGATGTCGTTTCCCCTGCGGACCGCAGCCGGATGATGGCTGGCATCCAGGGCAAGAACACCAAACCCGAGTTGATCGTCCGCCGGATGCTCTTCGCCGCGGGTTACCGCTTCCGGCTGCATCGGCGTGACCTACCAGGTGCGCCTGACATCGTCATGCCTGGCCGCAAGGTCGCAATCTTTGTCCACGGATGCTTCTGGCACATGCACCAAGGGTGCCGATTCTCAAAGATGCCAGCCACGCGACCCGAGTTCTGGAAAGCCAAGCTCGAAGCTAATGTCGAGCGCGACCGCCGGGCGGTCGAGAAGCTTCAGGCGCTAGGCTGGCGAGTGTTGTGCGTATGGGAATGCTCAACGTGCCAAGCTGACACTGCAGCAGGCCTGCAAGCAGCCCTGAGCGCCTGGATCGAGGGCGGCGGTATGCGTCCGGCAAAGGCATCTTGAACCAGCAGTCGCCTACGACAAGGATGCTGTCCACATCACTGAGGTGGACGCATGACAAGCGAGAAGAAAACGCGGCGGCGATACAGCGCGACGAAGCGGGCGCTGGTGCTGGCCGAATGCGCAGAGCCAGGCGCATCGGTGGCCCAGGTAGCGCTGGCTCATGGCATCAATGCCAACGTCGTTCATCGCTGGAGGCAGCTCTCTCGCAGCGGCTCGCACGAGGGGCTCGCGGTGACGAGCGAGTTCGTTGCACTGCCGCTTCCCGGCCTGGCTGCACCTGCTGCGGCACCGGTGGACCTTCGCGTCGAGCTCAAACGGGGCGCGGTCACCATCACCGTCACATGGCCTCTGAGCGCTGTAGCGGAGCTCGCTGCCTGGACTCGCGAGCTGCTGCGGTGATTCGCGTTGACGCCGTGTGGCTGGCGGTCGAGCCGCTGGACATGCGAGCTGGAACCGAGACTGCGCTCACCCGCGTGGTCAACGTCTTCGGCGCCGCCAGGCCGCACCACGCCTACCTCTTCGCCAACCGCCGTGCCAACCGCATGAAGGTCCTCGTGCACGACGGCATCGGCGTGTGGCTCGCTGCTCGCAGGCTCAACAGCGGCAAGTTCGTTTGGCCCCGGGATGTCGGCGGGACGCTGACGCTCACGACGGAGCAGCTCAATGCGCTCGTCCTCGGCCTGCCGTGGCAGCGCGTCGGCGACGCCGGCGTCATCACCCTGCTGTAGACAGCAATTGCGGCATCCACGGATGGCGCGGGAGCGCTGTCGTCGGCACGATCAATCCCCGTGATCGCTGCTGACCCCCTCGACACCGCCGAACCTGAGCAACTGCGTCAGATGCTGCGCGCGGCACGCGCCGAGTTGGCCTTCAAGCAGGCCTTCATCGACAAGCTGATCCACGAGAACGCGGTCCTCAAGCGACTGAAGTTTGCGGCGCAGAGCGAGGCCTACACGCCGGAGCAGAAGAGCCTGCTCGACGAGACGTTCGACATGGACCTGGCGGCGGTGGCGCGCGAGATTGAGGACGCCCAGCCCCACAAGCCTGACGGCGAGAAGCGCCAGCCCAAGCGGGCCCCGCTGCCGGCTCACCTGCCGCGCCACGATGTACATCACGAACCGGCCAGCACGACGTGCAAGTGCGGCTGCACGATGAAGCGCATCGGCCAGGACATCAGCGAGAAGCTGGACTACACCCCGGGCGTCTTCACGGTCGAGCGCCACGTCCGGGGCAAGTGGGTCTGCGCGCAGTGCGAGACGTTGATGCAGGCGCCCATGGACCCGCACATCATCGACAAGGGCATCCCCACGACACGGCTGCTCGCTCAGGTGCTGGTGGCCAAGTACCTCGACCACCTCCCGCTGTACCGCCAGGAAGCCATCTTCGAACGCGCTGGCATGGCCATCGCGCGGTCGACCCTCGCGCAGTGGGTCGGCGAATGCGGCGTGCAGCTGCAGCCGCTGGTGGACGCGCTGACAGCGGAGCTGCTGAAGGCCCCGGTGCTGCATGCCGACGAAACACCAGTGCCGATGCTCAGGCCTGGCAAGGGCAAGACTCACCGAGCCTACATGTGGAGCTGGTGCACGACGCAGTTCCACGACGTCAGAGCGGTGGTCTTCAACTTCGCCGAGACCCGCGGTGGTCAGAACGCGCGGGACTTCTTGCAGCTCGGCACGGATACCAGTTGGAAGGGCAGCTTGGTGGTGGACGACTTCAGCGGCTACAAGCAGTGCTTCGACATGGGCGTAACCGAGGTCGGTTGCATGGCCCACGCGCGACGCAAGTTCCACGAGCTCTGGGCCAACCACCAGAGCAAGGTGGGCGAGCAGGCGCTGAAGTTCTTCCAGACGCTGTACGACGTCGAGCGCGACGCTGCAGACCTGAACGCAGACGACCGGCGAGCCCTGCGACTTGAGAGAGCCAAGCCTGTCGCCGATGCGCTCAAACAGTGGCTCGACGAGCACCGGCAGAAGGTGCCGGACGGCTCAGCCACTGCGAAGGCCCTCGACTACAGCCGACGACGCTGGGAAGCGCTAACGCGCTACCTGAACGACGGGCGCCTGCCCATCGACAACAACTGGGTAGAAAACCAGATCAGACCCATCGCTCTGGGCAGGTCCAACTGGCTCTTCGCCGGCAGCCTGCGCGCCGGCAAGCGGGCTGCGGCCGTCATGAGCCTGCTGCACTCGGCACGCATCAATGGGCACGACCCGTATGCGTATCTACGCGACGTGCTCGAGCGCCTGCCACTGCAGCCGGCCAGCCGGATCGACGAGCTCTTGCCGCATCGCTGGACCGTGACGCCAGCACACGGCTGACAGAACTTCCGCCGTCAAGACGGGTTCACCGTCCGCTTACGGGCGGCGAGCCACTTGGCCAGATCGGAACGCCATCGCGGGGTTGAGCTGTGGCCCGCCCAAGCAGCCCAACCCCTTGGAGTTTTGTCCGGGAAGGGTCGCCCTCGCCAGCCTCACGCGCGAGGCGAGGACATGAAATCGTAGATGACCTTTGCGATCTGCTTGGCTAGCAGTGGTGGGACTGCGTTGCCAATCTGCCCGTATTGCTCGGTGCGATTCCCCTCGAAGAAGTAGTTGTCAGGGAAGGTTTGTAACCGCGCGGCCTCGCGCACTGTCAGACTCCGGCATTGCGCGGGGTCCGGATGGATGTAGTAGTGCCCGTCCTTCTTGATGTGGGCCACCACCGTGGACGACGGGAACTTGCCCATCTGCACGCGGAAGCGATCCTTGAACGGAATGGTTTCCCCATCCACGTTTCCATGCTCTGGCAAAAGCTTTGGAGGGAAGTTGTGCAGGTTCGGGGCGTATTTCTGTGTGGCAGCGAAGCACGCCGCAAACATGTAGCGGTGCAGGTCCGACCGCATGTGACTGCGAGTCTCGTGCTGGAGGACGCCGCCCACCCTGGAGTCCAGATACCACTCGCGCAGGGGCTTGGGCATTGCCTCCCCTGGATCGACAGCCATGGGGATAAAGGTCGAGCCATAGGTGGCGTGCTTTTCGGCCTTCTTGATGAACTTTTCCATGGCCGCTTCGATGTCGTTACGCACTGGCATGCACCACCCTTTGAGGGTCAGGGGAGACTCCCGCAGAGCCTTCATCCAAGCCTCTTGTGAATCTGGCTCCTTGGACAAGCGGCTGCGAAGCTCCGGTAGGCCCGCGAGCGCGGCGCTCACGCCCACCTTTTTCTTGACCTTTGTCAACAGGAAGCGTTCGGGGTCCTCGGCGAGGGCTGGAGTGGCCTCCGCCACGTCGGAGCGAATGCCAAAGAGGATGACGCGGTGGCGGCTTTGCGGGATACCATGGTCGTCGGCTTCGATCACATAGTCGTTAGGGTCAAGTTCTTCCCCCTCGGCCCTGTGAACCACCAGCGACCGAACCTCGTAACTCAGGTTCTCTCTCGGTGACTTGAGGTCAGTGAGGATTCTCTCGAAGATGCGCTTGCCCGAATTGGTGGAGTTCAACATTCCCTTAACGTTCTCCATCACAAAGACGGCCGGGGCGAACTGCTGAATGATCCGCAGATATTCGGTGTAGAGGAAGTGCTTGGCGTCAGCTTCGAACTTCTTCGGGTCCTTTCTGCGCAGGCGGGAGCGCCCAGCGAGCGAATAGGCTTGGCACGGCGGGCCGCCAATGAGCACCCAGTCGGTCTGATTGCCAAGCGCTTCTCGAATCCAGCCATCCACCTCCTTGGCTGGGGTGACGCCGAGTTCCGCGCAGCGCGCCTCCTTGGTGGCCTGCTCGGCCGCGTCCTTAATGTCGGGATGGGCCAGGAACGCCTCGCGGGTGATCGTCCCGCGAATGTAGTCGTAGTAGCAGTTCGGGACCTTGCCTTTGGGGAACTTTCGGAAGATCGCCCGCAGCAGCAGCGTCCGGTAGGCGATGCGGTCCATCTCGACCGAAACCTTGACAGCGAAGCGCCGCACGCCGGTCTCGTCAAAGATGGACGAAAAGCCTTCGCATAGCCCTCCTGGCCCAGCGAACAAGTCGATCACCGGAATTTCACTGCACCGCGACATCAGTAGTTTTTCTCGTGCTTAGGTCATGGAACCATCGAACTACCCGACGGGGCGCAACAAGGGCTCGACATTGAAAAGCGGAGTACGCCTAAATTTTGGAAAACTTTACAGTTTAACTGCCATTTTTGTGCTCAAACATGGAGGACTGGCGGTAATGGTCGAGCAGCAGGGAGAGAGCAGTCATGCGGTCTGGGCAAGCTTGTTCTGGTTGTTCGGAAGGTGCTGCCGGGCTCACGGCGTCTTGCGCACCCCGGTCGGTTTGGCGGGCGACGCCGGCACGATGCCGTGCGCTCTGCAGTAGTCGAGCACCATGTACTCCACCATGGAGGCCACACTCCGCCGTTCGTGTTCCGCCGCTGCGACCAAGGCGGCTTTCACGTCAGGTGGAACCCGGACGCTGACGACTTCGGTTTTGGTGACGGCCAAGAATGTGCTCCTGTATGGAAAATGCTAGCGCTTTGCAAATGGTAACAGGGGCGTCGCGTGCGCTGTGAACCAAGAAACGAGTCGCTCACCGGCGCATGTTCTCCGGATACACAGTCACTCTCTACTGCTCACCTGCACCGCCCGCTCGGTATCCAACAGCCACTGGAAAAGCCGGTCGATGTCGTTGTCCAGCTGCTCGAGCGAGGCTTGAGCTATGGCGTACCAAGTGCAGTAGTCGTCGCTATCCCGTACCTCATCGACGAGAACGGTCAGGCGAAGCTGCCATTTCAGCAAGCGCTGATGCTCTTCCACAACGAGTGCTCGATCTTGCGTCCAGCGCAGAGTGGGACGGAAGACTCCCGGGTGGGGTGGCAAGGTTCTGATCTGCGTCAGCCGCTGTCATGGCAAGTCTCCGGAAACTGCTGATGTTGCGCGCTCCGGCAATCAGTGGGGTCCGGTAGCGACACTTCGCCATGTCCGAGAGTGCATCAGCTTGGTTGGCCCCGGTACTTAACTGCAGACAACATCGGACGGCTACGGCTGGTTCTCGGGGATGGGCATACGAACCCAACGCCGCAATACTTTTGGGCACTGGTCCGGATACTTCTTGGCCCACATGAAGATGCCAAGGATATTTATCCGCAGATACAACAGGTCGAGAACGAAAAGCAGCCACATGCCACTGGTGAAATGCAGGATGGCGATGAGTCCCGTGCCAATGGAGTAGAAGTAGAAGCCTGACAACCGCAGACGACTGTTGAGCACAGCCCCGGTGTAGCTGCCACAGATGATGAGTGCTTGCAGCAGCCAATTCCACACGGGCAGACCGTGGATTTCTTCAGCGAAAAGGGAGAGCATGGAGGAACTGAAAAGTTGATTCGGTCCTCCGTATAGGGATCTGAGCGAGGAACGAAAGCTGTTCCACGTTCGCGTCGCAAGCAAAGAAGAGGCTTGTTGGTGGCTCCGAGGAACCGGATGTAGTCCTCATCCTCATGTAGGCCCACAAGGCATCCGGGATGCTCGCGGCGAATGTGGCCAGAACGGGAGAAGGCCATGCTCTGGCATAAGGCGCAAGAAAGATGGCCAGCACTGTGCTGTGGCCATCTTCGGGAAGGCGGCCTTTCAGGCGCCCCGCCGCCCCTCAGAAGAGGCGCCCATCGCGAATGCAGTACGGATAGCCTAAGCCACCAGAGCTCGAATACTGAGTCCCCTCACGCAGGGTTACTCCATAGTAGGACTGACCCGACTGGATGGAACTCGACATGACGTAGTTTCCACCGCTGCCCGCGTGCGTCGACAGCGTCACAGAATCGCTAGCCATCGCGTTTCGCATGACGATAGCTTCCTGAATGCTGGGCATACGCCAGCCGCCCACACCTTTGTAGCTGAACGAGCTACAAGCAGAAATGGCCTCAGGCGTTGTCATGAGCGCGTAGCCGCTTTGCCTCAGCCGGATGTAGGCGTTGTCCGCCGTCTGGTAGACGTACCAGGGCAGGTACCCCGTGGCATTTAGGAGCACCTTGAGCGACGGGACGTTGCTTGAAGAGATAAGCAACTCAGCCGTGTAAGACTTATTTTCCGTTGGCGAGAATTTCACCCTGAACTGGCAACTGGCCCCTGGTTCAAGGGTGTTGCCGCAGGTGTTGCCATCCATGCTGAACCCGGGCGGCGGCGCGAAGTTCAGGTCAGTGGCGGGCAGGTTACCCATGTTATTGAGGATGTGGGTGCCCGTGGTGGAACTATCGCCCGCGTCCACCGTGCCTAGGTAACTCTTGGTAGGCGTCACAGAAAGCTTGGCTTGCTGGCTCTGGCCAGACAGCGCAGCGTACTTGTTGCCCGCATTCGTGGTGATGGTCAGCGTACCCGATGCCGCTTCGCTACCTGAGGCCGTGTAGCGCACGGACACTGTGCAACTGGCGTTCGGCGCCAGGCTGCTTGCGCAGGTCGTCCCGAGGAACGAGAAGCCAGAACCAGAGATGCTCGAGGCGGTCGGCTTGGTGATGTTCAGCGGGCCGATACCGGTGTTCTGCAACGTTGCCTCGCGAGTAGTGTCCGCGTTGGCTGCGAGATTTCCGAAGGCGATACCCGTTAGCGTGGCGGTCGGTGCCACCCCGGTACCCGTCAGTGCGACTACAGCGCTGTTGGCGTTGTCCGTGGTGATGGTGAGGCTACCGTTGTAGGCTTCGGCCGCCACTGGAGAAAACATCACAGCGAACGAACAGTTGGCGCTGGCAGCGAGGGTGCTTGAGCAGGTGCTGTCCGACAGGATGTAGCCTGCTGGCGGCGTGAACGTCAGGCCCGTGGCAGCGATGTTGCCGGTGTTGGAGAGCGCGATGACCGACGTGCCGGCTTGACCGACCTGGACCGGACCGAACTCGCGCGTGGCAGGGCTCGCGCTCACAGTGGCCTGCTGGCTCTGGCCCGTCAGGGCCGCAGCGAGTACGCCAACCGGTGTGGCAGAGATGCTCAAGGTTCCCGCGCCCTGGCTAGCGCCGAAGGGTGTATAGCTGACCTGGATTGCGCAGCTGGCCCCTGCAGCCAGGCTTTGACCGCAGGTCGTCCCGGCCACGGCATAGCCCGAACCTTCGACGGTAGGAGCCCCCAAGGCCAGCGAACCAACTCCGGTGTTCTGCAACGTTGCCTCGCGGGTAGTGACCGCGCCGGCTGCGAGATTTCCGAACGCGATGCTGCTCAGCGTGGCGCCGGCCATACGCCCTGTGCCGGAGACCGAGAACCCAAGTGTGCCACCATTGGCGCTGCCCACGGTGACCTCGCCGCTGTACAGTTGCGCCTGCGCCGGCATGAAGTCGACCGAGAATGAGCAACTGGCACCCGGCGCCAGGCCGCTTGCGCAGGAATTGTTGGTCAACTGGAAGCCTTCGGGCACCTGCACCCCCACCGATTGCGCGGCGATGTTGCCCATGTTGATGAGAGTGCGGGACGCCGAAGTACGCGTTCCGCCGACCTGAACGTCACCATAGCTTTCCGCTGTCGTCGGGTGCAGCGACAACTGAGCATAGGGACGCTTGCCGTCGTCCACAACAGCTTTGATCGGGCCCGTAGGAGTCATTTCCCACCAGGTGTCGCCCGTGTCGACCGAAGGCAATCCGCCGACAGCGACCTGCGTCGGCGCCACTGCTGTGGACAGCATGGCCCTCGCCACGTCAGCCTTCATCACGACGAGCCTGAATATGCCGTCGCTGCCATAGCATTGGCTCGGCAGAGAGTCGAACGGCTGCCGCAGGATGCCGTCGTCACCCCGAGAGAGCAGGTTGTATTTGCGGCAGACTTCCAGCGGTACCGAAGCGGCCGTCATGAAGATCGGCGTTCCTGCCACCGGAGTTCCCCAGCCTGCACTCGCCGACTGCGCTATTGCCATCCGGATGAACTCCGGCGTCGAGGCCGCGGCCACCTCACGCACCCCCATTGGCACAGTGCTCAGGTAGCGTGCCTGGACCAGCTCCTCGATGTCGCGGGGATAGTGGCCGTTCTGGGCATTAAAGGACTCGACCGCAGCGAGGATTTGCTGTTCCTCGTTCTTCAGGCGCGTGGCTTCGGCCTGCGCTTCAGCCTCGGAAAGGTTGGAGCCGCCGTAGTAGGCGCTGATGGCCACCAGGGCAACCACGAAGGCAATCGAGATGATGGTGATGATGAGGGAAAACATGTGATGGGCCTTTGTTGTTCCCTCGGGCCAGATGGCTTCGAAACGAGGGGCTACGCCCGTATAGGAAAAATCTCTCTACATGCGCCGGTGTCGCCCCCAGTGCCAAGTTCTACTTGACGTGGATGCGCCGCAGTTTCGAACCCACGAGTAGCCACCCGGGTTCACGACAAAAACGCCCAGCGGCTAAAGGCGTTTTGCGACGCGGCGGCACCATGCACTTCATGAGGCTTCGGCGCGCTATACCGTTGCAGGAGCCCGTCCTGTTATTTGGCGATGACGCGGGCTCCTTGATGGGCCGCGGCGTTCTGGTTGAACCAGAACGCCGCTTTTTTAACCTCGCAGCGCAACTGCACAGAGGCGCACGTCCCTGGTGATTCGGTGATCGTGCTCTGAGACTCCAACCGTCTGAACCAACGTCTCTGTCGCACACATACAACGGCTAACAGGAATCCGTATAGCCAAGAATTTGCCGTTTGCCAACCGGCCTCAGAAAGCCTTTGACCCTAGTCGGTACCCCACCAAAAAATGGCCTTTTGGACTGGAGCTGGCGGCTTCGAATCTCATCCCGAGACGCTTGAATCCTGAACCGTTGCGAGCACCGACGCGCTCGCGAACGGCCCGAGGTGCGTCGTAGTGTTGGGTTCGAAGGTCATGAGGAAATACAACAGCCGGCCAGGCTTGAAAGGTGTCGATACCGGGGTTCGCAAGGCATCCCCGACGTACGGAAAAGAAGCGTTCATCACGTTCGTGGAGAAGGGCGGCGGCACGCTGGTCTTCGACAACGACGCCGAGCGCCTGGTGGCGCACATGCTCGGCTTCGATCCCCGGGTGCGGCGCATTCAGGCGCAACCCTTCGCCGTCGACCTGGTCGCGGGCGAACTGCTGCGCACCGCGGAAGAACGCAAGGCGGCACGCAGCATGTACGGCGCGCGCAAAGGCGCCTCCATCTACACCCCGGACTTCTACGTCGAGCGGGCCGACGGCAAGCAACTCGCCGTCGAGGTAAAGCTGGGCGGCTTCGTCGGTGGCGATGCGGACCATGAGCGCCTGAACCTGGCGACACAGGTGCTGGCGCACTACGGCCACGAGGTCGCCCGCGTGGTGTTTCCCAACACCACGCACCATCCCCTGCGTTTCAACATCGGCCTCCTCCACGCCGCGGCCCAGCGCCTGGACCTGCGTCCCGACGACGAGCTCGCCGAGCGCGTGCACCACCTGGCCGACCGCGGCGCCCGCACGCTGTTCGATTTCGCGAGAGGCCTGGGACTGTCGGTCAACCTGATCCCGGCGCTCATCGTTTACGGCGTGCTCTCGGCCGACCTCATCGACTCCTGTCACCGACCGCCGTATAGGAGCCAGTGCGTGATCGGCATGTAGGAGCCAGCGGCTGACCGGCATATTGGAGCCAGCGCGTGATCGGCGTCATGGAGCCAGTGCCGGATCGGCATATAGGAGCCAGTCGGCACTGGGTTGACGGGTGTCTCGAACACCGCGACGCCATCTCTACCCTTCGGGCCATTTGCCCGGAGGGCCAGGGATGGCGCGCAGGAGATTCGAGATGCATCACTATCGACAGGCCCTGCTGCGCATGCGGCAAGGCGACTCCGACCGCGACATCGCTGCGGCCCGCGTCATGGGCCGGCCCAAGGCGGCGCAGTGGCGCAGCTTGGCCACCGAGCGCGGTTGGCTGGACACCGCCCAGCCCCTGCCCGACGATGAGACCATCGCCGCGGCATTAGGCTGCCCGCGCAAGGCCAGCAGCACCATCTCCACGCTGGAGCCACATCGCGGCGCCATCGCGTCCTGGCTCGAGCAAGGCGTCTCGGGCACCGCCATCCACGGCGCACTCAAGCGCCAGCACGGCTTCACCGGCAGCTATTCGGCCGTGCGCCGCCTGGTGGCCGATGTTCGCCGCCAGTTGCCGCCTGAGACCACCTGCCGACTGGACTTCGAGCCCGGCGAGGCTGCCCAAGTGGACTTTGGCGCCGGCCCCACGCTCATCCACCCCGACGGCCAGCCCCGGCGCACCTGGGCCTTCGTGATGACGCTGGCCAGCAGCCGCCACCAGTACGTCGAGTTCGTCTGGGACCAGACCGTGGCCACCTGGCTGGGTTGCCACCGCCGCGCCTTCGAGTGGTTCGCCGGCGTGCCCCAGCGCGTCATCATCGACAACGCCAAGTGCGCCATCACCCGCGCCTGCGCCCAGGACCCCACCGTGCAGCGCGCCTACGCCGAATGTGCCGAAGGCTACGGCTTCAAGATCGACCCCTGCCCACCGCACGATCCGCAGAAGAAGGGCATCGTCGAGTCCGGCGTGAAGTACCTCAAGGGCAACTTCCTGCCGCTGCGCACCTTCCGCGACCTGGCCGACCTCAACGCGCAGGCCCGTGCCTGGGTGCTTGAGGAGGCAGGCAGGCGCTGCCACGGCACCACCCGGCGCACTCCGCTGAGCTTGTTCGCGCTGGAGGCACCGCTGCTGCAGGCGTTGCCCACCCCTGCGCCCGACCTGGGCACCTGGCACCGCGTGAGCGTGCACCGCGACTGCCATGTGCAGTTCGAGCGAGTGCTGTACTCCGCACCGTTCACGCTGGTGGGCAAGACCTTGTGGCTGCGCGCCACCGATGCGGCGGTCGCGCTGTTCGAAGACTACCGCCACGTCGCCACCCATCCGCGAGGACTCAAGCCCGGCCAGCGCGTGAGCGTGCGCGGGCACCTGCCGCCCGAGGCGCAGGCCTTCTTCGGTCGCGACCGGGCGTGGTGCGTCACCCAGGCCGAGCACATCGGCGCATCCTGCGCCGCCTTGATCGAGAACCTGCTCAGCGACCGCGTTCTGGAGCGGCTGCGCGCCGCGCAAGGCGTGCTGGCCCTGCTCAAGCCCTACGGCGCCGCCCGGCTGGAGGCGGCCTGCGCACGGGCCATGGCGCATGGCTCGCCCCACTACCGCACCGTCAAGACCATCCTGGCGAGCGGCGCCGACCAGCGCGCCGACGTGCCTGCGGCCACGCCGGCGCAGTACGGCCGCACCCGCTTCACCCGGCCTGCCACCGAGCTGTTCGCCGACCTCATCGCCCACCCGCAGCAAGAGCTGCTGCACTGACCCCGAAGGAGAAGACCCATGAACCCCGCCCCCGAACTCGCCCCGCAGTTGAAGCAGCTGCGCCTGTCCGGCATCTTTGACTCCCTGGAGGCGCGCAACCGCCAGGCCATCGAGGCCAAGCTGGCCTACACCGACTTCCTGGCCCTGCTCATCAGCGATGAGGTCGCGCGGCGCGAGCAGAAGAAGTTCAGCACGCGGCTGCGCCGCGCGCAGTTCCGCACCACCAAGACACTGGAGCAGTTCGACTTCGAGCGGCTGCCGCAGCTCAACCGCGCGCTCGTGCACGACCTGGCCACTGGACGCTACCTGCAGGAGAAGGCCCCCGTGCTCATCGTGGGGCCCTGCGGCACCGGCAAGAGCCACCTGGCCCAGGCGCTGGGCCACTGCGCGGTGCGCCAGGGCGTGGACGTGGTCTTCACCACCTGCGCCAGCCTGACGCAGAGCCTGAACGCGGCCAGGGCGACCGGCAGCTATGAACGCAAGCTGGCGACCTTGGCCCGTGTGCCGCTGCTCATCATTGACGACTTCGGCCTGAAGCCGCTGCGTGCGCCGGCCGATGAGGACCTGCACGACCTGATCGCCGAGCGCTACGAGCAGGCCGCCACCATCGTGACCAGCAACCTGGACTTCACCGAGTGGGACCAGGCTTTCCCAGCCAACCGGCTGCTGGCCAGCGCCAGCCTCGACCGGCTGCGCCACAACGCCTACTGCCTGGTGCTGGACGGGCAGTCGTACCGCGCGCCCAAACAGATCGCGGCGGCCACCAAACCGGCACCGCAAAAGCCCTCAAAATCCACCCTGGCCTAACCCCTCGGGACCCCCGTTTTACCCACCTGTTGCTGGCTCCAATACGGCGGACATCGGTGGCTCCATTACGGCGGTCGGTGACAACTCCCGAATCGAAGGCCGCATGGTGATGGCACCGGCCTTCGGCAGCCTGGACCACCTGGGGCTGATGGAAAGGCTCGTCCAATGACGCCGGGTTTCCTGCCCGGCGATGAGCTCGTGCCGTCGTCGGCGAAGAACGTGCTGTACCAGGTCAAGAGCGTCGTTCCCCGCATTCAGCGGGTGAAGGTCCTCGACCTGGAGAACCGCGACGAGAGGCTTCTGGATGAAGCCGAACTGCGCATGCAGGTGGCTTCCGGTCAGCTCCGCGTACTGCGTCATGGCGCGGACCGGGAAGAGATGCTGCACGACCGTTCTGAGAAGGAGGACCAGGCAGCCCAGGAAGCCCTCCAGTTTCTTCAGGAGATTCTCAACCTCGCGCGGCAGTATGGGGTCACCTTCCGCCGAGCCTACGCCATGCTGGTCAAGGAGGTGCTTCCGGAGCAAGGTGCGCAGGCGCTCAAGCCCCTGTCCCTTTCGCAGGCCTATCGGCTGTGGGAGCGCAAGCGCAATGGCATGCCGGTGCGCATGGCCAACGCGACCAAGGGCAATCGCGAGCCCCGCTACAGGCCTGAGGTCTATGACTACATCAAGGAACAGGCGGAGGAGCTGCTCCTGCAAACGCAGTCCAAATGGACGCTGCGCACCCTGACGGAGCGGATCAACCAGCTGCTGCACGAGCGCGGCTTCTTGCCCAAACGGCGCGATGTCAGCCGGGAGCTCGTGAAGCGGGTCATCCTCACCCAGGTGCAGCCGAATCCTGAACTGGATCAGATGAAACCCGGGGACGCCATTTCTGCGCTGGCAGTCGCGGGCAAGCGGATTCGCATCGACGGAATGTTCGTGCGGGTCGAGCAGGATGCCTTGCATCTGCCGTGGCTTCTCAGGACGCCCTACGGTGATTCGGACCAGGTGTATCTGGTCCACGCCATCGACTGCTGCACCTCGATCCCCCTGGGCTGGTGCATGGTCATCGGCTCGGCGCGAGTGCCGGACACGCTCAAGTGCATCGAGACCATCCTGTTCCCCAAGCGCCGTCGCGTGGAAGAACTGGGTTTGAAATACGACTTCGACATCTACGGGACCCCGTCGATGGTCGTCGTCGACAACGGCCCGGAGAACAAGGGCGCCCGTGTGATGCGGCTGTCGCGCCTGTCCATCACCCTCAACCGCCTGAAGGCGCGCCACGCGCACCGCAAACCCTTCATCGAACGGCTCAACAAGTCGCTCAAGGAACACCTGGAGACGCTGCCAGGCTGCACGCGCGTCAACGGCAGGGACGGCCAGCGTGATCCTGCCGCCCTGGGCGATCCCGTCATGACCATCGAGGAAATGGAGCGCTGGATCGTGCGCTTCTACTTCGAGCACTGGGTCCACAACCCGCTGGACCGGCTGGCGAAGTGCATCTTCATCGACAACGAGAACCTGGGCAACACGCCGCTGCGGCGCTACCGTGCACTCGTCGAAGAGCGCGGCTACCCCATCCCTCTGCCGCCCAGCGTCCATGCATGGCGCTCCACGATCTACGACCACGAGTTCCGGACCCTGTCGCGCAAGACCGGCATCAGCTACGGTAACTACCACTTCACGGGCGACCGGCTTCCGTACCTCATCGGCTTGTTCGGTCAGACCGAGGTCGAGGTGCTTGTCGACCCCGACGATTTCCGCCGCGTCTACGTCATGGACCGGGACGGGCGCACCCTGGTACCGCTCATCAACGACAGCACCTCCGAAATCACCCCGGCGTACAGCTATGACGAGGCCGAAGCCTTGTTGCAGGAGGCGGCCGACGACGGTGTAGACGTGGCCTCCGAGAACCTGCGCCGCGACATCCTGAATCGGTCGGTGGAACGCGCACCCAAGGGACGCACGGGGCGCAAGGATCAAGGCAGCGGACGTGCGCCCACCACCAAGGCCGCCAAATCCAAGGACACCACCACGCAGGCCCGGCGCCACGCCGCCGTCGCGCGCAGCGCCAGCAACCCGCTGCCGCCGCGCATTCCTGTCCTGGGCCATCCTCCGCTCGGGTCCATGGAAGACGACTGGGCCGGTGTGCAGGGTCTGAACATCATCGACCGTAGAACTGGAGAGATTCGCCCATGAACAGCGCAGCAGAACTGCGCCGCAGCATCGAGACCTGCCGGCTGAGCCATGTTGCCTATGACGAGCACTACCGCTGGCTCAAGGACCGCATCGACGACGCACTCGACGGATTCAGCCCGCGCATCGAAGGGCTCATCGGGCCTTCCCGGGCCGGCAAGTCCATGCTCCTGGAGGCGCTGGAGCAGGACTACCCCGCCAAACGCGTCGACGGCGTGCGCGACGTTCCCGTGCTCCGTGTCAAGCTGCCGCCGGCCATCACGCCCAAGCTCTTCCCTGCGGAGTTGCTCAAGGCACTCAAGGTGCCCATCCCTGCCAAGGTCAAGACCTCTGGCGAACTGCTAGGCCGGGTGTGCGAGCAATTCAAGCTGGCAGGGACCCGGGTTCTGCTGCTGGACGAGGCCAGCCACTTCGTGGAGCCTGGCGCTCGCGTGCCACCCCGCGCCGCGGGCGACATGGTCAAGTCGCTGTCGGACGACGCCAACCTGAGCATCTTCGCCACGGGGATTCCGCACCTGGAGCGCCTCTTCCAAAGCAACGAGCAGCTGCGGCTGCGGGCTTCCGCGCGGCGGATGTTCAAGCCCTACAACTTCGCGGAAGCCGAGGACCGCATGGCCTTCGCGCAATGCGTCAGGACCTACGCCGACCTGTTCGACCGGTACGGCTGGCCCATCGACATGGATTTCGCCGCGCTGGTTAAACAGTGCTACTTCCACTGCGGTGGCCTGATCGGCGTGTTGAGCGCCTTCATGCGCGAACTGTGCATCCGCAAGCGCGGCGAATCACCGCGGCCGCTGACGCTGGCGGACTGCCTGGATGCGGCGCAGCGGGCCGAAGGCACCGGCCACGCGCTGCACAAGCCCTTCCAGTCAGAAGAGGTCTCCGCTGCGGAACTGAACCAAGCCTATGGGTATGTGCTGGAAACCTACGGCCTGCCCACGCGGGGAAAGCGCTGACATCGAGCGCGAGAAAGGAGCACGGAAGTGGAACTGACCTACCTGTTCGAACCAAAGGCTGACGAGTCGCCGCTGGGGTACTACCGGCGGCTCTCGGCCGCCAACGCGCTGACGGGCTGGAAGGAACTGGCCCTCATGGCCGAGGTCTCGCCGTCCCGCTCCGGCCTGCTCGGCACGCCGGAGCACGTCGCCAAGATGCTCTCCATGCCGCAGCCATGGACGGAGCAGCTGGCGCAGCAGGAGCGGGGGCTGCGCGCACTGCGGTCGCTGCACCGCTCCGGCAGGGACGCTGTCTGTCCGCATTGCCTGGCGGAGGATATGTACCTGCGGGTCCACTGGGAGCATGCCTATGCCACCGCTTGTACCCGGCATCGGGTCCGGCTGGTGGATCGCTGCACGGTGTGCGCTTCGCCGCTGGACATCCTGCGGGAGCACATCGCGCTGTGCAATTGCAGCCAGGAACTGGCTCATCTGCCTTGCGAACCGGCCACGGACGCTGAACTGTGGCTGTCCGGCCTGCTCGCTGGGGCGAAGGAGGGCGATGCCCCTGTCATCGCGCCAGAGGTCATCGGCGCAGAGCCCCAAGCGGTCGCGCAACTGGTCCGAACCCTGTGCCAGCAGGCCGATGTTGCGGAAGCGCCTCCTCGCAGGAACGCCGCGGCGCCCAAATCGGTTGGTGAAGCAGTGGAGTTCCTCGCGCCGTTGCAGTCGTTGCTGGCGCAATGGCCGCAGGCCTACGAGGCCCATGTGCGATCCCGGATGGCGGCAGGGCCGCAAGAGGCTCGCACCCTCAAGGCCTTGCTGGGCTTGTGGTACCGCCAGCTGCGGGATGTGGCGGCTGACGGGCCGCTGCATGCCTTTCTGGCGCCTGTGCAGCGGATCGCCGCCACCGAGTTCGATGGCGTAGTCGGGATCGAGGACGTCGACAGCTGGGACGACCTGCGCTACGTGCGCCTGGGCGACGCAGCCAATCACGGCCAGATGACCGTGCCTACGCTGCGCCGCGCCATCGCTGCAGGCCAGGTCCAGTACCGCACGCGCCGGCTCGGGACGAAGGGCAAGGTGTACGAGGTGCTGCGCACCGACCTGGACCGCATCGTGGCCATGCGGCAAGGATGGATGACTGGGGCGGCAGCCTGCAAGGCGCTGGACGTGCCGGCGAAGGTGCTGACCAACATGGCGGACGCCGGCCTGGTCGAGGCGGACCACGAATGGGTGAAGGACGTACTCAAGGGCGGACCGGTTCGCGTCAACGCGGTGGAACAGGTGCAGGCGACGCTGATGGCGAACGTGGCAGCATCCGCGGCCGCTGGCGAACGAATCGCCTTCCAGGGCCTGACGAGTCGGCGCCTGGGTGACAACACGGCCATCCAGACGTTGATGCGTGCCATCCTGTCTGGCGAAGTCCAGGCACAGGAGCCTGCCGCCACGGTGGGCACATTGCAGTACCTGCTGTCCGACGTACGCCGGTTCTTCGGCACTCCGCTGCTGGAGGGCGGGCTGTCGGTCAATCAGTTGGCCAAGCTGACGGGCTGGAAGCACGACAGCATCGACCATTGGATCGAGTCCGGCCTGCTGGAGTCGTTCTCCATCGTGCTCCGTGGGCAGCCGTGCAGGGTCGTGATGCCGGCGCAGCTCCTGGCTTTCAACCGCACGTACATGCCGATGTCGGACCTGGCGCGGCTCGTTGGCAGCCGGTCGGCGTTCATGAAGCGGCGCCTGGCGGAAATCGGTGTGATCGGTGGCCGCCCTACCCGCAATGGGACGGAGCGGGGAATGCTTGTGCGGCTGGCAGACGTTGCGGCGCTGGCCATGGGAACCACCAACCTCGGACGGCTCGCGGTGCGGGACGCGCGGGCTGACAGAAGGACGCCGAAATGAGTGATGGACCGAATGCAGCGCGACCGATCCTCTTTCACGAAGCCGCGTTGGGACAAGCATTGAAGCGCCTGCTCGACGAGCGGGGCATCTCCGAGTGGGAGCTGTCTCGGCAGGCGAACGTGAAGGTCGAGTTGGTTGCTGCGGCGCTGAAGGGTTCGGGCCGCGTCCCGCTGGCGGCGTGGTGCCGGTTGGCCTTTGCGTTGGGGACGGAGGTGACGCTGATCCCCTCACCGAACCTTGCCAGGGCCGTCGGTCCCGTCGAGACCGTCGTCGACCGAGCACTGTCGGCGCTGCAAGATCGAGCCGGTGTTGGAAGCACCCTTCAACAACCGGCAGGCGATGGTGTCGGTGCATTCGTTTCCGGTCAGCGCGTGCTCCTGGATCGACTGGAGCTGTTCGCGCTGACGCCGGCCTTCGCGCGCCTGCAGGCCACGGTTCGCACTTACGGGGCTGGTGAGTCGGCCGCCTGGCTCGCGGGCTGGATGATTCGACCTGCCATCGGACTGGGCGGTTTGCCCATCGACATCGTCGATGAGCCAGGCGGCCTGAAACGGGTGGACGAACAGCTCCGGCGAATCATGGTCAATCCTGGAGGTGCTGCGTGATGAATCCTGATGCCCCACAGCCATGCCCCATCATCTTCCTGGACATGGATGATGTCGTCGTCCTGAACCGGACTTCGGCATTCGACAAGCACCGTGTGCATGAACTGGCGCCTGAGGTCTGCCGACAGCTGATCCACCCACCGGCTGGGCTGGCACTCACGGAGCTGCTGCATGAGTTCCCGGTCAGGATCGTGGTCACGTCCCATTGGGTACGGTTCACGTCGCGCGCCGCCTTCGAGAGGCTTCTGCGGCTGGCGGGCTACGAGCAGGTCGCCCTGTCACTGCATGATGCCTGGAGCGCACCGCGAGGTTCGGCAGTCACCAGGGTCGAAGTCATCGACGCCTGGCTCGCGGAACACCATCGCGGCGAGCCGTACTGCGTCATCGACGACCAGGACAGTGGTGCGAGCCTCGTCGGGTCGATCCACGACAAGGCGGGTCGGGTGCTGCTTTGCAGTGTGGGGGGCGGACTCCATCGTGGCCATCTACCGTTCATCCGCGAGGCGCTGACGACGAATCGGCCTTGACGCCAATTGGTTGGCCACGGACCCACTGCGCGGACTGCCGCGGCACCACGCACTTGCCGATGCCTGGGCGCTGAAGGCGCGCCTCGAAGCCGTGCATGGCGCGCGACTTGGAAGGAACCGGAAATGGGAGATTGCGCAGAGGTGCGCCAGTATCATGAACTGCATGGCTCAATGCACTGCACCAGTACGTGGACACGTCTCAGCGGCGGCGGCCTGCCGTGCATGTCGCTATCGCCGTGGCGGTTACGGCGGCGGTGGTGGCCACAGTGCAAAGCCGCGCTGGTCGCGAGCCGGATCGTCCGTGTGGTCCCCACCCGCCCCCAAAGGCATCGCCGACGAAGTTGCCGAGTGGGTCGCCATCGGCGGCTGACAGCGGTTCTTCGCGCCTTCTGCATGGACGCTCCCGAACTGGATTCCAACGCAGCGCTACGCGCCGAAAACGCCAGGCTCATTGCACTCCTGCAAGCCCATGGCGTCGAATGGCGCGCGCCTCGACCACCGGCGGATCGCGCTCCTCCCCCTGCGTTCGTCAAGCTGTCTCCAGCCGAGAAAGTCGCTCTGTTTCGCAGCCTTTTTCGGGGACGGACTGACGTCTATCCCGTGCGCTGGGAGAGCAAGACCACCGGCAAGTCGGGCTATACGCCGGCGTGCCTGAACGAGTGGGTGGCGGGCATCTGCCACAAGCCCAGGATCAAATGCGCCGATTGCGAGCATCGGTCCCTCGCCTCCATCACCGACCCGGTGATCTACGACCACCTGGCAGGCGAACACACGGTTGGCATTTATCCACTGCTCCAGGACAACACTTGCCACTTCCTGGCGGTCGACTTCGACGAGCAGGAGTGGCGCGAGGACGCGCAGGCGTTCGTCGGGTCCTGCCGAATGCTTGGGGTTCCTGCTGCGCTGGAGATTTCCCGCTCGGGCACCGGGGCCCACGTCTGGGTCTTCTTTTCGCACAAGGTCGACGCGCGTGATGCCCGTCGCCTCGGGACCGCCCTCATCAGCCATGTCTGTGCGCGGACCCGACAGTTGAAGCTGAGCTCCTACGACCGGCTGTTCCCCAACCAGGACACGATGCCGAAAGGGGGCTTCGGCAATCTGATTGCGCTGCCTTTGCAGAAGAAGCCGCGCGAAGCCGGCCACAGCGTGTTCGTCGACGATGCGCTTCGCCCCCATCCCGACCAATGGGGGTTTCTGGCGTCCGTGCGCCTCATGCCTGTCGAAGACATCGAGCCCACCATCCTGCAGGCGACGGGAGGTTCCCACCCTCTGGACGTGACCTTCATCGAGGACGAGGACCACCAGACGCCGTGGCTTGCGCCACCGCGTACCAGCAAGAAGATCGCTGGGCCGCTGCCCGAGAGCCTCCAGCTGACGCTCGCCAACCTGGTCTACTTTCCGAAAGAAGGGCTCCCTCAGGCGTTGGCCAACCGCCTCATCCGCCTGGCAGCTTTCCAGAACCCCGAATTCTACAAGGCGCAAGCCATGCGCTTCGCGGTCTGGGACAAGCCCCGCGTCATCGGCTGCGCGGAGAACTACCCCAAGCACATCGCGCTGCCTCGCGGTTGCCTGGACGACGCGGTCTCCCTGCTGACCGCCAACGGCATCCGTGCCGTCGTGCAGGACGAGCGCTTCCAGGGCATGGAGATCGACGTGCGCTTCGCCAGCACGCTGCGCGACGACCAGGAGGCGGCGGTGGCCGCGACGCTGCGACACGACACTGGCGTCCTCTGCGCACCGACCGCCTTCGGCAAGACCGTCACGGCGGCGGCGGTGATTGCCCGGCGCGGCGTGAACACCCTCGTGCTGGTCCATCGCACCGAGTTGTTGGCCCAGTGGCACGAGCGGCTGCAAAGCTTCCTGGCCGTCGACAAGACCATGATCGGCCGCATCGGGGGCGGCAAGTCCAAGCCCACCGGCAAGATCGACATCGCGGTGATGCAGTCCCTGGCAAGGAACGAAGAACTCGGCGCGCTGCTCGACCAGTACGGCCAGGTCATCGTCGACGAATGCCACCACATCGGCGCTGTGTCGTTCGACCTGCTGATGCGGCGGGTCAAGGCCAAGTACGTCCTCGGCCTGACCGCGACGCCCATACGTCGCGACGGTCAACACCCCATCATCTTCATGCAGTGTGGGCCGATCCGGCACACGGCCCAGCGGCCCGACAGCGCGCCGCAACGGATGGAGGTCCATCCGATCCGATTGGCCGGACCTCTCGAGGTCCCTGGCGACGCGGGAATCCAGGAGCTCTTCACCAAGCTCGTCCAGGACGCACGGCGGACGCGCTCGATTGTGGATGCCGTGCTGGAATGCTACAGCCAAGGACGCAAGGTGCTGGTCCTGACTGAGCGTACGGATCACCTTGCCACGCTGGCCGATGCCTTGCAGAAGGTGGTGCCGCGCATCTTCGTCCTGCATGGGCGCATGTCCCGCAAGCAGCGCGCGGCGACCATCGCCGAACTGGACGAACTGCCGCCCGACGCTGCCCGCATCCTGCTGGCCTCCGGAAAACTCGTGGGAGAAGGCTTCGACCATCCAGCACTCGACACGTTGGCGTTGGCCATGCCGGTGTCGTGGAAGGGAACACTGCAGCAGTACGCTGGCCGGCTGCACCGGGAGCACAGCGCGAAGACGGATGTCCGCATCCTGGATTTCGTCGATACAGGCCACCCGGCGCTGCAGCGCATGTGGGAGAAACGACTGCGCGGCTACAACGCGATGGGCTACTCCATCGCGCCCAGGCTCCTCTGACATGAAGCCTGAAGTGAACATGCTGCCCACGATTCTTTCGGCCAAGAACTGCTTTGCAGCGTTGGCACTGGGCTGCATCATGGCTGACCACTTCAACCCAGCCGTTACACTTGGTCGGCGCACTCCGCAGTTCCCAGGAGTCAGGTGGCTCGAGGGCCAGTTCCTGCTCAGAACAGGCAAGAAAAAAGCTGCTCGGTGAGCAGCTTTTTGGAATAGGTGGGATAGCGATGCTACTAGCAGACCGTTCGCGCCTCTAACCCGTCGTTGCGCCACAAGGGCGCTTCTCGCGGGAGAGTATAGCACCTCTCCGTCAACCAGCCACCCTGTGATTTCCTTCTGCTCAAGTCTACACATCGCCTCAGTTCAGACGGCGCTGTCCGCCAGTCGCCTGGGTTCGTATCAGGGTCTGGTGGGTTCGACGGCCACGGATTCCGCTGTCGGAGCCTATGTCTGGGGCTTGGAGCTGAACTCCGCCCTGTCTCCCTTGTTGAGCATGATCGAGGTGGTGCTGCGCAACAGCATGCACGGGGCGTTCACCGCCCATTTCGGCAAGCCCGACTGGTACCAGGACGTGCTGAAGCGGGAGGGAGACCTCACCTGGCAGGCCAAGGTCGCGGCCACGCCGACCCTCGCACAGCACTACTACCGGAAAGGCGTGCCGCCCTACCACAAGAAGAACGTCTGGATCGCAGGGATCAAGAAGACCTTGAAGAACTGGCGCTCGCCTGGCGAAGGCAAGCTCGAGGAGATTCAAAGCCGGTTGAGCCGGAACGGGAAACACCAGACCCCGGATCAGGTCGTAGCTCATGCGATGTTCGGCTTCTGGGTGGCGCTCTTGGACCCCACCTTCGAATCGGTAACCGACCCTTTGGCTCTTTGGCCGAACTGCACTGCGGGGACGTTCCCGAACGACCCCGGAATGACCCGGGCGCGCGCACTGCATTTGCTCGAGCGCATCAAGGATCTGCGCAACCGCGTCTCCCACCATGAACCCGCCTGGCGGATGGCGACACCCCTCACACCGGCCGGCGTGAATGCGACGCTGTCTGTCCGTGTCCAGGAGATGCGCGAGTTGCTCGATGCGATGGCGCCGGACATCACCAAGCTGTTGGACAACTCGGGATTGTTCGGCCGCCTCGCCTGGCTGCTGGACCCGCAAACCATCGCCGCGTTCGCAGGGCAGCACACCATTGCCGCCGTGGACCTCCGCGCGTTGGGGCGGAAGGTCCGCAGACTGGCGAAGCAAGCCCATCGCAGCGCGCTGGCGCCGTTGCCCCAGCCGGGCAAGGCCGTGGCTCTGTTGCACGCGGGCAAAACCTTGATGACCGTGGTACCCCACTGGTAGCGCGCCGACATCTGCAGTTCAACCAAAGCGGCAGATTGGCGGGAAGCGTTTCGCGGGAACTGCTGCCAAATAGGCGGGTTTCTCGCTATAAACTGCAGCAACACTGGCGTGTGCCGAGCACTCCACCTGAACGAGGCACCTCGCCATGGGCCTTTCCGCGCATCTTCTTGACCGGCATCTGTCCATGACCGCGTAGCTGGTAGCGGTTTCGCACCTTATGGCTGCCACTTTCGCAGATTATGTCTTGCAGGCACGCGTAAGCTGTTGATTTGTAAGAGGGCGGTGTCGCGTCTTATGCCTCGCCCTACAACGCCATCCGGCGGCCCAAGGAGAGCAACGCGATGCGGCTGGAAGCAGGCAATGTGCTGGCGGCGAAGATGAACGCGCACCGCCACCAGTGGGACGGCAGCATCTGCGCGCAGCCGCAGGCCTGGAACTGCGGGGCGCCCGCGACCTTCCGCGAGAACTACTGCGCCGACGGCGTCGCGCGCTGCTTCCACCTGGACGTGTTCAAGCCCCTCGGTCCGCGCTTCGTGACGCCCGACCCGACCGTCATCCAGGCCGTGCGCGAACAGCCCCGCCTGCTCGACGACCAGGTGCTGGTGTTCTACGGCGGGCGGTTCGGGTCGCAGCAGGGCATCACGCCCGGGGCGTTCGAGAACGCGCTGTACGGCCTCTACCGGGTCAAGGACGTGGTGCTGGACGACAGCCGCCTGCCGCACCGGCTGCTGATCGAGCCCCACCCGGACGACTGGGCGATGCTCCCGCGCCTGGAGCTGGGGCCGGCGACGCTGCGCAGCGTGCCCGGCGTGGCCTACCTGAAGCAGCTGCGCGCCCGGACGCTGCTGGAGACCGTCGACCAGGCGCTGCAGGACGCCGCCACGCCGCGCCTGGAAGGCTGGACGCCGCAGCACGACCGCCAGCTCCGGCGCGCCCAGGAGCTGCTGCCGCAATGGCTGGACCGGGCTGAGGAGACCCTGTCCAGCCTGCCCCCGCCGCAGGCGATGCAGCGCACCGTGGTCCAGGCCCCGGCCCTGCCCTCCGCGCTGGCCGACAAGCTGTCGAAGGAGATTTCGAAGGTGAGGGTCGCCACGGTGCCGGCCCGGCCCGCGGAAAGCCCGGCCCCCGATCCGGAACCGGCACCGGCCGCCCTCCCGGAGGCGCAGGCCGCCGCCGCGCTGGCCGAGCGCTGGGACGCGGCCCTGGTCACCGCGCTGAAGGTGGGCTTCGCCACCAAGAGCCTGGTCATCCTGAGCGGCGCGCCCGGCGCGGGCAAGAGCTGGATCGCCAGCCGCCTGCTGGACGACGCCGAGCGCGAGCGCGCGGTGATCGTGCCCGTCGCGTCCACCTGGCGCGGGCGCGAGGACCTGCTGGGCTACGTCAACCCGATCAACGGCCAGTTCGAGCCGACGGAGCTGACGCACTTCCTGCTCGACGCCGAGGCCGCCTGGGAGCGCGGCGACCGGCGCGCGCGCCTGGTCGTGTTCGAGGAGTTCAACCTCAGCCAGCCCGAGCACTGGCTGAGCGACCTGCTGGTGCGCCTGGAGTACGAGCCGGAGCGGCGCGCCGAGCGCACCGTGGCGCTGGGCGGCGCGGCCATCGCGGGGCGGCCGGGGCGGGCCTGCCGGGTGGTGCTGGTGCCCAGCCTGCGCTTCGTCGCCACGCTGAACAACGACCACACCGTCAAGCCGCTGTCGCCGCGCGTGCTGGACCGGGCCGCGCTGATCGAGGTGTCGAGCAGCGGGCGGGTCGCGCTGCAGCGCGCCGGGCTGGCCGTGCCCGACGCGCTGGCCGACCTGATCGACGACCTCAACGACCTGCTGGCCCCGCGCGGCGCGGCGTTCTCGCTGCGCTCGGCCCGGTCGCTGCAGCGCGCGATGGCGGCCGGCGGCCTGGCGGCGCCGCAGGCGCTGGACCTGGTGCTCGCGCAGGAGGTGCTGTCGCGCGTGCGCCTGCTGGCCGGCGACCCGCGCGACGAGCAGCTGCTGGCGCGCCTGCAGGACTGGAGCCAGCGGCCCGAATGCGCCGACCTCGCGGCCTGCGCCGCCCGCATCGCCGGCTGGGCCGAGGCCCTGGCCAGCGGGCGCGACGTGTTCCAGGCATGAGTTCGCTCCCGCCTGGCGGGACGGGCCGCGGGCCGAAGGAGTGCCCATGAGCATGGCAGCGGCGAGCGCGGCCCCGCCGGCCTGGCTGCCGCAGGTGGTGGCCGACCTGCGCGCCGTCTCCGCCGACCTGCTCGCGCCCGGCCTGGCCAAGCCGGTCCAGGCCGGCGCCACGGCCGGGCATGGCCCGCTGCTGCGCGGGCTGCTCGCCGCCGTCGATGCCTTCACCGCGCTTCTGCCGCAGCTGCTGGAGGAGGTGCATGCCGATGCCGACGCCGCCGACTGGCGCGCCGCCCGCACGCCGCGCGGCGCCCGGCCGTCCCCGGCGCCCTACGACTTCGCGCTGCACGGCGGCCGGCCGCTGCCGCTGCGCTGGCAGCGCCGCGACACGGGCGAGCAGCCCGACGAGGCCGCGCTGCGCTGGGCGCTGCACCTCGCCGCCCGGCTCGGCCAGGCGCTGCACACCCACGCCGCCCGGCTGGACTCGCAGCTGCAGGACGCGCTGCTGGTGCGCGCGGGCGACAGCGAGCATGCGCTGCAGGACGCCCAGACGCTGCGCGGGCTGGCCGCCGGCGTGCGGCGGCGCGCGGTGGCGCTGCGCCAGGCGGAGGCGCAGGTCCGCGCGGCGGCCGGCCGGCGCATCACGCCGGGCGAGCGGCCGCCGTCGCCCTATCCGCAGCGGCCGGCCTGGTCGCGCCTGAAGCGGCTGGCGCGGGAGCTGCTGAACCCCGAGGCCCTGCTCGGCGCGCTGCTCGGCCCGCTGCTCACGGCGCCGGTGCCGCTGGCGGACCTGCCCTTCCTCTACCAGCGCTGGTGCGGGCTGCAGCTGCTGCGGTCGTTCGAGCGCCAGGGCTGGACGCGGCGCGGCGACCTGGTCGGGCCGCTGTTCCTGGGCGGCCGCGTCGAGTTCGTCCGGCGCGACGCGGCCGACCTCGTCGTCTGGATCGACCCGCGCGTGTCCGAGGCCACCCTGCCCGTCACCGGCTGGGGCGTCGGCCGCGGCAAGCCGGAGCTGACGCCGGACTTCCTGGTCACCTGCGGCACGGCCGGCATGCGCGACGCCTTCGTGCTGGACGCGACGCTGTCGCGCGACGAAGAGGTGCTGGCGAGCAAGGCCCGCTACCGGCACGGCATCCTGGGCGTGGACCTGCAGCTCGTGGCCGGCGTGCCGGTGCAGCGCCGGCCGCTGCGCGCCTGGGCCGTGGCGCCGCTGGGCGGCGGCGGCTGCCGCCTCGGCGACCCCGAGGGCCGCACGGGCTGCATCCCGCTGCGGCCGGGCGAGGGCGAGGCCGACCTGCGCGCGCTGGATGCCTGGGTGGGCGATGTCTCGCTGCACGCGCGGCGCCAGGTGATCCGGGCGGATGCCGCGCGGGCGGCAGCGGCTTAGAACGGAATGTCGTCGTCCATGTCGTCGAAGCCCGTCGCCGCCTTGGGCGCGGGGGCCGGCGCGCGCGGGGGCGCGGGGCGCGGGGCGGCGGGGCGGGTGGCCGGGCGGCTGCTGCCGCCCATGTCGTCGCCAGCGCCGCGGCCGTAGCCGCCGCCACCGCCCTCGTCACCGCCGCCCATGCCTTCGCGGCTGCCCAGCAGCTGCATCTGGTCGGCGATGATTTCGGTGGTGTAGGTGTCGCGGCCTTCCTTGTCCTGCCACTTGCGGGTCTTCAGGCGGCCTTCCACGTAGACGGGGCGGCCCTTCTTCAGGTACTCGCCGGCGATCTCGGCCAGGCGGTCGTTGAAGACCACGCGGTGCCATTCGGTCTCTTCCTGGCGCTCGCCGGTCTCGCGGTTCTTCCAGTTGCGGGTCGTCGCCAGGCTGATCGTGCACCAGGCCACGCCATTGGGGTTGTAGCGGACCTCGGGGTCGCGGCCGAGGTTGCCGATGAGGATGACCTTGTTGACGGATGCCATGACGCTCGCCCGTGTTGCATGTGGAAGGGGGCGGATTATGCCGGGCACCGCATTCCGCACCACCGCTCCCGCACTTCGTCCCGCCCCGGGCCGGCCGGGCGGGGCCCGTCCCTAAGATGAGGCCATGCACCCGTCCGGCACCCCGCATCCCCGCGCCCGGCTGTGGCTGGCCTATGCCGGCTGCTGCGTGCTGGCCTGGTGCCTGTTCGTGCTGGCCGGCAGCGAATTCGACCGCGGGCTGGACCCGTTCTGGCTGGCGGTCTACCAGGCCACCACCATGCTGTGGGCGCCGATGCTGCTGGGCGTCGCCGTCTGGCCCGTCGCGCGCCGCCTGCACGGCAGCGACGCCGGCCCGGCCGCCACGGCGATGGCGCACGGGCTGGCGGCGGTGGCGTTCGCCGCGCTGTGGCAGGCGGGCGAGTTCGGCGTCAACGCCGCGCTGTTCGGCGCCGGCCACGCGGGCGCCGTGCTGGTGGCCGGGCTGCTGTGGCGCTCGGTGTGGGGCCTGGTGGTCTACGCGGCCATCGCCACGGCGTTCACGGCGGTGCTGCAGGCCCGGGCCGCCCGCGCGGCGGCGGTGGCCGCGGCGCAGGCCGAGAGCGCGCTGGCCCGCGCGGAGCTGTCGGCCATCAGCGGCAAGCTGAACCCGCACTTCCTGTTCAACACGCTGAACTCGCTGATCGCGCTGACCCGCAAGGACCCGGCCGGCGCCGAGGCCGCGCTGCTGAAGTTCGCGTCCATGCTGCGCTACGTGCTGGACACGAAACGGGGCGGGCCCCCGCGCCCCGCGGCCGCGGCCGCGGCGGACCGCGTGCTGCTGTCCGACGAGGTCGACTTCCTGCGCGACTACCTGGCGCTCGAAGCGCTGCGCCTGGGCCCGCGCCTGCGCGTGGACTGGGACCTGGAGGAGCGCGTGCTGGCCGACGAGCTGCCGCCGCTGACACTGCAGCCGCTGGTGGAGAACGCCATCCTGCACGCCGTGGCGCCGCGCAAGGGCGGCGGCCGCGTCTCGATCAGCGCGCGCCGCAACGCGCTCAACCACGGCCTGGACCTGGCCGTGGCCGACGACGGCCCGGGCTGCGAGCCCGAGGCGCTGGAGCCCCGCCCCGGCCAGCGCCGCGGCGTGGGCCTGGCCGCGCTGAGGAAGCGCTTCGCCCTGGACTACGACGGCCAGGCCCGCTTGCGCATCCACACCGCCCCCGGCGCCGGCTTCCGCGTCGACCTCTTCATCCCACAGGCATGAGCCCGCCATGACTTCCTGGAGTCCCGCCGCATGACCGCCACGACCGTCCTGATCGCCGAAGACGAACCGCTGGCCGCCGAGTCGCTGGCCGACTGGGTGCGCGCCACGCCGGGCCTGCAGCTCGCCGCCGTCTGCGAGGACGGCGAGGACGCGCTGGCGCAGATCCGCGCGCTCCGGCCGGCCCTCGTGCTGACCGACATCCAGATGCCCGGGCTGACCGGCCTGCAGGTGGTGCAGGCGCTGCAGCGCGACGCCCACCAGCCGCGCATCCTCTTCACGACCGCCTACGACCAGCACGCGCTGGCGGCCTTCGAGCTGCACGCGGTGGACTACCTGCTCAAGCCCTTCTCGCGCGAGCGCTTCGACGAAGCCATCGCCCATGCGCTGCGCGACGCCGCGCCGAGCAACGCCGAGGTCGCGCAGGCGCTGGGCGCGCCGGCCGACGCGCCGCTGACGCGGCTGCTCGTGCGCGACCAGGGCCGGATCTTCCCGCTGCAGGTGGACAGCATCGAATGCCTGCGCTCCGACAACAAATACACCGCCATCTCCGCCCGGGGCCGCAACTTCCTGGTGCGACTGCCGATCGCCGACTTCGAGGCGCGGCTGGACCCGGCGCGCTTCCTGCGCGTGCAGCGCGGCTGCATCGTCAACCTGGACGCCGTGGAGAGCATGACGCCGGACGAGAACTCCCAGCTCGTCGTGCAGCTGCGCGACGGCACGCGCATCACGGCCAACCGCGAGGTGTCCAGGATGCTGCGGGAGCAGTCGCTGTGAAGGCCGCGCTGCCGCCGGGGCTGGGGCTGGCGCTCGCCGTGGGCGCCGCGTTCGCCCAGCCCGCGCCGCCCGCCCCCCCGGCCACGCCCGCCACGGCCGGCCGGGTCTACGCGCCCGGCCCCTTCGACCGGCTGGCGCTGGCCGGCGCCGCGCGCGTGCTGCTGGTGCAGGGCGAGCGCGACCAGGCCTTCGTCGCCGGCGACGCCGAGGCGCAGAAGGGCGTCGAGGTCGCGCTGGCCGACGGCCAGCTCGTCATCCGCCCCGCCGGCGGCTGGAAGTTCTGGCATGCGGCCACCCGGCCGTTCGTGCAGGTGGAGATGCGCCAGCTGCACCAGCTGTCCGTCTCCGGCGCCAGCGACGTGCACGCCCCCGGCCCGCTGCGCACCGACCAGCTCAAGCTCCGCATCAGCGGCGCCGGCCTGGCGCGGCTGGACCAGCTGCAGGCGCGGCAGCTCAGCTTCGTCATCTCCGGCGCCGGCGACGGCCAGCTCGGCGGCCGCGTGGACGAGCTGGCGCTGCAGATCTCCGGCAAGGGCCGGGTGCAGGCCGAACGGCTGCAGGCCCAGCGCGCGCGCGTCAACGTCAGCGGCATCGGCAACGTCATGCTGTGGGTCACGGACGACCTCAACGCCCACATCTCGGGCATCGGCTCGGTGGACTATGTCGGCAACCCGGCCGTGCAGCGCTCCATCTCGGGCATGGGGTCCATCAACCGGCGCTGAGCACGCCCCAGCCCACGTCCCACTTTCCACGTCCGTCTCCCAGCCGCACAAAGCAGGAAACCCCTGACGCACCGCCCACCGCCACATCCGCAGAATCAGCCCGCTCCGTAACTCCACGTAACGAAGAGCTCGCCGGCAGGGAGGCTGGGTTGAGGCGGATCGTCAGGCGCCCATGGCGCACCATCATCGTCAGCGTGATCGCGCTGCTGGGCGCGGCGGCCGGCCATGCCCAGGAACGCCGGGACGCGCTCGAAGCCCTGGAGCGCGAGCGGACGCAGCAAATCCGGGACGCGCAACTCTGCAGCACGCCCCAGGGCTTCGGGGCCGGTGCCGTCGCCTGGCAGGCACCTGTGGCGGGCGAAACGCCCTGCTTCCCGATCCGGCACGTCGAATGGCTGGCCGCGCCGGCCCGGTTCCAGGCCGTGCTGTCGGACCTCGGCGCCTTCACCGAGGCCTGCCTGGGGGTCCAGGGCCTCGAGCGGCTGCGGCGCAACCTGGAGGCCCGGCTGGCCGCGCTCGGCTACGTCACCAGCAGCGTCGGCCTGCCGGCCCAGAACCTGGCGGACGGCACGCTGCGCCTCCAGCTCCATCTCGGGCGCATCGCACGCATCGAGAAACGCGGCCCGGCCGCCGCGATCAGCGGCAATGCCTTGGCCGTCCACGCAGGCGAGGTGCTCGACCTGCGCGATGTCGAGCAATCCCTGGAAAACCTGTCCCGCCTGCCCAGCCAGGCGGCGCAAGTGCAGATCGAGGCCGCCGAATCGGCCGACGAAAGCGTGCTGGTGCTGGCCGCCGCCGGCGGCCGCCGCTGGCGGATCGGCGTCGGCGCCGACAACGCCGGCACGCGGGACTTCGGCCGCTGGCAGGCCAGCGCCCAGCTGGTGCTCGATGCGCCGCTGGGCCTGTCGGACCAGCTGTCGGCCTACATCGCAGGCCCCGCCCACGGCGGCGGCCGGCGGTATCAACGCACCGGCATCGCCAGCTACAGCATCCCGTGGGGCCGCCACCTCTTCAGCCTCAGCGGCTCGCGCAGCGAGCACGCCCGGCCCATCCCCGGGCTGTCCACGGACTTCAGCGAACACGGGCATGACAGCAGCCTGCAGGCGAAATGGCAGTGGACCGCCTGGCGCAGCGCCAACGCACGCTGGGCCGTGTGGCTGGGCGCCACGCAGCGCCGCACGCGCAACTTCATCGACGACGTCGAGCTGCTGCTGCAGCGGCGCAACCTGCGCTCCAACGACTGGGGCCTGAACGGCTGGTGGCGCCAGGCGCTGGGCGAATTCCAGCTGGACTACGAGCGGGCCGTCGGCATCCGCCAGCCCCTGGGCGACGACTTTGCCATCGCCCCGCCGCCGCTGACCCACACCGCCCGCGCCCAGCTGAGCTGGCAGCACGACGCGGGGCGCTGGCGCCACGAGGTGCGCCTGGCCTGGGCCGGCGTGCGCGACCCCGCCAGCGGCGCCGACCTGCAAGCCCTGGGCTCGCGCTGGACGGTGCGCGGGTTCGACGCCCAGGGGCTGCTCAGCGGCACCGAACAGCTCACGCTGAAACAGGACTGGCGCGGCCCGGGCGTCGCATGGCGCGCCGGCTGGGCCTGCCAGCCCTACGCCGCGCTGGACCTCGGGCGCATCGCCGGCAGCCCGCTCGCCGGCCGCACCCTGGCCGGCGCCGCCGCCGGGCTGCGCATCCAGGCCGGCGGCCTGTCCGGCGACCTCGCCCTGGCCGCCCCGCTGCACAAGCCCCAGGGCTTCGACGCGGCATCGGCCGTGCTCTACGCCAGCTTCAACGCCACCTACTGACCCAGGGAGAAACCGATGAAAAGCACGCCGCAGACACGCATCGCACAGGCCGTCCTGCTGCTGGCCGGCCTGCACGCCGCGGCGCCCGGCGCGCTGCCCTGGGTCCAGGCCCAGACGGTGGCCGACGTCAACGCCCCCGCGGGCCGCAAGCCCAAGGTCGACGTGGCGCCCAACGGCACCCCTGTCGTCCACATCGCACCGGCCAACGGCTCGGGCGTGTCGCACAACCTGTTCACGCAGTTCAACGCCGGGGCGGCCGGGCTCGTGCTGAACAACTCCGCGGCAGCTGAAGCGCGCCGCGATATTTGAAGCCATCGCCGTGCGATAAACGAGCCAGTTCTGCGGTTTCGCGGCACGAAAAGAAATTACTCCAGCCGAAAGGCATGGGGCTCTTGCATCTCTTCCAACCGTCGGCAGGCCACGTCGAAATAGTGCGGGCTCTTCTCGATGCCGATGAAACGCCGGCCCGTTGCCAGGGCGGCGACGCCCGTGCTGGCCGAGCCCATGAACGGGTCAAGCACCAGGCCGCCCGGTGGCGCGCAGGCGATGAGTCGCTCCATTAGCTCGATGGGCTTGCCGGTCATGTGGAGCTTCTTGCGGTGATCCACCCGCTCCCGCACCAGACCAGGCCACGGCCCGCCATGGCTCGACGACAGCAGCGAGCCATTGCTGCCCCAGACAACGTATTCGCACTGATGGCGGAAGTAGGGCGCGTCCAGCTCGGCGATGCGGCCGCGCCCTTGCACGCTGATGCTGGCCGCCCCGAACGACCGCTCGCGGCCTACCTGTTCGGCCAGCAGGCGGAGCGCCGTGCCGTTGACGGTGGCGAGCAACTCCACCGGCCCGTCGTCGGTCGGCTCGACCAGGCTGAGCATGCTGGCCGGCAGCGAGGCCGAGAAGCCCCACGCCCAGCTCTCCACGTCCAGCGAGAAGCGCAGCGAAGTGGAGTGGACGGGCACGCCATCGCTGGCGCGCACCAGGCTCACGCCGTTGGTGACCATGTAGACCCTCCTGATCGGGACGATGACGGTGTTGCTGCCGGGGTCGGCATGCCGACGGCAGATGAAGACGAGATGCCCGTCGACGGCAGCGGCGTCTGCGAAGACGAGGTGCGGATCGGGCAGGTAGCACGGCTGGCGCGTCGGCGGCAGCGGCGGGCGCCAGCCGTAGCCGGGCGGCGGCACCATGGCCTCCTGCCAATGCGAGACGAGCTCGAGCCGCAGGCGCTGCGCCGCCGACTGCTGGTGCAGCGCCATGCGGCGCAGCGCGAGCGCCGCCTGCGCGGCAGCGCTGGCCGACGCTCGCAGGCGCACCCGGTCCTGGTAGCTTGCGCGCCGCTCGGCACGGCGCGCGGCAGCATCCTGATGCAGCGCCTGCAGCGCGCTGTGCAAGCGGCCCATGACCTGGTGCCCCGACTGGACGACCAGGCGCTCGGCCCGGAAGGTCGGCCGGCGGCGCAGCTCGCCCTGCGCGCGCAAGGGCTGCAGCGCGCGCGAGCGCATCTCGACGCCGGCCCGCAGCCGCCCTGCATGGCCGGCCTGCTGGCCGCGCATGCCTACGCCCTGCGTCGCCATCAGCCAGGCATCGAATCCCAGGCCCTGCACGGCCACCGCGCGGCCGTGGGCCGCGACGGGCTCGGAGACGCCGCCTCCCACTCGCATCGAGGTCGACACCTTCAGCCGCACGGCCGGCTGGCTGCGGTCCTCGACCATGGCGCTGCGGGTCGCCGCACGCTGCCAAGCGCTGCTCACCTGGCCCACCACGGGGCGCTCGACGGCCACGTCGTAGCGCAGGCGCGCCGCGCCGCCCAGCCCGGGCAACGCGCCCAGCAGCTCGACCTCGACGGGCGCGCCCAGCAGCACGGCGCCCTGGAGGCCCGGCAGCGCACCAGCGAGGCTGACGCCAGCGGCCGGCTGGCCGGCGCGAAGGGCGCCCTGCAGGCCCGGCAGCGCGCCGGCCAGCGTGACGACCTGATCCGGCAGCGACTCCAGCTGCCCGAACAGCAGCTCGACGGGCGGTGTCGCCGGGCTCGGCGGTTGCCGAAAGAGCAGGTCGACGACCGCAGGCACGTCGGGCTCAGGTCAGGACTGCGGAGACGAGCTGCACGCGGCCGCCAGCGAGCAGGTTCACCTCGTCGAGCTGGACTTGGCCGGTGCCGGCCGCGACGGTAGACACGTCGCCATCGGCCACGACGGCGCCGGCGCCGTTCACGATCCGCGCCCACGTGGCCGTGCCGGTGGCCTGGCACAGCGACAGGTCCGACGACGCGAGGGTCAGCGCACCGCCGGCCACCGTGCCCGCGGGCTTGTCCAGCACGATCTCGGCGAGCAGCGTGGTGGGCGCGCCGCCGGTGGCCGGGCGCGTGCCGTTGTAGAGGCGCAGCTTGGCGGGGTTGGCGCCGAGGTCCAGATAGGACAGCGTGCCCGTCAGCCGGGCCTCGTTGTGGGCGGCGGGGATGCTCCAGGCCATGATCAGGTCACCTCGGCGATCAAGTTGTCGGCGATGACGGCGCGGTAGTTGTGCTCGTGGTCGAAAGCGATGACGGTGTAGCGCTCGCGCTCGTCCACGCTGGTGAAGGCGTAGCTGCCGGTGGCGGCGTCGCTCCAGGCCTCGCGGATGACGATGCCGTCGCGCTCGCGCAGCAGCCACACCTTGCGGTGCAGCGGCACGTTGGCGGGGGAGCTCTTTTCCTTGACCGTGCCTACTACGACGCCACGGCCGCCGCAGAAGCGGTCACCGAGGTTCACAGGTGCATCGTGACTGCGAAAGCCAAGCGGCCGTGCGCCGAGCGCCAAGACGGCGCACGGCCCCGTGATGGCGCTTGCGGTCTGGTGCGTCAGCGTCGAATCGAGATGCGCCAGCAGCGTGGTGCTGCCGTAGTGCTCATCACCGGCCAGGTTGTCAGCCGGCGGCGCGGTCGGAACGGCGAACGACTCCGTGTGGCGGGCAACGCCCTTTGTCACGCGGACCTCGCGGAGATTGCCGCGCCAGTAGTACTCGTACCCGACGACGCCCAGGCGGCCAATCTCAAGCGGCGCGCCCGGTCCCTCGTGGAAGCCATCGACGGTCGCTGAGGCTTCGAGCACACCGTTCAGGAACAGGCTGATCGTGCTCCCGGCACGCGCCACCTCGAAGTGGAAAAACCCCACGCCGACAGCGCTTGTCGACCCGATCACTGAGACTGCACCACCAGACCCGGTTCGCGACCACCAGAAGCACAGGTATCCAGCGCCGTTGACGCCGATGTAATAGCTCTGGTTGAAGCTCGCACCCTTCCCCAGGAACACCCCGTGAGGATGCCCGGGGGCCGGCCCGTCGAACTGCGCCCAGCCGTCGATCGTGAAGTCCCCGACGTTCAGCACATGGCCTTCGTTCAGGGGCAGTGTGAACCATGCGCCGCCATCGAAGCGAAGCGACGGCGCGCCAAACAGCGACCGCGGGGGGTCCACGCTCACGTAGCCCCCGCTCAGAGAGCCCAAGGCGGCCGCCGAAGAATCCTGGACCCTCGACACGGGTCACCTCCACGGGCCGGTGGTGTCCAGGAAAAAGCACCCGTCGCCGCTGTTCACCGCAGCGAACACACGGCTCGGGTAGCCCTCGACAGCGGCGACGCGCTCGCGAGCCCCGAACGTGGTGGCGCCCACGTTCTGCGGGAGAGCGAAAAGGCCGGGAAGCGTGCCTCGAAAGACAGAGGTCGCGTGATCAGAGATGAACACCGGCGAGAGGTAGACCCCGCCGTTGGCAGGATTCGGGTAAGGCATGCCGTAGTTGCCCAGGTTGCCCGAGCGCAAGGACGTGGACCCGCAGCACACCGCCGAGAACGTGCGGCGCGCATTGACCCAGGGGCCGAGGCCGGTATGCGCTCGCGAGAGCAGGAGCCCTGCGGCGGCCGTGGTCGCGTTCGAGAAATCGAGGTCGTAGTCGGAGTTCCGCCCGGACGAGTCGAAAGGGTTCGTCGTGCCGTAACCGTTCAGGATGCAGGCATAGGCGTCGGGCGACTTCACGGCCGCGATGTCGCCGAAAGCATGCGCCAAGCCGAACCCGCGCGGGTAGTCGACGCCGGTATGCGAATGGCTCACCGCCAGGTAGAAGATGCGGCCGTCGCCGATCAGCACCCACGAACAAGCCCCGGGGCTGCCCTTGCGCCAGTACAGATCGCCCGTCCCATCGACCCCGCCGTCGATCCCCGCCATCGAGCGATAGGCGCGCACGTAGGCCCAGGTCGCCCGGGAGTCGTCGACTCGCAGGTAGTGCCCCGTCGAGGCCGGGTCAGCCGGCGTGTACGCCGCCAGGTTCGTCGCGGCAAACGGCTTGGCCCAGCCCAGCGGCGCCACCTTGTGCATGGTCACGCCGGTGGCCGTCTGGTCGGCAATGCCCGGCGCGTTGAACTTGTACGTCGTCGTCGTCACCGCCGTGACCTTGCGCTCGCCGTTGATGACGCCGCCCGAGACGGCGGCGCCCGAGATCAGCGCCACGCTGCCGACCTCGAACGGGTGGCCCGCGCCTCGCGTGACGGTGGCGATGCCGCCGGAGATCACGATGGAGTCGACGTTGCCGGCGGCGTAGCCGTTGACCAGGCAGGCGTCGAGCAACGCGATCATCGCGCCGATATCCGGCGTCAGCGAGGGTGCGCCGGGCATGGCGGAGTGAATGAACTTGACCGAGGTGTCGATGCTCATGGGCTTGTCCTCTCAGGTGTCAGGGGCGGTCCACGTCGCCGCGCGTGAGCAGCGTGAACGAGTCGTTGGCAACGGTCTCGGGGCCTTGCAGGATCGTGCGGGCCACCCACACCGGCGCCATCGCGCCCACCGTGTTGAAGCGCAGCACGTTGCCCACGGCCCAACCGAGGCCCCAGCCCACGGCCGGGATCGTGAAATAGGGTTGGCCCGCCGTCGGGTTGAGCGGCGCGCAGTCGCTGCCGGTGTTGCCCGTGGCGATGACGCCCAGGTGCTCGCCCATGACGTTGAAGCTCGTCGCGCTCGTGAACACCACCGCCCAGCGCTCGGTCAACGCGCCGCCGTTGGTGACGGTGATGGGGTTCTGGATGTCATTGAAGGTGGCCGTCGCCGCAGCGCCGCTGGGGCCGTCGGACCAGCCCGACCAGGTGCCCTGGTCGATGGTCAGCGAGACGCGGGCGTGGAGGTCGCCGAAGACGAGCGCGCTGGAGACGTAGGTGCCGGCGACCGGGTAGGCGATGGCCTCGGCGGCGGTCTTGCTGGCGCCCGTGGACTTGTCCACCTCGCCGATGTAGACCGTCCAGGCCGTCGAGAGGTTCTGCAGCGCGCCGCCCACGGTGGGCGGCAGCTTGCCGAACTCGGCGGCGATGGTGTCGGACTGGCCCTTCAGCGACTTGATGATGGTCTCGCTGGTGAGCTGGCCCTCCTGGGCCATCTCGCGCAGCCGGCCGGTGGTCACGCCCAGGCCCTCGGCCAGCGCGCGCGCCAGGCGCGGCGCCTGCTCCATCACCGAGTTGAACTCGTCGCCGCGCAGCACGCCCGACTGCAGGCCCTGGTTGAGCTGCGTGATCGCCGCCTCGGCCGCCTGCGCGCTGCCGCCCGTGATCTGGATGGACTGATTGATGGTGCGCGTGAGGTCCAGCGACTCCTGATTGGTCAGGTTGAGCTGCTTGCCCGCGCCCGCGATGCGCGTGAACAGCTCGCCGGTGGCCTCCAGGCTGGAGCGCGTCTCCATGGCGATCTGCTGAACGCCCTCCATGCCCGCGCGGAATGCCTGGCCCTCGCCCGTGGCCAGCTTGATGCGTGCGGCCAGGCCGTTGTAGGCGTCGGCCGTTTCGGCGGCATCCTTGATGAGCCCACCCAGGAAGCCGCCGCCCTGCAGCGCGATGAAGGCGTTCTGCACGCGGCCCAGCTGCGTGCTGATGGAGTCCACACCCTCGCCGATGGCGCGGTGGCTGCGCTGGATTTGCGTGCCCGCCTCGGCCGCGCCGCGCGCGGCACCCTGGTACGCGGGCGCCAGGTTGGCCACCGATGCGCGCACCCGCTCGGACTCGGCCGCCAGGCGCACCTGGGCATCGCGGGTGTTCTTGCTGGCGATGCCGTAGTTCTGCAGCTCGCCCACCGCGCCGGCCAGGGCGGTGCGCTGCTCCACCATCTTGGCGCGGGCGGCGTCGGTCGCCGCCTGCAGGCGCTGCAGCGCCTCGGCCTCGCGCGCCGTGGGCGGGCCGGCTTGGCCGATCTGCTGGCCGAAATTCTGGACCTCGGCCTCGGCGCGCTTGAGCGCGGCAGCGGCATCGGTGGCCTCGCGCTTGAGCCGCTCGAAGGTGCTGATCGCCTGCTGCTGGGCAGCCAGCTCGCGCAGCTTGTCGGCGGCGGCCTGGGCCTGCTGCTTGAGGTCGCCTTCCAACACCTTGGCCATGTCGTCCAGGCGCTGGGTCAGGCTGGCCACACCCTCCTGACCGGAGACGCTGGCCTTGACCTCGACGTTGACTGAGTTGCTGCCGGTGGCCATGTGCGTCCAAAATGGCGCGCATGCCGCGCCTGATCCTGTTCTTCGTCTGCCTGACCGTGCTGGGCTTCAGCGCCTCGGCCCGGGTGGGCCTGGCGCTGGGCGCCGTTACGGCGGCGGTGTGGGCGCTCTGCATTGCCGTGATGCTGGCGCAGTTGCTGCGCCCGCCCCGGCGCTGACGCGCCGTCAGCCTCAGACCATCGTGGCCCGGTAGTAGCGGCTGATGCCGGCGCCGGTCCGGGTCTGGTCGGCCAGCAAGGTGCCGGTCACGTCCAGTTCGCCGAACTTTCCGGTCAGCAGGCCCAGGGTCTTGGCCACCGACTGGCTGGCGCGCCACACGTCCACGATCACCGGCTTGCCGTCGTCCGCCTCGTTGAGGCCGCCGAAGCGCAGCTGCAGCTCCGCGGCCTTCGTGGTCAGCGCCTCCAGCACCGCCTGGCCGGCGTAGCTGTAGCTGAGGGTGCCGGCCTCGCCGTCGTCGATGTCGGCGGCAGTGTCGAGCACGAAGATGCCCTCGGGGCGCACCTCGTAGTTGCCGGCCGCCGCGATGGTGTCCGCGCCCACCTTGAGCACGACGCTGCTCAGCGCGATGTGCGGCAGCGGGATGAGGCCGCCCTTGTGCAGCGTGACGGCCTGGCTGGCCACCGTGCCGGCATCGATCTCGGCCACCGTGGACAGCGTGGCGCGCGCGAGGTTGAGCACGTTGAAGTCGGCGAACTTGATGGCGATCTCGGCCTGCTTGACGCGGCGCACCTCGGCATAGGTGCCGCCGCCCAGGCGGGTCATGTCGGGCTGCTGCATCACGTCCTCGGTGTGGTCGATGGACAGCTCCAATACGTTGCCCACCGGCAGCATGAGGCCCGAGCTGCCGTAGGCGCGGGCGTAGAGCTGGCCGACGTTGAGGGACGGCTTGTAGACCTTGCGGGTGATGGTTTGCGGGGCGCTGGCCATGTGGCTCTCTCCTGGTGGTCAGTTGGTGAACAGGGTTTCGACGGTGAAAGCGAGCGGCACGTACACGTAGCCCGCGCTGGCCCAGCTGCGCGGCGCCGGGGCCAGGCGCAGCGGGTGCCTGGTGCCGGGCGGCACGAAGCCCATCAGCGCCGCGCCGGCGCGGGCCAGCAGCTCGCCGGCGTCCTGGCGCGCTGCGGAGCCGCTGCGGGCATCGGCCACGTTGCGCACCGCCGCCACGCACAGCCAGGTGTGCTCCAGCCGGGCGCGGTCGCCGAGGGCGTTGGCCTCCAGCACGCGGAATCCGCTCCAGACCACATGCACGGCGGGCACGCGCTGCTGAGCCTCCTTCACGCCGGCCAGGTCGGCCTCGGTGAGCACGTAGACGGCGGGGTGCAGGTCGGCGAGCGCGGCCTGCAGCCGCGCCACCAGGTGGGGCTCGACGGCGAGGAAGTTGTTGTGGTGGGCGGTCGCCATCAGCGGTAGCCCTCGAACTCGCCGGGGTCGCGCGCGCGGAAGTGATGCACGACTTCGGCCGCGCCCGGCTCGGCGCCGCTGAGCTGCATGCCGGGCGCGCCGCCCCACGGGCAGGTCAGCACCGTCGTGCCGGCGGCCAGGCCGGCCAGCGACTTCTCGACGGCCTTGTAGCGGACGAACACCTCGTGCTCGGGCGCGACCTGGTCGTAGAGGTAGTACCGGGCCACGTCGCACACCGCCCGCGTGAGCACGGGCGGCGGCACGAGGGCGACGGCGCCTGGGTCGCCCGGCATCGGCGCGGGCTTGGCGCAGCCGGCGAGGGGCAGCTGGTACACCGCGCCGACGAAGCCGTCCACGAACGCCTGCGCATCGGCCAGGGCCTGCTCGGCCTTGTCGATGTACACGGCATCGGCGGCCGCGCCGGCGGTGAGCTGGATCAGCTCCAGCTCGCCGAAGCGGTCCACCAGGTCCTGGACGGTGGCGTAGCGCATGGTCAGGCGTTGCGGTGCGCGACGATCTGGCACTCGACCAGCTGGCCGGCCGCGGCGGCGCCGAGGGCGCGGCCGCAGTGCGCGGTGGCGGTGCCCGCGGCCGCGCGGCCGGAGCCGTCGGCGGCGGGCTTGAGGTAGTCGCCGAAGGCCACGGCCTCGGCCGTCTCGACCAGGTAGCTGTAGCGCGTCACGACGCTGGTGGCCTCGCCGACGGCGGCGGGGGCTTCGCTGATGCCCTGGGCATCGCGCACACCGCCGGCGGCGGTGGCGTGCTGGCCGTCATAGCCCACGAAGCGGTAGGCGGCGATGGCGGCGGTGGCCACGACGGTGAGCGCGTGCTGCTTGTCGTACTGGCGGCCGGCGTTGTTCTGGGAAGGCATGGCAGGGTGCTCCTGGTGGGGGGTGGGTCAGCGCTTCTTCGCGGCCTTGCCGGCAGGCGGCTGGTCGGCAGGCTCCTCCTGCGGCTCCTGCGGCGCTTGGGCGATGGATGCGGCCTCGGCCTGCACGCGCTCGCGGGCGGCCTCGAACTCGGCTTCCGCAGCGCGGGCATCCTTGGCGGCGACTGCGGCAGCAGCGCGGTCGCGCTGCGGGTCGGCGGCCGCGCCGCTGTTCAGCAGCGCCACGTTGTCGTGCTCACCGAAGTCGGGCAGTGGCTCGCCCGGCTGGATGACGGTGCGCACACCGTCCACGATCACGGCCGTGGCGACGAGGGCGATCAGCTGGCTCATGGTCAAAGTCCTTTCCTGGCCCCCGGCCCCGGCCGCCAATGCGGCCGGGGGGCGGCTTCGCTCCGGGGGGTATGTCTGCGTTTGGGTCGCTTCGCTGGCTCCCCCGTGGGCAACGCGGCCCACGGGGTTCCAGCAGGCCCGTGAGGGCCTTTCGGCGGCGACGAGGTGTTACTTCGGGTTGGTGAACAGGAAGGCCGCCGTGTTGTAGGCCACGCTGGCTTGCCGCTCGTAGGTGGCGCCATAGATCCAGCTCTTGGCGCCGGGCTCGTAGTACGGCTGCTCGGCGAAGGGGTGGCCTTCCAGCACGTTGGTGAAGCCGAAGGCGGGCTCCGCCAGGCTGATATCGCCGGTGCCGCCCGCGCCGATCTTGGGCACGTAGGCCAGCACGGCGTTGTTGCCCCACACGTCGGAGCCGACGCCCGCGGCATCCAGCGAGACGGCCTCGCCGACGACGATGTTCGCGACGCCCAGGATGGTCTTGAGCTGCTCCAGCGTGGCCGGGCCCATCTGCGTGGACGGCAGGTAGCCCTTGACCTCGGCGTTGGTCTGCAACGCCTGGGCCGCGTCGGCCGACAGCGTCAGCGTGTTGGGCCGCTTGCCGATCTTCTTGCGGATGGTCTCGCTGGCGGCGCGGATGTCGGTCACCGGCGTGCCGGTGGGGGCGCTCCACTTCGTGGCGCCGGCCAGGGCCAGCACGTGGCCGGCCGCGTAGCTGCCGACGTTGGTGGCCACGCCCGCCACTTCCAGCTCGTAGTCCAGCAGCAGGATGTCGTTGGCCGTGGCCATGGCGATGCGCGACACGTCGAGGTAGTTGCCAACGTTGAGCTTGCGGCTTTCGTCGGCCTCGCGGATCAGCTCGCGCGGGATGGGCACCTCCACGCTGTACTGGTTGACCGTGTAGGTCTTGCCGTCGTAGCGGATGTCCACGCGCTTGGTGGCGCTGCCCGGCGCGCGGCGCAGGTTGTAGCGGCGCAGGCGTTCGTCGCCGGCCTGGGCGAGCGTGACGCTGGACAGCGACTGCGGCAGGCGCGGGAACAGCCGCTCGGCGATGAAAGTGCCCTGGCCCAGGCCCAGCAGCAGGTTGGTCAGGATGGGGTTCTGCTTGAGGCGGATTTCGGCGGCGGTCATCATGGCGATGGGCTCCCTGGATCAGGCGGTGAACGAGGTGACGGCGCCCAGCGCCTCGGCGTAGCTGACCTTGTGCTGCGCGGCGTAGGCGCGCGCGGCCTGGTCGATCTCGGCGTCGGACTTGCCCTTGGCGCCGCCGCCGGCGGCCGGCAGCTTGCCGACGGCCATCTCGCCGAACTGCACCTTGGGCGTGGCGCTGGAGATCAGGCCCTGCAGCCACTGCACGAGGCTGGCCTTGCGCGTGGTCTCGCCTTCGCTGAATTCGACCGGCGCAGCCGCGTCCAGCGCCACCAGCGAGGCCACGGCCATCGCGCGGTCCTCGGGCGAGGTCAGGATGCCCGCGTGGAGCTGGTCCTCGGCGAAGCTCACGAACTGGGCCTTGCGGTCGGCCCGGGCTTTTTCGGCGAAGTTGGCCGCCTGGGCCTCGGCATCGGTGGCGCGCTTGAGTGCGGCGTCGCGTTCGGCTTTGGCCTTGGCGGCAGCCTCTTCGGCCTCGGCCAGCTTCTTCTTCGTTTCCTCGTCCATTGGGGTGGGCTCCTGTGGTTCGACGGGGTCAGAGAAATTGACGGCGTCCGCCGCCTCGGAAAACTCGATGTCCTTCAGGCCCTTCACCGCCGGGGGCTGCGCGCCGAGGAAAGCCACGTGGCGCGGGTACCAGACGCCCGGCTTGGGGTTGGAGGCATCGGCGGGGTGGTAGAAGGAGGCGCTGCGCTTTTTGAAGCGCCCGGCCTGGACCATCTCCGCGAACTGCGGCTCAACCTGGCCGTAGCTGTCGATGCGCAGCACGTCGCCATCGGCCCGCAGGCCGGTGACCCAGCCGTAGGCGGGCAGGTTGTGGGCGGGGTGGCCAACCGTCAGCGGCGCCTCGTGCAGCGCGGGGTCGTAGGCCGCCGCGGCGGCGGCGATGTCGGCCGGCGTGATGGTGTAGGTCTGGCCGTTGTCCGCCGTGCGCGCGCCGGCGCGGAAGACTTCGATGCCGGGCGGCAGCGTGGCCTGGGTGGTGGTGGCGGCGGTGGGCATGCCGCCACTGTCGCGGCGAGAGCGCCGCGGCGCCGAGTAAAGCGCTTTAGAAAATCAGGTGGCGCGGTCAGGCCGCATCGAGGCCGGGCAGCACGCCCTGGCGCGCCGCGAAGCGCTGGCGCTGCCAGGCATCGACGATCTGGCGCACGCGCATTTCGGTCAGGCCGTATTCGTGGGCCAGCTCGCGGTAGTTGTTGCCCTTGAACTTGGCGCACATCTCATGGTCACGCGCGGAGATTTGCGCGACGAGGCCCTTGGCGATGTAGAGGCCGCCGCGGCCGCCCATCTCCTGCGCCAGGTGCTGCAGCTGCGCAAGCACGAGCCGCGCCCAGGTGGCGAGCTGCTCGGCCCATTGGCCGGCGGGCGCGGCCGTGCCGGCGCGCACGTCGGTGAGCACCAGGGCCTCGTACATGCACAACGCCAGCTCGCGCATGCCTTCGGCCAGGCCGACCGGCAGCGCGTGCTCCAGCACGGCCAGCTCGGCCGCCGTGGCGAAGCGGCGTTGCGCTGTCACGGCCGCCCCGCGGCGGGCGCCGCTGCAGCCTGGTCGGCAGGCACCGGCTGGCCGGCAGCTGCGCAGAGCACTTCCCAGGCCCACCAGTGCGCGTCGAAGCCTTCGCCGCGCTGCAAACGGCTGCCGGCTGCGTCCAGCGCGCGCAGCGCGGCAGGCATGCGCGCTGGGTCGGTGATTTCGGTGAGCTGCTGGCACAGCTGCTTGACGGCTGCCGGCAGGTAGCGCATGGCCCACTTCTTCAAGCTCTCGACGAGCAGGTGCAGCGCCTGGCCGTCGGCCCAGTGCAGGTCGTCCACCTTGGCGATGCGCTTGACGTAGGCCGCCAGCGCGCGTTCGGACGGGTCACGCACACCGCCGAGGCGATGCAAAAACAGCCACAGCGCGCGCACCTTGCGCGCCGACGGGGCATCGGCCTGGCGGCGGTCGGGGCGCGCTGCGGCGGCCGGCGCTGCAGGCGCAGCGCGGCGCACCCTGAAGCCCTTGCGCTTGAGGTGCGCCAGCACGGCATTGAGCTGGCGCAGGTCCATGGCCGTGGTGGAGTCCGCCCCGCCGACGTTGGTCAGCATCAGGCGGTAGGTGTCCTCATCCATGGCCAGTTCGCGGCGGGCCACGTGAATCACCTTGACCAGGCGGGCGCGCTCGGCGCGGAGGGTGGTTTTGAAGGCCATCGGATTTAGAGCGGCTAACACAACCCTGTCATCGTCAGGCGGTTGAAGTGCGTTTGACGGTACATGGGTCGAACCAAGAACAAGGAAATCAGCGCGGCGCTGTTCAAGAAGATTGAGCCACTGCTGCCGGTATTCGTGCCCTCGGTCAAGGGCGGTCGTCCACGGGTGAGCGACGAGATGGCTCTGAACGGCATCCTGTTCGTGCTGCGCACCGGCATCCCCTGGGAAGAGTTGCCCCAGGAACTGGGCTTCGGCAGTGGCATGACCTGCTGGCGGCGACTGCGCCAATGGCAGGATGCCGGTGTGTGGCACCAATTGCATATGCTGTTGTTGGCCGAACTGCGTAGCGCCGGGCGGCTGGACTTCAGCCGAGCCAGCCTGGACGGGGCCAGCGTGCCCAGCCCCCGGGGGGCTCGCACACTGGCCCCAACCCCACGGACAGAGGAAAACTCGGCAGCAAACGTCACATCATCACGGACCGCCAGGGCATCCCGCTGATGTTCTGCGTGACCGGAGCCAACCGCCACGACTCGGTGGTCTTCGAGCAGTTGATCGATGCCTTGCCCGATGTGCGAGGAAAGCGTGGAAAGCCGCGCCGCTGGCCCGACAAGCTGCACGCGGACAAGGGCTACGACTTTGCACGCTGTCGGGAGCACCTCAAGCGCCGAGGCATCCAGGATCGGATCGCCCGCAGGGGTATCGAGCGCAACGACCGACTCGGGTGCCATCGCTGGGTCGTCGAACGCACGCATGCTTGGCTGGCCGCCTTCGGCAAGCTGCGCGTGCGTTTCGAGCGAAGCGTTCATACCCATGTGGCCTTGCTATCCCTGGCGTGCAGCGTCATCTGCGTGCGAGCATTGATTCAGTTTTGTTAGCCGCTCTAAGCGGGCTGGGAGCCGTTGGAGGTGGCGGCTGCGGCGCCGGCCCCGGCATCGGTTTCGGAACGTTCTGGAACGCGGTTTGGCGCGTCGGCGGGCTGTGCGGCGCCGTCCATGAGGTTGAGCAGCAGGCCGGCAAGCGCCTGGGCATGCGCGCCGGTCAAGCGGACCACGACGCCGCGGCGAATGGGGCGGACGGTGATGGCCATGGCGGTCAAACGTCCAACGGACCGATCTGGATGGGCGCCTTCGGCGGGGTGGACGCAGGCGCAGGAGCGTGGCCGGACGGCAGTTCGTAGAACTCCTCGCAGCCGCAGTGCGGGCAGGTCAACACGTTGACGCCGCCGCAACCCGGCCATGCCTTGGGCACGCGGGCCGTGTCGGGGTGGCGGTTCCAGCAGTCGGCGCACTGGACCATGTCGTCGTCGAAATGGCCGCTCATAGGCCCTCCTGATTCGGGTCGGGCGCGAGCGCCACCATCAGCTCTTCAGTCTGGTCGGCCAGGTCGGTCAGTTCACCGCGAATGAACTCGTCCACGTCCTCCCACTCGTCGGCCATGCACAGCAGGCGCTCACGCAGGGTGCGCAGGGTGCGGCGCTGGCCGGCGGCGAGTTGCTTGGTGGAGCGGCTCATCCCTGGGCCTCCTGCGGCTCGTGGCGGCGGTCGGCCGCGTATTTCTCGCAGACGGCATACGGCCCGACCATGAAGCCGCCAACGGCGCAGCGCAGGCCGTCGCGGCCGTAGTACTCCCGCGCCTCGCGGTTGCGGCAGTTGCCGCAGCGCTCGCGCTCGCTGCTGGTCTTGAAGCCCATGGTGCGCTGGGCCACTTCGATGCTGGCCATCACTGCACCTCCGGATCATCGGCGCCCGCGGCGTCTTTCAGCAGCGCGTCCACCATCTTGTCGACCTCGCTGTCCACCGGCTTGACGACGACCTGGTCGCCGGCGTCGGTGATGGAGATGCCGAGCTTCTTCAGGTCGGCGCCGTCGAGCTGGGCCAGCGCGTCCTTGACCGGCGTTTCCTTGGTGTTGATCAGCAGATCGGCCTGGTCGGGCAGGAGCTTCTTGATGCGGGCGATGACGGCGGCCACGTCGGGGATGTTCAGCACGCCCTTGCCCTTGACGAAGCCCACCTTCACGCCGTTGAAGACGCGGGTGCGGGGCTTGGCGAAGGCGCCTGGGCTGGCCTGCACCAGCTCGCGCAGCGTGGCCTCGGCCTCGGCGGCCTTGGCGAGCGCGCGCTTGATGCCGGCGATGTGCTGGCGGCGCAGCAGCGCCATGCCGTCGTGCAGCGCGGTGACGCGCTCGGCCAGCAGCGCGCGCGCCGCGGCAAAGGCGTCGGCCTGCTTGGAGATGGAGTCGAGATCGGACATGCGGGTCTCCTCGGTGGGTCAGTGGGCAGGGCCGGCGAACAGCGCGCCGGTAGCGATTTCGTGGACCATGTGCTGCAGCACCGCGCCGATGCGCGGCGCCTGTGCGGGGTCGAGGGTGGCGAGGTAGCGGACGAGCGTGAGCGCGGCGATGGCGGCCACATCGCTTGCCGCACCCTCGGGAACGGCGAGGATGAGACGGGTGGCCAGGTCGACGGCCTGCTCGTGTTGGGCTTGCTGATGGGTGCTCATGCGGAGTACTCCTGTGGTGTGGGCGCGCCCGGGCGCTGGCCCAGCTTGGCCGCGATCTCGGCCTGGATGCGGCGCGCGGCTGCGCTGGGACCGGCCGGCGCGGCGGGTGCCGCGGCGGCGGGGACGGCGGGCGAGGCGGCCTGGCCAGGCAGCACGGCGGCCAGCGGCTGCGCGCCGGCCACGTGGGCGCGGGCACGGCGCTGGGCCTCGGCGTCGCGCTCCTGCCTGGCCTCATGCTTGTCGGCCAGGCCGACGAGGATGGCGAACAGGTAGCCGTGGCCTTTGAGCGGCAGGTCCAGCCGCTCGCGGCTGGCAAGCACCTGGTCGAGCCCAGCCGCCCAGGCCTGGCGCGGCACGGCCCAATCACGGCCCTTGGCGGTGATGGCCTCGCGCTCCAGGTCGGGCAGCAGCTGCAGCACGAGCTTGACCTGCTTGGCCACCGTGAGACGGGTCTTGGGCGGCGTGAAAAGGGTGAGGTACTGCATGACGCGCGCACCGAGCGGGATGCTGACGGCGGCCAGGCGTGCGAAGGCCTGCTGCGCGTCGGAGTCGGCCAGCAGGCCGGCCATGGTCAGCTCGGTGCCGCAGATGGGGCAGGACAGATCGCTCACAGTGGCGCCCCCCCCCCAAGCAACAGGCTGGCCGCCGAGATGCAGGCGATCACCAGCACCAGGCAGACGGCCAGCGCGCCGGTGTGGCGCGGGCGGGCGGCGCCCTCGATGACGCCCGGCGCGAATGGGTGCCGCGGCTTCATGCGGCCACCCGCCGCGCCGAGATGCGGCAGGCGCTGGGGAAGAAGTCCAGCGCGGCGCAGATGGCATCACAGCCGCAGGCGTAGATGCCGTGGTGCTCGCCGCGCGAGCCGTCGGGCATGGCGATGGTGACGAGGTAGGCGTGCATGGCTGCGGCGCCGGGCCGCCCCAAGCCGCAGCGCGCCCCCTCGCGGGGCAGCGCAGCGCGCGTAGCGTCAAGCGTGGGGGCCAACATGTCAGCACCCCGCGATGACTTGCGCATCGACCTTGGGCCAGGCCGCGCGGGCGGCGGCGTTCATGGCGCGGCTGACGAGGTTGTTGACCACGAGCGGGTAGCAGATCGAGCGCGCGTCCTGCACGCGGCCGCCGCGCGGCACGTGGATGAGGCGGGCGCGAATGGCGTCGGCTGCGTCGTCGGCGAACACGTCCTCGTAGCGCCGGTCGAAGCGCGCGAGCTTGTGGCGCAGGTAGGCCTCCAGGTCGCCGTCCAGTGGCGCCAGGTCCACCAGCTCGCAGCGCTGCATGACCTCGCGGACCTCGGGGTTCTGCGAGTTGATCCTGGCGCTGCAGGAGGCCGATGACCCGGAGGCCGACGCCGGCGAGCGGGTGGCGATGTTGTCGACAGCGGCGAAGAACATCGCGACGCTGACGCGCAGCTCCATCAACCTGAAGGTGTTCCAGGCCAAGGTGGAAGCCGATGCGCGCCAGGCGCTGCTGGAAGAGCAGCGCGCGAAGCTGGAGGCGATGCCGAGCAAGGGCGGCGTGACCGAGGACACGAAGCGGGCGATCCGCGAGGCGCTGGGAATCGTATGAGCTGGTTGGACCCCATCCCCGCCGAGGATCTCGGCACCCGGTTCACGCACTATGGCTGGTTCGTCGGCCTGGTGCCGGTGTACATCGGCGACCCGCACCAGGACGCGCCCATCATGGCCGAGCGCAACTGGGTGCCGGGCTGGTGGCTCGGTGCGGTGACATGGCTGTTCCACGCGGTTTGCAGCGTGGCCGAGCAACTCGACCCGGAGTTCGAGCCGCTGTATCCCATCCAGATCACCGGGCGCATCGCGCCCCGGCGCGCGCCATGACGCTGAAGGGGCGTGCCAAGTGCATCCCGAAGGATCGGGACGCCGTCTTTCTGCCGTTCCAGAGCCGCTGGATCAAGGACGCCTCGCGTATCAAGCTGATGGAGAAGAGTCGGCAGATCGGCATCAGCTGGTCAACGGCCTATGGCGCCGACGAGCGCGCGGCGGCGCAGGGCGCGCGCTTCGACGAGTGGGTGAGTTCGCGTGACGACATTCAGGCACGGCTGTTCATCGAGGACTGCAAGCTGTGGGCGGGCATCATGGGCATGGCGGCCAACGACCTGGGCGAGCAGGTGCTGGACGCGGAGAAGCGCATCAGCGCCTACGTGTTGCAGTTCGCCAGCGGGCGGCGCATTCACAGCATGAGCAGCAACCCGGATGCGCAGGCTGGCAAGCGCGGCAGCCGCGTGCTGGACGAGTTCGCGCTGCACCGTGACCAGCGCAAGATGTGGGCCATCGCGTACCCGGGCATCACCTGGGGCGGCAGCATGGAGATCGTGAGCACGCATCGGGGCTCGCATTCCTTCTTCAACAGCCTGGTGCGCGAGGCGCGGCACGGCGGCAACCCGAAGCGCATCAGCCTGCACCGGGTGACGCTGCAGGATGCGCTGGAGCAGGGCTTTCTCTTCAAGCTGCAGCAGGCCCTGCCGGCCGACGCCGAGCAGCAGGACATGGATGAGGCGGCCTACTTCGACTTCATCAAGCACGGCGCGGCGGACGAGGAATCGTTCGACCAGGAGTACCAGTGCGTGCCGGCGGACGACGACGCCAAGTTCCTGGAATACGGCCTGATCACGGCGTGCGAGTACGCGGGCGGCGACGACTGGCGGCGCGGGCTGGAGGGGCCGTTCCAGGGCCGGCTGTTCGCGGGCGTGGACATCGGGCGCAAGAAGGACTTGACGGTGCTGTGGGTGGTGGAGCAGCTGGGCGATGTGTTCTACACGCGGCACGTGGAGGTGATGGAGCGCATGCGCAAGAGCGCGCAGGAGGCGGTGCTGTGGCCGTGGTTCGAGCGCTGCGACCGGGTGTGCATCGACTCGACAGGGCTGGGCATTGGCTGGGCCGATGACGCGCAGGACAGGTTCGGCGCGCGCCGGGTGGAGGGCGTGAACTTCAGCGGGCCGGTGAAGGAGGCGCTGGCTTATCCGCTGCGCGGCGCGATGGAGGATCGCAAGGTGCGCATCCCCGATGACCCGAGGATTCGCGCGGACCTGCGCAAGGTGCAGAAGGTGACGACGTCGGCCGGGAACATCCGCTTCGTCGCGGAGAGCACGCCGGACGGCCACGCCGACCGCTTCTGGGCGCTGGCGCTGGCGTTGCATGCGGGCGGCAATCCGGCCGCCCCTATCGAATACACCAGTGGCGGGCCGCGCGAGTCGGCCGGCGCGATGTCGGAGTTTGTCCATGGCTACTAGGCGCCTCAAGGCGGCGGGCGCGGAGGCTTCGGCGCCGGCCGTGCCGGAGTTGAATTCGGAGTTCGCGCACCGGCTGCGCGATCCGTTCGAGCAGCTGTTCATGGGGGTGATCCAGCCCAACGATCCGCTGCTCATCGAGCGCGGCGCGGGGCCGGAGATTTACCGCGACCTGAAGCGCGACGGCAAGGTGTTCGACGGTTTGCAGAAGCGCCAGCTGGCGCTGGTCGGCAAGCCGTGGCGGGTGGAGCCGGTGACCGAGTCGGCCAAGGGCACGCAGGATGCCGAGACGGTGACGGGCATCCTGAAGGCGGCGAGCTTTGACCGGCTTTGCATGGAGTTGTTGGAGGCGCTGATCGGGGGCTTCGCGCCGGCGGAAGTGGTGTGGACGGTGCGCGGTGGCATGGTGGTGCCCGGCCGCGTGGTCAAGCGCGCGCAGCGGCGCTTCAAGTTCGTGCAGGTCGACGAGATCAGCCCGCCGCGGCTGCATCTGTTGACGCGGGAGAACATGGTCACCGGCATTCCGGTGCCGGAGCGGAAGTTCATCGTCCATCGCGTGAATGCGGAGGACGACAACCCCTACGGCACGGGCCTGGGCCTGCAGCTGTACTGGCCGGTGTTCTTCAAGCGCAAGGCGGTGGTGAGCTGGAACCAGCTCAACGACCGCGTGGGCAGCCCGACGCTGCATGGCGAGTACCCGCGCAATGCGTCGAAGAAGGAGAAGGACACGCTGGCGGACGCGCTGCGCGCATTCCGCTCGGACGGCTTCGTGATGACGCCCGAGGGGATGAAGGTGGCGCTGGTCGAAAGCAAGTTGCAGGGCGACACGACCTTGCAGCAGGCGCTGTGCGAGTACATGGACGACTGGATCGCTGCGGTGCTGACGGGGCAAGAGGCCCGCTCGAAGGGGGGCGGCGCGCTGGCGGCGGCGAGCAAGGAGCGCGCGGATGTGCGCGAGGATTTGACGCAGGCCGATGCCGACCTGCTGAGCGAGACGCTGAACTCGACGCTGCTGACCTGGATCTGTGAGCTGAACGGCCTGGAGCCGTGCCACGTGTGGCGGCAGGTGAAGCAGGAGGACGACTTGAAGGCGTCGGCGGAGACGGACAAGGTGGTCTCCGACATGGGCTTCGAGCTGTCGCTGGACGCGGTGCGTGCCAAGTACGGCGAGGGCTGGGAGAAGAAGGAGGAGCCGGCGCCACCTGTCCCGCCAGTGCCGCAGTCCGGCGGCGTTCCGCCGGCGGCGGGCGCGGCGCCGGATCGCCGGCCGGCCAGCTTCGCGGAGCGGCCGGCGGCGCAGGTGCAGCGGGACGCGCTGGATGGGCTCGTGGACATGGCGCTGGAGGACTGGGAGCCGGCGCTTGATCCGCAGGTGGCCGTGCTGCAGGCGGCCATCGACGATGCGGCGGCGCGCGGTGACAGCGCGGGCGAGCTGATCGCCCGCTTGCCGGGCCTGCTGGCGCAGATGGACTCGCGCGCGTTGCACGAGGTGCTGGCGAAGGCGGCCTATGTGGCACGCCTGGGCGGCGCGGCCGGCTTGGCGCTGGACGGCAGCGACGCGCCGGCCAGGCCGGCGCCGCAGCCGGCGTTCGCGGAGGCGGCACCGGCTGCGGCACCGGCGCCTCAGGTGGTGGTGCATGTGCATCCCAACATCCACGTGCCGGAGCAGCCGCCCGCCGTGGTGCGGGCCACGGTGCAGGTGCAGCCGACGCCGGTCAACGTGGTCAACGAGGTGCAGCCCACGCCGATCACGGTGACGAACGAGGTGCGGCCGGCCGACGTGACGGTGGTGGACACGCATCCGACGCGGGCCGAGCAGGTCGTGGAGCGCGATGGCAATGACGAGATCGTCAAGACGGTGACGATCTACAGCAGGGAGGCCTGATGGCAGCGATCACATCAGCGAGGAGCGGCCCGTGGTCAGCCGCGTCCACCTGGGCGGGCGGCGTGGTGCCGGGCCTGGGCGACAAGGTGACGATCAGCCGCGGTGGCGGCAACAACTACGCGGCGGCGGCGTGGGTGACCGGGGTGGCCGGCCATGCCGTCGGCACGACAGCGATTGCCGTGAGCGGTGGCGCCGGCTCGATCCTCGCAGGCGACTGCGTGCAGATCGAGGGCGACCCGGCCTACTACCCCGTGGTCAGCTTGAGCGGCGGCACGCTGACCCTCGCGGCGCCCGGGCTGGCGAGGGCCATCCCAGCAGGTAGCGCCGCGAAGATCATCAACGCGGGTCACGTGGTGGAGGTGGACGGCACCTATTCGTGCGGCGACGACACGAGCAGCACGACGCTCGCCAACAACGCCGTCAGCGTCAGCGGCACGCTGAAGTTCTCGCGAACCGTCAGCTCGCAGTTGACGGTTCGCGGCACGCTCGCCCTGGGGTTCGGGGGCATCTTCGACATGGGGGCCATGGGTGATGCGATCCCTGCGGCGGTCACGGCAACGCTGGTGCTCAACGACAGCGCGGCGCCAGCGGCCATGAAGCACGGCGCGACCTCGCACAACGCGCGCGCGCCGCGTTGGCGCATCCGGGGCGTGCGGCGCACGCGGAACACGCGGTTGTCGGCGGCCATCGCGGCGGGCGCCACGACGGTCAGGGTGGCTGCCAGCGACCAGTGGGCCGTGGGCGATCGGCTGGTGATCGCGTCGGACACGGACGACCGCGCCCGCGCGCAGGTCGTGACGATCACCGGCGGCAGCCAGGCCGCCGGCTGGGGGGTGACGCCCGCCGTGGCCTACGCCCGGCCGGCCGGGCATCGGGTCGGCAACCTGTCGTCCAACGTGGTGATCCGGGCGGTGAGCGCGGCGTACCCGTCCTTCGTGAGCTTCAGCTGCGATTCAGTGACGGCAGTGCAGGTGCTGGACGTCGGTGATTTCCGGGCTGAGAACCTCGGCTACAGCGCTGGATGGGCGGTGGCGTCCACGCCGGTCAACTACGGTGTCAGCGTCGGGCTGCCAACGGCGCTGGCTGAGCGGGTGGAGCGAGTCGCCATCGAGCACGCAAGTGTCGCTGGGTCGAAAGTGCTGATCTCGACCCAGTTCGGGTCGGCGCTGCCGAGGACGTTCTACGACTGCGCCATCTACTCGGAGGCCGCGGGGGACGTCGCGTGCATGTTCGCCGACGCGTCGCTCACGTCCGTGGAATCGTGCGTGGTCTACCGTGCGGGCAATGTGTTCTCTTGCGGCTACGGTGTCGGCGGCGTCGGCTGCACTGTCACTGGCGGCGAGTTCTGGGGCGGCAATCTGGTCTCGGCAAGCGGCGGCACCGTCGCCTTCTTTGGCGCCGCCGGTCACGCGACGGCTGGCCTGGCAACGCTGTCGTGGGGCTCGGCCGCGTTTGATAACTGCGTGCTGAGCGTGCAGTCCTACTGGGGCACCGCAACGACCGCCTTCGCCAGTACGAAAGTGACGGCGACGAACTGCACGCTCGGCCCGGGCATTCTGGTCGGGGGGATCAATACGGCTTCAGCGACGCCTGGGCCAGGCGCCAGCGCAACGCTGGTGGCGGTCAACGGCGACCCGACGGACCACCGGGTGCTCACGCTGAACTATTGGGCCTCGACGGACGCCGCGGTGCGCCACCGCGGCGCCTGGTCGGTCAAGCTTCAGCCCAAGCTTGCGGGCGCCGCCGGGCAGTACCGGTTCACGATCCCGGCGGTAGCCGGCGTGGCGCAGCGCGTCGTCGGCTACCTGCGCTTCGACGCGGCTTATGGCGCCGCTACACCGCCGGCCATCGCGTTCGAGGGCCAAGGCGTGGTGCAGAGCTTCGTGGCGGCGCCGACAGCCGACGCCTGGCAGCGGTTCGACTTCGACTTCACGCCGACGGCGACGGGCGATGTCGCGGTCACGGTGACCGTCCAATCGGCCAGCACCGCCGGCTATGCCTGGCTGGACGGCGTGTGCCATTACCCGATGATCCAGGCCGTGCGCCACTACGGCTATCTGCCCGCGACCACGGCTGCGCTGACGCCCGACCCGGTGGTCCTCAGCAGCGAGGCGGCTGCGGCGGCGATGGCCGGCATCGCCTACGCCGGCGGCACGATCACGATCAGCAGCGGCTGCTCGGTGCGCGACCTGTACGACTGGGCCAAGTATTACGAGGCGACGCATCAGGACCAGCAGGTCATGATGACCTCGGCCGACGGCGTGTCGTTCTCGCTTGACGCCAGCCTCGTGCTCAACGCATCGCTGGCCGGCAGTGGCACCGTCACGCTGGCACCGGGCCGGGCCTTCAGCGGCAACGGCGACACCGGCGTGACCATCGTGTCCGACGCGGGTCGGCGCGTGGCAATCAAGGCTCCAAACCTCATCAGCGGATCGCGTGTGCAGCTGTACGACATGGCGGGCGGGCTGCAGCTGTTGAATACCGAGCTGTCAGGTGCCGGCCTGGCGCATTCTGTCAACTGGGTGGCGGACAAGATGGTCCGCCTGCGCGCAGACCACGCGGCGAAGCTGCCGCTCGAAGTTGTGGGCCTGCTGACGGCCGCGGGGCTGACGTTCCTGGATGCGCAGGCCGACGATGTGGTCTACGCGGCCAATGGCATCGACGGTGGAGCCTGTGATGAGTTCTCGGCCGACGGCTCGAACATCGAGATCGACATCAATGATTCGGATGGCGTGACCAGCATCCAGCGGCTGTATGCCTGGATGCAGTGGTACCAGACGACGGCCTCAGGGATCGCCGGGCCACTGTTCGGCGCCATGACGGCCAGCGACGCTGCGAACTACCTGGTGGACCAGGCGAGGGCGAACATCAAGCTGGACAACATCAGCGGCGCGCCGCTGGTGCTGGGCGGCGGGTACCTCACGCGCAAAGATGGCTCCACGGTGATCGCGGCCGGGTCGGGGTCGATCCAGATGGACCCCGGTCGGGCGTATCTGGCGGCGGGCACGGGCTCGCCTCAGGCCATTGCCGCCAGCGTGCGGCAGGAGCTGGAGGCCGAGCTGGGCCACGTGGAGGACTTGGCGAAGGTGCATGGGCTGGTGCCCGGCCAGCCGCTGATGGTGAGCAAGACCAGCCGTACGGCCGGCGATCTGGCGCAGACCATCAGCGACGACGGTGCGACGGTGACGGTGGCACGTGCCTGACCGGCTCGCCATTGCCGCACAGGGGCTGGGGTTCGGTCCCCGCTTGATGGCGATGCAGGGCCTGGGCGCGCTCGATGCGCGGCCACCTGGCCCTCGTGAGCCGGACCATCCGATCAGGGCGGCGCATCGGGCCAGTGCGCGCAGGCCGGTCGTGCGCCGGTCGCGGCGCGATGAGCTGCTGCTACTCAAGCCATGACGACGGACGCACAAGCATTCGCCCAGCTGCACAAGCTGGCGCCCGCCGAGGCGGCGGCTTACCTGATGGCGCGCGGCCAGTTGGCGGTGACGTATGGGTGGGAAGACCTCTGGCAGGAGGAGCATGCGCGGCAGTTCACCATCAGCCGTCTCACGAGGACTGATTTGCTGCAGGCGCTGCAGGACAAGATCACGGCCAGCGTGCAGGGCGATCTGAGCCGGCGCGATTTCCTGCGCGACGCGCGCGCAGCGCTGGCCGAGGCGGGCTGGTGGGGCAAGAAGGAGGTGGTCGAACCTGCGACCGGCGAGATCCACACGACCAGGTTCAACCCGAGCCGCCTGAACCTGATTTTCGACGTGAACACGCGTCAGGCCCATGCGGCCGGGCAGTGGGAACGGATGCAGCGCACGAAGCGAACGCATCCCTACCTGCGCTACATCACCAAGCGCGACGAGCGCGTGCGCGAGGCGCATCGGGCGTGTGACAACGTGACGCTGCCCATTGACGACGCGTTCTGGCAAACACACTGCCCGCCCAACGGCTGGCGCTGCCGCTGCCGCGTTGTGGCCGTCAGCCAGGCCGAGTACGACCGGGGCGTGACGCCGACGGGCGCGCCGATGGTCAAGACCGTACCCGCGGTAGTCATGCGCGACTGGCTCAACAAGCGCACCGGCGAGGTGATGCAAGTGCCAGCGGGGATTGACCCAGGGTTCGGGTACAACGCGGGCGCAGCGCGGCAGCGGGCGTTGAGTGACCAAGCCGTCATTGGCGGCAAGCTGGAAAACCTGGCCGCCCCGCTCGCCGTCGCGGCGATCAGGGATTTGACATCCAGCCCGACCTTCAGCGCATGGCTCCAGCAACCCGTCGGAAACTTCCCGGTGGCTCGCCTGACCGATGAGGTCTCAATGGCAATGGGCGCCAGCGCCCATGTCGTCCACCTATCTGCGCAAACCGCCAAGAAGCAGTTCGACCACCATCCGGAAATTGACGCAGCGGACTACGCGAGGGTGCAGCACATCATCGATAGCGCGCAGACCAGGCTTCCGGATGGGCCGCATAGCACCGTGTTCGTTTGGGAGGCGAAAGAGCCTGGCGGCTGGGTCGTGGTTGTGAAGGCCACGCGCACGGGCAAGGGGCTGTTCCTCACCAGCATGCGCCGCCTGTCCAGGCAACAGGCGCAGGCCGATGCAGAGATTCAGCGCTTGATCCAGAGGTTCAAAAAAAGATGAGGCGGCACCTGGGCCGCCTCGTGGGTCTTGCGTGGCGGGCTCCCCTGACCGCCAACGGAACCTTTGGGCGCCAGGTACACCCTCAGCATTTGCCGGGAGACTTTGCCGCAAGACCTTGGTGTCATTCTAGGAGGTAGGCATGCTGACCGTCACCGTCACCAACACCGGCGTGCAGAGCGTCCTCGGCCAGTTGCTGGACCGCCTGGGCAACCTGCAGCCAGCGATGGAGTCCATCGGCACAACGCTGGAGACCAGGGTCAGCGGCCGCTTCGAGGCCGAGTCCGACCCGCTCGGCCACCCTTGGGCGCCGTGGGCGCCATCGACGGTGGAGAACTACCCCAAGGGCGGCAATCGTCGAATCCTGGACCGACACGGTGACATGCTGGACAGCCTGACCAGTCAGGCTGACGCCACGAGCGTGCGCATCGGCTTCGGTAACCCGGTGGCCACGTATCACGAGTGGGGCACCGAGCGCATGCCGCGCCGTGGCCTGCTGATGGACGGCCCCGACGCCGGCGCCCTGGCGCCTGACGACGAGCGGGCCGTACTCGACATCCTGGCCACCTTCTTGGAGGTGTAGCCCGACCAAAATGGCGAAAGGGGCGCCCACGCGCCCCTTTTCTCCTGGTGAAAGACTTTTTACCGAGTCGTTCCGCCCCTTCCCGCCCAGTCCCATCAAATCCCGGATTTATCGCGCCGCTCCCTCTTGGGATATCTCACCTCCGGTCAGGCAGCCCCCGGCGCCGCCCTGCCTCCCGCGCCTGCACCCGCGCCAACGCCCGCCCCGGCCCCCGTCCCGGCGCCTTCACCGGCCCCGGCGCCCAGCCCCGCGCCGACACCACCACGCCGCCCCTGCATCAAGTTCTGCCAGTTCGAGCTCCAGATGCCCGCCCTGGCGCAGGGCGGCACGCACCTGGCGCCCGTCGAGCTGGGCGCGCCGCCCCCACCCGTGGCCGCCTCCACCACGAACGCCGCGCCCGCTTCGCAGCTCGCCGGCGCCATCGGCGGCAACGTGCTGTTCGCCGGCAACGCCGCCGCCCAGGCCCGGCTCATCGTCAACGAGGTGACCGGCGCCGCCACCAGCACGCTGGCTGGCGCCATCGAGGTCTACGGCCAGCCGGCCGACGTCGTCGTCGCCAACCCCAACGGCATCACCTGCAACGGCTGCGGCTTCATCAACACCAGCCGCGCGAGCCTGGTCAGCGGCAAGCCGCTGGTGGGCTCGACGCTGGACGGCTTCTCGGTCAGCGGCGGCAGCGTCGCCGTGGGCGCCGCCGGCCTGAACGGCAACGGCCTGGCCGCGCTCGACCTCATCGGCGGCGGCCTGCGCGTCGACGGCAGCGTGAACCTGCCCGCCGGCAACAGCGCCATCTACGCCGTGATCGGCCCCAACCAGGTCGCCTACGCCACGCTGGCCGCCACCGCGCAAGGCCGCAGCGACGCCCGCCCCGCCGTCGCCATCGACGTGGGCGCCGCCGCCGGCATGTACGCCAACCAGATCTACCTGCTCGCCAACGAACAAGGGCCGGGCGTGAACCTCCGCGGCCGGCTGGAAGCCGGCTCAGGCGGCCTCACGCTCGACGCCGCCGGCAACCTCGCCCTCGCCGGCACGCTCAAGACCCATGGCGCGGGCGCCGTGGTCGCCAGCGCCGCCGCCGTCGCCGCCAGCGGCGGCATCGACGCCGCCGGCCTGGCGCTGGTGCAGGCCGGCGGCGCGCTGGACTGGAGCGGCGGCAGCGTCAAGGGCAGCGACGTGCTGCTCGCCTCGGCCGGCCCGCTCACCACCCAGGGCCTCGCGCTGCAAGCCGCGGGCGACCTGCGCCTGAACAGCGGCGGCGAGCTGACCCTGCGCGCCGGCAGCCTCACGGCCGGCGGCGCGGCCACGCTGTCCGCAGCGGGCGACCTCACGCTGTCGCCCACCTCCGCCAGCAGCCGCGTGGTGGAGGGCGGCAGCACGAAAGACTTCACCCGCTTCACCCGCACCACGCTCGACGCCGCTGGCCCGGTGGCCCTGCAGGCCGCCAACGGCATCGTCACCCTCGACGGCGCGCAAATCCAGTCCGGCGCGAGCATCGCCGTGCAGGGCAACGGCGTGGCCCTGCTGGCGCGCAAGGACCTCACCAAGGCAACCACGGTCAACGGCAGCACCACGCTCGCGCCCACCACCGAAAACCTGGTGCAGGCCCGCCTCATCGCCGAAGGCGACATCGCCATGCTCGCCACCGGCACCGGCGCGGACCAGGGCCGGATGTTCGTCACCGGCGCCAAGATCGAATCCAACAACGGCCACGTCTCGCTGCTCGCCGCCCAGGACCTCGACGTCGCACACGACATCACCACCGACACCACCTACGAGCGCTTCTACGAAGTCAAGCGCAGCTGGTTCAGCAAGAAGGTGACGGACATCACCAAGACCAGCGTCGAGGAGACCGCCAACCCCAGCGACATCGCCGGCCGCTCCGTCAGCCTCGGCGCGGGCGGCAACCTCAACATCGTCGGCAGCCTCGTCATGGCCGACGGCGCCGTCGGGCTGCACGCCGACCAGGACCTCAACCTGCTCGCCACCCAGGAAGCCAGCTACGCCTACGAATCCCGCACCGTCAGGAAGAGCGGCATCTTCGGCAACGGCGGCCTGTCCATCACCATCGGCGCCAAGAGCCGCACCGACATCACCAGCACCCAGGAAACGCGCCAGGCCAGCAGCAGCGTCGGCAGCCTGGCCGGCGACGTGCTCGCCACGGCCGGCGGCCAGTACCTGCAGCTCTCCAGCGACATCACGGCACCGCAAGGCGACATCCACGTCGCCGCGCAGAACATCGCGCTGCAGAGCAACAACAACACGCGCAGCGTGCTCAACATCGTGCGGGAGCGGCAGAGCGGCCTGACGCTGGCGGCCACCAGCCCGCTCATCGCCGCGGCCCAGACCCTCGGCGAAATGGCCAAGGTGGCCAAGCGCACCGAGAACGGCCGCTACCAGGCGATGGCGCTGCTCACCAGCGGCCTGACGATCTACAACAACTTCACCCAGTTCGCCAACCTGCTGCAAGCCGACTCGCTGTCGGGCGCGGCGACGGCGGAGGGCTGGAGCTTCAGCGCCAGCATCGGCGCCAGCGCCAGCGACTTCGAAAGCCTCACCAAGACCAGCACGCCCGTCGAATCCGGCATCAACGCCGGCCGCAACGCCAGCCTCACCGCCACCGGCACGGGCGAGGCCGGCGACATCAGCCTCATCGGCAGCCGCGTCACCGCCAGCGAGAACCTCACGCTGCGCGCCGCGCGCGACATCACGATGACCGCGGCCGTGGGCAAGGACACCGAGACAACCAAGCGCACCAGCCGTGCCGCCTCGGTGGGCATCAGCTTCGGCGTCGGCGGCTCCACGCAAGGCCTCAGCGCCAACCTCGCCGCCAGCCGCTCCAACGCCTGGAGCAACGGCTGGGGCACCACCTTCTACGACAGCGAACTGACCGCCGGCAAGCTGCTCAGCGTGGACGCCGCACGCGACTGGACGCTCAGCGGCGCCCGGGCGACCGGGCAGACGGTGCAGGCCCGCGTCGGCTCGTCCGGCAGCGGCAACCTCACCCTCGTCAGCCCGCAGGACGAATCGTTCTACCAGGCCAAGGAACAGAGCTACGGCATCAACGTCAGCATCCCCATCCCGGGCGTCGGCGTCGGCGCCCCCAGCCTGGGCCTGAGCGCCAGCCAGCTCAAGCTGCTGGCCGAGAACGAGTCCGTCAAGCAGCAGAGCAGCATCGTCGCCGGCAGCGGCGGCTTCGACGTGCGCGTGAACGGCCACACCCACCTCAAGGGCAGCGCCATCGCCAGCAAGGGCGCCAGCAACCACTTCGAGACCCAGACGCTGACCCACGAGGACGTGGCCAACCGCGACGTGGTGAGCGGCAAGAGCTGGAGCGTCAGCCTGAGCGTGAGCAGCGGCGGCGGCGCGGGGGCCATGGGCGGGTCCAGCGTCGGCTTCGCACGGCTGGACACCCAGGAAACCTTCACCACCCGCAGCAGCATCGCCGGCGGCGCGCACTTGACCCGCCCGGACCTGCAGGCCACCCGCGTGGCGGCCATGAAGGCCGCGGAGCGCAGCCCGCTGGCCACGGAGCGCGCGGCCCGGCAGGCGCAGCTCGACGACCTGCTGTGGCGCGAGCCGCCGCGCTGCGACGGCTGCTACTACGACGCGCTGCCCGGGGCGGCGGACGGCCAGGCCGGCGGCCCGAAGCACGCGGCCGCCACCGCCGCGGCCGGCCCCGCCGCCACCATCGGCGAGCCCGGCAGCCTGGACCTCATCGGCGGCAACAGCCAGTGGCAAGCCTGGAATGCCGCCGTGCAGGCGCTGCGCGCGGACATCGCCAAGCTCGACGGCCGCATCGGCGCCATCGACGCCAAGGTCTACCAGGACCACGGCAGCCTCAGCACCAGCCCCAGCGGCCTGCACCAGCCGCTGCTGCACACCTTCGACAAGGCCAAGGCCACGCAGGAACTCCGCGACGGCGTGGCCGTGACGGCGGCGTTCGGCAAGGCGGCCTACAAGGCGGCGGGGGACTACGCCAATGCCCAGTACCGCACAGCCCTCGGGAACTGCGGCTCGGCCGCCAACTGCCCCGAAGCCGACAAGTGGAAGGAGGGCGGCCTCTACCGGGGTGCGCTGCATGCCGCCATCGGCGGCATCAGCTATGGCGCCCCCGGCGCGGTGGGCAATGCGGCGGGCACGCTGGCGCTCAACGCGATGGACAAGGTGATACAGAGCCTGAGCATCACCGACGCGACGGCGATCAACACGCTCAAGACACTGGCCGTCACCGCGGCCGGGGCGGGCGTCGGCGGCACGGCCGGGGCGGCTTCTGCGTTCAATGCGGATGCGAATAACCGGCAGCTGCATCCGGATGAATACGCCACAGCCCGGCGAATTCGAAAGGTAGTCGCAGACAAGCTCGGTATCAGCGAGGCAGAGGCGGAAGGGCGCATCGTCCGGCAAATGCAGCGCAACATGGATTACCAGACCGCGCTGTCGGACGGATTCCGAATCGACGAGCAAATCGTCAGCCTGGTGGGCTGCCAAATCCTCATGTGCGGCTATTACAAAACCAATGCCGACTACCACGACCCCAACGTCAACAGCCAATACATCGCCGGCAACTTGGCCTCCTACCGTGCCGCCGCGGCCCAGAAGGACAAAGGCCTGACGGCCGCAGACCTGCAGCGGCGCGCCGCCATCACCTCCACCGCCCTGGGTGTAGCATCGACGCTCTACGGCTTGGCCGAATCTGCCAACATTCTTCTGTATGGCAAGAATTTCCTCGGCGAAGACGAGAGTCGCTGGTGGGGCGCGGCCGGGGTCGGAACGCTGGGCCTTGCCCGCATCGGCAAGGTTTATGAACTGCGCCACCTCGACAACCTTGGTGAGGTGCTGGTTGTCAACAGCTCATATCTAAACCCCAAGTGGCTGGATACGGCTGGGGACTTGACGTGGCGCAACCCCATCACCAACGCCATCGAGAAGATCCCCGCAGGCAATGTCGTCCATGTCGATCACATCTTTGCCAGGAAAGCGGCGGAAGACATTGACGGATGGAACACGTTGACCAAGGCCGAACAGACAAAACTACTCAGCAGCGCTGACAATCTGCAGCCAATGCTGGCATCCGCCAATTGCTCCAAAGGTTGCCGAGTGGAGCCACCACTTGGAACGGGCTGGGAGACTTGGCTGGGTCAGCCCGTCAACGCGGACTACAAGCAGCACTTGAAAGACATTCAGACGAAGATGAGGCTAGATATTACAAAGGCCATTGAGAAGAAGCGCAATGGTGGATAATCCAAAATTGCCAATTGGAAGGACGTAAGCCATGAACTTTGATGAAGCATTGGCAGCCCACCCCCGCAAGCCCGATTTGCTCGGTGACTTGAGGGGGATCGATGATGGACTTGGGCCAGAGTTGCACCCAGCCGACCTGTGGCGCGCGGGTATCAGCGAGGCCTCTTTGGCCACGTATGCCCGCAATCTCTTCACAACCACAGAAGGCATGCTGGGCAGTCGATTCTTCGAGTTCGACTATGTAACTGATACTCAGGAATGGGCATTCGAACGGGCAACTAAGATACTGGCTCGCGGCAAAGACTGGTTCATTGAACCTCTGCGAGAGCTCCAACCCCGCTCCTATGCCGTGCTGGCTGAATCTACGTTGCTCTGCGGCTACCACAGCTACTACGACGATGGCCCCCCCAACCCGGGAAATCACGCTAGCACCTTGGAAATCCTGCTGACCCGAGATCGTGCGTTAGGTATCGAACTTTTCCACACCGGATCGCCCGAAGAAAACGGCATCTCCGGATTTGCTGGCGATGCCTGGCCAGAATTTCTGTTGCGTTCTTGGTGGTACCGCCTGTCTGGCTACAAATTTCTGCGGGAGCTGGGATCCATCGGCAACTGGGCCGGCCCCTTGCTGGCCGGCCCTTACTATGGCACGGGCATCAATCACCTGGTGGAGGCGCTGGGCCCCAAGGCCAAGCGCGCCTACATGCCGTTGCTCAAGGAGATGTTTGGCGCCGACACGGTGACCAAGAAATTCCGAACGGGCCGCGTGGCGCTGCTTTGTTTCCTGGACACCCGCCCGCCGCTGACCCTGCCTCGCCCACTCGGCGACCAGTTGCTCGTCCGCATGGATCGATCTGACAAGGTGATTTACCACGTCCGCGAATGCCGGTTCGATCACATCCGGGTGATGAATCCCTCGACGCTGGCCGAATGCCTGGACCGCTACTTCGAGCATGTCCTCACCCGCGTGCCGGGCGAATTCGACTTCATGCCCTATTCCAGTCCCATGTGACGCATGCCGAACGAGAATGTGACCGACACACGGCGTGTTGAGGGCTCCGCTGCCCAAGTTCAAGCTGATCATCCCAAAGGGGTCAAGGGCTTCAGATGGCTGGAGATATGGATGAGATTGTCAAGGTTTGGAACACAGGCGACTTGCAGGGCGCAGCCGAGGACAACTTGCCTGACAATCTTGAGCGAACACTGGCATTTAAAGATCGCACCGGCGCCACACAAGTGGTTGAGTTGCGCTGGGCTCATGCTTAGACTCAACTTCCAAGTGCAACGCCCTGATATGGGGGCGTTGCACTTGGAAGTTGAGTCTAAGCCTGTGGCCGGGGCCGCCTGGCAAGACCGCGTTTCCGGAATCCTGGAATGGCGACAAGATCATTCATGAGATTGGAGATATTGCGACGTCTCCAAACACGCAGTGGTACATACAGAAAGGCAGCGCCAATGGATTGACCGCAAGCGGAAACCCGGGCGTCTGGGTCGCGTTTGAAGTGCGTGACGGCGTGAGAATTCGTGTGGCTTACGAGCCCGTCACCGGGCGGGTCATCACAGGCTTCCCCGATACCAATCCCATTCCCCCAGCATTGAAGCCGGTGAAAAAAGGAAAACCATGAGTCAACAGATCAGCGAAGAAATCTCAAACCTCGGCAAGCGGCTGGTCGGCCGCTTGGAAGAAGACTACGTGTCTGCTGCTTTGGACTACGTGGCACATGGAGAGAATCTAATGGCACTCGACACGCTGGCGGGCTACGTGGAAGAGTTCGCAGTGCTTCTGGAAAAAGAAGAGCTGGCCGAGTTCCTCCGGCTGGCGGCTTTTTTCAATGCTGCGCAAGTGCCACCGTTCATTAACTTACAGGCCGGCTGATTTATTAGCGGAATTCGGGGTCAGGTCTCAAATCTTTACTACAAATTTAGGACTTACGCAAACGTTTAAATAAATAGACCCCGCAGGGTACTTGTTGGATAATTTGCTGCATCGACCTCAGTATGCAAATTGTCCATCAAAAGAATCGACTACTGCCAGTTCATCCTGACCAGCCAGACCAATTTCACCATGACGAACTTTGCGGATCACGGCCAGGGATTCAGCCACGATGCGGTGAAGCGATACCTGCAAGGCGACAAGCTGTCGGCCAGCTTGGTTTGGGAGCATGCGCAGCGTGACATCGTTCCATCCCCCCGGGGATGCATCGTGTTTGACGACACCATCCTCGACAAAGGCCATTCGCACCAGATCGAATTGGTTCGCCGGCAGTACAGCGGCAATGCCCACGGCATCATCAAAGGGATCGGCCTGGTGAACTGCCTCTACGTCAACCCCGACACCGGCGAGTATTGGCCCATCGACTATCGATTGTTTGCGCCCGAGCAGGACGGCAAGACCAAGCTGGAGCACGTGCGCGACATGTTGGTCAGCGCTGCGGGCAACAAAGCACTGCCCTTCACCCGGGTGCTGTTCGACACCTGGTACGCCACGATGGAGCTGATGCTGCTGGTGGACAGCCTGGGCAGACGCTTTTACTGCCCGATCAAGGCCAACCGGCTGGTCGATGACAGCGCCGGCCAAACGCCGTACCGGGCAGTGAGCGGCTTGTGCTGGACGGCACAAGAGGCTGAGCGCGGCAAGCTGATCAAGATCAAGGGATTCCCCAGGGACTACAAGGTGAAGCTCTTCCGGGTGACGGTGTCTTCCCACCGCACGGATTGGGTCGTGACGAACGATCTGGCTCAAGATTCGACGCAGGGCACGCAAGAGGCGTGTGCGCTGCGCTGGAAGATCGAGCAGTTTCATCGAGAACTCAAGCAGCTGACGGGCGTTGAGAAGTGTCAGTGCCGCAAGGCGCGAATGCAGAGAAACCACATCGCCTGCGCGATCTTGGTTTGGCTGCGGCTGCGGGCGGTGGCCAAGGAAAAACTCTCTTCGATGTATCAGATCAAGACCAGTTGGCTGTCCGAACGGATGCGCCAGGAGCTGCGAAGTCCTTCGGTTTTGATGCGTTTTGCGTAAGTCCTAACAAATATGAGATAATCATACCGAAGGCAGGCCAATCCGGCGCACCGGCGGTTACGATCAAGAAGTGGGGGCCGTAAGTGACAAAACCAGGTATCCATAGACGCTGGAATCTCAGATTTTTGCTCAGTGAAATTTCGTGCCGCGTCCCCGAGCAAGCTGGCCTAAGCCCAGACCGCCTTGCCGAGTCATTGCTCGGGCACAAACGACGCGAAGATAAAATAGCAAGCTATGCAGATGGCGATCCTGATACTGAGTTGGTTGATGTTTTACTGCCTATGCATTGGCACGCACAGCAGCTGATTCGCAGAGCAGAATACGACATTTACAAACATGGCAACCCAGATCGATCAGCACTGTTGGTCGGAGTATGGAACGAGGCTGTGAGAGCCTTGCTTCATTTTGGACGAGGAGTCGCAGTTCTCAACAGCTCCCCGTGCTGGTGGTCATCCATTAGAGATATATCAGAAACCATTTCAATGGTTTACTCTCTTGGTTGGAACGCAGTTGGCGACAAGATTTCCCAGTGCGCTTTGCAAGTAATGCCACACGGTGCACTATGGTCCGATGAAGACTTCGATCCGCGTTGGGAAAAGCGACGCGAGCCCTTCGCCCGTTTCGTCTTGGATTTGTATGCAGATTTTGCAGGCGTGACCTTGCCGACGATGCCACCGCATCCTTATGAATCTCCGCCTTACGATAGCCTGTTGACCTGTTGGCGAAATCCAGAGCCAATAAACTTGATGGAGCCGTTACTGGCAGCCTGCGACTGGCACACGCATGAATGCATGTACAGCCGCTCCGACCGGCCGAGTAAGAATGTGGACTTCATCAATGACACCCTGATGGGATGGCCCGTAGAAGTGCATATGGTCTACCGGCTGCGAGAGCGCCTCAACCTGGCGCTGCCGGAGAAGCTGGATCACCCGTTGATGCAAGTGCCGCTGGGGCCTTACTTACCGCCGCAGCCCATTCCTCATGATGAACGCCTGGACCGCATCATTCGCCGTGCTTGTTCAGAAGTTCCTGGATTGCAAGAGGTGCTGCAAGGTGCGGTGTGAGCTGCATACAGCACGCCGATGAACCTCGATAAAACCAGGACTCGCGCAAAATGAATCAAAACCGGCGGACTTCACAGCTGTGGCTGATGCTGTTCAACGCTACCTGCAAGGACGAGATAATGCAGGACTCTTGACAAAGTTGGCAACCCTGTTCTCCGGTGGGGTAGCGCTGGCGCCGGTGGCACCAGCGGCAATTGCGGCCTGCTTGGCCAATATTGCACAATGCGGCATTGCTGCCGCAGAAATAGCGGCCGGCCCGGCAGCTGGGCCAGGATTTGGATATGCCTATCTTGCCCATCGCGCCGGGGTCGGCAAGGTGCTGACAGCCGCCGAAGCCAATGCGGAGTGGATGGCGGTAAAAGCCGGCAATACGGCGGCTTGGTCTGATGGCTCGGTAATTCTGCAGGGAGAAATCAGCGTAGGCACGCGGATGCGGATGTATGTAACCAAGGAGCAAGCAGAATTTCTGCACAAAGGGGAGATGAACCATCTCGGCGGTTGGGCTACATTCGATACGCCTCCCAGCTCTGCCTTCCAATTGCGGCAAGATTCTGCTCTGTCGCAAGCCTTTAAACCGACCGACAAGGGGTTATTTGTTGTTGAACTTGAAGTTACCAAGATCATGCCGGCGAACATTGGCTTTGTAGGCGCGCAAGCTGGAAGACAGGGTGAGCCTGCAAAGTATATTGGGGGCGGGACGCAGAATCCAGCTCACAGACTACGCAAACCGAGGCTCGTACCTTCGCGTCATCGGGAATCCAAAATGCGTCGAGGGCTGCTGATGCCATACGAAATGATTGACATCGTTGAAGTCTGGGATAACGGGGAAACACTACCTTGGTTGCCGCCTGGCCAGCAAGGCAATCTGGAGCGATTGGAAGAATTTACCGATCGCACAGGAGCCACAAGAGTTGTGGAGCTTCGCTGGATGCATCAGGGAAAAATCGTTTCCTGCCCTTTTCCTGCCACAGTAATTCCAGATCGTAGCGGTGTAGTTCTGATGGACGAATGGCATTTCCAGGGTCAACCCATGGAAGGGCCGGAGCCTTACCCTCGCCATCTACGGGTGCTCAACCCTGATGGCAGCTTGCGTTTGCGCATCTATCCGCCACTAATTGATGACCACTCGCGCATCGAGGATAGTTGGATTGAAGGTCCACGCAACTTCGAGACTCACGGGATACCGTTCGGATGCCCTGCCAGGGACGGCTTCCGAGATATCGTTGCTGAATATGACTGGGAAACTGGCGCAATGAAACAATGGAGTAGAGCGCCTTGGCTTAGATATTAATTGTTCCATCACATAAAATTACACACCAACATTATTAACAATCAGCTCGGCAGGTTAATGAAGCCTGATTGGCACTTCCGATTGACTGGCAATCCAAAATGTATTAAAGATTGCTGATGACCGGAAATATGCTTGTACTTGTCAAGGTTAGGACTTACGCAAAACGCATCAAAACCGAAGGACTTCGCAGCTCCTGGCGCATCCGCTCGGAAAGCCAACTGGTCTTGATCTGATACATCGAAGAGAGTTTTTCCTTGGCCACCGCCCGCAGCCGCAGCCAAACCAAGATCGCACAGGCGATGTGGTTTCTCTGCATTCGCGCCTTGCGGCACTGACATTTCTCAACGCCCGTCAACTGCTTGAGTTCTCGATGAAACTGCTCGATCTTCCAGCGCAGCGCACACGCCTTTTGCGTGCCCTGCGTCGAATCTTGAGCCAGATCGTTCGTCACGATCCAATCCGTGCGGTGGGAAGACACCGTCACCCGGAAGAGCTTCACCTTGTAGTCCCTGGGGAGCCCCTTGATCTTGATCAGCTTGCCGCGCTCAGCCTCTTGTGCCGTCCAGCACAAGCCGCTCACTGCCCGGTACGGCGTTTGGCCGGCGCTGTCATCGACCAGCCGGTTGGCCTTGATCGGGCCGGCAGTAAAAGCGTTTGCCCAGGCTGTCCACCAGCAGCATCAGCTCCATCGTGGCGTACCAGGTGTCGAACAGCACCCGGGTGAAGGGCAGCGCTTTGTTGCCCGCAGCGCTGACCAACATGTCGCGCACGTGCTCCAGCTTGGTCTTGCCGTCCTGCTCGGGCGCAAACAATCGATAGTCGATGGGCCAATACTCGCCGGTGTCGGGGTTGACGTAGAGGCAGTTCACCAGGCCGATCCCTTTGATGATGCCGTGGGCATTGCCGCTGTACTGCCGGCGAGCCAACTCGATCTGGTGCGAATGGCCTTTGTCGAGGATGGTGTCATCAAACACGATGCATCCCCGGGGGGATGGAACGATGTCACGCTGCGCATGCTCCCAAACCAAGCTGGCCGACAGCTTGTCGCCTTGCAGGTATCGCTTCACCGCATCGTGGCTGAATCCCTGGCCGTGATCCGCAAAGTTCGTCATGGTGAAATTGGTCTGGCTGGTCAGGATGAACTGGCAGTAGTCGATTCTTTTGATGGACAATTTGCATGCTGAGGTCGATGCGGCACATTATCCAACAAATACCATGCAGGGTCTATTTATTTAAACGTTTGCGTAAGTCCTATGTGATTGAAGTGAAGAGTTCAACGACGGGTAGTTTTGGATCGCTGCCGGCGATCGGTCCGGAAGCATTTTTGAGAGACAGAGCAGCGAAGGCGGAGACGGGACAAGGATTCTGGCGAGACGCGAATGTTTCAAACGAAGTAAAATTGGCTGCCAAAGACATTGGCACGAACTTTCGCAATGGTGGAACAAATCCTCCCACAGTGATTGGATATAAATTTGAAGTTTCAATTCCAAAGTCAGGTCAGTCGGCAACGCCAACCGTGACCATCAAGACGTGGGGGCCGTGAAATCATGAAGTCGGCAATCAACAAGCGTTGGAATCTTGGATTCCTACTCAAGGAAATAACCTATAGAATTCCTGAGCATTCCGAACTTTCTGCGGAGCGGCGGGCTGAGGCCATAGGTTTCCAAATGAGCTACGAGAACGAGGTCAGCGCATATGCCGACGGAGATGGCGATGAAGACGTATTGCGCGGCATCGGCAGTATGGCCAGCGTGGCGCGCAAACGCATGCGCGAAGCCGAGTACGAAATATACGCCGGGGGCAGAAATGATCGCAGCGCCCTCGCGCAGGGGTTTAGATACCGTCTTATCGAGCTGTTGATTCGTTTTGCCGTTGGGTCGATCAGCGGGCATCCACCGAATGCGTGGGCGTGCTCGGCCCGCGACTTGGCCGAGGCTCTTGCATGCGCCAGTTCATTCGGGTGGACGGAGTCGGCCGAACGGCTGACACGTTTGGCGCTACCCATGATTGCGGACGGTGCATTGTGGGCACCTGAAGAGTTTGACCCGCGGTGGGAGAAGCGGCGCGAGCCGTTTGCACGCTTTGCCATTTCACTATGGGCAAAGTTCATGGGCATTGAACTGCCCCGACAGCCGCCGCACCCCTACAGCGCCCCTGTTTACGACACGTTGCTGACTTGTTGGCAGGACTCTGACCCACGCACACTTGTGGAGCCATTACTGGCAGCCTGCGACTGGCACACGCATGAATGCATGTACAGCCGCTCCGACCGGCCGAGTAAGAATGTGGACTTCATCAATGACACCCTGATGGGATGGCCCGTGGAAGTGCATATGGTCTACCGGCTGCGAGAGCGCCTCAACCTGGCGCTGCCGGAGAAGCTGGATCACCCGTTGATGCAAGTGCCGCTGGGGCCTTACTTACCGCCGCAGCCCATTCCTCATGATGAACGCCTGGACCGCATCATTCGCCGTGCTTGTTCAGAAGTTCCTGGATTGCAAGAGGTGCTGCAAGGTGCGGTGTGAGCTGCATACAGCACGCCGATGAACCTCGATAAAACCAGGACTCGCGCAAAATGAATCAAAACCGGCGGACTTCACAGCTCCTGGCGTATCAGCTCGGACAACCAGCTGGTCTTGACCTGACACATCGAAGAGAGTTTTTCCTTGGCCCCCGCCCGCAGTCGCAGCCAGAAAAAGGTCGCACAGGCGATGTGGCTTCTCTGCATTCGTGCCTTGCGTCATTGAGCCGAAAAAAACATGAGGACTCGACCTGAAGATCTTCATCTACTTGGACTAGACACCAGGGAAACCTTAAGCCTCGGCCCAGGACACAGGAATTGGCCGCTGAGCGCATTCCGAGGTCCAGTATTTATGTCATCACGCATTGATGAGGCCGCCACGCCACGCCGGACATACCTAATGCTTCCTCCTGCGCTACTCAGCTTGCTCTACACCCGATTCGCTGATGCCAATCCAAGCGGGCTGGTCATTGCAGAGACCAATGAATTGGATGATTTAGAGTTTGGAGCCGACGTCACCGAAGCTGAACGCGAACGCCTTTACGAGGCTGGCGATGTCGGCTGGGACGTGTTCAATGACCGCTTGCCGCCACATGGACACGACCCGATCCGCCGATATCTCTCGGAGCTGTTCAATCCCGATGCGCTTCTGGGAATATTGAATGACCCGACACTGGACTATTCATGGAAACGCCCGAATCAGCCCGAGGGCAATGAATTTTGGAGCGACGACCATCACTATCGATGGTCTGACTGGTGGCGCGATGCTCCTGGACGTGATGCAGAACCGCCCATCGGCCGATAGTGGACGCCAGGCCTGCGGAATGGCCGGCAATCGCAAAGACTTGAACCATGAACTTTGATGAAGCATTGGCAGCCCACCCCCGCAAACCCGAGTTGCTTGGCGACCTGAGGGGGGTCAATGATGGGCTCGGACCTGAATTACACCCAGCCGACCTATGGCGCGCTGGTATTGACGAGGTTTCGTTGACCACATTTGCCAGAAACCTGTTCACCACCACAGAAGGCATGCTGGGGAGCAGATTTTTCGAGTTCGACTATGTAACTGATACTCAGGAATGGGCATTCGAACGGGCAACTAAGATACTGGCTCGCGGCAAAGACTGGTTCATTGAACCTCTGCGAGAACTCCAACCCCGCTCCTATGCCGTGCTGGCTGAATCTACGTTGCTCTGCGGCTACCACAGCTACTACGTCGATCGCCCCCCCAACCCGGGAAATCACGCCATCACCTTGGAATTCCTGCTGGTCAAGGATCGCGCGTTAGGCATCGAATTGTTCAACACCGGATCGCCCGAAGAAAACGGCATCCCCGGATTTGCTGGCGATGCCTGGCCAGAATTTATTTTGCGCTCTTGGTGGTACCGCCTGTCTGGCTACAAATTTCTTCGAGAATTACTGGGATCCGTTGGCAACTGGGCTGGCCCCTTGCTGGCCGGCCCTTACTATGGCACGGGCATCAATCACCTGGTGGAGGCGCTGGGCCCCAAGGCCAAGCGCGCCTACATGCCATTGCTCAAGGAGATGTTTGGCGCCGACACGGTGACCAAGAAATTCCAAACGGGCCGCGTGGCGCTGCTTTGTTTCCTGGACACCCGCCCGCCGCTGACCCTGCCTCGCCCACTCGGCGACCAGTTGCTCGTCCGCATGGATCGATCTGACAAGGTGATCTATCACGTCCGCGAATGCCGGTTCGATCAAATCCGGGTGATGAATCCCTCGACGCTGGCTGAATGCCTGGACCGCTACTTCGAGCATGTCCTCACCCGCGTGCCGGGCGAATTCGACTTCATGCCCTATTCCAGTCCCATGTGACGCATGCCGAACGAGAATGTGGCCGACACACGACGTGTTGAGGTCCCCGCTGCACAAGTTCAAGCTGATCATCCCAAAGGGATCAAGGGATTCAGATGGCTGGAGATATGGATGAGATTGTCAAGGTTTGGAACACAGGCGACTTGCAGGGCGCAGCCGAGGACAACTTGTCTGACAACCTTGAGCGAACACTGGCATTTAAAGATCGCACCAGCACCACACAAGTGGTTGAGCTGCGCTGGGTTCATGACGGCAAGCCTGTGTCCAGCCCCTTTCCCGCCACAGTGCTCCCGGATCGCAGTGGCGTGGTGCTGATGGACGAGTGGCACTTCCAAAGCCAGCCCATGACAGGGCCGGAACCCTATCCCAGACACCTGCGCGTACTCAATCCTGATGGAAGCCTGCGGTTGCGAATCTATCCTCCGCACATCGATGATTACTCCCGGCCCAAAGATAGTTGGATCGAGGAGCCGCGCAACTTCAGCGAACGAGGGATTCCCTTTGGCTCCCCAGCAAGTGATGGCCACTACGACATGGTGGTCGAGTACGACTGGCAGACCGGACAAATGCTACGCTGGATCAATGCTGCTCCGTGGCTACGGTATTAATCCGGCAATTCTGTAGGGCGCCCGTTCAGGCAACGTATGCAAAACCAACCATCCACAACTTCGAGATCGTTCCCATGCTGAACAAATGCAAATATCCACTGTTGACACTTGGCTTCGCGCTCGCCGGCTGTGCGGCACCAGGCTCGGGCGTTCCACCTGAAGTGCTGGCCATCGACGCAAGTACGCCCTATGCCACCATCAAGCCGCTGCATGAGCTCGACCGGCGCTCTGCACTGAGCATTGGAGAATACGGCCTGTGCAAGCCTATTCCCCTTTTGTCGGTGGGTATCAGGGAAGAGCGCTGGGCTTCGGTCTTTCAGTCGAAAGCGGAACAAACCGATGGCGTGCGGGTAAAGGCAGGCACGCCCGTGCTGATCAGTTATTCGTTCTACATCTCAGATACCCGCTGCACCGTGGTCGGGATGACGGTGCTGGAGGCGGCGAAGAAGTACACGATCAGCGGAGAGCGGCAATTCTCGGGATCATTGTTGCCGGTCAGCACGGGCTGCACGCTGCAATTGATGGACGAGGCCACCAAGCAGCCTCAGCTGTTGCTGCCGGTGCGACCGAACGGGCAGCAGCGGTGCGAGGTCGAAAACCGGCAGTGACTCCATTGAGAGATGAGGCCTCCAAGCGCTGCGGCCTGGCCGTGATGCAGTTGCTGCCCACGCCGGCCACGGTGGAGACGGCCGAGGCGCGGCCGTGCGCGGCGCGCTGAGCGCCGCCGCTGACCTCAGCGCCCCGCGAGCCGGAATGACGCGGCGGCCGCCGCCAGCGCCGCCGCCTGGTCCTTCAGGCTCTCGGCCGCCGCGGCGGATTCCTCGACGAGCGCCGCGTTCTGCTGCGTGGCCTCGTCGAGCTGGTTCACCGCGACGTTGACCTGCGACAGGCCGGCGCTCTGCTCGGCCGCCGCGACGGTGATCTCCTGGATGCGCGCGGCCACGCGCTGCACGCTGCCGACGAGGTCCGTCATCGTCGCGCCCGCCTGCGACACCAGCGTGGCGCCGGCCTCCACGCGGGCCTCGCTGGTGCCCACCAGCGCCTTGATCTCGCGCGCCGCCTGGCCGGCGCGCTGCGCCAGCGTGCGCACCTCGCCCGCGACGACGGCGAAGCCGCGGCCCTGCTCGCCCGCGCGCGCCGCCTCGACGGCGGCGTTCAGCGCCAGGATGTTGGTCTGGAACGCGATGCCGTCGATGACCGAGGTGATGTCGGCGATGCGGCGCGATGCGTCGCGGATCTCGTCCATCGTCGTGACGACGCCGGCGACCACGCGCCCGCCCTGCGCCGCCCCGTCCGCGGCCGCGGCGGCCATGCGGCTGGCCTCGCCGGCGGCGTCCGCGGAATGGCTCAGCGTGGCCGTCAGCTCCTCGAGGGACGCGGCCGCGCGCTGCAGGCTGGAGGCCGTGTGCTCGGTGCGCGACGACAACTCCTGGTTGCCCAGCGCGATCTCGTCGCTGGCGGTGCGCACGGACGCGCTGGTCTCGCGGATGCCGCCGAGCACGCCGCTCATCTTCTCGACGAAGGCGTTGAAGGACTGCGCGATCTGCGCGACCTCGTCGCGGCCCGCCGCCGGCAGGCGCTTGCTCAGGTCGCCGTCGCCGCTGGCGACGTCGGCCAGCGCGTCGCGCACCGCCGAGAGCTTGGCGAACGCGCGCCCGGTGACGACGCCCATCACGGCGCCGGCCAGCAGCACGACGACGCCGAACACGGCCAGCGAGGTCCACAGCACGTTGCGCAGGCCGGCGACGGATTCGCGGCGGTCCAGCGCGACGACGAGAAACCAGCCGGCCTGCGCGACCTTGGAGACGCGCACGCGCTTGGGCACGCCGTCCACGTCGGCCTCGGCGACGCTGCCGTCCGCGGCCAGCGCCTGCAGGCGCGCGGCGTCCAGCGTCGGCGCGGTGTCGATGACGGGCTTGAGCGCGCGCTCCGCGTCGGGGTGGGCGACGAACTTGCCGTCCGCCGACACCAGGAAGCCCAGGCTGGCCGGCGTCGGGCGGATGGCGACGACGTTGGTGTTCACGCCGTCCATCAGCACCGAGGCGGCGACCACGGCGACGACCTCGCCGCCCTTCAGGATGGGCGACGCGAAGGTGACGAGCATCTTGTTGCGGCCGGCGTCGCGGTAGGGCGCCGTGATGATGGGCGCCTTGGCCGCGAGCGCCTGCTTGTACCAGCCACGCGACGTGGGGTCGAAGGTGGGCGGGATGCCGATGTCCTTCGAGAACACGTGGCGCTTGTCGGGGAAGCCGATGAAGGCGACGTCGAAGCCGCCGCTGTCCTGCAGCGTGACGAGCGCCGCCTGCGGGTCGTCCAGCGGCAGGTGCCTGGCCGCGCCGGCCACGGCGGCCGACTTGACCGCCAGCCACTCGTCGATGGCGAGCTGGTGCGCGTTGGAGACCGCCGCGAGCTGCTCGCCGACGGAGCGGGTGTTGTCGCGCTCGATGGCGACGAAGGCACCCAGGGCAGAGGCCGCGACGGCTGCGACGACGACGAGCAGCGAGGTGGCGACGATGCGTGAACGCAGGGTGGTGAGCACGGCGGAAACAGGCGAGTGGCGAGGCTTCGGGATGCTAGGCGGGCGCCGCCGCCCGTGCGCGCCGGCCCGGGGCCGAGGCGCGGAAAAATGCGCGGAAGCCCCGTGCCTTCTGGCCCAATACGGCGATGGACATCGACCCGCAAGCGCTGGAGCAGCGCATCACCGACCTGGAGATCAAGGCCAGCTTCGCCGAGGACGTGGTCGAGCAGCTGAACGCCGTCGTCGTGCGCCAGCAGGCGCAGATCGACCGGCTGGTGCGCGAGCTGGTGGAGCTGCGCGACCGCGCGGCCGCCGCCGAGCCCGGCGCGCCGCGTTCGCTGCGCGACGAGCTGCCGCCGCATTACTGAGGCGCCGGGGAGGCTGGGACAATGGCGGCCGAATGAACCCGCCCGAGCACCTCCCCGACGCCTCCGACGCGCAGCGCGTCCTCTCCGAAGTCTTCGGCTACACCGCCTTCCGCGGCCAGCAGGCGGAGATCGTCGAGCAGGTCGCCGCCGGCGGCGATGCGCTGGTGCTGATGCCCACCGGCGGGGGCAAGAGCCTGTGCTACCAGGTGCCCGCCATCCTGCGCCACGCGCGCGGCCAGGGCGTGGCCATCGTCGTCAGCCCCTTGATCGCGCTGATGCACGACCAGGTCGGCGCGCTGGAGGAGGCCGGCGTGCATGCCGCCTTCCTGAACAGCAGCCTGACCGGCGAGGAGGCCGGCCGCGTCGAGCGCGAGATGATGAGCGGGCGCCTGACGCTGCTGTACGCCGCGCCCGAGCGGCTGACGACGCCGCGCTTCCTGGCCCAGCTGGAGAGCCTGCGCGAGCGCGGCCTGCTGTCGATGTTCGCGATCGACGAGGCGCATTGCGTGAGCCAGTGGGGGCACGACTTCCGCGCCGAGTACCTACAGCTCAGCCTGCTGCACGAGCGCTTCCCCGACGTGCCGCGCATCGCGCTGACGGCCACCGCCGACGACCTGACGCGCGCCGACATCATCGAGCGGCTGCAGCTGCAGGACGCGCGCGTCTTCATCAGCAGCTTCGACCGGCCCAACATCCGCTACCTGATCGTCGAGAAGAACGGCTCGCCGCGCGAGCAGCTGCTGCGCTTCATCCACGACGAGCACGAGGGCGAGGCCGGCGTCGTCTACTGCCAGAGCCGCCGCAAGGTCGAGGAGACGGCCGACTGGCTGAAGAGCGAGGGCATCAACGCCTTGCCCTACCACGCCGGCCTGGACGCCGACCTGCGCCGCCGCCACCAGGACCGCTTCCTGCGCGAGGAGGGCATCGTCATGGTGGCCACCATCGCGTTCGGCATGGGCATCGACAAGCCCGACGTGCGCTTCGTCGCCCACCTGGACCTGCCCAAGAACATCGAGGCCTACTACCAGGAGACCGGCCGCGCCGGCCGCGACGGCGCGCCCGCCGAGGCCTGGATGACCTACGGCCTGGCCGACGTGGTGAACCAGCGCCGGATGATCGACGACAGCCCGGCGGACGAGGCCTTCAAGCAGGGCCAGCGCGGCAAGCTGGACGCGCTGCTGGCGCTGGCCGAGGCCACCGACTGCCGGCGCGTGCGGCTGCTGGGCTACTTCGGCGAAGCCAGCGAGCCCTGCGGCAACTGCGACAACTGCCTGCACCCGCCCGCCACCTGGGACGCGACCGAGGCGGCGCGCAAGCTGCTCTCCTGCATCTACCGCTTCCACCAGCGCGGCGAGCGCTTCGGCGCGGGCCATCTGATCGACGTGCTGCGCGGCAAGGCGACGGACAAGACGCGCCAGTACGGCCATGACCGGCTGTCCACCTGGGCCTGCGGCGCCGACCTGTCGGAGCAGCAATGGCGCGCCGTGCTGCGCCAGCTGATCGCGCTGGGCCACGTGGCCGCCGAGGGCGAGTTCAACACGCTGGCGCTGCAGGACAGCGCGCGCGCGGTGCTCAAGGGCGAGGTGGAGGTGCGGCTGCGCGAGGCCGAGGAGAAGAAGCCGCGCGGCAAGGCCGGGAAGGCGGGCCGCGCGGCGCGGCCGAAGGCCGACCCGTCGCTGGGCCTGGACGCCGAGGCGGCCGAGCGCTTCGAGGCGCTGAAGGCCTGGCGCGCCGAGGTCGCCAAGGAGCACGGCCTGCCGCCCTATGTGATCTTCCACAACACGGTGCTGGCCGAGATGGCCCGCGTGCTGCCGGCGGACCTGGCGGAGCTGGGCGAGATCAGCGGCGTGGGCGCCAAGAAGCTGGAGGCCTACGGCCGGGAAATCCTCCGGGTGCTGGGGCGGTGATGGAGCAGCCCATCACCGGCTTCCATCTCGACGACGAGGGCCACTGGGTGGCCGAGCTGGCCTGCGGCCACAACCAGCACACCCGGCACGACCCGCCGTGGCAGAACCGGCCGTGGACGCAGAGCGCGGCGGGCCGCGCCAGCGTGCTGGGCCGGCGGCTGCCCTGCCGCAAGTGCGACCAGGGCGCGCCGCCGGACCGCGTGTAGCGGCGGTTCAGCAGGCGGCGGCCGGCGCCGCGCAGGCGCTGGCCAGCTGCGTGCCGTCGGCGCCGGCCTCGCGGCGGCCTTCGATGACGACGCGCGGCAGCTTCTGCACGGCGGCGGTGGTGGTGGCGTCCGGCGTGTGCCGGCCCTCGATGACGACGCGCTCCAGCTGGACGACCGCGGGGCCGTGCGCCGGCACGGCGAGGGTGATCCAGGCGGCGCCGGCCAGCGCGGCCAGCGCGACGAGGGCGGCGGCGCTGGCGGCCTGCAGGCGGTTGCGGGTGGCGGCGGTGGTGGTGCGGATGCGGTTCATGGCGTGCCCTCTCGGTTCGGTGTGGGCGTGACTGTGCCGGCCGCCGGCGGGCGCGTCCGCCGCTTTGCGACGGGCTGCGCCGCACCGCGCACAGGCTGCGGCTGGGGGGGGCCGAAGGGCCGCCGGCAGGGGGTGCCGCGCGCCCGGGCATGCACGCATACTGCGCCCGCATCACGCACCGGGGAGAAGGGCATGGCACGCGGCAACGACGTCCAACTGGGCGGCATCACGGACCTCAACCTGCTGGCGGACATCAAGCCCGGCTTCGTCGCGGCGCTGGAGGCCGTCACCCACGTGGACCGGCTGCGCAAGGTGCTGAAGACGCTCAACGGCCTGCGCCTGGGCGCGCGCGAGTCCAGCGCGCCGGCCTCGCCGTACACGGACATCGTCGCCCGCTGGCGCATCGTCCATTCGTTCCGCTGGAGCATCGTGGACGGCACCGGCGGCGCGCCCGACCGGCTGCTGCTGAGCGTCCACTTCGACGGCGGCTGGGAGCCCTATCTGCGCGTCATCTGGGACCAGCTCGGCAGCACGCTGGACCTGATGCTGTGCCACACCGAGGGCTACCGGCTGTCGCGCGAATGCAGCTTCGAGGCCTATGCGCGCTGGGTGCGCGGGCACGAGGTGTCGGCGGATTTCCTGTTCGTCGAGTCCGGCCGCACCGTCAGCGATGCCGAATACCTCGCCCGGCTGGAGGCCGCGCAGCGCGGCCGCGCCAGCGAGCTGGCGTTCAACCGGCTGCGCGCGCCCGCGTCCGGCGAGACGCAGCCGCTGCCCGCCGCCCCCGCCGAGCGCTTCGCGATGGCCGTGCGCGGCCTGCCGCCGCTGGCGGCGCTGCACAGGCTGCAGCGCTTCTTCGGCGCCGACGCGCCCGACCGCGACTGCCTGCTGCGCGCGGCGCAGGACGTGCTGTTCGAGCTGCGCGCGCTGGACACCGCGCGGCAGTTCCCCCAGGACGGCGGCGCGACCCCCGGCGGCCTGCTGCGCCTGCGCCACCACGAGATGCTGGCCTGGTTCGAGCAGTCCCTGCCCGAGCCCGCGGTGCAGGCCCGCGCGCTGACGCTGGAGCCCGGCGACCTGCAGTGCTGCATCCTGGCCAAGCCGCCCGCCCACCGCGGCGGCCTGGTCATGCTGCGCGTGGCGCAGCCGGCGCTGGCGGTCGCCTGGCTCGGCACCGCGCCGGTGCAGCGCGACCACGAGGACGCTGCGCCGCGCGACGTATGGCGCCAGGTCGCGCTGACGCTGGCGGGCCTGCAGGCGCTGGGCGTGCCCGCCGCGCGGCTGGACCGCTTCCCGCAGGCCTTCAAGGAAGGCATGGCCGCCCGCGCCGGCCTGCTGGGCGACGTGCGCCACAACCACCCGGCGCACTGGGCGCTGGCCCGCCACGTCAACGGCGTCGACCGCTTCGACCCCGCCAACGCCCACGTGCTGGTGCAGCTGCGCTTCCCGGCCGACGAGCCCGGCGACGCCTTCTCGCCCGCGGACGAGCGGCGGCTGCGCGAGCTGGCCGAGGCGCTGACCCTGGGCACCGGCCTGGCGCTGATGGCCATCGAGCCCATGCGCAGCAACGCGGCCGACCGGGAGCATTTCGGCTTCAAGGACGGCATCAGCCAGCCCACGCTGGACGAAAGCCCCGGCACCGCATGGAACGACCAGGTGCCGCGCGGCGAGATCCTGCAGGGCTTCCCGACCGCGCGCGACAAGGGCCACGCCGTGCCCGAGCAGCCCGACCCGCTGCTGGACCGCGGCAGCTTCCTCGTCGTGCGCAAGCTGCGCCAGTACACCGGCCGCTTCGCGCGCCAGACCTACAGACAGGCCCAGGCCATCGGCCTGGACCACGGCCTGGTGCTGGCCAAGCTGATGGGCCGCTGGCCGGACGGCCGCGCGCTGGCCGCGCCGGGCATGACCGGCAACGACTTCAACTACGCCCGGGACGAACAGGGCGCGGCCTGCCCCTTCCACGCCCACATCCGCCGCGCCAACCCGCGCGACCTGGCCGGCACCGCGTTCGCCAGGAGCCGCATGCCGCGCCTGCTGCGCCGCGGCATGAGCTACGGCGCGCCGGTGCAGGCCGACGCGCCCGACGACCGGGACCGCGGCCTGGTCTTCATGGCCTACAACGCCCACCTGGCCGAGCAGTTCGAGGTGATGCAGCGCTGGATCTCGGGCGGCAACGCCAGCGGCGGCTACTCGGGCCAGCCCGACCCGCTGCTGGCCGTCGTCGACGGCGGCGCCGGCCCGCGCCTCTACCCCTTCGAGCACGGCGGCAAGGCCTACGAGATCGACCTGGGACCCGAGCCCTTCGTCACGCTGCAGTGGGGCGCCTACTTCTTCGTGCCGTCCATCGCCGCGCTGCAGGCCCTGCCCGGCCTGGTCGAACTGCCCCTGCCGCTGCCGGCGCCCGTGCCGGTGCCGCTGCGCGCGCCCGACCCGCAGGACTTCGCCGCCTGGCAGCTCTGGCTGGAGGACGGCAACACCCGCGACGCCGCCTGGGCCTGGGTGCGCGCCCAGCCCGGCGGCGTCGTGGACACCGCCTACGGCGTGCTCGTCGGCGCGGCCGAGCGCGTCTGCGAGGTGCTGAGGAACGCCCCCGACCGCTACTCCGTCGGCGGCTACGGCGAACGCATGCACGACGCCATCGGCGTGGGCTACCTGGGCCTGGACGACGACACGGGCCACCGCGAGCAGGCGCCGGCCGTCAACGCCGCCATCGAGGCCTGTGGCGAGGAGCATTGCTACCTGGCGGCCTACAGGATCGCCAGGCTGGGCCTGGCGCAGCTGAAGCAGGAGGCGCACGCGCTGCTGGCCGTGCTCCCCGGTTCGCAGAAGCCCCGGGACCTGCCCGCCGACACGCCGCTGGACCTCGAGCGCCTCAGCGAGAACGTGCTGGCCGCGCTGTGCACCGCCTGGTTCGGCCAGCCCGACGGCCGCCACATCTGGGGCACCGAGTTCCATGCCGGGGCCCAGCCGGGCGGCGCCGCGCCGCGCTGCCCGCGCGACCTGTTCAAGGTGTCGCGCCACGTGTTCGGGCCCCACCCGGCCAAGGCCGTGCAGGCCGAGGGCCGCGCCGCCGGCCAGCGCTTCCTGGCCGCGATCGCAACCTGGCTGGCGGAACCCGGCACGCAGCTGCCGCCGCTGGCCGCCAAGATCATCGCCGCCGCCCGGGCCGTGCCCGGCGCGCCACCCGACCTGCCCGCGCGCACGCTGGCCGGCATCATGCTGGGCTTCCCGCCCACCACGCACGGCAACCTCGTCAGCGTGCTGGCCGCCTGGGTGCACACGCGCAGGCTGTGGGAGCTGCAGCCGCAGTGGCACGAAGCGCCGGCCGACGCCGCCGGCCTGCGCCCCTACGCCGAGGCCGTCGCGCGGCTGCGGCCCGCACTGGTCGCGACGCTGAACCAGCACCCCACGCCCTTCCAGGTCTGGCGCAAGGCGCGCGTCGCGCACCGGCTGGGCCGGGTGGACGTGGCGCCGGGCCGCGTGCTCGTCGTCGGCCTGGGCTCGGCGACGCAGCAGGACCCGCGGCGCCACCACCTCGCCTTCGGCGGCGACCGCGCCGACCCCGAGGGCCCGCCGCCGCACGCCTGCCCGGGCTACGGCATGGGCATGGGCGTGATGCTGGGCGTCATCGCGGCGGTGCTGGATGCCGGCGTGCTGCGCCCCACCGGCGCGCCGACGGTGCTGGCGATGGGTCTGGAGTGAGCGCGCAGGGTGGGGGCCGCGCCCCCACCCCACGGCGTCAGCAGCTCACCTGCGCGTAGTTCGTCCCCGCGCCCGCCGCCGCGGGCAGCTTCTGCTTCACGCAGGACGCCGGCTGCAGCGTGTAGCCATACGGGATGCCCAGCGGGAAGTTCGCGGTCGTCGCCCAGTCGGTCGCGTCGCGCGACGGCGACGAGCCGCTGGCCACCCAGGTGATGCCGTAGGTGCCGAAGTCGGCCGGGCTGGTGATGTTGTTGCTGCGCAGCTGCCAGTAGCCGATGGCCGAGCTGTCGCGCGAGGTGACCGGGTTCTGCGCGTTCTCGAACCAGTTGCCCTCGATCAGCGCGTAGCCGCCCATGCGGATGTTGGCGCCCGAGGTCTTCACGCCGCTGTACAGGTTGTTGTACAGGTGCGTGTAGCCGCCGCGCTGCAGCGGCAGCCGCGAGCTGACGTTCTGGTAGTGGTTGTGGTGGAAGGTGATGAAGCGGTCGCTCGCGTCGCTGTCGCTGGAGCCGATCAGGCCGACCTTCTGGTGGTCGTGGATGTGGTTGTACGAGTAGGTGATGTGGTGCGCGCCGGCCTTGCTGTCGATCAGGCCGTCGAACTCCATGTCGCCCGCGCCGCTGCAGTCCTTCAGGCTGCTGAACAGCGTGTTGTGGTCGATCCACACATAGGCCGGGGCCTTGCCGCCCTGGCCCTCGATGCCGATGGCGTCGATGGAGCCGGGCAGCAGGCCGAGGGTCATGTTGCGGATGATGATGTTCTGCGAGTCGGCCTTGATGGCCAGCCCGAAGTTGGCGGCCGAGCCGTTGGCGCCCTCGATCGTGATGTTGTCCTTGTTCTTGATCTCGACGATGGTGCCCGCCGGCTTCTGCCATTGCGCGCAGCTGTCGGTGATGGACGAGAAGTCGAAGCCGCCCGTGTAGCGCAGCCTGAGGCCGGAGCTGCCGTCGTAGGCGTTGATGGCGGCCTGCATCTGCGCGGCGGTGCTGACGGTCTGCACCGCCGCCGTGCCGCCGCCGGTCACCAGGCCGGCATAGCCGCCGCTGTGGCCGGCCGGGGCCGGCGCGGGGGCCGGGGCGGGCGTCGGCGCGGGCGCGGGCGCCGGGCTGCCGGCGGTGGGGCCCACGGCGCACTTCTTCTTCAGGCCCGGGTAGGGATCGCTGCCGAAGGTGGCGGTGGTGCAGGCGAGGTCGCCGCTGAGGTTTTTCACCACCCACTGGTTCTTGATGCCGAAGGACACGGCGCGCGTGGCGGTGCCGGCCTTGCAGGTCTTGCCCTCGTCGGCGCATTTGGAATAGCCCGAGGGCCAGTCCGCCGCATGGCCGGCCGAGGCGGCCAGCAGCAGCGACAGCGCGGTGCCGGCGGCGCGCAGCGGGGCGGCCTGGCGCTGCGGCGGCAGCGGCGGCGGGGTCAGGGGCGGGATCGTGATCTGGGTCGTCATGGCTTGTCTCCGGTAGGCGGCCGCGCGGCAACCCTCGGGTTCGCGCGCGCAGCCAGGCCCGCGTCGGCCGCGCGCCGGAACGGAGCGCCTGCCGCGAAGGCTGGGTGGCGGGGAGGGAACCGGGGCCGCGGCGTCAGGCCGCTACCGGTCGATCCGCGCGCACGGCGCGGCGACGTCAGGTCGGCGCGGCACCGCCGCGCATCGCCCGGCAATCATGGAACGTTGTTCTGTTTTTATGGATACGTGATTTCACGTAGTTCCGGACGCGCACGGCCGGCGTGCCGGGAGGCTTCGGCACCGCGTCACAAGGTCCGCAGGAAGGCTTCGATGGCCTGCACCTCTTCCACGGTCAGCTTCAGCGGCTTGATCAGCGGCGAGGGCGGGGGCACTGGCGGCTCGCGGCCGCGCGGCTGGGGCAGGCCGGCGTTGTACAGGTCCAGCACGCCGCGCAACTGCGGCACGGCACCCTGGTGCATATAGGGCGCCGTGCGGGACACGCCGCGCAGGCTGGGCACGCGCATGGCACCCGCATCCTCGGCACGCCCCGTGATGGCCTGGCGGCCCAGATCCTGCGCCGGACGGCCCAGGAAGCTGATCCCGATCTGGTGGAACTCAGCTATCGCTCACGAACCATACCTGCGGCCTATTGATGCAACATTTCTACCGCAATTACTTGGCGGTCCTTGAAGACTCTTCTCCAGCACTTATTTTGAGCAGTTTCTTGGCGATCATTTTGGCTCTTTCTTGTGCGCCTTCAAATCCTTTCATGCAGGCTGGTTTTTCGTTTTCCACCAAATATAAAGTCACGATCTCATTGTTCGCATTTTCCCATCCTAGAATAGTGCTTCTGCGTCCGGTATGCGTTTGATAATGTCGGCTGAGTGCAGGTTTTTCACCTATGCGGTCGTTTTTTTGACATTTTCGATCATAAACCTTGGTGGGCGTCACTACTCTTTTGTATATGCCCAGCCTCCCATAGCTGCCATCGTTACACACAAAGAGCGTCAATGTGCCATTCAAGCGGCCGGGCTCAACTTCAATACCCGCCGGCAAAGTAATTTCTGGCTGGCAGTTTGCTTCTTGAAGTAGGCTGATTTGTGGCGATGCCAACATGTTCTTATGGAACTCAGGCTTCAACTGGCGCTCCAATAACTTGAACCTCCCCCTTAACACTTCAACTGACAATATGTCTTCAGGAGGTACAATTTTTGGCGCGGAAAAATCTCCCGCCTGCATTGCCGACTGCTGCGCTGAATTACTAGCTTCTTCATACGCGGCCTGAATGCGTTGTTGGACCTGAGGGCTTGATGAGCTGCCATATGCTGAGGCAAACAACAATATCACCAACGACCCTATCAACGAGTTTTTGTACATTCTAGAACTCCGTCAGATTGCAGTCAGTTGCGACCGTTTCCTTGCATAGATCGGCTTTGTACCAATGCGACCCAATATAGTCGGGAGATGTACAAAAGGACTCACTCAAGAAATGATTCTTTCCATGGTCCCCTGCGCCATCCACCCAGTGGAAGCCTCTGACCTTCCATTTTCCAGGGCTAAGTCCGCCACCCCAATTAGCTGCGTTAGCCCAAAATTCCCCTGGAGCATCGTAGTATTCCCAGACAACATCACCAATATCATTTGTTTGCTCAGACCCCACAGCCAAGTTCCAAACATCAAAACCTTTGTCCCAGCTAATGCTTTCGTTGTTTATGCAATTTGCCCTTGAAAAGGCTGCCAGCCTAAACATTCCCACATAAGCAGTTGCTTTACTTAGCGTGGGTTGATATTTATCAGCGCCAGCGTCGCCTCCACCGCCGCATGCGCTCAAGCCAACAAGAATTATTAACATTAAGGCTCTAAACATAATTCTCTCTCTGCTCTAACCTAACAGCTCGGAAATGTAATGAGATTCATTCTCATTTGCAACTTTTTCCGATGCGGATGGCCGCCTCAGCCCAGCCACACGGCGCGTGCAGAGAAGCCCGTCATCCCCATCCGCTCGAACTCCGCGCTGGCGACGTCCAGCAGGGCGCGCCAGCCGTCGTCCAGCCGCAGCTCGGCCTCCAGCAGCGCCGTGACGGCGGCTTCGTGGGCGGAGTTGCGGCGCTCGCCGGCGCCGCGCGCCCGCGCGAGGTAGCGCCGCGCCTGCGCGGTGTCGCCGGCCCGGGCCGCCAGACGCGCGGCGGCGCGGTAGGCCATGGCGCCGCCGATCCAGTCGTCCTGCCGGCCACGCCGCAGCGCCAGCGCGACGTGGCGGCGCGCCCCGGCGGCGTCGCCCTGGGTGGCGAAGATGTCGGCCAGCCAGCCGTGCTGGAAGCTGCTGTACAGCCCGCCGCCGCGCGGCGCGAGCCAGGCGGTGGCGTCCAGGATCTGCTGGCGCGCGGCCGGGTCGGCGGACTGCATCCACGCGCCGTAGGCGCCGGCCGCGTGGCCCATCGCGCAGGTGAACATGCTGCGCACCTGCGCGCCGACGCGGTGCGCCACGGCGGCCGCCTCGCGGGCCTCGGCCCAGCGGCCCTGCCACAGCAGCACGGCGGCGCGCCAGCCCTGGATGCTGGCCTCCACCGCGTGGCCGCTGCCGTCGAACGGGGCCAGCGCCTCGGCGAACACGGCGTGCGCGTCGGCGAACCGGCCCTGGTCGCCCAGCACGTAGGCGCGGCAGCACAGCGAGAACGACAGGCCGATCTGGTTGACGGCGCTCCGGCTGGCGCGCGGGCGCTGGCGGGCGATGGCCAGGTCCAGCATCGGCAGCGCCTCGGCGTAGTGGGCGGCGGCCGCCTGCAGCTGGCCGACGGTGCCGGGCAGCTGCGCGAGCAGCGCCTCGTCGCCGCAGCGCTGCGCGGTCTCGACGGCCGCGCGGGCGTGGGCGAGGCTGTCGCGCGTCTCGCCGAGCGCGTAGCCGACGTAGGCCAGCCAGTACTCGGTGCGGGCGACCAGGCCGGGGTCGGCCGCCGCATGGGCCAGCGCGGCGGCGTGGCGGAGCACGCGCAGGTCGTCGCGCGAGGCGTCGAACACGCAGGCCATGCCCAGGCGCTGCGCGATGCCCACCCAGCGGCGGCGGCGCGCGTCGTCGTCGGGCAGGAACTCCAGCGCGGCGAGCGCGGCGCGGAACTGCTTCTTGGCGCGGTCCAGCGCGGACGCGGCGAGCGCCTGGTCGCCCGCGGCCTCGGCGTGCGCGGCGGCGGCGGGCCAGTCGTTGGCGGCGGCGGCGTGGTAGGCCAGCGGCTCGTGCAGCTGCGCGGCCGCGCCGCCGTGCCCGGCCAGCGCGGCGCTGATGCGGCGGTGCAGCGCCTGGCGCTCGTGCAGGCCGGTGGCTTCGTAGACGACGTCGCGCGTGATGCCGTGCTTGAAGCGCAAATGGCCGGGGCGCTGGTCGGGGAAGATGAAGTCCTGCGCCGCCAGCGCCTGCACGGCCGGGTGCTGCTCGCCGCAGCCGGACAGCGCCTGCAGCAGCCACACGGGGATGACGTTGCCGATCACGGCCGCCAGCCGCACCAGCGCGGCCTGCTCGGGCGGCAGCCGGCCCATGCGGCTTTCGACCAGCGCGGCCAGCCAGGCCGAGCTGCTCGGCCCCGGCGCCAGGCCGGTGCCGGCGGGGTCGCGGGCGTCGGCCGCGGCGTGGCACAGCTCCTCGATGAAGAGCGGGTTGCCGCCGGCATGGCGCTGCACCTCGGCGGCGATGAAGGGGTCGGCCTGCGGCAACAGCTGCCGCACGGCGCGGGCGGCCTCGGGCTCGGCCAGCGGCGGCAGCACGATGCGCTCGGCGCCGCCGTCGTGGCCGTCCGGCACGCTGCCGTCGCCGGCCGGCGGGCGGCTGGCGGTCAGCAGCAGCAGCGGCAGGCCCTCGCGCGCGGCGCTGGCGCGCAGGCGGTGCAGCAGGCGCAGCGAGGCGTCGTCGGCCCATTGCAGGTCGTCGATGAAGACGAGCTGCGGCGCGCGCCGCACCAGCGCCAGCAGCAGCGCCAGCAGCGCATCGGCGCGCGCGCCCGGCGGGCTGTGCCGCGCGGCGGCGAGCTCGGGCGGCGCATCCGCCAGGCCGTCCAGGCCGCGCAGCATCTGCAGGAAGGGCTGCAGCGGCTCGGCGCTGAGGTAGCTCTCGCAGTAGCCGCGGTGCAGGCGGCAGGGCCGGCCGCGGGCCTGGCGCAGGAATTCCTCGATGAGCCGGGTCTTGCCGACGCCGGCCTCGGCGCGCAGGCCCAGCCACAGCGTGCGGCCGGCGAGCGCCCGGTCCAGCGCGGCGTGCAGCGCGGCCAGCTCGTCGGCGCGGCCGACGAAGGGCGCCAGGCCGCGGCGCATGCTGGCCTCGAAGCGGCGGCCCACGGCGGCGCGGCCCAGCACGCGGTAGGCGGCCAGCGGCGTGGCGCGGCCGCGCAGCTGCAGGCCCAGGCGCGGGCCGGTCTCGAAGAACTGGCCCTGCAGGCCCAGGCTCTCGTCGCTGGCGATGATCTCGTCGGCCCGCGCGGCCTCGCACAGCCGCGCGGCGATGTTGGGCGCGTTGCCCAGCAGCTCGAAGCGGCCGCGCATCTGGTCGCCGTCGTTGACGAGCACGATGCCGGCGTGGATGCCGCTGTGCAGCGTCAGGCCGGTGCAGTCCGCCGGCCGGGGGCCGGGCGGCAGCAGGCCGCGCACGGCGGCGTGCAGCTCCAGCGCGGCCTCGGTGGCGCGGCGGCCGTCGTCCTCGCGCACCTCGGGATGGCCGAACACGGCCAGCATGCCGTCGCCCTGGATGCGCGCGATGACGCCGCCGTGGTGCGGCACGATGCGCTCGTACAACTCGCGCAGCAGGGCCAGCATCGCGGCGTAGTGCTCGGCCTCCATCCAGCCGGCCATCGCGGTGGAGCCGCTGAGGTCGGTGAACAGCAGCGTCAGCAGCCGGCGCTGGCCGGCGGGCGCGGTGGCGGGCAGCGCGGTCACGGCCCCTCAGCCGCGCGGCGGCTGGGCGTCGGCGACGGTGCGCCGCGCGTCCGGCGGCAGGTCTTCTTCGCGCAGGCCGAGGTAGATGGGCGCGCCGTTGCGGCGGTGGATGTTGATCTTGGCGTTGTAGACGCGGTGGATGAAGCCGTGCTTGTCCGCCACGTGGTACTCGCTGATGCCCCACAGGCCGGCGTCGTCGCGGCGGCCGGTGAGGTAGCAGGCGATCTCGTCGACCTCGGAGCCGGCGAGCTTCAGGCCGTTCAGGCTGCGCAGCGGCGCGCGCGTGCGCTCGACGAAGTCCAGGCTGTCGATGCGCACGTCCTCGCCGCTGGCTTCGTCGCGCATCAGCGTGTTGAACTTGCCGACCAGGATCTGGCCCGGCTGCGCGTTGTCGATCATGCGCGCCAGCTCGATGGTGACCTGGCCGACCAAGTAGCTGAACGAGGTCGGGTTCAGGCCCTCGGACTGGTAGAACTCGTAGTGCGAGCCGACGTGGAAGCAGGCGCGCAGCCGCGGCACGGACTCCGGCCGCGTCGCGCGCTCATGGGCCAGCGCGTTGTCGGCCAGGATGAACTGCATCAGCTGGTACAGCTCGACGTTGGCCTCGACGCCGCGCATGCGGTTCCAGATGTAGAAGCCGTCGCCCGTGGTGGTGCGCGCGAAGTTGATGTTGATTTCCTGGTCCAGCAGCTTGGCGTAGGCGGCGTTGACGGAGCAGGACAGGCTGTTGAGCTGCACCACCTGCTGCAGCGGCGTCAGCAGCGAGAAGCCCACGGCGTCGAACAGGATGACGGCGCGGTCCTCCACCAGGCGCACGCCGTAGCGCGCGGCGATGGCGGCGATCAGCGGCAGGCCCAGGCCCCGTTCGGGCGAGAACGGCAGCGCGATCGCGCAGGGCGCGATGCCGAGCGCGGCGGCCACGGCGTCGAAGGCCTGGGGGTCGAGGTGGGCCTGGCTGGACAGCAGCCCGTCCAGCAGCCGCGCGCGGCGCTGCAGCTCGTCGGGCGCCAGGTCGCCGTCGCCGAGGGCGAACTCGGTCAGCATCTGGTGCGGCGCCACCAGCGCGCGCAGGCCGCTGGCCTCCGGCGTCCACGCGAAGATCAGGTTGTCCCCCAGGTGCCACAGCGCGTACAGCGCCTGGTCGAGCACGATGATGTTGTCGCGCAGCTGGGTTTCGCTCAGGCCGGCCGGGGCCGGATAGGCCATGAAGCCATCCAGCCAGGACCGGCGTTTGCGCAGCTCTTCTTTCACAAGCGGGCTCCGGATGAAGGAGCCCGATTGTCTTTCAGAGCCGCGCTCAATCGGGCGGGCCGAGGTGCCGGGCCAGGAAGCGCTCGACGCGGCCCCAGAAGTCCTGCTGTGTCTCGAGGTCGAACCAGCCGTGGCCTTCGTCGGGGTAGACCACCCATTCGAGCGGCTGGTCCGGGCGCAGCGCGGCCTTCATGTCCCGGCCGTGCTTGATCGGCACCCGCCGGTCCTCGCCGCCGTAGGCCATCAGCAGCGGCATGCGGATCTCGCCGGCGCGCAGCAGCGGCGAGGTGCGGCGCATCTGCTCGGCGTCGGTGTCGGGGTCGGCCACCAGGCGCTTCATGCCGTACTGCTTCCACTCCTCGGAGACGTCGCTCCAGCCGATGCTGCCCATCAGGCCGATGTCGGTCACGCCCACCCAGTTGACGGCGCACTTGAACAGCTCGCCCTGCGTGACGGCGCCCATCAGGGCCGCGTAGCCGCCATAGCTGGCGCCCATGATGCAGGCGCGCGCGGGGTCGGCCCAGCCCTGCCCGACGGCCCAGGCCAGGGTGTCGGCCAGGTCGTCCTGCATGGCCAGGCCCCACTGCTTCCAGCCGGCGTGGAAGAGCTTCGCGCCATAGCCGGTGCTGCCGCGGAACTCGGGCTCCAGCACCAGGTAGCCGCGGCTGGCGAGGAACTGCGCGTCGCGCTCCCAGGCCCAGTGCGTGCCGCGCACGTAGGGGCCGCCGTGTACGAGCACGACCGTGGGCACCCGGCCACCCTTGAGGCCGCCGGCCGGCTGCGTGACGAGCACCGGGAAGGCCAGCCCGTCGCGCGCGGTGACGCGGTGGTAGTCGCGCTGGCCCATGGCGTCGCGCCGCAGCTCGGCCGGCGGGGTGGCCAGCTTCTGCAGCCGCTGGTCGGCCGGCGTGTAGAGGTAGTAGGCCGCCGGCTGCCGGTCGGACAGCGCGGTGACGACCAGGTGCATCGCATCCAGGCAGCGGCTGCACTCGACGAGGTTGACGGTGCCGGGCAGCCGGGCGTCGATGTCGGCCTGCACGGCCTTCATCGCCGGGTCCAGCCAGACGGTGCCGGGCGCGTCGGTCTCGAAGCGCACGCCCAGCAGGCGGCGGGCGGCGGGGTCGAACACGAGCCGGCCCTGGTAGTCGTAGCCGGGCGTGGTGACCAGCGGCGCCTCGACCGGCGTGCCCGTGCCGGGGTCGAGCTCGAACAGCGCCGTGTAGCCGCGGTGGCCGCGCGTGCCCAGCACCCGGCCGTCCGGGCCGATCCAGGTCGGCCAGGCCTGGCGGCGGCTGTAGCCGTCGTCCTCGAACCACGGCTGCCAGGCGCCCTCGGCGTCGCGCTTGTAGAAGCGGCTGCGGCCGGCCAGGAAGGTTTCGACCGCGTAGGGCTCGCCGCGCCAGTCCAGCACCCAGGCGGACACGTGGTCGGGCACGCCGGCGCTGAGGTTGCGGGTCAGGCCGGTGCGGGTGTCCAGCCGCGCCAGCTGCACGCCGCGGGCCTCCGGGTCCGTCGACCAGCGGCGGCGCTGCACGATGACCTCGTTGCCGCCGTCCGGCGGGACGCGGTGCAGCGTCCAGTTGATGTCCAGCCGGCGGTCGGCGATGCGGCTGCTGTCGTTGCTGATGAAGGACTTGTGGCTGCTGATGAGCTGGCGGAACCCGGCGCCGTCGCGGTCCACCGCCCACAGGCCCTCGGCCATCACGCGGGTGCTGCCGTCGGGCGAGTCGGAGACCTGGAACACCAGCCGGTCCTCGTTGACCCAGTGGTGCGCGGCGATGTCGGCATCGTTGAAGCCGGCGACCACCTTGGGCGGCGCCATGGCCTGCAGGTCCAGCACGGCCAGCCACATGCGGTCGCGCTTGCCGGCCATCTGGATGGCCAGGTAGCGGCCGCTCGGGCTGAGCTTGGGCGCGCGCAGCGGCGGCCGCTTGAAGAACGCGGTGATGGACGGCGGCGCCGCGGCCGGCGCGGCCTCCGCCGGCGCCGCCGCACCGGCCAGCCCGATGGCCAGCGCGGCCAGCCAAGTCCCTGTGCTTGTCCTCATCCGCCCGCCCCTCGCTGTGGAGCGCGGGATTCTGCCCGCCTATCATGGCCGGTTCGCTCGTGAAAATTCCCATGCCGTCCCCTGAGTCGAAATTCATCCGCGTGCGCGGCGCGCGCACCCACAACCTGAAGAACATCGACGTGGACCTGCCGCGCCATGCGCTGGTGGTCATCACGGGGCTGTCGGGCTCGGGCAAGTCGTCGCTGGCCTTCGACACGCTGTACGCGGAGGGCCAGCGGCGCTACGTCGAGAGCCTGTCCAGCTACGCGCGCCAGTTCCTGCAGCTGATGGACAAGCCGGACGTGGACGTCATCGAGGGCCTGAGCCCGGCGATCTCCATCGAGCAGAAGGCCACCAGCCACAACCCGCGTTCCACGGTCGGCACGGTCACCGAGATCCACGACTACCTGCGCCTGCTCTACGCCCGCGCCGGCACGCCCTTCTGCCCCGACCACGGTCTGCCGCTGGAGGCGCAGTCGGTCAGCCAGATGGTGGACGCGGTGCTGGCGATGCCTGACGAGTCGCGGCTGATGCTGCTGGCGCCCGTCGTGCGCGACCGCAAGGGCGAGTTCGCGGAGCTGTTCCAGGACCTGCAGGCGCAGGGCTATGTGCGCTTCCGCGTCGACGGCGCGACGGTGGAGGCGCCCGACGTGCCGGCGCTGAAGAAGACCGAGAAGCACGACATCGACGTGGTCATCGACCGCATCAAGCTGCGCCACGACGCCGCGGACTCGCTGCGCCAGCGCCTGGCCGAGAGCTTCGAGGCCGCGCTGCGGCTGGCCGACGGCCGCGCGCTGGTGCTGGACATGGACTCGAACGCGACCACGCTGTTCTCCAGCAAGTTCGCCTGCCCGGTCTGCGCCTACTCGCTGCCGGAGCTGGAGCCGCGGCTGTTCTCGTTCAACTCGCCGGTGGGCGCCTGCCCGGGCTGCGAGGGGCTGGGCCAGGTCACCGCGCTGGACGCCGACCGCGTCGTCGCCTTCCCGACGCTGAGCCTGGCCAGCGGTGCCGTGAAGGGCTGGGACCGGCGCAACCCCTACACCTTCTCGATGCTGGAATCGGTCGCCGCGCACTACGGCTTCGACGTCGAGGCGCCGTGGGAGACGCTGCCGGCCGACGCCCGGCAGGTGCTGCTGCACGGCTCGGGCGAGCAGGACATCGCCTTCACCTACCAGGCCGAGAGCGCCAGCGGCAAGAAGCGCTCGGTCAAGCGCAGCCACCCCTTCGAGGGCATCCTGCCCAACCTGCAGCGCCGCTACAAGGAAACCGACTCGGCCGCCGTGCGCGAGGACCTGGCCCGCTACATGGCCGCCAAGCCCTGCCCGGCCTGCGAGGGTTCGCGGCTGCGCCGCGAGGCCCGCCACGTGGTGCTGCAGCCCGCCGACGCGCCGCCGGGCTTCAAGGGCCGGCCCATCTACGAGGTCGAGCACGCGACGCTGCGCGAATGCCTGGACTATTTCGAGGGCCTGCAGCTCAAGGGCAACAAGGCCGAGATCGGCGACAAGGTGGTGCGCGAGATCGCGTCCCGGCTGCGCTTCCTGAACGACGTGGGCCTGAACTACCTGAGCCTGGACCGCAGCGCCGACACGCTGTCCGGCGGCGAGGCGCAGCGCATCCGCCTCGCATCGCAGATCGGCTCGGGGCTGACCGGCGTGATGTACGTGCTCGACGAGCCCAGCATCGGCCTGCACCAGCGCGACAACGACCGCCTGATCGCCACGCTGCGCCGGCTGCGCGACCTGGGCAACTCGGTGCTGGTCGTCGAGCACGACGAGGACGCGATCCGCGCCGCCGACTGGGTGCTGGACCTCGGCCCCGGCGCCGGCGTGCACGGCGGCCGCGTGATGTCGCAGGGCACGCCCGAGCAGGTGGCGGCCGACCCGGCCTCGCTGACCGGCCGCTACCTGAGCGGCGCGGCCGGCATCGCCGTGCCTGCCGAGCGCCACCGCGCCGTGGACGGCCAGCGGCTGCGCATCGTCAACGCGCGCGGCAACAACCTGAAGGGCGTGACGGTCGAGATCCCGGTCGGCCTGCTGACCTGCGTGACCGGCGTCAGCGGCTCGGGCAAGAGCACGCTGGTCAACGACACGCTGTACGCCGCCGTCGCCAAGAAGCTCTACCAGAGCCATGCCGACCCGGCCGCGCACGACGAGATCGAGGGCCTGGACGCCTTCGACAAGGTCATCAACGTCGACCAGAGCCCGATCGGCCGCACGCCGCGCTCCAACCCGGCCACCTACACCGGCCTGTTCACGCCCATCCGCGAGCTGTTCGCCGAGATGCCCACCGCGCGCGAGCGCGGCTACGGTCCGGGGCGCTTCAGCTTCAACGTCGCCGGCGGCCGCTGCGAGGCCTGCCAGGGCGACGGCGTGCTGAAGGTGGAGATGCACTTCCTGCCCGACGTCTACGTGCCCTGCGACGTCTGCCAGGGCCGGCGCTACAACCGCGAGACGCTGGAGGTGCTCTACAAGGGCAAGAACATCACCGAGGTGCTGAACATGACGGTGGAGGACGCCTACCAGCTCTTCAGCGCCGTGCCGGCGCTGGCGCGCAAGCTGCAGACGCTCTTGGACGTGGGCCTGGGCTACGTCAAGCTGGGCCAGAGCGCGACCACGCTGTCCGGCGGCGAGGCGCAGCGCGTCAAGCTGGCGCTGGAGCTCTCCAAGCGCGACACCGGCCGCACGCTCTACATCCTCGACGAGCCGACCACCGGCCTGCACTTCGCCGACATCGCGCTGCTGCTCAAGGTGCTGCACCAGCTGCGCGACGCGGGCAACACCATCGTCGTCATCGAGCACAACCTGGACGTCATCAAGACGGCCGACTGGCTGATCGACATGGGGCCGGAAGGTGGCGCCGGCGGCGGCACGCTGCTGGTGGCCGGCACGCCGGAAACCGTGGCCGCCTGCGCGGCCAGCCACACCGGGCGCTACCTGGCGCCGCTGCTCAAAAAACGCTGACCGGCGCGCTTCAGCGGCGGCGCCGCGTGGCGCGGGCGCCCACCAGCAGCAGGCCCGCCGCCAGCATCGCCCAGGTGCCGGGCTCCGGCACGGCCGGCGGCACCTCGGTCGGGCGCACCGTGCCGGGCGGCAGCATCGGCATGCCGGGGAAGATCAGCGGCGGCACGGCGACGCCGCCGCCACCGCCGCCCGCGACCGGCGCGCTCGGCAGCATGCCGCCGCCCAGGCCGGCAAAGCTGTTGGCCGGCGGCGTGGACAGGCCGACCGGCAGGCCGGCCTGCTGCGCGAAGCTGTCCGGCGCCGCGGCGGCCATCGGGCCGGCCCCCGGGGCTTCGAACTCCAGCGGCTCGGCGGGCGCGGCCGCCGTGCTGCCGCCACCGGCGGCCGGCGCCGCCGCGGCGGCGGGTGCCTCCTGCCGGCGGATGCGGCTGACGTTGCGGCACACCGTGGGCACGAGGATGCACTGGCCGTCCTCGCAATACACCAGGCCGCGCTCCTGCATCTGGGCGGACCACTTGGCGCGCGTCACCGTGCGGCAGACCGCGCCGGGGCCGAAATGCATGTCGGTGATCTCGGGCGCGTACTGCGCCTTGCCCTGGCCCTGGATGCCGTCGCGCGCGATGACGGCGATGTCGTCATAGCTGCGCGCCTTCATGCGCGCCTTCAGCTTCTCGCGCGTGGCGGCGGGGATGTCCTGGTAGCGGTCCACGGCCGCCACCACGTCGCCCATGAAGGGGTTGACGCCGGGGCGGTCCCAGTTGCATTGCGGCAGCGTGGAACCGGCGGAAACGGCGAGGGCAAAGGTGGCGATCAGTGACATAAATAGGGCCCGAAAACACAGGGCGCGCACGAATCAGGGCGCATGCCCGCATGTTAGAGAGCGGGTGGGCCGGCCTGCGGCCCCGTCCCTCGGACATGGGGTAAGCATCCAGTGAGGAATGTCACGGAATTGCAAGGAACCGTGACGCCGCAGCCCCCCTGGGGCGCCGGGGCTTGCTCTATCGTGCCGACCCGCCCCCCTCGCCGCTCCTCCTCCGCCCCATGCCCGACCGCGCCCCGCCGCAGGTGCTCTACGTCGAAGACGACCGCATCCAGCTGATCCTGATGGAAGAGGTGTTCCGGCTGCTGCCGGGCTGGGAGCTGTGCTGCGCCGAGACCGGCGCCGAGGCGCTGGCCTCGCTGGCCGCGCAGCGGCCGGCGCTGGTGCTGGTGGACATGCACCTGCCCGACATGAGCGGCCTGGCGCTGCGCGCCCGCGTGGCGGCGGACGCGGCGCTGGCCGGTGCGCTGCGGGGCGTGCGCTGGATCGCGCTGTCGGCCGACGACCCCGGCGCCCTCGTGCGCGCCGCACGCGAGGCCGGCTTCGACGACTACTGGCTCAAGCCCATCGACGTGCCGCGCCTGCAGCGCGACCTGCAGGCGCTGTTCTGACGCCGGACATGAAAAAGCCCGGCAGTGCCGGGCTCGGAACCTGCGGGGGCCGCGCCGCGCGCGGCGGCCGCGTCACTTCAGGTGGCTGTTGATCAGCTTGGTCATCTCGAACATGTCGGCCTTGGCCTTGCCGAAGATTTCCTTCAGCTTGGCGTCGGCGTTGATGACGCGCTTCTGCAGTTCGTCCTGCAGCTTGTTCTTCTTGATGTACTCCCAGACCTTCTTGGTCACGTCGGTGCGCGGCAGCGGGGCCGCGCCGACGATGGCCGCGAGCGCGGCGCTGGGGGTCAGGGCCTTCATGAAGGCGGCGTTGGGCGTGCGCTTCTTGGCCGGGTCCGCGGCCTTCTTGGCCGCGGTTGCCTTCTTCGCGGGCGCGGCGGCCTTCTTCGCCGGGTCCGCCGCCTTCTTCGCCGGGGCGGCCTTCTTGGCCGGCGCCGCTGCCTTCTTCGCGGGCGCGGCCTTCTTCGCAGTTGCCATGTCGATTCACTCCATCAAAAGTTGTTGATGTGCCGGGTCCGGGTGAAGGCCGCGTAAGCCTTCAATACTCGCTGGCACCCTGCGGCGGCGATGGTACTGCGCTCCCTCTGGGAAGAGAAGGATTTCTAGGCGTGAAAAGGCCGCATCCGCCCATCGGCGGGGGTGAAAACCGCGGGTTGTCGTGGCCGTGCATCAATACACGTCGCGGCGGTAGCGTCCCTGCACCGTGAGCTCGTCGAGCCGCGCGTCGCCGAGCACGTCGCGCAGCACGTCCTCGACGCCGCCGGCCATGCCCTGCAGGCTGCCGCAGACGTAGAGGGCCGCGCCGGCCGCCACCCACTCGCGCAGCTGCGCCGCCTGCTCGGCGAGGCGGTGCTGCACGTAGCGGCGCTCGGGCTGGTCGCGCGAGAACACCCAGTCCACATGGGCCAGCACGCCGCTGCGCTGCCAGGCCTCGACGTCGGCGCGGTAGAGCGCGTCGTGCTCGGCCTCGCGCTCGCCGAACAGCAGCCAGCAGGCCGGCGCGGCGGCTTGCGCGGCACGCGCCTTCAGGTGCGCGCGCAGGCCCGCCAGGCCGGTGCCGTTGCCGATCAGGATCAGCGGGCGTTGCGCGTTGTCGCCGATGCGGAAGCCCGTGTGCGCGCGCAGCCGCAGCGCGACGGTGTCGCCGACGGCGGCCTGCGCGCACAGCTGCGACGAGGCCAGGCCCGGGCTACCGTCGCTGCGCTGCGCCTGGCGCACGAGCAGGTGCAGCCGCCCGTCGGCGGGCAGCGAGGCGATGGAGTATTCGCGCGGCCGCTGCGGGTCGGCGGCGGGCTGCATCTGCACCAGGTCGCCCGCCTCCCAGTGCGGCAGCGCGCTGCCCTCGGGCGGCGCCAGTTCGAGGTGGCAGACGGGCTCGCCCTGGCTGCCGGGGTTGAGCCGCTCCCGCCGCAGCAGCCGCCAGGGCTGGAAGTCCGGCGCCGTCCAGTCCGGCAGGTCCAGCGTGCCGGCGATGTGGCTGAGCTGCTCGCGCCAGCGCTGCAGCGCGGCGGCGTCGCTGCAGTCCACCTCGATGCACTCGAACAGCGGCTGCGCGCCCTGGCGGCGCAACCAGTCGTCCAGCAGCCGGCCGAAGCCGCAGTAGTGCTTGTAGCTGCTGTCGCCGAGCGCGAGCAGGCCGAAGTGCAGGCCGGACAGGCCGGCGCCGCCGGCCGCGCCCATGACCTGGCGCACGAAGGCGGCGGCGCCGTCGGGCGCGTCGCCCTCGCCGTAGGTGCTGGCGATCAGCAGCGCGCGCTCGGCCGCCTGCAGCTCGGCGTGCGTGACCTCGCCCAGCGCCGCGAGCCGCACGGGCACGCCGGCCAGGTGCAGCGCGCGGGCGGTCTGCCAGGCGATCTCCTCGGCCTGGCCGGTCTGGCTGGCGTGCAGCACCAGCAGCGGCGCCTGGCCGTCGGCGGCCGGCAGCAGCGCCTGCGCCGCGGCGGCGGCCGCCTGGGCGCGGCGGCGCTGGCGCCACGCGATGCCGCCGCACAGCAGCGCGTACAGCGCCACGCCCAGCAGCGCCAGCGCGATGCGCTCCGGCGCGAGCGTCGCCAGCGCGTTCACTGGGCCAGCTCCAGCAGGGCCGGCGACAGCCGTTCGTCGACGCCGCCGTCGGCGCGGCGGACCAGCCAGCGGGCCGCGATGCGCTCGCGGCGGGCGAGCGCCAGGCCGTCGTCGGGGCCGAGCACGGTCAGCGCGGTGGACCAGGCGTCGGCCCACATGCACTGCGCATGCACGACGCTGACCGAGGCGGGCGCATGCGCGACCGGGCGGCCGCTCCGCGGGTCGATGGTGTGCGCATGGCGGCGGCCGTCGGCGGCGGTGAAGAAGCGCCGGTAGTCGCCGGAGGTGGCGACGGACAGGCCGTGCAGCGCCAGCCGCGTGGCCGGCAGCGCCGGGCTCGCGGCGATGTCGGGCGGGGTTTCGAGGTCCACCCACCAGGGCTGGGCGTCGGGCTTGAGGCCGTGGCCGCGCAGCTCGCCGCCGATCTCGACCAGGCAGTGCCGCACGCCCAGGGCGCGCAGCGTGTCGGCGACGAGGTCGACCGCATAGCCCTTGGCGATGCCGGAGAAGTCCAGCCGCAGGCCGCCCGGCTGCAGCACGCGGGCGCCGTCCACGCGCAGCCGGCGCCAGCCGCCGTGCGCGAGCGCGGCGGCGCAGGCGGCGGCATCGGGCGCCGTGAAGCCGGGGGCGTCGAAGCGCTGCGGGCCGGGGCCGAAGCCCCACAGGTCCACCAGCGCGCCGGCGGCGGGGTCGAAGGCGCCGTCGCTGGCGGCGGCCACCCGCAGCGCGCAGTCCAGCACGCCCATCAGCTCATCGGGCAGCGCATGCCAGCTGCCGGCCGGCGCGGCGTTGAAGCGGCTGAGCGCCGAGTCGGCCAGCCAGGTGCTCATCTGCTCGATGACCAGCCGCAGGCAGGCGTCGATGGCCGGCGCCCATGCGGCCGGCTGCGCGAGGCCGGCGAGCGCCAGCACGCGCCAGGTGGTGCCCATCGTGGCGCCGCCCAGCGCATGCAGCCGCGCGCCGAGCGCGGGCTCGGCCTGCGGCTCCAGTTGCAGCGGCACGAGCACGCGCGGCTCGGCCAGGGACGGACTCATGTCGGTATTCAGTTCGGTATTCAAGGGCCCAAGGGCCGAGCGCCGGGCCGCTCCCAAGCCGGCCCGTTGGGCGATGCATGCGGCTCGATGCCGCATGCATCGCCATCCTCTCGCGATCGACCAGACCCGCGCGCGTTCAGCGCCGCGGGCCTGGGCGAGGGGCATCCATCACTGCGCGAGCACTTCCAGCGTCGTCACATAGCTGGCGCGGCGTGCCGGCTTGTCCAGCGTGCCGGCCTCAGCGGTGCGCGGCGCATTGGGGTCGCGGGCCGGGGCGGCGCTCAGCCAGTACATGCCGGGCTCGGGCCACTTGACGCTGATCTTGCCTTCGGCATCGCTGGTCAGCTTGATCTCGCCGAGCTTGTCGCGGTAGCGGATGCCGCCGGGGATGACGGTGACGGCGATGTTGGCCGCAGGCTTGCCGTCCAGCACGAAGCGGAACTGGGCGGTCTCGCCGGCCGTCAGGTCGTTGGGGTGGGTGATGGGCACCAGCTCCAGGCCCTGGCCGGTGGGCGCCAGCACCTTGTCGGTGGGCTTGCCGGAGGTCACGAAGATCTCGTTGCGGCCGGCCGACACGGAGACCTGCACCTCCTGCGCATTGGCCGGGATCTGCGCGGCCAGCGCCTCCAGCGAGGCGGCGCGCACGCGCTTCTGCACGCCGTCCACCTTGAAGCTGGCGTTGGCGCCGTTGTTGACGACGGCGATCTTGTAGGTGCCGGGCTGCGAGAGCTTCACGTCGAAGGTGCTGCGGTAGCGGCCCTTGGCGGCGTTCTCGGCCTTGCCCGGGCTGCCGTCGGGCGTGAAGACGACGAGGTTGTCCAGGCCCATCGCGACGTGCTCGAAATAGAACAGGTCGTTGGAGATGGCGGCGTCCACCGTCACCCAGGGTTCGGTGCCGGACAGCACGGTGGCGGACGGCAGCAGCCAGCCGCGGTGGGCCTGGGCGGCACCGGGCAGCAGGGCGGCGGCGATGGCGATGGCGGCGGTGATGTGCTTCAGCTTCATGGGAGTGCTCCTAGGGGGTTCAGGGTTTGACGGTGAGGCTGACCGCGCCGAGCTCATGCTCGCCCTTCGCGGTGGCCGTGGCGGCGGCGGCCTTGGCCGGCCACTGGAACGGAACCTTGACGACCTCGCGGCCGCCCACTTCGCGGGCCGCCTCGATGACGAGCTGGTAGTCGCCGGCCGGCAGCGTGGCCAGCGGGCCCTTGGCGCCGCTGAAGCTGACGCTGTGCTCGCCGGGCGCGCGCGTGGCGCTGCTGAGGCCGTCGGCCGGCAGGGCCAGGTCGCGGCCGCTCTTGCGCCACCAGGCCCGCATGTCCTTGAGCCACTTGCTGCCTTCGTTGTTCTTCATCTTCACGTCGTACCAGACGGCCAGGTTGGCGGCGACGCTCTGGTCGGCCTTCTCGACCCAGATGGCGACGTAGGGCCGGTGGTATTCGGCCACGGCCAGGCGCGGGATTTCGAGCTTGAGCGCCAGTTCGGCGGCATGGCCCGGCAGGGCCACCGTCGCGGCGGCCAGGGCGAAGGAGTAGCGGAGTTGCATGGAAAGCCCTCGTGGTGATGTCAGTGGATGAACAGGATGGCGAGCAGGAAAGGCAGCAACAGCCCCAGGCCGACCATGGGCCAGGTGCTCGGGCGGTTGGTGGCGTGCATCTTCAGGATCAGCAGGCCGGTGATGGAGAACACCAGGCAGGCGACCGCGAAGACGTCGATGAACCAGCTCCAGGCGGTACCGGTGTGGCGGCCCTTGTGCAGGTCGTTGAAATAGGAGATCCAGCCGCGCTCGGTCAGCTCGTACTCGACGGCGCCGCTGTCGCGCTGCACGCGCAGCCAGGCGTCGCCGCCGGGGCGCGGCAGCGGCAGGTAGATCTCCTCGGGCGACCATTCGGCGTCGCGCCCGTCCAGGCGCAGCTTCAGCGTGTCGGCCAGCCAGCTGCGCAGCTCGGGCGTCAGCGGGGCCTTGCGCTCGTCCTCGTCGTCGGCGGGCTTCAGCTGCAGCAGCAGCGGCGCGGGCAGCTGGCCCTTGAGCTGGGTGACGACGGGCGTGGCGCCGATGTCGGCGGCGTGGTTCAGCGTGATGCCGGTGACGGAGAACAGCAACATGCCGATCAGGCACAGCGCGGAGCTGATCCAGTGCCACTGGTGCAGCGTCTTGAGCCAGGCGGAGCGCTGGGCGGAGGCGGAGGGTGCGGCCATGGCGGTCAGGTCTCGGCCCATTGCCGCAGCAGGTTGTGGTAGTGGTGGGTCAGCGCCTTGGTGTCGGCGTCGTCGCCGAGGCGGCCGCGCAGGCGCTGGATGGTCTGGTCCAGCTCGAACAGCATCGTGCGGCGGCCGTCGTCGCGCACCAGGCTCTGGGTCCAGAAGAAGGAGGCCACGCGCGCACCGCGCGTGACCGGCTCGACGCGGTGCAGGCTGCTGCTGGCGTAGACGACCATGTCGCCCGCCGGCAGCTTGACCTCGTGCTCGCCGTAGGTGTCGGTGACGATGAGCTCGCCGCCGTCGTACTCCTCGGGCTCGCACAGGAAGACGGTGGTGGACACGTCGCTGCGCAGCGGCTGCTCGGTGCCGGCCTGGCGCATCAGCGCGCCGTCCACGTGCAGCCCGTAGTGCTCGCCGCCTTCGTAGCGGTTGAACAGCGGCGCCAGCGTGCGCAGCGGCAGCGCCGCCGAGATGAACAGCGGATGGCGCGCGAGCACCTGCCGGATGTGGTCGCCGATCTGCCGGCCCACGGGGTGGTCCACCGGCAGCTGGCGGTTGCGCTTGACCTGCGCGCCCTGGGCGCCGACGGTCTCGCGGCCGTCGGTCCAGTCGGCCGCGTCCAGGCCGCGGCGCATTTCGCGCACGTCGTCTTTGCTGAGGATGGCGGGGATATGGAGCAGCATGGCTGGAGTGGCCAAGCCCGCGCCGGTGCGAAGTCGGCGCAGGCTCGGTGTTGGCTAGAGCCCATCCTTGTTGATCAGTGTTGATCAGGAGAGGTGATGGGGCTTAAGTTCGACGTATTGGTATTATCCCTTATCACGTTGGATGCTAAAACACTTGAGAGGTTGCCTTAGTACTTATTACCGCTTGCGCCGCCTTAACGAACGCGTCGAGGTCAGGCGGGGAAAGCCAAAGCGGCGTTGAAACGCGAAGCGGCCACTCCACTGCGGACGAAGAGTCGCGTTGGAACCTAACGACCCGTGCAGTATAGCCATGCTCCGAGCGGAGCCTTGCAACTACTTCTCGAGCCTTTCCCTCATTTTGCACATCAATGGGATTGGTGAACGGGTTAAAGGTCAGCAACCCAGAGGAAAGCTCTGAAGTCTCTGAAAAGCCATAAATCCGATCACTACCCCATTGCGAGGCAACCAACTTCCTGAAATAGGCGGCCAAACTGAGCGTGTATCCAGAAATCTTGGAGCGGCCAATTTCAGAGTACACATCGCAGGAGTTGGCCAGCGCCTGGAAAGTGGGCAGCTTTGATGACGAAATTTTGGAGAGCGCAGACGCGACGTCCTGATCACCACCAGTTACTTTGTAAACCATTGAAGGAGCAGCTTGCCCTCTCCTCATTAATAGAATTCCAGTGCCATTTGCACCAGCCTGCCACTTGCTTCCCGAGGTGACCAGGTAATCAAGATTCAACGCATTGAAGTCAAACTCAACCATTCCAAGAAGATGTGCCGCGTCGCAAATGCTGAGCATCTCATGCTCGCGCGCCAAGTTGGCCAGCGCCGCAATCGGCAACATGAGGCCCGTCACGTAGGTGGGAGAAGACCAAAGCAAAGCTTTTGGCTTCTTGCCAGAGGTTTTTAGTGCCTTTATCCGTTGGCGGAAAGATCCGCGATCTCTTCTGCGCCGGACACTTGCAGTGGAAGGTTTACAACCGCTATTTCTATCTGAAATATGTGGCGGGCGGATCTCAAAAAAGCAAGAATGCTCGGATGTTCTTGATTGGATGTAACCACCACTTGTCCCGGTTCCCAAGCCAAGCCGAGAAGTAGTTTCATCATGCCATCAGTTGCGCTGTCGACAAATGCAACCTGGCTCAAATCCACCCCGAGATTACGAGCCATTCTCAAGCGCTCGTCGCGCGGCTCGACCAAATCATCTTGAGTGAGACTGGTGGAAAGAGTTTTTCTCAGCGTGGATGCCGCGAGAATCTTAGAGGTCGACGATGGCTTCGTTAGATCGGCATCAATGTCGAAATAGATCTTGTTGCCAGTTCGCCCAGTAAATAGCTTCCTGCTGCGAGACCAGAAGTCAGAGTCAGCCAGCAGGTCGCTGTAGAGACTTTCGCTCGATTGATAGTCGCCTCCGCCACCACAGGCTTGCAACGCAGTCAAAACTCCAGCGCCTGATCCAACGCCCAGGATGCGAAGGAACTCGCGGCGGCGCCGCCCGGAAATCTCTTTCTCTTCGATATTCATGGTTGCCCTTTGCTTATAATTTTGGCTTGCAGAACGAAGCATCAATAGCCTTAACTAACGCCGCAAGGCCGAAAGATGCAAGGAAGCAGGGGGCCAACAGCGTCCGGGTCCAGAGAAATGCAGGTATGGAGGCGCAAAGTGAAGTTATGCCGATAAACGACCAACTCCACGAGTTGAAGGGGGTAATCCGCTGTGATCGATCAATTATCCATGAATCTAGCCAAAACATTGGAGCGATCAACGCTGCGCTGACGGCAAGTCGGTCGTCGAACCAATATCCGGCCCCTGCGCCGGCCAGCAATACCGCAGTCACGAAGGCCATGGCTTTGCTGTGTCGCTTGGTCAACATTCCGGAAGCCCTTCCTCGTCACCATCTTCCCAACTATCGTCAAGAACCGTTGAGCAACCGGCATACGCCAAGCTCGCAGCGTATCTGCCCAATGCGATATTCGCACCGCTGTAAGAAAATACGGCAAGTCCCACACCGCCCGCGAAGGCAGTACATATCAATCCGACCCCAGTGTTCTCCTTCACGACATCAGCGCCATACGAGTTTTTGATGGCAAATGTGTACGACCCATTACCTTCTTTGTTCACAGTGGCTTTCCAGCCCGCCGGCAGGTTGGCGGTGAGAATTTGCCCCCCACTGTTTGGGGGTTTGCACACGGTGGCACCCTGGATGGTTGCGCTGTATTCGTTGATGTATCGCACCTCTATTCCTCCGCTCGGAAATTTTCAGAAATAAAATTTTCGAAATGGACCAGCTTGTTCCGCTTGTACAAGCTTTCCCTCTCTAGCGAGTATTGCTGGTGGTTCTCGTCTTTGGCGCATTCTTCAGCAAACACCTTCAGGGCAAAATTTATTTGTTTCCCAAATTCTTCGGGCGACGACACAGATCTCCTCAACTCAATCTTCTGATCAGCTTTGCTCATCAGCACCCATCTGAGGTAATCGTGGAGTCGCAGCGTGTGTACTCCACAAGAGATATGCATTGATGGCTCAGCGCCCACGGTTTCAGTTTCATGCCACCAACCTCTGGGAACATATAGGATATCGCCAGGCGACAGTACTCTGTCAACCACTAGTTCAAGTTTCTCATCCGGGTCAACACCATTCGATTTGTGCAGTGTGCTCGGCTGATTGTAAAGCGGTAGCTCCATCGTTGGTCGATAGACCTTCCATCGTTTCTTGCCAATCACTTGAACTGCGAATACGCAATGTCGATCCCAGTGCGATCCAAAAGTCCTGGACCGTCCCTTGGAGACATACGCGTTCCCAAGAACGATGTTTTTCGAAATTTGCGCCAAGTCACTGCAAACTCGAGAACCCAGGACACTGTATCTATCAAAACGATTTACAACGAGCGATGCGCCCTGGCGAAACCGCTCCTCGATTTCCTCAACTTTGTACTCGTGGATCACATTTTGATTTTCTTCAATCGCTACGAGGTAATCAGGTGGAGAAAGTCGTTCGCTTTGGAAGAAGCGGACCTCACCGCCGACGGGATTTATTCCATGAAAGTCCCGAGAGAAGTCGCTCCATTCGTAATTGAGTCCATGAAGGGCTCCTTCAAAGAAGGCTACCTTTTTCTCAAAAATCTCGCGGAAATCTGATTCGCCCAGCTTCAAGTCAATAATAGGTTTGCGGCTCATGGTTGGAAAATGGTTGTAGACGGGATTGGCACGCGAAATCTACGTAGAAATTGTCAGCATAGAAATGGCTGGTCAGCGCGATTTCATCTATAGCCGGTGAGTAGTTACTGATGCCCCGAAGCTACGCGCAGGCGCTGGACGGTCTGGTCTAGCTCGTACAGCAGGGTGCGGCGGGCATCGTCGCGCACCATGCTCTGGGGCATGGCTGGAATGGCCAGGCCCGCTCCGGTGCGAAGCCGGCGCGGGCCCGGTGTTGGCTAGGAGTCTGCGCGGCAGAAGGATTCGACAATGGTCATCAGAATTTCGACCGATCAGAACCGCTCAGGAGCGATTTTCTTGAGGTGGGCAGGGGTCCAGAACCCCTGAAACTGCCTGCTTTTGCGGCGCGCTGCTTCTGCCGCGCAAACTCCTAACTCAAAAGATCCATCAGAACGAGAAGCGCGCCGTCAACGTCGCCGAACGCGGCGTGCCGAGGTACAGGCGGGCGCCGCCGCTGTTCAGCGCCTGCAGGTAGACCTTGTCGGCGATGTTGGCCACGTTCAGCTGCAGGTTGACCTGCTTGGACAGGCGGTAGGAGGCCATCAGGTCCACCACCGTGTAGGCCGGCACATTGGGCATCAGGATCTGGTCCAGCGGCGTGGTGGTCGAGCTGATCTGGCGCTTCAGCTTGCCCATGTGGCGGGCACCGCCGCCGAGGGTCAGGTCGCCCCACTGGTAGGAGGTCCACAGCGTGGCCGAGAACTCCGGCGACCAGCGCACGCCGTCGGTGACGGTGACCACACCGCTGCTGGAGCTGACGCTCTGCTGGTTGATCTGCTTGGTCTTCATGGTCTGGAGGCCGGCGCTGATCTGCCAGAAGTTCGTGAGCTGGCCGACGGCGGCCAGCTCGATGCCCTCGACGCGGGTCTTGCCTTCCTGCAGGCTCTCCCGCGTGATCGGGTCTTGCGTGACCTGCTTGTCGTTCTCGGTGCGGTACAGCGCGGCGCTGACGTTCAGGCGCTTGTCCAGCAGCTCCCACTTGGTGCCCAGCTCGTAGTTGCTGGTTTCCTGCGGTTCCGCCGCGCCGGAGTTGATGCCGCTGGTCGACAGCGAGAAGTTGGCGCTGCCCGGGGGCGTCATGGAGTTGGCGACGGCGCCGTAGACCGTGCCGTTGTCGGCCAGCTTGTAGGTGGCGCCGAGGTTCCAGCTCGTGATCCAGTCGCTGTGGCGCAGCGCGTTGCGGTTGATGGTGTTGACGTTGCTGCCGGTGGCCTGGCCCGGGATCAGGCCGACCGAGGCCGACAGCGTCGAGATCGTGAAGTGCTCGTGGCGCAGGCCGGCGTTGAGCTTCAGCGCGTCGGTGACGCTGACGGTGTCGAAGACGTAGAAGGCCTGCGTCGTGGTGCGGCCCTCGCTGTTCGCGCCCGTCAGGTAGGGCGTGCCCATCGCGTCATTGGCGTTGGGGTTGTAGAGGTTGGCCGGCGGCGTGGTGGGAATGGCCTCGAAGGCGACGCCGTTGATGGTCTGCTTCGCGGTGCCGGTGCCCAGCGTGCGCTGCTCCTCGGCTGACAGCTCGATGCCGGTGGCCAGGTCGTGCTTCATGCCGGCCAGCGTGAACGAGGTGTTCAGGCTGGTCTGGTTGGCCAGGATCTCGTTGGTCTGGTCGATGCGCTGGCGCAGGCGGCTGATGGTCCACTGCTCCATCGGCAGCACCGTGGCGCTGGCGCCGCTGCCGGTGGTCGCGCCGATGCTGAGGATGCCGGTCAGCACGCGGTCCATGTGCGTGCGGCCGTAGCGCGAGAGGTTGCGCACGGTGGTGTCGCCGCCCAGGTCCATCTCCAGCTTGGCGGTCACCATGTCGGCATCGACCTTCTCATAGTCGTTGTTGCTGCCGTAGTACTGGTGGGTGGCGCGCGGCGCGGCGCGCACCGCGGCCGTCGCGTTGTAGAAGCCGGGGAAGCCGACCGTGGACGCGCCGCCGTCTGGCGTGTTGTCCTGGCGCACGTGCTGCGAGAACAGGTACAGGCGCGTCGGCGTGCCCAGGCCGAAAGCGATGGACGGGGCGATCGCCCAGCCCTTCTTCTTCACCACGTCGCGGCCGGGGACGCCGTTGTCCTGCGCCATCACGTTCAGGCGCGCGGCGCTGCTCTCGCCCAGGCGGAAGTTGCCGTCCACCGTGGCGCGCTTGCGGCTGTCGGTGCCCAGCGTCAGCGTGGCGTCTGTGATGGCGTCCAGCTGCGGCAGCTTGCTGATCAGGTTGAGGTAGCCCGCGCTCGCGCCGCGGCCCGTGTCGGCGCCGGCCGGGCCCTTGACGATCTCGATCTGCTCCAGGTTGAACACGTCGCGCGTGATGGCGCCCAGGTCGCGCACGCCGTCCACGAAGGTGGAGGTCTGCAGCGAGAAGCCGCGCATCTGGAAGGTGTCGCCGGCCGAGGTGTTGCCGTTCTCGCCCAGCTGCATCGTGATGCCCGGGGTGTTCTGCAGCGCCTCCATCAGCGAGACGGCGCCCTGTTCCTGCAGGGTTTCCTTCTTCACGACCTGGATGGTCTTGGGCGTCTCCAGCAGCGTCTGCGTGATCTTGGACGAGGCGCTGACGTCGGCCTTGAAGGGCACTTCCTTGCCGGCCCGCACCTTCACGGCGGGCAGCGCGGCGTCATCCTTCTTCGCGTCGGCGGCGGGCGTGGCGGCCGTCGCGGTTTGTGCGGCCAGCGGCAGGCTGGCGGCGCTCAATGCGGCCAGTGCGGCCAGGGCATGGGGGGCAAGCTTGTGCTTGCGGCTTTTGATCAGGGACATGGGAACTCCAAGGGGTCGGCGGGCGCTAGACACCCGCCAGCGCGGGTCGCGCGCCGGGCCGGGGGGGCGGGAGAAAACTCGGGGGGCGGAAATGTTGCTGGCGCCAGCAACAATGTAAATGTTAATGATTCTTATTAAGAATCACGAAAAGCCCCGCCTCCATGGGGTCAAGCGTTGCATCCATGCGACGCCCGCAGCGGGGCGCTCAGCGCCCGGATCGCTGACGGGTCACACCTCGGCCCAAAGGCGCAGCAGGTTGTGATAGTGGCTGGTGAGCGCCACCGCCTCGGGCGTTTCGCCGTGGCGTGCACGCAGCTTCTGGATGGTCTGGTCCAGCTCGAACAGCATCGTGCGGTGCCAGTCCAGGCGCACCATGCTCTGCACCCAGAAGAACGCGGCGACGCGCGCGCCGCGCGTCACCGGCGTGACCTTGTGCAGGCTGGTGGAGGGGTAGAGGATCATGTCGCCCGCGGGCAGCTTGACCTCGTGCTCGCCGTAGGTGTCGGTGACGGTGAGCTCGCCGCCGTCGTATTCGTCCGGGTCGCTGAGGAACAGCGTGCACGAGATGTCCGAACGCACGTGCCAGCGCGCGTCCGGCGGGCCCATCACCAGCACCGAACCGTCGACGTGGAAACCGTACTCGCCGCCGCCCTGGTAGCGGTTGAAGCGCGGCGGCAGCACCTTGGTCGGCAGCGCCGCCGAGAAGTACAGCGGGTTGCGCTCCAGCGCCGCCGACACGACCCGCCCTGCCTCGGCCCGCACCGGCGAGGCCTCGGGCAGTTGCAGGTTGTGCTTGAACTGCGCGCCCTGCGCGCCGACGGTCTCGCGGCCGTCGGCCCAGTCGGCGCGGTCCAGGCGCTCCCGCAGGCCCGCGACTTCGTCGCGGGTCAGGACGGCGGGCACGTGCAGCAGCATGGCGCGCTTCCGGTCAAGCCGAGGTCAGAACTTGTAGCTGCCGGTCAGGATGAACTGGCGCCCCGGCGCGACGTAGGCCATGTGCGGGTTCTGCGGCCGCTCGTAGTAGGTCTTGTCGGTCAGGTTGCTGATGTTCAGCCGCACGCTGGCGTTCTTGTTGATCTGGTAGCTGACCATCGCGTCGAAGCGCGTGTGGGCCGGCAGCCAGACCGTATTCGCCGGGTCCGAATAGACCTTGTCCACGTGGCTCGCGCCGGCACCGAGTTGCAGGCCCGGGGCCACCGTGTAGGTGCTCCACAGCGTGAAGCTGCTCTTGGGCGTGTTGGCGAACTGCTTGCCGTTGTTCGCCGAGGGCGTGCACACCGGCGGCTTCGCGTTGGTGCAGCTGTAGCCACCGTCCACCAGCTCGCTGTCGAGGTAGGTGTAGCCCGCCGAGAGGTTCCAGGCCGGCGTGATCGCGCCCGTGACGCCGAGCTCGACACCCTTGATCGCCTGCTCGCCGACCGTGGCGGTGACGCCCAGGTCGTTCGTGACCTTGGCATTGGTCTTCTTCATGTCGAAGATGGCCGCGGTCACCGAGAGGCGGTTGTCCAGCAGCTCCCACTTGGTGCCCAGTTCCAGGCTGCGGGTCTTTTCGGGATCCAGGTCCTTGTTGGTCAGCGCCACCGCCGATTCGGTGCTGTCGCCGCTGGCGAAGCCGGACGGGCTGGCCGACGTGGCCAGGCTCAGGTAGATGCTGCCGTTGCTGGCGGGCTTGAACACCACGCCGACCTGGTAGTTGAAGAGGTTGGCGTCGCTCTTGATGTCCTGGGCCTGCTGCGCGGTGGTCAGCGGCGCGCCGTCGGCGTTGTAGGCCGTCTGGCGGGTCTTGAAGTGGTCGTAGCGCAGGCCCAGGTTCACCAGCCAGTGCTCGGTCACCGTGAGGGTGTCGAAGGCGTAGAGCGCCTGCACGTCGGTCTTGGTCTTGTTGCCGGCCGTCGCGCGGCCGACCACGCCGTTCCACAGGTCGTTCGGGTTCGGGTTGGCGATGTGCGCGTAGGAATTGCCGGTGACCGTGTAGCCGCGGCTGTCCAGTTCCGAGCTGCTGATCTCCAGGCCGGCGGTGTAGCTGTTGCGCAGCCCGCCGAGGTCGAAGTCGCCGACGATCTCCGTCTGGTTGATCCAGGCGTCGGTCTTCACGTTGCGGTTCTTCTGGCTGCGCCACAGGTATTCGCCGCTCGCGTCGTTGCGGGTCGAGCCGCGGGGCGGCGTGTCGGTCAGGTTGGTCGGCGTGGGGTCCGCGTTGTACCAACCCGCGCTGTCGGCAGGGTTGGTGACGATGTAGTCGTTGTACGACTGGGTCAGGCGGGTGCGGTTGCGCAGCGTCAGCTTCTCGTCGAAGCGATGCTCCAGGCGCAGCGTGCCGGAGTCCTGGCCGGTCTTGCGGAAGTCGCGGTCCTTCAGGCCGTAGAAGTTCTCACGCTTCGTGCTGATCACGGTGTCCCGGGTCGCGTGGCCCGAGTTCAGGCCCGCCGCTTCGTTCGGCGTGCCGGCGCCGCCGGCGAGCTTGAACGGGATGCCGTAGTCGGGCAGGCCGTCGCTCTTGAACGAGTACAGGTCCACGCCGATCTGCGTGGGCGTGCCCAGGCCGGTGGAGAAGGACAGCGCCGCGCCGGTCTTGCTGTCGAAGACGGCATCGCGGCCGGCCACGCCGCTCTTCTCGCGCATCGCGTTCACGCGCACCGCGGTGGTTTCGCCGATCTGCTGGTTCAGGTCCGCGGTGACGCGCTTGTAGCGGGCCGTGCCCAGGCCCAGGTCGAAGGCGCCGGAATTGCCCCGCCGCGCCTGCTTGCTGGTGAGGTTGATCGAGCCGCCGGTCGAGCCGGCGCCGCCGAAGGCGGAGTCCGAACCCTTGACGACGTCCACCTGTTCGATGTTGAACACGTCGCGCGACTGCGAGCCGGGGTCGCGCAGGCCGTCGATGTACATCGAGGTCTGGCTGTCGTAGCCGCGGATGAAGGGGCGGTCGCCGGTCGGCGTGCCGCCCTCGCCCTGGCCGAAGGTGATGCCCGGCACGGTGCGCAGCGCTTCCTGCACGCTGCGGGCGTTGGTTTCCTCCAGCACCTGCTTGGGAACGACCGTCACCGACTTGGGCGTGTCCACCAGCGGCGCGGTGAACTTGGTGTTGCCGGCGCTGTCGGCCTTGAAGGGCACTTCGTTGCCCGCCCGCACCTTCACGGCAGGCAGGGCGGCCTCGTCCTTCTTCGCGTCGGCGGCGGGTGCGGTCTGCGCGGCCAGCGGCAGGCTGGCGCTCAGCGCGGCCAGCGCGGCCAGGGCATGGGGGGCAAGCGCATGCTTGCGGCTCTTGATCAGGGACATGGAAGCTCCAGGGAATTCGAAAGGGGGCGACGGGCGAAAACACCCGCCAGCGCGCGGATCGCGCGCCGGGCCGGAGGGGGCAGGGAGAAGAACCTCGGGGGGTGGGCACGGTTGCTGGCAGCAGCAACGATGCAAACGCCAATAATTCTCATTAACTGGCGTCAAAAAGTCCCGTCGTCATGAGGCCGGGCGTTGCATTCACGCGACGCCTGAGCCGGGGTGGCCCGCTCAGCGCTCGGGTTCGCTGACGAATCCGACCTTGGAGAGGCCGGCCTTGGAGGCGTCGGCAAGGGTCTGGGCGACGGTCTTGTAGGCGGCGTCCTGGTCGGCACGCAGGTGGATCTCGGGCTGCACGGGCTTCTTGCCTTCGGCCAGGAAGCGCTGCTGCGCCTCCTCCCGCGTCACCACCTCGCCATTCCAGTAGCGCTGGCCCTGCGCGTCGATGGCGAACTCGATCTTGTCCGGCTTGACCTCGTTGGTTTGCGAGCTCACCTTGGGCAGGTCCAGCTTGACCGCGTGCGTCAGCAGCGGCGCGGTGACGATGAAGATCACCAGCAGCACCAGCATCACGTCGATCAGCGGCACCATGTTGATCTCGGCCACCGGCGCGTTGCCGCGCTTGTTGTCGAAGGAGGCGAAGGCCATCGCGCGCCCTCCCTCAGTGCGCCGCCGCGGCGGGTTTGAGCGGGCGCACCGTGGCCGCCGCGCCGGTCTGCGCGGCCGCCCCGGGCGCCTCGCCCAGCGTCAGGAAGCTGTGCAGCTCGTAGGCGAAGGCGTCCAGCCGCGCGGTCAGCACGCGGTTGCCGCGCGTGAAGGCGTTGTAGGCCATCACCGCGGGGATGGCCACGGCCAGGCCGATGCCGGTCATGATGAGCGCCTCGCCCACCGGGCCGGCGACCTTGTCCAGCGTGCCCGCGCCGCTCATGCCGATGGCCAGCAGCGCGTGGTAGACGCCCCAGACGGTGCCGAACAGGCCGACGAAGGGGGCCGTGGCGCCGATGGTGGCCAGCGTGGTCAGGCCGGATTCGAGCTGGGTGGTTTCCTCGTCGAGCACCTTCTTGATGGTGCGGGTGATGAAGTCGTTGGCGGTGCCGGCCTCGGCGAGCTTGGCCGCGCCGTGGCGGGCGTGGTGGGCCTGGGCGTGCAGCGCGTGGGCGGAGAGGTGGGAGAAGGGGTCGCGCGCGCCGTGGGTGTTGAGCTCGGCCTGCACCGCGTCCAGCGAGCGGGCGTTCCAGAAGAAGTCCAGGAAGGTCGCGGCGCGCTTGTTGCGCAGGAACTGCGCCACGCCCTTGGCGACGATCAGGCCCCACGAGACGATGGACATCACCACCAGCACCCCGAGCAGGAACTTTCCCACGGCGTCCGACTGGGCGATGAAATGGCCGAACCCGGGGGCTGGCGTGGCGGTGGCGAGGGCGGTGGCGTCCATGGGGATTTTTCAGTTAGCGATCAAAGTTCGTAGACCAGCGGGGCCAGGGTCTGCCATTCGACGGGCTTGCCGTCTTCCATATAGGGCACGAAGCGGGCGCTGCGGATGTCGTGCAGCGCCGCCTGGTCGATGCGCTCGAAGCCCGAGGAGCGCTGCACGGTGGCCTGCTTGAGCCGGCCCGCGGCGTCCACGGTGATACGCAGCACGACCGTGCCCTCCTCCCGCGCGCGTCGGGACAGCGCCGGGAAGTGCAGCTCGGGCAGCCGCTCGTAGCGCACCGCGCTGGGCGCGATCTGGCGCGGCCCGGGGGCGACGGCCGGCGGCGCCGGGGGCGCGGGCGGGGCCGGCGCCGCAGCCACCTGCACGGGTGCCGGCGGCGCGGGATCCGGCTCCGGCGCGACGAAGGCGGCCGGCGCCGGGCTGGGCGACGGCGCCGCCGCGATGATGGGCGCCGGCGTGGGCGCGACGCGCCGGGCCGGCGCGGGAGGCGGCGGCGGTGGCGCGGGCTTGGGCGGCTCCGGCGGCGCGATCATGTTGACCATCAGCACCGGCGCGACCTCGCGCACCGCGCTGCGCACCGCGTCGACCTGCAGCAGCGCCCAGCCGCCCACCAGGTGGGCCACGACGACGCCGCCAATCAGCGCCCGCCGGCCGTTCGGGCCGAGTTCATCGCCGCGCGCGGGCGGCAGTGCCGGCGCCAGCAGCGGCCGCTGCGGTGCGGGCGAGGCGGTTTCGACGGCAAGGGGGGCAGCTGAAGTCACGCCGGACGGGCCTGGATAGGGAAAACCACATGCTAGCACTAAATGCGAATTATTCCCATTACGTATCTGTTCATTGCTCTGATAAGCAGGCGCGAAGTGTCGGTATGCTCTCCGGCATGAAGACACTCATCCGCTGGTTGCTGCTGGCCGGTGCCTTGCTGCTGGTGGCGCACCTCTACCCGGGCGTGGTGGTGAAGAGCTTCACCTCGGCGCTGATCGCGTCGCTGGTGATCGGCCTGCTCAACACCATCGTGCGGCCCGTCCTGGTGCTGCTGACGCTGCCGGTGACGGTGCTGACGCTGGGGCTGTTCCTGTTCGTCATCAACGCGCTGATCTTCTGGGCCGCGGCGACCGTGCTGGATGGCCTGACGGTCACCGGCTTCGGCGCGGCGCTGGTCGGCTCGCTGATCTACAGCCTGTGCGGCATGGTCATCGACGTGGTCGTCGAACGGCTGGGCTGAGCCCTAATTCGGCAGCTCGACGTCCGGCGGGATGTAGCGGCCGCGGTACATCTCGGCGAGCAGGGACTGGCGCTCGTACACCAGCGTGCGCAGCCGCGCGTCGATGACGGAGGCTTCCACCTGGTCAGCGTCCGGCCCGCGCGACTGGCGCAGCCCGGAGCGCAGCCGGTCGATCGCGCCGTTCAGGTCACCGGCAGCGGCATGGGTTTCGGCCCGGGCGCGGATGGCGCGCAGCGGCTGCCCCAGCTTTTCCCAGACCAGCGCGAGCTGCGACCAGGCATAGGCGTCGTGCGGCTCCAGGCTGACGTGCGTCTGCAGCGCCTCGGCCGCGTCGCGCAGCGCCGGGTCCGCGCCGGCGGCCAGCGCCAGGCCCACGCGCTGCAGCAGCAGCGGGCGGGACTTCTCGTTCAGCCGGTCCAGCGCGGCGATGCCGTCCGCCGGCCGGCCGCGCGCCTGCGCGAGCTCGGCGCGCAGGTAGGTGAGCTGGCGTGACGCGGCGGCCCGCTCCGCGTCGCCGGGCGCCAGCAGCTGCAGCGTCAGCTCGGCGCTGCGCAGCGAGGCCTCGGCGCGGTCGAAGTGGCGCAGCTTGATGGACGCCAGCGCCGCCGCGTAGCGCGCGCCGAGCTGCTCGTAGCCGCCGCTGTCGCGCAGGTTGCGGGCACCGGCGTCGTAGTTCTCCAGCACCTGCCAGGCCTCCACGCGCGGGTCCATCAGCACGCGGGCGCGGGCCGCCATCAGCGCGTGCTCGGCCAGCCCTCGCGGACGCGCGAAGGGCTCCAGCGCCAGGCGCGTGCGCGCATCGCCGATGCGCTCGGTGGTCAGCGGGTGGGAGCGCAGGTAGGGGAAGGCGCCGTTGTCCATCAGGTGGTAGGCCTGCTCCATGCGCTCGAACATGCTGACCATGCCGCTGCCCGCGAAGCCAGCCTCGACCAGCACGTTGAAGCCGACGCGGTCGGCCTCGCGCTCCATGTCGCGCGAGAAGTTCAGCGACATCTGCGCGGTAGCCGCCTGGCCGCCGATGATGCCGGCGTTGGCCATGTCGATGTTGCCGCGCGACGCGGCCAGCACGCCCAGCAGCAAGCCGGCCACGGCCACCCAGCTGTTGCGCGAGTCGCCCGCGATGCGGCGCGCGATGTGGCGCTGCGTGACGTGCGAGATCTCGTGCGCAATGACCGAGGCCAGCTCGTCGCGCGACACCGTCATGGCGATCAGCCCCAGGTGGGTGCCGACGTAGCCGCCGGGCATCGCGAAGGCGTTGACGCTCTTGTCCTCGACCAGGAAGGGCTCCCACGCGAAGCGGGTCTGCGTCTCGTCGCTGATGTTGCCGAGCTTGCGCGCGGCGGCGATCAGCGGGTTCCAGATGCCGTCCAGGTACTCGCGCAGCAGCGGATCCTGCACATAGGCCGGGTCGATGCGGATCTGGCGCATGTAGCGCTCGCCGAGCTGGCGCTCGGTGCCCACGTCGAGGTCTTGCGACACCGCGTCGCCGAGGGCGGGCAGGTTGACCTGGGCCCGCAGCGGCGCGCCGGGCAGCGCCAGCGTGGCGGCCGCGACCAGCGTGATCAGGGGGCGGGCGGCGAACGGCTTCTTCATCATCGAACAGGGGCTCCGGCCGGCCACGGGCCGGCTGCCTATGATGCCCGCATCTCGGTTTCCTGTTTGTTTCTCCGGCATGACCCCACCGCTTTCCCACTTCGACGCGCAGGGCCAGGCCCGCATGGTGGACGTGTCGGCCAAGGCCGAGACGCACCGCGTCGCCGTCGCCGCCGGCGAGATCCGCATGCGGCCCGAGACGCTGGCGCTGATCGCCAGCGGCAGCGCCCGCAAGGGCGACGTGCTGGGCGTGGCCCGCATCGCCGCCATCCAGGGCGCCAAGCGCTGCGCCGACCTGGTGCCGCTGTGCCACCCGCTGCCGCTCACGCGGGTGTCGGTGGACTTCGAGCTGGACGAGGCCGGCTCGCGCGTGCGCTGCCGCGCCCAGGTCGAGACGCTGGGCCGCACCGGCGTCGAGATGGAGGCGCTGTGCGCGGTGCAGCTGGGCCTGCTGACCATCTACGACATGTGCAAGGCCGCCGACCGCGGCATGGTCATCGACGGCGTGCGCGTGCTGGAGAAGCAGGGCGGCAAGAGCGGCGGGTGGTGCGCGGACGAGGCGGCGGGCCCACCCGGCTAACGCCGCGCCGGGCGCGCGCTCACGGCCGGTCCACGACGACGACCTCCCCGCCCGCCTTGCCGACGCCCCGGATCTCCGGCCGGTACATGTCCTCCGCGAAGGTCGCCGGCACGACGTAGCGGCCCGGCGTCACCGCGCGCAGCAGGTAGAACAGGTCCATCGGCGCGCCCAGCCGCGCTGCGGCGACGAAGCGGTCGTCGCGGTACTCGGTGTGGACGATGCGCTCGCTGGCGTTGGCCTGCGCGACGTTCACGCCGTCCACGGTGAACTCGCCGGCCTGCGGGCCCTGGCTGAGGTTCAGGTTCTCGATCTCGAAGCCGGCCGGGATGCGGTCCACCACCAGGCCGTCCCGGATCTCCTGCGACGCCTTCACGCGCAGGCGGACGATCAGCATCTCGCCGGTGGCGAACTGCCGCCGCGTCGCCACCGGCCGGCCGTCGCTCGTGAACAGCGCGCGCTCGACGCTGATGGCCCCGCTCGCGGGCGCCGGCGGCCGGGTCGGGTAGCCCTGGGCCGCCACGTCCAGGTAGACCGGGCGGCTGCCTTCGTTCTTCAGCGCGACGCCGCTGCGCACCTGCGCCGGCCCCAGGCTCTGCTGGCCGGTGCCGCGGCCGGCCCAGCCGCCGGCCTGGCCGCCGACCGTGAGCGTGGTCGTCCAGGCATCGTCGCGGCCGGCGCCGTCCGTCGCGGCCTGCACCGCGAGGAACAGGGCCAGGCGCTCCTGCGTGGCGTAGTGGCTGCGCTGGCGGAGGTCGTCGGCCAGGTCGAACAGCAGGTTCTCGCGCCGGTCGTGCCCGATCTTGTGGCGCAGCAGCAGCGCGTAGGCCAGCGCGCGGTCGCGCACGCGGGAGCCGTAGTCGCCCAGCCAGGGGTCCCAGCCGCCGTCGGCCGGCTGGTAGCCGTAGCCGCGCTGCATCGCGTCGTCCAGCGCGGCGCGGGCGCGGGCCGGGTCGCCCATGGCCTGGAGCGCCAGCGACAGGTGGACCAGCGGCAGCGGCGACAGCGCGCTGGCGCGGTGCCGGTCGTGCAGCGTGCGCAGCGTGGCCAGCGGCGCGCGCTGCTCGCGGGCCAGCACATGGCCCATGTGGGCGGCCTCGGCGAAGCGCTGGTGGGCCAGGCGCAGGGTCTCGGCGTCGTGCGGGTCCAGCAGCATGCCGCTGTCGTTGCGGCGCGGCGCCCGGGGCGGCGCGAGCTGCTGGCCGGGGCTGCGCTGGAACTGCTCGGTCAGGTTCTCCAGCGCCTTCTTCAGCGGCCCCTCGGGCACCGCGAAGCCGGCGTCGCGGGCGTCCTGCAGGAAGCCGGTGACGTAGGCCGTCAGCCAGCCTTCGTAGGCGTCGCCGGCCGCCCACAGGCCGTAGCCGCCGCGCGCCTGCTGCATGCCGGCCAGGCGGGCGAAGGCGGCGTCCAGCCGCCGGGCGCGCTCCTCGCGCGGCAGCGGCGTCAGGCCCCAGCGCCGGGCAGCGTCCTCGTCGATGAAGACCAGCGGGTAGGCGCTGGAGGCGGTCTGCTCCAGGCAGCCGTAGGGGTAGCCCAGCAGGCCTTGCACCTGGGCCTGGATGTCCAGCGGCGGCGTGCTGCCGACGCTCAGGGCCAGCGTGGCCGAGCCGGCCCGGTAGGCGTCCAGCAGCGTGCGGTCGAGGGCCTGCGTGGCGCCGGGCTCCAGGCGGATGCGGCGGCTCTCGCGCACCCGCGGCGTGGCGGGCTGCACCTGCAGCGCGGCCTCGCGCTCCAGCCGGAGCGCCCCGGCGCTGACGCTCAGCCGCAGCGGCGCCAGGCCCTCGGCGTCCAGCGCCTCGGCCTGGAAGCGCAGGACCTGCCGCTGCCGGTCGGCCAGCCTCAGGGTCTGCGGCCCGCCGCCGATGCGCACCGGGCCGGTGGCGGACAGCGCGACGCGCACCTCCTGCGGCGCGCCGCTGAGGTTGGTCAGGTCCAGCGCGACGGTCGCCGTGTCGCCCGGCGCGATGAAGCGCGGCAGGTTCAGCTCGGCCACCAGCGGCGCGGCCACCACGGTCTCGGCCTGCGCGCTGCCATAGCGGTCCGCGCCGGACACGACGGCCATCAGGCGCAGCGTGCCGTTGAAGTCCGGCAGCTTGACGGGCACGCTCGCCTCGCCCTGGGCGTCCAGCTGCACCGGGCCGCTGAACAGGTCCACCAGCAGCAGCTTGCGCGGCAGCGACTGGGTGTCGCGCTTGCCGGCGTCGCCGCCGAAGCGCTGCTGCGCGACGTTGCCGTCCATCTTCTCGATGAGGCGGCCGTAGAGGTCCAGGATGTCGGCGCCGTAGCGGTGCTTGCCGAAGAAGAAGTCGGCCGGGTCGGGCGTCTTGAAGCCGGTGATGGCGAGGATGCCGGCGTCCACCGCGGAGACGGTGACGATGGCGGGCCGGCCGGCGAGCTGCGGCACCTTGACGCGCGCCGGCAGCGCGGTGGACGGCAGGGTCTTGGCCGGCGCCGCCAGCGCGACCCGGAGCTTGCGGTCGCCGCGGTCCAGCGGCAGGTGGACCAGGCCCAGCGCGCGGGCCGGCGTCACGCGGTCGCCGTCGCTGCCGGGGCGGAAGGCGGCCACCGTCACGTAGAGGTCGTTGCGCGCCCAGGCCGCATCCACCGGGATGTCCAGCGCCGTGCCCGAGGCCTTCACGGCCACGCGGCGGCTCCACAGCACCCGGTCGCCCTCCACGGTCACGATGGCCTGGCCGTCGTGCGGCGGCTTGATGGCGAGCCGGGCGACGTCGCCCGCCCGGTAGGGCGCGCCCTGGAGCTGCAGCTGCACGCGGTCGGGGCGGTTGCCGATGTCGTCGGCGTCCTGCGCGCCGTAGCCGGCGTAGAAGCCGTAGCGCAGCGCCTGGCCGGTCTGCGGGTCCGCGATTTCGAGCCGGTAGCGGCCCCAGCGCACCGGCAGGTTGACGGTGGCCTTGGCAGGCAGCTTCAGCGTGCGCGCCTCGACGGGCTCGTCCGTCGTCGTGAAGCCGGCGTGCCAGCCGCGGTTGTCGTCGTGGCGCCAGTACCACTGGCGCTCCTCGCGGACCAGCGTGAGCCGCAGGCCGCTGGCGGGCCGGAAGGCGCCGGTCGCGCCCACGCGCACCACCTCGAAGCCGGCCTGGCCGCCCTCGGGCGCGACGTCGCGGTCGAACAGCGGGCGCACGGCGACGAGGGCCGGCGCCGGCCACCAGCTGCGTTCGAGGCTGCGCACCACCGGCCGGCCGCCGCTCTCCAGCAGGCTGAAGGCGCCGCGCACGCGCATCGGCGAGCGGCGCCCGGCCAGCGGGGCGGTCAGCGTGACCTCGGCCCGGCCGTCGGCGTCCAGTTCGGCCTCGGGCAGGTCCTGCCGGGTGCGGGCCGGGTCGTCGGCGAAGTCGCCGAAGACGAAGCCGGGCAGCTGCTGCGCCAGCGGGTTGGCCAGGCGCTCGGTGGCGACGCTGGCCTGCAGCCGGTTGCCGGCGGCCGGGGCGCCGTAGAGGTAGTCGCCGCGCACCTGCACGGGCAGCCGGACCTCGCCGGCCAGCGGCGCCTCGGGCGCGGCCAGCGTGAGCTTCATGCGCTCGGGCAGGAATTCCTCGACCTTGAAGCTCCATTGCGCATCGGGCTGGCGGGCCGACGGGTCCACGCGGGCCTGCAGGGTCCAGCCGCCGGTGGGCGCGTCGGCCGGCAGCGCGATCGTGTGCTGGAAATAGCCCTGGCCCGGCTGGCGCGGCGGCACCAGCTGCTCGGCGAGCTTGCTGCCGTCGGGCTTCTTCACCGTCAGCGTCAGCGGCAGCAGCCGGGCCGGCAGGCGGCCGTCCGCGTCGCGCGACAGCACGGACACGTCGAAGCGCTCGCCCGGCCGGTACAGGTCGCGGCCGGCGTAGACGAACAGCTTGTGGCTGCGCGACGGGTGGCCGGTGGCCTCGAACTCACTGAGATCCAGCGCCGCGTCGCGCAGCGACAGCATGGCCATCTCGCCGCCCTGGCGCGCGAGCACCGCGCGGGCCCGGTCGTGCCGGCCCGTGAACACCGCGTGGCCCTCGCCGTCCGTCTGCGCCTGGGCCAGCGCCCGGCCGGCGTCGTCCACCAGCGTCAGCGCGACGCCGCCCTGGGCCTTGCCGCTCTTCAGCGAGGTGGTGAACACGTCGATCTGCGCCGCGTGGCGGCGCAGGTGCAGGCCGATGTCCGTCACGTAGTAGTGCGTGACCTGGTAGTCCCAGCCGAAGCGGCCGGGCTGGCTCATCACGGCCACGTAGATGCCGGGCTGCTGCAGCGCCGGGATCTTCTCCACCGGCAGGAAGCTGACGTTGCGGCGGTTGGCGCGCGGGTCGGTCTTGAAGCGGGCGAGGTAGACGCTGTCGGCCATCGCGCGCAGTTCGTCGAGCGCCCAGCCGCCGACCGTGCCCTTCAGGCGGCGCTGGCCGTCGCCCCAGCTGTCGTCGCCGCCGCCCTCGTCGGCGTGGCGTTCGCGGCGGCCGCCCACCTGCTCCAGGAAGGCGGGCAGCGCCTCCGGCTTGACGCGCAGGAACTGCAGGTCCACCTCGGGCGTGTTGACGCTGACCACCGGCAGTCCGCCGTTCTGCCCGGCCGGCAGCACCAGGCCGCGGCTGGCGAAGTAGAAGCTCGGCGGCATGGCCTCGCTGGTGGCCTCGCAGGTCTGCGCGGCGGCCAGCGTGGCGCCGCCGCGCGCGGCCAGGCCGGCGTTCATCGTGATGCGGTAGGCGCGGTCCGGCGTGGCGAAGGGCAGGTAGAGCACGCGCGGGTTGTCGCCCAGCACCCAGCGGGCGGCCAGCGGCTTGAAGCTGGCCGGGTCGGCCGGCGCGGCCGGGCTCGCGGGGTCGTCGGGGTCGGCCGGGCGGCCGGGCGGGGCTTCGGCGGCGCTCAGCAGCGCGCCGAAGTCCTGCCGCCGGTCCAGCGCCTGCGTGAACATGACGGCGATGGCGGGCGAGCCGTCCAGCAGCCGCGGCTTGCATTCGGTGAACGCGAAGGCGGCTTCCTCGCCGCCGATCTCGGCGCTGCTGGGCAGGGCCGGCGCGCGCTGCGTGAACCACCAGCCACCGGCCGCCGCCGCACCCGCCGCCACCACGGCCGCCACCGCGCCCTGAACCCGCCTGGATGCCATCGCCGCCCCTCCCGCTGAATGCGCGCGGCGAGTGTAGGAGTCCGGGAGGCCCTGAGCCGGGTCTCAGCGCAGCGGGCCAGCGGTAGCGGCAGGCGGGGCAGCGTCAGGCCGGCGCTGTGCGCCCTACGACGACCGCCAGGCCGCAGAGCACACAAACGAGTTCGACGGCCAGAACTGGCTTGCTGAGCCGGTAGGGCGCCGCCATTCCTTGGCGGCGTTTGGCCTCGGCAAGGTAGGCGATGAAGGCGGCAACGAACAGCCCACCGACGAGCCAACGCACGTGCGCTTCGCTCCCCGTCGCAAACGCCGTCATGGAGAGCGCGCCGATGAGCGCAATCGCCGCCCGGCCTACCACCAACCACCTGTTCTGCGACAGATTCATTTGCATGAGTCGCGCTCGTTATAACTCCATGGACTGCTCACACCGAAATCACCGCCGCCACGGTAGAACGTGGCCCTTGGCCCACCTGGAAGGAAGCTGCTGAACAAGTTTGATTGCAAATCTCCGATCGCAGAACGGACCGACATCGAAAGGGCAGAAAATGCGGTGCCGTTCATTAGGCTTGAGACCGAGCTCGCAAAGCCATCGACGGCTTGACCAAGCAAGTTAGACGACACAGCGTAGGTAGAAGGAGAATAGGTCGACCAAAGGCTGTTGATCGCCGACCCAAGCGCATATCCAGCGCCATAGGCCACGCTAAGCCGAGTACCAACAAAGGACGCCGTCTCGTATAACGCACCAGCGACGCCCAACGAACCGACCGGCGCAGTGCGGAATGACAGGTATACCTCACCAATCGTGTACCCGACAGTAGGCCCAGAATTAGGGATCATCATGCCGCCTGTAGCTCCACCGTTGGCGAACGATACCGTTGTCGCGCGCGATGTTGAAGGGTTCAGTGCACGCGTAAGCGCGTAGGCATTGGCGGGAGCTGATCGATATACTGCCGCATAGGTGTCCTCGAAACCGAAGTGATCTCCGACGCGGCGGATAGCGGCAGCATCCGCCGATATAGCGATGGTGTCTAGCAGCACTGCGTTCATGCCGCTATTCAAGGCTGATCGGTTATAAAGCATCGCCAGATCATTGAGCTCGGCGTCACTCAACGAGTGCAACAGAGCACGCATTTCATCGGGCTTCATCTTTCGAAAGTTCTGTTCAACGATCAGTTGGAAATTTTCTGAAATGACTGAGGCAATCTCCCACGGAGTGGTCGCTCCTTGCTCCAATGTGATGATCTCGTTCTTATAGAACTTACGCAAAACGCATCAAAACCGAAGGACTTCGCAGCTCCTGGCGCATCCGTTCGGACAGCCAACTGGTCTTGATCTGATACATCGAAGAGAGTTTTTCCTTGGCCACCGCCCGCAGCCGCAGCCAAACCAAGATCGCGCAGGCGATGTGGTTTCTCTGCATTCGCGCCTTGCGGCACTGACACTTCTCAACGCCCGTCAGCTGCTTGAGTTCTCGATGAAACTGCTCGATCTTCCAGCGCAGCGCACACGCCTCTTGCGTGCCCTGCGTCGAATCTTGAGCCAGATCGTTCGTCACGATCCAATCCGTGCGGTGGGAAGACACCGTCACCCGGAAGAGCTTCACCTTGTAGTCCCTGGGGAATCCCTTGATCTTGATCAGCTTGCCGCGCTCAGCCTCTTGTGCCGTCCAGCACAAGCCGCTCACTGCCCGGTACGGCGTTTGGCCGGCGCTGTCATCGACCAGCCGGTTGGCCTTGATCGGGCAGTAAAAGCGTTTGCCCAGGCTGTCCACCAGCAGCATCAGCTCCATCGTGGCGTACCAGGTGTCGAACAGCACCCGGGTGAAGGGCAGTGCTTTGTTGCCCGCAGCGCTGACCAACATGTCGCGCACGTGCTCCAGCTTGGTCTTGCCGTCCTGCTCGGGCGCAAACAATCGATAGTCGATGGGCCAATACTCGCCGGTGTCGGGGTTGACGTAGAGGCAGTTCACCAGGCCGATCCCTTTGATGATGCCGTGGGCATTGCCGCTGTACTGCCGGCGAACCAACTCGATCTGGTGCGAATGGCCTTTGTCGAGGATGGTGTCGTCAAACACGATGCATCCCCGGGGGGATGGAACGATGTCACGCTGCGCATGCTCCCAAACCAAGCTGGCCGACAGCTTGTCGCCTTGCAGGTACCGCTTCACCGCATCGTGGCTGAATCCCTGGCCGTGATCCGCAAAGTTCGTCATGGTGAAATTGGTCTGGCTGGTCAGGATGAACTGGCAGTAGTCGATTCTTTTGATGGACAATTTGCATGCTGAGGTCGATGCGGCAAATTATCCAACAAATACCATGCAGGGTCTATTTATTTAAACGTTTGCGTAAGTCCTATCTTACTCTGGCGCAAGGTAGGCGAAGACACTGTAGCGCTTGGAGAACTTGGAAGGGACTTCCCCTTTCCACTGCAATCTTTATCATCACGAGCTAGTGACGCCCCTGAAGCGAGTGCAGCGTAGGAAACGACTAGAAACGTTCTACGGGTGCACAACGCAACTCTCCACAGGTTGATGGTTATCTCATCCTAGGTGACGATATGACGCTTGACCAGGTGGCCAGTAGTTAATATTACGGATGCTGGCCACGTGAATATTCGCGCTGATGCGGGCATGCCGCTTGCCGTGCCAGCGCGTGTCCGAATGGGCACGCGCACATGTACAGCACGGTGCCAATCCCGGCGGCGGCACTGAACGCGCCGCCCTGGGCCGAGGACTACAGCTGAACGGCACCCACGCTGACGGGGGCTGGCGCTGGTGACAGCCGGCAACGCGCCGGGCGCTCAGGCGGCGCGCTTGGCGGCCGTCCAGCGCTCCCACAGCGCCACCGTCTCGCCCACCAGCCCGCGCCGGAAGGCGAGCACGCAGACGATGAAGATCAGCCCGGTGACCAGGCTGACGGATTCGCCCAGGCCGTTGAACCAGGCGATGCCGGTCAGCTGGGCCAGGAAGCCGCCCAGGTCGCCGATCTTGTTCTCCAGCGCGATGATGACCAGCGCGCCCACCATCGGCCCGACCAGCGTGCCCATGCCGCCCACCAGCGTCATCAGGATGACGAGGCCGGAGGTGGTCCAGATCGCGTCGGTCAGCGTGGCGAAGCCCAGCACCAGCGTCTTGGTGGCGCCGGCCAGGCCCGCGAGCGCGGCCGACAGCACGAAGGCCAGCAGCTTGAACTGGGCCGTGTCGTAGCCCAGCGAGGTGGCTCGGGCCTCGTTCTCGCGGATGGACGTGAGCACCTGGCCGAACGGCGAGTGGACGATGCGGTAGATGAGCCAGAACGCGGCGATGAAGATGGCCAGCACGACGTAGTACAGCGTCAGGTCGTTGGCGAGGTCCAGCCCCAGGAAGCTACCGCGCGGCACGGCCTGCAGACCGTCCTCGCCGCCGGTGAACGACGCCTGCAGGAAGAAGAAGTACAGCATCTGCGCCAGCGCGAGCGTGATCATCGAGAAGTAGATGCCCGAGCGGCGGATGGCCAGCAGCCCGAACACCAGCCCCGTGAGAGCCGCCGCGCCGGTGCCGGCGAGCAGGCCCAGCGGCGCCGGCAAGCCCCAGACCTTGAGCGCATGCCCGGCCGTGTACGCCGCCATGCCCAGGAAGGCCGCGTGGCCGAAGGACAGCAGGCCGGTGAAGCCGATCAGCAGGTTGAAGGCGCAGGCGAAGAGCGCGTAGCACATCACCTTCATCACGAAGATGGGGTAGGCGCCCACGGCGGGCAGCAGCGCGATGGCGGCGAACAGGGCCACGTAGCCCAGGAGCTTCTTGTTCATGCAGTGAGTCCCGCGGTCTTCAGGGGGGTCATTTCTCTTTGCCGAACAGGCCGGCGGGGCGCGCAAGCAGCACGAGGACCATGACGACGAACACGACCGTGTTGGACGCCTCGGGGTAGAAGACCTTGGTCAGCCCCTCGATCAGGCCCAGGCCCAGGCCGGTCAGGATGGAGCCGAGGATGGAGCCCATGCCGCCGATCACCACCACCGCGAACACGACGATGATGAGGTTGCTGCCCATCAGCGCCGACACCTGCAGGATGGGCGCGGCCAGCACGCCGGCAAAGGCCGCCAGCGCGACACCGCCGGCATAGGTCAGCGTCACCATGCGCGGCACGTTGATGCCGAAGGCCTGCACCAGCCGCGGGTTCTCGGTGCCGGCGCGCAGCTTGGCGCCCAGCGAGGTCTTCTCGATCAGCGCCCACACCGCGAAGCACACCACCAGCGAGGCGACGACGACCCAGCCGCGGTAGTTGGGCAGGATCATGAAGCCGAGGTTGGTGGCGCCCTGCAGCGCCTCCGGCACCGAGTAGGGCTGGCCGGACACGCCGTAGAAGCTGCGGAAGATGCCCTCGATGACCAGCGTGATGCCGAAGGTCAGCAGCAGGCCGTAGAGGTGGTCCAGCTTGTAGAGCCACTGCAGCAGGGTGCGCTCGATGACGATGCCGACCAGGCCCACGGCCAGCGGCGCCAGGCCGAGCATGACCCAGTAGTTCAGGCCCAGGTACTCCATCCCCATCCAGGCGAAGAAGGCCCCCATCATGTACAGCGCCCCGTGGGCGAAGTTGATGATGTTGAGCATGCCGAAGATGACCGCCAGGCCCAGCGACAGCATCGCGTAGAACGAGCCGTTCACCAGGCCCAGCAGCAGCTGGCCCAGGAGGGCCGGCAGCGGAATACCGAATAGTTCTGTCATGACATTTGCATTCCGATCCTGGACGCCCGCCGGGCCGCTCCCAAGGGCGGCCAGGGCCGATGTCGATGCCGGCCCGTGCCGGCATCGATCGGCGTCCCCTCGGGGGACCGGCTAGACACGCGCGCGTTCAGCGGCGCGAGGCTGGGCGAGGGGCTCACTTATTTCTTGACGAGCGGGCACTTGGAGTCGGCCAGCTTCGTGTAGGCCTGCGCCGCCGGGATGGTCTGCACGACCTTGTAGTAGTCCCAGGGCTCGGTGGACTCCTTGGGCGTCTTCACCTGCATCAGGTACATGTCGTAGCGCATGCGGCCGTCGGCGCCGATCTCGCCGCCCTTCGCGTAGAAGTCGTTGATCTTGGTGGCCTTCATCTTGGCCATGACCTTGTCCGGGTTGTCGGTCTTGAGCGCGTCCACGGCCTTCAGGTAGTGCGTGACGGCCGAGTAGTCGGCGGCCTGCAGCATGGAGGGCATGCGCTTGACCTTGTCGAAGAAGCGGCGGCTCCAGGCGCGCGCGTCGGCGCTCTGGTTCCAGTACCAGCCGTCCGTCAGGTACATGCCCTGCGTGGCCTGCAGGCCCAGCGAGTGCACGTCGTTGATGAACATCAGCAGGCCGGCGAGCTTCATCGTCTTGGTGATGCCGAACTCGTTGGCGGCCTTGATCGTGTTGATCGTGTCGCCGCCGGCGTTGGCCAGGCCGAGGATCTGCGCGCCGGAGCTTTGCGCCTGCAGCAGGAAGGACGAGAAGTCGCTGGCCGACAACGGGTGCTTGACGCTGCCCAGCACCTTGCCGCCGGCCTTCTGCACGACGGCCGTGGCGTCGGCCTGCAGGCTGGCGCCGAAGGCGTAGTCGGCCGTCATGAAGAACCAGGTCTTGCCGCCGGCCTTGACCACCGCGTTGCCGGTGCCGTTGGCCAGCGCGACGGTGTCGTAGGCGTAGTGGACGGTGTAGGGCGTGCACTCCTCGTTGGTCAGCCGCGAGCTGGCGGCGCCGATGGAGATGAAGGGCTTCTTCTTCTCGGCCGCGATCTTGGACATCGCCAGGCTGGTGCCGGAGTTGGTGCCGCCGACGAGCATGTCCAGGCCCTGGGTGTCGAACCACTCGCGCGCCTTGGAGGCGGCCACGTCGGCCTTGTTCTGGTGGTCGGCGAAGATCAGCTCGACCTTCTTGCCGGCGGCCACGCCCTTCATGTCGGCGATGGCCATCTTGATGGCCTCGACGCCGCCGGCGCCGTCGATGTCGGCGTACAGGCCGGACATGTCGGTGATGATGCCGATCTTGATGACGTCGCCCGAGACCTGGGCCTGGGCGCCGAGGCCGCAGCAGGCGAGTGCGGCGGCGGCGAGGGTGGTGCGGATCGCGTTCATGGGTGTCTCCTGGTGGTAGGGGTGTTCAGACGCTGAGCAGTTCGTCCATCTGGGCCTGGTGGCGGGCCAGCTCGGCGGCGGGGAAGGAGAGCACGACTTCGCCGTGCTCGATGACGATGAAGTGGTCCGCCAGCGGTGCGGCGAAGCGGAAGTTCTGCTCCACCATGACGATGGTGAAGCCCTGCGCCTTCAGCGCGCGGATCATGCGGGCCAGCGCCTGGACGATGACCGGCGCGAGGCCTTCGCTGATCTCGTCCAGCAGCAGGATGTCGGCGCCGGTGCGCAGGATGCGCGCCACGGCCAGCATCTGCTGCTCGCCGCCGGACAGCCGCGTGCCGGGGCTGTGGCGGCGCTCCGCGAGGTTGGGGAACATCGCGTAGATCTCGGTCTCGCTCATGACCTTGCCGCGCTTGGCCTTCAGCGGCGGCGGCAGGCGCAGGTTCTCCTCGGCCGTCAGGCTCGCGAAGATGCCGCGCTCCTCGGGGCAGTAGCCGATGCCAAGCTGGGCGATGCGGTGCGTCGGCAGCCCGACGGCCTCCTCGCCGTGGACCTTGATCGAGCCCTTGCGCGCGCCGGTCAGGCCCATGATGGCGCGCAGCGTGGTCGTGCGGCCCGCGCCGTTGCGGCCCAGCAGCGTGACGACCTGGCCGGGCTGCACGCTCAAGGAGATGCCGTGCAGGATGTGGCTCTCGCCGTACCAGGCGTGGAGGTTGGTGATTTCGAGGGCGGGGATGGCCATGTGTCAGTGGTGCGCTCGTGTTTTTTCAGCTGCTTTTGCGGAGAGCCTTTCGACTCGTTGCACCGTGCCGGGAGTCCGCCCCGGCGGGCGGATTCCCGCGGCGGCGCACCGGGTTGCAAAGCAAGATCGCAAAAGCAACCCACGATCGGCGCCACGAATCATCAGTGCGCCCCCTGCAACTCGGTCGCCTCGGTACCCATGTACGCCTCCAGCACCGCCGGATGCTTGGACACCGTCGCGTAGTCGCCCTCGGCCAGCACGGCGCCGCGCGCCAGCACGGTGATGCGGTCGGCGATGCTGGCCACGACCTTCATGTTGTGCTCCACCATCAGCACCGTGCGCCCCTCGGCCACGCGCTTGATGAGGGCCGTCACGCGGTCCACGTCCTCGTGGCCCATGCCCTGCGTGGGCTCGTCCAGCAGCATCAGCTGCGGCTCCATCGCCATCGTGGTGGCGATCTCCAGCGCGCGCTTGCGGCCGTAGGGCAGGTCGCCGGCCTTCAGCTGCGCCATGTCGCGCAGGTCCACCAGCTCCAGCAGCGCCAGCACCTTGGCGTCCAGCGCCTTCAGGCCCGTGAGGCCCTTCCAGAAATGGAAGCTGGTGCCGGTGAAGCGCTGCAGGCCGATGCGCACGTTCTCCAGCACCGTCAGGTGCGGGAACACGGCCGAGATCTGGAAGCTGCGGATGACGCCGCGGCGCGCGATCTGCGCCGAGGTCTCGCGGGTGATGTCGGTGCCGGCGAAGACGATGCGCCCGCGCGTGGGCGTCAGGAACTTGGTCAGCAGGTTGAAGCAGGTGGTCTTGCCCGCGCCGTTGGGGCCGAGCAGCGCGTGGATGTGGCCGCGCTGCACGCGCAGGCTGACCGAGTCCACGGCGGTGAAGCCTTTGAACTCCTTGGTCAGGTCTTGCGTTTCGAGGATGTAGTCGCTCATAGCGTCGCCGACTCTAGGGCTTCGAGCCGGCCATGGGTTTACGGGCATTCCCGGTCAGCGGAAAGAAAGCGTTCGATGAGCCCGATCTGCTCCGGCGTGTTCAGCGCGGGCGCGTGGCCGCAGCCGGGGATCAGCGCCACGGCCGCGCGCGGGCCGCGCTCGCGCATGGCCTGGGCGGTGTCGGCGGTCAGCAGCGTCGAATGCTCGCCGCGCAGGCACAGCACCGGCAGGTCGAGCTGGTCCCAGGCGCTCCACAGCCCGTAGTCGTCGGGGTGGTGGTCGAACTGCGCGGCCATCGCCGGGTCGTAGTGCGTGGTCACGCGGCCGTCGGGCAGGCGGCGCAGCGAGGTCTCGGTCAGGCGCCGCCATTGCGCGTCGCTCAGGTGGCCGAAGCTCGCGTAGATCTCGCGGAAGTACGCCTCCAACTCGCTCACCGCCGCGAAGCTCGGCGGCCGGCCGGCATAGGCTTTGATGCGCGCCAGCGCCGGGGCGGCCAGTTCGGGGCCGTTGTCGTTCAGCACCAGGCGCTTGATGCGCCCGCGCAGCCGCGTGGCCGCGCCCAGCGTGCCGATCGCACCGCCCATCGAGGTGCCGACCCAGTGCGCTTTTTGCAGGCCCAGCTGGTCCATCAGCGCCTCGGCCTGCTCGACGTAGAAGGCCAGGCAGTATTCGCGCGCCGGATCGACGGCCCATTGCGACAGGCCGCGGCCCAGCGTGTCGGGGCAGACGACGTGCCAACGCTCGCCGAGCGCGGCGGCGAAGTCGTCGAAGTCCCGCCCGCTGCGCGCCAGGCCGTGCCAGGCGATGACGGCTGGCGATCCGGGGTCGCCCCATTCGGTGACGTGGATCTCGCGGCCGAGGCAGTTCAGGTAGCGCGATCTCATGGCCTGCCCTTCCCGTCCTTCCGGCGGCGCGCCCACGCCGCCAGCCGCAGCCGCCCGACGATGCCGCCGGGGAAGTGGTAGACGGCCAGCACGAACAGCAGGCCCAGCCACAGCAGCCAGCGGTCGGGCGCGACCAGCGTGCTCAACACCGGCACGCCCTCGACGAGGCCGCCCGCGCCCTTCAGCAGTGCCTGCAAATAGTTCTGCGCGACGATGAACAGCACGCTGCCGACCACCGCGCCGTAGACCGTGCCCATGCCGCCGATGACGACGATGAGCAGCAGGTCGAGCATGATCTCCATGCTCATCGCCGTCTCGGGGCCGGTGTAGCGCAGCCACAGCGCCAGCAGCGCGCCGCCGCAGCAGGCCAGCAGCGCGGCGATGACGTTGGCGCCGGTGCGGTAGACCACGGGCCGGTAGCCGATGGCCTCGGCGCGGAACTCGTTCTCGCGGATGGCCTGCAGCACGCGGCCGAAGGGCGAGTTGACGATGCGCAGCAGCAGCAGGATCAGCGCCGTGACGGCGACGAAGAGCCCGTAGTAGCTCAACAGCCGGCCGTCGAGGGAGACGCCCCACAGCGGCTCTTCCATGAACTCGGTAGACGGGCGCAGCAACTCGGGCAGCTGGAAGCTCAAGCCGTCCTCGCCGCCGGTGAAGTCGGAAAGCTGCGAGCACAGCGTCATGAAGGCCGAGGCCACGGCCAGCGTGATCATCGCGAAGAAGATCGCCTTCACGCGCAGGCTCGCCAGCCCCATCGCCAGCGCCAGCACGGCGGAGAGCGCCAGCGCGGCGGCGAAGCCGAGGGCCAGCGAGCCCCAGTCCGGCCCCAGCCGCGTCGAGGCGATGGCGATGCCGTAGGCGCCGATGCCGACGAACATCGTGTGCGCGAAGCTGACGATGCCGGTGTAGCCCAGCAGCAGGTCGTAGCTGGCGACGAGCAGGATGAAGACCAGCACCTTGGCCGCGACGTTGAGCGCCTGCGTGCCGGGGAAGACGAAGGGCGCCAGCAGCAGGCCGAGGAAGCAGGCCAGCAGCAGCGCGGCCAGCGGCTTGCTGCGCGGCAGATCGTGGGAGAGCAGCGCGCGGATCATTTCGCCCCCACGGGATACAGGCCCTGCGGGCGCCACAGCAGGATGGCGACCATCAGGCCGATGTTGGAGAACAGCGCGGCCTTCGGGGCGAGGAAGCCGGCGTAGTTGGCGACCAGGCCGACCAGCAGCGCGCCGACCAGGCAGCCGACGGTGGAGCCCAGCCCGCCGATGATGATGACGATGAAGAGCAGCAGGTTGACCTTGGCGCCGATCTGCGGCTCGACGCCCTGCTGCACCAGGCCCCAGAGCACGCCGCCCAGGCCGGCGAGCGCGGCGCCGGCGACGAACACGCCGACGAACAGCCGCCGGATGCGGTAGCCCAGCGCCTCGACCATCTCGCGGTCCTGCACGCCGGCACGGATGAGCAGGCCGATCTTGGTGCGGTTCAGCACGAGCAGCAGCGCGATGAGGACGACGAGGCCGACCCCCATCGCCAGCACGCGGAACTTTTCGACTGCCACGTCGCCGATGAGGAAGATGCCGTTCAGCGTCGCCGGAAGCGGCAGCGAGATCAGCGCCGGGCCCCAGCTGGCCTTGATGAGTTCCTCGCCGACGATCATGCCGCCCATCGTGATGAGGATCTGCTTCAGGTGCTGGCCGTAGACGGGGCGCACGAGCACGCGCTCGAAGACGACGCCGACGGCGGCGGCGAGGGCCATGCCGGCGAGGCAGGCGGCGGCGAGGGCGGCGAGGTTGGGCAGCACGTCTTGGCTGCCGGCCCACGGTGCCAGCGCGGCGAGCACGGTGGTGGCCATGAACGCGCCCAGCGCGATGAAGACGCCGTGGCCGAAGTTCAGCACGTCCATCAGGCCGAACACGAGGGTCAGGCCGGAGGCGATGACGAAGATGATCAGGCCCATCGCGAGGCCGGCGAGGGTCAGGTTGAGCCAGGTGCTTGCGCTGCCGGTCAGCGGCAGCGCGAGGAGGATCAGCGCGGCGAGCAGGGCCAAGGGTTTGGGGTCGAGCTTCATGGTTGGCGGTTGCTTTTGCTGGGAGCCTTTCGACTCGGTGCACCGCCGCGGGAATCCGCCCCGCGAGGGCGGGTAACTTTTCTCTGTCGCGCCAGAGAAAAGTCACCAAAAGAGAGGCGCTGAACCGCACGTGAGCGGCCTGGCGCGACGGCTCGCGCGCGAGAACAACCGCTCGATGAACGCCCCGAGGCGACCCGCTGCGCTCTCGCCGCTGTCCCTGTGACGAGCACCAAAGATCGAACCTTCACGCCGCTTAACGCCGGCTGCACGCCGGGCTCACCAATGAAGGCACCACATGCTCCGACGGCGGTGCACCGAGTCGAAAGGCTCCCAGCAAAAGCAACCAAAGAACTCATTGGTGCGCCGCCAACGAAAGCCCCAGCAACCGCTGCTGCAACGACGAGTCCTCGATCAACTCCCGCATCGCCCCGCGATGCACCACCCGCCCGTCATCCATGACGGCAACCGAATCCCCCAGCTCGGCAGCAACACGGAAGTTCTGCTCCACCAGCAGCACCGTCGTCGCCGTACCCTTCAGTTCCCGCAACGCCGTGATGAGGTTCTGCACGATGGCCGGCGCCAGCCCCTTGCTCGGCTCGTCGATGACCAGCAGCTCGCGCGGCTCGATCATGGCCCGCGCGATCGCGAGCATCTGCTTCTGCCCGCCCGACAGCTTGCCGGCCGGGTGCTGCCAGAAGGTCTTCAGCGCCGGGAACAGCCCGAACAGCCAGTCCAGCCGCCGCGCGTCGAGATCGCCCAGCCGCTTCGCCGACCGCGCCGCCAGCAGCAGGTTCTCGGCCACGCTCAACTCGCCGAAGATGCCCATCGTCTCGGGCACGTAGGCGATGCCGCGCGCCGCGATGTCGGGCGTCGAGAGCCGCGTGATGTCCTCGCCCTTGAAGCGCACGCTGCCCGCGCTCGCCGTCCACAGCCCCATCAGCGTGCGCAGCGTGCTCGTCTTGCCCGCGCCGTTGCGGCCCAGCAGCATGGTGACCTGCCCCGCCGGCACGTCGAGGTCCACGCCGTGCAGGATGTGATACGCCCCGACGTGGGTGTGCACGCCCCTCAACTCCAGCAAAGTCATTGGCGCACCCTTCGCGCTGCGCGCTGTCCCGCCAGGCGGGAGTTGAGCCCCTTCGGGCGGCCGTGCGGGGCTCATGCCGCCACCCCGAGGTAAGCCTCTTGCACGATGGGCGAGGCGATGACCGTCGCCGGGTCGCCGTCGGCCACCAGCCGGCCCTGGTGCAGCACGATGATGCGGTCGGCCAACTCGCGCACCACGTCCATCTTGTGCTCCACGAGCAGCAGCGTGTGCCGCTTCTCGGCCTTCAGCGCGCGGATCAGGTCGAGCACGACGGGCACCTCGTCCACGCTCATGCCGGCCGTCGGCTCGTCGAACAGATAGACCTTGGGGTCGAGCGCGATCAGCATCGCCACCTCCAGCTTGCGCTGGTCGCCATGCGGCAGGCTGGCCGCGAGGTCGTCGGCGCGGCCGCCCAGCCGGACACGTTCGAGAATCGCACGCGCCTCGTCGATCAGATCCCGGTGCGACAGCCACACCGACAGCATCCGCAACCCCTCGCCGCGCCGCGCCTGCACGGCGAGGCGCACGTTCTCCAGCACCGTCAGGTGCGCGAACAACTGCGTCAGCTGGAAGGCCCGGCCCAGCCCGCGCCGCGTGCGCACCGGCGCGGGCAGCCGCGTGAGGTTCTCGCCGTCCAGCCAGACCTCGCCGCCGCTCGCGGGCAACTGGCCCGAGATCAGGTTGAAGTAGGTCGTCTTGCCCGCGCCGTTCGGCCCGACGATGGCCGTCAGCGTGCCGGGCTGGAAGGCGCAGCTCACGCCATCGACGGCCACGTGGCCGCCGAAGCGGATGGTGAGGGACTTGGTTTCGAGCACTGCAGGTCCGTAGTGAATTACTCAGCGGCTGCCATGGAACCGGCTTTGCCGGGCCACTGGCAGCGCCCCCTTGAGGGGGCCGCCGAAGTCGGTAGGGGGTGGGCCATCCTCAGCGCTTGTTGCGGATCGGGACGTTCATTTCCTCGGGCTTGATCTCCCGCACCAGTTCCGGCACGCCCCAGGGGAAGGCCGGGTCCACCTTGATGCGGAAGTGGTACATCGACTGCATCGCCTGGTGGTCCTCAGCGCGGAAGGTCATCTTGCCCTTGGGCGTCTCGAAGCTCATGCCCTCCATCGTCTTGATGAGCTTGTTCGTCGCCGTGTCGCCGCCCGTCTTCTTCAGCGCCTCGACGAGCGCGATGCCCGCCGCCATGCCGCCGGCCGTGAAGAAGTCCGGCGGCTGCTTGAAGCGCTTGTAGTGGTTGGCCACGAGCCACTCGTTCGCCGGGTTCTTCGGGATGCCGAAGTAGTAGTAGGTCGCGCCCTCCATGCCGGGGAACTGCTTGTAGGCGGCCATCGCCGGCAGGATGTTGCCGCCCGAGCCGACGGCTATGCCGTAGCGCTTTTGCAGGTCCAGCGCGGCCAGCGCCGGGAAGGGCGTGATGGCGCCGGCCCACACGACGGCGATGACCTTGGGGCCGGGCCGGTCCTTCAGCGCATCCACCAGGCGCTGGATGCCGGCCGTGAAGTCGGTGGTCTGCGCGGGCAGGTATTCCTCGTGGACGATCTTGGCCTTCTTCAGCGCGTCCTTGAACGCCTTCACGCCGTCCCGGCCGAAGGCGTAGTCCTGCGCCAGCACGCCGATGCTCAGGCCCGGCACGTCCGACGCCACCGCGTTGGCCAGCGCGTCCTGGCCGGAGTTGCGCCCGGTGCGGAAGATGTATTTGTTCCACTTCTCGCCCGTGATGGAGTCCGCCACGGCGGGCTCGACGAGCAGGATCTTCTTGTACTCCTCGGCCACCGGCAGCATCGCCAGCGCGACGCCGCTGGACGAGGGGCCGACGGCGATGTCGGCCTTGTCGTCGCCATAAGCCGCGGCCAGCAGGCTCTTGCCCACGTCGGGCTTGCCCTGGTCGTCCTTCTCGATGACGACGAGCTTCTTGCCCGCGACGGTCATCGTGCCGCCGGTGGCGTAGTCCAGGCCCATCAGCAGGCCGACCTGCGTCTGCTTGCCATAGGCTTCCAGCGGGCCGGTCTTGCTGTAGACGTGGGCGATGCGGATTTCGTTGCTGGCGGCGTGGGCGGGCAAGAGCGCCACGAAGGTGGACGCTAGGGCGGCGGCGAGCGCGAGGCGGCGTGTGAGGCGCATGGGTTGTTTCCTTGTAATGCTTCCCTTTTTGCAAGGGCCGTGCCTGGCGGGGAAGAGGACGCCAGGGCCGGATTCCGTTCGGGTTGTCCCGAGGTTTTACGGCGTTAGGGCCGTTGCGAGTGTCCGAAATTCAGGCGCTGCCTGAAACCTGGACTTCCAGATCCGGCCAACGCGCCAGCCTTTCGTACAGCGAGGCGCGCGAGATTTGCAGCAGCCGGGCGGCGGCCATGCGGTTGCCGCCGGTGGCTTGCAGCGCGCGGCGGATGGCGTCGCGCTCCAGCGCCTCGATCAGCTCGGGCAGCGGGGCCACGGCTTGCGCGGTCCCGGCAGCGGGGGCCGCCGGCGCAGGGGCGGGCGCGGGCTGTGGCAGCGCCGAGCCGCCCTGGAAATGCCCCGCCGTCAACTGCATGTCGTCGCTCATCAGGCTGACCTGCTCCAGCGTGTTGCGCAGTTCGCGGATGTTGCCGGGCCAGGGCTGCTGCGTCAGCCACTCCAGCGCGTCGGGGCTCAACAGCTTCTGCGGCATGCCGCTGCGGCGGGCGATGTCCTCGCCCAGCGCCTCGGCCAGCGCCTCGATGTCCTCCAGCCGCTCGCGCAGCGCCGGCACGCGGATGGGCAGCACGTTGAGGCGGTAGTAGAGGTCGGCGCGGAACTGGCCGCCCGCGACCATCGCCGCCAGGTCGCGGCTGGTGGCGGCGATGACGCGCACGTCCACGCGCAGCACGGTGTTGCTGCCCAGCGGCTCGACCTCCTGCTCCTGCAGCACGCGCAGCAGCTTGCTCTGCAAGGCCAGCGGCATGTCGCCGATCTCGTCGAGGAACAGCGTGCCGCCGTCGGCGAGCTTGAACTTGCCGTCGCGGCCCTTGCGCTCGGCGCCCGTGTACGCGCCCGGCGCGACGCCGAAGAACTCGGCCTCCAGCAGCGTCTCGGGCACGGCGGCGATGTTGACGCCGACCAGCGGCCGGTGCGCGCGCCGCGACGCGGCATGGATGGCGTGCGCCATCAGCTCCTTGCCGGTGCCCGTCTCGCCGAGCAGCAGCACGGTGGAGTCGGTCTGCGCGACGCGGCGGGCCTGGCGCTTGACCTCCAGCGCCGCGGGGCCGGCGCCGATGAAGCTGGCGATCGTGTACTTGGGCCGGCGCTGCGCGGCCAGCTGGCGGCGCGTGTCCTCCAGCTCCTGCTGCAGCCGCGCGAACTTGGTGATGAGCGGCTGCATCGTCGTCTCGGGGTGGTCGAGCAGCACCAGGCCGAGCGCGCCGATGACCTCGCCCGCGTCGTTGCGCAGCGGCAGCCGGCTGACGAGAAAGGTGCCGGCCTTGTTGGTCAGCAGGTCCACGAGCACGGGCTTGCCCGTCTCCAGCACTTGCAGCATCTGCGTGTTGGGAACGACGTCCTCGACGCGCTTGCCGACGAACTCGCGCTCGTCCGCGAAGCCCAGCGCCGGCAGGAAGCGCTTGTAGCCCTCGCTGATCCAGACGATGTGGTGGCTGCGGTCGATGACGAACATGCCCTCGGCCGAGCGGGCCAGCACGTCGAACATCGAGCGCGCGGCCAGGCACAGCAGGCCATCGACATCCTGCGGGATGCCGGCGGGTGTCTGGTTCCTGGACAGGGGCATGGCCGGCGCAATGTACCGCGCCGGCCCGCCCGCGAAGCCGAGCGGCTTCAGGTCGACCCCGTTCAGAACTTGTAGGTTCCGCCGATGGTGAAGGTGCGCGGCGCGCCGTAGAAAGCGTCCAGCACGCCCAGCGCGGCGATGTTGTAGCCGTCGGTCTTGTACGCCTTGTTCGTCAGGTTGCTGCCCTGCAGGAAGAAGCTCAGGTGACGGCTCTGCTCCCAGATCAGGCCGGCGTTGACGAGGGTGTAGGCGTCCTGCGCCAGCGACTCGGCGAGGTCGGTCGTCGGGTAGACCTTGCTGCGGTGGGAGAGGCCCAGGCGCGAGCGCAGCGTGCCGCTGCCCAGGCGGGCGCTGTGTTCGATGTTCAGGCCGGCCTGGAACTTGGGCGTGTTGGAGAACTTCTTCTGGCCGGCCACGTTGACGCCGCCGTCCATGTACTCGTCGTACTTGGCGTCCAGCGCGGCGAGGTTGCCGCTGATGCGCCAGTCGGCGCTCGGGCGCCAGGCGAACTCCAGCTCGGCGCCGTTGATGCTGGCCTTGCCGGCATTGGTGAAGTCGCCGAAGAACTGCGCCACGCCGTTGGCGTCCACGTAGCCGGTGAACACCGAGAGTTGCACGTTCTTGTACTTGTTGTGGAAGAGCGCGGCGTTCAGTTCCAGCCGGCCTTCGTCGAACACCATCTTGGCGCCGGCTTCCAGCGAGTCCAGGATTTCGTCCTTGAACGGATCGGCCGAGCGCGGCACGGCCGTGGCCTGCGCGCGGATGTTGTAGCCGCCGCTCTTGAAGCCGCGCGAGGCGGTCGTGTAGAGCTGCACCTCCTTGCTCAGCCTGTATTCCAGCGACAGGCGCGGCGAGGTGTTGGAGACGCTCAGGGACTTGTCGAAATCCGCCGCCACAGCGATGGGCGTGGGGCCGAAGTTGGCGTTCGGGAAGCCCAGGTTCAGCACCACGGCGTGCTTGGTTTCCTTGGTGTAGCGCAGGCCGGTGCTGACGCTGAACTGTGGCGTCAGGCGCCAGCTCCAGTCGCCGAAGACGGCCTTGCCCTCGGTGAAGACATTGCCGTTGGTGGTGCCGAACAGCAGGTTGAAGAAGTTGTTGCGCACCGTGCCGCCGGCACGGCCGTCGAAGTAGTACAGGCCGACGACGCCCGAACTGCTCTCGCCCTCGTAGACGGCCTGCAGTTCGTGGCTGCGCGAGCTGTCGGTGTACTCGGCGCGCACGTCGGCGATCTTGGCGGGCAGGCCGTCGAAGTCGATGGACGTGTCGGTGTCGGACGTGCGGTGCGCGGCGATGTACTTCAGGCTCCAGGCGTCGCTGAGGCCCCAGTTCAACGTCAGCGATTCGCCGCCGCTGTTGGTGTAGTTGGCGTTGGGCATGCCGCTGGCGATGTCGTAGCGGCTGCTCATGACCGGCGTCTTGGCCGGGTCGGAGGGGTTGACGTTCAGGCGCTGGAAGCCGCGCATGTGCGACCTGTCGCGCGTGCGGTCCACCGACAGCTGGGCGCTGAAGCTGCTGCCGGTCGGGAACCAGCCCATCGAGACGCGGCCGGCCGTGGTGTCCTGGTCGCTGACGGGGCTGCCGTCGGTGAGGTTGCGGCCGTAGCCGTCGCGGTCCAGGCTGGCGCCGGCGACGCGGAAGCGGAACTGGCCGTCGGCCACCGCCGTGCCCACGCCACCCTTGGCCGTCACCTGGCCGTAGTTGCCGACGGCCAGCGTCAGCGAGCCCTCGGTCTGGGTGGGCAGCGGCTTGGAGACGTATTTCACCGCGCCGCCGATGGTGTTCTTGCCGTAGAGCGTGCCCTGCGGGCCGCGCAGCACCTCGACGCGCTGCACGTCGTACACGTCCAGCAGCGCGCCCTGCGGGCGGGCGATGTAGACGTCGTCGAAATAGATGCCCACGCCCGGGTCCACACCCCACAGCGGGTCGGCCTGGCCGACGCCGCGGATGAAGGTGGTGATCGTCGTGTTGCTGCCGCGCGCGGCGTAGATGGTCAGGTTGGGCACCTGGCCCTGCAGGTCGCCGAGGTCCTTGATGGCGAGCTTGTCCAGCTGCTCGGCGGTCAGCGCCGTGACGGCGACGGGCACGTCCTGCAGCGACTCCTCGCGCTTGCGCGCGGTGACCTTGACGGTGTCCAGCGTCGTCACGGCCGGCTCGGCCGTCGCGGCGGCCGGTGCGGTCTGCGCGGCGGCGGCCCCGCCGAGGGCGGCCAGCGCGGTGAAGAGGGCGAGTTGCAGGCGCGAGGGCGCCGGGTGGCGTCGGGGCATGGTTGTCTCCGGGTTGTTGTTCGATACCAGCACCCCTGGCGCAAGAGACGTGCCCGCGTGCCCTGGTCGCAAACCACATGCAAACCCTTGCGCGTTAACCCGGGATTGGGGCGGTTTGCGCGGCGGCGCTGTCTGGAATCCAGCCAGTCGAGTGGGGCGGCAGCGTCCAGTTGGCGGACAGCCGCCGTCAGCCCTAGGCGACGACGCGGTCGTTCACGCCGCCGCCCGCCACATCCGCCGGATCGTGACGAGGTTGACCGCCGCCACCACCACCTCCAGCGCCGTGCCGCCGATGGAGCCGGCGATCAGGTTGTTGGCGATCCACAGCCCGGTGCCGCACAGCATCAGCAGCCGCATGGCGATGCCCTGCAGCGTGAACAGCGCCACCGTGCCCAGGCACGACGCCGCCAGCGGCAGCCAGTCCGCGGGCTGCTGCGCGACCGCCAGGCCGAAGCCGACGTTGGCCGCCACGACGGCCACGGCCACCCACGCCGAGCGCGTGTGCAGCGACAGCAGCGAGCGCAGCAGCGACAGCGACGAACTCGCCACCGCCGTCGGGTTGCCCAGCAGCGCGAAGTGGGCGATGTAGGCCAGGCACTCGCCCGCCATGAACCACTTGAAGCGCCGGTCGTCGGTCTGAAGGAAGCAGCCGACGCCGAGCACGAAGGCGGCGTAGCCGAAGAGTTGGGCGGGGGAGAGCCAGTCCGTCACGGCTCGGCGCGTCGGGCCGGGTCAGCTCAAGGCTTCACGCGCACGACGCGGCCGCGGCTCTCCAGCACGAGGTAGAGCAGCCCGTCCGGCCCCTCGCGCACGTCGCGCATGCGGCCGGCGTCGGGGAAGAGCTTGTCCTGCTCGACGGGGCGGTTGTCGGCGTCGAGCTTCACGCGCGCCAGGTGGCCGAACTTCAGCGAGCCGATGAAGAAGCTGCCCTGCCACGCCGCGCCGTACTTCGCGCTCTTCAGCTTGACGAGCCCCGACGGCGCGATGGACGGCACCCATTTGACGACGGGTTGCTCCATGCCGGCTTTGGCGGCGATGCCGTCGCCGATCCTGCCGCCGCCGTAGTTCTCGCCGTAGGTGATGACGGGCCAGCCGTAGTTCAGCTTCGGGCCGATGAGGTTGAGCTCGTCGCCGCCCTGCGGGCCGTGCTCGTGCTGCCACAAACGGCCCTTCTCGTCGAACGCCAGGCCCTGCGAGTTGCGGTGCCCGTAGCTCCAGATCTCGGGCAGCGCGCCGGGCGTCTTCACGAACGGGTTGTCGGCCGGCACGCTGCCGTCCTTGCCGATACGCACGATCTTGCCGAGGTGGTTGTCCAGCGTCTGCGCGCTCTGCATGCCCTTGTAGCGCTCGCCCAGGCTCAGCAAGAGCTTGCCGTCCGGCGCCTCGGCGATGCGGCAGCCGAAGTGCAGCTGGCTGTCCATCTTGGGCTTCTGGCTGAAGATGACCTTCACGTCCGTGAGGCGCTTCAGGTCCTCGCCGAGCCGCGCACGGGCCAGCGCGGTGCTGTTGGTCTTGCCGTCGGCGCCGGGCTCGGCGAAGCAGAAATAGATCGTGCGGTTGCGGGCGAAGTCGCTGTCGAGCTGCAGGTCCAGCAGGCCGCCCTGGCCCACGGCGGCAATGGCCGGCAGGCCGGCGATGGGCGCGCCGGGCTTGCCGCCCGGCCGGGCGGTGCGCAGCGCGCCGTCGCGCTCGGTGATGAGGAACTGCCCGTCGGGCAGGAAGGCGAGGGCCCAGGGGGTCTTGAGCCCTTCGACGACGGTTTCCAGTTCGGGCGCGGCCTGCGCGAGCGTGGCAAGGGCGATGGCGGCGACGGGGAGGAGGCGGTGCGAGCTCATCGGGGCGGCGGCGGGTGGCGATGGTTGCGCATCATCGTTCAGTCGTCCCACAGGGCGCTGAAGAGGCCGAGGCCGACGCTCAACAGGTCCACCGTGAGCAGCCCGGCGGGAGCGGGGCGGGGGTCTTCGCGCCGGGCGCGCGACTGCTCCCGGGCCAGCGCGACGATGGCGTCGGCGATCTGGTCGGGGCTGCCGGGCGGGGGCTTGGCGGCGGCGTGGGCATAGGTCTGCAGCGCGCGCTCGACGGCCTGCGGGTCCAGCAGCGACAGGGCCGAGCGGCAGTGCGAGCAGGCGTCCTCCTTGCGCAGGTCCACCGGCGCGCCGCAGCTGCTGCAGTGGATGACGCCGACCTTGCGCGCGATGTCGGCGATCTCGGGCCGGGTGAGCTGGCGCACGAAGCCCTTCTCGATCATGAAGGACGCGAAGCTGCTGAAGCGGCCGTGGCGGTTCTCGCAGCGGTGCGTGATGTAGCGGCCGCTGCGCACGAGGTCGAAGCCCTGCCGCAGCGCGCCGCGGCATTGCGGGCAGTTCAGCCGCCCGGCCAGCGGCGTGCGGGCGTCGTCGCGGTGGCGGTGCATCTCCTTGAACACCGTCGCGATGGCCTCGGGTGCGAGCTTGAGGTTCTCCAGGTGGTCGAACCAGATGCCGTGGCAGGCGAAGCAGAAGTCGATCTCCACCGCGCCGCCGTAGACGGCCGGCAGCACGTGGACCTGCATGGCCTCGCGGCAGGACGGGCAGGGGCGGCTGGCGGGGGCGGGCATCGGCGGATGGTAGGGCCGGCGCCGCGCGTCACCGCAGGGCCGCCAGCGCGTCGCGCCAGTGCGCCAGGCCGGTGCCTTGCAGCTTCTGGTTGCCGGGGGCGGCGCTGACGAGCAGCGCCTCGCCCTGCGCGGCGGCGGCGGCGTGGCGCTGCCAGGTGTGCAGCGGCGCGAGCCAGGCCGGCTGGAAGGTGGCGCCGGACTTGAACTCCACCGGCCACAGCCGGCCGTCGCGCTCGATCAGCAGGTCCACCTCGTTGCCGATGTTGTCGCGCCAGAAATAGGGCGTGCCCGGCGCGCCGTGGTGGCGCAGGTATTTGCCGTATTCGGCGATGCACAGGTTCTCGAACAGCGCGCCGCGCATCGGGTGGATGTTCATCGCCTCGGCGCTGCGCACGCCCAGCAGCCAGGCGGCCAGGCCGGTGTCGTGGAAGTAGAGCTTGGGCGTCTTGACCAGGCGCTTGCCGAAGTTGGTGTGGTACGGCGGCAGCCGGAAGGCGACGTAGCTGGCCTCCAGCACCGTGAGCCAGTCGCGCGCGGTGGTCTGCGCGATGCCGAGGTCGTTGGCCACCGCGTTGAGGTTGAGCAGCTGGCCGCAGTAGGCCGCCATCAGCCGCATGAAGCGCTGGAACTGCAGCAGGTCGCCGACGCGGCTGATCTCGCGCACGTCGCGCTCCAGGTAGCTGGCGACGTAGCTGGCATGCCAGTCCGCCGCGTCCACGAGCGTGCCGTGGATGGCCGGGTAGCCGCCGCGCACGAGCAGTTCGTCCAGCGACAGCCCGTCGAAGCGCCCGTCGGCCTCGGCGTAGGACAGCGGCAGCAGTTCCAGGAAACCCGCGCGGCCCGCCAGGCTCTGCGACACGGCCTGCGACAGGCGCAGGTTCTGCGAGCCGGTGACGACGAAGCGGCCGGGGCGGCGGTCGGCGTCCACGGCGGTCTGCAAGTAGGAGAGCAGATCGGGCAGGCGCTGCGCCTCGTCCAGCACCAGGCCGCCCGCATGCGCGGCCAGGAAGCCGCGCGGGTCCGCGGCGATGCGCTGGCGCGTGTCGGGGTCTTCCAGCGACACGTAGGCGTACTGCGGAAAGCACTGGCGCGCCAGCGTCGTCTTGCCCGACTGGCGCGGGCCGGTGATGACGACCACCGGAAAGCCGCGCGCCAGGCGCAGCAGGCGTTGGGAGGCGGCGCGCGTGAACATGGATTTGCTATTTCAGCTTTTCAGGCTGAAATTGTAAAACATGCGCAGGCGCCAGGAACGGCCTGCAGCGCGGCGCGCCAGGGCTCCTCAGAACTGAGGGCGCCAGGCCCGCTCGCCGTGCCCACACTGCCTCCCACCCATCACGGGTGCTCTAGGAGGTTCCCATGTCTTGTCTCCATCCGACCCGATCCCTGCTGGCCTGGCCGGCCGCGCTGGCGCTGGCCGCCTGCGGCGGCGGCGGCAATGACAGCCCCGCGCCGCCCGCCGCCGCGACCCTGGCCCTCAGCGGCGCCGTCGTCGGCGACACGCCGGCCTCCAAGGCGGCGGTCGAGTCCAGATGCGCCGCCGGCAGCGGCAGCGCCACGGCCTCGGACCGCGGCGTCTACGCGCTGGCGATCAGCGGCGGCAAGCTGCCCTGCGTGCTGCGCGCCAAGCTCGCCGACGGCACGCTGCTGCATTCGGTGGCCACCGGCAGCGGCGACACCGCCAGCGCCAACCTGACGCCGCTGACCGAGCTGGTGGTGGCGCGGCTGGCCGGCGGCGCGCCGGCCGGCTTCTACGACGGCTTCGACGCCACCAAGGCGACCGTGCCCGCCGTGCAGACCGCCACGGCCGCCGTCGTGCAGACGCTCAAGGAGGGCGGCATCGACACCAGCGCCGCCGGCGACCCGCTGACCGCCGCCATCGCCGCCGGCAATGCCCAGCAGCAGGCGCTGGACGCGCTGAACGCCGGCCTCGCCGCCGGGCAGACGACGCTGGCGGCCCTGACCACCGCCGTGGCGGCGCCCGCCGCGCCGACCACCGACGCCGTGGCCTCGCTGCCGGCGGCCCAGCTGCTGCAGCCCGCCGCCGCCAACTGCGCCGCGCTACGCAGCGGCAAATACCGCCTCGTCATCAACGAAGCAGACGACCAGCAGCCCTCAACGACCACGATGACCGTGAATGCCAAAACGCTGCTCGTGACCGCCGACCAGGACGCCGACGGGGGTGGCCTGCTGCAGGCCGACGGCACCTGCCGCTACACCACCGATTTGCCGGGTGAGGAGCTCGTGGTGACAGGCGCGGGGGTGCTGGTTGGGCGCGTCTACAGCAACGGGCCGATCCTGAGGGGCGCCGTCCTCTTCCCCGAGCAGGCCCACACGGTGGCCGAGCTGGCCGGCGACTGGAACGCGCTGGCCATGGAGAGTACCGAGGACAACGGCCCCGTCCACCTGGTTTCCTCCACCTTCAGCTTCGACGCTGCGGGCAAGCTCATCGCCTACCAAGATTGCGACGTCCTAGCGTCCTGCGAAACCGGTTCGCTGTCGGAGCAGGTCACGGTGGTGCCCAATGCGGCGGGCGGCTTCGACCTCAAGGGGCCCGACTGGACCGACCGCCTCTTCCTCTTCCGCGCTGGCGGCGGCGAGCTGATGCTGGTGGCGCTGTTGCAGGCTGGCCCCATCACCTTCGCCACGCGCAAGGCAGCCGTGACGATGCCGGCCGTCGGCGACGTGCAGGAGCGCATGGTGCTGAGGATGACGGCGCAATACACCGCGCCGCAGCCCATGAGCCCGTCCAAGACCACGGTGGCTTCGGTGGACGCGGCCAACAGCAGCTATGTGCGCAGCAGCGTGCTGAACTTCAACACCGGCGCCACGGTGCCCGAGACGATCGTCATCAACAGCCTGCGCGAAGGCTATCTGCGCCGCCTGCCGGCCACCGGCGTGCTGGCCAGCGACGGCACGACCAGCAACGTGGCCGAGTTCATCGCGCTGAACCTGCGCGGGACCGGCGTGTCGGCACTGGCACTGCCGAGCATCAACCAGTTGCTGCTGAGCCCCGCGCCGGGGCAGTGAGGGAGCGAGGGGCGCTCACCCCTCCATCCGCTGCTGAAACACCAGCCCGGCGTGCTCGCGCAGCGCGTGGAACCGGATGCGCGGCCAGTTCTCCTGCATCGCGCGCAGCTCGCCGGCATATTCCAGCAGCACGGTGGGCGCGTTGACGGCGTCCCAGGCCACGCGGTGGGCGTTGTGGTCGATGAAGCGGCGCAGCTCCTTCTCGCCGCTGCCGGGCTGGCCCTCGGCGTCGTCGCAGGTCACCCAGCGCGCCACGTTGTAGCGCGCCGCGGTGATGCGGGCCTTCACGCCGTACTCGTGCTCCAGCCGGTGCGCGACCACTTCAAATTGAAGCTGGCCCACCGCGCCCAGCAGCAGCACGCTGCCGGCCTCGGGGCGGAACACCTGGATGGCGCCCTCCTCGCCCAGCTGGCGCAGGCCCTCGCGCAGCTGCTTGGTCTTCAGCGGGTCGGCCACTTCGACGCTGCGGAACATTTCCGGCGCGAAGAACGGCAGGCCGGTGTACTGCAGCGCCTCGCCTTCGGTGATGGTGTCGCCCAGCTGCAGCACGCCGTGGTTGGGGATGCCGATGATGTCGCCGGCAAAGGCCTCGTCCAGCAGCTCGCGGCGCTGGCTCAGGAACGACACCACCGTGTTGGGCCGCAGCTCCTTGCCCGAGCGCACCACCTTCAGCCGCATGCCGCGCTCGAAGTGGCCCGAGGCCACGCGCAGGAAGGCGATGCGGTCGCGGTGCGCCGGGTCCATGTTGGCCTGGATCTTGAACACGACGCCGGTGAAGCGGGGCTCCTCGGGCTTCACCGTGCGCTGCATGGCCTCGCGCACGTCCGGCGCGGGCGCCAGCTCCACGAGCGCGTCCAGCACCTCCTGCACGCCGAAGTTGTTGACGGCCGAGCCGAAGAACATCGGCGTCTGCCGGCCGCTCAGGAACTCGTCGCGCGAGAACGCGGGCGCGGCCTCGCGCACCAGCTCGATCTCGCCCTCGGCCTGCTCGTACTGCATGCCGAAGCGCTCGGCGTACACCGGGTTGTCCAGCCCCTCCAGCACCTCCTCGGTGCCGGCCGCGCGGTCCTCGCCGGGCGCGAACACGCGCATGCGCTGCTGGCGCAGGTCCATCACGCCGTGGAACTGCTTGCCCATGCCGACCGGCCAGGTGAACGGCACGACCGTCATGCCCAGCTCGGCCTCGATCTCGTCCATCAGCGCCAGCGGATCCTTCACCTCGCGGTCCATCTTGTTGACGAAGGTGAGGATGGGCGTGTTGCGCGCGCGGCAGACCTGCAAGAGCCGGCGCGTCTGCGGCTCGACGCCGTTGCCCGCGTCGATGACCATCAGCGCCGCGTCCACGGCGGTCAGCACGCGGTAGGTGTCTTCCGAGAAGTCCTGGTGGCCCGGGGTGTCCAGCAGGTTGATGACGCAGTCGCGGTACTCCATCTGCATCACGCTCGACGCCACCGAGATGCCGCGCTGCTTCTCGATCTCCATCCAGTCCGAGGTCGCATGCCGCGTCGCCTTGCGCGCCTTCACCGAGCCGGCGATCTGGATCGCGCCGGAGAACAGCAGCAGCTTTTCCGTCAGCGTGGTCTTGCCCGCGTCGGGGTGGCTGATGATGGCGAAGGTGCGGCGGCGGCGGACTTCCGTCTCGATGCGGCTGGCGGTGGGTTCGGACATGGACTTGTTCTTGCAGGGGAGCCCGGGATTATCCCAGCCACCCCGTCGGCCACCGCCCGGCATCCCGGGATGCCGGGCGGGGCGCGGGCCGCAAGCGGGGCCGCATCCCGCCGAGGCCGCAGGCGCTATTCCTCCAGCAGGCTGCGCAGCATCCACGCCGTCTGCTCGTGCACCGTGATGCGCTGCGTCAGCAGGTCGGCCGTGGGCTCGTCGCCGGCCTTGTCGACGGTGGGGAAGAGCTGGCGCGCGGTGCGGGCGACGGCCTCGTGGCCTTCCTTCAGGATGCGCACCATCTCCAGCGCCTTGGGCGGCGTGGCGGGCGCGTCGGGCAGGCCGCTGAGCTTGGTGAACTGCGCATAGCTGCCGGGCGCGGGATGGCCCAGCGAGCGGATGCGCTCGGCGATGGGGTCCACCGCGTTCCACAGCTCGGTGTACTGGGCCATGAACATCGCGTGCAGGCTGTTGAACATCGGCCCGGTGACGTTCCAGTGGAAATTGTGCGTGGTCAGGTACAGCGTGTAGGTCTCGGCCAGCAGCTCGGACAGGCCGGCGGCGATGGCGCTGCGGTCCTTGTCGCTGATGCCGATGCTGATGGACGGGGCGGCGGGGGCGCGGGAAGTGACGGGTTTCTTGGCCATGGATGACTCCGGAATGAGACGGCAGCAGCCTAGCGGATTCGCGTGACCGTGTGGTGCAAGTCTCGGTTTGCGCCGGCGCGTCGGGACCGGGGGCGCGCACGGCAAAAGGGCGCCGATAGAGTTTGCGGCCGCCCATGAACAGGAGAGAGGCCATGCTCGCAAAGTTCAAGTCCCTGCGCACGCGCCTCGTCGCGCTGGCCGTCATGTCCCTGCTGCTCGGCCTGCTGGCCCTGGCGGCGGCCAACTACGTCACGGCCCGCGGCCAGGTGCTGGACGACCTGCAGAAGAACACGCTGGGGCTGGCCCAGGCGCAGGCCCAGGCGATCGCCGACTGGGCCGCCTCCAAGGTGGCCGTCGTCAAGTCGACGGTGCCGGTGGCGAACGTGCCGGAGGCGGAGGCCGTCAGGTTCCTGGTGCAGGCGCACGGCTCCGGCGGCTTCGACAACAGCTATGTCGCCTTCGCCGACAAGCGCATCGTCTTCAGCGCGGCGCAGAACCTGCCCCCGGGCTACGACCCGACCGGCCGGCCCTGGTACCTGCTGGCCGCCGGCGCCAGCGGCCCGGTGCTGACCTCGCCGTACAAGGACGCCGCGACGCAGCGCATGATGGTGACCTTCGCCGTGGCGGTGAAGGACGGCGGCAGCACGACCGCGGTGGCCGCGGGCGACGTGTACCTGGACAACGTGGTGAACATCGTCAAGTCCATTCATCCCACGGCGAGCAGCTTCGCCTTCCTGGCCGACAAGGACGGCAATTTCATCGCCCACCCCGACCTGAAGCGCGGCGGCACGCCGGTCAAGGACGTGGTGGCCGGGCTGACGCCCGAGCGGCTGCGGCAGCTGGCCGACGGCGCCCGGCTGGCGTCCGCCGACATCGACGGCACCGCCCACGAGTTGCTGGCCACCGCCGTGAAGGGCACCGACTGGGTGCTGGTCATCGCGCTGGACAAGGCCGAGGCGCTGGCCGGCCTGCGCGGCCTGGCCATCAGCTCGCTGGTGGCCGCCGTCGTCGTGCTGCTGGTGTCGGGCCTGGTGATCGGCGCGCTGGTGGCGCGGCGGCTGCGCCACCTGGCGGTACTGAACACCGCGCTGCAGGACATCGCCTCCGGCGACGGCGACCTGACCCGGCGCGTCGCCGCGGCCGGCGACGACGAGCTGGCCACGATCGCGCGCAGCTTCAACACCTTCGTCGACAAGCTCTGCGGCGTGCTGCGCGAGATCCGCGACAGCAGCGAATCGGTGCGCACCGCGTCGCAGGAGATCGCGCTGGGCAACCAGGACCTGTCCGCCCGCACCGAGCAGACCGCCAGCAGCCTGGAGCAGACCTCCAGCGCCACCGAGCAGCTCACCGACACGGTCCGGCTCAACGCCGAGCGCGCGGCGCAGGCCAATCAGCTCGTCGTGGCGGCCTCGGCCGTGGCGCAGCGCGGCGGCGACGTGGTGTCGCGCGTGGTGACGACGATGCAGGACATCAGCAGCAGCTCCACCCGCATCGCCGACATCATCGGCGTCATCGACGGCATCGCCTTCCAGACCAACATCCTGGCGCTGAACGCCGCCGTGGAGGCCGCGCGCGCGGGCGAGCAGGGCCGGGGCTTCGCGGTCGTCGCGGCGGAGGTGCGCTCGCTGGCGCAGCGGTCGGCCGACGCGGCCAAGGAAATCAAGACGCTGATCTCGGCCTCGGTCGAGCGCGTGGACAGCGGCTCGCGCCTGGTGGCCGAGGCGGGCGAGACGATGAGCGAGATCGTCGGCTCGGTGAACCAGGTGACCGGCATCATGCAGGAGATCGCCGCGGCCAGCAGCGAGCAGAGCCACAGCATCGGCGAGGTCGGCACCGCCGTGGGCCACCTGGACCAGCTGACGCAGCAGAACGCCGCGCTGGTGGAGGAATCGGCCGCCGCGGCCGAGGCGCTGAAGCAGCAGGCCGAGCGGCTGGCGGCGGCGGTGGGCGGGTTCCGGCTGTAGGGCGGGCCGCCCGCGATGCGTCAGGACAGGCGCGTCACGCCGCCCAGCTCGCAGGCATAGATCGCGTTGCGCAGCGCCGCGATGGCCTCGTAGCGCGTGAACGTGCGGCGCCACGCCAGCACCACGCGGCGCGTGGGCACGGGGTCGCTGAAGGGCACGAAGCGCAGGTGCGCCGACGGCTCCTGCGGCACCGACAGCCGCGGCACCACCGTCACGCCCATGCCTGCGGCGACCATGTGCTTGATGGTCTCCAGCGACGAGCCCTCGAAGCTGCGGCGGATGCCCTCCGCGTCGCTGGCGAAGCGCGCGAACTCGGGGCAGACCTCCAGCACATGGTCGCGGAAGCAGTGGCCGGTGCCCAGCAGCAGCATGGTCTCGCGCTTGAGCTCCTCGGCGCTGATCGCCGCGCGCCCGGCCAGCCCGTGCCCGGCCGGCAGCGCGACGACGAAGGGCTCGTCGTACAGCGGCGCGGTGGCCAGGCCGGTGTCGGGGAAGGGCTCGGCCATGATGGCGCAGTCCAGCTCGCCGGTGCGCAGCATCTCCAGCAGCTTCACGGTGAAGTTCTCCTGCAGCATCAGCGGCATCTGCGGGTACAGCTCGATGCTGTGCTTCACCAGCTCGGGCAGCAGGTAGGGGCCGATGGTGTAGATGATGCCCAGCCGCAGCGCGCCGGCCAGCGGGTCCTTGCCGCGCTTGGCGATCTCCCTGATGGCGCCGGCCTGGTCCAGCACCGACTGCGCCTGGCGCACGATCTCCTCGCCCAGCGGCGTCACGCTGACCTCGCTGCCGCCGCGCTCGAAGAGCTTCACGTCCAGCTCTTCCTCCAGCTTCTTGATGGCCACGGAGAGCGTCGGCTGCGACACGAAGCAGGCTTCGGCGGCGCGGCCGAAATGGCGCTCGCGGGCGACGGCAATGATGTAGCGCAGTTCGGTCAGGGTCATGGGCCCGAACGCTACACTGCGCCCGCCCTGGGGGCAGCCCCAGGGTTTTCACCGAGGATTCCGTGATGACCGACCGCAAGCCCGTGACCCTGCCGCGCCTGGCGCAGATGCATGCCGGCGGCGAAAAGATCGCCATGCTGACCTGCTACGACGCGGCCTTCGCCGGCCTGCTGGACGAGGCCGGCGTGGACGTGCTGCTGATCGGCGACTCGCTGGGCAACGTGCTGCAGGGCCGAGGCTCCACGGCCCCGGTCAGCCTGGACGAGATGCGCTACCACACCCGTTGCGTGCGCCGCGGCGTGAAGTACGCCTTCGTCGTGGCCGACCTGCCGTTCGACAGCTACCACGCGAGCAAGGAAGAGGCCTGGAAGAGCGCGGCCGCGCTGGTGAAGGCGGGCGCCCACATGGTCAAGCTCGAAGGCGGCGGCTGGACGACCGAGACGGTGCGCTTCATCAGCGAGCGCGGCATCCCGGTGTGCGTGCACCTGGGCTTCACGCCGCAGACGGTGACGTCGCTGGGCGGCTTCCGCGTGCAGGGGCGCGACGAGGCCGGCGCGGCGCGCATGAAGCGCGAGTCGATGGCGCTGGTCGAGGCGGGCGCCGCGATGCTGCTCTACGAGATGGTGCCGGCCGCGCTGGCGGCGGAGATCACGGCCGCGTCGCCCGTGCCCGTCATCGGCATCGGCGCGGGCGTCGGCTGCTCGGGCCAGGTGCTGGTGCTGCACGACATGCTCAACATCACGCCCGGCCGCAAGCCACGCTTCGTCAAGGACTTCATGGCCGGCCGGGACTCCATCCTGGCCGCGGTGAAGGGCTACGTGGACGAGGTGAAGGCCGGCACCTTCCCGGTCAACGACGTGCACGGCTTCTGAACATGCAGCTCATCCACACCATTGCCGGGCTGCGCGAGGCGCTCGCGCCGCACCGCGAGCGCGGCTTCGTACCGACCATGGGCAACCTGCACGACGGCCACCTGGCGCTCGTCCAGCAGGCGCGCGCGCTGGTCGGCCCGGCCGGCACGGTGGTGGCGAGCATCTTCGTGAACCGGCTGCAGTTCGCGCCGCACGAGGACTTCGACACCTACCCGCGCACGCTGGCGCGCGACTGCGCGCTGCTGGAGGGCGCGGGCTGCGACATCGTCTTCGCGCCCTCGGAGAGCGAGCTGTACCCCGAGCCACAGGGCTACAAGGTGGTGCCGCCGGCCGAGCTGGCGGACATCCTCGAGGGCCACTTCCGCCCCGGCTTCTTCACCGGCGTCTGCACCGTCGTCCACAAGCTGTTCAACATCGTGCAGCCGACGCTGGCGGTGTTCGGCAAGAAGGACTACCAGCAGCTGATGGTCATCCGCCGCATGGTGGCGCAGATGGCGTTGCCCATCGCCATCCACGGCGGCGAGACGCGCCGCAGCGAGGCCCCGGGCAGCGAAGGCCTGGCGCTGTCCTCGCGCAACGGCTACCTGAGCGAGGCCGAGAAGGCCGAGGCGCTGCGCCTGTCGCGCGCCCTGAAGGCGCTGATCGCCCGCTGGCAGGCCGGCGAGCGCGGCCTGGCCGCGATGGAGGCCGACGCGATGCAGGCCTTGCGCGACGCCGGCTGGGCGCCGGACTACCTGACGCTGCGCCGCCAGCACGACCTGGGCCCCGCTGTCGCCGGCCAGCCGCTGGTCGCGCTGGGCGCCGCCCGGCTGGGCAAGACCCGGCTGATCGACAACCTCGAGGCCGCCGCCGTCAGTTGACGCCGACGAGCTCCACGTCGAACACCAGCGCCGCGTTCGGCGGGATCGTGCCGCCGCCGGCCCCCGCGCTGCCGTAGCCCAGCGCGGCCGGGATGGTGAGGGTGCGCTTGCCGCCCACCTTCATGCCGGTGACGCCCTGGTCGAAGCCGGGGATCACCGCGTTCGTGCCGAGCTTGAACACCAGCGGCGTCTTGCCGACCGAGGTGTCGAACTGCGTGCCCTTGGTGCTGGCCACGCGCACGTCGTACAGGTAGCCGGTGTAGTGGACGGAGACCGTCTTGCCGGCATCGGCCTGCAGTCCGGTGCCCGGCGTCGTGTCGGCGACCTTGAGGGCGGTCACTGCCTGCCAGCCGTTCGGATCCTGATTGACGGGCGTGCCCGCATCGCCGCCGCCACCGCCGCAGGCGGCAAGGGCGAGGCTGGCGCTCAGGGCGAGCAGGAGGGCGGAGCGGCGGGAGGCGGACTGGGACATGGCGATCAAGACAGGCGGACGAGGAAACCCCGCTCGTGGCGGGCGGCGCGCACTATAGCCACCCGGCCGTAAGCGCTTGTAAGCCCGGTCAACCCATGTAGGCAGCGGGCGTTGGCCCACCCCATGCCCAGGAGTGTTGCCATGCGCCCGATCCCCCGCCTCGCCGGCCTCGCCCTCAGCCTCGGCCTGGCCGCGCTGCTCAGCGCCTGCGGCGGCGGCGCGTCCATCGAGATCGGCGGCGGCTGGGGCGACGGCGGCAGCGGCACGCCCTATCCGCGGCCCCAGCCCCAGCCCAACCCGCCCACGCTGTCGTGCAGCGCGGCGGGGCTGGCGGCGTCCGCGGCCAGCCGCTGGGGCACCGTGTGCATGCTGACCAGCAGCGGCGAGATGGTCGTGGAGCTGTACGACAGCTACGCGCCGCAGACGGTGGCCAACTTCTACCGCTACGTGGCCGCCGGCTTCTACACGAACACGCTGATCCACCGCGTGGACCGCGACTTCGTCGTGCAGGGCGGCGGCTACGCGCCGGGCATGGTCGAGAAGCGGCCGCTGTACCCGCCCATCCCGCTGGAGAGCAACAACGGCCTGTCCAACCTGCGCGGCACCATCGCCATGCCGCGCCGCAGCGGCCCGGACTCCGCCACCAGCGAGTTCTTCTTCAACGTGGTGGACAACACCGGGCTGGACTACCAGAGCGCCGCCAAGCCGGGCTACGCCGTCTTCGGCCGCATCATCTCCGGCCTGGCCACGCTGGACGCGATCAACGTCGTGCCGGTCTACCGCTACAGCGCCACCGACCTCCAGCCACGCACCGAGGTGCTGGTGTACTGGATGCAGCGGCTGAAGTAGCCGCGCGTCAGGACTTCAGGCCTTCAGGAACTCGGCCTTAGTCCCGAGCCAGCGCGCCACCTGGCGCCGCGCGGCGTCGGGATGCGCGTCCAGCAGCTGCGGCGCCAGCGCGCGGGCGGCCTGCAGCAGCGGCGCGTCTTCCTGCAGATCGGCGAAGCGCAGCAGCTCGGCGCCGCTCTGGCGGGCGCCCATGAACTCGCCGGGGCCGCGGATGTCGAGGTCGCGGCGCGCGATCTCGAAGCCGTCGGTGGTCTCGGCCATGGCCTTGAGCCGCGCCTTGCCGGTGTCGGACAGCGGCGGGCTGTAGAGCAGCACGCAGACGCTGGCCTTCGCGCCGCGCCCGACCCGGCCGCGCAGCTGGTGCAGTTGCGCCAGGCCGAAGCGCTCCGCGTGCTCGATGACCATCAGGCTGGCGTTGGGCACGTCCACGCCGACCTCGATGACGGTGGTGGCCACCAGCACGCTCATCGCGCCGCCGCTGAACTGCGCCATCACGGCCGCCTTGTCGGCCGGCGCCATGCGGCCGTGCAGCAGGCCCACCGAGGCGCCGGCCAGCGCCTGGCTCAGCTCGGCGTGCGTCTCGGTGGCGTTGCGCAGGTCCACGGCCTCGGACTCCTCCACCAGCGGGCACACCCAGTAGACCTGCGCGCCGTCGGCCACCGCCATGCGGATCTTGTCGATCACCTCGTCGCGCTTGGCCAGCGTGAACACCTTGGTGACGATGGGGCTGCGGCCGGGCGGCAGCTCGTCGATGGTGGAGACGTCCAGGTCGGCGAAATAGGTCATCGCCAGCGTGCGCGGGATCGGCGTCGCGCTCATCATCAGCAGGTGCGGCTCCAGGTCCATTGATTTGAGCTTGTTGCGCAAGGCCAGCCGCTGCGCGACGCCGAAGCGGTGCTGCTCGTCGATGACGGCCAGGCCCAGCTTGGCGAAGCGCACCTTGTCCTCGATGACGGCGTGGGTGCCGACGACGAGCTGCGCCTCGCCCGAGGCGGCGGCGTCCAGCATCTTCTGCCGCGCCCGGCCCTTGACGCTGCCGGTGATCCACGCGACCCGCAGCCCCAGCGGCTCCAGCCAGCCGATCAGCTTGCGGAAGTGCTGCTCGGCGAGGATTTCCGTGGGCGCCATCAGCGCGCATTGCCAGCCGGCGTCGATCGCGACGGCGGCGGCCAGCGCGGCGACCACGGTCTTGCCCGAGCCCACGTCGCCCTGCAGCAGCCGGTGCATGGGCTGCGGGCGGGCCAGGTCCTGCGCGATCTCCTCGGCGACGCGCCGCTGCGCGGCCGTGAGCTGGAAGGGCAGCGCCGCCAGCAGCCGCTCGTGCAGGCCGCCGGGCGCGGCGCGCAGCGCGGGCGCGACGAGCCGCGCGCGCTCGCGCTGGGCCTGCAGCTGCGACAGCTGCTGCGCCAGCAGCTCCTCGAACTTGAGCCGGTGCCAGGCCGGGTGGTCGTGCGCATGCAGCGCGGCCTGCGAGGCCTCGGGCGGCGGGTGGTGCAGGTAGTGCAGCGCGTCCTTCAGCGGCGGCAGGCCGCGCGGCACGGTGCCGGCCGGCAGGATCTCGCGCAGGTCCGCCCGCGCGAGGCCCGAGGCCACGGCCTTGCGCAGATAGGCCTGCGGCAGCTGCGCCGAGGCCGGGTAGACGGGCGTGAGCGAGGCGGCGAGCGGCGTGCCGCCGTCCACGGCCTTGACGGCCGGGTGCACCATCTCGCGGCCGAAGAAGCCGATGCGCGCCTCGCCGCGGATGCGCAGCCGCGTGCCGGCGGCCATGAGCTTCTGCTGCGACGGGTAGAAGTGCAGGAAGCGCAACAGCAGCGTGCCGCCGGCCTCGGGGCGGCCGGGCGCCGCCGAGTCGTCCTGCACCCGCACCAGCAGCTGGCGGCGGCCGCGCAGATCGACCTGGCAGTCCACCACCACGCCCTCCACCTGCGCCGGCTCCCCCTCGCGCAGCGCGGCGATGGGCGTCAGGCGGGTCTCGTCCTCGTAGCGCAGCGGCAGGTGCAGCGCCAGGTCGATGTCGCGCAGCAGGCCGAGCTTCTCCATCGCCTTCTGCGGCGCGGACTTGGCGGCGGGCGGGGAGGAAGCGGCCACAGGCATGGCGGCATTTTGCGGTGCCACTCGCAGACCACGACACACGCGGGCCGAGCGCCGGGCCGCTCCCAAGCCGGCCCGCGGGCGATGTGCGAGCGGGGCACGCCCCGCGAGCATCGCCGCCCCCTCGGGGGGCCGGTCAGGCTTGCCGGCGTTCAGCCGGCGCAAGCCTGGACGGGGGGCCTCACCTCATTCCACCCCGGCCAGCAACGCCGCATTGCCGCCCGCGGCGGCGGTGTTGACCGTCAGCGTCTGCTCGGCCGTGAAGCGGTAGAGCTGGCGCACATGGCCGGCCGCGGTGACCAGCGGCAGGATGGCGCCGGGCCGCAGGGCCAGCGCCTGGGCCAGCGCGTGCGCGGCGGCCGGGTCCGACGACGCGAGCGCCACGCCCGCGAGCTGCGGCGCGGCCAGCAGGCCGGGCAGGGCCGCGTCGGGCAGCAGCGTCAGCGCGTCGGCCGGCAGGCCGGCGCGCAGCAGGGCCTGGCGGGCACGCTCGTCGCCGCCCAGCCAGAGGGCGCTGTTGCCGGCCAGCAGCGCGCTGACGGCCGCGGCCAGGCCGGCCTCGGCGCGGCCCAGCACCGCGAACACGCCGCGGGCGTGGTGGCGCAGCGTGTTGCTCTCGCCGGTGGGGCCGGGCAGCACGGCGTCGGCGAACAGCGATTGCGCGGCCGTGAACAGGCCGCGCAGCGCGATGGCGGTGGGCGCGTCCAGCGTGTCGGCGGCGCGGCGCAGCGTGGCGATGCGCGCGTCCAGCGGCGTGTCGCGCCAGCCGGTGTCGGCGGCCACGGCCAGCGGGTCGGCGCGGCCGTCCAGCGCCAGCGGCGGCGCGGCGGCGGCGATCACCGGCTCGGCGCAGAAGCGGCGCAGGTAGTCCGGCCCGCCGGCCTTGGGGCCGGTGCCGGACAGGCCCTCGCCACCGAAGGGCTGCACGCCGACGACCGCGCCGATGATGTTGCGGTTGACGTAGACGTTGCCGATGCGCGCCGCGTCGGCCAGGCGCTGGGCGCGGCTGTCGATGCGGGTCTGGATGCCGAGCGTGAGGCCGTAGCCCAGTGCGTTGATCTGCTGGACGACCTCGTCCACCGGGTCGTCGAAGCGCACGACGTGCAGCACCGGGCCGAAGATTTCCTCGCCGAGCTGATCGATGCGCGCGAGCTCGAAGGCGACCGGGCGGATCTGCCGCGGCAGCGGCTCGGCCACGGGCGCCTCGGCGATGAGGCGGGCCTCGCGCTTCAGGCGCTCGACGTGGCGGCTGATGCTGGCGTGGGCCTCGTCGTCGATGACGGGGCCGACGTCGGTCGCCAGCCTGGCGGGCTGGCCGACGTGCAGCTCTTGGAGAGCGCCCTTCAGCATCTCGATGACGCCGTCGGCGATGCTGGACTGCACGCACAGCAGCCGCAGCGCCGAGCAGCGCTGGCCGGCCGAGCGGAAGGCGCTCTGCACGACGGCGTCGATGACCTGCTCGGGCAGCGCGGTGGAGTCCACCACCATCGCGTTGAGGCCGCCGGTCTCGGCGATCAGCGGGACGGGTGAGTTTTGCTTGGCGGCCAGCGCCTTGTTGATGATCTGCGCGACGGCCGTGGAGCCGGTGAAGCAGACGCCGGCCGTGTGCGCGTGGGCGACGAGCCCGGCGCCGACGGTCTCGCCCGCGCCGTGCAGCAGCGCCAGCGCGTCGGCCGGCACGCCGGCCTCATGCAGCAGCTCGACCATCCGCAGCGCGACATAGGGCGTCTGCTCGGCCGGCTTGGCGGCCACGCTGTTGCCCGCGACCAGCGCGGCGGCGACCTGGCCCGCGAAGATCGCCAGCGGGAAGTTCCACGGGCTGATGCAGACGAACACGCCTCGGCCCTGCATCAACGCGGCGTCCTGCTCGGCGATGTCGGCGTAGTAACGCAGGAAGTCCACGGCCTCGCGCACCTCGGCGACGCAGTCGGCCTGGGTCTTGAACGCCTCCTTGACGAGCAGCGCACAGAACTCGGGCAGGCGCGCGTCCAGCGCATCGGCGGCGCGGCGCAGCGCGGCGGCGCGCTGGGCGACGGGCGCCGCGCTCCAGCCCGCGAAGCCGGCGTGCAGGCGCTGCATCGCGGCGTCCACGCCCGCCGCCGTGGCCTCGGGCACGGGCTGCACGGCGGTGGCGGCCAGCGCGGCCTGCAGCGGCGCGCGCTGGGCGGGGGCGGTGAGGTCCGCGCCCGTGGAGTTGGCGCGGCCGCGGCCTTCGGCGTCCAGGTACAGCGCGGGCGGCAGCGGCAGCGCGCTGGCGTCACGCACGTCCAGCAGCGGCGAGCCGAGCAGCTCGGGCACCTGCACCGCGGGGTCGGCCAGCTGGTGCACGAAGGAGGAGTTGGCGCCGTTCTCCAGCAGCCGGCGCACGAGGTAGGCGAGCAGGTCGCGGTGCTCGCCGACGGGGGCGTAGACGCGGCAGGGGATGGTGCCGTCCTTCAGCACCTCGCGGTACACGCCCTCGCCCATGCCGTGCAGGCGCTGCATCTCAAAGGCGGCATTCGCGGAGCGGGCCATCTGCACGATGGCGGCGATGGTGCCGGCGTTGTGGCTGGCGAACTGCGGGTAGATGACGTCGGCGTGCTGGATGAGCGCGCGGGCGCAGGCGAGGTAGCTCACGTCGGTGTGCTGCTTGTGCGTGAACACCGGGTAGTGCGCCAGGCCCAGCTCCTGCGCGCGCTTGATCTCGCCGTCCCAGTAAGCACCCTTGACCAGCCGCACCATGAAGCGCAGCCCGTGCTTGCGGGCGATGGCGGCCACCTCGTCGACGACGGCCAGCGCCCGCGTCTGGTAGGCCTGCACCGCGAGGCCGAAGCCGCGCCACTGCGGGTAGGCCGCGGCGATGCGCGCGGCCAGCGTGTCGAGCACGTCCAGCGACAGCTCCAGGCGGTCCACCTCCTCGGCGTCGATGGTCAGGTTGATGTTGGCGGCGGCGGCCAGCTCGATGAGCTGCCACACGCGCGGCAGCAGCTCGGCGAAGACGCGCTCGCGCTGCAGCACCTCGTAGCGGCTGAACAGCGCGCTCAGCTTGATGGAGATGCCGTCCGACCCCTCGGGGCTCTCCGCGCGGCGGCCGCCGGCGATGGCCTGGATCGCGCCGATGTAGGCCGCCTGGTAGCGCGCCGCGTCTTCCTCGGTACGGGCGCCCTCGCCCAGCATGTCGTAGCTGAAGCGCAGCTGCTTCTGCTGCTTGCGCGCCGCGTCCGCCTCGCCCATCGCCTCGCGGATGTTGCGGCCCAGCACGAACTGCCGGCCCAGCAGCTGGATGGCGCGCACCGTGGCGGCCACCACCGTCTGCGCGCCCAGGCGCTTGAACAGGCCGCCGTCGTCCTCCGCGCCCGGCAGGAAGCGCTTGGACATGGAGATCGCCGAGGCCGACAGCGCCGCCAGCATCTTGTGCGGGCTGCCTTCCGAGGCACCGTCGAAGTCGGCGCGGCCCAGCTGGTCGGCCGTCAGCGCGATGGCCGTGGGCGCGTCCGGCACGCGCAGCAGCGCCTCGGCCAGCCGCATCAGCGCCAGGCCCTCGGCGCTGGTGATCGGGTACTCGCGCAGCAGCGATTCCATCGCCCAGAACGGCGCCGGGCTGCGGCGCACCTGCTCCACCCAGGGGCCGGCGGCGGCGAGCACCCGGCCCCAGTCCAGCGCGCCGTCCAGCCGCGCCGCCAGCGCCTGCACGACGGCGGGCTCGGGCCGGTAGGGGTCGGGCAGGCGGGGCTGTTCGGCGGGGGCGGCGAAGGGCGTGGACATGGCGGGCTCCTGTGAGATGCGGCAATGTATCGGGCAGTTACTTGGATTAAATTCCAAGAATCGAGGTATCCACAGAGAAAAATCCAGGTGAGCGACGAGCTGGACAAGATCGACGCGCGCATCCTGCGCGCGCTGCAGGCGGACGGGCGCATCTCCAACCTGAAGCTGGCGGAGACGGTGCACCTGTCGCCCACGGCCGTGCTGGAGCGCGTCAAGCGCCTCACGCGCGACGGCTACATCCTCGGCTACGAAGCGCGGCTGAACCCGGCCAGGCTGGGCGCGGCGATGCTGGTCTTCATCGAGGTGCACCTGGACCGCACGGTGATGGACGTGATGGACAACTTCAAGGCCGCCGTCCAGGCCCGCCCCGAAATCCTCGAATGTCACCTGGTGGCCGGGGGGTTCGACTACCTGCTGAAAACCCGCGTGCGGGATATGGGTGCATACCGGGAATTCATCGGCAATGTCATCTGGACGCTGCCGGGGGTGCGGGAGACGCGGACTTATGCGGTGATGGAAGAGGTCAAATCGACGACGGCGCTGGCGTTTTGATTCGTGGCTATATTCTTGGCTCCCGGTAGATTCCAGGTCCGCCGAAGATGGCGAAAGCGGACGACCTCCACTGGAGGGATGCCCTGGCTTGTGTTGATTGGCGGCGCAACGTAGCATGGCTGCCGTCTGATCGACAGACCTGCTCCCAGCACACCCCCATTGGAGATCGACATGGCAAGCGAACCCAAGGTCAAAGGCCCAGCCGCCTATTTCCCATCGATTGAGAAAACCTACGGAAAACCCGTCTCGCACTGGTTCAATATTCTCAACTCGGTGAAAAACAAGAAGCACATGGAGCAAGTCGCCTTTCTCAAGACCGAGCACAAACTCGGCCATGGTCATGCCAATGCGCTCGTCGGCTACCATCGAGCCCAGCAAGAAGCATGAGCAGCCATACGCCCCCTGAAACAGACCTCACCATGCGCAAAGCCCTACTCGTCACCGTTGCAATGATCACGACCCCCGCGTTCTCGCAGGGCGCCACTTACGAAAAGAACGGCCTGCCCTGTGTCGCAGAGATTTGCCTGGGCGATGGGATCCCTGAGCTTTCCAAGGTCAAATGGGACAGATCGAAAAACCCCTTCAGCAGCCCGCAGAAGCCGCTTTACACGTCAGCCAAGAAAGTGACTGATGGCGAAAAACGGCTGCTAGCGTCAAGATTCAAAGGTGACACAGCAGGCGCATTGCCATTCCTTGCCGACAGCCTGTTCGATTCCACGGCCCTGGCCGGGCTCGCCCGAGTGACTGCGGCTTGCGAACGGCACGAGTTGATCGGCACTTACACCACCGAAAGCGGCCTGCCGACTCGGGTCGGCATCTCACTGATTCCCGGTCAATCGGATACCTCGACTCAACATTGGACGGTCACGTCGATCATCCGCTATTTCCCAGCCGCCGTGACGAATGCACAGAAAACGGAACTTGAGTCCCAGCTTGGCGAGCGCTACAGGGCTTTTGACATCACGAAGACCAAGAACGCCAAGCCCGGTGAAGGCCGTTACTCGAAGAATTTCGGTCCTTCGTTCGGTTTCAACCTGCTCCTGTTCCGTGGCATTGAAGAAGGTAATCGCTTGAAAATGCATACCGCATGCGGTGGCAGCAGCAAGATTGCAATTGATTGAGCGCGGTAGGGCGGTTTCATCACCAGCCTGCTCATCAGACGGCCATGACTTGGCTGTTGGCGGGATTGCACTTCAGATTTGAGTCCGCCCTGCCAAATACAGGCTTTTCCTCCGCCCATCACGCGGAAATCAGAGGCTCGGCGCTCCGCACGGGCCTGCCGGCGATGGGTCAGGCCCCGCTGGGTCCGGCCGCCCCGGCTGCCGCCACCGCCGCCCGCAATGCCGGCAGCACCTCGGCCGCGCGCCAGGCCGTCGCGCCAGCCGGCCACCTGCTCGGCCACCGAGGCCTTGCGGCCCAGGTGCCAGGCGAGCGCGTACTGGCCGATCGCCAGCGTCAGGCGGATGCCGGGCAGCGCGTCCAGCACGCGCCGGCGCCACAGCGGCGCGCATTCGGGGCGCGGCGGCAGGTCGCCGCCCGGGCCGGTGCCGGGGTAGCACAGGCCCATCGGCAGGATGGCGAAGCGGGCCGGGTCGTAGAACTGCTCGCGCGTGACGCCCAGCCACTGGCGCAGGCGGTCGCCGCTGGCGTCGTCGAAGGGCCGGCCCTTTTCGTGGGCGATGCGGCCTGGGGCCTGGCCGGCGATCAGCACGCGCGCCGTGGCGCCGAGCTGGAAGATGGGCCGCGCGCCCAGCGGCAGCGCGGGCTCGCAGCGGGTGCAGGCGCGCAGCTCGGGCAGCAGCCGCGCGAGGGGGCCGTCAGCCAAGGTGCCGGCCGAAGAAGCGCAGCGTGCGGTCCCAGGCCTGCTGGGCCCAGGCGGCGTCGTACTGGGTCTGCGGGATGCGGCCGGGGCCTTGCGCCGTCTCGTTGGCGAAGGCGTGGTGGGCGAGGTAGCGGTGGCCTTCGTAGCGCACGCCGGCCGCCTGCAGCTTGGCCTCCAGCGCGTCCACGCCGTCGATCTTGAAGAACTCGTCCTGCGTGGCCCAGTGCGCCTGCAGCGGCAGCGCGATGCGGCCGGCGTCCACGAATTCCAGCGGCGGCATGCCGTACCAGACGACGGCGGCGTCGGCCTCGGGCACCTGCGTGGCGGCCAGCACGGTCAGCGCGCCACCCATGCAGTAGCCGGTGACGCCGACCTTGCCGCTGCCGCGCTGCAGGCCCTTCAGGTAGCGCACGGCGCCGCGCACGTCCTGCGACGCGGCATCGGCGAAGTCCAGGCCGCTCATCAGGTGGTGGGCTTCCTCGGCCTCGACGGTGCTCTGGCCCCGGTACAGGTCGGGCACCAGGGCCGTGAAGCCGGCACGCGCGAAGCGCTCGGCCACGCCCTTGATCTGGCCGTTCACGCCCCACCATTCCTGGATGACGACGACGGCGCCGACGGGCCGCTCGGCTTCGGCCAGGAAGCCGGACACGAGGGCGCCGTCCGGGCGCGGGAAGCTGACGATCTGGGTCATGGACATCTGGGCATCTCCTCTTGCAGAGCCGCCAGCCTAACCCCAGCGGCGCGCGGGCTCGCGGGCGCGGCGAAAATGCGCGGTCCATGAAGATCGAACACATCGTCTCCACCCGCCTGCCGACGCCCTTCGGCGAGTTCGCCATCCACGGTTTCCGCGAGGGCGACAGCGGGCAGGAACACGTCGTGCTCAGCATGGGCGACCTGGCCGGCCCGCCCGGCGCGGAGCCGCCGCTGGTGCGCGTGCATTCGGAGTGCATGACGGGCGAGGTGTTCGGCTCGCTGCGCTGCGACTGCCGGCCGCAGCTGGAGGACGGGATGCGCCGCATCGCCGCCCAGGGCCGCGGCGCCATCGTCTACATGCGCGGCCACGAGGGGCGCGGCATCGGCCTGGTGCACAAGCTGCGCGCCTACGCCGAGCAGGACGCGGGCAAGGACACCATCGAGGCCAACGCCGCGCTGGGCCTGCCCATCGACGCGCGCCGCTACGACGCGGCCGCCTGCATGCTGCGCGCGCTGGGCGTGCAGCGCGTGCGGCTGCTGACGAACAACCCGCTGAAGATGGCGGCGCTGGCGGAGTGCGGCATCGAGGTCGTCGCGCGCGAGGCGTCGCTGACGCGGCCCGGGCCGGAGAACGAGAAGTACCTGCGCACCAAGGCCGAGTCCATGGGCCACCACGACCTGGGGCATCTGTTCGAGTAGGCGCATTCGCGGGTTCCCCGCGATGCGGCACCGGGCGGGTCTTGGGCAGACTCGGCGGCATCCCAGCTCGAAAGGAATGGCCATGCGTGCCCTGTTGACCGGTCTCTCGTTCGCGGCCCTGCTGGGCGCCGCCACCACCGCGCCGGCCGCGGTCGTCTACACGGCGCTCGCCACGCCGCTGACCACGGCGCCCAACCCGGCCGGCGGCAACGCCGACGGCACCGGCGTGTGGTTCAACCCGCTGACCGGCATGGCGCAGGAGCGCGGCTACCTCTTCCCCTCGCCGCTGTTCGAGGACGGCCAGTTCTTCCTGCTGCTGGACGCCTCGCTGCCCACGCCCGAGGCGATGGTCTTCACCCAGGGCTTCTTCTCGCGCGGCAACGGCGTCATCTACGCCTCCAGCAGCAACCTCAACCCGGCCTATTTCGGCGCGGGCGTGAGCATCGGCCCCGGCACGGGCTACCAGAGCCCGGGCGCCGGCTACACGGACATCGGCCCGGTGTTCGGCAACTTCGACATCGGCCGCGGCTTCCTGGGCCTGACGATCCGGGACGCCAGCGGCAGCTCGGCCAGCGACGTGTTCTACGGCTTCGCCGACATCACCGTCAGCAAGGACTACCGCATCACGCTGAACGCCTTCGCCTACGAGGACGTGCGCGGCGCGGCCATCACGACCCGCCTGGCCGCGCCCGTGCCCGAGCCGGCGGGCTTGGGGGCTGATGGCCCTCGGCCTCGCGGGGCTGGGCGCGCTGCGCCGCCGCCGCTGAGGCCCGGGCGCCGCGCCGGTCAGCCGCCGGGCGCGCGCTCGCGCTCCTGCAGCGTCCGCCACATGACCTTGCCGGCGCCGCTCTTGGGCAGCGTGTCGACGAACTCGACGACCGCCGGCACCTTGTACACGGCCATGTGCTCGCGGCACCAGGCGCGCAGCGCGTCCGCCGTCAGCGCCTCGTGCCCGGCGCGCCGCACGACGACGGCCTTGACCGTCTCGCCGCGGTAGGCGTCGGGCGCCGAGATGATGCAGGCCTCGGCGATGCCGGGGTGGGCGTGCATCAGGTTCTCCACCTCGCTGGGCCAGACCTTGAAGCCGCTTGCGTTGATCATGCGCTTGAGGCGGTCGGTCATGAAGAAGTAGCCGTCCGCGTCCACGCAGCCGATGTCGCCGGTGCGGAAGAAGCGCCGGCCCTCGAACTCGACGAAGGCCGCGGCGGTGGCCTCGGGCTGGCGCCAGTAGCCGTCGAACACCATGGGGCCGTGGACGATGATCTCGCCGCTCTCGCCCGGCGGCAGTTCGCGCAGCGTGTCGGGGTCCACCACGCGCGCGTCGCAGCTCAGGAAGGGCACGCCCAGGCACTGCTGCTTGGGTGCGTCGTAGGGGTTGCTGTGGCTGGGCGCGGCCGTCTCGGTCAGGCCGTAGCCCTCCATGTAGCGCAGGCCGTGGCGGCTGAGCAGCCGCTCGGCGACGGCCTGCGGCATGGCCGCGCCGCCGCCGCCGATGGTGACCAGGCTGCTGAGGTCGAAGCCGTCGGCCTGCGGGCTGGCGAGCAGGTCGATGACCATGGTCGGGATGTTGGTCCAGCGCGTGACGCGGTGCTCGGCGATCAGCCGCGCGGCGTACTCGCGCTGCCAGCGCGGCATCAGCACCAGCGTCCCGCCGCTGGCCAGCGTGCCGTGCATGACGACCACCATGCCGGTGATGTGGAACATCGGCACCACGCCCAGCACCACGTCCTCGTGGCTGGCATTGCCCCACAGGCCGCCGGCGAAGATGTTGTGCTGCAGGCTGCGGTACAGGTGCATGCAGCCCTTGGGGTTGCCGGTGGTGCCGCTGGTGTAGGGCAGCACGGCGAGGTCGTCGGCGCCCACCACGGTCTGCGGCGGCTCGGCGGTGCAGGCCAGCGCGTCGGCCCAGGCGGTGGCGCCGGCCGGCAGCGGGATGTCGGCGTTCAGCCAGTCGCCCCAGCCGGGCGGGAGCTGCTGCAGCGCGGCCGCGTCGGCGCGCCCGCCGGGCAGCGCCTCGGCCAGCCGGGTGACGAGCAGGTCCTGCGCGGCCATGCCGGCGGCCAGCCACTCGGCGGCCAGGTCGGCGCTGGTGATGGCCAGCACGGCGCCGCTGTCTTCCCGCAGGTGCTTCAGCTCGGCCGCGCGGTTCATCGGGTTCACCGGCACGACGACCGCGTTGGCGCTGTGGATGGCGTAGTGGGCGATGACGAGCTGCGGGCAGTTCTGCAGGCCCACCAGCACGCGGTCGCCGCGCCGCACGCCGCGCTGTGCCAGCCACGCGGCCAGGCGCTGCACCTGCGCGGCCAGCTCGGCATAGCTCGTGGCCTGGCCGAGGAAGACCAGCGCCGGGTGGTCGGGGAAGCGGCGGGCGCTGACGAGCAGGTTGTCCGGCAGCGCCGTAGCCGGCGGGCGGATGGCGTGGGGCACGCGGGCCGGCCAGAACTTGTGATGCGCGCGAGGGGAAATCATGGGGGGAAGTCTCCGGTCATTTCGCCACGACGAGGTAGACGCCGAACAGCGTCACCCCCATGCCGGCGATCGCTTGGGCGCCCAGTGTCTCGCCGAACAGCAGCCACGCCATCACCGCCGTGACGGAGGGCACCAGGTACATGGTGCTGGACACCGCCGTCACGCGGCCGTGGCGCAGCATGTGGAACATCAGGCTGATGCCGCCGGCCGTCAGCACCAGCACGCTCCAGCCCATGGCCAGCAGCACCTGCGCGTTCCACTCGATGCGCATGGGCTCCAGCAGCCAGGCCACCGGCAGCGTCGCCGCCAGCGACGCGGCGAACTGCACGGCCTGGCCGGTGCGCAGGTCGAACTGCGGCACGAAGCGCTTCTGGTACAGCGTACCGCCGGTGATGCCCAGCAGCGCCATCAGGCACAGCCCCAGCGCCGGGCCGAAGCCGGCGCCCAGCTGCAGCTTGTGCCCGATGACGAGCAGCACGCCGCCCAGGCCCAGCGCCACGCCCAGCCATTGCCGCGGCGCCACGCGCTCGCCGATCAGCGGCGCGAGGGCCGCCACCAGCACCGGTTGCAAGTTGACGATCAGCGCCGCCGTGCCCGCCGGCAGGCCCTGGCGGATGGACACCCACACGCCGCCCAGGTACAGCGCCTGGATGCCCAGGCCCGCCACGGCCAGGTGCAGCACGCCGCGCCGGCCGGGCCAGGGCGCGCGCGCGGCCAGCGCCAGGCCCAGCATCAGCACCAGCACGCCGGCATAGCGCCAGCACAGGAAGGTCAGCGGGTCGGCGTAGGGCGCGGCGAGCTTGGCGGCGATGTAGCCGGTGGCCCAGATGAAGATGAACAGCGGCGGGGCGAGACGGTCGAGGGCGGGCATGTGGCGCCATCATGCCCCGGGACGCGCGGTGCCGCCGGCATCGGCCTCGGCCAGCGCGCGCAGGCAGGCCAGGCACAGGCAGCCGCGGTAGCGCGCGGCCAGCTCGGCGCGCAGCGCGTCGCTCAGCCGCAGGCCGAAGCAGGCGCAGTGGCCGGTGGCCGCGCCGCACGCGAAGCCGCCGCCGCAGCGCGGGCAGCGCGCGTCGCCCGGCAGGTCCGCGCTCACCGGCACCTCCTTCGTGAGCTCATGCGCCGGCCTCGCGCAGCGCGGCCTCGCAGAGCCGGCCCAGCGCGCCCAGGTCCACGTCGGCCAACCGCTTCACGTACAGGCAGCCCTTGCCTTCGCGGTACCTGCCCAGCCCGGCGAGCAGGGCCTCGCGCCCGGCGGGCAGGCAACCCAGGTCGAGGTAGAGGCTGATGTCGCCCTTGCCGCCGGCGCCGCTGGCGAAGCCGATCCGGAAGATGTCTCCCTCGCGGCCGCTGTCGTAGACGTAGTGCCGGCGGCCGAAGCCGACCATGCGCCCCCACATCACCGGCGGCTCGCCGCTGGCACGCTGCATCAGCGCGATCAGCGTGCGGCAGTCGGCCGCGCGCGCCTCGGGCTGGGCGGCGACGTAGGCATCGACGTCGGCGGCGGTCGGGACGGTCTTGTTCGCGGCGGCCATGGCGCGCTCCGGGAAGTCAGGGCACGGATTGTGGGCCGGCCGGCGGCGGCCGGAGCGGCTCCGCGCGGGCAACAAAAAACCCCCGGCCGGGAGGCCCGGGGGTTGTGGGGCCGGGAGCGGCGGGGCCGCTTAGGGGCGCTCGCGCTTGGGCAGGGCGGTGTAGCCCGTCGTGTTGGTCGTGCTCATCACGGTCGGAACGGCGATGAAGGTCCAGACGGTGTTGGCCGGCAGCGGGAAGGCCGTGTTGGTGTAGATCGGCGAGCCGGCAATGGGCGCCGTCACGTCGACCTGGGTGCTGGACGACGACGACGTGGTGGCGGGCACCGAGGTCGCGCCCGACGCGACGTTGGAGGCGACCGCGCCGAAGCCGACGTTCAGGCCGGCGCCGGAGATGGGCATCGCGTTGATGAGGCGGATCTTGACGTCGCCGGACACGGTGGGCAGGCGGTTGTCGTCGTTCAGCACGGACAGCTTGGGCGCGGCCGGGTCGCCGTACACCAGCAGCGTGGTGTCGGTGCCGGCGGTGAACGTCGGCGGCGTGTAGCTGACGCTGTTGCCGTTGACCTGGACGCTCAGGGTGCTGGCGCCGGACTCGACGGTCACGTAGTCGCTGATCAGCGGGCTGATCGCGCCGTCGAACATCTGCTGGCCGTTGACGGTGGCGCTGACGGTGGCGCTGTTGCTCAGCGCGTTGACGGTGCGCACGCGGGCCTGGGTGCTGGCGTAGTTCTTGACGGCGCCCTTCTGGACCAGCGTGATGCCGTTGACGAGCACGCCGCCGTCCGTGGAGGTCAGGATCAGCGTGTTGACCGTGGCCGAGTCCAGCGTGACGGCCGGGATGTTCAGGCGCAGGTCCTGGGCACGCTTGTTGTAGCCGGTCACGCAGACGCGGAAGGTGCCGGAGTTGACCTGGATGTAGCCGCTGCCGGCGCCGCCCTGCAGGTTGCTGGTCAGTGCCGTCTCGGTGGCGAGGGCGCAGTCGGCGGCGGTGGTCAGGTAGACGTCCATCGCGCCGGCATCGGGCGCCAGGTTCAGCACCAGCAGCTTGGCCTTGTTGGCGTCGGGCACCGTCTCGGCTTCCTGCAGCAGCGTGGTGCGCACGGCACCGGCGAAGCCGTAGGTGATGTAGGTGTAGTTGCTGCCGGCGGTCAGCGAGGGCGTCGTCGCGGCGATGCTGGTGCCGACGTCGCTGGTCAGCACCTTGGTGGCCGTGGCGTCGATGTTCACCGCGCCGTATTCGCCGACGGTGGCGTAGGCGACCTTGCTGTTGATGGTCTTGTCGTTGACCGTCAGGTCCAGCGAGGGGTAGGAACGGGTGGCGTTCAGCAGGCGCACCTGCGTGTCGCCGCCGCCATCGCCGCCGCTGCCGCAGGCCGTCAGCAGCGCGGTGGCGGGCAGGCTCAGCATCAAGGCCAGCCAGGTGGCCCGGGGGGTGAATCGCATCGAAATCTCTCCGAAAAAACCAAACCGCCGGGCTGATCCCCATTGCGCGGACCCGCGATTAGAACTCAAGCGGGCGGCGGGACGATTGCCACCGTCTGGCGGCCGGTGAAGAACTGTTGCGCGGCCACGCCGGCCGGGTTCGGCTCAGGACAGCTGCCAGAGCTGGTACAGCGTGTCGCAGTCCTGCTCGGACACCTCCAGCCCCGCGGCGAGGTCGAAGCTGGAGTCGAACCAGCCGCAGGCCTCGGACGGGGTGCGCGGCACGGCGGGCTGCGCCTGCGGCAGCGCGGCCGGCGGCGGGGTGTTGGGGCGGGCGGTCTGCAAAGCGTGGAAGAAGTGCATGTCGGGCTCCATCCGGGGGGCGGCGCACGGGAAGACGCCATGCCCTCAGCATCGGCGCCCGGCACGGCGCCGGCCATCGCCCGGGGGGAGGCCCGGTGGGGGAGTCGCCCCGGAGCCCCCCCCCCCGGACGGGGGACGGAAAGGCTGGGCGGCGAATAAGCTCATGCGGCCCGCGCAGACACCGCCCGCCGGCCCGCGGCGGACAATGGCGGCCTCGACCACCTCCCCACCCAGGCCCGATGACGCTCACCCTCCGTTTCGCCGCGCTGGCCACCGCCGCCCTGCTCGCCGCCACGCCCGCCGCCCAGGCGGCCACCGGCCCCGGCCCGGGCGTGTCCTGGCAGGCCGCCGCCGCGGATGCCGACATCGACCGCCACTTCGCCCAGGCCCGGGCCGAGAAGAAGCCGGTGCTGCTGTACTGGGGCGCCAAGTGGTGCCCGCCGTGCAACCAGCTGAAGGCGACGCTGTTCAACCGCGCGGACTTCATCGCGCAGAGCAAGGCCTTCGTGGCCGTGGGCATCGACGGCGACGCGCCCGGCGCGCAGAAGCTGGGCACGCGCTTCAAGGTGCGCGGCTACCCGACGCTGATCCTGTTCAACCCCGGCGGCAGCGAGATCACCCGGCTGCCGGGCGAGGCGGACGCGGCGCAGGTGATGCAGGTGCTGCAGCTGGGCCTGTCCAGCGGCCGGCCGGTGAAGGCCGTGCTGGCCGACGCGAAGGCGGGCCGCAAGCTCTCGGCCAACGAGTGGCGGCTGCTGGGCTTCTACGGCTGGGAGACGGACGAGCAGCAGCTGCTGCCGGTGGCCGAGCGCGCCGCCACGCTGGCGCAGCTGGCCCGGGCCAGTGCCGGCGCGGCGGACGCCGAGACGACGACGCGGCTGTGGCTGAAGTCCGTCGGCGCGCTGGCCGAGGGCCGCGCGGCGGACGCCGCGCAGCTGCCGCGCCTGCGCGCCGTGCTGGCCGACCCGGCCCAGGCGCGCGCGCAGATGGACGTGCTCGCCAACGAGGCGCCGGACCTCGTCCGCGCACTGGCGCCGCAGCCGGGCGACGCGCGCGCCGCGCTGCTGGCCGCGTTCGACGCCGCGCTGAAGCGGCTCAACGAAGACGCCACGCTGTCCCGCGCCGACCGGCTGAACGCGCTGCAGGGCCGCATCGAGCTGGCGCGCCTGGACGTGGCCCGGGACCAGCCCCATCCGCAAGGCCTCCCGCCCACGCTGCTGGCCGAGGCGCGCGAGCAGGCCGGCCGCGCCCACCGCGAGATCACCGACGGCTACGAGCGCCAGGCCGCCGTCACCCAGGCCGCCCACCTGCTGGGCCGCGCCGGGCTGTGGAAGGACAGCGACGAGCTGCTGAAGTCCGCGCTGGCGCGCAGCCACTCGCCGTACTACCTGATGAGCCAGCTGGGCGGCAACGCGAAGAAGCAGGGCCGCAAGCAGGAGGCGCTGCGCTGGTACGAGGAGGCCTTCAGCAAGAGCGAGGGCCCGGCGACGCGGCTGCAGTGGGGCTCGAACTACGTCGCGGCGCTGATCGAGCTGAGCCCGCAGGACACGCCGCGCATCGAAAAGGCGGCCGCCCAGCTGTTCGCCGAGGCCGAGAAGGACCCGGGCGCGTTCTATGAGCGCAGCGAGCGGTCACTGAAGAAGGTGGCCACCCTGCTGGCCGCCTGGAACCAGGGTGCCCCGCAGGCCGCCGCCGTCGGCCGGCTGAAGGCGCAGCTGGACGGCGTCTGCGGCAAGCTGGACGGCAGCGATGCCAAGGCCCGGTCGGCCTGCCGGGGGCTGATGAAGAAGGCCTGAAGCGCGGTTCGCGGGGGCCGCCATTCACCCGCACCGGCTGCCGCTCGCGCGGCCACCGGCGCCACCCACCCGCCGCGCCCCGTCACGGCGGCGCCCGGGCCGGATACTGCACGCCATCCCAACGACGAGAAGAGACCGGCATGCGTGATTGGCGAGGCCGCCTGGCGGCGGCGCTGGCAATGGCGGGCCTGTGCGGCGCGGCGGCAGCGGCCACGCCGCCGCTGCACCCCTGCCGCATCGACGGCATCCCCAACGAGCTGCAGTGCGGCAGCCTGGAGCGGCCGCTGGACCCGGCGCGGCCGGCGGGCGTGAAGATCGCCGTGCACTACCTCGTGGTGCCCGCGATGGCGCGCAACAAGCAGCCCGACGCGGTGCTGATGCTGGCCGGCGGCCCCGGGCAGAGCGCCATCGACGTCGCCGCGCGCGTGCTGCCGCGGCTGAACCGGCTGAACAACCGGCGCGACCTGGTGTTCATCGACCAGCGCGGCACCGGCCGCTCCGCGCCGCTGACCTGCGCGGACGAGAGCCGGCTGACCGTCACCGAGCAGCTGGACGCCGAGGCGCAGTTCCGGCGCCTGGACGCCTGCCGCGCCGCGCTCGAGAAGCTGCCCTACGGCGACCTGCGCTTCTTCACGACGACCCTGGCCATGCAGGACATGGACGCCGTGCGCGACCGCCTGGGCGTGCCGCAGTGGAACCTCGTCGGCGCCAGCTACGGCACGCGCGCCGCGCTGGAGTACCTGCGCCAGTTCCCGGCCCGGGTGCGCCGCACCGTCATCGACGGCGTGGCGCCGCCGGACATGGTGCTGCCCGCCAGCTTCTCGACCGACGGCCAGGCCGCGCTGGACAAGCTGTTCGACGCCCACGCCCGCACCCACCCCGGGCTGCGCGCCGACTGGCGGCAGCTGCTGGCCTCGCTGCCCCGCCCCGTCACCGTGGCCCACCCGCTGACCGGCACGCCCGAGCGCTTCACGGTGGACCGCGAGCTGCTGCTGCGGGCCGTGCGCCCGCCGCTGTACCAGCCGGCGCTGGCCGCCGCGCTGCCGGCCGCGCTGCACGCCGCCGCGCACGACGGCCGCTTCGACGGGCTGTTCGGCCTGACCGCCGCCTTTGCCGGCGGCAAGGGCATGGCGCTGGCGATGGGCATGCATTTCTCGGTGATCTGCGCGGAAGACATGCCGCGCCTGGCGCAGGCCGCCGATGCGCCGGGCGCCGACTTCGGCACCGGCGGCGCGGACCTGTACGCCCGCGTCTGCCGGAGCTGGCCGCGCGGCGACGTGCCGGCCGCCTTCTACCGGGTGCCGCCCGCGCCCAGCCCGGTGCTGGTGCTGAGCGGCGGCGCCGACCCGGCCACGCCGCCGCGCCACGGCGAGCGCGTCGCCCGTGCGCTGGCCGCCGGGCAGCCCGGGCGGGTGCAGCACCTGGTGGCGCCCGAGGCCGGCCACGGCGTGATGGCGGTGGGCTGCGTGCGCGACCTGGTGTTCCGCTTCATCGACGCCAAGACCGATGCGGCCGCCCTGCCCCAGGACGGCGGCTGCGCCACGCGCATCCCGCGCCCGCTGGCCTTCCAGCCCGTCCAGGCCCCGGGAGCAGCGCGATGATCGAGATCCAGGACGTTCACAAGCAATTCGTCTCGCGCACCGGCGCGGGGCTGTTCAAGCGGGGCGACAAGCGCGTGGTGCGCGCGGTGCAAGGCGTCAGCCTGTCGGCCGCCAACGGCCGCATCACCGGCCTGCTGGGCGCCAACGGCGCCGGCAAGACCACGACGCTGCGCATGCTGGCCGGGCTGTTCGCGCCGGACGGCGGCCACATCGCGGTGGATGGCATCGTCGTGAAGGATGCCCCGTTGAAAGCGCTGGCCCGCATGGGCATCCTGGGCGATGCGCACGGGCTGTACCCGCGCCTGTCGGCGCGCGAGAACATCGTCTACTTCGGCCGGCTGCAGGGCATGGACCCCGACGCCGCCCACGCGCGCGCCGACGAGCTGGCGCGGCTGCTGGACATGCGGGCCATCCTGGACCGCCGCGCCGACGGCTTCAGCCAGGGCGAGCGCATGAAGACGGCGCTGGCCCGCGCGCTGGTGCACGACCCCGCCAACATCGTGCTGGACGAGCCCACCAACGGCCTGGACGTGCTGGCCACGCGCGGCCTGCGCGAGGCGCTGCGCTGGCTGCGCAGCGCCGAGGGCGGGGCCAAGTGCATCGTCTTCTCCACGCACATCATGCAGGAGGTGGAGCAGCTGTGCGACGAGGTGGTGGTCGTGTCCCACGGCCGCAGCGTCGCGCGCGGCAGCGTGCCGGCGCTGCTGGCGCAGGCCGGCGAGGCGCGCTTCGAGGACGCGTTCGTCAGGCTCGCCTTTCCCCGGGTTTCGCAGGAGGACGCCGCATGAAGCAGGCGCTGATCGTTTTCACGAAGGAACTGGCCGACGCGCTGCGCGACCGGCGCACGCTGCTGCGCCTGCTGGTCCCGGCGCTGCTGATGGGGCCGCTGCTGCTGGCCGCGCTGTCGAGCCTGATCGCGTCGCTGGAGGAGCGCGCGGACCGCCGCGAGCTGCTGGCCGTGGGCATGGAGCACGCGCCCACGCTGAGGAATTTCATCGAGCGCCAGACCTACACCCTGAAGGCCGCGCCGCCCGACTACGAGGCCCGGCTGCGCGCGAACAAGCTGCTGGAGCCGGTGCTCGTCGTGCCCCGGGACTTCGAGGCCCGGCTGCTGGCCGGCGAGGCGCCGACGGTGGAGGTCGTCAGCGACAGCGCCAACCAGCGCGCGGCCGCCGGCACCGGCGCCGTCGCGCGGCTGCTGAACGGCTTCAACCGCGAGCGTGCGGCGCTGAACCTGGCGCTGCGCGGCGTGTCCGTCGAGCTGCTGGAGCCGCTGGACGTGCAGGAGCGCGACCTCGCCAGCGTGCAGGCCCGCGCCACGCGGCTGACCAGCATCATCCCGATGTTCATCATCATGGCCGTGCTGTACGGCGCGCTGACCGCCGCGCTGGACAGCACGGCCGGCGAGCGCGAGCGCGGCTCGCTGGAGCCGCTGCTGATGAACCCCGCGCCGCACGCCGCCATCGTCGCCGGCAAGTGGGGCGCCGTCGCGCTGCTGGGCCTGGCGGTGGCGCTGCTGTCGTCCCTGAGCTTCGTGCCCGCGCAGTGGCTGCTCAGGAGCGACAGCCTGCAGGCGATGTTCCAGTTCGGCCCGGGCGAGGTGCTGGCCTTCTGGCTGCTGCAGATCCCGCTGGCGGCCGGGTTGTCGGCGCTGCTGATGGCGCTGGCCATCCGCTCCAAGACCTTCAAGGAGGCGCAGGCCGGCAGCACGCTGGTGGTGACGGCCGTGAGCCTGATGCCCATGGTCACGCTGCTGAACCCGGGCGGCGACGCGCCCTGGTACCTGTGGGTGCCGGGCCTGGCGCAGAACACGCTGATGCTGGCCGTGCTGAAGGGCGAGGCGCTGCGCTGGCAGCAGGTGCTGCCGGGCGTGGCCGTCGGCTTCGCGCTGGCGGCCGTGGCGCTGGCCGACGTGGCGCGGTCGCTGCGCGCGGCGGTGGCGCGATGAGGGCCGCGCTCGGCATCTGCGGCGTCGCGCTGCTGGCCGGCTGCGGCAGCTTCAGCGGCTTCCAGCCCGCCACGCCCGAGGGCTACGACGGGCCGACCGTGAACGTGGCCGACCAGTCGACGCTGCAGGGCGACAGCCTGGCCCATGTGTTCGAGATGACGGCGGTGGACGGCCGGCGGCTGCTGAGCACCAGCATCGCCACGCTGCAGGCCCACCAGGGCCGCGGCTTCTCGGCCGCCCCGGTGGCGCTGAGCAACGAGCTGCCGCCGCGCCCGGCCGTCGTGCGGCTACAGGCGGTGACGCAGTACGCCGCACCGCTGCTGGCGATGCGCGGCCACGGCTGCCGGGTGTCCGGCGACCTGGCCTTCACGCCCGAGGCCGGCAAGGCCTACCGCGTCGCGGGCCGCATCGCGCCGGACGCCTGCGAGGCCTGGATCGAGGACCGCGCCACCCGGCAGCCGGTGACCGGGAAGGTCAGCGGCCCGGGCACCGGGCCTTGAGCGTCTGGGTGTTTTCGGCCGCGCCGATGGCCGCCATAGCCGCAAGCGATTGGCCGGCGGCGATGAGAATCATTAGCATTTGGCTATCCAATTTTTCATGTTGATAGCCCTCATGGCCAAGACCCTCAGCTTCGGCGTCCTGCACCTCGGCACCTCGTTCACGGTGGCCTACGCGCTGACCGGCAGCGTCGCCGTGGCCGGCGCGGTCACCTTCGTGGAGCCGCTGGCCAACACGGTGCTGCACTACTTCTTCGACAAGTACTGGGACCACCCGCGCGCCACGGCGTGGCGGGCGCGCTGGCGCACCGGCCGGGCGCCGCTGCCGGCCGGCTGAGCGGGCGCGGTGGCCTGTTCCATCCAGCCCAGCCAGCGCATGGCCTGTTCGCGCGTCTCGCCGCACATCTCCTCGTGCGGCGGCAGCGAGCCGCAGACGGCCGGGCGCTCCGGGCGGCCGAACAGCCGGCAGCGCAGCTCGGCGTCCAGCTGCACGCAGCGCACGCCCGCCGGCTTGCCATCGGGGTGGCCGGGGATGGGCGAGCTGATCGACGGGGCGATGCAGCAGGCGGCGCAGCGGGGGCGGCAGTCCATGGCCGGATTGTCCCTGCGGCCGCCCCCGGGACGGGGTGACTTGTCCACAGCCGCTTCGTAAAATTCGGGGTTTGCCCGACATGCCGTGGCGCCCCTCGGCCAAGGGCTGCCTGGGCCGATCCCCCGAGGGGGCGGGCCGGCCTCGGGAGCGGCCCGGCGCTTGGCCCGACATGCGGAATGGAAACTGAGATGCTCTACCCCAAGGAATTCGACGTCATCGTCGTCGGCGGCGGCCATGCCGGCACCGAGGCGGCGCTGGCCGCCGCACGCATGGGCGCGGCCACGCTGCTGCTGACCCACAACATCGAGACCCTGGGCCAGATGAGCTGCAACCCCAGCATCGGCGGCATCGGCAAGGGCCATCTCGTCAAGGAGGTCGATGCCCTGGCCGGCGCGATGGCGCTGGCGACCGACGAGGCCGGCATCCAGTTCCGCATCCTGAACGGCAGCAAGGGCCCGGCCGTGCGGGCGACGCGCGCCCAGGCCGACCGCATCCTCTACAAGGCCGCGATCCGCCGCCGGCTGGAGAACCAGCCGAATCTGATGCTGTTCCAGCAGGCGGTGGACGACCTGATCGTGGAAGGCGAGCGCGTCGTCGGCGCGGTCACGCAGGCCGGCATCGCCTTCCGCGCCCGCGCCGTCGTGCTGACGGCCGGCACCTTCCTGGACGGCCGCATCCACGTCGGGCTGCAGAACTACAGCGCCGGCCGCGCGGGCGACCCGCCGGCCGTGTCGCTCTCGGCGCGGCTGAAGGAACTGAAGCTGCCCCAGGGGCGGCTCAAGACCGGCACGCCGCCGCGCCTGGACGGCCGCACGATCGACTTCTCGAAGTGCGAGGCCCAGCCTGGCGACGGCGTGCCCTCGGCAGACGGCACGCCTCCATCCCTGCCGGTGCCGGTGTTCAGCTTCATGGGCCACGCCAACATGCACCCGCAGCAGCTGCCGTGCTGGATCACGCACACCAACGCGCGCACGCACGAAATCATCCGCAGCGGCTTCGACCGCAGCCCGATGTTCACCGGCGTCATCGAGGGCGTCGGCCCGCGCTACTGCCCGAGCATCGAGGACAAGGTGAACCGCTTCGCCGACAAGGACTCGCACCAGATCTTCCTGGAGCCGGAAGGGCTGACCACGCACGAGTTCTATCCCAACGGCATTTCCACCTCCCTGCCCTTCGACGTGCAGCTTGCCGCCGTGCGCAGCATCCCCGGCCTGGAGAACGCCGACATCCTGCGCCCCGGCTACGCCATCGAGTACGACTATTTCGACCCGCGCGGGCTCAAGGCCAGCTTCGAGACCAAGGCCATCGCCGGCCTGTTCTTCGCCGGCCAGATCAACGGCACGACCGGCTACGAGGAAGCCGCCGCCCAGGGCCTGTTCGCCGGCCTGAACGCGGCGCTGCAGGTGCGCGGCGAAGCCCCCTGGGCGCCCGAGCGGCACGAAGCCTATCTGGGCGTGCTGGTGGACGACCTCATCACCAAGGGCGTCACCGAGCCCTACCGCATGTTCACGAGCCGCGCCGAGTTCCGGCTGCAACTGCGCGAGGACAACGCCGACCTGCGCCTGACCGACACCGGCCGCCGCCTCGGCCTCGTGGATGACGCGCGCTGGGCCGCCTTCAACCGCAAGCGCGACGCGGTTTCACGTGAAACAGAGAAGCTGAAGAGCACCTGGGTCCACCCCGGCATCCTGCCGGCGGCGGACGCCGAGCGGCTGGTCGGCAAGGCGCTGGAGCGCGAGTACAGCCTCGCCGACCTGCTGCGCCGGCCGGGCGTGGGCTTCGACACGGTGGCCGAGGTGGCCGCCATCGCGAAGCCCGAAGCGGCCGTTTCACGTGAAACACTGGCCGCCGACCTGGGCCGTGAGCTGGCTGACCTCGTGGCCGAGCAGGTCGAGATCAGCATCAAGTACGCCGGCTACATCGACAAGCAGGTGGACGACGTGGCCCGCGCCGCGCACTTCGAGCACCTGAAGCTGCCGGAAGACCTGGACTACGGCCTCGTCCACGCCCTCTCCTTCGAGGCGCGCCAGAAGCTCAACGCCCACCGCCCCGAGACGCTGGGCCAGGCCTCGCGCATCTCCGGCATCACGCCGGCCGCGATCTCGCTGCTGCTGGTGCATCTGAAAAAGGGCAAGTTCAAGGGCTTCACCGAAGCGGAAGCCGCATGAGGCCCGCGCTCGAAGCGGCGGCCGTGCAACTCGGCCTCGACCTCTCACCTTCGCAGATCGCCCAGTTGCTCGCCTATCTGGCCCTGCTGCAAAAGTGGAACAAGGTCTACAACCTGACCGCCGTGCGCGATCCGGCGCAGATGCTGAGCCACCACCTGATCGACAGCCTGTCCGTCATCGCGCCGCTGCTGCGCCACGGTGCGCCGGCCAGGCTGATGGACGTCGGCGCGGGCGGCGGCCTGCCCGGCGTCGTCATCGCGGTCTGCTGCCCCGGCACCGACGTGAGCTGCGTCGATGCCGTCGCCAAGAAGGCCACCTTCATCCAGCAGGTCGCAGCCGAGCTGAAGCTGCCCAACCTGCACGGCCTCCACAGCCGGGTGGAACAGCTGAAGGCCGAACCCTTCGGCGTCATCACCTCTCGCGCCTTCGCGTCGCTGGCCGACTTCACCGTCCTCACCCGCCAGCACCTCGCGCCGGATGCCGTCTGGATGGCGATGAAGGGCCAGCACCCGGCCGACGAAATCGCCGCGCTGCCGGCCGACGTGGACGTGTTTCACGTGGAACAACTCGCGGTGCCGGGCCTGGACGCGCAGCGCTGCCTCGTCTGGATGCGCCTCGCTTAAACTGGCCGCCCCTCCCTCTGTCGCCCACCCCATGTTCGGCGTAGCTGACTATGGCGCCTTCGTCGCCGCCATCGTGCTCTTCCTGGCCATCCCCGGCCCCGGCAACCTGGCGCTGATCACCTCCACCGGCAAGGGCGGCATCGCGGGCGGGCTGGCGGCCACGCTGGGCATCATCGCCGGCGACCAGGTGCTGCTGTGGCTGGCCGTGGCCGGCGTCGCCGCGCTGCTGGCCGCCTACCCGGCCGCCTTCCATGCGGTGCAGTGGGCGGGCGCGGCCTATCTCGCCTGGCTGGGCTGGCGCATGCTGAGGGCCCGGCCCGGCCAGGGGCCGGCGCTGGACATCCGGCCGGGCCACTACTTCCGGCAGGCAGCGCTGATCACGCTGCTCAACCCCAAGGCCATCGTGTTCTACATGGCCTTCTTCCCGCTGTTCGTCGACCCGGCGCGGCACCAGGGTGCCACCACCTTTGCCGCGATGGCCGCCACCATCGCCGCGCTCACTTTTGCCTACGGCCTCGTGGCCGTGCTGCTGACCCACCTGCTGGCCGCCCAACTGCGCGCCCGCCCCTGGATCGCGCAAGCGCTGAACCGCGTGGCCGGCGTCTGCCTGCTCGGGTTCGGCATCCGACTGGCCCTGTCCCGCTAGCCCCGGTAGAAGATGACTGCGAAGATTTTCTGCATCGCCAACCAGAAGGGCGGCGTCGGCAAGACCACCACCACCGTCAACCTCGCCGCCGGGCTGGCGCAGATCGGCCAGCGCGTGCTCGTCGTCGACCTGGACCCGCAGGGCAACGCGACGATGGGCTCCGGCATCGACAAGCGCACGCTGGAGACGACGGTCTACGACGTGCTGCTGGAGTCTGCCTCCATCGCCGAGGCCCGCATCCGCAGCGACAAGGCCGGCTACGACGTGCTGGGCGCCAACCGCGAACTGGCCGGCGCCGAGGTGGAGCTGGTCGAGCTGGAGCGCCGCGAGGCCCGGCTGAAGGCGGCGCTGGCCGACGCCGCGCGGGACTACGACTTCGTGCTGATCGACTGCCCGCCCTCGCTGTCGATGCTGACGCTCAACGGCCTGTGCAGCGCGCACGGCGTCATCGTGCCGATGCAGTGCGAGTACTTCGCGCTGGAGGGGCTGACCGACCTGGTCAACACCATCAAGCAGATCCACGCCAACCTGAACCCCGAGCTGCAGATCATCGGCCTGCTGCGCGTCATGTTCGATCCGCGCATCACGCTGCAGCAGCAGGTCAGCGAGCAGCTGAAGGCGCACTTCGGCGACAAGGTGTTCAACACCGTCATCCCGCGCAATGTGCGGCTGGCCGAGGCGCCCAGCTACGGCCTGCCGGGCGTCGTGTTCGACCCCGGCGCCAAGGGCGCGGTGGCCTTCGTGGACTTCGCCAAGGAAATGGTGCAGCGCATCGCGACGATGCGCTGATCCCCATGCCGGACACCCTCCCCCTGCGCGCCGAACTCGCCGGCCTGGACGCCAGCGCGCCGCCCCAGGAAGCCGCCATCGACGGCTGGCTGCTGCGCCTGTCGCCCGGCAAGGCCAAGCGCTCGCGCTGCATCAACGCGCTGCGCCAGGGCACGCTGCCGCTGGACGAGCTGCTCGCCCGCTGCCAGCGCGCCTACGCCGCCGCCGGCTTGCCGCTGGCCGTGCGCATCACGCCCTGGAGCCAGCCCGCCGACCTGGACCAGCGGCTGGCGGCCAAGGGCTGGGGCGCCTTCGACCCGGCCGACGTGCTGGTGCTGCCCCGCCTCCACCCCGACCCCGCGCCGGCCGCGCTGCAGCCGCTGGCGGCGGCCGCCTACGCCGCGCGGGTCGGCGCGCTGCGCGGCTCGTCGGCGGCGGCCGTCGCCGCGCACGCGGAACGCCTCGCCAGCGCCCCGGCCGCCTACCAGGGCTTCGCGCTGAACGACGCCGGCGGCCGGCTGCTGGCCTGCGGGCAGATCGTCGTCGCGGCCGGCCTCGTGGGCCTGTACGACATCGCCTCGGCCGTCCCGCGCCAGGGCCACGGCGAGCGGCTGTGCCGCGCGCTGCTGGCCCTCGCCCACGCCCAGGGCGCGCGCCAGGCCTACCTGCAGGTCGGCAGCGGCAACGACGCGGCGCAGCGCCTGTACCGGCGCCTGGGCTTCGTGTTCGCCTACCGCTACCACTACCGCAGCCCCGAGGCCGAGCTGGCGTGACGTTGCGCCGCCGGCATCGACTTGCACTATGAACTCAGCATGAGTCAATAGCTTCAGGCAATGGTCAACTTGCGCCGAATCAAATAGGCAGCCGGGCCGTCCCTCCTTAGGATGCGTGCTCCAAGCCCTCCCAGGAGACTGCCATGACCAAGCCCACCTGCCCCGTGACGCACCTGACCACCGACTTCGGTGCGCCCGTCTCCACCAACCGCGACAGCCTCACCGCCGGCCCGCGTGGCCCGCTGCTGGCGCAGGACGTGTGGCTCAACGAGAAGCTTGCCAACTTCGTGCGCGAGGTCATCCCCGAGCGGCGCATGCACGCCAAGGGCTCGGGCGCCTTCGGCACCTTCACGGTGACGAAGGACATCACGAAATACACCCGCGCCAGGATCTTCAGCCAGGTCGGCAAGCAGACCGAGATGTTCGCCCGCTTCACCACCGTGGCCGGCGAGCGCGGCGCGGCGGACGCCGAGCGCGACATCCGCGGCTTCGCGCTGAAGTTCTATACCGAGGAGGGCAACTGGGACATGGTGGGCAACAACACCCCCGTGTTCTTCATCCGCGACCCGCGCCAGTTCCCCGACCTGAACAAGGCCGTCAAGCGCGACCCGCGCACCAACCTGCGCAGCGCCGGCAGCAACTGGGACTACTGGACGCTGATCCCCGAGGCCCTGCACCAGGTCACCATCGTCATGAGCGACCGCGGCATCCCCGCCAGCTACCGCCACATGCACGGCTTCGGCTCGCACACCTACAGTTTCTGGAACGACGCGGGCGAGCGCTTCTGGGTCAAGTTCCACTTCCGCACCCAGCAGGGCATCAAGAACCTGACCGACGCCGAGGCCGAGGCCCTGGTCGGCAAGGACCGCGAAAGCCACCAGCGCGACCTGTTCGACGCCATCGCGCGCGGCGACTTCCCGAAGTGGACGATGTACGTGCAGGTCATGCCCGAGCTGGACGCCGAGAAGGTGCCCTACCACCCCTTCGACCTGACCAAGGTCTGGCCGCACGCCGACTACCCGCTGATCGAGGTCGGCGAGTTCGAGCTGAACCGCAACCCCGAGAACTTCTTCGCCGACGTGGAACAGAGCGCCTTCTCGCCGAGCAACCTCGTGCCCGGCATCGGCGTCAGCCCCGACCGCATGCTGCAGGCCCGGCTCTTCAACTACGCCGACGCGCAGCGCTACCGCCTGGGCGTGAACCACCACCAGATCCCGGTCAACGCCGCGCGCTGCCCGGTGCACAGCAACCACCGCGACGGCCAGGGCCGCGTCGATGGCAACTACGGCGGCCTGCCGCACTACGAGCCCAACAGCTTCGGCCAGTGGCAGGCCCAGCCCCAGGCCACCGAGCCGCCGCTGCGCCTGAGCGGCGACGCGAAGCACTGGAGCTTCCACGAGGACGACAGCCGCTACTTCGAGCAGCCGCGCAAGCTCTTCCAGCTGATGACGCCGGCGCAGCAGCAGGCGCTGTTCGACAACACCGGCCGCGCGATGGGCGACGCGCCGGAGTTCGTCAAGTTCCGCCACATCCGCAACTGCCACGCGGCCGACCCGGCCTATGGCGCGGGCGTGGCCAAGGCGCTCGGGCTGGACCTGGCCAAGGCGCTGGCATCCAAGAAAAAAGACCCGATGAACGGCAGCCCGCTGGTGCCGCTGCCCGCCTGACCGACGGGCCTGGGGCGGCTCAGGCCAGCCCCAGCGCCTCGTCCAGGCCCAGGTGAACGTTCATCGCCTGCACCGCCGCGCCGCTGGCGCCCTTGCCGAGGTTGTCCAGCCGGCTCAGCAGCAGCACCTGGGTGTCGGACGCGAACACGAAGAGATCGACGCGGTTGGTGTCGTTGCAGGCCTGCACGTCGAAGAAGCCGGCCTCCAGCGTCGCCGCGTCGCGCAGCGGCATCACGCGGATGAAGCGCTCGCCGTCGTAGTGCGCGGCCAGCGCCGCATGGACCTGCTCCGGCGTCGTGCCGGCGCTGAACTGGCTCAGGTGCAGCGGCACGCTGACCGCCAGGCCCTTGTAGAAGCTCGCCACCACCGGCATGAACACCGGCGGCAGCGCCAGGCCGGTGTGGGCCATCATCTCCGGCAGGTGCTTGTGCCTCAGGCCCAGGCCATAGGGGCGCGGCGCGGCCAGGTGGGCCGGCAACGGCTGCTGCTGGTACTCGGCGATCATGGCCTTGCCGCCGCCCGAATAGCCGGTGATGGACGTGGCGCTGACCGCCGCGTCACGCGGCAGCAGCCCGGCGTCCACCAGCGGGCGCACGGCCAGGATGAAGGCGCTGGCATGGCAGCCCGGGTTGGCGATGCGCTTGCCGGCCTGGATGGCGCCGCGCTGGCCCCGGGCCAGCTCCGGCAGGCCGAACACCCAGCCCGGCGCCGTGCGGTGCGCGGTGCTCGCATCGATCAGGCAGGTGCGGGGGTTGTTGACCATGAACGCGGCCTCGCGCGAGGCCGTGTCGGGCAGGCACAGAAAGGCCACGTCGGCCGCGTTCAGCAGGCGCGCGCGCTCGGCCGGGTCCTTGCGCTTGTCGGCGTCGATCTTCAGCACCTCGACATCGGCGCGGGCCGCGAGGTACTCGTGAATCCGCAGGCCCGTCGTGCCCTCTTGCCCATCGACAAATACCTTGAACGCCATGCTCGCTGCTCCGCTGAAAATCCAGCCGCGCAGCTTAAGGGCAAACCATGAATCCATCCCGCATCCTGCTTCTCCCCGGCTGGCAGAACTCCGGCCCCGACCACTGGCAGAGCCGCTGGGAGCGGCTGCACGGTGACGAGCGCGTCGAGCAGCACGACTGGCACTGGCCCCGGCGCGGCGACTGGATGGCGCGGCTGGACGAGGTGCTGCTGCAGGACGACCGGCCGGCCCTGCTGGTCGCGCATTCGCTGGGCTGCCAGCTGGTCGCCAGCTGGGCCGAACACTCGCGGCACACGGCGCGCGTGCAGGGCGCGCTGCTCGTCGCGCCGCCCGACACCGAGCGCGACGACGCGCCACCGCAACTGCACAACTGGCGCCCCATCCGCCGCGGCCGCCTGCCCTTCGCCAGCATCGCCGTCATCAGCAGCGACGACCCCTACGGCGCCGCCGAGCGCAGCGCGCAGATGGCGGCGGACTGGGGCAGCCGCGTCGTCATGGCCGGGCCGCGCGGGCACCTGAACGCCGAGTCCGGCCTGGGCGACTGGCCCGAGGGCCGGGCGCTGCTGCACGGCCTGAAAGACAATTGAGCGCTATGGCGACCAAAAAACCCAAGGGCCTCGGCCTCGGCCTCGAAGCCCTGCTCGGCCCCAAAGTCAGCGACACCCCGGCCCCCGAGCGCGACGGCGCGCCCGGCACGCTGAAGCTCGAACAGATGCAGACCGGCAAGTACCAGCCGCGCACCCGCATGGACGAGGGCTCGCTGTACGAGCTGGCCGAATCCATCAAGAGCCAGGGCATCATGCAACCCATCCTTGTTCGCCCGCTGGGCGAGCCGGGCCGCTATGAAATCATCGCCGGCGAACGCCGCTTCCGCGCCGCCAAGCTCGCCGGCCTGCGCGAGGTGCCGGTGCTGGTGAAGGCGGTGCCGGACGAATCGGCCGCCGCGATGGCGCTGATCGAGAACATCCAGCGCGAAGACCTGAACCCGCTCGAAGAGGCGCAGGGCCTGAAGCGATTGACCGACGAGTTCGGCCTGACGCACGAGCAGGCCGCGCAGGCCGTGGGCCGCTCGCGCAGCGCCGCCAGCAACCTGCTGCGCCTGCTGAACCTGGCCACGCCGGTGCAGAACATGCTGATGGCCGGCGACCTCGACATGGGCCATGCGCGCGCGCTGCTGCCGCTGGACGGCGCGTCGCAGATCACGACGGCCAGCGAGATCGCCGCGAAGAAGCTCAGCGTGCGCGAGGCCGAGAAGCTGGTCGCCAAGGCCCAGGGCGCCGCGCGCCAGGCGCCGCTGCTGCGCGTGAAGGGCGACAAGAGCCGCGACGTGCTGCGGCTCGAAGAGGAACTGGCCGACGCGCTCGGCGCCACCGTCGAGGTGCGCGTGAAGAAGCACACCAAGCGCGGCGGCCAGAGCGGCGAGCTGGCCATCCACTTCGACTCGCTGGACGCCCTCTCGGGCCTGCTCGACAAGCTGCGCTGACGCGGCCCGGAACCCGTTCTCAGCCCGGCGGCCGGTGCGGCGCGCACAGCCGCTCCACATAGCCCTGGTGCGCCGGCAGCCGCGCCACCTGCTGCGCCACCTGCTGCTGCAGGCGGGCGAGGAACTGGCCCAGCTCGGCGTCGCCCATCAGGTCGGCCGCCGGGTGGTGGGCGGCGGGCGTCAGGCCCTGGCCCATCATCACCTGCACCCAGGAGTTCTCGGCGAACAGCTCGTCCAGCGGGCGGAACACCCGGCCCGTCTCGGCGAACAGCTGGATGCGGCGGCGCAGCGTCTCGGGCACCGCCATCGCCCGCGCATTGCGCCACAGCGCGGAGTCGTCGCGCTGGGTCACGTGGTAGTGCAGGATGATGAAGTCGCGCACATGCTCGACGTCGGCGCCCATCTGGCGGTTGAACTCGTCCGCGTCCACCGGCCGCACGCCGCCGGCCGGGAACATCTGCGCCAGCCGGATGGCCGCGCGCTGGATCAGGTAGATGCTGGTCGACTCCAGCGGCTCCAGGAAGCCGCTGGACAGGCCGATGGCGACGCAGTTGCCGACCCAGGCCTTCTCGCGCCGGCCCGGCCGGAAGCGCAGCACGCGCGGCGCGGCCAGCAGCTCGCCCTCGACGTGGCGCGCCAGCACCTCGGGCGCGTCGGCGTCGCTCATCTCGCGGCTGCTGTAGACCAACCCGTTGCCGACGCGGTGCTGCAGCGGGATGCGCCACTGCCAGCCGAACGGGTGCGCGGTGACGTCGACATAGGGGCTGGCCTCGCGCACCGAGCGGGTCTGCACGGCCACCGCGCGGTCGCAGGGCAGCCAGTGGCTCCAGTCCTCGTAGCCCACGCCCAGCGTCTCGCCCAGCAGCAGCGCGCGGAAGCCCGTGCAGTCCACGAACAGGTCGCCCTCGATGCGCGCGCCGTTCTCCAGCTGCAGCGCGGTGATGGGGCCGCCCTCGCCGCCGCGGTGGACGGCGGCGATCTTGCCCTCGATGCGCTGCACGCCCCAGCCCTCGGCCAGCCCGCGCAGGTAGCGCGCGTAGCGGGTCGCGTCGAGGTGGTAGGCGTAGTTCAGCGCGCCGTCCGGCAGGTGCGCGAAGCGGTTCTGCAGCGCGGCCGTCGTCTCCGGGCTGTAGGCGCCGTAGGGCTGGGCCAGGCCGCGCGCCATGCCCTTGAGCCAGAAGTGCTGGAAGCCCGCGCTCCAGTGGTCGCGCCCGGTCGTGCCGAAGCCGTGGAAGTACTGCTCGCCCGGCCGCTTCCAGCCGTCGAAGCGGATGCCGAGCTTGAAGACGGCCTGCGTCGCGGCCATGAACTCGGCCTCGTCCAGGCCCAGCAGCTCGTGGAACAGCCGCATCGACGGGATGGTCGCCTCGCCGACGCCGACGGTGCCGATCTCGTCGGACTCGACGAGCTGCAGCGCCAGGCGCTTGCCGAGCAGCTTGCCCAGCAGCGCGGCCGTCATCCAGCCGGCGGTGCCGCCGCCGGCGATGACGACGCGGCGCACGGGTGGCAGGGGTTCAGCGGAGGGGTTCATCGGTTCAGCTTCTTCAGCAGCAGCGCGCGCAAACGGCGCATGCCGGTGGCGTCCAGCGGCGCGAGCAGGCCGCGCGCATGGGGCGGGATGTGGCCGGCGGTGGTGTCGTCGGCATCGAACACGTAGTGGTCGAACAGCGCGCGCCAGGCGGCGCGCTCGGCGGGCGGCAGGTCGCGCACGGTGGCCATGGCCAGCCACAGCGCCGCGACCGGCGAGTCGCGCCATTCGGGCGCGCGCCGCCACCAGTAGTTGACGAGGGCGCTCAGCGGCGCCAGCGACTCGACCTGGTGCCACCACTGGCTGGGGATGACGAGGGCGTCGCCCGGCGCCAGCTCCACCACCTGCGCGCGCGCCTGCGCGGCGGCGAAGCGCGGGTGGCGCGCGAGGTCGGGCGCGTCGGCGTCCACCAGGCTGACGGGCTGGCCCGCGGGCGTGAACTCCAGCGGGCCGACGTAGAGGTCGCCCACCGCGTCGGGCGGGTAGAGCGTGAAGCGCCGCCGGCCGCTGGCGCAGCAGGCGAGGTTGGCCGGCCAGTCCTGGTGCGCGGGCACGCGCACGCGGTTGCCCAGCCACAGGCTCACGAGCGGCTCCTCGCCGTCGGCGAAGCCGGCGGGCACGGCCAGCGTGTGGGTATCGCGCAGGCCGGGCAGGCAGGTGTCCAGCGTCGTCGAGCCCATGTAGAGCGTCGGCGGCGCCGGCTCGTGCTGCCAGGCGAGCAGCTGGTCGAGCAGCGCGCCGAAGGGCATCAGGCGCGGCGTGAAGTTGAAGCCGGTGAACGCGGCGTCGTAGGCGATGCGGCCGCGCGTCTCGGGCGCCATCTCGTAGACGCCCACGCTGGCGTCGCGCCAGTGCGCGCGCAGCACGGCGGCAGCGGCCCCGGCGCCCTCGTCGCGCGCCGCCCGCACCACGGGCCAGTGCGCCACCAGGCCGCGCAGCACGCAGGGCGCGTCCAGCGCCAGCGCCTCGGGCGGCACCTGGCCGGGGGTGGGCACCGGGACTTCGCGCAGCATGCTCAGGCGCGGCGTTCGCGGTCGATCAGGTCGGGGAAGTGCGCCAGCGACGCGACGGCCATCGCCATCGGCAGCCAGTGGCCTGCCTCGTGCAGCGCCGCCACGGCCGCGCCGGGCAGCGCCGCCAGCCGCTCCTCGTGGAGCACGCTGAAGCCGCCGATGCGGTGCGTGCCGCCGTCGGCACGCTCGTAGCTCAGGCTCATCGGCTCCAGCAGCTCGTGCGCCTGCAGCGCGGCGATGAAGCCGGGCAGCGCCTGCATGCCCTCGTGCAGCGCCTGCAGCACGGCCACGCGGCGCGCCAGCAGCGGCGACTGGCCGCCCTGCGGCAGGAACAGCGGCTCGCCCTCGGTGGTGCTCAGGCGCGGGCTGTCCGCGTCGATGTGGACCACCCAGCCGTCGCCGTCGCGGCCGGCCAGCAGCGGCTGGCGCTCCAGCGCCCAGGGCAGGTGGTGGGCGGCCCAGCCCTGGGGCGTGGCGAAGTGGTTGCGCTCGCCCACGCCCAGCAGCGCGACGGGCTGGAAGCCCCCGCCCTGCGGCGCGGGCTGGAAGACGACGGGGAAGTGCGCCTGCAGCAGCCGGAATTCCCCGGGCACCGTGGGCACGGCGGTCACGGCGTCGCCCCAGGCCGGGTCCAGGCGGGTCTGCAGCCGCAGGTGCTGGTGGCTGACGTTGTCGAGCAGGGTCGGGCGCATGGCGGGAAAGCAAAAAAGGGGGCGGCGCCGACCTTAGCAGCCGGCGCCGCCCACGACCTTGCAAGAAAACACCGGGTTGCCCCGGGTTCGCTCGTGCGCCCTCGGGACGGGCCGGACAGAGCCCGCCCCACAGGAGCGCTCAGGCCACGAGGAAAGGCTCAGAACGTGTAGCGCGCGCCGATCATGAAGCGGCGGCCGGTCTGGGTGTAGTACTGCGTCTGCTGCTTGTTGCGGCCGTAGACGCGCTGGGTGCCGTCGTTCATGTTGATGGCCTCGACCTGGACGCTCAGGTTCCGGTTGAACTTGTAGCCCGCGCTCAGGTCCCACTGGCCGTAGGCGGCCGTGTAGGACGGGCCGGCGCTGCCCCAGATGTCGCTGTTGGTGCCGCTCAGGAAGGCATCGCGCCAGTTGTAGGCCAGGCGCACGCTGAAGCTGTCGTCCTCGTAGAAGCCCACGGCGTTGGCCGAGTTGCTCAGGCCGAGCAGCGCGTACTGCTGGGCCAGGCTGGCGTTCTGGTACTTCAGGCCCGAGCGCACCCAGGTGTAGTTGGCCGACATGCCGAAGCCGCTGTTGCCGAAGGCGTGCTGCACGTTCAGCTCGACGCCGTTGATGTGGTCCTTGCGGGCGTTGACGGGCGTGCTCACGGTGAACACCGCGGCCGGGTCGCCCGGCTGGCCGGCGATGGTGCCGTTGGCGCCCTTCACGTCGTCGCCGGTCCAGACCACGCCGTTGGTGCCGTCGTAGGTGTGCAGGATGTAGTTGCGGATGCAGACCCGGTCGGCCGTGCCGCAGTTGCCGCCCGTGGCCGCCAGCGCCTGGTTGTAGAGCGCGCCGCCGACCGGCGTGGTCAGGTTGAACGGCGAGGTCTGCACGCCGTTGGTGCCGATGAAGTTGCTGATGTTCTTGCGGAACAGGCCCAGCGCGGCGTAGCTGCCCTTGGCGTAGTAGTACTCGGCCGAGAAGTCGATGTTCTTGGACTTCAGCGGCTTCAGGTTCGGGTTGCCGGAGCTGCCGGTGCCGCCGCCGACACGGAAGTCGTTCAGCGTCGTGCCGCTCTGGATGTCGCCCCAGCCGGGGCGGCCGATGGTTTCGCCGTAGCTGGCGCGCACCTTGAGCTGGCTGGTCAGGTCGGCCGACCAGTCGATGCTGGGCAGCACATAGCTGTACTTGCCGGTGCCGGCCAGGAAGGCGGCGTCGCCGCGGATGATCGCGAACTCGTTCTCCGACTTCCACTCCAGCCCGGTGACCACGGGCACCAGCGCCTGCGAGCGCACCTTGGTGCTTTCGTAGCGCAGGCCCGCCGAGGCGTTCATCGGAATGCCCCAGCTCTCCCAGTCGGTCTGGTACTGCACGTAGGCGCTGCGCGAGGTTTCCTGCGTGCGGCGGTCGTCGGTGAAGTTGGACGAGGGCGAGAAGGTGGCCGTGTCGCCGTTGACCGCGATGGCGGCCTTGCGGACGGCGTCGAAGTCCCACAGGTAGAAGTCGTTGAACAGCGCGGCGCCGTCGGCCCCGCTGGCGCTCAGCGACCGCGCGAAGTAGGGCCGCAGGCTGGCCGCCTGCCACAGGCCGTCGTCGTAGTCGCTGGTCTTGCCGTAGCCGCCCCAGTTGTCCTGCTGCACGTTGGCGAAGGCGGTGCGGTTCTTGACCTTGCTGAGGCTGACGCCGAAGTCCAGCTCCGACGACTCCGACAGGTTGAACTTGCCCTTGAACTGCGCCTGGTCGATCGCGTTGCGCATGTAGCTGTTGCGGAACGACGAGCCCGTCACCTGGGTCAGCGCCGGGCCGTCGCCCGGGTTGCCGGCGATGCCGATGCCCAGCACCGGGAAGCCGTGCCGGAAGTCGGCCGTGATGTTGGCGCGGTTGTACATGGACACGCCGATGGTCGCGTTGCTGCCGTAGGGGCTGTCCGCGCCGGTGGTGGCGGTGGCGTGGTGGGCGTCGAACTCCAGCTTCAGGTCCTTGCTCGCCTGCCAGGCCAGGTTGAAGCCGGTGGCCTGGTTCCTGGCCTTGGTGCCGAAGACGCCGCCGGCCATCGCCACGTCGGCCGGGTTGCCGTAGGTCTCGCCGTAGGTGCTGGGCGCGAAGACGCCGCTGCCGTCGTTTTCCCAGGTGCCCGACGTGGGGCTGGTGTTGAACCAGGCCGACAGTTCGTTGCGCCGGGTGTGGATCTTCAGCTCGGAGTAGGTCGCGTCCAGCGTCGCGGTCAGGTCCTTGACCGGGCGGTACTGCAGCACCAGCTGGCCGTTGGTGCGGGTGCGCTGCAGGCCGTTGAGGCTGTAGCGCAGCTCCTGCGGCACGACGTAGAGGTCGCCCTGCTGGATGCCGCTGGCGTCCTGCAGGGCCTGCGACACCTGGCCGGAGCCGCCCGTGTTGTTGTGCCAGCCGGCGTTCACGCCCACCTGGTTGAAGCCGGAGTTGCGCTTCTGGTGGCTGGCCGACAGCGCGATGCCGAAGGTGCCGTCGGCGAACACGTCGCTGTAGATGCCCGAGACCTCGGGCGTGAGCTGCGAGCCCTTGGTCGGGTCGGGCAGGCGCTTGTTGGACTGGTCGCTGACCAGCTTCATGCCGAAGCTGGCGATCTGCTTGCCGGCCTCCAGCGGGCGGGCCGTCTTGATGTTGATCGTCGCGCCGATGCCGCCGGTGGGGGTTTCGGCGCGGCTGGTCTTGTAGACCTCCAGCGCGGCGATGGACTCCGAGGCCAGGTTGGCGAAGTCGAAGGCGCGCGAGTTCGAGGCGTAGGTGTCGCCGATGCTGGACGCCGGCATCTGCCGGCCGTTGAGCAGCACGAGGTTGAAGTCGGGGCCGACGCCGCGCACCGTCACCTTGGAGCCCTCGCCGTTGGCCGTGCGGTCGATGGACACGCCGGCGATGCGCTGCATCGACTCGGCCAGGTTGGAGTCGGGGAACTTGCCGATGTCCTCGGCCACGATGCCGTCCACCACGCCCTGCGCCTTGCGCTTCATGTCGAGCGAGCTGTCCAGGCTTTTTCGGATGCCGGTGACGATGACCGTCTCCAGCTGCTGCGGTTCGGCCTGGGGGGCCGCGGCTTGCTGCGCCTGGGCGCTGCTCAGGCCGACGGCCAGCAGGCCGACAGCGCTGGCCAGGGCGTTGAGGCGGGGGCGGTTTGTCATGGGCTTGTCTCCTGGGGTGGATGTCGTCTTTGTGGAATCCTTGCGCCGAAATCGCTGAAAGCGCTTTCAACTGCGCGCAGCATCGCGCACCAGAAAGCGCTTTCAAACTAGGCAACACCCTAGGTTTTGGCTGGGGCGCGACAGGCGCCTGCTTCTTTGGTTGTGCCTTGGCTGGGCTGGGCGCCGGGACACGGGGGTGGGGAGCCCTGATGCGCAGGTCAAGGAGGAGGCCCGCGCAGCGGGCCGGGGGACACGGAGCATCAGGGCTCCCCACCCTCCTGCGCCCCGCCCAGCCTTGGCGCGCAACGCGCCGACCTCAACGCGCCAGCCGCCGCGCCGACTCCCGCAGCACCAGCTCCGGCACCGGCATCCGCACCTGCGGCGGCGCCCCGCGCAGCAGCGCCAGCATCGCGGCGGCGGCCTGCACGCCGATCTCATAGATCGCGTGGCGCACGGTGGTCAGCGGCGGCAGCATGTAGCGCGACGGCACCAGGTCGTCGAAACCGACGATGGACACGTCGTCCGGCACGCGCAGCCCGCGCCGCGACAGGCCCAGCAAGGCGCCGATGGCCATCTGGTCGTTGGAGCTGAACAGCGCCGTGAAGCCCGTGTCGCGCTCCAGCAGGCGCTGCACGCCCTCCAGCCCGCTGGCCTCGGTGTAGTCGCCCTGCACCACCAGCTGCGGGTCGGGCGCGATGCCCGCCGCCGCCAGCGCGTCCAGGTAGCCGCGATGGCGGTCGGACGAGTCCTCGTGGATGCCGTCGCCCAGCAGCAGCGCGATGCGGCGGTGGCCCAGCCCGATGAGGTGCTCCGTCGCCAGCCGCGCGCCGGTGCGGTGGTCGAAACTGCAGCTGAACAGCTGCGGCCCGGTGATCTGGCGGCCCACGACGACCATCGGCAGGCTCTCGGACAGCCGCAGCAGCTCGGCGTCGGAGAGCCGCCCGGCCAGCACGATGATGCCGTCCACCCGGCGCGCCAGCAGCGTCTCGAGGGCCTTGCGCTCGTCGGCCTCGTTCCAGTGGCCGCTGACGAACAGCGGCACATAGCCGGCGCCGTCCAGTTCGCGCTCGATGCCGCTCAGCGCCTCGCCGTAGAACGGGCTGCTGATGATCTGCGTGACGACGCCGATGCTCATCGAGCGCCCGCCCGCCAGCCCGCGCGCCACCGGGTTGGGCCGGAAGCCCAGCTCGCGGATGGCGGCCTCGACCGCGTCCTTCTTGGCCCCGCTGACGGCGGCCGTGCCGTTCAGGATGCGCGACACCGTGCTCGGCGACACGCCCGCGCGCGCAGCCACCTGGTCCAGCGTCACCGCGCCCGCCTCGCGGCCGGCGGAACGGCCTGAAGGCGCTTTCTTGAGGGGGGGACGCGAAGACACGATGGGCGGGCCGGGATTCCGTTGGCGGGGCGCCCGCAGTGTAGGCGCGGCCACTTTCGCGGCCCCGGCGCGGCGCACTAGGGTTTCTGCGGCTGGGCGATGCGCCACTCGCCGCCACAATCGTGAAAGCGCTTTCAACGCTTACTCAGCACCCCGCCGCCCATGTCCGACCCCCACCGCCGCCACCTGCTCGCCGCCGCCCTCGCCACGGCGGCCGGGGCCTGCCCGGCGCGGGCCGGCGAGGGCGCGGGGCCGGCGCGGCTGGTCGTCGCCGCCTTCCCGCTCGTCGACCAGATCATCCGCGACGCGCTGCCCGCCTGGCACCAGGCCAACGGCGGCGTCGAGGTCGAGGTCATCAGCCGCCAGTACGACGACCACCACACGGCGATGACGACGGCGCTGTCCTCCAGCAGCGGCGGCAGCCACCTGCCCGACGTGATGGCGCTGGAGGCCAGCTACATGGGCCGCTTCTCGCTGGGCGCGGGCCTGCAGGACCTCAGCGCCCCGCCCTACGGCGCCGAGGCGCTGCGCGAGCGCTTCGTGCCCTTCGCCTTCGAGCAGGCGCGCAACCGCCAGCACGCGCTCGTCGCGCTGCCCACCGACATCGGCCCCGGCACCCTGCTCTACCGCCGCGACGTGCTGGACCGCGCGGGCGTCACGCCGGCCGAGCTGACCGCGAGCTGGGAGGCCTATGTGGCGGCCGGCGCGCGCATCAAGGCCCGCACCGGCGCCTACCTGATCGCCCATGCGCGCTACCTGAAGAACATCGTCATCGCCGCCACGCAGCCGCCCGGCCACAGCGCCTACTTCGACGCCCAGGGCCGGCCGGCGGTGGACGGGCCGGCGTTCCAGCGCGCCTTCTCGCTGTGCCTGCAGGTGCGCCGCCAGGGGCTGGACGCCATCGTCGACACCTGGCGCAACGACTGGGCCGAGCACCTGCGCCGCGGCCGCCTCGCCACCGAGCTGACGGGCGCCTGGATGGCCGGCCAGCTCGCCGCCGTCATCGCGCCCGAGACGCGCGGCCTGTGGCGCGCCGCGCAGCTGCCCGGCGGCAGCTACGCCGGCTACGGCGGCACCTACTACGCCATCCCGCGCCGCTCCGACCCGGCGCGCAAGGCGCTGGCCTGGAACCTCATCCGGCACCTGACGCTCGACCGCGCGCTGCAGCTGCGCGCCTTCAAGGGCTACGACGCCTTCCCGGCGCTGCTGTCCGCGCACGAGGACCCGTTCTTCGACGAGCCCATGCCCTTCCTCGGCGGCCAGCGGGCGCGCCAGCTCTGGCGCGACGCCGCGCGCCGCATCCCGCCGCGGCCGCTGCACCGGCAGAACAAGTTCGCCGAGGAGGTGCTCAACGGCGAGCTGGACAACGTGCTGATCTACGACAAGCCCATCCCGCAGGCGCTCGGCGACGCGCAGGCCTTGCTGCAGCACCGCGCCAACCGCTGACATGAAGCCAGCCCCGGCCCGCCGTCCGACGCCATGGCACCTGGAACCTTGACATGAAACCCCTGCGCATCCCCAACGCCTGGGCGCCCTACCTGCTCATCAGCCCCTTCCTGCTGCTGTTCGCGGTGTTCGGGCTGTTCCCGCTGCTGTTCTCGCTGTGGATGGCCTTCCAGAGCTGGGAGCCCACGGCCGGGCTGGAGGCGATGCGCTTCACGGGGCTGGACAACTTCACGTTCGCGCTGGGCGACGGCTGGTTCTGGAAGTCGCTGCGCAACACGCTGTGGCTGGCCGTCGTGTCGGGCCTGCCGCAGCACCTCGTCGCGCTGCCGCTGGCGGTGTTCGTGAACCGCGCGTTCGGCCGCTTCGGGCACGCGGTGTCGGCGGCGTACTTCCTGCCCTACATCACGTCCACCGTCGCCATCGCGATGCTGTTCACCTCGCTGCTGTCCACCGACTACGGCCTGGTCAACCTCGCGCTGCACGGCGCCTTCGGCATCGAGCCGATCAACTGGCTGTGGCAGCCGCAGACGCTCAAGCCCGCCGTCGCGCTGGTGGTGTTCTGGCGCTACCTGGGCTTCAACCTGGTGCTCTACCTCGCCGCGCTGCAGACCATCCCGCGCGAGCTCTACCAGGCCGCGCGGCTGGACGGCGCGGGCGCCTGGGCGCAGTTCCGCCACATCACGCTGCCGGCGCTGCGGCCGATGATCCTGTTCGGCGTGACGCTCAGCGTCATCGGCGGCATGCAGCTCTTCGAGGAGCCCTTCATCCTGACCAACGGCCTGGGCGGCCCCGACCAGGCGACGATGACGGTGGCGATGTACGTCTACCGCCTGGCCTTCGACTTCAGCGACTTCGGCGCCGCCAACGCGATCTCCTGGCTGCTGTTCGCGCTGCTCGCGGCGCTGACCTGGCTGACCAACAAGGCCTTCAAGGAGCGCCAGGCATGAAGCCGACCGGCCTGTCCCGCCTCGCGGCCTACGCGCTCGTCGGCGCCGGCGCGCTGCTGATGCTCGCGCCCTTCTACTTCATGTTCGTGTTCGCCACGCAGTCCAAGGACGCGATCTTCAGCGTGCCGCCGCCGCTGTGGTTCGGCGCCGCGCTCGGCGACAACCTCGACATCCTGACCACCCGGCTGCCCTTCTGGCGCAACCTCGGCTGGAGCCTGTACGTCGCGCTGCTGTCCACCGCGCTGACGCTGCTGTTCTGCTCGATGGCGGGCTATGCGTTCGCGCTGCTGGAGTTCCGCTTCAAGCGGCCGCTGTTCCTGCTCGTCATGGGCACCATGCTCGTGCCGCCCTTCATGACCATGATCCCCAACTTCATGGTCATGGACGCGATCGGCTGGATCGACACCCACCGCGCGCTCTACGTGCCCGGCGCGGCCGGCGCGTTCGGCATCTACCTGATGCGCCAGTTCGCCGCCGCCTCGGTGCCGCCCGAGCTGCTGAAGGCCGCGCGCATCGACGGCTGCAGCGAGCTCGGCATCTACTGGCGCATCGCGCTGCCGCTGATGAAGCCGGCGCTCGGCACGCTCGGGCTGATCACCTTCATCGCGTCGTGGAACAACTTCATGGCGCCGCTGGTCGTGCTGCGCAGCACCGCCAGCTACACGCTGCCGCTGGCGCTGCGCAGCCTGCAAAGCACCGTCAACACCGAATGGGGCGCGCTGATGGCCGGCTCGGCCATCGCCACGCTGCCGCTCATCGTGCTCTTCGTCGTCTCCTCCCGCCAACTGATCGCCGGGCTGACCACCGGCGCCGTCAAGTGATGCCCACCCAAGCCCTGCACCACCAGTTCCCGCCCGACTTCACCTGGGGCGTCGCCACCAGCAGCTTCCAGATCGAGGGCGCCGCCCGCGAGGACGGCAAGGCCGACTCCATCTGGGACGTGTTCTGCCGCCAGCCCGGCGTCATCGCCGACGCCAGCAACGGCGACGTCGCCTGCGACCACTACCACCGGCTCGAGGAAGACCTGGACCTGATCGCCTCGCTGGGCGTCAACGCCTACCGCTTCTCGATCGCCTGGGCGCGCGTGCAGCCGCAGGGCCGGGGCGCCTGGAACGAGCCGGGGCTGGACTTCTACCGGCGCCTCGTCGACGGCCTGGCCCGGCGCAACATCCGCGCCTTCGCCACGCTCTACCACTGGGACCTGCCGCAGGCGCTCCAGGAACAGGGCGGCTGGGCCGCGCGCGACACGGCGCACCGCTTCGTGGACTACGCGCGCGGCATCCAGGCCCGGCTGGGCGACCGCCTCCACGCCATCGCCACGCACAACGAGCCCTGGGTCGTCGCCACGCTGGGGCACGAGAAAGGCATCTTCGCGCCCGGCATCAAGGACCGCGCCGTGGCCGCCCAGGTGTCGCACCACCTGCTGCTCAGCCACGGCCTGGCGGTGCAGGCGCTGCGCGCCGACGGCGCCACCGCCCGGCTCGGCATCGTGCTGAACTTCGCCGCGACGCAGGCCGCCAGCGACAGCCCGGCCGACCTGGCCGCCGCGCGCCTGGCCGACGCGCACAGCCGCCGCTGGTACAGCGACCCGGTCTTCAAGGGCAGCTACCCCGCCGAGGCGCTCGCCGACCTCGGCGCCGACGCGCCCCGGGTCGAGCCCGGCGACCTCGACATCATCCGCACGCCGATCGACTACCTCGGCGTCAACTACTACACCCGCTACATCGCCAGCGCCACCCGGCCCTACGACGCCGCGGCCGCCGGCCTGCCGCTGACCGACATGGGCTGGGAGATCCACCCCACGGGCCTGACCGACCTGCTGTGCCAGATGAAGGCCGACTACGGCGACGCGCTGCCGCCCGTCCACATCACCGAGAACGGCGGCGCCTTCCCCGACCACGCCGACGCCAGCCACCGCGTCGACGACCAGGACCGCATCGCCTACGTCCGCGACCACATCGCCGCCGTCGCCGAGGCTGCGCGCCGCGGCGTGCCGATGGCCGGCTACTTCGTCTGGAGCCTGATGGACAACTTCGAATGGGCCAGCGGCTACGCCAAGCGCTTCGGCATCGTCCACGTCGACTACGCCACGCTGCGGCGCACGCCCAAGGCCAGCGCGCACTGGTACCGCGACTTCCTGCGGCAATGGGGGGGCTGACCATGCGCGCCCTCCTGCTCACCCTCGGCGCCCTGCTCGCCGGCTGCGGCGGCGGCAGCGTCGCCGCGCCCGCCTCCGCGCCCGCGCCTGCGGACGGCGCGGGCTGGAAGCTGGTCTGGTCCGACGAATTCGACGGCCCCGCCGGCAGCGCGCCCAACCCCGCCCACTGGCACAGCAACCTCGGCAACCGCGAGGCCGACGGCTGGGGCAACCACGAGCTGCAGTACTACACGCCCGCGCCGCGCAACGCCTTCCTCGACGGCCAGGGCCGCCTCGTCATCCGCGCCGAAAAAGTGGCGGACGCCGGCCCCTGCTGGAACGGCCGCCCCTGCGGCTACACCTCGGCCCGCCTCGTCACCGAGGGCCGGGTCCGCTACACCTACGGCAAGGTCGAGGCGCGCATCCGCGTGCCGGCCGGGCAGGGCATCTGGCCGGCGTTCTGGAGCCTCGGCGAAGGCCTGCCCTGGCCGCACGCGGGCGAGATCGACATCATGGAATACGTCGGCCAGACGCCCGCCACCATCTACGGCACGCTGCACGGCCCCGGCTACTCCGGCGCGCAGAGCCTGAACCAGCCCCACCCGCTGGGCGCGCCGGTGGCGGACGACTTCCACGTCTTCACCGTCATCAAGCGCCCGCACGAAATCATCTGGCTGATGGACGGCGTCGAATACCACCGCCTGACGCCGGCCCGGCTGCCCGCCGGCGGCAGCTGGGTGTTCGAGCGGCCCTTCTTCCTGATCCTGAACCTCGCCATCGGCGGCGACTGGCCCGGCCCGCCCGACGAGCGCACCGTGTTCCCCGCGCAGATGACCGTGGACTGGGTTCGCATCTACGAGGAGCAGCGCTGACGTGACCACGCCGGACCGCCACGACTTCCCGCCCGGCTTCGCCTGGGGCTGCTCCACCTCGTCCTACCAGATCGAGGGCGCCGCCCGCGAAGGCGGCAAGGGCGAATCCATCTGGGACCGCTTCTGCCAGCGCCCGGGCGCGATCCGCGACGGCAGCAGCGGCGCCACCGCCTGCGACCACTACCACCGCTGGCCCGAGGACCTGGACCTCGCGCAAGGTCTCGGCGTCGACGCCTACCGCTTCTCGATCGCCTGGCCGCGCATCTTCCCCGACGGCGTCGGCGAGCGGCCCAGCGCCGAGGGCCTGGCCTTCTACTCGCGCCTGGTGGACGGCATGCTGACACGCGGCCTGCAGCCCTGGGCCACGCTCTACCACTGGGACCTGCCGCAGGCGCTGCAGGAGCGCGGCGGCTGGCTGAACCGCGACACGATGGCCGCGTTCGCCGACTACGCGCATGCGGTCGCCCACCACCTGGGCGACCGGGTCAAGCACTGGATCACGCACAACGAGCCTTGGTGCACCGCCTTCCTCGGCCACCACGAGGGTGTGCACGCGCCCGGCCTGCGCGACTTCCGCGCGGCGCTGCAGGTCTGCCACCACCTGCTCGTCAGCCATGGCGACGCCGTCGCCGCGGTGCGCGCCGCCGCGCCCGGCGCGCAGGCCGGCATCACGCTGAGCCTGCACCCGATCCGCGCCGCCAGCGCCGGCCCCGCCGACCAGGCCGCCGCGCAGCGCCACGACGGGCTGCGCAACCGCTGGTTCCTCGACCCGCTGCACGGCCGCGGCTATCCGGCGGACGTGCTCGCCGCGCTCGGCGACGACGCGCCCCGCGTCGAGGCCGGCGACCTGGCGCGCATCGCCACGCCGTGCGACTTCCTCGGCGTCAACTACTACTTTCCCGAGACCATCGCCGACGCGCCCGGCGGCGAGGGCATCGCCACCCGCGTCGTGCCCACGCCCGGCGCGCCGCTGACGGCCTTCGGCTGGCCCATCGTGCCCGAGGGCATGACCGAGCTGCTGACCCGCGTGCAGCGCGACTACCGCCCCGCCGCCGTCTACCTGACCGAGAACGGCGCCTGCTTCGACGACGTGCCCGACGCCGACGGCTTCGTGCAGGACGACGCGCGCCAGCGCTTCCTGGCCGCCCACTTCGCCGCCGCGCTGCGCGCCGTGCGCGCGGGCGTGCCGCTGAAGGGCTATTTCGTCTGGAGCCTGCTCGACAACTTCGAGTGGGCCGAGGGCTACACGCGCCGCTTCGGCCTCACCCACGTCGACTACGCCACCCAGCGCCGCCGCCTCAAGGCCAGCGGCGAATGGTTCCGCCACTTCCTGCGCGCCGAAAGCCCCGCCCCATGAGCCGCGTCCACATCCAGGGCCTGAACATCACGTTCGGCGGCCACGAGGTCATCCGCCACCTCGACCTCGACATCCACGCCGGCGAGTTCCTCGTGCTGCTCGGCCCCTCGGGCTGCGGCAAGTCCACGCTGCTGCACAGCATCGCCGGGCTCAACCCGGTCAGCGGCGGGCGCATCGACATCGGCGGGCGCGACATGACCCATGCCGAGCCCAGCGCGCGCGGCGTCGGCATGGTGTTCCAGAGCTATGCGCTCTACCCGCACATGAGCGTGCGCGACAACCTCGCCTTCCCGCTGAAGATGGCCGGCGCGCCCAAGGCCGAGATCGCCGCGCGCGTGGCCCGCGCGGCCGGCATGCTGCAGCTGGAGCCGCTGCTGGACCGCCGCCCGGCCCAGCTCTCCGGCGGCCAGCGCCAGCGCGTGGCCATCGGCCGCGCCGTCGTCCGCGAGGCCGGCGTGCTGCTGCTGGACGAGCCGCTGTCCAACCTCGACGCCAAGCTGCGCGCCGAGCTGCGCCGCGAGCTGAAGCTGCTGCACGCGCGGCTGGGCAACACGATGGTCTACGTCACGCACGACCAGGTCGAGGCGATGACGCTGGCGACCCGCATCGTCGTCATGCACCAGGGCGAGATCCAGCAGATCGGCACGCCGGCCGAGGTCTACGAGCAGCCGCGCAACCTGCGCGTGGCCAGCTTCGTCGGCTCGCCGACCATCAACCGCCTCGCCGGCCGCGTGCAGGACGGCCGCTTCCACTGCGGCGGCATCGGCCTGCCGCACGCCGCCGCCGACGGCACCGCGCTGACGCTGGGCGTGCGCCCCGAACACGTGCTGATCGGGGACGGGCAGCCCTTCGAGGGCCGCATCCAGCTCGTCGAGCCGCTGGGCAACCAGCACCTGCTGTGGATCGAGGCCGGCGGCACGCTGCTGTGCGCGGTGCTGCCGGGCCAGCCGCAGCTGGCGCTGCACGACGGCGTGCGCTTCGGCTTCGACGCGGCCCGGCAGCTCTGGTTCGACGAGGCCGGCGACCGGCTAGCACATCCATAGGCCAAAGCGCCACAAGCGCACACCCTCGCCAGCGGGTCACTTGCGCGCGCCGCCCGCGTTGCGCAAGATGGCCTCCAGGTTCTACGCATCGGGTGCAGTCGCGGCCCGCGTCCGCACCCGGCAACAGACGGAGGTGTGGACATGGACGTCATCAGCCAGTTCGCCGCGCGCTACGAGCGCGGCCGCGTCGAGGAACTCTCGCTGGAGGACTACCTCGCCGAGTGCAAGCGCAACCCGCTGGCCTACGCCTCGGCCGCCGAGCGCATGCTGCAGGCCATCGGCGAGCCGCAGATGCTGGACACGCGCAACGACCCGCGGCTGTCGCGCCTCTTTGCGAACAAGACGATCAAGATCTACCCGGCCTTCGCCGAGTTCTACGGGCTCGAAGAGGCCATCGAGCAGGTCGTCAGCTACTTCCGCCACGCGGCGCAGGGGCTGGAGGAGAAGAAGCAGATCCTCTACCTGCTCGGCCCCGTCGGCGGCGGCAAGAGCAGCATCGCCGAGCGGCTCAAGCAGCTGATGGAGCGCGTGCCCTTCTACGCGCTGGCCGGCTCGCCGGTGAACGAATCGCCGCTGGGCCTGTTCGACCCCATCGAGGACGGCCCGCTGCTGGAGCGCGACTACGGCATCCCGCGCCGCTACCTGAACCGCATCCTGTCGCCCTGGGCCGTCAAGCGGCTGGACGAGTTCGGCGGCGACATCCGCAAGTTCAAGGTCGTCAAGCGCCATCCGAGCGTGCTCAAGCAGATCGGCGTCTCCAAGACCGAGCCGGGCGACGAGAACAACCAGGACATCTCCAGCCTGGTCGGCAAGGTGGACATCCGCAAGCTCGAAACCTATGCGCAGGACGATCCCGACGCCTACAGCTACAGCGGCGGCCTGTGCCTCGCGAACCAGGGCCTGCTGGAGTTCGTCGAGATGTTCAAGGCGCCGATCAAGGTGCTGCACCCGCTGCTGACGGCCACGCAGGAGGGCAACTACAAGGGCACCGAGGGCTTCGGCGCGATCCCCTTCGACGGCATCGTGCTCGCGCACAGCAACGAGAGCGAGTGGAAGACCTTCCGCAACAACAAGAACAACGAGGCCTTCCTCGACCGCGTCTACATCGTCAAGGTGCCCTACTGCCTGCGCGTCAGCGAGGAGGTCAAGATCTACGAGAAGCTGATCCGCGGCTCGTCGCTGGCCGAGGCCAAGTGCGCGCCGGGCACGCTGAAGATGATGAGCCAGTTCGCGGTGCTGACCCGGCTGAAGGAGCCCGAGAACTCGTCGCTGTATTCCAAGATGCAGATCTACGACGGCGAGAACCTGAAGGACACCGACCCGCGCGCCAAGAGCTACCAGGAGTACCGCGACTACGCCGGCGTCGATGAGGGCATGAGCGGCATCAGCACGCGCTTCGCGTACAAGATTTTGTCCAAGGTCTTCAACTTCGACCCGGCAGAAGTGGCCGCCAACCCGGTGCACCTGATGTACGTGCTGGAGCAGCAGATCGAGCGCGAGCAGTTCCCGAAGGAGCTGGAGGAGAAATACGTCGGCTTCATCAAGGAGCAGCTGTCGCCGCGCTACGCCGAGTTCATCGGCAAGGAGATCCAGACCGCCTACCTGGAGAGCTATTCCGAATACGGTCAGAACATCTTCGACCGCTACGTGACCTATGCGGACTACTGGATCCAGGACCAGGAATACCGCGACACCGACACCGGCGAGGTCTTCGACCGCAGCGCGCTGAACGCCGAGCTGGAGAAGATCGAGAAGCCGGCCGGCATCAGCAACCCCAAGGACTTCCGCAACGAGATCGTCAACTTCGTGCTGCGCGCGCGCGCCAACAACGCCGGCAAGAACCCGCTGTGGACCAGCTACGAGAAGCTGCGCACCGTCATCGAGAAGAAGATGTTCTCCAACACCGAGGAGTTGCTGCCGGTCATCAGCTTCAACGCCAAGGCCAGCGCCGAGGACGCGAAGAAGCACGAGAACTTCGTGCAGCGCATGGTGGACAAGGGCTACACGGCCAAGCAGGTGCGGCTGCTGTGCGAGTGGTATCTGCGCGTGAGGAAGAGCAGCTAAGAAGGCGGGGGTTCGATGTCGCTGCAACAGATCATCGACCGCCGGCTGTCGGGCAGGAACAAGTCCATCGGCAACCGCGAGCGCTTCCTGCGCCGGCACAAGGAGCAGATCCGCGAGGCCGTCAAGCGCGCGGTGGACGGGCGCGGCATCCGCGACATCGAGCGCGGCGACGAGGTGCGCATCCCGAAGAAGGACTTGAGCGAACCCGTCTTCGGCCATGGCGACGGCGGCATCCGCGAGGACGTGCGGCCGGGCAACCAGGAGTACGTCAAGGGCGACCGCATGCCCAAGCCGCAGGGCGGGCAGGGTGGCGGCGCGGGCGGCGGCCAGGCCAGCGATGCCGGCGAGGGCGAGGACGACTTCGTCTTCCACCTGACCAAGGAAGAGTTCATGCAGGTCTTCTTCGACGACCTGGCCCTGCCCAACCTCGCGCGCACGACGCTGGCCGACACGCCGGAGTGGCAGTCGCGCCGCGCCGGCTTCACGTCCGACGGCACGCCGACCAACCTGCACGTCGTCCGCTCGATGCGCGGTGCCCTGGGCCGCCGCATCGCGCTGGGCATGGACAAGCGCCGCGAGCTGCACGAGCTGGAAGCGCGCGAGCAGGAGCTGCTGAAGGAGGACCGCCCGCAAGATTCCAATGAATGGCCGTGCCTGCTCGCCGAAACCCGCGAACGCATCCGCGAGCTGAAGGCGCGCCTGGCCGCCATCCCCTTCCTCGACCCCCTCGACCTGCGCTTCCGCTCGCGCATCCGCGTGCCGGTGCCGACGACCCGCGCCGTCATGTTCTGCCTGATGGACGTGTCCGGCTCGATGGACGAGGCGCGCAAGGACCTGGCCAAGCGCTTCTTCATCCTGCTCTACCTGTTCCTGACGAGGCACTACGAGAAGATCGACGTCGTCTTCATCCGCCACCACACGCAGGCGCAGGAGGTGGACGAGCAGGAGTTCTTCCACGCCACCGAGACCGGCGGCACCGTCGTCTCGTCGGCGCTGGTGCTGATGGAGCAGATCATCCGCGAGCGCTACCCGCCCGCCGACTGGAACATCTACGGCGCCCAGGCCAGCGACGGCGACAACTGGCACCACGACAGCAGCCGCTGCCGCGAGCTGCTGGCGGACAAGATCCTGCCGCTGTGCCGCTACTTCGCCTACGTGCAGGTGGCCGAGCCCGAGCAGAACCTGTGGGAGGAATACGAGACGCTCGCCGGGGACGCGCCCCACTTCGCGATGCGCAAGGCCGTCGAGGCCGCGCAGATCTACCCCGTGTTCCGCGAGCTGTTCAAGAAGGAAGGGACGCATCCATGAGCACGCGAGAGGACCGCCGCCACCCCGAGCGCCCCGCCGTGCCGCCGCGCGGCATGCCCGAGCGCCGCCAGCGCCAGCCGCTGCGCCGGATGCTGCCGCTGGCGCAGCGCCCCGGCCGGCCGCTGCCCTCGCCCAACGACTGGAGCTTCGAGCTGATCGAGGACTACCACGCCGCCATCCGGCAGACCGCCGAGCGCTTCGGCCTGGACACCTACGCCAACCAGCTCGAAGTCATCACCGCCGAGCAGATGATGGACGCCTACGCCTCGGTCGGCATGCCGGTGAACTACCGGCACTGGAGCTTCGGCAAGGAGTTCATCGCCACCGAGCGCCACTACCGGCGCGGCCAGATGGGCCTGGCCTACGAGATCGTCATCAACGCCGACCCCTGCATCGCCTACCTGATGGAGGAGAACACGCTGGCCATGCAGGCCCTGGTCATCGCCCATGCCTGCTACGGGCACAACTCCTTCTTCAAGGGCAACTACCTGTTCCGCATGTGGACGGACGCGTCGTCCATCATCGACTACCTCGTCTACGCGAAGAACTACGTCGCCGACTGCGAGGAGCGCCACGGCCTGGACGCCGTCGAGGCGCTGCTCGACTCCTGCCACGCGCTGATGAACCACGGCGTGGACCGCTACCGCCGCCCGGCCAAGCTGTCGCTGGCCGAGGAGCGCGCGCGCCAGAAGGAGCGCGAGCAGCACGCGCAGTCGCAGGTCAACGACCTCTGGCGCACGCTGCCCCGCAGGCCCGACCGCCCCGACGAGGCGGCCGAGAGCCGCCGCTTCCCCGAGGAGCCGCAGGAGAACCTGCTGTACTTCATCGAGAAGAACGCGCCGCTGCTGGAGCCCTGGCAGCGCGAGGTCGTGCGCATCGTGCGCAAGATCGCGCAGTACTTCTACCCGCAGCGCCAGACCCAGGTCATGAACGAAGGCTGGGCCTGCGTCACCGGCGACACGCTGATCGTCACCGACGCCGGCCTGATGCCGGCGCAGGATCTGGTGGACAGCCAGTTCGACGGCCGCGTGGAGGACGGCAACCGCGTCGTCAACTGGTTCAGCCACCCGAACAAGCCGCGCGTGCGCCTGACCACCCGCCACGGCTATGTGCTGCATGGCGGCGCCGACCACAAGATCCTGGTCGGCGGCCAGTGGGTCGAGCTGCGCTCGCTGCGGGTCGGCGACCGGGTCGAGATCCGGCGCGGGCAGGGCGTGTTCGCCACCGAGCCCGCGCGCATCGACTACGACACCGCCTCGCGTCCCCGCCTGGCAGCGGTCTGCGACCGGCACCAGGTGTCGCCGCACACCTTCCTGAAATGGCAGTCCGGCCACCGCCAGCTGCGCGTCGGCGCCGAGATGGCTGCCCGGCTGCAGGCCTGCCTGCTGGACTGGCAGGCCATCAAGGCCGATGCCTCCCTCCCGCTCACGCTGCAGGGTGCGGACGACCTGCCCCGCCGCCCGGCCACCCTCGACGCCGACCTGGCCGAAGTGCTGGGCCAGTTGATCGGCGACGGCTTCGTCGAGACCTCGCATTCCGGCCGCATCAACCTCACCTCGCAGGACGCGGAACTGCTGGACTTCTTCGAGGCCACGATGCTGGCGCAGTTCGGCCTCCGCGCCCGCCGCCGGCCCGACCGCAACCACTTCAACAGCACCGTGCACAGCGCCGCGCTGGCCCGCGTGCTGGTGAGCCACTTCGAGTTCGCGCAAGGCCCGGGCGCGGCCGGCCGCAAGACCGTGCCACCGCCCGTGCTGCGCTCGCCCGAGGCGGTGGTGTGCGCCTTCCTGCGCGGCCACTTCGACACCGACGGCTGCGTCTCTCAGCAGGATCGCCAGATCATCCTGGTCAGCAAGAGCCTGGCCCTGCTGCGCACCGAGCAGTTGCTGCTGCTCAACCTGGGCATCGTCTGCTCCATCCGGCCCCAGCGCGACGGCACCCACCGCCTGGTCATCACCGGCTCCGACCTGGAGCGCTACGACAGCGCCATCGGCTTCCGGCTCACGGCCAAGCGCCAGGCATTGCGGGCCGTGCTGGCCGCCACCCGGTGCTTCATGGTCAAGCACGACATGACCACCATCGAGCGGGTGGAACTGGACGAAGGCCCGGTGGTGGACTTCAGCGTCGAGAACTCCCACGCCTACAAGGCCTCCTGCTTCATCAACCACAACTGCTTCTGGCACCACACGCTGCTGAACCAGATGTACGACGACGGCTACCTGTCGGACGGCATGATGATCGAGTGGCTCAAGTCCCACACCAACGTCATCCACCAGCACCCGGGCGCACCGCTCAACCCCTATGCACTGGGCTTCGCGATGTACACCGACCTCAAGCGCATCTGCGAGCAGCCCACCGCCGAGGACCGCGACTGGTTCCCCGACATCGCCGGCAGCGACTGGCTGCCGACGCTGGACCACGCGATGCGCAACTTCAAGGACGAGAGCTTCATCGGCCAGTTCCTGAGCCCGAAAGTCATGCGCGACTTCCGCCTCTTCGCCGTGCTCGACGACGAGAGCAAGAGCGACTACGAGATCTCCGCGATCCACGACGAGGCCGGCTACCGCCACCTGCGCCAGGCGCTGTCCCGCCAGTACGACCTCTCCGCGCGCGAGCCCGACATCCAGGTCTGGAACGTCAACCTGCGCGGCGACCGCTCGCTGACGCTGCGCCACCAGCAGCACCAGAACCGCCCGCTGCACGACAGCGCGCAGGAGGTGCTCAAGCACGTCGGCCGGCTGTGGGGCTTCGCGGTCAACCTGGAGAGCGTCAACGGCCGCGGCGACGTGACGCGGCGCTGGAACGTGCCGGCGCAGCCGGGTTGACCGGCATCAGTGCGCCTGGGGTGCCAGCAGCGTGAACCGGCCCCGCCCCAGCAGCTTCCTGAAATCCCGATCGAAGCTGACGAGGTGCTCCCCCGTCTGCTCCACGGCTGCAACCAGCCAGGCGTCGGGCAAGTCGTTGCCGCTCAGCGCCTTTGCCAGGCACAGCCGCTTCAGCAGCGGCCACTCCGGGCCGAGCTGAGCCAACTGCACGCCGGGCACGGCCAGCAGCGCTTCGACGAAGGCCACGGCATCGGCCGTCGGCGTCGGCACCACGAAGATCCTGGGGCTGGTCACCAGCCGCAGCAGGCTGGCCAGCACCATCGGCATCACCGTGAACGCCGCGCCGCCCTGCGCGGTGGCAGCCAGCGCGCCTTCGAGCCAGTCGCGCGCCACGGCGTGGTGCGGATGGTCCGCACGCGAAGCCGCCACCAACACGTTCACGTCAGGCGTCATCGCCCAGGGCCTCCAGCAAGGCCTTGTTGCACTTCGGGTCCACCCCGGCCACCAGGCCGCCGTTGCCGAACACCGGCAGGCGCACCCGGCCACCAGCCGGCTGGGCCGCCCGCGCACGCAGCCGCAACTGCAGCCCCTCCTCGATCAGCCGGGTCAGGCTGGTGCGCTGTTGCGCAGCCAGGGCCTTGGCATCCGCCAGCAGTTGGTCGTTCAGGTCGAGGGTGGTTTTCATGCCATGAATATACAGATTTCTGCATCAATGACCCCTCCTGCCTGCGGCCGCACTGCGGCTGCATCCGGACTTCAGCCGCTGAAGACCTTGCCCGGATTCAGGATGCCCAGCGGGTCCCATGCCTGCTTGATGGCGCGCATCGCGGCCACGGCCTCGTCGCCCGCCTCGTCCACCAGGAAGCGCTGCTTGTGCAGGCCGATGCCGTGCTCGCCGGTGCAGGTGCCGTCCAGCGCGATCGCGCGCGCCGCCATCTGCGCGCTGAGCCGCTCGGCCGTTTCCAGCTCCTCGGGCCGGCCGGGGTCGATCAGATAGGCCATGTGGAAATTGCCGTCGCCCACGTGGCCGACGATGAAATAGGGCAGGCCGGCGGCCTCCACCTCGGCAATGCTGGCCTCGATGTTCTCGGCCAGCCGCGAGATCGGCACGCAGGTGTCCGTCGTCACCGCGCGGCAGCCGGGGCGCATCTGCAGGCCCGACAGGTAGGCATGATGGCGCGCGGTCCACAGCCGCGTGCGCGCCTCGGGCGTGGTGGCCCATTCGAAGGCCTCGCCGCCATGGTCGGCCGCCACCGCCTGCACCACGGCCGCTTGCTCGGCCACGCCGGCCTCGCTGCCATGGAACTCCATCAGCAGCATGGGCGACTCCTTCAGCCCCAGCCTGTCGTGCGCATTGACCGCCCGGACGGCGTTCGTGTCCAGCAGCTCGCAGCGCGCGATCGGCACGCCGAGCTGGATGACCTGCATCGCCGTGCGCACCGCCGCGGCTATGCCGGGAAAGAAGCACACCGCCGCCGACACCGCCTCGGGCAGCGGATGCACCTTGACCGTCAGCTCCGTGATGACGCCCAGCGTGCCCTCGCTGCCGACGACGAGGCGCGTCAGGTCGTAGCCCGCGCTGCTCTTCTTCGCGCGCGAGCCGCAGCGCACCACCTCGCCGTGGGCGTTGACGACGCGCAGCGCCAGCACGTTCTCGCGCATCGTGCCGTAGCGCACCGCGTTCGTGCCGCTGGCGCGCGTGGCCGCCATGCCGCCGAGGCTGGCGTCCGCGCCGGGGTCGATCGGGAAGAACAGGCCCTCGTGCTTCAGCGCCTCGTTCAGCTGCTTGCGCGTGACGCCGGGCTGCACGGTCACCGTCAAATCCTCGGCCGCCACGCGCACGATGGCATTCATGCGCGACAGATCCAGGCTGATGCCGCCCCGCACGGCCAGCAAATGTCCCTCCAGCGACGAGCCCGCGCCATAGGGGATCACCGGCACGCGGTGCCGCGCGCACAGCGCGACGACGCGCGCCACCTCGGCCTCGCGCTCGGCGAACACCACGGCCTGCGGCGGCGGTACGTCGAACACCGATTCATCCCGGCCATGCTGCTCGCGCACCGCCAGCGCGGTGGAGCAGCGCTCGCCGAACTCGGCCTGCAGGGCGGCAAGCAGGGCCTGCGGCAGCGGCGACATCGCGGACATGAATGATTCTCCTGATCCAGATCAGCCGATTGTGTTGCAGCGCCCGCGCGGCGGTGCCAGCATGGGCGACGACCTTCCCGGAGCGACCTCATGGACCTCACCTGGCTGCTGCTGATCCTCGCCGTCGCGCTGCTCGCGCTGGGCGCATTGCGTTTCGACGTGCTCCTGGCCCGCTGGCGCCAGTTCTTCGGCACGCCGCCCACGCCGCCCCGGCCGCCGGCGGGCAGCACCCCCGTGCCCGACCACCCCGGCGCCCATCCGCACGAGGCGCCGCCGCGCAAGCCCGGCTTCCACCGCAGCGGCCGCAGGCATTGAGCGCCCCGCGAAGAGCAGGTCGCCGGTTGCCGACAATGGCGGCCCGCCAACGCCTTCCCCCAACACCATGGGCAACCGCCTTTCGCAGATCGCCACCCGCACCGGCGACGACGGCACGACCGGCCTCTCCGACGGCAGCCGCGTCCCCAAGGACCACCTGCGCGTGCAGGCCATGGGCGACGTGGACGAGCTGAACTCCCAGCTCGGCGTGCTGCTGGCCGAGCCGCTGCCCGATGACGTGCGCGAGCTGCTCGTCACCCTGCAGCACGAGCTGTTCAACCTGGGCGGCGAGCTGTCCTGGCCCGGCGGCGAGTTGCTGAAGGAGGCTGCGGTGCTGCGGCTGGACCAGGCGCTGGCGCATTACAACGAACAGCTGCCGCGGCTGAAGGAATTCATCCTGCCGGCCGGCACGCGCAGCGCCGCGATCGCCCATGTGTGCCGCACGGTGGCGCGCCGGGCCGAACGCGCGGTCATCTCGCTGGCCGCGGCGGAACCGGTCCGCGCCGCGCCGCGCCACTACCTGAACCGGCTGTCCGACCTGCTCTTCGTGCTCGCCCGCGTGCTCAACCGCGCCAACCTCGACGGGCGGGGCGGCGACGACGTCTATTGGCAGAGCGAGCGCCTGAAGCGGCTGGAGGCCGCCGAAAACTGAACTCAGCGCCTGGGCTGCAGCGCCTGCCAGCCCAGCCATGCCCAGCGCAGCGCGCGCCAGAGCTTGCCGCGCCGCCTCGGGCCGGCGGCCGCGAAGGCCGCCGCGCCGCCGCTGGCCACGGCCATCACGAGGGGGCTGGAGAACCAGGCCTTCACCACCAGCACGCGCCGCACCAGGCCGTCGGCGCGGCCTCCCACGTCGTCGAGCGACAGCACCGCCTGCTCGCGCATCAGCCCGGAGGCCAGCAGCAGGTCGGCCTTGCGCTGCGCGCGCGCGGCCGGGGTGGCGGGCAGGCGCGGGATCATGGGCCGGGGGCGCGCCGCAGCGCGTCGGCATCCTCGCGCAGTTCGGCGATGCTGGACTGGAACAGCGTGGCCGGCATCGCCAGCAGCTGCTTGAGCTTGGCCACCGCCAACGCGGCGGCGCCGAACAGCGCCAGCGCCGCGCCGGCGATCGCCAGCAGCCGGTAGCTGTCCCACAGCGCGACGACGACCAGCGTCAGCAGCATCAGCAGCCCGAAGCCGGCCAGCACCGCCGCCAGCACCGCCCACAGCATCAGGCCGGCGATGCGCTCCTTCTCCTCCTGCGCCTCGATGGCCAGCAGTTCGAGCCGGATGCGCCCCAGCGTCAGCAGCGACGCGCCGAGCCGCCGCAGCGGCCCGGAGACGGGTTCGCGGGCGTCGCTCATGCTCGGACGGTGCGCGTCATCTCAACGGCGGCCGATCAGCACGCCCAGCGCCAGGCCGATGGCGGCGGCGGCGCCGATGGCCTGCCAGGGCTTTTCATGCACGTAGTCGTCGGTGGCGACGGCCGCGTCCTTGGCACGGCGCACGGCCACGTGCTGGGCGTCCAGCAGCTTTTCCTTCGCGTTGCCCAGGCGGTCCTGGATGCGTGCGCGCAAAGCCCGGACCTCGCCCTCGGCCTCCTTGCCGGTGGCGCTCATCAGCGAGTCGATGTCGTCCATCACCGCGCGGAAATCGGCAGCCAGTTTTTCCTTCACCTGCGTTGCATCAGTCATTTCGAACTCCTCGGTAGGCATCAGACATGGTTCTAGCCTAACCCCGCGGACCGGGGATGGCATGACCGGCATCAAACGTTGCGCGCTTGTCCTACAAGGCCGCCACGGCCTGCCGCAGCCGCGCCGCATGGGCCTCGCGCAGCGCGGGCGGCGCCAGCACCTCGACCTGGCCGGCGTGGCGCAGCAGGTCCATCAGCAGCTCGGTGTCGTCGACATAGGGCAGGCGCAAGCGCCAGCGGCCGTCGGGCAGGAACTCGCTCTTCTGCGCCGGATGCCATTCCTCGCGCGACACCCAGGCCGCCGCCTCGGCGCTGAACAGCAGCTCGGCCTCGCGCGGCGTGCCGCCGGCGAAGATGCCGTAGCCCTGGTCCAGCTCGGCCTCCAGCTCGGCCAGCGGCACGGCCTTGGCCGCGTCGTCCAGCAGCGTGGCGCTCTCGATGCCGTCCAGCGCGAAGCGGCGGTAGGCGTCGCTGGCATGGCACCAGGCGTCCAGGTACCAGGCATGGCGGTGGTGCACCAGCCGCTGCGGCGACACCTCGCGCACGCCGGCCCCGGCACCCGTCGGATCGCGCTTCTTGCGGTAGCGGATGGCCAGGCGGCGGCGCTTCACGACGGCGCTGCCCACGGTCTCGAAGCAGTCGCCCGCGACGCGCCGCCGCGCCGTGCCGATCAGCTTGACGCGCCGCCGCAGCTCGTCCGCCTCGGCCGCGTCCACGCCCAGCATCGCGGTGACCTTGTCGAACACCGGCTGCAGGTGCCGGCCCACCACGCCCTGCTCGTCCAGCCCGGCCAGCATCTGCTGCATGGTCAGCAGCGCATGCAGCTCGGCCTCGTTGAACCACACGCCCGGCAGCTCGTGCTTGCCGCCGCGCCACTGCTGGCCGAAGCGGTAGCCGTTCTCGGCGGCGTCGTACTCGATGGGCGCGTCCATGCGCCCGCGCAGGTAGGCCAGGTCGCGCTTGAGCGTCGCGGGCGACACCTCCAGCGCGGCCCGCAGCTCGGCGAAGGACACGCAGCCGCGCGAACGGATCAGGTGCTCGATCTTGTAGAAGCGCTCGGTGCGGTCCATGCTGAAAATTTCCCCAGTGTTTCTCCGGTGGATCATCTCATGAGCCACTCGACCGCCACACTGCTTGCAAGGCCCGCGAATCCCCGGCCTGCCTCTCACCCCAGGAGCCCGACATGCAAGCAGCCCTCACCCGCCCGACCGCCGCACGCCCCGCCCTCGTCCAGTACGACCTCGACATGGCGGCCGGCGCGCCCGCCAGCGTCAGCGCCCACGAGCAGGCCGGCCTGGCGCTGGGCCGCGACCACGCGCTGCACGGCGTGACGCCGCCCATCGCCCATCTGTACCCGCAATCGCCGCTGCAGCGCGGCTGGCTGGCCGCGCGCGGCCGCCCGGTGCGCACGCCGGCCAGCCCGCAGGTCGAGCAATGGCTGGCGCTGCGCACCCACGCCTGGGCGCGCGGCCGCAGCTTCGAGGACATCCAGCTCACGCCCCATCACCTCGCGCAGCTGGACACCACGCACTGCCCCATCGGCCGCGAACCGCTGGACGCCGGCAACCGCTCCATCGACCGCGTGCGCGACGACGCCGGCTACGCGGCCGGCAACCTCGCCGTCATGAGCCGGCGCGCCAACCGCGCCAAGGGCTCACACGATCACGAGGCGCTGGCCGACATGGCGGCCCGCTGCGCCGCCGCCCCCGCCAACCGCGTCGGCGGGCTCACCGCGGCCGAATGGCAGCGCCTGGCGGTGCTGAGCAGCTTCGTCACGCCGCTGAGCCATGAGCAGGCCGCCGGCATCCCTCTGCACCTGTTGCCGCCGAACCGGCTGCGCTTGTTCAACCCCATCCAGGCGCTGCAGGCCTTCGTGACGCGCCAGCTCGCCACGCCGGGCTGGAGTGCGCGCCTGGGCCGCCTCGAAGCCCTGTTGCCGACCGATGCGCTGCGCACGGACTTCAACCGCTTCCTGCTCGCGCTGGCCCCGCGCGTGCTGGCCGCCAACGAGCTGCAGCAGCCGCACGAGATCCGCTGGGCGCTGGAAGACGCCTGGGCGCAGCCGCTGGTGCTCAAGCGCTGGATGCGCTTCGCGCTGCAGCTGCGGCCCGAGCAAGCCGAGGCGCTGGTGGAGCGCGCGGCGGCCAAAAAGCCCAGCCCCGTGCACGTGCAGCGCCACGAGGACGCGACGGACGGCTGGGCCCTGTCTACCGGCGGCTATACCGCTTAAACCAGCGAACGGTGCAGGCGGATCTCTTCGATGCGCGCGCCGCCCACTTCCGTCGTGCGGGCGCTGCCCAGCTCGCGCTTGAAGCCGGCCAGCTCGAAGAAGCGCAGCGCGCGCTCGTTGCGCAGATAGCACCACAGCGTGGCCTTGGTGCAGCCTTCTTCCTGCAGGCCGTCGCGCGTGGCGTCCCACAGCGCCAGGCCCACGCCCTTGTCCCAGTGCTCGGGGCTGGCGAACAGCGCCCAGACCTCGCCGGTCGTGGCCGGCGTGCCCTTGTCGCGCGAGCGGTCGAAGCCGGCGAAGCCCATGATCTTGTTGTCCAGGTGAGCCACGATGACCTGCGGCTCGCACAGGTCGATGGCCTCGCGCCAGAAGGCCTGGCGCTTCTGCACCGACATCGCGTCCAGCGCCGCGGCCGGCAGCAGCGCCTTGTAGGCGTCCTGGCTGGCGGCGACATGGATCTCGGCGATGGCCTTGGCATCGCGCAGGGTGGCGGGGCGAACCTGGATCACGGACATGGAACTCTTGGGCACTGACGCGGGGACGAAAGCGCGGGATTGTCCTTGCCCGGCACGGCCGGCCGGCCCCTTGACAGATTTTTTTCCTGCGCTCCAGCCGGCCGCGTTCAGGGCTTCTGCAGCGGCGGGTGCTTGACGGCGTTCATCGCCAGCTTGCGTTCCACCGCGGCTTCCAGGTCCACGCCGCCATGGTCGGCGATCTGCACCAGGTACAGCAGCACGTCCGCCAGCTCCTCGCCGAGGTGGCGGCGCTGGTCGTCGCCGAGCGACAGCGACTGCTCGGGCGTCAGCCACTGGAAGATCTCCAGCAGCTCGGCGGCCTCCACCGTCATGGCCATCGCCAGGTTCTTCGGCGTCTGCCAGGGCTGCCAGTCGCGGTCGGCGGCGAATCGGCGCAGGCGCTGCTGCAGGGCTTGGAAATCCATGCCGGCAGTGTCCGATGTATTCCAGACGGTATTCAAGATTTCAAAGTGGTCATGGTGGTAGAGAGGCGCCGCCGCTGTGGACAAGCGGAAAAATCCCTGGCGCGGCAAGGGCTTGACCCGCGCACAAGCCTGTGCGCCAGGCCCCGGACGGCCGTGTCCGCGATTGGGAACAACTTGGCCGCGGGCCGCCGGCCTGTGGATATCCGGCCAGTTGTCCCGGCGCCGTCCACAGGCTTGCCCCCGCCCGCCGTATGCCTTTCTTTCTTTACCTGCGGCCGGGGCGAAACGGCCGGCCGCCGCGGGGCGCCGGGCTAGAGTGGCGCTCCCCATGCCAGGAGCGTTCATGACCCCCTTCCCCACCCGGATCGCCACGGCCACGGCGGCGCTGTTGGGCAGCCTGCTGATCGCGGGCTGCGGCGGCGGCGCCTCGGCGGACACCACGCCCCGGGCCGGCATCGCCGCGGTGAAGGTCTTCGGCGACAGCCTCCAGGACAGCGGCACCTTCGGCTACAAGTTCACCGTCCAGGGCGGCGACGGCCTGGTCTATCCCGAACGCATCGCGGCCAACTACGGCCTGACGCTGTGCCCCCGCTACGCCGCCACCGGCGCCACGTCCTTCGCCGCCAACCCCGCCGCCGGCTGCACCAACCATGCCATCGGCGGCGGGCGCATCACGCACACCGGCGTGCCGGCCGGCAACCCGCTGAACATCGGCGCGCAGATGGCGGCCGCCGACGGCTTCGGCGCCGCGGACCTGGTCATCATCGACGGCGGCGGCAACGACGCGGCCGACCTCGTCGGCGCCTACCTGGCGATCCCGGGCGACGGCGCCACCACCTACCGCGCGCTGCTCGGCACGCTGCTCGCGCCGGCACAGATCGGCAGCGGCCTGGCCGGCGGCGCCGCCGGCACCGCGGCGCTGGGCGGCGACTACATGAAGGCGCTGGCCGACAAGTTCTACGCCGACATCAAGGCCGGCGTGCTCGACCGGGGCGCGACCCACGTCGTCGTCATGAACATCCCCGACATCAGCTTCACGCCGCGCTTCCAGCAGGTGCTGGACGGCATCGCGGCCGCCGGCGGCGCCGCCGCCCGAGCCGCCGCGCAGGCCACCTTCCAGGGCTGGATGACGGCCTACAACACCCAGCTCGCCGCCCGGGTCGGCGGCGACGAGCGCGTCGTGCTGGTCGACTTCTACCAGGCCTTCCAGGACCAGGTCGCCGCGCCCGCCCAGTTCGGCCTCAGCAACGTCAAGACGCCCGCCTGCCCGGCCACCGGCATCGGCGGCGACGGCCTGCCCAGCTACACCTTCACCAGCTGCACGGCCGCCGCGCTGTCGGCCAGCATCCCGGCCGGCGCGGCCGGCGGCGCCGACTGGTGGAAGACCTATGCCTTCGCCGACGGCTTCCACCCCACGCCCTACGGCCACCAGCTCACGCAGCAGCTGATCGCCAAGGCGCTGGCCACCAAGGGCTGGCTGTGAACCGCGGCGCCCCGCTCCCGAAAGCCCTGCGCATGACCCTCCCCACCCGCCTGGCCGCGCTGGCCGCCCTGTTCGCCGCCGGCAGCGCCTCCGCGCAATCGGCCGGCAGCGTCGTCGTCTACGGCGGCGCCGCGCAGATCACGCCCCGCGTCGACAGCGGCGACCTGACCGCCCCCAGCCTGGCCGGCACCCGGATCGGCGTGAAGCAGGCCAGCGCCTTCATGGGCGGCATCACCTACTACTGGACCGACCACATCAGCATCGACCTGCCCCTGTCCACGCCGTTCAGGCATGACGTGGTGGGCGCCGGCGCCATCGACGGCGTGGGCCGGCTGGGCACGGTCAAGTCGCTGCCCGCGACGCTGCTGGCCCAGTACCGCTTCGGCAGCGCCGGCAGCGTGCTGCGCCCCTTCATCGGTGCCGGGCCGACCTATGGCTACTTCTTCAAGCCGCGCGCCACGGCCGCGCTGTCCGGCATCACCGGCGGCACGGCCGCCCAACCGACCACGCTGTCCATGAAAAGTCGGCTGGGCGCTACCGTGGAGCTGGGCGCGGCGTGCAGCCTCGGCGGCGACTGGTCCGCCAGCCTGTCGGTCGCCAAGACCTTCATCAAGACCACCGGCAGCCTGTCCACCGGCCAGACCATCGAGACCACGCTGGACCCGGTGTCCATCAAGTTCGGCATCGGCTACCGGTTCTGAGCCGGCCTGGCCCACCCACCTCGACTGGGCGGGCCGCGCCGCTCCGATCGCGCCCGGCGCCGGCCTACACTGCCGGCGGCAGGCGCAGGCGGCTGCGCACCACACCAAGGACCATCATGAGTTTTTTTAGCAAGATCCTGAACAAGCTCGGCTTCGGCTCCGGCAGCGCCGCCCCTGCGGCCACGCCCGACGCGGCGGCTTCCGCCCCGGCGGCGGCACCGGCGCCGGTGGCGATCTCGGAAGTCGACGTCGTCGCCCAGCTGGAAGGCCTGGCCGCCAAGAACCCGCAGAAGCTGAACTGGAAGACCTCCATCGTCGACCTGCTCAAGCTGCTCGACCTGGACAGCAGCCTGGACGCCCGCAAGGGCCTGGCCGTCGAACTCGGCTGCCCGGCGGACAAGCTCGGCGACTCCGCGCAGATGAACATGTGGCTGCACAAGACCGTGCTGCAGAAGCTCGCGGCCAACGGCGGCAACATCCCGAAGGAACTGCTCTGAGGTATTGAGCCCCCGCCCGGGCTTGCGCCGGCTGGGCGCCGGCAAGCCCGGGCGGCCTCCCGAGGGGGCGGCGATGCTCGCGGGGGGGTCCCCGTTCCCCGCTCGCACATCGCCTGCGGGCCGGCTTGGGAGCGGCCCGGCGCTCGGCCCGCAGGAGCCAAGTCCCGGCCGCCGGTCACGCCGGCATCAAGCGATGCCCACCACCTTGTGCATCTGCACGGACAGCCGCCATTGCGGGTGTTGCATGCAGTAGCGCACCGCGGCCTGCGTGTGCTCGCGCTGCAGCACCGAGTCCATGGGCTGCAGGAAGAAATGCTGGAAGTCCAGCGCCGCGAAGCGCTCCGGCGGGGCCAGCGGCTGCGGGTAGACCAGCTTCAGCTCGTGGCCCGAGGTCAGCACCAGCGGCGCGTCCGCTTTGGGGCTGACGCAGATCCAGTCCAGCCCCGGCGGCGCCGGCTGGGTGCCGTTGGTCTCGACGGCCACCTCGAAGCCGCGCGCGTGCAGCGCGTCGATCAGCGGCGCGTCCAGCTGCAGCAGCGGCTCGCCGCCGGTGCAGACGACGTAGGGCCTGCCGCCGCCGGGCCAGGCCCGGGCGACGGCGTCGGCCAGTGCGTCTGCCGTGGCGAACTTGCCGCCGCCCTCGCCGTCCGTGCCGACGAAGTCCGTGTCGCAGAAGGTGCAGACCGCCTTCTCGCGGTCCTGCTCGCGGCCGGTCCACAGGTTGCAGCCGGCGAAGCGGCAGAACACCGCCGCGCGGCCGGCCTGCGCACCCTCGCCTTGCAGCGTGTAGAAGAGTTCCTTGACGCTGTACATGTCAGCCCCTCGTCCGTCGAAATACGCCGGCCGGTTCCCCGAGGGGATGCGATTCGGCTTGCGGCGGCCCGGCGCTCGAATCGCGCGTCATACCGGGATCAACTCTTCCGAATCGGCCCGGCTGACGATGGCGCCCGAGCCGCGCGTCTCGTACAGGTCCACGCGGTCGATCTGCGGCAGCACCGCGCCGCCCTCGCGCAGCACCCAGGCCGCCAGGCTTGCCGCGTCGCCATCCGGCAGGTTGGCGATCTCGAACAGCGGGTGGTGGTCCAGCCGCTTGAAGATCGGGTTGAACAGCGCCTTCACGTCGCCGAAGTCCACCGTCCAGCCCATCACCTGGTCCAGCGGCGCGGCCAGGTGCAGGCGCAGCGTGAAGGTGTGGCCGTGCGTGCCCGCCAGCGGGTGGCCGGCCGGCGCGTGCCGCAGCCGCACGGCGCTGTCCAGCGTCATCTCCTTCCAGATGCGGTAGCTCTGGCCGTTGAAGTTGGCGCCGCTGGAGCCGGTCTCGTAGACGGTCACCCAGCTCAGCTCGGGCAGCTGCGGCCGGAGCCGCTGCCACAGCCATGCGGAGAGGTTCTCGCTGGTCGGGTTGGCGAGCCCGTCGATGTCGTTCAGGCAGCGGTAGTTCAGCGCGAAGTGCAGCGGCGCCCAGGTCTCGTCGAGGCGGTCGTAGTCGAGGGCCAGGTCGCGTTCGCCCAGGTCCGCGTTCGCATGCAGGATCACCTCGAAGCCATGGCCGTGCATGCGGCCGCACTGGTGGCCCGCCGGCACATGGGGCAGCTGGTGCGCGGCCTGGAAGCGGTAGCGGCGCCACACGTGGGCGCGGCCGGCGCCGTCCAGGTCCACGCCGCTGTGCGTGGTGCTCTGCACGCCGACCTGCACGATGCCGGGCACGTCCAGCCGCGCGCGCAGCCAGCGCGCCAGGTTCTCGTCGGTGGGTTCGGCGAGGTGGTCGTTCAGCAGCGCGTGGTCCAGCGGCGCGACGGTGGCGGCCATGCGCGCGCGCAGCGCCTCCACCTCGCCGCCGGCGAAACCGCCGCGGGACGCGGCCCAGCCGGCGGGCAGCGCCGTGCGCACGGTGGCGAAATAGCTGTGGCCATGCAGCCCATGGCTGCGGTGGGAGGCGGGCAGGGCGGGGATGCGGCAGGCCGACTCGAAGCCGGCCGAGGCGCAGTGCAACACGGACAGGGACATGGCGCGATTGTCGCGCCGGGCCGCGCGGGCGGGCCCCGCGCCCCGCCCACACCTGCTCAGGCGGCCGGCGGCGCGCGCAGGTCCGTCACGCGCCGGCCGCGCCTGGACGCGGCCGAGCGCAGATGCACCAGCGACTCCACGCGCTTGAGCAGCTCGCGGTCGTTCCAGGGCTTCTTGAAGATGCCGTAGACGCCCTCGATCTGGCCGACGCGGCCGTGCAGCTCGTCGTGGCCGGTGATGGCGATGACGGGCAAGTCCTCGGTGGCCAGGCTGCCGTGCACGTCGGCGATCAGCTCGAAGCCGTCCTTGTTGGGCATCTCCAGGTCGGTGATCAGCACCGCGATCTCGGGCCGGGCCTCCAGCTCGGCCAGCGCCTCGTTGCCGTCGTTGACCTGCAGCACCGCGAAGCCGGCGCCCTCCAGCAGCCGGCGCAGCTTGGCGCGCACCACGGCCGAGTCGTCGGCGATCAGCAGCGTGGGCGGGCCCTCCGGCATCGCGGGCGCCACCGGCGCGCTGTTGGTTGGGGCCCGCATCGGCGTGGGCGCCGTGACGAAGGCGCTGGCCATGGACGGGCCGGCGTGCGGCGAACGCGGCAGCGGCGGCAGCGCGACGGGCGGTGGCGGCAGCGGCGTGCCGTACTCGCGGGGCGGCTGGTAGTCGTCACGCTTGAAGGCGGCGATGAGCACGATGATGGCCAGCGGTACCGCGATCAGCACTGGCATCAGGTAGGCGCCCAGCAACTCCTGCAACTCGTGAAACATCTCTCCATCCCCTGTGTGTAGGGCGGTCAGCCTAACATCCGCCCCCCGGCCGCACCATCGAGGAAAGCCGGCATTCCTGCACGAAGGCGGCGCGCATCAGAACGTCAGGATGAAGCAGGCGCCGCCGCTCGGCCGCTTGGCGTGGCGCACCGTGCCGCCGAGGCCGTGCACCAGTTGCCGCACGACGGCCAGGCCCAGGCCGCTGCCGCCCTCGCGCGTCGTGAAGAAGGGCGTGAAGATGCGCCCCTCCAGCCCTGGCGCGACGCCCGGGCCGTTGTCGGCCACCGTCAGCCGCAGCCGCGCGCCGCGGCTCAGGCTGGCGGCGATCCGCAGCTGCGGTGCCGGCCGGCCGGCGCAGGCCTGCAGCGCGTTCTGCGCCAGGTTGATGAGCACCTGCTCCAGCTGGGCCGCGTCGGTGCGCAGCGCCAGGCTCCCGGGCTCGACCGTGACGGCCACGCTGCCGCCGGCGGCGGTCCAGGCCGGCGCCACCAGGCGGCGCACGGCCTCCAGCAGCGGCAGCAGCGGGGTGTCGGCCAGCGTGGGCGCCGGGGGCTGGCTGACGCTGCGGTAGTGCGCCACGAAGGCCTGCAGGTGCGCCGCGCGCCGGGCCAGCGTGGCGAGCGCGGCGCCCAGCTCCTCGTGCTCGCCGGCTGCCAGCAGCGACGGCGCGCTGGCGGCCAGCGAGGCGATCGGCGTCAGCGAGTTCATGATCTCGTGCGTCAGCACCTGCACGAGCTGGCGCCAGGCGGCCAGCGCCTCGGTCTCCAGCTCGGACTCGATGGGCGCCAGCGCCGCCAGCCGCCAGGGCTCGCCCCGCACGGTCAGCGCCGCCACGGCCAGCACGGCGCGCTCCTCGCCGTGCTCGGTGGGCAGCGTGACGACGCGCCGGCCGGGCGCGGCGTCCAGCAGCGCGAGCAGCGCCGCCGGCTCGACGGCGCGGCCCGGCGCGGCCAGGCGGCGGGCCGCCGCGTTCAGCGCCAGCGGCGCGCGGCCGGCCGCGAGGCGCCACAGCGCGAGCGGCGCGTGTTCGAGGGCCGCGTCCAGATCGGGCCGAGGCGTGGGCGGCGGGTCGGGCGGCGGCGGCGCGGGCCGGTGGGCGAGGCGGCCCAGCGCCGCCCAGCCCAGCGCGGCGGCCGCCAGCCCCGCGATCGCGCAGGCGGCGAGCAGGCGCGGCGACTGCTGCACCGCGACGGCGCCGGCCGCGCTGGCGGCCAGCACGGCGGCGGCCAGCGCCACGCGCAGGCGTTCAGAGCCCATGCTTTTCCAGCCGCCGGTACAGCGCCGCGCGGCTCAGGCCCAGCAGCTTGGCGGCCTGGCTGATGTTGCCGCCGGCCTGGGCCAGCGCGGCCTGCACGGCCTCGCGCTCGCGCCGGGCGAGGTCCAGGCCGGGTTCGGCGAGGGGCGCGGCGTCGGCCAGGCCGAAATCGGCGAAGCCGAGCACCGGCCCGCGCGCCAGCAGCGTCGCGCGCTCGCAGGCCTGGCGCAGTTCGCGCACATTGCCGGGCCAGCGGTGGGCGCACAGCCGCGCCAGCGCGTCGGGCGCGAGTTCGACCGGGCGCTGCGCGAACCGTGCGAGGTAGTGGCGCAGCAGCAGCGCCACGTCGCCCGCGCCGCGCTCGCGCAGCGGCGGCACGCGCAGCACGACGGTGTTGAGCCGGTACAGCAGGTCGGGCCGGAAGCGCCGCGCGTCGAACAGCTCGGCCTCGGGCGCATTGGTGGCGGCGATGACGCGCACGTCCACCGGCACGGGCCGGTCGCTGCCCAGTGGCGTGACTTCGCGGCGCTCCAGTGCGGCCAGCAGCTTGGCCTGGCCGGCCAGCGGCAGGTTGCCGATCTCGTCGAGGAACAGCGTGCCGCCCGCCGCCGCGACGAAGCGCCCGGGCCGCGCCTCGCGCGCATCGGTGAAGCTGCCGCGCCGGTGGCCGAAGAGTTCGCTCTCCACCAGCGCCTCGGGCAGCGCGCCCATGTCCACGGCCAGCAGCGGGCCGGCCGAGCGCGGCGACGCGTGGTGCAGCGCGCGCGCCACCAGTTCCTTGCCGACGCCGTTCTCGCCGAGGATCAGCACGCCGGCCTCGCTTCGCGCCACCTGCGCGATCTGCGCGCGCAGGCCCTGCATCGCGGCCGAGTCGCCGAGCAACTCGCCCGCTGCGGGCGCCGGGGCGCGGCCCGCCAGCGCGGCCTGCACGCAGGCCACCAGCCGCTCGTTGGCCCAGGGCTTGGTGATGAAGTCCGCCGCGCCGTATTTGAGCGCCTGCACGGCCAGCTCGACCTCGGCGTAGGCGGTCATGACGACGACGGCCGGCGCATCGCGGCGCGCCACCACCTCGCGCAGCAGCGCCAGCCCGGCCGCGCCGTCGCTGGCGCCGGGGCTGAAGTTCATGTCCAGCAGCAGCACGTCGGGCGCGATCCCGTCGAGCGCGGCGGCCAGTTCGCGCGGGTCGTGGCGCACGGCCACCGGGCCCAGCCGGCGCAAGGCCAGCCGCGCGGCCAGCGCCACGTCGGGGTCGTCGTCGAGGATGAGGATGCCAGCCATGAGAGGGCGCGACTCTATGTCGCCGGCCAGCGGCAGGGAAGCCGGTGTCCGGAAGCGGACAGTGCGGGTGTCCGCTGGCGGACAGTCGCGGCGCGCTCCCCCGGGGCCAAGCCCCTGGCCCGTCTTTTGCACTGACCGGCCCATGCCCTCCATACCCTCGTTCACGCCGTTCAAAGCTGCCTGGCGCCAGTTGCGCGCCGACCCCGGCCCCGCCGCCCTCGTCATCGCCGGCCTGGCGCTGGGCCTGGCGCTGATGCTGCTGGCCGCCAGCTTTCTGCAGGACGTGCTGCGGCCCGACGCCGGCCTGCCCGAGCGCGAGCGCCTCGTCAGCTTCGAGTTCCAGGGGCGCGGCCCGGGCGGCATCCGGACCGAGTGGTACGGCGCCGTGCCCACCGTGCCCCTGCATGCCGGCCTGCGCGCGAGCGGCGCGCCGGTGGCGGCGATGAGCCGCGTGCTGGCCACGCAACTGGCGGCGCGCGCCGACGGCGAGCAGGGCGTGCAGCGCAGCACCCGGCTCGACATCGCGATGGTGGACGACGACATCCAGGCGCTCTTCGGCCTGCGCCCGCTGGCCGGCGACCTGGCCGCGGCGCTGTCCACGCCCGAGGGCATCGCGCTGAGCGCGGCGGCCGCCGAGCGGCTGTTCGGCACCGTGCAGGCGGTCGGGCGTACCTTCACCATCGCGCTGCCGCCCGACCCCGAGGGCCGGGCGCCCGCGCACCGGTTCGCGTTGACCGTCAAGGCGGTGCTGCCCACGCCCAACCCCAACGGCCTGCTGTACTTCGATGCGTTCGCGGGCTTCCACGCGCCGGCTGCCAAGGCCTATCTGGCGCGCTCGGACACCTGGTACCTGGCCACGGGCCGCTTGTTCGCCCGCCTGCTGCCCGGCGCCCAGCCGGCGCAGTTGACCGCGCTGGCCCAGCGCCTGGCCGACCAGCAGCCCCTGCCGCCCGGCTTCCCGGCGGACTTCCTGAAGGGCGGCGGCAAGCCCGGCTATCTGCGCGCGATGCCGGTGGCCGACTTCGGCCTGCACGGCGCCGGCAGCCCGCAGCGGCGGCTGCAGCTGGGCGGCCTGGCGGCCGCGGCGGCGGGCGTGCTGGCGCTGGCCGTCATCAACTTCGTCAACCTGTGGAGCGTGCGCACGCTGCGCCGCCAACGCGAGATCGGCCTGCGCAAGTCGCTGGGCGCGGATGCGCGCCAGCTGGCGGGGCAGTTTTTCGCCGAGGCCGCCGTCGTCGCGGGCCTGGCCGGGCTGCTCGGCCTGCTGCTGGCCTGGTGGGCGACGCCGCTGGCCGAGCTGCTGATGCAGCGCCCGTTCCATGCGCCCGTGCTGGCGCCGGGCATGGTGGCGCTGACGGCCCTGCTGTGCGCGCTGATCGCCGCCGCCAGCGCGCTGCCGCTCACCGCCATCGCGCTGCGCGTGCGGCCGGCCGAGTCGCTGGCCGGGCGCAACCACAGCGAGGGCGCGGCCAGCCGCTGGCTGCGCCGCGTGATGACCACCGTGCAGTTCGGCGCCGCCGCCGTGTTCGCGTCGCTGGCCTTCACGGTGCTGTGGCAGGCCGGGCACACGCTGGACATCCCGCGCGGCTTCGAGATCGACGACCGCGTGGCCATCGAACTGCCCTGGGAGGCCCAGCCCGCGCAGACGCAGGCGCTGCTGGAGCGCATCCGCAGCTGGCCCGAGGCCGTCGCCGCGGCGGCGGCCGACGACGTGCCCGGGCGCGATTTCTCCAGCTGGTACGGCGAGTTCCGCGGGCCGGACGGCCGCTCGGTCAGCCTGCGCACCGGCGTGGGCTTCACGCCGGACTATCTCCGGCTCTACGGCATGAAGCTCATCGCCGGCCGGCTGTCGGCCGACCACCGGGCCGAGCAGGCGCAGTCCGGCATCGTGCTGGACCGCAGCGCCGTGCGGGCGCTGGGCTTCGCCAGCCCCGAGGCGGCCGTCGGGCAGCAGCTGGGCACGGCGCCCAACATCGACGGCGGCCGCCCGGCGACGGTGGTGGCCGTCATCGAGGACATCCGCCTCGAAGGCCCGCGCAGCCCGCCGCAGCCGCATGCGATCCGCCCCGAGGCGGAGCGCGGCTACGGCGTCATCGGCGTGCACAGCCGCGACCCGCAGGCCACGCGGGCGAAGCTGGCCGCCTTGGTCAAGGCGCGCTTCCCCGACGCCGACGCCAGCGCGCTGACGATGCGCGACATGCTGCTGCAAAAGGTGATCGACGACACGCGCCTGGGCCGCCTCGTCGCCATCGCCGGCCTGATGGCGCTGGGTCTGGCGGCCGTGGGCCTCTACGCGCTGGCCGCCTACACGCTGCGCCGGCGCGAGCGCGAGATCGTGCTGCGCAAGCTGCACGGCGCCGGCCCGGGCGCGGTGGCGGGCCTGCTGGCGCGCGAGTTCGCCGGCGTGCTGGCGGTGGCCTGCGCCGTGGCGCTGCCGCTGGCCGCGTGGCTGTCGCAGCGCTACCTGGCGGATTTCGTCGAGCGCGCGCCGGTCGGGCCGTTCTCGCTGTGGGTGCTGCTGGCGGCCACGGCGCTGCTGGCCGTGGTGACGGCGCTGGCCGTCGCCCGCCATTTGTACGCGGCACTGGCGCTGCGCCCCTTGCAAGCCCTGCGTGGTTGACATGCTGTCCTCGGGCATGGCGATGGACCGCCGCGTGGCACGGCCCACACGGCGCTGGGCCTATGCGCTGGCCGCCGCTGCGGCCCTCGCCGCCGTGGGCCTGCTGGCGCAGCACTGGCCGCGCGGCGTGCCGGTGGCGCGCGCCGACGTGGAGATCGCCGCCGCCAAGACCGGCCCCTTCCGCGACGTCATCGTCGGCCGCGCCAGCGTGCAGCCGCTGCAGTCCGTGCTGCTCGACGCGACCGAGGACGGCCGCGTCGAGCGGGTGCTCGTCAAGGACGGCGCCAGCGTCGCGGCCGGCCAGCTGCTCGTCGTGCTGGCCAGCGGCCAGCGCGCGCAGGAACTGATGGCGCGCAGCAGCGAGGCCGCGCAGCAGCTCGCCAACCTCGCCACCTTCCGCGCCGGCCTGGCGCAGGCGCAGGCGGCGCAGCGCCGCGAGCTCACGCAGGCCGAATTCGAGCTGGAGCGCGCGCGCCGGCTGCACGAGCGCAACGCGGGGCTGGCGGCGCAGGGCTTTCTGTCGCCGTCGGCGCTGGAGGAGTCGGCCGACAAGCTCGCGCTGGCGCGGCGCCTGCTCGCGCAGCTGCAGGCCGACGGCCGCGAGGAGTTGCGCACGCGCGAGCAGTCGGTGCAGGCCATGCAGCGCGCCGTCACCGACCTGGACCGGCGCCTCACGGCCATGCGCGCCGCCAGCGATGGCCTGGCCGTGCGCGCGCCGGTGGCCGGCCGCGTGACGGGCCTCGCGCTGCAGGTCGGCGAGAGCGTGCGCAGCGGCACGCGCATCGCGCGGCTGGACAGCCTGGGCCGCTTCAAGCTGGCGCTGGGGCTGGACGAGTTCCACCTCGGCCGCGTGCGCGAGGGCCTGCCCGCCACGCTGGCGCACGCGGGCCGCGAGCATGCGCTGCACGTCGCCCGCATCGACCCGCAGGTCAAGGACGGCCGCTTCAGCGTCGAACTGGTGTTCGACGCCGAGCCGCCCTCGCTGCAGGTCGGCCAGGGCCTGGACCTGCGCCTGACGCTGGGCCAGCCCCAGCCCGCGCTGCTGCTGCCCGACGCCGGCTTCTACGCCGACACCGGCGGCGCCTGGGCCTTCGTGCTCGACGCCGACGGCCGCCACGCCACGCGCCGCCCGCTGCAGCTGGGCCGCCGCGCCGACGGCGTCGTCGAGGTGCTCGGCGGCCTGCGGCCCGGCGAGCGGGCCGTCGTCTCTTCCTACCGCGCCTTCACCGGCGCCACCACCTTGAGGATCGACTGATGTTCAAACTCCGCCACCTGAGCAAGACCTTCCGCAGCGGCGACATCGAGACCACCGCGCTGGACCGCATCGACCTCGACATCGAGGCCGGCGAATACCTCGCCATCACCGGCCCCTCGGGCTGCGGCAAGTCCACGCTGCTGGGCATCCTCGGCCTGCTGGACGCGCCGTCGGGCGGCGAATACTGGTTCGACGGCCACGACGTCGCCGGCTGGCGCGAGGCCCGGCTCAACACGCTGCGCCGCGGCCGCATCGGCTTCGTGTTCCAGAGCTTCAACCTGATCGACGACCTGACGGTGGCCGAGAACGTCGCGCTGGCGCTGGAGTACGGCGAGCTGCCGGCGCGCGCGCGCCGCGAGCGCGTGGCCGAGGTGATGGAGCGCCTCGGCATCGCCCACCGCGCCGGCCACCGGCCCAGCCAGCTGAGCGGCGGCCAGCAGCAGCGCGTGGCCATCGCCCGCGCCATCGCCGCACGGCCGGCGCTGCTGCTGGCCGACGAGCCCACGGGCAACCTCGACAGCGCGCACGGCGCCGAGGTCATGCGCATCCTGCGCGAACTGAACGCCGAGGGCACGACGCTGGTCATGGTGACCCACTCGCCCGAGCACGCGGCGCAGGCGTCGCGCACGCTGCGGCTGCTGGACGGCCGGGTGGTGGTGGACGCGGTGGCCGGCGCGGCCTGAGCGTCGCGCCGGCCCGGTTCACGGGCGCGCCGCCGCCTCGTCCGCCGCCAGCACCCGGCCGAACGCCAGCTTCACCGCCAGCAGCCCCGCGCCCGCACAGGCCACCAGCACCGCGTGCAGGCCCCAGAACCGGGAGCCCGGCATCGTCTCCAGCAGCCCGGCCAGCCAGCCGACGAAGCTGTTGCCGAAGAACAGGTGCAGGTAGTAGATGCCGATCATCAGCCCCTGCAGCCCGCGCGGCGCCGCGCGCGAGTACAGCGCCAGGCCCACCGGCATGATGTTGGCGAAGCCGATGTTGTTGACCAGCGCATAGGCGAAGGACCACAGGATGCTGATGCGCGCGCCGCCGCCCTCGATGGCCAGCGCCGGGATCATCAGCAGCGCCGGCGCGCCGGCCGCGACGAAGCAGCCCAGCGCCATCTTGGTGATCTCGTCGGGCTCGCGGCGCCGGCTGGCCCACCAGCGCCAGAAGGCCAGCGAGGCCAGCATCGTGCCGGTGCTGAGCAGCGCGTCCACGGCCTGCAGCCAGGTCACCGGCACCGCGAAGCCGGCGACCTCCATGTCCATGTGCTGCTGCGACCACAGCGGGAAGCCGTTGTTGTATTGCTGGTTGCCGACGATGGACAGCATCAGGATCGGCAGGATGGCCACCAGCAGCGCCACCTGCTGCCAGGCGCGCCGGCCGAGCGGCGGGCGTGCCGCGGCGGACCGGGCCGCGCCGCGCGGCGCCTCGGGCGGCAGCCAGCGCCGGCCGGCCAGGTAGACGACCAGGCCGATCAGCATGCCCACGCCGGCCGAGCCGAAGCCCCAGTGCCAGCCGACCTTCTCGCCCAGCGTGCCGCAGACGATGGGCGCGGCGATGACGGCGACCTGCACCGCCAGCATGAAGATCTGGAAGGCGCTGGCGCGGCGCTTGTCGCCCGGCGCGTACAGGTCGCCCACCTGCGCGGCGATGTTGCCCTTGAAGCAGCCCACGCCCAGCAGCAGGCAGCCCAGGGCGGGCAGCAGCGCCGTTTCGAAGGCCATCAGGAAGTGGCCGGCGGCCATCAGCAGGGCACCGAGCACGACCGTCTTCGTGCGGCCCAGCCAGCGGTCGGCGACCAGCCCGCCGAAGATGGGCGTCAGGTACACCAGCCCCACGTACAGGCCGAACACGGCCGAGGCCAGTTGCTGCGGCGAGCGCGGGCCGGTGACGCCCTCGATGGCGGCGCGCAGCGCGTCCATGCCGGCGACCTTGCCGATGGTGCCGGGCATGAATAGGTAGTTGCTGAGGTAGAGCACCAGCAGCGCCTGCATGCCGTAGTAGCTGAAGCGCTCCCACAGCTCGCAGAAGGACAGCCAGCCGAGGCCGGCGGGGTGGCCCAGGAAGGACCGGTCGTGGCGGGCGCGCGCGGCGGCGGCGGCGTCCGCGGTCAGGGGGGCGGAGGTCAAGAAGCGATCCCGGAATCTGCAAAGGCGTGACTGTCTCCCGGCGCCACCGCGCCGGCAATGCGCAGTCGCCCGCAGGTGACCCTCAATCCGGCAGTTGACCGCTTGCACTTCATCGAAAGCCCGGATGCTTCAACACCTTGTCGCCGATGCGGAGATCACCACGTCGGTGGCCATCGCTGCATGCCCGCTGGTCTGGCGCTGCGGGCATGCCCAACTGCCAGATTGAGGGTGACTTGCGTCATGGGGTGGCCGACACAATGCGGCCGATGGACACCCCTCGGCGCATCCTCGTCACCGGCGGCAGCGGCTTCATCGCCGGCGTGCTGATCCGCCGGCTGCTGGCCGCCGGCTGGCAGGTGAACACCACCGTGCGCGACCTGGCGCGCGAGCCCGCGCTGCGCCGGCGGCTGGGCGTCGAGCCCGGTGACGCGCGATGGCGCTGCTTCCAGGCCGACCTGCTGCACGACGCCGGCTGGGCCGCCGCCGCCGCGGGCTGCAGCCATGCGGCGCACCTCGCGTCGCCGCTGCCGGTGGGCGTGCCGCGGGACGCCAGCGACCTCATCGTGCCCGCCCGCGACGGCACGCTGCGCGTGCTGAAGGCCGCGCGCGACGCGGGCGTGCGGCGCGTCGTGATGACCTCGTCCGTGGCCGCCATCGCCTACGGCCGCGGTCCGGGCGAGCACCGCTTCACCGAGGCCGACTGGACGCGGCTGGACCGGCCCGGCGTCCCGCCCTACGTGCAGTCCAAGACCCTCGCCGAGCGCGCCGCGCGCGACTGGGTGGCGCGCGAGGGCGGCGGGATCGAGTTCTGCACGGTGAACCCGTCCGTCGTGCTGGGGCCGGTGGCCGGCGCGGACCCTTCGGCCAGCGTCGTTCTCGTGCAGCGCCTGCTGCAGGGCAAGGTGCCGGCGCTGCCCAACATCGGCTTCGGCATCGTCGACGTGCGCGACGTGGCTGAGCTGCACCTGCGCGCGCTGGCCGCGCCCGGCATGGCGGGCGAGCGCTTCATCGCCTGCGGCGGCTTCACGTGGCTGCGCGAGGTCGCCGCGGTGCTGCGCGCCGAACTGGGCGAGCCGGCGCGCAAGGTGCCCACGCGGACCCTGCCCGACTGGAGCGTGCGGCTGCTGGCGAGGTTCAGCCCGCTGGTGCGCAACGCGGCGAGCGAGCTGGGCACGGTGCGGCACCAGGACTCGGGCCATGCGCGCGAGGTGCTGGGCTGGGTGCCGCGCCCGCCGCGGGAGGCCATCGTGGCGACGGCGAGGGACTTGATCACGCTGGGCGCCGTGGCGCGCTGAGGCCCGCCGGGGCCTTGCGGAGGGGCGACTTATCATCGTCCGCAAGCATGGAGGGGGTTCAACCTCAATCCGGCAGTTGACCGCTTGCCATTCATCGAAAGCGCTGATGTTTCAACACCTTGTCGCCCATGCGGAGATCACCACGTCGGTGGGCAGCGCTGCATGCCCGCTGGTCTGGCGCTGCGAGCCGCTGGCGGCGTTGCTCCTCCTCGCGGGCATGAGCCCGCAGCGTCTTCGCGCCTTGCCAGCAGCCCGCCTCGCCAGCCCCTCGGGCATGCCCAACTGCCGGATTTAGGTTATGACGGGCGGCGATGGGCGATGGCGTTCCGGCCAGGCCGCGCCGGCGGCGGGCCCGGTCCGGTTCCGGCCGCATGGCCGCACGGAGATGTGGGCCGACGGCGCCATCGTCCATGTGCTGGCGCACGGGCCCTTCAACCGCGAAGGCGTCGACCTCTTCTCTGCGGAAATGCTGTCGCTGTACCGCCGCCTGCCGGCGGGCGCGCGCGTCGTCAACATCACCGAGGTGCGCGGTGCCATGCTCGGCACGCCGGACGCCTGGGAGCGGCTGTCCGAGCACCTGGCCGCGGGCGTGACGCTGGGCCTGCCGCTGCTGGGCACGGCCTGGGTGGCGGCGCCGGACGTGGACGGCCGCACGCTGATGCTGCCCCGCGCCGCGCAGGCCTTCGCGCAGGTCGGGCGGCGCTTCGAGGCCTTCGAAACCATGGACGAGGCCGAGCGCTGGGCGCGCCGGTTGCTGGCGATTTAGCGCCCGCGCGCACCGCCCGTCACGGTTTCTGCGGCACCAGCTTCACTTGCAGCTCGCAGCCCACGGCGGCGGCGTATTTCTTCAGCGTCGCCAGCGACGGCGCATGGCGGCCGGCCGCCTCCAGCCGCGAGACGGCGCTCTTGGTGGTGCCCATGCGCTCGGCCACGGCGTCCTGGGTCAGGCCCGCCTTGGCGCGTGCCTTCAGCATCTGGCTGGCCAGCGCGTATTCGAGTTCCAGTGCAGCGTAGGCGTCGGCGAAGCCGACACGCTGCCTGGCCTTGGACAGGAATTCGGCGTGGTCGTGGCGAACGGGCTGGTATTTCAGGTCAGCCATGCTGCATCTCCTTGAGGCGCTTGCGCGCCAGTTTCAGTTCAGCGTCGGGCGTCTGCTGCGATTTCTTGATGAAGGCATGCAGCACGACGACGCGCCTGCCGATGAGAAAACAGTAGAACGCCCGGCCTATGCCTTCACGGCCGCGCGGCCGCAGTTCGAACAGGCCCTCGCCGAAGGCGCGCGAGTGCGGCAGGCGCAGGCTGGGGCCGTGTTCCATCAGCAGTTCGACGAGCCGGGCGTAATCGGCCAGCACCTCCACCGGCCAGGACTCGATCTCGGCCAGCACCCGGTCGTGGAAATAGCTGATCTCGAAGGGCATGCGTCATGTTAGCGGATTTGCTAACTCAACGCCCCCGCCGCTGCCACAGCGCCTTCTTGCCCTTCAACTGCCGCTCGATGCCGTCGTTGAGCCGGCCGCGCAGGTCGATGACGGCCTCGACGTGGCCGTAGACGCCGGGGAAGCGCAGGTCCAGCCACAGCCACAGCGTGCAGATGCGCAGCGCCTGCTCCATGCGGTCGAGGCGGCCGTGCTGGTCGTATTCGTCGAGGAAGTGCGGGTCGCCGGCCCGGCCGCTGCGGGCGTGGTTCGTGGCCCAGCCGTGGAACTGTTCGACCAGCATCGGCAGCCGCGAGTCCACCGGCGCCTGCGCGTAGCGGAAGCGCTCCTGCAGCGGCAGCGCGGCGGCGTTGCGGTCCAGCGCCTCGGCCAGCTCCAGCATCTGCTCCAGCTCGGCGACGGCGAAGTGCGCGTCGTCCAGCCGCAGCTGCTGCATGAAGATGCTCAGCACCGCGTAGAGCTTGTTGACGCCCATGCGCTGCGAGATGGTCTGCACATGCCGCCAGTTCGGCGCGACCGGGGCCTTGAAGTCGCGCGGCGCGCGCGGCTCCTTGGGCAACAGGCTGCGCAGCGTCTTCATCGCGTCCGCCTCGGCCTCCTTCAGCACGCTGACGAAGCCCTCGTCGTGCATGCCGTAGCGGCCCGCGCGGCCGGCGATCTGGTGCACCTCGCTGACGGACAGCTCGCGGTCGCCGACGCCGTCGAACTTGGTCAGCGTCGAGAACAGCACGCGGCGGATCGGCAGGTTCAGGCCCATGCCGATGGCGTCGGTGGCGACCAGCACGTCGCTGGCGCCGACGGCGAAGCGCTCGGCCTCGCGGCGGCGCACCTCGGGCGGCAGTGCGCCGTAGATGACGCTGACGGCGTGGCCGCCCTGAGAGATCTGGTCGCGCAGCATCAGCACGTCGCGGCGGCTGAAGGCCACCACCGCATCGCCCGCCTGCAGGTGCGTCATCGGCACCGGCGCGGGCATGAGTTGCACGTGCTGCTTGCGCTCGAACACGCGGCGCTCCGGCTTCTCGCCGCACAGCTGCAGCAGCCGCTCGATGGCCGGCGCCGCGTAGGCCGACGCGATGATGATGAGCTCGCGCGCCGGCACGCCGACGATGGCCTGCGTCCAGGCCCAGCCGCGCGAGTCGTCGAAGATCATCTGCGCCTCGTCGATGACGGCCACGTCCACCACGTCGCGCGTGTTGACCATCTCGATGGTGCTGCTGACGACGCGCGCGTTCGCGGCCGGCACGTGCTCCTCGCCGGTCAGCAGCGAGCAGGGCACGCCGCGGCCGACGAGCCGGTCGCGCCCCTCCAGCGCCAGCAGGCGCAGCGGCGCGAGGTAGGCGCCGTCCAGCGCCTGGCTCAGGCGTTCGAAGGCCGCATAGGTCTTGCCGCTGTTCGGCGGGCCGAGGTACAGCGTGACCTTGCGGCCGAGCTTGCGCGCGGTGTCGAAGCTGTCCGGGTAGCCCTGGAAGGCGAGTTCGCGGCCGAGGCTGGAGAGCGCGTCCTGCTCCTCGACCTGTTGTTCCCAGCGGTCCTGCGCGCGGGTCAGCGCGGCCTTCAGCTCGTCGAAGGGCATGGGCACGCCGCACTCGGCCTGCAGGCGCGGCAGCAGCGAGGCGAGCTGGGCCGCGTCGCCCATGGCCTCGCTGCGCGCGACCAGGTGGTTCAGGTGCAGCGCCAGCTCGGCGGTGTAGGAGTATTCGGGCGCCTGGCCCAGCGCCTGCCGCAGCGCGGCCGCGTCGCCGTCGCGGAAGAAGGCCCAGACGGGGTCTTCCGGCACCGGCACGCGGTGCGACAGGTCGATGCGCCAGGCCTCCAGGGCCAGCGTGATCGGGTGCACGCACAGCCGCGTGAAGACCAGGCCTTCGCGGCGCAGGCCCAGGCTTTCGAGCTGGTGCAGGCGCTGCTGCATCAGCGGGCGCAGCGTGTTGGCCAGCGGCGTGGCGGCCAGCTGCGCCAGCGCGACGGCGATGTGCGCCGGCAGGATCCAGCGGCTGGGCCGGCCGCCGCCGGCGGCCTTGGAGATCTGGATGCAGCCCAGGCGGTCCAGCGACTCGTCGCTGCCGCCGTCGAGGTCGGCGGGCACCAGCACCTGCGGCAGCGCGTGCGCGGCCTGGCGGATGCGGGCCCAGTCCTCGGGTGCCAGGCCCGCGGGCAGGCGGGCGGCGTGGGCGGGTTGGGGGAGGGGAAAGGCCGGCGCGGGCGGCCGGGAAGCGGACGGATGGGGAGACGGGGACTTCACGGGGGAAGTGGAACACAGCCCGCGCCCGAGCGCGCCCGGCACGGCGGCCCGGGGGGCCGCGCCGCGTTCAGCCGCCGATCACCCCGCAGGCCACGCGCGCGCCGCCGCCGCCCAGCGGGGCCGGGTGGTCGGCATGGTTGTCGCCGCCGGCATGGACCATCAACGCGCGCTGGCGCACGTCGGCCAGCTTCAGGCGCGGCGCCAGCACGGGCGAGGTGGCGCTGCCGTCGGCGGCCACGTAGAGCGCGGGCAGGTCGCCCAGGTGGCCGTCGCCCCAGGGCTCGCCATGCTTCTTGGTGGCTTGCGGGTCCAGGTGGCCGCCGGCCGCCAGCGCGGGCACCGGGGCGCCGTTGCTGTCGGCCGGCGCGCACGAGGCGTTCTCGTGCACGTGGAAGCCGTGCAGGCCGGGCGGCAGGCCCGTCAGCGCGGGGTAGAAGGCCAGGCCGTAGGGCGTCTCGACCAGGCGCACGGTGCCGGCGGGCGCGCCCGCGCCCTGCTTCTCGGCCAGGTTCAGGGCGACGGTGGTTTCGGCGGACAGGGCCAGCGTGCTGGCCAGCAGGGCGGCGGCGGCCGCGAGGGCTTGCTTCATCCGGATGCTCCTGTGGATGGGGGGAGCGCCAGACTACGCGCCGCTGCGCGGCGGCCCTGTCCCGGCTTGCGGCGACAGCGCCGGCGCGGTCTGGGGCCTGGCGGCTCAGGCCTCGGCGCGCAGCGCGGCCTGCACGGCTGGCCGCTCGGCCACGCGCGCGCGGTGGGCGGCCAGCGTCTGCAGGCCGGCGAGGTCCACGCCGACGAAGCCGGCCCAGCCGGTGACGACGAACAGGTAGGCGTCGGCCACCGTGAAGTCCTCGCCCATCAGGTAGGGCTTGCCGGCCAGCTGCTGGTCCACCCAGGTGAAGCGGTCGATGAGCTTGGCCTTGAAGAGCGCCTTGGCCGCCTCCGGCATGGCCGGGTTGAACAGCGGCGAGTAGTTCTTGTGCAGCTCGGTGCCGATGAAGGCCAGCCATTCCTGCACGCGGGTGCGCGCCAGCGTGCCTGCCGGCGGCAGCAGCCCGGAGCCGCCGGCCTGCTCGGCCAGGTATTGCACGATGGCGGCGTTCTCGGTGAGGCGCTGGCCGTCGTCCAGCTCCAGCAGCGGCACGTAGCCGCGCGGGTTGACGGCGTAGTAGTCGCTGCCGTCGGGCAGCCGGTGGGTCTTCAGGTCGACCTTGACGGTCTCGGCCGCCAGGCCGGCCTCGTGCAGCACGATGTGCGGGCACAGCGAGCAGGCGCCGGGGGTGAAATAGAGCTTCATCGGGGTTCTCCTTGCAGGGGGCGGCGCAGCCTAAACCAAGTGCGTGGCCGCGCGTGCGCGGGGGTCTTTCAGCGCTCCGGCAGCGCGTTCTCGCGCAGCATGCGCTGCATCAGCGTGAAGAAGCGGTCGTAGAACTCGCCGGCGGGGATGGTCTCGGCGGCGACCTTGACCAGCGAGTCCTCCGTGGACGACAGCGGCACCGAGATCGAGCCCAGCGCGCTGACGCCCAGGCTGGCGGCCTGCGGGTTCTTCTTGAGGACGTAGCGGTCCTGCTGCGCGCTGACGTAGGCGGTGGCCACCTGCTGGCGGGGGCCGTCGCCCACGCAGACGACGTTGAAGGTGATCTCCACGTGGACCTCGCCCTCGGGCTGGAAGTGCTTGCTGCCGCGCACCAGGCCGCCATCGGCCTTGCTGATGACGTAGCCCTGGCTCAGCAGCGCGCGGCGGGCGGCTTCGCAGGTGGCCTCGGCGTTGGCGTCGAACAGCCGCGAAAAGGTCTCTTCGGCGGCGAAGCTCTCGCCCTGGTAGACCTTGCGGGACTTCTCCGTCGTTCGCGGCATGCCGGTGCAGCCGGCCAGCAGCGCGCAGACGAGGGCCGGCAGGATCAGGAAACGGGTGCGGTGCATGGGGGCGATTATTCCGCCGCCGGGCGAAGCCCCTCCGGGAAACCCCTGATCGGCGCCGCCGCCCCGGCCGCCGGCGCGCAAAAAAGCCGGCAGGCGCCGGCTCGTGGGGCGGCGCCGGCCGCACGGGGCCGGCGCCATGGGGTGAGGCCGCCGGGCGGCCTCAGGGGTAGAGCCCGCGCTCCTCGCGCGCCTGCAGCACCCGCGTGCAGGCCACCGTGAAGGCGGCCGTGCGCAGCGGGATCCGGTGCTGCTCGCCCGTCTCCCAGATGTGCTTGAACGCGCCGATCAGGATCTTGTCCAGGCGCACGTTGATCTCGTCCTCGGTCCAGAAGAAGGACGAGAAGTCCTGCACCCACTCGAAATAGGACACCGTCACGCCGCCGGCGTTGGCGATCACGTCGGGCACGACGACGATGCCGCGGTCGGCCAGCACGGCCTCGCCGTCGGGCGTGGTGGGGCCGTTGGCGCCTTCCAGCACCAGGCGGGTCTGCAGGCGCCGGGCGCGCTCGGCGGTGATCTGGCCTTCCAGCGCGGCCGGGATCACCACGTCGCTCTTGACGTCCCAGAAGTCCTCGTTGGCGATCGCGTCGCCGCCCTTGAAGCCGGCCACGCCGCGGGTGGCGGCCACGTGGTCCAGCAGGCTCTGCATGTCGAAGCCGCGCTCGTTGACGATGGTGCCGGTGTGGTCCTGCACGGCCACGACCTTGGCGCCGTTGGCGGCGAACAGCTTGGCGGCGATGGAGCCCACGTTGCCGAAGCCCTGCACGGCGACGCGCGCGCCCGCCATGTCGATGTTCAGGCGGCGCATGGCCTCGCGGCCGACGACGAACACGCCGCGGCCGGTGGCCGCCACGCGGCCCAGCGAGCCGCCCAGCGGGATGGGCTTGCCGGTGACGACGCCGGTGGCGGTGGCGCCGACGTTCATCGAGTACGTGTCCATCATCCAGGCCATGATCTGGCCGTTGGTGTTCACGTCGGGGGCCGGGATGTCCTGGGTGGGGCCGATGATGATGCCGATCTCGCTGGTGTAGCGGCGCGTGACCTTCTCCAACTCCTTCAGCGACAGCACCGACGGGTCGAGCCGGATGCCGCCCTTGGCGCCGCCGTAGGGCAGGTTCACCGCGGCGTTCTTCACCGTCATCCAGGCCGACAGCGCCATCACCTCTTCCAGCGTCACGTCCGGGTGGTAGCGCACGCCGCCCTTGCCGGGGCCGCGCGTGAGGCTGTGCTGCACCCGGTAGCCCTCGTAGTGGGCGATGGTGCCGTTGTCCAGCTCGATGGGGATGTCCACGATCAGCGCGCGCTTGGGGCGGCGCAGCGTCTCGACCCAGCGGGCGAGGTGGCCCAGGTAGGGCTCCACGGCGTCGATCTGCGACAGGTAAGTCCCCCACGGGCTGTTGCGCGTGGGCGAAACGAACGACAGGTTGGGCATGTAATGCTCCGTAACTTTGAGTGGGCCGAACGGTAGCGCGAAGGCCGGCTTTGCCTCAACGACTTGTCTAGCCAAGTGTTCATGCGGCCATGCATGCAACGCATGGCATCGGTTTCCGGTGGCAAATTTCACGAGGGAGCCCGACCATGCAGGCAACAAAAAACCGGCCTGAGCCGGTTTACGTGGTCGAGGCGCGAGCGCCTATTGGGCGGTCAGGGCACGCTTGAAGTCGGCATCGTCGAAGAGCTTGCCGACCAGTGTCTTGTAGAGGGCGCCGTACTGGTTGATGGCTGCGGGCAGGGCGACGGCACCGACGAAGGAGGACTCCCAGGTGGCCTCGGCGACGACCTCCTTGTCGAAACGGACCTGACCATCGCGCCGGACCTGGATGGTCGCAGCCAGCCGACCCTTGCCAGTGCTCATGCCGGCATCGACCATGCTGTCGGTCAGCTGGCCCTCGATGACGATGCCGGACTTGGGGTCCAGAAGGCCCGCGGCACCCAGTTCGGCGGCGATTTCGTCGCGCAGTTGGCCGGCAAAGCTGCCCTTGGCCGGACTGAGGGAGGAGCCCCGCAGGCCGCCCAACGTCGTGTCCATGTCGGCAGGCTTGCCGGCGGCCAGCTTGAAGCTGCCGAGCTGGGCGGGTGCCAGCTTGGTGGCGCGCAGTTTCTCGGCGTTGGCAGCGCTGGGCGTGGGGGCGGGCATCTTCACCGTCGCACAGCCGGTCAGGACGGCCAGCACTCCAGCCAGGATGAGCCGTTGTGCGGCGGCGCGGGAAAGGTCGAATCGGGGCATGGTGCGGCTCACTTGAAGTTGGCGTCGTGGGACAGGTCGTTCAGCGTCTTGCTGACGACCTGGCGGGTCATCTGGATGGCGGCTTCGTCGAGGCTGGCCATCTTCACGGCATTGCCCGGTGTGGCGGCGGCGCCCATGGTCGTGTGAATGGCATGCCGGGCCTGCGCGACGACTGGCGTCGCGTCGCCAGTTGCACGGTAGGAGGCGGTACAGACGTAGCCGTCCGACACCTGCGAGCCGGCGAGGCCAAAGGTGAGGCCGGTCACGAAGCCCTTGGAAAACGCGTTGTCAGTCAGCGGCACGTTGTTGAGGGTGATGCTCAGCACGGCGCCGCTGGGCACGACGGCAGCACCGACGTCACTGAACAGGCCGCTGGATTTGACCTGGGCGATGACCTTCTCGCGCAGGAACTCGGTCGCGTGCGCATTGGCGACGCCCTTGGTCTGGAAGTCGAACAGCACCTGGACGGGCGCAGGGCTGGCCGGCTTCTTGAACTGCTCGGTCGGAACTTCCTTGGTGGTGCCATCCAGATAGATGCTGGCGCAACCCCCGAGCAGGGTCGTGGCGGCGAGCAACATGCCGAGCGCGGCTCGCTGCGCCCGGTGTTTCAACGTGAACATGGGTCATCTCCCTGAAGTACGAATATGCGGCCCGGCGGCCTTGGCAGGCCGGCTCCGCGCGGCCGGGCGACTATAGGGAGCTAACTGGGCGATTCGTTCCCCGAGCTATCCCGGGGCCCGCATACCATCGCCCCCCGATGACCTCCCTCGATCTCGCCCTGCTCTACCTGGTGGCCGCCGTGCTGGGCGTCGTCGCCTGCCGCTCGCTGAAGCTGCCGCCCATGCTGGGCTACCTGGTGGTGGGCGTGGTCATCGGCCCCAATGCGCTGGCGGTGGCGCAGGACTCGGCCAGCATCCAGTACCTGGCGGAGTTCGGCGTCGTCTTCCTGATGTTCTCGATCGGGCTGGACTTCAACCTGCCCAAGCTGCGCGCGCTGAAGACGGCGGTGTTCGGCATCGGCATGGCCCAGGTGGTGCTGACGGTGCTGGGCGCGCTGGCCGGCAATGCGCTGCTGGTCTGGGGCTTCGCGATGCTGGGCCGGGCGTGGCAGATGCCGTGGCAGGGCGCGCTGGTGCTGGGCGCGGCGATGGCCATGAGCTCCACGGCCATCGTCGTCAAGCTGATGGTCGAGCGGCTGGAGGTGGAGAGCCCGCACGGCCGGCTGGTGATGGGCGTGCTGCTGTTCCAGGACCTGGCCGTGGTGCCGCTGCTGGTGCTGATCCCGGCGCTCAACAGCAGCGGCAGCGAGATGGCGCATGCGCTGGCCGTGGCCGGCCTGAAGGCGGCCGTGGTGCTTGGCCTGCTGCTGTACGGCGGCCAGAAGGCCATGCGCTGGTGGCTGACGCTGGTGGCCCGGCGCAAGAGCGAGGAGCTGTTCATGCTGAACCTGCTGCTCGTCACGCTGGGCCTGGCCTGGCTGACCGAGCACGCGGGGCTGAGCCTGGCGCTGGGCGCGTTCGTGGCCGGCATGCTGATCTCGGAGACCGAGTACCGCCACCAGGTGGAGACCGACATCCGCCCCTTCCACGACGTGCTGCTGGGCCTGTTCTTCATCACCATCGGCATGAAGCTGGACTGGCATCCGCTGGTGCAGCACTGGTGGCTGGTCATCCTGCTGACGGTGCTGCCGGTGGGCGCCAAGTTCGCGCTGACGGCCGCGCTGGTGCGGCTGTTCCGCCAGCCGCCGGGCGTGGCGCTGCGCACCGGCCTGTACCTGGCGCAGGCGGGCGAGTTCGGCTTCGTGCTGCTGACGCTGGGCGCGCAGCACGGCCTCGTGGCGCCGCAGTGGGTCAGCCCCGTGCTGGCCAGCATGGTGCTGTCCATGCTGATCACGCCGGTGCTGATCCTGTACAGCAACCGCATCGTCATGACGCTGTCCCGCAGCGACTGGCTGATGCAGTCGGTGCAGCTGACCAGCATCGCCAAGAAGAGCATCCAGTCCGAGGCGCACGTCATCATCTGCGGCTACGGCCGCTCGGGCCAGAACCTGGCGCGGCTGCTGGAGGGCGAGCGCATCCCCTACATGGCGCTGGACCTGGACCCCGACCGCGTGCGCCAGGCCGCGGCGGCGGGGCAGAGCGTGGTGTTCGGCGACGCGGCCAAGGTGCAGAGCCTGATGGCCGCCGGCCTGGCGCGCGCCAGCGCGGTGGTCGTCAGCTACCACGACACGCCGTCGGCGCTGAAGATCCTGCACCTGGTGCAGGCCCACGCGCCGCGCGTGCCGGTGGTCGTGCGCACCCTCGACGACGCCGACCTGGAGCGGCTCAAGGCCGCCGGCGCCACCGAGGTGGTGCCCGAGGCCATCGAGGGTTCGCTGATGCTGGCCTCGCACGCGCTGGCGCTGGTGGGCGTGCCGATGCGCCGCGTCATCCGCATCACGCGCGACGCGCGCGACAAGCGCTACGGGCTGCTGCGCGGCTACTTCCACGGCGCCGACGACGACACCGCCGACGAACTCGACCAGGCCCGCCTCGCCTCCGTCACGCTGCCCGCCGCCAGCCCGCATGCGGGCCAGGCGCTGGACGCGCTGGCGCTGCACGCGGTGGGCGTCGCCGTGGTGTCGCTGCGGCGCGCCAACGGCAAGGGCCTGCGGGTGGACGGCGCGCTGCTGGCCGGCGGCGACACGCTGGTCATCAGCGGCCGGCCCGAGGCGCTGGCGCTGGCGGAAGAGAAGCTGCTGGTGGGGTGAGCGCCGGAGGCGCGGGCCTCGACCTGGTGAAGGTGAAATAGCCGAGGGCCGCCTCGGCTACGCCGGCGGCTCGCCCAGCATGCGGTTGCGGCCCTGCCGCTTGGCGAGGTAGAGCGCCGCGTCGGCGCGCGCCACCAGGGCCGACAGCGTGTCGCCCGGCCGCAGGCCGCTCCAGCCGCCGCTGAGCGTGACCGGCAGCGGGCCGGCCGACGTGGCGAAGGGCGTGTCCGCCACGGCCCGGCGCAGCCGCTCGGCAAACCTGCGGGCCGTCTCGGGCGGGCCGTGCAGCAGCGCGATGAATTCCTCGCCGCCCCAGCGGCCGCCCAGGTCGGACTTGCGCAGCACCTCGCGCAGGCGCCGCGCCAGCTCCACCAGCACCTCGTCGCCCACGTTGTGGCCGAACCGGTCGTTGATGCGCTTGAAGTCGTCCAGGTCCGCCAGCAGCAGCGTCAGCGCGCCGCCATGCCGCTCGGCCGCGTGCATCGCGCGCCCGGCCTCGGCGCTGAAGCAGCGGCGGTTGGCGATGCCGGTCAGCGCATCCTCCTGGGCCAGCCGGTTCAGCTCGCGCTCGGCCTGGCGCCATTCGGTGATGTAGTGCTGGATGGACACCACCACCGGCTGGCCGTCCACGTTGATGCAGCGCCGCTTGAACACCACGCGGAAGCACTCCTCGCCGGTGGCCGGCAGCACGCCCTGCTCCTCCTTGACGATCTCCTCGCCCTGCAGCACGCGCTGGTCCTCGCCCATGGACAGCTCGCCCACCTCGGGGCGCGGCGCCAGGTCGCGGCCGTCCAGGCCGATCAGCGCCTGCTTGCTCGTGCCGCGGATGCGGGCCGCCGCCGCGTTCACCATCACCAGGCGGCTCTGCGCGTCCTTGATGTGGATGGCGTCGGGCAGCAGGTCGATGAGGTCCTGCACGAACTGCTCGGTGCGCTTGCGCAGCGCCACCTCGCGCTCCAGCGCCTGCTTCAGCCCGCGCTCCGCGACGCGCCATTCCGTGACGTGGTGGTCGATGCCGACGACGGCCGGCTGGCCGTCCAGGTAGACGCTGCGGCGCTTGCTGACGATGCGGAACACCTCCTCGCCGGTCAGCTGCCGGACGGTGTGCTCCTCCTTGCGCAGCTCGGCGCCGGCCAGGATGCGCTCGTCCTCCTCCAGCGACAGCGTGCGGTTGGCCCGGCCCTCGGGCCGGCTGGCGAGCGGGCCGGCCAGCACCTCGTCCTTGTCCATGCCGTGGTAGCGGGCGAAGGCCTCGTTGACCATCACATAGCGGCCGCCGCGCTGCTTGACGTAGGTGGGATCGGGGATGGCGTCGATCAGCGCCTGCGCGAAGGCCTTGGAGCGCGCCGCCGCCGCCGTGCGCCGCCGCTCCGCATTCAGCAGGCCGTGCAGCGTGGGGGCGAAGGCGGCCAGGCCCACGGCCAGCGCGGTGGCGCCGGTGGATGCGTCCAGCAGCACGCAGGCGCCGGCCGCCAGCAAGGCCGGCAGCCCCAGCAGCAGCGGGCGCACGAGTGCGGCAGGCGTCACGTCAGGTTCGGTCCCGGGACACGGTGAAGGGGGGCGGCAAGCCTATCAACGGCGGCCCCGCCGTGGGGCGGCGCGGCCGTGCGGTTTTGCCGCTTCCCCGCCCCGGCCGTGTTGATGCGTCGGCGACAAGCGCCGCCGCGCTCCTGGGCCAAACTGGCGCCATTCCACCAGGAGCGGCCATGAACTTCGACTACAGCCCCAAGGTCATGCAGATGCGCGAGCGGCTGCTCGCCTTCTTCGACGAACACATCTATCCCAACGAAAAGCGCTACCTCGACGAAGTGGCCGCCAACCGCCGCGCCGGTAACGCCTGGCTGCCCACGAAGGTCATCGAGGAGCTCAAGCCCAAGGCCCGCGCGGCCGGGCTGTGGAACCTGTTCCTGCCCAAGTCCAGCCGCGCGCCGGAGGGGCTGAGCAACCTGGAATACGCGCCGCTGTGCGAGATCATGGGCCGCGTGCCCTGGGCGCCCGAGGTCTTCAACTGCTCCGCGCCGGACACCGGCAACATGGAGACGCTGGAGCGCTATGCGTCGGAGCCGCTGAAGGACGAATGGTTGGAGGCGCTGCTGCGCGGCGAGATCCGCTCGGCCTTCCTGATGACCGAGCCGGCCGTCGCCTCCAGCGACGCGACCAACATCGAATGCCGCATCGAGCGCGACGGCGACCACTACGTCATCAACGGCCGCAAGTGGTGGAGCAGCGGCGCGGGCGACCCGCGCTGCGCCGTCTACATCGTCATGGGCAAGACCAACCCCGAGGCCGGCCGCCACGAGCAGCAGTCCATGATCGTCGTGCCGGCCAACGCGCCCGGCATCACGGTGCTGCGCCCGCTGTCGGTGTTCGGCTACGACGACGCGCCGCACGGCCACATGGAAGTGGCGCTGAAGGACGTGCGCGTGCCGGCGGGCAACCTGCTGCTGGGCGAGGGCCGCGGCTTCGAGATCGCGCAGGGCCGCCTCGGCCCGGGCCGCATCCACCACTGCATGCGCTCCATCGGCGCGGCCGAGCGCGCGCTGGAGCTGCTGTGCCAGCGCGCCATCGCGCGCACCGCGTTCGGCAAGACCATCGCCCAGCAGACCGTCACGCAGGAGCGCATCGCCGAGGCGCGCTGCATGATCGAGCAGGCCCGTTTGCTGACGCTCAAGGCCGCCTACATGATGGACACGGTGGGCAACAAGGTCGCCAAGGCCGAGATCGCGATGATCAAGATCGTCGCGCCCAACATGGCGCTGCAGGTGATCGACTGGGCCATCCAGGTGTTCGGCGCGATGGGCGTCAGCGACGACACGCCGCTGGCGATGATGTGGGCGCACCAGCGCACGCTGCGCCTGGCCGACGGCCCGGACGAGGTGCACCGCAACTCGCTGGCCAAGCTGGAGCTGGCCCGGCACATGAAGCTGCCAGCCGACAGCGTGCGCATGCCCATCACGCGCGGCGCCTGAGCGTGCCGGGGGCGCGCGGCCACAATGCGCCCATGGCCAAGACCGCCCCCCGACTCAGCGCCGAAGCCACCCGGCGCGTCATCGCCACCGCCTGGGACGACGCGCCGCCCTACCCCCGCGTGCTGCTGGAGCACGGCATCGGCCACGGCGAGCTGGTGGCGCTGCTCAAGCGCGAGCTGACGCCGGCCGCCTACAAGCTCTGGGCCGCGCGCGGCAAGGCCGCCAAGGCGCCCACCAAGCGCGCCACCTGGCCGCACGGGCGCTGAAGCCCTCCCCTGACACCACCCGGCCGCCGTCGCGCAAACGCATCAGTGCGCGGCGCGCGCGGCCGGCCTGCGCGTGCCGCGCGGCGATGCCGGGCCGCCGCTCGCCCTGGGAGCGGGCGCCGCGAAGTCCGGGGATACCCGGGGTGGCGATGCAGAAAGCGGCATCGACAAGTCCAAAAATGTGATTAGTCCGGGATCAATGAGCCCCCTAGCATGAATTCATGCCCCCCGTGCCACCGGCGCCTGCCGGGACGGGGTGGATCTCATAACGAATCCCGGAGACTCCATGAACCGACCCACCCTGGTGCCGCCGCGTGCAGGCGCCGCATCCGCCGCCCGTTCCGCCCCCCGTTGTTCCCTGCGCCTGACGGCCGCCGCCGCCGCGCTGGCGGCGCTGTCCACCGGCGCGCTGGCCCAGGAGGCCGCCAGGGCCGCCCAGGCCGAGAGCCAGCTCGAGACGGTGGTTATCACCGGCGCTCGTGCGTCGGCCGAGACGGCGCAGGCCATCAAAAAGAACGCCGATCAGGTCGTCGATTCCATCGTCGCCGAGGACATCGGCAAGTTCCCCGACAAGAACGTCGCCGAGCTGCTCGGCCGGGTGCCGGGCGTGCAGTTGCAGCGCGGCATGGGTGAGGCAGGCACGGTCATCGTGCGCGGCCTGGGTGGCGTCGCTACGCTGCTCAATGGCCGCGAGTTCTTCACCGATTCGGGCCGCAACCTGTTCCTGGCCGACGTGCCGGCCACGATGCTCAAGCGCATCGACGTCTACAAGACGCAGGAAGCCAGCCTGCCCGAAGGCGGCACGGCTGGCGCCATCGACGTGCGCACCAATCGCCCTTTCGACTTCAAGGGCGCACAGTTCTACGTCAACGGCCGCATGGAGCACCGTGACAAGGCCGACGTGGACAACCCCGACCTCAGCGGCATGGCCTCCAACCGCTGGAAGACCGGCCTGGGCGAGTTCGGCGCGCTGCTGGGCCTGTCTTACCAGCGCGGCAAGTACCACGATGAGCGCGCCTGGGTGGGTGACCCGCAGAACATCGCCGTGCCGGACCGCACCAATCCCATCCTGGCCTCCGACGCCATGGGCCGCGTGTTGGACCTGGGCGACCGCAAGCGCCTGGCCGGAAACTTCGCGCTGCAGTGGAAGCCCAGCGCCGACAAGGAGGTCTACCTGGAAGGCTTCGCCACCTCCATCGACCACCGCTATCAACAGTCCTTCCTGGTGGGAGGCATCGGCATGTGGAACGATGCCGGCACCTGGCGCCCAGCGGGTGGCACGGTCATCACCGCCAAGCCTGGCACCGACTTGGCCGACACCATCACCAGCGTTGGTGGCTGGGGCTTCACGTCCACGCAGGCCAAGCGCGACATCGTTTCCAACGCGCAGACCGCGCTGGGCGGCCATTGGGATGTGAGCGACCGCCTGCGTCTGTCCAGCGAGCTGGCCGTCACCAACAGCCAGATCGACTGGGTCAACCGCATCCTGGACAGCGGCTATGCGCCGGTGAACGTGGTGGCCAAGGTGCAGGACGGCGGCGGCTTCATCGACTATCCCGGCCTGGACATGACCAGCAAGGCCAACTTCCGCATCAATGGTGGCGTGGACGTGCGTGGCGAGCGCGAAGGCAAGAGCAAGGATTGGCGCGCCGACGCCACCTATGACGTGGGCGACGGCTTCTTCCGCGAGGTCAGCGGCGGGGTGCGCGTGGCGCGGCGCACGGCGATGTCCATCGGTACCACGATGCCCTGGGCCGTGGGTTTCCCCGGCGCCGGTGAGACGGTGGACCAGGCCGCCTACGCCGACATGTTCTCGGTGTCGCCCAGCACCTGGGGCGACTTTGGCGTCAAGCAATACGTCTTTGCCGACCGTGACTGGCTGCTGGACAACGGCGAAGCCTTCCGCAAGCTGCTGACGAACGGCAATGGCGCGTTGACGCCCTACGACCCGATGACGCTGTTCGATGACGTCGAAACCACCAAGGCGGTCTATGGCCGAACCAAGTTCGGCTTCGACATTGGCCGCGTGCCGGTGACCGGCGTGTTCGGCCTGCGCGTCGTGCAGACCGACCAGAAGCTGAAGGGCAACTCCAAGAACGCCAACACCGGCGCCATCACGCCGGTCAACCTGGACACCTCGCGCACCGACGTACTGCCCATGCTGTCGCTGAAGGCCGAATTGACATCCAGGCTGATCGCCCGCCTGGTGGCCGGCAAAACCATAGAGCGGCCCGCCTTCAACGACTACAACCCGGGCGTGACTCGCACGGAGCCGGCCGGTGGCGTGACTTTCGGCACCATCGCGGGCGGCAACCCGGACCTCAAGCCCACCGAGTCCGCCAACGTGGACACCTCGCTGGAGTGGTACTTCGCCCGCACCGGCTCGCTGACTGGCACTGTGTTCCAGCACAAGTTCAAGAACCGCGTGTTCTCGAAGACGGTGGAAACCACCATCAACGGCACCCGCTACAACGTCACGCAGCCCATCAACATCAGCGACGCCAAGCTGCATGGCTACGAACTGAGCTACCGGCAGTTCTACGACTTCCTGCCGGGCTGGCTGAGCGGCTTCGGTCTGGAGGCCAACTACACCTACATGAGCGGCAAGCAAACCGATCCGAATGGTGTGGAAGGCCCCTTCCTCGGCCAGTCCAAGGCTTCCTACAACCTGGTGGGCCTGTACGAGTACAACAACGTCTATGCCCGCCTGGCCTACAACTGGCGCGACAAGTTCCTGGCCGAAAAACCCTACCGCTCCACCGGCCGCGAGTTGTGGGTGGCACCGCTGAAGACGCTGGATGCCTCTTTCGGCTACACCTTCAACAAGCAGTGGACGCTGTCGGTGGATGTGACGAATCTGCTCAACCAGTCTTACCACGACTACTTCGACAAGAACCCCTCGATCGTCCGCGACGTGCGCTACTACGACCGGACGGTGGGGGTGTCGGTGCGCTGGAAGCTGTGACCCAAGGGGTTTGAGCCCCTCCCCGTTCGGGCGTTGCGCGGGCCTCGCCTGTGGCAACGCCCTTTTGTATTGCCGTTGCTGCGAGGACTGGATTGGCGCCGGGACACGGAGCATCAGGGCCACCCGCCCTCCTGCGCCCCGCCCCGCCCCATGTCACGAACCAACGCGCAAAAGAATGCCCCCATGCCCGACCTGCTCAAACCGCTGATCCCCCAGCGCGCCGACCCCCACATCTCCCGCCACGCCGACGGCGTGTATTACTTCACCGCCTCGGTGCCGCAATACGACCGCATCGAGCTGCGCCGCGCGACGAGCGTTGACGGGCTGGCCAACGCGCCGGCCTACGTCGCCTGGCGCAAGCCCGACAGCGGGCCGTGGTCGGAACTGGTCTGGGCGCCCGAGCTGCATTTCAACCAGGGCGCCTGGTACGTCTACTTCGCGGCCGCGCCCACCCGCGCGCTGGACGCCAACGGCATGTTCCAGCACCGCATGTACGCGATCCGCAACCCGGCGGCCGACCCGTTCACCGGCGCGTGGGAGTTCCTGGGCCAGGTGGACAGCGGCATGGACAGCTTCTGCCTGGACGCCACCACCTTCACCCACCGCGGCCAGCTCTACTACTTGTGGGCGCAGAAGGACCCGGCCATCCCCGGCAACTCCAACCTCTACCTCGCGCCGATGCGCACGCCCTGGCAGCTCGGCGGCGCGCCGGTCCGGCTCAGCCGGCCGGAGTTCGACTGGGAATGCCGCGGCTTCCTCGTCAACGAGGGCCCGTCCGTGCTGGTCCGCCATGGCCGCGTCTTCGTCAGCTACTCGGCCAGCGCCACCGACGAGAACTACGCGATGGGCCTGCTGTGGGCCGACGAGAACGCTGACCTGCTCGACCCGGCCAGCTGGCGCAAGTCGCGCGAGCCGGTGATGCGCAGCGCGCCCGAGGACAGCGTCTTCGGCCCCGGCCACAACAGCTTCACCGAGGGCGCCACGCCGGGCGAGGTGCTGCTGGTCTACCACGCCCGCACCTACACCGAGATCGACGGCGACCCGCTGTGGAACCCCGACCGCCACACCTTCGTCAAGCCGCTGCGCTGGGATGCGGACGGCATGCCGGTCTTCGGCAAGCCGTCGCGGCGGGACTGATACCCGATTCGGCATCGCATCGCCGAGGAAATTGATTGGATCGGAATTCCACCGCTGCCTAGCATGGCCTTGAACGACATCCGAGACGAGACGACATGACGACTGACGACAAGAAGAGCAAGGTCAAGCTGCGTTCCGCCGAGTGGTTCGGCACCCAGGACAAGAACGGCTTCATGTACCGCTCCTGGATGAAGAACCAGGGCATCCCCGACCACGAGTTCCAGGGCAAGCCCATCATCGGCATCTGCAACACCTGGAGCGAGCTGACGCCCTGCAACGCCCATTTCCGCAAGCTCGCCGAGCACGTGAAGAAGGGCATCCTGGAGGCGGGCGGCTGGCCGGTCGAGTTCCCGGTGTTCTCCAACGGCGAGAGCAACCTGCGCCCCACGGCGATGCTGACGCGCAACCTCGCCAGCATGGACGTGGAGGAAAGCATCCGCGGCAACCCGATGGATGCCGTCGTGCTGCTGGTCGGCTGCGACAAGACCACGCCCGCGCTGCTGATGGGCGCGGCCAGCGTGGACGTGCCGGCCATCGTCGTCACCGGCGGCCCCATGCTCAACGGCAAGCTGGGCGGCAAGAACATCGGCTCGGGCACGGCCGTCTGGCAACTGCACGAGCAGGTCAAGGCCGGCGAGATCAGCCTGCACGACTTCATGGCCGCCGAGGCCGGCCACTCGCGCTCGGCCGGCACCTGCAACACCATGGGCACCGCGTCCACCATGGCCTGCATGGCCGAGGCGCTCGGCACCTCGCTGCCGCACAACGCGGCCATCCCCGCCGTCGATGCGCGGCGCTATGTGCTGGCCCATCTGTCCGGCATGCGCATCGTCGAGATGGTCTGGGAGCAGCTCACGCTGTCCAAGGTGCTGACGAAACAGGCCTTCGAGAACGCCATCCGCGTCAACGCCGCCATCGGCGGCTCCACCAACGCCGTCATCCACCTGAAGGCCATCGCCGGGCGCATCGGCGTGGACCTGGAGCTGGAGGACTGGACCCGCATCGGCCGCGGCACGCCGACCCTCGTGGACCTGCTGCCCTCGGGCCGCTTCCTGATGGAAGAGTTCTATTACGCCGGCGGCCTGCCCGCCGTGCTGCGCCGCCTCGGCGAGGCCGGCCTGCTGCCGCACAAGGACGCGCTGACCGTCAACGGCCGCAGCCTCTGGGCCAACGTCGCCGACGCGCCCATCTACGACGACGAAGTCATCCGCCCGCTCGACAGGCCGCTGATCGCCGACGGCGGCATCTGCATCCTGCGCGGCAACCTCGCGCCGCGCGGCGCCGTGCTCAAGCCCTCGGCCGCCACGCCCGCGCTGATGCGGCACCGCGGCCGCGCCGTCGTGTTCGAGAACTTCGAGGACTACAAGGCCCGCATCGTCGATCCCGACCTGGCCGTGGACGCGGACTCCGTGCTCGTCATGAAGAACTGCGGCCCGCGCGGCTACCCCGGCATGGCCGAGGTCGGCAACATGGGCCTGCCGCCCAAGCTGCTCGCGGCCGGCGTGAAGGACATGGTGCGCATCTCCGACGCGCGCATGAGCGGCACCGCCTACGGCACCGTCGTGCTGCACGTCGCGCCCGAGGCACGCGCGGGCGGGCCGCTGGCCGTCGTGCGCGAGGGCGACTGGATCGAGCTGGACTGCGCCGCCGGCCGCCTGCACCTGGACGTGCCCGAGGCCGAGCTGCAGCAGCGCCTGGCCGACTGGGCCGCCGCGCAGACCGTGGACCCGGCCGACGCCAGCGGCTACCGCCAGCTCTACGTCCAGCATGTGCTGCAGGCCGACGAGGGCTGCGATTTCGATTTCCTGCGCGGCCGGCGCGGCTCGGCCGTGCCCCGCCATTCCCACTGAAGAACGACCTCATGGACTCCACGATTCAAGGGCTGGCGCTGATCGGCGGCCAGCCGGTGCGCGGCGCGGGCGCCGCCTTCCGCGCCTTCGACCCGGGCCGCAACGAGGCCCTGGGCCCCGACTTCCACGCCGTGGACGCGGCCCAGGTGGACGACGCCTGCGCGCTGGCCGGCGCCGCCTTCGACGCCTTCCGCGCGACGACCGACCATGAGCGCGCCGACTTCCTGGACCTGATCGCCGCGCAGATCCTGGCGCTGGGCGACGCGCTGATCCAGCGCGCGATGGCCGAGACCGGCCTGCCGCGCGCGCGGCTGGAAGGCGAGCGCGGCCGCACGATGAACCAGCTCAAGCTGTTCGCCGAGCTGCTGCGCGAAGGCTCCTGGCAGGACGCCCGCATCGACAGCCCGTTGCCCGCGCGCACCCCGCCGCGGCCGGACCTGCGGATGCGCTTCGTCGGCGTCGGCCCGGTGGCCGTGTTCGGCGCCAGCAACTTCCCGCTGGCCTTCTCGGTCGCCGGGGGCGACACCGCCGCCGCGCTGGCCGCGGGCTGCCCGGTCGTCGTCAAGGCGCACTCGGCCCACCCCGGCACGTCGGAGCTGGTGGGCCGCGCGGTCGCCGAGGCCGTGCGCCAGTGCGGCCTGCCGGCCGGCGTGTTCGCGCTGCTGCCCGGCAGCGGCCACGGCATCGGCGAGGCGCTGGTGCGCCACCCGGCCATCCAGGCCGTCGGCTTCACCGGCTCGCGCAGCGGCGGCCTGGCGCTGATGGCGGTGGCCGCCGCGCGCCCGCAGCCCATCCCCGTCTACGCCGAGATGAGCAGCATCAACCCCACCGTCCTGCTGCCCGGCGCGCTGGCCCGGCGCGGCGCCGAGATCGCCGCCGGCTTCGCCGCCTCGCTGACGATGGGCGTGGGCCAGTTCTGCACCAACCCCGGCCTGGTGCTGGGCCTGGCCGGCGCCGACTTCAACCGCTTCGCCGCCGCCGCCGCCGAGGCGCTGCGGCCCGTGCCCGCCGCCGCGATGCTGACCCCCGGCATCGCCGGCGCCTACCAGCGCGGCGAGGCGCAGCTGGCCGGCCAGCCCGGCGTCGAGGCGCTGCTGCGCGGCGAGTCCGGCGGCTGCCAGGGCGCGCCCAGCCTGTTCAGGACCACGGGCGCGGCCTTCCTCGCCAACCACGCGATGGCGGCGGAAATCTTCGGCCCCGCGTCGCTGCTGGTGGCCTGCCGCGACGCCGCCGAGCTGCTCGCCGTCATCGAGGGCCTGGAAGGCCAGCTCACCGCGACGCTGCAGCTGCAGGACGACGACGAGGCCGACATCACGGCCGCCCGCGCGCTACTGCCCGCGCTGGAGCGCAAGGTGGGCCGCATCCTGGCCAACGGCTTCCCGACCGGCGTCGAGGTGTCCACCGCGATGGTGCACGGCGGCCCCTTCCCGGCCACCAGCGACGGCCGCAGCAGCTCCGTCGGCACGGCCGCCATCCAGCGCTTCCTGCGCCCGGTCTGCTACCAGAACCTGCCCCGCGCGCTGCTGCCCGCCGTGCTGCGCGAGCCCAACGAGCGCGGCGTCTGGCGCCGCCGGGATGGCGCACTCACCCGGAACTGAAGCCCCTGGCAGCGCAAAAGAACTCAGGAGACAAACCGATGAAGCAACACCTCGCCGCCCTCGCGGCCACCTTGGCCTGCGCCCTTGGCGCGCAGGCCGCCGACATCAAGGTCGTCGTCGACGCCGACCGGCCCGGCCCGGTCATCCACCGCAACATCTACGGCCAGTTCGCCGAGCACCTGGGCACCGGCATCTACGAGGGCATGTGGGTGGGCCCGGAGTCCAGGATCCCCAACGTGCGCGGCTGGCGCAAGGACGTGGTCGCCGCGCTGAAGGACCTGAAGGTGCCGCTGGTGCGCTGGCCCGGCGGCTGCTTCGCCGACGAGTACCACTGGCGCGACGGCATCGGCCCGCGCGGCAAGCGCCCGGTCAAGGTCAACACCCACTGGGGCGGCGTGCCCGAGAACAACGCCGTCGGCACGCACGAGTTCTTCGACCTGGTCGAGCAGCTGGGCGCCGAGGCCTATGTGAACGCCAACATGGGCACCGGCTCGCCGCAGGAGGCCGCCGAGTGGCTGGAGTACATGACCGGCGAGGGCAACGCCACCCTGGTCGAGCTGCGCCGCAAGAACGGCCGCGACAAGCCCTTCCGCGTCCACTACTACGCGCTGGGCAACGAGACCTGGGGCTGCGGCGGCAACATGCGCCCCGAGTACTACGCCGACCTGTACCGGCACTGGTCCACCTTCCTGAAGACGCCGGCGCACAACCGCCCGCAGTTCGTCGCCAGCGGCGGCAACGACACCGACACCACCTGGACCGACGTGCTCAGCAAGAGCATCCGCCACAAGGTCGACGGCATCGCCCACCACGCCTACACCTTCCCCAGCGGCCAGTGGGAAGGCAAGGGCGCGGCGGCGGGCTTCCCCGAGGCCGAGTGGATCTCGATGCTGTCGCAGGTCGGCAAGATCGACGACACGCTGGCCCGCAGCCGCGCCATCCTCGACAAGAACGACCCGAAGAAGAAGCTGGCGATCTACTTCGACGAGTGGGGCAGCTGGTACGACCCCGAGCCCGGCAGCAACCCCGGCTTCCTGGTCCAGCGCAACACGCTGCGCGACGCGCTGCTGGCGGCGCTGCATTTCAACGTCTTCCACGCCCATGCGGAGCGCGTGAAGATGAGCAACGTCGCCCAGATGGTCAACGTGCTGCAGGCCATGATCCTCACCAGCAAGGACCAGCTGGTGCTGACGCCCACCTACCACGCCTTCTCGCTGTACACGCCCTTCCAGGACGCGACCTCGCTGCCCGCCAGGGTGGAGAACAACCCGGCCTACCGGGTCGGCAAGTTCGAGATGCCGGCGCTGAGCGTGACCGCGGGCCGCGGCAAGGACGGCAAGCTCTGGCTGGGCCTGGTGAACGCCAACGCCACGCAGGCCGCCGAGCTGACGCTGCAGGTCGGCGCCCACGCGCCCCGGGCCGCCCGGGGCCGGCTGCTGACCGCCGCCGCGATGGACGCGCAGAACGAACTCGGCAAGGCGCCGCAGGTCGTGCCGCAGGCCTACGAGGCCCGGGCCGTGGACGGCCGGCTGACGCTGAAGCTGCCGGCCAAGTCCATCGCCGTCGTCGCCGTCGAGGGCTGACAAGCCGCCCCCGCAAGGCCTGGCCCCGCCGTGCTGCTCGCCCAGGCCTTGCGCTGCGTGCGCGGCGCGCATGCGGCATATCGAAACCAGGATCACGCGCGCCTGCAATGTCATTGGTGCGCGGCGGCGCGGCCGCCTAGGCTGTGCCGGCCACAACCCCAAGACCCGGAGACAAACACGCCATGGCCTTCCACAAGCGCCGCGACTTCCTCGCCGGCTCGGCCGCCCTCGCCCTGACCGCCTGCGGCGGTGGGGGTGGCGGCAGCAGCCCCGCGCCCGCCCCCAGCCCGACGACGCCCACGCCTCCGCCGCCGCCACCCCCGCCGCCGGCCGTCGGCTTCACCAACGTGTCGGTGCACGACCCCTCGGTGATCCGCGCCGGCGACGGCCAGTTCTACGTCTTCGGCTCCCACCTCGCCGCCGCGCGCTCGGCCGACCTGATGAACTGGACCTCGCTGGCCGACGGTGTCAACAACGCCAACCCGCTGTTCGGCAACAAGGTCACCACCGAGCTGGCCGAGGCGCTGGCCTGGGCGCAGGCCACGACGCTGTGGGCGCCCGACGTCGTCAGGCTGGCCGACGGCAAGTACCGCATGTACTACTGCGCCTGCAAGGGCGACTCGCCGCGTTCGGCGCTCGGCATCGCCGTGGCCGACAAGGTGGACGGCCCCTACGCCAACCAGCAGCTGCTGCTGAAGTCCGGCCAATGGGGCCTGCCCAGCGAGGACGGCACGGTCTACGACGCCGTCAAGCACCCCAACGTGGTGGACCCGGCCGTTTTCTTCGACGCGACGGGCAAGCTGTGGATGGTCTACGGCTCCTACTCGGGCGGCATCTTCATCATGGCGCTGGACCCCGCCACCGGCCTGCCGCTGCCGGCCCAGGGCTATGGCAAGCACCTGATGGGCGGCAACCATGCGCGCATCGAGGGCGCCTACATCCTCTACAGCCCCGAGAGCCAGTACTACTACCTGTTCGTCTCCTTCGGCGGGCTGGACGCCGCGGGCGGCTACAACGTGCGCGTCGCGCGCTCGCGCAACCCGGACGGCCCCTTCGTCGACGGCGCCGGCCAGGACATGGCCACCGTCAAGGCCGACCCCGCCAAGCCGCTGTTCGACGACGCCAGCATCGCCCCGCACGGCATGAAGCTCATGGGCGGCCACCAGTTCGCGCTGGCCGCCGGCGAGACCGGCACGGCGCTGGGCTATGTCTCGCCCGGCCACAACTCGGCCTGCTACGACGCGGCGACCCGGCAGTACTTCATCGTCTTCCACACCCGCTTCCCCGGCCGCGGCGAGCAGCACGAGGTGCGCGTCCACGAGATGCACCTGAACGACGAGGGCTGGCTGGTCATCGCGCCGCTGCGCCATGCGCCGCTGAGCCTGGCCTCGCCGGCGCAGACGGCCGACGTCGGCGCGGCGCAGGCGGCCGGCAGCTACAAGCTGGTCGACCACGGCAAGGACATCGCGGCGGCGCCCAAGGCGTCGGTCACCGTGACGCTGAATGCCGACGGCACGCTGGCCGGCGGCATGAGCGGCAGCTGGCAGCACCTGGGCAGCAACAAGCTGACGCTGACCAGCGGCGGCACGAGCTACTCGGGCGTGTTGTCGCGGCAGTGGAACCCCAATGCCAATGCCTTCACGGTGAGCTTCAGCGCGCTGTCGTCGGGGGGCGTGTCGCTGTGGGCGATCAGGACGGGCGCCTGACGTGAGGAGGCTGCTCGCCACGCTGGCCCTCGCGCTCGCCGCGCACGCGGCCGGCGCGGCGCCGCAGCCCTTCCCGCTGGACCGCGTGCGCCTGCTGGACGGCCCCTTCCTCGACGCGCAGACCACCGACCTGCACTACCTGCTGGCGCTGGACGCCGACCGGCTGCTGGCGCCCTTCCGGCGCGAGGCGGGGCTGCCGGCCCGCGCGGCGCCCTACGGCAACTGGGAGTCCACCGGCCTGGACGGCCACATGGGCGGCCACTACCTGTCGGCGCTGGCGCTGATGTGGGCGTCCACCGGCAACCTGCAGGCCAGACAGCGGCTGGACGAGGCCGTCGCCGAACTCAGGCGCTGCCAGGACGCCATCGGCACCGGCTACCTCGGCGGCATCCCCGGCGGCGCCGAGGCCTGGGGGCGGCTCGCGCAGGGCCGGCTCCAGGTGGACAACTTCTCGCTGAACGGCCGCTGGGTGCCCTGGTACAACCTGCACAAGCTGTTCGCCGGCCTGCGCGACGCCTGGGTCCACGCCGGCAACGCCGACGCCCGCGCCATGCTGGTGAAGCTGGCCGACTGGGCGCTGCGGCTGACCGCGCCGCTCAGCGACGCGCAGATGCAGGACATGCTGCGCGCCGAGCACGGCGGCATGAACGAGGTGCTGGCCGACGTGGCGCAGCTGACCGGCGATGCGCGCTACCTCGCGCTGGCGCGGCGCTTCTCGCACCAGGCGCTGCTGCGCCCGCTGGCCGAGGGGCGCGACACGCTGACCGGCCTGCACGCCAACACGCAGATCCCTAAGGTCATCGGCTTCGCGCGCATCGCGCAGCTGGGCGGCGAGGGCAAGGGAAAGGGCAAGGGCGACGGCTGGCAGGCGGCCGAGTTCTTCTGGCGCACGGTCGTCGAGCAGCGCTCCGTCGCCATCGGCGGCAACAGCGTGAAGGAGCATTTCCACGCGGCGGACGACTTCCGGCCCATGCTGAACGAGGTGGAGGGGCCGGAGACCTGCAACAGCTACAACATGCTCAAGCTCACGGCGCTGCTGGCCCAGGCGTCGCCGCGGGCGGGCGCCTACGTCGACTACTACGAGCGCACGCTCTACAACCACATCCTCGCGTCCCAGCATCCGCAGGGCGGCTTCGTCTACTTCACGCCGATGCGGCCGCAGCACTACCGCGTCTACTCGCAGGTCCACGACGGCATGTGGTGCTGCGTGGGCTCCGGGCTGGAGAGCCACGCGCGGCACGGCGAGTTCATCTACGCGCAGGACGGCGACGCGCTGCACGTCAGGCTCTTCGTCGCCTCGACGCTGGACTGGCGCGAGCGCGGCGTCCGCATCACGCAGAGCACCCGCTTCCCCGACGAGCCGCGCACGCGGCTGACGGTGGACGGCGCCGGCCGCTTCGCGCTGAAGATCCGCTACCCCGGCTGGGTCGCGCCCGGCGCGCTGGCGGTCCGGGTCAACGGCCGGGCGGTCGCCGTGACGGCCAGGCCCGGCGGCCAGGTCGAGCTGCGCCGCGACTGGCGGGAGGGCGACCGGGTGGACGTCGAGCTGCCCATGCGCACGACGCTGGAGCCGCTGCACGGCATGAAGGACTACGTTGCCGTGCTGCACGGCCCCATCGTGCTGGCCGCCAGGACGCCGCAGCCCGGCGAGGCGCTGGACTTCCGCGCCGACGGCTCGCGCATGGGCCACATCGCGCATGGCGCCGTGTGCCCGCAGCAGGCCGCGCCGGTGTTCGTCAGCGACCGCGCCGACTTCATGCGCCGCTTCAAGCCCGTGCCGGGGCAGCCGCTGACCTTCACGGCGCCCGGGCTCATCGAGGGCGGCACGGGCGCTGGCGAGCTGCAGCTCATCCCCTTCTTCCGGCTGCACGACTCGCGCTACATGGTCTATTGGGGCCGCACGACGCCGGCCCGGCAGAGCCTGATGCGCGCCGAGCTGGCCGAGGCCGAGCAGGCGCGGCTGGCGCTGGACGCGCGCACCCTCGACCAGGTGGCCCCCGGCGAGCAGCAGCCCGAGGCCGACCACGGCTTCCAGGGCGAGGGCGCGGAAAGCGGCATCGCGCCGGCCGGCCGCTGGCGGCATGCGCGGCAGTGGTTCAGCTATGTGCTGAGCGACCCCCGGGGCGAGGCCCGCGTGCTGCGGCTGAGCTTCTCCACGCGCGACGCCGGCCGGCGCTTCGCGCTGTGGGTCAACGGCCAGCACCTGGCCGACATCGAGCTGGCCCCGGACGCGGGCGAGGAGGCGGTCTACACGCGCGACTTCGAGCTGCCCGCCGGCCTGGCGCGCGCCGCCGACGGCCGGCTCCACGTCAAGTTCGTCGCCCAGCCCGGCTCCATCGCGGGCGGGCTGTACGGCCTGCGGCTGCTGCGCTGATGCCCAAAGCGGCATCGGGCCGCGCCGAGATTTCATCGGCCTCGCCGGCCCGGCCCTCCTAGCATCGGCCGCACCGGGGCGCAGACCCCGGCCACCCGAGACAGGAGACAGACCATGACCCCATCGACGCCGCGCCTCGCGCGCCGGCTGTGCCGGCTCGCCACGGCCCTCGGCCTGGCCGCCGCGCTCGCCCCCGTCCAGGCCGCGCCCTGGACGCTCACTGGCGCCATCGGCACGCACGACCCCCACCTCTACAAGACCAGCAGCACCTGGTGGCTGTTCGAGACCACCGACAACGGCGGCATCGGCGTCAAGTACTCGGCCAACGGGCTGGCGTGGACGCAGGGCGTTCCCATCTTCGGCAGCGGGCTGTCGTGGTGGTCCACCTACCTGCCCAGCGGCAAGACCGCGATGGTCTGGGCGCCCGGCTGCGGCGAGTACGCGGGCCGGGGCTATTGCTACTACGCGGTGTCCAGCTTCGGCTCGCAGAAGTCCGCCATCGGGCTGGCCACCTCGGCCGGCGGCATCGCGGCCGGCGCCTGGGTGGACCAGGGCGCCATCCTCAAGTCCAAGGCCGGCGACGGCTACAACGCCATCGACCCCGCCTTCGTGCTCGCCGCCAACGGCGACCCCTACCTCGTCTTCGGCTCGTTCTGGAACGGCATCCACATCACCCGCGTCAGCAAGGTCAACCTGAAGCCGCCCACCGGCGGCATCGTCAACATCGCCAAGGACAGCGTCAACGGCATCGAGAACGGCTTCGTCGTCGCGCGGGCGCACAACGGCACGACCTACTACTACCTGTTCGCGTCCAAGGGCGCCTGCTGCCAGGGCGCGAACAGCAGCTACCACATCGTCGTCGGCCGCTCGACCGCGATCACCGGGCCCTATGTGGACAAGGCCGGCGTGGCGATGCTGTCGGGCGGCGGCACCGTGCTGGCGAGCAGCGGCTCGCGCTTCAAGGGGCCGGGCGGGCAGTCGCTGCTGGCCGACGGCTCGGTGATGGCCTGGCACGCCTACGACGCGCAGAACGGCGGCGCGCCGGTGCTCTTCATGAACAGCGTGACCTGGGGGAGCGACGGGTGGCCGCAGGCCGTCTGGTGAGCGCTGCGGCGGCGGCAGCGGCGCTGCTGGCCGCCGTCGCGCTGCGCACACCCGCGCCGGCCGCGGCCGAGCCGCCGCCGGCGCAGGCGCAGGCTGCGCAACTGGCATGGCTGGCCCCGCCGTCCGCCGCCGCACGGCCGGCCAGCGCGGCGGCGCGCGCCGACCGTCCTGCCGAGGCCGCGTCGCTCGCCGCGCTGCTCGCCGCGCCGCCCCAGGCGCTGCGCGCGACGCTGCAGGCCGCGCTGCGGGCGCGGGCCGAGGGCGGCCGCCTCTATGCCCGGGCGCTGGCGCGCCGCTGCGCGGCCCTGGATGCGCTGCGCTCGTCGCCCGCGGCTGCCCCGGCGCTCGACCCCGGCGACCCCGCCGTGCAGCAGGCGCTGGCCTGGCGCGACGCCTGGGCCGCCGGCTGCGGCCAGCTGCTGGCGCCGGAGTGGCTGGCCCTGGCCAGCGTGCCGGCCGGCGAGTCCGGCCCCGCCGACCCGCTGCTGCGCCTGCTGGAGGCCGAGGCCACGCCCGAGCGCCTGGCCGCCGTGCTGGCGCGGCCCGACCCGCTGCTGCTGGATGAGATCGGCCCGGCGCTGCTCGGCGACGACGTGCCGGACGCCGGCGGCGAGGACGGCGAGGCCGGGCGCCGGCTGCGCGCCGCCGCGTGGCGGCTGCTGCCCTGCGACTTCGGCCTGGCCTGCGACGCCAGCGACCCCGCCGTCTGGCTGGCCTGCCTGCAGGGCGAGGGCTGCCACGCCTCGCGCGCCGCGCTGGTGCTGGCCGGCGAGGCCGGCGGCGACCCCGCCCGCGCGGCCGCCATCACCGCGCTGCGCGAGCGCCTGCGCGACGCGATCCGCGCCGGCACGCTCGCCATGCCGAAACCGGTATCGGTCGGCCGGCAAATGTCATTGGCCGCGCATGGGGCGGCTTCCTAGGATGCACGGCACACCATGAATCACGGAGACTCGACGATGAAACTCGCCCGCCGTGCGCTGCTGGCCGCCGCGCTGACCCTGCCCGCCGTGGGCGCCCTGGCCGCGCCGCTGGTGATGGGCTTCTCGCAGGTCGGCGCCGAGAGCGAATGGCGCACCGCCAACACCGCCTCCATCAAGGCCGCGGCCAAGGCGGCGGGCATCACGCTGAAGTTCGCCGACGCGCAGCAGAAGCAGGAGAACCAGGTCAAGGCGCTGCGCAGCTTCATCGCGCAGAAGGTGGACGTGATCGCGTTCTCGCCGGTGGTCGAGAGCGGCTGGGACACGGTGCTGAAGGAAGCGCAGAAGGCCCGCATCCCGGTCATCCTGACCGACCGGGCCGTCAAGGTCAGCGACCCGTCGCTGTACGCGACCTTCATCGGCTCCGATTTCGTCGAGGAAGGCCGCAAGGCGGCGCGCTGGCTGCTGGAGCGCGCGGCCAGGACGCCCAACGCCGCGCTGAACATCGTCGAGCTGCAGGGCACGGTGGGCTCGGCCCCGGCCATCGACCGCAAGAAGGGCTTCGAGGAGGTCATCCAGGCCAACCCCAGGCTGCAGATCATCCGCTCGCAGTCCGGCGAGTTCACGCGCGCCAAGGGCAAGGAGGTGATGGAGTCCTTCCTGAAGCAGCGCGACAAGAAGATCGACGTGCTCTACGCGCACAACGACGACATGGCGATCGGCGCGATCCAGGCCATCGAGGAGGCCGGGCTGAAGCCGGGTGTGGACATCGCCATCATCTCCATCGACGGCGTGCGCGGCGCGTTCGAGGCGATGAAGGCGGGCAAGCTGAACGTCACCGTCGAATGCAACCCGCTGCTCGGGCCGCAGCTGATGGCGCTGGCCCGGGACGTGGTGGCGAAGAAGCCGGTGGCCCGGCGGGTCACGGTGGAGGAAGGGGTGTTCCCGGCCGAGGTGGCGGCGCGGGAGCTGCCGAAGCGCAAGTACTGACGGGCCCCGGCCCGACGACGGAACCGCGCGCATGACCGCCGCCCCCGTGCTGGAGCTGTCCGGCATCCACAAAGGCTTTCCCGGCGTGAAGGCGCTCAGCGACGTGCGCCTGCGCCTCTACCCCGGCGAGGTGCATGCGCTGATGGGCCAGAACGGCGCCGGCAAGTCCACGCTGATCAAGGTGCTGACGGGCCTGTACACGCCCGACGCCGGCACCATCGCGCTCGACGGCCGGCCCATCGCGCCCCGGCGCACCGAGGACGCGCAGGCGCTGGGCATCCGCACCGTCTACCAGGAGGTCAACCTCTGCCCCAACCTCAGCGTGGCGGAGAACATCTGCGCCGGGCGCTTCCCGCGCAAGCCGTGGCTGGGCGGGGGCCGCATCGACTGGCGGGCCGTCCACGCCGAGGCGCGCCGCGTGCTCGCGCAGATGGACCTGGACATCGATGTCGCCGCGCCGCTGTCGCGCTACTCGCTGTCCGTGCAGCAGATGGTGGCCATCGCCCGCGCGCTGCGCGTCTCGGCGCGCGTGCTCATCCTCGACGAGCCCACCTCCAGCCTCGACGACGCGGCCGTGCAGCGCCTGTTCGCGGTGCTGCGCCGCCTGCGCGGCCAGGGGCTGGCGATCCTGTTCGTCACCCATTTCCTGGACCAGACCTACGCGCTCGCCGACCGCATCACGGTCATGCGCAACGGCGAGACCGAGGGCGAGTACCTGGCCGCCGATCTCGGCCGCCTGGCGCTCGTCAACAAGATGGTGGGCGCGCCGCCCGACCAGCAACCCGCCCGCCTGGACAGCCGCGCCCCGAAGACCGGCGCCCCTGTATTGAAGGCGCAGGGCCTTGGTCGGCGCGGCGCGCTGCACCCTCTCGACCTGGTGCTGCGGCGCGGCGAGGTGCTGGGCCTGGCGGGCCTGCTGGGCTCGGGCCGCACCGAGGCCGCGCGCCTGCTGTTCGGCGCCGACGCGGCGGACACGGGCCAGGTGGAAACGGCGGGCCGCGCCGGCCGCTGGCGCTCGCCGCGCGAGGCCATCGCCGCCGGCCTGGCCTTCTGCTCCGAGGACCGCAAGCACGAGGGCGCCATCCTCGACCTCTCCGTGCGCGACAACATCCTGCTCGCGCTGCAGGCCCGGGCCGGCCTGCGCCTGGTCATGAGCCGCGAGCGTCAGCAGGCGCTGGCCGACGACTACATCCGCCGCCTGGGCATCAAGACCGCCAGCGCCGACACCCCCATCGGCCAGCTCTCCGGCGGCAACCAGCAGAAGGCGCTGCTGGCCCGCTGGCTGGCGACCGGGCCGGCCGTGCTCATCCTCGACGAGCCCACGCGCGGCATCGACGTGCGCGCCAAGGAAGACCTGATGGACCAGGTCCGCGCGCTGGCCCACCGCGAGGACGGCCAGGGCATGGCCATCGTCTTCATCTCCTCCGAACTGCCCGAGGTGCTGCACTGCAGCGACCGCGTCCTCGTGCTGCGCGACCGCCGCGCCGCCGGCACCTACCGCCGCGGCGAGCTGGACGAGCGCAGCGTGCTGGAGGTGATCGCCGCCGAGCCCGCCCTCCCCGCCGCCGCATGACCGCCCCCGCCGTGAGCCTGACCCCGCCCCCGTCCGACCCGGCGCGCCGCCGGCCCTGGCAGCACCCGCTGTTCCGCCCGCTGGCCGCGCTGGCGCTGCTGCTGGCGATCGCCGCGGCCAGCGTGCCGGGCTTCCTGCACCTGGAGATCAAGGACGGCCGGCTGTACGGCAACCTGGTCGACATCCTGCACCGCGCCGCGCCGCTGATGCTGGCGGCGCTGGGCATGACGCTGGTGATCGCCACGCGCGGCATCGACGTGTCGGTGGGCGCCGTCGTCGCCATCGCCGGCGCCGTGGCCTGCGGGCTGGCGGGCAGCCACGGCGTGGCCGTCGCTTTCGCGGCGGCGCTCGGCGCCGCGCTGCTGTGCGGCCTGTGGAACGGCCTGCTGGTCGCCGGCCTGGGCCTGCAGCCCATCATCGCGACGCTGATCCTGATGGTCGCCGGCCGCGGCCTGGCGCAGCTGGTCACCGACGGCCAGATCCTCACCGTCTACGAGCCCGCCAGCTTCTTCTGGCTGGGCGCCGGCCACGTGCTGGGCCTGCCGGTGCCGCTCTACGTGGTGGCGCTGGTGGCCGGCCTCACCGCGCTGCTGATGACGCGCACCGCGCTGGGCCTGTTCATCCAGGCGGTGGGCATCAACCCGGTCGCCGCGCGGCTGGCCGGCGTGCGCACCGCCGCGGTCGCGTGCTTCGCCTACGTCTACTGCAGCCTGGGCGCGGGCCTCGCGGGGCTGCTGGTCGCGTCCAACATCAAGAGCGCCGACGCCAACAACGCCGGCCTGCTGCTGGAGCTGGACGCCATCCTGGCCGTCACGCTGGGCGGCGGCCAGCTCAGCGGCGGCAAGTTCAGCCTGGCGGGCAGCCTGGTCGGCGCGCTGATCATCCAGACGCTGACCTCGGCCATCTACGCGCTGGGCGTGCCGCCGCAGGTCACCATGGTGGTCAAGGCGGTGGTGGTGTTCGCGGTGTGCATCTCGCAGTCTTCGTTCTGGTCGCGGAGGCCGGCATGAGCGCCGCACGCCCGCCTGGCGAGGCAGCGCGCGGCGCGAAGGGGGCATCCATGAAGCGCCTGCTGGCCGCGCCGGCCTTCACCGCCTGGGTCAGCGTCGCGCTGATGGCGCTGCTGTTCGCAGCCGGCGCCGCGGGCTACACCGGCTTCGGCACCCCGCAGGTGCTGCTGAACCTGCTGATCGACAACGCCTTCCTGCTCGTCATCGCGGTGGGCATGAGCTTCGTCATCCTGTCCGGCGGCATCGACCTGTCGGTGGGCTCGGTGCTGGCGCTCACCACCATGGTCGCGGCCTGGCTGCTGCAGGTGGCGCACTGGCCGGCCGGGCTGGTCATCGCCGTTGCGCTGCTGGGCGGCGCGGCCTTCGGCGCGCTGCAGGGCCTGGTCATCCACGTGTTCCGGCTGCAGGCCTTCATCGTCACGCTGGCCGGCATGTTCCTGGCGCGCGGGCTGTGCTTCCTGATCAGCGTGGACAGCATCACCATCGACGCGCCGCTGTTCGTCGCGCTGTCGCAGACGCAGATCCCGCTGCCGGGGCCCCTCGGCGACGCCTTCCTGTCGCCCGGCGCCGTCATCGCGCTGGCCGTGCTGGGCGCGGGCCTGTGGGTGGCGCACGGCACCGCCTTCGGCCGCACCGTCTACGCGCTGGGCGGCAGCGAGGCCTCGGCGCTGATGATGGGCCTGGCCGTCGGCCGCACCAAGGTGGCCGTCTACGCGCTCAGCGGCTTCTGCGCGGCGCTGGCCGGCCTGCTGTTCGCGTTCTACATGCTCAGCGGCTACGGCCAGCACGGCCAGGGCGTGGAGCTGGACGCGATCGCCGCCGTCGTCATCGGCGGCACCGTGCTGACGGGCGGCCAGGGCTATGTGGCCGGCGCGCTGTCGGGCGTGCTGGTGCTGGGACTGATCCAGACGCTGATCGCCTTCGACGGCAGCCTGAGCTCCTGGTGGACCAAGATCGTCATCGGCGTGCTGCTGTTCGTGTTCTGCGCCGTGCAGCGGCTGCTGACGCATGCGCCCCGCCCCGCCTCGCAGCGCTGAACGGGCCCGGTTCCCGAATCACCGCGGAATGGAAGACACCATGTTCAAGAAGCTCCTGCTGGCCGCCGCCGCGCTGGCCTGCGGCGCGGCCCAGGCCGCCAACCCGCTGTTCGCGCCGCTGTACACGGCCGACCCCGCCGTGCTGGTGGACGGCGGCCGGGTCTATCTGTTCACCGGCCGCGACGAGGCCCCGCCCGGCGGCAAGGACTACGTGATGCACGAGTGGCGCGTGTTCTCCAGCTGCGACATGGCGACCTGGCAGGACCACGGCGTGCCGCTGGCGGCCAAGGCCTTCGCCTGGGCCAAGGGCCGCGCGTGGGCGTCGGACGTGGTCAAGCGCCACGGCAAGTACTGGTTCTACGCGACGGTCGAGCATGCGACGGTGCCGGGCTTCGCGGTCGGCGTGGCGGTGTCCGACTCGCCCACCGGCCCCTTCGTCGACGCGCGCGGCTCCGCGCTCGTCACCAACGACATGACCCGGCAGACCGACATCGCCTGGGACGACATCGACCCGGCCGTGTTCGTGGACGACGACGGCCAGGCCTACCTGTACTGGGGCAACACGGTGCTCAAGGTCGCCCGGCTGAAGGCCGACATGACGACGCTGGACGGCCCGATCACCGCGGTGCCGGTGCCCCACTTCGTCGAGGCGGCCTACCTGCACAAGCGCGGGGCCACCTACTACCTGAGCTACTCGCAGCACTGGCCGGAAGAGACGGCCTACATGACCGGCCCGTCGCCGCTGGGCCCGTGGACGCCGCAGGGCGTCGTCATGGCGCGCAACCTGAAGACCAAGACCATCCACCAGGCCTTCTTCGACTTCAACGGCAAGAGCTACGTGGCCTACCACAACGCCGAGCTGCCGGGCGGCGGCGAGCACCGGCGCTCGGTGGCCGTCGAGGAGTTCGCGTACCGGGCGGACGGCGGCATCCCGTTCATCCACCAGACCCAGGCCGGGCCGGCCGCCAACCCGGCGCCGGGCTGCCGGCGCTGAGGGCCGTCCACGGCCGGCCGGTGGCGCCCGGGTGCCGCGACACTGCGGCCATGCGGCACCTCATCTTCGACCTCAGCGACGGCTCCGACGGCATCCTCACGCTGGAGGCCATGGCCTCCACGCGCGAGGCCGCGCACGCGGCCGTGATGGCCGAGGTGGCGCAGCTGCTGGCCTGGGCGCACGCGGCGTTCGGCGGCCGGCAGGGGCCGGTGGAGGACGGCCACGCCTGGGATCACGAGCTGCTGGTGCAGCACGAGGCGGGCGGCTGGGTGACGGTGACGCTGACGTTCAGCGCGTCGGCGGAGTTCGCGGAGGCGTTCCAGGCCGCCTTTGCCGACGGCGACGGCGGCGGCTGACGGCGCGCTTCTTCACCGCGCCCGCAGCCGGGGTTCCGTGCCGGCCGCTGCGGCAAGCTGCCACACTGCGCCCCATGCAGTTCGACCAGGTCACCCCCATCTTGCGCAGCTTCGATGCCGCCAAGGCGCGCGAGTTCTATGTGGACTTCCTCGGCTTCGCCATCGACTGGGAACACCGCTTCGCGCCGGACCTGCCGCTGTACATGCAGCTGTCGCGCGGCGGCTGCGTGCTGCACCTGAGCGAGCACCACGGCGACGCCTGCCCGGGCGCCGCGATGCGCATCCGTGTCAGCGACATCGAGGCGTTCCACGCCGAACTCGCCGCCAAGCGCTACCGCCACGCGCGCCCCGGCCTCGAAGACCGGCCCTGGGGTTCGCGCGACGTGTCCGTGACCGACCCGTTCGGCAACCGGCTGACCTTCACGGATGCGGTCAGCACCTGAGGGGCGGCCTTTGCGCGCCTGATGCGCCTGGCGTGGCGCCGGCGTTAGCGGCTGCCGGCTGCCATTTCGGTGACTTGCAGGTTCTTCGGACCCGACAGGGGTGGCTCTAAGCCGGCGGACTTGTTCCGGCGAGCTGTGCATGAACAGGTGGGGCTTGACCCGTAATTCGTCAACCATCAATCCATGATGGGCGCGGATTGTTTGTGCAAGTTGGGGTTCCAGGCGAACCCAAAACTATTGGGTTAGTTTTACAGCGTGCGCTGGTTGCGAGTAGTTTGAAATTGAAGAAAAATCCTGGCCGGACTCACTTTTAATCCAGTTGACAAGCAGTCCGCTCCGTTTGATGACAGTGGCTACCGCTTCGTCCTCCAGCTCGGACAGCCAGTACTCTTCAATACCCTTGTCGCAAATCCTAGACTTCCAACAGAGTACTGCCGAAGCGGCCGAATCACGATCGCAATATGCACCAAGTTTGCAGCCTGCTATTAATATTGCCCGGTCCCACAGCTCTTCGTCAAGCTTCTCTCGTGCCGTCTCACCATGCTCATCGAGCGCGCGAACCAATTGAAAGGCACCCTCTTCGATTAACGATTGAGAGCCGGAATTAAGCAGGATTGCTGCTTGAATTCTTTCTTCGCGCTTATCGGCTGGCTTGACAAAGAGTGGTGACTTGAGCTTCTCGCCGCGATTGCGGAGTGCGACGGTTAGCTCTTGTAGCCTCGTCTTCCCCAATCGAAGAAAATCTTCGCATTCGTTTAGCGAGCGTTGGGCCGCTGCGGCTATCTTACGTTTTTCGCCTTCGCTAATGGAGGGGTGCCGCTCTTCGAAAATTCCGGAGGTGATCAGCTGCAGATAATCCCTTTGTCGACTTATTGCATTGCAGCCACGAACTAGCTCATAAGCATCTTTTACAATCAAGCCATCTGCGCTTTTTAATGCTGCTGCTGCAATCTCGGTACGACTCAACTTGGCAGATTCTGCCATCGAGTCACCGACTGTTTTTTCAGTTGAAAATATGTTGGGACTGTTGGTCGTGATCTGTTTTTGATCGTTTTCTTTGTGGGGTGCAGTAGAAGAGATTGATCGGGTTTCAGATCCACCCAAAAAAAAATAGGATGCGACACCTATTGCTGCAATGACAAATGCACCAAAGTAGAGCGGCCGGTATTTCATATATCTACCTTGTCAGCGTCAAATCGCGGCGGATTAGCAATTCTCCTTGCAACCTCGCGCTACGAGCTATCGATCCGTAAGGTGGGGGCTGGACTGCTGTGAGACTGATGGAATTCTTGCCGAGCTGATGCAGGTCGCTAGTTAGGAGTTGCAGAAGCTCACTTGCAGTTGTCGTGTTCTGTAACTACAACTCTTCCAGTTGATATCCATGTTGCAACTCCGACAACCCGCGACATGGACTGCCCCACGTCCTGATCTGACCACTTCCAACCCCAGTAACCTGTATCGTATAGGACTTACGCAAAACGCATCAAAACCGAAGGACTTCGCAGCTCCTGGCGCATCCGTTCGGACAGCCAACTGGTCTTGATCTGATACATCGAAGAGAGTTTTTCCTTGGCCACCGCCCGCAGCCGCAGCCAAACCAAGATCGCGCAGGCGATGTGGTTTCTCTGCATTCGCGCCTTGCGGCACTGACACTTCTCAACGCCCGTCAGCTGCTTGAGTTCTCGATGAAACTGCTCGATCTTCCAGCGCAGCGCACACGCCTCTTGCGTGCCCTGCGTCGAATCTTGAGCCAGATCGTTCGTCACGATCCAATCCGTGCGGTGGGAAGACACCGTCACCCGGAAGAGCTTCACCTTGTAGTCCCTGGGGAATCCCTTGATCTTGATCAGCTTGCCGCGCTCAGCCTCTTGTGCCGTCCAGCACAAGCCGCTCACTGCCCGGTACGGCGTTTGGCCGGCGCTGTCATCGACCAGCCGGTTGGCCTTGATCGGGCAGTAAAAGCGTCTGCCCAGGCTGTCCACCAGCAGCATCAGCTCCATCGTGGCGTACCAGGTGTCGAACAGCACCCGGGTGAAGGGCAGCGCTTTGTTGCCCGCAGCGCTGACCAACATGTCGCGCACGTGCTCCAGCTTGGTCTTGCCGTCCTGCTCGGGCGCAAACAATCGATAGTCGATGGGCCAATACTCGCCGGTGTCGGGGTTGACGTAGAGGCAGTTCACCAGGCCGATCCCTTTGATGATGCCGTGGGCATTGCCGCTGTACTGCCGGCGAACCAATTCGATCTGGTGCGAATGGCCTTTGTCGAGGATGGTGTCGTCAAACACGATGCATCCCCGGGGGGATGGAACGATGTCACGCTGCGCATGCTCCCAAACCAAGCTGGCCGACAGCTTGTCGCCTTGCAGGTACCGCTTCACCGCATCGTGGCTGAATCCCTGGCCGTGATCCGCAAAGTTCGTCATGGTGAAATTGGTCTGGCTGGTCAGGATGAACTGGCAGTAGTCGATTCTTTTGATGGACAATTTGCATGCTGAGGTCGATGCGGCACATTATCCAACAAATACCCTGCGGGGTCTATTAATTTAAACATTTGCGTAAGTCCTAAAGTAATCTCTTTTAACTGCTGCGCGTCGATCTGCGGGCAGTAAAGCTTTGATTTGACCAAATAACCTGAATTCAATTTAATAGGGCTCGCCCTCTCCAGAGTTAAGCTAGATAAATCTGGGCGGTGAACAAGGGATTATTTTCACGGCGCGAGAGTACCTCTCGTTCGAGAAGGTCGATCCTTGGCAGGGTGCTCCTGGGTATGCCGGATAAATATCCTAGGACTTACGCAAAACGCATCAAAACCGAAGGACTTCGCAGCTCCTGGCGCATCCGCTCGGAAAGCCAACTGGTCTTGATCTGATACATCGAAGAGAGTTTTTCCTTGGCCACCGCCCGCAGCCGCAGCCAAACCAAGATCGCGCAGGCGATGTGGTTTCTCTGCATTCGCGCCTTGCGGCACTGACACTTCTCAACGCCCGTCAGCTGCTTGAGTTCTCGATGAAACTGCTCGATCTTCCAGCGCAGCGCACACGCCTTTTGCGTGCCCTGCGTCGAATCTTGAGCCAGATCGTTCGTCACGACCCAATCCGTGCGGTGGGAAGACACCGTCACCCGGAAGAGCTTCACCTTGTAGTCCCTGGGGAATCCCTTGATCTTGATCAGCTTGCCGCGCTCAGCCTCTTGTGCCGTCCAGCACAAGCCGCTCACTGCCCGGTACGGCGTTTGGCCGGCGCTGTCATCGACCAGCCGGTTGGCCTTGATCGGGCAGTAAAAGCGTCTGCCCAGGCTGTCCACCAGCAGCATCAGCTCCATCGTGGCGTACCAGGTGTCGAACAGCACCCGGGTGAAGGGCAGTGCTTTGTTGCCCGCAGCGCTGACCAACATGTCGCGCACGTGCTCCAGCTTGGTCTTGCCGTCCTGCTCGGGCGCAAACAATCGATAGTCGATGGGCCAATACTCGCCGGTGTCGGGGTTGACGTAGAGGCAGTTCACCAGGCCGATCCCTTTGATGATGCCGTGGGCATTGCCGCTGTACTGCCGGCGAACCAACTCGATCTGGTGCGAATGGCCCTTGTCGAGGATGGTGTCGTCAAACACGATGCATCCCCGGGGGGATGGAACGATTTCACGCTGCGCATGCTCCCAAACCAAGCTGGCCGACAGCTTGTCGCCTTGCAGGTACCGCTTCACCGCATCGTGGCTGAATCCCTGGCCGTGATCCGCAAAGTTCGTCATGGTGAAATTGGTCTGGCTGGTCAGGATGAACTGGCAGTAGTCGATTCTTTTGATGGACAATTTGCATGCTGAGGTCGATGCGGCACATTATCCAACAAATACCATGCAGGGTCTATTTATTTAAACGTTTGCGTAAGTCCTAAAATATCCATAGCACTCGACGCTCAGGGTACGCTGTATCAATCTGGAAATTGGCTACTGTAGCTGCTTTCGGGCGACTGGCCGTCAAGAACCGCCTGTGGTCGTTTGGAATTCAGTCTTCGAGGCTTGCCAAGCCTGCAGCGCTTGCTGTCTATGAGGAAGGCTGTAGCCTGAACCACTGCGCGGTGATGCGCCTCCTCATCTTCGACCTCAGCGACGGCTCCGACGGCATCCTCACGCTGGAGGCCATGGCCTCCAGCGTGAGGCCGCGCACGCGGCCGTGATAGCCGAGGTGGCGCAGCTGCTGGCCTGGGCGCACGCAGTGTTCGGCGGCCGGCAGGGGCCGGTGGAGAACGGCCACGCCTGGGACCACGAACTGCTGGTGCAGCACGAGGCGGGCGGCTGGGTGACAGAGACGCTGACGTTCAGCACGTCGGCGGCGTTCGGCGGGGACGGCTCATCAACACGCCGACATACCTCGACGCGCTGGCCGGCGACGTCTTTCTGCGCAAGCTGAAGGCCGGGCGCACCAGCTACCGCGTCAACGAGGCGCTGCAGCACATCCTCGTGAACTCGGTGGCGCCGTGACGGCGGCTCAATAGAGATCCCGCGCCGCCAGCCTCACCTCGTGCAGCAGCTGCCGCGCGCCCGGCGACATCAGGTGGCCTTCGCGCGTGAGGATGCCGAATGCGTCCATGTGGCAGGGCAGCTCGATGGGCAGGATGGCCAGCACGTTCAGCGACGCGTAGTAGCGCGCCACCTCCACCGGCATCACGTGCAGCGAGTCCGTCTGTTGCAGCAGCGCGGTGATCAGCAGCAGCGCCGTCGTGTCCACGCAGTTGGCGGGCGGCTCCAGCGCCGCGCGCCGGAACATCAGCTCCCAGCGGTGGCGCAGCACGCTGCCCGGCGGCGGCAGGATCCAGGGCTGGTCGGCCAGGTCGGCGAGCTTGAGGTTGTCGGCCTTCAGCAGCGGGTGGCCGACGCGCGCGACGGCGCAGGCCGGCTCCACGGTCAGCTCCTCGTAGCGCAGGCCCTCGGCGCCGCCCTCGTCCAGGATGCGGCCGATCATGAAGTCCAGCCGGCCCCGCTGCAGCAGCTCCAGCAGCACCTTGCTGCTGTCCATCTGCACGCCGATGCGCAGCCTGGGCGCCTGCAGCTTGATGCGCGAGATCGCGCGCGGCAGCAGGCCCATGGCCGGCGTCATGATGACGCCCACCTCCACCTGCCCCGACAGGCCGTGCTTCAGCGCGACGATGTCGTCGTGCGCGGCCGAGAGGCTGGTCAGCGCCATGCGCGCGTGGCGGATCATGGTCTCGCCGTACAGCGTGGGCGCCATGCCGCGCGGTTGGCGCTCGAAGAGCTTCACGTCCAGCATGTCCTCCAGGTCCTTGAGCTGCTTGGAGGCGGCCGGCTGGGTCATGCAGAGGGCGTCGGCGGCGCGGTGGATGTTGCGCTCGTCGTCCAGCGCGATCAGCAGCAGCAGCTGGCGCGTCTTCAGCCGCGCGCGCAGGAACCAGTTCGGGTTGGGGCTGGCGTCGGTCAGGCCGGTGCCGGGGCCGTCGCCGTCTTCTTCTTCGCGGGCCATCGGCGGTCCTCGGTGTCTGTTCAGGCCAGGTTCACGCGGCCGTCTTCGGCCAGCACGGTGGACAGGTCGTCGCCGGTTTCCTCCAGCTGCACCAGCGTGGCCTGGCGGGCGCCGAGCGCGTCGCGGGCCTGCAGCGCGGTCAGGATGGCCTTGTGGCGCGGCAGCGAAAGCTCGTGCGTGTTGGGCAGCTGGCTGCTCAGGATGATGGACTCGCGCAGCGCCAGCGACAGCATGTTGCCGATGTAGGCCAGCAGGTCGTTGCCGGTGGCCTCGGCGATGCGGCGGTGGAAGGCGAGGTCGGGCTCCAGCAGCTCGGCCGTGGTGCGCGCGGCGGCCATGCCTTCGTAGGCGGCGGCGATGCCGGCGAGCTGCGCGTCGCTCGCGGCGCGGGCGGCCAGCGCCGCGGCGGCGGGCTCGAAGATGCGGCGCACTTCCAGCAGCGTCTGCACGAAGTCGCGCTGCGGCTGGGCCTGGATCAGCCAGTACAGCACGTCCGGGTCCAGCATGTGCCACTCGTTGCGCGGCCGCACGATGGCGCCGGCCCGCTGGCGCGACACCACCAGGCCCTTGGCGACCAGCACGCGCACCGCCTCGCGCAGCACCGGGCGGCTGATCTCGTAGCGCTCCAGCAGCTGGGCCTCGGGCGGCAGCTTGTCGCCGGGTTTGAGCTCGCCGCCGATGATGGCCAGGCCCAGCTCGCTGACGATGCGGGCGTGCTGGCTCTTGCCCTCGGCGGGGGCGGCGTAGGTGGAGTGGTCCGCTCGGGTTCGCATCGGCGTCAGGCTACCAAATGCGCTCATCGGAAGCGGGCGACGAAGCCGCCGCGCGGGGCCAGCGTCAGCGTCGCGGCGGGGCCGGCGGCGAGGCGGCCCTGGCGGAACTCGCGCTCGCCGGCGCCGTCGGTGATGAGCTGGCCCTCGCGCCGGCCCAGCCAGGCCAGGTCCAGCGTGAGCGCGCGCGGCGCGTCGTCGGCGTTCAGGCCGGCCAGGAACCACTGCCGGCCGGCGCGGCGCGCCAGCACGACGAAGCGGCCGGGCTCGCCGGCCAGGAAGCGCACCTCGTCCCAGCGGCGCGGCAGCTCGCGCAGCAGGCCCTTCACGTCGGCCGGCACGGTGGCCATGCCCTCGGGCGTCTCGGCGTAGTGCTGGATGCCGGACAGGAACAGCACGCCCTGCGCCAGCTCGAAGCCGTTGCGCGTGGCGCGGCGGATGCCGGGGATGTCGCCGAACACCATGGGCGTGAAGTCCATCGGGTCGAAGAGGTTGCGCGCGAAGGGCAGCATGGCCGCGTGGCGGACGACGGCGTCCTGGTCCTGCTGCGTGAAGGTGGCGAACTCGAAGCCCTTCACGGCCTCCACCGTCATCAGGTGGGGGTAGGTGCGGCTCCAGCCGCGCGGCAGCGTCGCGCCGTGGAAGTTCAGCAGCAGGCCCGCGTCGGCGGCTTCCTTCAGGATGTCCACGTAGTAGCCCATCACCGAGGCGCCGTCGCCGCCGAAGAAGTCCACCTTCAGACCCTGGATGCCGAGGGCCTTCACGCGGGCGAACTCGCGGGCGCGGGCGTCCTTCGTCAGCAGCGCGCCCTTGGGGCTGTACTCGGTGTCGTTCCAGTCGCCCGAGGAGTTGTACCAGGCGAGCAGCGAGACGCCCTTCGCCTTCGCGTACCCGGCCAGTTCCTTCATCTTCGCGTCGCCGATCTTGCGGTCCCAGTCGGCGTCCACCAGCGTGTAGTTCCAGCCCATGTCGGCGGCGTGGTCGATGAAGCGCTTCTGCACCTCGAACACGGTGCCCTCGTCCTTCAGCAGCGCCCAGCTCCAGGACGCATGGCCGGGCTGGAGCCTGCGCGGGTCGAAGGCGACGGCCGGTGCGGCCAGGTCGGTGCCGAGCGTGGACTCCATCAGTGTCTTCAGCGGGCCGATGGCCAGCACGCGCCAGGGCGTGGTGAGCGGGCCGTCCACGTCGGCGAGCAGCGGGCCGCCGGCCTGCACCTCGCGGGCGTCGGGCCCGCCGATGCGGTAGCTGCCGCCGGCCGAATCGCTCGCCAGCCGCGACGCGTGGAAGCGGCCGTCCATGCCGGCCTCGGTCAGCGCCACCCAGTTGGCGCCGGCGCGGAACAGCGCCGGGAAGGCCCAGCCCGCGGGCGACGGCGCCGGCGTGCCCACCGGCACGTCCATCTGGTAATGCTCTTCGTAGGACGGGTTGGTGCGCTTCCAGCCGGTCTTGGCGACGGACATGGGCTGCAGCCAGGCGCGCGCGCCGGCCGGGAAGGCGAAGCGGGTCAGCTCGTCCTGGAAGGTCTTGCGGCCCGGGCCCGGCACCGAGTAGCGGAACGCCACGCCGTCGTCGGACGCGCGCAGCGTGACGCTGAACTGCTGGCCGGCCGCGTTGGCGAGGGTGAAGCGCTGCTCGTTGGCGCGGTAATCCACGCGGCCCTTCTTGCCGGCGGCCAGCGTGTACCGCTCGCGGTGCGGCGTCACCGGCGACGCGGCGACGAGCTTCAGCCCGTTGGCGAAGTCGCCCTGTTCCAGCAGCAGCCCCAGCCGCGACGCCAGCAGCACCGGCTGGCCGGCGCGCTGCACGCTGTAGACGAGCTGCCGCTCGGCGTTGACGGCCACGTCCACGCGGAGCTGGCCGTCCGGGCTGTTCAGCGCCTGGGCGAGCGCGGGCAGGGCGAGCAGCAGCGGGGCGAGGATTCGCATGGCGTCAGGCGGTGCAGGGGCCGTCCGGCACGGGCCGGCCGAAGTCGGGGAAGCCGTCGGCGCGCCAGCCGAAGGGCTGCACGCGGGCGTGGCGGTTGGGGTCGTTCAGCGGGTCGCCGACGATGTCGCGGTAGTTGCGCGCGTGGTAGACGAGCAGGTCGGTGCGGCCGTCCGGCGTCGTCGTGAAGCTGTTGTGGCCGGGGCCGAACTGGCTCGCCGCCTCGTCGGTGGCGAACACCGGCGTGGGCGACTTGTGCCAGCTCGCCGGGTCCAGCAGGTCGGCGTTCTCATCGGCCCACAGCAGGCCCATGCAGTAGTTGGCGTCGGTGGCGGCGGCCGAGTAGGCGATGAAGACGCGGCCGTGGCGCCGCAGCACGGCCGGGCCCTCGTTGACGTGGAAGCCGATGCGCTCCCAGGGCAGGTCCGGGCGGGTGATGAGGACCGGCGCGCTCGCCAGCGTCCACGGGTCGGCCAGCTCGGCGAGGTAGAGGTTGCTCTCGGTCGGCGGGCTCTTCTGCGTCCAGCAGAGGTAGCGCCTGCCCCGGTGCTCGAAGGGCGTCGCGTCCAGCGAGAAGCCTTCCTCGGGCGTGGCGATCTGGCCGCGTTCGATCCAGGCGCCGGTGAGCGGGTCGTCGCCCTGGCACGCCAACACATACATGCGCAGCTTCCAGATGTCCTCGCGCTCGGCCGCGGCGAAGTAGACGAACCAGCGGCCGTCGAGGCGGTGCAGCTCCGGCGCCCAGACGTGCCAGCTCATCGGGCCGCTGGCGTGCGCGCGCCAGATCACTTTCGCCGGCGCGCTGGCCAGGCCGGCGATGCTGTCGGCGGCGCGGATCTCGATGGCGTCATAGCCGGGCACCGAGGCGGTGAACCAGTAGCGGCCGTCCACGAGGCTCAGGTGCGGGTCGGCGCGTTGTTCGATGAGGGGGTTGGTCCAATTCATGCGCGCCGCGCTTTCGTGACGATGACGTTCCAGGAGGCGGGCTTCAGCGTCACGCGCAGTTGCTCGCCGTCGATGGCCACGCCGTTCAGGGCCTGGGGTGCGACGCGGCCGGGCGCGTCGGCGGTGTTGGTGGCGTTGAGGTCGGCGCCGTGGAGCTGCTCGGCGCTGACCAGTCCGCGTTCGGCGCCCAGGCCGCGCAGCGTGACGGACAGGTCCATCTCGTCGCTCAGGTGGCGGTTCAGCAGGAACACCGCCGTCCGGCCCGTGGCCGCGTCGTCCACGACGCTGGCGCACAGGTAGGGCAGCTCGCCGTGCCGGGCGTTGGCATGACCCGGCGATGCGATGACCGGCCGCAGCACCCGGCCCCGCGCCCAGCGCGCCGCCTGCGCGAACGGGTGGAAGATGGTCTGCCGCCAGGCCGGGCCGCCGGGCTCGGTCATGATGGGCGCGATGACGTTGCACAGCTGCGCCATGCAGGCGACCTTGAGGCGGTCGGCATGGTTCATGAACATGGTCAGCATGCCGCCGATCAGCAGCGCGTCCTCCAGCGTGTAGACCTCCTCCAGCAGCCGCGGCGCCTCGGGCCAGCCGGCCTGCCTCAGGTGCTCGCCGTGGCGGGCGCGGTACCAGACGTTCCACTCGTCGAAGGACAGCATCAGCCGCTTGGCCGAACGCTTGCGCGCGGCCACCGCGTCGGCGATGGCCACCGTGTCCTCGATGTAGCGCGCGTTCGTCTCGATCTGCGCGAGGAAGCTCTCGGTGCTGCCGTCCGCCGGGGGCTTCACGAAGTAGCTGTGCAGCGACAGGTAGTCGACGAACTCGAAGCAGTGCTCCAGCACCCGGTCTTCCCAGGTGCCGTAGCTCGGCATGTCGTAGGCCGAGGAGCCGCAGGCGGCCAGCTCGATGCCCGGGTCCGCCCAGCGCATCAGCTTGGCGGTCTCCTTGGCGATGCGGCCGTACTCGTCGGCCGTCTTCTGGCCGATCTGCCAGGGGCCGTCCATCTCGTTGCCCAGGCACCAGAACCTGATGCCCAGCGGTGCCTCGGCGCCGTGGCTGCGGCGCAGCTCCGACAGCGCGGTGCCGCCGGGGTGGTTGCAGTATTCGAGGTAGCGGCGAGCCTCGTCCGGCCCGCGCGTGCCGAGGTTGACGCCGAACATGGGCTCGATGCCGACCTGGCGGCACCAATGCAGAAATTCGTGCGTGCCGACCTGGTTGGTCTCGGTGGAGAACCAGGCCAGGTCCAGCCGGCGCGGGCGCTGGGCCTTGGGGCCGACGCCGTCTTCCCAGTCGTGGCCCGACAGGAAGTTGCCGCCGGGGTAGCGGACGATGGTGGCGCCGAGTTCGCGCGTCAGTTCGGCAACGTCGTTGCGGAAGCCCAGCTCGTCGGCGGTCGGGTGGCCGGGCTCGTAGATCCCGCCGTAGACGCCGCGGCCCAGGTGCTCGACGAACACGCCGAACAGCCGGCGGTCCAGCGGCGCGATGTCGAAATCCCGGTCCACGGTGAGGCTGGCTTTGAAGGTCATCGGCGCGCTTTCTGCAGAGCCTTGTTGACGCGCTTCTCGACGCTGGCCTGCACCTCGGCCACGGGCTTGCCCGACAGCAGCAGGTTGGCCACGTCCTCGCCGATCAGCAGCTCGATGTTGCGCTGCGTGGGCACGTTGCCGGGCATGGCCGTGCCGGTGCTCGTGATCTCGGCCAGCGCCGCGCGCTGCGGCAGCGCGCGGAAGGCGGCGCTCTGCGCCACGGTCCTGCTGACCGGCAGGTGGCCGGTGCGCGACCACTCGGCCGTGCGCGTCCAGACGAACTTCAGGAACTTCAGCGCGGCCTCATGGCCCCGGGCGTCGGCCGTGCCGCCCTTGAACAGCGCCCACGAATGACCGTCGGCGAACACGGCCGGCCGGGCGTAGAGCTGTGCGAACGGCCGCACCGCGTAGCCGCCCTTCAACGGCGAGTCGGGCTTCTGCGATTCGCGCAGGAACTGGTCGATGGTCCAGGTGCCGACGACGACGACGCCGGCCTGGCCGTTCAGGAAGGCCTGGTTGGCGGCGGCGTAGTCCAGGTTGGGCCGCACATGGCCTTCCCGGTAGAGCGTCTGCATCAGCGTCAGCGCGTTGGCGACGGCGGGCTGCTGCATGTGGATGCTTTTGCCGTCCGCGGCGAACAGCGGCGCGCCCTGCTGCGCGACCAGGGTCTGGAAGCTGCGGTTGTTGGCGGCCGTCTCGTTCGCCACGGCCCAGGCGAAGTAGGGCTTGCCGGTCCGCTGCCTGAACTGCCGCGCCTGCGCCAGCAGCTCGTCGGGCGAGCGCGGCAGCAGCGGCTGGCCGTCGGCGCCCAGCAGCCCGGCCTGCTTCATCAGCGTGGTGTTGATGTGCCACAGCCAGGCCCAGGTGTCGAAGGGCAGCGCGTAGGTCCGGCCGTCGAACGTCGTGCCCTTGCGCGCGTGCTCGGTGAAGTCGTCCACCGGGATGCCGATGCGCGCGAAGTCGGCGTCCAGCGGCAGCACCAGCTTGCGGCGCACGTAGTCGCCCAGCGCGGACTCGTGCATGACCGCGACCGTCGGGACGTCCTTGGCGACCAGGCGGGCGGTGAGCTGGTCGTAGTACGGCCCCCACTCGCCGATCTGCGTGCGCACGACGATGCCGTCCGGGTTGGTGGCGTTGAACTCGTTGACCAGCGCGGTGACGATGCCGCACTCGCCCACGCCCTCGGACGCCTTGGCGACCTGGCCGTACTGCGATTCGCAGCTGCCGAAGAAGCGCATCAGCGTGATCTCGGTCTTGCCGGCTTCGGGCGTGCGTGCGCCGCAGGCCGCGAGCAGCGCGGCGCCGAGGCAGAGCAACAGGCGCTTCATCACTTGCCCGTCCCGGCGACGGCCGTCACGAGGTGGCGCTGGAAGAACAGGTACAGCATCAGCGCGGGCGCGCCGGCGAACACCGCCTGCGCCATCAGGAAGCCCAGCCCCTCGGACTGCGCGAAGTTGGTCTGCGTGGAGGCGAGCCCGCGCGTCAGCGTGTACATGTCCGGCTGCGTGGCGATCACCAGCGGCCACAGGTAGTCGTTCCAGCAGGCCAGGAAGGTGAAGATGCCCAGCGTGGCCTGCGCCGGCAGCGTCAGCGGCAGGATGATGGTCAGGAAGGTCTTGAAGCGCGACGCGTTGTCCAGCATCGCCGCCTCCTCCAGCTCGGCCGGGATGGCCTTGAAGTACTGCGTCATCAGGTAGACGCCGAACGGCGCGGCCAGGCCCGGTAGCGCCAGGCCGGCGAGGGTGTTCTGCAGGTTCCACTCCGAGAACAGCCGGTGCAGCGGGATGAACACCGACTGCGCCGGAATGGCCAGGCCGAACATCACCAGCGCGAACAGCAGCCGGCGCCCCGGGAACTCGCAGCGCGCGAAGCCGTAGCCGGCCAGCGACGACAGCACCAGCACGCCCGCCGTCTGCAGTAGCGCGACGGCCACGCTGTTGCCCAGCCAGCGGAACACCTGCGAGGTCTGCAGGATGTCCAGGTAGTTGGCCAGCGTGTACGGCGGCGCGAGGAACACGTCGGTGTGGCGCAGCAGGAACTCGTTGGGCTTGAAGGACAGCGCCAGCACCCACAGCAGCGGCGCCATCCAGGCCAGGGCCAGCAGCGTGAGGGCGGCCATCACGAAGCGGTCGAACCAACCGCGGCGCAGCAAGGGGTTCATCGCCTGCCTCCCTTTTCGCGTTCCAGCCAGAGTTGCGCGGACACGCCGACCAGCATGATCGCCAGCAGCACCTGCGAAGCCGCCGTCGCATAGCCCAGCGACAGCTGCATGAAGGCCTGCTCGTAGGTGAACTGCACGATGGACCGCGTGGTGTTGTTGGGCCCGCCGTTGGTCATCAGCATGATCTGCGGGAAGACCTGGAACTGGCGGATCACCTCGATCAGCGCGACCAGCACGATGGCGCGCTTCAGGCTGGGCAGCGTGATGTGGGTCAGCACGCGCCAGCGCGGCGTGTTGTCCAGCGCGGCGGCCTCGTAGATGTCCGACGGGATCTGCTGCAGCGCCGACAGGAACAGGATCATCGGCAGGCCGATGATCCACCAGACGGTGACCAGGGCGATGGTGGTCAGCGCCAGGCTGTCGCTGGTCAGCAGCGGCAGCTCGGGCAGGCCCATGGCCGCGAAGGCCTGCGCGATGAGGCCGCGCTCGGGCATCAGCGCGAGCTTCCAGACCAGCGTGATCAGCGTGACCGAGAAGACCGAGGCGCAGAAGAAGGTGGCGCGCAGCAGGGTGGCGAGCCGGCCGGGGCGGTTCAGCGCCAGCGCCAGCATCAGCGACAGGATCACGAAGATGGGCGTGCTGATGGCGACGAAGCGGACGGTGTTCCAGACGACCTGCCGGAACACCTCGTCGCCGAACAGCTCCTTGTAGTTGGCCAGGCCCACCCAGAAGCTGTCGTCGGACAGCAGGTCGTGGTCGTGGAAGCTGATCCAGATGCCTTTGGCGAGCGGCCACAGCAGCAGCGCGACGTAGATCGCGACGAAGGGCAGCACGAAGAGCGCGTAGGCCGGGCGCGAGGCGCGCAGGCCGACGGTGGGGGCGCTCATGCGAGCGACTCCAGCGCATGGTGCGCACGGCCGCCCTCATCGAACAGATGCGCCTCCGCCAGATCCACCGCGACGTGCACGTGGGCCCCCGGCTTCGGCGACTGCCCGGCCGGCACGGTGACGATCAGCGGCGTCCCGCCGTCCAGCGTCAGGTGCGCCAGCGTGCGCTCGCCGAGGAACTCGACCAGCTCGACGCGGCCGCGCAGCGGGCCGGCGTCGGCCACGCGCAGGTTCTCGGGCCGCACGCCCAGCACCAGGCCTTGCGACGGCAGGCCGCCAGCGGCGACGCGCGTCGCCACCGGCGCCCCGCCCGGCACCGTGACGACGGCCCGCCCGCCCTCGTCCGCCGCCCGCGCCACCGGGATGAAGCCCATACCCGGCGTGCCGATGAAGCTCGCGACGAATTTCGTCGCCGGCCGCCGGTACAGCTCGGCCGGCGTGGCCACCTGCTCGATGGCGCCGCCCTTCATGACGACGATGCGCGTGGCCAGCGTCATCGCCTCGATCTGGTCGTGGGTGACGAACACCATCGTCGCGCCCAGCCGCTGGTGCAGCTGCGCCAGCTCCAGCCGCGTGCGGCCGCGCAGCGCGGCGTCGAGGTTGGACAGCGGCTCGTCGAACAGGAAGATGCCGGGCTCCTTGACCACCGCGCGGCCGATGGCCACGCGCTGGCGCTGGCCGCCGGAGAGCTGCCCCGGCTTGCGCTCCAGCAGCGCGTCCAGCTCCAGCATGCGGGCCGACTCGGCGATGCGCCGGGCGATCTCGTCGGCCGGGATGCCGATGTTCCTCAGCCCGAACGCGAGGTTGTCGCGCACCGTCATGTGCGGGTACAGCGCGTAGTGCTGGAACACCATGGCCAGGTTGCGCTGGCCCGGCGCGGCGTGCGTCACGTCGCGGTCGCCGATCAGGATGCGCCCGCCCGTCACCTCCTCCAGCCCCGCGATCATGCGCAGCAGGCTGGTCTTGCCGCAGCCCGAGGGGCCCAGGAAGACGACGAATTCGCCGGGCGCCACGTCCAGCGACAGGTCCGCGATGACCTGCACCGCGCCGTAGCGCTTGCAGAGGTTCTCCAGCTTCAGGCCCGCCACGTCGCTTGTCTCCGGTTCATTCTTCGTCGATGACGGGCCAGCCGTCCGCCGTCCAGCCCAGGCGCGCGATGCGCAGCTGCGGCCGGCCGCCGTGCTCGGCGTCGTAGGCATGGTGTACCAGCCAGTCGCCGGCCACGTCCTGGTGGCCCGGCCCTTTCCAGCGCGGGCCGCCCGCCAGCAGCGGCGTGCCGCCCGCGTCCATCATGTCCCGGCCGTCGCGGTCGAGGTAGGGCCCGGCCACGCTGCGGGCGCGGCCCACGCGGATGTTGTAGCTGCTGTCGGCGCCGCGGCAGCACAGGTCGTAGGACGCGAACAGGTAGACCCAGCCGCCGCGCCGGATGATCGTCGGCGCCTCGATGCCGCCCTTGCGGCGAGCGATGAAGGTCGAGCCGCCGACGGGCTTCAGCGTCTTCGCGTCCAGCTGCGTCAGCCGCAGCCCGCCCCAGAACGAGCCGTAGCTCAGCCACAGCCTGCCGTCGGCGTCGGCGAACAGGTCGGGGTCGATGGCGTTGAAGTCGTCGCCCGCGCGGCTCTGCACCACCAGGCCGTCGTCGCGCCAGTCGCCGCCGTCCGGCGCGTCGCTGCTGGCCAGGCCGATGGCCGAGCGGTTCTTGCCGAAGGTGGAAATGGAATACAGCACCCAGGTGCGGCCGGCGTGCTGGAAGACCTTGGGCGCCCACACGTCCAGCGGCTTCTGCCCGGGCACGGCCTCGGCCCACCAGGCCGGGGCCCGCGTGAACACCGGCGCGAGGCGCCGCCAGGTGCGGCCCTGGTCGGTGGACACCAGCCGCTGCAGGCCCGGGCCGGTCGTGAAGACGAACCAGCGCTCGCCCTGGATCAGCAGCGTCGGGTCGTGCGCGCCGGTGTCGCCCTGGGGTTCCAGTGCGCTGGCATTGCCGGCAATCAGCCATGCGCAGACCAGGATCAGAAGCAATCGCATCACAACACCTCTCATCAGTACGCCGAATTTCCGGCGACGCAGGACGCCGGCCGTCGCGCAGCCGCCGTGGATCCGGCTTTGCCGGTCCACCAGCGGCGCCCCCTCGAGGGGGCCGGCGAAGCCGGTAGGGGGTGGGCTACTTGCCCCAGCGCAGGACCAGGGGGTCGAGGCGCCGGGCCGCGTCCAGCAGGCCCGCGCGCACTTCCGGGCTCATCTCGGGGAAGGGGTGGCGCGGCGCGTCGCACCGGATGACGCCGCCTTCCTTCATCAGCGCCTTGGCGGTCAGGATGCCGCCCTGGCGGTTCTCGTAGTTGATCAGCGGCAGCCAGCGGCCGTACTCGGCCACGGCGGTCTCGCGGTCGCCGGCGTGGAAGGCGTCGAAGATCCGGCGGATGCCGTCCGGGAAGGCGCCGCCGGTCATCGCGCCCGTCGCGCCGGCGTCCAGGTCGGCCAGCAGCGTGATGGCCTCCTCGCCGTCCCACGGGCCCTCGATGGCCGCGCCGCCCACGCGGATCAGTTCGCGCATCTTGCTGGCGGCCTGCGGCATCTCCAGCTTGAAGTACTTCACGTTGGCGATGTTCGCGGCCATGCGCGCCAGCAGCGGCACCGGCAGCGGCGTGCCGGCCACCGGCGCGTCCTGGATCATGATGGGGATGCCGATCGCGTCCGACAGGCGCTGGTAGAAGCCCTCGATCTGCGCCTCGGACACCCGGTAGGTGGCGCCGTGGTACGGCGGCATCACCATCACCATCGCCGCGCCGAGCGACTCGGCCAGCCGGCTGCGCTCGATGCAGATCTGCGTCGCGTAGTGCGTCGTCGTGACGATGACCGGCACCCGGCCGGCCACGTGGCCGAGGATGGCCCGGGTCAGCGTCTCGCGCTCGGCGTCCGACAGCACGAACTGCTCGGAGAAGTTCGCCAGGATGCACAGGCCGTGGGAGCCGGCGTCGATCATGAAATCCACGCAGCGCAACTGGCCCGGCAGGTCCAGCGTGCCGTCGGCGTTGAAGATGGTCGGAACGACCGGGAAGACGCCCCGGTACGGGCGGGCGGTGGCAGCGCTCATGCGACGGTCCCTTGTCTCTGGGGAAGTGGATGTCCAGGCGCCGCCAGGCGGCGCCGGGCCGGTTGTCCTCACCGGCATGGCGCTCATTAAAGTATGACTATTTGAGATTGTTCACTGGGGTTAACCCGAGAATTGGCGGCTTTGCAAACAAAAAAGTATGACTAATAATGCACCATCGCCTGGCCCAGGAGGCCGGGCCAGCACCCGAACGGAGACGGCCCCCATGAGTTCCAGCGCCCACTACCCCAGCCTCCAGGACCGGGGCGTGCTGATCACCGGCGGCGCCACCGGCATCGGCGAGACGCTGGTGCAGGCGTTCGCCGCGCAGGGCGCCCGGGTGGCCTTCATCGACCTGGCGGCGGCCGAGGGCCAGGCGCTGGCCGCGCGCCTGGCCGCCAGCTCGCGCCACGCGCCGCAGTTCGCGGCGGCGGACCTGTCCGACGTCCCGGCGCTGCGCGGCGCCATCGACCTGCTGCGCGAGCGCAGCGGCCCGTTCACCGTGCTGCTGAACAACGCCGCCAACGACCGCCGCCACGCCGTCGAGGACACCACGCCCGAGCTCTGGGACGCCAGCATCGCCGTCAACCTCCGGCACCAGTTCTTCGCCGCGCAGGCCGTGCTGCCCGACATGAAGGCGGCCGGCGGCGGCAGCATCGTCAACTTCGGCTCCATCAGCTGGCGGCTCAAGCAGGGCGGCATGCCGGCCTACACCGCGAGCAAGGCGGCGGTGCAGGGCCTGACGCGCTGCCTGGCGCGCGACGCCGGCCCGCACGGCATCCGCGCCAACACGCTGGTGCCGGGCTGGGTCATGACCGAGAAGCAGCTCCGGCTCTGGGTCACCGAGGACACCCGGCAGGAGATCGCCCGCGGCCAGTGCCTCGACCAGCCGCTGATGCCCGGGCACATCGCCGCGATGGCGCTGTTCCTGGCGGCGGACGACAGCGCGATGTGCACCGCGCAGGACTTCGTCGTCGACGGCGGCTGGGTCTGATGCAGCGCCGCGACTACGGCCGGCTGCCCGACGGCCGCACGGTCCACGAATACACGCTGAGCAACGGCCGCGGCCTGACGCTGACCGCCCTCACGCTGGGCGGCATCGTCACCGGCCTGTGGGTGCCGGACGCGCAGGGCCGCAGCGGCAACGTCGTGCTGGGCTTCGACAACCTGGACGACTACGTCCACCGCAACCCCTCGTTCGGCATCATCGTCGGCCGCTACGGCAACCGCATTGCCGGCGGCCGCTTCGAGCTGGACGGCCAGGCCCACACCCTCACCCGCAACGACGGCCCCAACTGCCTGCACGGCGGCGCCGAGGGCTTCGGCCACCGGCTCTGGGCGGCCGAGCCCGCCGAGCCCCGGCCCGGCGAGGCCGAGGCGCTGCGGCTGACGCTCACCAGCCCGCATGGCGACCAGGGCTTTCCCGGCGAGCTGACGGTGGACGTGCGCTACGCGCTGGGCGCCGCCGACGACAGCTGGCGCATCGACTACACGGCCACGGCCGACCGCGCCACCGTCGTCAACCTCACCCACCACGACTACTTCAACCTCGCCGGCCACGGCAGCGCGCTGCGCCACCGGCTGACCATTCCCGCCTCGCGCTACAGCGAGGTGGACGAGCACCTGATCCCGCTGCGCCACGCGCCGGTGGCCGGCACGCCGTTCGACTTCCGCGGCGCCACCGTGATCGCGGCCCGCATCCGCCAGGCCCACCCGCAGCTGCTGCGCGCCCGCGGCTACGACCACAACTGGCTGCTCGACGCGCCGCCGGACGCGCAAGGCCTGCGCCCGGCCGCCACGCTGGAAGACCCGCACTCGGGCCGGCGCCTGGACATCCTGACCACCGAGCCCGCGCTGCAGTTCTACTCCGGCAACTTCCTCGACGGCCGCCTCGCCGGCCCCGGCGGCCGCGTCTACCGCCAGGGCGACGGCCTGTGCCTGGAAACCCAGCACCCCCCCGACGCGCCCCACCACGACGCCAGCGCCGACTGGCCCAGCACCGTGCTGCGGCCCGGCCAGGCGCGGCGCAGCACGACGGTGCATCGGTTCGACTAAGAGCGTGTTTACGATCTCATTTCCTCCGACAATTGTTGGGTGAAGAGGAAGCCGTACCCAAGCGACATCAGTCGAGAGAAGTTTGCCGAGATCGAGCCGCTGCTGCGCAGCGTTCGGCGCAGCACCAAGCCGATCAAGGTCGATCTGTACGAGGTGTTCTGCGCAGTGCTGTACCTGCTGCACACGGGTTGCCAATGGCGCTATCTGCCGCCGCAGTTCCCGAAGTGGCCCAGCGTCTATGCGTACTGGCGCAAATGGAGCGAGCCTGACCAGCACGGAGTGAGCGTGCTGGAGCAGGCTTTAAAAAAATCAGGTTGGCGCGGCCCGCGAGAGACAGGGGCGCAACGCCTGCAGCGCGTTCTTGATCGTGGACGCGCAGAGCGTGAAGAACACGGACACGGCGGGGTTCAAGGGCTATGACGCAGGCAAGAAGGTCTCGGGGATCAAGCGCCACATTGCGGTGGACACCCAGGGGCTTCCCCATGCCGTGGCGATCACGACGGCCGAGGTGACGGACCGCAAAGGAGCGCTGGCGGCATTCAAGCGCTGCAAGCCGTCGCTGGGGCGGGTGCAAAGCGTGCTGACGGACAGCGGCTACACAGGCCAGCCCTTCGCGCAAGGCGTCAAGGACATCCTGGGTGAGCACGTGACGGTGCAGATCGCCAAGCGAAGCGAGTTGCACACCTTCAAGGTCATGCCCAAGCGCTGGGTTGTCGAGCGCAGCTTTGCCTGGTTGGAGAAAAACCGCAGACTGTGGAAGAACTGCGAGCGTTGGCTCAACACCAGCTTGCAGTTCGTCCATTTGGCGTTTCTGGCTCTGCTACTCAGGAGATCGTCAACACGCTCTAAGGCCTCCAGCACTTCCGGTCGATGCGGGCGGCTGCTCGCCGGGAGCGATGGCGGGGTCTGATCAGCCAGTTGCCTCAACCGGCCGCGTCCGCGGCCTCGGCGGATATGTGCGCCCAGGGTAATTGTGGATTACCCCAGTGGCCTCCTTTGGGCCCAGGAGGCGTGGCCCTAATCACCCAAGTTCCATAGGGTGAACCTGCCGGAACCTGCTGGTCGATCTAGAATTTCGCCAAGCCAGCGTCGTGACGATGCAAGCCATAACAAATACCGCCGGGAGGCCATGTGATGGTAAAGCATCTGACGTCGTGCGTAGTTTGGGCGCTGTTCTTTTTTGTCGCTTCGTTTGTTGCAGTATCGAGCGCTCGAGCCCATTGTCTCTCTGCGCCCACGCCCAAGCACACCAGCGAATGTGACATCTCGCCTCGAGATTCGGCGCCAGATCCTGATTTTTCACTTCCCCGGGTGGATGTTTCTGGCTCTGCTGTTAGGCAACCCGAAGGGCTCAGTACGAATGGAATTAATGTTTACATAGGCCCGGCATTGCCTGTTTTTATCGGGGGAGGGGGTGGCTCCACCGGTTCGCTGGGTTCCCGAGAACGCCCGGCAAGTGATTCCAACGCCCCATCGGATGACTGCAAATCCCCGCGGTCCTCGAATCCCGTCATCATTGCCACCGGCGAAAAGGTGCAAGATGAAGTGGACTTCAAGGACTTTGCCGGTGCTGGCTTGTCCATGACGCGAACCTACCGCTCCAGCGGCACCTTCTCGGGAGCGCTTTTTGGTTCGCGCTGGTCATCAGCTCTGGAGCCGGCTCGCCTGACGGTCATCAGGGGGCCATGCCCGCCGCATCTGCCTCCCAATTGTGCACAGCCAATGTTCTCCGCGACCTTTGCGCTGCCGGATGGCACGCAAAAGACATATGGTGTGGCCTTGCTTACCACCCTGCCTTCCGGGACATCCAGTGCTGGTACCACTTGGGGTTCAGTTGTGTCAAGCGGTGGATACTACAATGTGCTCATTGATAATGTGAATTATCGATTCGTTGCTACTGGCGCCTCCCCCTCCGGCTCCCAGATTAATACGAAGCTGGTCGACGTTCTTCAGAACGGGCAGGCCTTGTACACCTACAACTATGATACGAGCGGACAACTTGCTTCCGTCGTTCATAAATCCGGCCGCGCCGTCCAGTTCGGCTGGGCTGGCGGTCGAGTCGCCAGTGTTACTGATCCGAATGGCGGTGTGTGGGGGTATGCCTACAACGCTGCTGGAATGCTGTCCCAGGTCAATCCGCCCGCCGGAACCAGCGGAATTAGAAACTACCACTATGAAAGTGGAGCCGACGGTACATTGCTGACTGGCGTTTCCATTGACGGCGTGAGGGCGACGCGCTATTCATACGATGCGTCGCGACGTGTCGTCAGCAGCGGGACGGATAACGGCGAAGACGTCGATACGTTTTCCTACGGCACCAATCAGACGACGCTGACAAATTCTCTGGGGCAGCCGACCACGTATACATTCCAGACTGCGGGAAGCTTCAAACGTTTGACCGGCGTCAGCAGGGCCGCCACCAGCACGTGCCCGAGCGCGGCTGCGAGCAGGTTCTACGATTCCAATGGTTTTCTGGACTATACGATCGACTGGAATGGGGTGCGCACCGAATACTCCATGAACAGCAACGGCCAGATGACAGAGCGCATTGGCGCGGCAGGCACCGGACTCGCTTTTAGGGAGACTTTTGCCTGGGGCGCGGGATCGCAGTTGAGGGAAGCCTACACATGGGGCGCCAACGGAAGTGCCTTCCGTAAAACAGCCTATGGCTACGACTCGAAATGGCGGCCAACGGCCATAAATGTCACTGACCTGCGCACAGGGCAAGTGCGGGCCAAAACCATCTCGTACACGGATCACCCCAACAATGTACTGGCCAGTCGGGTTGAGACGGCGAACCTTGGCTCATCAAACGCGGTCAATGTGGAGAACTACAACGCTCAGGGGTTCTTGATCTCTGCCGTGAATGCGGTTGGTCATACCACCACGTACCTGAATCACAACGGCTACGGGCAGCCGCAGACGATAGTCGATCCCAACGGAGTTTCGACCGCGCTTTCATACGATGCGCGCGGTAATGTGATCTCCATTTCTGCTGCATTGAGCGGTGGCAACCGGACGGCGAATTTCTCTTATGATGGTCGTGGAAACCCGCTTGTTTCACAAGTTGGTGGGCATGCGCCAAAGTACTATGCCTACAACAGCGCAGGCAGGCTTACTTCCGTAACTGTTGCAGGTGGGGCGGTTGAATTTGGGTTGGATGTGGCCTCCCGGACTGCCGCCGCATGGTCCGATCGGCATGTTCCGGATCCCTCGAATCTGACGCCGATCGCTCTCGCGAGCGGAAGCTTTGACGCCAAACAAGTTTTCGATAGTCTGGGGCGCCCGCATCAAAAGCCAGGGAACAATGGCCAGTTGCTGGCCTACGAATATGACAAGAACGGCAATTTGAAGGCGGTGACTGATGCACAAGGTCGCGTGACCTCCTTCACCTATGACGAACTTGATCGCCAAACGTCCAGGTCTTCAGCTGACGGTGCGAAGATCAACTACGCCTACGATGCCGATGGCAATCTTGCGTCCGTGACCGACCCTCGAGGCTTGGTCACCCAGTACGCGTATAACGCTTTTGGGGACATTGTGTCGCGCGTGAGTCCGGATACTGGGGGCACACACTATGGCTATGACGCTGGCGGAAGGCTCGTCAGCGAAAGCCGATCAAACGGCAAGACCATAACTTACGCCTATGATGCGCTTGGCCGGCCAGCCAGCCGGACATCCGGTGGTATCAGCGAGACGCGCACGTATGATGAAGGTGCGTATGGGAAAGGCCGACTCACGCGGCTGAACGATGTAACAGGGCAGACCAGTTATTCGTTTAACGGTGCAGGTGAACTGGTGCAGCAGATTTCGACGGTTGTTGGAAGCTCCTTCATGACAGGTTGGAGTTACGACACGTATGGTCGATTGACCGGGATGAGCTATCCAACAGGGTTGAATCTGTCTTTCAGTTATGACGGCGCTGGCCGACTCAGCCTGGTTTCCAGCAATTTGAGCGGGGCATGGGCGACATTGAGCGACTCCTTCCTTTATCAACCTGGTACTGGCCAGCGATATGGGTGGCGTTTCGGAAACAATGTCCCGCGGCTTGTCACGCTCGACGCCGACGGACGTATCGTCCAGATGGCAGGGGCGTCGGCTCAGAGCGTCAGCTTGGGTTATAGCAATGTCGACACCATCGCCTCGCGCAGTGATGCGCTGTATGGCGCAACCAGCGCAAACTATGGCTATGACGCTGTCGACCGGCTTTCTGAGGTGATTGGAGCCGATAGTCAATCCATTACCTATGATGGCACCGGAAACCGCATCGCGCAGACCCGGCAGGGCATGGCGTATGGCGTATCAATTTTTGGAAACAGCAACCGTGTGAGCTCGTGGACGGCTCCAGGGCTTGCGCGTTATTTTGGCTATGATTCTTACGGAAACTTGACCAGTGAGAATCGAAGTGATGGCGTCAGGTTCTATTCCTACGATGCGTTCGACCGCTTTTCTGCGCTGGGCGTCAATGGTTTGGGGGTCGCTGAGTACCGTAGTAACGCCCTGGGGCATCGGGTGTTTAAGAACGCTTCTGGTGTGGAAACCAGGTATGGGTATTCGCCGAGCGGTGAATTGCTCTACGAGATCGGAGCCAATTCGACGGCCTATGTTCGAATCGAAGGGGAGTTGTTTGGCATCGCGCGTGCGGGCCAATTTTATGCCAGCCACAATGACCAAACTGGGCGCCCGGAGGCCCTCACAGACGCATCGGGTGCCGTCGTATGGCGCGCCGTTAATGCCGCTTTTGACCGCAGCATCGCGGTTGACGTTGTCGGCGGATTGAACACTGGTTTCCCCGGGCAGTATTACGATCAAGAAAGTTCATTGTGGTACAACCAAAACAGGTACTACGATGCAGCTCTGGGCAGGTATACGCAAAGTGACCCCATCGGGCTGGCGGGCGGTATCAATACCTACGCATACGTCGAGGGAAATCCGCTGAGCTATACCGATCCAGAGGGACTGAATCCGGCGGCTGCGGTCTATCGCGCTGGGATGACGGGTTACAGAATCGGTGAAGTTATCAACCCTTATGTGCAACCGTACTTGAGTCGCGTCGTCGAAGGAGTGTTTGGCGACCCGCTTGCCCCCATCCCCGTTGACCCTCTGTTGGCTCAGAACAATAAGCAGACGCGCAAGCGCATTGACGGCCTGCAGGGTCAGATTGACGACCACAACAAGAAGCTGGACAAAGAACCTAATTGCCCGGCATCCAATCACTGGCGCAATGAAATTAAGGTCTGGCAGTCGGAAATTGACAGGCTTCGTCTGAGGCTTCCGAATGGAAAATGACCTGAACATAATTTCTGCTCCGCAGTCGCTCTTGGAGCAGTTGCGCCCTTTTGCGCCAGACGAAGAGGCCTATGGGCGCATCTGCGCTGACTTGCAGGACTTGGTCGGAGCTAGTGCCTGGCTTTTGCAAACCATTGCCAAGAACAAGGGGCGAACTTTGAGTCCATCCGAGTTGGAAGACCTACTTGTGGATATTGATGTTCACTTTGTTGAGCATTCATCGTTCCATCTGTCTTCCTTCAGCCGCGATATCAAAGCGATGTTGGAGAACTTCCCCGGCTCCGGCGAATAGTCGGGATCGTGAATTTACGGACGTGATGGAGCTTTGTTTCAAAAACTGGGCGGGCTCAAATCTGAAGTGCAACCCCGCCAGCAACCCCCAATGACTCGCACAAGTGTCCACAGGACATTCAAACCTCGGCCTCGAAGAACGAGCGCAGATCGGGCTGTTGATCAGCCAGGGGCTCAAAGCGCCCGCCGCCGATCAGTGCGGCGCGAGCCCCTGCAGCGGCCCGCCGCGCCGGCTCAATCGTCCAGCCCCAGGAATCCCCCGCTCTGGTGCGCCCACAGCCGCGCATAGATGCCGTCCCGGGCCAGCAGCTCGGCGTGCGTGCCCTGCTCGACGATGCGGCCGGCGTCCATGACGACGAGGCGGTCCAGCGCGGCGATGGTGGACAGCCGGTGCGCGATGGCCACCACGGTCTTGCCTTCCATCAGGCTGTACAGGCTTTGCTGGATGGCCGCCTCGACCTCGCTGTCCAGCGCGCTGGTCGCCTCGTCCAGCAGCAGGATGGGCGCGTCCTTCAGCATCACGCGGGCGATGGCGATGCGCTGGCGCTGCCCGCCGGAGAGCTTGACGCCGCGCTCGCCCACGTGCGCCTCGAAGCCGGTGCGGCCCTTGGGGTCGGAGAGCTGGGCGATGAACTCGCTGGCGTGCGCCCGCTCGGCGGCGCGCGCCACCTCGGCCGGCGTGGCCTCGGCGCGGCCGTAGCGGATGTTGTCGGCCACCGAGCGGTGCAGCAGCGAGGTGTCCTGCGTGACCATGCCGATGTGGCGGCGCAGCGAGTCCTGCGTCACGCGGGCGATGTCCTGGCCGTCGATGGTGATGCGGCCGCCGGCCTGCCCGCCGTCCGCGCCGGGCAGGTCGTACAGCCGCAGCAGCAGGTTCACCAGCGTGCTCTTGCCGGCGCCGCTGCGGCCGACCAGGCCGATCTTCTCGCCGGGCCGGATGGCCAGGTCCAGCCCGTCCACCACCACCTTGCCGTTCGGGTAGGCGAAACGCACCTGCTCGAAGCGCACCTCGCCGCGCGTGACGGCCAGCTCGGCGGCGCCGTCCGCGTCGGCGATGGCCTGCGGCCGGGTCAGCGTGGCCAGGCCGTCCTGCACGGTGCCGATGTGCTCGAACAGCGACGCCATCTCCCACATCACCCAGTGCGAGATGCCGTTCAGCCGCATCGCCATCGCGGTGGCCGCCGCGACGGCGCCCACGCCGAGGGCCGACACGCCCCACAGCCACAGCGACAGCAGCGCCGTGCTGCCGACCAGCAGCGCCGACAGCAGCGTGTTGACGATCTCGAAGCCGGTCACCAGCCGCATCTGCCCGTAGGCGGTGCGCATGAAGTCCTGCATCGCCGCCTTGGCGTAGGCGGCCTCGCTGCGGCCGTGGGCGAACAGCTTGACGGTGGCGATGTTGGTGTAGGCGTCGGTGATGCGGCCGGTCATCAGGCTGCGCGCGTCGGCCTGGGCCTGGGCGATTTTTCCCAGGCGCGGCACGAAGTAGCGCAGCGCGACCAGGTACAGCGCCAGCCAGCCGGCGAAGGGCAGCATCAGCCAGGCGTCGAAGCTGGCGACGATGGCCACCAGCGTGCCGAAGTAGACGGCCACGTAGACCAGGATGTCCACGACGATGAGCCAGGTGTCGCGCACCGCCAGCGCGGTCTGCATGACCTTGGTGGCGATGCGGCCGGCGAACTCGTCGCCGAAGAAGGCCAGGCTCTGCTCCAGCATGCGGCGGTGGAAGAGCCAGCGCAGCCGCATCGGGAAGTTGCCGAACACGCCCTGGTACTTGGTCAGCGACTGCGCCCCCGCCAGCACCACGCTGGCGCCCAGCACCGCCAGCAGCGCGGTGATGACGGGCTGCGGCCGGGTCCACAGCTCGGCCGGCTTCACGGTGGCCAGCCAGTCCACCAGGGAGGCCATCAGGCTGAACAGCAGCGCCTCGGCCGCCGCGATGCCGGCGGTGAACAGCGTGACGGCGAGCAAATGCGGCCGCACGCCGTCCGCGCAGCGCCACAGGAAGGCGAAAAACCCGCCCGGCAACGGCGCGGCGTGGTGGGTGCCGGTGGGCTCGGGATAGGGGTCGACGAGGCGCTCGAAGCGCGCGGCCAGGGATCGGAGCAGCTGCATCGCGCTAGTGTCGCCGGGCACGCCGGCCGGCCCGGCGCCGGAGCGGCGTCAGAGCGCCGTCCAGTCGGCCACGCGCGGCGTGAAGAAGCCGCTTTGCAGATAGGCCCGCCGCACCAGCCCCTGCTGGCGCAGGCGCGCCAGGCCCAGGTCGAGCTGCTCGCGCAGCAGCGGCCCCGAGGGGTGCGCCGCCGAGACGAGGAAGTGGCGAGTGCCCCGCATGCGGATCTTCAGCCCCGGGATGGGCAGCAGGCGCACGCCGTCCGCCGCCAGCGCCAGGTCGGGCGTGGGCTGGAAGGGCGCCAGCAGCACGTCGGCCCGGCCCTGCTGCAGCATGCGCGGCATCAGGTTCCAGCTGGCCACGTGCTGCAGCTGGGTGATGCCCAGCCGCTCCAGCGTCTGCCAGTCCACCCGCCAGGTGCGGTTGCTGAGCACGCGCAGCCGCCGCACGTCGGCGAGGCTGCGCGCGGCCAGCGCGCGGGCGTTGCCGGGCGTGGTGTAGAGGCCGGCCTCGAACTCCCCGTCCGCTAGCACCGCGTCGCTGAACAGCAGGCCCTCGGGCTCGGGGAAGTCCTCGCGCCAGTAGGTGGTCGCGCCGCAGGCGGCGTGGCCGGTGCGCAGCTCGGTCTGCAGCCGCATGCTGGTGGGCATGGGCCTCAGGCTCAGCCGCATCGGCGGACCCGGCCGCGCCAGCAGCGCCTGCTGGATCAGTACCGCCTCCGCCACGTCGCGGCGGGCGTGGGCGCCGCCGTAGTCGCTGACCGTGGCGGGATCCCGCCCGGCCAGGAAGCGCTGGTAGTCCAGCAGCACGTCGTCGGGGATGAGCGCCGGCAGCCGCGCCTCGGCAGCCGCCCGGGCCGCGCCGGGACAGGCCAGCGCCGCGCCCAGGCACAGCAGGCGGCGCCGTGCCAGGCCGGTGGGGCCGGGCTGCGCGGCGGGCGTGGGGGCAACGCGGGGGATCAAGGCGGCTCCTGAGGCCGGCGGACGGCCAGCGGTGGCGAGGCTAGGAGGGGCCAAGGATAGGCCCGCCGGCCGCCGTGGCCGCCGCCTCGGGGTGGCGCGCCTGCCAGGCGCGCAACGCGCGGCGGTAGTCGTCCATGGCCAGGTCGTGCAGGTCGAAGATGCACGGGTCGCAGCCGTTGCCGCAGCAGGCGTCGAAGTCGGGCTCGGGCGGCGGCTGCGGCATGGGGTCGTCGGGGCGGGGGTCGGGCTGCACGCCGCGATATTAGGCGCGGCGGACAATCGCACCGCCATGTCCATCCACACCGTCGCCGATTTCGATTTCGACCTCCCGCCCGAGCTGATCGCCCAGCACCCGGCGCCCGAGCGCAGCGCCTCGCGCCTGCTGGACGGCCGTGGCCCCGCGCCGGTGGACCGCGTGTTCCGCGAGCTGCCCGGGCTGCTGGACGCGGGCGACCTGCTGGTGTTCAACAACACCCGCGTCATCAAGGCACGGCTGCATGGGGTGAAGGCCACCGGCGGCGCGGTGGAGGCGCTGGTCGAGCGCGTGCTGCCCGGTACGCAAGAAGTGTGGATGCACCTGCGCGCCAGCAAAAGCCCCAAGCCGGGCAGCCGCGTGCGCTTCGCCGGGGCCTTCGACGCCGAGGTGCTGGGCCGCTGCGGGCCGGACGGCGGCCTGTTCCACCTGCGCCTGGACGGCGACCCGTTCGCGCTGCTGGACGCGCACGGCCACGTGCCGCTGCCGCCCTACATCGCGCACGCCGACGATGCGGACGACGCGCGCCGCTACCAGACGGTGTTCGCCGCCGAACCCGGTGCCGTGGCGGCGCCGACGGCCGCGCTGCACTTCGACGAGGCCGTGCTGGCCGCGCTGGCCGCGCGCGGCGTGGGCACGGCCGAGGTGACGCTGCACGTCGGCGCCGGCACCTTCCAGCCGGTGCGCGTGGCGCGCATCGCCGACCACCGGATGCACAGCGAGTGCTGCCACGTGCCGCCGGAGACGGTTGCGCGCATCGCCGCGACCAAGGCGGCCGGCGGCCGCGTGCTGGCCGTGGGCACGACGACGCTGCGCACGCTGGAGTCCGCCGCCGTCGCCGCGCGCCAGGCCGGGCTGCCGGCGCTGCTGCAGGCCGGCGCGCGCGAGACCGACATCTTCATCACGCCCGGCTTCTCGTTCCAGGTGGTGGACCGGCTGCTGACCAACTTCCACCTGCCGCGCAGCACGCTGATGATGCTGGTCAGCGCCTTCGCCGGCCACGAGCGCATCCGCGCGCTGTACCGGCATGCGGTCGAGCAGCGCTACCGCTTCTTCAGCTACGGCGACGCGATGCTGCTGGACCGCGCCCAGTCCACCCGGCCCTGAGCCACCTCGTCGACGGCGGCGGCAAACGCATCCCGCGCCGTCGCCGGCAGGCTGAAGCGCATGCCGACGCGCGCGGCGTGGGTCACGTCGAGCAGCTCGGCGCCGTGCTGCCCGGCCAGGCGGCGCAGCCGGCCCTCCAGCTCGTAGGGCAGGCCGCAGGCCAGCTCCACGCGGGCGACGCGCTCGATCTTCTCGGCCCCCAGCAGCGCCTGGGCGATGCAGTCGGTGTAGGCGCGCACCAGGCCGCCGGCGCCGAGCTTCACGCCGCCCCAGTAGCGCACGGCGGTGGCCAGCACGCCGTCCAGGCCCTGGTGGCGCAGCACGTCCAGCATGGGCCGGCCGGCGGTGCCGCCGGGCTCGCCGTCGTCGTTGGCGGCGGAGTGGCCGCCGGCCAGCAGCGCCCAGCAGACGTGGGCCGCGCCGGGGTGCTCGGCGCGCAGCCCGGCCACGCGGGCCAGCGCCGCCTGCCGGTCCGCGCAGGGCTCGACGCAGCCGAGGAAGCGGCTCTTCTTGACGACGAGTTCGTGCCGGGCCGGCGCGGCGAGGGTCAGGGGCATGGGGCGGGATTGTCCGCGCCCGCCCGGCCGCCGCCGCAGCCGGGCGGCAGCAGCGCGGCCCGGGCCGCCGGGTCGCCCAGGTGGCGGCGCAGGATGCCGTACACCGTGCCGTCGGCCAGCATGGCCTGCAGCGCGCGGCGCAGGCGCAGGCGGTCGGCCTCGGGCATCGCGCGGGCCAGCGCCAGCGAGATGGCGTTGCGTTCCTGGGGGGCCACGTCCAGGGCCACGAAGCCGCCGGGCCCGTCCCCGGCGGCGGTCACCGCGCCCCAGCCGTCGGGCAGGGTCAGCAGGCCGTCCGCGCGGCCGGCGCGCAGCATGCGCTCGGCGGTCTTGAAGTCGCCCGTCTCCACCAGCCGGCCCTGGCCGCGCATGCGCTGCACCCAGGCGTCGAGCGTGGGGCCGTGGGCGTAGCCACGCACGTCCAGCAGCCGCAGCCGGGGGTCGGCCTCGAAGTCGGCGAGGCTGGCCACGCGCGCGGCCAGCTCGCGGCGCATCAGCACCTGGTAGCGGCCCTGGGCGTAGGGCACCAGCTCGGCCAGCCGCAGGCGTTCCGGGCTGGGGAGGGCCGACAGCGTCAGCTGCACGCTGCCGCGCCGCATCTGCTCCCAGATGCGCGCACGCGACTGCACCACCAGCGTGAGCCGGCAGCCGGAGCGGCGGGCCAGCTCGTCGAACATGTCCTGGTCGATGCCGCCGGGGCGGGTCTGCGGCCCCTCGAAATAGAACCTGGCGAACGGGTAGAGCGCCGCCACGTGCGGCCCGCAGGGCGCGCCCGCCTGCGCCGCGGCCGGGCAGGCCAGCAGGCACGCGGCGAACAGGGCCGGGAGCGGGCGGGGGGCGGGAGGCATGGCCGGTGGCGGGCGGGGGCGGCCAGCTTAGCCCCGGGCCGCGGGCGCGGCACCGCGGCCAACCCTGAGGGGCCGCGCTGCGACAATCCCGCCCCCATGCTGAAGTTCGACCTGCTCAAGACCGAGGGCCGCGCCCGCCGCGGCGCGCTCACGCTCAACCACGGCGTCGTGCAGACGCCCATCTTCATGCCCGTGGGCACCTACGGCACGGTCAAGGGCGTCACGCCGCGGTCGCTGGAGGCGATGGGCGCGCAGATCATCCTGGGCAACACCTTCCACCTGTGGATGCGGCCGGGGCTGGACGTCATCCAGCAGTTCGGCGGCCTGCACCGCTTCGAGAGCTGGGGCCGGCCCATCCTGACCGACTCCGGCGGCTTCCAGGTCTGGAGCCTGGGCGACATGCGCAAGATCAGCGAGGAAGGCGTCCGGTTCGCGTCGCCGGTCAACGGCGACAAGCTGTTCCTGACGCCCGAGGTCAGCATGCAGATCCAGACGACGCTGAACTCCGACATCGTCATGCAGTTCGACGAATGCACGCCCTACGAGAGCAAGGGCAAGCTGACGACCGAGCGCGAGGCCCGGCAGTCCATGGAGATGTCGCTGCGCTGGGCCGGGCGCTGCGTCGCCGAATTCGGCCGGCTGCAGAACCCGAACGCGCTGTTCGGCATCGTGCAGGGCGGCATGTTCACGAACCTGCGCGACGCCTCGCTGGCCGGCCTGGCCGCGCTGGACCTGCCGGGCTACGCGATCGGCGGCCTGTCGGTGGGCGAGCCCAAGGCCGAGATGCAGCGCATCCTCGACCACACCGCCCACCAGCTGCCGGCGCACAAGCCGCGCTACCTGATGGGCGTGGGCACGCCGGAGGACCTGGTGGAAGGCGTCAGCCAGGGCATCGACATGTTCGACTGCGTCATGCCCACCCGCAACGCGCGCAACGGCCATCTGTTCACCCGCTTCGGCGACCTGCGCCTGCGCAACGCCCGCTACAAGGCCGACGAGAGGCCGGTGGACGAGACCTGCGGCTGCGAGTGCTGCCAGGGCTTCAGCCGCGCCTACCTGCACCACCTGGACCGTTGCGGCGAAATGCTGGGCCCGATGCTGACCAGCATCCACAACCTGCACTACTACCTGAACCTGATGCGGGAGATGCGCGACGCGCTGGACGCCGGGGCCTTCGCGGCCTGGCGGGCCCGGTTCGCGGCCGACCGGGCGCGCGGCATCTGACATTGCCGCCGAATTCTCCCAAGAATTAGGGGGAGGATGACGGCCGACATGGGGAATGTCCCCCCATGTTTTTGGGTGCGTGCGCGGTAATCCGTCACGGTTGCCCCTCCAGAATTCGCGGGCCATTGCCGCCTGCGCCCGCTCCCGTGCCACGGGGGCGCCGGCAGCGAACTTCCGAGGGTTCCCGAATGTCGATCAAGTCCTTGCGCGCCCGCGCAGCGGCCGCCCTGCGCCGTGCCTCCAAGACCGCTTCTGCCCGTGCCGCCGCCCACAGGCCCGAACCCTGGAAGATCGAGACGCTGGAGCCCAAGCTGCTGCTGTCGGCCGACGCGCTGCCGGCCAGCCAGCTGATCGCGCCCCAGGGCGAGCCCGCGGCGCCGCGGATCTACGCGTTCGAGCGCGGCGAGGGCGCGGCCTGGGTGGACGCCCGCGCGGCCGGCGACGGCGGCGGCCCGGGCCTGCTGCGGCTGGGCGCCGGCATCGTGCCCGCGGACGTGGCCGTGCGGCGCGTCGTCGACGACGCCACCGGCCAGGCCGACGCGCTGGAGATCGCGCTGCGCGGCAGCGCCGACCGCATGCAGATCCGCGGCTTCTTCACCGACGCCAACCCGGTGCAGGCCCTGGTCTTCGCCGACGGCACGCAGTGGAGCGCCGACGACCTGCCGGGCTTCATCGAGAACAGGCCCGACGCGCCGCCCCCGGCCGCCGGGACCGATGCCATCGTGCTGAACGGCCCGGGCAACAACCTCTACCTGTTCGGCCGCGGCGACGGCGCGACGACGGTGCAGTCCTACCTCGATCCCAATCTCGGCAAGCTCAACACGCTGCAGTTCCGGGCCGGCGTGCTGCCGGCGGACGTCCGCGTCGCGCGCGCGGCCGATGCCCAGGCCGGCGGCGACGTGGCGCTGGCGCTGGCCATCGCCGGCACCGGCGACGCCATCACCTTCAACGGCTTCCTGTACGGCGGCACGCCGGCCAATGCCTACAACGGGTTGCAGCGCGTCACGTTCGCGGACGGCACCGTGTGGGACCTCTCGCAGCTGCTGTTCCTGCTCGGCATGGGCACGCCGGGCGACGACACCGCCGACGGCGGCGCGGGCGCCGACCTGCTGAACGGCGCGGCCGGCAACGACGCCCTGTATGGCGGCGACGGCCATGACACCTTGTATGGCGGCGACGGCGACGACTGGCTGGAGGGCGGCGATGGCGACGACCTGCTGGACGGCGGCGCCGGCAACGACTCGCTGAACGGCGGCAGCGGCAGCAACACCTTCCTGTTCGGCCGCGGCGACGGCCAGGATCGCCTGTACTTCAACCATGACGGCGGCGACGCGTCGCGCATCAATACGCTGCAGTTCAAGGCCGGCGTGGCGCCGGCGGACATCGTCATCCGCCAGGCCTACGACAACTACTTCGGCGGCAACCGGGCGCTGGAACTGGCCATCGCCGGCACCGCCGACAAGGTCACCGTCAACGGTTTCTTCTACGGCGACGACCCGGCCAACCCCTATGCGGGCCTGCAGCGTGTGCGCTTCGACGACGGCACCGAGTGGGACACCGCCACGCTGGTGGCCCTGCTGCTGGCCGGCACGCCCGGTGACGACGACCTGCGCGGCACCAGCGCGGCCGACACGATCACCGGCGGCGACGGCAACGACACGCTGAACGGTGCCGGCGGCGACGACATCCTCTCCGGCGGCGCGGGCAATGACTCGCTGTACGGCGAGGATGGCGCCGACCAGCTGCTCGGCGGTGAGGGCGACGACTGGCTGGACGGGGGCCGTGGCGACGACTGGCTGGAGGGCGGCGCCGGCAACGACTCGCTGAGCGGCGGCAGCGGCAGCAACACCTTCGTCTTCGGCCGTGGCGACGGCCAGGACCGGCTCTACTACAACCACGACGGCGGCGACGCGTCACGGATCAACACGCTGCAGTTCAAGGCCGGCATCGCACCGGCGGACCTGCGTTTCAAGCTGGCCTACGACAACTATTTCGGCGGCAACCGGGCGCTGGAAATCGCCATCGCCGGCACCGCCGACACGGTCACTGTCAACGGCTTCTTCTACGGCGACGACCCGGCCAACGCCTACAACGGCCTGCAGCGGATCCGTTTCAGCGATGGCACCGAATGGGACATCGCGACGCTGGTGGCCAAGGTGCAGACCTTCACCGACGGCGACGACAACGTGCGCGGCACCAACGCCGACGAGAACTTCAGCGGCGGCCTGGGCAACGACACCATCGCCGGCGCGGGCGGCAACGACGTCATCGACGGCGGCGACGGCAACGACGCGCTGTCCGGCGACGACGGCGACGACACGCTGATCGGCGGTGCCGGCAACGACACGCTGAACGGCGGCAACGGCGCCGACCTGCTGCTGGGCGGCGACGGCGACGACTGGCTGGACGGTGGCGCCAGCGACGACCTGCTGGACGGCGGCGCCGGCAACGACTCGCTGAGCGGCGGCAGCGGCAGCAACACCTTCGTCTTCGGCCGCGGCGACGGCCAGGACCGGCTCTACTACAACCACCACGGCGGCAACGCATCGCGTATCAACACGCTGCAGTTCAAGGCCGGCATCGCACCGGCGGACGTGGCTGTCCGCCAGGCCTACGACAACTACTTCGGCGGCAACCGGGCGCTGGAGTTCAGCATCGCCGGCACGGCGGACACGATCACCGTCAACGGCTTCTTCTACGGCGACGACCCGGCCAATGCGTACAACGGCATCCAGCGCGTGCGCTTCGACGACGGCACCGAATGGGACGTCGCGGCGCTGGTGGCCAAGGTGCAGACCTTCACCGATGGCGACGACAACGTGCGCGGCACCAACGCCGACGAGAACTTCAGCGGCGGCCTGGGCAACGACACCATCGCCGGCGCGGGCGGCAACGACGTCATCGACGGCGGCGACGGCCACGACACGCTGTCCGGCGACGACGGCGACGACACGCTGATCGGCGGCCTGGGCAACGACACGCTGAACGGCGGCAACGGCGCCGACCTGCTGCTGGGCGGCGACGGCGACGACTGGCTGGACGGTGGCGCCAGCGACGACCTGCTGGACGGCGGCGCCGGCAACGACTCGCTGAGCGGCGGCAGCGGCAGCAACACCTTCCTGTTCGGCCGCGGCGACGGCCAGGACCGGCTCCACTACAACCACCACGGCGGTGACGCATCGCGGATCAACACGCTGCAGTTCAAGGCCGGCGTGGCGCCGGCGGACGTGCGCTTCAAGCAGGCCGACGACAACTACTTCGGCGGCAACCGGGCGCTGGAGTTCAGCATCGCCGGCACGGCGGACACGATCACCGTCAACGGCTTCTTCGTCAACGACGACCCGGCCAATGCGTACAACGGCATCCAGCGCGTGCGCTTCGACGATGGCACCGAATGGGACGTCGCCTACCTCCTGGCGGCGTTGCTGGCCGGCACGCCGCAGGACGACAACGTCGCCGGCACCTATGCGGCCGACGAGATCCACGGCGGCGCCGGCAACGACACGCTGTCTGGCCGCGGCGGCGATGACCTGCTGTACGGCGAAGAAGGCGACGACAGGCTGTATGGCGAGGGCGGCGACGACACGCTGATCGGCGGCGCCGGCAATGACTGGCTGGACGGCGGCGCGGGCAACAACACGTACTGGTTCGGCCGCGGCGACGGCCAGGACAGCATCGGCTACACCTACGACCGGACCCCGGGCAAGACCAACACCCTGCGCTTCCGCAGCGACGTGCTGCCCGGCGACGTCAGCGTGCGCCGCGTCTACGGGAACCAGAGCGGCACCCTCACCGGGCTGGAGCTGGCCATCGTCGGCAGCAACGACCGCATCACGGTCAACCATTTCTTCTACGACGACGACCCGGCCAACCCCTACAACCCGGTGCAGCAAGCCGTCTTCGCCGACGGCACGGTGTGGGACATCGCCCGCCTCGTCGAGCTGATGAGCGCCGGCACCGAGGCCAACGACCACCTGCGCGGCACCCAGGGCGACGATCTGCTGACCGGCGGCCGCGGCGACGACATCCTCCACGGCAACAACGGCAACGACCGCCTGGTGGGCGGCACCGGCAACGACACGCTGTACGGCGAGGGCGGCAACGACGTGCTGGACGGCGGCGCGGGCAACGACTGGCTGGACGGCGGCGCGGGCAACAACACCTATCTGTTCGGCTGGGGCGATGGCCGGGACACCATCGCCTACACCTACGACCCGGCGGCGGGCAAGCTCAACACGGTGCAGCTGAAGGCGGGGGTGGCGGTGTCCGACGTGCGGCTGCGCCGGGTGACGGGCAGCCAGGGCGGCAGCAACGAGTCGCTGGAGCTGAGCCTGGTGGGCAGCGAGGACCGGCTGCTGATCAACTATTTCTTCCAGGGCGACAACCCGGGCAGCGCGTACAACCCGGTGCAGCAGGTCCGGTTCGACGACGGCACGACGTGGGACATCGGCGCCATCCTGGGGCAGCTGTTCCAGGGGACGGCGGACCACGACGTGCTGCGCGGCACGTCGGGCAGCGACCGGATCGAGGGCGGCCGCGGCAACGACACGCTGGAAGGGGCGGACGGCAACGACACGCTGCTGGGCGGCGACGGCAACGATGCGCTGTATGGCGGCACGGGCCACGACGTGCTGGACGGCGGCGCGGGCAACGACTGGCTGGACGGCGGCACGGGCGACAACACCTATGGGTTCGGCCGGGGCGATGGCCAGGACACCATCGCCTACACCTACGACACGACGGCGGGCAAGCTCAACACCGTGCAGCTGAAGGCGGGGGTGGCGGTGTCCGACGTGCAGCTGCGCCGCGTGACGGGCAGCCAGGGCAGTGCCGGCGAGTCGCTGGAGCTGGCCATCGCCGGCAGCGAGGACCGGCTGCTGATCAACTATTTCTTCCAGGGCGACAACCCGGGCAGCGCGTACAACCCGGTGCAGCAGGTCCGGTTCGACGACGGCACGACCTGGGACGTCGGCGCCATCCTGGCCCTGCTGGGCCAGGGCGGCGCGGCGCGCGACGTGATCCACGGCAGCACGGGCGCGGACACCCTCTCGGGCGGCGGCGGCGTGAACTGGCTGGCGGGCGGCGCCGGCGACGACCGCCTCACCGGCGGCGCGGCGGCCGATTCGCTGTACGGCGAGGGCGGCAATGACGTGCTGGACGGCGGCGCGGGCAACGACTGGCTGGACGGCGGCGCGGGCAACAACACCTATCTGTTCGGCTGGGGCGATGGCCGGGACACCATCGCCTACACCTACGACCCGGCGGCGGGCAAGCTCAACACGGTGCAGCTGAAGGCGGGGGTGGCGGTGTCCGACGTGCGGCTGCGCCGGGTGACGGGCAGCCAGGGCGGCAGCAACGAGTCGCTGGAGCTGAGCCTGGTGGGCAGCGAGGACCGGCTGCTGATCAACTATTTCTTCCAGGGCGACAACCCGGGCAGCGCGTACAACCCGGTGCAGCAGGTCCGGTTCGACGACGGCACGACGTGGGACATCGGCGCCATCCTGGGGCAGCTGTTCCAGGGGACGGCGGACCACGACGTGCTGCGCGGCACGTCGGGCAGCGACCGGATCGAGGGCGGCCGCGGCAACGACACGCTGGAAGGGGCGGACGGCAACGACACGCTGCTGGGCGGCGACGGCAACGATGCGCTGTATGGCGGCACGGGCCACGACGTGCTGGACGGCGGCGCGGGCAACGACTGGCTGGACGGCGGCACGGGCGACAACACCTATGGGTTCGGCCGGGGCGATGGCCAGGACACCATCGCCTACACCTACGACACGACGGCGGGCAAGCTCAACACCGTGCAGCTGAAGGCCGGCATCGCGCCGGCGGACGTCATCCTGCGCCGGGTGACGGGCAGCCAGGGCGGCAGCAACGAGTCGCTGGAGATCGCCCTCCGCGGCAGCGGGGACCGGCTGCTGGTCAACTATTTCTTCCAGGGCGGCAATCCGTCCAGCGGCTACAACCCGGTGCAGCAGATCCGCTTCGACGACGGCACCGCCTGGGACCTGGCCGCCATCGCCGCGCGGCTGGAGACGCCGCCGGACACGATCGCCGTCAACGGCAGCAACCTGGCCGACACGCTGACGGGCACGGACGCCGACGAAAGCCTCAACGGCCTGGGCGGCAACGACGTGCTGGCCGGCAAGGGCGGCACGGACTTCCTGTCCGGCGGCACCGGCAACAACACTTATTGGTTCGGCCGCGGCGACGGCGTGGACACCCTCCTCTACAGCGGCGACACCTCGGCCGCCCGGCTGAACATCGTGCGCCTGGGCGACGGCATCTCGACCGCCGACGTGCGGCTGCGCCGCGCCTACGACAGCCAGACCTCGCGCGACACGGCGCTGGAGATCGGCATCGCCGGCACGGCCGACCGCCTGCTCATCAACTACTTCCTCGACGGTGACGACCCCGGCAACCGCTACAACCCGGTGCAGCAGGTCCATTTCGAGGACGGCACGATTTGGACCGTGGCCGAGCTGTTCGCGCGGCTGCTGCAGTCCACCGACGGCGCCGACACGCTGATCGGTTCCAACGCCGCCGACACGCTGGACGGCGGCGCCGGCAACGACACGCTGTACGGCCGTGGCGGCAACGACACGCTGACCGGCGGCGACGGCGATGACACGCTGTACGGCGAGGGCGGCGACGACGTGCTGGACGGCGGCGCGGGCCACGATGTCCTCAGCGTCGGCGGCGGCAACAACACCCTCCTGCTGGGCCTGGGCGACGGCCGGGACCTGCTGGTCAACACCAGCTACACGACCGGCAAGACCAACACGCTGCAGTTCAAGCCCGGCATCGGCCCGGCGGACGTGCGGCTGCGCCGCGTGCTGGACCAGGGCGCGCACAGCGACACGGCGCTGGAGATCGCCTACGGCAGCGGCGGCGACGCGCTGACGGTGAACGCCTTCTTCGACGGCGACGACCCCAACCGCGGCTACAACCCGCTGCAGCGCATCGTCTTCGCGGACGGCACCGTCTGGACGCTGGCCGACATCGTCGCGCGCGTGCTCGCGGGCACGGCGGGCCATGACGTCATCATCGGCACCGACGGGCATGACACGCTGGACGGCGGCGCCGGCAATGACACGCTGTACGGCCGCGGCGGCAACGACACGCTGACCGGCGGCGACGGCGACGACCTGCTGTACGGCGAGGGTGGCGACGACACGCTGGACGGCGGCGCGGGCAATGACCATCTCAGCGTCGGCGGCGGCAACAACACGATCCTGCTGGGCCTGGGCGACGGCCGGGACCTGCTGGTCAACACCAGCTACACGACCGGCAAGACCAACACGCTGCAGTTCAAGCCCGGCATTGGCCCGGCGGACGTGCGGCTGCGCCGCGTGCTGGACCAGGATGCGCAGGCCCAGACGGCGCTGGAGATCGCTTACGGCAGCGGTGGCGACGCGCTGACGGTGAACGCCTTCTTCGAGGGCGACGACCCCAACCGCGGCTACAACCCGCTGCAGAAGATCCAGTTCGCGGACGGCACCGCCTGGACGCTGGCCGACATCGTCGCGCGCGTGCTCGCGGGCACGGCGGGCAGCGACACCGTCGTCGGCACGGACGGGGCCGACACGCTGGACGGCGGCGCCGGCAACGACACGCTGTACGGCCGCGGCGGCAACGACACGCTGACCGGCGGCGACGGCGACGACCTGCTGTACGGCGAGGGCGGCGACGACACGCTGGACGGCGGCGCGGGCCACGACCATCTCAGCGTCGGCGGCGGCAACAACACGATCCTGCTGGGCCTGGGCGACGGCCGGGACCTGCTGGTCAACACCAGCTACACGACCGGCAAGACCAACACGCTGCAGTTCAAGCCCGGCATTGGCCCGGCGGACGTGCGGCTGCGCCGCGTGCTGGACCAGGGCGCGCACAGCGACACGGCGCTGGAGATCGCCTATGGCAGCGGCGGCGACGCGCTGACGGTGAACGCCTTCTTCGAGGGCGACGACCCCAACCGCGGCTACAACCCGCTGCAGAAGATCCAGTTCGCGGACGGCACCGCCTGGACGCTGGCCGACATCGTCGCCCGCGCGCTCGCGGGCACGGCGGGCGGCGACACCGTCGTCGGCACGGACGGGGCCGACGCGCTGGACGGCGGCGACGGCGACGACACCCTGCATGGCGGCGCCGGCAACGACCGCCTCGTCGGCGGCGCGGGCGACGACAGTCTGAGCGGTGGCAACGGCAATGACAGCTTCGACGGCGGCCGCGGCAACGACACCCTCAACCCCGGCTCCGGCAACAGCACCTACTGGTTCGGCCGCGGCGACGGCCGGGACACGCTGCTGGAATCGTCCTACGGCAGCAGCAAGACCAACACGCTGCAGTTCAAGCCCGGCGTCGGCCCGGCCGACGTCGTCGTGCGCCGCGTGTTCGACTACCGCACCGCGCAGTACACGGCCATCAGCATCGGCCTGGCCAACAGCGACGACCAGGTCACCGTCTGCTACTTCTTCTACAACAACGACCCGCGCAACCCGTACAACCCGCTGCAGCAGGTCCGGTTCGACGACGGCACCGTGTGGGATCTCGACGCGCTCGTCGCCGAGGTGGACAAGGCCGTCGGCATGGACCTGGTCGTGCAGGACGTGTCGGTCGCCCCGGGCGGCGGCGCCACGGCCTTCCTGTCCGGCGGCCTGGTCACCGTCACCTGGACCACCACCAACCAGGGCCCCAGCGCCACCCTCGGCGACTTCGCCGACCGCGTCACGCTGCGCTCCGCCAGCGGCGAGGTGCTGGCCGAGCTGCTGCTGCCCCATGTGGTGGCCGCATCCGGCGCACTGGCGTCCGGCGCCAGCGTCACCCGCAGCGCCACGCTGAAGCTGCCCGACGGCCCGGCCGGCGCCGGCAGCCTGCTGGCCGTGGTCGAGAGCGACTACGGCAACACCCAGCAGGAAGGCGGCCGCGGCGAAACCAACAACCGCGGGCAGCTCGGCTTCAGCAGCACGCTGGCCGAGTACATCAACTACGTGAACCTGGTCGCCAGCGACCTGAGCGTCAGCCCCGCGGGCGACTGGGCGCAGGGCGACACCGTCACCGTCGGCTGGACCACCGCCAACGCCGGCACCGTCCCGCCGGGCCGCAGCTGGACCGAGCGCGTGGAGGTGCTGAACCAGACCACCGGCGCCGTCATCGCCAGCCTCACGCAGACCGGCATGCCGGCCGAGGCCGCGCCCGGCGCCCGCGTGAACCGCACGGCCAGCTTCACCTGGCCCGGCGGCGCCAACGCGGCCGGCGCCATCCGCCTGCGCGTCACGGTGGACGCCGGCAACGAGATCGCCGAGTTCAACAGCACCGGCTCGCTGGAGCACGACAACCAGTTGCAGGCCGACGTCGAGGTGGGCGGCGACCTGATCGCCCGCCACCTCGGCCTGGACACCGACACGCCCACGTCCGGCGACGTGCTGACGCTGCGCTGGGAGGACGTCAACCAGGGCCGCGTGGCCACCCACCTCGGCCACCAGGACCGCGTGGTGATCCGCCAGCGCAACGCCGACGGCACGCCGGGCGCGGTGCTGGTGGACACGCTGGTCAGCTTCGCCGGCAGCGCCGCGCTGCCGCTGGCCGCGGGCGAGGTGCGCCAGCGCAGCTACAGCTTCGCGCTGCCGCAGGGCGCGCGCGGCGCGGGCACCTTCGACGTCACCGTCAGCGTGGACCGCAGCAGCACCGGCGCCGGCATCGTCTTCGAGACCAATGCCGACGGCAGCGCCGAGAGCAACAACGACGCGGCCTGGAGCTTCACCGCCGCGCTGCGCACCTATGCCGACCTGGCCGTCACCGAGCTGACCGTGCCGCCCACGGCCGACGCGGGCGGCGAGGTCGGCGTGGCCTGGACGGTGAAGAACAACGGCGCGGCCGCCGCGACCGCCGCCGGTGGCTGGGTGGACCGCATCGTGCTGAGCCGCGACGGCATCGCCGGCAACGGCGACGACATCGTGCTCGCCGAGATCCCGCGCGGCGAGGCGCTGGCCGCCGGCGCCAGCTACGCGCAGACCGCGACCGTGCGCCTGCCCACGCGCATCGACGGCGCCTACCGCATCGCCGTCATCAGCGACGCGACCGCCAAGGTCACCGAGCCCGACACGCGCGCCGACAACGCCAGGGTCTCGGCCGCGATCACGGTCGCGCAGACCCATGCCGACCTCGTGCCCACGCTGACCGCCGTGCCGGCCGAGGTCTTCGCGGGCCGCGGCGCGCGGGTGGCGTGGTCCGTCCGCAATGCGGGCACCGTCGCCACCGACGTGAACCGCTGGGTGGACCAGGTCTACCTCAGCAGCACGCCCAGCCTGACGGCGCAGTCCACGCTGCTGGGCTCCGTGACCCGCGTGGGCGCGCTGGCCGTCGGCGAGTCCTATGCCGCCGGCCTGGACTTCACCGTGCCGCGCGACGCGACCGGCGCACGCTACTTCATCGTCAAGACCGACGCGTTCACGGCCGTCTACGAGCTGGGCCGCACGGACAACAACACCGTCGTCGCCGCGGAAGCCACCACGGTGCGCGCCGAGCCCCGACCCAACCTGCAGATCGAAGGCCTCGGTGCGCCCGCCAGCTGGCGCGTGGGCCAGACCGTGCAGCTCGACTACACGGTGCGCAACGCCGGCAACGACGCCATCAGCGGCTTCTTCGGCGAGGAGATCCGCCTCGTCGACACGCTGGGCCGGGCGCCCACGCAGCTGCTCACCACCACCTGGGCCTTCCAGACGCTGGCCGCCGGCGGCGTGCTGGCCCAGCACCTCAGCCTCGCCGTGCCCGCGCTGCCGCCGGGCCTGTGGCGCCTGGAGATCGCCGCCGACCGCGGCAACCACGTGGCCGAATCGAACGAGGCGGACAACGTCGCCGCCCGCGAGATCGCCATCGTCGCGCCCGACCTGCTCGTCGGCGACCTCACCACCACCGGCCTGCTGCAAGGCGGCGAGGCCATCACGCTGGACTGGGTCACGCGCAACGCCGGCAGCGCGCCGGCCGGCGCCATCCGCGAGCGGGTCTACCTGTCCCGCGACGGCGCCGTGGACGGCGGCGACACGCTGCTGGGCGAGCGCCTGATCGACGCGCTGGCCGCCGGGGCGTCCAGCGCCGGCTCGCTGGGCTTCACGCTGCCGGTGGACCTGTCCGGCGCGTGGCGCCTGATCGTCGCCACCGACGCGGCCAATGCCAACAACGAGTCCACGAACGAGGGCAACAACCTGGGCGTGCTGGCCGTCGACGTGGCGCAGGACGCCTATGCGGACCTCGCCGTCCTCAGCGTCGGCGCGCCCACGCAGCTGATCGACGATCCGGCGACGATGACGGTGACCTGGACCGTCCGCAACGACGGCCCCGGCGCCGGCCGCACCGCCCGCTGGACCGACCGCGTCATCTACAGCAGCAACGACGTGCTGGGCGACGGCGACGACATCGTGCTCGGCGACGTGGTGCGCGACGGCGCGCTGGCCGCCGGCGCGAGCTACACCGGCAGCCTGGCCTACCAGTTCGGCCCCGCGTTCAGCCGCCACGGCACCGTCTTCGTGAAGAGCGACGCCACCGGCGCCGTGTGGGAGAACGGCAGCGAGGCCAACAACGTCAGCGACGCCGGCCACGCCACCGACGTCATGCCCATCCCCTATGCGGACCTGCGCGTCGAGTCCGTCAGCACGCCGGGCGCGGCCTACAGCGGCCGCGAGCTGGCCGTGCAGTGGACCGTGGCCAACCGCGGCATCGGCATCACCAACACGACGGGCTGGACCGACAGCGTCTGGCTCAGCCGCAACGCCGACGGCAGCGGCCAGCGCTTCGACCTCGGCAACGCCGGCCACCTGGGCCAGATGGCGGTGGACGCCACCTACGACCGCAGCATCAGCGTGCGCCTGCCCGACGGCATCTCGGGCGACTGGTACCTGAACGTCGCCACCGCCGTGGGCAACGGCGTCTACGAGTTCATCCACGGCGACAACAACGTGGGCCGCTCGCTGGCCGTGCCCGTCACGCTCAGCGACTCGCCGGACCTGGTCGTCGAGAGCCTGGACGCCCCGGCCACCGCGCAGGAAGGCGCGCTGGTGGACGTCAGCTGGACGGTGCTGAACCAGGGCCTGGCCCGCGCCGCCGGCCAGTGGCAGGACACCGTGCTGCTGCTCGCGCCCAACGGCGCCACCGTCGTGCTGGGCAACTACGTCTACGACCGCGGGCTGGACGCCGGCCTGCGCTACTCGCGCACCGAGCAGGTCCGCCTGCCGGCCAAGATCGAGGGCGGCTACCGGCTGCGCGTGGTCACGAACAGCCTGGTGGGCACCGGCGGCCAGCCGCAGGTCTACGAGCACGGCGGCGCGCGCGACAACAACACGGCCACCGACACCGACGCCATCCTCGTCTCGCTCAACCCGCGCCCCGACCTGCGCGTGACCGGCATCGAGCTGCCCGCGGAGGTGACCGCGGGCACCAGCACCGGCCTGAAGTTCACGGTGCAGAACACCGGCATGGAGGCCACGTCCGGCCAGTGGCAGGACTACGTCTACCTGTCGCTGGACGGCCTGGTCAGCGCCGACGACGTGCTGCTGGCCCGCGTGGACAGCGGTGCCGCGCTCAACCCCGGCGACCCGGGCTACACCACCGTCCTGAACGGCGTCGACATCCCCATCCGCTACCGCGGCGACGTCTACATCATCGTCGTCGCCGACGGCGGCAACCGCATCGACGAGTACCCCAACGAGGCCAACAACGTCCGTGCCGAGCGGCTGCACATCAACCCGGTCCCGTTCGCCGACCTCGTCACCAGCGACGTGGTGGCGCCCGACCAGGCCGTGCACGGCGCCACCATCGAGGTCCGCTACAAGGTCACCAACAAGGGCTCGGCCACCACGCGCGGCGATGCCGCGGCGACCAACAGCTGGACCGACACGATCTGGCTGACCGTCGACAAGACCCGCCCCAACCCGGGCAAGGGCGACATCAAGATCGGCCAGGTCACGCACACCGGCAACCTCGCGGTCGGCGAGGACTACATCAACACGGTCAACGTGAAGATCCCGGACGGCATCCTGTCCGCGCGCTACTACGTGACCGTCTGGAGCGACACCTACGACGCCATCCTGGAGGACACGCTCTCCAGCAACATCAACCCCGACGACCCGACCCAGGCCGACAACAACAACTACAAGGCGCGCGACGCCGCGGGCATCGGCCCGATGAAGGTGCTGGGCCTCACGCCGCCGGACCTGGTCGTCAGCAGCGTTGTCGCGCCCGCCAGCGCCGCGGCGGCCGGCCGCTACACCTTCAGCTACACGGTGCAGAACCGCGGCGACGCCTTCGAGGGCGAGTGGACGGACAAGGTCTGGCTGATGGACAACCCCGACCCGACGCAGGCCCAGGTCGCCTGGCTGCTGGGCGAGTTCAGGCAGCAGCGCAGCCTGGGCAACGGCGAGAGCTACGGCGCCAGCCAGACGGTGGACCTGGGCCCGGCCGTCAGCGGCGCCTACCTCGTCGTGCAGACGGACGCCGGCTACAACAGCTACACCGGCCGCAACGAGGTGGCCGAGGTGGCGGAGGACAACAACGTCAACCGCGCGGCCTCCAGCGTCAGCAACGCGCCGGCCGACCTGCGCGTCACCGACGTCACGACGCTGCCCACCAACTACTCCGGCGAGGAGACCACGGTCACCTGGACCGTGCAGAACTTCGGTGCCGCCGTGTGGCGCGGCACCCAGGGCTGGCTGGACCACATCTGGATCAGCCCCGACCCGACCTTCATCCCGCAGCGGGCCACGCAGATCGGCTCCGTCACGCACAGCAACGCGACCCCGCTGGGCGCCGGCGAGAGCTACACGGCCAGCGCCGTCGTCAAGCTGCCGCCGGGCACCGAGGGCAAGTACTACATCTACGTGATCGCGGACGGCAAGCACCGCCCCGGGTCGCTCGCCCCCGAGATCGGCCGCGACGAAAGCGCCAACCCCAGGCAGCAGTCGCACGACGAGGTGCTGCAGCCGCCCGCGCACAGCGACTACAACGCCTACACCCGCGACACCTACTACGCCACCTCGGTCTTCGAGGGCGAGCGGCGCGACAACAACGTCGGCCAGGGCACGCTGGACGTCATCTACCGCGAGCCCGACCTGCAGATCGACGCGATCACGGTCGACAACCCCCACCCCAGCTCGGGCGACACCGTCACCGCCACCTGGACGGTCACCAACCGCGGCACCCGCGAGACCCGCGTGTCCGGCTGGATGGACGGCGTCTACCTGTCGCGCGACGCGACGCTGGACCCGAGCGACCACCCGCTGGTGGACCGCGGCAGCGAGATCGAGATGCTGCTGCGCGCGCGCCAGGTCCTGCTGACCGACGAGCAGGGCAGGCCGCGCATGCTCAAGCCGGGCGAGAGCTACACGCAGACCGCCACGTTCGCGATCCCGACCTCCATCAGCGGCGACTTCCACCTGATCGTCAAGGCCGACACCGGCGTCTTCAAGGACCCGTACAACGAGGTGCCGAGCACCATCCGCAGCGGCCTGAGCGTCATCCGCGAGAGCGGCGCCAACGGCGTGCTGGAGTTCCGGGACGAGGCCAACAACACCGCGCAGATCGCGCTGCCGATCACGCTGGCCACGCCGCCGGATCTGCAGGTCACGCGGGTCACCGCGCCCGACGCCGTGATCGCCGGCCAGAGCTTCACGGTGGACTTCAAGGTCGAGAACCTCGGCGGCAAGACCCCGGCGGACCAGGGCAGCTGGTACGACATGGTCTACCTGTCCAAGGACCGCTTCCTGGACCTGAACAAGGACCGCTACCTCGGCTACGTGCAGCACACGGGCGGCCTGGCCGCCGGGGCCGGCTACACCGGCAGCCTCAGCTTCACCGCGCCGCGCGACCTGGAAGGCCCGTACTACGTGTTCGTGGTGACCGACCCGGCCCGCATCTGGGGCAGCGGCGAGTCCGGCCAGGTGCTGGAGTTCGGCCAGGACGACAACAACCACGGCGCGGCCATCCAGCCCATGCGCATCGAGACGCCGCCGCCGGCCGACCTGGTCGTCAGCCAGGTCACCGTGCCGCCCAGCGCCCAGGTGGGCGACGAGGTGGAGATCAGCTTCGTCATCGAGAACGCGTCCATCAACCCGGCCTACGGCCGCTGGACGGACGCGCTCTACCTGTCCGCCGACAACGCCTGGGACCTGGGCGACGTGCTGCTGGGCAAGGTGCTGCACGTGGGCGACGTGGGCGCCAACGGCCGCTACACCGCCACGCTGACGGCCAAGCTGCCGCCGCTGAAGGACGGCGGCTGGCGCGTCATCGTGCGCCCCGACCTCTACAACGAGGTGTTCGAAGGCCGGATCAGCTACACCGAGACCGGCCTGAACCTGCCGCCCGGCGAGGCCAACAACCGCATCGCCTCCGGCGCCACGCTGCGCGTGGACGTGCCCACGCTGACCGTGGGCCAGGCGCTGTCCACCCCGCTGTCCGCCGGCCAGACGCTGGTCTACAAGGTCAGCGTGGCCGCCGGCGAGACGCTGCGCGTGCTGCTCGACGCCAGCGCCGCCACCGGCGCCAACGAGGTCTACGTGCGCTGGAACGACGTGCCCACCGGCAGCGCGTTCGACGTGGCCTACAGCAACCCCGTGTCGCCCGACCAGACCCTGCTGGTGCCCACCACCCAGGCCGGCGACTACTACATCCTCGTCAAATCCCGCCAGGGCGGCGCGGCCACGCCGGTGACGCTGCGCGCCGACCTGCTGCCGCTGTCCATCACCCGGGTCACGCCCGACCAGGGCGGCGCCGGCGACGACGACCACCGCTGGGTCACGATGGACATCGAGGGCGCCCGCTTCGCGGCGGGCGCGCTGGTCAAGCTGTCCCGCCCGGGCGAGTTCGAGATCGAGCCCGAGCGCTGGCAGGTGCTGGACGCGACCCGCATCCGCGCCGTGTTCGACCTGCGCCACGTGCCGCTGGGGCTGTACGACGTGGTCGTCACCAACCCCGATGGCCAGCGCGTCGTCGAACCCTACCGCTACCTGGTGGAACGCATGATCGAGGTCGACGCCGCGATCGGCATCGGCGGCCCGCGCAACATCGAGCCGGGCGATTCGGCCACCTACAGCGTCAGCCTGCAGAGCCTCACCAACGTCGACACGCCCTACATCCGCTTCGACATCGGCGCGACGGACATGGGCAACAGCGAATACGTGCTGGAGGGCCTGAACCTGCCCTACGTCGTGTTCGGCAGCAACGTCGGCGGCAAGCCCGACGGTGCGATCCGCGCCGGCGACGGCAACAACCAGCAGTACGGCACCACGCCCACCACCGGCGTGCGCGCCGACGTGCCCTGGGCCTCGCTGGACGGCATGGCCAACACCCAGGGCTGGAACCTCGCCCCGGGCTATGCGCTCGACGTGGCCGCCAACGGCTTCGCGGGCGCCACCTTCCGGGTGCAGACCTACCCGGGCCTGCAGGAGTGGATCAACTACGACTTCGAGGGCCTGCGCGACAAGCTCTACGCGATCCGCCCCGACTGGAAGGCCGCCGGCCTGCTCGACGAAGGCGTGACCGGCCTGGACAAGATCGCCCCGGGCCTCACGCGCAAGTTCCTGTCCACCGACCCCGAGGTGCACATCACCAAGGAAGAGGCGCTGGCCATGCCCTTCCGCTTCGACACGCTGGCCAGCGTGACGACGCTGACGCGCGCCGAGTTCGTCGCCGACCAGACCGCGCATGCCAAGCGCCTGCGCACCGCCATCCTGGCCGACGCCGCGGCGCCCGGCACGCTGGCCGTGCTCGCCTCCGACGAGGCGCAGTGGGTGCAGGGCTGGCTGGGCGCGCTGGAGGCCGCCGGCCTGCTGCGCCCCGAGGGCCAGGCGCCGGCCATCCGCAGCGACGAGCTGGTGCTGAGCCTGAACGCCACGCTGGCCACCGGCATCCTGCTGGCCAGGGGCGGCGAGAGCTACCGCACCCAGGCCGACCTGCTGGGCTTCTTCGCCAAGGTGCAGCAGTGGTACGGCGACACGGCCCGCTACGCCGGCGACCCGAACGCCGCGCATGCGCCGGTCGACTACGTGGAAGTGCGCCAGTCCGACGACGCCTATGTCGAAGTGCCCGTGCCCGTCGCGCCCGACCCGGCCGACCACGACCAGCGCGCCGGCCAGGCCACGCACTTCATCAGCTTCGACGTCTTCGCCGGCAACCGCGCCGAGCTCGAATACCTGCGCCACATCGGCGTGCTGGACGGCGAGTTCCGCCCGGTCGGCCCGCAGGCGCTGAACCTCACCAGCTACCTGCAGCAGGCCGCGCAGGCGCAGGCCAATGCCGGCGCCGCCGTCAGCGTGCGCGGCCCGCAGGCGCTGCCGGCGGCCAACGGCTCCACCTACGTGCCGGCCGGCTATGCGCTGCCCTACACGCTGTCGTTCAACAACCCGACCAGCGCCGCCGTGGGAGAAATCCGCCTGGTGACCGCCCTCGACGGCGACCTCGACGCCTACAGCCTGCGCCTGGGCGACCTGAAGATCGGCGACATCAACCTCCACATCCCCGCCGGCCAGGCCGTCTTCCAGGGCGACTTCGACTTCACCGGCGCCCCCGGCAAGGGCTATGTGCTGCGCGTCAGCGCCGGCATCGACGCCGAGGCGCGCGTGGCCACCTGGCTGCTGCAGGCCATCGACCCCGACACCGGCGAGGTGCTGCACGACCCGCTGCGCGGCCTGCTGCCGCCCGACGCGAACGGCAAGCCGGCCGGCGGCTTCGTCAGCTACACCGTCCGCGCCAGCGAACTGGCGCCCACCGGCGCCAACATCAGCGCCGCGGCCCGCGTGTTCTTCGACGCCATGCCGCCCATCGCCAGCGCCACCATCAGCCACACGCTGGATGCGCAGGCCCCCAGCACCACGCTGACCGTCACCGGCAACGGCAACAACGCCGCCGGCCAGCCCACGTTCAAGGTGAACTGGAAGGGCGTGGACGACGCGGCCGGCGTGAAGCACGTGACGGTCTACGTCGCCGAGGACGGCGGCGACTTCAGGATCTGGCAGAAGCAGGTGGCCGGTGCCGAGAGCACCGCCCTGTTCACCGGCCAGGCCGGCCGGCACTACGAGTTCCTGGCCGTCGCCACCGACCAGGCCGGCAACCGCGAGGCCGCCAGCGTGTCCAACGCCGTGCTACCCGACGACGGCAGCCGCGGCGAGGCCCAGCAGGCGCTGGGCGTCACCGAGACGCTGGACGCGACCGCCGAACTGCCGGCCGCCGCGCCCGACCGCAGCTACGCCGCCAGCGACCTGTTCGCGCAGGCCGCGCAGCTGCTGCCCGGTTTCGTCGTCACGCCGGCCCTCGGCGGCCTCGGGGCGGACCTGCGGTCGGTGCTCGCGCCGCTGCAGCTGCGCGGCTTCGCCAGCGGCTTCGGCGCCAGCCAGGGCGACGTGGGCGCGCTCGCGCTGGTCGAGCTGGCCGACGGCAGCGTGCTGGCCAGCGCCGGCAGCGAGCGCAACCAGGTGTTCCGCTTCGGCAAGGACGGCGGCCGCTCGGTGCAGCCGCTGTTCACGACCGCCGCCGCCATCCTCGACATGGCGCTGGACGCCGTCGGCAACCTGTGGGTCATGACCGGCGCCGAGCTGATGATGGTGGACGCCCACAGCGGCGCCGTCATCAGCCGTACCCGCGCCCCGGCCGGCGAGCCGCTGACGCACGCGCTGGCCATCCAGCCGGGCACCGGCCTCATCTTCGTGGCCAGCGGCAACGGCGTCGAAATCTTCGACCCGGCGGCCGAGGCCGCGCGCGCCTGGCGCCACTTCAGCAACGTCCGGGTCGGCGACCTGGCCTTCGGCCCGGACGGCCGCCTGTGGGCCGTGCGCTGGACCGGCAGCGACGTGAACGGCGCGCTGCCCGAGGCGACGACCGACATCATCAGCTTCCCGATGGCCGGCGCCACCAAGGGCCGCGCCGAGCTGGAGTACCGGCTCGCCGGATTGGTGGACAGCATCGCCTTCGGCCAGGCCGGCACCGGCCTCGCTGGCCTGCTGCTGGCCAGCAGCAACACGCCGCAGCGCCCGGTGGCCGCCGATGGCAGCAGCCCGGTGGCGCACACCGGCGCCGTCTGGGCCATCGAGCTGAAGAGCCGCCGCGCGCTGAAGCTGGCCGAGGGCGGCACGCGCGGCGAGGGCATCGTCGCCACCGCCGACGGCCGCGTGCTCGTCGCGCAGACGAATCGCATCGACGAACTCGCGCCGCTGAAGGCGCCCCAGGTCGTCGCCGCCAGCGTCGCCGACGGTGCGCTGGTCCCGCTGCCGCTGACGCAGCTGGCGATCAGCTTCGACCAGGCGATGTGGACCGGCGCGGACGGGGCCGACACGACCAGTGCGGCCTCGGTGCTCAACCCGAAGAACTACAGCCTCATCGCCACCGGCCCGAACAGCACGCTGATCCTGACGCCCGAGAGCGTGCGCTGGGACGCGGCGAGCAAGAGTGCCGTCCTGACGCTGCCCAACCTGCCGGCGGGCGGCTGGCGGGTCGAGATCGTCAACACGGTGCGCAGCGCCGGCCAGGTCACGCTGGGCGAGGCCTGGGGCCTGGTGTTCACGGCCGTCACCGACATCTCCAACCTCGTGCGGCTGGAGTTCGCCGACACGCGCGCCGACCGCCTGACCGGCGCGATCAGCTACGACGTGGACCTCACCAACATCGGCGTGGACGACCTCCGCGGCCCGCTGATGCTGCTGCTGGACCCGGGCCGGTATTTCGGTGACCGTATCGTCGGCGCCAGCCAGGGCGAAGGTGTCCAGGCCGAGCTGTGGGTGCTGGACCTGACGGCCGCGCTGCAGGACCGGCCGCTGAAGACCGGCGAAACCCTGGCCAACCGCACCGTCACCGTGCGCCCGGCCAGCAGCTTCGGCACGACGCCGGGCTCCGGCCAGATCGTCAAGGCCAACCTGGGCCATGGCGTCTACGCCGTGCCCTACGACAACACGCCGCCGGTGCTGGGCCAGCTCCAGGCCGACGGCCGCCTGGACCTCACCGCCACCGCGCTGCCGGCCGCGACCGCCGGCACCGCCTGGACGGCCGAACTGGCCGCCCGCGACAGCGATGGCCGCCTGTTCTTCTGGGAGCTGGTGAGCGCCCCGGCCGGCATGACCCTCACGCAGGACCCGCTGGTGGAGAGCGGCGCCAGCGGCTACGGCAACCGCGCCACGCTGCACTGGCTGCCGCAGGCCACGGACCGCACGGACAACCAGATCCTGATGCGCGTCATCGACAGCCGCGGCGGCGTGGCGCTGCGACGCTTCACGCTGGACGTGGCGGGCGCCAACCAGGTGCCGGTCATCGACGCCGTGCAGAACCTGACGCTGGAGGAAGGCGACAGCCTGCAGCTGCCGCTGCTGGCCAGCGACGCCGACGGCGATACCGTCACCCTCCTCGTGCGCAACCTGCCGGCCGGCGCCTTCTTCGACGCCGCCACCGGCATCCTCAGCTGGACGCCCGGCTACGACCAGGCCGGCGTCTACCGGGACATCACCGTCGTCGCGACGGACGGCAAGCATGAGGTGCAGCGCCGCTTCAGCCTGACGGTGAAGCAGGGCTACCCGGCGCCCATCTTCCCGACGCTGGAAACCCAGGTGCTGCGTGAGGGCGACCGCTTCGGCCTGCAACTGCCCGGCGCCGTGCCGGGCGGCCTGCAGCAGCCCGACGGCAGCAGCGTGACGCTGAAGTGGAGCGCCGAATGGCTGCCCGGCGGCGCGACGCTGGACGCCGACACCGGCTGGTTCTCGTGGACGCCGGGCTATGCCCAGGCCGGCCAGCTGACGCTGCCGGTCACGCTGATCGCCACCTTCACCGCGGCCGACGGCAGCAAGTCCGTCACCGCCGTGAAGCGCGAGATCCAGTTCGACGTGAAGAACGCCAACGGCGCGCCGGTGTTCGACCCGGTGCAGACCTGGGCGGTGCTGGAAGGCCAGCCGCTGCGCATCAGCGTGTTCGCGTTCGACCCGGACAACCCGGCCTTCGAGCCCAAGGTCCGCCTGATCCCGGGCGGCGAGGCCAGCGGCCCGGCCGCCGTGACGGCCAGCGTCGGCTACGACGTGACCGGCCTGCCGCCGGGCGCCAGCTTCGACGCCGAGACGCTGGAAATCATCTGGACGCCCGGCTACGCCCAGGCCGGCACCTACTACGTGACCGTGACGGCCACCGACGACGGCAACGGCACCGGCACGCCGCTGAGCAGCCAGATCACGCTGCCCATCGTCGTCAGCAACGCCAACCGCGCCCCCGAGATCCGGGACGTCACGAACGCCTTCGTCGACCGCGGCGCGGTACTGGAGATCCCGCTGGAGGCCAGCGACGCCGATGGCAACCCGATCACGCTCACGATCCGGGGCCTGCCGGCCTTCGCCAGCTACACGCAGACGCTGAACGACGCCGGCAAGCTGACCGGCGTGATCCGCTTCGCGCCCGGCGCGGGCGACCGCGGCGACTACACCATAACGGTCGCCGCGCAGGACGACGGCGATGGCGACGTGAACCAGGTGCTGGCCGTGGCCAAGAGCTTCGTCGTCAGCGTCAGGAGCCCGAGCGAGGCGCCCGTCATCACCCTGCCCAGCCGCGTCGTCGCCGTGGCCGGCACCGAGCTGCGCGTGCCCATCCTGGTGTCCGACCTGGACCAGGACGCGCTGGCCTACGCCGCCACCAACCTGCCGGCCGGCGCGCGCATCGAGGCCGATCCGCGCTACGGCCACGCCTTCCTGGTGTGGACGCCCGCCGCCGGCCTGAGCGGCGACTTCGACATCAGCCTGGCCGTGACCGACCAGGGCCTGCCGCCGGCCGACGCCGGCTACGTGCCGGACCCGGCCCGCCCGCCGGTGCCCAACACCGCCGTGAAGGATCTGCGCATCGTCGTGCGTGCCGCCAACGCGGCGCCCACGCTGTTCGCCGTGGCCGCCACCGGCGGCACGGTGCAGGGCGACCCGCTGGCCGGCGGCCGCACCGTCGTCCACGTCGACGAAGGCACGCCGCTGACGCTGGACCTGTCCGGCGTCGACACCGACCTCGACCTGCTGCACTGGACCGCCGAAGGCCTGCCCGCCGGCATGCGGCTGGTGCCCGCCGCCGGCAGCGGCGGCCAGACCCGCCTGCAGCTGCACTGGACGCCGGGCCTGTTCGCCGCGCAGGGCGACAACCAGAACGACGCCGCTCCCGGCCGCTACCTGCTGACGCTGACCGCCGGCGACGGCAGCGCCAGCTTCACGCGCGAGGTCGAGATCGTCGTCGCCAACGTGAACCAGGCACCCGTGCTGCTGCCGCTGCCGCTGCAGCTGGTGCCCGAGGGCCAGACGCTGGCCTTCACGATGCGCGCCACCGATGGCGACAACGACGCGACGCAGCTTGCGCTGATCCATGACGCCGACACGCCCAGCGGCGTGATGTTCGATGCCGCGACCGGCTATTTCGAGTGGACGCCCGGCGCCGACACCGTCGACAACGCCACGGCCGAGTCGCGCGCGTTCACCTTCAAGTTCAGCGCCACCGACGGCCAGGCCACGGTCATCCGCACGGTGCAGGTGCGCGTGTTCGATGCGAACCAGGTGCCCGAGATCCACACCGCCAGCCATGCGCTGCTGGTGGGCCAGAGCTTCTCGCTGCCCGTCGTGAAGGGGGCGGCCGCGCCGGTCGGCGCGCTGCGCGCCTTCGATGCCGATGGCGCCGCGCAGACGCAGGCGCTGGCCGTCAGCTTCACCGGCCTGCCCGAAGGCGCGGTGTATGACGCCGCCGCCGGCCGCCTGAACTGGACGCCCGGCCCCGGCCAGGTCGGCGACTTCACCGTGCTGGCCACCGTCAGCGACGGCCGCAACGCGACCACCCGCAGCTTCGTGCTGCGTGTCGTCGCCGAAGCCGCAGCCAACGCGCCCAAGCTGCTGGTCAACCTGACGCCCAGCACGCCGGTGCTGCCCGGCCAGGTGGTGCTCGCCACGGTGCGGGCCGATGCGTTCAGCCCCATCGCCAGCATCACGGTGCTGGCGCGCGGCGCGGGCATCGGCCAGCCGGACTGGGTGCCGGTGACGCTGGACGGCCTGGGCCGCCTGCGCATCACGCCCAGCCAGCCGGGCCTCGTCGAGCTGCGCGTCACGGCGGTCGACGCCGACGGCTTCTCGTCCACCACCACGCAGACCGTGCGCGTGCGCGACCCGCTGGACGGCGCGGCGCCGACGCTTGCCTTCAGCGGCACGCTGAACACCGGCAGCCTGGCGCCGGCGGTCATCGGCAGCAGCACCGCGCTGAGCGCCCGCATCGCCGACCTGCAGCTGATGGGCTACGTGCTCGAAGCCGCACTCTCCAACGGCGACCGGGTGGACGAGTCCGCCTGGCGCACGCTGGCGTCCAGCGACTTCCCAGCCGCTGCCGTCAACGGCGAGCTCACGCTGGCGACGCTGGATCCGTCCCGCTGGGCCAACGGCGTCTACCAGCTGCGCCTGCGCGGCTGGGACCTCGCCGGCCGCACGACCGAGATCAGCACCCGCGTGCTGGTGGACTCCACGGCCAAGCAGCTCGTGCAGGCCCAGGCCACCGACGCGGTGTTCCGCCTCGGTGACCACGAGCTCGCGCTGACGCGCAGCCTGGACGTCAACGGCGTGGGCGATCTCGGCAACTGGACGCTGCCGCTGCGGGACACCCGCCTGAGCCACGACCAGGCCGGCCTCGACGCCATCGGCGGCGCGGCCGCCTGGACGCTGGGCGCGCGCGTGTGGCTGCAGCTGCCGGCCAGCCTGTCGGCCGCCGGCGCGGCCACGCACTACCTGAGCTTCACGCTCGACACCGTCGGCACGCCGCTGTCCGCCGACTCGGCCTCGCCGCTGGTGCAGCGCCCGGTCTTCACCGGCGTGGTGCCGGGCTGGACGCTGGCCGTCGTCAACGACGACCCCGCGATGCCCGTCACGCTGCTGCCGCAAGGCCAGCGCCTGCTCGACCGCGTGACCGGCCTGCCCTGGCAGCCCACCGGCTACGAGCTGACCGGCCCCGACGGCACGCGCTACCGCCTGGATGCGCGCGGCCAGGTGCAGGGCGTGCGCTTCGCGGACGGCCAGCAATGGCTGGTGTCCGATGCCGGCGTGGCGCTGGTCGGCAGCGCCGACCCGAACGCGCGCGTCGTGTTCGAGCGCGACAGCCGGGGCCGCATCGAGCGTGTCGTGGGCCGCCAGACGGACACGGCGGACGCCGCCATCGTCTACCGCTACGACGGCACCGGCCGCCTGGCGCTGGCGCGCAGCCTGTACGGCGACGGCACCCTGAACCAGTCCATCGGCTACCACGCCGACGGCAGTGTCATCGACGCAGCGGTCACCGCCCAGTTCGGCACCGCCGCAGGCTGGCTGGCCGGCGGCGCGACGCCTGCCAACCGCTGGAGCGGCACGCTGGAGGCCGGTACGCCGGCGCACTTCAGCTTCGTCGTGCGCGACAGCGAGCTGGCCAGCACCGTGAAGGCGCCGGGCGCCGGCGGCGCCATCGTCTACGCCATCGAGACCGCGGCCGGCACGCGCCTGGCCGTCGAAGGCGCCACCGTGCTCGGCCAGGCCAGCCATGGCGGCCGGACCGTCACGCTGATTCGCGTCACCGACGCCGGCTTGAAGCTGTTGACGCTGACCGGCAGCGGTGCGGCCGGCATCCAGGTCGGCATCGCCGGCGACCTGGACCACGACGGCCGCATCGACGGCAACGATTCGGCGGCCTTCGCCGCGGCCGGCGTGGACCTGGACGGCGACGGCGCCGTCAACGACACCGACCGCCAGCTGCTCTACGCGAACTACGGCTGGCGCGCCAACCTGGCGCCGGTCAGCGTGGCGTCCGCGACGCCGGTGCTGGCCCACACCGACCTGAACAAATGGCTGTCGCTGGACCGCGTGGCGCTGGACCGCGAAGGCGACAGCGTGTTCTGGCGCGTCATCGGCGCCACGCACGGCACGGCATCGCTGGCCGCGGACGGCCTGACCCTGCTGTTCACGCCCGAGCCCGGCTATGCGGGCGCCGCCGCGGTCACCATCGAGGCCGACGACGGCTGGGGCGCCAGCGGACCCATCGTGCTGCAGTTCAATGTCAGCGCCGCGGCGCTGCTGGCGATCAACATCGTCGACATGGGGTCGCTGCGCGCGGGCGAGACGCGCCAGCTGCAGGCCTATGGCGACTTCGCCGACGAGCAGGGCGTGGCGCTGACGGGGAACTACCTGCAGTGGTCGGTGCAGAACTGGCACGCCGGCGCGGCGGACGTCATCACGACGCCGGGCGACACGCTGCTGGCCGGCCGCAACAGCGGCTGGGGCCATGTGCTGGCCCGCCGCGGCGAGCTGAAGGGCGTGCGCAGCTTCGAGATCGACGGGCCCAGCATGGACACGCTGGCGCTCGCGCTCGGCGGGTTGGACCTGTACCCGGGCTCCGTCACGCTGGCAGCGCCGGCGGCTGACGGCAGCGGCGGCGGGCGGCGCCAGATCAAGCTGACCGGTGTGTTCAACGGCGTCAGCCTGGCCGACTCGATCTACACGAAGTACGTCGTCGGCGACGACCGTGTCGTCGAGGTGAGCCGCGACGGCGTCATCACGGCCAAGGCGGCGGGCACCACGCGCATCTACGTGCTGCACAAGTCCGGCCAGGTGGAGCTGACGGTGCATGTCGCGGCGCCGGCCGTGCTCGGCACGCAGGCCATCGAGGTCGATGGCGGCGGCGCGGTGCTGCAGACCGCGGGCGGCGTGCAGGTGGCCATCGCCGCCGGTGCGTTCGACGCGCCGCGCCAGGTCAGCGTGCGCGACCTGGACCTGGGCAACCTGCCGCTGGCGGCGCCGAGCTTCGACGGCTTCGAGGTGCTGTCCGGCTTCCACCTGGACATCGGCGCCGGGCGCAGCGCCCAGCCCATCCAGCTGGCCGTCGGCGCGCAGGGACTGGACCCGGCGGAATACGAGATCCTCATCCTGAGGCGCGGCAGCATCACGCTGGCCGACGGCACGGTGCAGGACACCTGGTGGGTGGTCGACAACGGCCACATCGGCGCGGACGGCATGGGCCGCACGGCCAGCCCGCCCTATCCGGGCGTGACCGCCAGCGGCGACTACCTCGTCTCCGCACGGCGCACGACGCGGGATCCCAAGACCGGCGCCGCCGAGGACCGGATCGTCTCGCTGGACGCCAACTGGCAGATGATGTGGTTCGCCCACATCAACATGGCGATGGGCATCTCGGCGATGCCGGGCGGCTCGATGGCGGCGGTGGGCCTGATGTCCATGCTGCCGGTGGCGACCTTCCAGGTGAGAACCTTCACGACGACGGCGCAGTACATGCAGACCGGCGTCAGCCGCCTGGACGGCGAGAAGCTGAGCATCGACATCAGTGCGCCGCCGCCGCTGCTGCTGACCGACCCCAGCATCACGCGCCTGGAGCAGAACGACGCCAACACCTTCACGCTGCATGGCAGCGGCTTCACGCTGGCTGGCATGCAGACCCGCGTGCAGGTGCGCCTGAAGCCGGTGGGCAGCGCGCTCGACGAGATGACGGCCCAGCCGGACCGCGGCCTGTACTACGGCTTCATGGAAGTGCTGAGCACCAACGAAACCGCCGTGAAGTTCAAGGTGCCGGACGGCGTCGCGCTGGGCCTGCACGAGGTGTGGATACAGCGCGTGTTCGACGAGCCCGCGCGCGACGGCGCGGGCGGCGGCCTGTTCGGCCTGTTCAGCGGCAACCCCAGCAACCGCGTGGAGTTCAAGCCCCAGCGCGAACTGGGCGTGGTGCTGGACCGCACCACCGTGCAGTTCACCGACAGCTTCGGCGTGCATCCGGATGGGAATGGCAACCTGCCGCCGGACGCCGATGAGACGTTGAAAGTGCTGACCGACGCGGTGTCGCTGCCCGGCTACCTGGCGGGCACCAAGACCGATGCCCTGGTCTACGGCCCCAACAACCGCGAGCTGTTCGTCGCGGGCTACGGCAAGATCTACATGATCGACATGGTCACGCGCAAGCTGACCTACACGCTGCAGGTGGGCGATGGCAGCGCCAACATCACGTCGCTGGCGGTCGCGGGTGACTGGCTCTACGTGGCCGAGGGCAGCGGCTATGGCATGGACGGTATGCCGCGCCTGCTGCGCGTGAACATCAACGGCAAGGATCCGCGCTTCATGCAGCAGGTGCAGCAGCTGATGCTGCCGAGCAACCTGCCGCCCGGCCCCAACGGCTTCCTGGACATGGCGGTCAGTGCCGGCCGCTACCTGGCCGTCACCGCGCCGGCGGACCGGTTCACCCGATTCGGCTTCGCCGGCCGCGAGAAGGGCGGCGTCTACATCATCGACCTGGAGGCCATGGACGCGGCCCACGAGGCGCAGCTGGCGGCGACGCTGGGCGCCGACACGGCGCTGCGCGTCGATGCCGCGGACGTGAAGGCGCTGGACTTCACCAGCGTGGAGGCGCGCACCGGCCAGCTGCCGTACTACATCGACAACGGCCCGCAGGACGGCCAGTTCGTCATGAGCACGACCCAGGCCTACAACAAGGGCTTCGCGGCGGTCACCGTGTCGCGCGACGAGGAGACCGGGGCGTGGAACGACCCGGCCATCGCCGCCCCCTACCTCAAGCCCAGCCAGCCGCAGTGGCGGAACTCGCGGTTCATGCAGAACGTGCAGCGTTCCGCCGGCGTGGCCGTCACCGCGGACGGCAGCTACGCCTTCGTGGCCGACTACAACCACATCTTCGACGAGATCGGCTACATGGATGGCGAGCTGGTCGGCAAGCAGACCGGCGGCAAGATCGGCATCATCAAGGATCCGTTCGGACCCAACCCGAAGTACGTCGGCTCCACGACGCCGATCGAGGGCGCCAGCCTGGAGAGCCTGTCCATCTCGGCCGACGGCACCCGCCTGTGGGCCACCGCGATGGTGGATGAGTACGGCGGCCCCGACGACACTTACTACAGCCGGTTCTTCTCGGCGCTGTTCGAGTTCAACGTCCAGGGTCTGATCGTCGCGGCCAACCAGGCGGATGGCGACCTGCGCAAGCCCGTCGACCTGGGCCAGAACGGCCTGCTGCCCAAGCGCTACACCAGCCTGCCGGCCAGCGACAACCATGGCAACGAGCCGCTGCTCAAGTCCTGGGCCGTGGACACCATTGCCAACAATGGTGACCTGCAGCTGATCAGCCCCATCGTCAACGCGGATGCGCGTCCGGTGTTCGAGCTCAAGGCGACGCGCGAGGTCAGCTCGCTGCGCATCTACGTCAGCTCCTTCGGGCCGGGCGACGGCCTGTTCCCGAGCGACAAGCCCATGCTGCCGGACTGGCATGGTGGCGTCGTCGAAGGCCAGCCCCGCGACAAGGGGCCGGCGCACGCCGAGCGCATCCTGACGACGCTGGATTTGCTGCCCGGCGCCAAGAGCCTGAAGGCGGGCGAAGTGTTCACGTTCAAGGATTTCGCCGAACTGGCGGCGTACGCGGACTTCAAGCTCACGGCCGGCCAGACTTACTGGTGGGGCGCCGAGGCGGTGCTGGCCAACGGCACCAAGGTCACCGCGTCGCAGCCGTTCGCGGTCAAGCGCGCCTACGAGCAGCCGGGCTTCAGCGGCAGTTCGGTCACCATCGTCACGCATGGCTACCAGCCGCCGCTGGTCTCCGGCACGGATGGGGCATCGGCCTTCTTCCAGGGCAAGCGCACCGATCCCAGCGTCACGGCGTCCGCCGAGATCGCGCGCCAGATCGCCCGCGACCAGGGCGGCTATGCCTACCGCTACAACAAGGTGACCGGCCAATGGAAGGAGCTGGATCCTGACAGCGGCGCGCCGTTCATGGCGCTGGAGGAGGCGCTGGCGGCCGGCAAGCCGGTGGTGCTGGTGCCGGACTGGGTGCTGGAGTCCGGCCTCAGCGATTCCGGTTTCTCGGAAGCCGCGGCCGACGCCATCTATGCCTCGCTGCTCAGCGCCAACACGCTGACCGGCGGCCGGCTGCTCAGCGGCAACCTGCATCTGATCGGCCACAGCCGCGGCACCGTCGTCAACTCCGAATTGAGCCAGCGCATCCTGCTCGGCGTCGAGAAGCACGGCATGCCCCGGCCTGCGGACCTCCAGGTCACCACGCTGGATCCGCATGACTTCAAGCAGGATTCGCTGATCATGGAGCAGGCGCTGTCCAAGATCCTGGGCAACCTGGAGCAGGGGCAATACCTCTCGGCGGTGCTGGCGGGTTTGGTGGACCTGCCGGTGGAGAGCTTGATGCAGGCGGTGGGCATCAGCGGCCTGCTGTCCTCGCTGGGCATCAACAGCGCGGATCTGGAAGCAGACGTGGCCAAGGTGTTGCAGGACACATTGCTCCAGCTCGCCGGTAGGATTGGTGGGGCTGCCGACTTGGCGATCACGCTCAAGCAGCTGGCAGAGATCGATCCGACCAAGCTGGGCCTGAAGAACGTCGACTTCGCCGAGTTCTTCGACCCCGACGTGCAGGCCTGGCGCGGCGTCAACTTCGCGGACAACTACTACCAGTTGCTGGCCGACGAGAACGCGGCGCCCGGCAACACGGTCACGCCCAATGGCACGTCGCTGGCGGGCCAGCGGCCCGGCCGCCCGCACAACGGCTTCGACATCGACTTCAACCTCACCGGCCTGAAGGGTTTCACGGTGGACGACGAGGTGCCGCTCGTCGGCTCCAAGGCCGAGACGCACTCCCGGCCGCATGCCTGGTATGCCGGCACCATCACCGCGAACCAGCAGTATTTCGGCGCGGGCGTCATCCAGGGCACGGCCAAGCCGTCCGGCCAGGACTGGGTCATCAAGCGCCGTGCGGACGCCGCCTATGAGCGCAACCGCCCCGAGGTGCCGCCGTTCCTGAAGACACTGACTGGATTGCTCATCGATCCGTCCTGGTACGGGCACGACGAGGCGCCCTGGTATCTGCAGCGGCTCGACAAACTGGTCGGCGCGGTCATCAACGGCGGCCCGAAGCAATCCGGGATCGCCGAGGCGGTGACGAACGGAAAGGGCAAGCAGATTGCCGACACCTGGGAAGGCGTGGGCACGGGCTTCTACTTCACGCGCCTGGGTGGCGGGTCCGAAGACCGGCCGCTGGCGGGCATTGGCCAGCGCGTGGACGTGAACATGGACAACACCGAGTTCGGCGCCAAGGGTGAAGCGGTGCCCTCGGTGTTCAACGGTGATTTCCAGTCCAGCGTCCGGCCGTTCTTCGGCCGGTTCATGACGACCTACGAACTGCCCGGCTGGTCCTTCCACAACGGCAACGCGCTGCTGGATGAGCACAATGCGCGCAACCCCGGCTACAAGGACGATCAGCAGGCGATGCGCCTGGTGTTCAAGGGCTACGACGAGGCGCGACTGGCCGAGCTCGGCGCGGAAGAACAGCAGACCTTCAAGCAGACCCTGCTCCGTTACCAACTGGCCTATGGCGACAACTTCACGCTGGGCAGCATGGTCACGGCCATCCAGGGTTCGCAGCTGGCGGATGCCGTGCGCGACATGTTGGTCGGCCGGCTGGTGGGCAAGATTGCCGAGGTGCACGAGGTCGACAACGAGTTCATCCAGGCCTTCACCGAGCTGCTGGGCCAGAAACTGATGGATCACGACTTCTTCAAGAACGACCTGGGGTTGACCCAGGAGGTCGGCGATTTCGGCCTGAACCTGGAGAAGGTGGCGGAATGGGGGTTCCTGCTCGACGACGCATACAGCCAGCTGACCCACAACTGGATGAGCCTGCAGCGCAACGACCAGATGCTGAGCTTCGAGGTCGAACTCGCTGGGCGGGCCCCGGCCAGCGCGCCGCAGCTTCAGGTGAGTTTCGTCACCCTGGGTGCGAACGGTGCGGAGACGGCCACCCGGCTGGAACCCGTCAGCCTGGTCGGCCTGACCGACGGCAAGGCCATGTTCAACCTGCGCATCCCGGACAGCGTGCGGGGCCTGTCGAGCCAGGCCGTCAAGCTGCGCTTCGAGCTGGTCAACACCGACTACGTCTCCGGGCAGGGCAAGGCGCTGGCGGCTGGCGACCGGGTGGTGATCGACAACATCCGCATCGGCGCCTCGCTGAGCCTCACCGACACCAGTGGCCAGATCGACGACCAGACGGTCTTCTTCCAGGACTCCGGCACCCCGTCGGGCATGGACGAAGGCCTTGCGTGGCAAACGCCGACGGCCCTCGGCAAGGCGAACGAGCATCAGCTGACGCTGCGCAACGGCAGTGATGCGACGCTGACCTACAGCGTCACGGCGCTGAAGAACGAGTACCTGCACTTTGCGGCGGGCGGAGCCATCGGCACGGACGCCACGTCCACGGGCGATGAGCGCGTGATCTTCGGCGGCCGCACGCTGGCGGCGGGCGACACCCAAGGCCTGCCCATCGCGGCGCGGCTGTCCGATGACGCGCGCAAGCGCCTGGGCGATGCCTACGATGCGGCCCTGCTGCCGGCGCTGTTGCGTTTCGACTCGACGCGCCCGACCCCGCAGGGGCCGGTGGATGCGGGTGCGATCACGCTGCGCACCTACTACTTCCGGGAGCTCACCAACCTGAACCAGGTCGATGGCGTGTTGGTGGCGGCCGATCTGCGCGCCGGAGAAACCCGCACGCTGCGGATCTACAACCCGGACCACGTCGTCATCGAAGCCGACGGCCGCTGGACGGCCGTGACCCGGGACGGGGTCACGACCCTGACCCTGGTCTCCACCGCCCAGGACCGCGGCCGCGTCGAGAGCACGCTCGACTTCAGGCTGAACAACCAGACCTATTTCAGCGCCAAGGTCCGCGTCGACGTGCGCCCCACGCAGCAGATCAACGTCGACCTCGCGCAGCTCAACGCGCTGCTGCTGCGCGCCGCTGGATTGGCGCACACCGGGATCGACGACGTGTCCGCGCTGAGCGGCGACGACCTGGCGATCCACAACCTGCTTGCCGGGCTCGCGGACAAGCTGCCCGCCGACCTCGGCGCCGCCGACCTGGAGACGCTGGGCCATGGCGTGAAGGTGGCGCTCGGCCCGAATGGCGGCGCCTACCTGCGCGACCGCTACTTCAACGCCATCGACTTCTCCTTCGTCGATGCGGCCAGCCTGGACGCGCCGACCGCGGCGCGCACCACCAACATCGGGCTGGAGGGCAGCATCGGCGGCAGCGCCGGCGAGGCGGGCCGCTCCGGCTGGGACTTCGCGTCCAGCCAGATGGACCTCCTGCTGACGCCGGCCTCCGGCGCGGTGACCAACGAACAGAGCATCCGCAGCAAGGAGTACGTGCTCAGCCGGCTGATCAACCAGCAGCAAAACGGCACCGCATACGGTGTGGCGCCATTCGTCTCCGTGCCGGCGGCGCTGCGCGAGGCCCTGGAAGCCGTGGGCGGCATCGAGGATCGCAGCCAGCGCATGTACGCGCTGGGCCGCTACTTCGGGTGGTTGTTCGCGCACGAAGCCGGGCACAGCCTGGGGCTGCCGGACGAGTACAAGCTCGACGCCAACGGCAACCCGCAGCTGCTGGTGAGCAAGCCGACGTTCATGGGCGAAGCCAACTCGGTCGCCCGTTCGGACGAAATCAATCAGCTGATGCACCTGGCGCTCAACCAGGGCGACCGCGACACCGCGCTGACCCGCCAGCAGGTCGATGGCCTGATCTTGTACCTGCAGGCGCTGGCGCGTCGCGCGCCCTACTTCGGCGCGCCGCCGGCGACGGATGCGACCGCAGGCGGCGTGGCAGCCGTGCCGTCGCCGCAGCTGTCGAGTGCTACCGCCTCGGCGGCGGCGCCGGCCAGCGCTGCGCCGGGCTTCCTGGCCGGCCTCCCCGTCAATGCCAGCCTGCGCAACGGCAGCTTCAGCGATGCCGCCGGCTGGAGCACGCGCGGCAACGTCGTCATCCAGGGCGGCAAGGCCGTGCTGGGCGAATCGGCCGCGCACCAGGCGCAGCTGTCGCAGGTGTTCACCATCGGTGCCGGCGACAAGCAGCTCAGCTTCACCCTCGAAGCCTCGGGCCTGCTCGCCAATGCGGCCGGCCCGTGGGATGCCTTCGAGGTCGCGCTGCTGGACGCCGCCACCGGCCTGCCCATCGCGGGCCGCATCGACCTCGGCGGTTCCGATGCGCTGCTCAACCTGCAGACCAGCGGCCGCGAACGCCTCGCCGCCACGGTGCGCAAGCAGGCCAACGCCGACGGCAGCGCCACCTACTTCATCGCGCTGGCGCCGGAGCTGGCGGGCAAGGCCGTGCTGCTGAGCTTCGACCTGCTCGGCTTTGCCGCGCAGGCCAGCGCGATGACCGTGCGCGACGTCAGCCTGTCCGGCACCGACGCGCAGGCCATCGGCGACGCCGTGTCGCTGGACGAGGACGACTCGGCCACCTTCGACGTGCTGGCCAACGACCTGCTGGGGGGCGCGACCCACGTCACCATCGAGCAGGTCGACGGCCCGGCGCACGGCACGCTGGTGCTGCTGGCCAACGGCCAGTTCAGCTACCGGCCGGACGCCGACTTCCACGGCACCGACAGCTTCAGCTACCGCTTCGTCATCGACGGCCGGGCCAGCAACGTCGCCACCGTCACGCTGACCGTGCGGCCCGTCAACGACGCGCCCACGCTCGCCGGCCGCGGCCTGGCGGTGCAGGCCGGCCAGACCGCGGCCATCGACCCGCTGAGCACCGCGTTTGACGTGGACGGCGACCTGCTGACCGCCGCGGTGGTCACCGGCCCGGCGCACGGCGTGCTGACCGTGCTGGCCGACGGCAGCTTCAGCTACAAGGCCGCCAGCGGCTTCGCCGGCCCGGACAGCTTCAGCTACCGCGTCAGCGACGGCCAGGCCGAGTCCGCCATCGTCACGGTGAGCATCACCGTCAGCGCCGACGACGCGCCCAACCTGGCGCCGACGGCCGCGGACGGCCAGGCCTCCGGCACCGAGGATGAGGCAGTCGTGCTGACCTGGGCGCATTTCGCGGCGACCGACCCCGACAGCCGCCCGGACCTGCTGCAGCTCGAGATCACCGCCCTGCCGTCGGTCGGCGAACTGCAGCGCCAGCAGGCCGACGGCAGCTGGGCCGCGGTCGCCGTGGGCGAGCGCTTCACGCAAGCCGGCCTGGCCGCGCGCGGCCTGCGCTTCGTGCCGGCGGCCAATGCCTCGGGCGACGCCTACGCGCGCATCGGCTTCAAAGCCTTCGACGGCGAGCTGTACAGCGCGGCGGCCAGCCTGGCCATCGACCTGGCGGCCGTCGCCGACACGCCCTTGCTCGCCATCACCGGCGGCAACACCGTCACCGGGCTGGAGGACGTGGCGCTGGCCCTGCACGCCATCGTCGCCGGCCTGGTGGACGACGACGGCTCCGAGACCCTGGTGCTGACGCTGACCGGCCTGCCCGTGCTCGACGGCCAGGGCTTCACGCTGTCCGACGGCACGCACAGCTTCACCCCGTCCGCCGCGCAGCGCGTCGTCGACCTCGCCGGCTGGCAGCTCGACGCCCTCGTGCTGACGCCGCCGCGGGACTTCAACGGCACGCTCGTGCTGCACCTGCAGGCCACCGCCATCGAAGGCGCGACGGGCGAATACGCGACGGCCAGCCAGCTGATGACGCTGCAATTCGTCGCCGTGGCGGACGCGCCCACGCTGACGCTGAGCCCACGCGACATCGCCGTCAGCCGCGAGCTGTGGGCCACGGGCTGGGAGACGCCGGCCAACACCGGCACGACCGCCACGGCAGTGGCCGGCCCCAGCCTGGAGGGCTGGACGGTGCGCGGCGGCGCCGCAGGCAAGCAGGCGGCCTTCGAGATCTGGGCGGCGGGCGACCGCATGACCAACGACATCAACAACTTCGTGACCGCGCAGCCCATGGCGGGCAACGGCGCGCAGTGGTTGAAGCTGACCAACGGCACGCGCGCGCTGGCCTACCAGTCGCTGGGCATCGAACGCAGCATCGACACCATCGCCGGCGCCACCTACACGCTGTCGCTCGACTACGCCGGTGCGCCGGGCTTCGCGGCCGCCAACACGCAGATCGGCATCTACGTGGACGGCGTGAAGGTCGGCGGCTACGGCGGCAGCAGCCCGCGCACCGGGCTGACCTGGCAGGCGCTGAGCTTCAGCTTCGCCGGCAACGGCCAGGCCCGTACGCTGGCCATCGTGCTGGAGGGCGGCGACGCGATCGCCACCAGCAACGCGACGCAGCGCGGCGCGATGCTGGACGACCTCCGCCTGGTCGAAACCCTGCCCGTCGGCACGCGCATCGTCTATGGCCTGCTCGACGCCATGGCGGCGCTGCCGGTGATCGGCGCCGCGGTCGCGGGCGCGGGCGGCGAGCAGCTGACGCTGAGCCTGCTGGGCGTTCCGGCCGGTGCCGTGCTCAGCGACGGCGTGCACAGCGCGGCCGGCGGCGACGCCATCGACCTGGCCGGCTGGGACCTGGGCCGCCTCGGCGTCCGGCCGCCGGCCGGCTTCACCGGCGAGATCGCGTTGACCGTGCGCGCCACGAGCGTGGAAACCAGCAACGGCGCCAGCGCCAGCGTGAGCCAGGAGCTGGTCGTGCGCGTGCTGCCGGGCCCGGCCGTGCCGACGCCGGTGGGCGTCAACCCCTTCGTCGTCACGACGGCGGCGGCGCAGCACCAGCAGCACCAGGCCGGCAGCCAGGCGGTGGCCGCGCCCCCGGCCGCCGCCTACGACCCGCTGGCCGACAGGCGCGGCCAGCTGGGCGCGGCGGCCGAGCCGGCGCCGCTGCCCAAGACGGCCGCCGAGGTGGCGCAGGCCGAGGCGGAGCGCGCCCGCACCTTCAGCGATGCCTGGCTCAAGGAACTGGAAGCGCGCGCCAAGGCGCAGTGGCAGCAGCTCGTGGGGGGCAAATGACTGTGATCTCGACCTGGGCGGCACCTGTTTGCCCCGTGCTCCGGGGATGGGGCGCTTGCCTGCTCCTGCATAACATCCGCCGGCCTGCCGGCCGCGCGGCACATCAACCGTTGGACTTTTCGATGCCTTCTCTACGTTCCCTCCTTCCCACCACGTTTCTCTCGCTGGCGCTGCTGGCGGTGCCCGCCATGGCCGGCACGGTCGTCGCGCAGGTCGGCAACGACGACGGCTTCGGCATGGGTGTGCTCAGCGGCGAAACCCTTTTCCTGGGCGACCTGGCGTATGGCCCCGACATCGGCCAGTTCCGTGAAGGCGGCATGCTGACCCAGCTCGGCCTCAGCTGGAGCCAGCCGCTGGTGGGCGCGCAGCTGGACGTGTTCAGCGCCGGCTGGGGCCTGGACGCGCCGGCCCAGCTGTTCCTGAACGGCCAGCGGGTGGGCGCGCTGACGGTGGCCGACGCCAGTGCCAGCGCGACCGGCGACGACTACGCCTACCTCGACACCTTCGACCTCGGCGCGCTGCTGGGCAGCCTGGCGGCCCTCAATGAGATCGAGATCCGCACCGCCTCGCCGGATGACGGTGGCGCGCTGGGCTTCGTCCGCCTGACGCTGCGCACCCAGGACGCCACCGGCGGCACCGTCCCCGAGCCCGCCGGAGCCGCGCTGGCCGCGGTGGCGCTGGCCGGCGCCGCGCTGGCGACGCGCCGGCGCCGCCGGGGCTGAGAAGGTGTGAGCGAACCCGACATGGCCGCTCATTCCGCCCCAAGGCAGGCACGCTTCGTTGCCAATGCTCGCCATAGCCCGGGCTATGGCTGCGCTTTGCGCCTCGCTTGCGCACCTTGGGACGGCCTGCTCGGCCACGCCGGGTCCATTCACGCCTTCTGAGCACAATTCGCGCACACTCACGCGCCGGCCTTCGCAGCCGGCGCGTTCGTTTGAGCCCATCCGTGATGCGATCACTCCGCCTTCTTCCGCTGCTCATCGCCCTGCCCGCCGCGGCGCAGACGCTGCCCGAGCTGGCCGACCGCGCCGTCGCCGCCGACCCCGCCGTGCGGGCCACCGGGGCCTCGCTGCGTGCGGCCGAGGAGCGGCTGTTCCAGGCCAGGGCCGCCTATGGCCCGACGGCCAACTTCACGGCCAGCGGCAGCAACAGCCACTACGCCGAGGCGCCGTCCTACGGCAACCGGCCGTTCCGGTCCGAGCAGTACGCGGTGCAGGTCACGCAGCCGCTGTGGCGCGGTGCGCTCTACCCGGCCATGCAGGCCGCGCGCAGCCAGCTGGAGCAGGCCGACGGCGCGCTGCAGCAGGCGCGCCAGGAGGCGCAGCAGCGGCTGGCCGAAAGCGTGCTGGAGGTCTTCAAGGCGCGCGACGTGCTGGCCCACGCGGTCGCGCTGCGCGAGGCCTACGGCGAGCAGCTCGCGGCGGCGCGGCGCAGCTTCCAGGTCGGCCGCGCGGCGGCGCCCGAGGTGCGCGAGGCCGAGGCGCGCGTGGACGGCGCGGTGGCCCAGTTGCTGGCCGCCGAGTCCGAGCTGGACCTGCGCCGGCAGGTGCTCGCCGAGGTCGCCGGCGGGCCGGCGCCGGCGCTGCTGGCCCGCGCCATCGCGCCCGACGCGCTGCCGCCGCTGCCCGCCAGCGGCGTGCTGGACTGGCTGTCGCGCGCCGAGGCCGAGAGCCCGCAGTTGCGCCAGGCCCGGCTGGCCGTGGAGGCCGCCGAGGCCGAGACGCGCAAGGCCTCGCTCGCGCACGCGCCCACGGTGGACCTGAACGCCAGCTACACGCGTTCCAACGACACCGGCACGGTGACCAGCATCTTCCCGCGCCGGGGCAACACGTCGGCCATCGGCGCGACGCTGACCATCCCGCTGTTCGCCAGCGGCGCCACGCAGTCCAAGGTCGTCGAGGCGATGGCGCTGCGCGACAAGGCCGCCGGCGAGCTGGACCTGGCACGCCGCACGCTCGTCATCGGCGTGCGCCAGGCCTTCACGGCCACGCTGTCCGCGCTGTCGCAGGCCCGGGCGCTCGCCACGGCCGAGCGCTCGCAGGCGCTGTCGGTGCGGGCCAACCAGCGCGGCTTCGAGGTCGGCATCAAGACCAATGCCGACGTGCTGGAGGCGCAGGGCCGGCTGTTCGAGGCGCGCCGCGACCTGTCGCGGGCACGGCATGACGCCTGGGCGGGCTATTTCAGGCTGCGCGCGCTCAGCGGCGCGCTGGGCGAGGGCGACTGGCAGGCGCTGGACGCGCAGCTGGTGGCCCACCAGCCCGGCGAGATCGGCCGCGCGCGGGGCGGCCCATGACGGTGGACGACCACGAGGTCGTGCTGCCGCCGCCCGCCGCCACGCCGCAGGCGGCCGAGCTGGCGCCCGCGCTGGCGGCCTGGCTGCAGCGCCTGCATGCCGCGGGCCTGGCCTGCCAGGGCGTGGCGCTGCATGCGGCGGACCCGGCCTGGCGCGCGCCCTTCGAGCGCGCCGACGTGGCCGAGGCCTGGGCCGAGGCGCGCGTGCGCGTCACGCGCGACAGTCCCGTCGCGCTGAGCCGGGTGCCGTCCGGCGAGCTGCTGGCCGCGACCCACCTGGCGCTGCCCAGCGGCCAGCCCGGCATCGTCGGCGCGCTGCTGAGCCCGCCGCACAACGACCGCAGCCTGCAACTGCTGCTGCTGTCGCTGGGCTGGCTGCAGCTGACGCTCGCCGCGGCCAGCCTGGCGCACAACCAGCGCGCCGCCGAGCTGCTGGAGCTGATGGGCCACGTCGCGTCGCACCGGGACGCGCGCGCGGCGGCGCAGGACTGGGTCAACCGCACGGCCGCCTGGGCGCGGCGCGAGCTGCCGCCCGAGGGCCGGCTGCGGCTCTCGCTGTTCGAGGTGCGGCACGAGCGCGCGCGCTGGTGGGTGGCCGCCGACGTGGCCCATGCCGAGACCGGCAGCCCCGCCGTGCAGGCGGCCACCGAGGTCGCGCAGCGCGCCTTCGTCGAAGGCCGCGAGCTCGCCGAGGCCGAGGGCCAGGGCCAGGCCTGGGCGCTGCCGCTGCTGGACCAGGGCGAGGTCGCCGCGGTGCTGGTCGCACAGGGCGAGGTCTCGCCCGCGGCCCGGCTGGTGCTGCGCAGCAGCGCCGCGCTGGCCGAGCCGCTGCTGCGCCACTGGCGCGCGGCCGAGCTGCCGCTGCCGGTGCAGGCCTGGCGCGCGCTGCGCCGCGTGGCCGGCAGGCTGCGCGGCCCCGGGCACTGGGCCTGGAAGGCCGGCGCCGTCGCGGCGGCGCTGCTGCTGGCCGTGCTGCTGCTGGTGCCGGTGGACGACCGCGTCACGGCGCACACCGTCATCGAGGGCCGCACGCGCCAGCTCGTCACCGCGCCGTTCGAGGGCTTCATCGCCGAGGCGCTGGTGCGCCCGGGCGACCGTGTGCGCCGGGGCCAGGTCCTGCTGAGGCTGGACGACCGCGAGCTGGTGCTGGAGCAGGCCCGGCTGCGCGGCGAGCGCGACCAGGCCGCCGGCCGGCTGCGCCAGGCCATGGCCGACCGCGAGGCGGCCGGCGTGGCGCTGGCCAGCGCCGAGCTGCAGGGCGCCGAGGGCCAGCTCGCGCTGGTCGAGGCCAGGCTGGCGCGCGCGCAGCTGGTGGCGCCCATCGACGGCCTGGTCGTCACCGGCGACTGGGTGCAGCAGCTGGGCGCGCCGGCCGAGCTGGGCAAGGAGATGTTCGAGATCGCGTCCGAGGGCTACCGCGTGGTGCTGCACGTGCCCGAGCGCGACATCGCCCGCGTGCGCGCCGGCCAGCGCGGCGTGCTGCGCCTGGCGGGCCAGCCGCACGAGGGCCACGCGTTCGAGCTCAGCCGCGTGACCGCCACGGCCAGCGTGCAGGACGGCGCCAATGGCTTCCGCGCCGAGGCCGCCTGGGTGGGCGAGGCGCCGCCGCTGAGCCCCGGCATGCAGGGCGTGGCCAAGGTCGTCGTGGGCCGCGCCAACCTGCTGACGATCTGGACGCGCGAGTCCGTCGCCTGGCTGCGCCTGAAGCTCTGGCAGTACTGGATCTAGCCCCATGCAGGCGCTGCTGTCCGAGCACTGGCATGCGCTGCGGCACCTGCGGCCGCGCCTGCGCGACGGCGTGGAGCCGCTGCACCGCCGCCTGCGCGGCCGCGCCTGGGTGCTGCTGTCCGACCCGGTCAGCCAGCGCTTCCACCGCATGACGCCCGAGGTCTGGCAGGTGCTGTCGCTGTGCGACGGCCGCCGCACGCTGGACCAGGTGTGGGACGCCGCCTGCGCGGCGGCCGGCGACGGCGGCGGCAGCATCTCGCAGCACGAGCTGGTGCAGCTGGTGTCCGCGCTGCACGCCAACGACCTGCTGCAGACCCAGGTGTCGCCCGATGCCGGCGAGGTGCTGGAGCGCTTCCAGCGCCAGCGCAAGGCCAAGATCAAGCAGAACTGGCTGAACCTGATGAGCCTGCGGCTGCCGCTGCTCCACCCCGATGCCTGGTTCGACCGGCAGGCCGGCCTGGCGCGGGCGCTGTCCAGCCTGCCGGCGCTGCTGCTGTGGCTGGCGCTGGTCGTGCCTGCGGCGGTGCTCGGCGCGCAGCACTGGCAGGCGCTGACCGAGAACCTGTCCGACCGCGTGCTGTCCGCCGGCAACCTGGTGCTGCTGTGGTTCGTCTACCCCGCCGTCAAGGCCGCGCATGAATGGGCGCACGGCCTGGCCGTGAAGGCGCGCGGCGGCACGGTGCGCGAGATCGGGCTGCTGTTCATCGTCTTCGCGCCGGTGCCCTACGTGGACGCCACCTCGTCGTACCGCTTCCCGTCCAAGTGGGCGCGCGCGCAGGTGGCGGCGGCCGGCATCATGGCCGAGCTGGCGCTGGGCGCCGTGGCGCTGTACGTGTGGCTGGCGGCCGAGCCGGGCTGGATCACGGCGGTGGCCTACAACGTCATCCTCATCGCCGGCGTGTCCACGCTGCTGGTCAACGGCAACCCGCTGATGCGCTACGACGGCTACTTCATCGCCACCGACCTGCTGGAGCTGCCCAACCTCGCGCAGCGCGCCCAGGCCTACTGGGTCTACCTGAGCGACCGCTTCCTGTTCGGTGCGAAGGACGCCGAGCCGCCGCTGGCAGCCTCGCGCGGCGAGCGCCGGATCCTCGCGCTCTACGGCGCCGTCGCGCCGGTCTACCGCTTCCTCGTCATGATCGGGCTGATCTGGTTCGTCGCCGGCGAGTACCTGCTGCTGGGCGTGGTCATGGCCGTCATGGCGGCGTGGCAGGCGCTGGCGATGCCGCTGTGGAAGGCCTGGAAGCACCTGGACGAGGGCGGCTCGCTGGCGCGCCGCCGCGCCGCGGCCAAGCGGCGCGCGCTGCTGATGGCGGCCGGCGCGCTGGCCGTCCTGGGCCTGCTGCCGCTGCCGTTCTACTCGGTGCACCAGGGCGTGGTCTGGCTGCCCGACGAGGCGCTGGTGCGCGCCGACGCGGCCGGGCAGATCAGCGCCGTCCACGCGCCGCCCGGCAGCGCCGTGGCGCGCGGCGGCGCGATCCTGCGGATCGACAACCTGCCGCTGCAGGCCGAGCTGACCCAGGCCGCCGCCGCGCTGGCGCAGGCCGAGGCCAGCCTGCGCCGCGCCGAGGTGGCCGAGCCGGCCCGGGCCCAGCCGCTGCGCAGCGAGCTGGCCGCGCGCCAGGCGCGCTACGCAGAGGCCCGCGCCCGCGTGGCCGCGCTGGACGTGGCGGCCGCCGTCGCCGGCCGCTGGGTGCCCGATGCCCCCACCGAGCTGGCCGGCCGCGCGGTCAAGCGCGGCGAGCTGCTGGGCTACCTCGTCGCCGGCCCGGCCGACCGGGTGCGCGTGGCCGTCACGCAGGAGGACGCCGACCTCGTCAAGCACCGCGCGCGCGCCGTCCAGGTGCGGCTGCTGCAGTGGCCGCATGCGGTGCGCGACGCGCAGGTGCGCCGCGAGGTGCCGGGCGGCGGTTTCGAGCTGGTGTCGGCCGCGCTGGGCTCGCTGGCCGGCGGCGAGATCGGCGTGGACCCGGCCCGGGAAGGCGGCCGGCACAGCCTGCGCCGCGTCTTCGACCTCGAGCTGCAGCTCGCCCGGCCCGCGCCCGGCGCCGTGTTCGGCGACAAGGTCTGGGTGCGTTTCGACCTGGGCGCCACGCCGCTGGCCGTGCAGTGGCTGCTGCGGCTGCGCCAGGCCTTCCTGGCCCGCCTCAATGTCTGACGCCGCCGCCACTGCCGACCTGCGCTGGCTGCGCGCGCTGGCCGGCCCCGAGTTCCGCCGCGCCGACACGCTGCGCGACGAGCGCGGCGCCGAGGGCGGCGCCAGGCTGGAGCGCTGGCTGCGCGACGCGGCCGGCTGGCTGCCGGTGCGCGCCGAGCCGGCCCGGCGCATCGCCGCGCTGCAGGCCGCCATCGCCGCGCTGCCGCTGCGCGACGCCGCGGACGACGGCGTGCGCGGGCTGCTGCGGGCCGCGATGGCCGCGCTGCGCGCCGACGCGGCCGACCCCGCCGCGCTCGCGCAGGCGCTGGGCGCGGTGGGCGAGGGCGCGCGGCGCACGCTGGGCCTGTGGCCGCACGCGGTGCAGTTCGCCGGTGCGCGCCTCCTGATCACCGGGCGGCTGGCCGAGATGCGCACCGGCGAGGGCAAGACGCTGGTCGCCGCGCTCGCCGCCACCGTGATGGCCGCCAGCGGCGCGCGCGTGCACGTGGTCAGCACCAACGACTACCTGGCCGAGCGCGACTGCGGCGAGATGCAGGCGCTGTTCGCGTTCTTCGGCCTCGACGGCGGCTTCGTCAAGGGCGGCATGGCGCCCGACGAGCGCCGCGCCGCCTACCGCCACGCCATCTGCTACGTCAGCGGCAAGGAGCTGGTGTTCGACTACCTGAAGGACCGCCTCGCCGGCCACGGCCTGCTGCCGGCGCGCGTCGCGGGGCTGCGCGGCTTCGTGCGCGGCGACGCCGCCGAGCCGCTGATCCCGGCGCTGCACGTCGCCATCGTCGACGAGGCCGACAGCGTGCTCATCGACGAGGCCCGCACGCCGATGATCATCTCGCAGGAGGCCGAGGGCCTGCACGAGCCCGCGCTGCTCGCCTGGGCCATGGCCGGCGCGCGGGCGCTGCGCGAGGGCGAGCACTTCCGGCGCGCCGACGGGCGGCGCGAGATCGAGCTGCTGCCCGCCGCCGTGGACGCCTGCCCGCCGCTGCCCGGCGACGTGCGCCCCGTCTGGCGCGCGCGCGCCTGGCGCGAGCAGGTGCTGCGCCAGGCGCTGACGGCGCTGCACCTGTACCAGCGCGACCAGCACTACATCCTCGCGCCCGGCGAGAAGCCCGAGGAGGGCCTGAAGGTGCAGATCGTCGACGAGAGCACCGGCCGCGTGATGGCCGACCGCAGCTGGGAGCAGGGCCTGCACCAGCTCATCGAGACCAAGGAGGGCGTGCCGCTGACGAAGGGCCGGGACACGCTGGCGCGCATGACCTTCCAGCGCTTCTTCCGCCGCTACTACCTGCTCGCGGGCCTGACCGGCACGGCCGCCGAGGCGGCCACGGAGCTGTGGTCCACCTACCGGCTGCGCGTGCGCCGGCTGCCGACCCACCGGCCCGTGCAGCGCCGCGAGCTGCCCGCCGCCTGCTTCGCCGACGCCGCCGCCAAGTGGCGGGCCGTGGCCGGCGAGGCCATCGCCGCCGCCGCGCGCGGCCAGGCCGTGCTGGTGGGCACGCGCAGCGTCGAGGCCAGCGAGGCCGCGATGGCGGCGCTGCTGGCGCGCGGTGCCGAGGCCACCGTGCTGAACGCGCGGCAGGACGCCGAGGAGGCCGCCATCGTCGGCCGCGCCGGCGCGTCGGGCCGCATCACGGTGGCCACCAACATGGCCGGCCGCGGCACCGACATCAAGCCCGACCCGGCGGCCCTGGCCGCGGGCGGGCTGCACGTCATCCTGACCGAATACCACGAGTCCCCGCGCGTGGACCGCCAGCTGTTCGGCCGCAGCGGCCGCCAGGGCCAGGTGGGCAGCGTGCGCGCGATGGTCGCGGCCGACGACCCGCTGTTCAAGACCCTGCCCGCGCCGCTGCGCGCCGCGCTCGCGCGCGGCCGGGGCCTGCCGCTGGCCGTGCGCCTGGCGCAACGCGACGCTGAACGCCGCGCCTGGCAAGCCCGAAAACAAACCCTGCGCCAAGACCGCGAATTGCATCGCATCATCGGCATCGCCGGTTCCACGACATGAAGCCCACGACTTTCCTCCTCGCACTGCTCTGCCTGCCCGCCGCCGCGCAGGAGTACGACTGCATGATCGAGCCCGCGCAGACGGTGGAGATCCGCAGTCCCGTCGTGGGCATCCTCGAGCGCGTGCACGCGCGCCGCGGCGAGGCCATCCGGCAGGGCCAGGTGCTGGTCAGCATCGAAAGCAGCGTGGAGGCCAGCGCGGCCGACTCGGCCCGGGCGCGCGCCGACGCCCAGGGGCAGGCCCAGCTGGCGCAGGCCAAGGTGGACGCGCTGCGCGAGAAGGCGCGCCGGCTGCAGGACCTGCTGGCCGAGGAATTCGTCTCGGCGCAGGCGGTCGAGGACGCGCAGGCCGAGCTGAAGCTCGCCGAGGCCGAGCTGCGGACCGCCGCGGAGAACCACCAGATCGCCCGCCTCGACCACCGCCAGGCCGTCGACCAGCTGCGCCGCCGCCAGATCCTGGCGCCGTTCAGCGGCGTGGTGGTGGACCAGTACCTCTACCCCGGCGCGCTGATGGACAGCAGCGACACCAAGAAGCCGGTGCTGAAGATCGCGCAGACCCACCCGCTGAAGGTGCAGGCGCTGCTGCCGGTGAAGGCGTTCACGCAGGTCCGGGTGGGGCAGACGGTCAGCGTCACGCCCGAGGCGCCGTTCGCCGACCGGCCCATCCAGGCCCGGGTGCGCACCGTGGACCGCGTGGTGGACGCCGCCGCCGGCACCTTCGGCATCGTCGCCGAGATCCCCAACGCCCGGGGCGAGCTGCCGGCGGGGCTGCGCTGCCGGGTCCGGCTGCAGGGCCGATGAAGCCGCCCGGCCCGCTCGTCCGGCAGATGCGCGGCGCCAGCCGCCTGGCGGTGGACGCCACCACCGGTGTCGCCGACCTGGTCGAGGCCCTGCATGCCGGGATCGCGCGGCTGCCGCTGGCGGCGCCGCGCCCGCGCACCGGGGGCGTCGCCGGGCTGGTGTACCGCAGCGTGCGCGGCGTGGCGGGGCTGGTGGGCGGCGGGCTGGACGCCGCGCTGGGCGCCCTCGCCCCGCTGGCGGCGCCGGCCGGCCCCGAGCCGGCGAACGCGCTCGTGGCCGCGCTCAACGGCGTGCTGGGGGACTACCTGGACGACACGGCCAACCCGCTGGCCACGCCCATGGGCCTGCACCCGCTGGTGGACGGCGCCGCCGGCCCGCCGCTGGTGCTCCTGCACGGCCTGTGCATGAACGAGGCGCAGTGGCGCCGCGAGGGCGCCGACTTCCCTGCCGCGCTCGCGGGCCTGGGCTACCGGCCCTGGGGCCTGCGCTACAACAGCGGCCGCGCGGTCTGGCGCAACGGCGCCGAGCTCGCCGGGCTGCTCGACGACCTGCCCGGCCCGCTGGTGCTGCTCGGCCACAGCATGGGCGGCCTGGTCGCGCGCAGCGCCCTCTGGCATGCGCAGCGCGAGGGGCTGCACTGGCCGCGGCGCCTGCGCCGGCTCGTCACGCTGGGCACGCCGCACCTGGGCGCGCCGCTGGAGCGGGGCGGCCAGCAACTGCAGCAGCTGCTGGCCCTCAGCGCCTACTCGCGCCCGCTGGCGGCCCTGGCCGCGCGGCGCAGCGCCGGCATCCGCGACCTGCGCCACGGCAGCCTGATCGAGGCCGACGCCGGCCGGGCCAGCCGCATCCCGCTGCCCGACGGCGTGGCCTGCCATGCCGTCGCGGCCACCACCGCGCGCGCGCCCGCCGGCCCGCCGGCGCGCTGGCTGGGCGACGGCCTCGTGCCCGTGGCCAGCGCGCTCGGCCAGCACCGGGACCCGGCGCGGCGTTTGCGCTTCACCGACACTGCCTGCTTCCCCGGCCTCGGCCACCTCGGCCTGCAGACCGATCCGGCCGTGCTGGCCCGGCTGCGGGCCTGGCTGGCGCCGGGAGAGGCTGAGGGCATGTCCTGATGGTCAAGGCCTGGCTCGCCCCGCTGCGCTGGCTGGTCCGCGCCGCCCTGGCGCTGCTCATCCTGTTCGAGGAATGGGGCTGGGAGCCGCTGCGGCGCGGGTTCGCGCGGCTGGCGCGGCTGCCGCTCATCCGGCGGCTGGAGGCGCGGCTCGCACGCCTGCCGCCGCGCTGGGCGCTGGTGGCGCTGGTGCTGCCCAGCCTGCTGATCGTGCCGGTCAAGCTGCTGGCCGTGGGCCTGGTGGCGACCGGCCGCGTCGCGCTGGGCCTGGCCGTCGTCGTCGCGGCCAAGCTCGTCGGCACGGCGCTGCTGGCCTGGCTGTTCCAGCTGCTGCAGCCGGCGCTGCTGCAACTGCCCTGGTTCGCCCGCCTCTACGCGCGCTGGACGTGCTGGAAGGCCGAACTGCTGGCCTGGGTGCGCGCCAGCGCGGTGTGGCGCATGGCGCGGGCGGTCAAACTGCGGGTGAGGCGGCTGCTGCGCCGCCACCCGCCTCCGGCGGCCTAGAACGACTCCAAGGACGGAAACCGTGCTGATCAAGCAGGCCGATGACAAGACCAAGCGACTGAAGCTGCTGGAGGACTTGCAGGCGTCTCCGGTGCTGGACGCCCGCCAGCGCGCCTGGCTCAAGGACGAGTACTGGAACGTCAAGCGGGGCATCGAAGGCGAGCGCGATGCGGCCTTCCATATCGACAGCGTGCTGCGCGACGGGCGCAATAACGCGGTGCTGCATGACCTGCGCATCGTCGTCGGCGATGACGTGGCGCAGATCGACCATCTGATCGTCGGCCGGATGCTGGACATCTTCCTCGTGGAGACGAAGTGCTACGCCGGCAATGTGCTGATCAACGAGGCGGGCGAGTTCACCGTCGAGTACGAAAGCGGCAAGCGCTTCGGCATCCCCTCTCCGCTGGCCCAGAGCCAGCGGCATGCGCGCGTACTGGCCAAGTTGCTGGAGCACCTGGGGATTGGCGGCCGCATCGGCACCGAGCCCAAGTTCCACCACGTGGTGATGTTGCACCCCAAGGCCATCATCCAGCGGCCCGACCCCAAGCGTTACGACACGAGCCATGTGATCAAGGCGGACCAGTTTCCCGAGTGGAGAACCCGCTGGGTGAACGACTTGTCTCCCTTGGCGGCCTTGGCCGGCGTGTTCAATCTGCACGGGCAGGACACCGTGCGCGAATGGGGCGAGAAGATCGCCCGCCAGCATCGGCCGAGCGACTTGCTGGCGTTGCCGGAGTTCATGCGGCCACGGGTGCATGCGCCGGTGGCCCCTGCGCCGGTCCGGGTGCCCGCGCCAGCACCGGCCGTGCCGGCTGTCCAGGTGCCTGAAAATGGGGCCGAACCGGCCAAGAAGCTGATCTGCGCTCGATGCGGTGCGCGCATCAGCTTTGCCGAAGGCAAGTTCTGCTGGGGGCAATCCCGGCGGTTCGGCGGCTTGCAGTACTGCCGCGAGCATCAGGCCGCCTTCCCCCGTTGAGGGACGGCACGCCCGGTCAGCCCAGCAGCTGTGCGACCTCCGCCCTGAGCCGTTCCGGCGACACCTGGGCGGCCTGGAGCGGCAGCCCCACGGTCAGGCTCATCCGGCTCCAGAGCCCGCGCCGCGGCGGCCTGGCCATCGCCCGGCCGCCTTCCACGTGCGAGAAGTCGCTGCCCCACAGCTTGCCCAGCGCCATCGGGATGACAGGCACGTCGGGCAGGCCGTCGATGAGCTTCATGACGCCGCCTTTGAAGGGCTGCAGCCGGCCGTCGCGCGTGATGCGGCCCTCCGGGAAGATGCAGACCATCCCGCCGTCGGCCAGCACGGCGCGGGCGGCGGCGAAGGCGGCTTCGTCGGTGGCCGGGTCGTCCCGGGCCGGCGCGATCGGGATGGCCTGGGAGAGCCGGAACAGCCCGCCCAGCACCGGCGTGCGGAAGATCTGCGCGTCCATCAGGAAGCGGATGGGGCGCGGGCTGGCGGCCATCAGCAGCAGCGCGTCGACGAAGCTGACGTGGTTGCACAACAGCACGGCCGGGCCGGCCGCCGGGAGGCGCTCGTCGTGCGCGATGCGCAGCCGGTAGGCCAGCCGCGTCAGCACGAAGGCGGCGAAGCGCAGCAGGTATTCCGGCACGATGAGGAAGATGCAGGCGCCCACCACGGCGTTGGCCAGGCCCACGGCGAGGAAGACCTGCGGGATGTCCAGGCCCGTGCCCAGCAGCGCCCCGGCGATGACGCTGCTGGCGATCATGAACAGCGCGTTCAGGATGTTGTTGGCCGCGATGATGCGGGCGCGGTGCGTGGCCTGGGCGCGCAGCTGGATCAGCGCGTACATGGGCACGCTGTACAGGCCGGCGAACAGCGCCAGCGCGCCCAGGTCGGCCAGCACGCGCCAGTGCGCGGGCCGGGCCAGGAAGGCGCCGACGTCGTAGGGCGCGCTGGGCGGCAGGCCGCGGGCGGCGAGGTACAGGTCGATGGCGAACACGCTCATGCCGATGGCGCCCAGCGGCACCAGGCCGATCTCGACGTGGCGCTTGGACAGCATCTCGCACAGCAGCGAGCCGACGCCGATGCCGATGGAGAACACCGCCAGCAGCAGCGACGCCACCTGCGGCCCGCCGTGCAGCACCTCCTTGGCGAAGGCGGGGAAGTTGCTGAGGAACACCGCGCCGAAGAACCACATCCACGAGATGCCCAGCAGCGAGCGGAACACGGCCAGGTCCTCGCGCGCGAGCCGGAGGTTGCGCCAGGTCTCGGTGACGGGGTTCCAGTTGATCCGCAGGCCGGGGTCGGTGGACGGGCTGGCGGGGAGGGCCTGCGCCGCCGCGCGGCCCAGCACGGCCAGCGCCAGGCCGGCCCAGGCCACGTGCCGCGGGCCGGCGCCGGGCGCATCCACCAGCAGGCCGCCCAGCAGCTGGCCCAGCAGGATGGCGACGAAGGTGCCCATCTCCACCATGCCGTTGCCGCCGGTCAGCTCGCGCTCGCTCAAGTGCTGCGGCAGGTAGGCGTACTTGACGGGGCCGAACAGCGTGGAGTGCAGGCCCATCAGGAACACGCAGGCCAGCAGCGCCGGCACGTTCGCGGCGTGCAAGCCCCAGGCCGCGATGGCCATGATGGCGATCTCCAGGTTCTTGACGAGCCGCATCAGCCGCGCCTTGTCGTGCTTGTCGGCCAACTGGCCGCTGGTGGCCGAGAACAGCACGTAGGGCAGGATGAACAGCGCGCCGATCACCAGGCCCGCCAGGCTGGGCGGCAGCCAGGCCAGCTGCAGCTGGTAGGTCACCATCAGCGTCAGCGCGAACTTGAAGACGTTGTCGTTCGCGGCGCCGAGGAACTGCGTCCAGAAGAACGGCGCGAAGCGGCGCTGCTTCAGCAGCGCGAACTGGTTGGGGTGGAGGGGCGCCCCTCGTCCGACGGGTACGTCGGCCGATGCCCCGGGGGGATGCGGGCCCGCTTGGGAGCGGCCCGGCGCCGGGCCCTTGGGTGCCGTGGATTCAGTCATGGCTGGGCGACGGGTTGCGGCGGGTGCGCGAGGCCGGCGCGCGGCAGCCAGGCGAACATCGAGTCGGCGGTGACGGTGTCGATGTGCCGGGTCATGCGGCGCGCGGCCGGGTGGTCGTCGAAGGCGATGTTGGCCTGGGTCAGGCGGCCGCCCAGCCGCGTCAGCGCCGACAGGCGCAGGTCGGTGGGCTGGTAGCCCTGCGCGCGCGCCCAGTCCTGCGCGGCGCGGCGGCTGGCGACGGCGGGCGCGGCGGCGCCGGCCAGCGTCTCCAGCACCCACTGGTTGCTCTGCTGGTAGCGGGTGCCGAAGGCGTAGGCCACCATGCTGTAGCGCCGCTCGTGGAAGCGCGCCGCGCGCGCGTTGTCGGCCAGCACCGGCAGCAGCGCCTGCTGCAGCGCGGGCTGCAGCACCGCGAAGGCGGCGTCGTAGCGGTGCGGGTTGTCCAGGAAGAACTCGCCCAGGCCCTGGCGGAACAGCGCGGCGTGGTCGGTGCCGCACTGGTTGAGCTTGTGCAGCACGCGCCAGACGGCGGGCTGCTGCGAGCCGTCCTTGTAGGCGAAGCCCAGGTGCGACCACTGCAGGCCGTACCGGGAGAGGTCCTGCCCGGCGCGGGCCAGCACCACGACCTGCGCGCCGCTCGCGTCGAGCTGGCGGGCCGTGGCCTGCGCGAGGTCCAGGCCCTGCTCGATCTGGCGCAGCGTCGGCGGCTTTTCCTCGCAGGGGCGGCCCGCGTGCGCGGCCGGGGCGGCCAGCGCGAGCGCCGCGGCTGCCGCGAGCGCTGCCGGCGGGCGCCTCACCGGCTCACCTGCTCGTTGTGGAGCAGGGCCTGGCCGATCTCGTTGGGGAGGAAGGCGATGGCCTCGCCGAGCGCGGACAGCACGATGCCGGCGCCGATCACGGTCACCGACACCGCCGTGCCGGCCGACACGGCGGCGCCCTGGGCGAGCCGGCCGGCGGTGCGCAGGCTCAGGCGCGCGCCGTCCGACGCGCGCTCCAGCACCCAGACGGTGGCGTCGCCGGCCGCCGCGACGCTGACGACGGTCAGCGCCGCGCCGGCCGACAGCAGGGCCGCGGGCGCGGCGGCGAGCGTGGCGCCGGTGGCGCTGGCGGCCGTCACGGACAGCACGACGGGCGCGGCCGAGACCGCGCTCAGCGCGGACTGCGCCTGCGCCGACAGGGCCAGGGACAGCGCGAGCGCGGCCAGCAGGGGCTTCAGGGTCATGGGGAACTCCGGTTCATGGCGTGGGGTGCCGGCCGCGATGTTCCGCCATCGCGGTGGTGGCGCCCACGGCGACCCGGGCCGGGCGCGCGGCGAGCGCCGGGCGGTAGCGTTTGATGCGACTGCCGGCGGCGCGCCCTCCTGCATGCGCTACCGTTCGCGCCCATGTCGAGCACGCAATCGCTGGTGGCCCTGATCAAGGCCGAACTGAAGGGCCGGGGCATCAGCTATGCCGAACTGGCGCGGGCGCTGGCGCTGTCCGAGTCCAGCGTCAAGCGCATGCTGGCGCCGGGCGGCGAGATGCCGCTGTCGCGCGTGGACGAGATCTGCCGCGTGCTGAAGCTGGACTTCGCCGAGCTGGCCGCGCGGCTGGCGCGCGAGGCGCCCGCGCAGCGCGAGCTGAGCCTGGAGCAGGAGCGCGCCGTCGTCGCGTCGCCGGTGCTGCTGCTGGTGGCCATCTGCTGCCTGAGCCTGTGGACGCTGGAGGACGTGCTGGCGCGCTACCGGCTCAGCGAGGCGGACGCGGTGGCGGCGCTGGTGAGGCTGGACCGGCTGGGCGTCATCGAGCTGCGGCCGCACAACCGCTACAAGCTCAAGGTGGCCAAGACGCTGCGCTGGCGCCCGCAGGGGCCGGTGATGCAGTTCTTCCGCGAGCGCGTGATGGCCGATTTCTTCGCCGGCGGCTTCGACGGCGAGGGCGAGCTGCTGACGCTGGTCCACGGCGAGTTCGGCGCCGGCCATGCGCGCGAGCTGGCCGAGCGGCTGCAGCGCGCCGCCGACGATTTCGCCCGCCAGCACCTGCTGGACCAGAAGCTGCCGGCTGCCGAGAAGCGGCCCTACAGCGTGGTGATCGGGCTGCGCTCCTGGGTGTTCGAGGCGTTCCGCGACCTGGAGCGGCCGGGGCTGGGCCAGCGCAAGGGCGAGCTCACCAGAATTCCCAGCGCCCCGTCCAGACCACCCACAGGCCCAGCATCCCGTTCGTCACCGCGTGGGCGATGACGGCGGTCCACAGCTTGCCGGTCCAGCGGTACAGCCCCGCGTAGGCCAGGCCCGCGACGATGGCGGCCAGCCACAGCGTGTGCGCCAGCATGAAGACGAAGGTGGACAGCGCGATCGCGCGCAGGCCCACGCGCCGCGGGTCCACGCGCTCGAAGCCGGGGTGCTCGATCCAGCGCATCAGGAACGAGCGCCAGAACAGCTCCTCCATCACCGGCACCACCAGCGCCGCGCCGGCCAGGCGCAGCGCGATCAGCGGCCAGACAGGCCGGCCGTCGGCGTCCAGCGGCACGAAGCTGGCGGTGGCCTCGCCGAGCTGCATCCACGGCGCGTCCAGCTGCACCCACAGCGCGAACACGACGGCGCCCACGGCGACGGCCCAGCCGGTCTCGCGGGCGTCGGGCAGGTTCTGGCGCGCGAGCTCGCCGTAGCCGCGCCAGTAGAAGGTCAGCAGGCCGGCGACGACGGCGGCCTGCGCGCCGTAGACCCAGCGGGCATCCAGCCCCAGACCGTCCGGCAGGTGGCCGCGCAGCGCCAGCAGCGCCATGAAGACGACGAACGGGACGCAGCGCGCGAGCGCCGCGGGGCTGAGGAAGGGAGTGTTGTCGGCAGGCATCGCGCCAGCTTATCCCGGCGCGGGAGGTGCGCCGGGATGCGGCGCGCTCAGCCGGCCTCGGCCAGGCGCGCCGCGATGCGCGCCCGGGTGGCCGGCAGCGCGGCCGGCAGGCCTTGCGCGAGCTGGGCGAACAGCGCGTCGTGCAGCGCCATCTCGGCCTGCCACTCGGCGGCGTCGATGCGGGTCACGGTGTCGAACTGCTCGCGGCTGAAGTCCAGGCCGGTCCAGTTCAGGTCGGCGTAGTCCGGCGTCACGCCGAACGCGTGTTCGCGGCCGCCGCCCTGGCCTTCGAGGCGGTCCAGCATCCACTTCAGTACGCGCATGTTCTCGCCGTAGCCGGGCCAGACGAACTTGCCGTCCGCGCCCTTGCGGAACCAGTTGACGCAGTAGATGCGCGGCAGCGTCGCGCCCTGGGCCTGCAGCCGGGCGCCGAGGTCCAGCCAGTGCTGGAAGTAGTCGGCCATGTTGTAGCCCATGAAGGGCAGCATCGCGAACGGGTCGCGGCGCACGACGCCCTGCTGGCCGGCCGCCGCGGCGGTCGTCTCGGAGCCCATGGTCGCGGCCATGTAGACGCCTTCGGTCCAGTCGCGCGCCTCGGTCACCAGCGGCACGGTGGTGGAGCGGCGGCCGCCGAAGATGAAGGCGTCGATCTTCACGCCCGCCGGGTCGTCCCAGGCCGGGTCCAGCGCCGGGTTGTTGGTGGCGGCGACCGTGAAGCGGGCGTTCGGGTGGGCGGCCGGGCGCAGCTTGCCGTTCTCGCCGGCGGCCCGGGCGATCTCGGGCGTCCAGTCCCGGCCCTGCCAGTCGATCAGGTGGGCGGGCAGCTGGTCGCCCTGGTCCTTCTCCATGCCCTCCCACCAGACGTCGCCGTCGTCGGTCAGCGCGACGTTGGTGAAGATCACGTCCCGGTCCAGGCTCTTCATGCAGTTCGGGTTGGTCAGCAGGTTGGTGCCCGGCGCGACGCCGAAATAGCCCGCCTCCGGGTTGATCGCGCGCAACGAGCCGTCGGCCTGCGGCTTGATCCAGGCGATGTCGTCGCCGATGGTGGTCACCTGCCAGCCCGCGAAGCCGGCGGGCGGCACCAGCATCGAGAAGTTGGTCTTGCCGCAGGCGCTCGGGAACGCGGCGGCGACGTGGTACTTCCTGCCCTCGGGCGAGGTGACGCCCAGGATCAGCATGTGCTCGGCCAGCCAGCCCTGGTCGCGGCCCATGGTGGACGCGATGCGCAGCGCGAAGCACTTCTTGCCCAGCAGCGCATTGCCGCCGTAGCCGGAGCCGTAGCTCCAGATCTCGCGCGTCTCGGGGTAGTGGACGATGTACTTGGTGGCGTTGCAGGGCCAGGGCACGTCCGCCTGGCCGGGCTGCAGCGGCGCGCCGACGCTGTGGACGCAGGGCACGAAGTCGCCGTCGCTGCCCAGCAGCTCGATGACGGCGCGGCCCATGCGCGTCATCGTGCGCATGTTGACGGCGACGTAGGGGCTGTCGCTCAGCTCCACGCCGATGTGGGCGATGGGGCTGCCCAGCGGGCCCATGCTGAACGGCACCACGTACAGCGTGCGGCCCTTCATGCAGCCCTTGAAGAGGGCCTGGTCGCCGGTCTGCAGCAGCGCGCGCATCTCGGCCGGGGCCATCCAGTTGTTGGTGGGGCCGGCGTCCTGCTGGCGCGCGGAGCAGATGAAGGTGCGGTCCTCGACGCGGGCCACGTCGCTGGGGTCGGAATTGGCCAGGTAGCAGCCCGGCCGTTTGGCCGGGTTGAGCTGCTTGAAGGTGCCGGCCGCGACGAGCTGGCCGCACAGGCGCTGGTATTCCTCTGTGCTGCCGTCGCACCAGTGGACGTCGGCCGCCTCGGTCAGTGCCGCGATCTCGGCGACCCAGGCGATCAGCCGGGGGTGTTTGACGTAGGCAGGCAGGTTCAGGCGCAGGCCCTGCATCACGGGTTGGTTCATGGGAAAGCTCCGATCATGGGGATGTGTTTGGGGCAGCGCGGCCGGCGCTGGCCCAAGCACACCGGGCCCGGGGCCGGCATGGTCGGCGCCAATGTAATCAAGACGTAACTGGCGAGGCCGCAGGCGTCATGCAAAACATGAATAAGCCCATGCTGATCGGGGGTTCTGGCGTCATCGGCGGCGAAGCGAGCCTGCGCCCGTGGCGAAGCGGCGTGAAACTCCGTGCAACTGCGGCTGCCGCGGCGGCGGCGCATGCTGTCGAAGTTCGTGGAGTTGAACGCTTGCCCTTGGCTGCTGCCGGGTGCATACCCAGGTTCCGGGCCGCCGATCAATGCAACCCGAAATTCAACGGCCCGCGAGATCGGCGAGGGCGCGATTCATTGCCGCCCGCGACGAATTCCACAGGATCCTGGCCTCTTCATCGCCGGACCAGCCGATCACCATCTTCGCCAGCCGGTCGGCCTGCGCCTCAAATGATTGCCGGCCACACAGGTCCATGGTGTCGCAGAACGACATCGACCTGTATTCCTTGTCGCAGCCCATCGAACCGCAGACGGCGGATATCGCCGCGAGGTCGATGAGCGCCAGCCATTTCTGGGGTTTCAGCTGGTGTTGCGCCCCGTCGAATCCATGATCGCGGAAGAGCTGCCCCCGATCTTTGACCGGGAGCTTCTCATACCGCCCAATCACCAACTCGCCATCACCGCTCTTCACGACAAGCGCCAGATCCTCGAGGGTGGTTGCGCGGCGGTCCGGCAGATCAACCTTCTTGCTGGCCGCAGCCAACGCGGTCGCCGTGTTCCTGTCAAGGCCATTCATGAAATGTCCGCATAGCGCCGTCCACCGTTGCCAGACCTCGGGGTCGCTCGGCCCGGAAATGCTGAGAGGCCATGCAGCGGGAAAAATAGGTCCGGCCGTAATCCACGGCGATCTGCGAATTGGAAATGATGGCTTCGTGGATGAGCACGCCCAAAGGTTTTCTGGACAAATAGTCGGCAGCCATCTTGCTGTTGACCGCCGCTAACGGTGGGCCCTTGCTGGCTGGGCTTGTGTTGCCACCCTCATGGCCCGCCGCAGCGCCTGTTGCCGAGGTGGTCGCCCTGGTTTCCGAAGGGGCGAAATCCGTATTGGGATTGTCTTTCGCAAGCTGATGCTCTTCGGCATCGCCAGGCATCCATGCCCACAACGCAGCACATGCCGCCACCGCCGCCGAGATGATGAGTACGGCCTTACCAAAATTCATTAGGACTTACGCAAATGTTTAAATTAATAGACCCCGCAGGGTATTTGTTGGATAATTTGCCGCATCGACCTCAGCATGCAAATTGTCCATCAAAAGAATCGACTACTGCCAGTTCATCCTGACCAGCCAGACCAATTTCACCTTGACGAACTTTGCGGATCACGGCCAGGGATTCAGCCACGATGCGGTGAAGCGATACCTGCAAGGCGACAAGCTGTCGGCCAGCTTGGTTTGGGAGCATGCGCAGCGTGACAGCGTTCCATCCCCCCGGGGATGCATCGTGTTTGACGACACCATCCTCGACAAAGGCCATTCGCACCAGATCGAGTTGGTTCGCCGGCAGTACAGCGGCAATGCCCACGGCATCATCAAAGGGATCGGCCTGGTGAACTGCCTCTACGTCAACCCCGACACCGGCGAGTATTGGCCCATCGACTATCGATTGTTTGCGCCCGAGCAGGACGGCAAGACCAAGCTGGAGCACGTGCGCGACATGTTGGTCAGCGCTGCAGGCAACAAAGCGCTGCCCTTCACCCGGGTGCTGTTCGACACCTGGTACGCCACGATGGAGCTGATGCTGCTGGTGGACAGCCTGGGCAAACGCTTTTACTGCCCGATCAAGGCCAACCGGCTGGTCGATGACAGCGCCGGCCAAACGCCGTACCGGGCAGTGAGCGGCTTGTGCTGGACGGCACAAGAGGCTGAGCGCGGCAAGCTGATCAAGATCAAGGGGTTCCCCAGGGACTACAAGGTGAAGCTCTTCCGGGTGACGGTGTCTTCCCACCGCACGGATTGGATCGTGACGAACGATCTGGCTCAAGATTCGACGCAGGGCACGCAAAAGGCGTGTGCGCTGCGCTGGAAGATCGAGCAGTTTCATCGAGAACTCAAGCAGCTGACGGGCGTCGAGAAATGTCAGTGCCGCAAGGCGCGAATGCAGAGAAACCACATCGCCTGCGCGATCTTGGTTTGGCTGCGGCTGCGGGCGGTGGCCAAGGAGAAACTCTCTTCGATGTATCAGATCAAGACCAGTTGGCTTTCCGAGCGGATGCGCCAGGAGCTGCGAAGTCCTTCGGTTTTGATGCGTTTTGCGTAAGTCCTAGAATTGTTAGGCTTTTGCGTCGGAAATCGCCTTTTGTATGGATGCGACAAATGCCTTGGCTCCGTAGCAGCGCAACTTGAGGGTGGAATTGGCAGTGGTTAGGTGAATAATGCGAGTGAAGAATCCGAATTGATCTTCAGCCTATATGATGTCCGCAAGCGGAACACTAAGCGAATTGTCTCCGCTGTGGAACATTTTATTAAGCGAATTTGGTTTGAATGTCAGATCATTCTCTGTCAAAAATGCAGTGCCACCCACCCACAATCCACCGTAGGCTTTCTTGAACTGGTCCAAGACAAATCCGGTTGTTTTTTCTTGGAAGTCAATTCCTGTGACGTCAGCAAGCTTTCCTGCAAATGAGAAATTTGCCTCTGCATCTTGGATAAGAAAATTGCATAGCTTTTTTGCAATCAGACGGTTGTGCATGGTTCCTCCATTGAAAGCCTAACGGCCAAGGTAAGCCGCCGCCGTAGGCGGTCGGCTTGAGCGCAGAGTTAGGCGCGAGGCTGACTGAGCGCACAGCGCTGGGGCCAGCGCTGCCCGCAGCACCCGAGCGCCCTGAACTACCAAAACCATAGCTGCCAGCGCTTGCTGGACGGGCGCTGGAGCCTGATTTAGCACTGAACTTTGCATGGGCAAACCGCGTGCACCTAACGTTTGAGCTGAGGGGCGGACGCCGGTGAGACGGCTTGGCCGCGAGGCGGATGATAGACAGCGAGAGCCTCGCGGCCAAGGCGGCTTGCCGGTGGCCGTCCCCTCCAGCGAAGGGTTAGGCCGCACTCGCTGCTTTGTATTGCTGTGCGTGGCGAAGGAAGGCGAAGAACTCCTCTTCTGAGGTACTTCCCACTTTGGTGACAGGAATGGGAGCAGTTCGCGTGGCCAGCAGGACGGCGAACTCGGCATCAATGACGAAGACTGAGACTGCGGACCAGTGAAAGACAGCGGTCATTGAGGTTGTAGTGACCGTCAGGTTGGAAGCCGTGGCCTCAAGGGTGAGAGGCTCCTCGGCGTGTGGTGCCAAACTGGCCAAGGCCTTGGCGTCCGCAAGGCGAAGGCGGCTGATCCCGACGACGAAGAAAGCGGGAACGATAAACAGAGCTAGTACAGACCAGCGGAGCACCGAACGGATGGCTTCATCTTGGTGGTTCGGAGCTACCAAGATGACGAACAATGGAACGGTATACAGCACATAAGCCAACAGCGCCAAAGGCTTGAGCGACGTTGGCATCGCACCCGCTCGGCGAAGCCTGTCGACGACAAACGCCGAAGCTCGTGAGTAGTCTGACTGCGTGAGACGAAGACTGATTTGTGCCACTTGTGCGGCCTAACTAGGATTGGACGACGCCCATGCTACGGTGTGCAGTCGGCTAAGACAAGCCAGAGCATCCCCTCCCCCCTGAAATCGCCCCTCGCTACCGTTTAGGCAAACCTAAAAATCTGCGGATGCTCCACCATCCTTCCGCCTCTGGAGATTTTCCCAAGCCGCCGGATCGAGCACGCAGCCTTTCCGCACTCGGCGGCATTACAGCCTCGATACCAGGTGCCCCCGGGCATCGTTAACCCTTCAACCCCAAGCGCCGCGCCAGCTTGTGCAGGTTGCTCGGGTCCACGTCCAGCGCCCGCGCGGCCTGGGCCCAGCGGCCGTGGTGGCGCTGCAGCGCGTCGGCGATGGCCTGGCGCTGGCAGGTGTCCACGGCGTCGCGCAGCGTGGCGGCGGCCGCGTCCGGCGGCGGCAGCGCTGCGGCCGCGGGCGGCGGCGCGGGGCTGTGCGGCGCGTCCAGGTCGAGCAGGCCGGGTGCCAGCGTGACGATGTCGTTGCGCCCCGCGCCGCCGCTCAGGGCCTTGAGCGCGGCGCGGCTGATGACGTGCTCCAGCTCTCGCACGTTGCCGGGCCAGCGGTAGCGGCACAGCGCGGCCTGGGCCTCGGCCGACAGGCGCAGGCTGCGCAGGCCCAGCCGGGCGCGGTTGAGCTCCAGGAAGCGGCCGGCCAGCAGCAGCACGTCGCCGCCGCGCTCGCGCAGCGGCGGGATGGGCAGCGGGTAGACGGACAGCCGGTGGTACAGGTCGGCGCGGAAGCTGCCTTCGGCGACCCGCTCGTGCAGGTGGCGGTTGGTGGCGGCGATGACGCGCACGTCCACCTTGCGCGGGCGGTCGGCGCCCAGGCGCTGGATTTCGCCGTTCTGCAGCGTGCGCAGCAGCTTGGCCTGGATGGTCAGCGGCAGTTCGCCCACTTCGTCGAGGAGCAGCGTGCCGCCGTCGGCGGCCTCGAAGCGGCCGGGCCGGTCGCTGACCGCGCCGGAGAACGCGCCGCGCACGTGGCCGAACAGTTCGCTCTCGGCCAGCGTCTCGGGCAGGGCCGCGCAGTTGACGTGGACCAGCGGCTTGGCGGCGCGGCGCGACTGGCGGTGCAGGCGGTGCGCGAACAGTTCCTTGCCCACGCCGGTCTCGCCCAGCAGCAGCACGGGCAGGTCGGTGTCGGCCACCACCTGCAGTTCGTGCAGCAGGCGGGCCATGGCGTCGCTGCGGCCGACGATCTCGCCCTCGTCGCGCGCCGCGGCGGTGCCGGGCACGCCGCCGGCGGCCTGGCGCGCGGCGCGCAGCGCGCCCTCCAGCTGCGACACGCGCACGGCGGCCTCCACCAGCGGCTGCAGCTGGGCCAGCCCGCGCTGCGCGGCGTCGTCGAAGGTGCCGACGGTGAGCGCGTCCAGCGTCAGCGCGCCCCAGCGCCGGCCTTCGAGGTCCAGCGCCACGCCCATGCAGTCGTGTACGTGCAGCGGCTCGCCGGGGTGTTCGATGACCAGGCCGTCGTAGGGGTCGGGCAGGCCGCTGTCGTGGTGGAAGCAGGTGACCTCGCGCCGCTGCAGGATGGCGGCCAGGCGCGGGTGCTCCTTGATGGCGAAGCGGCGGCCCAGCGCGTCGCTGACCAGGCCGTCCACGGCCACGGGGCGCAGCAGCTCGCCGTCCTCGTCCAGCCGCAGCAGCGCCACGGCGCCGCAGCGGAAGTGCAAGCGCAGCGTCTCCACCAGCCGCTGCTGGCGCACGGCCAGCGGCAGGTCGGCGGCCAGGTCGGCCAGCAGCAGGGCGACGACGGCATTCATGGTGACAAATACCCTTTCATGGTCATTGAAACCATTTTTCGTGGCGGTCATTTTTACCATTCATCTTGCAAGTCATTGAATGGTTGGGGAATTTTTTCTGGCCCGGGCCTTGCGTTGCTGAGGATGCCAATCACGGCATTCAGAGGAGCCCTTCATGACAACACCCCGCCTTCTCCCCCTCGTCCTGGCCCTGGGCCTGCTTGCGCTGGCCCCGGCGGCCTCCGCCCAGAAGCCCAGCGGCGGCGGCGCGCCGGCCGCAGCCGCGCAGGCGGCGGTCAAGCGCTTCGTGCTGCACACCAACATCGTCGACGGCAAGATGGTCTACGTGGACGACAAGGGCGCGGTCAACCCGACGCTGAACGCCGCCGTGGGCGACACGGTGGAGATCCTGCTGGACAGCGGCGAGGGCGCCGAGCACGACCTGGTGATCCCCGAGCTGAGCGTGGCCTCGCCCAAGTTCAGCGCCGGCACGGGGCGCAAGAGCGTGCGCTTCAAGGTGGCCAAGCCAGGCGAGTTCACCTATTTCTGCTCGATCCCCGGCCACCGCCAGATCGGCATGGAGGGCAAGCTGCGCGTGAGCGGCAAGGCCGCCGTGGCGGCCAGCCCGGCGGGCGCGTCCACCGACGCGGCGCTGGCGCTGTACACCCCGGCGCCGGTCGCGCAGCGCGGTGCCGACCCGGCCGCCGTCAGTGTGGTGGCCGACCCGGCCAAGGTGCCGGCGGCCATCGGCCCGCGCGCGCCGCAGACGCAGAAGGTGCGCATGGAGACGGTGGAGCTGCCCGGCCAGCTGGACGACGGCACCAGCTTCACCTACTGGACCTTCGACCGCCAGGTGCCCGGCCCCATGCTGCGCGCCCGGGTGGGCGACACCATCGAGCTGACGCTGGCCAACGCCAAGGGCAGCAAGGCCATCCACTCCATCGACCTGCACGCGGTGACCGGCGGCCACGGCGGCGGCGAGCACACGCAGGTGGCGCCCGGCACCGAGAAGACCATCACCTTCAAGGCGCTGAACCCGGGCCTGTTCGTGTACCACTGCGCCACGCCGCTGGTGCCGCAGCACATCGCGGCGGGCATGTACGGAATGATCCTGGTCGAACCCGAGCAGGGCCTGGCCAAGGTGGACCGCGAGTACTACGTGATGCAGGGCGACATGTACACGCACCGCCCCATCGGCGCCAAGGTGCACCAGGAGCCCGACCTGGACAAGATGGCCAACGAGCTGCCCGAGTACTACGTGTTCAACGGCGCCGTGGGCGCGCTGACCAAGACGCACAAGCTGCAGGCCAAGGTGGGCGAGACGGTGCGCATCTACTTCGGCGTGGGCGGGCCGAACAAGGTGGCGTCCTTCCACATCATTGGCGAGATCTTCGACAAGGTGTACAGCGAGGCGGCGCTCAACACCGTCAAGACCGACGTGCAGACCACGCTGGTGGCGCCCGGCGGCGCGACCATCGTCGAGCTGAAGGTGGAGCACCCCGGCAGCTACCTGCTGGTGGACCACGCGCTGTCGCGCACCGGCAAGGGCGCGGTGGGCGTGCTGGAGGTGACGGGCGACGGCGTGCCGGGCGTCTACAAGGCCGGCAAGTCATGAACGCCGCGGTGCGGGTCATCATGGACATGCCGGAGCCGCCACGCCCGCGCCCGCGCGCCGGGGACTGGCGCACCGCCAGCGACGCCGAGCTGGTGGCGCACATCCTGGCCCGCTACCACGCGGCGCACCGCGCGCAGCTGCCCGAGCTGATCCGCCTGGCGCGGCGCGTGGAGCAGGTGCACGGCGACCGCGAGGACTGCCCGGCGGGCCTGGCCGACCACCTGGAGGCCATGGCGCAGGCGCTGGAGAGCCATATGCGCAAGGAGGAGGCGGTGCTGTTCCCGCTGATCCTGCGCGGCCAGGGCGCGCTGGCGGCCATGCCCATGGCCGTGATGCGCGCCGAGCACGACGGCCACGGCGCCGAGCTGCGCCGCCTGGAGGCGCTGGCCGGCGGCTTCATCACGCCGCCCGGCGCCTGCGCCAGCTGGCAGGCGCTCTGCCAGGGCCTGCGCGTCTTCCGCGACGACCTGGCGGCACACATCGAGATCGAAAACGACGTCCTGTTCGCGCGCTTCGCGCCCGCGCAGGCGCACTGAGGAGAGAGACCATGGGTCCGTACAAGAAGCACTGGTACACGCTGATCGCGCTGTGCATCGTGATGTTCTCGCTGCTGGGCTATTTCGGCGCGGACATCTACCGCTCCGCCCCGCCCATCCCGGCGCAGGTGGCAACCGCCGAGGGCAAGGCGCTGTTCGACAAGGAGGACATCCTCGACGGCCAGACCGCCTGGCAGTCGGTGGGCGGCATGCAGCTGGGCTCCATCTGGGGCCACGGCGCGTATCAGGCCCCCGACTGGACGGCCGACTGGCTGCACCGAGAACTCACGGCCTGGCTGGACCTGGCCGCGAAGGCGCGCCACGGCCAGCCCTTCGCCGAGCTGCCCGCAAGCCAGCAGGGCGCATTGCGCGCCGAGCTGCAGGCCGAGTACCGCGGCAACCGCGTGGACGCGCAGGACAGGCTCGTCGTCAGCGAACGCCGCGCCCAGGCCATCGCGCAGACGGCGGCGTACTACGACCAGCTTTTCTCCGACGCGCCCGCGCTGAAGAAGAGCCGCGAGAACTTCGCGATGAAGGAGAACACCCTGCCCAGCGCCGAGCGCCGCCGGCAGATGACGCACTTCTTCTTCTGGACCGCCTGGGCCGCCGGCACCGAACGCCCGGGCAGCAAGGTGACGTACACCAACAACTGGCCGCACGAGCCGCTGATCGGCAACGTGCCCAGCAGCGAGAACGTGGTCTGGTCCATCGCCAGCGTGGTGGTGCTGCTGGCGGGCGTGGGCTTCCTGGTCTGGGGCTGGTCCTTCCTGCGCTCGCACGATGCGCCCGATCTCGAAGCGCCCAAGCGCGACCCGCTCACCACCTTCGCCCTCACGCCCTCGCAGCGCGCCTTGGGCAAGTATTTGTTCCTGGTCGTGGCGCTGTTCGTGTTCCAGGTGTTCATCGGCGGCTTCACCGCGCACTACACGCTGGAGGGCCAGCAGTTCTACGGCATCGACGTGTCGCAGTGGTTCCCGTACTCGCTCACGCGCACCTGGCACATCCAGAGCGCGCTGTTCTGGATCGCCACCGGCTTCCTCGCCGTGGGCCTGTTCCTCGCGCCGGTCATCAACGGCGGCAAGGATCCGAAGTTCCAGAAGCTCGGCGTGGACGTGCTCTTCTGGGCGCTGGTCTTCGTCTGCGTGGGCTCGTTCACGGGCAACTACCTCGCCATCGCGCAGGTGATGCCCGCCGAATGGAACTTCTGGCTGGGCCACCAGGGCTATGAGTTCATCGACCTGGGCCGCCTGTGGCAGATCCTCAAGTGGGTCGGCATCCTGCTGTGGCTGGTGCTGATGCTGCGTGGCGTGCTGCCCGCGCTGTTCGCACGCAACAAGGAAGACAAGAACCTGCTCGCGCTGCTCACCGCCTCCGTGGGCGCCATCGGCCTGTTCTACGGCGCCGGCCTGATGTACGGCGAGCGCACCAGCCTGTCGGTCATGGAGTACTGGCGCTGGTGGGTCGTCCACCTGTGGGTGGAAGGCTTCTTCGAGGTGTTCGCCACCACGGCGCTGGCCTTCGTGTTCAGCAGCATGGGACTCGTCTCGCGCCCCATGGCAACGTCCGCCAGCCTGGCCTCGGCCTCGCTGTTCCTGCTGGGCGGCATCCCCGGCACCTTCCACCACCTGTACTTCGCGGGCACGACCACGCCGGTCATGGCCGTGGGCGCGGCGTTCAGCGCGCTCGAAGTGGTGCCGCTGATCGTGCTGGGCCACGAGGCCTGGGAGCAGTGGCGCCTGAAGAACCGCGCGCCGTGGATGGCCAGCCTCAAGTGGCCGCTGATGTGCTTCATCGCCGTGGCCTTCTGGAACATGCTGGGCGCGGGCGTCTTCGGCTTCATGATCAACCCGCCGATCTCGCTGTACTACGTGCAGGGCCTGAACACCACGCCGGTCCACGCGCACGCCGCGCTGTTCGGGGTGTACGGCTTCCTGGCGCTGGGCTTCACGCTGCTGGTGCTGCGCTACATCCGGCCCGGGCTGGTGTTCAACGCACGGCTGATGACGGTCGGCTTCTGGGGCCTGAACGCCGGCCTGGTGCTGATGATCGCCACCAGCCTGCTGCCCATCGGCATCATCCAGTTCCACGCCAGCGTCAGCGAGGGCCTGTGGTGGGCGCGCAGCGAGGCGTTCATGCAGCAGCCCATCCTGGTGACGCTGCGCTGGGTGCGCACCTTCGGCGACGTGGTGTTCATCGTCGGCGCCGTGGCCCTGTCCTGGCAGGTGGTGCTGGGCGTGTTCGGCGCCCGTGCCCCTGCGGCACCCCGGAGCGCCGAGGCGCTGGCGGGCTGAGGCCCGCGCGGCCTGGCGGCGAGGCCGCCGGGCCGCAGCCTCAATGCACGCCGTGCATCCACTTCCTCATCAGCGGCGTCAGCGCCATCAGGATGACGCCGGCGCCGATGGGGATGATCGTGAAGATCAGGAAGAACACCGACATCGAGTAGGTCGACGAGATCTGGTCGATGTAGGCGCCGGTGGAGCCGGCGATCTTGTTGGCGATGGCGGCGTTCAGGAACCACACGCCGAACATCAGGCCCAGCAGCCGCGTCGGCGCGAGCCGAGAGATGTAGGACAGGCCCACCGGCGACAGGCACAGCTCGCCCATCGTGTGCAGCAGGTAGGCCAGCGACAGGAAGACCATGCTGACCTGCGCCGTCTTGGCGCCCTGCGGGATGCCCGCCGCGCCATAGGACAGCACCGCGAAGCCCAGCCCCAGCAGCACCAGGCCGGTGCCGAACTTGACCGGGCCGGACGGGTTCCAGTGCTTCTCCCACATCTTGGAGAACATCGGCGCCAGGATGACCAGGAAGAAGGAGTTCAGCACGCCGAACCAGGTGGCCGGCACCTCGCTCTGGTCCATGCCGAACTCGCGGCCCAGCATCCACAGGCTCAGGCCCCAGACGATGGCGAAGGCCGCGGCCAGCGACAGGTTGGCCAGCGCGTAGCGGCCGCCGGTGGCGCGGTAGAGCCTGAACAGCAGCCAGGTCAGGATGCCCGCGGGCACCAGCGTCATCGCGGTGTTGACGATCTTGAAGACCAGGCCGCTGGTACCGACCAGCGCGCGGTCGGTGTAGTCGGCCGCGAAGATGGTCATCGAGCCGCCGGCCTGTTCGAAGGCGAACCAGAAGAAGATCGTGAAGAAGGAGAACACGAAGATCGCCTTCAGCCGGTCGGCGACGACGTGCTGGGGCGTGTCGTCCAGCGCCTGCCGCTCGGCCTTGGCGGCGGCGTCGGCCTTGTCGCCGATGCGGCCGAAGACGCCCTGGCTGAGCCAGAACTGGATCGCGCCCAGGATCATGAACACGCCCGCCAGGCCGAAGCCGAGGTTCCAGGACACCTTCTCGCCGATGTAGCCGCACAGCGAGATGCCGAAGAAGGCGCCCGCGTTGACGCCCATGTAGAACAGCGTGTAGCCGCTGTCGCGGGCGTTCTCGTTGTCCTTGCCGTAGAGCTGGCCGACGATGGCCGAGATGTTGGGCTTGAACAGCCCGGTGCCGAGCACCACCAGCCCCAGGCCCAGGTAGAACGTCGGCACCGTCTCCATGAAGAGGGCGATGTGGCCGGCCGCGATGATGAAGCCGCCCAGCAGCACCGAGCGGCGCGTGCCCAGCAGCCGGTCGGCGATGTAGCCGCCCAGGATGGGCGTCACGTAGGCCAGGCCGGTGTACCAGCCGTACAGGCTGGTCGCGTCCGCGCGGCTCCAGCCCCAGCCGCCCTTGCTGGCCTCGGTGATCAGGAACAGCACGAGCAGCGCCCGCATGCCGTAGTAGGAGAAGCGCTCCCACATCTCGGTGAAGAAGAGCACGAAGAGCTGGTGCGGCTGGCCCAGGATCTGGGCGCCGCCCGGGGCGTGGGCGGCCGGGTAGGCCGTCGGGGTGGACGAGGTGGTCACGTGGTTCGTTCCAGGGTGGACTCGGGGGCGCGGGCGGTGGCCCGCAGGAAGCGGCGCGGATTGTCCCGTCCGCGATGGCGCCATCAGGGTCGGGTTAGCCCCGACGCGCCATGACTTGTGGCAGGGGCGGCCCGCCCTCGCCGGCCCCCGCCCAGCGGTCGCGGCCCTGCTGCTTGGCGCGGTAGAGCGCCCGGTCGGCCAGCGCCAGCACCTCGGTCCAGTCGCGGGCGGCGTGCGCCGGGAAGACCGCCCAGCCCACCGAGCCGCTGACCGCCAGCGCGCGGCCGCCGTGCAGCGGGAACGGCCGCTCGCGCAGCACCTGGCACAGGCGCTCGGCGATCTGCGCGGCGGCGGCGGCCGGCGGGCGGCGCGCCACCAGCAGGAACTCCTCGCCGCCCCAGCGCACCAGGTGGTCGGCGGCGCGCTTGACCTCGCCCAGGCGCTGCGCGACCTGCTGCAGCACCTGGTCGCCCGCGTCGTGGCCGTGCTCGTCGTTGATGCGCTTGAAGTGGTCGATGTCGATCAGGAAGAAGGCCAGCCCCTCGTTCTGGCCGGCGGCCGCGTGGCGGCGCGCCAGCGCCACGTCGGCCTCGATGTGCTGCAGCAGGTAGCGGCGGTTGCGCAGGCCGGTCAGCGGGTCGGTGAGGCTGGCCTCGTTGAGCGCCTCGTTGGCCAGGCTGAGCGCCCGGTTGCTGAGTTCGAGCGCGGCCGTGCGCTCGGCGACGCGCTGCTCCAGCGTCTCGTTGGCGACCTGCAGCGCCTCGCAGGACTGGCGCGTGCGGCGCGCGCTTTCGAGCTGGTTGGCCAGCGCCGCGAGGTGGGCGGCGAACAGCACCTCGTCGCGGCTCCAGCCGCCTTCCTGGCCGCGGCGCAGCGCCAGCAGCAGCCCGGCCAGCCGGCCCTGCTGGCGCAGCGGCACCTCGATGGCGGCGTTCAGCCCGAGCGCGGCCAGCGTGGGCGCGAGGTCGAGGAAGTCCGGGTGGTTGTGCAGGTCGTGTAGCGCGCGCAGCTCGGAGCGGTCGTCGAGCCGGCACTGCACGACGGCCACGTAGCGCGCCGCCAGCGCGGCGTCGGCGTCGCCCGCGCGGGCCGCGCAGTGCGGCGACGGCGCTTGCTCGTCCCACTCCCACAGCATCAGCGCGTCGGCGTGCAGGATGTCGCGGCCGGACGCGCAGAGCCGGGCCAGGCTGCCGGCCTTGTCGGTGTCCAGCCGCTGCAGCTCCTCGCTGAGCAGCAGCAGCCGCTCCAGCGGCGGACGCTCGCTGAGGTCGTGCTGGCGCAGCGCCTCTAGGTTCTCGACGACGTGCAGCTGCCGCAGCACCTCGGCCTGCAGCTGCATGGCGGCGCGCGTGTGGCCCAGCGCGGCGGCGAAGTCGCCGGTGCGCTCGTGCAGCCGCGCCAGCGCCTCGTGGCATTCCATCAGCTGGCGGCGCGCGCCGGTGCGCTGCGCCTGCTGCAGCGCGCGCTCGTAGGCGGCCTGGGCCTCGGGCAGCCGCCCCTGCCGCTGCAGGATGTCCGCCAGCGTGCGGTGCGCTCCGCCCAGCAGCCAGCCGTTGCCGGCGGCCCGGGCCAGGCGCAGCGCCAGCTGGGCCTCGTCCAGCGCCTCGTCGAGCCGGCCTTGCAGCAGGCCGAGGTCGGCCAGCTGCCAGCCGCTCTCGGCGACGTAGTGGCGCACGCCGCCGCGCCGGGCGGTGGCGTGGGCGTGCCGCAGCTGGCTGCGCGCGGCGTCCAGCTCGCCGAGGGCGCGCAGGTTCACGCCCTGGTTGATGGCGGCCTTGCTGACGAGGTAGTCGTCCTGCAGCGCGTCGGCCAGCGCGCGGGCGTCGCCGTGCAGCCGGGCGGCGCGCTGGCGGTCGCCCATCGCGTCGTGGACCTGGCCCAGGCCGATGCGGGCCTCGATCTCGGCGTCGGTCGCGCCGCACAGCCGGGCGACGTCCAGCGCCAGCGCCCAGCGCTGCACGGCGTCCTGGTAATCCGCATGGGCATAGGCGATGCGGCCGACGGCGCACAGCAGGCGGGCGTTCTCCGGGTGCCAGCCCTGCGCGCGCGCCTGGGCCTGGGCGTCCAGCAGCCCGGCCAGCAGCTCGGGCCCGCGGCCCAGCACCTCCAGGCAGCAAAAGCGCGCATGCAGCAGGCCCAGCCGGGTGCGCCCCAGCGCCTGCGCGCGCGGGTCGTCCAGCAGCGTGCCGAGCAGCGCACCCAGCAGCTTGGGGTGGCGCCAGCGCACGCCCGCCACCCAGCGCCACGCGGCGTGCTGGTGCTGCGGCGAGCCGGGCGACTCGATGAGCTGGCGCAGCGGGCGGGACATGCGCCGCATTCTGCGGGGGCGCGCCGCGCCCGGCACGGGCCGGGCGGGTGCCGGATGCGCAGTTTTACAGCTTGAAGTCGTAGTCGATCGTCAGCGGCGCATGGTCGCTGAACAGCTCGCCGGTGTAGATGGACTCGGCGCGGGCCAGCGCGGCCAGGCCGGGCGTGGCGAGGTGGTAGTCCAGCCGCCACCCGACGTTGTTGGCGCGCGCGTTGCCGCGGTTGCTCCACCAGGTGTATTGCTCGGCCCGGTCGTTCAGCGTGCGGAACACGTCCACCAGGCCGCCTTCGTCCAGCAGCCGGGTCATCCAGGCCCGCTCCTCGGGCAGGAAGCCGCTGTTCTTCTGGTTGCCGCGCCAGTTCTTCAGGTCGATTTCCTTGTGCGCGATGTTCACGTCGGCGACCAGGATGAACTCGCGCTCGGCCTTGAGCGCCAGCAGGTGCGGGTAGATCGCGTCCAGGAAACGGTACTTGACCGCCTGGCGCTCCTCGCCGCTGCTGCCGCTGGGGAAGTAGACGCTGATCAGGCTGAGCTTGCGGCCGGGCTTGTCGAAGCGCTTTTCCACCCAGCGGCCTTCCTGGTCGAACTCGGGGAGCTCCAGGCCGGTGACGACGTCGCTGGGCGCCTCGGCGGTGTACAGGCCGACGCCGGAGTAGCCCTTCTTCTCGGCGTAGTGGAAGTGGCCGTCGAGCCTGTCGCAGCGGCGGAACTTGTCCTCCACGACGTCCGCCTGGGCCTTGAGCTCCTGCACGCCCACGGCGTCGGCCCGCTGCCGGTCCAGCCACTCGAAAAAGCCCTTGCTGGCGGCGGAACGCACGCCGTTGAGGTTGGCGGTGATGAAACGCATGCCGGCGCGGCCCCCGAAAGAAAGTGAAGGCCGGAGTATCCCAGCGGGGCCGGGCCCGCATCTTGCTAGACACCGGCGATCCCCCCTCCAGGAGCCGCCGATGCGCCCGCCCGAAGCCCTGTCCTCCCGCCGCCCGCAGCCGCTGGCGCGGGCCGTCGTCCTGATCCTCGCGGCCTGGCCCGCCGTCCAGGCCGGGGCCCAGGCCCAGGACAAGGCGCAGCTCGGCACGGTGGTCGTCACCGCCGAGCGCAAGCAGGAGAACGCCAAGGACGTGCCCGTCTCGGTGACGCTGATGAAGCCCGAGCAGCTGGAGGCGATCGCCACCTCGGGCCAGGACGTGCGCGTGCTGGCCGCCAAGGTGCCCAGCCTGAACATCGAGTCGTCCAACGGCCGCACCTTCCCGCGCTTCTACATCCGCGGCTACGGCAACACCGACTTCTCGACCTACGCCTCGCAGCCGGTCTCGCTGGTCTACGACGACGTGGTGCAGGAGAGCGCGATCCTGAAGGGCTTCCCGATCTTCGACCTGGAGAACGTCGAGGTGCTGCGCGGCCCGCAGGGCACGCTGTTCGGCCGCAACACGCCGGCCGGCGTCGTCAAGTTCAGCTCGGCCAGGCCGTCGCTGGACGGCACGGAGGGCTATGTGAACCTGTCCGCGGGCACGCATTCGACGTTCAACGCCGACGCCGCCGTCAACCTGCCGCTGGGCACGGCCTGGGCGCTGCGCGTGTCGGCGCTGGCGCAGCACCGCGGCGACTGGGTGACGGTCCGCAGCGCCGACCCCGCCAACCTCTACAACGGCCGCAAGACCGAGGGCTACGACGATCGCGCCGCCCGCGTGCAGCTGCTCTACCGGCCCGACGCCCGCTTCAACGCGCTGTTCAACCTGCATGCCCGCGACCTGGACGGCAGCGCCCGCGTGTTCCGCGCCAACATCATCAAGCAGGGCACGAACGACCTGGTCGACGGCTTCGACCCCAAGACGGTCGCCACCAACGGCGCCAACACCCAGCAGTTCCGCTCCTGGGGCGGCAGCGCCAACCTGAGCTGGGACCTGGGCGACCACAGCCTGCACGCGATCACCGGCTACGAGGCCATCGGCAAGTACTACACCCGCGGCGACATCGACGGCGGCGACGCGACCAACACGCCCTTCCCGGTCGAGACCGCCGGCGGCGTCAAGGACCACGGCCAGTTCAGCCAGGAGCTGCGCATCGCGTCGAAGTTCAAGGGCCCGCTGAACTACCAGGCCGGCGTCTACTACTTCAACGAGTCGCTGCAGGGCGAGAGCTACGGCTACAACAGCGCCACCGCCGCGCAGACCAGCTACACGCTGTCGCGCCAGAAGAACGACGCCTGGGCCGTGTTCGGCTCGCTGGCCTACGACCTGAGCGCCGACCTGAAGCTGCGCGCCGGCCTGCGCTACACCCGGGACGAGAAGCGCTTCGACATGCGGGACGGCTTCGCCGACCCGCGCAGCAAGGCCATCTCCGGCGCCAAGGCCACCGGCGACCTCAGCCTGAACTACCGGGTGAGCCCTGACACCAGCGTCTACGCGCGCGTCGCCACGGGCTTCCGCGGCGCCAGCTTCGGCACGCCCACCAGCGGCCAGGACCTGACGTCCGCCAACCCCGAGACCAACACCTCCTACGAGGCCGGCGTCAAGGCCGACCTGCTGGAGCGCCGCGCCCGGCTGTCCTTCAGCGTGTTCAGCTACGACGTGAAGAACCAGCAGCTCACGGCCGTGGGCGGCGCGTCCAACGTCACCGCGCTCATCAACGCGAAGAAGTCGCACGGCCAGGGCTTCGAGTTCGAGGGCGAGGCGCTGCTCACCCGCGACTTCCGCGTGTCGCTGGGCGTCAGCTACAACGACACGAAGATCGAGGACCCCTCGCTGCGCGTGCCCGTCTGCGGCAGCGGCAAATGCACGCCGCTGGACCCGATCAGCACCATCGGCACCGGCCGCTACGCCAGCATCGACGGCAACCCGCTGCCGCAGGCGCCCAAGTGGATCACCACCGCGACCGCCCGCTGGGGCATCCCGCTGGCCAACGGCGACGAGCTCTACCTCTACACCGACTGGTCCTACCGCAGCAAGATCAACTTCTTCCTGTACGAGTCGGTCGAGTTCACCGGCAAATCCCTGCTCGAAGGCGGCCTGAAGCTCGGCTACAACTGGGGCGGCGGGCAGTACGAGGCCTCGCTGTTCTGCCGCAACTGCACCGGCCAGGTCCGCGCCACCGGCGGCATCGACTTCAACAACCTGACCGGCTTCATCAACGACCCGCGCACCGTCGGCGCCCAGTTCCGCGCCAACTTCTGACCGCAAGGAAAGCCCGCCCGATGACCCCCACCCGCCGCCAACTGCTGACCCTGGCCGCCGCCACCACGCTCGCCGGCCCCGCGCCTGCCGCCCGCGCGGCCAGCGCCACCCCCCGGCTGCCGGCGCAGAAGAGCCTCCAGCTCTTCGGCGCGACCCTGCGCTACCACGAGCTCGGCCGCCCCGGCGCCGGCAAGCCGACGCTGGTGCTGCTGCACGGCCTGGGCAGCAGCGCCGCCGGCGACTGGGGCCAGGTCATGCCCCAGCTGGCCCGCACCCACCACGTGCTGGCGCCGGACCAGCTGGGCTTCGGCCAGTCCGACAAGCCCTTCATCCAGTACGGCATCCAGACCTGGGTGGACTTCCTCGGCGAGTTCCTGCGCGAGAAGCGGGTGGCCGACGGCTTCCAGCTGATGGGCGAATCGCTGGGCGGCTGGATCGCCGCGCAGTACACGCTGCAGGCGCTGCGCGGCGAGGCGGCCGGCGAGAGCTTCACGCTGCGCAAGCCGGGCCGACTGGTGCTGGCCGACGCGGCCGGCTTCCGCGAGGTGATGGCCGCGCAGTTCGAGAAGCCCGCGCCCGGCAAGGGCGGCGCCGGCCCCAGCCTGGCCGGCCAGAAGGCGCTGCTGGCGCGCATCTTCCGCGCGCCGGCCTTCAACACCGAGGCCGCCATCCGCAACGGCCTGGGCTGGAGCATCTCCAAGGGCGACAGCTTCACCATCGCCGCCGTCCACGCCAACCCGGCCATCCTGAACGAGGCCATCGACGGCCAGCTGGCCGGCATCACCATCCCGACGCTGGTGGTCTGGGGCCAGCACGACGAGCTGATCCCGCTGGCGCTGGGCGAGCGCTACGCGCGCGAGATCCCGGGCGCGCGGCTGGTGGTCGTGCCCGAGGCCGGCCATGCGCCGATGATCGAAACGCCGGCCGCCTTCCTCGCCGCGCTGGGCGACTTCCTGACCCGCCCGTGAGGCCGCGCCGCCCCCTGGCCGTCCTCGCGGCGCTGCTGCTGGCCGCGGCGGCCCGGGCCGCCCCGCTGCCGGTCGTCGTCGACCTGGACATCGGCGACGACATCGACGACGGCTTCGCGCTGGCGCTGGTCCTGGCCAGCCCGGCGCTGGAGGTGCGGGGCATCACCACCGCCTGGGGCGACACCGCGCTGCGCGCCCGGATGGTGCGGCGCCTGCTCCAAGAGAGCGGCCGCGAGGGCATTCCGGTGCATGCCGGCCTGCGCACGGCCAGCCAGATCGCCTTCAGCCAGGCGCGCTGGGCCGCCGGCCCGCGCCTGCCCGGCGCGGCCGAAGCGCCGCCGCCCGGGCCCGCGCAGCCGGACGCGGTCGAGTTCCTGCTCCGGCAGGCGCGCCGGCAGCCGGGGCAGGTCACGCTGCTGGCGCTGGGGCCGTTGACCAACGTGGCCGCGGCGCTCCGGCGCGACCCGCAGGGCTTCCGGCAGTTCAAGCAGGTGGTGCTGATGGGCGGCTCGGTGCGCGCGGGCTACAGCAAGTCCGACTACCGGCCGGCGCGGCCGCCGGACCGCGAATACAACATCGTCGCGGACACGCCGGCCGCGCAGGCGCTGTTCGCGTCCGGCGTGCCCCTGGTCATGATGCCGCTGGACGCCACCGCGCTGCGCCTGGACGACCAGAGGCGCGCGGCCCTCTTCAGCCACGGCTCGACGCTGACCGACGCGCTGGCGCTGATGTACCTGCAGTGGACCCACGCCGACCAGCCCTGGGCCAGCGCGACGCCGACGCTGTTCGACGTGGTGCCGGTGGCCTGGCTGCTCGACCCGGCGCTGTGCCCGACCACGCCGCTGCGCATCGAGGTCGACGCCGAGGGCTACACCCGCGAGGCGGCGGGCGCGCCCAATGCCGCCGTCTGCCTGGCGGCCGACAAGCCCCGGGTGCTGGAGCGGCTGATGCAGGCCTTGCTGCGCTGATTCCGGGGGCCGGGAAATCCGGCCGCAAAGCCTTCCTACAATCGCGGGCACCAGGCCAGCTCGCCGCCGCCCCGCCATGACCGCTCCCGCCGCCGCTTCCGACGCCCTCGCCCAGTCCTTCGTCGCCTTCGCCGTGGAGGCCGGCGTGCTGCGCTTCGGCGAGTTCAAGACCAAGGCCGGCCGGCTCAGCCCCTACTTCTTCAACGCCGGGCTGTTCGACGACGGCGCCAAGCTGGGCCGCCTCGCCGGCCTGTACGCGGAGCGGCTGATCGCGTCGGGCCTGGCCTTCGACATGATCTTCGGCCCGGCCTACAAGGGCATCACGCTGGCCGCCGCGGTGGCGGTGGAGCTGGCCCGGCGCGGCCGCAACGTGCCCTTCGCCTACAACCGCAAGGAGGCCAAGGACCACGGCGAGGGCGGCACGCTGGTCGGCGCGCCGGTGGCGGGCCGCGTGCTCATCATCGACGACGTGATCTCCGCCGGCACCTCGGTGCGCGAGTCCATCCAGATGATCCAGGCCGCCGGCGCCGCGCCCTGCGGCGTGGCCATCGCGCTGGACCGCCAGGAAAAGGCGGCCGAAGGCGGCGTGGACAGCCCGCAGTCCGCCGTGCAGCAGGTGCAGCAGCGCTACGGCCTGCCCGTGGTCGCCATCGCCGGCCTGGCCGACCTGCTGGCCTTCCTGGACGGCGCGCCCGAGCTGGCCGCCCACCGCCCGGCCGTGCTGGCCTACCGCGAGCGTTACGGGGTCTGATGCGCACGCCGGTCGTCGCCGCCAGCCTGCTGCTCGCCACCGCCGCCTGGGCCCAGGACGGCCTGCCGGGCAAGGGCATCTACGCCTGCACGACCGCCGACGGCCGGCGGCTGACCAGCGACCGCCCCATCCCCGAATGCACCGCGCGCGAGCAGCGCGTGCTCAACACCGACGGCTCGCACCGCGCCACGCTGCCGCCCTTCCTCAGCCCCGAGGAGCGCGCCGCCAAGGAGGCCGCCGACCGCCGTGCCGCGGCCCTGCGCATCGCCCAGCAGGACGCCATCCGCCGCGACCGCACGCTGATGCTGCGCTACCCCAACGAGGCCGCCCACCAGCGCGCGCGCCACGGGGCGCTGGACGACGCCAGCAAGGCGCTGAGGCTGTCGGAGCGCCGCATCAAGGACCTGGGCACCGAGCGCAAGCCGCTGACCGACGAGGCCGAGTTCTACGAGGGCCGGCCGCTGCCGGCCAAGCTCAAGCAGGCGCTGGACGCCAACGACGCCGCCGTCGAGGCGCAGCAGCAGCTCATCGAGAACCAGAAGGCCGAGCTGGTGCGCATCAACGCGCGCTTCGACGCCGAGCTGGCCCGGCTGCGCAAGCTGTGGGCGGGTGCCGCCCCGGGGTCGCTGCCGCCGCTGGAAGAGCTGCCCCGGACCCTGCCGCCCGCCACGCCCAAGCCAGCCGCCAAGTAGCCGGCGGCGGGCCAGGCCCGGCCGGCCGCCCCGGGCTCAGCCCAGCTTCTTCTTCAGCAGCTCGTTGACCAGCGCCGGGTTGGCCTTGCCCTTGGTCGCCTTCATCGCCTGGCCGACCAGCGCGTTGAAGGCCTTGTCCTTGCCGGCGCGGTACTCGTCCACCGACTTCGGGTTGGCGGCCAGCACCTCGTCGAGGATGGCCTCGATGGCGCCGGTGTCGCTGACCTGCTTCAGGCCCCGGGCGTCGATGACCGCGTCAACGTCCGTCGCTTCGCCGCTCCACAGCGCCTCGAACACCTGCTTGGCGGCGTTGTTCGAGATGGTGCCGTCGCTGATGCGGGCGATCAGCGTCGCCAGCAGCGCCGGGCCGACCGGCGCGGCGCCGATGTCGATGCCCTCGCTGTTCAGCCGCTTGCTGACCTCGCCCATCACCCAGTTGGCGACCAGCTTGGGCACCGCGCCCGCGGCCTTGGCGGCCTCGTAGTAGCGGGCCGTGGCCAGGCTCTGCGTCATCATGGTCGCGTCGTAGGCGGGCAGGCCGTCGGCGCTCTCGAAGCGCGCCGCCATCACGGCTGGCAGCTCGGGCATCTCGCCCTTCACGCGCGCCACCCACTCGGGCGCGATGACCAGCGGCGGCAGGTCGGGGTCCGGGAAGTAGCGGTAGTCGGCCGAGTCTTCCTTGCTGCGCATCGCGCGGGTCTCGCCGGTGTCCGGGTTGTAGAGCACGGTCGCTTGGCTGATTCGGCGGCCGTCCTCGATCTCGTCGATCTGCCAGTTGACCTCGTAGTTCACCGCGTCCACCAGGAAGCGGAAGCTGTTCAGGTTCTTGATCTCGCGCCGCGTGCCGAAGGGCTCGCCGGGCTTGCGCACCGACACGTTCACGTCGCAGCGGAACGAGCCTTCCTGCATGTTGCCGTCGCAGATGCCCAGCCACATGACCAGCGCGTGCAGCGTCTTGGCGTACTCGGCCGCCTCGGCGGCGGAGCGCATGTCGGGCTCCGAGACGATTTCCAGCAGCGGCGTGCCGGCGCGGTTCAGGTCGATGCCCGACTGGCCGTGGTAGTCCTCGTGCAGGCTCTTGCCCGCGTCTTCCTCCAGGTGGGCACGGGTCAGGTTGACGACGTGCTTGCGGTCGCCGACGAAGAACTCCACCTTGCCGCCCTGCACCACCGGGATCTCGAACTGGCTGATCTGGTAGCCCTTGGGCAGGTCCGGGTAGAAATAGTTCTTGCGCGCGAAGATGGACAGCGGCGCCACCTTGGCGCCCACGGCCAGGCCGAAGCGGATCGCGCGCTCGACGGCCGCGCGGTTCAACACCGGCAGGGTGCCGGGCAGCGCCAGGTCCACCGGCGAGGCCTGGGTGTTGGGCGCGGCGCCGAACGCGGTGGAGCTGCCGCTGAAGATCTTGCTCTGCGTGGAGAGCTGGACGTGGTTTTCGAGGCCGATGACGACCTCATAGCCGCGGATGAGTTGAGAAGTTGGCATATTCAGAGTCCCGAGGGCGCGGCGCGGTGCCAGTCGGTGGCTTGCTGCAGCGCATGCGCGGCATGCAGCAGCCGCCCTTCCTGGAAGTAATTGCCGATCAGCTGCAGGCCCACCGGCATGCCGCCGTCGCCCAGGCCCACCGGCACGCTCATGCCGGGCAGGCCGGCCAGCGAGCCGGGCAGCGTGAAGATGTCGGCCAGGTAGGCCTGGGTCGGGTCGTCCGCGCCGGTGCCGGCCGCCCAGGCGACGGTGGGCGCCACCGGGCCGGCGATCAGGTCGCACTGCGCGAAGCACTGCTGGAAGTCGTCCGCGATCATGCGGCGCAGTTTCTGGGCCTGCAGGTAGTAGGCGTCGTAGTAGCCGTGCGAGAGCACGTAGGTGCCGATCATGATGCGGCGCTTGACCTCGGCGCCAAAGCCTTCGGCGCGGGTCTTCTTGTACATGTCGAGCAGATCGTCGTACTTGGCGGCACGATGGCCGAACTTGACGCCATCGAAGCGCGACAGGTTCGAGCTGGCCTCGGCCGGCGCGATGATGTAGTAGACCGGGATGGCCAGCTCGGTACGCGGCAGGCTCACGTCCACCAGCGTCGCGCCGAGCTTCTCCAGCTCGGCCAGGCCGGCGCGCACGGCGGCGTTCACGTCGCCCGACAGCGCTACGGGGAAGAACTCGCGCGGCAGGCCGATGCGCAGGCCCTTCAGCGGCTGGGCGGCGGTGGCGCCCTCGCGGGCCGCCAGCATCTGCGCATGGAAGTCCTGCGGCGGCTGGTTGACGCTGGTCGCGTCGCGCTCGTCGAAGCCGCTCATGCTGGACAGCAGCAGCGCGCAGTCCTCGGCCGAGCGGGCCATCGGGCCGGCCTGGTCCAGGCTGGACGCGAAGGCGATCATCCCGTAGCGCGAGCAGACGCCGTAGGTCGGCTTGATGCCGGTGATGCCGGTGAAGCTGGCCGGCTGGCGGATCGAGCCGCCGGTGTCGGTGCCGGTGGCGCCGGGCACCAGGCGCGCGGCCACGGCCGCCGCCGAGCCGCCGGACGAGCCGCCCGGCACGCGCGCCGCGTCCCACGGGTTGCGCGCCGGGAACCAGGCGCTGTTCTCGTTGGCCGAGCCCATCGCGAACTCGTCGCAGTTCAGCTTGCCCAGCGACACGGCGCCGGCCGCGTTCAGCCGGGCCACCACGGTCGCGTCGAACGGGCTGCGGTAGCTGGCCAGCATCTTCGAGCCGGCCGTGGTGGGCATGTCGGCGGTGACGTAGACGTCCTTGTGCGCGATCGGCACGCCGGCCAGCGCGCCGGCCGTGCCGGCCGCGAGCTGCGCGTCGGCCGCGTCGGCCCGGGCCAGCGCGCCGTCGGCGTCGACGTGCAGGAAGGCGCCCAGCGCCTCGTGCGCGGCGATGCGGCTCAGCAGCGCCTGCGTGGCCTCGCGGCTGGACAGCGCGCGGCTTTTCAGGGCAGCGGCCAGCTCGGCCACGCCCATGTCGTGAACGGGCTTCATTCGATGACCTTGGGAACGAGGAAGAGGCCGTCCTCGACGGCCGGGGCGCTGCGCTGGTTCAGCTCGCGCTGGTTGCTCTCGGTGACGGCGTCGTCGCGCAGGCGCAGCTGCACCTGCTGGATGGCCGACAGCGGCGTGTACAGCGGCTCGACGCCGGCGGTGTCGACGGCGCCCATCTGCGCGACGATCTCGAAGAAGTCGTTCAGGTTGCCGAGCAGGCTGGCGGACTCGTCCGGCCGCAGCTCCAGGCGGGCCAGGTGGGCGATGCGGCTCACGTCGTCTGGGGTGAGGCTCATGGTGCGTTTTCAGGTGTAAGGATTGAGCCGAAAAGCCAATGCAGACGGGCTCAAAACAGAGGTGATCGGTTATTATCGCCGCCCATCTTCATGGCCTTCGAGGCTGCCCTCCGGCGATGCCAGGCGTCGCCGCCCGGGCGGCCTCTCGGCTTTCCAGCCCCCCCGATTTCGAGCCGCGCCGCGCCGGCGAGGCTCCTCCCGCGCCCCCCACCATGTTCGCCTCCCTGCGCCGCTACTTCTCGACCGACCTGGCCATCGACCTCGGCACCGCCAACACCCTGATCTACGTACGCGGCAAAGGCATCGTGCTGGACGAGCCCTCGGTGGTGTCGATCCGCCACGAGGGCGGCCCCAACGGCAAGAAGACCATCCAGGCCGTCGGCCGCGAGGCCAAGGCCATGCTGGGCAAGGTGCCCGGCAACATCGAGGCGATCCGCCCGATGAAGGACGGCGTGATCGCCGATTTCGTCGTGACCGAACAGATGATCAAGCAGTTCATCAAGATGGCCCACGACAGCAAGACCTTCAAGCCCAGCCCGCGCATCATCATCTGCGTGCCCTGCGGCTCCACGCAGGTCGAGAAGCGCGCGATCCGCGACGCGGCGCTGGGCGCGGGCGCCAGCGAGGTCTACCTGATCGAGGAGCCCATGGCCGCCGCGATCGGCGCCGGCCTGCCGGTGTCCGAGGCCTCGGGCTCGATGGTGGTGGACATCGGCGGCGGCACGACCGAGGTGGGCGTCATCTCGCTGGGCGGCATGGTCTACAAGGGCAGCGTGCGCGTCGGCGGCGACAAGTTCGACGAGTCCATCATCAACTACATCCGCCGCAACTACGGCATGCTGATCGGCGAGCAGACCGCCGAGGCCATCAAGAAGAACATCGGCTCGGCCTTCCCCGGCTCCGAGGTCAAGGAGATGGAGGTCAAGGGCCGCAACCTCGCCGAGGGTGTGCCGCGCAGCTTCACGATCTCGTCCAACGAGATCCTGGAAGCACTGACCGACCCGCTGAACCAGATCGTCTCCGCCGTCAAGAACGCGCTGGAGCAGACGCCGCCCGAGCTGGGCGCCGACATCGCCGAGCGCGGCATGATGCTGACCGGCGGCGGCGCGCTGCTGCGCGACCTGGACCGCCTGCTCGGCGAGGAGACCGGCCTGCCGGTGCTGGTGGCCGAGGACCCGCTGACCTGCGTCGTGCGCGGCTGCGGCATGGCGCTGGAGCGCATGGAGCGCCTGGGCTCGATCTTCACCTCCGAGTGATGCCGCACCCGGCCCGGGGCGGCCCGGCGCCCGGCTGAGTCCCCACCCTCGCCCGTTCCCGATGCCCCTCGGCACCCTCGACCGCTCCCCGCCGCCGTTCTTCCGCCAGGGTCCGTCGGCGCTGACCAAGCTCGCGCTGTGCTCGGCGCTGGCGCTGCTGCTGATGGTGGCGGACACGCGCTTCAAGCTGATGCAGCCCGCCCGCGCCGCGCTGGCGCTGGTGCTGCAGCCGGTGCAGCGCCTGCTGCTGGCGCCGGTGGACGCCTGGGAGACGGCCGGCGGCTACCTGCGCGGCACGCAGCGCGCGATGGCCGCGGAGGACCTCGCCCGGCGCCAGCTCAGCGCGCAGGCGGAGCGCCTGTCGCGCGCGGCGGCGCTGCAGGCCGAGAACGACCGGCTGCGCCGGCTGCTGGGCCTGCAGCCATCGCTGACCGTGCCGGCGCTGGCCGCCGAGATCCTGTTCGAGGCGCCGGACCCGTTCTCGCGCCGCGTCGTCATCGACCGCGGCACGACCCAGGGCGTGGCCGCCGGCTCGCCCGTCATCAACGATGCCGGCGTGCTGGGGCAGGTGACGCGCGTGTACCCGCTGTCCGCCGAGGTGACGCTGCTGACCGACAAGGACGCCGCCATCCCGCTGCTGAACGCGCGCACGCAGATGCGCAACGCCGCCGCCGGCCGCGCGGACGGCGCCGGCATGGAGCTGCGCTTCGTGACCGCCAGCGCCGACGTGCAGGTGGGCGACCTGATGACCACCTCGGGCCTGGACGGCGTCTACCCGCCGGGCCTGCCGGTGGCCCGGGTCAAGGCGGTGAGCCGGCGCGGCGACTCCAGCTTCGCGCAGGTGCTGCTGGCGCCCATCGCCCAGCCCGACGGCGCCCGCCACGTGCTGGTGCTGCAGCCCATGGACCGGCACCTCGCGGCCAAGCAGGAGGCCGAGGCGGTCGCCGCGGCGGAGGCGGCGTCGGCGGCCGAGGCGAAGGCGGCGCTGCGCACCGCGAAGAAGGAGGAGCGCGCCGCCAAGGCGGCCGCGAAGGCGTCGGCGGCCACGGGAGGCTCGCCATGATCATGCCGCGCGCCGCCGAGAAGCTGCTGCTTCCCGCCAACCCCTGGTTCATCGCCTTCACGCTGGCCGTGGCGCTGATGATCGACATGGTGCCGGTCGGCCGCGTCGCCGCGATGCCGGACGCGCTGGCCGTCGTGCTGGTGTTCTGGGGCGTGCACCAGCCGCGCCGGGTGGGCGTGCTGTGGGCGTTCGCGTTCGGACTGCTGGTGGACGTGCACGACGGCGCGGTGCTGGGCCAGCACGCGCTGGCCTACAGCGCGCTGAGCTTCGGCGCCATCTCGCTGCACCGCCGCCTGCCGTGGTTCAGCATCGGCGCGCAGACCATCCAGGTGCTGCCGCTGTTCTTCGCCGCCCATGTGCTGGCGCTGGCGGTGCGCATGGCGGTCGGCGGCATGTGGCCGGGCTGGAGCGTGCTGCTGGCGCCGGTGTTCGAGGCCGCGCTGTGGCCGCTCGCCAGCCTGCTGCTGCTGGCGCCGCAGCGGCGCGCGCCCGACCGCGACGCGCACCGCCCTCTGTAAGCCCGGGTCCACGTGCTCGTCCTCAAGAACCTCCACCAGGAGCTGTCGCGCTTCCGGCTGCGCGTGCTGGCGGCGGGCGCGTTCGTGCTGTTCTGCTTCGGGCTGCTGGTGGCGCGGCTGGTGTGGCTGCAGGTGGTGCAGCACGACAGCTTCGCCGAGCGCGCCGAGTCCAACCGCATCGCCATCGTGCCCATCGTGCCCAACCGCGGGCTCATCAAGGACCGCAACGGCGTCGTGCTGGCCAGCAACTACTCGGCCTACACGCTGGAGATCAACCCCGAGAAGGTCGCGGACCTGGACGCCACCATCGAGGCGCTGGGCCAGCTCATCGACATCCAGCCCCGCGACCGGCGCCGCTTCAAGCGCCTGGCCGACGAGGCCAAGCACACCGACTCGCTGCCCATCCGCACCAAGCTGACGGACGAGGAGGTGGCCCGCTTCACCGCGCAGCGCTACCGCTTCCCGGGCGTGGAGATCAAGGCGCGGCTGTTCCGCTCCTACCCGCTGGGCGACATCGGCGCCCACCTGATCGGCTACATCGGCCGCATCAACCAGGCCGAGAAGAAGGCCATGGACGACTGGGAGGAGGAAGACCTCGCCAACTACCGCGGCACCGAGTACATCGGCAAGCTGGGGCTGGAGCAGGCCTACGAGCGCGAGCTGCACGGCACGACCGGCTTCGAGCAGGTGGAGACCAGCGCCGGCGGCCGCGCGGTGCGCCGGCTGGACCACCGGCCGCCCACGCCCGGCAACACGCTGAACCTGTCCATCGACATCAAGCTGCAGGCGCTGGTGGAGCAGCTGTTCGGCGAGCGGCGCGGCGCGCTGGTGGCCATCGACCCGCGCAACGGCGAGGTGCTGGCCTTCGTCTCCAAGCCCACCTTCGACCCCAACCTGTTCGTCGACGGCATCGACGCGGACAGCTGGCGCGAGCTCAACGAGGACATCGACAAGCCGCTGCTGAATCGCGCGCTGCGCGGCACCTACCCGCCGGGCTCGACCTTCAAGCCGCTGATGGCCATGGCCGCGCTGAACAGCGGCAAGCGCGCGCCGGGCACGGTCATCATGGACAACCTGACCTACAGCTTCGGCGGCCGCAGCTTCGGCAGCCCGGAGACCGACCGGCCCGGCCCCAAGGACATGCGGCTGGCCATCGTGTCGTCCAGCAACGTCTACTTCTACAGCCTCGCCAACGAGATGGGCGTGGACCTGATCCACGACGAGCTGGAGCCGTTCGGCCTGGGCCGCAAGACCGAGATCGACATGCTGGGCGAGGTGACCGGCGTGCTGCCGTCCACCGACTGGAAGCGGCGCCGCTTCAACCAGAAGTGGTATGCCGGCGAGACCATCTCGCTGGGCATCGGCCAGGGCTACAACAACTTCACGATGCTGCAGATGGCCAACGCCTACGCCACCATCGCCTCGGGCGGCCAGCGCTTCAAGCCGCGCCTGGTGCGCGAGATCGAGGACGTGGTGAAGCACGAGCGCCGCCGCGTCGCCAGCGACGCGCTGGAGCCGCTGCCGCTGCGGCCCGCCGACGTGGCCGTCATCCAGAACGCGATGACCGGCGTGACGCAGGAAGGCACCGGGCGCCAGGTGTTCGCCAACGCGCCCTACCTGAGCGGCGGCAAGACCGGCACCGCCCAGGCCGTGGGCCTGCGGGCGGGCGAGCGCTACAGCGCCATCAAGGCCGACGAGCGCAAGCGCGACCACTCGCTGTACGTCGGCTTCGCGCCGACCGGCCAGCCCCGCGTCGCGCTGGCCGTCATCGTCGAGAACGCCGGCTGGGGCAATGCCTCGGCCGCGCCGATCGCGCGCCGCGTGTTCGACTACCTGCTCGCCGACATCTACCCCAGCGAGGAAGACATCGCCAAGACCCAGCTCGGCCAGACCTTCGCGCCGATCGGCACGCCGCGCCGCGCGGCCGACGTGCCGCTGCCCGGCCAGGGCGCCCCGGCCGCCGCGGCATCGGCCGCCTCCGCGGCGGGCTCGGCGCCGGCACCCGCGTCAGGAGCCTCACGATGACCGTCATCGCCCGCGCGCCGCTGCTGAGCCGCCTCAAGCCCTGGCTCAGCGGCTTCGACCTGCCGCTGCTGCTGGCCATCGGCTGGCTGTGCGGCTGGGGGCTGCTGTGCATGTACTCCGCCGGCTTCGACCACGGCACCCGCTTCGTCGACCACGCGCGCAACATGGCGCTGGGCCTGGGGCTGATGTTCATCGTCGCCCAGGTGCCGCCGCAGCGGCTGATGGCGGTGGCGATCCCGCTGTACGCGGCGGGCGTGGCGCTGCTGCTGGCCACCGCCGCGTTCGGCATCACCAAGAAGGGCGCGACGCGCTGGCTCAACGTGGGCATCGTCATCCAGCCGTCGGAGCTGCTGAAGATCGCCACGCCGCTGATGCTGGCCTGGTGGTTCCAGAAGCGCGAGGGCATCCTGCGCTGGCCGGACTTCATCGCCGCGTTCGGCCTGCTGCTGCTGCCCTTCCTGCTGATCGCCAAGCAGCCCGACCTGGGCACCAGCCTGCTGGTGCTGGCCGCGGGGCTGTACGTGATCTTCTTCGCCGGCCTGCCGTGGAAGCTGATCGTGCCGGCCTTCGTGCTGGCTGCCGCCGGCATCACCGCGCTGGTGGCGAGCGAGGACCGCATCTGCGAGCCCGACGTGGCCTGGCCCGTGCTCAAGGAATATCAGAAGCACCGCGTCTGCACGCTGCTGGACCCGTCGAAGGACCCGCTGGGCAAGGGCTTCCACATCATCCAGGGCGAGATCGCGATCGGCTCCGGCGGCGTGACCGGCAAGGGCTTCATGCAGGGCACGCAGACCCACCTGGAATTCATCCCCGAGCGCACGACCGACTTCATCTTCGCCGCCTTCGGCGAGGAGTTCGGCCTGGCGGGCGCGCTGGCGCTGATGGCCGGCTTCACGGCGCTGATCTTCCGCGGGCTGGTGATCGCCTCCGACGCGCCCACCCTCTTCAGCCGCCTGCTGGCCGGCGCGGTGACGCTGTCCTTCTTCACCTATGTGTTCGTCAACATGGGCATGGTCAGCGGCATCCTGCCGGTGGTGGGCGTGCCGCTGCCCTTCATCAGCTACGGCGGCACGGCCATGGTGACGCTGGGGCTGAGCCTGGGGCTGCTGATGTCGATCGCGCGGGCGCGCAAGCTGGTCAAGACGTAGCGGCCGTGGCCGCCGCCGGGAAGCGCACCGTGAAGCGTGCCCCCGGCCCCTGGCCGTCGGGCGATTCGCCCCCGGCCGCGCGGCGCACGCGGGTGTCGTCCAGCGCCAGCTCGGCGTCGTGCTGCTGCACGATCTCGCGCACGATGGCCAGGCCCAGACCCGAGCCCTCCGCGCCGCTGCCCAGGGCCCGGTAGAACGGCTGGAACACCTTCTCGCGCTCGCCCGGCGCGATGCCCGGCCCGGTGTCCTCCACCTGCAGCACGACGACCTGGCCGAACGGGTCCTCCACCACCCGCACCGTCACCAGCCCGCCGGCTGGCGTGTACAGCAGCGCGTTGTCGACCAGGTTGCGGATCAGCTCGCCCAGCAGCACCGGCTGGCCCTGCACGCGCAGCCGGCTGGCGTCCGGCAGCACGCCGTCGTAGCCCAGGTCGATGCGCCGCTCCAGCGCGCGCGGCACGAAGTCGCGCACGGTGTCGATGGCGATCTCCGCGAGGTTCAGCGGCTCGCGCCGCATGGCCTGCTCGGCGTCCTCCGCGCGCGCCATCGCCAGCAACTGGTTGACCATGTGCGCCGCCCGCTCGCTGGCGCGGGCGATGTGCGCAAGCGAGCGCTTCAGCTCGTCGGGCGACGCGCGGCCGGCGTCGATCTCGCGCTGGATCAGCTCCGCCTGCGTGCGCAGCCCGGCCAGCGGCGTCTTCAGCTGGTGCGCCGCGTCGGCCAGGAAATGCTTCTGCCGGCTCATCGACGAGTCCAGTCGCGCCAGCAGGTCGTTGATGGCCTGCACCAGCGGCGCCACCTCGTCGGGCACGCGCTGCTCGTCGATGGGCGACAGGTCCGAGCTTTCGCGCGAGCGGATGCGCCGCTGCAGCTCGTTCAGCGGCGCGATGCCGCGCGCCAGCGCCAGCCACACCAGCAGCACCGCCAGCGGCAGGATGACGAACTGCGGCAGGATGACGCCCTTGATGATCTCGTTGGTCAGCCGCGCGCGCTTGCCCAGCGTCTCGGCCACCTGCACCAGCATCGTCCGGCCCGCGCCGGGCGTGCCCTCCGGCGCCACCCACAGGTAGGCCACGCGCACCGCGTCCGCGCCCACCTCGTCGTCGCGGAAGTGCAGCTCCCCCGGCACCGGCGGCGCGTCCTCGGTGGGCACCGGCAGCGTCGCGTCGCCGCTGAGCAGTTCGCCGCGCAGGCCCAGCACCTGGTAGAAGACCGTGTCCGACGCATCCGCCCGCAGCAGCGCCGCCGCCTCGGGCACCAGCGCGTAGCGGTCGCGCACCCGGCCCGGCCCGGCCGGCGCCGACGCGGCCGCCGCCGCCACCTGCAGCCCCAGGCTGCGCGCCACCTCGCCCAGCTCACGGTCATAGGGCCGGCCGGCGATGCCCTGCGCCACCAGCCAGGTCAGCGCCACGCTGATCGGCCAGATCAGCAGCAGCGGCGCGAGCATCCAGTCCAGGATCTCGCCGAACAGCGAGCCCTGCTGGCGGCTGCCGTCGTTGCCCGGCATCGGCTACGAGGGAATCTTTTCCAGGCAGTAGCCCAGGCCGCGCACGGTGGCGATGCGGATCGGCCCCTGCTCGATCTTCTTGCGCAGCCGGTGGATGTAGACCTCGATCGCGTTGTTCGAGACCTCCTCGCCCCACTCGCACAGCCGCTCCACGAGCTGGTCCTTGCTGACCAGCCGCCCGGCGCGCTGCAGCAGCACCTCCAGCAGCGACAGCTCGCGCGCCGACAGCTCCAGCATCTGCTCGTGGATGTAGGCCACGCGGCCGGTGGCGTCGAAGCTCAGCGGCCCGTGCTTGATGACGCTGCTGGCCGTGCCCAGGCCGCGCCGGGTCAGCGCCCGCACGCGCGCCTCCAGCTCCTGCAGCGAGAACGGCTTGGCCATGTAGTCGTCCGCGCCCAGGTCCAGCCCCTTGACGCGCTGCTCGACGCTGTCCGCCGCCGTCAGGATCAGCACCGGCATCGTCGAGCCGCGCGCGCGCAGCTTGCGCAGCACCTCCAGCCCGTGCAGCCGCGGCAGGCCCAGGTCCAGGATGACCAGATCGAACTCGTGCGTCGCCAGCGCCGTGTCGGCCTCCGTGCCGCTGCTCACGCGGTCCACCGCATAGCCCGACGCCCGCAGCGCACGCAACAGGCCATCGGCCAGCACTTGGTCGTCTTCGGCAATCAGGATGCGCATGTCTCTTGTCTCCTGGGCGGATGTTAGGCGCTGCCGTTCTGGCTCACCCCATGAGCCACCAGGCGCCTACGATGCTCATCAATCCTGATCCGGCGACCGCCGCGGATCGGGTGGACAAAACTACTGTACAAACATACAGATTGCCCCATAATTCACCCATACCCACGGAGATTCGCATGGACGCCCCGGTCAAAGCCCTGAACACCGAAAAAGCCAAGGCCCTGCAGGCCGCCCTCGCCCAGATCGAAAAGCAGTTCGGCAAGGGCTCCATCATGCGGCTCGGCGAAGGCGAGGCGCTGGAGGACATCCAGGTCGTCTCCACCGGCTCGCTGGGCCTGGACATCGCCCTGGGCGTCGGCGGCCTGCCGCGCGGCCGCGTCATCGAGATCTACGGCCCCGAGTCCTCCGGCAAGACCACGCTGACGCTGCAGGTCATCGCCGAGATGCAGAAGCTGCAGGGCGTCTGCGCCTTCATCGACGCCGAGCACGCGCTGGACGTGCAGTACGCGCAGAAGCTCGGCGTCGACCTGACCGATCTGCTCATCAGCCAGCCCGACACTGGCGAGCAGGCGCTCGAAATCGTCGACGCGCTGGTGCGCTCCGGCTCGGTGGACCTGATCGTCATCGACTCCGTCGCCGCGCTGACGCCCAAGGCCGAAATCGAAGGCGAGATGGGCGACAGCCTGCCCGGCCTGCAGGCCCGGCTGATGAGCCAGGCGCTGCGCAAGCTGACCGCCACGATCAAGAAGACCAACTGCACCGTCATCTTCATCAACCAGATCCGCATGAAGATCGGCGTCATGTTCGGCAGCCCCGAGACGACCACCGGCGGCAACGCGCTGAAGTTCTACGCCTCCGTGCGCCTGGACATCCGCCGCATCGGCTCGATCAAGAAGGGCGACGAGGTCATCGGCTCCGAGACCAAGGTCAAGGTCGTCAAGAACAAGGTCAGCCCGCCTTTCAAGACGGCCGAGTTCGACATCCTCTACGGCGAGGGCATCAGCCGCGAGGGCGAGATCGTCGACATGGGCGTCGTCGCCAAGGTCGTCGACAAGTCCGGCGCCTGGTACGCCTACCAGGGCGAAAAGATCGGCCAGGGCAAGGACAACGCCCGCGAGTTCCTGCGCGAGAACCCCGACATTGCCCACGAGATCGAGAACAAGATCCGGGAATCACTGGGCGTCGCGCCGCTGAACGCCCCGGCAGCGGAATGAGCCCGGCAGCGGCCCGCCAGCCATGGCGCGTGCGCCCCTGTCGCTGAAGGCCCGGGCCATCGGGCTGCTGGCCCAGCGCGAACACAGCCACACGGAACTGCGGCGCAAGCTGCTGCGCATCGAGCAGCAGCGCCTGCGCGCCGCCGCCGTGTCGGCCGCAGCAGCTGCGGCCCGCGGAGAAGCCGGTGCCGGCCTTGACGACGCCCCCGGCCCGCGGCCCGAGGCCGAGGAAGCCGACGCCGACGCCGACGCCGACGACGCCGGCAGCGCCGCCGCCACCGTGGACGCGCTGCTGGCCACGCTCGCCGCCGATGGCCACCTCGACGACGCCCGCTTCGTCGAATCCCGGCTGCACCTGCGCGCCGGCCGGTTCGGTGCGCAGCGCATCCAGCAGGAGCTGGCCCGGCACGGGCTGAGGCTGGGCGCCGACCAGCAGGCCGCGCTGCGCGCCACCGAGCTGGAGCGCGCCCGCGAGGTGTGGCTGAAGCGCTTCGGCCCCGAGCCGGCGCAGGACGCCACCGAGCAGGCGCGCCAGGCCCGCTTCCTGCTGGCCCGCGGATTCGCCGCCGACGTCGTGCGGCGACTGCTGCGGGCGGCCTGAAGCCCTGCCCCACGGCACCCGGCCGGCCCCAGGGCGATGTCACCCCGGGCGCAGGGGCGGGGCGACCCTCCGTGCTACATTGCCGCCTGCCCAAAAACGGCGGTTCGTCCGGTCGCCAGCCCCAGCCTCTTCCGGCACGGCGGCGGTGGCGCCGGTGCACCACCGTCCCGGCAACGGCCGGGTTGATTCGCCCCATCCCCCTTCGCATGCCCGCCGCCCACCCGTCCATCACGCGCCGCCCGCTCCATCGCCGCGCCCTCGATGTGCAGGTGTTCATGCGCGATGACGGCCTGTTCGACGTCGAAGCCAGCCTCACCGACACCAAGTCGCACGACGTGCCGCTGGCCGGCGAAACGCGCCGGGCCGGCGACCCGATCCACCAGATGCGCCTGTACCTGACCGTCGACGCGACCTTGACGATCACCGCCGCCACGTCCGACACGCTCTGGATGCCCTACGCCGGCGCCTGCGACCGGCACGGCGATGCCTATGCCCGGCTCGTCGGCCTGAACCTGATGAAGGGCTTCCGCCAGGCCGTCAAGGAGCGCCTGGGCGGCACGCGCGGCTGCACCCACATCACCGAGCTGTGCCAGGTGGTGCCGACGGCCGTCCTCCAGGCGCTGGCCGGCGCCGTCATCGACACGCGCGAGGGCGACGCCGACGGCAACCCGCCCTTCCAGCTCGACCGCTGCCATGCGCTGAAGCGCGACAGCGCCACCGTCGCCAAGTTCTACCCCCGCTGGCATCTGGCCCCAGAGCCGGCCCCGACCGCTTCCTGACTTCCCCGACCCGAAAGACCCAGCCATGAAAATCCACGAATACCAGGGCAAAGAAATCCTGCGCCAGTTCGGCGTGCCGGTGCCGCGCGGCATCCCGGCCTTCACCGTGCAGGAAGCCGTCGAAGCGGCGCAGAAGCTGGGCGGCCCGGTCTGGGTCGTCAAGGCCCAGATCCATGCCGGCGGCCGCGGCAAGGGCGGCGGCGTCAAGGTCGCCAAGACCATCGACGACGTGAAGGCAAAGTCCGAGGCCATCCTGGGCATGCAGCTCGTGACGCACCAGACCGGCCCCGAAGGCCAGAAGGTGCGCCGCCTGTACATCGAGGACGGCGCCGACATTGGCAAGGAGTTCTACATCTCGCTGGTGACCGACCGCGCCACGCAGAAGGTTGCGCTGATCGCGTCCAGCGAAGGCGGCATGGACATCGAAGAGGTGGCCCACAGCACGCCCGAGAAGATCATCACCGAGATGATCGACCCGCTGACCGGCATCACCGCCGAGCAGTCCAGGAAGGTGGCCGCGGCCATCGGCATGGAAGGCCACACGGTGGACCAGGCCGTCGACCTGTTCGCCAAGCTCTACAAGTGCTACATGGACACCGACGCGGCGCTGGTGGAAATCAACCCGCTGAACCGTGACAGCAAGGGCAACCTGATGGCGCTGGATGCGAAGTTCAACTTCGACGCCAACGCGCTGTTCCGCCACCCCGAGATCGTCGCCTACCGCGACCTCGACGAAGAAGACGCGGCCGAGATCGAGGCCTCCAAGTTCGACCTGGCCTACATCAGCCTGGACGGCAACATCGGCTGCCTGGTGAACGGCGCCGGCCTGGCGATGGCGACGATGGACACCATCAAGCTGTTCGGCGGCGAGCCGGCCAACTTCCTGGACGTCGGCGGCGGCGCCACGGCCGAGAAGGTCACCGAGGCCTTCAAGATCATGCTGAAGAACCCGGAAGTGAAGGGCATCCTGGTCAACATCTTCGGCGGCATCATGAAGTGCGACACCATCGCCGAGGGCGTCATCAGCGCCTGCAAGGCCGTGAACCTGAGCGTGCCGCTGGTCGTGCGCATGAAGGGCACCAACGAAGAGCTGGGCAAGAAGATGCTGGCCGAATCCGGCCTGCCCATCATCGCGGCCGACACGATGGCCGAAGCGGCCACGAAGATCGTCGCCGCCGTCAAGTAAAGCCCAGGAGTTCCACACCATGTCGATCTACATCAACAAAGACACCAAGGTCATCACCCAGGGCATCACCGGCAAGACCGGCCAGTTCCACACGCTGGGCTGCCAGGCCTATGCCAACGGCAAGAACGCCTTCGTCGCGGGCGTGAACCCGAAGAAGGCCGGCGAGAAGTTCTCCGAGATCCCCATCTACGCGACCGTCAAGGAAGCCGCCGCGCAGACCGGCGCGACCGTGTCTGTCATCTACGTGCCGCCCGCCGGTGCCGCCGCCGCGATCTGGGAAGCCGTCGAGGCCGACCTGGACCTGGCCATCTGCATCACGGAAGGCATCCCCGTGCGCGACATGCTCGAAGTGCGCAACAAGATGAAGGCCAAGGAGGCCGCCGGCGGCAAGAAGACGCTGCTGCTGGGCCCCAACTGCCCGGGCCTGATCACGCCCGAGGAAATCAAGATCGGCATCATGCCCGGCCACATCCACCGCAAGGGCCGCGTCGGCGTCGTCTCGCGCTCCGGCACGCTGACCTATGAGGCCGTCGCGCAGCTGACCGAGCTGGGCATCGGCCAGTCGTCGGCCGTGGGCATCGGCGGCGACCCGATCAACGGCCTGAAGCACATCGACGTGATGAAGGCCTTCAACGACGACCCGGACACCGACGCCGTCATCATGATCGGCGAGATCGGCGGCCCCGACGAGGCGGAAGCCGCCCGCTGGTGCAAGGCCAACATGAAGAAGCCCATCGTCGGCTTCATCGCCGGCGTCACCGCCCCTCCGGGCAAGCGCATGGGCCATGCCGGCGCACTGATCTCCGGCGGCGCCGACACCGCCGACGCCAAGCTCGCCATCATGGAAGAGTGCGGCTTCACGGTCACGCGCAACCCCTCCGAAATGGGCAAGCTGCTCAAGGCCCTGCTGTAATCGGGGCTTCGCCCCGAGACCAGGCCGCCGGGTCACCGCCCGGCGGCTTTTTCATTGCCTGCCATGGACCACCTCGACGCCTCCTTCTTCTTCGCGCTGCTGAAGATCATCTGGGCCGACATCCTGCTGTCGGGCGACAACGCCGTCGTCATCGCGCTGGCCACGCGCCGGCTGCCGCCGCGCCAGCAGCGCAACGCCATCATCGGCGGCGCGGCGGCGGCCATCCTGATGCGCGTGCTGCTGGCGCTGTTCGCCATCCAGCTGCTGCAACTGCCCTGGCTGAAGCTGGTGGGCGCGGCGCTGCTGGTGTGGATCGGCGTCAAGCTGATGACCCAGGCCGACGAGGAGGCCGAGGTGGGCGAGGTGAACGGGCTGTGGGCCGCCATCCGCACCATCCTGCTGGCCGACCTGGCCATGAGCCTGGACAACGTCGTCGCCATCGCCGCCGCCGCCAGCGCGGCGGCCGCGCCGATGCGGCCGGTGCTGCTGCTCATCGGCCTGGGCCTGTCCATCCCGCTGATCGTCTTCGGCAGCACGCTGCTGCTCAAGCTGATGCAGCGCTTCCCGGCCATCATCACGCTGGGCGCGGCGCTGCTGGGCTTCGTGGCCGGCGAGATGGCCGTGACCGACACGGCGCTGGCGTCCTGGTTCAGCGTCAACCTGCACGACCTGGGCTACACGGTGGGCATCGCCGGCGCCATCCTCGTGGTGGCGCTCGGGCTGATGCGGTCGAAGGCCGCCAAGGCCTGACCGGGCGCCGCGCGCACATGGCCACGAGCAAGCCCGGGTTCTGGCAGCGCCTGGTCGGCCGCGCCGCCGGCACGCCGCCGCCCGGCGAGCCCGCGGCGGCGCCGGCCGGGCCGCCCGGGCCCGCCGCGCCGCCCGACCTGCGCGACTTCGACCTCGGCGCCGAGATCGGCCGCGGCGCCATGGCCGTCGTCTACAAGGCCACGCAGCGCGCCACCGGCCGCCAGGTCGCCATCAAGCGGCTGGCGCTGAGCCGCGAGTTCTCCGCCGAGGACCTGGCCGACGTGCGCGAGCGCTTCATGCGCGAGGCCCGCGCCGCCGGGGCGCTGCAGCACCCCGACATCCTGCAGGTGGTGGACGCCGGCCAGGACGGCGACGACGCCTGGCTGGCGCTGGAGTACGCGCTGGGTCGCGACCTCAGCGCCTTCACCCGGCCCGGCCAGCTGCTGCCGGTGCGCGAGGTGGCGCAGCTCGGCGTGCGGCTGGCGCGCGCGCTGCACCATGCGCACGGCCACGGCGTCATCCACCGCGACATCAAGCCCGCCAACGTGATGCTGGACCGCGTCAACGGCAGCCTGAAGCTGATGGACTTCGGCATCGCCCGCGTCGGCGACGGCAGCCGCACCCGCACCGGCCTCGTGCTGGGCACGCCGTCCTTCATGTCGCCCGAGCAGCTCGCCGGGCTGGCGGTGGACGGCCGCAGCGACCTCTACTCGCTGGGCGTGCTGCTCTACCAGCTGTTCACCGGCACGCTGCCGCACCAGAGCGACTCGATGGCGCGGCTGATGCAGCAGATCGCCACCGAGCCCGCGCCCGACCTGCGCACGCGCCGGCCCGGCCTGCCCGAATCGCTCGCGCTGGTGCTGGCCGTGGCGCTGGAAAAGCGCCCGGAGCTGCGCTACGCCTCGGGCGAGCAGATGGCCCGCGACCTGGAGGCCGTGCTCGTCATGGACCTGCTGACCGAGCCCGCGCCGCCCGCCGCCGCCGCGCCCGCCGCCGCCGATCCGTTCGCGCAAACACTGCGCTTGACGCCGGAGGAAGCAGGGCAGAATCGCCGCTCCCCTGCCGAGCCCCACGCGCCCGACGAGCCACCGCCAGCCCCATGACCCTGGAGTTCTTCAGCACCACCGACGTGGGCCGCGCGCGCGACAACAACGAAGACTCGGTCGCGCTGGACGCCGCCGCCGGCCTGGCCGTGCTGGCCGACGGCATGGGCGGCTACAACGCGGGCGAGGTGGCCAGCCAGATGCTGACCAGCTTCGTCGCCACCGAGCTCGGCCGCTGGCTCAAGGACGGCGGCCGCGACGCGCGGGCCGGCGAAGTCCGGCGCGCGATGGACATCTGCGTCGACAACGCCAACCGCGCCATCTTCAACGCCGCCAACGCCAACCCGCGCTACACCGGCATGGGCACGACGCTGGTGCTCGGCGTGTTCCGCCCGGAAGGCCTGCTGATCGGCCACGTGGGCGACTCGCGCGCCTACCGCCTGCGCGCCGGGCGGCTCACCCAGATCACGCGCGACCACTCGCTGCTGCAGGAGCAGATCGACGCCGGCCTGCTGACCGCGCAGGAGGCCGCCTTCTCCAGCAACAAAAACCTCGTCACCCGCGCCGTCGGCGTGGAAGACACCGTGCTGATGGAGCTGCACCTGCACGAAGTGCAGCCCGGCGACACCTTCCTGCTCTGCTCCGACGGGCTGTCCGACATGCTCGACGACGACAGCCTCGCCGGCCTGCTCAACGGCCACCCGGCGCTGCCCGAGGCCGCGCGCGCGCTGGTGGACGCGGCCAACGACCGCGGCGGGCGCGATAACATCGCCCTCATCCTGGCCCATGCGCAAAGCCGCCAACGGCCCGAAGGCCGGGGCTGGTGGCCCTTCGGCCGGCGCGGCGGCCTCTGAGCCCGCGCCCGAGCGTCACCGCACGAACAACAGAACTTGAGGTCATTCATGGGCAAACTGGTGGTTTCGCTCGACGGCGTGGTGATCAAGGAGGTACAGATCACCAAGGACAAGACCACGCTCGGCCGGCGTCCCTACAACGACATCGTCATCGACAACCTCGCGGTGTCGGGCGAACACGCCGTGCTGCAGATGGTCGGCGCCGACGTCTTCATCGAAGACCTCAACTCCACCAACGGCACCTACATCAACGGCAAGGCCATCAAGAAGCAACTGCTGGCCGACAACGACACCGTCGAGATCGGCAAGTACAAGATCAAGTTCCTGCTCAACGACGGCGGGGACTACGAAAAGACCATGATCCTCAAGCCCGGCTCCGGCGCGCCGCCGAACATCGGGCTGACCTCCGCCTTCGGCTCGATCGGCGGCGGCAACGGCGCCATCGGCCCGGCCACGATCAGGGTGCTCACCGGCGCCGCGGCCGGCCGCGAAGTCGCGCTGACCAAGGTCGTCACCACGCTCGGCAAGCCCGGCGTGCAGGTCGCCTCCATCACCAAGCGCCCCACCGGCTACGTGTTCGCGCACGTCGAGGGCAGCGAGCGCCCCAGCGTCAACGGCATCCCGCTGACCGGCGAATCCATCGCGCTGCGCAGCGGCGACCTCGTCGAGCTGGCCGGCACGCAGATGCAGTTCATCCAGGGCTAGGGCCCGCCCGGCGGGCGCCGCCGCAGGGGCCGCCGGCTTCGCGGCGACATGTGATTTCCTCACGGACGCAAAGCCCCCAACCCGGTAATCCGACCATCCGTTGAGCCGGGCCGCTGCGTACATTCCTGGCTCAGCCTCGCCCGCCGCGCGGCACCCGAATCCGAGCCACGCACCGCATGAACATCCGCGTCCTGGGCTGCTCCGGCGCCATCGCCGCCGGCTACAAGACCACCGCCTTCCTGCTCGACGACGATGTCCTCATCGACGCCGGCACCGGCGTGGGCGACCTGCCGCTGGACGCCCTCGCGGCCATCGACCACATCCTGCTCTCGCACTCGCACCTGGACCACGTGCTGGGCATCCCGCTGCTGGCCGACGCCGTGCTGCGCCTGCGCCGCGCCGCCGCCCGGCCGCCCATCCAGGTCCACGCGCTGCCCGAGACGCTCGCCACGCTGCGCGAGCACATCTTCAACGGCGCCATCTGGCCCGACTTCACCCGGCTGCCCACCCGCGAGCACCCGGTGCTGAGCCTGCACCCCTTCCAGACCGGCGACCGCCTGGACCTGACGCGCGGCCGCGTCGTCGAGGTGCTGCCCGCCGTGCACACCGTGCCGGCCGTCGGCTTCGCCGTCGACGGCGGCGCCGCGGCGGGCCACGCCCACTGGGTCTACACCGGCGACACCGGCCCCAACCCGGCGCTGTGGCGCCGGCTGGCCGGGCTGCGCCTGTCCCACCTCGTCATCGAAACCGCCTTCAGCGACGACGAGGCCGAACTCGCCCACATCAGCCAGCACCTGCATCCCGCCGACCTCGGCCGCGAACTGGCGCACCTGGCCGGCAGCGTGGACGTGCGCATCACCCACATCAAGCCCGGCGAGGTCGAGGCCGTCATGCAGGGCGTGCGGGCGCTGGGCAGCCCGCACCGCATCACCGCGCTGGAGGCGGGGCAGGGCATGGCGTTCTGACACGACCCGGCCCCGCCCAAGCGCCCGCTCACAGGCGCTTCACCAGCGCGTCATACGCGTCGTGAGGGCCGACCCAGAACCAGACGATGGTGTCGCCATCCAGGATGCCGAGCGCCCGCCAGTCCAAGTCCACCCTGGCGGAATAGATCGGCCTGGTGTCGTGAACCTTCTTGAACCGGATCGACGGATGGGCCGGGTTGTCGCGCCACAACCCGTACGACCGCTTGATCTGCGCCTGCCGCTGAAGGCCGGCCGCCGCATACAAGCGGCGGAAACGCTCGGTCGTGACGGACTTCAAGGCAACTCGTCAAGCGGCCGGCACTGGCCCGACCTGAACTCGGCCAACGCCTCATCGGCCAGCGATGCCAGGGCGGCCGGGGAGGCGGCCAATGACGCCGCCCACCGCTGCTCCGACTTGATCTCGTCCAGGAGCAGCGTCGCCAGCACCTCCTGCTCCGCAGGCGGCAACTTGGCGACTTCCGTCAATGCGACTTCGAGAACGTGCGTCATGGAACTGCTCCGCAGGAATCGGCCGCCAATGGTAAGCCGGCCCGGGCGCCAGGCCAGCTCCCGGGCCGAAGGCTCGACCGGCGCCCTGGCGCTGGAGCGGCATGTCTGCCCCTGACGTTTTCTGGCCCGAGCCCGGGCGGTGACGCAAAGCGTCACCCCGAAGTGACGTTTCTTGTCATCCCGGCGGCGCCAGGGGCGCGATCCGTGCGCTTTCGCACGCGCCGGCGGCCTGGGGCGGCTGGCACGCCCCCTGCGTTCAATGGGGCTGCCCTCCCTCCCCTCACTACCTGGAGTACCGACATGCAACTCAAGCAACGCGCCCAACGCGGCTTCACCCTGATCGAACTGATGATCGTCGTGGCGATCATCGGCATTCTGGCCGCGGTGGCGATTCCGCAGTACCGCGACTACACGAACAAGTCCAAGGGTGCCTCGGCCATCGCCAGCATCGACACCTACAAGAAGGGTGTGGCCATCTGCATCCAGAACGAAGGCGGCGTCGCCACGAACTGCGACACCGGTTATGACGGCATCCCGACCTGGACGGCCACGCCGCTGCTGAGCGCGGTTACCGTTGCCGACGGCAAGATCACCGCCACCGTGCCCATCGGCGCGATCGGTAACACCGCAGAAGGAAAAATCGAGCTGACGCCCAACCCCCAAGCGGCACGTATCAATTGGGTCGTGGCGGTCACAGCCCTCCCAGATGCTGTCAAGTCGGCCCTGGAAAAGACGAACACGAGTTCGTAATCTCACGCGCCGGACACTTGGCCGGCATCACCTGAAAGGGCCTTCGGGCCCTTTCTTCGTTTCCCCTCTCCATCAGGGCATCGCCATGAGATGCGCCCCGGCCCCACTGGCGGCAACGGCCGTACTTGCCATCGCCGTGGCCTACCTGGCCCTGGTGCCGCTGGTGCCGCCTGCCGCCGCGTCAGCCCACGATGCGAGCCGGCTGCTTCAGGTGGTCCTGCTGGCGGTCGCCGCCCTGCTCGCGCTGCCGGGCCGTGGATCTGGCGAGCTGCCGTTGCCGGGCTGGCTCAGAGGCAGTGCCTCCGGCGGCTTGGCCTTGTCGGTGCTGGCCGTCCTCGCCTCGCCGCATCGTGCGGCCTCGGCGCAGGAATTCGCGCTGATGGCAGGACTGGCCGGCTTGGCCTTGCAAATCGGCCGGGCCGCAAGCGCAGGCGCGCCTGCCTGGGCCTATGCAAGCCTGCTGGCTGGCAGCGGCGCCCACCTGGCGCTGCTCACCGGCGTCTATGTTGCCGCGCTGGCGGGCAATTCCCCTCTGGACGCCAGGCTTCTGCACCTCGGCTTCGACAACCCGCGATTTTTCAACCACGTGCAGACCGTCGCGGTTCCGGTGCTGCTGGGCTGGTCCGTCGTGGCGCCCAGCCGGCTGCAGCGCCGTGCGGCCTTGGCCATGGTGAGCCTGCATTTCGCGTGGCTGTTCATGGACCTGGCCCGCGCGAGCCTGCTCGCCCTCGCCATCGCGGTGCCATGGCTCGCCTGGGTCGGCGCGGCGTCGCTCTGGCGCAGGCTGCTGCTGTGCGCGGTGGGGGGCGCGGCCATCCATGCCGCCTTGTTCATGGCGCTGCCGGCCGTGCTCGGGCGCGTTTGGACCGGCCAGTTCGCCAGCGCACAGGAACTCGGCAGCGCCCATTCGCGGGACCAGTTGCTGGCGGCAGCGGCCGAGCTGATCCATGCACATCCATGGCTCGGCGCGGGCCCCATGCATTTCGCAGCGTTGACGCATCCCAAGGGGGCCCACCCGCACAACTTCTATCTGCAGTGGGCGGCCGAATTCGGGCTCCCGGCGCTGCTGTTGCTGCTGCCGCTGCTCGTGCTGCCACTGTGGCGGGCATCGACCGTGCTGCGCCAATCGCCCGCCAACGCACCGCCCATGACGGCAGCACTGGGCGCCGCCGTGCTGGCGGCGCTGGTCGATGCCGCGTTCTCCGGCAACTTCGTGATGCCTGTGTCCCAAGTGTGGATCGCCGTCGTCTACGGCCTGCTGCTGGGTTCCCTGCCGTCTTCACAGCGAATGCGCAGGCCAGGCCCGCACCGCCTGGGCGTTGCGCTGCTGGTGGCATTGCAGGCCATGCTGTGCATGCAGGCATGGCGCCAATGGCATCAAGACCCGCCACGCATGTCGGCATCGAGTCCCACGACGGAAGCCGAGCAAAGGCCTCGGCCACGCTTCTGGCGCGACGGCTGGTTTTGAAGCGTCGGCCGGGCGGCCGCGCCATGCCATCATCCGCGCCCATGCCCACCCAGCCCTCCCTCCCGGCCGACACCGCGCCGCCCGGCCCGATGGCCGTCATCGCCGCCGCGGCCGCCCTGCCGCCGCTGCTGGCCTTCAACCAGACCCCCGCCGCCACGCTCTACAACCAGTTGCTGGCCCTCGCCGGCTGGGGCCTGGCGCTGCTGCTGTGGGCGCGCGCTGCGCCGGGCTGGCGCGGCGGCCTGCGCAGCCCCGCCGCGCTCGCGCTGGCGCTGCTGCTCGCCGCGCCGATGACGTCGGTGGCCTGGCGGGCGCTGCCACTGTCGCTGGGCCTGAACGCCACGGCCGTGATCGGCGCCGGGCTGGCGGCGCTGCTGCTGGCGCAGGGCCTGTCGCGCGACGCGCGCGCCCGGGCGGCCGAGGCGCTGTGCTGGGGCCTGCTGGCCGGCGGCCTGTGCAGCGTCGCCATCGGCCTGGTGCAGGTGTTCGCGCCGGACCTGGCCGGCGGCGGGCTGATCGCCCGCTCGGGCATCGCCGGCCGCGCCGTGGGCAACCTTCGCCAGCCCAACCACCTCGCCAGCCTGATGATGTGGTCGGCCGTGGCCGCGGTCTTCCTCACCGAGCGGCAGGGCCGGCGCGCGCTGCTGGCGCCGCTGCTGTTCGCGTTCGTGTTCACGGTGGTCATGAGCGCGTCGCGCACCGGCTTCATCGGCATTGCCATGCTGGCCGTGTGGGGGCTGGTGGACCGCACGCTGTCGCGCAGCGCGCGGCTGGCGCTGCTGGCCACGCCGGTGATGCTGGGCCTGAGCTGGTGGCTGATGTCGCTGTGGGCCGACGGCGGCCATGCGTTCGGCGCGGCGTCGCGCCTGTCGGAGGGCGCGGGCTCGCCGTCGCGGCTGGCCATCCTGCGCGACGCCTGGGCGCTGACGCTGGCGCACCCGCTGCTGGGCGTGGGCTGGGGCGAGTTCAATTTCGCATGGAGCCTGACGCCCTTCCCCACCCGCCCCATCGCGTTCTTCGACCACACGCACAACCTGCCCGCGCAGCTGGCCGTGGAGCTGGGCCTGCCGGGAGCCGGCGCGGTGCTGGCGCTGCTGGCGTGGGCGCTGTGGCGGGCCTGGCGCGGCGCGCTGCCTGCGGGCGGCGACGCGCCGCTGCGCCGCGCCGCGCTGATGCTGGTGCTGACCATCGGCCTGCACAGCCTGCTGGAGTACCCGCTGTGGTACGCCTATTTCCTGCTGCCCGCGTGCTTCGCGCTGGGGCTGGCGCTGCCGGCCGAGGCCGCAGGCCGGTCCGCGGCGGAACGGCCGCCCGCGCCGGCCTGGCCGTGGCGGCTGCTGGGCGGCCTGCTGGTTGCCGGCAGCGCGTTCGCGCTGTGGGACTACCACCGCATCGTCGTCATCTACGCCCCCGGCCACGACGCCGCGCCGCTGCCGGCGCGCATCGCGGCGGGGCAGCGCTCGCCGCTGTTCAGCCACCACGCCGACTACGCCGCCGCCACCAGCCTGCCCCCCGGCCCCGAGGCGCTGGCCGCGGCGCGGCGCACGGCGTTCAGCCTCATCGACGCGCGGCTGCTGATGCACTGGTCGCGCTCGCTGGAAGCCACCGGCGACGTGGCGGCCGCACGCTACGTGGCGGACCGCCTGCGCGAGTTCCGCAACCCGACGGGCGACACCTGGTTCGCATCGTGCGCCGTGGCGGAGGGTGCGGCCTCAGCGGCGGTGATGCCGCAGTGCGTGCCGGCTTCCGAGGTGATCGACTGGCGGGCGCTGAGGGGCGCAAGGTAGAAACCCGCCGCGCAGCATCCCGGCTCAGGTCGGCTCAGAGCAGCGCCGTCCGTGTGGCCTGCGCCACGGCACGGGCGCGTTCGGCGAAGTCGGCGCCGCTGCTGGCATACAGGATGGCGCGCGACGAGCTGACCACCAGCGGCGCGCTGCGGCCCGCCGCGTCCACCACGGCCGCCGCGTCGCCGCCCTGCGCGCCCACGCCGGGCACCAGCAGCGGCAGCGTGGGCGCCAGCGCGCGCACGCGGGCGATCTCTTCCGGATAGGTGGCGCCCACCACCAGGCCGAGCTGGCCGTTGCGGTTCCACTGCGTCTCGGCCAGGTGCGCCAGGTGCTCGAACAGCCGCGGCTGGCCGGGCACGTCGGCCAGTCGCCGCATCTGCCAGTCGTCGCCGCCCTTGTTGGAGGTGCGGCACAGCAGGATGGCGCCCTTGCCCTCGTAGGCGAGGTAGGGCTCGATGGAGTCCAGGCCCATGAAGGGCGACAGCGTCACCGCGTCGGCCTGGTAGCGCACGAAGGCCTCGCGGGCGTACTGCTCGGCGGTGGAGCCGATGTCGCCGCGCTTGGCGTCGAGGATGACCGGCACGCCCGGCGCCACGGCGTGGATGTGGGCGATCAGGCGTTCGAGCTGGTCCTCGGCGCGGTGCGCGGCGAAGTAGGCGATCTGCGGCTTGAAGGCGCAGGCGAGGTCGTGCGTGGCGTCGACGATGGCGGCGCAGAAGTCGAAGATGCGCGAGGCGTCGCCCGCCCAGGCGCCGGGCAGCCGCGCGGGTTCGGGGTCGAGGCCGACGCAGAGCCGGGTGTCGGAGCGGGCTTGGAGCTGGGCGAGGAAGGTCATGGGGCGGGATTGTCGGCGGTCGGGGCCGGCGCGCGGGCGCGCACGAAGCCGGCGAACGCCTCGGCCGGCAGCGGCCGGCTGAACAGGTAGCCCTGCACCGCCCGGCAGCCCTGGCGGCGCAGGAAGTCCAGCTGGCCCTCGGTCTCCACGCCCTCGGCGATGGTCTCCAGGCCCAGCGCAGCGGCCATGCGGATGACGGCGTCGACGATGGCGCGGTCCTCGGCGTCGTCGGTCAGGTCGCGCACGAAGGACTGGTCGATCTTGAGCTTGCTGACGCGGAACTTCTTCAGGTGGCTGAGCGACGAGTAGCCGGTGCCGAAGTCGTCGATGGCCAGCCGCACGCCGCGCGCATGCAGCTCGTTCATCGTCGCGATGGCCGCGGCCGGGTCGTCCATCGCGGCGCCTTCGGTCAGCTCCAGTTCCAGGCGGGCGGCGGGCATGCCGGTGTCGGCCAGCACGCGCGCCACCAGCGCCGGCAGGTCGCGGTGGCGGAACTGCACGGCCGACAGGTTCACCGCCAGCGTCAGCGCGGGCAGCCCGGCGTCGTCCCAGCGGCGCAGTTGGGAGAGCGCCTCGGTCAGCACCCATTCGCCGATCGGCAGGATCAGGCCGCTGCTCTCGGCCACCGGGATGAACTCGGCCGGCGACACCCAGCCCAGCTCCGGGTGCTGCCAGCGCAGCAGCGCCTCGGCGCCGACGATGCGGGCCGCGCCGCCCTGGGCGTCGAGGGCGAGCTGCGGCTGGTAGTGCAGGCTGAGCTGGCCGCGCTCCAGCGCGCGGCGCAGCGCGTTCTCCAGCCGCAGCATGCGGGCGGACTGGGCCTGCATCTCGCTCGTGAAGAAGCGGTAGGCGTTGCGGCCGTCCTTCTTGGCGCGGTACATGGCCGCGTCGGCGCATTTGCACAGCGTGTCGAAGTCGTCGCCGTCGGTCGGGAACATCGCGATGCCCAGCGACGGCGTGACGGTCAGCTCCTGCCCCTCGACCTGGAAGGGCGCGCCGGCCAGCGCCATCAGCTTGGTGGCGAGGTGGGCGGCGCCGGCCACGTCGGTCAGCGGCAGCACCAGCACGAATTCGTCGCCGCCCATGCGGGCCACGGTGTCCTGCTCGCGCACGGCGCCGCGCAGCCGCCCGGCGAGCTGCGCCAGCAGCGCGTCCCCGGCGCGGTGGCCCAGCGTGTCGTTGACGTTCTTGAAGTGGTCCAGGTCCAGGAACAGCACGGCCAGCGGCTCGTCGCAGCGGCGCGCGATGTCCAGCGCCTGGCTGGCGCGGTCGGCCAGCAGGTGGCGGTTGGGCAGGCCGGTCAGGCCGTCGAACAGCGCCAGCCGCTCGGCGCGCGCCTCCAGCTGCGCCTTGGCCTGCACCAGCGCCTGCTCGGCCTGCTTGCGGGCGCTGATGTCCTGCGTGATCCAGATGGAGCCGCACGACAGGTCGCCGCGCACGATGGCCTTGCTGCGCACCTCGCACCAGAGGGCGCTGCCGTCCTTGCGGCGCAGCACCATCTCGGCATGGAAGGCGTCGCCGCGCGCCAGCGGCGCGTAGCAGGCGTCGCCGGCGGCCTGCCAGTCCGCGTCGCTCAGGTACCAGGCGCGCGAGAGCTGGCCGTCCAGCTCGCCGGGCGCGTAGCCGAACAGCTGCTCGAAGGCGCGGTTGCAGCGCGTCACGCGGCGGTCGCGCAGGAAGACGATGCCGACCATCGCGTGGTCGAAGATGAGCTGCTGCTCGGCGTGCAGCTCGGCCAGCGCGGCGTCGGCCAGCCGGCGCTCGCCGACGTCGTCGGCGATCCAGATCGAGCCGTCGGCCGGGTCCTCGGGGTTGATCAGGCGGCCGGTCAGGTGCGCCCAGAACGGCACGCCGTCCAGGCGGCGCATCAGCTGCTCGCAGCGGAAGGTCTCGCCGGCGGCCAGCGCCGGGTAGGCCCGCGCGCCCAGGCTGCGGGCGTCTTCCTGGCTGATGTAGAGGTCCAGCGTGCTGCGGCCGACGGCGGCCTCGGGGCTGCCGAGGCCGTAGATGTCCGCGTAGCGCTGGTTGCAGCGCACCAGCCGGCGCGCCTTCACGAACACGATGCCAACGCCGGCGTTGGCCATGATGACGTCCAGCTCGCGCAGCGCCTGGCGGAGCGCGGGCGGGTCACTGGGGTCTGGCGCGGGGCTCATGCAGGCTCGGTGGGCGGGAGCCGGCGGGCGCCGGCAGGGCGGATCGGGGAGACCGGCTATTGTCTTGACCCCCGCCCCGCCTGGGCGCCGGGCGCCTGCTGCGGCGTGAATTCACACCGCTGGACGCCGCCTTCGCGCGGCTTCGCTCCGAAGCGCCCGGTCAGACTCGTTTGGCGAGCTCCTGCGCCAGGCCGGTGTAGCTGCCCGGCGTGAGCTTGAGCAGCCGGGCCTTCTCGGCCTTGGGCAGTTCCAGGCCCTCGATGAAGGCGCGGAGGGACTCCTGCGTGATGGCCTTGCCCCGCGTCAGCTCCTTGAGCTGCTCGTAGGGGTTGGGCAGGCCGAAGCGGCGCATCACGGTCTGGATGGGCTCGGCCAGCACCTCCCAGGCGGCGTCGAGGTCGTCGGCCAGCGCGGCCTCGTTCACCTCCAGCTTGCCGAGGCCCTTGGCCAGCGAGTCGTAGCCCAGCAGCGCATAGCCCAGGCCCACGCCCATGTTGCGCAGCACGGTGGAGTCGGTCAGGTCGCGCTGCCAGCGGCTGACGGGCAGCTTCTGCGAGAGGTGCGTCAGCACCGCGCTGGCCAGGCCGAAGTTGCCCTCGGCGTTCTCGAAGTCGATCGGGTTGACCTTGTGCGGCATCGTCGAGCTGCCGATCTCGCCGGCCCGGGTCTTCTGCTTGAAATAACCCAGCGAGATGTAGCCCCAGACGTCGCGCGACCAGTCGATCAGGATGGTGTTGGCGCGCGTGAAGGCGTCGAACAGCTCGGCCATGTAGTCGTGCGGCTCGATCTGGATCGTGTAGGGGTTGAACGTCAGCTTGAGCTGCTTCTCGATGACCTGCTTCGAGAAGGCCTCCCAGTCGTGCCGGGGCCAGGCGGACAGATGCGCGTTGAAGTTGCCGACCGCGCCGTTCATCTTGGCCAGCGGCTTGACGGCGGCGATGCGCGCGCGCGCCGCCTGCAGCCGCGCGACGACGTTGGCGATCTCCTTGCCCACCGTCGTGGGGCTGGCCGTCTGGCCGTGCGTGCGGCTCAGCATCGGCGTGGCGGCGAACTGGTGGGCCATCCTGCGCAGCGTCGCGACGATGCCGTCCAGCGCCGGCAGCATCACCTCGTCGCGCGCGGCCTTCAGCATCAGCGCATGGCTGGTGTTGTTGATGTCCTCGCTGGTGCAGGCGAAGTGGACGAACTCGCTGGCGGCGAGCAGCTCGGGGTGGCCCTCGAAGCTGCGCTTGATCCAGTACTCGACGGCCTTCACGTCGTGGTTGGTCGTGCGCTCGATGGCCTTGATGTCTTCCGCGTCGGCCTCGCTGAACTTCTTCACGAGCCGGCGCAGGCGCGCGCGCGCGGCGGAGGACAGCGGCTTGAACTCCTTGAAGCCCGCGTCCGACAGCGCGATGAACCACTCCACCTCGACCTGCACGCGGCGGTGCATCAGCCCGTACTCGGACAGCAGCGGGCGGAGCTGCGCGACCTTGGCGGCGTAGCGGCCGTCCAGCGGCGAGAGGGCGCTGATGGCGCAGAGGTCGGTCGTGGTCATGGCGGGCCGGCGGGTCGTGGAAAACCCGCGATTCTAGGTTTCACGGTTCGCTGAAGAAGCGCACCCGCTCGGCGTCCGCCGGATGCGTGGCGACCGCGATGGCCAGCGGATGCTCGCCCGCCGCGTCGGCCTGCCGCTTGCGGACGCGTTCGAAGAACACCGCCATGCGCGCCGTGTCCGCGCCGCCGGCCCGGGCCAGCGCGCGGCCGTAGGCGTCGGCCTCGCGCTCGTTGTCGCGCGAGTAGGCGTTGGTCGCCAGCAGCGCGGGGGCCGCGGCCAGCAGGCTGGAGAAGTCGCCCAGCAGGACCGACGTGACGACCCCTACCGCGCCGGCCCGCAGCAGCAGCCGCAGGCCGTGGCGGTGCTGCACATGGCCGAGCTCGTGGGCCAGCACGGTCAGCGCCGCGTCGGGCTCGTCGGCCAGCAGCGCCAACAGCTCGTCGGTGATCACCACGTCGCCGCCCGGCAGCGCGAAGGCGTTCGGCCCCAGCGCCTTCGCGCCGGCGCGGAAATGGATCTCGAAGCGCCCGGGCAGCGCCGGCCCGCCGGCCGCGCGCGCCTGCGCCAGCATCCGCTGCCAGCGGCCGCGCCAGAGCCGCTGCTGCGCGTCGTCGAGCCGGGTCGGGCGCAGCCAGTCGCCGTCCAGGCTGCGCAGCAGCTGCTCGCCGAGGCGCTGCTCGGCGGTCGGCGGCAGCACGTCCACCGCGCGGTCCACGGCCCAGGGCAGCCCCCAGCAGTAGGCCCCGGCCAGACCGGCCACCAGCAGCAGCAGCGACAGCCCGGCCAGCCGCCAGCTCTGCTGCCAGCGCACGACCATGCTGTCGCCCCGCCCCGAGGCGCGCGCCCAGGCATCGAACGCGCCCGCGTCGGCAAAGCTCAGCAGCCCGCCGCCGGGCAGCAGGATCTGGCGCTGGCCGTGCCGCTGGCGCTCCGGCCAGCCCAGGCCGGCGAGCGGCACGCGGTGCTCGCCGTAGTGCAGCGTGCCGCCGTCCAGCCACACCTCGACCGGCCGCGCGCGGGCCTGCCGGCCATCGAACCAGTCTGCGGCCAGGCGCGGTCCGGCTGCCATCACAGGCCCATGTCGATGCCGAAGAAGTCGCCTGCCGCATCGCCGGTGGCGTCCTCGTGGCCGGCGCCCGCGGCGGCCACCCAGTCCAGCGGGTCGTCGGCGCAATCGATGCCGACCGCCTCCAGCCGCAGCCGCGCGGTGGCGACGGCGGCGAACGGCCGGTACAGGCCCAGCGTCAACAGCGTCAGCAGCCAGTTCTTCAGCGTCAGCGCGAACAGCGAGCGGAATTTCAGCCGGCTGCGGAAGGCCAGCGCCTCGCTGCGCGTGCCGTTCCACACCAGGTTCTGCAGCCGCGCCGCGCCATAGGGCATGAGGACGGCGAAATAGACCAGGTAGCCCAGCGCCGCGCCCGCCCCGACCAGCACGACCGCCATCTCGCGCGAGCTGCCCACCGCGCGCGCGGCCTGCGCGCTCGCCGCCATGATCAGCCCCAGCAGCACCAGGGGCAGCAGCGACATGCCGACGACCTTCAGCGCCAGCAGGTAGACCTCGGCCACCGACAGCTTCACGCGGCCGTGCTGGCCGGCGATGCCATAGCCGTTGTGCTGGTAGCGCTTGAACAGCGCGAGCGACCACGGCGCGAACAGCACCAGGCACAGCGCGCCGGCCGCGTACAGCGCCACGGCCGGCGTGAACCCGCCGGCGGCCCGGACGGCCTGCGGGTCCAGCAGCGGCGCGCTGCCCACCAGCGCGAGGGCCGGCAGGTAGCTGGGCGCGCAGGCCCGGTAGGCGCCGGCCAGCGAGCCGCGGAAGCGCAGGCGCAGGCCGCGCCAGCTGGTGTTGCCCAGCCGAAACTGCAGCGACGCGCGCCACAGCGCCGGCCACACGGCGCACAGGATCAGGAAGGCGACGAAGGCCGCCGTCGGCGAGAACTGCCCCGCGGCGCTGTAGGCACCCATCAGCGCGATCAGCAGCAGGAAGCCGCGGAACATCTTGCGCGGGTTGCCGTGGAAGCCCAGCGCCTGGCCGTCCACCAGCGTGTTCGCGTAGAAGTAGCGCAGGCGCCGCGCCTTGGCGAACGGCAGGTACAGGCCCAGCGTGCACAGGATGAGCAGCAGGTTCACCGCCCAGATGCGGAAGTACTCGCTGCCGGAGCCGGTGAAGCGGATGTCGAGGGTGCGCGGCGGCACCGGCGCCGGCGCGGCGCTGAGGTCGTTCATGGGGTCTCCCTGGGAGGCGGATGCCGGCCACCGTCTGGCGCGATGGCGCGGGCGGCACTTTGGCGCAGCGCCGCCGCCGCTGGCAATCCCTGTTTCCCAGGGGCCTGTCGGCACGGCCCGACAGCCCCGCCGCCCGGGCCGGCCGCCCGGGGGCGCTGGCTAGAATCGTTTCGACTCCCGACCCCGTTTGCCCCTATGCCCGCGATGAAGTTGATCGGTTCGCTCACCAGCCCCTACGTGCGCAAGGTGCGCATCGTGATGGCCGAGAAGAAGCTCGACTACCAGCTGGTGCTGGAAGACGTCTGGGCCAGCGACGCCATCCTGAAGATGAACCCGCTGGGCAAGGTGCCCTGCCTGGTGATGGACGGGCAGGACTCCATCACCGGCGCGGTGTTCGACTCGCGCGTCATCGTCGAGTACGTGGACACGCTGTCGCCCGTGGGCCGGCTCATCCCCGAGCGCGGCCGCGAGCGCTGCGAGGTGCGCACCTGGGAGGCGCTGGCCGACGGCCTCGTCGACGCCGCCATCCTCGTGCGCATGGAACGCAGCTGGGCGCAGCGCCCGCCGGAGCAGCGCAGCGACGCCTGGATCGCGCGCCAGCTGGACAAGGTCGACGCCGCGCTGGCGGCGATGAGCCAGGGCCTGGGCGAGAAGGCCTGGTGCTCGGGCAGCCATTTCTCGCTGGCCGACATCGCGGTGGGCTGCGCGCTGGGCTGGCTGGCGTTCCGCTTCCCGGAGATCGGCTGGCGCGAGACCTACCCGAACCTGGCGCGGCACATGGACAAGCTGTCGCAGCGCCAGAGCTTCATCGACACCATCCCGCCGGCGGCCTGAGAGCTTGAGAGCCGGCGCGCGCGCCGGGTCAGGCGATCAGCAGTTCGCGCGAGCGGACGTGCAGCAGGCGCACGAGGCGCCACAGGCGGCGCTCGATCTCGGCGGCCTCCAGCGCCCACAGCGCGGCGATCTCGGCCAGCAGCAGGCCCTGCGACAGCAGCGTCAGCACGTGGCGGCTGGCCTGGTCGACCTGGCGGCCGGCGGGGCTGGCGTCCCGCGCGGCGGCGGCCTGGCGGGCCACGGCCAGCGGGCTGCGCTCGATGCCGAACGCGGCCAGCGCCTGGCGCGAGAGCTGCGGGCTGAGCCGGGCGCGGCGGTCGTGCAGCCGCGCCAGCGCGTCGGCCAGGCCGGCGCCGCTGCCGTCGTCCACGTGGTAGGCGTTGCCGCCGGCGCTCAGCGCGGCGAACAGCTGCAGGTCGTCGGCGGTGGGCGTCAACAGCAGCAGCTGCGGGCGCACGGCCAGCCGGCCCAGCGCATGCGCCGCGCGCATCGCGTGGCTGTCCGCCAGGCGCAGGTCGCAGGCGACGATGTCGGGCGCCAGCGCGTCGATCTCGGCCAGCGCGTCGGCCAGGTTGTCGCAGCTGCCGGCCAGCGCCACGCCGCCGGCCTGCTGCAGCCGCGCGTGCGTGCGCTGCCGCATGGCGTCGGTGGGGCGGAGCAGGTAGACGGTGGGCATGGCGGGGGGCGGCGGGCGGCGGGCGGCGGGCATTGTCCGGGCGCAAGAGGCCGTTTCCGCCGCGCGCGGCCGCCCGGTTCAGGGGGAGCGGCCGATGGCGCCCTGCGGCGCGAAGCTGTGCGCGCTGGCCAGCGGCCAGTAGATCCGGAAGGTGGCGTGCGGCAGCTCGCCGCGCAGCAGCGCGCCGGGTTCCACGAAGGGCAGCAGGTGGGCCAGCAGCCGCACCTCGTGCCGGTCCAGCCGGTGCACGATGTGCTGCGCGGTGATCTCCTGCGGGTGGCACAGGCCGGCGGCCTCCACCAGCTCCTTCAGCGCCTTCAGCGTGTGCTGGTGGAAGTTGGCGACGCGCTGGGCCTTGTCGGGCACGACGAGGGCGCGCTGGCGCAGCGGGTCCTGCGTGGCCACGCCGGTGGGGCAGTGGCCGGTGTGGCAGGCCTGCGCCTGCACGCAGCCGAGCGCGAACATGAAGCCGCGCCCGGCGTTGCACCAGTCGGCGCCCAGCGCCATCAGCCGCACGATGTCGAAGGCGCTGGTGACCTTGCCGGCGCAGCCGATCTTGATGCGCTCGCGCAGGTTCAGGCCCACCAGCGTGTTGTGTACCAGCAGCAGCCCCTCCTGCACCGGCGCGCCGACATGGTTGGTGAACTCCAGCGGCGCCGCGCCGGTGCCGCCCTCGGCGCCGTCGACGACGATGAAGTCCGGCGTGATGCCGGTCTCCAGCATGGCCTTGGCCAGCGCGAACCACTCCCACGGGTGGCCGATGCAGAGCTTGAAGCCGGTGGGCTTGCCGCCCGACAGCGTGCGCAGCTGCTCGATGAACCGCATCATCTCGACCGGCGTGGAGAAGGCGCTGTGGCGGGCCGGCGAGATGCAGTCCACGCCCACCGGCACGCCGCGCGCGGCGGCGATTTCCGCCGTCACCTTCGGCCCCGGCAGCACGCCGCCGTGGCCCGGCTTGGCGCCCTGGCTGAGCTTGAGCTCGATCATCCTGACCTGCGGGTCGGTGGCGCCGGCCTGGAACTTCTCGGCGCTGAAGCTGCCGTCGTCGTTGCGGCAGCCGAAGTAGCCGGAGCCGATCTCCCAGATCAGGTCGCCGCCATGGACGCGGTGGTGCGCGCTGATCGAGCCCTCGCCGGTGTCGTGCGCGAAGCCGCCCAGCCGGGCGCCCCGGTTCAGCGCCAGGATGGCGTTGGCGCTGAGCGCGCCGAAGCTCATCGCCGAGATGTTGAACACGCTGGCCGAGTAGGGCTGGGCGCGGCCCGCGCCGATGGTGATGCGGAAGTCGTGGCTGGTCAGGTGGGTGGGCGCCAGCGAGTGGTTGATCCACTCGTAGCCGCGCGCGCCGACGTCGAGCTGCGTGCCGAAGGGGCGCTGGTCGGGGTCGCCCTTGGCGCGCTGGTAGACGATGGAGCGCTGCGCGCGCGAGAACGGCGCGGCATCGTTGTCGCCCTCCAGGAAGTACTGGCGGATCTCGGGGCGGATGAACTCCAGCAGGAAGCGCAGGTGGCCGATGACGGGGTAGTTGCGCAGGATGGAGTGGCGCGGCTGGCGCGCGTCGCGCAGGCCCAGCAGCGCCAGCGCCAGGAAGGCCAGCGCCAGCAGGCCGTGGCTGAGCCCGGCCTGCCAGCCGATGGCGAAGAGCAGCGCCAGCAGCGCGCACAGCGCCCAGGCGGCGTAGCGCAGCGGGAAGTGCTGGTTGATGCGGCGCGTCCAAGCGGGCCAAGCAAGCATGAGGCGTCCTCGCAACCGTGACCGGCGGAGCTTAGCGCCGCCGCCCCTGACAATCGCCCGGCGTCAACCCTCAAGGCAACGGTCCATGAAGTCCCTGTTCTCCGGCCTCGGCTGGCTGTTCTCCACGGCCTGGCGGCTGCTCGACGGCACCCGCCGCGTGCTGCTGAACCTGCTGGTGCTGCTGCTCATCGTCGCCGTCGCGGCGGCGCTGCTCAGCCGCGGCCCGCGGCCGCTGGCCGACAAGACCACGCTGGTGCTCAAGCTCGACGGCAACCTGGTCGAGCAGTTCTCCGCCAGCCCGCGCGAGCAGCTGCTGGCGCAGGCCCAGGGCCGCGGCCTGCCGCGGCAGACGCGGCTGCGCGACGTGCTGGCCGCGCTGGACCAGGCCGCCCGCGACGCGCGCATCAGCACCGTGCTGCTGGACGTGGACGGGCTGGACGGCGCGGGCCTGGCCGGGCTGCACGAGGTGGCGGCGGCGCTGCAGCGCTTCAAGCAGAGCGGCAAGCCGGTGCTGGCCTATGCCGACAGCTACGGCCAGCGCGGCTACTACCTGGCCGCGCAGGCCAGCCAGGCCTACCTGCATCCGATGGGCCTGGTGATGCTGGAAGGCTTCGGCCGCTGGCGCACCTACTACAAGGACGCGCTGGACCGCGTGGGCGTGACCGCCCACGTCATCAAGGCCGGCACCTACAAGAGCTTCGGCGAGACCTACACCGCCAACGGCCCGAGCCCGGCGTCGCTGGAGGCCGAGGGGCTGGTCTACGGCGAGCTGTGGCGCGGCTTCACCGACGCCGTCGAGGCCGCGCGCAAGCTGGAGGCCGGCAGCATCGCCCGCGGCATCGACGACCTGCCGCAGCGCCTGGCCGCCGTGAACGGCGACGCCGCGCAGCTGGCGCTGCAGCAGAAGCTGGTGGACGGCCTGAAGACGCGCGACCAGATGCGCGAGCTGCTGATCGCCCGGGGCGCGCCGGACGAGCAGGCCAAGAGCTTCCGCCAGGTGGGCCTGGGCGAATACCTGGCCCATGTGAAGGACGCCGGCGCGCCCAGCGCCGCGCAGCCGGGCGTGGGCGTCGTCGTCGCCGAGGGCGAGATCGTGGACGGCGACGCCGGCCCGGGCCGCATCGGCGGCGACTCCACCGCGCGGCTGATCCGCAAGGCGCGCGAGGACGCCGCGATCCGGGCCGTGGTGCTGCGCGTGAACTCGCCGGGCGGCAGCGCGTTCGCGTCGGAGATCGTGCGCCGCGAGCTGGAGCTGACGCGTGCGGCCGGCAAGCCGGTCGTCGTGTCCATGGGCGACGTGGCGGCCTCGGGCGGCTACTGGATCGCCACCAGCAGCGACGCCGTCATCGCCGACCCCGGCACCATCACCGGCAGCATCGGCGTGTTCGGCCTGCTGCCCACGGCCGAGGGGCTGATGGACAAGCTGTCGCTGCACACGGGCGGCGTGCGCACCACCTGGCTGGCCGGCGGCTTCGACCCGCGCCGCCCGCTGGACCCGCGCATGGCGGCGGCGGTGCAGGCGGGCATCGACCATGTCTACGACCGCTTCAAGGGCCTGGCCGCGCAGGCGCGCAAGTCCACGCCGGCGCAGATCGACGCCGTGGCCCAGGGCCGCATCTGGACCGGCGCGCAGGCCCGGGAGCGCGGCCTGGTGGACCGCCTGGGCCGCTTCGACGACGCGGTGCGGGCGGCCGCGCAGTTGGCCAAGCTGGACCTGAAGGCCGGCGAGCCGCCGCGCATCGCCTACGTGGAGCGCGACCTGAGCCGCCGCGAGCGGCTGCTCGCGTCGCTGGCCGACGTGCTGGCGCCGCCGCTGGCCCGGGCGCTGGGGCAGGCACTGGGCCTGGACGCGCTGCCCGCGCCGGTCGCCGAGGAACTGGCGACGCTGAAGGCGCTGGCGGCGCAGGGCGCTCAGGGACGGTGGGACAGGGTGGCGGCGGTGCATTGCCTGTGTGCGGCGCCTTGATGCGCTGGAGCGGCTTGCTGCTGCGGACGTCAAACCCGCGCTGCTTTTGCGGCGAGCCTTTCGACCCGGTGCACCGCGCCGGGAATCCGCCCCGGCGGGCGGGTAACTTTTCTCTGTCTTGCCAGAGAAAAGTCACCAAAAGAGAGGCGCCAACCGCACTCCACCGCCCTGGCGCAAGCGCCGCGCGCGAAAACAAGCGCCCGACGAGCGCCCCGAGGCGACCCGCTGCGCTCTCGCCGCTGTCCCTGTGACCAGCACCACAGCACGGACCTTCACGCCGGTCAACGCCGGCTGCACGCCGGGCTCACCAGGGAAGGCACCAGCCGCGCCGACGCGTCGCCCCAGCGACGCTTGCATTTCGACTCGTGAGTTCGGCGTGCAGCCGACGTTGGCCGGGCCGATGGTGGCAGGCTGGGCCTCGTCACAGGGACAGCGGCGAGAGCGCAGCGGGTCGCTTCTTGCCTGGATCAGAGCGCGTGTTTTCGAAGAGGCTCACGGCGGGCTTGCACCCGCGTGCGGTTCAGCGCCTCTTCTTTGGTGACTTTCTTCTGGCGCCGACAGAAGAAAGTTACCCGCCCGCCGGGGCGGATTCCCGGCGCGGTGCACCGAACCGCAAAAGCTCCCCGCAAAAGCAGCGCGGGTTTGACGCTGCTCGGCAGCATACGGACCGCCGCAAAAGCAGCCCATTCAATACACCGGCTCCCCCAACCCCTCCCTCTCCACCACCCGCCGCGTCGCCGGCCGCTCCCGCACCCGCGCCAGGTAGGCCCCCAGCGCCGGCCGCGCCCGGGCCGGCCGGGCGTGCATGCGCGTCCAGCGGCACAGCATGAAGACCAGCGGGTCCACCGCCGTGTAGTGCTCGCCCAGGAACCACGGGCCGCCGTGGCGGGCCAGCTCGGCGTCGAGCTGGTCCAGCATCGGGCCGACCTGCGCCTCGGCGCGCGCCTTCACCCCGGCCGCGTCCGGGGCCATGCGCTCCGGGTAGAAGTAGTGGATCAGCATGGCCTGCAGCGTGTTGGTCAGCCACACCATCCACTGGTAGTAGTGCGCCCGCCCGGGCGTGCCCGGCGCCGGGGCGAAGCCCGGGTGGGCGTCGGCCAGGTGCATCAGGATGGCGGCCGTCTCGTAGACCACCAGCTCGCCGTCCACCAGCGTCGGGATCAGGCCGTTGGGGTTGAGCTTCAGGTAGGCCGGCGATTTGTGCTCGCCGTTGGCGCGGTCCACCTGGCGCAGCGTGAAGGGCACGCCCATCTCCTCCAGCAGCAGGTGCGGCGCGAAGCTGGCGTTGCTCGGGAAGTAGTGCAGTTCGATCATGGCGGGCGGGCGTGAAGGAGGACGCGGCGCACTGTACGTGCCACGCCGGGGCCGCGCGCGGACCGCGCGATGATTCGCGCCATGACGAGTCCCCCGCCCGCCGCCGCCAGCCCGCGCGAGACGCCGCACCAGCTGGCGGCGCGCGTGCTGGCCATCGTCATGCTGTGCCTGGGCGCGGCGCTGGCGGCGGTGGGCGCGGTGGAGTTCGCCACCGGCAGCGGTAGCGCGCTGTCCGGCCAGCGGCTGCTGATCGCGCTCGGCATGCTGGCCGCCGCGGCGGCGGCCGCGACGCTGCGCCGCGCCGGGCGCTCCGGGGCGGCCTGCGCCGTCGCGCTGACCGTGACCATCGCCACGCTGGCGCTGCACGCGATGCAGTCCGGCCTGGGCGTGCACACGGTGTCGCTGGCCATGGCCTGCCTGGCCATCACGCTGGGCGGCGGGCTGGCCGGCAGCCGCACGGCGCTGGGGCTGGCCGCGCTCTACCTGGCCGCCGTCGGCGGGCTGGCGCTGCTGGAGGCGCGCGGCCTCATCACCGGCCAGGCCGCGACGGTGCATGTGACGCTGGCCGACCGCCTCGTCGCCCACACCATGTACGCCGCCACGGCGCTGCTGGCCGCGCTGCTCATCAACCGCGTGGTGGTGGCGGCGCTGCGCAAGGCGCTCACCGAGGAGGCCCGCCTGGCCCGGCTGGTGCGGGCCGCGCACAACTGGGAGTGGCAGGTCGATGCGCGCTTCCGCGTGACGACGCTGTCCGAGGAGTTCGAGGCGCTGTCGGGCCACAAGCGCGAAGACTTCCTGCGCATCGGCGAGCCCGGCGGCGCGATGCTCGTGCGCGACGCCGACTCCCAGGCGCTGCGCGAGGACATCCGCGCCAAGCGCGCCTTCCAGGACCGCGTCAACGGCTTCCGCATGCCCGACGGCCGGCTGCTGTGGACGCTCAGCTCCGGCGAGCCGCTGTTCGCCGCCGACGGCACGCACCTGGGCTGGCGCGGCGTCAGCCACAACATCACCGGCGAGCGGCTGGCGCTGCAGCAGCACCAGCGCACCGCCAGCATGCTGGACCGGCTGCTGCGCGCCAGCCCGGACGCCATCTGCGTCGCGCACATCGCCGACGGCCGCATCTGCTTCACCAACTCGGGCTTCTGCACGCTGGCCGGCCGCAGCCGCGAGGAGCTGATGGGCCGCACCGGCCGCGAGCTGGGCCTGTGGCCCGACAGCAGCGAGCCCAGGCGCCTGGCGGCCGAGCTGGCCGCCACCGGCCTGACGCGCGACTTCCGCTCCGCCATCCTCGTGCACGGCCAATGGCGCGACGTGCTCGTCTCCGCGGCCACGCTGGAATGGGACGGCGTGCCCGCCGCCATGCTGATCGCGCGCGACATCACCGACGGCGAACGCGCCCGCATCGAGGCCGAGGCCATCCTGGAGCACGCCAGCGTGGGCATCGCGCTGACCCGCGGCGAGCGCTTCGACCGCGTCAACCGCCACTGGCAGGACATCTTCGGCGGCCGTGAGCCCCGGCTGGCCGACGGCAGCCCCGCCCTGCCCGCCGCGCACGAGATCGCCCGCGCCGCGCAGGCCTTCGAGCGCGACTTCATCCGCCAGCCCGGCGGCGAGCGCATCACCGTGCGCTTCAACGCGCGCGGCCTGCCCGCGCCGCTGCCCGGCCGCAGCGGCGCCGGCAGCGACCGCCCGACGCTGTGGGTGGCCGAGGACGTCACCGAGCACCGCCGCCAGCAGCGCGAACTGCAGGCCGCCAAGCAGCAGGCCGAGGCCGCCAGCCACGCCAAGAGCGCCTTCCTGGCGACGATGAGCCACGAGATCCGCACGCCGCTCAACGGCGTGCTGGGCCTGGCGCGGCTGCTGCAGCAGGCCGGCCCCGACGAACGCCGCCCGCAGTACCTGGCCCACCTCGTCAGCGCGGCTGAGACGCTCAACGAGATCGTCTCCAACGTGCTGGACCTCTCCAAGATCGAGGCCGGCCACCTGGCGCTGGAACACGTCGAGTTCGACCTGCACGCGCTGGCCCGCGCCAGCTTCGAGGGCGGCGCCGCGCTGGGCCGCGAACGCGGGCTGGAGATGCAGCTCAAGCTCGCGCCCGGCCTGCCCCGCCACGTCGTCGGCGACCCGCTGCGGGTGCGCCAGATCCTCGCCAACTTCCTCGTCAACGCGCTCAAGTTCACGGAGCGCGGCGGCATCCGCCTGACCGTGGAGTCGGTGGCGCCGGGGCGCGTGCGCCTGGCCGTGCGCGACAGCGGCATCGGCGTGCCGGCGGCGCTGCAGCGGCGGCTGTTCCGCCCCTTCGCGCAGGCCGACGACTCCACCACGCGGCGCTTCGGCGGCACCGGGCTGGGCCTGTCCATCTGCCACGAACTGGCCACGCGCATGGGCGGCCGCGTCGGCGTGGACAGCGACGGCCGCAGCGGCTCCACCTTCTGGGCCGAGCTGGCGCTGCCCGCAGCCGCCCGCGCGGACGACGCCGCCGCGCACGACCCCGCCCAGCCGCCGGCGCGCCACCCGCTGGCCGGCCAGCGCCTGCTGGTGGCCGAGGACAACCCGGTCAACCGCCTCATCATCACCGCGCTGCTGCAGCGCCTGGGCGCCGACGTGCTGGAAGCCGAGGACGGCGAGCAGGCCGTGGCGCTGGCCCGCGCGCAGGCCGGCCGGCTGGACGCCGTGCTGATGGACCTGCACATGCCCAAGGTGGACGGCCTCGCGGCCACCGCGCTGCTGCGCGCCGACCCGGCCACCGCCGCGCTGCCCATCCACGCCTTCACCGCCGCCGTGCTCGACCAGGAACGCCAGGCCGCGCTGGCCGCCGGCATGAACGGCTTCATCGCCAAGCCGGTGATGGAGGCCGAGCTGCTGCGCGTGCTGGGGCGCTGAGAAGCGGCTGCGCCGACTTGACCATTCAGGCCGCCGGACTTTCCATTCATCGGCGCCGCGCTTTACCAATCCGGCACGGCGAGCCCCGACGTCTTGCCCGCGCCACGGCCAGTGCGGCCGGTGCGCGCCGCGCTAACCGCCGCCCTGCCCCTCCCGCTGCCGGTTCATGTCCGCCAGCGTGCGGCCCGGCTCGTCGCGGAAGCGCTGGTCCAGCACGTCCAGCGTCTCGATGCGGTCCACGCGGAAGCTGCGGAAGTCCTGGCGCAGCTCGCACCAGGCGGCCAGCGTCCACACCGGCCCCCAGAACAGGCAGGCCAGCGGGCGCACGGTGCGCTCGCTGCGCGCGCCGCCCAGGTCCAGGTAGCCCAGCCGGAGCTTGCGGCGCGCCTCGGTGGCCTCGCGCAGCGCGGTCAGGCGGGTGCTGGTGGCCGGGTCCAGCGCCGGCAGCGGCGCGTACAGCGCCAGGCTCTCGGCCGCCGCGCGCGCGTCCAGCGGCAGCACGGCCAGGATCTTGGACAGCGCCGCCTCGGCCTCGCGCGCCAGCACGGCGTCCAGCCGCGACTCGGCCATGCGCACCGTGGCCACCAGCGCCTGCGCCTCCTGCTTGCTGAACATCAGCGGCGGCAGGTCGAAGCCCGCGCGCATGCGGTAGCCCACGCCGGCCTCGCCCTCGATGGGCACGCCCTGCGCGGCCAGCGCGGCGATGTCGCGGTAGACGGTGCGCAGCGACACCTCCAGCCGCCGCGCGAGGTAGTCCGCCGTGGTGAGGCGGCGGCCGCGGATGAGCTGGACGATCTGGAACAGGCGGTCGGCACGGCGCATGGGCCGGCATTGTGGCGACAGGGGCGGGCACGGCGCCCCCCGGGGCCGACCCGGAGTGGCAGGCGGCCCGCGCGGCCCTAGCATCGCGGCCTTGTTTCACCGCCCCAGGGGAGTGGCCCGCCATGACGTTCCAGGATTCCATCCGCACCTGCTTCAGCAAGTACGCCGACTTCTCCGGCCGCGCCAGCCGCCCGGAGTACTGGTGGTTCTTCCTGTTCCTCGTGCTGTGCGGCGTGGGGCTGATGATGGTCAGCGACTTCGCGTACTACGCCTTCGCGCTCGGCACCTTGCTGCCCGGGCTGGCCGTGGCGGTGCGCCGCCTGCGCGACAGCGGCCGCAGCGGCTGGTGGGTGCTGATCGGCCTGGTCCCGGTCGTCGGCGGCATCGTGCTGCTGGTGCTGCTGGCGCAGGAGAGCAAGGACGGCGCGCTCGTCCTCTGACGAACGCTCGCCCTCAGGCCAGCACCTGCCGCACCGCCCGGTCCCACTGCGCCAGCCGCGCGCCGGCCTCGTCGCGCGACATGCGCGGCTCGAAGGCGCGCTCCAGCTGCCAGAGGGCGCCGATCTCGTCCGCCGATGCGTAGACCCCCGCGCCCAGCCCGGCCAGCAGCGCGGCGCCCAGCGCCGTCGTCTCAATGACCCGGGGCCGCAGCACCGGGATGCCGAGCAGGTCGGCCTGGAACTGCATCAGCAGGTCGTTGGCCGACGCGCCGCCGTCCACGCGCAGTTCCGTGAGCCGCGCGACGCCGACGTCGGCGTTCATCGCGTTCAGCACCGCCGCGCTCTGGAAGGCGATGCTCTCCAGCGCCGCGCGCGCGATGTGGGCCTGCGTGGTGCCGCGCGTCAGGCCCAGCAGCGCGCCGCGCGCGTCGGGCCGCCAGTAGGGCGCGCCCAGGCCGGCGAAGGCGGGCACGAACATGACGCCGCCGGTGTCCGGCACGCTCAGCGCCAGCGCCTGCACCTCGCGACTGTCCCGGATGGCCCCCAGCCCGTCGCGCAGCCACTGCACCACCGCGCCGCCGACGAACACGCTGCCCTCCAGCGCGTACTGCGCCGCCGAGCCCGCCTGCGCGGCGCGCGTGGTGATCAGCCCCTGGGTGGACGCATGCGCCTGCGCGCCGGTGTGCATCAGCAGGAAGCAGCCGGTGCCGTAGGTGTTCTTGGCCTGGCCGGGCGCGAGCGCCGCCTGGCCGAACAGCGCGGCCTGCTGGTCGCCGGCCACGCCCGCGATCGGCACGCCGAACTCGCCGGCCACGCCATAGGCGCCGGCCGAGGGCAGCACCTCGGGCAGCAGCGCGCGCGGGATGTCGAACAGGGCCAGCAGCTCGTCGCTCCAGCCGCCGCGGTGGATGTCGAACAGCAGCGTGCGCGAGGCGTTGCTGACGTCGGTGGCATGGACCCGGCCGCCGGTCAGCTGCCACAGCAGCCAGCTGTCCACGGTGCCGAAGGCCAGCTCGCCGCGCTCGGCGCGGGCGCGGGCGCCCGGCACCTGGTCCAGCAGCCAGCGCAGCTTGGTCGCGGAGAAATAGGGGTCCAGCACCAGGCCGGTCAGCGCGCGGATGCGCGGCTCCAGGCCCTGGTGCTTCATCTGCTCGCACAGCGCCGCCGTGCGGCGGTCCTGCCAGACCAGCGCCCGGTGCAGCGGCTCGCCGGTGCGGCGGTCCCACAGCACGGTGGTCTCGCGCTGGTTGGTGATGCCGATGGCGGCGGGCCTCACGCCCGCCCGGGCCACGGCCTCGCGCGCGCAGGCGAGCTGGCCGGCCCAGATCTCCCCGGCGTCGTGCTCGACCCAGCCGGGCTGCGGGTAGTGCTGCGCCAGTTCGCGCTGCGCGACGGCCAGCAGCCGGCCGGCGCGGTCGAACACGAGCGCGCGCGAGCTTGAGGTTCCCTGGTCCAGCGCGAGCAAGGCGTCCATGGCGGTCGTTCACTTAGAGTGGCTGCATGGACGATTTTGACGTGGTGGTCGTGGGCGGCGGCATCAACGGCACGGGCCTGGCGCGCGACCTCGCGGGCCGTGGCTGGCGGGTGCTGCTGGCCGAGCGGGACGACCTGGCCGCGCACACCTCGTCGGCCTCCACCAAGCTCGTGCACGGCGGGCTGCGCTACCTGGAAACCCATGAGTTCCCGCTGGTGCGCAAGGCCCTGCAGGAGCGCGAGGTGCTGCTGCGCGCCGCGCCGCACCTGATCCGGCCGCTGCGCTTCGTGCTGCCGCACGCGCCGCACCTGCGGCCGGCATGGCTGGTCCGCGCCGGCCTGTTCCTGTACGACCACCTCGCGCGCCGCGAGCTGCTGCCGGGCTCGCACGGCGTGCGGCTCGCCGGCAGCGTCTACGGCGCGCCGCTGCGGCCCGAGTTCACGCGCGGCTTCGTCTACGCCGACGGCTGGGCGGACGACGCCCGCCTCGTCGTCGCCAACGCGCTGGACGCGCGGGCGCGCGGCGCCGAGGTGCTGACGCGCTGCGCCGTCACGCGCGCCGTGCGCGGCGCGGACTGGCGCATCACGCTGCAGGGCGGGCGCACGCTGCGCAGCCGCGCGCTGGTCAACGCGGCCGGGCCCTGGGCCGAGCGCTTCCTGCGCGAGCACGCGCAGGGCGCGGACGGCCGGCCGCTGCCGGCGCGCGGGCTGCGCCTGGTCAAGGGCAGCCACATCGTCGTGGCGCAGCGCTTCGCGCACGACCACGCCTACCTGTTCCAGAACCCCGACGGCCGCATCCTCTTCGCGATCCCCTACGAGGGCCGCTTCACGCTGATCGGCACCACCGACGTCGAGCTGCCCGCGCACCAGGCGCCGCCCTCGCGCGCGGCCATCGACGCCGCCGAGGTGGACTACCTGTGCGAGCAGGCCAGCCGCTACCTCGCCGCGCCGGTGCGCCCGGCCGACGTGCTGTGGACCTATGCCGGCGTGCGCCCGCTGCTGGACGGCGGCGGCCCGGCGTCCTCGGCGACGCGCGACTACCTGCTGGAGGCCGACGCCGCCGGCGGCGCGCCGCTGCTGAACGTCTGGGGCGGCAAGCTGACCACCTACCGCAAGCTGGCCGAGGACGGCGCGACGCAACTCGGCGCGCTGCTGGGCGAGCCGCGCCGGCCCTGGACACGCGGCGCCACGCTGCCCGGCGGCGACCTGGGCGAGCATGGCGTGGACCTCGCCGCCTTCACGGCCGGACTGCAGGCCCGCCACGCCGACCGCGCGCCCGCGCTCGTCGCCCGGCTCGCGCGCGCCTACGGCGACCGCGCGGACGGCGTGCTCGCCGCGCCGCCGGGCCGGGAGGTCGCGCCCGGGCTGTTCGAGGCCGAGCTGCGCCACCTCGTCGCGCAGGAATGGGCGCGCAGCGCCGACGACGTGCTGTGGCGGCGCGGCAAGCTGGGCCTGCATCTCGCGCCGGCCGAGCGCGAGGCCGTGCACGACTGGTTCGCCCGCGAAGCCTGAGCCGCCATGGCGCGAACGGTGGCCGCGGCATGATGCCGGCCATGCTGTCCGGTGTGCTGTTCGCCCTCGTCGCGGGCCTGATGTGGGGGCTGGTGTTCGTCGCGCCGGTGATGCTGCCGTCCTGCCCGCCCGCGCTGCTGGTGGCGGGCCGCTACCTCGCCTTCGGCCTCATCGCGCTGCCGCTGGCGCTGGTGGACCGCCGCGCGCTGCGCGAGCTGCGGCCGGCCGACTGGTGGGAGGCTGTCAAGCTCAGCGCCATCGGCAACTTCCTGTACTACCTGACGCTGTCGGCCGCCATCCAGCACGCGGGCGCGCCGCTGCCGACCATGATCATCGGCACGCTGCCGGTCGTCATCGCGCTGTGTGCCAACCACCGCAACCGCGTGCGCGACGGCCAGTTGCCGTGGCCGAGGCTGCTGCCCTCGCTGGCACTGATCGCGGCCGGCTTGGCGCTGGTGAACCGCGACGAGCTGGCCGCGCTGCGGGCCGGCCAGGGCGACCCGCGGCGCTACGCCGAGGGCGCGCTGCTGGCCCTGGCCGCGCTGGCCTGCTGGACCTGGTACCCCATCCGCAATGCGGACTGGCTGCGCGCGCACGGCGACCGCAGCCCCCGGGCCTGGGCGACGGCGCAGGGGCTGGTCACGCTGCCGCTGGCGCTCGCGGCGCTGCTGGCCGTGGGCGCGGTCCACGTCGCGGCGCCGGGCACGCTGCTGCCGGCCGGCCACGCCTTCCCGCTCGGCGACGAGCCGCTGCGCTACGTGGGCCTGATGGTGGCCATCGGCCTGTGCTCGTCCTGGCTGGGCACGCTGTGCTGGAACGAGGCCAGCCAGCGGCTGCCGACCTCGCTGTCGGGCCAGCTGATCGTCTTCGAGACGCTGTCGGCGCTGGCCTATGCCTTCGCCTGGCACCGGCGCATGCCGCCGCCGGCGACGCTGGCCGGCATCGCGCTGCTGATGGCCGGCGTCATGTGGGCGCTGCGCATCAAGCCGGTGCGAAAACCTCGATGACCCACTGGCCGTCGAAGCCGTCGGCCTCGCCCTTGCGCGCATGGCCGCGCGCGTTGCTGGCCACGCGGGTGGCGCCGATCCGGTAGTCCTGCCGGCAGTGCAGGTGGCCGTGCAGCCACAGCGCGGCGCCGGGCAGCAGCGCCTCGTCGTCGTTGCAGAAGCTGGCCGTGCCGGGCTGGCGGCCGTAGCGCGGGTCGGCGCTCCTCAGGCTGGGCGCGAAGTGGGTGATGGCAACGGTGGCGTCCCAGTCGCCCGTGCGCTGCAGCTCGCCGGCCAGCCAGGCGCGGCTGTCCAGCGCCAGCGCGCGCACGGCCTCGACGCCGAAGGGCTGGCCGTGGCGCGTGGCCTGCATGACCTTCTGGAAATAGCCGCCCGCCCGCATCGCGCGCTCGCGGCCGGCGGGGCCGAAGGCGTCGAAGTCGCACCAGCGCGTGCTGCCGGCGAAGCGCACGCGCCGGCCCCGGGCGTCGGCGATGACGACGGCCTCGTCGTCGAGCATGCGCAGGCCCAGCGCCTGCACGTGGGCGCGCAGCGCGTCGCGCGCGTCGTCCACGTCGCGGCCGTCGAACTCGTGGTTGCCCGGCACGAACAGCACCGGCACCGGCCAGCCGCGGAAGTGCTCGAAGCCGCGCCAGGTGGCGTCGATGTCGCCGGCCAGCACCAGCAGCTCGGCACCGGGTGCGGGCGTGGGGACATAGCGCTCCGTCTCCAGGTGGAGGTCGGAGAGCAGCTGCAGCCGCATCAGTTGGCGCCGTGGCAGGTCTTGTATTTGCGGCCGCTGCCGCAGGGGCAGGGGTCGTTGCGGCCGACCTTGGGCTGGTCGCGGCGGATGGTGTCGACGCGGTAGCGCGCCTCTTCCGTCAGGTCCGCCAGGTCGGCCACGGTGGCGACGAGCTCCTCGATCGCGGTGTCCAGGTCCTCCAGCGGGTATGCGCGGTCCAGCGTGGCGACGACTTCCTTTTCCTCCGCCGTCTCGGCCGGCAGGTGGCGGTACAGGCGGGCCATCGCGGTGGCGACGTCGTCGTCGGGCAGCTCGGCCAGCTCGGGGAAGCACAGCACCGCATGCTGGAAGCCGGCCACCCAGGGCATCAGCGCGCGCGAGATCGGGCCCAGCGCCTCGTAGCTGTCGCGGGCGGCGCGCTCCTCGTCGCTGGCGCCCTCGGGCAGCGGCTCGGGGGGCTGCTCCTCGTCGATGTCGAGGATGACCGGGTCGAACCAGCCGTCCTCCACCAGCCCGCGGTTCAGCGCGGCGTGGCGGCGCTGCACCAGCGCGGTGATGCGGTCCAGCCAGGCGGCGTCCGCCGACTCGGGCAGGCGGCCGCCGTCGTAGTCGAAGATGTTGGGCAGCCACTCGTCCACGTCGATGAGGCGGGGCTGCACGATGACGCCGCACAGGTAGCCGTCCAGCATGGAGGCGTCCAGCGGCTGCAGCGGCGCGGGCGTGGCGGCGAGGAGTTCGTCGAGTTCGGCGAACTCGGCGTCGGTCAGGTCTTGGGTGCTCATGGCGGGATTGTCCTCGTCAGGCCGCTTTGTGCTCCAGCACGTAGTTCGCGCCGTCGTGCTGGCCCAGCCGCTCGACCAGCAGCGGCAGGCAGTCGGCCAGCTCGCCGTGCAGCGTGAACGGCGGGTTGGCGATGAACATGCCGCTGCCGAGCATGCCGAAGCCGCGCTCGTCGGCCTGCGCCACGCTCAGGCGCACATGCAGCCAGCCCTTCTTGGCCATCGCGTCGGCGCTGGCCTTCAGGCGCGGCGCCAGCTGGGTGGACTCCAGCAGCTGCAGCTGCGGGTACCAGACCATGACCACCGTGTCGGCCGCGCGCTCCAGCGCCTCGCGCAGCGCGGCCAGCACCTTGGCGTAGTCGGTCTTGATCTCGTAGGGCGGGTCCATCAGCAGCGCGGCGCGGCGCGTGGGCGAGGGCAGCTCGGCCTTGATGGCGGCGAAGCCGTCGCGGTCGCTGACCTGGGTGTGGGGGCGGGCCTCCAGGTAGCTGGCGAGGATGCGGTGGTCGGTCGGGTGCAGCTCGTAGGCGCGCAGCCGGTCGGTGTCGCGCAGCACGAAGTTGGCGATGGCCGGCGAGCCGGGGTACTGGCGCAGCTGGCCGTCCGGGTTGAAGGCGCGCACCAGGCCCACGTAGTCGGCCAGCGGCGCGGGCAGGTCGGTGGCGTCGTACAGGCGCGCGATGCCGGCCGCGTACTCGGCGTTCTTCTGCGCGTAGCGGCCCTCGACCGAGTAGCCGCCGGCGCCGGCGTGGGTGTCGATCAGCGTGTAGGGCTTGTCCTTCTCGCCCATGTAGCGCAGCACGCGGGTCAGCACCAGGTGCTTGAGGACGTCGGCATGGTTGCCGGCATGGAAGGCGTGGCGGTAGGCGAGCATGGGCGGATTGTCGCTAACACACCGCCGTCCAACCCCACCCGGCCGGGGGAAGCGGCAACCCGGCTAGCCTTGCGGCCTTCGCATCCATCCCACGGAACCCCGCCCCCCACCATGCCCACCCTGTTCGACCCCGCCCGCTTCGGCGACATCCCGCTCGCCAACCGCATCGTCATGGCGCCGCTGACGCGCAACCGCGCGCCGGGCCAGCTGCCCCGGGCGCTGACCGCCGAGTACTACCGCCAGCGCGCCGGCGCCGGCCTGCTGATCACCGAGGCGGCCCAGATCCGCCCCGACGGCCAGGGCTATTTCGACACGCCCGGCATCCACAGCCCGGCGCAGATCGCCGCCTGGCGGCAGGTGACCGACGCGGTGCACGCCGCGGGCGGGCGCATCGTCATCCAGCTCTGGCACGTGGGCCGCATCTCGGTGAACCGGCTGCAGCCGGGCGGCGCGGCGCCGGTGTCGTCCACGGCCCGCGCCGCCAAGACGCGCACCTACGCGGCCCACGGCGAGCTGGTGCCCACCGACACCCCGCGCGCACTGGCCACCGGCGAGATCCCGGCGCTGGTCGCCGACTACGCGCAGGCCGCGCGCAACGCGATCGCCGCCGGCTTCGACGGCGTGGAGGTGCACGCGGCCAACGGCTACCTGATCGAGCAATTCCTGCGCGACAGCGCGAACGACCGCACGGACGCCTACGGCGGCCCCATCGAGAACCGCGCGCGGCTGCTGGTCGAGGTGATGGCGGCCGTGGCCGACGCGATCGGCGCGGGCCGCACGGCGCTGCGGCTCAGCCCGGTCACGCCGGCCAACGACATCGGCCAGGACAGCGACCCGCAGGCGCTGTTCAACCACGTGGCGGACCGCCTCGCGCCGCTGAAGCTGGCCTTCCTGGAGGTGGTGGAGGGCGCCACCGGCGGCCCGCGCGACAACGCGCCGTTCGACTACGCCGAGCTGCGCCGCCGCTTCGGCGGCCCCTACATCGCCAACAACGGCTATGACGGCGCGGCGGCGCTGGCGGCCGTGGCCGGCGGCCGGGCGGACGCGGTGGCCTTCGGCCGGCCGTTCATCGCCAACCCCGACCTGCCGGCACGCATCCGCGCCGGCCTGCCCTGGGCCGCGGCGCGCAAGGAGAGCTTCTACGGCGGCGGCGCCGAGGGCTACACGGACTATCCGGCGGCCGAGGCCGCCTGATCAGGACTGGAAGGCGCCCGGGTGCCGCGCCGGGCCGGCGAGCGCGACGCTGGCGTGCGGGTGGCGGTACTCGCGCACCGGGCTGAGCCGGACGCCCTCGGCCTCGCCCGCGTCCTGCGCCTTGCCGCGCAGCGGCGAGCCGGGCGCCAGCCGGAAGTCCTCGCGCACCGCGCGCACGAAGGCGTCCCAGTCGGCCGTGAAGTTGGCGCGCTGCGTCCAGGCGTTGTCGGCGGGCAGCTTCTGGCCGCCGACGAACAGGTTGTTGGCCAGCATCACCTCGGCCTGCCGCGGCGTCACGCGCAGCCAGATGCCGCCGCTGGGCCGCTGGTCCACCAGCGTGTTGTGGACCAGGTAGAGCGCCTGCCGGGGCCACTTGGCGCCCTCGACGCCGAACGAGATCACGTGCGGGTTGTCCGTCGTGGAGCTCTGCATGATGAGGTTGCCCATCACCACGGCCACGCCGCCGTTCGGGAACTCCAGCTCGTAGCTGGCGCGGCCGCCGATCTCGTCGCTCAGGCGGTTGTAGAGGATGTGGCTGACGGCCGCGCGGCTCTTCAGCAGGTGGCCCTGCATGCCGTGGTGGAAGTAGCTGCCCGTGACCGCCAGGCGCCGGATGCCTCCGACGTAGAGGTTGTGCGTCTGGCCGCCGCGCGGCAGGATGGCGCCGAAGTCGCAGTCCACGATGTCCAGCTCGATGGACTCGTCGTTGGCCGTCAGCAGGCCGTTCTCGTTGTCGCGGAAGCCGCAGTCCACCAGCGTCAGCGAGCCGGACTGCAGCCGGATGCCGGCGCCGTTGCGGTCGGGCACCACGCCGCCGCTGAAGTCGAAGCCCTCGATGCGCTGGCGCCGCCCCGTCGTCACGAACAGGCCCTTGCCCTGCGCATGCGCGCCGGCGCCGACGACCCGGACGCGGCCGCCCACGGCGCGCAGCGTCAGGTCGTGCTGGGGCCAGACGGCCACGTCGCCGACGTAGTCGCCCGCGTCCACCTCCACCCGCGTGCCGTCCGTGGCCTGGCGCGCGGCCGCGGCCAGCGAGCGCAGCGCGCGCGTCGGCCCCACCTGCAGCACCGGACCGGCATGGGCGCTGAAGGGCAGCAGGCCGGCCGCCGCCAGCCATTCCCGGCGTCGCATCGTCATCATGGCTTCCTCATCCTTGCCTTGAACAGTTCCGCCACGCCGACCTCGCGCGGGCCGGGCAGCAGCTCGAACGCCTCGCCCGCGGCGATCGTGCCCTCGCGCTTCACCGCGAGGTAGAAGCCGCAGTAGCCGCTCTGCGCCATCAGCCTGGCCGCCTGGCCGAAGCCGATGTGCGCGCTGAACTTGAAGCAGGGCTGGCGCGGCTCGGAGACGACCAGCTCGCAGTCGGGGAAGCGCAGCACGTCGCCCAGCCAGGCCCGGTTTTCCAGCAGGCCGGCGATCGTCAGGTTCTCGCCCAGGTCGCCCGGCTGCAGTGCGCCGGCCACCTGGGCCTGGCCGCGCACGGTGGTCCAGAAGGCGTAGTGCTCGTGCGGGTAGGCGTACACGGCCTTGGACAGGCCGCCATGTACGGTAAGGTCCGCCTGTTCGTCGCCCGCCAGGCCCAGCGCCCGCACGGCGACGCGCCCCTCGCGCGAGCGTTTGCGGATGGCGGAGTCCAAGGACTGGCCGCCGGCCGCGACGAAGTGCTCGACGCGGGCGGTGTTGACGCTGAGCAGGTGCATGGCCGCATTTTGATCGACGGCGATGCGCCCCCCGGGCGGGCCTGGCAGGCCCGCCCCCACCCATTCACTGGAAAGGAGTCGTGCATGACCGCACTCGACAGCGGCGCGAGGGTCTGGGCCGGCCTGGCCGTCACCCCGCCGGGCGAGCTGATGTTCATCGTCGGCGTGCTGCTGGCCGGCGCGCTGGCCGGCGAATTCATCGCCGCGACGACGCGGCTGCCGCGCGTGGCGGGCTACACGCTCGCGGGCTGCGTCGCGGCCGCCTTCGGCCACGGCGTGGCGATGCCGCTGAACGGCGCGGCGCAGACGGTGACGGACCTGGCGCTGGGCCTGCTGCTGTTCGAGATCGGCAGCCGCGTCCACCTGCGCTGGCTGCGCCGCAACCCGGGCCTGGCCGCCACCAGCCTGGCGGAGGCGCTGCTGAGCGCCGCCGCGGTGGCGGTGGTGCTGCGGCTGTTCGGCCTGGGCTGGCCCACGACCGTCGCCTGCGCCATCCTGGCCATGCCGGCGCCGGCCGCGGTGTCGGGCCGCGTGGCGATGGAGCTGGGCGCGGAGGGCCAGGTCACGCAGCGCGCCACGCTGCTGACGGCGCTGAACACGCTGTACGCCGCCGTCGCGCTGACGCTGGTGCGCACCTGGTGGGCCGCCGACGACGGCGGCAGCCTGCCGCAGGCGCTGGCCGGCCTGGCCATCTCGCTGCTGACCACGCTGGGCGTGGCCGCGCTGCTGGCGGGCGCGGTGTTCCTGGTCGCGCGCCGGCTGGATTTGCGCAACGAGAGCGCGGCGCTGCTGCTGTTCGGCCTGGTCGCCTTCGCCCTCGTCGCGGCGCGGGCCATCGGCGTGTCCACGCTGCTGATGCCGCTGCTGGCCGGCCTGCTGCTGCGCAACGCCAGCGAGCGGCCCTGGGTGTGGCCGCGCCATTTCGGCACCTCGGGCGGCGCGCTGGTGCTGATGCTGTTCGTCATCGTCGGCTCGGCGTGGACGCCGCAGATCCTGGTGGCCGGCGGCTTCGCGGCGCTGGCGCTGCTGGCGGCGCGCTTCGCGGCCAAGGCGCTGGCCATCGTCGCGCTGTCGCGCTGGTCCGGCGCCAGCCTGCGCCAGGGCGTGGCGCTGTCGATCGCGATGACGCCGCTGTCCGCCACCGCGCTGGTCATGCTCAGCGAGCTGATGCGCGCCGAGCCGGGCCTGGCGGCCGGCGCCGCGCCCATCATCCTGGCCAGCATCGCGGTGCTGGAGCTGGCCGGCCCCATCGCCGTGCAGTTCGCGCTGCGCCTGGCCGGCGAGCTGCCCCCGGCGCCGCGGCGCAAGCACAAGACGGAGACGACTCGATGAGCCTGGGTTCATTCGCCACCTCGCAGCCGCTGACGCTGGGCGTCGAGCTGGAGCTGCAGATCGTCAACAGCGACGACTACGACCTCGCGCCCGTCTCGGGCGACCTGCTGCGGCTGATGGCGCGGCACCGCATCCCGGGCGACGTGAAGCCTGAGATCACCAGCAGCATGATCGAGCTGTCCACCGGCGTCTGCGCCGGCTACGGCCAGGCGCTGGCCGAGCTGGGCGAGATCCGCAACGCGCTGGTGGACTGCGCCGGGCGGCTGGACGTGAGCCTGTGCGGCGGCGGCACCCACCCCTTCCAGCACTGGACGCGGCGGCGCATCTTCCAGACCGAGCGCTTCCACGAGCTGTCGTCGCTGTACGGCTACCTGTCCAAGCAGTTCACCGTGTTCGGCCAGCACGTCCACGTCGGCTGCCCGAGCGCCGACGAGGCGCTGGTGCTGCTGCACGGCATGAGCCGCTTCATCCCGCACCTGATCGCGCTGGCGGCCTCGTCGCCGTTCGTGCAGGGCGAGGACACGGGCTTCGACTCGGCGCGGCTGAACTCGGTGTTCGCCTTCCCGCTGTCGGGCCGCGCGCCGTTCGTGCAGACCTGGGACGACTTCGCGGTCTTCTTCGGCAAGATGACGCGCACCGGCGTGGTCTCGGGCATGAAGGACTTCTATTGGGACATCCGCCCCAAGCCCGAGTTCGGCACCATCGAGGTCCGCGTGCTGGACACGCCGCTGACCATCGAGAAGGCCGCCGCGCTGGCCGGCTTCATCCAGTGCTTGGCCCACTGGCTGACGCGCGAGAAGCCGTTCACGCTGAGCGAGGACGACTACCTGCCCTACACCTTCAACCGCTTCCAGGCCTGCCGCTTCGGGCTGGACGGCACCTTCGTCGACCCCGAGACCGGCGAGCACCGCGTGCTGCGCGACGATCTGCTGGCCGTGCTGAGCCGGCTGGACGGCCATGCCGCCGAGCTGCGCGCCGAGCCCGCGCTGCAGTACCTGCGCCGCGAGATCGCCGGCACCGGCAACGACGCGACCTGGTTGCGCCACATCGAGGCCGACGCCCACCAACTGGCCGAGGTGGTGCGCCGCGCCACCAAGCGCTGGCACGGCTAGGCGGGCAGCGCGATGCGCGCGCGCAGGCCGCCTTCGGCGCGGTTGCTCAGGCTCAGCGTGCCGCCGTGCAGCTGCACGCAGGACAGCGCGATGGCCAGGCCCAGGCCGAAGCTGTCGGCCACGCCGTCGTCGCCGCGCACATAGGGCTCGAAGACCCGCGCCAGCCGCTCCGGCGGGATGCCGGGGCCGTCGTCGTCGACGTCGATCCGCACGCCGCCGGCACCGGGCGGGTGCAGCACCAGCCGCACGCGCCGGCCATGGCGCAGCGCGTTGTCCAGCAGGTTGCCGATGGCGCGGCGCAAGGCCAACGGCCGGCCGCGCCAGGGCAGCGGCCCGGGCGGGGCCGCCAGCTCCAGCGGCTGGCCGGTGCCGCGCCGCGCATCGACGAGGCCGGCGCACAGCGCGGCCAGGTCCAGGTCCTCGCTGGCGTCGGCCTGGTGCTCGTCGCGGGCGAAGCGCAGGGTCTCGTCCACCAGCTCCTGCAGCTCGGCCAGCGAGCGCAGCATCGCGGCGCGCGGCCCGGGGTCGTCCACCAGCGAGACGCGCAGCCGCAGCGCGGTCAGCGGCGCGCGCAGGTCGTGGCTTATCGCGGCCAGCAGCCGGGTGCGCTCGTCCACGTAGCGGCCCAGCCGGGCCTGCAGCTCGTTGAAGCTGGCGCTCAGCTCGCGCAGTTCGCGCGGGCCGTGCAGCGGCAGCGGCGCCGGGCGCTCGCCGCGGCCGAAGCGCTGCATGGTGTCGGCCAGGCGCCGCCAGGGCCGCAGCAGGCGCGCCAGCGCCAGCGCGACCAGGCCGCCCGCGAGCAGGGCGCTGATCAGCAGCGAGGCCGCGATCAGCCGCGTGTCGCCCGGCTGCGCCATCGGCCCGAGCCGGGCGTTCAGCCAGCGCCCGTCGGGCAGCGCCAGCGCCACCCGCAGGCCGAACGCCGGCTGCCCGGGCCACCAGGCCGGCAGCCCGGCGCGGCGGCCCGGCAGCGGGTCGTCCAGCGGCCCGAGGCGCACGCGCACCGCCGGCGCCGCGCCGACGCGGGTGTGCAGCCCGGCGGCGAAGGCGCGCTCGTCGGTCGTCATCGGCCCCGCATCGACCCCGGGGGCGGCGGCCACCTGGAACACCGCCTCCGGCGACTGGGCGGCGCCCAGCAGTACGCCGATGCGCTCCGGCCGGGCGATTTCGGCGAGGCGGTAGACGGCGAGCAGCCGGTCCTGCACCTGCTCGCGCGCGACCGGGTGGACGCCGCCATGGGCATGCCACCACAGCGCCAGCACCAGCGCGTCGGCCAGCACCAGCGCCAGGGCCAGCACCGCCAGCAGCTGGGTGCGCAGCCGCAGCGGCCGGCGCACGCGGGGCAGGGCGCTCACGCCGGCTCAGGCGGCCAGCGGCGCGGCGGCGGCCGCCTCGCGGCGCACCGGCACGGCCAGCAGGTAGCCGTCGCCCCAGGCGGTGCGCAGCAGCGCCGGCCGGCGTGGGTCGGCCTCGATCTTGCGGCGCAGCCGGCTGACCTGGCTGTCGATGCTGCGGTCGTAGACCTCGGCGCCGTCGCTGCACAGGTCCAGCAGCCGCTCGCGGCCCAGCACCTCGCCCGGGCGCTGCAGCAGCACGCCGAGCAGGCGCGATTCGGCGGCGCCGAGCACGAGCTCGCGGCCGTCCTCGTGCCGCAGGCGGCGCTCGGCGGGGTCGAAGCACCAGGCGGCGAAGCGGTAGACCCAGGCCGGCCCGAGCTGCGCGCGCCGGCCGCAGCGGCGCAGCACGTTGCGGATGCGCGCGCTCAGCTCGTCGGGCTCGAAGGGCTTGATCAGGTAGTCGTCCGCGCCCGTCTCCAGCCCGGCGACGCGCTGCGCCGGCGCGGCCAGCGCCGACAGCAGGATCACCGGCGGACCGCCGGCCTGCTGCAGCTCGTGGCAGAACGCCAGGCCGCTGCCGTCGGGCAGCATCACGTCGAGCACGAGCAGGTCGAAGCCGCCGCCGGCCTGCAGCGCGCGGCGCGCGCCGGCCAGGTCGGCTGCCGTGTCCACCGCAAAGCCGCGGCGGCTCAGGAACGCATCGAGCGCGTCCCGGATCTCAGGGTGGTCATCGACGACCAGCAGCCGGCCAGCGCTTGCCATGGGTTGACAAACTTTCAAGAAGCGTAATGCATACGATTCTCATTTGAACATAGTGTTACTGGAGTTCCCCCGATGGCCCCGCAGTGCCGGACCCGTGGATCGGTGTCCGCTTTCTTCCGTCTCCACCCGGCCGCGCAGGCCATCGCCTGGCTGACGCTGGCCGCGTCGTCGGCGCCGGCCCAGGCCCAGGCCGCCGCGACCGCGGACAACGTGCTGGCGCCGGTGGTCGTCTCCGCGTCGCGCCTGGTGCAGAAGATCACCGAGGCGCCGGCCAGCATCAGCGTGATCAGCCGCGAGGAGCTGTCCACGCGCCCCTACCTGACGTTGCTGGATGCGCTGCGCGACACCGAGGGCGTGGACGTGGGCGAGACCCGCGACAAGGCCGGCGCCGGCACCATCAGCATCCGCGGCATGGGCGCGGACTACACGCTGGTGCTGATCGACGGCCGCCGCCAGAGCAACGTCGGCGACATCTACCCGAACAATTTCGGCGGCAGCCAGTTCAGCCACCTGCCGCCGCTGGAAGCGATCGAGCGCATCGAGGTCGTCCGCGGCCCGATGTCCACGCTGTACGGCTCGGACGCCATCGGCGGCGTGATCAACGTGATCACGCGCAAGGTCGGCACGAAGTGGCTGGGCTCGCTGTCGGCCAGCACCACCAAACAGAGCAAGGACGAGTTCGGCGACGACCGCACGGTCGATGTCTACGCCACCGGCCCGCTGCTGCCCGGCCTGCTGGGCCTGTCGCTGCGCGGCAGCTACTACGACCGCGAGGCCTCCAACCCCACCTATGAGGCGCTGCCGCTGCCGGACGGCACGATGTGGAGCCGGTCGCTCGGCTTCGGCGGTGGCGGCCGCACGGTGGCCAACCTCACCAAGTCCGGCGGCGTGCGGCTGGCGCTGACGCCCGTGGCCGGCCACGAGATCCTGCTGGACTACGACCTGTCCCGCCAGCGCTATGACAACAGCGAGGCCCAGCTCGGCACGCGCGACGGCGTGGACTCGCTCTGGCGCACCGGCAACAAGGCCACGCCCAGCTATGCCAACCCCTTCTACGGCGCCGGCTACACCGGCACCGCGGCCAACCTGGCGACCTGGAACCCGAAGACGCTGGCGCGCGCCGTGGTGGCCAACCCGAACTTCGACGCCTCGCGCGCCGTCAGCGCGGGCAACGCGCCGTTCCGCAACGTGCTGGTGGCCCAGCCGCGCGTGGGCTACACCGAGCAGCAGCGCTTCAACCGCGAGCAGCTGTCGCTGAGCCACACCGGCCGCTTCGAGGGCTTCAACACCGAGCTGATCCTCAGCCACGTGGAGACGGCCAACCTCGGCCGCTCGCAGCCGCTGACGGTGGAGGAGCGCGCCGAACTGCTGGCCTACATGAAGACCCAGGGCCAGCTGACCGCCGGCCAGCTGACCGGCGGCATCACCACCGGCGTGCCCAACGCCGCGCAGGCGGCCTGGCTGAACGCCAACCTGCTGCCGCGCGCGCGCCGCACGATGGAAGTGCGCCAGACCTCGCTGGACGGCAAGGTGGACTTCGAGCTCGGCCAGCAGCACGACGTGGTGCTGGGCGCGCAGATCCTGGACGCGGAGATGGAGGACAGCGTGTTTGGCATGTTCGGCGGCGGCTACCAGGCCGGCGTCGTGCAGCCGCACAAGCAATGGGCGCTGTTCGCCGAGGACAACTGGGCGCTGACCCGGCAGTTCACGCTGACCGCCGGCCTGCGCTACGACCACCACAACGTGTTCGGCAGCCGCACCAGCCCGCGCGTCTACGGCGTGTGGAACCTGGCGCCGAACTGGACCGCCAAGGGCGGCATCAGCACCGGCTACAAGACACCCAAGACCAGCGACCTCTACCCCGGCATCACCGGCTTCGGCGGCCAGGGCGTGCTGCCCCTGGTCGGCTCGCCGGGCCTGAGGCCCGAGACCAGCGTCAACGGCGAGCTGGCGGTGTACTACGAGACGCGCGCGCTGGGCGTCAACGCGACGGTGTTCACCAACCGCTTCCGCAACAAGATCGCCACCGCCGAGAACCTGCCCAACTGCGAGCTGGCCGCCGCCGGCCAGCCCTGCGTGGAGCTGGGCGTGGGCTGGGCCGACCTGGGCTACACCAGCTTCGGCCAGAAGCACAACATCGACCGCGCCGAGTCGCGCGGCGTGGAGCTGGCCGGCCGCGTGCAGCTGCCCGGGCGCCTGAGCCTGCGCGGCAACTACACCTACACGGACTCGGAGCAGAAGTCCGGCGTCGAGGCCGGCCTGCCGATCACCAGTAACCCGGCCAAGCACATGTTCAACGCCGGCCTGACCTGGAAGGCCACCGAGGCGCTGAGCACCACGCTGACGGTGGAGGCGCGCTCCAAGCGCTTCAACGGCCGCAACGCGACGACCGGCGAGAACAACTACTACAAGGGCTACGAGATGCTGCACCTGGCGGCCAGCTACCGGTTCAGCCCGACGCTGACGGTCAACGCGCGCATCAACAACCTGCTGGACCGCGACTTCACGTCCGCCCAGTGCGCGCTGGCCGCCACGCAGGACGCCTACACCTGCAGCGACGACTACCAGACCAAGGACAAGGCGCGCAGCTTCTGGGTGGGCGTCAACCTGCGCTTCTGAGCGCGCCGCCCCTCCCTGCCCACGCCCGCCAGCGCTGCCCGCCTGGCGGGCGTTTTCCATCGCGATTCGCCTGGAAAACGCGGCTTATGCCGCCAACGTGGTCGCAACCAGTGCCCCGCCCGGCGGCTGTCGAAGTTCGTTGGATCTTGAACTCGGGCGCATTGGGTTTCAATGAGTTGCGGCATCTCGGCACCGACGATTCTGGACGTCCTGCTCGCTGAGTTCTGAACTTTTGTCGGCCGTCCGGGCCGACCGGCAGGTTCAAGCCTCAAAGGCGCCCCTGGTTAGCGGCGGCCCGGAGCCGTCTGCAAGCGTCGTGCCCTGCGGCGGTGCTCACGACCCCGCGACGATGGCCGCCGCCAGCAGCGTCACGCTGCGGCGGTAGGCGTCGGCCAGCGCATCGGCCTGCGGCGCGCAGGGCAGCCGCAGGTCGGCGCCGCCGGGGGGCGGCAAGGCGGTGTCGGCCGGCGCCTGCAGCGGCAGCCAGTGCCAGCGGGCGCGCAGCCGCAGCGCCAGCCCGGCGGCGTCGGCGCGGGCCAGCCATTCGTCCACCTGCACGACCAGCCGCAGCGACTCGCCGTCCGGCGTGTGCTGCTTGCCCAGCGTGACGGGGTAGGGCTGGCGCAGTCGCCACAGGTCCTCGGCCAGCACGCGGGGCAGCGCCTCGCGCAGCGGTTCGGCCCAGCGGGCCTCGGGCAGCGGGCGCAGGCCGGCGCTGCCTTCGGCCACGAGCAGTTCGTCGCGGTCCAGCAGGTCGGGCAGGCCGACCTGCGGACCCAGCACCCAGGCGCGGTTGTCCCGGCCGGCTTGGTGCCCGGCGGGCAGCGGCGGCGTGCCGGTCAGGCCGTAGAGCCGGCGCGGCGGGGCGCTGCGCGTGGCGCAGCCGGCCAGCGCCGCGGCGGCCAGCAGCAGCGCGGCGTCGCGGCGGCGCAGGGCGTGGTGGGGGGGCAGGGGCGTCGTCATCATGGGGCGGGCTCCACGGCGGGGGGCGCCGGGTCGGGTTGGCGGCCCAGCAGCAGTTGCTGGGGCTGGGCGTCCAGCGAGCGGGCCAGGCCGCGCAGCGCGCGCGCGGCCTGCGTCAGCTCGCGCAGCGTGCGTTCGGTCTGCTGCAGCAGCGGGCCGTCGCCGTCGGCCGCCTCGCGCAGCGAGGCGCTGGCCTGCGCCAGTTCGGCCAGGCTGCGCCGCAGGTCGCGCACGACGGCGCCCTGCGGGTCCAGCACCTCGTTGGCGCGGTCGGCGCCGGTGCCGAGCTTGTCGGCCACGGCGGACACCTTGTCGCCCGCGCGGTCCACGCTGGCCATGGCGCGCTCCATGCCTTGCGCCACGGGCGCGGCGCGGCGTTCCAGCTGCGCGGCGAGCCGGCGCGCGTGCGTGGCGGTGGCGGCGAAGTCCGCCAGCCCCTGCTTGAGCTCGGGCGCGGCGATCAGCTGGCGGGTGGAGTTGGCGACCTGGCGGATGTCGTCCACGATCTTGCGCAGGTCCAGGCTTTCCAGCTGGTCCTTCATGGCCTGGAAGGCGGTGGCGCTGGTGGGGATCTCGGTCGCGTCGCCCTGGAAGCCGCCGTGCAGGCGGCCGGGCGGCTTGGCGCGGAAGTCCAGGTCCACGTAGAGCTGGCCGGTCACCAGGCTCTGCGTGCCGAGCTGGGCGGTCAGGCCGCGTTCGATGAGCTTGGGCAGCGCGTGGCCGATGTCGTCGTTGCCCTTGCGCCCGTCCAGGCCGCGCACGGCCTCGGCATCGAGCTGGGCGACCACGGGGATGGCGAAGCTGTCGGAGCGGGCGTCGTAGTGGACGTTGATGTCGGTCACGTCGCCGATGCGCACGCCGCGGAACACCACCGGCGCGCCCTTCTGCAGCCCGAACACCGAGCCCGAGAAGAACATCACCACGCGCTCCGGGCGCTTGAACCAGTGCTGGCCGGGCAGCGCGATCAGCGCCACCGCCAGCACGGCGAGGCCGGCGACGACGAAGGCGCCGATGGCGAAGGGACTGGCGCGGCGGCGTTTCATGCGGCTTCCTCGTTCTCGTCGTGGGGGGCGTGGGCCGGGGCCGCGCGGCCCCGCGTCAGGAACTCGCGCACGGCTGCGGGCCCGTGGTCGCGCAGCTCGGCGGGCGGGCCCAGCGCGGTGGCGGTGCGGGCCTGAACGTCCAGGAACAGCACGCGGTCGGCCACGGCGAACAGGCTGTCCAGCTCGTGCGTGACGAGCACGATCGCGGTGCCCACGTCGTCCTTGAGCCGCTGGATGAGGTCGTCCAGCCGCGCGGAGGTCAGCGGGTCCAGCCCGGCGGAGGGCTCGTCCAGGCACAGCAGCGGCGGGTCCAGCACCAGCGCGCGGGCGATGGCCGCGCGCTTCCTCATGCCGCCGGACAGCGAGGCCGGCTCGGCGTCGAAGGTGGCCGGGTCCGGCAGGCCGGCCAGCGCCAGCTTGAAGCGCGCCTGCTGCTCGCGCTGCGGCTCGTCCAGGCCGGTGTGGAGCTCCAGCGGCAGCATGACGTTCTCGCCCACGGTCATGCTGCTCCACAGCGCGCCGGCCTGGAAGGCCACGCCGATCTCGCGGCGCGGCGGGTCGTCGCCGTACACGTCGCGCTGCGCGCCGCCGGCCACCCAGGTGACGCTGCCGGCCCGGGGCGCCTGCAGGCCGATCAGGTGGCGCAGCAGCGTGCTCTTGCCGCAGCCGCTGGCGCCGCAGATGGCCAGCACCTCGCCGGCCAGCACGTCGAAGCTCAGGCCGCGCTGCAGCTCGCGGCCGCCCGCGTGCAGGCTGAGGTTCTCGACGCGCATCAGCACCTCGCCCGCCATCACACCCCCAGCCGCTGGAAGATGACCGTCAGCAGCGACGCGGCGATCACCATCCAGACGATGGCCTGCACCACGGCCGCCGTCGTCGCCTCGCCCACCGCCTGCGCGCTGCGCCCGGCGTGCAGGCCCTGGCGGCAGCCGGCCAGCGCCACCAGCACCGCGTAGACGCTACCCTTGAGCAGGCCCACGGCCAGGTCCCAGCCCGACAGCGTCTCGCGCGTGGTGTTCACGTAGGCCATGGCGGGCACGTCGTACAGGCCCACCGCCACCCCCCAGCCCACGCACAGGCCGGCCACGCCGGCGCACAGCGTCAGCAGCGGGCCGGTGACCAGCAGCGCCAGCATGCGCGGCAGCACCAGGTGCTCCACCGGGTCCACGCCCAGCGTGGTCAGCGCGTCGACCTCCTCGCCCGCGCGCATGCTGCCCAGCTGCGCCGCGAACGCCGCGCCGACGCGGCCGGCCAGCACGATGCCCACCACCAGCGCCGCGATTTCCCGCACCACGCCGATGGTGACCAGGTTGGCGATGAAGCTCTGCGCGCCGAAGCGCTGCAGCTGCTCGGCGCCCATGTAGGCCACGATCAACCCCACCAGCGAGCTGACCAGCAGCACGATGGGCAGGCTGCGCGGGCCGGTCTGCTCGATCTGCCACAGCCAGTCGGACAGCCGCATCGCCGTGCGACCGCGCAGCAGCCGGCCCACGGCGGCCAGTGTGTCGCCCACGAAGGCCAGCGTCTGGCGCCAGCCCGGCTCGGGCGCCGGCTCGGCGGCGGCGGCCGGCTTCTTCGCGGCGGCCCCGGGCGCGGGCAGGCTCAGCGCCAGCAGCGGCCGCAGCCCGGGCGGCAGGCCGGACAGGTCCAGCGCCACGCCGCCGCGCGCCAGCGGCGCCAGCGCCTGCCACAGCGCGGCCGCGAAGCCCGGCTGCCAGCGCGCCAGCGCGGCGCTGTCGAACGACAGCCGGGTGCCCGCGGCCACCGGCAGCGCGGCCGGCGGCGCGGGCAGCACGGCGCCGGCCTGGGCGTCGCCGGCCAGCACCAGCCGCCACTGCCGGCCCTCGCCCTCCCAGCGCGCGCCGGCCGCGGGCGGCGTCAGGGGCGTGGAAAACGGGGAATGGGGGAGGGACATGCTCCGTGGGCAAGCGCGCATCCGCAACCCGGATGCCAGCGTGCCCGCGAGCATGCCATGAAGCGCCGCGCCGACGGCGGCCGGGGGGCGCGCGGCCGGCAGGCTCAGGCGGCCGCCAGCTCCGCCACGCCCTCGCCGAGCCAGATGCAGTCGCCCTGCTCGAACACGCGCACCTCGCCGGGCTGGAACGCGGCCCAGGCCTCGTCGTGCGTCAGCGGCTCGGTGGCGACCAGCGTCATGCGGTCGCGCGGGCCGTTCAGCGTGGCCAGGTCCACGCTGAGGTCGCCGTCGCGCAGGCGCACGTGGGCGAACGGCGGCTGGCGGCGCAGCCAGTGCAGCCGGGTGGAGGCATGGGCCAGCAGCGCGCGGCCGTCGGTCAGCAGCAGGTTGAAGCGGCCGTGCGCGGCGATCTCGCGCACCCAGGGCGCCAGCGTGGCGGCCAGCTCGGGCCAGTCCGGCAGCCGGTCGTCGAAGCGCTGCTGCAGGCGTTGCATCAGCCAGCAGAAGGCGCGCTCGCTGTCGGTCTGGCCGGTGGGCGTGAAGCGGCCGTCCAGCGTCGGGTGGAAGTCCTTCAGGTCGCCGTTGTGGGCGAACACCCAGGTGCGGCCGCCCCACTCGCGGCGGAACGGGTGGCAGTTCTCCACCGCGCGCACGCCCTGCGTGGCCTTGCGGACGTGGGCAATGATGTTGCGGGCCAGCACCGGGTGGCGGCCGTAGTGGGAGGCCAGGTCCGACTCGGCGGCCGGCCGGTCCTCGACCACCACCTCGCACTGCTCGCCCCCGTGGAAGGCCACGCCCCAGCCGTCGACATGGTCCGCGGTGCGCCCGCCACGGGCGGCGAAGCCGCGCAGCGAGAAGTTGGCGGCGGCCGGCAGGCGGCTGTTGAGGGCGAAAAGCTCACACATCGGGAGGCTCTGGCAGCTCGTGAAGGCGGTTGAACGCCGCAAGTCTGACGATGGATGACAGAAACGCCAACGACGCATGCGTCATGAGTTCATGACTTCGTGTTTTGTACACGACGCCCGGTGGCGTGGACGCCGCAGTCCCGGCGCCATGGCCGGCGGCGCCCGCGGCGACATCTGGGAACATTCACCACAAAAATCTCACAAATCCTCCTACCCTTTGCGGATGGCCCGTGTTGCCGGGCCCAGGAGCGCTGCGATGTGGAGCACCGAACTCACCTCGACCGGCCCGGCCGCCGGCCCTCGTTCCGGCGAACGCCGCGCGGCGGCGTCGCTGACCAGCCACTGGATGGGCCTCGTGCTGGAGGAACTGGACCACGGCGTGGTGCTGCTCAACGGCGCCGCCCGCGTGATGCACACCAACCTGGCTGCCCGCGCGGCGCTGGAGGGCGGCCATCCGCTGGAGATGGTCGGCCCGCACCTGCGCGCCCGGCTGCTGACCGACGCGGTGCCGCTGGCCGATGCGCTGGCCGGCGCCGAGGCCGGCGGCCGGCGCTGCCTGCTGCGCCTGGGCGACGAGCGCGCCGCCTGCGGCCGGGCCAACGTCGTCGTCGTGCCGCTGAACCGCGACGTGAGCCAGGCCGCCGTGCTGCTGATCCTGGAGCGGCGCCAGCTGTGCGGCGACTTGGCCGCGCAGTGGTTCGCGCTGCGCCACCAGCTCACGCCGGCCGAAACCGAGGTGCTGAAGGCGCTGTCCGCCGGCGTCCGGCCCACCGAGGTGGCGGCCCGCCAGGGCGTGGCGATATCGACGGTGCGCAGCCAGATCCAGAGCATCCGCGCCAAGAGCGGCGCCGACAGCATCGGCGACCTGGTGCGCCAGCTCGCCATGCTGCCGCCGCTGGTGTCGTCGCTGCGGCCGGCCAGGCAGGTGAACTAACATCCGGCGCGCCGCGCGTGCCCTGTCCTCCTGCCCGCCGCCTGCCGGATGCCTGCCGACGAATCCTTCGCCACCGAGCTCCTCACCCTGCCGCCCGCGCTGCAGCCGCTGGCCGCCCGCGGCGTGGTGCGCCGCTACCGCAAGGGGGTGGTGCTGATCGCGGAAGGCTCGGTGGGCGACAGCCTCTACCTCATCGTCTCCGGCTCGCTGCGGGCCTACAGCAGCGACGCGCGCGGCCGCGAGATCACCTTCGGCATCTACGGCCCCGGCGAGTACGTCGGCGAGATGAGCCTGGACGGCGGGCCGCGCTCGGCCAGCGTCATCACCGAGGCGGCCAGCCTGCTCGTGCTGGCCACGCGCGCCAGCCTGCTGGCGCACATCGGCGAGCACCCGGAGTTCGCGTTCGAGCTGCTCACCAAGGTGATCCGCCGCGCGCGGGCGGCGACGCTGTCGGCCAAGCAGCTGGCGCTCAACGACGTCTACGCCCGGCTGAAGCTGCTGGTGGACGAAGCCACCGCCGACGACAGCCCGCTGGCGCTGACGCACCAGGGCATGGCGCAGCGGCTGGGCTGCTCGCGCGAGATGGTGTCCAAGCTGGTGAAGTCGCTGGAGCGCGGCGGCTACCTGCTGCGCATGGCGCCCGGGGTCTACCAGCGCCTGCAGCCGCTGCCCAGCCGGTGGTGACGCCGCCCGGCGCTCAGCCGCCGGACGACTTCAGTGGCAGCGCGATGGGGAAGCGCCGCTCGGGGCGCGGCGCGCGGGTGTAGAGGCCGGCGACCTTGGGCAGGTTGGCCTGCAGGTCGCGGATGCGCGTGCCGCTGGCCGGGTGGGTGGACAGCCACTGCGGCGGCGCGCCCTGGTTGGCGGCCATCATCTTTTGCCACAGCCGCACGGCGGCGGCCGGGTCGTAGCCGGCGCGGGCGGACAGCTCCAGCCCCACCAGGTCGGCCTCGCTCTCGTCCTCGCGGCTGAATTTCAGGTTCAGCAACTGGCCGCCGTAGTTGGCGAGCGTGCGGCCCAGGTTGCCCAGCCCGAACAGGGCCGACCCCAGTTCGACGGCGAGGCCGGTCGCCGCCGACTTGCCGACCCGCTCGCGGGCATGCTCGCGCAGCGCGTGCGCCACCTCGTGGCCCATGATGGCGGCGACCTCGTCGTCCTCCAGCTTCAGCTTTTCCAGGATGCCGTAATAGAAGGCGATCTTGCCGCCGGGCATGCAGAAGGCGTTCAGGTCCGGGCTGCCCAGCAGGTTGACCTCCCACTGCCACTGCCGCGCGCGGTCGTTCCATTCGTAGCTGAACGGGATGATGCGCTGCGCGATGTAGCGCAGCCGCTGCACCTGCGGATGGTTCATCGGCGCCAGCGCGCGCTGCCGGGACGCCTGCTGCAGCATCTGCGCGTACTGCTGGCTGCCGGCCTGCTCCAGCTGCTCGGCCGGCACGACCTTGGTGGCCCAGCTCTTCTTGCCCACGTCCACGCCCTCGCGTGCCCAGGCCGGCGCCAGCGCGCTGGCGCCCAGCAGGCCGGTGAACAGCCGCCGGCCGCGCTGGCGCGGCGGCGCGCACCGGCCGGCGGCGCAGTCGGCGCAGGCGCCGAACCGGCGCTGCGGCGGGTGGGAGAGCTGCAGGTCGTCGCGGACGAGGAAGTCGGGATCAGCCATGGCGCGCATTGTGCGGCGGCCCGCCGCGGGGGGGCGTAGGACTGGCGACAATCCGGGCATGAATCCGCCCTCCCGCCCGTGCCGCCCGCCGACCCCCGCGGCCGGGTGCCCTTGACATGGACAGCTCGCAATTCCGCGCCGCCCTCGGCATGTTCGCCACCGGCGTGTGCGTCGTCACCGTGCGCTCGGCGGACGGCGGCCTCGTGGGCCTGACGGCCAATTCGTTCAACTCGGTGTCGCTGGAGCCGCCGCTGGTGCTGTGGAGCCTGGCGCGGCGCGCCGGCTCGCTGCCCGTGTTCACGCATGGCACGCACTACGCGATCAACATCCTCGCGGCGGACCAGATGGAGATCGCCCAGCGCTTCGCGACGCGCGACATCGACCGCTTCGCCGGCGTGCCCTGGCGCGAGGGCGCGGGCGGCGCGCCGGTGCTGGACGGCGTGGTGGCCTGCTTCGAGTGCGCCAACCGCAGCCGCTACGAGGAGGGCGACCACGTCATCTTCGTCGGCGAGGTGGAGCGCTGCACGTCGCGCCCCGGCGCGCAGCCGCTGATCTTCCACGGCGGGCGCTACTTCACCGAGCTGCCGCTGTAGCCGGCGCGCGCTGTCAAGAACTCACCCCCAGGCGGGCGCTGCGCACCTTGTCCGGCGCGCAGGCGCGCCAAAGAATGGGCGCCAGCCGCTCACCGAAGCGGCCCTTCCTCCTGGAGACGACATGAACTCACCTCTCGCCGGAAAGCGCGCCCTGGTCACGGCCGGCGCCTCGGGCATCGGCCTCGTCATCGCCCAGCGGCTGATCGCCGCCGGTGCGCGCTGCATGGTCTGCGACGTCGACGAATCGGCGCTGCGCGGCTGCGCCGCGGTGCTGGGCGACGAGCGGCTCGCGCTGCGCGCCGACGTCTCGAACGAGCAGGACGTCGATGCGCTGTTCGCCGAAGTGGGCCCGCGCCTGGGCGGGCTGGACATCCTGGTCAACAACGCTGGCATCTCCGGGCCGACGGCGCCGCTGGAGGAGCTGTCGCTGGCCGACTGGCGCCGCACCATCGCGGTCAACCTGGACGGCCATTTCCTGTGCACGCGCCGGGCGATCCCGCTGCTGCGCGCGGCCGGCGGCGGCAGCATCGTCAACATGTCGTCCATCGGCGGGCGCCTGGGCTATCCGAAGCGGTCCAGCTATGCGGCGGCCAAATGGGGCATCGTCGGGCTGACCAAGACCCTGTCCATCGAACTCGGGCCGGACAACATCCGCGTCAACGTCATCCAGCCCGGCATCGTCGAGGGCCCGCGCGTCGAGCGCGTGATGCGCGAGAAGGCCGAGGCCGCGGGCCTGTCCTTCGAGGAGCTGCAGCGCCGCGCGCTGCAGCGCGTCTCGCTGCGGCGCGGCGTGACGGCGGACGACATCGCCGCGCTGGTGGAGTTCCTCGCCAGCGACGCCGGCCGCAACATCTCCGGCCAGGCCATCCCGGTGGACGGGGACCAGACCAGCCTGGGCTGAGCCATGAGCGCAACCACCGATCGAGTCATCGTGCTCAGCCTCGGCCGCGTGTCCCGCGTGCTGTCCGTCGCCAGCGACGGCAGCGACCTGCGGGTGCTGGTCGACGGCCTGGAGTCCAAGCCCGACGGCGTCACCGTCGACCCGGCCCGCGGGCAGCTGTTCTACACCTTCATGGGCGTGGTCCGCGACGGCGAGGACTTCTGGGCCACCGACGGGTACGTCGAGCGGGCCCGGCTCGACGGCAGCGAGCGCACGGTCATCGTGCCGGAGGGGGTGTTCGTCACGGGCAAGCAGATCACCTACGACGCCCACGGCGACCGGATCTACTGGTGCGACCGCGAGGGCCTGCGCGTGATGAGCGCGCGCACCGACGGCTCGGACCGGGTGGTCCACGTGCAGACCGGCACCACCCCGGAGCACCGGCAGGACCGCCGCCGCCACTGCGTCGGCGTCGCGGTGGATGCCGAGGGCGGCTTCCTGTACTGGACGCAGAAGGGCCGGCCGAAGGGCGGCGAGGGGCGGATCCTGCGCGCGCCGCTGGCCGCCCGCCCCGTCGACCCGGCCGCGCGCACCGACGTGCAGACGCTGCTCGACGGCCTGCCCGAGCCCATCGACCTGGAATGGGACGGCGAGGCCGCGCAGCTCTACTGGACCGACCGCGGCGCGCCGCCCGACGGCAACACGCTGAACCGGGCCCGGCTGCGCGACGGCCGGCTGGTGGAGCAGGAGATCCTGCTGTCGGGGCTGGAGGAAGGCATCGGCCTGGCGCACGACCCGCAGGGCCGGCGCATGTTCGTCAGCGACCTGGGTGGCCACCTGCGCGTCGTCGACCTGCGGCGCCCGGGCTCGGGCCAGGTCATCCTGCAGGGCCAGGGCAAGCTGACCGGCATCGCCTACCTGCGGGGCTGACGCGCGGCGTCAGCGCAGCGGCTGGGCCAGCAGCCGGTCCAGCGCGAGCGCCGCCAGCGCCTTGGCGCCCACGGGCATGGCGTCCTCGTCGAAGTCGAACAGCGGCGAGTGGTTGGGCGCCGGCGGCCGGCCCTTGGGCGGCGCGCCGAGGATGAAGAAGAAGCCGGGCACCTTCAGCTGGAGCTGGTAGTCGGAGAAGTCTTCCGAGCCGCTGACCAGCGGGATCTGGACCGCCTTGCCGCCCGTGGCGGCCTGCAGCACCGGCACCGCCTGCCTGGACAGCTCGGCCGGGTTCTCCGTGGGCGGGTAGGAGACGGCACTGAAGCTCACCTCGGCCTTGGCGCCGCTGGCGTCGGCGATGGCGGTGGCCGTGTGGACGATGCGCTTCTTTGCGTCGTCGCGCAGCTGGTTGTCGAAGGTGCGCAGCGTGCCCAGCATGTCCACGGTGTCCGGGATGATGTTCTCCCGGTTGCCGCCGTTGATGGCGCCGATGCTCACCACCGTGGGCACGGCCGTGATGTTGAGCTGGCGGCTGACGATGGTGTTCAGGCCGTTGATGATCTGCGCGGACGCCGTGATCGGGTCCACGCCGTCCCACGGCCGCGAGCCGTGCGTCTGCCGGCCGGTCACCTTGATGCTGAAGCCGTCCGCGCCGGCCATCATCGGGCCGACGCGGTAGCCGACGCTGCCGGTGGCCGGGCCGGGCGCCAGGTGCAGCCCGTAGATCGCATCGACCTTGGGGTCGTCCAGCACGCCGTCGGCGATCATGGCCTTGGCGCCGAACGGGTCGTCCTCGTGCTTCGGGTGCTCGGAGCGGCCTTCCTCGGCGGGCTGGAAGATGAACTTCACCGTGCCGGGGAGCTGCGCGCGCATGCCCGCCAGCATTTCGGCCACGCCCATCAGGATGGCGGTGTGGCCGTCATGCCCGCAGGCGTGCATCACCGGCGACTCCTTGCCGAAGTTGCGCCCGACGGCGGTGGAGGCGAAGGGCAGGCCAGTGTGCTCCTTGACCGGCAGCGCATCCATGTCGGCGCGCAGCGCCACGACGGTGGCGCCCGGCAGCCCGCCCTTGAGCAGGCCCACCACGCCGGTGCCGCCGACGCCCGTCTTCACCGCCATGCCCAGCGCGCGCAGGTGGGCGGCGACGATCTTCGCGGTGCGCAGCTCCTGGCCGGAGAGTTCCGGGTGCTGGTGCAGGTCGCGCCGCCAGGCCACCATCCTGGGCTTCACCGCGTCGGCGCGCTGGCCCAGCTCCTGCAGCTGCGCGGGCGGGATCGCCTGGGCTGCGGCGGCGCAGGCGAAGCCGCCCGCGACGGCCGCCGCCACGGCCAGGCGCGCCGGCTTGCGGCGCCAGGAAACATCGGTCATCGGCATGGAAGTCCTCCTCTCAAGCTCTCAGGCGGCGGCCGCGGCGCGCTTGCGCGCTTCCTCGTCGACCAGGTCCTTCTTGGACAGCTTGCCCACGGCGGTCTTGGGCAGCGCGCTGCGGATCTCCAGCGCCTGCACCATCTCGTGCTTGCCCAGCTTGTCCTTCAGGAAGGCCTGCAGCTGCTCCAGCGTGAACGCCTCGGCGCCGGGCTTGAGCACGACGAAGGCCTTGGGCGACTGGCCGCGGTAGCTGTCGGGGATGCCGATCACGCACACCTCGCCCACCGACGGGTGCTGGTAGATGGCTTCCTCCAGCACGCGCGGGTAGACGTTGAAGCCGCTGCACAGCAGCATGTCCTTGCAGCGGTCGACGATGAACAGATAGCCCTCGTCGTCCATGTAGGCCACGTCGCCGGTGCGGAAGAAGCCGTCGAAGGTGGTGTCCGCGGCGGTGGCCTCGGGGTTCTTCCAGTAGCCCTTCATGACGTTGGGGCCGCTGATGCACATCTCGCCCTTCTCGCCCTGCGCGACGTAGCGGCTGGGGTCGTCGAGCGACAGCAGCTTGATGGTGATGCCGGGCAGCGGGATGCCGCAGGAGCCGGCCTTGCTGCGCCTGATCGGCGAGAAGGTGCCGGTCGGCGAGGTTTCGGTCATGCCCCAGCCCTCGGAGACCTCGGTGCCGGTGATCGCGGTGTAGCGCTGCCCGACCTCGACCGGCAGCGGCGCGCCGCCCGAGCCGCAATACTTGAGCGTGCGCAGGTCGTACTGGGGCGTGTCGGGGTGCGAGATCAGCGCGGTGAACATCGTCGGCACGCCGCAGAACATCGTGATCTTCTTGTTGGCGATGTCCTCCAGTGCCGCTTTCGGGTCGAAGCGCATGTGCTGGATGATCTCGGCGCCCACGCGGATGCCGAACAGCATGTTGACGGTGAGCGCGTAGATGTGGAACGGCGGCAGCACGCCCAGCAGGCGCTCGTCGCCGGGCGTCAGCAGCGGGGTCTCGTACTGGGTGGATTCGTGGTACTGCTCGGCGGCGGCGCTCAGGTTGGCGTGCGTGAGCATGGCGCCCTTGGGCAGGCCGGTGGTGCCGCCGGTGTACTGCAGCACCGCGATGGCCTCGGCCGGGTCGGCGATGGGGTGGCGGGTGTAGGCGCCGTCGTTGTCCAGCAGGTCGGCGAACCTGAGGTGCCGCTCGTCCCACACCACGTCGGACGTTTCCTTGCGCTCCTTCATCCGGGCGGCCACGGCGTCGGGCGCCGGAGTCATCTCGGCGACGTTGCCGACGATCAGCTTCTTCAGGCGCGTCTTGCCCAGCATGCCGGCCATCTGCGGGTAGAGCGCGGCCAGGTCCAGCGTGAAGAGGAAGTCGGTCTGGCTGTCCTCGATCTTGTGCTCCAGCACCTTGGCGGCGTCGAGCGGCGAGTAGTTCACCACCGTGCCGCCGGCCTTCAGGATGCTGAAGAAGGCGACGATGGTGTGCGGCGAATTGGGCAGGAAGAGGCCCACGTGCACGCCCGGGCCCACGCCGAGCGCCTGCAGGCCCTTGGCGCCGCGGTCGGTGAGCGCGCCCAGTTCGCGGTAGCTCAGCCGCCGGCCCATGAACTCCACGGCGGGGTTGTCGGGGAAGCGCGCGACGGCGTCTTCCAGCAGCTGCTGGACGGGGGCGGGCTTGAATTGGAGGTCCCACCGCATGCTCTTCGGGTAGGACGCCAGCCAGGGCGTTGGGTTCATGAGTCGTCTCCGTGGCGTCCGGGTGGGGCGCCGTTCGTGATGGGGGCCCGCCTGCGGCTGCGGGCGCGCGGTTCGTGGATGGGGCGAGCCAGGGCCGCCCCGCGCGCCGCCTACTTCTTCGGCGCGAGCAGCTGCTGCAGGCTGGCCATGTTCTCCTGCAGCCGGTCCTGCAGCACCTTCCAGGTGTCGCTGCGGGCCTTGGCCTCCATCTCCGAGAGCTCGCGGAAGTTCTCGATGGCGCGCTGCACGCCGCCCTTGACGGCCTCGCCGGCCGCCTTGGCGGGCGCGTCGGCGCCGCGGACCTCCTTCATCGCCGCCTGCCATTCGGCCAGCGTCTCGGCCAGGATCTCGTTGCGCCGCTCGACCAGCGACTTGATGCCCTCATAGGCCTGGCGCTGCGCCTCGGCGATGGTTTCGAGGTCCTTGCGCTGCCAGTCGGCCAGCGCGGACAGGTCCACGCCGGGCAGCTTGAACTGCTCGGCCAGGCCTTTCAGGTCGTCCAGCGTCGGCAGGCCGGGCCAGGCGGCCGGTGCGCTCGCGCTCGTCTTGGCCGTCGTGCCGGCCTTCTTGCGGGTTGCCATGGGGATGCTCCTGAGGGGTTGAAAACTAGGCCTGGCGGCCGTTGCGCATCGCGGCGGCGTCGGCCGAGAAGGTGCGGCTGGCGAACAGCAGCGCGACGCCGGTGACCAGCAGCGCGATCGGCACCACGACCATCGCCTCGTGCAGGCCGATGCCGCGGAAGTGGTCGGTCATCTGCGTCGCGCCGGCCGCGGCCATCGCGGCCTTCGCGGCGTGGTCGGACCAGGCGCCGGTGATCAGCGGGCCGGCGGAGCCGCCCAGCACGTACAGCACCGCGAAGAACACGGCCATCGCGGTGGCCCGCAGGCGGGGCTCGACGATGTCCTGGATCGCCGGGTAGGCGCAGTTGTAGAAGTTGTACTGCAGCAGCCAGCCGAGCGCGAACAGCGCGACGAACGCGGTGAACTCCTCCGCGCCGGTCCGCAGCGCGAACCACACCAGCGCCGCGGCGCCGAACATGCTCAGCGCGCCGTAGATCAGCCGGGCGCGCTCGTTGATCTGGTGCAGCTTGTCGGCGATCAGCGCGCCCAGCGTCAGGCCGACCAGGCCGGAGATGCCGACGATCACTCCGGTGGCCATGCCGGCGCTGGCCAGCGGCAGCTGGAAGTAGCGCTGCACCAGCGGCACCAGGAAGGCGTTGGCCGCATACGAGGCCAGGTTGAGCGTGATGCCGGCGACGATGATGGCCCACATGGTGCGGATGCTCAGGATCTTGCGCAGCGGCCGGTCGATCTTCTGCTCGGTGACCTGCTGCGTCTCGGCGGCGCCGCGCGCGGGCTCGCGGATGAAGAACATGAACACCGCCAGCACCAGGCCCGGCACCATGGCGACGAAGAACGGCGCCCGCCAGCTGCCGAAGGCCTTGGCCATCGCGCCGATGGTGAAGAAGGCCAGCACCAGGCCGATGGGCAGCCCGAGCATGAAGATGCCGATCGCGCGCGAGCGCTTGTTGGCCGGGAACAGGTCGCCGATCATGGCCGAGGCGGCGGGCGCGTAGCTGGCCTCGCCGACGCCCACGGCCAGGCGCACAAAGAAGAACGAGGTGTAGTTCCACGCCGCGCCGGAGGCGCCGGTCAGCAGGCTCCAGGCCGCCAGGCCCCAGCCCATGATGGACTTGCGCGATGCGCGGTCCGCCAGGCGCCCGAGCGGGATGCCGGCCAGCGCGTAGACGACCGTGAAGCCGCCGGCCAGCAGGCCCAGCTCGGTGTCGCTCAGGCCGAACTCCTTGCGGATGGGCTCGGTCAGCACCGCCGGGATCGTGCGGTCGAAGAAATTGAACAGGTTGGCGAGGAACAGCAGGAACAGGATGCGCCAGGCGTTGTTCGCTTGTTTGTCTTTGTCCATGGGTGTCTCCGGGTGTTGTTGTCGTCCATCGGGCCGGCCCGTGCCGGCGTGGGGCTAGGTCCTGGCCCGCGCCGCGCCGCCGGTGCGTTTGGCGGCGGGCTTCTTGGCGGCGGCCTTGCGGGCCGGCGCGGGCGCCGGGGCCGGGGCCGGGCCGGGCTGGGCCGCCGCGCGCGGCTTGCGCGGCGCGGCGCTGGCGGGTTTGGGCTTGGGCTTGCCGGCGGCGGGCGGGGGCGCCGCCTCGGCCGGGGCCGGTGCATCGACGCCCGGTAGCCGCTCGATCTCCCGGAGCGCCGCGCGCAGGTGGCCGATCAGCTCGTAGGACTCCTCCTGGGACAGGATGCGGCGGCAGGCCGTGACGCCGAAGTCCAGCGATCCGGCATAGCTCTGCACGGTGATGTTCAGCGCGCTGCCGTGGTAGGGGATGGACACCGGGTAGAAGTGCGCCATGCGCGCACCGCACACGTACAGCGGCACCGGCGGCCCCGGCACGTTGGAGATCAGCACATTGGCCAGCGGCGGCACGCTGCGCGGCAGGTTGGAGCGGCCGTACAGCGAGGCCATGCTGGTCAGGAACCAGGGCGCGCCGGTCACCGGTACGTCCACGCCCAGCACCGGCTTGAGCTCGCGGACGACGGCCTTGGCCGCCTCGGACGAGGTGTGGATGGCCTTGAAGCGCTCCGCCGGGTCGTCGATGTCGGTGGCCAGGTCCACGCGGACCATGGACACCTGGTTGTTCATCGAATCGTCGCCCTCGGCGCGCAGGCTCACCGGCACGGCGGCGATCAGCGCCTCCTTGGGCAGCAGGCCGCGCTCCTTCATGAAGCGGCGCAGCGCGGTGCTGCACATCGCCATGACGATGGTGTTGACGGTGCCGCCGACGCGCTTGCCCAGCTGCTTCAGGTCGTCGAAGGGCACCGACATCGTCGTGAACGAGCGCTGGTTCGTGATCGGCACGTTGAACATCGCCTTGGGCGCCAGGCCGAGGTTGATGGCGCGTTCGCCCTTGGCGGTGCGCTGGCTGGCGATCACCTGGCCCGCGGCGCCCAGCGCCTTGACGGCGGTGGGCAGCAGCCCGGCGAGCTTGCGGTACTGCCGCGCCGTGTTCGACACCGCCGCCCCCAGCAGCTCCGCCATGCCGAGCTGGTAGTTGCCGCCGCCGCGCTTGCGGGCGGGGGGGCGCACCTTGCGCACCTCGGGCGTCGTGTCGTACATCACCTTGGCCAGCTCCGTGCCGGCCTTGCCGTCCACGCCGCTGTGGTGGGCCTTGGAGTAGAAGGCGACCTGCCCGTTCTCCAGGCCCTCGATGACGTACATCTCCCACAGCGGCCGGCTGCGGTCCAGCAGCGTCGAATGGAGGCGGGCGATCAGCGTGTCGAGCTGCTCCATCGTGCCGGGCCGCCGCAGCGTCAGGCTGCGCACGTGGTGGTCGATGTCGATGTCGTCGTCGTCGATCCAGACCGGCTCGGCCAGCTCGAAGGGCATGGGCGCGAGCTTGCGGTTCAGCACCGTGGCCAGGTGCAGCCGGTCGCGGATCATGGCCTTGACGTCTTCGTAGAAGTCGCCGTCGTAGCCCTCGGGCAGGTCCAGCAGCAGCAGGCTGGCCACGTGCATCGGGGTCTCGGGGGTTTCGAAGTGCAGGAACGAGGCGTCGATGCCGCTGAGGTGATTCATGGCGGGATGTCTTTCGATCGGCAGGGGAAGGGCGGAATGGGGTGGCGCGCGGGCCGCCGGGCGGCGCGGGGCGTCAGGCGGCCGGTGCCGCGCGCCGGCCCGTCCCGTCGTCGACCGGGAGCTTCGTTGGCGGCTCGGCCCGGCGAGCCGGCGCGTGGCGGCCGTCGTCGAGCGAGCGCAGGCCGTGCCTGGGCGTATCGTTCATGTCTCGTCTCCAGTGGCGTCGGAGCGGGGACGCCTGTCGTTTTATGTGCTTTCCGCCTGCTGCTGCGGCGGCGCTCCGGGTGCGCGCATCTTTGCGCGTGTGCGCGGACCGGGGAAAGGTGAAGTCTGACCGCTTTCCGGTGATTTCAGGCGCGGTGCGGGTCGGGGTAGAGCCTGCCGCGCAGCCCGCTGCGGTCGAACGGCCGCCACTGCCCCGGCGGCTGCGCCAGCCGGTCGGCGATCGCGTAGAGCACTGCCGGGTTGTGGCCCAGCCCGCAGTGGCTGCCCTCGACTTCGATGTTCTCCGACGTCGGCCCCTCGCGCTCCAGGCAGCCCTGCCAGGCGACGATGCCGTCGCTGCGGCTGAAGATCGCCGTCGCGGGCACCGGCGGCGGGCGCTTCGCGTCCTCGCGGTGCGGCCAGTCGTCGACGCTGTGGCCGCTGACCGCCTCGTACAGCCGCCAGGCATTGCTCGCGCGCGGCGCGCCGCCGAAGGGGCTGCCCAGCGTGATCACGCCGCGCACCCGCTGCGGCGCGCGGCGTGCCATCTCGCGCGCGAAGATGCCGCCCAGGCTCCAGCCGACCAGGCTGACCGGCTGGCCGTGGCGCTCGTGGAGCTCCGCCAGCCGGGCGTCCAGCTGTTCCTCGACGCCGGGGCGCAGGCCGAAGTTGTTGCCCAGCTTCCAGCCATGCGCCTGGTAGCCCCGGTCGCGCAGGAAGGCGCGCAGCGGCAGCGTCGAGCGGTCGCTGGCGGCCAGGCCGGGCAGCACCAGCACCGGATGGCCGTCGCCGGCGGGCGCGCGGCGCAGCAGCGGCGCCATCGCGAAGAAGGCCGACAGCTCGGCGACGGCGCGCGCCTCCAGCATCAGCAGGCGCCGGGACGGCGGCAGGGAGGGGTCGGTTTCAGCCACGGGTCGAGCCATCAGGTGGAGCCACGAAGGGCGGGCGCAGGCGCGGAATGCGGCGCAGCTTCCGGCGTTTGCGCCACGCCAGAAAGGTTGCAACGGGCCAGTTCGCGGTGAATTCCGGACGCGCTGTCGCAAGCGCGCATGGGTGCTGCGCCTCGGCGTTCCCAAGCGGCGCCGCCTGCGGGAAGATGCCCGGGCGTTGATGGATTCGAAAGGAGAACGCACGATGAACAGCTCAACCGCCCTGGCCCCGCCGCCCCGCCTGCTCCAGTGGCTGGAGTGGCGCGCGATGGGCGAGATGACCGCCACCGCGCTGCTCGCGCCGACGCTGGCGCTCGCGCCGCGCGGCGATGGCCACCCGGTGCTGGTGCTGCCCGGCCTGGCCGCCAGCGACCGCTCGACGCTGCTGCTGCGCGCCTTCCTGCGCGACCGGGGCTACCAGGTGCATGGCTGGGGCCAGGGCCGCAACCTCGGCCCCCGGGACGGCGTGCGCGAAACCATGCTCGCGCAGCTGGACCGCATCGCCGACGCCAGCGGCCGCCAGGTCAGCGTGGTTGGCTGGAGCCTGGGCGGCATGTATGCGCGCATGCTGGCGCAGGAGCGGCCGGACGCGGTGCGCGGCGTGGTCATGCTGGGCAGCCCGGTCGGCGGCCACCCCTACGCGACGCGCGCCTGGCGGCTCTACGAGATGGCCAGCGGCCGCAGCGCCCACGAGGACGCGCGGGAATGGTCCGGCGCCGTCGACCCGGACACGGTGCCCCGCACCTCCATCTGGAGCCGCAGCGACGGCATCGTCGCCTGGCGCAACAGCGTCGTGCCGGTCGCCGCGCGCAGCGAGAACATCACCGTGTACGGCAGCCACCTGGGTCTGGGTGCGAACGCCGCAGTGCTGTACGCGGTGGGCGACCGGCTGGCGCAGCCGCAGGGGCAGTGGCAGGCCTTCAAGCCGCCCGCGCTGCTGCGGGCGCTGTACCCGCGCGTGGACGCCGCCCGGGCGGCGTGACGCGGCCGGCGGCTACAGCGACGAGCAGAGGTGGCCGCCGTCGACCGGCACGCAGGCGCCGGTCATCCACGAGCCCGCCTCCGTCGCCAGCAGCAGGAACAGGCCGTTGAGCTCCTCCGGCTTGCCCAGCCGGCGCATCGGGATGCGCTTGATCAGCGCCTGGCCGTGCTCGGTCTGCCACATGTCGTCGGTCATCTCCGTGGCGATGTAGCCCGGCTCGATCGCGTTGACGCGGATGCCGTAGCGCGCCCATTCCAGCGCCAGGCTCTTGGTCATGTGGACGACGGCGGCCTTGGAGGTCGAGTACGGCGTGATGTAGGGCATCACGCGCTCGCCCTGGATGGACGCGATGTTGATGATGGAGCCGCCCCGCCCGGCCGCCTTCCAGCGCCGCGCGGCCTGCACCGCGACCAGCCAGACGCCGCGCACGTTGATGGCCATCACGTCGTCGAAGTCCTTGATCGGCATCGACACCGCCGCGCCGTCGCCGCCGATGCCGGCGTTGTTGACCACCACGTCCAGCGGGCCGCCGGACGCATCGATGGCGGCGAAGGCCTCGTCCACCGACGCCTCCGACCCCACGTCCATCTCCAGCACCGTGACCTGGGGCGCGCCGAGCCGGTCCAGCTCCTGGGCGAGCGCGTCCAGCCGCGCCTTGCGCCGCGCCGCGATCACCACGCTGGCCTTGCAGGCGGCCGCCTGGCGGGCGAAGTTCTCGCCCAGCCCCGACGATGCGCCGGTCACCAGCACCCGCTTGCCTGCGAGCATTGCACCGAGATCCATGGTTTGTCTCCTCTTGGGGGTTGATGTTCTGAGGGCGCGTCAGCCGGGCGTGCCCAGCGCGTCGCCGAGGCCGTAGAGCTCGTGGCGGGCGGCCACCGCCCCCACGTCGTGGCTCATCAGCACCAGGTCGTGCAGCGCGCCGTCGCGGTCCCGCACATGGCGTGACAGCAGCGCCTCGGCGCGGAAGCCGAGTTCCTCGAACACGGCGATCGCGGCGCGCTGGTCGGTCGTCATCTGCGCGACCAGCTTGGTCAGGCCCAGCGCCAGCGCCTGCACGAAGCACTCCTGCATCAGCACGCGGCCCAGGCCCCGGCCGCGCCAGGCCGGGTCCAGCAGCACGCGCAGCTCGCCGACGTGCCGGGACCAGCTCAGCGCGTCCGTGAAGATGGCGGTGCAGCCCACCATGCGGCCGTCGGCGCGCGCCACCAGGCTGGCCAGCTCGCCCTCGTCCAGCGCGCGCATCCACGCGGCGATGACCTTGGGGTGGCTGAGGTCGCGGCGCAGGAACAGCAGGTCGTGGGGCGGCAGCGTGGCCACCAGGTCGGTCAGCGCCGCGCCGTCGCGGCTGGTCATGGGGGCGATCTCGACCGCGGTGCCGCCGCAGTCGAGGTGGCGCGGGTAGCTGCGCGGGGAGTCGGTCATGCGGGGTTCTCCGGGGTCAGGTGGAGCGTTGCTGCAGCCAGGCGTCCAGCGCCGGCCACATGCGCTTGATGGCGTTGGCGCCGGCGGCGATGCTGACGTGCCCGCCCGGCAGCATGATTTCCTGCTTGTCCCGCGAGCCCACCCGCTCGATCAGCGGGCGCGAGCACTCGGGCGGCACGATGTGGTCGTACTGGGCGACGATGCTGAGCAGCGGCACGGTGATGCGCCCGAGGTCCACGGGCCGGCCGCCGATCCGCAGCCGGCCCTCGTGCAGCGCGTTCTTGCGCAGCAGCTGCTGGGTCATCTGCCGGAAGTAGCCGCCGGGCAGCGGCAGCGTGTCGTTGCCCCAGCGCTCCATCATGCGGTAGCCCTTGACGAACTGGTCGTTCCACAGGTTGTCCCACAGCCGCACCTGGCCGGCGATGCGGCTGGCCGGGCGCAGCACTTCGAAGCCCGAGGCGACGACGTCGCTGGGCACGACGCCGACGCGCTCGACGAAGCCGTCGACGTCGAAGGCGCGCTCGTCGGAGACGGCGCGGAAGATCTTCATGCTCGAGAAGTCGATGGGCGTGGTGAAGCAGACGAGGTTCTTCACCGGCCCGTCGGCGTGCAGCGCCTGGTACAGCGTGGACAGCAGGCCGCCGGCGCAGTAGCCCACCAGCGTCACCTCCTGCTCGCCGCAGTCCTGCTGCACGCGGCGGATGCAGTCGGGGATGAAGTCCAGCACGTAGTCGTCGATCGTCAGCCGGCCCTCGGCGTCCGACGGCGGGTTCCAGTCGAGCATGTAGACGTCGTAGCCGCGCTGCAGCAGGTACTCCACCAGGCTCTGGCCGGGCGTCAGGTCGAGGATGTAGCCCTTGTTGGTCGGCGCCATCACGAGCAGCAGCGGCACGCGGTAGACCTCGTCGGCCATCGCCTGGTAGCGCACCAGTTCCAGCGTGCCGCGCCGGTGCATCACCTGCTTGGGCGTGCGGCCCACGTCCGGCGGCGCGGCGCCCAGCAGCTCGATGGCCTTCAGGCTGCGCTGCACCGCCCGCTCGACCTCCAGGCGCAGCCGGTCGGTCACGGACGGGTCGGGCGGCGGCGTGGCGGCGGCGGGCTTCTCCGCCGTCTTGTCCTTGGCGCGCGTGGCCATGGGCTCAGTCCCTGGCCGGCGCGCGGCGGCGGGCGGGCCGCTTGGCGGCGGGCTTCGCGGCCGGCGGCTCCGGCGGGGCCACCGCGGCGCTGGCGGGCGGGCGGCGCGTGCGCGCCGGGCGCGCCGGCGCCTCGGCCGCCGGGTCCGGCGGCAGCAGCCGGTCGAGCTTGCCCTCGATGCGCTGCAGCGTCTCCGCCAGGTCGGCCACCTCCTTGCGGCTGGGCAGGTTGGCCTTGCGCAGGTAGGCGCTGATGCTCTTGTCGACGACCTGCTGCAGCGCCAGCGACGCCGACGAGAAGCCGTGCAGCGAGCGCACCACCTGCTCGGACTGCGTGCTGCCCGCCGCCAGCGTGTTGACTTCTTTTTCCAGCTTGTTCACCGCGTCCCGCCACATCTGCAGCGGATCGAGAAAGGAAGGGGTGGCCATGTGCGCAGCTCCTTGTCGTGTGCCTGCCTGCCGCTCACACCGCGTGCTCGGCAATGGCCTGGATGATCTGCGGCCAGGTCCAGGCCGGCAAGGCGTGGCCCATTTTCTCGATGCGCAGCAGGCGCGCGCCCGGCACGGCCTGCGCGACGTCGATGCCGCATTCGACCGGCACCAGCGGGTCGGCGTCGCCGTGGATCACCAGCGTCGGCGTGCGCACCGACGCCAGCGCCTCCCGGCGGCTGCCCGACGCGAGGATGGCCGCGAGCTGGCGCGCGTAGCCGGCCGGGTTCAGGCCGCGCGCCCAGGTGCGGCCGGCGCGGGCGGCGTCCAGCGCCTCCTCTTCGGGAAAGTCCCCGGCCCGCAGCAGCTTCATCATGCGCTGGTAGCGCTCGGTGAAGCCGGCGCGGTCGGTGGGCGCCGGGGTCAGCAGCAGCGCCAGCGCCTCGGGCGTGGGCGGCGGCAGGCCGGGCGCGCCGCTGGTGGCCATGATGGACACCAGCGTGCGCACGCGCTGCGGATGGCGGATGGCCATCTCCTGCGCGATGGCCCCGCCCATCGAGGCGCCCACCACGTGCGCGCTGGCGATGCCCAGCGCGTCCAGCAGGCCGACGGCGTCCAGCGCCATGTCGGCCAGCTTGTAGGGCACGGGCACGGCGCCCGCGTCCTGGCCGGCCAGGCCCAGCATCAGCATCTGGCGCACGTCCGGCACGCCGGCCGCGTCCAGCCGCGAGGACAGGCCGATGTCCCGGTTGTCGAAGCGGATCACGCGGTAGCCGCGCGCGGCCAGCGCCTCGCAGAAGGGCTCGTCCCACGCGATCATCTGCGTGCCCAGGCCCATGATGAGCAGCAGCGCCGGGGCGTCGGCGTCGCCGAAGCTGTCGTAGGCCAGTTCGATGCCGTTGGCCTGCACGCGCAGCGCGGGGGTCGGGTCGGGAGCGGTCATGGGGTTTGTCTCGATGTTGTGATTGGAATGGGCGGCGCGATCTTTCCCGCCGGCAGCGGCGGGGCCAAGGTTGCTTCAAACCGAATCCCGGTGAAATCGGGACAAGGCCTATCTGCTATCTTTTCCGCAGCACGAAAGACGACGGAGACACAGGCATGCATCGCCCCCCACCGGACATGGAGCCGCGCGTCTATGGCGCGCAGAAGATCGCCGCGCTCGTGGCGACGCTGGCCGAGGACGGCATCGCGCCGGCCGCCGTGCTGGCCGGCAGCGGCATCACCGAGGACGCGCTCGCCGACGCGCGGCTGCTCGTCTCCTTCGCGCAGGGCGCGGCGGTGTTCCGCAACGCGGCCCGCCTCGCGGTGGACCCCGCGACGGCCTTCCGCGCCGGCAGCCGCATGCACCTGACCGCGCTGGGCATCTACGGCTACGGCCTGCTGAGCAGCCCAACGCACGCCGACCAGGTGGACTTCATCGTCAAGTACAACCGCATGACCGGGCCGATGGCGGGCCCCAGCCTGTTCACCTGCGACGGCGAGCACGGCGTCTACGCCTACGAGGTGCTGGTGACGCCCGACCCGCATGACCCGCTCTACCGCTTCGCGCTCGAGTTCGCCTGCGCCGCGCAGCTCACGGTCAGCCGCGACCTGCATGGCGGCGACTTCAACTTCGTCGAGATCCGCGCCGCCTGCCCGGCACCGGCGGACGCGGCCCGCTACCCGGCGCTGTTCGGCTGCCCGGTGCATTTCGGGCAGCGCCACGACGAGGTCGTCATCGACATGGACTGGGCCCGCTTCGCCAACCGCATCCCCGATACCGCGACCCACGGCGCGGTGCGCGAGATCTGCCAGCAGTTCGTGGTGGACCTCTCCCACGCGGGCGGCACCGCCGCGATCGTGCGGCGCACGCTGGTCGAGCAGATGCCGTGGCGCTTCCCGACCATCGAGACCATGGCCGCCGCGCTGTCGCTGCACCCGCGCACGCTGCGCCGCCGGCTGGAGAGCGACGGCACGACCTTCAAGGACCTGCTGACCGAGGTGCGCCGCCGGCTGGCCATCGACTACCTGCGCCAGACCCGCATGACCACCGAGGAAATCGCCACCCGGCTGGGCTACAGCGACGCCGCGAACTTCCGGCACGCCTTCGTGCGCTGGACCGGCCGCACGCCGCACGAATACCGGGGCGGCCGCGCCGATGCCAGCCGCGGCCCGGCGGCGGCCGCGCCCGCGGGCCGCCCGCCCGCGCGCGTCTGAACGGCGCGGCCGCACAATCCGGGCCCCGCCCTTGCCCACGTTCCCGCCATGCGCCGCCTGCTGACCGCCGCCGCCCTGTCGTCCCTCCCGCTCGCCGCGCAGGCGCAGCTCCGCGTCGACGAGCCCTGGGTGCGCGCCACCGTGGCGCCGCAGCAGGCCACCGGCGCGTTCATGCGGCTGACCTCGGCCACGCCGGCGCGGGTGGTGGCGGCCAGTTCGCCGCTGGCGGCGGTGGTGGAGATCCACGAGATGACGATGGACGGCGGCGTCATGCGCATGCGCGCCGTCGCTGCGCTGCCGCTGCCCGCCGGGCAGGCGGTCGCGCTGCGGCCGGGCAGCTACCACGTCATGCTGATGGGACTGAAGGCGCCCATCCGGGCCGGCGACACCGTGCCGCTGACGCTCACCGTCGAGGGCGACGACCAGCGGCGCACGGCCGTCGAGGTCCGGGCCCAGGCCCGGGCCCGCTGAACCGCGAACGGCCCCGGGCGGGCCTCAGGCGCGCTGCGCGACGGCCGCGATGTGGTCCGCGAAGCGCGGCCACAGCGGGTCCGGCAGGTCATGGCCCCAGCCGGGCAGGATCTCCAGCGCCGCGCCGGGGATGCGCCGCGCCAGGTCGTGCCCGGCGGCGACCGGGATCAGCGCGTCCTCCCGGCCGTGCAGCACCAGCGTGGGCGCCGTGATGCGCGGCAGGCGCTGGGCGCGGTGGCCGTCGGCGACGATGGCCACCAGCTGGCGCGCCACCGCCTGCGGCCGGTAGGCGCGCCGCACGCTGCCGGCGATGCGCTCGCGCAGCGCGGCCGGCGCGGGCCGGTAGCCGGGGCTGCCGATCAGGCCGTAGAGCTTCACGTAGTGGTCCAGGATGTTCTCGAAGCGCTGCTGCGGCGACGCCGACGGCCGCGGGCGCGACAGCAGCGCCTGCCGCACCTTCAGCCGTTCCCGGGGCAGGGCGCGGTCGCCGCTGGTGGTCATCATCAGCGTCAGGCTCTTCACGCGGCCCGCGTGGGCGAAGCCCAGGTGCTGCGCGACCATGCCGCCCATCGAGGCGCCGCACACGTGCGCGCGGGCGATGCCCAGCGCGTCCAGCACGCCCACCGCGTCGCGGGCGAGGTCGGCGAGCTGGTAGGGCGCCTTCACCGGCAGCCGCAGCGCGTGCAGCAGCGCCGCCGTCGGCAGGCTGGGCACGCCGAGCTGGTCGAAGGGCTGGCTCAGCCCCACGTCGCGGTTGTCGAAGCGGATGACGCGGAAGCCCCGGGCCACCAGCTGCTCGACCAGGCCGTCCGGCCAGCCGATGAGCTGCATGCCCAGGCCCATGACCATCAACAGCGGCTCGCCGCCGTCGGGGCCCTGGACGTCGACTTCCAGGCGGACGCCGTTGGCGCTGACTTGCATCGGCGCCGGCTCAGCCGAGCTCGGCCTGGCGTTCGATGACGCGGGTCACCAGGCCGTAGGCGATGGCCTCGTCGGTGCCCATCCAGAAATCGCGCTCGATGTCGGCGGCCACGCGCGCCAGCGGCTGGCCGGTCTCGCGGGCGATGACGGCGGCGATGCGCTCGCGCGTGCGGATGATCTCCCGGGCCTGGATGGCGATGTCGCTGGCCTGGCCGCCGGCGCCGCCGGCGGGCTGGTGGATCATGAAGCGCGTGTTGGGCAGCGCGAAGCGGCGCTCGCGGGGCGCGGCCAGGTAGATGTGGGTGGCGGCGCTGGCCACCCAGCCGGTGCCGACGACGTTCACCGGCGCGCGCACGAAGCGGATCATGTCGTGGATGGCGTCGCCGCTCTCCACGTGGCCGCCGGGCGACGAGATCAGCAGCGTGATGGGCGCGTCGGACTCCTGCGCCAGCGCCAGCAGGCGGCGGCAGGTGGCGTGGGCCATCTTGTCGTCGATCTCGCCGAAGATCATCACGAAGCGGCCCTTGAACAGCAGCTGCTCCTCCATCTTCTCGGGGGCGTCTTTCTTGGCGGCCTTGTCGTCGGCGGCGGCGAGGGTGTGGTGGTGCATGGTCTCGGGTCAGGTTTGAGGGCGATACCTTACCCCGAGATGCGGGCTACCCGACCGCGTCGGCGGCCGCCAGCTTGGGGCATGTCGCTAAGAGCGTGTTTGCGATCTCCTGAGTAGCAGAGCCAGAAACGCCAAATGGACGAACTGCAAGCTGGTGTTGAGCCAGCGCTCGCAGTTCTTCCAAAGTCTGCGGTTTTTCTCCAACCAGGCAAAGCTGCGCTCGACAACCCAGCGCTTGGGCATGACCTTGAAGGAGTGCAACTCGCTTCGCTTGGCGATCTGCACCGTCACGTGCTCACCCAGGATGTCCTTGACGCCTTGCGCGAAGGGCTGGCCTGTGTAGCCGCTGTCCGTCAGCACGCTTTGCACCCGCCCCAGCGACGGCTTGCAGCGCTTGAATGCCGCCAGCGCTCCTTTGCGGTCCGTCACTTCGGCCGTCGTGATCGCCACCGCATGGGGCAGCCCCTGGGTGTCCACCGCAATGTGGCGCTTGATCCCCGAGACCTTCTTGCCTGCGTCATAGCCCTTGAACCCCGCCGTGTCCGTGTTCTTCACGCTCTGCGCGTCCACGATCAAGAACGCGCTGCAGGCGTTGCGCCCCTGTCTCTCGCGGGCCGCGCCAACCTGATTTTTTTAAAGCCTGCTCCAGCACGCTCACTCCGTGCTGGTCAGGCTCGCTCCATTTGCGCCAGTACGCATAGACGCTGGGCCACTTGGGGAACTGCGGCGGCAGATAGCGCCATTGGCAACCCGTGTGCAGCAGGTACAGCACTGCGCAGAACACCTCGTACAGATCGACCTTGATCGGCTTGGTGCTGCGCCGAACGCTGCGCAGCAGCGGCTCGATCTCGGCAAACTTCTCTCGACTGATGCCGCTTGGGTACGGCTTCCTCTTCACCCAACAATTGTCGGAGGAAATGAGATCGTAAACACGCTCTAAGGAAGTCCGCCGTTGGCAAGAACAGGGGCGACCTCAGCATCGCCTGGGGACGGAGCCTCCCTCCAAAAGCGTGGATCGAATCGGCCGCATATCTTGGAGGCGCGCGATGGGCTTCGCGTCTGCGGAAGCGCCGTACAGCGCCAATTGCAAGTTGGCGATCCGGGACACCGGGACAGATTGTCCAGTTCGTAGATCGGGTTAGGTGAACTGGAGCCGCAGCTTCGAAGAAGCCGTAAGTCTTCCACGTTGGTCATGTTTTGTTCGCTCAACTTTTCCAACGTGGGAGGAGGTCATGCTGTGCATGACGAAGTGCCTTCAGCTACATGCAGCGGGTCTGATTTTGCATGGATCCTTCGGCGGATTGATGGTGGTCGCCTCAATCACCGGTGTCGAGTCAGGCGACCCTGATGGATAAACCATTGTCAGTGCGTATGCGATATGGCGGGAAGAGCCATAGATGAATGAGCTAGCGCCAGTGATAGGATTCTTTCGAATGCCATCGACCGTCATGCCAGTTGCCGTGCTGCCGTCGAGCCGGATCGCGTAGTTGGCACCGAGCGCTTGGAACACTGCACATAACTCCGCTGCGCTGGTGCTGCCTGTCGAAGTCGATGAGATGAAGATGAGTCTATTGGTGGGCGTCGTTCCGAAAGCCGACCATTGGTTAGATGTTGTGTCTCCCGTACAGACTCCGTTCTTTAGGATCGATGTGGAAGAACTGGCCACAGTATAGGGATAGTTAACACCCTCCAATCCTGTTGTCCAGAGTGGCGGCTGGGAACCTTCCTTCCAACGGGGGAGAACGGACGGCTGAATGAGGAAGGTAAGTTTGTTGCCGTCAAATACGCCTTCTGTTCCACCATTCACACGGTTACTTCCGAGAACTTCTTCGTTGTACTGGACAAAACCACGAACGTAGCCCTTGCCGCCGCCGATGCCGGTATCGCCGACCCAGGTGAACCCGTTTAACGCGACTTGGCTACCAGTGCCGAGTGATTCAATGGGTTGTAGATTTAACTGACTGAGAAACCCTGTCTTGTTGTAGCGAAGGGTGAGTCGCTCTCGCGGATCCGCGTTGTTAGCGATCGCTATGTGAACAAATGGTGCTGTGCTTTCGCAGCCTTTCACGTACACCGTGCCGGTTGTTGCCAGAGAGTAGGAAATTAGCTGCGCATGGTTGTTCAGGAAGGCCGCGCAGTTGTCGGTGACCGCTGCTGCGGACACCATGCCTGCGCTCGGCGACCCCAGGCTCCTTGCGGGAGAGTCGGTCATGCGCAAGACGCCAGTGCTTGGAATCGTGCGCGTTATTTCATGCGAGGACGAATCCTGATTGGCACCAATATCTGGAGTTCGTCCCATCGTTGTTCTGACAGTGCGTCGACTGGAGACCCTGATCGGGGCATCCAGATTTATCACCGGAAAGATATCGACGAGAGGCAGATTGTCTCCGGTATCGTGGATTGCGACACTGAATATCTGCGCACGCTTCGTTGCACCAGCCGGGATGTCGATGCGTGTGCCTAGCTTCAGGTGTGCCGAAATAGAAGATTTTGGATTGTAGTAGATGGACTCACGTTTCGAACTGAAGATAAGTCCGACCGCCGAAGTGGGCGAAAAGGTCCGCCGCGTAGCCCTCGACCGGTCACCCAGAAGGACAAGGACTTCGCCACCCTCAATATCATTCGACAGTTTCAATGGACTGTCCAGATTTACTTTTCCCTCGACGGTTTTGCCGCCCGCAACCGAGTCGAAAAGGATGCTCTCGACATCCATGATTGGTACCGTAAGGTCGATCACTTCTCTTGCTTGACCGTTTCGTGCATGGCTGAGGTCGATCAGCTTGTTTTCTGTATAAGACTTCACGCATTCGTTTCTGGAGCAGACGGTTACTCCACCCACCACGATACCGTTTTCAGCGTGGGAACCGTCCGAGGCGATCAGGATCTTTAGGCGGGCAGTATTGGCCTCACGCGGGGCCGAGATGTCGAATTTTGCAACCGGCCTGGGTGCGAAGGGGGGGGTGCTGTGCGAACTGGTCGAGATAAAGATCAGGGCAACGAACGATAAGGAGCGAATGGACATGGCGAAATTCCCTGTAGGTTAATGGACGTAGTGCAGTATTCGGACGCGCGCGGAAGCGATCAATCCCTAGGCTCCCATCGGAGCCGACCAGGGTTGGATCGATCACTTCTGGCACCGGCTCACCGACATGCGGTAGCTTGCCGCAGGATTGAGTTGCAACTCGTCTCCCCACTTGGCCGTGGAGACGGTCTGGTCAGAATGCCAGCGATTGCCGAGGTCCCGCTGCGTGCGCACCTGGCTCGTGACCGCCAGGATGACCAGGTCGCGCCGCCGGGCGTGGTAGGCGGCGCTGGAGACGACGACGGCGGGGCGCTTCTTGATGCCGGACTGGTCGGTGAACGGGAAGGGCACCAGCACCACGTCGCCGAAGGCCGGGCGGGCAGTGGCGGCCATGGCGGGTCAGAGGCGGTCGTAGGCCGCGTCGTCGTCGTTGTCCCAGACCTGGGCGAAGCTGGCTTCGCTGGCCTTGGCGGCGGCCTGGGCCAGGCGTTGCTCGTCGTCGCGGGCGCGCAGGAAGTCGACGAAGTCCTCGACCTCGGCCATGCGTTGCGGCGGCAGGTGCCGGATCTTGTCGATCAGGGCTTGTGCGATGGCGTTCATGGTGGCGCGTCCCTGCTTGGAGGCGCTCAGTTTACGAGCCGGGTCATTCCTCCGGCACGAAGATCCACAGCAGCAGGTAGACCAGGATGCCGCTGCCGAAGGCCAGGAACAGCACCGCGAAGATCAGGCGCCAGACCCAGGAGTCCAGCCCGGTCGCGCGGGCGATGCCGCCGCACACGCCGCCCAGCCAGCGGTCCATGCGGGCGCGGCGCAGGCCGTTGACGGCGCCGAGGTTGGGGTTGCCGCCGCCACCCGCGGGCGCCGACGGCGCGCCGCCGAGCGCGCGGGCCTTGGCCTGGGCGAACTCCTCGTCGCTGAGCACGCCGCGGGCGTGCAGGTCGGCCAGTTGGTTGAGTTCGTCGGCGGTGGTCATCTCGGGCTCCTGGGCGGGTGGGGGCGGGTGGTGGGGCGAAGCCTAACGGACCGCCGCCCGCGCGCCAGCGGCGTGCGACGGGCCGCGCATTCCGGCGGATGGACGGCGCTCACCGGGCGGGCTGGCGTCACCGGGCGGGCTGGCGCGTGGCGTCGATGTCGACGAACTGCCAGAAGTCCTGCGAGAACAGCGGGCGGCGGAAGCCGGTCATCCACGGCTGTTCGATGTCCGTGATGATGCGGTGGGCGTGGACCTTGTAGGGCAGGTAGGCCACCGCGATGCGCTTGGCCTCCTGGAACAGCGCCTGGCGCCCGGGGCCGTCGGGCAGGGCCTGCATCCGCCGGTAGATCGCGTCGAAGCGCGCGTTCTTGAAGCGCGGCAGGTTGTAGGTGCCGGCGGCCGGGCCGTAGTAGTACTGCAGCAGGCCGATGCCGTCGGGCTGCGAGGCCGAGGAGCCCACCGGCCACATCTGGTAGTTGCCGGCCTGGGCGGCCTTCAGGTTCTCGGGCCATTGCTGGACCTTGAGCTGCAGCCGCAGGCCCACGGCGCGCAGCGCCTGGTCCCACAGCTCGTCGATGGCGCGGCTCAGCGAGTCGGACTGCGTGTTGCGCACCAGCACCAGCGGGCCGCCGCCGGGCAGGTCGCGCCAGCCGTCGCCGTCGCGGTCCAGGTAGCCGTACATGTCGAGCAGGGCCCGGGCGCGGGCCGGGTCGTGGTCGCTCATCTCGCTCTTGAAGGCGGGGTCGTAGCCCGAGGTGCCGGGCATCGCGGGGGCCTGGCCCGGCACGGCCTGGCCGCGGCGCGCGAGCCGGATTTCCTTGCGCACGTCGTAGGCCAGCGAGATCGCGCGGCGCAGCGCCACCTTGTCGGGCGTGTAGCCGCCGACGACCGGGTCGTCCATGTTGAAGCAGGTCAGCGTCACGTCCGGTGCCAGCGTGAACACCGCCGTCATGCCGCGCCTGGCGAGGTTGGGCGCCAGGCGGCCGCCCGGCGCCGCCTGGGTGATGAACTCCTCGGGCATGCGCTCGATGAAGTCGTGCTCCTCGTTCAGGAAGGCCAGCCAGCGCGGCTGGTTCTCGACGATGACGTCCACGACGACCCGGTCGACCATCGGCAGGCGCCGGCCCTTGAGCTTCGCGTAGATGGCCTGGGCCTCGGCGTCGTCCGGCGCGGGCCGGGCCTCGTAGCGGCGCTCGCGGTAGCCGGGGTTGCGCTCGAACACCATCTGCGAGCTGCGCCGCCAGGTCTTCAGCATGAAGGGGCCGGTGCCGACCGGGTGCTCCATGATCCCGCCGCCGTAGAACTCGACCACCTCGCGCGCGACGGCGCCGTAGAGGTCGTTGCCGGTCAGGATGGACGCCACCAGCCGCGGCCGCGGCTCGGTCGTCCTGAGCTGCAGTGTGTAGCGGTCCAGCGCGCGCACGCCGGCCACCTCGGTGTCGTAAGGGAAGGGCTGCTTGGTCCGGATCGCCTGTTCGCGCAGCGCGGCCAGGCCGACGAGGCCGGCGTCCTCGTAGTCGGCCCAGTTCTGCGCATGGGTGGCCGGGTCGGCGAAGCGCTTGATGCTGTAGACGAAGTCCTGCGCCGTCAGCTCGCGCGGCCGGCCCTGGAAGGCCGGGTCGTCGGCGAAATGGATGCCGGGCAGGAGGCGGATCGTGAAGGTCCGGTAGTCCGCGCTGATCTCCGGCATGCCGGCGGCGACCAGCGGCACGATCCGGGTCGGCCGCGCCAGCGGGTCGTATTCGTACAGGCTCTCGAAGATGTGGGCCGCCAGCGAGCGCGAGTAGAGGTCGGAGATGCGCGCCGGGTCGAAGCCGGTCTCGGCGACCCGCAGCGCGTAGCGCAGCGTCTTGACGGGTTCGGCCGCGCGGGCGGGCGCGGCGAGCAGTGCCGCACAGGCCGCAAGGGCGGCGAGCAGGCGCTTCATCACTGCGGCCTGGGCAGCGCGGCGGTGTCGATGTCCACGTACTTCCAGAAGTCGCGCACGAACAGGTTGCGGACGTAGCCCTTGACCCAGGGCTGGGCCATGTCCGTCCAGATGCGGTGGACGTGGAACTTGTACGGCGCGTAGGCGACGAGCAGGCGCTGCGCATCCTGCATGACGGCCTGGCGCTCGGGGCCGTCGGGCAGGGACTTCTGCCGGTCGTACAGCGCCTCGTAGGCCGGCAGGTCGAAGCGCGACCGGTTGGCCGCGCCCTTGGCCTTGCTGGAGCCCATCGCGACGAAGGTGTCGCCGTCCGGCGTCGTGCCGACCCAGCCCACGCCCCACATCTGCAGCTTGGCCGCCGTGGAGGCCTTCAGGTTCTCGGGCCATTTGGCGACCTTGAACTTCATGCGGATGCCGATCGCGTCCATGTTCTTCTGCCATTGCTCGACGAGCTGGCGGCTCTGCGCGTCGGGCTGCGTCGCGTACTCCAGCACCAGCGGGCCGCCGCCGGGCAGGTCGCGCCAGCCGTCGCCGTCCTTGTCCACATAGCCGTACAGGTCCAGCAGCGCCTTCGCGCGGGCGGGGTCGAACTCGCTCATCTCGGTCTTGAACTCGGTCGAGCCGCCGAAGGCGATCGGCGGCACCGGCCCCTGGCTCTTGACGGCCTGGCCGCGGCGCACGAGGCGGATTTCCTTGTCCAGGTCCACGGCCAGGTTGATCGCGCGGCGCAGCGCGATCTTGTCCGGCGTGTAGCCGCCGACGACCGGGTCCTCCATGTTGAAGTAGCTGACCGCCACGTCCACGCGCGGGTAGCGCTGCATGTGGATGCCGCGCTTGGCGAGGTGGGGCGCGAGCTGGCCGCGCGGCATGGCCTCGCCGGCGAAGTCGGCCGGCACCTCCTCGATGACGTCGAACTCGCCGCGCACGAAGGCCAGCCAGCGCGGCTGGCTCTCCTCGATGATGCTGATCTCCACGCGGTCCACCAGCGGCAGCCTGCTGCCCTGCAGCGCGGCGACCTCGGCGCGCAGCCGCGCGTCGGCATCGGGCGGCGCCACCTCGGCGTAGCGCATCTCGCGGAAGTTCGGGTTCTTCTCCAGCACGATCAGCGAGCTGCGCCGCCAGGCCTTGAGCCGGAAGGCGTTGGTGCCGACCGGGTGCTCCATGATCTTGTCGCCGTAGAACTCGACCACCTCGCGCGCGACGGCGCCGAAGGTGCCCGCGTCGCTGAAGTTCTGGATGAAGCGCGGGTCGGGCGTGCCGAGCTTGATCTGGAAGGTGTAGCGGTCCAGCGCGCGCAGGCCCTCGACCTCGCGGTCGTAGTCGAAGGGCTTCTTGGCCGCCATCAGCTCGCGGCGCAGCTCGGACAGGCCGAGGATCTGCGCGTTCTCCAGCAGGTAGAGGTTGCCGCTCTTCCAGCGCGGGTCGTAGTGGCGCTTGAGCGAGTAGACGTAGTCCTGCGCGACGAGTTCGCGCTTCTTGCCCTTGAAGGCCGGGTCGTCGGCGAAATAGATGCCGGGCCTGATGCGGAAGGTGAGGGTCTTGAAGTCCGCGCTGATCTCGGGCATCCCGGCCGCCGTGGCCGGGCGCATCCTGAACGGGCGGGCGCCGAGGTCGTACTCCAGCGGCGCGTCGAGGATGCCGGCGAGCACCGCCTTGGAGTAGGTGTCGGTGGTCTGGACCGGATCGAAGCCGGTCTCCGCGACGCGGAACGCGAAGCGCACCACCTTGTCGGCGGCCAGGGAGGCCTGGGCGGCGCAGGCCAGCAGCAGGGCGGGCAGCAGGACGTGAAGCTTCATCTCGGGAGGTGCGGGCGCGAAGAAAGGGCGCAGTCTAGTGAAACCGTCAGGCCGGCCGCGCGCGGCGCTCGCATAGACTGCGCCCGTTTCTCCGCGAACCCCGCGCCCTCGGCGGGGTTCGCGTTTTCTGGAGCCCCGCTGGAGTCCTGAATGGCGGCCTATCTGATCCGACGCCTGTGGCAGATGATCCCGACCCTGCTCGGCGTCGTGTTGCTGGTGTTCTTCCTGTTCAAGTACTTCGGCAGCGACCCGGCCATCATCCTCGGCGGCCTGAACGCGAGCCCGGAGCAGATCGCGTCCATCCGCGAGCAGCTCGGGCTGAACAAGCCGGTCTGGGAGCAGCTGTGGATCTTCATCCAGCAGATCGTCACCTTCGACTGGGGCAAGAGCTGGGCCACCAACGAGTCGGTCGCGCACCTGTTCGCGACGCGGCTGCCGGCCACGCTGACGGTGACGCTGCCGATCCTGGTCCTCGAGGTGTTGCTCGCCATCCCGTTCGCGCTGGCCGTCGCCACCGTGCGCGGCAGCCTGACGGACCGCGCGGTGATGATCTGCACGACGGTGGCCGTGTCCATCTCGCTGCTGGTCTACGTGATCCTGGCGCAGTACCTGTTCGCCTTCCGCCTCGGCTGGTTCCCGGTGCAGGGCTGGACGGGCAACCACTGGACCAACCTGACGACGTATGCGCCGCTGCCCGTGCTGGTCGCGGTGGCGGTGTCGATGGCGCCGCAGATCCGGCTGTACCGCAGCTTCTTCCTCGACGAGATCGGGCACGACTACGTGCGCACCGCGCGCGCCAAGGGCCTGACCGAGCGCACGGTGCTGCTCAAGCACGTGCTGCGCAACGCGATGATCCCGATCCTGACCAACGTCTCCGTGTTGCTGCCGGGCGTGCTGGTGGGCTCGTTCCTGATCGAGGTGTTCTTCTCGATCCCCGGCCTGGGCCGCGAGCTGCTGCTGGCCGTGAACCGCGGCGACTATCCGGTCATCCAGGCGTTCGCGATCTACCTGGCCGCGCTGACGATGACGGTCAACCTCGTCGTGGACCTGCTCTACAAGCTCGTCGATCCCAGGGTGGTGCTGAAATGAGCCCCTCGCCCAGTCCCGCCCTGCTGAACGCAGGCGTGCCCGGTCGGTCCCCGAGGGGACGGCGATGCTCGCGGCATCGAGCCGCGAGCACATCGCCAGCGCGGGCCGGCTTGGGAGCGGCCCGGCGCTCGTCCCGCAAGGGCAAATGACATGAACGCATCCCTTTCCTCCTCCGGCGGCGTCTGGGCCGCATCCTGGCGGCGGCTCAGGACCGACCGCGTCGGCATCGTGTCGATGTGGATCGTCGGCGCCTTCCTCGTGCTCGTGCTGCTGGCGGCGGCAAACCTCGTCGCGGCGGGCTGGCAGCAGGAGGTCGGCGTGCCGAACGCGCCGCCGACGCTGCTTGGGCCCCAGCCGGCCGAGGACACCGGCACCATCGCCGAGCCCAAGGGCCCGAACGTGGACCTGTCCGACATCGACCCGCTGGCACCCCGCTACGCCGAGTGGGCCGAGCGCGCCCGCGCCTTCAAGACCGACGAGGCGCCCAAGGCCGAGACGCTGCCGCTGGGCGGCGACCGCCTCGGCCGCGACGTGCTGGCCAAGGTCATCAAGGGCGCCGAGGTGTCCATCGTCGTCGGCCTCGCGGCGGCGCTGGTCGCGACGCTGATCGGCACCGTGCTGGGCGCCGTGTCGGGCTTCTTCGGCGGCCGCGTCGGCGACCTGCTGGAGTGGGTCTACAACGTCTTCACGGCCATCCCGAGCATCCTGCTGATCTTCGCGTTCGCGGCCATCTTCCCGCGCGGCATGGGTGCCATCGTCGCCATCCTGGCGCTGACCGGCTGGACCGGCATCTACCGCCTGATCCGCGCCGAGTTCATCAAGCACCGCGTGCGCGAGTACGTGCGCTCGGCCGAGGCCATCGGCGCCTCGCAGTGGTCGCGCATGTTCAAGCACATCCTGCCCAATGTGTCGCACGTGGCGCTGGTGCAGCTGTCGCTGCACGTGGTCAGCTTCATCAAGAGCGAGGTCATCCTGAGCTACCTGGGCCTGGGCGTCGGCGTCGATCAGGTGAGCTGGGGCACGATGCTGGCCGAGGCGCAGAACGAGATGATCCTCGGCTACTGGTGGCAGCTGGCCGCCGTGACGGCCTGCATGGCCGTCTTCGTCACCGCGTTCGCGCTCTTCACCGATGCGCTGCGCGATGCGCTCGATCCGAAGTTGAGGGGGCTGGAATGAGCCCCGCACGGCCGCCCGAAGGGGTTCAGCTCCCGCCTGGCGGGACAGCGCGTAGCGCGAAGGGTGCACCCATGAATGCGTTGTTGAGCATCCAGGACCTGAAGGTCGCCTTCCGCATGGGCAAGGAGGGCGGCGTCATGCGGCGCCAGCTCGCCGTCAAGGGCGTCAGCTTCGACGTGCCGGAGAACAGCACGGTGGCGCTGGTCGGCGAGTCCGGTTCGGGCAAGAGCGTGACGGCCATGTCCGTGCTCAACCTGCTGCCCAGCAATGCCGAGCGCGAAGGCCGCATCCTGTTCCAGGGCCGCGACCTGCTGCAAACCTCGTTGCGCGAGCTGCAGGCCTTGCGCGGCAAGGACATCGCCTGCGTGTTCCAGGACCCGATGAGTTCGCTGAACCCGGTCTTCGACGTCGCCACGCAGATCTGCGAGCCGTTGATGAAGCACATGGGCCTGTCCCGCCGCCAGGCGCTCGCGCGGGCGGAGGAACTGCTGCACGAGGTCGGCATCCCCGAGCCGAAGCGGCGGCTCGCGGCCTATCCGCACGAGATGTCCGGCGGCCAGCAGCAGCGCGTGATGATCGCCGTCGCGCTGGCCTGCGGCCCCAAGCTGCTGATCGCCGACGAGCCCACCACCGCGCTGGACGTGACCATCCAGCGCCAGGTCATGGAGCTGCTGGCCAAGCTCAAGCAGAGCCACAGGATGAGCCTGCTGTTCATCTCGCACGACCTGGGCGTCGTCGGCGAGATCTCGGACCACGTCGTCGTCATGCGCCACGGCCAGGTGCGCGAGAACGCGCCGGTCGCGCGCATCTTCAACGACCCGCAGGACGCCTACACCAAGGCGCTGCTGGCCTGCCGGCCCTCGCTGACCGAGAACCCGGCGCGGTTGATGGTCATCGACGACCACATCGCCGGCCGCGCCGCAGCAGCCGCGGCCGAGGCCAAGGACGACAGCGCGCCCGTCATCATGGAAGTCACCGGCCTGCGCAAGAGCTTCTGGCTCAAGGACGGCCTGTTCGGCAAGCGCGAGTTCCAGGCCGTCAAGGGCGTCAGCTTCAAGCTGCGCAAGGGGCACACGCTGGGCGTCGTCGGCGAGTCCGGCTCGGGCAAGACGACGATGGGCCTCGCGCTGCTGCGCCTGCACGAGCAGACATCGGGAACCCTGGGCGGCCAGGTGCTGTTCGACGGCCGCGACCTCTTGAAGATGAGCGGCGCCGACTGGCAGCAGATGCGCCGCCGCATCCAGGTCGTGTTCCAGAACCCCTATGCCTCGCTGAACCCGCGCTTCACGATCGGCCAGACGCTGCGCGAGCCGATGGAGATCCACGGCATCGGCCGGGACACGGCCGAGCGCGAGGCGCACGCCGTCGCGCTGCTGGAAAAGGTGGGCCTGGACGCGGGCGCGATGGACAAATACCCGCACGAGTTCAGCGGCGGCCAGCGCCAGCGCATCGCCATCGCGCGCTGCCTGACGCTGAGACCCGAGGTGCTGGTGCTGGACGAGGCCGTGTCGGCGCTGGACGTGTCGGTGCAGGCCCAGGTGCTCAATCTGCTGAAGGACCTGCAGGACGAGTTCGGCCTGAGCTACATCTTCATCAGCCACGACCTGGCCGTCGTCAAGTTCATCTCGGACGAGGTGCTGGTCATGCAGAACGGCGATGTCGTCGAGCAGGCCGCCACGGCCGAGCTGATCGCCGCGCCGCGCCAGGACTACACGCGCCGGCTGCTCGGCGCCGTGCCGCGCGGCTACCTGGGCCGCAGCGGCTGACGGGGCGCCGGCATGCCCGCTGGAACAGGGGTTCGCGTGCAATTTCAACGCTCTGCGGCGCGGCGGCCCGGGTGGCCGCGCCGAACCGCGCTGAAATGACCGGCGCGGGCCCAGGATCTCCCGCCGCCGCGATGCACCCCTTTCTGGCTTCAAGAACGACGCTTTGCGCCGCGCTGTCGGCGCTGGCGCTGGTGTGCGCCTGCGCGCCCGGCGGCGAGGCGCAGCCGCCCCCGTCCACCGGCGCCGCCGCCGTGGACGAGGCGCTGCAGCGCGACCTGGAGCGCATCGAGCGCGCCGCCCGCGCCAAGCCGCAGCAGTACGAGCGGGAACTGCGCGAGCGCGGCGCCGCGCTGCCGGCCGGCAGCCCGGCCCGGCTGCAGGTGCTGGCGCTGCGCGGCCAGCTCTCGGCGCTGGCGCGCGACCGCGTCACCAACGACCAGATCGTCCAGGCGCTGAGCGACTGGCCCGCCGGCCCGCAGCGCGCCGACGCCGTGGTGGCCGCCACCAACGTCGGCGCCGAATACCTGCGCCAGCACGGCGACCTGCGCGAGGCGCGCAAGCTGCTGCTGGCCCTGAGCCCGGACCAGGTCGCCGCCGCCGGCCTGACCTACCGCTGGCGCTACCACGGCCTGCTCGCGTCCGTCAGCAGCGATGCCGGCGAGCTGGACGCCGCGATGACCGAGAGCCACCGCGCCAAGCGCCTGGCCGAGCAGATCGGCCAGCCCTGGCGCCTGGCGCTGTCGCTCGCGGACCTGGCCTTCACCACCTTCCGCGCCGACACGCCGGCCCGGGCGCGCCAGATCGCCGCCCAGGCGCTGGCCGAGGCGCAGAGGGACCCCGACCCGATGACGCTCAACCAGGTCCACACGGTGCGCGGCATCGTCCACGTGGACGACAGCGACTCCGGCATCCTGCAGCAGGCCTACGCCGACGCGCTGGAGCAGGCCACGCTGGCCGGTGCCGAGGCGGTGCGCGCGCTGGGCCTGGGCAACTACGCCGACTACCACCTGCGCCAGGGCCAGCCGGCGCGCGCGCTGCAGCTGGCCGAGCAGGCGCTGCCGCTGGCCCGCGCGGCGCGCAGCAGCAGCGCCGAGAGCCTGGCCCGCATCAACATCGGCCTGGCCAAGATCGCGCTGGGCCGCGTCGCCGAGGGCCGCGAGGACGTGCGCAGCGGCATCCTGCTGGACGAGCAGCAGGGCGCGCTGTCCTACGCCTCCGACACCTGGAAGGAGCTGTCCGGCTACCTGGAGCGCGCCGGCGACCTGGGCGGCGCCGTCGGCGCCTGGCGCGAGCACCGCCGCCTGGCGGACCGCGTGCTGCGCGACGAGACCCGCAAGCTGCTGCTGGAGGCCCAGGAGCGCCAGGACGCCGAGCAGCGCGCCCGCGACATCGAGCTGCTCAACCGCGACAACGCGCTCAAGGCCGAGCAGGTGCAGCAGCGCAACCTCGCGCTGTCGCTGTGGGCCGCTTTGGGCGGCTGCGTGGTGGTGTCGCTGGGGCTGCTGTACCAGGCCTTCCGCCGCGTGCGCCGCACCAACGAGCAGCTGGCGCACAGCAATGCGTCGCTGAAGCGCCAGAGCGAGACCGACCCGCTGACCGGCCTGGCCAACCGCCGCCACTTCCAGGCCGCCATCCGCAGCCTGTCCGGCGGCGAGGGCCTGGCCGCCAGCGTGTTCCTGGTCGACGTGGACCACTTCAAGCGCATCAACGACGGCTTCGGCCATGCGGCCGGCGACGCCGTGCTCGTCGAGCTGGCCCGCCGGCTGCGCGAGGCCGTGCGCGACGACGACCTGATCGTCCGCTGGGGCGGCGAGGAATTCCTCATCGTCGCCCGCGCCCGCGCGACCATGTCCGCGCCGCAGCTCGCCCAGCGCCTGCTCGACCTCGTCGGCGGCCAGCCCGTGGCGTTCGAGGGCCGCGGGATCGCCGTCACCGCCTCCATCGGTTTCGTCAGCCTGCCGCTGGCGCCGCACGGCGTCTACCTGTGCTGGGAGCGGGCCATCGACCTGGTCGACACCGTCATGTACATCGCCAAGGCCCATGGCCGCAACAAGGCCTACGGCGTGGAGCGGCTGGACGCGCACGACGCCGCCGAGGCGGCCGCCCTGGCCACGCGCCTGGAGGCCGCGTGGGGCGAAGGCCGTGTCGGGCTGACGGTGCTCGGCGGCCCCGCGCTGCCGGCCGACTCCCGCTACGCCCTGGACGACGGCCCCCGGCCGGCCGGCGCATGAGGCCCGTGCGCACGCTCGCGCTGGCCCTGCTGCTGGCTGCCGCCGCCGCCCGGGCCGCGGTGCCGGACGTGGCGGCCGAGGAGGCGCTGCTGCAGCAGATCACACGGCGCGCCAGCGACGCCCCCGAGGGCATGCTCGCCGAGCTGGAGCGCCGCTGGCCCGCCCAGGCCGGGCCCGGCCAGCCGCGCGAGCCGGCCTGGCTGCTGGCGCGCGGCAAGGTGCTGCTGGCCGGCGGCCAGGCCGAGGCCGCCGAGGCCGTGGCCACGCAGCTGATGGCCCGCCCGGACGGCGCCGACTTCGGCTGGCTGCTGCGTGCGCTGATCCAGGAGCGCGCGGGCAAGCCCGCCATCGCGCTCGCCGCGCGCGCGCTCGCCGGCATGGAGGCGCGCTGCCCCAGGGGCGACGAGGCGCGCGCCGTGCGCGAGCTGGGCTGCGACTTCCGCAACGCCTGGGAGGCGCTGCGCCTGACGCAGCGCGAGCAGGCGGCCCAGGGCACCGTCGTCGACGCCGAGGCCAGCGTGCGCCGCGCGCTGGCGCTGGCCCGGGCCGGCGGGGACCGCTACCTCACCGCCCTCAGCCTCGGGCAGCTGGCGCTGCTGCTGCAGGCGCAGGAACAGCTGGACGCGGCCCGCGACCACATCCGCGCGGCCCTGGCCGAGGCCCAGGGCGACCTGCTGGCCAGCGCGCGGGTGCGCAACTTCGAGGCCGGCGTCGAGCGCCGCGCGCGCGACGTCGGCGCCTCGCGCAGCGCGCTGGAGGCCGCGCTGGCGCTGGCGGAGCGGGCCGACGCGCCGCGCCTGGCCGCGCAGCTGCGCAGCAACCTCGTCGACGCCTACATGCACCTGGGGATGCTGAAGGAGGCGCTCGCCACCGGCCAGCGCGCGCTGCCGGTGATGCAGCACTTCCAGGACCGCAACTACGAGCGCGGCCTGCGCCACAACCTGGCGGTCACCCACATCAAGCTGCGCCAGTTCGACGCCGCGCGCCAGGAGCTGGCCCGGGTCGCCGAGCTGGACATCGACCCCTCCCTGCTGGTGCCGCGCGCCCGCGCGCTGCGCGAGCTGGCCGAGACCTGGGCCGAGGCCGGCCAGTACAAGGAGGCGCTGGCCGCCTTCCACGAGGAGCGCGAGCTGACCGCGCGCAGCAACGAGCGCAACCGCGCCGCCGCGCTGCAGGAGCTGCGCCGCAAGTACGACAGCGCCGCCCGCCAGCGCGACCTGGACCTGCTGGCCCGCGACGGCCAGCTCAAGGACCAGCAGCTGGAGAACCGCCGGCTGGCGCAGAAGGTGGGCGTGGCGGTGGGCGCGCTGCTGCTGCTGTCCATCGCGCTGGTGGGCGTCACGCTGCTGCGCATGCGCCGCGCGCAGGCGCGGCTGACGGCCAACCAGAGCCGGCTGCGCGCGCAGAGCGAGCGCGACCCGCTGACCGACCTGTCCAACCGCCGCCACTTCCTGGCCGTCATGGAGCAGCGCGCGCGCGAGAACCGCGCCGATGGCTTCCACGGCGCGCTGATGATGGTCGACATCGACCACTTCAAGAACGTCAACGACGAGCACGGCCATGCGTCGGGCGACGCGGTCATCGTCGAGGTGGGCCGCCGCATCCGCGCCGCGGTGCGCGACAGTGACCTGGTCGTGCGCTGGGGCGGCGAGGAGTTCCTCGTCTTCGCGCCCGACACGCCGGGCGCCGACCTGGTGCAGATGGCCGAGCGCATCCTGCGCGGCATCGGCGGCGAGCCCGTCGCGACGCCCGACGGCCCGCTGCGCGTCACCGCCTCCCTCGGCTTCGCCAGCTTCCCGCTGGGCGGGCGGGCCGGCGGCCCGGTGCTGCGCCTGCACTGGGAGCAGGCCGTCAACTGGGCCGACATGGTGCTCTACAAGGCCAAGGCCGAGGGCCGCAACCGTGCCGTCGGCATCACCGCCGTCGAGGCGCCCGACGCCGCCGCGCTGGGCACCATCCTGCAGGACTTCGACGCCGCCTGCCTCGGCGGCCAGGTCACGCTGACGGTGCTGGACGGCCCCGCGCCGCTGACATGAAACCCGCCACCTGGCGCGCCGACCTGGTGGCCGGCGCCGTCGTCGCCGTGCTGCTGATCCCGCAGAGCCTGGCCTACGCGATGCTGGCCGGCCTGCCCGCGCAGGTGGGGCTGTACGCCAGCCTGCTGCCGCTGCTGGCCTACGCGGCGCTGGGCTCCAGCCCGGTGCTGGGCCTGGGGCCGGTGGCGGTGCTGGCGCTGATGATCGCGCAGGCGCTGGCCGGCCTGCCGGCCAGCGTCGGCGCCGAGGCCGGCGCGCTGGTGCTGGCCGCCGAGGTGGGGCTGCTGCTGGCGGCCGCCGCGCTGCTGCGGCTGGATGCGCTGGCCAGCCTGCTCTCGGTGCCGGCGCTGCGCGGCTTCGAGAACGGCGCCACGCTGATGATCGCGGCCAGCCAGCTGCCGGTGCTGCTGGGCAGCGCGGCGGCGGGCTTCACGCTGCCGGACCTGGCCGCCTCCGCGCTGCACGGCGGCTGGGGGCTGCGCAGCGCGGCCTGGGGCGCGGCGGCCGTGGCGCTGCTGCTGCTGGCGCGCCGGGCGGGCTCGCGGCTGCTGATGCGGCTGGCGCCGCTGGCGCTGCTGGTGGCGGCGATGGCGCTGTCGGCGCTGACGCCCGCGGGCCGGGGCGTGGCGCAGGTGGGCGCGCTGCCGGCGCTGTCGCTGCCGCTGGGCCTGCCGCCGCTGCAGGGCGCGCTGTGGTGGCAGTTGCTGCCCAGCGCGGCGCTGGTGGCGCTGATGGCCTTCGTGTCCAGCCTGGCGGTGTCGGAGTCGCTGGCGCAGCGCCGCGGCGAGAAGCTGCTGCCCGCGGCCGAGCTGCGCGGCCTGGCGGCGGCCAACCTGGTGGCGTCGCTCACCGGCGGCATGCCGGTGGCGGGCAGCTTCTCGCGCAGCATCCTGCTGCACGAGGCCGGCGCGCACAGCCGCTGGGCGCTGGTGTTCGTCGCCGTCTTCATGGCGCTGGCCATGGCGCTGCTGGCCGGGCCGCTGGCCCACCTGCCCAAGCCGGTGCTGGCGGCCACCATCGTCGTGGCGGTGCTGGGCGGCTTCTCGCTGCAGCCCTACCGGGAGGCCTGGCGCTACGCGCCGGCCGAGGGGCTGCTGATGGCGGCCGTGTCGGTCACGGTGCTGGCCTGGAGCGTCGGCGCCGCGCTGGCGCTGGGCGTGGCGGGCTCGGTGGCGCTGCTGATCCAGCGCACCGCGCGGCCGCACGTGGCGCGCATCGGCCGGGTGCCGGGCACGCATCACTTCCGCAACGTGGAGCGCTTCGCGGTGGAGTGCCGGCCCGAGGTGGTGGGGCTGCGCATCGACGAGAGCCTGGTGTTCACCAACGCGCGCGGCCTGGCCGACGTGGTGCTGGCCCATGTGCGCGAGCACCGCGCGCAGGTCGGCGCGCCGCAGCGGGTGCTGCTGCTGATGGCGCCGGTGAACCACATCGACGTCTCCGGCCTGGTGGCGCTGCAGGAGCTGCACGCGGCGCTGGCCGCCGAGGGGCTGCGGCTGGAGTTCTCCGAGGTGAAAGGCCCCGTGCTGGACCGCCTGCGCGCCGTGGGCTGGCTGGAGCGCCACGACGTGTCGCTCTACCTCAGCCACCACGAGGGCATCCAGGCCGGCGAGCAGGCGCTGCGGCCCAGCCAGGCCGACCTGGACGCGCCGGGGCAGCTTTAGCGCGCATCTGCTACCGTTCCGGCCCGATTCGCGGTCCCCGGACGCCATGAACAACGAAGAGACCTTGCGCGGCATCCGCCGTGGCATCGAGAAGGAAAGCCTGCGCGCCCTGCCGGACGGCGGCCTGGCGCTGACGCCGCACCCCGCCGCGCTGGGGTCGGCGCTGACGCATCCGCACATCACCACCGACTACAGCGAGTCCCAGCTGGAGCTGATCACCGGCGTCCACGCCGGGGTGGACGGGGTGCTGGGCGAGCTGACCGAGATCCACCAGGCGGTCTACCGCGCGCTGGGCGACGAGCGCCTGTGGGCCAGCTCCATGCCCTGCGGGCTGCCGGCCGACGAGACCATCCCCATCGGCCGCTACGGCCACAGCAACGTGGGCCGCGCCAAGAGCGTCTACCGCATGGGCCTGGGCCAGCGCTACGGCCGGCGCATGCAGACCATCTCGGGCATCCACTACAACTGGTCGCTGCCCGGCGTGGGCACCGACGGCTACCTGGCCGCCATCCGCAACTTCCGCCGCGAGGGCTGGCTGCTGCTCTACCTGTTCGGCGCCAGCCCGGCGCTGTGCGAGAGCTTCGTCGCCGGCCGCGAGCACGGGCTGCAGCGGCTGTCCGGCCGCACGCTGTACCAGCCGCACGCCACCTCGCTGCGCATGGGCCCGCTGGGCTACCAGAGCGACGCGCAGGCCCGCATCGCCGTCAGCTACAACTGCCTGGAGAGCTATGCCGCCTCGCTGCAGGACGCGCTGGCCACGCCCTACCCGGCGTACGAGGCCATCGGCGTGCAGACGCCCGGCGGCGACTACAACCAGCTCTCGACCAGCCTGCTGCAGATCGAGAACGAGTTCTACGGCACCATCCGCGCCAAGCGCGTGATCCGCCCCGGCGAGCGGCCGCTGCACGCGCTGCGCGAGCGCGGCGTGGAGTACATCGAGGTGCGGCTGATGGACCTGGACCCGTTCGAGCCCGTGGGCATCGGCGCCGACGCCATCCGCGTGCTCGATGCCTTCCTGCTGCATTGCCTGCACGGCGACAGCCCCGCCGACACGCCCGCCGAGATCGCCGCCAACGCGCGCAACCAGCACCGCGTCGCCGCGCGCGGCCGCGAGCCCGGCCTGGTGCTGGAGCACTGGCGGCGCGGCGAACTGCCGCTGGCGGACTGGGCCGGCGAGATCCTGGCCGGCTGCGCGGTGCAGGCCGCCGCGCTGGACGCCGCGCACGGCGGCAGCGCCTACCGCGACGCGCTCGCCCGCGTCGGCCGCCGGCTGGCCGAGCCGGCGCTGTGCCCGTCGGCCCGCGTGCTGGCGGCCATGGCGCGGGACTTCCACGACAGCCACGTCGCCTTCATCCGCCACCGCAGCGACGCCGCCCGCGCCGCGCTGCTGGCGCTGCCCTTCCCCGACGCGCTGCAGCGCCGCTTCGAGCGGCTGGCCGCCGACTCGCGCGCCGAGCAGGCCCGCATCGAGGCGGCGGACACGCTGCCGTTCGAGGAGTTCCGGCGCCACTACGTCGCGCCGGAGCGCATGGCGGTCTAGCCAGGCCCGTCGGGCAGCTCGCCGTACAGCGACGCGCTGAAGCGCAGCCCGCCGCCGCCCGGCGCCTGGTGCTCCAGCGCCCAGCGGGTCAATTCGTCGGCCGGCATGGGCCGCGCGAACAGGAAGCCCTGCAGCTTGTCGCAGTGCTTGCCGCGCAGCACGGCGGCCTGGCCTTCGGTTTCCACCCCTTCGGCCACCACGCTCAGGCTCAGCGCGTGGGCCAGCTCGATGACGGCGTTGACGATGGCGCGCGCGTCGGCGCTGGTCTCCAGGTCCTGCACGAAGCTGCGGTCGATCTTCAGCTGCGACACCGGCAGCCGGCGCAAATAGGCCAGGCTGGAATAGCCGGTGCCGAAGTCGTCGATGGACAGCGCCAGGCCCAGGTCGGCCAGGCGGCGCAGCGTGCGCTCGGTGGCGGCGGCGTCGTCCATCGCGACGGACTCGGTGATCTCGCAGGTGAGCTGCCGCGGATCGACGCCGTGCTCGGCCAGCGCCTGCTCGAAGCGGCGCACCAGCGCGTCCGGCTGGCGCAGCTGCTGCACCGAGAGGTTGATGGCCACGCGCATCTGCAGCCCGGCGTCGCGCCAGGCGGCGATCTGCCGGCAGGACTCGGCGATCACCCAGTCGCCCAGCGGCATGATGAGCCCGAAGCGTTCCGCCACCGGGATGAGCACGCCCGGGCTGACGCCGCCGCGCTGCGGGTGCTGCCAGCGCAGCAGCGCCTCGACGCCGTTGACCTCGGTGTCGTCGCCGTCGCGGGTGGCGACCTTGGGCTGGTAGTGCAGCGCCAGCCGGCCGCCGCCGGACTCGCCGGCCAGCGCGGCGCGCAGGTCGCGCGCCAGCTCCACCTGCTCGCGCACGCCGGCCTGCATGTGGGCCTCGAAGAACGCGAAGCCGTTGCCGCCCGCGCGCTTGACCGACTGCGCCGCCGAGTCCGACTGCGCCACCAGCGTCTCGCCGGGCGCCTGGCCGTCGTACAGCGCGATGCCGATGGACGCCGACAGCCGCAGCGGCTGGCTGCCCGCGCCGGGCACGTCGCGCAGGGGCAAGGCCAGCGCGTCCAGCAGGCGCTGCGCCACCTGCGCCAGCGTGGCCTCGGCCGCGTCGCCCTCGATCAGCAGCACGAACTCGTCCGCGCCGAGCCGGGCCAGCGTGTCGTGGCCGCGCGCCAGCGCCTGCAGCCGCCGCGCGGTCTCGCGCAGCACGTGGTCGCCGGCGGTCAGGCCGAAGCTGTCGTTGATGGGCTTGAAACCGTCGAGGTTGACCGTCAGCAGCGCCAGCCGCACGGCCCCGCGCCGGCCGCGCGCCGCGGCGTGCTGCAGGCGGTCGTCCAGCAACTGGCGGTTGGCCAGGCCGGTCAGCGGATCGCGCAGCGCGCGCGCCTGCAGCTCCGCGGTGGCGGCGGTCAGCGAGGTCTGCAGCCGGTTGTTGTGGCGCTGGGCGCGGGCGTCCATGGCCGAGGTCAGCAGCGTCAGCAGCAGCAGCGCGCCGGTGGCGCCGGCTACCAGGTGGCCGAGCCGGTCGCCGCGCAGCCCGTCCGTGCTGACACAGATGGAAGCCGCGTCCAGGCCCGCCGCCGCCATGCCGGTGTAGTGCATGCCCGCCACCGCCGCGCCCATGACGAGGGCGGCCGCCACCTGGCCCCACTGCGCCCAGCCGGCCGCGAGCCGGCGCAGCCAGAAGAAGATGCACAGCGCCGCGGCCGAGGCGCCGGTGGCGATGGCCGCCGACGCGGCCACCAGCCCCCAGTGCCAGCGGATGCCGGGCGACAGCACCAGCGCCGCCATGCCGATGTAGTGCATGGCGCAGATGCCCACGCCCATGCTGATCGCGCCGGTCGCCAGCCGCGCCAGGGTCAGCCGGTTGTTGGCGGCGATGCGCAGCGCCACGCCGGACACGGCCACGGCGGCCACCCAGCTCAGCAGCGTGGTGGAGGCGTCGTAGCCGGTGGCGAAGGGCAGCCGCAGCGCCAGCATGCCGAGGAAGTGCATGGCCCAGATGCCGGTGCCCATGGACAGCGAGCCGGCGATCCACCAGGCGCGGGCCACGGCCAGGTCCGGCGTGCGCACGCGCTGCGCGAGGTCCAGCGCGACATAGGACGCGAAGGCGGCGGTGAGGTAGGAGAGCACGACCACCGCAGGGTCGAAGCTCAGCGCGAGGGTGGCGGGCATGGCGGCGAGTATGAAAGCGCCGCCACGCGCCCCGCGCCCCGCCGCCCGCGCCGGCCGTGAAGGGTTGACGCCACAGGCCAAAAAAGGACGGCCCAGGCCCGCTGCCGATAATCCGGCCATGCCCGCTCCCACGCCCCACGCCGCCGAAACCCTGTCCGAAGCCGAGCTGGAGCGCCTGCAGGCGCTGCTCGACGCGCTGCCCGCGCCGCTGCAGCCGCTGGACGTGAGCATGCTGGACGGCTACCTGTGCGGCGTGCTGCTGCAGCCTCAGGCGGTGCTGCTGGCCGCGTGGCTGCCGCCGCTGCTGGACAGCGAGGGCCGGCCGACGCCGGCGCGCGTCGACGACGAGCTGCTGGCGCTGCTGCGCCGCCGGCACAAGGAACTGAACCTGGCCATCACCGGCCGGCAGTGGTTCGACCCGTGGGTCTTCGAGCTCGACGACGAGGCCGGGCCGAGCGACGCGGTGCTGCCCTGGGTGGCCGGCTTCGCGCATGCGCTGGACGCGCATCCGGCGCTGCTGCAGCTGCCCGAGGAGCCGCTGCTGGAGCCGCTGGCCGCGATCTACCTGCACCTGGACCCGGACGACCTGGAAGACGCCGACGCGCTGCTGGAGGAGATCGAGTCGCTGGAGCCGCCGGCCGATCTCGAAGAAGCCGTGGAAGGCCTCGTCAGCGCGGTGCTGATGCTGGCGGACGTGTCGCGGCCGCTGCGGGCCGAGCCCGGCCGTGGCGGCCTCAGCGGTCCGCGGCGAACAGGCGCTGCGCGTGCAGCCCCAGCCCGGCCGCGACCGAGGCAAAGCGGTCGCCGCTGACGCGCGCCGCGGCCGGGAAGCCGGCGGCCATGCCGTCCACCAGCAGCCGCAGCCCGGTCGAGCCGCCGGTGAAGTACAGCGCGTCCACCTGATCGGCCGTCAGCCCCGCCAGCGCCACCGTCTCGTGCGCGGTGGCGATGATGCGGTCCAGGTCGGCGCGCAGCGCGGCCACGGCGGTCCGCTCGCCCAGCGGCAGCAGCAGGCCGGGCTCCACGTGGCCCAGGTCCACCGTGGTGTCGGCGCCGCCGGAGATGGCGATCTTGGCGCCCTCGGCGCGCGCGGCCAGGTCGTGGCCCAGGCGCTCGTCCAGCACCGTCATCAGCCGCGCGTGCTGGCGCGCGTCGCCGAACCAGCCCTTCATGCCGCGCCACTCGGCCACGCGCAGCGGCGCGTAGCAGGTGTTGATGAGGTGCCAGGTGGCCAGGTCGAAGTAGAGGCCGCTGGGCACCTCGCGCCCGCTCGGGCCGAGGGCGCGGTAGCCGAAGGCCTGCAGCATGCCGGCGAGTTCGATGTGGCGGTCGAAGTCGGTGCCGGCGACGTGCAGGCCGTGGCTGGCCAGGATGTCGTCGCGCCGCGCCAGCCGGCGCATGCGCTCCGGGCCGACGCGGACGACGGAGAAGTCGCTGGTGCCGCCGCCGATGTCGGCCACCAGCACCAACTGCTCGCGGCTGGCCTGCTGCTCGAAGTCGAACGCCGCGGCGATCGGTTCGTACTGGAAATGCACCTCGTCGAAGCCGGCCGCCCGGGCGCAGGCCGCCAGCTGCGCCTGCGCGGCGGCGTCGCGCGCGGGGTCGCCGTCGACGAAGCTCACCGGCCGGCCCAGCACCGCGCGCGTGGGCTCGCCGGCCAGGCGGCGCAAGCGCTTCAGGTAGCCGGCGACGATGTCCGCGTAGCGCGCGCCGCGGCCGCCGCCGACGTCGGTGGTCTGGTCGATCAGCGCCGAGCCGAGGATGCTCTTCATGGAGCGCATCAGCCGGCCGTCGTGGCCGTCCACGTAGGCGGCCACGGCGGCGCGGCCGAAGGCGCGCGGCGGGCCGTCGGCGTCGTGCGGCCCTTCCGCGAAGTAGAAGACGGCCGTGGGCATGGTGCGCTGGCCGGGCTCCAGCTCGATGAGGCGCATCGCACCGTCCGGCCCCGGCACGGCCACGGCGGAGTTGGAGGTGCCGAAATCGATGGCGCAGAAACCGGGCGGATTGCTCATGGCGTGGCGGCGGCGCGGGGGCCGGTCCTGACAAGGGGCGCGGATTCTAGGAACACAATCGCCGGCCCGTTCCCGGAGAGACGATGAAACCGCGCCATTTCGCCCTGATCCTGCTGGCCGCCGCCCTGGCCGGCTGCAGCCAACGCACGGAGCAGGACCTGCTCGCCGCCGCCCAGAAGCGCCTGGCGGAGAAGGACAACGCGGGCGCCGTCATCGAGCTGAAGAACCTGCTGCAGCAAAGCCCCGACAACGCCGTCGCCCGGCAGCTGCTGGGCCAGTCGCTGCTGGAGGCGGGCGACCTGGCCGGCGCCGAGATCGAGCTGCGCCGCGCCTGGGAGCTGGGCGCGCCGCGCGACGCGCTGGCGCCGCTGCTGGCGCAGGCGCTGCTGTACTCCGGCCAGTCGCGCAAGCTGATCACCGAGTTCGCGGACCAGAGCCTGGCCGACCCGCAGGCCGGCGCCACGCTGCAGCAGCACCTGGCGCTGGCCTACCTCGCGCAAGGCAACCTGCCTGAGGCCAAGGCCGCCGCCAGCCGCGCGCTGCAGCTGGCGCCGCAGTCCGACGCGGCCGCCATCGCCGGCGCGCGCGTCAAGCTGGCCAGCCGGCTTCCCGACGAGGCGCTGGCCATGCTGGACCAGGTGCTGCAGCGCAGCCCGCAGTCCGCCCCGGCGCTGCTGCTGAAGGCCGAGGTGCTGCTGGCGCGCGGCAAGGCCGAGGAGGCCGAGCCGCTGCTGGCGCAGGCGGTGGCGGCCGACCCGGGCGGCTACGACGCCCGCTCGCTGCTGGTGCGCCTGGCCTTCGCCCGCCAGCAGGTGGACGCCGCCGCCAAGCTCGTCGACGACATGCCGCCCGCCGCGGCCAAGAAGCCGCAGGGCCGCTTCCTGCAGGCACAGGTGGCGCTGGCCCGCGGCGACGCCGCCAAGGCCAGCGAGCTGGCGCTGCCGCTGCTCAAGCTGATGCCCAGCTACCTGCCGCTGCTGCGCCTGGCGGCCGGCGCGCACCAGCAGCTCGGCGAGCTGGCCGACGCCGAGAACCTGTTGGGCCAGGCGCTCAAGCTCGCGCCGGACGACCCCGCGCTGCGCCGCCAGTCCGCCGGCCTGCAGCTGCAGCGCCACCAGCCGGCCAAGACGCTGGAGACGCTGCGCCCCGTGCTGGACAGCGGCCGCGCCGACGCCGAGACGCTGATGCTGGCCGGCCGGGCGCAGCTGATGCAGGGCGACTTCGAGGCCGCCGACCAGGCCTTCGGCGCGGCGGCCCGGCTGCGCCCGGACGACGCCAAGACCCAGGCCGCGCTGGCGCTGGCGGCCATCGCGCGCGACGGCGCCACGCCCGGCGGCGCCGCGCGGGCCAAGGCCGACGCGGCGATCGTCCAGCTGCGCGAGCTCGCCGCCAAGGACGGCGGCGGCAACTACGACCTGATGCTGGTCAACGCGCTGATGCGCCGCCAGGACTTCCCCGCCGCGCTGGCGGCGCTGGACAGGCTCGCGCCCAAGATGAAGGGCAGCCCCGTGCCCGACGCGCTGCGCGGCCGCATCCTGCTCGTGCGCAAGGACGCGGCCGGCGCGCAGGCCGCGTTCGACGCCGCGCTCAAGGCCGACCCCGGCTACCTGCCCGCCGCACTGGGCCGGGTGTCGCTGGACCTGCAGGCCGGCCGCGGCGACGCCGCCGTCAAGCGGCTGGAAAGCTTCATCGCCGAGCACAAGAGCGCGCCGCAGGCCCGCCTGGCGCTGGCCGAGCTGCTGGTGCAGACCCGGGCGCCCGCCGAGCGCGTCACCGAGGTGCTGGCCGCCGCCGTGCGCGAGGAGCCCACCGAGCCGGCGCTGCGCCTGGCGCTGATCGACCACCGGCTGCGCCTGGGCGACGCGGCCGCCGCCGCGCAGGCGGCGCAGGAGGCCACCGCCGCGCTGCCGCTCAACCCCGACCTGCTGGAGCGCCTGGCGCGCACCCAGCTCGCCGCCGGCGACCGCGCCCAGGCCGGCAAGACCTACACGCAGCTCACCACGCTGGCGCCGCAGCGCGCCGCCGGCTGGCTCGGGCTGGCGCAGCTGCGCTTCATGGACAAGGACGACGCCGGCGCCGAGCGCGAGGTGAAGCGCGCGCTGGAGGCCGAGCCGGGCGCGGCGGTGGCGCAGCGGCTGCTGATCCAGCTCGCGCTGCGCCAGGGCCGCACCGACGAGGCGCTGGCCGCGCTGCACGAGCGCCAGAAGCAGCATCCGCAGGAGGCCTTCGCGTTCGTCGCCGAGGCCGAGGTCGAGATGGGCCGCAAGAATCCGGATGCCGCCATCGCGCTGCTGCGCAAGGCCACCACGCTGCGCGTGCCGGGCGACGCCGCGCCACGCCTGCTGGCGGCGCTGCTGGCGCACCGGAAGCGCGACGAGGCGCTGGCCTTCGAGGCGCAATGGCGGCAGGCGCATCCGCAGGACAGCGCCTTCGCCGCCGCCGCCGCCGACCTGCTGCTGACCCGCGGCGACCTGGACGGCGCGCTGGCCCGCTACGAGGCGCTGCTCCAGCGCAACCCCGACGCCGTCCCGCTCATCAACAACGTCGCCTGGCTGCGCAGCAAGCAGGGCAAGCCCGGCGCGCGCGAGCTGGCCGAGCGCGGCCTGGCGCTGAAGGCGGAGGACGCGGCGCTGCGCGACACCTACGCCACCGTGCTGGCCAACGAGAAGCAGTTCGGCCGCGCCGTCAGCCTGCAGCGCCAGCTCGTCGCCGAGCAGCCCGAGCAGCCGGCCTACCGCCTGAACCTGGCGCGCATCCTGATCCAGTCCGGCGACAAGGCCGCCGCCCGCTTGGAGCTGGACGGCCTGGCCAGGCTGGGCGCGAAGTTCCCGCAGCAGCGGGACGTGGAGGCGCTGCTGAAGACGCTGTGATCAGGCGTTGTAGAAGCCGAAGCGCATGCCGGGCCGGCGGCCGGCGATGAGCTCGGCCAGCGCGCGGCCCGAGCCGGCGCCGTGCGTCCAGCCCAGCGTGCCGTGGCCGGCGTTGATCCACAGGTTGCGCGCCTGGCTGCTGCGGCCGATGTAGGGGATGTTGGTCGGCGTGCTGGGGCGCAGGCCGGCCCAGTAGTTGGGTTCGCGGGTGTCGGCGACGCCGGGGAACAACTCCTCGTAGCGCCTGACCAGCGCCGCGCAGCGCACCCGGGCGGTGGGCGAGTCGAGGTTCAGGTCGAAGCCCGACAGCTCGGCCGTGCCGGCGATGCGGATGTGGTCGCCCAGGCGCGAGATGGCGATCTTGCGGCTGTCGTCCAGCAGGCTGACGACGCTGGCCGCCTCGGGCTTCTTCAGCCGCAGCGTGGCCGAGTAGCCCTTGGCGGGGTAGATGGCGAGGTGCTCGCCCAGCGGCTTCACCAGCGCGGGGGTGTACGAACCCATCGCGGCGACGAAGGCGTCGGCAGCCAGCGTCCTGCGCTCGCCGGTGCGGGTGTGGGCGATGTGCGCGGCGGCGATGCCGTCGCCCGCGCGCTGCAGCGCCAGGATGTCGTGCTCGTACAGGAACTGCGCGCCGCGCTCGGCGCAGCGCCGCGCGAGCTGCTGCGTGAAGACCTTGGCGTCGCCGCTCTCGTCGCTGGGCGTGAAGGTGCCGCCGGCCACCTGGGCGCCGAAGCCGGCCAGCGCCGGCTCGATCTTCAGCACCTCCTCGCGGCTGAGCACGCGGCGGTCCACGCCGTGGCGGCGCATGATCTCCGCGCCGGCCGCGCCGTTGTCGTAGTCCGCCTGGCTGGAGAAGAAGTGCAGGATGCCGCGCTCCAGCCGGCAGTACTCGATGCCGGTGCGCGCGACCAGTTCCTTCAGCGACTCGTGCGAGTAGCGGCCCAGCTGCACCAGCGCCTCCACGTTGCGCTCGAACGCGGCAGTGGTGCACTGCGTCAGGAAGGACAGGCCCCAGCGCCACTGGTTGGGGTCCAGGCGCGGGCGGAACAGCAGCGGCGAGTCGTCGCGCAGCAGCCACTTGGCCACCTTGAACGGCGCGCCCGCGTTCGCCCAGGGCTCGCAGAAGCTGACCGAGATCTGCGCGCCGTTGGCGAAGCTGGTTTCCAGCGCCGCGTCGGGCTGGCGGTCGACGACGATGACCTCGTGGCCCTCGTCCAGCAGGTACCAGGCGGTGGCGATGCCGATGATGCCGGCGCCGAGAACGACGATCTTCATGGGGGGCTCGTGAGCGGGTGGAGCGGGCGGTTGCATGCCCAGGCGGGGCGTGCGCATCGGCGGATTCTCCGCAGCCGCCGCCCATTCAAGAAGCGGGATTCATATTTCTCGCTCTACATTAGCAAGGCTTATGAGCGACTTCGACCCCGCCGCCCTGGACTGCCTCGCCGCGCTGGCCGACGAGCAGGGCTTCGAGCGCGCCGCGCAGCGCCTGGCCATCACGCAGAGCGCCGTCTCGCAGCGGCTGCGCTCGCTGGAGGCGCAGGCCGGCCAGCCGCTGGTGGTGCGCTCCCGGCCGCTGCGGCTGACCGAGGCCGGCAAGGTGCTGCTGCGCTTCGCCCGCCAGCTGCAGGCGCTGCGCGTGGACGTGGCGCGGGAGCTGGGCGAGCGGGTGGCGCCACAGTCGCGCCTGGCCATCGCCGTCAATGCCGACAGCCTGGCCACCTGGGTGCTGCCGGCGCTGGACGGCCTGGTGCAGCAGGGCCTGCGCGAGGGCTATGGGCTGGAACTGGTCGTCGACGACCAGGACTTCACCCACGACAGCCTGCGCCAGGGCGCGGTGCTGGGCTGCGTCTCCACGGTCGCCGAGGCGCTGCAGGGCTGCCGCGTGCAGCCGCTGGGCGTGATGCGCTACGTCGCGGTGGCCAGCCCGCGTTTCCTGGCGGCGCAGCTGCCGGACGGCCTGCACGCCGGCAACTTCGCCGACACGCCCTTCCTGGTGTTCAACCGCAAGGACGACAACCAGGTGCAGTGGGTGTCGCAGGCTTTCGGCGTGCGCGCGCCGCGGCTGCGCGAGCGCTTCGTGCCCTCCAGCGAGGCCTATGTGAACGCCGCCGTGATGGGCTGGGGCGTGGGGGTGGCGCCGGAGATCCAGGTGCGGCCCTTGGTCGCGGTGGGCCGCCTCGTCATGCTGGAGCCGGCGGTGGGCGTGGACGTGGCGCTCTACTGGCACCAATGGCAGCTGCAGGGCCGGGGCGCGCTGCTGGACCAGATCGGCCAGGCGCTGGCCGACGGCGCGCGCCGGGCGCTGGGCGGCTGATCAGCGCGTGACGGTGGGCGCGGAAGCCGCCGTGTCGGCCGCCGCCACGGCCTGGGAGATGAACAGCGACATCACGTCGTGCTCGCTGGGCTGCACCGCCTGGGCCACCCACAGCGTGCCGGCCACGACCAGGCCGACCATGCCGTGGGCGAACCATTTCAAGAGTGCTGAATTCATGCGGGAAAGCCCGGAGGTCCGAAGGAGCGGCAGCTTACCCCCATCCAGGGGGGATGGACCGGCGGACCTCCGGGCGGTGTGGTTTTTTGTGCAGTGCCGCAATTTGCGGCGAGCGCGGCCCGGCCCCTGATGCGAAATCGCCACGCTTGAGGCCCGGACCCTGCCGTTGCGGGGCCGGCGACCCACCCTGAATGTGTGGTCCTGGGGCGAAGGGCAATATTTACTCACAGTTGAGGGATTCATTTGTCATATCGATCCCGCACACTGCCGGCACGGTTCGACGCGGTTGTCGAACGCCACCCCACGAGGTTTGCCATGCGATTCGTTCCCGCGCTGCGCTTTTTCCGCCGTGGCGCCGCCGTGCGCAACGCGCCGGACCCGGCCGACCTCGGCACCGCCTTCGGCCTGGACGCCTGCCTGGACGGCGGCGGCATCAGCGACTACCGCAGCCAGCCCAAGAGCGACTACCTCGAATCGCAGTCCGCCCGCCCGTCCCAGGAGTCCCCGCTGGGCTGGCTGTCGCGCCGGACGGCCTGACGCCTACAGCTTCGGAATCCGGATCCGACTCACCATCAGCGACCCGGACAGCGCGAACAGCAGCACCAGCGGGTGCAGCCGGAACCCGGCGATCCACCACACGCCGCCCCACAGCGCGTCGCCGATGGCGCCCTGCGCCGCGGCGGCCCACAGCACCGCCACCAGCAGCATGGACGTCGGGATGGGCGTGCCCTCGAAGTAGGCCACCTTGTCCGAGCCGGCGCTGAGCTTCTCGGCCGTCACGTTGTAGCGCGCCAGCCGGCTGACGCCGCAGGCGACGAAGAACACCAGCACGATGCGGTCGTACAGGCCCTGCATGCCGCAGCCGTAGGCGATGACGGCCGGCGCGACGCCGAACGAGATGACGTCGGCCAGCGAATCCAGCTCCCGGCCCAGCGCCGAGCTCTTCTGCCGCCAGCGCGCGATGCGGCCGTCGAGCACGTCGAAGGCCAGCGCCAGCGGGATCAGCGCGCAGGCGTATTGCAGGTGCCGCGTGTCGCCGCTCTGCAGAAAGCTCATCACCGCGAACAGCGCGCCCATGCCGGCGCAGGCGTTGCCCAGCGTGAACCAGTCGGCGAGGTGGAACTCGCGGATCATCGAGAACGGCTTGGGCTTGTCCATGGCAGCCGCGATTGTCAGGCCGTGGCGGGCGGCTCCGGCTCGGGCGGCGGCTTCAGCCGCAGCCAGGCCTTGCGGGCCAGGTGCCGCAGCAGCAGGCCGCCGGGCATGCGCAGCCAGTGGGAGCGCACGTACAGGGCGAGCCGGGCGGCCCCGGTCAGCGGGCGGTCGCAGCTGGGGTGGTCGGGCATCAGCGCGCGGGCATAGCAGGCGTCCAGCAGCGGCTGGCTGGCCGGGCTGCCGGCGCAGGCAGCCTGCAGCCCCGCGGCGGGCACGGGCGTGCCCAGCAGGCGCGTGGTGTAGCGCAGCGCGAGGGCCAGCGGCCGGCCCAGGCCGAGCGAGCGGGCACGCGGCAGCAGCGCGTCCCAGAAGCCGGGGTCGCGGCCGAAGTCCCTCAGCAGCGCGTCGAGGTCGAACAGGTCGCGCAGCCCCTTCTCCAGCTCGCCCTCGTGGAACAGGTGGGTGGCGCTGTGCAGCACCATGGTGGCCGGCGCCAGCACGCGCACGCCGGGGTGGCCCGGCAGCTCCTGCGCGTCCTCGAACAATGCCGCCGTGTTCACCCGGATGCGCGCCGTGGGCGGCAGGATGGTGTGGTGGACGTCGAGGCTGCTGCCGCGCTGCTCGTGGGTCAGCGGCGGGATCTCGTGCATCCACTCGCGGTAGTAGCGCTCGTCATAGGCGTCCAGGTCGTCCTGGAAGGACCAGCCGTGCGCGAGCAGGGCGGCTTCGATGTCGGCGATGCGGTCCCGGGGCACGAGGATGTCGACGTCGCCGAACACGCGGCCCGCGCTGGCCGGCAGGCCGGCCATCAGGTAGGCGCTGCCTTTCAGCAGGATGGGCGCCACGCCCAGGGGCTGGAGCGCGGCCTGGATCCGGCTCACCTCCCAGTGCGTCAGCTTGGCCTGGCGCGCGGCGGTCATCAGCGCGGCGTGGAGGTGGTGGCGGGGGCCGGGCGGCACCTGTTCGAGCCAGGGCTTCAGCGCGACGGCCAGTTTGGCCAGCAGCAGGCCCCGGCGCGCCTGCCGCAGCAGCAGGTCCCAGTCCAGCGGCCGCAGGCGCAGCGCCGACGCCGGGTCCAGCAGCACGCGCAGCAGCAGCGGGGCGGATGCGGTCTTCATGCGGCGTCCGCCAATTGGTCGATGCGCTGCACGGCCTCGGCCAGCGACGAGTACTGGAATTCCAGGCAGTCGCAGCGGTCGACCAGGTCGGCCGTGGCCTCGAAGCCCGGGCGGCCATGGAGGTCGTAGTTGAACGCCTGTTCGGCCAGCAGCAGCAGCATGCGGGCCTTGGGCACGTCGGCCAGCGCCGGCGCGGCGCCAGCGGTGTAGCGCGGCGTGATGATCCAGGCCGGCTGCGCGGTTTCGGCCACGCGGGCCACGCTCTGCGCGGGGGCCTTCATCAGCGCGAGCGTCCCCTTGGTGGTGTCCGGCACCGGGCGCGTCAGCTCGGCCTGCGGCGCGAACCGCCGGATCGCGTCGATGGAGACGTTCTTCAGGTTGACCGGCCGGCCCATGCCGGTCACCCGGCCGCCGGCCGGGTCGTACAGGGTGATTTCGTCGGACATCAGCCGCCAGCCCCGGTGCGCCAGCGCGGCCGTCAGCGTGCTCTTGCCCGAGCCGGGGGGGGCCGGCATGACCAGGGCCCGGCCGTCGCGCTCCAGCGCGGCGGCGTGGTAGGACAGGTAGGGGTGGGCCATCGTGCTGACGGCCCAGTTCAGCCCCCACTCGATCATGTGGAAGCCCTGCTCCGCGGGCAGCGGGCTGAAGGCGGGCTCGCCGTCGGCGTAGAAGCGGGCCATGGGCTTGACCCAGCGGCGCAGGCCGCCTTCCCGCCGCACTTCGAGGTGGAAATCCGCGAAGTCCTCGGCCGTGCCGAGGTCGAAGTCGGCATAGAGGAAGGCCAGGTCCTCGGCGACCCGGTCCAGGTCCGAGCGCAGGCGTGCGACGAAGGGCGGCACCTTGACGACCAGCTCGCCGCGGGCCAGCCGGCGGCGCAGATCCCGGGGCGCCAGGTCGCGGAGCTTCATGGCGGCGGGGGGAGCTGCCCGACCAGCCCCAGGTCCCGCAGCGCGCGCAGCTGGCGGTCGAAGAAGGCGGCCGCCGTTTCTGCGTCCATCAGCTCGGGGGTCGCGTCGGCCAGCTGTTCGACCAGTTGCGCCACCGATCGCGGCTGCCGGGCCAGCAGTTCGAGGAGTTCGATGGACAGCGCGTCGACCAGGTGGGTGTCGCCGCAGCCGTCGTCGTAGACGGCGCCCAGCCCCTCCCAGTCACGCCAGCAGATGTCGGCCGGCCGATGGATGCACCACAAGGGCTCCCGCATCTGCGTTCAGGCGCCTGTCACCGCCGGCAGCGCGAGCGGCTCAGCTCAGGCGGCCGATGAAATTGCTTTCCAGATAGCGTCGGACGTCTTCGGCATACCAGGTCTTGCCGTCCGGGCCCTTGCCCGAGCCGGCGGCGACGATGTTGCCGAGCGTGGTCAGCTGGTTCGACGAGAAGGTGTCGATCACGCACACGTCGGTCTTCGTCGTGTTGCTGATGCGGTAGTTCAGCCAGGCGACCAGCATCGCCTTCTGGGCGGCGGAGTAATTGCCGGTCAGCGCGTCCCAGATCTTCACGTTCTTGCCGATCCCGGCGGTACCGTTGGCGCTGCCGCAGGCGCTGCCCACTGTGTACTTCTTGACGGTGCTGACCTTCAGGTCGGCGCAGCTGATGGAGTTCTTGCGCCAGCCATCGCAGCTTGCGTAGTCGGTTTTGCCGGTCCGGTACTTGGCGACCCACTGTGCGAGGGTGTAGCAGGTCACCGTCGGCGCTGCGGCCGCCTTGCGTGTGTACTGGCTGGCATTGGTGCCGACCAGCGTCTGCACCGAGCCCCAGGCGGAGGCCGAGAAGCACTTGCCCTGGCTGTTGGTCGCCAGCACGGGGCGGCTGCTCAGCGTCAGCGCCACGGGCACGACGCCCGCGCCCATCTTGATGAAGCGGCGGCGGCGCTCCGAAGCCGCCTGGCGGGCGGACACGTCAACATGCGCTGGCGCGCCGGGCGCGGGCTGCGAGTCGTTCGGTTGGTGTTCGCTCATGACAAAGGCCTCGGAATCGATAGGGCTGCCAGCGCTGCGGACAGCCTCGGCAAACGGGTCGGAAGTGTTCCACACAAAGCCCGGCAGGGCACGCCGGGCGCCCCCTTGAACGGGTGGGCGGGCCGTGCCACTTGTCACAGGGCCGTCGCGGAGAAGGTGTCGCAGACCTTCAGGTCGCCCGCCTCCAGGCCGCGCTTGAACCACCGCGTCCGCTGCGCGCTGCTGCCGTGGGTGAAGCTTTCCGGCACGATCGAGCCGCTGCTGCGCTTTTGCAGCGTGTCGTCGCCGATCTGGGCGGCGGCGTTCAGCGCTTCCTCGATGTCGCCCTGCTCCAGCCAGCCCTTGCCGCGCTGCGAGTGGTTGGCCCAGACGCCCGCGTAGCAGTCGGCCTGCAGTTCCAGCCGCACGCTCATGGCGTTCATCTCGCGCTCGGAGACGCGGCCGCGGGCGCGGTCGAGCTTCTCGGTGGTGCCCATCAGGTTCTGCAGGTGGTGGCCCACCTCGTGGGCGATGACGTAGGCCTGCGCGAAGTCGCCGGGGGCGCCCAGGCGCTCGCGCAGCGTGTCGTAGAAGCTCAGGTCGATGTAGACCTTGCGGTCGGCCGGGCAGTAGAACGGGCCCATGGCCGCCTCGCCGGCGCCGCAGGCGGTGGGGTAGCGGCCGCGGAAGATGACCAACTGCGGCGCCGGGTACTGCTGGCCGCTGCGCTGGAAGTAGGCGCCCCAGACGTCTTCCGTGTCCGCCAGCACGACGCTGACGAAGCGCCCGGCGGCGTCCTGCGGCGGGGCGGTGGCGGTTGGCGCCGCCTGCGGCAGGGGGGCGCCTCCGCCGCCCTGCAGCAGCCCCAGCACGGTCAGCGGGTTGACGCCAAGCACCCAGGACGCCAGCAGCGCGATGGCCACGCCGCCGATGCCGATGCCGCGCCCGCCGATCGGCAGTCCGCGGCCTCCGCTGCTGTTGCGGGCGTCCTGGACGTTGTCACTCTCGCGCTGGCCTTCCCATTTCATGGCGGTCGTCTCCTCTGGTCGGTCGCGTCATCGTAAGGCCCCGCAGCCGGGGGGGCCGGCGCTCAGGGCCTGAGCTTCAGGTCGTGCCCCTGGGCCTGGGCCGGCGCGGGCAGGCCGGCGATGCCGGCGAGCGTGGGCGCCAGGTCGGCCACTTCGACGCGGTTCTTCATCTCGCCCTGGCCGACGTAGCCCGGCCCCCAGAACAGCAGCGGCACGTGGGTGTCGTACCGGTAGGGGCTGCCGTGCGTGCTGCCGCCGGGGCGGTAGCTGTAGATCCAGTGCGGCTTGAGCACGATCTGCAGCGGCGCGGCGCGGGTCGGGTCGAAGGACTTGCGCATGGCGTCGAGGTAGGGCGTCGCCGTGTCGGTGCCCAGCAGCTGCTCGCGCGTGAACACGGCCGCGACGCCGGGCAGCTTCAGCAGTTCGTCGCGGGCGGTGGCCTGCACGTCGGCGGCGTTCAGCCGGTGCTCGGCGATCAGCGCGTCGTTCAGCAGCAGGCCGGCGGCGGAGAAGCCGCGCGCCAGCTGGGCGACGCCGAATTTCTCGTTCAGCGCCGTGTTGACCACCGCCAGCGACACCGCGCCGGCGAAGCGGTGGGCGTCCCGGCCCTGCGTGGCGGCCCACTCGGGCGTGTCGGTGAAGCCGTGGTCGGCCGTCAGCGCCAGCACGTAGTTGCCGGCGCCCACGGTCTGGTCGAGGAACCGGAAGAAGGCCTGCAGGTGGCGGTCCAGGTGCAGCAGGTGGTCCTGCGACAGGCGGGACTCGGGGCCGAACGCGTGGTTGATGTAGTCGTGGCTGGACAGGCTCACCGACAGGATGTCCTGCACGCCGCGCTGGCCCAGCTGCTCGTTCTTCACGGCGGCGCGGGCGAAGGCCAGCGTCAGCTCGTCGCCGAAGGGCGAGGGCAGGATGTTGCCGTAGAAGCGCGGGCCGGGCGCGTCCATCTTGTCGCCCAGCACGGCGGGCAGGCGGTTGCCGTTGCCGCTGGCCACCTGCCAGGGCTGGCCGTCCGGCACGGAGCGGGCGTAGGCGCAGGCGGACGTGGTCTGGGGGCAGTCGAACCCGGGCAGCAGCGGCGTCCAGGCCTTCTTGAAGAAGGCGTCGGCGGGCTTGGCGGCGTTGAAGTCGGTCACCCATTGCGGGTGGGCGGCCATGTAGTAGGTGCTGGAGGCGAAGCGGCCCGTCTCGCTCATGTACATGTAGGCCGTGCCCTTGTGCCCGGCGGGCAGGATGGCGCCGCGGTCCTTGCCGGAGATGCCGATCACCTTGGAGGCCGGCGAGCGCGTGCGCAGCACGTCGCCCAGCGTTTCCACCTTCAGGCTGCGCGGGCTGGTGCCGGCCAGCGGGGCGGTCGGGCTGTCGATGTACCGGTAGGCGGCGTCGCCGGTGTTGTAGACGGGGGCGCCGGTGGCGGGGTCGCGCCATTCGTTGCTGATGATGCCGCTGCGCTGCGGGTAGGCGCCGGACAGCATCACCGCATGGCCGGCCGCCGTGACCGTGTGGCCGTGGGCGTAGTGCGCATCGGAGAACCAGCGGCCGTGGTCGAGGAAGCGGGCGAAGCCGTCCGGCGCGAGCAGGTCGCGGTAGCCGGTGACCTGGCGCATGGGCAGGCCGTCGATGACCACCAGGACCAGCAGCTTCGGCGCCTGCTGCGCCTGCCGTGGCGGCACCGTGGCGGATGGGGGCGTGCTGCAGGCGCTGAACAGTGTCGAGGCGGCAGCGGCGAGGGCCAGGCTCAATAGGCGGCGGCGGGAGTTCATCATGACGGTTTTGTGACAGGGGTGCGCGAGCTTACGTCGTCCCAATGTCTGGCTTGTAAAGCCGGCCGGCGCGGGGGTGGTTGAAAGCCCTAGCCCGGGGGCTTCGCGCATCGTGGAAAATACGGGGCCCGCGCGTCTGCCCGCGCGCTTCCCTCTCACAACACTCTTCGACAGGACCAGCGTGGCCAAAGAAACCACCAAGACCACCATCGAAGCGGATGGTCTGCGCTACCGCTCCAAAGCTCCCGGCTCGCCGTTCGCGGCGACCTCCTCCTTCGGCGCCGCGACGATGTCTTGCTTCCTCTGCGGCAAACACCGCCCGCGCGCGATGCTCAAGTCCAAGAAGCTGCTGGGCAAGTCGCAGCCCGTGTGCTCGCCGTCCTGCAAGGAGCTGGACGCGCAGATCGCCGCTAAATAGGGCCCCCGGGCCAGCGGGTACGCTGGCCCACCCCCCGAGGGGGGCGATTCCTTGACGGGCGATGGCCCCTCAAGGAATCGCGCAGCGCCGCCTTGGGGCGGCCCGGCGGCGGCGCCAGCAGGCACTACGCCCTGCTCGGGCCCAGGGGCTGGTCAGCCGCCTTGGCGGAAGCACCTGCCACAGACCGAGCGATAGCGCGCATTGCCGCCGATCTCCACCTGGGCGCCCTCGGTGACCTTGCGGTTGTGGGCGTCCACGCGCATGTTCATCGTCGCCTTGCGGCCGCAGTCGCAGATGGTCTTCATCTCGTCCATCTCGTCGGCCAGCGCCAGCAGCGTGGCCGAGCCGGGGAAGAGCTCACCCCGGAAGTCGGTGCGCAGGCCGTAGCAGATGGCCGGCAGGTTGCGCAGGTGCGCCAGCTCGTGCAGCTGCTGCACCTGGCGCTTGGACAGGAACTGCGCCTCGTCCACGAGGAGGCAGGCGATGCCGGGGCCGCTGTGGTCGATCAGCGCGATGAAATCGGTGTCGTCGTCGAACTGCTCCACCTGGCGCTGCGGCCCCAGGCGCGACGTGACGAGGCCGTGGCCGTAGCGGTTGTCCAGCCGCGCGGTGAAGATGCGCACGCGGTGGCCGCGCTCCTCGTAGTTGTGCGCGACCTGCAGCAGCGCGGTGGACTTGCCGGCGTTCATCGCGGCGTAACGGAAGAAGAGCTTGGCCATGGGGGCGTGAGGAGCGACGGCCGCATTGTCCCCGGCGGGCGACCCCGTGCTTGCGGGTAGGGGAAGCCCGTGTTTTGCGGCAAAACGCGGGCTTGCGAGATGGCGCCGGCCGCCGCGCTGTGCCCCAATGCCCATTTCGCACCCACCCCTGCCCAGCATGAGCAAAGACACCGTGACCGCGGTTCGCCAGGATGGCCTGCGCTACCAGTCGAAAGTGGGCGGCTCGCCCTTCCTCGGCAGTGGCCACACCCGCTCCTGCTTCAAGTGCGGCAAGCACCGCGCGCCGACCAGCCTGCAGTCCATCCGGCTGCTCGGCCGCAACGAGGTGGTCTGCAAGCCCAGCTGCAAGACGCTGCCGTAGCGCGGCGGCGATCGGGCCTCAGGCCGTCAGGCCTTGCGCGGCGCGCCCCGGCCGCGCTCCTCCAGCCAGGCCTTGGCCGTCGAGAAGTGGCCGCAGCCGATGAAGGGGCGCGGCGGCTTCAGCGCCGACAGCGGCGACGGGTGGTTGGCCTTCAGCACGAGGTGGTCCTGCCGCGCCGCGGCGATCAGCGGCGCCTTGGCCTGCGCATAGCTGCCCCAGAGCATGAAGACCTTGGGCGCAGGGTCTTCGGCGGCGGCTTTGATGATGGCGTCGGTCAGCGGCTCCCAGCCCTGGTTGGCGTGGCTGGCGGGCTGGCCGTCCTCGACGCTCAGCACCGCGTTCAGCAGCAGCGTGCCGCCCTCGGCCCAGCGCACCAGGCTGCCCGTCTTGGGCCAGGGCGTGCCGAGGTCGCGCTGGATCTCCTTGAAGATGTTGCGCAGGCTGGGCGGCAGCGGCACGCCGGCCGGCACGCTGAAGGACAGGCCCTCGGCCTGGCCGGCGCCGTGGTACGGGTCCTGGCCGAGGATGACGACGCGTGTTGCGCTGAGCGGCGTCAGTGTCAGCGCGCGCAGCGGCTCGGGCGGGTAGATCGTCGCGCCGGCCGCAACGCGCTCCGCCAGGAAGGCTTGCAGCCGCTGTCCGGCGGGCGACCCGGCCCAGGCTTCGACGACGGGGCGCCAGTCGGTGTCGGGGAGGTCTAGGGGCAGCCGCATGCCAGTGCTTCCATGAAACTTGCGGGCCGAGCGCCGGGCCGCTCCCAAGCCGGCCCCTCGGGGGACCGACCAGACCCGCACGCGTCCAGCGCTGCGGGGGTGGGCGAGGGGCAGGCCGTCATCCGAACAACTGTGCCAGCGCCGCGCCGGGGTCGGACGCGCGCATGAAGGCCTCGCCGACGAGGAAGGCGTTCACGTTCGCATCGCGCATGCGCTTCACGTCCGGCGCGCCGAGGATGCCGCTCTCGGTCACCAGCAACCGATCCGCCGGCACGCGCGGCAGCAGGCCGAGCGTCGTGTCCAGCGTCACGTCGAAGCTGCGCAGGTTGCGGTTGTTGATGCCGACCAGCGGCGTCTTCAGCCGCAGCGCGCGGTCCAGCTCGTCGCCGTCGTGCACCTCGACGAGCACGTCCAGGCCGATGGCGTGGGCGGCGGCTTCGAGGTCGGCCATCTGCGAGTCGGCCAGGCAGGCGGCGATCAGCAGGATGCAGTCCGCGCCCATCGCGCCGGCTTCCATGACCTGGTAGTCATCGACCATGAAGTCCTTGCGCAGCACCGGCAGTTCGCAGGCGGCGCGGGCTTCGCGCAGGTAGCCGACCGAGCCCTGGAAGAAGCGCTCGTCCGTCAGCACGCTCAGGCAGGCCGCGCCGTGGCGGGCGTAGCTCTCGGCGATGGCGGCCGGGCGGAAGTCCTCGCGCAGCACGCCCTTGCTCGGGCTGGCCTTCTTGACCTCGGCGATGACGCCGGCCTGGCCCGCCGCGACCTTGGCGCGCAGCGCACGCTCGAAGCCGCGGCGTTCGCCCTTGCGGCTCTCGGCCTCTTCGCGCTGGGACGCGAGCGAGCGTCTGTGTTTGGCCGCCGCGATCTCCTCCCACTTGACCTCGACGATGCGCTTCAGGATGTCGGCCATCAGTGCGCCCCTAGCCCCTGCGTGGTCTTCACGAAGGCGTCCAGCCGGGCGCGCGCCGCGCCGCTGTCCAGCGCCTGCCGCGCGCGCGCGATGCCGTCCGCGATCGAGCCCGCCACGTTGGCCGCGTAGAGCGTCGCACCGGCGTTCAGCAGCACGATGTCGCGCGCCGGGCCGGCCTGGCCTTCGAGCACGCCCAGCAGCATCTGCCGCGACTGCTCGGGGCCTTCCACCTTGAGGCTGCGGTTGCTCGCCATCGGCAGGCCGAAGTCCTCCGGATGCACCTCGTACTCGCGCACCGCGCCGTCCTTCAGCTCGCCGACCAGCGTCGTCGCGCCGAGCGAGATCTCGTCCATGCCGTCCTTGCCGTAGACGACCAGCGCGTGCTCCGCGCCCAGGCGCTGCAGCACGCGCACCTGGATGCCGACGAGGTCGGGGTGGAAGACGCCCATCAGGATGTTGGGCGCGCCGGCCGGGTTGGTCAGCGGGCCCAGGATGTTGAAGATCGTGCGCACGCCCAGCTCCTTGCGCACCGGCGCGATGTTCTTCATCGCCGGGTGGTGGTTGGGCGCGAACATGAAGCCGATGCCGCACTCGGCCACGCTCGCGGCCACCTGGCGGGGGCTGAGCTGGATGTTGGCGCCCAGCGCCTCCAGCACGTCGGCGCTGCCGGTCTTGCTGCTGACGCTGCGGTTGCCGTGCTTGGCCACCTGCGCGCCCGCCGCCGCGGCGACGAACATCGAGCAGGTCGAGATGTTGAAGCTGTGCGCGCCGTCGCCGCCGGTGCCCACCACATCGACCAGATGCGGCTGCGGCGCGAGCGGCACCTTGTTGGACAGCTCGCGCATCACCTGCGCGGCGGCGGTGATCTCGCCGATGGTTTCCTTCTTCACGCGCAGGCCGGTCAGCAGCGCGGCGGCCATGACGGGCGACATCTCGCCGGCCATGATGCGGCGCATCAGCGTCAGCATCTCGTCGTGGAAGATCTCACGATGCTCGATGACGCGGGTCAGCGCCTCGGTGTCGGTGATGGGCATGGTTCAGACCTCGAAAAATTCGCGGGCGGCGGCGATGGCGTGCTCGATGCCCGCCGCATCGACGCCCAGGTGCGTGACGAAGCGCAGCCCGATCAGGCCGGTGGCCAGCACGCCGCGCGAGCGCAGGTGCTCCAGCAGCGCCGGGCCGCGGTCGTCGGCCACCTGGGCGAAGACGATATTCGTCTGCGGTGGTGTGACCGTGACGCCGGGCAGCGCCGCGAGGCCCTCGGCCAGCCGCCGGGCCAGCGCATGGTCGTCGGCCAGGCGCTCGACGTGGTGGGTCAGCGCATGGTCGGCTGCGGCCGCCAGCAGGCCGGCCTGGCGCAGGCCGCCGCCCAGCATCTTGCGGGCGCGGTGGGCGCGGCGGATCAACTCGCGCGAGCCCGCCAGCATCGAGCCGACCGGCGCGCCCAGGCCTTTGCTGAAGCAGATCGACACCGAGTCGAAGTGCCGCGCCAGCTCGGCCACCGGGCGGCCCGAGGCGACGGCGGCGTTGAAGAGCCGCGCGCCGTCCAGGTGCGTGGCGAGGCCGCGCGAGCGGGCCAGCTCGCAGGCCGCGTCCACGTAGCCGGCGGGCAGCACCTGGCCGTTCCAGGTGTTCTCCAGCGCCAGCAGCCGCGTGCGCGCGAAGTGCGCGTCATCGGGCTTGACGGCGGCGGCGATGTCGGCGAGCTTGATCGTGCCGTCGGGCTGGTTGTCCAGCGGCTGCGGCTGGATGCCGCCCAGCACCGCCGCGCCGCCGCCCTCGTAGCGGTAGGCGTGGGCGAGCTGGCCGACGATGTACTCGTCGCCGCGCCCGCAATGGGCCAGCAGCGCGCACAGGTTGCTCTGCGTGCCGCTGCTCATGAACAGTGCGGCGTCCTTGCCGAGCAGCGCGGCGACGCGCTCCTGGAGCGCATTGACGGTCGGGTCGTCGCCGAACACGTCGTCGCCGACCTCGGCGCGGGCGATGGCTTCCCGCATCGCGGGCATCGGCCGGGTGACGGTGTCGCTGCGCAGGTCGGCAATCACGTGGCCACTGCCGTCGCCCGAACCAGGCGCGTAATCGCTCATGGCCGCAACTCCAGGAAGTTGCGCAGCATCGCGTGCCCGTGCTCGGACAGGATGGACTCGGGGTGGAACTGCACGCCCTCCATCGGCGTGGCCGTGCCGGCCAGCTCGCGGTGGCGCACGCCCATGATCTCGCCGTCGTCGCTGCGCGACGTGATCTCCAGCACGGCCGGGCAGCTCGCTTCCTTGATGACGAGCGAGTGGTAGCGGATGACGCTGAACTCGCGCGGCAGGCCGGTGTAGACGCCGCGCTGGTCGGTCGTGATCGTGCTGGCCTTGCCGTGCATCTGGCGTTGCGCGCGGACGATGGTGCCGCCCAGCGCCTGGCCCATCGCCTGGTGGCCCAGGCAGACGCCCAGCAGCGGCTTCCTGCCGAGGAAATGCCGGATGGCCTCCACGCAGACGCCCGCCTCGTTGGGCGTGCAGGGGCCGGGCGAGAAGACGATGTGGTCGGGATTCAGTGCGGCCATCTCGGCCACGGTGATCTCGTCGTTGCGCACGACCTTCACGTCCGCGCCCAGTTCGCTGAGGTACTGGACGATGTTGAACGTGAAGCTGTCGTAGTTGTCGATCATCAGCAGCATTTGGCCTCCCGCCGGGCCGCCCCAAGGGAGGCCAGCCCCCGTGGGGGGCAGTGAACGAAGTGAACTTGGGGGCTCATCAAAACCCCTCCTCGACCAGTTCCGCTGCGCGCAGCAGCGCGCGCGCCTTGGCCTCGGTTTCCTGCCACTCCAGTTCGGGCACCGAATCGGCCACGACGCCCGCTGCCGCCTGCACGTACAGCATGCCGTTCTTGACGATGCCGGTGCGGATCGCAATCGCCAGGTCCATGTCGCCGGCAAAGCTCAGGTAGCCGCAGGCGCCGCCGTAGATGCCGCGCTGCACGGGCTCCAGCTCGTCGATCAGCTCCATCGCGCGCACCTTGGGCGCGCCGGTCAGCGTGCCGGCGGGGAAGGTGGCCTTCAGCACGTCGAGCTGGCCCACGTCGTCGCGCAGCACGCCCTCGACGTTCGAGACGATGTGCATCACGTGCGAATAGCGCTCGATGGTGAACGCCTGCGTGACCTTGACGCTGCCGGTGCGCGCGATGCGGCCGATGTCGTTGCGCGCCAGGTCGATCAGCATCAGGTGCTCGGCGCGCTCCTTGGGGTCGGCCTGCAGCTCGGCCTCCAGCGCGAGGTCGCGCTCCACGGTCGCGCCGCGCGGCCGGGTGCCGGCCAGCGGCCGGATCGTGACCTTGCGCGAGCCGTCGCCCGCGTGTTCCTCGCGCACCAGGATCTCGGGGCTGGCGCCGACGATCTGGAAGTCGCCCAGGTCGTAGAAGTACATGTAGGGGCTGGGGTTCAGCGCCCGCAGCGCGCGGTACAGCGCGATCGGCTCGGCCTTGTAGGGCTTGGCGATGCGCTGGCCCACCTGCACCTGCATCAGGTCGCCGGCGGCGATGTAGTCCTTGGCCTTCTGCACGGCGGCCAGGTAATCGGCCTTGGCGAAGCTGCGCTGCGCGGGGTGGGGCTCGCCCCGGGCCACGCGCGGCACGCTGACCGAGTAGGCCAGCTTGTCGCGCAGCTGCGCGAGCCGCTTGGTGGCGCGGAAATAGGCCTCGGGCTGGCGCGGGTCCGCCCAGACGATCAGGTAGAGCCGGCCCGACAGGTTGTCGATGACGGCGACCTCCTCGCTCAGCAGCAGCACGATGTCCGGCGTGCCCAGGCCGCCGTCCTTTTGCGTGCCGGCCAGGCGCTTCTCGATGGCGCGGACCGCCTCGTAGCCGAAATAGCCGGCCAGGCCGCCGCAGAAGCGCGGCAGGCCGGCGGGGATCTTCGGCTTGATGCGCTCCTGGTAGGCGGCGATGAAGTCCAGCGGGTTGCCCTCGTGCGTCTCGACGACGGCGCCGTCGGTGACGACCTCGCAGCGCATGCCGGTGGCGCGGACCAGCGTGCGCGCCGGCAGGCCGATGAAGGAGTAGCGCCCGAAGCGCTCGCCGCCGACGACGGACTCCAGCAGGAAGCTGTTGCGGCTCTGGCCGGCGGCGCAGAGCTTGAGGTACAGGGACAGCGGGGTTTCGAGGTCCGCGAACGCCTCGCTGATGAGCGGGATGCGGTTGTAGCCCTCGGCGGCGAGGCTCTGGAATTCGAGTTCGGTGATCACGTCAAACCTTGGAAGCGGGTCTTCAGGGCTTGGCGTGCAGCCCGGTCATGGGGACGGGCAACGCGGACGGGAGCGCGTCAGGGCGCGCCAAGCGGCATCAGTCGGCAGCGGACGGGCGACGCCAGGGCCAGGCTCCCCGGTCGCTCGACCCCGTGATGTGCTTGCGCGTGATGAACATGGTGGCGGCGAGTGTATTTCAAGGCGCGCCATACTTCGGCCCGCGAAGGCGCAGTTATCGCGCCGCGAACACGGAGACGGACATGCGCGCATTCATCGTCGCGGCCCTGGTGGCCGCAGCCGGCCTGGGCCCGGGGGCGGTCCGGGGGCAGCCGGTCGAAGTGGCGAACGTGAAGTACGAGCCGACGGCGGAGCTGGCGGGCCAGAAGCTGGTGCTCAACGGCGCCGGCGTGCGCTACAAGTTCGTCGTCAAGGTCTACACCGCCGGCCTGTACCTGGCCAGCCGGGCCGGCAGCACCGCCGAGGTGCTGGCCGCGCCCGGGCCGAAGCGCCTGCACATCCAGATGCTGCGCGAGGTGGACGGCAACGAGTTCGGCAAGCTGTTCACCAAGGGCATGGAGGCCAACGCGCCGCGCGAGGAGTTCGTCAAGTCCATCAACGGCGTGCTCAGGCTCAGCGAGATCTTCGCCAGCCGCAAGTCGCTGGTGGCGGGCGACAACTTCTCGGTGGACTACATCCCCGGCGCCGGCTCCGCGATCAGCCTGAACGGCAAGTCGCTGCTGGCCGAGCCGATCAAGGAGCCCGAGTTCTTCTCGGCGCTGCTGCGCATCTGGCTGGGCGACAAGCCGGCCGACGACGGCCTGAAGGACGCGCTGCTGGGCGGCCGGCGCAAGCGCTGACGCGGCGCTCAGAGCAGCGCCGGCAGGCCCTGGTCCAGGCGGTCCAGGTGCCGCAGCGCCGGCACGGCGAGGATGTCCTCGCCATGGTTGTAGCCATAGGTCACCAGCACCAGCGGGCAGCCGGCCGCGTGCGCGGCCTCGGCGTCGTTGCGCGAGTCGCCCACCATCCAGGTCCGTGCGGGCGGCGTGCCCAGGGCTTCGCAGGTCTTCAGCAGCGGCAGCGGGTCGGGCTTCTTGCGCGGGAAGCTGTCGCCGCCGAACACGTGGGCGAAATAGCCGTCCAGGCCGGTGCGCTTCAGCAGCTCGGCGGCCGGCGCGGCCGGCTTGTTGGTCAGCACGGCCAGCGGCAGGCCGTGCGCGCGCAGCCGGTCCAGCGCCGCGACGACGCCCGGGTACACCGCCGCGTGCGCGCCGTTCACGGCGGCGTAGTGCCGCTGGTACAGCGCCCAGGCGCGGTCGAACAGCGCCGCGTCGCCGCCGGCCTCGGCCAGCGTCGCGCGTACCAGGTGCTCGCCGCCGCGGCCGATGGTGTGCGCGACGAACTCGCGGCTCACGGCCGGCAGGCCGAGGTCGGCCAGCGTGAGGCCGAGCGCCGCGACGAAATCGCCCAGCGTGTCGACGAGCGTGCCGTCGAGGTCGAGGATGCAGGCCAGCGGCGGGGGTGGGAGGTGGGGCATGGGCGGCGTTCGGGGCGTGGACGGGGCTGCGCATTCTGGCCGCGGCCGGGCGGCTTCCTAGAATCGCGCGATGCACACCCCCGCCGCCCCCGTCGTCTGCATCGGCGGCTTCAACATCGACCGCAAGCTGCGGCTGCTGGCGCGCGTGCTGCCCGGCTCGTCCAACCCCTGCGAGGCGCATGAGACGCCCGGCGGCGTGGTGCGCAACGTGGCCGAGAACCTGGCCCGGCTGGGCCTGCCCGTGGCGCTGATCGCGGCCGTGGGCGACGACGCGGGCGGGCAGCTGCTGCTGGAGCGGGCCGTGCAGGTGGGCCTGGACACGCGCGCCGTCATCCGGCTGCGCCGCCACGTCAGCGACAGCTACACCGCCGTGCTGGCGCCCGACGGCAGCCTGCACCTGAGCCTGGCGTCGATGCCGCTGGTGGAGCAGCTCAACCCCTGGGCGCTGGCGGCCAGCAAGGCCTTGCGCGCCGGCGCGGCGCTGGTGGTGGCCGACGGCAACCTGCCCACCGACACCTGGCAGCTGCTGCTGGACGAGGCGCGTGCCGGCGGCGCGCCGCTGGTGGGCGTGGCGGTGTCCGAGGCCAAGATGGAGCGCCTGCCCGAGCGGCTGGACGGCCTGCACCTGCTGCTGCTGAACGCGGCCGAGCTGGCCACCGTCGCCGCGGACCCGGACGCCGCGCTGGCGGCGCTGCATGCGCGCGGCGTGCGCTGCGTGCTGGTGTCGCTGGGCGATGCCGGCCTGCTGCTCAGCGTGCCCGGCCGGGCGCAGCGCCGCTGGCCGGCGCCGCCGGTCGAGGTGGTGGACGTGACCGGCGCGGGCGATGCGCTGGCGGCCGGCGTGTGCGCCGCGCTGCTGCGCGCGCCGGACGACTTCGACACCGCCGCCCGCCTGGGCCTGGCCCTCGCCGCGCTGACGCTGCAGACCGAGGACAGCGTGTCCCCCGACCTGAACCCCAGTTTCCTGGACGACCGATGAACGACCTGATCCAGCTCTCGCCCGAAGTGGCGGCCGCCCGCGCGGCGGGCCGCGCCGTCGTGGCGCTCGAATCCACCATCATTGCCCACGGCATGCCCTGGCCGCAGAACCTGGACACCGCCCGCGAGGTGGAGGGCGTCATCCGCGCCGAGGGCGCCGTGCCGGCCACCATCGCCGTCATCGGCGGGCGCATCCGCGTCGGGCTGACGGACGGCGAGCTGCAGCAGCTCGCGCAGGCGCCCGACGCGATGAAGCTCAGCCGCCGCGACCTGCCCTATGCCGTCGCCACCGGCCGCCTGGGCGCCACCACCGTGGCCGCGACGATGATCTGCGCGCAGCTGGCCGGCATCGAGGTGTTCGTGACCGGCGGCATCGGCGGCGTGCACCGCGGCGGGCACGAGAGCTTCGACATCTCGGCCGACCTGCAGGAGCTGGCGCGCACGCCGGTGGCCGTGGTGTGCGCGGGCGCCAAGTCCATCCTGGACCTGGGCCTGACGCTGGAGTACCTGGAGACGCATGGCGTGCCCGTGCTGTCCATCGGCCAGGACAACTTCGCCGCCTTCTTCACGCCCGACTCGGGCCTGCGCGCCGACTTCCGCATGGACGATGCCGCCGAGCAGGCCCGCTTCATCCGCGCCAAGTGGGCGCTGGGCCTCTCGGGCGGCGTCGTCGTGAGCAACCCGGTGCCGGCGGCGCAGGCGATGCCGCGCGAGGAGATCGACGCCATCACGCGCCAGGCGCTGGCCGAGGCCGGCGCGCAGGGCATCGGCGGCAAGGCCGTCACGCCCTTCCTGCTGGCGCGCATCAAGGCGCTGACCGGCGGCCGCAGCCTGGCCACCAACATCGCGTTGGTCAAGCACAACGCCGCGGCCGGCGCCCGCCTGGCCCGCGCGCTGCTGGGCTGACGGCAAAAAGCACGCGCGCAGCAACCTGCGAGCAAAACGCGCCGGCTAAGCTGGCGCGCCTTCCCGGCCCCTTCCCATGACTTCCGACCCCTGGCAGGTCCGCCCCATGCGCCCGACCCCTTCCCTGATCTCCGCCGGCCTGCTGCTGGCCGCCCTGGCGCTGAGCGGCTGCGGCCGCCAGGCCGACGGCGCGCCCGCCGCTGCCGGCGCCCCGGCCGGTGCGGCCAGCGCGCCGCCGCCGCAGAACGTGAGCGTGGTGCGGGTGGCGCAGGCGGACGTGCCCGTCACCGTCGAGGCCAGCGGCACCGTCACCGCGCTGCAGAGCGTGGACCTGCGCGCGCAGACCACCAGCACGGTCGCGCAGGTGTTCGTCAAGGACGGGCAGGACGTGAAGAAGGGCGAGCTGCTGTTCCGCTTCGACGGCCGCGCCGACCAGGCCGCCGTGGAGCGCGCCCGGGCCCAGCTGGCGCGCGACCGCGCCGCGCTGCAGGACCTGGAGCGCCAGTTCCTGCGCGCGCAGGAGCTGCAGGCGCAGGGCTTCATCGCGCAGAGCGCGGTGGACACGGCGCAGGCCGGCCTGGATTCCGGCCGGGCGCTGGTGAGGAGCGACGAGGCGGCCGTGCAGGCGGCGCAGGTCACGGCCGGCTACAACGAGCTGCGCGCGCCGATCAGCGGCCGGGCGGGCATCGTCAGCGTGTTCCCGGGCAGCCTGGTGCAGGCGAGCGCGACCGCGGCGCCGCTGGTCAACATCGCGCAGCTGGACCCGATCGCCGTCAGCTTCACCGTGCCCGAGACGCAGCTGGACGCGCTGCTCGCCGCCACGCGCGGCGGCGCGCTGGCCGTGGAGGCCCTGATGCCCGGCGGGGCGCCGGCGGTGAAGGGCCGCGTCACGGCGGTGGACAACCTCGTGGACGCCAGCACCGGCACGATCAAGGTCAAGGCCGAGTTCGACAACCGGGCGCAGGCGCTGTGGCCGGGCCAGTACCTGCGCGTGCGCGTCACGCTGCGCACGCTGCAGGGGGTGACGGTGCTGCCGCAGGCCGCCATCATCATGCGCGGCAATGAGCGCTCGGTGTACGTCGTCGCGCCCGACGGCACGGCCAGGCTGGTGCCGGTGCGGGTGCGCCAGGCCATCGGCGAGCAGGCCATCGTCGAGGGCCTGGACGCGACGGCGCAGGTCGTCATGGACGGCAAGCAGAACCTGCGGCCGGGCACGCCGCTGCGCATTCAGGCCGGCCAGCCCGGTGGCGGCGCGGGCGGCCCGGGCGGTTCAGGCGGCTCGGGCGCCGCGTCGGCCACGTCGGGCAGCGGCACATGAGGTTGACGGAGGCCTTCATCCGGCGGCCGGTCATGACCGTGCTGCTGAACCTGTCGCTGGTCATCGCCGGCCTGGCCGCGTGGAGCCGTATCCCGGTGGCCGCGCTGCCGTCCTACAACACGCCGGTCATCAACGTCGGCGCCTCGCTGCCGGGCGCGTCGCCGGAGACCATGGCCTCGTCCGTCGCGCTGCCGCTGGAGAAGCAGTTCTCCACCATCGCCGGCCTGCAGACCATCTCGTCCACGAACACGCTGGGCAACACCTCGCTGACGCTGGAGTTCGACCCGTCGCGCAACATCGACGACGCGGCCGTGGACGTGCAGGCGGCGCTGTTCCGCAGCTTGCGCGCGCTGCCGGCCGAGATGACCTCGCCGCCGAGCTACCGCAAGGTCAACCCGGCCGATGCGCCGGTGCTGCTGGTGGCGCTGACCTCGCCGTCCATCGACCTGACCGAGCTGAACGACTACGCGGAGAACCTGCTGTCGCCGGGGCTGTCCACGGTGGACGGCGTGGCCCAGGTGTCCATCTACGGGCAGAAGCGCTACGCGGTGCGCATCAAGGTGCGCACCGACCTGCTGAACCAGCGCAACATCACGCTGGAAGAGCTGCAGACGGCGGTGCGCGCGGCCAACGCCAACACGCCGGTGGGCGTGCTGGACGGCTCGCGCCAGACGCTGACCATCCAGGCCAACCGCCAGCTGCGCAACGCCGCCGAGTTCGGCCGCACGGTGGTGGCCTCGCGCAACGGCGCGCCCGTCTACCTGCGCGACGTGGCCGACGTGCAGGACAGCGTGGAGACCAGCAAGACCTACTCCACCTACCAGGGCGAGCGCTCCATCGTGCTGGCCATCCAGCGCCAGCCCGACGCGAACACGGTGCAGGTGGTGGACAAGGTCAAGGCGCTGCTGCCGCGCTATGCGCAGCAGATGCCGGCGTCCATCAAGATGTCGACGCTGAACGACCGCTCGCTGTCCATCCGCGAGTCGCTGCACGACGTCTACCTGACGCTGGCGCTGACCGTGGGCCTGGTGGTGCTGGTGATCTTCATCTTCCTGCGCCGCGCGGTGGCCACGCTGATCCCGGCGGCCTCGCTGCCGATCTCGCTGATCGGCGCGCTGACGCTGCTGTTCGCGCTCGGCTATTCGCTGGACAACATCTCGCTGCTGGGCATCACGCTGGCCGTCGGCCTGGTCGTGGACGACGCCATCGTCATGCTGGAGAACATCGTCCGCCACGTCGAGGACGGCATGAAGCCCTTCGACGCCGCCGTGCGCGGCGCGCGCGAGATGGCCTTCACCATCCTGTCGATCTCGGTGTCGCTGGTGGCGGTGCTGATCCCGATCTTCTTCATGCCGGGCGTCATCGGCCTGCTGTTCCACGAGTTCGCGGTGGTGGTGGGGCTGGCCATCCTGGTCTCGGCCGTCGTGTCGCTGACGCTGGTGCCGATGCTGTGCAGCCGGCTGCTGAAGGCCGGCGAGCACCACGAGGACGGCGCGCTGGGCCGGCTGTTCGAGCGCGGCTTCGCGGCCACGCTCGGCTTTTACACGCGCACGCTGGACCTGGCGCTGCGCCGCCGCGCCTGGGTGCTGGGCGTCGCGGTGCTGAGCTTCGTCGCCACCGTGTGGTTCTACGCCACCATCCCCAAGGGTTTCTTCCCCGAGGAGGACATCGGCCAGATCCAGGCCAGCACCGAGGCCGCCGAGGACACCTCGTTCGCCGCGATGACCGTGCTGCAGGAGCGCGTGGCGGCCATCGTGCGCAATGACCCCAACGTCGCCGCGCTCAGCTCCGCCGTGGGCGGCGGCCCGTCGGGCAGCGCCAGCAACACCGGCCGCATGTTCATCAACCTCAAGCCCCGCGGCGACCGCCAGGCCATGCCGCAGGTGCTGGAGGACCTGCGCAAGAAGCTGCGTGCGGTGCCGGGCATCCAGGTCTACCTGCGCCCGGTGCAGAACCTGCAGCTGGGCGGCCGCCAGAGCAAGAGCCGCTACCAGTACACGCTGCAGGCCGTGTCGGCCGGCGAGCTGGGCACCTGGGCCACGCGGCTGCAGGAGAAGCTGCGCGGCGACGCGCGCTTCCGCGACATCACCAGCGACTCGCAGATGCGCGGCCTGCAGGCCAGCCTCGTCATCGACCGCGAGCGCGCCGCGCTGCTGGGCGTGGACATGCAGGACCTGCGCAACGCGCTGTACGGCGCGTTCGGCGAGCGCCAGGTGTCCAGCATCTATGCCGAGAGCAACACCTACCAGGTCATCATGGAGGCGGGCGACGCCGACCGCAGCAGCGAGGCCGCGTTCGACAAGATCTACCTGCGCGGCAGCGGCGGCGCCCAGGTGCCGCTGACCGCCTTCGCCACCGTGCAGCGCACGCTGGGGCCGACGGCGGTCAACCACCAGGGCCAGCTGCAGGCCGTCACGATCAGCTTCAACCTGGCGCCGAACGTGCCGCTGGGCGACGCGACGAAGCAGATCGCCGCGTTCACGCAGGAGATCAAGCTGCCGGCCAACATCATCACCAGCTATGGCGGCGACGCGGCCGTGTTCCAGGACTCGCAGGGCGGCCAGCTGCTGCTGATCGGCCTGGCGGTGGCGGTGATCTACGTGCTGCTGGGCGTGCTGTACGAGAGCTACATCCACCCGCTGACGATCCTGGCCGGCCTGCCGTCCGCGGCGGCCGGCGCGCTGCTGACGCTGCAGCTGTTCGGCATGGAGCTGACCATCATCGCCACCATCGGCATCGTCATGCTGATCGGCATCGTCAAGAAGAACGCGATCATGATGATCGACTTCGCGCTGGACGCGCAGCGCCACCAGGGCATGGCGCCGGCCCAGGCCATCCGCGAGGCCTGCATCCTGCGCTTCCGCCCGATCATGATGACCACGCTGGCCGCGCTGATGGGCGCGCTGCCCATCGCGCTGGGCCTGGGCGCCGGCGCCGAGCTGCGCCAGCCGCTGGGCCTGGCGGTGGTGGGCGGGCTGATCCTGTCGCAGGCGGTGACGCTCTACATCACGCCGGTCATCTACCTGGCGCTGGACCGCTTCAGCGGCTCGGGGCCGGACACGCGCGAGGTGGCCGAGTTCGCCAGCAAGGCGGCGTGAGCGCGCCGGTCAGCTGAACTTGAGCCGGCCCTCGCGGGCCGCCCGCTGGAGGCTGCCGGCCGCCCGCTCGATCATGCCGATCACGGCGTCGAAGCCCGCGGCGGGGCCGAAGTAGGGGTCGGGCACATCCTGCCCGGCCAGCTCGGGCACGAAGTCGGTCAGCAGCAGGATGCGCGCGTGGTGCTCGGGCGCGGCCTTCCGGCGCAGCGCGTCGACGTGCTCGGCCTCCATCACTAGCACGAGGTCGAAGCGGCCGAGCTCGTCGATGTCCACGCGGCGCGAGCGCCACTTGCGGTCCAGGCCGTAGTGGCGGCGGGCCAGCGCCGCGGCGGCGCGCGCATCCACCGGGCCGCCGCGCGGGTCGGCGTGGATACCGGCCGAGGCGATGGTCTGGAACACCTCGCCCAGCCGCGCCTTGAACACGGCCTCGGCCATCGGCGAGCGGCAGATGTTGGCGGTGCAGACGAGCAGGACGGCGGCCATGTCAGCGCCGCCCGGCCGCCCGCAGGCGCAGCGAATGAAGTGGGCGTGTCGGCATCGCGGTCTTCAAGCCCTCAGGCCCGGGCCAGCTCGGCGCGCATCGCGTCGATGACCGCCCGGTAGTCCGGCTTGCCGAAGATCGCCGAGCCGGCGACGAAGGTGTCGGCGCCCGCCGCGGCGATCTCGCGGATGTTGTCCACCTTCACGCCGCCGTCGATCTCCAGCCGGATGTCGCGGCCGCTGCGGTCGATGAGCGCGCGCGCGCGGCGCAGCTTCTGCAGCGCCGACGGGATGAAGCTCTGCCCGCCGAAGCCGGGGTTCACGCTCATCAGCAGCACCAGGTCCACCTTGTCGATCACCCACTCCAGCACGTCCAGCGGCGTCGCCGGGTTGAACACCAGGCCGGCCTGCTTGCCCTCGGCCTTGATGAGCTGCAGCGTGCGGTCCACGTGGGCGCTGGCCTCGGGGTGGAAGCTCACCACGTCGGCCCCGGCGCGGCAGAAGGCCTGGGCCAGCGCGTCGACCGGCTGCACCATCAGGTGCACGTCGATGGTGGCCGGCGTGCCGTCGGGCCTCACGGCGTGCGGGCGCAGCGCCTCGCAGACCATGGGCCCGAAGGTCAGGTTGGGCACGTAATGGTTGTCCATCACGTCGAAGTGGATCCAGTCGGCGCCGGCGGCCAGCACGTCGCGGACCTCCTCGCCCAGGCGGGCGAAATCGGCGGACAGCAGGCTGGGGGCGATGCGGAAGGTGCTCATGGCGCGGATTCTAGGAAGGCCGCCGGAACCCGTCCCGCGCCCGCTGCGCCTCGGCCCAGTGGTGGCAGCCGGGCTGGTGGTCGTTGATGAGGCCCATGGCCTGCATCAGCGCGTGCATCGTCGTCGGGCCGACGAACTTCCAGCCGCGTTTCTTCAGATCCCGGGACAGCGCTTCGGACGCGGGCGACGTGGCCAGGCCGTGCGCCACCGAATTCGGCGCGGGCTCGAAGCGCCACAGGTAGGCGGCGAGGCTGCCCGTCTCGGCCACCAGCGCCACGCAGCGGCCGGCGTTGTGGATGGCGGCCTCGATCTTGCCGCGGTGGCGCACGATGCCCGGGTCGGCCAGCAGCCGGGCTACGTCCGGGGCGCCGAATTTTGCGACCCGGTGGAAGTCGAAGCCGGCGAACGCGGCGCGGAAGCCCTCGCGCTTGTTCAGGATGGTGCGCCACGACAGGCCGCTCTGGAAGCCTTCCAGGCACAGCTTCTCGAACAGGCGGACGTCGTCAGCCACGGGCCGGCCCCATTCCTCGTCGTGGTAGCGCAGGTAGAGCGCGTCGCCGGCCGCGGCAGCGCACCAGGCGCAACGCGGGCGGCCGTCGGGCGGCAGGTACAGGAGCTTCAGCATTTAGGATCACGCCTTCCCGATGAACGGGCGCCGAGCATAGCCGCCGGCCCCCACAATTCCCCGATGGCATCCCCTCGATTCACCTGCAGCGTCGCGGTGCAGGCGCTGCCCGAGCAGACCCACCTTGAACAAGGCCTGTACGCCTTCAGCTACACCGTCACCGTCGCCAACACCGGCGACGTGCTGGCCCAGCTGATCGGCCGGCACTGGGAGATCAGCGACGCGCGCGGCCAGGTGCAGGTGGTGGATGGCCTGGCCGTCGTGGGCCACCAGCCGGTGCTGGCGCCGGGCCAGAGCTTCCAGTACAGCTCGTGGGCGCAGATCGGCACGCCGCAGGGCAGCATGCGCGGCCGCTTCCTGTGCGTGACCGAGGGCTGCGAGATCTTCCACGCCGAGGTCGCCGAGTTCCTGCTCGCCGACAGCGCGTCCCTGCATTGAACTGGGACCTCACCGCGCTGCTGAACGCCGCCGACCCGCAGGCGGCGCTGGCCGAGCGCAACCTGTGGCTGGTGCGGCTGCTGGAGTGGCTGCGCCATGCGCCGGGCGAGGACGCGGCCGCCGCGCCGCGTCCCGTGGTGCGGCCGGTCGTGCGGCTCAAGCACCTGCTGAACGTGCTGGAGCGCCACCCCGAGCACGCCTGGGCGTTCGCCGAGGTGATCGCCGGGGTGTGGAACGACGTGGACGCCGTCAGCCTGTTTGCCGAGGTGGGTTTCGCGCCGCGCATGGCGCTGTGGCACGAGTTCCTCGGCCGGCTGCGCCGCCGCCTGCTGCCGCACACCACCGACACGCGCGACCTGGCCGAGCTGTTCGAGCTGCTGTTCGGCGACGAGACCGACGAGGACTGGATCGCCGCGATCGACGACGAGCTGCTCGGCCGGCTGAGCCTGCTGTTCCGCGCCGCGCCGGACGACGGCTGGCGCGTCGAGATGCGCGCCGCCGTCACCGTGCTGGTCAGCAGCGTGCACGCGGCCGGCCTGGCCGGGGCGCTGCGCGCGCGCATGGACGGCCCGCTGCTGCAGGACAAGCCCTTCCACCAGCTGCCCGCCGCGTGGGAGGCCGTGGAGCGCGTGCTGCAGCACCGCGGCGAGGACGGCGCCGGCGACGCGCTGGCCCCGGCGCTGCAATACCTGCGCGCGCTGCTGGACCGCTGCCGCGCCGCCGCGCTGACGGTGCCCGCGCACCTGGAGGTGCACGGCGTGTCGGTGGACCTGATGTTCTCCGTAGAGCAGCTGACGGCGCGGCTGGATCGCATCGAGGCGCTGCTGTCCTGCCTGGTGTCGCCGCAGCCGCAGCGCGAGCTGCTGCGGCTGGTGGCCGGCCTGGTGCGCGTGGTGCACGAGCGGCGCAGCCTGCGCACGCTGTTCTCGCGGCACTACTCGCTGCTGGCGCGCAAGGTGGCCGAGCGCAGCGCCGAGACCGGCGAGCACTACATCACCCGCAACCGCGCCGAGTACCGCGACATGCTCAGGCGCGCGGCCGGCGGCGGCGCCGTCATCGCCGGCACCACCTTCGCCAAGTTCTTCATCGCGCTGCTGGGCTTCACGGCGTTCTGGGGCGGCTTCTGGGCCGGCGTGAACTACGCGCTGAGCTTCGTGCTCATCCACCTGCTGCACTGGACGGTGGCCACCAAGCAGCCGGCCATGACCGCGCCCGCGATGGCCGACAAGCTGCTCTACATCGACCGCGACGACGGCCTGCAGGGCTTCGTCGACGAGGTGACGCACCTGACGCGCTCGCAGGTGGCCGGCATCCTCGGCAACCTCGCGCTGGTCGCGCCGCTGGTGCTGGCGGTGCAGGGGCTGTGCTGGCTGGTCTTCGGCGCGCCGCTGGTGGGCGACAAGGAGGCGCACTACGTGCTGCACTCGCTGGACCTGTTCGGCCCGTCGCTGCTGTTCGCCGCGTTCACCGGCACGCTGCTGTTCGCGTCCAGCCTGGTCGCCGGCTGGGTGGAGAACTGGTTCGTGTTCCACCGGCTGGACAGCGCCATCGCCTGGAACCCGCGCATCGTCGCCATCTTCGGCCAGGCGCGCGCGCAGCGCTGGTCGCGCTGGTGGCGGGCCAACATCTCCGGCGTCGCCGCCAACACCAGCCTCGGGCTGATGCTGGGCCTGGCGCCCGCGCTGCTGGGCTTCCTGGGGCTGGGCCTGGAGGTGCGCCACGTCACGCTCGCCACCGGCCAGCTGGCAGCGGCCGTCGGCGCGCTGGGCGTGGGCGTGATGGCGACGTGGGCGTTCTGGTCCTGCGTGCTGTGCATCGCCGGCATCGGCGTGCTGAACGTGGGCGTGAGCTTCCTGTGCGCCTTCAAGGTCGCGCTGCGCTCGCGCGGCGTGCGGCTGGCGGACCGCCGGCGCGTCTACGCCGCGATCCGCGCGCGGCTGTGGCGCGAGCCGCTGAGCTTCCTGATCCCGCCGAAGTGAAGCCCCTCGTCCAAGGATTACCTTGGCCGGTCCCCCGAGGGGACGGCGATGCTTGCCGGATTGACCGGCAAGCACATCGCCAGAGCGGGCCGGCTTGGGAGCGGCCCGGCGCTCGGCCCGCAGATTCAAGGGATGCGGGTCACGCGACGCGCGGTCAGGCGTCGTCGCGGCGCTCGCCCTTGTTGCGGCCGGCGAACATGGTCCACCAGATGATGAAGACGAAGATCAGCAGCGCGCCGAGGGCTTCGAGGGCGAGGAGCAGCATGGCGATGTGGGCGCGTGGAGGACTGGCGGCGATTCTAGGAATGCTCGCCGCCTGCTCTTCGCCGCCGTTGCTGCCGCCGGCTGCGCCCGGGCCCGCCAAGCCCATGCCCGCGGCGGGCCGCTGGGCCGCCGCCGACTGGCGGGACCTGCCCGGCTGGGGCGGCGACGACCTGCTCGCCGCCTGGCCCGCGCTGCTGGCCGGCTGCCAGCGCCCGGCGCCCGGCTGGGCCGAGTTCTGCGCCCGCGCCGCGCTGCAGCCGCCCGGCGACCCGCTGGAGGCCGCCGCGCTGCTGATGAAGCACCTGCGCCCCTGGCGGCTGGCCGCCGGCGACGGCGAGGCCACGGGCCTGCTGACCGGCTACTTCGAGCCCCAGCTCGCCGCGCGCCGCACGCGCCAGGGCGCCTTCCAGTGGCCGCTGCATGCGCTGCCGGCCGACCCCCGGCTCCGCCGCACGCCGCGCCGCGACATGGCCGCCGACCCGCGCTTCGCGGCGCTGGAGCTGGCCTACCTGGACGACCCGTTCGGCCTGCTGCAGCTACAGATCCAGGGCTCGGGCCGGCTCGTCGTGCGCGACGCCGCGGGCGCCGAGCGCATCAGCCGCGTCGCCTGGGCGGGCCACAACGACCAGCCCTTCGCCTCCGTCGCCCAGGCCCTGCTGGCCCGCGGCGAGGTGCGCGACGCCACGCCGCAGACCCTGAGCGACTGGGCGCGCCGCAACCCGGCCAGGGTGGGCGAGGCGCTGGCCGTGAACCCGCGCGTCGTCTACTTCCGCGAGGAGCCGCTGCCGGACCCGGCGCAAGGCCCGCGCGGCGCGCAGGGCGTGCCGCTGACGCCGGGCCGCTCCGTCGCCATCGACCGCAGCCACATCGCGCTCGGCACGCCGCTGTGGCTGGACAGCACCGAGCCGCTGTCCACCACGCCGCTGCGCCGCCTCGTGTTCGCGCAGGACACCGGCAGCGCCATCCAGGGCGCCGTGCGCGCCGACCTGTTCTGGGGCTGGGGCGACGAGGCCGCGCTGCGCGCCAGCCGCACCCGGCAGCCGCTGCGGCTGTGGGCGCTGCTGCCCGCCGGCCTCATTCCGTGACCTTGACGCCCTTCCAGAACGCATAGCGGCCCTTGATCTCGGCGGCGGCGGGCAGCGGGTCGGCGTAGGTCCAGGCCGCGTCCGGGTTCATCTCGCCGTCCACCAGCAGGCTCAGGTACTTCGCCTCGCCCTTCCACGCGCAGCGGCTGACGTGGTTGCTGAAGGTCGTGTACTGCCGGTTCAGCGACTCGGCGGGGAAGTAATGGTTGCCTTCGACGACCACCGTGTCGTCGCTCTCGGCGATGGTCACGCCGTTCCAGACTGCCTTCATCGCGCTCTCCTCGAAAATGGATCCATGAAACGCTACCACTCCCACCTCGGCCGCGACATCGTCGTCACCGGCGGCAGCGCCCGCGACCTGGCGCCGGGCCAGTTCGGCGTGCTCGCCGTCGACGGCGGCGCGGGCGGCTGGTCGGTCGTCCACAAGGGGCCGGACGGCGGGGTCGTGGAGCTGAACAACGAGATGCACTTCGAGGCGCCGGAGGCCGCGCTGGCGTTCGTGAAGGAGTTGATCGGGATGATGGCGCCCTAAACTCGCCGCCATGCGCCCCTCCGCCGCCCTCGCTCGCCAGCGTGCCGCCGTGCGCGAGGCGGCGGGGCGCTTCCGCGCCGCCAACCCGCGCGTGTTCGGCTCGGTGCTGCGCGGCACCGACACGGAGGGCAGCGACCTGGACCTGCTGGTGGATGCCCTGCCCGACGCGACCCTGTTCGACCTGGGCGGCCTGCAGCAGACGCTGGAAGACCTGCTCGGCGTGCGCGTCGATCTGGTGACGCCGGGGGACCTGCCGCAGCGCGTGCGCGCCATCGTGCTCGCGGAAGCGCAGCCAGTATGAAATCGGCCCGCCTGCCGGACTATTTGCAGCACATCCGGCAGGCGGCGCAGCGGGCGCGCGACTTCGTGGCCGGCATGACGCGTGAGGGCTTCGAGCGCGACCTGCGGACGCAACAGGCGGTCGAGATGAACCTCATCGTGATGGGCGAGGCCGCGTCCCGCGTGCTGGAGCATCACGCCGACTTCGCGCAGCGCCATCCGCAACTGCCCTGGCGCGAGATGCGCGGTATGCGCAACCGCATGGCCCACGGCTACTTCGACATCAATCTGGACGTGGTCTGGAACACCGTGCAGGCGGCGCTGCCGGCCTTGCTGGCGCAACTGGATGCCCTGCCCGCCGATGTCTGACGGCGCCTGCGGCGACGCGGGCGGCCTGACCCTCTACGGCGCCGCCGCGTCCGGCTCGGTGGCGGTGGAGGCCGCGCTGACGCTGCTGGGCTTGCCCTATGAACTCGTCGAGGGTGCGACCTGGGCCGACGCGGCGGCGCGCGAGCGCGTCGCGCCGGCCAATGCGATGCGCCAGGTGCCGACGCTGGTGTGGCCCGATGGCGAGGTCATGACCGAGAGCGCGGCCATCCTGATCCACCTCGCCGACCAGCATCCCGAGGCGCGGCTGGCGCCCGCCGTGGATGCGCCGCTGCGCCGGTCCTTCCTGCGCTGGATGCTCCACGTGTCGTCGGCCATCTACGCGCTGCACTGGATCAAGCCCGACGTGGCGCGCATCGGCGCGCCCGAGAGCCTGCGGGGCGCGGTGGTGGACGCCGTGCACGAACGCATCGCCTTCTGCTGGGCCCACATGGACGCCCAGCTCGACCCCGGCCGCCACCTGCTGGGCGACGAGCTGACGGTGCTGGACCTCTACGTCGCCGTCGTCTCCCGCTTCGGGCCGTGGCGCGAACGCTTCTACGAGGCCGCGCCGCGCATGACGCCGGCCGTGCGGCGGGTGGACGACGACCCGCGGCTGGCGGCGTTGTGGCGGGCGCGCTTCCCCGCTGGCTGACGGCGCCGCCCGCGCCCGGGCCGGGTTTCGGCCGGGTTGACAAGCCCGCCCATTCGCCTAGGATTGATCCGAATAATTGAACAATGTTCCACATATTGGAACATCCAAGGATTCCCGTGGATCAACCCAAGCCTTCGGATTCGGAGCCCGGCGCCAGGCCTCCCGGCGGCCGGCACCCGCGCGCGCTGGCGCCGGCCAACCTGCTGCTGACGCTGGGCCTGAGCGTGTTCGGCGCCATCGTCGGCATGCAGATCATGGCGGCCGTGGGCATGACGCCGGCCACCTCCATCATCGGCGCGGTGGCGGCCATGGCGCTGGCGCGCATCCCGCTCGCGCAGTTTGCGGGCTTCCGCTCGCCGCATGCGCAGAACCTGGCGCAGACCAGCATCTCCTCGGCCACCTTCGGTGCGGCCAACAGCCTGTTCCTGCCCATCGGCATTCCCTACCTGTTCGGCCTGCCGGACCTGGTGCTGCCGATGCTGGTGGGCGTGAGCCTGGCGATGCTGCTGGACGCGTGGATGCTCTACCGCCTCTTCGACACCCCGGTGTTCCCGGCGCGCAACCCGTGGCCGCTGGGCATCGCCACCGCCGAGGCCATCAAGGCGGGGGACGCCGGCGGCCGGCAGGCGCGGCTGCTGCTCGGCGGCCTGGCCGTGGGCGCGGCCGGCGCGGCGCTGGCGGTCCCGATGTCGGCGCTGGGCATCGCGCTGCTGGGCGGGCTGGCGGCGATGGTCGCCTTCGCGGTCGGGCTGCTGGTGCGGGCCTATTCACAGGCCTGGTTCCAGGTGGACATCGCGGCGCTGTACATCCCGCACGGCGTGATGATCGGCGCCGGCCTGATGGCGCTGGTGCAGGTTTCTCGGCTGGTGCTGAGTCCATCCCGCGCCCCGCAGCCGGCCGGCCCCGCGTCCGCGCGCACGGCCGGCGCCCCGGGGCAGCGCGCCGGCCGGACGCTGCGCCGGGGCGCGCTCGCCTACGGCGGCCTGACGCTGCTGCTGGCGCTGGGCACCGGCCTCCACCAGGACATGGCGCCGGGCATGCTGGCGCTGTTCGTCGTCTATGCCGCGTTCTCGGCCTTCGTGCACGAGATCATCGTCGGCATCTCGGCCATGCACGCGGGCTGGTTCCCGGCGTTCGCGGTGGCGCTGATCACGCTGCTGCTCGGCATCCTGCTGGGCCTGCCCGCGTCGGCGCTGGTGGTGCTGGCGGGCTTCACGGCCGCCACCGGCCCGGCCTTCGCCGACATGGGCTACGACCTGAAGACCGGCTACCTGCTGCGCGGCGAGGGGGCCGACCCGGCCTTCGAACGCGACGGCCGCGCCCAGCAGGCCATCGCGGCGCTGCTGGGCTTCGGCGTGGCCATCGCCGTGGTGGCGCTGTCCTATCCGGCCTTGTTCGCCGCGCATCAGTTCGCGCCGATCAACGCGGCCTACGTGGCGGCCATCAAGGCCGGCATTTCCTCCGAGACGGCGCGCACGCTGGCGCTGTGGGCCGTGCCCGGCGCGCTGCTGCAGGCGCTGGGCGGCTCGCGCCGCCAGCTGGGCGTGCTGCTGGCCACCGGGCTGCTGATCGGCGGCGTCTGGGCCGGCTGGATGGTGGCCCTGGGCCTGGTCGCGCGGCTGGCGGCCCGGGCCTGGCTGGGCGCCGGGGCCAGCGCGCGCATCGAGGTGTTCGCCGGCGGCGTCATCGCCGGCGACGCGCTCTACAGCTTCTTCCACGGCTCCAGCATGAGCATCCACCAGCGGGGTTCCAAGTGAAACGCAAACTGACGACTGACGACGCGATCGCCGCGGTGTGGGGCGGGGCCATCCTGGGCGGCGGCGGCGGCGGCTTCGTGGCGCCGGGCGAGCAGGCCGCGCGGCTGGCCATGGAGATGGGCACGCCCGAGCTGTGGAGCCTGGACGAGCTGCCGCCCGACGCGCCGACGGCCACCGTCGCGCTGGTCGGGGCGCCCGGCGCGCGCAACCCGCTGTTGGTGCCGGCCTACCTGCTGCGCAGCCTGGAACTGCTGCAGCAGCAGCTCCCGGCGGCGCTGGCGGGCTTCTACGCCTGCGAGAACGGCGCCGAGGCGACGCTGAACGGCTGGATGCAGTCGGCCGCCACCGGGCGGCCGGTGATCGACCTGGCCTGCAACTGCCGCGCCCACCCGTCCAGCGTGATGGGCGCGATGGGGCTGCACCGCGAGGCCGGCTACGTGGGCCTGCACGCCTATGCCGGCGGGCGCCCGGCGCAGTATGTCGAGGGCGTCGTGCGCGGCAGCCTGGACGGCATTTCCAGCATCGTGCGCCATGCGTCGGTGCAGGCCGGCGGCGCGGTGGCCGTGGCGCGCAATCCGGTGCCCCTGGATTACGCCGCGCGGCACGGGTCGCCCGGCGCGGTCAGCCTGGCCATCGACCTCGGCCGGGCCTTCCTGGACGGCGGCCTCGAGGCCGCGATGCGGATGCTGGGCGCCAGCGTGGTGGCCGAGGGGACGGTGCGGGACTGCCGCTGCGAGCAGCGGGCCGGCCTGGACCATGGCCGGGTGCTGCTGGACGACGCGGCGCGGACCGAGCTGCTGCTGATCAACGAGTACATGCTGCTGGAGCAGCGCGGCGAGCGCGTGGCCGCCTTCCCGGACCTGCTGACCACCTTCGGCGCCGACGGCCTGCCGGTGGCCTCGGCCGACGTGAAGGTGGGCGACCGCCTGCGCGTGCTGCGCGCGCCGGCCGCGCGGCTGCCGCTGGCCGCGACGATGTTCATGCCCGAGCTGTACGCGCATCTCGAAGCCATGCTGGGCAAGCCGTTCGCGCCGCAGCCCGCGAGCGCCTGACGCCGCCGCAGGGCGGGACTCCTATGATCCCAGCCCCGCAAAAGCCCGAAGGAGCCGCCTCTTGAGCACCCTTGCGAACGCCATGGACGTGCTGAAGCTGATCGTGCGTCTGCGCCGCGACATCACGGTGACCGATCTGGTGACCGCGCTCGGCTACCCGAAGAGCTCGGCATCGCGCACGCTGAGCCAGATGGCCGCGCATGGTTTCCTGGAGCGCGACGCGGTGACCAAGGCCTACCGGCCCGGCCTGCTGGTGGTGGAGGCGGGCCATCAGTTCCGCGTCGGCGGCAGCGTCCTGCCGCTGCTCGAAGAGGCGCTGGAGCAGTTGGTGGGGGCCACCGGCTTCACCGGCTACCTCGGCGTGCTGCGGGGGGCCGAGATCCTGGTCGTGCAGATGCGCGCGGGCGCCCAGCCGCTGCAGGTCTACACGCCGCCGGGCACCAGCGGCCCGGCCGCCTTCACGTCCATGGGCCGGGCGCTGCTCGCGCGCCTGAGCGACGCGGAGGTGCTGGCGCTGGTCGGCCGCAAGTTCGACCGCCCGCCGGGCAGCGCGCCGAAGACGCCGCGGGAACTGCTCGACCGCCTGGCGCAGACGCGCCGCGACGGCTGGAACGAGTCGCGCGGCGAGTCGCTGGCCGAGGTCTACGGCATCGCGTCGTCGGTGCGGGACCCCAGCACCGGCGAGGCCTACGGCATCGGCCTGGCCATCCCGCCGGGGGAGGGCATCGACGCGCTGTTCGAGCGCTGCGTCGTGCGGGTGCGCGATGCCGCCAGCGGGGTCGGTCGCCGCATCGGCGATCCGTACTGGCTGCAGATGGGGGGCTGAGAACAGGTTCCAAGGGATGGCGGATCAGTCCAGCACGACCTCGGTGCGCACCCGGCCGGCGCGCGCCGCGTGGGCGCTGAGCGCCAGGCGCGTGCCCCGGGGTGCGCGCACGATCCACTCGCCGACGGCGCGGTCGGCGGTCACCTCGCGCACGGGGGCCGCGGCATGCTGGGTCTGCCTGGGGGCGTGGCCGTCCAGCTGCGGCCCCTCCATGCGCGGCTTGCCGCTGACCAGGCCGACGGCCGGGTCGTCCGCCGGCAGGTGGATTTGGAAGACCACGCCCCGCACGATCTTGCGCTCCAGCGCGCGCTGCATCACGTAGGTCGGCAGGTAGCCGCCGTTGGCCACCGCCAGCCGGACGCGCCAGGTGTCCGCACCCAGCGCCTGCACCTCGGCGCGCAGCAGCTCCAGCCGGGGCAGGGACAGCGCGACCTGGTTCAGCCAGGCGGGAAAGCGCGCCACCTCGGGCTCGCGCAGGTGCGGCGGCGGGTTGCGCCGGAAGTTCATGCGGTCCCAGCCGCCGATCTCCACCGCGCCGAGCTGGGGATGCTGGAAGGGCCGCCAGTCCACGTGGGCCTGGCCGCCGCACTGCTCGTCGCTCCAGCGGAGCAGCTTGAGGTCGTCTTCCACCGGGTGGTCGCGGAACCAGTCCATCCACTTGTACCCCTGGATGCCGGCCTCGCGGTTGGGCGACCACAGCTCGACGACCCAGCACAGCGCGCCGAGGTGCTCGTAGAGCCAGTCCTGGCCGCCGCTGAGCGTTTCCTTCGGGTGGTACTTGAAGTCGTGCCAGATGCTCAGCGCCGGGTAGCCGGTGGCCTGGCTGCCGAGTTCCGAGAAGCGCTGGTAGCGCCACAGGTCCTCGGCGGCCATGTCCTCGTCCTTGCCGCCGCTGAGCGGCCGCAGGATCACGCCGCTGTGCGTGTGGAAGCTGATGGCGGCGCCGATGTTGGGGTGGGCGATGACGAAGTCCACCATCGCGCGCACCTCGGGCTCGCTGGTCGGGTACGGGCCGGCGCCGGGCTGCTGGTAGTCCTGCCGCCAGCCGGCGGGGAAGTTGCGGTTGAGGTCCAGGCCTTCCTTGTCCTTGTTGACGGTGAGGGTCAGGCCGTCGTAGTCCTTGACGAAGCCCTCGGGCATGAGCCGGTAGTACTCGCCGCCGAATTCGCCAGGCTGGCGCGCCACCAGCAGGCGCGGCTCGGCCGGGTGCTTCCTGTAGCCGCCGTGGGGGTCGGGGACGCGCATGTGCAGGATGCGGCCGTCGCCGTCCACGTCCTCGACGCTGAGGCCGTCGACCGGATCCTCGTCGAAGGGGTAGGCGCGCGTGCTCGACCGGATGTGGCGCGGCCGGTCGGCCAGCGCCAGCTCCGCGCCGTCGGGGTTGAGGCGCGGCACCAGGTAGACGGCGCGCGTGTCCAGCAGCTGCGTGACCTGCGGGTCGCTGCCGTGGCCGCTGACCAGCCGGTGCAGGTAGTACAGGCAGGCCGTCGAGGCGGTCAGCTCGGCGGCGTGGATGTTGCCGTCCACCCAGAAGGCGGGCTTGTCCTCGTCCGCGCCGGTGGCGGTGTTGGTCAGCACGACGACCCAGATGTCGCGGCCTTCGTGGCTGCGCCCCATCGAACGGACGCTGACCAGCCCCGGCCGCGCCTCGGCATAGGCGAACAGCAGGGCGGTCAGCGGCTCGTGGCGCAGGAACTCGTCGAAGCGGGGGGTGGGCAGCGGGGGCATGGCGTCATCCGGCCTTCACATCTTGACACTGAGTTCGATGCCCACCACCCGCGGCGTGCCCCGGGAGCCGATCGCGTCGATGGGCGCGCCCCAGCCGTTGTAGGTCTTGCCGTTGACGTCGGCGTAGTAGAAGCGGTTGCCGAGGTTGCGGCCGTAGAGCGTGGCGGACCAGCGGTCCCGGGCGTCGCGCACGCCCAGCCGTGCGTTCAGCAGCGTCACGCCGTCGGAGACGAGCACGTTGTCCGGGTGCCAGTACTTGCGGCTGCGCACCTCGACGTCCAGGCGCGCCTGCCCCGCCAGCCCCTGGCCCAGCGCGGTGCTGTACTGTGCGCCGAAGGTGGCCTTCCACGGCGAGTTCTTGGGCGTGTGGTTGCCCACGGTGGCGGGTTCCGCCGCGTTGGCCTTGATGCGGCTGCCGGCCAGGCCCAGGCCGCCGTCGAACTCCAGCCCCTGCGCGGCCAGGTAGCGGAAGTCCAGGTCCAGGCCCTTGATCGTCACCTTGTCGATGTTGCCGATGCGGCCGGACAACACCGGGCCGGGCAGCACCTTGATGTAGAAGTACTGGAAGTCGGTGGAGTGCGAGTAGAAAGCCGCGGCATTCAGGCTCAGCCGCCCGTCCAGGAAGCTGCCCTTGTAGCCCGCTTCGAGGTTGCGCAGGTTCTCGGCCTTGAAGACCGGGTTGTCCGCCGCCGTCGTGTTGAAGCCGCCCGAGCGGAAGCCGGTGCTGTAGGTGGCGTAGCCCAGGGCCTCGGCGCCGAGCTTGCGGGTCAGCGTCAGCTTGGGCTGCCAGGCGTCGAAGCCGGCGTCGACCGTGGTGTTGCCGTTCAACAGGTCGATGCGCTGGCGGGCATCGTGGTCGTAGCGCAGCCCGGCGGCCAGCTTGGTGAGCGGGTCGAGGTCGTACTCGATCTGGCCGAACACGGCCGAAGCCTTGTTCTTGAAGTCGTTGCGGCGCGTGGTGGGCACGCTCTCGTACTGCCAGGGCAGGCCGGTCGTGTCGGCGTAGGACTTCTCGGTCCAGTCCAGGTCCTTGGCCAGGTAGTACAGGCCGGCGATCCAGCGCAGCGGCCGGTCGCCGGGCGAGGTCAGGCGGATTTCCTGGCTGGTCATGCGGATGCGCCGGTCCTTGCCCTGGCCGCGGCTGAGGGGGCCGGCGATGCCGCCCAGCGGGTCGTCGGGGTTGGAGAAGTCGCCGTCGCTGGCGAATTTCTCGGTGAGCCGGGTGTGGTTGGTGATCGCGGTCAGCGTGCCCAGCCGGGTCTCCACATCGGCCTTGAAGGTGAACTCGTCCGTGCCGCCGACGGACTGGCCCAGCACGTTCGAGGTCGGCGCGTAGCGCGCGTTCAGGTTGCCGTCGCGGATCAGGTTGTCCCAACTGGCGCCGGCCTGGAAGCGGTTGGTGCTGGCGCGGAAGTCCAGCTGCACGTCTTCGGACGCCAGCACCATGAGCTTGGCGCGCAATGTGTTGTCGTGGCCGATGGGGTCGGCCTTGGCATTGCGGTAGCTGTTGGTGACGAGGCCGTGGGAGGTCTTGCTCTGGCCGACGATGCGGAACAGCACCTTGTCCTTCACCAGCGCGCCGCTGACGCCGCCGTTCAGGTCCACCGTGTTGCCGGTGCTGTAGTCCAGCTTGGCGAAGCCCTGCAGCTCGTTGGCGGGCTGCTTGGTGTCGATCACGATCGCGCCGCCGACGGCGTTGCGCCCGTACAGCGAGCCCTGCGGGCCCTTCAGCACCTCGATGCGGGCCACGTCGACCAGGTTCATCTTGAGCTGCTTCTGGTCGTTCTGCGGCACGCCGTCCACCACCACGGCCACCGGCGAATCGGCGTTGTTGATCTCCGAGACGCCGCGGATCACGACGAAGGAGTTGCCGTAGGTGAAGGACTGGTCGAAGGACACGTTGGGCGTCAGGTCCATGAAGTCCTGCGTGCTCTTGATGCCGGCGTCCTCGATCTGCCGGGCGCTGAAGGCCTTCACCGCGACCGGCACGCTCTGCAGCATCTCCTTGCGGCCCTGCGAGGTCACGACGACCTGCTCCAGCTTGTTGCTGCGGGCCTCGGTGGCCGGGGGCGGCGCGCCGGCGGCGGTGTCCTGGGCGCTGGCGCCCGCGCTCATCAGCGCGATCGCGCTGGCCAGGCAATGGCGTCGAAAACTCGTGCTCATGATGACTCCATGTCGCTTCAGGGATGGATGGATGGGGCCGGGGCGAAGCGCTGGCCCAGCGTGGCTTCGAGCGGTGCGTACAGCTCCGCCATGAACATCGTGGCCGCCAGCGGCAGGCGGGCGGCCGGCGCATGCAGCACGCGCAGGCGGTCGCCCACGCGCACGTCGGCGGACACGACGGGCCGCCCCTCGGCATCGAAAGTGGTCAGCAGGTCCGGGAAGGCGGCCATGCGCTCGCCGTGCTGCTCCAGCAGCATGTATTCGTTGATCAGCGGCAGCCGCGTCCGGGCGTCGTCGTCGAGCACGACGACGCCCACGTCCAGCCCCGCCACCTGCTCGCAGCGGTAGCTGGCCACGGTGCCCTCGGCGCGGACGCTGCCGCCGAGGAAGCGCGCCGCGGCGTCGAGGCCGCCGTCGAGGTAGGCCCGGCCCAGGTCGATGGCGAAGCTGATCGCACCGGGCGCGCCATGCCGCGCGGCGTGGCCGATGGTGACCGGGTTGCGGGCCACCGCGACCGCGCCGCCGGCCTGCACCGACGCATGCCGCGCGATGCTGGCCACGCCGTCCATCGCGCCGCGCGCGACGCCCTCCAGGTAGCGCTGTGGCGCGCCGCCGGCGAAGGCCTGCAGCGCGACGTAGCCGGACTCCCGGTGCAGGCCCATCGCGCCCATCACGCTGGACGGATGGGCGCGGCCGTTGCACGCGAAATCCAGCATCGGGAGGCCCAGCGCCGCGGCCTGGCCCCAGCCGTTGACCGTGGTCTCGGCACCGTTCTCGTTGGTGTGCAGCGCGGCGAGCCGGCCGGGCAGCTGCCGCTGCAGCAGCTCGATGGCCCGCATCCGGTGCTCCGGCGGCACCTTGGGGTCCGGCGACCCCGGCGCGCCGACCAGGGCGACCGTGGCGGTCAGCGCGTCGGCGTCGAACTCGTCCACGCTCCACAACGCCACGCTGCCGGCCTGCAGCGCCTGCCGCGCCGCGAGTTCCCCGGCCGCGACGAAGCCGCCGCCGCCGCCGCCCAGAATGGCGCCGCCCCACACGGCGGCCTGCACATCGTCTTCCGTCAGCCTGCGCTTCATCGCATCCACCCGTTCAAGAGTTCCAAATATTGGAACAAAGTCCAATAATTTGGATCTGATGCTAGGACGGTGCTCCGGCCTGTCAAGCCTGGGTTTCTGCGGAGGCGGGCAGGCGGCGGCCGGGCGGTGGCGGCGCCTTCGATCTGGAGGGGGCGTCAGGCCGGCGTCGCGCGGGCCGGGTGCGGGCGGCGGGGCGGCCCGGCGCTCACACCTGCCCGCCCGCCTTCGCGCCCTTGCCCTGCAGCACCGGCGCGTCCGGCATGCCCAGCAGGTCGGCCGCCAGGGCCTCGGCCACTTCGATGCCGTCGACGCCGGCCGACATGATCCCGCCCGCGTAGCCGGCGCCCTCGCCGGCCGGGAACAGCCCGCGCACGTTGACGCTCTGGTAGTCGCGCCCGCGGTTGATGCGCAGCGGGCTGGACGTGCGCGTCTCCACGCCGGTCAGCACCGCGTCCGGGCGGTCGAAGCCGCGGATCTGGCGGGCGAAGGCGGGCAGGGCCTCGCGGATCGCGTCCAGGCAGTAGGCCGGCAGCGAGCCGCGGCCTTTTTGCTGCAGGTCGGTCAGCGTGACGCCGGGCTTGTAGCTCGGCGCCACGTCGCCGAACTCGCGGCTGACCTGGCGCTTGACGAAGTCGCCCACCAGCGAACCCGGCGCCAGGTAGCCGCCGCCGCCCAGCTCGTAGGCGCGGCTTTCCCAGAGGCGCTGGAAGGCCATGCCGTCGAGAGGATTCACGGGGCTGCCGTCGCGCTTGCCATCCTGCCGGTAGTCCTCGGGCGTCAGGCCGACGACGATGCCGGCGTTGGCGTTGCGCTCGGCGCGCGAGTACTGGCTCATGCCGTTGGTGACGACGCGGTCGGGCTCGCTGGTCGCGGCGACGACGGTGCCGCCGGGGCACATGCAGAAGCTGTAGACCGAGCGGCCGTTCTTCGCGTGGTGGACGAGCTTGTAGTCGGCCGCGCCGAGGATGGGGTGGCCGGCGCTGGGGCCGAAGCGCGCGGCGTCGATCAGGCTCTGCGGGTGCTCGATGCGGTAGCCGATCGAGAAGGGCTTGGCTTCCATCTGCACGCCGCGCGCGTGCAGCATCGTGAACGTGTCGCGCGCACTGTGGCCGAGCGCGATGACGACGTGGGTCGTGCCGATCTGCTCGCCGGACGCCAGCTGCACGCCGCGCACCGCGCCGTCCTCGATCAGCAGGTCGGTCATCTTCTGCTGGAAGCGGATCTCGCCGCCCAGCGCCTCGATCTCGGCGCGCATCTTGATGATCATGCTGACGAGGCGGAAGGTGCCGATGTGCGGCTTGCTGACGAACAGGATCTCTTCCGGCGCGCCGGCCTTGACGAACTCGGCCAGCACCTTGCGCGTCAGGTGGCGCGGGTCGGAGATCTGGCTGTAGAGCTTGCCGTCCGAGAAGGTGCCGGCGCCGCCCTCGCCGAACTGCACGTTCGATTCGGGGTCCAGCTTCCGCTCGCGCCACAGGCCCCAGGTGTCCTGCGTGCGCTCGCGCACGGCCTTGCCGCGTTCCAGCACGATGGGCCGCAGGCCCATCTGCGCCAGGATCAGCGCGGCGAACAGGCCGCACGGCCCGAAGCCGACGACGACCGGGCGTGGCCCGGCGTACTCGCCGACCTGGGCCAGGAAGCGGTAGCCGGTGTCGGGCGTGGGCCGGACCTGGTGGTCGCCGGCGAAGCGGGCCAGCACCGCGGCCTCGTCCACCCCGGCGGCCAGCGTGCAGTCCAGCGTGTAGACGAGCTGGATGTCGCTGCGCTTGCGCGCGTCGTAGCCGCGGCGGGCGACGTGGAGGCCGGCCAGTTCGGCGTCGGCCAGCTTCAGCCGGGCCAGCGCGGCCGGGCGCAGCGCGTCCTCGGCGTGGTTCAGCGGCAGGCGGAGTTCGTTGATGCGGATCATGGTCAGCGGATGCGGGCGTGGGGGCCTCATCCTCTTTGGTCAGTGTCGAGCCGACAAAAACAAACAGGCCCCTCGGGGCCTGTGTGCGGTGGACCTCCAGGCGGTCGGCCCGGCGATCAGCCCGAGTGCGGGCGCTTGCCCGGGTTCTTCTTGGAGCGGGTGTGCGAGCCGCGCTCCAGGCTGCGCAGCTGGCCCTTGCCGGCGGTGAAGGTCACGCCCTTGGGGGCGACGGGGCGGGGGGTGGCGCGGCGGTCCGCTTCGGTGATGATCTTGTTGCCCATGAGTGGCTCCAGTGAAACAAGCCCACAGCAGGGGCGTTACGGCGACGAAAGGCGCGGATTTTAGCCTGCGGCCCGCCAGGCCTCAAAGTCCGGCCGGTCCATGGGCCTGGCCACCAGGTAGCCCTGCACCAGGTCGCAGCCGCAGGCCTGGACGGCAGCCAGCTCGCGCTCGTTCTCCACGCCCTCGGCCGTCACGGTCAGGCCCAGGCCCTGGCCCACGCCGACGATGGACTTCAGCAGCGCCTGCCGGCGCGGGTCGCCGTCCACGTCCTGCACGAAGCTGCGGTCGATCTTCAGCTCGTCCACCGGCAGGTGCTGCAGGTAGGCGAGCGAGGACTGGCCGGTGCCGAAGTCGTCGATGGCCAGGCTGACGCCCCAGCTCCTGAGCGCGTGCAGCACGGAGATGGGGTCGGTGCCGCTGGCCATCAGGCCGGTCTCGGTCACCTCCAGCTGCAGCTGGCCGGGGTCCACGCGGTACTGGACCAGCAGCGCGGCCAGGCGGGCGGGCAGGGTCTGGTCCTGGATGTCCAGCGTCGAGATGTTGACGGCGATGGACAGCGGCTCGCGGCCGGCGGCGGCCCAGTCGGCCAGCGTGCGCACGGCGCGGGCCAGCATCCAGTCGGTGACCTGGCGGATGCGGCCGCTGCGTTCGGCGAAGGGGATGAACTCGGCCGGCGGCAGCCAGCCGCGCTGCGGGTGCCGCCAGCGCACCAGCGCCTCGGCGCCGGTGATGCGGCCGGTCCTCAGGCAGCGCTTGGGCTGCAGGAACTGGCGCAGCTGGTCCTGCTGGACGGCGGTGGCCAGGTCGGACAGCAGGCTCAGGTGCAGCGCCCGCGCGGCCTCGGCGTCGGCGCTGTAGACGGCCACCGGCTGGCGCAGCCGCTTGGCCTCGAACATCGCCTGCTCGGCGCGGCGCAGCAGGGTCTCGGTGTTGGCCGCGTGCTCGGGCCAGTGGGCCACGCCGAGCGACACGGACAGGTCCAGCGCCTGGCCCTGCCAGGAGAGCTTGTGCTCCACCTCCTCGCGCAGCTGCGCGGCGAGCACGGTGCCGTGGTCCAGCCGCAGCACCGGCGCCAGCGCGGCGAAGGTGCCGCCGGCCAGCCGTCCGTAGGCGGCCACGCCCTCGAACAGCGTCCGGATCTTGGCGGCCGCGCCCTGCAGCAGCGCGTCGCCGGCCTCGAAGCCCAGCACGCCGTTGACGGCCTTCAGCCGGTCCACGTCGATGCAGATCAGCACGGCCAGCTGCTCGCGCTCGGGCAGGTTGGCCAGCAGGCGGTCGCCGTCGGCGATGAAGCGGGCGCGCTGCGGCAGGCCGGTCAGCAGGTCCACGTCGGCGAGCTGGCGCAGCTCGGCCTCGCGCTCGCCCACGGCGGCGGCCATGGTGTTCATCGCGGAGGCCATGTGGCCCACCTCGTCGGCGGCGTCCACGTCGATGCGGTGGCCGTACTGGCCCTGGGCGATGCGCTCGGCGCCGGCCTCGGCGCGCTTCAGCGGCGCGGTGATGGAGCGCGTGACGCCCACCGCCAGCAGCACGCCGCCGACCAGCGCGGACAGGCACAGCGCCAGCACGCCGGCCCGGTCGGCGTCGATCTGGTCGCGCAGCTCGCGCGCCATCGCGGTGCCGGCGCGGTCCTCGCTGGTGGCCAGCTGGTGGATGGCGCCGACGAGCTGCGACAGCGCCGCCTCGGTGTCGCTGCCCAGCAGCGCGCGGGCGGCCTGGAACTCGTCGCCTTCGATCAGGTCGCGCACCGCGATGTAGCTGGCGCGGTACGCGGCCAGGCGCTCGCGCACGTCGCCCAGGCGCTCGCTGCGCGGCCCCGGCGGCAGCACCAGGGACAGGCGTCGCATGGCGTCGTCCAGCCGCTCGCTGGCGGCGGCGATGTCGCCGTAGGCGGCCACGCGCAGCCCGGCGTCGGGGCTCATCAGCACCAGCAGCTTGCGGGTCGCGGCCTCGGCGCTGCGGTTGATCTCGTTGACCGAGTGCCGGACGACGGCCTGCTCGTCGACGATGCGGTTCAGCGCCTCGGACAGCCCGGCGAGCCGGTACATGGACAGCGCCGCCAGCGCCAGCAGCAGCAACAGCAGCAGCGCGAACGCCAGGCCCAGCCGGGTGCGGATGCGCAGCCGCCGGGACAGGCGGCTCAGCGGCCGGGCCGAAGGCGTCACGGCCACGGCCTTCGCATCGGGCGCCGCGCCGCGCGGCCGCTCACACGGCGCTCCAGCGCGCCAGCAGCAGCCGCGCGGTGGCCACGTTGGTGGCGCAGGGCACGTCGTGGACGTCGCAGGCGCGCACCAGCGCGTTGATGTCGGGCTCGTGGGGCTGCGGCGTCATCGGGTCGCGCAGGAAGACCACGCCGTCCAGCCCGCCGGTCGCCAGCCGCGCGCCGATCTGCAGGTCGCCGCCCAGCGGGCCGCTGAGCATGCGCTCGATGGGCAGGCCGTGCGCCTCGGCCAGCCGGGCGCCGGTGGTGCCCGTGGCCAGCAGCGTGCAGCGGCGCAGCAGCGGCAGGAAGTCGCCGGCCAGGGCGATCATGGCGTCCTTCTTGCCGTCGTGGGCGATCAGAGCGAGCTTCATGGGTGGGCGAGGGGAGAGGGCCGCAAAGCGGCGACGTTACACGCGCTTCAGGGCAGGACGGAGACGCGCAGCTGCAATTCGCGCTCTGGCGCGCCGGCAGCGTCAAGACTGCTCACCGTGCCGGGCGGCGCCGTGGCGCCCAGGCCGCCGGCAGCGCCGCCGACGTGCGCGACGGCCTGCCAGCGCCCCAGCGCCAGCTGCCGGGTGGCCTGCAGCACGCGGCCGTCCTCGTCCACCCGGAACTCGACCCGCACCGGCGCCCGGCCGCCCGGCCAGGTGGGCGTGACCGTGAATGCCTGCGCACCCGCGCCCGCGTGCGGCGCCGGGCGGGCGTGGAGGCGGCGCACGGCGCCCGCCGGGTCCAGCGTGACGACCGCGTCCACCTGCTGCGGCGGCGGCGCGGCCGCCGCCAGCCGCAGCATGGCGCGCTGGCCGTTCAGCACCGTCAGCCGCTGCCCGGGCGCGGGCGCGGGCGGCGCGGTGGCCGTGACGGTGCCCGGCCCGCGCGGCGAGACGGCGCCGGCCGTGCCGGCCACCCGCGCGCCGTCGCGGACGCCGGCCTGCGCCGCCGGGGCCCAGCGGCCATCGACCCAGCGCAGCTCCACCAGCAGCGTCACCGCCGGCGGCGCGGCCCGGGCGGGCCGGGCGAACAGGCTGGGCAGCAGCAGGCAGAGGCGGCGCTTCATGCCGCCGCAGCTTAGGGCGGCGCGGGCCGGGCCGGCCGCCGCAAAAGCCGGGGCCCGAACAGGTTGATCGCCAGACCGGCCAGCACCAGCGCCGCGGCCGCCAGCTTCCACGGCGGCAGCGGCTCGCCCAGCAGCAGGCTGGCCGAGCCCATGCCGAACACCGGCACCAGCAGCGCCATCGGCACGATGCGCCCGGCCGGGTGGCGGGCCAGCAGCCAGCTCCAGGCGCCGTAGCCGAACAGCGTGTTGGCGAAGGACTGCCACAGCACCGCCGCCCAGGTGCCGGCGTCGGCCGCGGCCAGCCCGGCGGCGATGCGCGGCGGCCCGTCGATCAGCAGCGCCAGCGCCAGCAGCGGCGGCACGGCGAAGGCGCTGCTCCAGACCACGTAGGCCAGCATGTCGATGCGGCCGGCGCGCTGCGTCAGCAGGTTGGCGCAGGCCCACGAGAACGCGGCGGCCAGCACCATGGCCAGGCCCAGCGGCGTGGTCGTGCCGTCGGTGTGCGCCACGATGACGGCCACGCCGCCGGCCGCCAGCGCCAGGCCCAGCCAGGTGGCGCCGGCCACGCGCTCGCCGCGCAGCCGCACGGCCAGCAGCAGCGTGAAGAACACCTGCGTCTGCACCACCAGCGAGGCCAGCCCCGGCGAGATCTGGCTGCGCATGGCCAGGTACAGCAGGCCGAACTGGCCCACGCCGATCAGCACGCCGTAGCCGGCGAGGTTGCGCCAGTCCACCTGCGGGCGGCGCAGGAAGAGGCAGGCCGGCAGCAGCGCGAAGCTGAAGCGCAGCACGGCCAGCGTCATCGGCGGCAGCGTGTGCAGCGCGTACTTGATGACGACGAAGTTGCTGCCCCAGACCGCGACGACGGCGAGGGCGAGCAGCAGGTGGCGCAGCGGCAGGGCCATCGGGCGTGCGGGGGGCGGTGGGGCGGGGAGCCGACTATGCCAGCGGCGGCGCGTTCACCCGTGCCCCTGCGGCAGGCGGAAGGGGGCGCGCGGCGCTCACGGCCGGGCGTCCAGGTGCCCCAGCGGCAGCGCGCCGCCGGCCTTGACCTCGCCCAGCGAGAAGCGGGTGTGGATGTCCTTGACGTTGGGCAGGTTCAGCAGCGTGTCGATGGAGAAGCGCGAGAAGGCGTCCAGGTCGGTCGCCATGACCTGCAGCTCGAAGGTGCCGGTGCCGGAGATGTAGTGGCAGGCGATCACCTCGGGCAGCCGGCGGATGGCGTCCTCCAGCGGCTTGGTGGCGGCGCCGGCGCTGCGCTCGGCGTCCAGCCGCACGAAGGCCAGCACGCCCAGGCCGATGCGCCGCCGGTCGATCTCGGCGCGGTAGCCGGTGATGTAGCCCTGCGCCTCCAGCCACTTCACGCGCCGCCACGTGGGCGCGGCCGACAGGCCGATGCGCTGGGCCAGCTCGGCGTTGGACAGGCGCGCGTCGCGCTGCAGCTCGGCCAGGATGGCGATGTGGTAGCGGTCCAGCGCGTCGGGCGCGTCCTCGGTCGTGCTCATGGTTTGCCCTGATCCGTCTATTCTCGATATGAAAATTTCTTGCTGAGCATATTGGAGAAAGGGTGTTGCCACGATGGGCCGGAACGGGCGCCAATGAGAAAGCACCCCGCGCCCGGCTTTTCCTACACTGGCCGGCCGGGCCGAGTTGCACCACACTGGCCCGCAGCCCGCGCGCCGCCTCACAAGGGCCGGCGCGCCAGCCAACCCAGGAGCCGCCCCATGAACGCCCCGCTGCCCGAACACATCCTGAAGTCGCTCCGGACGGTCACGCTCGACGACAAATACGCCCTGGACTCCGGCCGGGCCTTCATGAGCGGCGTGCAGGCGCTGGTGCGGCTGCCGATGCTGCAGCGCACGCGCGACGCGCTGGCCGGGCTGAACACGGCCGGCTTCATCAGCGGCTACCGCGGCTCGCCGCTGGGCACCTATGACCAGGCGCTGTGGGCGGCCAGGCAGCACCTGGCCAAGCAGCACGTCGTGTTCCAGCCCGGCGTCAACGAGGAACTCGGCGCGACGGCCGTCTGGGGCACGCAGCAGCTGGCGCTGTTCCCCGAGAAGGCGAAGTTCGACGGCGTGTTCGGCCTCTGGTACGGCAAGGGCCCGGGCGTGGACCGCTGCATCGACGTGTTCAAGCACGCCAACATGGCCGGCACGTCCAGGCACGGTGGCGTCATCGCCATCGCCGGCGACGACCACATCGCCAAGAGCAGCACCGCCGCGCACCAGAGCGACCATGTGTTCAAGGCGGTCGGCTTCCCGACCTTCTTCCCGAGCAGCGTGCAGGACATCCTCGACATGGGCCTGCACGCCTTCGCGATGAGCCGCTTCTCGGGGCTGTGGGCGGGCATGAAGACCATCCAGGAGATCGTCGAGTCCTCGGCCTCGATCAGCGTGGACCCGGACCGCGTCAACATCGTGCTGCCCGATGACTTCCAGATGCCCGAGGGCGGCCTGCACATCCGCTGGCCCGACCCGCCGCTGGAGCAGGAAGCGCGGATGATGAACTTCAAGTGGTATGCCGCGCTGGCCTACATCCGCGCGAACCGGCTGAACCACAACGTCATCGAGGGGCCGAACGACCGCTTCGGCCTCATCACCAGCGGCAAGGCCTTCAACGACACCCGCCAGGCGCTGCACGACCTCGGCCTGGACGACGCGACCTGCCGCCGCATCGGCATCCGGCTGCACAAGGTCAACGTCGTCTGGCCGCTGGAGGCGCAGATCACGCGCGAGTTCGCCCGGGGGCTGCAGGAGATCCTGGTCGTCGAGGAGAAGCGACAGATCATCGAGTACCAGGTCAAGGAAGAGCTCTACAACTGGCGCGCCGACGTGCGCCCCAACGTGCTCGGCAAGTTCGACGCGGGCGACGGCGAGGGCGGCGAGTGGAGCGTGCCCAACCCCAGCGAGCACTGGTTGCTGCGCCCGCAGGCCGACCTGACGCCGGCCCTGATCGCCCGCGCGATCGCCAAGCGCCTGAAGAAGCTGGGCGTGGACGCCGACATCGCCGCCCGGCTGGATGCGCGCCTGGCCGTCATCGACGCCAAGGAGGCCTCGCTGAAGGCCGAGGAAAAGACCGCCGGCGGCGCCGACCGCACGCCCTGGTTCTGCTCCGGCTGCCCGCACAACACCTCCACGCGCGTGCCCGACGGCAGCCGCGCGGTCGGCGGCATCGGCTGCCACTACATGGTCACCTGGATGCCTGGCCGCAACACTGCCACCTTCACGCAGATGGGCGGCGAGGGCGTGCCCTGGGCCGGCCAGGCGCCGTTCACGGACGAAAAGCACATCTTCAGCAACCTCGGCGACGGCACCTATTTCCACAGCGGCAGCCTCGCCATCCGCCAGAGCATCGCGGCGGGCGTCAACATCACCTACAAGATCCTCTACAACGACGCGGTGGCGATGACCGGCGGCCAGACCGTCGGCGAGCGGCCCGAGGGCCACACCGTCCTCCAGATCATGAACAGCGTGATCTCGGAGGGCGTGAAGAAGCTCGTCATCGCCACCGACGACCCGGCCAAGTACGAAGGCGTGGCGCTGGCCCCCGGCGTCACCGTGCACCACCGCGACGAGCTGGACGCCCTCCAGCGCCAGTTCCGCGAGATCGAGGGCACGACGGCCATCATCTACGACCAGACCTGCGCCACCGAGAAGCGCCGCCGCCGCAAGCGCGGCAAGATGGCGGACCCGGCCAAGCGCGTCGTCATCAACGAACTGGTCTGCGAGGGCTGCGGCGACTGCTCCGTGCAGTCCAACTGCCTGTCGGTCGAGCCGCTGGAGACCGATTTCGGCCGCAAGCGCCAGATCAACCAGAACAGCTGCAACAAGGACTACTCCTGCGTGAAGGGCTTCTGCCCGAGCTTCGTCACCGTCGAGGGCGGCGAGCTGCGCAAGCCCAAGAAGGACAGCCGCAAGAGCCCCTTCGACGCCGGCCTCCCGGCGCTGCCCCTGCCCGTCGTCCCGGACGCGGAATCGGCCTGGGGCATCGTCGTCGCCGGTGTCGGCGGCACGGGCGTCATCACCATCGGCCAGTTGCTCGGCATGGCGGCGCACCTGGAGGGCAAGGGCGTCATCACGCAGGACGCCGCCGGCCTGGCGCAGAAGGGCGGCGCGACCTGGAGCCACATCCAGATCGCCAACCGCCCGGAGGCCATCCACTGCACCAAGGTCGGCACCGCCGAGGCGGACCTCGTCATCGCCTGCGACGCCATCGTCGCCGCCAACAAGGCGACGCTGGCCGTCATGCGCGAGGGCCGCACCTACGTCGCGCTGAACACGCACGGCTCGCCGACGGCCACGCTGGTCAACGACGCCGACTGGCGCTTCCCCGGCGCGGCCTGCGAGCAGGCGCTGGGCAAGGCGGTGGGCGCGTCGCACCTGGGCTCCTTCGACGCCGAGGAGGTGGCCGTCAAGCTGGTGGGCGACTCGCTCTACACCAACCCGCTGATGCTGGGCTACGCCTGGCAGCAGGGCCGCATCCCATTGAGCTATGACGCGCTGATGCGCGCCATCGAGCTGAACGGCGTGCAGATCGACAACAACAAGGCCGCCTTCGAGTGGGGCCGCCGCTGCGCGCACGACCTGAAGGCCGTGCAGTCGCTGTATGCGGCCCAGGCCGTCATCCAGCTCGTCAAGCGCCCGGGCGTGGACGAGATCATCGCCAAGCGCGTGGACTTCCTGACCGGCTACCAGAACGCCGCCTATGCGGCCGAGTACAAAGCCTTCGTCGAGAAGGTGCGCGCGGCCGAGGCCAAGCTGGGCGGCGCGACCCCGCTGACCGAGGCCGTCGCCCGCTACCTGTTCAAGCTGATGGCCTACAAGGACGAGTACGAGGTCGCGCGCCTGCACACCGACCCCGCGTTCACGGCCAAGGTCGCCGGCATGTTCGAGGGCGACTACAAGCTCGTCCACCACCTCGCGCCGCCGCTGTTCGCGAAGAAGAACGACAAGGGCGAACTGGTCAAGCGCCCGTTCGGCGGCTGGGTGCGCCCGGCCTTCGGCCTGCTGGCCAAGCTGAAGGGCCTGCGCGGCACCGCCTTCGACCCGTTCGGCCGCACCGAGGAACGCCGCATGGAACGCCGCTGGATCGCCGACTACCGCGCCGGCATCGAGCGCGCGCTGGCCGGGCTGACGGCCGGGACGCTGCCCGCCGCCGTCGAGCTGGCCCGCGTGCCGGAGGGCATCCGCGGCTACGGCCACGTGAAGGCCCGCCACGAGAAGGCGGCGCGGGCGAAGTGGGAGGCGCTGCTGGCCAAGGTCTGAGACGCCCCCACCCCGGTTGAAGGACAATTGGCGCTGCGGCCCGTCACGTCGTGCAACGTGACGGGCCGCAGCCTTTGTGCCCGACCCGCCCCCACCATGAGCCCCTCATCCCAAGACCCCGCCGACGAGTCGGCCGACCTGGCCGACGTGGCTTTGCAGCCGGGGCCGAACGCCGACCCCGCCAGCGACATCGAGCGCTACATCGGCGCCGAGGTGCGTGCGCTGTACGAGGTGTTCAGCTACCGGCATGCGGCGGCGATCCTCGCCAATTCGTTCCCCGAGGAACTGCGGCAGATCGAGCGCGCCCTGCTCGACTTCAGGATCACCACGACGGATATCGGCATGCCGGGCGGCAATGAGTCCGACATGCCCAAGAAGTTCTCCCGCACGCTGCGCCCCGCTGGCTGGGTGGAGACGCGGGTGCAGGGCGATCTGCTGGTGCGCCTGGAGGAGTACGAGGAGCATTTCCAGGTCAACGGCAAAGCCACCAAGGTCAAGCGCGGCGAGCAGGCGCCGCGCGTGATCGAGAACTTCATCGACGGCCACAAGATCGACTACGTGAAGGGGCGCGTCGCCTTCGATCTGGAGTGGAACTCCAAGGATCAGACCTTCGACCGCGACCTGTACGCGCTGCGCACTTTCCATGAGTGCGGCCTGATCAGCGCGGGTGTGATGGTGACGCGCAGCGCCAGCCTCAACCCGGTGTTCCAGGCCGTTCCCCAGCTCAACAAGGACGGCAGCGTCGCCAAGGGCTCCGTGAGGGCAAAGTACGGCGCCAGCACCACGTGGATGGGCAAGCTGCTGTACCGGCTGAACGCCGGGCGGCATGGCGGCTGCCCGATCCTGGTGTTCGGCATCACGCCGAAGCTGATTACCGATTGGATGCCTCGACCATGAACGCACAACCCGCACTGCCAGAGAACGCCGCAGCGAAGGATTTGCTCGACCGGCACGGCGGCAAGCGCTTCGCGACCATCCTGGCCGACCCCCCGTGGCAGTTCCAGAACCGCACCGGCAAGGTTGCGCCCGAACACCGGCGGCTGTCCCGTTACGGCACGATGGAATTGGCCGAGATCATGGGGCTGCCTGTGAGTCAGCTCACGCAGGACACGGCACATCTCTATCTCTGGGTGCCAAACGCGCTATTGCCCGAGGGGCTGCGCGTGCTCGAAGCCTGGGGTTTTCAGTACAAGAGCAATTTGGTCTGGCACAAGGTGCGCAAGGACGGGGGCTCCGATGGGCGCGGTGTGGGGTTCTATTTCCGCAACGTCACCGAACTGGTGCTCTTTGGCGTCAAGGGCAAGAACGCGCGAACCCTGGCGCCGGGGCGCAGCCAGGTGAACCTGCTGGCGACGCAGAAACGGGAGCATTCGCGCAAGCCCGATGAGTTCTATCCCATCGTCGAGGCTTGCAGCCCGGGGCCGTTCTTGGAACTGTTCGCTCGCGGCGCCCGCCCGGGTTGGGATGTGTGGGGCAATCAGTCGGATGACTATTTCCCGGATTGGCCCACCTACGCCAACCATTCAGGTGCTGAGGCACTGCGCGGTCAGGCGGTTCCCGATTTGTTCACCGCTTCGCCGGACTAGACCTGCTGGCCATCTAGCGCGAAGCGCCCATCCACGACGCAGGAAGCCCGCGGCGCGTGGCCGCTGGCACGATGCGCGGCATGGCTGATCCCGCCTCCTCCGCGCCGCGCCTCCCGTGGGCCGGCCTCGCGCTCGCCGCGCTGGGCGCCATCGGCTTCTCCGGCAAGGCCATCATCGTCAAGCTGGCCTACCGCTACGGCGTGGACGCGGTCACGCTGCTGATGTGGCGCATGCTGCTGGCGCTGCCCTGCTTCCTCGCCATGGCCTGGTGGGCCGGGCGCGGGCGGCCGGCGCTCACCCGGCGGGACGCGCGCGACATCGCGGTGCTGGGCTTCACCGGCTACTACCTCGCCAGCTACCTCGACTTCGCCGGCCTGGCCCACATCTCGGCCAGCCTGGAGCGGTTGATCCTCTACCTCAACCCGACGCTGGTGCTGCTGCTGTCGGTCGTGTTCTTCCACCACCGGCTGCGGGCGCGGCAGGCCGTGGCGCTGGCGATCAGCTATGCCGGCGTGGCGGCGGTGTTCGCGCACGAGCTGCGCTTCGACGGCGCGGGCACGGCGCTCGGCGCGGCGCTGGTGTTCGGCAGCGCGGTCAGCTATGCGGTCTACCTCGCGCTCAGCGGCAAGGTGGTGCAGCGCCTCGGCGCGCTGCGGCTGACGGGCCTGGCCAGCAGCGTGGCCTGCGTGCTGTGCATCGCGCAGTTCGCGCTGCTGCGCCCGCTGGCGGCGGCCCGGGTGCCGGAGCCGGTGCTGTGGCTGTCGCTGCTGAACGCCACTGCCTGCACGGTGGCGCCGGTGCTGATGGTGATGCTGGCGATCGCGCGCATCGGCGCGCCGCTGTCGGCCCAGGTCGGCATGGTGGGGCCGATGAGCACGCTGCTGATGGGCGCGGCGCTGCTCGGCGAGCCGATGAACGGCTGGATCCTGGCCGGCACGGCGCTGGTGCTGGCCGGCGTGTTCCTGGTGGGGCGCGCGCCGGCGCCGCGCTGACGCGGGTTGACCGCGGGGCGGCGGCCGTGTTCAAAATCGTCGAACATTGGCAACAAGGCCGGTGAACCGAAGCCGGCCGCCGCCGGTCCACACTGCGAACCCATGACGCAACCCGCCGCCCGCTACACCCCCGTCGCCATCGCGTTGCACTGGCTGCTGGCGCTGGGCATCGTCGGCGCGTTCGGCGTCGGCCTGTACATGACCGGCCTGCCGTTCTCGCCGGCGCGGCTCAAGCTCTACAACTGGCACAAATGGGCCGGCGTGACCCTCCTGGCGCTGTCCGCGCTGCGGCTGCTGTGGCGCCTCACGCACCGGCCGCCGGCCGACCTGCCCATGCCCGCCTGGCAGGCCCGCGCCGCGCACGCCATGCACGGCCTGCTCTACCTGCTGTTCTTCGCCGTGCCGCTGGCCGGCTGGGCGTACAGCTCGGCCGCCGGCTTCCCCGTCGTGTGGTTCGGCGTGCTGCCGCTGCCCGACTTCGTGCCGCGCGACAAGGCGCTGGCCGAGAGCTTCAAGACGCTGCACATGGCCTTCGCCTACGGCCTGGCGCTGCTGGTGCTGGCCCATGTGGGCGCCGCGCTGAAGCACCATTTCATCGACCGCGACGGCCTGCTCGCCCGCATGGGGCTGGGCCGCGCCTGACCCCCAAGGAATGCCCATGAAACGCCTGCTCACCACCCTGCTGCTCGCCACCGGCGCGCTGGCCGCCCAGGCCGCCACGCTGCAGCCCGAGAAGAGCGACCTCGCCTTCACGTTCAAGCAGATGGGCGTGCCGGTGGACGGCAAGTTCCGCAAGTTCGACGCCCAGCTGGACTTCGATGCCAAGAAGCCCGAGGCCGGCCGGATCGCCTTCACGGTGGACCTGGGCAGCGTGTCGCTGGGCGACGCGAGCTTCGACGCCGAGGTCGCCAAGGCGCCCTGGTTCGACACCCGGCGCAACGGCAAGGCCACCTTCGTGTCCACCAGCATCAAGCCGGCCGGCGCCGGCCGCTACGACGTGGCCGGCAAGCTGACCCTGAAGGGCGCCACCCGCGACGTGGTGGTGCCCATCACGCTCAGCCAGGGCGTGGCCTCGGGCAGCGTGGCCATCAAGCGGCTGGACTTCAAGATCGGCGACGGCGACTGGGCCGACACCTCCATGGTCGCCAACGACGTGACCGTCCGATTCAAGCTGGCCTTCACCGGCCTGTAAGCTGTTCCCTTCCCCCCAACTCCCGGAGACCCCGACGATGAACCAAGCCCTGCTGCTCACCGCCCTGCTGGCCGCCGCCGCCGGCGCCGCCCAGGCCCAGAGCGCCACCTACGCCATCGAGCCGACCCACACCCAGGTCTATTTCGAGGCCAAGCACTTCGGCACCAGCACCAACCGCGGCCGCTGGGACAAGAAGGAAGGCACCGTCACGCTGGACAAGGCCGCCAAGACCGGCAAGGTCGAGCTGACGCTGGACATGGCCTCCATCTCCACCGGCATCGGCCCGTTCGACGGCCACCTGAAGGGCAACGACTTCTTCGCCGCCGAGCAGTTCCCGACGGCCAAGTTCGTCGGCGACAAGTTCACCTTCGACGGCGACAAGGTCACCAGCGTCAGCGGCATGCTGACCCTGCGCGACAGGACCAACCCCGTCACGCTGACGGCCACCAGCTTCAACTGCTACGAGAACCCGCGCCTGAAGCGCGAGATCTGCGGCGGCGACTTCGAGGCCACCCTCCAGCGCAGCCAATGGGGCATGACCTACGGCCTGCCCGGCATCCCCGACACCGTGCGCCTGCTGATCCAGGTCGAGGCCGTCAAGCAGTAAGGCGGCCGCGCCGCTGCCTCCCGAGGCCCGCTCCGGCGGGCCTCGCCGTTTCCGGCTCTCCGGCTGGCTCTCCGGGCTTCCCGCCCTGTCGCGCGCCGCTGCAGTTCATCCTCTGCCGCAGCCGGTGCGTCGCCTCGGCGGCACGGCGCGCCGCGGGCCTGCGTACAGTGGCTGCCAACGACGATCCGCCGCCATGACGACCTCCTTCACCCCCAGCCCCCAGCAGCAGCGCTGGATCGAGCGCGGGCAGCGGATTTCCGCCGCGGCGGTGCGCCATTTCCATGCCTACGCGGGCTGGCTGGTCAGCATCAGCTGGAAGCGCTTCGCGCTGCTGGCGCTGGCGCTGCTGGTCGGCGTGCAGGTGCTGCAGCAGGTGCCGCCGTTCACCTGGCGCATCAACGAGGTCGTCCAGGAGCCCGACCACGCCGCCGCGCACCGCCGCGCCCGGCTGAAGGCCGAGGCCGAGAAGGCCGTCGAGCGGGCGCGCCGGGCCGTCGAGGACGCCGGCAGGAAGTACGAGATCAAGGTGGACGAGCGCGGCGTGCGCATCCAGCCCACCGGCGCGGCCTCCGCCGCCAGCGCGCCGGCCACCGAGGCCAGTGCGGCCGCGCCGGACGCCGGGAACGCCAGCGCGCCGGCCATCGCGATCGACTTTCCCAAGAGCGCCCGCCCCGAAGACCTCCGCGCCGCCGTCGAGCAGGCCCGGGCGCAGCTCGGCCAGCTCAGGCAGCAGAACGAGGCGGTCAAGGAGGCGCAGCAGGCCGCCGCCGACGCCCAGCAGGCGCTGCAGGACGCGGTCGAGGAAGCCGCCGCCGCCGGGGGCGGCCGCCGCGTCACCGTGGAGCGGCTGGGCGATTCGCTGCAGGACCTGGCCCTGCTGTGGGTGCTCGCGTCGGCGGTCATCAAGGCCGTGTACAAGGGCCGCATGCAGGCCGAGGTGAAGGCCGCGCAGGCCGCCGAGACGGCCGAGGCCGAGAGCCTGAAGCGCCAGGTCGTCGAGGCGCGCATGGCGGCGATGCAGGCGCAGGTGGAGCCGCATTTCCTGTTCAACACGCTGGCCAGCATCGACCACCTGATCGAGACCGACCCGCCGCGCGCCAGCCAGATGCAGAAGAACCTGATCGCGCTGCTGCGGGCCTCCATGCCGACGATGCGCGAGGCCAACGCCAGCGGCGGCGCGCGCGACCTGGGCCGTGAGCTGGCCGTCATCCGCCCCTACCTGGAGATCCTGAAGGTGCGCATGGAGGAACGGCTGCAGACCGAGATCGACGTGTCCGAGGGCCTGCTGTCCGCCGAGTTCCCGCCCATGATGATCCAGGGCCTGGTGGAGAACGCCATCAAGCACGGCCTGGAGCCCAAGGCCGAGGGCGGCCTGCTCCGGGTCAAGGCCGAGATCGTGCACGGCAAGCTGGCCGTCTCGGTGGCCGACACCGGCCTGGGCTTCGGCCGCGCCGCCACCAGCGGCACCGGCGTGGGCCTGGCCAACATCCGCGAGCGGCTGCAGCTGCTGTACGGCAGCCGCGCCGCCGTCACCGTGACCGAAAACCCGCCCGGCGGCACGGTCGTCACGATCACCGTCCCCTACCGCAGCCGCAACGACCACGAAGGAGCCCCGGCATGAAGACCCTGTTCAAGATCCTGTTCATCGGCACCGCGCTGATGGCGCTGGCGGCCCTGCTGGGCGGCTGGGCGCTGCTGAGCCACCACGGCCCGGACCTGCACATCACGCTGGACGACGGCGAGTTCTTCTTCGGCGGCAGCGACCTGGGCGACTGGCTGGGCGCCGGCATCGGCCTGCTGGTGGCCGGCGCCGTCTGCGCGCTCGTCGTGCCGCTGGTGCTGCTGCTGGGCGTGGCGCTGCCGCTGCTCATCGTCGGCGGCGTGGTGGCCGCGGTGCTCGCCGCGCTGCTGGGCGCGGGCGCCGTGCTGGGCTCGCCGCTGATCCTGCTGGGCCTGCTGCTGTTCGTCGTGCTGCGCAACCGCCGCCGCGCGCCCAGCCGCGCCGGGGCCGCCTGAGCCGGTAGCATCGCCGGCCATGAGCACCCCACCCATCCGCGCCGTGCTGGCCGACGACGAACGGCTGATGCGCGAGCAGCTGCGCAGCCGGCTGGCCGAGGTCTGGCCCGAACTGGACATCGTGGCCGAGGCCAGGAACGGCCTGGAGGCCGTGGAACTGACGCAGGCCCACCGGCCCGACCTCGTGTTCCTGGACATCCGCATGCCCGGCCTGACCGGCGTGGACGCCGCGCGCCAGATCGCCCAGCTGCCGCAGGACGACGACTGGCTGGTGCCCGAGATCGTCTTCATCACCGCCTACGACCAGTACGCGGTCGAGGCCTTCGAGCAGGGCGTGGCCGACTACGTGCTCAAGCCCGCCGAGCGGGAGCGCCTGCAGCTGACGGTGGCGCGCATCAAGAAGCGGCTCGCGCAGCGCACCGGCGCCGAGGCGGTGGACACCTCGTCGGCCCCGCTGCAGCAGCTGCTGCACAAGCTGGCGTCGCAGATGAACCCGGCGGCCAAGCCGAACTACCTGCAGTGGATCCAGGCCTCGGTGGGCCAGGCCATCCAGATGATCCCGGTGGAGGACGTGCTGTTCTTCATCAGCGACGAGAAATACACCCGCGTGCAGACCGCCAAGGTGGAGGCGCTGATCCGCAAGCCCATCAAGGAGCTGGTGGACGAGCTGGACCCGCAGCTGTTCTGGCAGATCCACCGCTCCACGCTGGTCAACGCGCGCGCGATCGACGGCATCACGCGCGACTTCCGCGGCCGCCAGCTCGTCGGCGTCAGGGGCCTGGCCGAGAAGCTCGAAGTCAGCCGCAGCTACACCCACCTGTTCAAGGGCATGTAGCCGCCATGACGCGACCCACCTGGCTGCGCTGGCTGCCCGATACCTTCACGCTGCTGCTGCTTGCCGCCGTCGGGCTGGCGATGCTGCTGCCGGTGCATGGCCGGGGCGTGCCGGTGCTGGACGGGCTGACGCACGCGGCCGTGGCGCTGCTGTTCTTCCTGCAGGGCAGCAAGCTGTCGCGCCGCGCGGTGTGGGAGGGGCTGCTGCACTGGCGGCTGCATGCGCTGGTGTTCGGCTCGACCTTCCTGCTGTTCCCGCTGCTGGGCCTGGCGCTACGGCCCTGGCTGGAGCCGCTGGTCGGGCCGACGCTCTACCTGGGCGTGCTGTTCATCTGCGCGCTGCCGTCCACCGTGCAGTCGTCCATCGCCTTCACGTCGCTGGCGCGCGGCAACGTGGCGGCGGCGATGTGCAGCGCGTCCGCGTCCAACATCCTCGGCATGGCGGTCACGCCGCTGCTGATGGCCGCGATGGCGAAGTGGGTGGGCGCCACCGCCGGCGCGGGCGGCATGCAGCTGTCCTGGCACACCTTCGAGGGCATCGTCACCACGCTGCTGCTGCCCTTCGCCGCCGGCCAGGCGCTGCAGCGCTGGACCGGGCCGTGGGTGGCCGCGCACAAGGCCTGGGTGCGCGCCAGCGACCAGGGCACCATCCTGCTCGTCGTCTACGCCGCGTTCAGCGCCGCCACGGTGCAGGGCCTGTACCGCCACCTGCCGCCGGCCACGCTGCTGGCGCTGCTCTTCATCTGCGCGCTGCTGCTGGCCCTCGTCATGCCGCTGCTGACGGTGCTGAGCCGGCGCCTGGGCTTCCCGCGCGAGGACGAGATCGCCACCGTCTTCTGCGGCTCCAAGAAGACGCTGGCCAGCGGCGTGCCGATGGCGCAGATCCTGTTCGCCGGCCAGGCCGTGGGCCTGCTGGTGCTGCCGCTGATGGTGTTCCACCAGCTGCAGCTGATGGTGTGCGCGCCGCTGGCGCGGCGCTATGCGCGCGGGCCGCAGGGCCGGGGCCAAGGCGTGACCGCCGAGTAGCCGCAGCGGTTCGTGGCGGGCCGAGCCCAGCGAGGGGTGTCTCACCCCGCGCACGGGCCGAGCGCCGGGCCGCCCCAAGCCGGCCCGTGGGCGATGTGCGAGCGGGGCAGGCCCCGCGAGCATCGCCGTCCCCTCGGGGGCTGAGGCCGGACACGGTGAGCCCAGTGGGCTCGCCGTGCCTGCCGAAGGGCAGCGGGCTGGCCCGCGTTCAACGGGAGCAAGCCCAGCGAGAGGTGTCTCACTCAGCGCACGGGCCGAGCGCCGGGCCGCCCCAAGCCGGCCCGTGGGCGATGTGCGAGCGGGGCAAGCCCCGCGAGCATCGCCGTCCCCTCGGGGGACCGACTGGGCTGGCCCGCGTTCAGCGGGAGCAAGCCCAGGCGAGGGGCTCTATTTCTCGACGAAAGCCCGCTCGATCACATAGTCGCCCGGCGTCGTCGTGCTGCCTTCCTTGAAGCCGCGGATCTCCAGCATCTCCTGCATGTCCTTCAGCAGCGCCGGGCTGCCGCACAGCATGATGCGGTCGGTTTCCGGGTCCAGCGGCGGCAGGCCCAGGTCGGCCTGCAGCTTGCCGGTCTGGATCAGGTCGGTGATGCGGCCGGTGTTCTTGTAGGGCTCGCGCGTGACGGTCGGGTAGTACAGCAGCTGCTCGCTGGCGAACTCGCCGAGGAACTCGTGGTGCGGCAGGTCCACGGTGAGGTGGTCGTGGTAAGCCAGTTCGGCCACCTGGCGCACGCCGTGCACGATGACGACCTTCTCGAAGCGCTCGTAGGTCTCGGGGTCGCGCACGATGCTGATGAACGGCGCCAGGCCCGTGCCGCTGCCCAGCAGGTAGAGGGTCTTGCCCGGCAGCAGGTAGTCGATCAGCAGCGTGCCGGTGGGCTTGCGGCCGACGATGATCTTGTCGCCCGGCTTGATGTGCTGCAGCCGCGAGGTCAGCGGGCCGTCCGGCACCTTGATGCTGAGGAACTCCAGGTTCTCCTCGTAGTTGGCGCTGACGATGCTGTAGGCGCGCAGCAGCGGTTTGCCGTTGTCGCCCTTGAGGCCGATCATCGTGAAGTGGCCGTTGGAGAAGCGCAGCGCCTGGTCGCGCGTGGTGGTGAAGCTGAACAGGCGGTCGGTCCAGTGGTGGACGGTCAGGACGGTCTCTTCGTGGAAGGCACTCATGGGCGGTGTTCTGGGCGGGGTCAACCGCTGGATTTTCGCCTGGAACCGATAGGCGGTCGTCGCATAAGGATCAACGTTCGGTTTCGGTGCGCAGAAGCCGGGCGCCAGCGCCCTCGTCCCCGGCCTTGTCGGCCGGGTTGTAGAGCGCGCAGGCCTTCAGCGACAGGCAACCGCAGCCGATGCAGCCCGTCAGCTTCTGCCGCAAGGCCTGCAGCGCGGCGATGCGCGCGTCCAGCAGCGGCGCCCAGCCGGCGGAGAGCCGCGCCCAGTCGGCTTTGGTGGGGGTTCGGCCGTCGGGCAACGACGCCAGCGCGGCGCTGATCTGCGGCAAGGTCAGGCCCACCGTCTGTGCCGCGCGGATGAAGGCCACACGGCGCAGCACATGCCGCGGGTACTGGCGGTGCCCGCCCGCGCTGCGGCTGCCGGCCAGCAATCCTTGCGCTTCGTAAAACCGCAAGGCACTCGTCGCCACGCCCGCACGCCGGGCCAGCTGGCCGATGGTCAGCGGCGCGGCGCTTGACTTCAAGTTCACTTCAGCTTCGAGCATGGCGGCCATGTTGCCACGAGGAGGTCCGCCTTGACGATGAACACGCCCGCCATGCCCACCCATCTGCACGCCCTGCTCGATGCCGGCGCCGCCTGGGCCGCCACCTGCGGCGGCCGCATGAGCAACCACCTGCCGATGGCCCAGCAGGCGCTGCTGGAACTGGGGGCCTCGGCCGAGCGGCTGCTGCGGGCGCTGGAGGCGAAGGCGCGCGAGCTGGGCCGGACGACGCTGGTGCTGGACACCGTCACCGGCAGCGACGCGTCGCGCGTCTACGAGCGGCTGGGCTGGCAGCGGGCGGGCGACATCCCGGCCTATGCGCTGATGCCGGACGGCGCGCCGTGCTCGACGAGCTACTACTTCAAGCGGCTCTGAAGCCCATCCCGCGCCGCTCGCGCACCTCGGGCTTGGCGCGGTGCTCGGCGTCCAGCTGGGCCAGGAACTCGTCCGGCGTGAACGCCTCGCCGAGGATCTCGACCTGCTGGCGCACGGCCGCGAAGTCGCCGTGCGTCAGGCAGTCCATCGCCGCGAGCCGCGCGCGCTGCTCGTCGGTCGGCGCCGCGCCGGCCTCGCGCTCGAACATCGCCAGCCGCTGCTCGGGTTTCAGCGCCTTGAAGCGGATCTTGAACGCGAAGCGCCGCAGCGCCGCCTCGTCCAGGTCGTCGAACAGATTGGTCGTGCAGATGAACAGGCCGTTGAAGCGCTCCATGCCGGCCAGCATCTCGTTGACCTCCGACACCTCGTAGTTGCGCTCCGCGTGCTTGCGGCTGCGCAAGAAGCTGTCGGCCTCGTCCAGCAGCAGCACGGCGCCCTCGGCCTGCGCGGCCTCGAACATGCGCGCCATGTTCTGCTCGGTCTCGCCGACGAACTTGCTGGACAGGTCGCTGGCGCGCCTGACCATCAGCGGCCGGTCCAGCGCCTGCGCGATGTGCTCGGCCAGCGCGGTCTTGCCGCTGCCGGGCGGGCCGTAGAAGCACAGCTGCCCGCGCCCCCGGCGGCGCAGCGCCTCGACGATGCGCGGGATCTCGAAGCGGCTCTCGCAGTTCAGCAGCTCCAGCGCATAGCGGGTCACGCAGGGGCGGGCGATGCTGCCGGTGCCGTCGCGGCCCAGCGCCTTGTCGGCGTTGGAGAGCTGGCGCTCGATGAGCCGCTCGGCGTCCCCGGCCGCGCCGGCCAGCTGGGCGAAGCGCACGGCGGTGCGGATCTGCGCGGGCGTCAGCCCCGGCCGCTCGGCCAGCTTGCCGACGAAGGCCTCGCTGACCGCCACCTCGCCCAGCGCCCGCGCGACCAGCCCGCGGCGCGCGCCCGGTGGCGGCGACTTCAGCTCCAGGTGGTACTGGAAGCGGCGGCGGAACGCCGGGTCGATCTGCTCGATGCGGTTGGTCACCCAGATCACCGGCACCGGGTTGGTTTCGAGGATCTGGTTCACCCAGGCCTTGCCGCTGACCGAGTTGCCGACGCCGGCCTCGCCGCTGGCGTCCAGCCGGCTCAGCAGCGAGGCGGTGTCGCTGGACAGCGGCGGGAACACGTCCTCCACCTCGTCGAACAGCAGCGCGACGTTGGCGCTGGCCTTCAAAAAGACCTGGCTGATCTGCAGCGAGCGGTAGCGGTCGCGGCCCGACAGCGAGTTGCCGTCGCGGTCGGCGTATTCCACTTCGTAGAGGTCGAGGCCGGCGGCGGCCGCCGCCACCTTGGCGAGCTCCGTCTTGCCGGTGCCGGGCGGGCCGTAGAGCAGCACGTTGACGCCGGTCGCATGCGTGGCCACGGCCTGGCGCAGCAGGCCCTGGAGCAGCGCCAGGTCCTCGCTGACGAACTGGAAGTCGCCGGCCGCGAGCGTGCTCTTCGCGGCCGGCCGCGTGAACACGGCCATCAGGTCGTGCGGGCCCTGGTACTCGCGCATCAGCACCGGCGGCAGCTGGTCGCTGACCTTCATCAGGTCGGCCAGGTCGGTGATGTTGTGCTCGGAGATCAGGTTCTCGACCATGCCGATGCGCTCCAGCCGCGAGCCGGCGCGCAGCGCCTCGGCGACCTCGCGCTCGTCCACGCCGGCCACGGCCGCGATCGCCGCGAAGGCCTCCTGCGCGGTGTTGACCTTGAACTCGACCAGCGCGCCGCGCAGCTCGCGCTGGTAGCGCGCCAGCGTGCCGTACAGCAGGATGGCGCGCTCGGCCGGGTTCAGCTGCAGCAACTGGCCCAGCGCGTCGATGTTCTTCTCGATCAGCGTGGACTCGCGCTTCAGCTGCCGGTCCAGGTGCTCGCAGGTGGCGGCCAGCAGCGCCAGCATGTCCTTGGGCGCGTCCTTGACGTATTCGTCCAGGTAGAAGAACAGCGTGCCCTCGGCGAACGGGCCGCTCCACTGGCCGAAGCGGGCCAGGAAGGCCTCGTCCGACAGCGCCTCGTGGCCGCGCCACAGCTCGTTGCCGGCGCAGCGCTGCGCGAGGTAGGCGCGCAGCCGCTGCAGCACGCGCACCGGCCACACCAGGTGGCGGCCGGTGAAGGAGAGCAGGCCGTTGAAGTCGCGCCGCAGGTTGAAGCGGCCGGCGTGGCGCACGGTCAGCGTCAGCACGAACTGCGAACACATCCGGTCCAGCACCGGCGCGCCGTCCAGACCGGGCGACGGCAGCATGCGCGCACTGGCGCGTGAGGCGGTCTCTGCGGCGGCTCGCTTCACCATCGAAAGGACTCCTTGCGCAGCCTGCAGCGGCCGGCGCGGTCCCGTCTTGTATCAGGGTTGGGCGGTCTCGTCGGCCTCTTCACCGCGGCCGATGCGTTACCCATTGCGCATTTGCGGCGCCAACGGGGGGCAACAGGGGCTCAGTGCATGACGACCGGCTGCTGGCCCATGACCGCATAGCGCTCGATGAAGGCGTCGAACTCGTCCACCGACGGCTGGCCGTCCTCGATGAGCGCCTGCACGCCCTGCTGGAAGGACTCGGCGAGCGCGCCCTCGATGAAGATTTCCTTGCGCGCGAACTTGTCGACGATCTCGAAGCCGCCGCGGGCCAGCTGCGGGCCGGCGGGCGCGACCGGGGGCGGGTCGGACGGCACGACGAACTGGACGACGATGAAGCTGTCGGAGTTGTAGAGCATGTGCATGGCGTTCTCCTCGGGGCTTCAACTGCGGTTGGGGGGCGGGCTTTCAAGCCCGCCGGGACAAATACTGGCAGAAGCCGGCGCTGATCGGGGCATCGCGTTCGCCGGCCGCGTGCTGGAAGTGTCAGGAGTTCACGTCGGCCAGGCGGATTTCGAACCCCCTCGATTCGGGGTCGCCCTGGCGCAGCCGGACCGGCCAGTAGCCCCGCGCCGGGTCCAGCCAGAGGTCGATGCCGGGATCCTGCGGCCCCAGCGTCTGGCGGCGCAGGTGCAGCGTGCCGGCGTCCTCGGGCGCCGGGTCCACGGCCTCGAAGGTCCATTCGCGCAGGTCGCCGCGCACGCCGGCCACCCAGACGCGCCAGCGCCCGCCGGGCCGGGCGCCCTCCGGCTGTGCGGCCTGCACCAGCGCGGCGATCTGCAGCCACCAGGACAGCCGGTCCTGCGCGCCGTCGGGCAGGTCCAGCTGCGCCGGGCTGGCCGAGAAGCTCAGGCGCCGGCCCTCGGCGTCGAAGTTCACGGCCTGGCGGTCCCGGCCGCCGTTCTGCACCGCGAAGCGCTCCGGCGCCAGGCCTGCGCTGCCGGTGCGGCCCAGGCTCTGCTGCGCGGGCAGGGTGCGCTCGCCGATGCGCCGGGTCAGCCGCAGGCTGTAGCGGCCGTCGGGCTGCGGCTGCCAGTGCAGCAGCGCCTCGCCGTCCTGGCCGGCCCAGCGCAGGTGGTAGCGCCAGGCCGCCGGCCCGGCCAGGCGCAGCAGCGGCGCGGCGGGCGGCGACTCGGCGCGCGCGTCGGGGGGCTCGGCGGTGGCCGGTGCGGGCGCCGGCCGCGGGGACGGGGCGCGCCGGGCTGCGGGCGCCGCAGGCGCCGGCTCGGGCAGCGCCACCGGCGCCGTGGCCGGCCGCAGCGTGACGCTGACGGCCCGCGCCGGCCGGGCGGCGGCGTCCCCGTCCGCGTGCCCGCCGCCCAGCAGCACGGCGTGGCCGAGCGCGCTGGCCGCCAGCGCGGCGGCGGCGGCGCGGGGCAGGCGGGAGGGTGGCGGGGCGGGCATCGCACAATGCTGCCACCGCCCGGATCGCCCGCCCCATGAAACTCGCCAGCTACGCCGACGGCTCGCGCGACGGCCACCTCGTCGTCGTCTCGCGCGACCTCACCCACGCCCACCACGCCACCGGCATCGCCACCCGGCTGCAGCAGGTGCTCGACGACTGGGGCTTCCTCGCGCCGCAGCTCGAGGACCTGGCCGTGCAGCTCAACCACGGCAAGCTGCGCCACGCCTTCCCGTTCGAGCCGGAGAAATGCCTGGCGCCGCTGCCGCGCGCCTACGGCTGGGCGGTGGTGGGCGCCGACGGCGGCGTGCGCCGCGAGGCCGGCCAGTTCTCGCCGCCGCAGCAGCCGCTGCGCGCGCCGGCCACGGCGGAGCCGGCGCTGGCGGCCCTCGGCGGCGACCTGGCCGCCGCCGGCGATGCCGCCGTCGCGCTGGACGCGCTGCGGCTGCTGACGCTGGCCGTGGACTGGCGCGTGGACGGCGAACTCGTCGCCAGCCATGCCGCGCCGCTGGCCGTCACGCCGGACGAACTCGGCGAGGCCTGGCGGGCCGGCCGGCTGCACGGCCGGCTCGTCGCGCTGCACAACGGCGCCCGGCTGGCGCCGCGCGACGTGGCCGCCGCGCCGGGCGAGGCGCTGGCGCGCGTGGCCCGGCTGCGCGCGCTGCGGGCCGGGCAGGTGGCGGGCTGCGCGCTCGGCGCGCTGGACCTGCCGCTGGCGCCCGGCGACAGCCTGCGCCTGGATCTCAAGACCGCCGACGGCCAGCACAGCCTGTTCGGCGCCATCGACCTCGACGTTGCCGCCGCATGACCCGCATCCCGCTGCTGATCGACACCGACCCCGGCCAGGACGACGCCATCGCGCTGCTGCTGGCCGCCGCCTCGCCCGAGCTGGAACTGCTCGGCGTGACGACGGTCGCCGGCAACGTGCCGCTGGCGCTGACGACGCTGAACGCCCGCAAGGTGCTGGAACTGGCCGGCCGGCGCGACCTGCCGGTCTGCGCGGGCGCCGACCGGCCGCTGGACGTGCCGCTGGTCACCGCCGAGCACGTGCATGGCGACACCGGCCTGGACGGCGTGGACCTGCCCGCGCCGACGCTGCCCGTGGACCCGCGCCACGCGGCGGACTTCATCGTCCAGGTGCTGCGCGAGCGTGCGCCCGGCACGGTGACGCTGTGCCCGCTGGGGCCGCTGACCAACATCGCGCTGGCGCTGCGCCGCGCACCCGACGTGGCGGCGCGCATCCGCCGCATCGTGCTGATGGGCGGCGGCTTCTTCGAGGGCGGCAACGTGACGCCGGCCGCCGAGTTCAACCTCTACGTCGATCCGCAGGCCGCGCACGAGGTCTTCACGAGCGGCGTGCCGATCACGATGGCGCCGCTGGACGTCACGCACCAGGCGCTGACCCGCGCCGACCGCATCGCCGCGATCCGCGCGCTCGGCAGCCGCGCCGGCGACGCGGTGGCCGCGTGGATGGATTTCTACGAGCGCTATGACGAGCAGAAATACGGCCAGGACGGCGCGCCGCTGCACGACCCCTGCGTGATCGCCTGGCTGCTCGCGCCGGAACTGTTCCAGGGCCGCGACTGCAACGTCCGCATCGAAGTGCAGAGCCCGCTGACGCGCGGCATGAGCGTCATCGACTGGTGGGGCGCCACCGGCCTGCCGGCCAATGCGCAGGTGCTGCGGCACCTGGACGCGGACGGCTTCTTCGCGCTGCTGACCGAGCGCTTGGGGAGGCTCTGACATGAGCGCCTACGCCGCCCTCGCGCTCGCGCTGCCCGCCCTCGCCGCCGCCCAACCCCTGCCGCAGCTCCAGGCCTACGAGGTGGACGCCGCCTGGCGCACGCCCGTCGAGCCGCTGCGCATCAGCGACCACGTCTGGCAGATCGGCGCGCGCGACATCACCGCGCTGCTCGTCAAGACGCCGCAGGGCGCGGTGCTGATCGACGGCGGCATGCCGCAGATGGCCGACGCGCTGCTGCGCAACATGGCCAGGCTCGGCGTCGCGCCGGGCGAGCTGCGCCTGATCCTGCACAGCCACGCGCACGCCGACCACGCCGGCCCGCTGGCCGCCGTCAAGCGCGCGACCGGTGCGGCGCTGGTCAGCAACGCCGAGTCCGCGGCGCTGCTCGCGCGCGGCGGCAGCCACGACCTCCATTTCGGCGACGCGATCGCCTTCCCGCCCGTCGCGGCCGACCGCCTCGTGCAGGACGGCGAGGTCGTGCAACTCGGTGGCATGGCCTTCACCGCCTGGTTCACGCCCGGCCACACGCCGGGCAGCCTGAGCTGGACCTGGACCGACACCCGCGACGGCCGGCCGGTGCGCATCGCCTATGTGGACAGCCTGAGCGCGCCGGGCTACCGGCTGGCCGGGAACCCCGCCTACCCGCAGATCCGGCGCGACTTCGCGCGCAGCATCGAGACCGTGCGCGGCCTGCCCTGCGACCTGCTGCTGACGCCGCACCCGGGCGCCAGCGGCTGGAACTACGCCGACGCGGCCCGGCCCCACCCCCGGCCGACGAGCTGCGCGGCCTATGCCGACGCGGCGGCGCAGCGCTTGCGGAAACAAGCGGAAGCCGAGAAACGCTAGCCCTGCAAGCTGCGCGTGACCAGCCTGAAATCCGGATCCTCCGGGAAGGGCTTGACCGTGAACCCGAGGCCGCGCATCAGCTTCAGCATGTCGCTGTTGTTGGACAGCACCAGGCCCTCGATGTCGGACAGGCCCTTCTCGCGCGCCGCGTCGGTGATGCCCTCCATCAGCCGCGTGCCCAGGCCCTTGCCGCCGAAGTCGTCGGCCACCAGCAGGCTGAACTCGCAGCTGGTCTGGTCGGCGTTGGTGATGATGCGCGACACGCCGACGATGCGCTCGCCGGCCTCGGTCGAGGACACGGCCACCAGCGCCATCTCGCGGTCGTAGTCGATCAGCGTCAGCCGCGCCAGCAGGCTGGGCGGCAGCTCGGTGATGGCGCTGGCGAAGCGGAAGTAGCGGCTCTCGGGCTTGAGGCCACGCACCAGCTCCTGCAGCATCTGCGCGTCGTCCGGGCGCACCGGGCGCACGGTCACCTCGCCGCCGCCGGCCAGCGGCCAGACCTGCTCGAAGCGCGCCGGGTAGGGCAGGATGGCCAGGTGCGGGTAGTCGAAGGCGCGCGTCGTGCCGCTGACCGGCCCGGGCTGCAGCACGATGCGCGCGTCCACGGCCACGGCGCCGTTCTCGTCGACGATCAGCGGGTTGATGTCCATCTCGCGCAGCTGCGGGAACTCGCAGACCATCTCGCTGACGCGCAGCAGCACATGCTCCAGCGCGTCCAGGTCGGCCGGCGCGCCGCCCTGCCAGCCCTCGGCCAGCGTCTCGGCCACGCGGGCGCGCTCGACCAGGCGGCGCGCGAGGAACTGGTTCAGCGGCGGCAGCTCCATCGCGCGGTCGGCGATCAGCTCGATCATCGTGCCGCCCGCGCCGAACACGATGACCGGGCCGAAGGCCTCGTCCGTCACCAGCCCGACGCAGACCTCGCGCCCGCCGCGCCCGCCCCCGCGGCGCGCCATCTTCTGCACCGTCACGCCGTTCAGGCGCGCCCGGGGCTGCAGCTTCTGCACGCGGGCCATCATGTCGCTGTAGGCGTCGCGCGCGGCCGAGCCGCTCTGGATGTTCAGCACCACGCCCTGCACGTCGCTCTTGTGCGTGATGTCGGGCGAGTCGATCTTCAGCGCGACGGGGAAACCCATCTGCGTGGCCAGCATCATGGCCTCGTTGGCGCTGCGCGCCAGCACCGTCTGCGTGACCGGGATGTGGAAGGCCGCCAGCAGCGCCTTGCTCTCCATCTCGGTCAGCGTGCGGCGGCGTTCGGCCAGCACGCTCTCGATCAGCAGCCGCGCGGCCTCCAGGTCGGGCTGGGCCAGGCTGGACAGCGGCGGCGGCGTCTGCATCAGCAGGCGCTGGTTGGCGTGGAAGGCGGCGATGTTGCCGAAGGCGCCGACGGCGGCCTCGGGCGTGCGGAAGTTGGCGATGGCCGCGTCGTTGAGCACGCGGCGCGCGTCGCGCACCGAGGCGTCGCCCATCCAGCAGCCCAACAGCGGCTTGGCGGAGTCGGCCTTGGCGGCGACGACCGCGCGGGCCACCTCGGTGGCGTCGCATTCGAGCTGCGGCGTGTAGATCGCCAGCACGCCGTCCACCGCCGGGTCGGCGGCGGCGGCCTGCAGCGCGGCGCGGTAGTGGCCGGGCGTGGCGGCGGCGGACAGGTCCACCAGGTCCACCAGCGAGGCCAGCGGCGGCAGCTGCGGCTTCAGCGCGGCGGCCACGTCGGGCGAGAGCCGGCCGAGCTGCAGGCCGATCTCGTCCACCCAGTCCGCCGCCAGGATGCCGGGGCCGCCGCCGTTGGTGACGATGGCCAGCCGCTGGCCCACCGGCCGGTAGCGCGCGGCCAGGCATTTGGCGGCCGAGAACAGCTCGACGAAGCTGCGCACCCGCACCGCGCCGGCGCGGCGCAGCGCGGCGTCGAACACGTCGTCGCTGCCGACGATGGCGCGGCTGTGCGTCAGCGCCGCCTCGTTGCCGGCGCGGCGCCGGCCGGCCTTCAGCACGACCACCGGCTTGGCGTGCGCGGCCGAGCGCAGCGCGCTCATGAAGCGGCGCGCGTTGGAGATGCCCTCGAGGTAGACGACGATGCTCTGCGTGCGCGCGTCCGCGGCGAGGAAGTCCAGCACCTGCGCCAGGTCGACGGCCGCGTTCGGCCCCAGCGACACGACCTGGCTGAAGCCGACCTGGTTCTGCTGCGCCCAGTCCAGCATGGCCGAGGTCAGCGCGCCGGACTGCGACACCAGCGCCAGCGAGCCCTCGGCCGCCAGCGGCCCGGCGACGCTGGCGTTGAGCCGCAGCGGCGGGCGCTGCAGGCCCAGGCAGTTGGGGCCCAGCAGGTGCAGGCCCTCGCGGCGGGCGATGCGCTTGAACTGCGCGGCCTGGTCCGGTTCGATGCCGTTGCTGATGATGAGCGCGGTGCGGCAGGCGATGCGGCCGGCCAGCTCCAGCGCGGCGGCGATCTCGTCGGGCGGCAGCGCGATGACGGCCAGGTCCGCCCGCGAGCGCGCCAGCTCGCCCAGCGTGCCGGTGGTCTCGCCGTGCAGGAACTGTGGCGGGGTCTGCCCCGGCGCCGCCGCCAGCGCCGCGCACAGCGCGCGCGCCTGGGCGGTCTGCCGCCCGGGGTCGTCCGGCGGGCCGGCGAAGACGACGATGGAGTGGGGCGTGAACAGCGGGGTGAGGAAATGGGCGTCCATGCGGCGAACTCTAAGATGCGCCGCAGACTTCCAGGAGCCTCCCATGCGACGCCGTTTCATCATCGCCGCCACACCCGCCCTGCTGTGGGCGCCCTGGCATCCGGCCCGGGCGCTGTCGCTGACCGAGGGCGACGCCAACGCCGGCATCCGCACCGCGCTGGAGCGCGGCGCCAACGCGGCCGTCGCGCTGCTGGGCCGGCCGGACGGCTTCCTCGGCAACCCGCTCGTGAAGATCGAGCTGCCCGGCTACCTGAAGGACGCCGCCCGGCTGCTGAAGGCCACCGGCCAGGGCGCGCGGCTGGACGAGCTGGTCACCGCGATGAACCGCGCCGCCGAGGCCGCCGTGCCGGTCGCCAAGCCGCTGCTGGTCAAGGCGGTCAAGGACATGAGCGTGGAGGACGGGCTGCAGATCCTGCGCGGCGGTGACGAGTCGGTGACGCAGTTCTTCGCCGGCAAGACGCGCGAGCCGCTGGGCCGGCAGTTCCTGCCCATCGTCACGCAGGCGACCGAGAAGGTGTCGCTGGCCGACAAGTACAACGCCGTGGCGAAGAAGGCCTCCGGCTTCGGCCTCGTGAAGGGCGAGGACGCCAGCATCCAGCAGTACGTCACCGCGCGGGCGCTGGACGGGCTGTACCGGATCATCGGCGAGGAGGAGAGGAAGATCCGCCGGGATCCGGTGGGCACCGGCAGCGCGATCCTGAAAAAGGTGTTCGGCGGCCTGGGCTGAACCCTGGCACGGCTTCCGGGGGGCTTGACGGACAATCCCGCCCCTTATGAGTTCCGACCTCCCCGAATCCACCGTGCCCGCCGCCGAGGCGGCTGAACCCGCCGCGCCCGTCGCCGCTGCCGTCGAGAAGGCCTGCTCGCCCGAGGTGGCCGAGGCCACCGAGGCCGCGCGCGATGTCGCCGCCGAGCTGAAGGCGCTGTTCCCGGCGCTGTTCACCGGCCGCCCCAAGCCCGTCAAGCTGCGCATCCAGGCCGACATCCAGGAGCGCGCGCCGGGCCGGTTCAGCAAGGCGCAGCTCAGCGCCTTCCTGCGCCGCCACACGGGCTCGACCGGCTACCTGGTCGCGCTGACCCAGGCCAAGACCCGCTTCGACCTGGACGGCCAGCCCGCCGGCGAGCTGAGCGAGGAGCACCTCGCCGCCGCGAAGGACGAGCTGACGCGCCGCCGCGGGCTGAAGCAGGAGCGCGAGCAGCTGGAGCAGCAGCAGCGCCGCAACCGCGGGCAGCTGCTGTGGGACTTCGAGCGCACGACGCTGACCGAGGCCAATTTCTGCGTGCTCAAGGGCGTCGTGCCCGAGGAACTGCCGGGGCTGCTGGAGCTTGCGCGCAAGGAGCGCGCCGAGGCGCCGCCGGCCCCGCCGCGCGAGGCGCGCCGCGACGACCGCCGCCCGCCGCGCCCGCGCCCCGCTCAGCCGCGCCGGTAGCGGCCTTCCAGGTAGGCCAGCAGCGTCCGGATCGTCTGCGCCTCGCCGCCCACCGGGCGGCCCGGGCGGGCGGTGTCGTTCCACGCGAACAGGTCCACGTGCAGCCAGTCCTGCTGGGCGGGCAGGAAGTCCTCCAGGAACAGCGCCGCGTTGATGGCGCCGGCCAGCGCGCTCTTGCCGGTGTTGACGATGTCGCCGATGCTGCTCTCGATGCCCGCGTGGTACGGCGCCCACAGCGGCATGTGCCACAGCGGGTCGTCCAGCTTCAGGCCCAGGTCCACCAGGTCGCGCGCGGTGTCCATGTGCTTGGCGAACAGCGCCGGCAGCTGCGCGCCCAGCGCCACGCGGGCCGCGCCGGTCAGCGTGGCCAGGTCGATGACGAGGTCGGGCTCGCCCTCGGCGGCGTAGGCCAGCGCGTCGCTCAGCACCACGCGGCCCTCGGCGTCGGTGTTGCCGATCTCGACGTGCAGGCCCTTGCGCGTCTTGATGACGTCGCCCGGCCGGTAGGCGTTGCCGGCGATCGCGTTCTCCACCGCCGGGATCAGCAGCTGCAGCCGCACCGGCAGCTGCAGCGCCATGATCAGCGTGGCCAGGCCCAGCGCGTTGGCGGCGCCGCCCATGTCCTTCTTCATCTGCCGCATGCCCTCGCCGCCCTTGATGTTCAGGCCGCCGCTGTCGAAGCACACGCCCTTGCCGACCAGCGCCAGCCGCGGGTGCTTGGGGTGGCCCCAGGTCAGCTCGATCAGCCGCGGCGCGCGCGTGCTCGCGCGGCCCACCGCGTGGATGCTGGGGAAGTTCTTCTTCAGCAGCGCGTCGCCGACGATCTCGCTGAACTTGGCGCCGTACTGCGCCGCCAGCGCCTTGGCCGCGGCGGCCAGCTCGGCCGGGCCCATGTGCTCGGCCGGCGTGTTGACGAGGTCGCGCGTGGCGCTGATCGCGGCGGCCAGCGCCAGGCCGCGCTCGGCGTCGGCGCCAGTGGGTAGCCACAGCGTGGCGGGTTCGCGCCGGGCGGGCTGGTAGAGGTCGAAGCGGTAGCCGCCCAGCTCCCAGGACAGCGCGGCCGACTCCGGCAGCAGCGCCAGGCCGGCGCCGTCCAGCCGGTAGTCGCCGGCCGGCAGCGCCAGCGGCAGCGCGCTCAGCGCGAACGGGTGGGCCGCATGCGCCACGCCGGCGAACACCTGCGCCAGCCGGCCGTCGGCGCCCGGCACCAGCGCATGGCTGTCGGGCGCGCCGGTGAAGCCGACGGTGGCCAGCCACTGCCGCGTGGCGGCGGGCAGGCCGGTGGCCAGCGCCTGGAAGGCGGCGCGGTCCACGACGGTGATGGGCGTGGCCTTGGCCGGGACGGTTTTCTTCAGCTTGACGGTCATGGGGGCGGGGTGCGGGGATGGCGAAGCCGCGATTGTCGGCACATCGCAGGTGCAAGGAAGTGTTTCCGCCTTGTCAACCCGCCCGGCGCGGCCCGCGTTGTGCCTCGCAATCGCGCCGCTTCCCACGCGAGACGGCCGGCGAGCCCCGGCCAGACAGCCATGATGAAACTCCAGCCCCGTACCGAACCCACGCCGCGCCGCCTGCCGGTGCCCGAACTGCTGCAGGAAGGCGGCGCCGACAAGGGCCGCAAGCACGAGGCCTTCGACACTGCGCTGTACAGCGGCGAGCGCCGCGGCCTGGCCCGCGCGCTGCGCCTGGACCGCAAGCGCTGAGCCCGCCCCGCCCAGGCTCCGTCCACCCGCCCGCCGCCCGCCGCCCGGCTTCCCGCCGGCCGGCGGGCGTCGTTTTTTGGCGGCGTCCGTGGACTTCGCCCGGCCGCCGCCGCCCGGTGACGGCCCCGGCGCGCGGCTGCACCGAGAATCGCCCCCCATGAAAGCTGCCCGCCGCTCCATCGCCTTCATCTCGGGCGCCCTGCTGTTCTCCTTCTGCATCGGCGCCGCGATGCAGTACGCCAGCACCGGCCTGCCGCGCTCGGTCTACCTCCAGCTGGGCGGCCGCAACAGCCTTCCCGTGATGCTGGGAGAGGCCGTGGCGATCGCCGTGGCGCTGTTCGCCGTGTCGCTGCTGTGGAGCTACGCCACGCTGCGCCCGGCCCGGCGCCGCCACCGGCCCTACGTGGCCTGGATGATGTCCGGCGTCGGCATGGCCTGGGCGGGCTGGCTGATCTTCGGCGCCTTCAGCTTCGCGCTGGAGCCGCGGGCCTATTCGGCGCCGCTGCAGACCGTGCTGCTGTCCTCCAGCGCCGCGCCGCTGTTCGGCGTGCTGAACATCTTCGCCGTGCTCGGCGGCACCTGGCTGGCGGGCCGGCTGGCCAGGCGTCGGCAGCTGGGCCTGCCCACCACGCGCTCGCACCGCCGGCCCGACGGCGAGGCGCCGCCACCGGCGGACGCGGACGCCGCGCCGCGCTGAGGATCCGTCCACCGGCGCCATGAACGGGCGCCCACGGCGGGGGCTTGCGGGTTTCGCCTAGGATTTCGCCATGCCTGTGCTCCCGCGTCCCTTCATGCGTTTCTGTCTCGCGGCCCTGCTGGCCGCCCCGCTGCTGGCCCTGGCCGCGCCTCCCGAAGCCGCCACGGACCATGTGTCGGCACGCCTCGTGTCCAGCCAGGCCGCCGTCGCGCCGGGCCAGCGCTTCACGGTGGCGCTGGCGCAGGACATCAAGCCGCACTGGCACACCTATTGGCTCAACCCCGGCGATTCCGGCCAGGCCACCACGCTGGACTGGAGCGGCGCCGAGGCCGGCCCCATCCAGTGGCCCACGCCCGCCGTGCAGCCCATCGGCCCGCTGGTCAACTACGGCTATGAAGGCCAGGCCGCGCTGCTGGTGGAGCTGGCCGTGCCGGCCGATGCCCGGCCGGGCGGCCGCTTCCGGCCGGTGGCCGAGGTGCGCTGGCTGGTGTGCAAGGACGTCTGCATCCCCGAGCAGGTCAGCCTGGGCCTGGACCTGCCCGTGGTCGCCACCGCCGCGCCGCCCGGCCCGGACGCCGCGCAGATCGAGGAATGGCGCGGCGCCCTCCCCAAGCCGGCGCCGTTCGCGCTGCGGGCCCGGGCCGCGCCGCAGGGCGTGCAGCTGGCCGGCCCGACGGCCGGCGTGAGCCGGGCCTATTTCTTCGCCGACACCTGGGGCGCCATTACCCACAGCGCGCCGCAGCCGCTGCGGGCCGGCGGCGACGGCTGGACGCTGGACCTGGCCGCCGGCGAGGACCCGGTCAAGCCCGGCCAGCCGCTGTCCGGCGTGCTGACGCTGATGACGGACGCCGGCCCGCAGGCCTGGACGGTCAGCGTCCCCATGCCCGAGGGCGCCGGCCAGGGCCCCGGCCCGGCGGACCTGGCCGCGCCGGCCGCCGACACGGCCGGCGCCGCGCCCGAGGCGGGTAGCCTGGGCCTGCTGCCCGCGCTGGCGCTGGCGCTGCTGGGCGGCCTGATCCTGAACCTCATGCCCTGCGTGTTCCCGGTGCTGTCCATCAAGGCGCTGGCGCTGGTGAACCAGGGCGACCACAAGGCCGAGGGCCTGGCCTACACGGCCGGCGTGCTGGCCAGCTTCGCGCTGCTGGCGGCCGTGCTGGTCGCGCTGCGGGCCGGCGGCCAGCAGGTGGGCTGGGGCTTCCAGTTCCACTCGCCGGTGTTCGTGGGCGTGGTGGCCTACCTGCTGTTCGCGGTGGGCCTGAACCTGTCGGGCTTCTTCGACGTCGGCGGCCGCTTCGCCGGCATCGGCTCCGGCCTGGCCGCGAAGCAGGGGCTGGCGGGCAGCTTCTTCACCGGCGTGCTGGCGGCCGTGGTGGCCACGCCCTGCACGGCGCCGTTCATGGGCGCGGCGCTGGCGTTCGCGCTCGCGCAGCCGGCCGCGGTGATGCTGGCCGTGTTCCTGGCGCTGGGCCTGGGCCTGGCGCTGCCCTTCCTGGTGCTGGCCTTCTGGCCGGCCGCGCAGCGCTGGCTGCCGAGCCCCGGCGCGTGGATGGACCGGTTCAAGCAGTTCCTCGCCTTCCCGATGTACGCGGCCGTGGTCTGGCTGCTGTGGGTGCTGGCGCAGCAGGCCGGGCCGGACGGCGTGGCGCTGGCGCTGGGCGGGCTGGTGCTGATCGCGTTCGGCCTGTGGTGGCGCCGCGTCGCGCCCGGCGCGGCGGGCGGGCTGGCGCTGGCCGCCTGCGTGGCGCTGGCGCTGGGCGCGTCGGCCGGGATCAAGCCGGCCGGCGCCGCGGCCGCCAGCGCCGCCACCGGCGAGGCCTACAGCGCCGAGCGCCTGGCCGAGTTGCGCGCGCAGCAGCAGCCGGTGTTCGTCAACATGACGGCGGCGTGGTGCATCTCCTGCCTGGTCAACGAGCGGGTGGCGCTGTCCCGCCCCGAGGTGAAGGACGCCTTCGCCCGCCACGGCGTGGCCTACCTGAAGGGCGACTGGACGCGCGAAGACCCGGCGATCACCGCCGTGCTGAAGGCCCATGGCCGCTCCGGCGTGCCGCTGTACCTCTACTACGCGCCCGGCGCCGCCGAGGCGCAGGTGCTGCCGCAGATCCTGACGCCCGGCCTCGTCGTCGAGGCCGTTTCTGCCACCGTTTCTGCCACCGTTCCCGGGAGTCCGACATGACCTGGCTTCGCCGCAGCCTGCTCGCCACCCTGATCGCGCCGTCGCTGGCGCTCGCCGGCGCCGCCGTGGACGCGCCCGCGCCCGCCTTCACGGCCACGACGGCCGACGGCCAGAGCGTCAGCCTGGCCGACTACCGGGGCCGGACCGTCGTGCTGGAGTGGACCAACCACGACTGCCCCTACGTCAGGAAGCACTACGGCAGCGGCAACATGCAGAAGCAGCAGCAGGCCGCCGCGGCGCAGGGCGTGGTCTGGCTGCAGGTGATCTCGTCGGCCCCGGGCCAGCAGGGCTTCGTGGACGGCGCGACGGCCCGCCGGCTCAACGCCGAGCGCGGCGCCGCGCCCGCCGCCACGCTGCTGGACCCGCAGGGCGCACTCGGCCGCGCCTACGGCGCGCAGACCACGCCGCACCTGTACGTGATCCGGCCGGACGGCCGGCTGGCCTACAAGGGCGGCATCGACAGCATCGCCACGGCCCAGGCGGACGACATCGCCCGCGCCGAGCCCTACGTGACGCAAGCGCTGGCCGCCGTGGCCGCGGGCCGCCCGGTCGAGAAGGCCAGCACGCGGCCGTATGGCTGCTCGGTCAAGTACGCGCGCTGAGGCGCGTCAGAACACCGACAGCCCCGTCTTCGCGACGAACAGCTCCAGCGCCCGGCGGCCCAGCAGCGAGTTGCCGGTGGCGTCCAGCGCGGGCGACCAGACGCACAGCGTGAGCCGGTCCGGCACCACGGCGACGATGCCGCCGCCCACGCCGCTCTTGCACGGCAGGCCGATGCGGAACGCGAACTCGCCGGCCGCGTCGTAGGTGCCGCAGGTCAGCATCAGCGCGTTGACGCGCCGCGCCTGCGCCTCGCTCAGCACCGGCGTGCCGGCCAGCGGGTGGCGGCCGTCGCGGCACAGGTAGCCGGCCGCGCAGGCGACCTGCTCGCAGCTCATCGCGATCGCGCACTGGTTGAAGTACACGTCCAGCACCGTCGCCACGTCGTTGTCCAGCGTGCCGAAGCTCTTCATGAAATGGGCCAGCGCGGCGTTGCGGAAGCCCGTGTCGGCCTCGGAGCGCGCCACCTCGGCGTCGATGTGCACGGGCTCGCCGCACAGCCGCCCGAGCATCGCCAGCAGTTCGGCCTTGGCGTCGCCCAGCGACACGAGGCGGTCCGCCACCGCGATGGCGCCGGCATTGATGAAGGGGTTGCGCGGGATGCCGCGCTCCGTCTCCAGCTGCACCAGCGAGTTGAACGGCCCGCCGGACGGCTCGCGGCCGATGCGCTCCCACAGCGCCTCGTCCAGCGCGCGGATCGCCAGCGTCAGCGAGAACACCTTGGACATGCTCTGGATGGAGAACGGCACCGCGCTGTCGCCGGCCGCGGCCGTCTCGCCCGCGCCGGTGCGCAGCGCGATGCCGAACTGCGCGGGCGACATGCGCGCCAGCGCCGGGATGTAGCGGGCCACCTGGCCGCCGGGCGCGGCGAGCAGCGGGCGCAGCTCGGCGTTGATCTCGTCGAGGATGGGCTGGAAGTTCATGGCGGCGATTCTGGCGCCGGGACAATGGCCGCCATGCAAGCCCTGCTCGACGCCATCGCCGCGATGCCCTTCCCGGCCGACGCCGGCCGCCTCTTCCACGGCCGCGGCGGCCGCTTCCCCGGCTGTGAGCACCTGGCGCTGGACGCCTGGCCGCCGGTGTTGCTGCTGACCAGCTTCCAGCCGCTGGCCGATGCCGCGCTGGCGGCGGTCGGCGACGCGCTCGCCGCGCGCTGGCGCGAGGTCGCGCCCGCGGGCGCGCCGCTGAACTGGGTCTACCAGTGCCGCGGCGAGGCCGCCGTGACGCGGCTGATGGCCGGCGCCGTGCCCGAGCCGCACGTCGTCACGGAGGCCGGCACGCGCTACCTCGTCCACCTGCTGCGCGGGCAGAACCACGGCCTGTTCCTGGACATGGCCGAGGGCCGGCGCTGGGTGCGCGCGCAGGTGGCGCCCGGCGCCCGGGTGCTGAACCTGTTCGCCTACACCTGCGCGTTCTCGGTGGTGGCGCTGCAGGCCGGCGCGGCCGAGGTGGTGAACGTGGACATGGCCTCGGGCGCGCTGGCCATCGGCCGCCGCAACCACGAGCTCAACGGCGTGGCCGCCGGCGCGAAGTTCCTGGCGCACGACCTCTTCAACTCCTGGGGCAAGCTGACCCGCGGCGGCCCCTACGACCTGGTCGTCTGCGACCCGCCGAGCTTCCAGAAGGGCAGCTTCGTCGCCAGCAAGGACTATGCGCGGCTCGCGCGGCGCCTGCCCGCGCTGCTGGCGCCCGGCGGGCAGGCGCTGCTGTGCCTGAATGCGCCGGAGCTGGGCGAGGCCTTCCTGCGCGACGTGATGGCGGAACACGCGCCGGCGCTGGCCTGCACCGGGCGGGTGGCGAACCCGGCGGCGTTCGCGGACGTGTCGGCGGACCGGGGGCTGAAGGTGCTGGCCTACCGCGCGGTGGCCTGAAAAGCCGCGCTGCCGCCGCGCTATTCGCCGCCACCGCCGCGGCGGCCGGGCCTAGCATGGCCCGCATGCCGCCGCGCTCCGCCTTCCTCCTTGCCGCCGTGCTGGCGCTGGCCGGCTGCGGCGCGCCCAGCCAGACGCGCTCCATGGCCGTCGCGCCGGGCGACGCGCTGCAGCTGCGCGGCTGGCTGCCTGCGGCGCTGAAGGGCCGGGTCGGCCTGGCCCCGGTGCAGGGCGGCGCCGAGACCGACCGCTGGTGGGGCTCGCGCGTCAGCACGGCCGCGCTGCAGCAGGCGCTGGAGGACTCGCTGCACGCCGTGGACCTGCGCCCCGCCACGCCCGAGCCGGCGCCGCGCTTCGAGCTGCGGGCCGAACTGCTGGCGCTGGAGCAGCCGCCGCTGCCGGTGGCCGAGGTGACGGTCACCGCCGCCGTGCGCTACACGCTGACCGACCTGGCCAGCGGCCGGGTGCTCTACCTGCGCCGCGTCGCCAGCGCCGGCAGCGCGGGCCTGGGCGAGGCCGTGCTGTCGCCGTCCGAGCGGCTGCGCCTGGCCAACGAGCGCGCGCTGCGCGCCGGCATCGGGCTGATGCTGCGCGACCTCGTCAGGCTGGAGATCTGAGCTCGTGCCGGCGCCGGCCGGCCGTGGCCCAAAGCGCCAGCGCGCAGGCGCAGCCCAGCAGGCTGGCGGCGCCGAAGAACACCATCATCGCGTCGTAGCCCGCCGGGTTGGCGGCGCTGGCGCCGGCGCGGTCGTTCAGCCAGCCGGCGGCCAGGTTGGCGCCGCTGATGCCGGCGTTCTGCGCCACCCACATCAGGCCGATGGCGGTGCCGAAGCGGCCGGGCGCGACCAGCCGGCTGGCCAGCGGCCACATGACCGCGGGCACCAGCGAGAAGCTGACGCCGATCAGCAGCGTCGACACCCACAGCGGCCACGGCGTCAGCGCCATCACGGCCAGCGCCGCTGGCAGCGCCAGCGCGCCGAGCGCCAGGAACGGCGCGTAGCGGCCGGCGCGGTCGCACAGCCAGCCGAAGGCCGGCGTGGCGAACACGGCGGCCAGGAACACATGGCTGTTCATCTGCCCGGCGGCGGCCAGGTCCAGCCCGTGCACGTGCTGGAAGTACTTGATGGCGAAGGTGCTGCGGAAGGCCAGCATCACCGAGTACCACAGCACGCACAGCGCCAGCAGGTACCAGTAGGCGCGGCCGAAGTGCAGCAGGTCGCGCCAGGCGAAGGCCTCGGCGCCCCGGCCCGTGGGCAGCAGCCCGGCGCGGCGCGGCGCGCGGTCCACCCACCAGTAGGCCAGCGCGGCGGCGAAGGACAGCGCCGCCAGCGCCGTGGCGATCAGCAGCGGCGGCTGCCAGCCCTGCGCATAGGCCGCGGCGAACCAGGTGGGCGACATGTCGGCGCCGAACGAGCCCAGCCGGCCGACGGCCAGCGCCAGGCCCATCGCGAACGCGAGGCTGCGGCCGCCGAAGTAGTCGGCGATGGCCGCCAGCGTGGCGATGCCGAAGGTCTCCGCACCGATGCCGAACAGCAGCCGCCCCGCGGCCATACCGGCGAAGCCGGGGCTGAGCGCCGTCAGCGCCGCGCCGGCCAGGCAGACGGCGGCGGTCCACAGCGTCATGCGCGCGGCGCCGAAGCGGTCCACCAGCACGCCGCCCACCAGGATGAGCACGACGTTGGGCAGGCTGTAGATGGCGTTCAGCAGACCGACCTGGCTGTCGCTGAAGCCGCGCTGCCGTTGCAGCAGGTCGGCCACCGGGCCGATGGCGTCGTAGACGTAGTAGTTGCCGAACAGTGCCAGCGCGACCAGCGCGCCGACCAGCCACGCGGTGGCGCGGGCGGGGCGGGGGGCGCTCACAGCTTGCGGTGGCCGAGGGCCGGCAGCTGCTGGCGCACCTGGGCCAGCCGGGCGGCGTCCACGTCGGCCAGCACCACGCCCTCGCCTTCGGGCAGCACGCCCAGCACCTCGCCCCAGGGGTCCACGACCATGCTGTGGCCCCAGGTGCGGCGGCCGTTCTCGTGCCGGCCGCCCTGGGCGGGCGCGACGACGTAGCACTGGTTCTCCACGGCGCGGGCGCGCAGCAGCAGCTCCCAGTGCTTCTCGCCGGTGGTGTGGGTGAAGGCGGCCGGCACGGCGACCAGGTCGCAGGGGTTGTAGGCGCGGTACAGCTCGGGGAAGCGCAGGTCGTAGCAGACCGACAGGCCCACCCGCAGCCGTTCGCCCTGGCTCTCGGCCTCGAAGGCCACCGGCCGGCTGCCCGGCTCCAGCACGCGCGCCTCGTCGTAGCTCTCGCGGCCGTTGTCGTAGGCGAACAGGTGGATCTTGTCGTAGCGCGCCGCCACCTCGCCGGCGGGCGAGAACACCAGCGTGGTATTGCGCACCCGCTCCGGCGCGGCCGCCTGCATCGGCAGCGTGCCGCCGATGACCCACAACCCCAGCTCGCGCGCCGCGCGCGCCAGCATGGCCTGGACGGGGCCGTCGCCGGGCGTCTCGGCGTGGGCCAGCTTGTCGCTGTCCTGGTGGCCCATCAGGCAGAAATACTCCGGCAGCGCCGCGAGCCGGGCGCCCTGGGCGGCGGCGGATTCGAGCAGGCGGCGGGCGGTGGCGAGGTTGGCGGCCAGGTCGGGGCCGGACACCATCTGGCAGGCAGCGATCTTCATGGGAGCGATTCTCCGGGTTGGGCGGCGCTGGCCGGGGCGACGGCCTTCTCCACCTTCTCGACCCTGGGATCCTCCCAGGTGCCGGTGATGCGGAACTCGCGCGTGTTGGCGGCGGCCACCGGGCGGCTCAGGATGAGCTGCGCGAGGAAGGCGCCCAGCGCGACGGCGGGGTTGATGGCGGCGTAGGCCAGCGACGCGCCGCCGGCCGACACCTCCGGCACGACGACCACGCGCAGCTGCTGCGTCTCGGCGGCCAGGTCGGTGCTGCCCTCGACCAGCACGGCGGCCTGCAGGCCGCGGATGCGGATGTTGTCGCTGCGCGCCACGCCGGCGGCGATGGCCACGTCGCCGGTCACGCCGTCGAAGGTGAAGCCCTCGGCGAACACGTCGCGGAAGTCCAGCAGCAGCCGGCGCGGCAGCGACTGCAGGCTCAGCACGCCCAGCAGCCGCCCGACGCCGGGCTCCACCTTCAGGAAGGTGCCGGTGTCCAGCTGCATGTGCAGCGCGCCGGCCATGCTGGGGTAGTGCGGCGCCAGCGGCGAGCCGTCCCAGCCGACCTGGCCGGCCAGGCGCCCCTTGCCGCCGCGCAGCACCTGGCCCTGGCCCAGCCGCTCCAGCAGCCGGCCGGCGTCGGCGACGTCCAGCGTCCAGTCCAGCTGCGTGCGGCGCCGGCCGGCGGCGCCGCCCCAGCGGCCGCTGGCGTTGAGCGTGGCCTCGGGCGCGTGGAGCTGCAGGGCCTGCAGCGTCCAGTCGCGCGCGGCAGCCGGCGCCTGCGCGCGCACCAGCAGCCGGCCCAGGCGCCGGCCGGCCAGCTCGAAGTCGTCCACCTCGATGTCCAGCGACGGCAGCGGCGCGCCGCCGCCGTCCGCGCCCGCCGGGGCCATGAGCTCGCCGACCGGGTCGGCCTGCGCGCGCGGCAGCGCCAGCCGCGTCAGCCGCGCCTGCACGGCGTCCACGCGGCCGTCGCGCACGCCCTGGAGGTCGATGCGGCCGGCGGCCTGCGCGGCGTCCACGTCGATGCGCCAGTGCGCGCCGTCGCGCGCCGCGGTGGCCGCCACCGCGCCCAACTGCCGCCCGTGCAGCGTCAGCGCCTGGCTGCGCAGCGCGATCCGGCTGGGCAGCAGGCCGGCGGCGTCGCCGGCCCCGCCCTCCGCGCCGGTGTCGCCGGCCAGCGCGGCCAGCCGCTGCCGCCAGGCGTCCAGGTCCAGGCTGGCCGTGTCGACTTGCAGCAGCACGCCGCTGGCGGGCAGCGCGGGCAGCCGGTCCTGCACCGCGACGGCGCCGCGCAGCACCCGCGCCGCGCCGCCAGACACGTCGCGCTGCAGCTGCGCCTGCAGCAGCGCCGCGCCCGGGGCGCCCAGTTCCAGCCGCAGCTCGTCGCGCTCCGCGCCGGTGGGCGACACCAGCAGCCGCAGCGGCAGCGCGGCGTCGGCCTCCTTGCGGGCCGGCGCGGGCAGGTCCAGCGCCAGGCCCTGCAGCGTGCTGAACAGGCTCAGCTCGGCGGCGCCGGTCCTGGGGACGGCGATCTGGAAGCGGTAGGCGGCCTGGCCGCTGGCGGCCTGCGCGTAGCGCGCGGCGGCGCCCAGCTCGGCGGCGTGGCGCAGGCCCTCGGCGGTGGCCTGGCCCTGCACGGTGAAGCGCAGGCCGCCGCCGGGCTGGGTGCCGCCGTCGAGCGCCGCCTCGCCGCCCAGCAGCCGGGCCGTCACGCCGGCCAGCTGCAGGCCGTGGCCGTCGAAGTCGACGCGGCCGCGCACGCCGCCCAGCGGCGGCAGCTCGGGGCGCAGCCGCAGGTCCACGCCGCCGAACTGCAGCTGGCCCTTGACGGCGGTCCGCGCCGGGTCGTCCAGCGGGATGGTCAGGCCCAGCTTCAGCGCCACGCCGCCCTGCGCGGCGGCCGGCCGCAGCGCGTGGCCCAGCCACTCGTCCAGCGGCGAGGCGCGCACGAAGGCCAGCAGCTCCGCGCCGCCGCCGCGGCCGCCGCCCTCCAGCGCCAGCACGCGCTCGTGGTGCAGGTCGCGGATGCCGCCGGCCACGCCGGCCAGCTCGTAGCCCAGCACGCGGGCGCGGCCGTCGCGGATCTGCAGCGCGGCCCTGTCGAACACCACGTCGGCGTCCACGCCCTCCAGCGCCGGCCAGGCCGTGCCGGCGTCGCCGGGCGGCACATAGGCCAGCCGGACGCCGCGCGCCTGCGTGGCGACGCGGAAGATGCCGCTGGCGCGCGGCTGGTCGAACGGGAACTCGGCCAGCTCGCCGCGCAGGCGCACCGTGGTGTTGCGCGCCTCGCCGGCCAGCAGCGCGCCGGCCAGGTAGCGGCGCGTGTCCGTCAGGTGCTGCGGCACGTAGCGGGCCACGCGCGTCGCGTCCACGCGGCCGGCGCGGCCGGCGAGGTCCAGGAAGCCCGGCCCGGTGGCGCCGGCCGCTCGCCGCCACGTGGCCTCGAACTCGCCGTTCAGGTCGGGCGACTGCAGCCGCACCTCGCGCAGCCGCAGCGTCACCTCGCCGGGCGTCCGGGCGTCCGGGGCCGCCGGGGGCAGCTGCCAGCTGAGCTGCGTGGACAGCCGCGTGACCGGCAGCACCGGGTCCTCGAACAGCCCGGGCAGCGCCAGCGCGCCGTCGCGCACCGTCAGCCGCGCCTGGCCGCCGCGCTCGCTGGCGTCCAGCGCCAGCGCGGCGCCGCGCAGCCCGGGGCGGCCGGCGTGGCCGTCCGGCGCGGCGGTGCCGGCCGCGACGGCCAGGCCGTCCACCTGCGCCTTCACGCGGTAGCTGCGCGGCGCGTCCAGCGGGCCCTGCCAGCGGGCGGACAGCGCGGTCAGCACGCCCTGGGGCTGCAGCTCGGCCAGCAGCGCGTGCGCGCGCTCGCCCAGCGGCAGGCGCCGGGCGATCTGCGCCATCAGCGCGAAGTCCAGCCGCTGCGCGTCCACCTCGCCGCCCAGCACCTGGTCCTGCGGCCCGAGCTGCAGCGCGACGCCCCAGTCCGAGCGCGGCCAGGCCACGCCGTCGCCGCTGACGAAGCCCAGCTGCTGCGCGCGCAGGCTCAGCGCGTCGCGGCTGCGGGCCAGCTCCAGCCGGCCCTCGATGCGGTCCAGGTCCAGCGCCGGGCCGGTGGCCAGCAGCTTCAGCCGCACGGCGCGCAGCGCCAGGTCCAGCGTCGCGCCGACGGGCCGGCCGTCCTTGAACTGGCCCCAGGCGCGCACGGCGCCGTCGCCCTCGCTGAGCTGGAAGGGCAGGTCCACGTGGCGGCGCAGCTGGCGCAGGTCGGCGCGCGGCAGCTCGGCGTAGAGCTGGCCGCTCCAGTGCCGGAACTCGCCGGGCCGCTTGAGCAGGCGCTGCGTGAACCGGCCGCGCAGCGTGAAGCGCCGGCCCCAGTCGGCGGGGGGCGTGGCGTCCAGCCGCAGCGCGTGGCGGCGCAGGCCGTTGCGCATGACGAAGTGGAGGTCGGACAGCGCCAGCGGCCGCGCGTCGGCGCGCGTCTCGTCCACCCAGCGCACGCGGCCGCCGACGATGGCCAGCTCCGGCTGGCTGAACAGCCAGTCCAGCGCCGCCTCGGTGGCGCCGGTGTCGATGCGCTCGGCGCCGTCCAGCCCCAGCCCGCCGACGAACAGCCGGCCCTGGGCGTCGCGGCGGATGGTCAGCTCGGGCTTGTCCACCAGCAGCTGCGAGAAGCGCGGCTGCAGCACGACCAGCGACTGCGCCGACAGCACCGCCGCCACGCGCGGCAGCCGCAGGCCCGGGCGGCCGGCGGCGTCCAGCACCTGCACGTCGCCCAGCTCCATGCGCGGCATCCAGCCGCCGGACTCGACGCGGAGCCGGCCGATGCGCAGCTCCACCCCCAGGGTCTTTGAGGCTTCCCGCTCCAGCCAGGGGCGCCAGTCGTCGGCGTGCGGGAGAATGACCCAGTGCAACACGCCCCAGGCCGCCGCCCCCACCGCCCACAGCAGCGCCAGCAGCAGCAAGGCCCAGCGCAGCGCCACCCAGCACAGGCGCAGGGGCCGGCCGGCGGCGCGGGAGCAGTGATGGAGGGCGGCCGAGAGGAAGTCAGACACGTTCTGTCTTGGGCACGGGGAATCGGCCGGCAGGCAATCTAGCAGAAAGGGATTGTGAGTGACCGTCTGCGCTGACCACAGCCGCTTCGTGCAGCGGGTGCGCCGCCGCTATGCGGCCGAGCTGCCGCTGCTGCCGCCGGGCCTGCCCGGGCGGGCCGAGATCGCGGCGTTGATCGACACGCTGGCGGCCGGCCGGCCGCTGGCCAGCAGCCTGCGCGTGGCCCGCCACCTGGTGCTGGAGCGGCTGGCGGTGCTGGACATCGAGCAGCACGCCGGCGTGGCCGACGTGACGCTGGCGATGACCCACCTGGCCGAGGTCACGCTGGACCGTGCGCTGGCCGCCGCGCGCGCCGAGCTGGACGGGATCCACGGCGCGCCGCGCACCGCCGACGGCGGCGACATCGCCTTCTGGGTGCTGGGCATGGGCAAGCTGGGGGCGCGCGAGCTGAACGTGTCGTCCGACATCGATCTGATCTACGTCTACGAGGACGACGGCGCCACGCACGGCGCGCGGCCGGTGTCGGCGCACGAGTATTTCGCCAACGTGGCCAAGCGCCTGTACGCGCTGATCGGCGACGTGACCGACGACGGCCAGGTGTTCCGCGTCGACCTGGCGCTGCGCCCCAACGGCAAGAGCGGCCCGCCGGTGGTCAGCCTGGCGATGCTGGAGGAGTACTTCCTCGTGCAGGGCCGCGAGTGGGAGCGCTTCGCGTGGCTGAAGAGCCGCGTCGTCGCGCCGCTGGCCGGCCCGGGCGCGCCGGGCGACCCGCGCACGCTGGCGCTGCGCGACCTCGTCACGCCCTTCGTCTACCGCCGCTACCTGGACTACGGCGTGTTCGAGGGCCTGCGCCAGCTGCACGGCAAGGTGCGCAGCGAGGCCAAGGCGCGCGCCGCCGGCCGGCCCGAGCGGGCCAACGACGTGAAGCTCTCGCGCGGCGGCATCCGCGAGATCGAGTTCATCGTGCAGCTGCTGCAGGTGGTGCGCGGCGGCCAGTTCCCGGAGATCCGCACCCGCTCCACCGTCAAGGCGCTGGCCCAGCTGGCCGCGCGCGGGCTGATGAAGGCCGAGACCGCGCAGCGCCTGGGCGAGGCCTATGTGTTCCTGCGCCGGGTCGAGCACCGCATCCAGTTCCTGGACGACCAGCAGACCCACTGCCTGCCGCAGGCCGACGCCGACCTGGCCTGGATCGCCGCGTCGCTGCCGCTGCCGGACGCCTGCGCGCTGTTCGGCCGGCTGTGCGACGTGCGCGAGCTGGTGGCCACCGAGTTCGACGCGCTGCTGCACGAGGGCGGCGACAGGCCGGCCGGCGGCTGCAAGGGCGGCCAGTGCGGCGGCCCGGCGCCAGCGGTGGACGGCGAGGACTTCCTGCACGGCCTGCCCGAGCCGCTGGCCGCGGCCGTGCGGGCGCTGGCCGACGGCCCGCGCGTGCAGGGGCTGCGCGAGGAATCGCGCCAGCGGCTGGCCCGGCTGTTCCAGCGCGCCGCGCAGGCCGTGGCGGCCGGGGAGTGCACGCTGGACGCCGCGCTGCGCTTCGTCGACTGGGTGGGCCCGCTGCTGCGCCGCGAGAGCTACCTGGCGCTGCTGGTCGAGCGCCCGGCGGTGCAGCAGCGGCTGCTGCGGCTGCTGGGCCTGGCGCGCTGGCCGATGCGCTACCTGATGCAGCACCCCGGCGTCATCGACGAGCTGGCCGACCCGCTGCTGCTGACGGCCCGCTTCGACCGCGACGCCTTCCTGGCCGACCTCGGCGAGCGCGAGCAGGGCTGGGCGCGCAGCGGCCAGGCGGACGAGGAGTCGCTGCTGGACACGCTGCGCCGCGCCCACCATGCCGAGGTGTTCCGCACGCTGGTGCGCGACGTGGAGGGCCGCATCAGCGTCGAGCAGGTGGCCGACGACCTGTCGCTGCTGGCCGACGCGGTGCTGCAGCTGGCCATCGGCTGGGCCTGGCGCCGCTTCGGCAAGGCGCACCGGCCCGACCCGCGCCTGGCCGTCATCGCCTACGGCAAGCTGGGCGGCAAGGAGCTGGGCTACGGCGGCGACCTGGACGTGGTGTTCGTCTTCGACGACGACGACGAGAACGCCACCGAGATCTACGGCGCCTTCGTGCGCCGGCTGATCACCTGGCTGACGCTGCGCACGGCGGCCGGCGAGCTGTTCGACATCGACACCGCGCTGCGGCCCAACGGCAACTCGGGGCTGCTGGTCACGTCGCTGGACCAGTTCGAGGCCTACCAGACCGGCCGCGGCAGCAACACCGCATGGACCTGGGAGCACCAGGCCATCACGCGGGCGCGCTTCTGCGCCGGCGACGCCCGGCTGGCGCCGCGCTGCGAGGCGGTGCGCCGCCAGGTGCTGACCGCGCCGCGCGACGCCGACGCACTGCGGCGCGAGGTGCAGGCCATGCGCGAGAAGGTGCGCGCCGCGCGGCCGGTGCGGGCCGGGCTGTTCGACGTCAAGCACAGCGAGGGCGGCATGATGGACGCCGAGTTCGCGGTGCAGTACCTGGTGCTGGCCCATGCGGCCGCGCACCCGGCGCTGCAGGACGACCTCGGCAACATCGCGCTGCTGCGCCTGGCCGAGACGCTGGGTCTGCTGCCGGCCGGCGTGGGCGCGGCGGCGGCGGACGCCTACCGCGAGCTGCGCCGGGTGCAGCACCGCGCGCGGCTGGACGAGCAATCGACGGCGCTGGACGCCGAGGCCGCCGCGCCGCTGGCGGCGCATCGGGACGCGGTGCGGGCACTGTGGCGGGCCGTGTTTGGTTGACGCTGTGCGCGGCGCTGGCCGCGCTGTCGCTGCTGGCCTGGCCGCTGCCGCGCGCGGCGCTGGACTGGCAGGCCGGCCTGGCCGCGGCGCAGCCCTGGCGCGCCGCGACGGCGGCCTTCGTGCACTGGACGCCGACCCACCTGGCCGCCAACCTCGCCGGCTGCGCCGTCGTCGCGCTGCTGGGCTGGCGCGCCGCGCTGGGCCGCCGCGAGGCCGCCGCCGGCCTGGTCGCGCTGCCGCTGGCGCAGCTGGGCCTGCTGCTGCGGCCCGACCTGCCGCGTTACGCCGGCCTGTCCGGCGCGCTGCATGCGCTGGCCGCCATCGCCGCGCTGGCGCTGCTGGCGCGGCGCGGCCGCGAGCGCTGGATCGGCGCGGCCGTCGCCGCCGGCCTGGCCGCCAAGCTGGCGCTGGAGCAGCCGTTCGGCCCGGCGCTGCGTGCCACCGCCGGCTTCGACTTCGCGGTGGCGCCGTTCGCCCACCTCAGCGGCGCCATCGCCGGCGCCATCGCCTGGCGGCTGACAATGCGCGCCGGCCAACCAACAAGGAACCCGCATGGGACGTGAAGCCAGCTGCACCGCCCGCGTGGGCGGCGAGACCGCGGAACTCACCGCGCTGCTCGAATCCACCACCATCGTGCTGCGCGGCGCGATCCGGCGCAAATGGGCCATCGCCGCGCTGCAGGGCCTGCGCGTGGTCGGCGGCGAGCTGCTGTTCGACGCGGACGGCGAGGCCGTCGCGCTGGCGCTGGGCGAGAAGGAGGCCGGCAAGTGGCTGGCCAAGCTGCAGGCGCCGCCGCCGACGCTGGCCGCCAAGCTGGGCGTCAGCGCCGAGAACCCGGCGCTGCTGATCGGCCCGACCGTCGGCCCGCTGGACCCGGCGCTGGCCGAGGCGCTGGCGCAGGGCCTGACCGGCAACGTGAAGGCCGCGCGCATGCTGGTGGCCGTGATCAGCAAGCCCGGCGAGCTGGAGCGCATGGCCGAGTTCCACGCGGCGATGATCTGCAAGACCGTCTGGGTGGTGCACCCGAAGGGGCCGGGGGCCTTCCCGTCCGACGGCGAGGTGCGCGCCGCGATGCGTGGCTGGGGCTATGTGGACAACAAGAGCTGCGCCGTGTCGGAGCGGCTGACGGCCACGCGCTACGTCCGCCGCTAGCCATGCGCCAGTCGCACCTCGATCCGCGCGCCGTCGCGCTGCTGCTGCTGTGCTGCCTGCTGTGGGGCATCAACCAGGTCGCCGCCAAGGCGGCGCTGACGGAGATCGGGCCGCTGTGGCAGGCGGGGCTGCGCTCGGTCGTGGCCGGCGTGCTGGTCTGGCTGTGGTCCGCGGGGCGCGGCGTGCGGCTGTTCGGCCGCGACGGCAGCCTGGGCGGCGGGCTGCTGGCCGGCGCGCTGTTCGCGGCCGAGTTCGCCTGCATCTTCGTCGGGCTGCAGTACACCAGCGCCTCGCGCATGGTGGTGTTCATCTACCTGTCGCCCTTCGTCGTCGCGCTGGGCATGCCCTTCATCGCGCGCGGCGAGCGGCTGTCGGGCCGGCAGTGGGCCGGCCTGGTGCTGGCCTTCGGCGCGGTGGCGTTCGCGTTCGCGGAGGGCTTCTCGGCGCCGCACAGCCCGCGCCAGTGGTGGGGCGACGCGCTGGGCGTGGCCGCCGCGGTGCTGTGGGGCGGCACGACGCTGGCCATCCGGGCGACCCGGCTGGCCGCCGCGCCGGCCGAGAAGACGCTGCTCTACCAGCTCGCCGTGTCGGCGCTGGCGCTGTGCGCGGCGGCCGCGTTCGCGGGCGAGCCGCTGCCGGCGCAGTGGTCGCCGCGGCTGCTGGGGCTGTTCGGCTTCCAGGCCGTCGTCGTCTCGTTCGTCAGCTACCTGATCTGGTTCTGGCTGGTGCGCCACTACGCGGCGACCCGGCTGGCCGTGTTCACGCTCAGCACGCCGCTGTTCGGGCTGCTGGCCGGCGCGCTGCTGCTCGGCGAGGGCATCAGCGCGCGGCTGGTGATGGCGCTGGCCGCGCTGGCCGCCGGCATCGTGCTCGTCAACCGCTGAGCCCCGTCCCTTTTTCCACCCTGGAGACGCTCCCATGATCACCCTCTGCGGCATCCCGATGTCCAACTACTACAACAAGGTCAAGCTGGCCTTGCTGGAAAAGGGCATCCCCTTCACCGAGGAATACGTGCGCACCCATTCGCACGACGAGGCCGTGCTGAGCTGCACGCCGCTGGGCAAGGTGCCCTTCATCAAGACGCCGCACGGTCCGCTGTGCGAGAGCCAGGTCATCACCGACTACCTGGAGGCCGCCTACCCCGGCACGCCCGCGCTGCTGCCGGCCGACCCCTTCCAGGCCGCCAAGGTGCGCGAGCTGATCGCCTTCGTGGAGCTGCACCTGGAGCTGGTGGCGCGCGAGCTGTACGCCGAGGCCTTCTTCGGCGGCCAGGTCAGCGACGGCACGAAGAAGCGCGTGGCCCGCGTGCTGCCGGCCAACATCCAGGCTTTCAAGCGCCTGGCCCGCTTCGGCCCCTACCTGGCCGGCGACCGTTTCACGATGGCGGACTGCGCCGCCTGGGCCAGCCTGCCGCTGGTGGCGATGGCCACCAAGGCGGTCTACGGCGACGACCTGCTGGCCGCCGGCGGCGTGGACTGGAAGCCCTACGCCAAGCTCATCGGCGAGCGCCCGCACGCCGCCCGCGTGGCCGCCGACCGCAAGGCCGACGCGCAGCGGCAGCAGCCGGCCGCCTAAACTGGCCGGCCTTTTTTTCCGCCCCGCCGCCATGAAGCTGTCGCGCACCCTGCCGTTCGTCCTCGCCGCGCTGCTGCCGGCCGCGCCCGCCGGGGCGCAGGCGGACGCCGAGGCCCGGCTCATCGTGCGCTTCAAGCCGCAGGCGGACAGCGTGCGGGCCAAGGCGCTGGCCTCGCGCGCGACGCGGGCCGAGGCGCGCGAGATCGCCCAGACCCGCGCGACCGCGCTGGGCATGCGCACGGGCCAGGCGCTGCGTGCCGGCATCAGCCTGGACGAGCGCACCCACGTGGTGGCCGCGCACGGCATCACCGGCGCGCAGCTGGCCCGGCGGCTGGCGGCCGACCCCGAGGTCGAGCTGGTGGCGGAGGATGGTCGCCGCAAGCACCTGGCCACGCTGCCCAACGACCCGCTGTTCGGCGACGCCACGGTGCCGGCCGAGACCACGGCGGGCGGCGTCCAGCAGCGTGTCATCGACCAGTGGTACCTGAAGGCGCCGGGCGCGCCGAGCCACCCGCAGGTCGTCTCCGGCATCAACGCGCCGGCCGCCTGGGACCTCAGCACCGGCGCGGCCAGCGTGGTGGTCGCGGTGCTGGACACCGGCGTGCGGCAGGACCACCCGGACCTGGCCGGCAAGTTCGTCGCCGGCTACGACATGATCGGCCTCGGCAGCCCGGGCGCGCTGTCCACGGCCATCGCCAACGACGGCGATGGCCATGACGCCGACCCGTCCGACCCGGGCGACTGGGTCAGCCAGGCCGACGTGGACAGCGGCCGGCTGGGCAGCGGCTGCGACAGCAGCGACATCGCCAACAGCTCCTGGCACGGCACCCGCGTGGCCGGCCTGATCGGCGCGGCCAGCAACAACGGCCTCGGCATGGCCGGCGTGGGCTGGGGGCTGAAGCTGATGCCCATCCGCGTGCTGGGCAAATGCGGCGGCTACGACAGCGACATCATGGCCGGCATGCGCTGGGCCGCCGGCCTGGCGGTGCCGGGCCTGCCGGCGAACCCCGTGAAGGCCAAGGTGCTCAACCTCAGCCTGGGCGGCAGCGGCAGCTGCGGCACCTCGGGCACCGGCGCGCTGTACCGCGACACCATCGCCCAGGTCACCGCGGCCGGGGCCACCATCGTCGTCGCGGCCGGCAACTCGGCCGGCCAGGCCGTGGGCCTGCCGGGCAACTGCCCGGGCGTCATCACCGTGGCGGCGCTGCGCCACGTCGGCACCAAGGTGGGCTTCTCCAGCGTCGGCCCCGAGGTGAGCATCGCCGCGCCCGGCGGCAACTGCATCAACATCGGCGCCGGCCAGCCCTGCCTGTACCCGATGGTCAGCACCACCAACCGCGGCACGACCGCGCCGGTGGCGGGCGACGCCAGCTACACCGACAGCCATTCCTCCGTGGGCACCAGCTTCTCGGCGCCCATCGTCAGCGGCATCGTCGGGCTGATGGCCTCGGTCCGGCCCGGCCTGACGGCGGCCGAGGCGGCGCGGATCCTGAAGGCCACCGCGCGCCCCTTCCCGACCACCGGCGGCGACGGCAACCCGCCGCAATGCCAGGCGCCCGGCACGGCGGAGCAGCTGGAGTGCTATTGCACGACGGACACCTGCGGCGCCGGCATGGTGGATGCGTTCGAGGCGGTCAAGGCGGCGCAGGTGCTCAATGCGCAGGCCGCGGCGGCCTCGGCGGCGGCCGCCACCGGGAGTGGCGGCGGGGGCGGCGGCGCGATGAGCGCTGCCTGGCTGGCGGCGCTGCTGCTGGCCGCGCTCAGCCTGAGGCGGCCGACGCCGCCGCGGCCGGCGCCGCGCCGCAGGCCTTGAAGCCCGGGGCCAGCGCCGCGTTGCGGCTGGCCCGCAGCTGGCCGGCGAGCAGGCCGTCGGCCTGGACGACCAGCGTGTGCCGGGCCTGCGCGGGCGCCAGCTCCAGCACGCGCAGGCCCTTGAGCCCGCGCTTGTCGAACGCGGCGGCCTGCGCGGCCGCGTCGGCCGGGCTGGCGTGGCGGCTCAGCACGAAGGCGGGCTGTTCGGCGGGCAGGCCGTGCAGCGGTTCGAAGGGCAGCTTGAGCTGCTTGTAGGTGGCTTCCTTGCGGGCGCGGAACTCGGCGTCGGCGAGCCGGATGGTGGCCACCACCCACACGCCGGGCTGCTCGCTGCTGCGCACCTGGGCCTCGGCGCCCAGGGCGTGCAGCGCGGCCTGCGCGGCGGCGAGCGCGGCATCGCCCTCCAGCGGGCCCAGCGCCAGGCAGCTGCGCTGCGCCAGCGCGGCCACGGCGCTGGCGGCCAGCGGCTGGATGCGCTCGGGATGCTGCTGCGCGGCCAGGCGCTGCGGCTCGCGGCCGCTTTCGGCGGGCAGGCCGGTGACCGTGTCCAGCCAGCCGCGCGACCAGGTGAAGAACAGGGCGTTGGCCGCCAGCAGCACGAGGACGAGCACGCGCATCACGGTGAGGTCTCCCATCTCAGGCTGATGTCGCCGCCGCTGATGGGCAGCAGGCCCGCGGCGGTTTCCAGCAGCAGTTCGCCCTGTGGGCCGACGCCGCGCGCGATGCCGGGCTGATCGCCCGCGCGCACCGGGCGGCCGGCCATCAGGTCGCGCCGCGCGAAGGCGGCCTGCCAGGGCGCGAAGCCCAGGGTCTCGAAGTCGGCCAGCAGGGCGCGCAGCGCCGGGGCCAGGGCGTCCAGCACCGTGGCGGCGGTGGCCTGCGGCGTCAGCGTCTGCAGCGCCGCGTGGCCGGTGGCGAAGGCGCTGCGGTCGGCGCCGGCCGGCAGCGGCTTCAGGTTGATGCCGATGCCGATCACGACGCCGCGGCGCTCCGCCGGCAGCGGCAGGGTCTCGACGAGGATGCCGCAGAGCTTGGCGCCGTCGAGGAAGACGTCGTTGGGCCACTTGAGCCGGATGCGCTCGCCGCCCGGGTCCAGCACGTCGGCCACGGTGCAGCCGATGGCCAGCGACAGGCCGGAGAGGTCCAGCGCGGCCGGCAGCGGGCAGGCGATGGAGAAGGTCAGCGCCGCGCCGGGCTCGGCCTGCCAGGGCCGGCCGCGCCGGCCGCGCCCGGCGGTCTGGCGCTCGGCCGAGATCAGCAGCGGGCCGCCGCCGTCGCGCAGGTGCTGCAGCGCCTCGGTGTTGGTGGACCCGCACTCGGCGAGGTGGCGGCGCTCCATCGTCAGCGGCCCGGCCGGCGGGTCTTGGGCGCGAGCAGGGTGCCGCGGCAGGTGGCCGCGCCGCACCAGCAGGCGAACTGCCGCTTGACCCGGGCCGTGTGGCGCCCGTCCAGCACCAGGCCGTAGTCGTAGAACAGCTCCTCGCCGGGCGCCAGGTCGCGCAGCGCGCGGATGTAGACGCGGCCGTCCCGCTCCTCGGCCTCGCAGTTGGGCGCGCAGGCGTGGTTGATCCAGCGCGCGTCGTTGCCGCCGTGCAGCGCGTCGATGACGAGGCCGCCGTCGAGGTGGAAGTAGAAGGTGTGGTGGGGCTGGGCGGGGTCGTGCGGGTGGCGGCGCAGCGCCTCGTCCCAGCTGATGCGCTCGCCGGTGTATTCGAGGATGCGCGCGCCCGCCGCGATCGGCGCCACGGCGTAGACGCCCCGGCCATGCACGCCGGAATCGCGGACTTCGATCTTGCGGCGCGAGGTTTTGCTGGGCTTCAAAACGCTGTGGTACGGTGAATTCATGGGTGCGCGCGTGCGTGGGCATGCGCGCGAGGCCCGGATTGTAGGCAGCTAAGAATGAGGCCCCTCGTCCAAGGAGTACCTTGGCCGGTCCCCCGAGGGGACGGTGATGCTTGGCGGATTGACCGCCAAGCACATCGCCAGACGGGCCGGCTTGGGGCGGCCCGGCGCTCGGCCCGGGAGATGAACTGACAACCGATGAACGACCGATGAGCAAGACCCTGATCATTGCCGAGAAGCCCAGCGTGGCGCAGGACATCGTCCGCGCGCTGACGCCGGTGGCGGGCAAGTTCGACAAGCACGACGACCACTTCGAGAACGAGCGCTACGTCGTCAGCTCCGCGGTCGGCCACCTGGTCGAGATCGCCGCGCCGGAAGAGTTCGACGTGAAGCGCGGCAAGTGGAGCTTCGCCAACCTGCCGGTGATCCCGCCGCACTTCGACCTCAACCCCATCGACAAGAACAAGGGCCGGCTCAACGCGCTGACCAAGCTGATCCGCCGCAAGGACGTGACGGCGCTGATCAACGCCTGCGACGCGGGCCGCGAGGGCGAGCTGATCTTCCGGCTGATCGAGCAGTACGCGCGGCCGGCCAAGGGGCCGTGGACGAAGCCGGTGCAGCGGCTGTGGCTGCAGTCGATGACGCCGGCCGCGATCCGCGAGGGCTTCGAGAAGCTGCGCAGCGACGCGCAGATGCAGCCGCTGGCCGACGCGGCGCGCTGCCGCTCGGAGGCGGACTGGCTGGTCGGCATCAACGGCACGCGGGCGATGACGGCCTTCAACTCGCGCGACGGCGGCTTCTTCCTGACCACGGTCGGCCGGGTGCAGACGCCGACGCTGTCCATCGTCGTCGAGCGCGAGGAGAAGATCCGCAAGCACGTCGCGCGCGACTACTGGGAGCTGCGCGCGAACTTCGACGCGCAGGCCGGCCAGTACGAGGGCAAGTGGTTCGACCCCGCGTGGAAGAAGAACGACGACGCCGAGCGGCGCGCGGACCGCCTGTGGACGCAGGCCGAAGCGGATGAAATTGCCAAGGCCGTGCTCGGCAAGCCGGCGACGGTCAGCGAGGAGAGCAAGCCCAGCACGACCAGCTGCGGCGCGCTCTACGACCTGACGACGCTGCAGCGCGAGGCCAACTCGCGCTTCGGCTTCTCGGCCAAGACGACGCTGTCCATCGCGCAGGCGCTGTACGAGAAGCACAAGGTGCTGACCTACCCGCGGACGGACTCGCGCTTCCTGCCCGAGGACTACCTGGCCGTCGCCAAGGACACGGCCAAGATGCTGGCCACCGAGGACCTGCCCGGCCCGCTGGCCGCGCTGTCGCGGCACGCCGCCACCTCGCTGAAGGAGGGCTACATCAAGCCGACCAAGAAGGTGTTCGACAACGCCAAGGTGTCGGACCACTTCGCGATCATCCCGACGCTGCAGGCGCCCAAGGCGCTGACCGAGGTGGAGGCCAAGCTCTACGACATGGTGGTCAAGCGCTTCCTGGCGGTGTTCTTCCCGCCGGCCGAGTTCCTGGTCACGACGCGCATTTCTAAAGTGGACAAGCACCACTTCCAGACCAACGGCAAGGTGCTGGTCAAGCCGGGCTGGCTGGCCGTCTACGGCAAGGACGTGGACGACGAGGACGCCAACCTGGTGCCGGTGCAGCCGGGCGAGGTCGTGCGCACCGAGAGCGTGGACGTCAAGGCGCTGCAGACCAAGCCGCCCGCGCGCTACACGGAAGCGACGCTGCTCTCCGCGATGGAGGGCGCCGGCAAGCTGATCGACGACGACGAGCTGCGCGAGGCCATGGCCGAGAAGGGCCTGGGCACGCCGGCCACGCGCGCCGCGACCATCGAAGGGCTGATCACCGAGAAATACATGCTGCGCGAGGGCCGCGAGCTGATCCCGACGGCCAAGGCCTTCCAGCTGATGACGCTGCTGCGCGGCCTGGAGGTGGAGGACCTGACCCGGCCCGAGCTGACCGGCGACTGGGAGAGCAAGCTGGCCGCGATGGAGAAGGGCAAGCTGAGCCGCGAGACCTTCATGGCCGAGATCGCGGCGATGACCGGCAAGATGGTCGCCAAGGCCAAGGGCTATGACCGCGACACCATCCCCGGCGACTACGCGACGCTGAAGACCCCGTGCCCCAAGTGCGGCGGCGTCGTCAAGGAGAACTACCGCCGCTTCACCTGCACGGGCCGGGACGGCGGGGAGGGCTGCGGCTTCTCGATCGGCAAGATCCCGGGCGGCCGCAGCTTCGAGCTGGCCGAGGTGGAGCAGTTCCTGCGGGACAAGAAGATCGGCCCGCTGGAGGGCTTCCGCTCCAAGGCCGGCTGGCCGTTCACGGCCGAGCTGGCGCTGGTCTACGACGACGAGATCGCCAACTGGAAGCTGGAGTTCGACTTCGGCGAGGACGCCAGGAAGGCCGAGAACGACGGCGCGCCGGTGGACTTCTCGGGCCAGCAGAGCCTGGGCGCCTGCCCCAAGTGCCAGGGCCACGTCTACGAGCACGGCAGCAACTACGTCTGCCAGCACGCGGTGGGCGAGAAGGTGACCTGCGACTTCAAGACCGGCAAGGTCATCCTGACCCAGCCCATCGAGCCGGCCCAGGTCCACAAGCTGCTGGCCGGCGGCAAGACCGACCTGCTGGAGAACTTCGTGTCCAACAAGACGCGGCGCAAGTTCAAGGCCTTCCTGGCCTATGACAGGAAGGAGGGCAAGGTGGTCTTCGAGTTCGAGCCCCGGGCGGGCAAGCCGGCGGCCAAGGCGGCGCCGGCCAGGAAGGCGGCCGCCAAGAAGGCCGCCAAGGCCTGAGCCGGCCCGAGCGCGCGATGACGCCGGGGCCGATGAGCATGGGGCTGCAGACGCGGCTGACCGCCGGCATCGCGCTGGTGGCCAGCCTCATCGTGCTGGCCGTGGGCTGGTACTGGACGGCCCGCGAGGAGGCGGGCCTGATGGCCGGCCTGCGCGAACGCGAGGCGCGCATGGCCGGCCTGATCGCGCGCGGTTTCGCCGGCCCGATCTGGAACCTGGACCACGTCGCCATCGAGAACCTGCTCGACGCGGTGATGGCCGACCCCGAGGTCCACGCCATCGAGCTCAAGGGCCTGGGCCTGCGCGGCGGCCTGGCCCGGCGCGAGCGCGCCCAGGCCGCGAACGGCCCGCTGCGCCGGGAGTTCGCCATCAATTACCAGCCCTCGGCCGACGTGGCGGGCACGCCGGTGGCGTCGGCGGTGCTGGTGGTCACGCGCGACCTGGTGGACCAGCAGATCAGCCGCACGCGGCGGTTCGTGTTCGAGCTGCTGGCCGGCGTGGTGGTGGCGGTGGCGCTGGCGGGCTCGCTGCTCGTGCACTGGCTGGTGTGCCGGCCCGTCGCGCGGCTGGGCGCGCTGGCGCAGCGCGTGGCCCAGGGCGACCTGGGCGCGCAGGCGGCGGTGGCGCGCGCGGACGAGATCGGCGCGCTGACCATGCGCTTCAACGCGATGAGCCTGAAGCTGCGCGGCGCCGCCGACCAGGTGCGGCTCAGCTCCGAGGACTTGCGCGCCAGCGAGGCGCGCTACCGCAGCCTGTTCGAGAACGCGACCGAGGGCATCTTCCAGGCCGACGCCAACGGCCGCGTGCTGGACATGAACCAGGCCTTCATGCAGATGCTGGGCCTGGCGCCGCAGCAGGCGCTGGGCCGGCGGCTGCGCCGGGTCACCGGCCTGTCCCGCGAGGACATGCGCCGCGTGACGGCGGTGATGAACGGGCAGGGCAAGATCCAGCAGGCCCCGCTGCTGCTGCGCGGCCGCGGCGGCCAGCCGCTGTGGGTGGAGCTGAACGCGCACTGGGTGGCCGGCGAGGGCGGGCAGCGGCGCATCGAGGGCATGGTCAGCGACATCTCGCTGCGCCGCGAGGCCGAGGCCGAGCTGACGCGCCACCGCGACCACCTGGAAGACCTGGTCGCCGAGCGCACCGGCGAGCTGCGGGAGGCCAAGACCCGCGCCGAGGCCGCCAACTTCGCCAAGGGCCGCTTCCTGGCGACGATGAGCCACGAGTTCCGCACGCCGCTGAACGCCATCCTCGGCTTCACGCAGCTGATGCAGATGGACGCCGCCATGCCGGCGGCGCAGCAGGCGCGGCTGCAGCTGATGCGCGACTCGGGGCTGCACCTGCTGGAGCTGATCAACGACGTGCTGGACATGGCCAGCATCGAGGCCGGCAAGGTGTCGCTCAAGCCCGGCCGCGTGGACCTGCGCGCGCTGCTGGACATGGCCTGCGACAGCGTGCGGCTGCGCGCCGAGCAGAAGGGCCTGCGCTTCGTCAGCGAGGTGGACGCGCAGCTGCCGGCGCATGTGCTGGTGGACGGCCAGCGGCTGCGCCAGGTGCTGCTGAACCTGCTGTCCAACGCGGTGAAGTTCACCGACGCCGGCACGGTGTGCCTGGCGGCCACGCTGGCCAGCCCGCCGCAGGGCGGCCATGCGTGGCTGCGCTTCGCCGTCGCGGACAGCGGCATCGGCATGACGGCGGCCCAGCAGTCGCGGTTGTTCCAGGCCTTCGAGCAGGTGTCGGAGGCCTCGCGCCACCTCGGCGGCACGGGGCTGGGCCTGTCCATCAGCCAGCAGCTGGTGCAGCTGATGGGCGGCCACATCGCCGTGCAGAGCGTGGCCGGCCAGGGCAGCAGCTTCGCGTTCGAACTGCGCCTGCCGCTGGCCTGACCGGGCCGCCGCCCCGTTCCCCTCCCCCCTTTGTCCGTCTCCTTCGCCTTTCGAGGACCCCACCGCATGAACGCTCCCGCTCCCCGCCGCCTCGTCGCGCTGCTGGCCCTGGCCGGCGCGCTGTCCGCCGCCCTGCCCGCGGGCGCCGCGCCGCCGCAGCCGCCGGGCGCCGTCAGCGCCGAGGCCGGACGGATCGCCATCCGCCACGAGAAGTTCACGCTGCCCAACGGCTTCGAGGTCATCCTGGTGCAGGACCACCGGCTGCCGCTGGTGGCCTTCAACCTGTGGGTACACGCCGGCCCGCGCAACGAGGCCCCGGGGCAGACGGGCTTCGCCCACCTGTTCGAGCACCTGATGTTCGCCGGCAGCCGCCACGTGCCGCGCGGCGAGTTCGACCGCTACATCGACGCCGCCGGCGGCACCGACAGCAACGGCTCGACCAATTTCGATCGCACCAACTACTTCTTCACGCTGCCGTCCAACCAGCTCGAACTCGGCCTGTGGCTGAAGGCGGACATGCTGGGCTGGATGATCGACGAGGTGGACTCCGTGGCGCTGGCCAACCAGCAGGACGTGGTGCGCAACGAGCGCCGCCAGAGCGTCGAGAACCGCCCCTACGGCCTCGTCGAGGAGGCGATGTACCAGGCGCTCTACCCCGAGGGCCACCCCTACCGCGCGGTGGTCATCGGCTCGCACGCCGACATCCAGTCCATCCGGCTGAAGGACGTGAAGGACTTCGCCCGCACCTACTACCGCCCCAACAACGCGACGCTGGTGCTGGCCGGCGACTTCGACCCGGTGCGCGCCAAGGCGCTGGTGAGGAAATACTTCGGCACGCTCAAGGCCGGCCCCAAGCCGCCCGAGGTGAACGTGGCCGCGCCCGAGATCACGAGGGAGCGCCGCCTGGTCGTGACCGACCGCATCGAGCTGAGCCGCCTCAACCTCGCCTGGCACACGCCGGCGATGTTCAAGCCCGGCGACGCCGAGCTGGACGTCGCCGCCCACGTGCTGGGCGGCGGCCAGGCGAGCCGGCTGTACGGCCTGCTGGTGCGCGACAAGCAGCTCGCGCAGAGCGTCAGCGTCGGGCAGGGCTCGCAGTCGCTCGGCTCGGTGTTCGACATCGAGGTGGTGGCCCGCCCGGGCGCGTCGCTGGACGAGATCGAGCAGCGGGTCGACGCCGAACTCGCCCGCCTCGCGGCCGAGCCGCCGACGGCCGCCGAGCTCGCGCAGGCGCGCGCCACCCTGGAGACGCAGCTGCTGCAGCGCCTGGAGAAGGTGACGTCGCTGGCCGACCTCGTCAACCACTACAACCAGATGGCCGGCGACCCCGGCTTCGTCGGCCAGGACCTGGCCCGCTACGCGGCGCTGGCGCCCGCGGACGTCAGCGCCGCGGTGGCCCGCTGGCTGCAGAAGGACCGCCGCGTCGTCGTGCAGGCCCGGCCTGGCGAGCAAATGCTGCCGCCCGAGGTGCCGACGCCGCCCGCGCCCGCCCAGGCCGCCCACGGCGAGCGCGAGGCGCTGAACGCGCCCGAGGCCTGGCGCAACAAGCCGCCCGGCGCCGCCCGGGCCCAGGCCTTGTCGCTGCCGGCGGCGCAGCGCTTCACGCTGGCCAACGGGCTGACCGTCATCCATGTGCCCAAGCCGGGCCTGCCGCTGGTCAGCGCCAGCCTGGTGGTGCGCGCGGGCCAGGGCGCCAACCCGGCGGACCGGCCGGGCCTGGCCGGCTTCGTCGCCGCGATGCTGCCCGAGGGCACGGCCACGCGCAGCGCGCAGCAGGTTGCCGAGGCCGCTGCGGCGCTCGGCGCCACGCTGTCGGCGCAGGCCGGCCCCGAGGAGGCGCGCGTCGATTTCTCCGGCCGCAAGGCCGCCGCGCGCGACGGCTTCGCGCTGCTCGCCGACCTGGCGCTGCGCCCGGCCTTCGCCGCGCCCGAGATCGAGCGCGTCAAGGCCCAGCGCCTGGCCGCGCTGGCGCAGCAGCGCGAGCAGGCGCCGCTGCTGGCCAGCGCCGTGGGCAACCGCGTGGTCTACGGCCCCGGCCACCCGCTGGCCGAGAACGCGCTCGGCACCGAGGCCAGCCTGCAGGCGGTGGACGCCGCCGCGCTGCGCGGCTTCTGGCGCGCGCACTACCGGCCCGAGCGAGCGGCGCTCGTCGTGGCCGGCGACCTGACCGAGGCCGAGCTGCGCGCGCTGGTCGAGCCGCTGTTCGGCGCCTGGCAGGGCGAGGGCCCGGCCGCCGCCGCCGCGCCGCTGCCGCCGGCCCGGCCGGTCGCCGCGCGCACCGTGCTCGTCGACAAGCCCGGCGCGCCGCAGACCGCGCTGGCCGTCGTCGCGCCGGGCCCGTTCGCGGGCGTGCCGGACGCGGCGCCCCTGAAGGTCATGAACGCGGCGCTCGGCGGCCTGTTCACGTCGCGCATCAACCACCAGCTGCGCGAGGTCAAGGGCTACACCTACGGCGTGTACTCCGGCTTCGGCATGGGCCGCGAGCGCGGCCAGTTCGGCATCCGCGGCAGCGTGCGCACCGACGCGACGGGCGCGGCGCTGGCCGACATGTGGCGGGAGATCGAGGGCATCCGGGCCCGGCCGCTGGGCGCGGCCGAGCTGAACCGGGTGCGCAACGCGCAGCTGCTGTCGCTGCCGGGGCTGTTCGACACCAACGCCGCCGTCGTCGCCGGCTACGCGGGCAACTGGTCGGCCGGCCAGCCGCCGAGCGCGATCACCGATTTGCCGAGGCAGTACGCCGCCGTCACGCCGGCCGCCGTGCTGAAGGCGGCCAGGGAGCACCTGGACCCGGCCCGGCTCATCGTCGTGGCCGTGGGCGACCAGGCCAAGGTCCGGCCGCAGCTGGAGGCCATCGGCCGCACGCCGGAGATCCGCGCGGCGGACGGCCGCTGAGAGCTTGAGAGCCCGGCGCGGCGTCAGCGCGCCGCCGCGAGCGCGCGCTCGACGAAGCGCCGCGGCACCGTCGTCTTCGGCACGCGCACCGGGAACCAGCTGCGGATGTCGCTGTCCACGCCGATGCCGTGCATGAAGTTGTACAGGCCCTTCCGCAGCCCCTGGCCCAGGCCGTCGTGGTCGGTGGGCGTGGGGTCGATGAAGGCGATGTCGTTGCGGGCGAAGCGGCCGTCGGCCGGCAGCGGCTGCAGCGTGACGCCGTAGTCCGCCGGGTTCATGCCCACCGGCGAATGCACCGTGCAGGCGAAGCGGTGGAAGAAGCCGCTGTGGATGCAGCCGTGCTCGAACAGCTGGCGCACGTACTCCAGCGCGTCCACGGTGTCCTGCGTGGTCTGCGTCGGGAAGCCGTACATCAGGTAGGCGTGCACCAGCACGCCCGCGTCGGCGAAGGCCTTGGTGACGCGCGCCACCTGCTCGACGCTGACGCCCTTCTGCATCAGCTTCAGCAGCCGGTCCGACGCGACCTCCAGCCCGCCCGAGATGGCGATGCAGCCGCTGTCGGCCAGCAGCCGGCACAGCTCGGGCGTGAAGGTCTTCTCGAAGCGGACGTTGCCCCACCAGCTGATCGCCACGCCGCGCCGCAGCAGCTCCTCGGCCAGCGCCTTCAGCGCCTTGGGCGGCGCGGCCTCGTCGACGAAGTGGAAGCCGGTCTGCCCGGTCTCCGCGATGATGGCCTCGATGCGGTCCACCAGCACCTCGGCCGACGCGGCCTCGTAGCGCGAGATGTAGTCCAGGCTCACGTCGCAGAAGCTGCACTTCTTCCAGTAGCAGCCGTGGGCCACGGTCAGCTTGTTCCAGCGGCCGTCGCTCCAGAGCCGGTTCATCGGGTTGAGCATGTCCAGCAGCGACAGGTAGCGGTCCAGCGGCAGGCCGTCCCAGGTCGGCGTGCCGACGTCGGCGAAGGGCACGTCGGGCTCGGCGAAGTGGGTGTACCGAACTGTTGGCCCCCGCGTGCGAGGCTGTGCCTCGCCCGTCCCCCCGAGGGGGGCGAAATCGCCTTGGGGCGGCCCGGCGGCGATTTCCTCGCCGCCGTCGCGCCAGAAGGTGCGCACGAGGCGGGCCTTCGAGCGCCGGCCGGCGACGTGCTCCAGCAGCGCCAGCAGCGGCCGCTCGCCGGCGTCCAGCGTCACGTAGTCGACGAAGTCGAACAGCCGCGGCTCGGCCAGCTCGCGCAGCTCGGTGTTCACGTAGCCGCCGCCGAGCACGCACACCACCCCGGGCCGCGCGGCCTTGACGCTTTGCGCGATGCGCAGCGCCGCGTAGACCGAGCCGGGGAAGGGCACGGACAGCAGCACCACGTCGGGCGCGTGCTCGTCCAGCGCGGCGAGCGTCAGCGCGTGCAGCGTGCGGTCGATCAGGTGCGGCGGCGCGGCGAGCGCGTCGGCCAGCGGGTCGAAATGCGCCTGCGCGGCGGCCAGCGACTCGGCATAGCGCACGAACTCGAAGCGCGCGTCCACCGCGTCGCGCAGCACGTCGGCGAGGTCGTTCAGGAACAGCGTCGCCAGGTGCCGGGCGCGGTCCTGCAGGCCCAGCGCGCCGAAGGCCCAGGCCAGCGGGTCTTCGCCGTCCTCGCCGACGTAATGGTCCAGCGACGCGAAGCGCGCGCCCTCGGGCAGGAAGGCGCGCGTGTTGATGCGGTGCGCCAGCGTCGGGTCGCGGCTCTGCAGGAAGGCGATGACGCGCGGCGTGGCGGCGGCGATCGACCGGAACTCGCCGTCGAACCACGCCGTCTGCGGCGTCTGCCGCTCGGGCGGCAGCGCCTGCACGGCGTCGCGCAGTTGGGCCAGGCCGGCGGGCGAGAACAGCGCCAGCACCAGCGCCAGCGCGAGGTCCACCTGGCGCGCGTCCATGCCGCGCGAGCGCAAAAAGCCGGTCAGGTAGGCGGTGGACGGGTAGGGCGTGTTCAGCTGCGTCATCGGCGGGATGACGGCCAGCACGCGGGGCGAGGGCAGGGGCATGGCGGGATTGTCGTGCGGCCCTATGCTGCGCGCCGCGATGAAACACGCCACGCCCTCGACGCTCGCCACGCTGGAGCCGCTGCTGCGCCAGCTGCGCGCGCTGCACGGCCTGTTCGCCGACGCCAAGCTCGCCGGCGGGCGCGGCTTCCAGCGGCTGCCGGTCGATACGGCGGCGCAGTGGCAGGGGTTGCTGGCGGCGGTTGGGCGGGTGCTGGCTGCGTAGAATGGATCGCAATTGCAACGCACCGGCCTGCCGCCATGAAAACCGCCACCTTGCCTTCCCTGCGCGTCGAGCCCGAACTGCGTGATGCGGCCGAGCGCGTGCTCGGCGACGGGGAAACCCTGTCCAGCTTCATCGAGGGGGCGGTTCGCGAGAGCATCGAGCGGCGGCGTGCCCGCGCCGAGTTCATCGCGCGCGGCCTGGCCTCTCGTGAGGATGCGAAGCGGACGGGCGTCTACATCGCGGCGGATGCCGTGCTCGGGGAACTGGCCGGCAAGCTGGCGCAGCGCCGCGCGGCTTTGGCGGGGAAGGGCGCGGGCAAGGTTCGCCGGTGAGCTGCGCGGTTCGCTTCACGGAAGCCGCGCGGGACGATCTGCGCCGCCTCTACGAACATCTGCTGGACCGGGCGGTTGCGGTCGAAGACCTCGATCTGGCGGACGAAGCGCTGGCCACCATCGCCCACGCCATCGACGGCCTGGGCCGCAGCCCCTTCATCTACCGCAAGGCGGGTGCCGACCCCTTCCTGCGCGAACTGCTCATTCCTTTCGGCCACAGCGGCTATGTGGCGCTGTTCGAGATCGAGAGCGCCTCGGAGGTCACCGTGCTGGCCGTGCGCCACCAGCTCGAAGACGACTATCACTGACCGGTGCTGGCGGCCATCCGAAGCGCGAGTTCCCGCCTCAGCCACCGCCCCGCAGCCACCCCGCCAGCTTCTCCGCGATCATCAGCGTCGGCGCGTTGGTGTTGCCGCTGGTGATCGTCGGCATCACGCTCGCGTCCGCCACGCGCAGGCCGGCCACGCCGCGCACGCGCAGCCGGGGATCGACGACCGCATGCTCGTCGTCCGTGCGGCCCATCCGGCAGGTGCCCACCGGGTGGAAGATGGTCGTGGCGATGTCGCCGGCCAGGCGGGCCAGTTCCTCGTCGGTCTGGTACTGCGGCCCGGGCTTGTATTCCTCGGGCTTGAACGCGGCCAGCGCCGGCTGCGCGACGATGCGGCGGGTCAGCTTCAGGCTGTCGGCGGCGACCTGGCGGTCCTCGTCGGTGGAGAGGTAGTTGGGCCGGATGGCCGGCGCCATCGCCGGGTCGGGCGAGGTCACGTGCACCGTGCCGCGGCTGCTCGGGTTCAGGTTGCAGACGCTGGCGGTGAAGGCGTCGAAGCGGTGCAGCGGCTCGCCGAAGGCATCCAGCGACAGCGGCTGCACGTGGTACTGCAGGTCGGGCCAGGCCTTGCCGGTGCTGCTGCGCGTGAAGGCGCCGAGCTGGCTGGGCGCCATGCTCATCGGGCCGCTGCGGCGCAGCGCGTATTCGAGGCCGATCATGGCCTTGCCCAGCAGCGACGCGGCGCGCGTGTTCAGCGTCCGGGCGCCCTGCACCCGGTAGACGGCGCGGATCTGCAGGTGGTCCTGCAGGTTGGCGCCCACGCCGGGCAGGTCCCGCTCGGTCGTGATGCCCAGGCCTTGCAGCAGCGCGCCCGGGCCCAGGCCCGACAGCTGCAGGAGCTGCGGCGAGCCGATGGCGCCGGCCGCGAGGATGACCTCGCCGCCCGCATTCAGCCACGGCTGCTCGATGCCGTGCGGCGTCTGCACCTCCACGCCGCTGCAGCGCAGGCCGGCCGTGCCGCTGCCGTCCTGCAGCAGCCGCAGCCGGCGCACCTGCGCGCCGGTCCACAGCTCGAAGTTGGGCCGGCCCAGGCAGGTCGGGCGCAGGAAGGCCTTGGCCGCGTTCCAGCGCAGGCCCTTGCGCTGGTTGACCTCGAAATAGCCCACGCCCTCGTTGCTGCCGGCGTTGAAGTCGCTGGTGGCGGGGATGCCGGCCTGGCTGCAGGCGGCGGAGAAGGCGTCGAGGATGGGCCAGCGCAGGCGCTGCTGCTCCACGCGCCATTCGCCCTTCTGGCCGGCGACCGGGCCGTGCAGCGCGTCGAAGCCCTCGGGCGCGGCCTGGGGCTCGTCCAGTCGCCAGTGGTTCTCGTGGCGGCGGAAGGCGGGCAGCACCTGCTCCCAGCGCCAGGCGTCGTCGCCGGTCAGGTCGGCCCAGTGCTCGTAGTCGCGGCTCTGGCCGCGCATGTAGATCATGCCGTTGATGCTGGAGCAGCCGCCCAGCACCTTGCCGCGCGGGTAGCGCAGCCGGCGGCCGTTCAGCCCCGCTTCCGCCTCGGTGCTGAAGCACCAGTCGGTGCGCGGGTTGCCGATGCAGTAGAGGTAGCCGACGGGGATGTGGATCCAGTGGTAGTCGTCCTTGCCGCCGGCCTCGAGCAGCAGCACGCGCTTGCCCGGGTCGGCGCTGAGCCGGTTGGCCAGCAGGCAGCCGGCGGTGCCGGCGCCGACGATGATGTAGTCGAAACCTGGTTGGGGCATGGGCGCTGACGGGGGCGGTCGGTCGAGGGAGGTGCGGGGCCCAAGCGTAATTCAGCGCGGCAGCTGCGGCAGGGCCATCGGGCTCAGCTCACCGAGTGCGCGGCCAGCACCGGGAACAGCTTGATGAGGCCGTCGCTGAGCAACTCCACCGCCAGCGCCGCGAGGATCAGGCCCATCAGCCGCGTCATGATGTTGATACCCGTCTGCCCCAGCACCTTGGCGATCTTGCCGGACGCCGAGAAGACGATGAAGGTCACCGTCGCGACGACGACGCCGTAGCCGCACAGCACGGCCAGTTCCCACCAGACGCGGGTCTTGTCGGCATAGATGACCATGGTGGAGATGGTGGCCGGCCCCGTCAGCAGCGGGATGGCCAGCGGCACGACGGCGATGCTGGCGCCGGCATCGGCGCGGGTGTTGCCCTCCGAGACCTCCTCCCTGCGCGCCTCGGCCGGCTGCGCGTTGAGCATCTGCAGCGAGCTGATCAGTAGCAGGCAGCCACCGCCCACCTGGAAGCTGGCCAGCGAGATGCCGAAGAACTCGATGATCTTCAGCCCGAACAGCGCCGACACCGCGATGACGATGCCGGCCGTGCAGGCGCTGACCAGGATGGTGCGCTGCCGCTGCTGGCGCGAGAACGACGACGTGAAGTGGATGAAGAAGGGCACCACGCCGACCGGATTCACCATGGCCAGCAGCGCGACGAGGGGCTTGTAGATGTCCATGGCGGCGGATTGTGCGTGCGTGCGCGGGCCGGCCCCGGCCTCATTCGCCTTCCGTCAGCGCCAGGTACACCGCGCAGCAGCCGCGCAGCCAGACCAGCGTCGGCAGCACCAGCGCCAGCGCGAACACCACGCCGCCGCCGGTCAGCGCCGCCAGGCCCAGCGCGCCGCCCTCCAGCGGCACGCCGCTGGCGCTCAGCGCGCGCGGCCCCAGGCCCATCACGCCGGCCAGCAGTTGCTGCGCCGGCAGTTCCACGCCCGCGCCGACGATGGCCAGCCCCGCCACCAGCCGGCTGCCGGTGACGACGACGAAGCTCACCGCCGCCGTCGCCAGCGCGACCAGCAGGTAGACGGCGGCCATCAGCAGCCCCGTCTCCGGCAGGCCGTGGCGCAGCCGGCCGCGCAGGAAGCGCAGCACGCCCGCGCTGCGCTGCCCGGCCCACACCGCCGGCCCGGCCAGCGGCCCGACCAGGATTACCAGCGCGAACGCCATGCCGCCCAGCACCAGCACGCCGGCCGGCAGCACCAGCGCCAGCAGCGGCGCGCCCACCCCCGGCAGCCGCGTGGCCCAGAACAGCCCGGCCAGCACCAGCGCGGCCGCGCCGGCCGCCGCGACGCAGGCCAGCAGCGCCAGCAGCACGCGGTGCGCGCCGCGCAGCGCGTCGGACAGCGCATCGCGCGGGTCGCGCACCGGCAGGCCGCGCGCCTGGTCCATCACCATCAGCCCGGTCGCGTTGACCCCGAAAAAAGCGACGGCCAGCGCCAGGCCCAGCCACAGCGCGCTGAGCAGCTCCTGCTCGCGCCCCAGCGCCGAGCGCGCCATGGCCAGCAGCAGCCCGGCGACGCAGAAGGCCGTCAGCAGCGCATGCAGGGCGCGCAGGTTGCGGGGCGCGTCGATGCTGGCGAGCACGCGGGCGAGGGCGGGGATCAGGGGCGTCGTCATGGGCCGGCGATGGTAGCGATGACGGCCGCATGACGCCGCCGCCGCGCGAGGGTTTGTGCTAGCTCTGAAAAACAACACTTGCCGGGGCGGCGCCCCGCAATCCCCGGACCCCGCCGACATAATCAAGCGCCTGTGTCTGGACGCCGCACCTTCGCTTGAATGGTTCACGATGGGTTGAAGCTCCACATGGTTTTTTGGTTTTGAGCAGAGAGAAGGGCTTCCCCATGGGAAACAAGCTTTATGTGGGCAACCTGGCCTACAGCGTGCGTGACGAGTCGTTGCAAGAAGCGTTCGGTCAATTCGGCACCGTGACCTCCGCGAAGGTCATGATGGACCGCGAGACCGGCCGTTCCAAGGGTTTCGGTTTCGTCGAGATGGGTTCGGACGCCGAGGCGCAAGCCGCCATCAACGGCATGAACGGCCAGGCCCTGGAAGGCCGCGCCATCGTCGTCAACGAGGCCCGTCCTCGTGAAGAGCGTCCGGGCGGCTTCGGCGGCGGTGGCCGTTCGGGCGGCGGCGGCTACGGTGGTGGCGGCGGTGGCTACGGCGGCGGTGGCCGTTCGGGTGGCGGCGGCTACGGTGGTGGCGGCGGTGGCTACGGCGGCGGTGGCCGCTCGGGCGGCGGCGGCTACGGTGGTGGCGGCGGCGGCTACGGCGGCGGTGGCCGCTCGGGTGGCGGCGGCTACGGTGGTGGCGGTGGCCGCTCCGGCGGTGGCGGCTACGGCGGCGGCGGTTACTGATCGCCCGCGTTCCACGCACCAGTCAAACAAGGCGCCTTCGGGCGCCTTGTTTCGTTTCCGGTCAGCCAGCCGGTCCAGGGTCACTCGCCCGCGCGCCGCTTGCGGCCGCGGCCGGCCAGCGCGCGGTCGTACAGCGCGTTGGGCAGCAGCCGCAGGATCTTGGCCAGCACGCCCATCTGCCATGGGATGACGCGGTAGCTGGCCTGCGCGCGGATGGCGCGCGCGGCCTGGTCGGCGAAGGCGTCCACCGGCATCAGGAAGGGCATGCGGTAGCGGTTGCCGCGCGTCAGCGGCGTGTCGATGTAGCCGGGCAGCAGCGTGACCACGCGCACCCCGAACGGCCGGCATTCGCCGCGCAGGCTCTCGCAGTAGGCGACGACGGCGGCCTTGCTGGCGCTGTAGGCGCCGTGCCCGGGCAGGCCGCGGATGGCCGCGACGCTGGCGATGCCGACCAGCGTGCCGCTGCCGCGCGCGTTCATCGCCGCGACGAAGGGGTGGAAGGTGGCGGCCAGGCCGAGGTTGTTGGTGGCGAACACGCGGCGCATGACGTCCAGGTCGGCGAACTGCGTGGTGTCCATGCCGATGCTGATGCCGGCGTTGGCGATGACGATGTCGGGCAGGCCCTGGCCGGCGATGCACTCGCGGCCGACGCGGGCCATGGCGTCGCAGTCGGACACGTCGGCGCCGTAGACCTGCCAGCGCGCGGCGTCCAGCCCTTGTGCGGCGGCCCAGCGCACCACCTCTTCGGTGCGGCGCGCCACCAGCGCCAGGCGGGCGCCGTCGCGGTAGAAGCGCAGCGCCAGCGCCTGGCCGATGCCGCTGGAGGCGCCGGTAATGAAGACCAGCTCGCTCACTGGCGTGCCTTCGACAGGATCCGCCCCTGCGCCTTGCCGGTGAAGCGGACTTGGCCGGTCAGGTGCCGGTACTCGAAGTTCTGCGCGTCCAGCGTGGTGCCGCCCTGGCGCACGGTGACGGGCAGGTGGGAGCGCAGGATCTCGGCGTTGGCCAGCGCCTGCAGGAACTCGCCGCGCATCTCCAGCTGGGGCGGCGCGTCCTCGCCCGCGCCGGGCGGCAGGCGGCGCAGGTGCACGCCGCCCATCAGCTGCAGGTCGCTGCCGTCGCCGTTGCTCAGCGCGCGGCGGGCCTCGGCGATGGCCAGGCTGCCGTCCGGCGCGATCGCGCGCATGCGCACCTGGTCGATCTCGACGGTGTCGGTGTCCGGGTAGTGGCGCAGCTCCGCGCCGGCGATGCGCACGTTCAGCCGGCCGTCGGCGCCGATGCGCTGGATCTCGAAGCGGGCCATGCGGTAGTCGGGCACGTGGCGCGCCGGCGCGGACGCGCCCGGCTCGCCGAGCAGCGGCGTGTGCTTGACCAGCCACCAGGTGCCGCCGGCCAGCAGCGCCATCAGCAGCAGCGGCAGGTAGTTGGACAGCAGGCTTTGCACGCGCCACAGCAGCGGCCGGGGCGGCGCGCGGCGCGGCGGCGGCGCGGGCAGCGCGGCGGGGGTCATGCGGCGGCGCCCCCGTCCAGCGTCTGGTGGTGGGTGCGCAGCAGGCGGTCGTAGTGGCCGGCGGCCATCAGCAGCAGGTCGCAGAACTCGCGCGCCGCGCCGAACCCGGCGGCCGCGCGGGTGACGTGGTGGACGATGGCCCGCACCTCGGCATGGGCGCCGGGCGGCGCGGCCGCAAAGCCGGCGCGGGCCAGCAGCGGCAGGTCGGGCCAGTCGTCGCCGATGGCGGCGACCTCGCCCCAGCCCGCGCCGAGCCGAGCGAGCAGCGGCTCGGCGGCGGCCAGCTTGTCGCCGACGCCGTAGAGCGCGTGCGCCAGGCCCAGGTCGGCGACGCGGCGGCGCACGGCGGGGCTGTCGCGGCCGGTGATGACGACCGGCGTGATGCCGGCCTGCTGCAGCGACTTCAGGCCGTGGCCGTCCAGCGTCGAGAAGGCCTTGAACTCCTCGCCGCGCTCGCCGATGTAGATGCGGCCGTCGGTCAGCACGCCGTCCACGTCGAACAGCGCCAGCTTGACGGCCAAGCCCGTGCCCTGGGCCCGGACCAGCAGCTCGGGCGGGAAGCTCAGCGCCGCCATCAGATCACCTTGGCCCGCATCAGATCGTTGATGCTGACGGCGCCGAGCAGCTTCTGCCCCTCGTCCACCACCAGCACGACGGTGATGCGCGCGGCCTCCATCAGGTCGGCGGCGTCCACGGCCAGCGCGTCGGCGCCGACGGTGCGCGGCCGCGGGTGGGCGACCTCGGCGGCGGTCAGCGCGCGCAGGTCGCGGCCCTGCTCGACGAGGCGGCGCAGGTCGCCGTCCGTGAAGATGCCCCGCACGCGGTCCTCGCCGTCGACGACGACCGCCATGCCCAGCGCCTTCTCGCTCATCTCGCGCATCAGCGCGGTGAACGGCGTACCGGCGGCGACGCGGGGCAGCGCGTCGCCGTGGCGCATCAGGTCGCGCACATGCGTCAGCAGCTTGCGGCCCAGCGCGCCGCCGGGGTGGGAGCGGGCGAAGTCCTCGGCCTTGAAGCCGCGCGCGTCCAGCAGCGCGACGGCCAGCGCGTCGCCCAGCGCCATCTGCGCGGTGGTGCTGGCGGTGGGGGCGAGCTGCAGCGGGCAGGCCTCCTCGGCGACGGCGCTGTCCAGCACCACGTCGGCATGGGCGGCCAGGCTGGACGCGGCGCGGCCGGTCATCGCGATGACCGGCACGCCCAGGCGCTTGAGCACGGGCAGGATGGCGTTGAGCTCGTCGCTCTCGCCGGAGTTGGACAGCGCCAGCACCACGTCGCCGCCGGTGACCATGCCCAGGTCGCCGTGCGCGGCCTCGGCCGGGTGGACGAACAGCGCGGGCGTGCCGGTGGAGGCCAGCGTGGCGGCGATCTTGCGGCCGACGTGGCCGCTCTTGCCCATGCCCATGACGGCCACGCGGCCGCGGCAGGCCAGCACGGCCGCCACGGCGCGGGCGAAGGCCTCGCCCAGGCGCGGCGCGAGGCTGGACAGCGCGCGCGCCTCGACGTCCAGGGCCTGCCGGCCGATGCGGATGGCGCGCTCGGCGGCCAACGGGGAGGAACTCATGCGGCCAGTGTAGACAAGCGCCCGCGATGCACGGGTTCCGGCGGCCCGTGGCGTCCCGCAGGGGCCGCCGGACCTGGGATGATGCGCGGGCCATGCGAATCCACACCCTCACCCCGCTCATCGCCGCGCTCGCGCTGACCGCCTGCGCCAGTTCCAGCCAGGACCAGGTCGCCGCGGCCGCGACCACGCCGCTGTCCGACCTCAACGTCGTGCGCGCGGACATCCCGCCGGTGCTGAAGGCCGCGGCCGCCGCACCGTATGCGGCGCCGGCCGACGCCAGCTGCCCGGGCCTGGCGCGCGGCATCCGCGAGCTCGACGAGGTGCTGGGCCCCGACCTCGACGCCCCAGCCGCCCCCGGCCACACCGGCCTGCTGGAGCGCGGCGAGGACGCCGCCACCGGCGCGCTGCAGCGCTCGGCGGAGGGCGTCATCCCGTTCCGCGGCTGGGTGCGCAAGCTTAGCGGCGCGGAGCGCTATGCCCGCCAGGTCGGCGCGGCCATCACGGCCGGCGGCGTGCGGCGCGGCTTCCTGCGCGGCATGGCCCAGGCTCAGGGCTGCGCCGCGCCGGCCCGGGGCGCCTGACGCGCCGCCGTCGGCGGCACACGATCCACCCCCTCCCGCCCGCATCCCGATGAAACGCCTGCTGCTCTGCACCCTGTTCGCCGCGCTCGCCGCCCAGGCGGCCGACGAGGCCCCGCTGGACGCGCTGCCCTACACGCCCAGCCTCGACGTGGCGGCCATGGACCGCAGCGCCGACCCCTGCGACGACCTCTACCGCTTCGCCTGCGGGTCGTGGAGCCGCCACAACCCCATCCCGGCGGACCAGTCCCGCTGGTCCGTCTACGCCAAGATGGCCAACGAGAACCAGCGCTACCTGTGGGGCGTGCTGGACAAGCTGGCCGCGCAGCCCGAGGGCCGCGGCGCCAACCAGGCCCGGCTGGGCGACTACTTCGCCGCGTGCATGGACGAGGCCGCGGTGCAGGCCGCCGGCCTGCAGCCGCTGCAGCCCTGGCTGGACCGCATCGCCGCGCTGAAGGACAAGCGGGACCTGCCCGCGCTGCTGGCCGCGCTGCACCCGGCGGCGCACAACGACCGGCTGTTCTTCGGCTTCGGCGCGGGGCAGGACTTCGCCGACGCGACGCGCCAGATCGCCTTCGCCTCCGCCGGCGGCCTGGGCCTGCCGGACCGCGACTACTACCTGAAGCGCGACGCCCGGACGCTCGGCGTGCGCACGGCCTACGAGGCCCACGTGGCGCGCACCTTCGCGCTGCTGGGCGACACGCCGGCCGCCGCCCGGGCCGGCGCCCGCGCGGTGTTGGCCACGGAGACGGCGCTGGCGCGGGCCTCGCTGTCCAAGGTCGACAAGCGCGACCCGTACAAGACATTCCACGTCGTCGATGCGCGCGGGCTGCAGGCGCTCACGCCGGGCTTCGACTGGGCGGCCTACCGCACGGCCCTGGGCGCGGCAGCGGGCGCGGCCGACCGCATCAACGTGACCGAGCCGGCCTTCTTCAAGGCGCTGGACCGGCGCCTGAAGGCGATGAGCGTGGCCGACGTGCGGGCCTATTTGCGCTGGCAGCTCGCCAGCAGCCTCGGCGACGCGCTGGACGGCGGCTTCGTGCAGGCCAATTTCGACTTCTACGGCCGGACCCTGGCCGGCACGCCGCAGCTGAAGACGCGCTGGAAGCGCTGCGTGGCGCTGGTGGACGCGCAGCTCGGCGAGGCGCTCGGCCAGGAGTACGTGGCGCGCAACTTCACGCCCGAGCTGAAGGCCGCCACCGTGCGGATGACCGGCGAGATCGAGGCCGCGATGGCGCGCAGCATCGACGGCCTCGCCTGGATGAGCCCCGCGACCCGGGCCCGCGCGCACGAGAAGCTCCGGGCCATCGTCAACAAGGTGGGCTACCCGGAGCGCTGGCGCGACTACGCCGGGCTGGACGTGCGGCGCGGCGACTTCCTCGGCAACGTCGTGCGCGGCAACGTGTTCGAGGCGCGGCGCCAGCTCGCCAAGATCGGCCAGCCGCTGGACCGCGGCGAGTGGAGCATGACGCCGCAGACGGTGAACGCCTACTACGACGCGCAGATGAACGACATCAACTTCCCCGCCGGCGTGCTGCAGCCGCCGCTGTACGACCCGCGCCTGGACGACGCGCCCAACTACGGCAACACCGGCGGCACCATCGGCCATGAGCTGACGCACGGCTTCGACGACGAAGGCCGGCAGTTCGACGCCCAGGGCAACCTGAAGAATTGGTGGACGAAGCGGGACGCCCGCGAGTTCGAGCGGCGCGCCTCGTGCGTGGCCGACCAGTACGCCGGCTACACCGTGGTGGACGACATCAAGATCAATTCCCGGCTGACGCTGGGCGAGGACCTGGCCGACCTCGGCGGCCTGGTGCTCGCCTGGGAGGCCTGGAAGGCGCATGCGCAAGGCCGGCCCGGCGAGAGCCGCGACGGCCTGACGCCCGAGCAGCGCTTCTTCGTCGGCTTCGCGCAATGGGACTGCGCCGACGCCCGCCCCGAGGCGCTGCGCGTGCAGGCCAAGGTGGACCCGCATTCGCCGGCCCGCTGGCGCATCAACGGCGTGGTCGCCAACATGCCGGCGTTCGAGCAGGCCTTCGCGTGCAAGCCCGGCGCCAAGCTCGTGAAGCCGGCGGGGCGGCACTGCAAGCTGTGGTGACCCTGGGCATGCCCAACTGCCGGATTCAGGCTCAGCGCTTCTCGACCACGCTGGCGGCCAGCCCGTGGTCGCCGCGCAGCCGCTCGGCCTGGGCGCGGGCCTCGTCGCCGCTCGGGAAGGGGCCGGCGCGCAGCCGGTACAGGCCGGCCTCGCGGACGACGGCCAGCAGCGGCAGCAGCCCGAGGTCGGCCTCGGCCACGCGCCGGCGCAGCGCCTCGGCGCCGTCCAGCCGCGCGAAGGCGCCGAACTGCAGCCAGTACGCGCGGCCCCCGGCGGCCGCGGCCGGCTGCGTGGTCTCGCGCCCCGGCGCGCCGGGGGCGGTGTCGGGCGCGAACACGGGCGGCGGGTCGCCGGCCGGGGCGCGGCCCGGCCCGGGCCAGAGGCCGGCGCGGATCTCGGCGTGCGTGATGCGCCGCACCTCCACCGGGCCCACGCCGTGCAGCAGGCCGAGCTTGAGCGCAGCGGTGTAGCTGAGGTCGATGATGCGGCCCTTGTGGAAGGGGCCGCGGTCGTTGATGCGCACGATGACCTCGCGGCCGTTGACCGGGTTGCGCACGCGGGCGTAGCTGGGGATGGGCAGCGTGGCGTGCGCGGCGGTCATGGCGTACATGTTGTAGACCTCGCCGCTGGCCGTGGGCCGGCCGTGGAATTTCGTGCCGTACCAGGACGCCAGGCCGCGCTGGGCGTAGGCGACGTCGCCCTTCAGCGGCTCGTAGCGCTCGCCCAGCACCTCGTAGGGCTTGTTGGGGCCGCCGATGCGGATGGGGTCCAGCCGCGGCACGGCGTCGGGCACCTGGGCCAGGTGGGGTGGCGGGCGGGCCTCGGGGCCGTCCCGCCCGCCGCCGCCGGGGCGCGTCGCGCAGCCCGCCAGCAGCGCCAGCGCCAGCAGCAGCCAGGCCGGGCCAGTATGCTGCGCAGCCTGCCTTCCTCGTCGATGCCATGCCATGAGCAACTTCGTCTTTCCTCCGGCCGAGATTCCCAGCGCGCCCGTGCGGGGCACGGACGCGCGCTACGCGGTGCGCCGCATCTTCTGCGTCGGCCGCAACTATGCCGATCATGCCCGCGAGATGGGCTCCGACCCGACGCGCGAGCCGCCGTTCTATTTCACCAAGCCGGCCACCGCGCTGACGCCCTCGGGCGCGACCGTGCCCTATCCGGCGGCCACCCGGGACTACCACCACGAGATGGAACTGGTGATCGCGCTGGGCGCGCCGGTGTTCAAGGCGACGCCCGAGGCGGCCGCGGCCGCGATCTGGGGCTATGCGCCGGGCCTGGACATGACGCGCCGCGACCTGCAGGCCGAGGCCAAGGCGGCCGGCCGGCCCTGGGACACGGCCAAGGGCTTCGACCAGTCGGCCATCCTCGGCGAGATCGTGCGCGCCAGCGAGGTGGGGCCGCTGGCGCGGGGCGCCATCACGCTGGCCGTGAACGGCGTGCAGAAGCAGCGCGGCGACCTGGCCGACATGATCTGGTCGCAGGCCGAGATCGTGTCCAACCTGTCGCAGCTGTACCGGCTGCACCCGGGCGACCTGATCTACACCGGCACGCCGGCCGGCGTGGGCGCGGTGGCGGCGGGCGACGTGCTCACCGGCCGCATCGAGGGCCTGGGCGAGATCTCGCTGACCGTGGGGCCGGCCGAATGAGCTACGACGAAGAGACGCTGGCGCAGGCCCGCGCGCGCAACATCCGCGACGCGCTGACCGAGGACATCGGCCGCTGCGACTGGACGGCGCAGCTGGTGCCCGCCGGCCGCCGCGTGGCGGCGCAGGTGCGGGTGCGCGAGCCGGCGGTGCTGTGCGGCCGCGACTGGTTCGACGGCGTGTTCGCCGCGCTGGACGCCACGGCGCGCATCGAGTGGCTGGTCGACGAAGGCGCGGCGATGGCGGCGGACAGTGTGGTCTGCCGCATCGAGGCCGACGGCCGCCGGCTGCTGTCGGCCGAGCGGCCGGCGCTGAACTTCCTGCAGCTGCTGTCCGGCACGGCGACGGCCACGCGCGCGCACGTGGACGCGGTGGCCGGCGCCAGCCCCAACCCCCGGGGCTGCGCCATCCTGGACACGCGCAAGACCCTGCCCGGCCTGCGCCTGGCGCAGAAGTACGCGGTGCGCGTGGGCGGCGGGCAGAACCAGCGGCTGGCGCTGTACGCGGGCATCCTCATCAAGGAGAACCACATCGCGGCGGCCGGCGGCGTGGGCGCGGCCCTGCGCGCCGCGCAGGCGCTGGACGCGGGTGTGGACATCCAGGTCGAGGTGGAGACCCTCGCGCAGCTGCGCGAGGCGCTGGACGCGGGCGCCGTCAGCGTGCTGCTGGACAACTTCACCGAGCCGCTGATGCGGGAGGCGGTGGCCGTCAATGCCGGCCGGGCGCTGCTGGAGGTGTCCGGCGGCGTGGCGCTGGAGCAGCTGCGCTGGATCGCCGCCACCGGCGTGGACCGCATTTCCATCGGCCGGCTGACCAAGGACGTGCGCGCGGTGGACTACTCGATGCGCGTGCTGGGGCCGTCAGCCCAGTAGGTGCCGCCGCGCCAGCGCCGCGGCGTCGGCCGGGTGCTGCTGCATGAAGCAGTGCCCGCCGTCCACCGCCTGCGTGGCGATGGCGCGCGGGTTCAGCGCCCGGGCGTGCCGCGCGCCGGCCAGCACGAAGGGCATGGTGTCGCGGCCGTGGGCGATCAGCGTCGGCGCGGCCACGCGCTTCACGGCCGGCCACAGCCCGCGCGGGCCGGACGCGAAGATGGCCGCCTCTAGCTCGGGCGCGCACTTCAGCGTCACGCCGCCGGCCCCGTCGTCGCGCAGCGCATGCGCGGCGAAGGCCTGCAGCGCCTCGTCCGTCCAGCCCTTGTAGGTGCCGCGGCCGTGCAGGGCCCGGGCGGCGGCGGCGCGGTCCGGCCACTGGCGACGGCGGCGGCGCGACGCGCGCGCCAGCGGGTTGAAGCGCGCCAGCCCCAGCCGCATGGCCAGCAGCATCGCGGGCGGGAACAGCACCGGGTCCAGCAGCACGGCGCGCTGGAAGGGCTGGCCGGGCTCGCCCAGCATCAGCGCCGTCAGCACGCCGCCCAGGCTGTGGCCCAGCGCCACGCGCGGCACGGCGCCGTAGCGGGCCGTGGCGGTGCGGGCCGACTCCAGCGCCGCCTGCGCGAACAGGTTCCAGCCGGGGAAGCGCGCCATCGCGTCGCTGTCGCCGTGGCCGGGCAGGTCGCACAGCCAGAGGTCGAAGTCGGCGGCCAGCGCCTGCAGCATCGGCTCGTAGACGCGGCCGCAGAAGCCGTTGCCGTGCAGCACGTGCAGCAGCGGCCGCCCGGTGGGCGGCGTGCACCAGCCGCGCAGCATCGTGCCCGTGACGGGCGACGCGTGCGCCCAGGGTTCCAGGATCATTCGGATTTCCAGGTATTTCGGGCCGAGCGCCGCCCTCGGGGGGTCGGACGGGGGGCCACACTCACGCGTCGAACCAGGGCTCGTTGGGCAGCTCGTCGAAGACCTTGCGCAGCCCCGCGCTCCAGCCGTTGCGCAGCGCGAGGAAATAGGGGTCGTCGCGGCCGATGCGGTGCGGCGGCTTCATCGCCATGTCGAACTGGTTGGCGCGCAGCATCAGCATGTCGATGGGCAGGCCCACGGACAGGTTGGACTGGATGGTCGAGTCGAAGCTGACCAGCGTGCACTTGGCCGCTTCGTCCAGCGCGGTCGTGTCGTAGCGGATGACGCGGTCGATGATGGGCTTGCCGTACTTGCTCTCGCCGATCTGGAAATAGGGCGTGTCCTCGGTGGCCTCGATGAAGTTGCCCTGCGGATAGACGTGGAACAGCCGCGGGCCCTCGCCCTTGATCTGGCCGCCGATGAGCATGTTGGCGCCGAAGTCCACGCCGGCGCCGTGGGGGCTGTCGTCGCGCGTGACGACCTCCCGGAGCGTGCGGCCCAGCAGCACGGCGGCGTCGTACAGCGACGGCACGTTCAGCAGGTGCTCGCCCTCGCCGTGCAGGCGCTGGTTCAGCAGCGAGATGACGGACTGCGTGGTGGCCAGGTTGCCCGCGGTCAGCACGACGATCTCGCGCTGGTGCGGGATCTGGAACTGGTACATCTTGCGGAAGCTGGCGATGTGGTCCACGCCCGCGTTGGTGCGGGTGTCGGACGCGAACAGCAGGCCGGCGCGCAGGCGCATGGCGACGCAATAGGTCATGGGGTGTCGGGGCGAGTGGGCTGGGCCGATTATCGCGGCCGGGGTGGGCCGGGCAGGCAGCCCAGGCCGCGCAGCGTCGCCTGCACGGCCTCGTCCAGCGGCGTGTGCGGCTCGCGGCCCAGCGCGGCGACGAGGCGGGTGTTGTCCAGGCGCACCGGCTGGCGCCACAGGCCGCGCAGTTCGCGCATCTCCCGGAGCGTGGCGACGAATGGCGACGCCAGCGCCAGCAGCCGCCACGGGAAGGCGCGCAGGCGCGGCGGCCGGCCGCCGTGCCGCACCACCACGCGCCGGATGGCCTCGGCCATCTCGCCGCCGGTGGCGTCCCAGTGGCCGGCCATGTGGAAGGCGGCGAACGCGGGCAGCGCGTCGCCGCGCCGCCAGGCCGCGCTTCAGCGCCACCACCCGCCAGCCGGCGTCGCGCAGCTGCCGCGCCACCTCGCCGCCGATGCCGCCGCTCGCGCCGAGCACCAGCGCCGTGTCGTCCTTGCCGGGCATGCCGGGCTCCCGAATCCGTGTCGATGGCGGGCATTCTGGAAACCGTTGGGCTGCCTGGGAATTGCTGAAGATGGCTGGGCGGCCATACATTGGCGCATGGCCTCGACGCTGCCCTGGGATCTGCTGCACACCTTTCTGGGGGTGTTGCGCGAGGGCTCGCTGTCCGGCGCGGCCCGGGCGCTGGGGCTGACGCAGCCCACCGCCGGCCGGCACGTGGCCGCGCTGGAGGCCTTGCTGGACCAGGCGCTGTTCACGCGCGCGCCCACCGGCCTGCTGCCCACCGAGGCGGCGCTGGCGCTGCGCGGCCACGCCGAGCAGATGGAGGCCGCCGCCGCCGCGCTGCAGCGGGCGGCCACCGCGCGTGGCGACGGGGTGTGCGGCACGGTGCGGGTGACGGCCAGCGAGGTCATCGGCGTGGAGGTGCTGGCCGACGTGTTCGCGCGGCTGCGCGCGCAGCATCCGGGGCTGGTGCTGGAGCTGTCGCTCAGCAACCAGCTGCAGGACCTGCTGCGCCGCGAGGCGGACATCGCCGTGCGCATGACGCCGCCCGGGCAGAGCCAGCTCATCGCGCGGCGCATCGGCCGCGTCGACCTGGGCCTGCATGCGCGGCCCGACTACCTGGACCGCTGCGGCCGCCCCGCGACGCCGGCCGACCTGCGCCGGCACGCGCTGATCGGCTTCGACACGCTGACGCCCTTCATCCGCGCCGGCGCGAAGCGGCTGGGCGGCATCGGCCGGGACGGCCTCGCGCTGCGCTGCGATTCCGACCTGGCGCAGCTCGCGCTGATGCGCGCGGGTGCCGGCATCGGCTTCTGCCAGGTGGCGCTGGCGTGGCGCGAGCCGCGGCTGGAGCGCGTGCTGGCCGGCGCATTCGGCTGGCCGCTGGACACCTGGGTGGCCATGCACGAAGACCTGCGCCACAGCGCGCCGTGCCGCGTCGTGTTCGACGCGCTGGCCGAGGCCTTGGCCCGCCACGTGGCCCTCGGGGCCGCCGCGCCGGCATAGGATGCGCCGATCCGTTGACGATCGCCGCTGAAAGCCCCGGCCTTCGAGGCGACCGAACCATGCCAACCACACCCACCCCCAAAAGGCCGCGACCGACGCGCAGCGACGCGCAGCGGCAGGCCATCCTGGATGCCGCCTCCCTGCTCTTCATCGAGAAGGGATTCGCCGGCACCAACATCAACGACATCGCCGACGCCGTCGGCACGACCCGCACCGCGCTGTACTACTACTTCCCGAGCAAGGAGGCGATGCTGGAGGTCCTGACCGAGGAGGTCACCGAGAAGGCGAGCGCGCTGGCGCAGTCGGTCTCGGGCCGCGACGAACTGCCCGCCGACGAGGCGCTGCGGCTGTTGATCGAGCAGCATGCCGGCCTGATCCTGTCGCATCCGGTGCAGTTCCGCGTCGTCGAGCGCAGCGAGAGCAGCCTGCCGGAACCGCACCGCACGGCGGCCCAGGGCGCGCGCCGCGCCTTGCTGAACCACTTCATGCGCGTGATCCAGCGCGGCATCGACGGCGGCCAGTTCCGCCGCGGGACGGACGCGCGCATCGCGGCGTTCTCGATCATCGGCATGTGCAACTGGAGTGCGTGGTGGTTCGACTCGCGCGGCGAAACCCCGGCGGACGTGGTCGCCGGCACGATCGCCGACTTCGGCCTGCGCCTGCTCCGCCCCGACAAGGCGCGGCGCGCGCAGGCCGTGGGCATCGAGGATGCGGTGGGCCAGATGCGTGAGGCGCTGGAGGTCTTCGAGGCGGAGGCGAGGCGCGCGAACCGCCGCTGAAGGGGCCGCCTGGCACATCGGTATTTACACTAACGTCAAATATTTGACGATACTGTCGACAGTTCCTATCATTGATCCACGTCAATGAGAGGCGCCGGCGTCCGGCGTAACGACAGATGAGTGCATCGTCCCCGTCCTCGACCCAGGCGACCGCCGGCTTCCTGAACACCGACTGGAATCCGCGCGACGTGCCCCCAGGCACGGTCACCACCAACGTCACGCTGCGCACGGCCGACGGCGCGGCCACCGGCGGCTCGCTCTACCAGGGCGCGACGCCCGGCGACACGGTGGTGTGCGTCATGCACCCGCGCGAGTTCATGGCCTGCCACTACCTGATCCCCGACATCGTCGGGGCGGGCTATGCGGCCTGGTCGCAGTCGCCGCGTTCGGTCGGCAACGACCTGCGCCTGGAGCACGAGTTCGCCCTGCACGACGTGGCAGCCGGCCTGTCCTACCTGAAGTCGCGCGGCTTCCGGCGCATCGTGCTGCTGGGCAATTCGGGAGGCGCCGGGCTGTATGCCTTCTACGCGCAGCAGTCGGCGCTGCCGGGCGCGCAGCGGATCGCCCGCACGCCCGCGGGCAAGCCGACCCGGCTCGCCGAACTCGACATGCCCGCTGTCGATGGTCTGGTCTTCGTCGGGCCGCATCCGGGCCAGGGCGCCTTGCTGCTCAACTGCATCGACCCGTCCGTCACGGACGAAGCCGACCCGCTGTCGGTCGATCCCTCGCTCGATCCGCTGGATCCGGCCAACGGCTATGCGGGGCCGAAGGGCACGCGCTACCCGGCGGCCTTCGTCGAGCGCTACCGCGCGGCGCAGCGCGAGCGCGTGGCGCGCATCGACGCGGCGACGCGCGAGCTGATCGGGCGGCGCCTGGCGGCCCGCCAGCGCGTCAAGGACGCCGGCGCCGACGCCACGGCCGAGGACCGGCGCCTCGCGGCCCACACGCCGATCATCAATGTGTGGCGCACCGATGCCGACCTGCGCTGCTTCGACCTGTCGCTGGACCCGTCGGATCGCAAGTTCGGCTCGCTCTGGGGGGGCGACCCCTTCGCGTCGAACTTCGGGGCCGTCGGCTTCGCGCGCCAATGCACGCCGGAGAGCTGGCTCTCGACCTGGTCGGCCCTGTCGTCGAACGCGAGCCTGGCCCGGACGGCCCCCGCGCTGACGCAGCCGGTGCTGGTCGTCGAATACACGGGTGATCAGGCCTGCTTCCCGCTCGACGTGGCCCGCATCGTCGAGTCGATCGGGTCCACGCACAAGACGCACCACCGCGTGCGCGGCGACCACCACGGTCGCGCCCTGTCTGCCGGCGAAGCGCCCGGCCGTCTCGACGCGGGGCGCCTGCTGGCGGCCTGGCTGCGCGACACCTTTCCCGCCTAACTGATCTTTTCCCGCTGCTGCAACGCCGGTCCGTCACCGGTGATGCCGCTGCTTTGCCCAACGTTTCGAACCGGAGCCCGACCATGCCATCCCTTGCCCAGCCCGCCTTGCGCCTCAACGGCGTCGACCACACCGCGCGCCCGACCTGGAAGCTGCGTGAGACGATCGAGTTCTACCGCGACAAGCTCGGCCTGCCGCTGGTCCACGTGATCTCCGCGCGCGGCTGGGGGCCGGCCACCCATCCCGACTTCCTGCACTTCTTCTTCGACAGCGGCAACGGCAGCACGATCGCCTTCTTCTACTACCTGGGCAGCGACGCGCCGGCCGCGATGGCCGGGCGCGACCAGGCGCCGCCGCTGCCCGACGACCACGTCACCGACGCCACGCACACCGCCTGGCTGGTCGATAGCGCCGAGGCACTGCAGGCCTGGAAGCGGCGCCTCGAGGCGCAGGGCCTGAAGGTGTCGGTGGAGACGCGCCACGAGGTGATCGAGTCGATCTACGTGCGCGATCCGAACGGCTACTTCATCGAGTTCACGCGCAAGCTGCGTCCGCTGGGCGCGGTCGATGCCGACGATGGCGCGCTGACGCTGCAGGCGGCCGTCGAGGCCGAGGCCGCCGCCGCCGCGGCCGGCCGCCGCATCACCGCGATCGACGAGGTCTGGGCGCGCAAGGCCGCGCTGCTCGACGCGCGCCTTCCCGGCGCCGCGGGTGTGCGCCTCTACGTGCCCCAGGTGAACGAGTTCGCGTCGATCGTGCGCGACGCGGCCGCGCGCAGCGATTGCCGCATCAGGGCGGCCGAGGGCTACGACGTGATCGAGGCCGACGGGCCGATTGAGTTCGAACGCAAGGCGCTGGGCCTGAAGCCGGCGGTCTGGTACGGCCTCTTCACCGGCGGCCTGCGCGGCCGCATCACGCGGTTCGATCGGGACCGCGTCCGCATCGAGCCGTAGGCCGGCCGCACCCGCAAGACCCAACGACACCCAACAAGACCCAAGGAGACAACGATGGACCCCATATTGAGCCGGATCGCCGGCGTCACCTACCCGTCGCCCGAACGCGCAGCCGCCGCCCTGGCCACCGGCGCGTGGATCGGCCGCACGGTCGGCGACGCGCTGCGCCAGGTCGCGTCCGAATGCCCGGACCAGCCGGCCTTCATCAGCGACGAGCGCACGATCGACTTCCGCGAACTCGATGAGGCGACCGACCGCCTCGCCGCCGCGCTGCTGGCGATGGGCCTGGCCACCGGCGACCGCGCGATATTCCAGCTCGGCACCAGCGTCGAGACCGCGGTCGTGCTGCTGGCCTGCTACAAGGCCGGCATCGTGCCGGTGTGCTCGCTGCCGCAGCACCGCGAGATCGAGATCGGGCAACTGACGCAGCAGTCGGGCGCGCGCGGCTATTTCGTGCAGGCCGATTTCGGCTCGAGCGTCGACCTGGTCGGCTTCGCGCAGTCCATGGTTGCGCGCCATCCGTCGCTGCAGCATCTCGTCGTCGTGCGCGGCGCGCGCCCCGGGCTGACCTCGGCCGAGGCCCTGATCGACGGCATGCCGCTGGACGCGGCGCGGCGCCGCCTGGCCGGGCTGCCGCTGGGGCCGCAGGACGTGCTCAGCTTCCAGCTCTCCGGCGGTACGACCGGCGTGCCGAAGATCATCCCGCGCTTCCACGCGGAGTACCTCGGCCATGCGGCCGGCTGGATGCGGTGCTATCGCATCGATGCCGACTGCCGCGTGATCTGGTCGCTGCCGCTGCTGCACAACGCCGGCCAGCTCTACGCGCTCGTGCCGGCGGCCGCGTTCGGCGTCACCACGGTGCTGATGCCCAGGGTCGACATCGCGCGCATGCTGGAGCTGATCGCCACGCACCGCGTCACCCACGCGCTGTCGATCGGCCCGATCGCGCCACAGCTGCTCGCCTACACCGAGGTCGCGCGCCACGACCTCTCCTCGCTGCGCCTGTTCGCGACGATGAGCCGCGCCGACACGCTGGAGGCGCACCTGGGCGTGCCGTGCTCGAACCTCTACGGCATCACCGAAGGGCTGCTGCTCGGCTCGCCGGCAGATGCGCCGCCCGCCGCGCGCCACCACACGCAGGGCGCGTCGGGCAATGCCGACGACGAGGTGCGGCTGCTCGATCCCGACTCCGAAGCGCCCGTCGCGCCGGGCCAGGCGGGCGAGATGTGCTTCCGCGGCCCGTCGAGCCTCACGGGCTTCTTCGACAACCCCGAGGCGAGCGCCGCAGCCTTCACGTCCGATGGCTTCTACCGCACCGGCGACATGATGACCGCGCATGTCGTGGACGGGCAGACGTACTACGCCTTCGAAGGCCGGCTGCGCGACAACGTCAACCGCGGCGGCGAGAAGATCGGCTGCGAGGAGGTCGAGGGCTTCGTCGCCAGGCATCCGGCCGTGGCCGACGCCAAGCTGGTGGCGATGCCCGACCCGATCTACGGCGAGAAGGGCTGCATCTTCCTCGTGCCGCGGCCGGGCATGGCGGCGCCGACGGTGAAGGAGCTGGCGGCCTTCCTCGTCGCGCAGGGGCTGGCCAAGTACAAGTGCCCGGAGCGCGTCGAGGTCCTGGAGGCCTACCCGGTGACCCGTGTCGGCAAGGTCGACAAGCCGGCGCTGAAGAAGCTGATTGCCGACCTCCTGGCCGCCGAAGGGGGCCGGCCATGATCGCCACCGAGCAAGTGCTGTCCACCGTGCCGCTGGTCGTGCGGCGCCGCGTCAAGTGGGGCGAGTGCGACCCCGCGGGCGTCGTCTACACGGTGACGTTCTCGGAGTACGTGCTGTCGTCGGCCGAGCTGTTCTACGGCGCGCTGTTCGAGACGACGCCGCAGCGCGCGAAGCGGGAGCAGGGCTTCGGGACGCCGAGCCGCGCGCTGTCCTTCGACTTCCGCCGCTCGCTGTGGCCCGACGAGGACTTCGACATGACCGTGCGCGTGGCGGAGATCTCGACCCGCACCTACACGCTCGAGATCACCGGCCGGACGCTGGAAGGCGATGTCGTGTTCATCGCCAGGCTGACCCCCGTCTGCGTGGCGCGCGACGAGCGCCGCTCGATCGAGATCCCCGCCCCCTTCCGTGCTGCGCTGGAGCGCTACCGGGACGCCTGCGCGGCGTCCATTCAGGAGATTGACGCATGAAGATCACCATCATCGGCGCCGGCCCGGCCGGCCTCTACTTCGCCCTGCTCGCCAAGAAGCACGAGCGCTCGCACGACATCCGTGTCATCGAGCAGAACCCGCAAGGGGCCACCTACGGCTGGGGCGTCGTGTTCTCGGACGTGGGCCTGGCCTTCCTGAAGGACGCCGACCCCGAGTTCTTCGCCGAGTTCACCGCGCACCACGAGCGCTGCGACTACATGGAGATCGTGCACCGCGGCCACCACGTGCAGGTGCACGGCAACCATTTCTCGCGCACCTCGCGCATCGACATGCTGGACACGCTGCAGCGGGCCTGCGAACGCGAAGGCATCCGCATCGAATACGGCCGCCGCGTCGAGGACGTGGGCGCGCTGGCCGCCGACTGCGACCTGCTGGTCGCCGCCGACGGCGGCAACAGCGCGGTGCGTGGGCAGTATGCCGAGCACTTCCGGCCGAGCTTCGAGAAGCGGCGCAACAAGTTCGCCTGGTACGGCACCCGCCAGCGCTTCCATCCGGTCTCGCTGATCTTCCGCGAGAGTGAGCACGGGGTCTTCATCGCCCACAGCTACCAGTACAGCCCGACGCTGTCGACCTTCCTGGTCGAGGTCGACCCGGACACCTGGCGGCGTGCCGGCCTGGACCGCGCGAGCGAGGACGAGAGCCGGCGCTATTGCGCCCAGGTGTTCGGCGCCGAACTCGGCAGCAACGAGCTGCTGAGCAACCGCTCGCTCTGGTTCGAAGCCAACATCGTCAAGAACGAGCGCTGGACGCACGGCAACATCGTGCTGCTCGGCGACGCGCTGCGCACCGTGCACTTCTCGCTCGGCTCGGGCACGCGCATGGCGATGCAGGACGCGATCGCGCTGCAGCGCGGGCTGGCGGCGCATCCGGGCGACGTGCAGGCCGCCTTCGCCGCCTTCGAGGCCGAGCGCCGCCCCGCGTCCTCCTCGTTCCAGCAGTCGGCCGCCAGGAGCCTGGACTGGTACGAGAACGTGGCGGGCAAGCTGCACCTCGACCCCGTCAGCTTCGCCTATGACTACATGCGGCGCACCGGCCAGGTCAGCCACGACGACCTGCGCAAGCGCGACCCCCACTTCACCGCCGCCTTCGATGCGCTGCGGGCCACGGACCGTTAAGGAGATCCACGTGAGCACCCTCAACGTTTCCGACGTGATCGACCGCAGCCGCCTGGGCCGGTCGCAGATGCTCGTCCTGATGCTCTGTGCGCTGTGCCTGGTCATCGACGGCTTCGACGTGCAGGCGATGGGCTACGTGGCACCGGCCGTTATCAAGCAATGGGGCATCGCCAAGGCCGATCTCGGCGCGGTGTTCGGCGCCGGCCTCGTCGGCATGGCCCTGGGCGCGCTGTGCCTCGGGCCGGTCGCCGACCGGATCGGCCGCAGGCCGGTACTCGTGGGCGCGATGCTGTTCCTGTCCGCCGCGATGTTCGCCACCGCGCAGGCGAGTTCGGTGCGCGAACTGCTGCTGCTGCGCTTCGCCACCGGCCTGGCGATGGGCGCGATCATCCCGAACGCCGTGGCGCTGGCGGGCGAGTTCAGCCCGGCGCGCATCCGCGTGACGCTGATGATGATCACGTCGTCGGGCTTCATCGTCGGCGGCGCCGTCGGCGGTGCGATCGCGGCCGCGCTGCTGCCGGCCTTCGGCTGGTCCTCGGTCTTCATCGCCGGCGCGGTGGCGCCCCTGGTCGTCGGCCTGGTGATGCTGGGGGTCATGCCCGAATCGCTGCAGTTCCTCGCTTTGCAGGGCCGCCGCCTCGGTACCGTGAAGCGCTGGCTCGAACGCATCGACCCCTCGCTGCGGATCACGGCCGACACGGTCTTCGTCGTCCCCGAGAAGAAGAAGCAGGGCGTGCCCTTCATGCATCTGTTCCGCGATGCGATGGGCACCGGCACCGTGCTGTTGTGGACGGTCAATTTCATGAACCTGCTGGCCGCCTACTTCCTGGCGAACTGGCTGCCGGTGATCATGTCCGAAGCCGGGCACGGCGGCTCGCAGGCGGTCCTCGCCGGCACGATCTTCTGGGTCGGCGGCATCGTCGGCAACCTGCTGCTCGGCTGGTTCGTCGACCGGCGCGGCTTCGGCCCGACGCTCGCGGTCACCTTCGTCACCGCGGCCGTGGCCATCGCGCTGATCGGGCAGGTGGCCGGCTCGATGCTGCTCGCCTGCCTGGCGATCGTCGCCGCGGGCTTCTGCGTGCTCGGCGGCCAGACGGCGCTGAATGCACTGGCCGCCGTCTACTACCCGACGTCCGTGCGCTCGACCGGCATGGGCTGGGCGCTCGGCATCGGCCGCCTCGGTTCGATCTTCGGACCGGTGATCGGCGGCGAGCTGATGCGCCTGAACTGGACCACGGCGAACCTGTTCCTCGCCGCGGCGGTCCCGGCCGCGCTGGCCCTCGTCGCCGTGCTGCTGTTCTGGCGCTCGGGGGCCTTGCCCGCCTCGGCCGCCGCCGCGCGGCCGGCCGCCAGCCACGCCCCCTCCGAACGCCACTTCACTTGATCGAGGCTCCCATGACCAGAACCTTCCGCATCGGGCAGATCGTGCCCAGTTCCAACACGACGATGGAGACCGAGGTGCCCGCGATGTTCCGCGCCCGCGAGGCGATCCGGCCCGAACGTTTCACCTTCCATTCGAGCCGCATGCGCATGCACAAGGTGACGAAGGAGGAGCTCGAAGCCATGAACAAGGAGAGCCTGCGCTGCGCCGCGGAGCTGGCCGATGCCCGCGTGGACGTGATGAGCACGGCCTGCCTGGTCGCGATCATGGCGATGGGCGTGGGCTACCACCGCGAGACCGAGCGCGAGCTGACCGCCGTCGCGCGTGCCAACCAGTCGCTTGCGCCGGTCATGACCTCGGCCGGCGCGCTGGTCGACGGGCTCAAGACGCTCGGCGCGAAGCGCATCTCGCTGATGGCGCCGTACATGCGGCCGCTGACCGACCTGGTCGTCAAATACATCGAGCACGAGGGCATCGAGGTCATCGACTCGATCTGCTTCGAGATCCCCGACAACCTCGAGGTCGGCCGGCGGGACCCGATGCAGCTGCTCCATGACGTCAAGCGGCTCGACACCGCGGGCGCCGACGTCGTGGTCGCCTCGGCCTGCGTGCAGATGCCCTCGCTGCCGGCGATCCAGCGCATCGAGGACATGCTCGGCATCCGCACGGTGTCGACCGCGGCCTGCACCGTGCGCCGGATGCTCGACCACCTCGGGCTCGAACCGGTATCGCCCGGCGCCGGCGCGCTGCTGGCCGCCCGATAGCCGGACCGCCCGGCACACCGCTGAATCCCTTCCAACAACACAGGAGACAAGACCCATGAAGGCTGCACTGATGGCCACGGCGCTGCTCGCGCTCGCGAACTCGAATGCACGGGCGCAGAGCGTCTCGATCTACGGCCTGCTCGACACCGGCGTCGAGTACGTCAGCCATGTCGGCGCCGCCGGGGCGGGCCTCAAGCGCATGCCGGGGCAGACCGGCGCCATGCCCTCACGGCTGGGCTTTCGCGGCAGCGAAGACCTTGGCGACGGCCTCAGCGCGGTGTTCGTGCTCGAGCAGGGCCTGCTCGCGGATGGCGGCGTGCTCGGCCAGGGCGGCCGGGCCTTCGGGCGCATGGCCCACGTCGGCCTGAGCAGCAAGCGCTGGGGAACGCTGAGCTTTGGCCGCCAGTACACGATGCTGTTCTGGTCGCTGCTCAACGCCGACATCCTCGGGCCGGGCATCTACAGCTCCTCGTCGCTGGACAGCTACATCCCGAACGCCCGCGCCGACAACTCGATCGCCTACCGCGGCACCTTCAGCGGCCTGACCGTCGGCGCCACGTTCAGCCTGGGCCGGGATGCCGTCAACGCCGGCCCCAGCCCCGCGGGGACGAACTGCGCCGGCGAACGCGCGTCCGATGCGCGCGCCTGCCGCGAATGGTCGGCGCTGCTCAAGTACGACGCGGCGACGTGGGGGCTGGCGATCGCGGTGGACGAGCTGCGCGGCGGCCCCGGCGCCTTCGGCGGGCTCACGGCTTCCGCATTGAGCGACCGGCGCGTCTCGGCCAATGGCTATTACAAGGTCAGCTCGACCACGCTGGCGGGCGGCGTGATCCGCCGCCGCAACGAAGGCAGCGCGGCGACCTCTCGCAGCGACCTCTGGTACCTCGGCGTGACGCAGTCGCTGACCGGCGCCCTGACCCTGGATGCGGAGCTGTTCCGCCTGTCGTTCAAGGGCAGCGGGAACAAGGCCACGCTGGGCGCGCTGCGCCTGTCCTACCTGCTGTCCAAGCGCAGCCAGGTGTATGCGACGGCCGGACACATCGCCAACGACGGCAGCCTCGCGCTGTCCGTCAGCGCGGGAGCGCCGGGCAGCAACCCCGCCGCCGGCGCGGCGCAATCGGGCGTGATGCTGGGCGTCAGGCACAGCTTCTGACGAGAGGGCTTCTTGGGGGGGAGGGACGAACTTCGGTCCCAGGGCCTGGGCTCCCACGAGTTCCTCGTGGGGCAAGGACTTGCGGCCAGCGCCGGTTGGCGCGCCCGGCTGGGATCGAACCAGCAACCCCTGCCTTCGGAGGGCAGTACTCTATCCATTGAGCTACGGGCGCGAAGCCGCAGATTCTAACAGCGGGGTTCCACCTGCCGGGAGGCGGCGGGACGGGTGCCATAATTCAGCGGTTTTTTCGTGGTGTGCGCCAGGGCGCGCATGCCCCAGAGAGCCCGAGAAGACCGACAAGGTTGCCAAGAGGAATCCATGAGCGCCACCAGCCACGAGCATCCCCACGACGACGACGCCCACACCGGCCCGATCAAGACGCCCAAGCAACTGGCCTGGGCGGTGTTCCTGTCGTTCGTGGTGCCGGTGATCGTCATCATCATGCTGGCCAACTACGTGAGCACCGCCGTGAAGCCGGCCGCCGGCACCGGCGCGCTGGAGGGCCTGGCGGTGGCCGAGCGCATCGCGCCGGTGGGCCGCGTGGAGGTGAAGGACGTGAACGACGCCACCGCGCTGAAGACCGGCGAGCAGGTGTTCCAGGCGCAGTGCTCGGCCTGCCATGCCACCGGCGCCGCGGGCGCGCCCAAGCTGGGCGACGCGGCGGCCTGGGGGCCGCGCATCAAGAGCGGCGTCGAGGCGCTGCTGCATTCCGCGCTCGGGGGCAAGGGCAGCATGGGCCCGCAGGGCGGCGGCGATTTCTCGGACTTCGAGATCCAGCGCGCCGTGGTCTACATGGCCAACCAGGGCGGCGCCAAGTTCGACGAGCCCAAGGCGCCGGCCCCGGCCGCGTCGGCCGCGAACTGAGCCCGGCGCCCCGCGCTGTCCGCCAGGCCCGCCGCGTGCGGGCTTTTTTGCGGCCGCCGGGGCCGTCCCGGTCAGGGCTGCGGGCGGCGCTGGAAGCCGTGGCGCGTGGGCAGCTCGGCGGCGAGGCAGTCCTGCGGGGTCCAGCGGCCGGCCTCCACCGCGTCGGCGGCCAGCGCCATGTCCAGCGTGTGCACCAGGCCCGGGCCCAGGTCGGTGAGCAGGTAGAGGCGGCCGGCTTCGTCCAGCCAGGTCGATGCGACCTGGGCTTCGAGGCCGGTGTGGCTCAGCACGCGGCCGTCGGGCTGCAGCCGCCAGATCCACGGCGTGGCCTCCAGCTCGACGTAGACGCGCTGCGGGCCGTTCTGGAAGAACCAGGCGCCGCGCGCGTCCACGTCGTAGTTGCGACCGATGAAGGCCAGCAGCTTGTCGTGCTCGATGCGGCTGCCCTTGACGGCGGGGAAGGGGCCGGCGCGCTGGATGCGCTCGTCGCGCATGTACCAGTCGCCGCGCGCGTCCAGCGCCAGCCAGCCGTAGCAGTGCGGCACGTGGGGCCATTTCTTCAGCGCGGCTTCGACGATCGGGTCCATCGGCCTCCTTCCGGGTCAGCGCCGTTGCCCGAGCCAGTCGCAGACCTGCTCGGGCATGGTCAGCAGGTGGCCGGGCAGGCCGCCGGTGGCGAAGCCGACGTGGCCGCCATGGCCGGGCTGCCACAGCGTCACGTGCGCGCCCACCTCGGCGGCGTGCGGCAGGCTGTGGCCGGGCACGAAGGGGTCGTTGCGCGCGTTCAGCACCAGCGCCGGGATGCGGATGCGGTGCAGGTGGGGCTTGGCGGCGGCGCGGGCCCAGTAGTCGTCGGCGCTCTTGAAGCCGTGCAGCGGCGCGGTGAAGAAGTGGTCGAACTCGTGGATGGTGGACGCGCGCCTCAGGCGCTCGCCGTCGAACAGGCCGGGATGCTGCTGCAGTTTGCGCAGCGCCTTCGGGATCATGGTGCGCAGGAAGCGGCGCGCGTAGACCTGCTTGTTGAAGCCGCGGTCGATGGCGGCGCCGGCGGCGGCGAGGTCGATGGGCGAGCAGATGGCGCACACGGCGCGCGCCACGGGCGCGGCCTGCGCGCCGGCTTCCTCGGCCCAGCGCAGCAGCGCATTGCCGCCCAGCGACACGCCGGCCGCGAGCAGCCGGTCGCCGTGGCGCTCGCGCAGGCGCTGCAGGATCCAGCCGACCTCCTCGAAGTCGCCCGAGTGGTAGGCGCGCGGCGCGCGGTTGAGCTCGCCCGAGCAGCCGCGGAAGTGCGGCAGCGCCATCGCCCAGCCGCGCGCGCGGGCGACGCTGGCGAAGGCGATGCTGGAGTGGCTGTGGCGGTCGCCTTCGAGCCCGTGGAAGAGCACCAGCAGCGGCGCGCCGGCCGGTGCGCCGGCGAGGAAGTCCACGTCGATGAAGTCGCCGTCCGGCGTGTCCCAGCGCTCGCGCGTCCAGGCCGGGGCGGGGCCGTCGTGGCGGCGGCTGAAGAGCGCGGGCCAGATGGTCTGGGCGTGGCCGCCGGGCAGCCAGCGGGGGGCGCGGTACTGCATGCGCCGGGCTCCTAGTGCAGCGTGCCGGCGTCCGCGACGAGCTCCTGCACGTCGCCCGCGCTGCCGGGGCTGGCGTGGTGCAGCACCAGGCGCCAGCCGAGCGCGGTCTTCAGGTAGACGTTGGTGGCGATGACCCAGGAGGTCTTGCCGCCGTCGTGCAGCTGCACCCGCTCCAGCACGTGGTGGATGGCGCAGTCGCCGCTGTGCAGCCGGCGCACGCGCTCCGGGTGGAGGTGGACCGCGCCGTGCTGGAACACGGCCTCGAAGGCGGCGCGGATGGCCGGCAGCCCGACGATGCGCGGGCCGCCGGGGTGGACGCAGGCGACCTCGTCCTCGTCGGCCCACAGCGCCATCAGGCGGTCCAGGTCGGCGTGCTGCAGGGCCTCGTAGAACTGGGCCTCGGTGTCGTCGGGCGAGGCCAGCAGCGCGGCCTGCTGGGCGGGGGAGCGGGGCATGTCGGCCGCGCGGGTCAGTGGTGGCCGCCGACGACCTCGCCGGCCTTGAGCCTGTAGGCCGTGCCGCAGTAGGGGCACCGGCCCTGGCCGTCGTGGCTCAGGTCGATGAAGACCTTGGGGTGGTTGCTCCACAGCGCCATGCGGGGGTTGGGGCAGAAGACGGTGCCGTTGTCGTTGCAGTCCTGGGCGGTGACTTCGACGGTGGCGGGGGCTTGGATGGTGGTGCTCATGGCGTTCTCTCAATGGTCCGTTTCGCGGCGCGAATTTTGCGGGCCGAGCGCCGGGCCGCTCCCAAGCCGGCCCGTGCTGGCGACGTGCGTTCGGCCCAATGCCGAACGCGTCGCCGTCCCCCCGGGGGACCGGCCAGACTCGCGCGCGTGCAGCGACGCGAGACTGGGCGAGGGGTCAAACTGACGTCAGCCACTCGGCGTACTTGGGGTTGCGGCCATTGACGATGTCGAAGAAGGCCGACTGGATTTTTTCCGTGACGGGGCCGCGCGAGCCCGCGCCGATCTCGATGCGGTCCAGCTCGCGGATGGGCGTCACCTCGGCGGCGGTGCCGGTGAAGAAGGCCTCGTCGCAGATGTAGACCTCGTCGCGGGTGATGCGCTTCTCCACCAGCTTCAGGCCCAGGTCCTGGCAGATCGCGAAGATGGTGTTGCGCGTGATGCCGTTGAGCGCGCCGGCCGACAGGTCGGGCGTGTAGACCACGCCGTTCTTGACGACGAACAGGTTCTCGCCCGCGCCCTCGGAGACGAAGCCGGCAGCGTCCAGCAGCAGCGCCTCGTCGTAGCCGTCGTCCGTCGCCTCCATGTTGGCGAGGATGGAGTTGGTGTAGTTGGACACCGTTTTGGCCTGCGTCATCGTGATGTTGACGTGGTGGCGCGTGTACGAGCTGGTCTTGACGCGGATGCCGCGCTTGAGCCCCTCCTCGCCCAGGTAGGCGCCCCAGTGCCAGGCCGCCACCATCAGGTGGACGCGGTTGCCCTTGGGGCTGACGCCCAGCTTCTCGGAGCCCAGCCACGCCAGCGGGCGCAGGTAGGCGCTCTTCAGGCCGTTGGCCCGGAGCACCTCGCGCTGCGCGTCGTTCACCTGCTCCATCGAGAAGGGGATCTTCATGCGCAGGATCTTGGCGCTGTTGAACAGGCGCTGCGTGTGCTCCTGCAGCCGGAAGATGGCGGTGCCGCCGGCCGTGTCGTAGGCGCGCACGCCCTCGAAGGCGCCGCAGCCGTAGTGCAGCGTGTGGGTCAGCACGTGGACCTTGGCGTCGCGCCAGTCGACGAGCTCGCCGTCCATCCAGATCTTGCCGTCGCGGTCGTGCAGGGGGGCGGGAACCATCGGGTACTCCAGGGCTGAAAAGGTGAAGCGGCGATTTTACGGAGCCGGCCCGTCGCCGGCCGCCCGCTGCAGGCGCCATTCGGCGAGCCTGCCTTTGCGTAGCACCACCTCCACCGCGTCGCCGCCGGGGTCGCGCCACAGGTAGGTGTCCTCGGCCTGCTTGTGGCCGAGGCTGCCGGTCAGCGTGATCAGCTCCACCAGCTTCATGCCCGCGTGCAGCCGGCTGTTCAGCATGGCGGCGCTTTGCACCGAGCCCATGGGCGCCGCGCCGGCCTTCTGCATCAGCCGCAGCAGCCGGCTCATCTGCAGCAGCAGCCAGAAGACGATGCCGGTCGTCGCGAACACCACCCCCTTCCAGCCGAAGAAGGCGCCGCCGGCCACCAGCGCCGCCGCGGCCAGCAGCGCGCCCAGCCAGGCGTTCATGCGGCCTCCCCGGGGCGCCGGGACGGCGTGCGCCGGCTGGTGACGGTGACGGCGTCGTACGGAGGTTCGGGCAGGGCGCTCATGGGCGCGCATCCTGCCATGGCCGGCTCAGTCCGGCGCCTGCAGCAGCACGCAGCGCACCCAGTGGCCGGCCTCCAGCGCGGCCCGGTGGCCGGCCAGGAACTGCTCGGCCGTGGAGTTGCGCGCGGTGAAGCACAGGCCGTGCAGGATGCCCATGCGCGGCACCGGGCGCGACCACTTGCGCTCGACCAGGCCGTTGAACCACGACACCTGCTCGTCGTCCGCCTGCGCGTCCGAGTGGCCCAGCAGCAGCACGACCTCGTACTTGCCGTCCGCCAGCGGCTCGGCGGCGCTGGTCAGCACCTGCAGGCCGCCGTCGCTCATGTTCAGCACCAGGCCGGCCGGGCCGCGGCTGAAGCGCACCGGCTTGAACACCCAGCCGGGCAGGGAGTCGGCATCGTGCTGGGCGGCGAGGAAGTCGGTGCGGGCGTGCTGCCTGAGGTCGGCGGGATCGGACATGGCGGGGCTCCTCCAATGCGAGGCGCCATCGTAAGCAGAGTTGGCGCGGCGCGTCAGGCCAGCCCGCGCAGCACCTCGATGGCCTGCTCCACGCGCTCGATCGCGTGGATGGTCAGCCCCTCGATCGGTTTCTTCGGCGCATTCGCCTTGGGCACGACGGCGACGCTGAAGCCCAGCTTGGCCGCCTCCTTCAGCCGCTCCTGGCCGCGCGGCGCGGGGCGCACCTCGCCGGCCAGGCCGATCTCGCCGAAGGCGATGAAGCCGCGGGGCAAGGCCCGGCCGCGCAGCGAGCTCTGGATCGCCAGCAGCACCGCCAAATCGGCCGCCGGCTCGCTGATGCGCACGCCGCCCACCGCGTTGACGAACACGTCCTGGTCGCCCGTCGCCACGCCCGCATGCCGGTGCAGCACGGCCAGCAGCATGGCCAGCCGGTCGCGGTCCAGGCCGACGGAAAGCCGCCGCGGGCTCACGCCGCCGCTGTCCACCAGCGCCTGCAGCTCCACCAGCAGCGGCCGCGTGCCCTCCAGCGTGACGAGCACGCACGAGCCCGGCACCGGCTCGGCGTGCGTGGACAGGAAGATCGCGCTCGGGTTGGCCACGCCCTTCAGGCCCTTCTCCGTCATCGCGAACACGCCGATCTCGTTGACCGCGCCGAAGCGGTTCTTGATCGCGCGCACCAGGCGGAAGCTGCTGTGCGTGTCGCCCTCGAAATACAGCACCGTGTCGACGATGTGCTCCAGCACGCGCGGGCCGGCCAGCGCGCCTTCCTTGGTGACGTGGCCGACCAGCACCATCGCACAGCCGCGCGCCTTGGCCGTGCGCGTGAGCTGCGCGGCGCATTCGCGCACCTGGGCCACCGAGCCGGGCGCCGACGACAGCTGCTCGGAGTACAGCGTCTGGATGGAGTCGATGACGCAGAAGCCGGGCTGCTCCGCGTCGAGGGTGGCGAGGATTTTTTCGAGGTTGATCTCGGCCAGCACGCGCACCTTGTCGCCGGCCAGGCCGAGGCGCCGCGAGCGCATCGCCACCTGCGCGCCGCTTTCCTCGCCGGTCACGTAGAGCACTTTCACGGTCTGCGACAGCGACTCCACCGCCTGCAGCAGCAGCGTCGATTTGCCGATGCCCGGGTCGCCGCCGATCAGCACCACGCCGCCGGCGACGATGCCGCCGCCGAGCACCCGGTCCAGCTCCTCCTGGCCGGTGGGCGTGCGCTCGAAGTCGCTGGCCTCGATCTCGGAGAGCGTCGCCACCGGTTGGCTCTTGGCCAGCGCCTGGTAGCGGTTCCTGCCGCCGCCCGCGGGCTCGGCGGCGGTCTCGGTCAGCGTGTTCCAGGCGCCGCAGTGCGGGCACTTGCCCAGCCACCTGGGGCTGGTGCCGCCGCATTCGGCGCAGGTGTAGATGCTTTTGCTGGTGGCCATGCGGCCATTGTCGGACCGCATGGGACACTCCCCGCCCAGCGTGTTCTCGACGGAGCCAGTGATGGAGTTCTCGGTGTGGTTGGCCTATTTCGCGGCCTCCTGGGCCATCAGCCTGTCGCCCGGCGCGGGCGCCGTGGCGGCGATGGGCGCGGGGCTGTCGCACGGCTTCCGGCGCGGCTACTGCATGACCTTCGGCCTCGTGCTGGGCATCGTCACGCAGGTGGCGCTGGTCGGCGCCGGCCTGGGCGCGCTGATCGCCACCTCGTCGCTGGGCTTCGCCATCGTCAAGTGGGTGGGCGTGGCCTACCTGGTCTACCTGGGCGTGCAGCAGTGGCGCGCGCCGGCCCGGCCGCTGGCAGCGGCGGACGGCGGCGGCGCCGCGCAGGTCACGCGCCGGCAACTGGTGCTGCGCGGCTGGGGCATCAACGCGGTGAACCCCAAGGGCACGGTCTTCCTGCTGGCCGTGGTGCCGCAGTTCCTGGACCTGCGCGCGCCGCTGGCGCCGCAGTACCTCGCCATCGGCGGCACGCTGGCGTTCACGGACCTGGTGGTCATGGCCGGCTACACGGCGCTGGCCGCGCGCGTGCTGGCGGCGCTGAAGCACGAGCGCCACATCAGGGCGCTGAACCGCGCGTTCGGCACGCTGTTCGTCGCGGCCGGCGCGCTGCTGGCCACGTTCAAGCGCGCCGCCTGATGGCGGGCGGCGAGCGCCCGTCCCGGGGGCTGCCCACCTGGGTCCTGTTCCTGGCCCCGGTGCTGATCTGGGCCAGCACCTGGCACGTCATCCTGTACCAGCTCGCGTCCCCGGTGCCGGTGCTGGCGTCGGTGGGCTGGCGCTTCCTGATCGCGGCGCTGCTGCTGGCCGGCCTGGCGCGCTGGCAGGGCCTGCCGCTGAGGCTGCCGCGCTATGCGCACGCCTATGCGCTGGCCACCGGCGTGATCCAGTACGCCGGCAACTACTGGGCGGTGTACGAGGCCGAGCGCCACGTGCCCAGCGGCCTGGTGGCGGTGCTGTTCTGCCTGCTGGTGTTCATGAACGCCCTGGCCGCCTGGGTGCTGTGGCGGCTGCCAGTCAGCCGGCGCTTCCTGGCGGCGTCCAGCGGCGCGGTGCTGGGCGTGGCGCTGATCTTCTGGCCCGAGATCGCCGCCAGCGGCGCGCGGCCGGGGGCGCTGCTGGGGCTGGGCCTGAGCCTGGCCGCCGTGGTGGCGGCGTGCGTGGGCGGCTTCTTCACGCTGGCGCTGCAGCGCCGCGGCCTGCCGCTGCTGCCGGTGCTGGCGTGGGGCATGGGCTATGGCGCGGTGTTCCTGCTGGGCCTGTCGCTGGCGAGCGGCCGCGGCCTGGCGTTCGACGGGTCGCCCCGCTACCTGGCCAGCCTGCTGTACCTGGCGGTGTTCGGCTCCGTCGTCGCGTTCACGCTGTACTACCGGCTGGCGGAGCGCCGGGGGCCGGCGCAGGCGGCGCTGGTAGGGGTGATGGTGCCGGTCATCGCGCTGATGGTGTCGGCCGCGCTGGAGGGCTGGCGGGCGACGCCGCTGGCGCTGGCGGGCATGGGGCTGTGCCTGGTCAGCCTGCTGGCCGCGACGCGCGCGCGGCATTGAGTTGCGCCTCGGCGCCGTCCAGCAGCTGCCGCAGCGCGCGCTCGAACACCGCGTCGGCATCGCCGCCCACCGTGGCCGCCCAGCCGGCGGCCAGCAGCGGGTGGTGGGCGGCGTCCGGCCCGGCGAGGGTGGCGGAGGGCGGCGCGCCGGGCTGCCGGGAGGCCTGCTCCTCCAGCACCCAGCCGACGACGAAGCGGCCCACCGACATCAGCAGCAGCGTGGCCGGCCCGGGCGCGAAGCCGGCGGCGCACAGCCGCCCCAGCCGGGCTTCGATGGACGCGCGTTGCGCCTCGCCCGGCCGGGTGCCGGCGTGCAGCCGGGCGCCGTCGCGGCAGGCCAGCAGCGCGCTGCGGAAGCTCAGGCCGTCGGCCAGCAGCCAATCCTGCCAGCGCTCGCCCGGTGCGGGCGTGTCCCGCGCGCGGCTTTCCAGCATCACGGCGGCCGACATCGCGTCCAGCAGCGCCGCCTTGTTCTTGAAGTGCCAGTACAGCGTGGGCGACTGCACGCCCAGCCGCTCGGCCAGCTTGCGCGTGCTGAGCGCGTCGATGCCGACCTCGTTCAGCAGCGCCAGCGCGGCGCGCAGCACGTCGTCGCGGTTGAGCCGGGGGGCGCGGTCGGATGAAGCCATGACTTGATCGGTGATAGGGAGTGTCGGGCACAATCTCTAGCAATGATAGAGAACAAGCCGAACCGGGCGCTGACCGTCATCCTGATGACGCTGCTGCTGGACGCCGTGGGCATGAGCCTGGTGCTGCCCATCCTGCCGGGCCTGCTGCGCGAGCTGGCCGGTGCCGACGCCACCAGCCGGCACTACGGTGCGCTGCTGGCCGTCTATGCGGCGATGCAGTTCCTGTTCGCGCCGGTGCTGGGGGCACTCAGCGACCGCTTCGGCCGCCGGCCGGTGCTGCTGGCGTCGCTGGCCGGCGCGGCGGCGGACTATGTGCTGATGGCGCTCGCGCCCAGCCTGGCCTGGCTCTACGTCGGCCGCGTGCTGTCGGGCATCACCGGCGCGAGCATGGCCGTCGGCACGGCCTACATCACCGACGTGACGCCCGAGCCCGAGCGCGCCAAGCGCTACGGCCAGATGGGCGCGGCGCTGGGCCTGGGCTTCGTCGCCGGGCCGCTGATCGGCGGCGTGCTGGGCGAATGGTCGCTGCGCGCGCCCTTCGTCGCGGCGGCCGTCATGAATGCGCTGAACCTGGCGCTGGCCTGGGTGGCGCTGCCCGAGTCCAACCGGCACCGCACGGCGCGGCTGGCCTGGGCCAAGCTGAACGCCTTCTCGGCGCTGCACCGCCTGAGCGGCCGGCCGCCGCTGCTGCCGCTGGTGGGCGTGTTCGCGGTCGTCGCCTTGGTGTCGCAGGTGCCGGGCTCGCTGTGGGTCCTCTACGGCCAGGAGCGCTTCGGCTGGAGCGCCTGGGTGGCCGGCCTGTCGCTGGCCTGCTATGGCGCGCTGCACGCGGCCTCGCAGGCCTTCGTCACCGGGCCGATGGTGGCGCGCCTGGGCGAGCGTCGCGCGCTGCTGGCGGGCATGGCGGCGGACGGCCTGGGCTTCGCCGGCATGGGCGTGGCCGTGGCGGGCTGGATGCCGTTCGCGCTGCTGCCGCTGTTCGCGGCCGGCGGGTTGGCGCTGCCGGCCCTGCAGGCGCTGCTGGCGCGGCAGGTGGACGAGCGGCACCAGGGCGAGCTGCAGGGCACGTTGGCGAGCCTGAACAGCCTGATCGGCATCGCCGGGCCGCTGGCCGCCACGGCGGGCTTCGCGGCGACGCAGCACGCCTGGCCGGGTGCGGTGTGGGGGGTGGCGGCCGTGGTCTATCTGCTGGCGTTGCCGCTGCTGTTCAGTCGCAGGGCGCGCGCCGCGCCGCCTTGATGCCGCTGCGTTTGGCCTTGCCTTCCAGCCGGCGCTGCTGCGAGCCGTAGGTCGGCTTCGTCGCGCGCCGCGCCTTGGGCACGTGGGCAGCGGCCTGCACGAGTTCGAGGAGCCGGGCCACCGCGTCCGCGCGGTTGCGGTCCAGGCTCCGCGAGTCCTGCGCCTTGATGACGACGACGCCGTCGGCGCTGATGCGCTGGTCGGGCCAGGCCAGCAGCCGCGCCTTCACGGCCTCGGGCAGGCTGGAGGCGCGGATGTCGAAGCGCAGGTGGGCCGCGCTGCTGACCTTGTTGACGTTCTGGCCGCCGGGGCCGCTGGCGCGGATGGCGCTGAAGTCCAGCTCCGCCGCCGGCGGCTGCCAGCGCAGCGCCATGCTCAGCTGGAGCTGCCGCCGATGCCGCGCAGCTTGCCGACGATGAACAGCAGCACCACGGCGCCCAGCACCGAGGCGATCCAGCCGGCGCCTTCGCCGACGTGGTACCAGCCGAACTGCTGGCCCACGAAGCCGGCGACGAAGCTGCCGGCGATGCCCAGCAGGCTGGTCAGGATCCAGCCCATCTTCTGTTCGCCGGGCATCACGAAGCGGGCGAGCGCGCCGACGATCAGGCCGACGATGAGGGTACCGAGCAGTTGCATCATGGTGGTTTCTCCTGGGAGGAAAGGTGTGGAAAGGGCTCAAGTATGGGTGACGGGCACCCGCGGCGCCACGGCGCACATCAGCTCGTAGCCGATGGTGCCGGCGGCGCAGGCCACCGCGTCGATGGGGAGGCGGGTGGCCTGGCCGCCCACGGCGGGGCCTTCGCCCCACAGCGTCACCTCGCTGCCAAAGCCGCTGCCGGGCAGGGCGCTCAGGTCCACGGCCAGCATGTCCATGCTGACCCGGCCCAGCGTGCGCGTCCGGGCGCCGTCCACCAGCACCGGCGTGCCGGTGGGCGCGTGGCGCGGGTAGCCGTCGGCGTAGCCGCAGGCGACGATGCCCACCCGCGTGGCGCGCTCGGCGGTGTAGGCGCTGCCGTAGCCCACCGTGTCGCCGGGCTGCAGTTGCTGCACGCCGATGATCTTGGAGCGCAGCGTCATCGCCGGGCGCAGGCCCCAGTGGGCGGCGTCGTGCTCGGGGAAATCCGGCACGCCGCCGTAGCACAGGATGCCGGCGCGCACCCAGTCCAGCGCGGTGCGGCCGGCATGGCGCAGCGTCGCGGCGCTGTTGGCGATGGAGCGCTCGCCGGCCAGGCCGTCGGTCGCGGCCCCGAAGGCGGCCAGCTGGTGGGCGATGCCGTCGGCGCCCTGGCGCAGCGCGTCGGCGTCGGAGAAATGCGTCATCAGCGCGATCTCGTCCACCTGCGGCAGCGCCTGCAGCCGCGCGTAGGCGGCGCGGAAGGCGGCCGGCGCGAAGCCGAGGCGGTTCATGCCCGAGTTCAGCTTCAGGAACACGCGGTGCGGCTCGTGCGTCTTGTGCATGGCCAGCCAGTCGATCTGCTGCTCGCAGTGCACCGCGTGCCAGAGCTTGAGGCGCGAGCACAGCTCCAGGTCGCGCGGCTCGAACACGCCTTCCAGCAGCAGGACGGGGCCGCGCCAGTCCAGCGCGCGCAGCCGCTCGGCCTCGGCCAGGTCGATGCAGGCGAAGCCGTCGGCCGCGCGCAGGCCCGGGTAGGCGCGCTCGATGCCGTGGCCGTAGGCATTGGCCTTGACGACCGCCCAGACGCGGGCGTTGGGGGCCTGGGCGCGGGCGCGGGCGAGGTTGTGCGCGAGGGCGCCGGTGTGGACGAGGGCTTCGATCGGGCGGGGCATGCGCCGTATTTTGCGGGCAGGACGGCGCCCCGGGGCCGGCCGGGGGCGCGTGCTATAAACCGCCGCCGCCCGCTCGCTCGTCGGCTTTTTTGCTTTTGGCTCCCCTGTCAGGATCGCACTCCGGTCGATGAAACGCGGCTTCTACACCATCATGTCGGCGCAGTTCTTCAGCTCGCTGGCTGATAACGCGCTGTTCGTCGCCGCGGTGGAGCTGCTGCGCACCTCCGGCTCGGCCGACTGGCAGGGCGCGGCCCTGGTGCCGATGTTCGCGCTCTTCTACGTCGTGCTCGCGCCCTTCGTCGGCGCCTTCGCCGACGCGGTGCCCAAGGGCCGGGTGATGTTCTTCTCGAACAGCATCAAGGTCGTGGGCTGCCTGATGATGCTGTTCGGCACCCACCCGCTGGCGGCCTACGCCATCGTCGGCCTGGGGGCGGCGGCCTACTCGCCGGCCAAGTACGGCATCCTGACCGAGCTGCTGCCGCCGTCGCAGCTCGTCAAGGCCAACGGTTGGATCGAGGGCCTGACCATCGCGTCCATCATCCTCGGCGTGCTGCTGGGCGGCCAGCTGATCGGCGACCGCCTCTCCACGCTGCTGCTGGCGGTGGACCTGCCACTGATCGACACCGGCATCGACACCGCGCCCGAGGCGGCCATCGCCAGCCTGGTGGGGCTGTACGTCGTCGCGGCGCTGTTCAACCTGCGCATCCCGCGCACCGAGGCGCCGCTGCAGCCGCTGGCGCACGGCCTGGTCGGCCTGGTGCGCGACTTCTCGACCTGCAACAGCCGGCTGTGGCAGGACAAGCTGGGCCAGATCTCGCTGTCCACCACCACGCTGTTCTGGGGCGTCAGCGGCAACCTGCGCTACATCGTGCTGGCCTGGGCCGCCGCGGCGCTGGGCTACGGCACGCAGCAGGCGTCGTCGCTGGTGGGCGTGGTCGCCATCGGCACGGCGGTGGGGGCGGTGGTGGCGTCGGTGTACTGCCGGCTGGACCGCGCCACCTCGGTCATCCCGCTGGGCATCGCGATGGGCCTGCTGGTGATCGCGATGAACTTCATCCACAACGTCTGGATCGCCGCGCCCTTCCTGGTGCTGCTGGGCGGCATCGGCGGCTACCTGGTGGTGCCGATGAACGCGCTGCTGCAGCACCGCGGCCACAACCTGATGGGCGCCGGCCGCAGCATCGCGGTGCAGAACTTCAACGAGCAGGCCTGCATCCTGGGCCTGGGCGCGTTCTACACGGCGATGACGCGCTTCGGCCTGTCGGCCTTCGGCGCGATCACCATCTTCGGCGTCGTCGTGGCCGGCACGATGTGGTGGATCAAGCGCTGGCACCAGCGCAACCTGCGCGAGCACCGGGAAGAGGTCGAGCACCTGCTGGACGTGGCCCGCTCGGACGACCTGAAGCCCGTCGACAGATAAGAGAAGAGGCCGGGCATCGCCCGTTCCCCAGTGACTCCCACGGATCCGGCTCCGCCGGTCCGCCGGGAGTGCCCCCTTGAGGGGGTGGGCTAGCTCTTCCGGCCCTTGCGGCCGGGCGCCGGCTGGATCAGGTGCCGGCCCTCCAGCACCATCTCGATGGCCTCGCTCCACGCGCGGGCGATCTTGAAGCAGCCGCTGTGGTTCAGGTGGATCTCGTTGTGCCAGTCGCCGCTGATGCCGGTGGAGCCCGGCGCGGCCAGCGCCAGCGGCACGGCGGTGGAGTCGAACACGAACAGGCCGGGGAAGCCCTCCTTGTCCGCCGCCATGTCCTTGAGCAGCTGCGCGAGGTGGAACACCATCAGCCGGCTCACGGCCGCCCAGTCGGCGGCGGGCACGCCGTAGGCCTTCATCGCCGGGTACAGCCAGGGGCCGCTGGCGGCGCCCAGGTCGTCGTTGCTCTCGGCGCCGGCCGGGCGCGGCATGGGCACGGCGTAGCAGTGCATGAACACCGGCTTGCCCGCCGACGGTCCCTGGTCGCGCAGCGACAGCAGGTGCTTGACGTTGGTGCGCAGGTAGCCGGCATACGTGGCCCAGCCGGGCTCGGAGAAATAGCGCGCCACGCCGGCCGACGGCGGCCCCCATTCCGTCTGGCGGCGCAGCAGGCGCAGCTCCAGCGGGATGGGCTGGCCGGCGCCGTCCAGCGCCGGGGTGCGCGCGGCGGCGATCAGGTCGTTGCCGCCCATGGACAGCAGCACGCCGTCCCAGGCCGGGGCGCCGGGGCCGGCGAGCAGCTGCACGAAGTCGGGGCTGGATGCCAGGTCCACCAAGTGCGAGAGCGCATTGCCCGTGCCGGCGCAGTTCACCGCCGCGGCGCGGCCCTTGAAGACCAGCTCCTGCAGCAGGTTCGCGTGGGCGTTGAGCTTGGCGCGCGCGTTCGAGAACCACGAATCGCCCTGGGCCAGCAGCTTCCAGCGGAAGGCGCCGAGCTCGGGCGGGGTTGCGCGGCCCAGGTCGGCCGGGGTGAAGCAAGCCAGATGGTCCATGAACGTGGGTGGGTCAGAGGGGCGGCGTGTGAAGTCCGCGCGATTGGAAGGCCAGCCGCGCGGCCGGCGCCATGCTACAAACCCTCAAGCACCCGGCGCCCGCTTCGGCGCCGCTTTTCTAGGGAGAAGCCCATGAGCGACAGCGTCTTCGACTTCCACGCCACCGCCATCCACGGCGAGCCCGCCGACCTCGCCACCCAGCGGGGCAAGGTGCTGCTCATCGTCAACACCGCCAGCGAATGCGGCTTCACGCCGCAGTTCAAGGGCCTGGAGCAGCTGTGGCAGGACTACGGCCCGCGCGGCCTCGTCGTCATCGGCTTCCCGAGCAACGAGTTCGGCGGCCAGGACCCGGGCAGCAACGACCAGATCGCGTCCTTCTGCGAGATGAACTACGGCGTCAGCTTCCCGATGATGGAGAAGGTCAAGGTCAACGGCGCCGAGGCCCACCCGCTGTGGCAGTTCCTGAAGCGCGAGAAGCCCGGCTTCCTTGGCACCGAGGCGATCAAGTGGAACTTCACGAAGTTCCTCGTCGGCCGCGACGGCCAGGTGCTCAAGCGCTACGCGCCCAACGACGCGCCGGAGAAGCTGCGCGGTGACATCGAGGCGGCGTTGAAGGCGGGTTGAGCGAGGCAGGCGGTGCTCTGGCCCTCGCCATCGCCACGCCCGCCGAGCGCCACTTGCGCAACGGCGATCCCATCGTTGTCGAGCGGGTGGGACATCGGCGTCGATTCCTGGCGTCGGCCTTCGTCGATCGCTACGTGACCCCGAACGCCTACTTCCATCTGGCCATGATCCATGCCCTGCTGCGGGCTTGCGGGGCGCGCGTCGGCAAGGCCGACTTCGAAGGCCCGCCGGTGTACACCGTCGATTGAGGGGCTGCTGACGGGCACGGCCGCTGGGTCGCCTGGCTCGGATAATCCCGGCTCTTCCAAGGAGCCCAGCCCCATGTTCCAGCACGTCGATGCCTACGCCGGCGACCCCATCCTGAGCCTCAACGAGGCGTTCCAGAAAGACCCGCGCGCCGGCAAGATCAACCTGTCCATCGGCATCTATTTCGACGACGACGGCCGCATCCCGATGCTGCCCTCGGTGCGCGCGGCCGAGCTGGCCGTCGTCGAGGCGGCCGGCGCGCGGCCCTACCTGCCGATGGAGGGCGCGGCCAACTTCCGCGGCGCCGTGCAGGCGCTGCTGTTCGGGGCCGCCCACCCGGCCCTCGCGGCCGGCCGCATCGCCACCATCCAGGGCGTCGGCTCCAGCGGCGGCCTCAAGGTTGGCGCGGACTTCCTGAAGCGCTACTTCCCCGACAGCAGGATCCACCTCTCCGACCCGACCTGGGACAACCACCGCGCGGTGTTCGAGGGCTCCGGCCATGTGTGCGAGAACTACCCGTACTACGACCCGGCCACCGGCGGCCTGCGCTTCGACGAGCTGCTGGCGCACTTCAGGCAGCTGCCCGCGCGCAGCATCGTCGTGCTGCACGCCTGCTGCCACAACCCGACCGGCGTGGACCTGACGCAGGACCAGTGGCGCGCGCTCGTGCCCGTCATCCGCGAGCGCGGCCTGCTGCCCTTCCTGGACCTGGCCTACCAGGGCTATGGCGACGGCCTGGAGGAAGACGCCTTCGCACCGCGCCTGCTGGCCGACGAGGGCCTGCCCTTCCTGATCGCCAACAGCTTCTCCAAGAGCATGAGCCTGTACGGCGAGCGCTGCGGCGCGCTCAGCGTGGTCTGCCCCGACGCCGCGCAGGCCGCGCTGGTGCTGGGCCAGCTGAAGTTCATGATCCGCCGCAACTACTCCAACCCGCCGCTGCACGGCGGCCAGGTCGTCGCCAAGGTGCTGACCGACCCGGCGCTGCGCGCGATGTGGGAGGCCGAGGTGGCCGGCATGCGCGGCCGCATCCAGGCGATGCGCCGGCAGTTGCACGACGTGCTCGCGGCCAAGCTGCCGGGCCGCGACTTCGGCTACTTCCTGACGCAGCGCGGCATGTTCAGCTACACCGGCCTGACGCCGGAGCAGGCCGAGCGGCTGAAGACCGACTTCGGCGTCTACATCCTGCGCTCCGGCCGCATGTGCGTGGCCGGGCTGAACACGCGCAACGTCGAGGCCACCGCCGAGGCGATGGCGGCCGTGCTCGCCTGAACCCATGGTTATGGCAGCCGCCGCCGCTTTCATTGGCAGCGGCTGACGCGCCTCTTTACCCTGCCCGGCAGCAACAAGAGCCAGGGACAGGATGAAGCATTGCGTGGTGATCGGCGGCGGCGTGGTGGGCCTCACCACCGCCTGGGCGCTGCTGGAGCGCGGCCATGCGGTGACGCTGGTCGAGCGCGGCGGCGCCGTGGCCCAGGGCGCGAGCCGGGCCAACGGCGGGCAGCTCAGCTACCGCTACGTGTCGCCGCTGGCCGATGCCGGCGTGCCGCAGAAGGCGCTGCGCTGGCTGCTCGACCCGGACGGCCCGCTGCGCTTCAAGCCCGAGGCGCGCTGGGCGCAGTGGTCCTGGCTGATCGCCTTCCTGCGCAACTGCCGCGGCCCGGTCAACCGGCGCGCCACCGAACGGCTGCTGGCGCTGGGCGCCTACAGCCAGGCCGCGTTCGCGCGGCTGCAGGCCGAGGCCGCGCTGGGCGACAGCATCGCGCTGCGCGCGCCGGGCAAGCTGGTCGTCTACCGCCAGCCGGCCGAGTTCGCCCGCGTGGCCGCGCGCGTCCGTGCGCAGGACGGCGGCGTCGAGCAGGCGCTGTCGCCGCGCGACTGCGTGGCCCTGGAGCCCGCGCTCGCCGACACCGAGGCCGCGCTGGCCGGCGGCATCTTCACGCCCGGCGAGGCGGTGGCCGACTGCCACGCCTTCTGCCAGGCGCTGTTCGCGCGGCTGCAGGCCCACCCCCGCTTCACCGGCCGGCTGGACGCCCAGGCCGACGGCTTCCTCGCCGGCCCGGGCGGCGCGGTGGCGGGCGTGCGCACTCCGGCGGGCGAGGTGCCGGCCGATGCCGTCGTGCTCGCCGCCGGCCTGCACAGCCGTGCGCTGGCGGCGGGCGTCGGCGTGGCGCTGCCGCTGTACCCGCTGAAGGGCTACAGCCTCACCGCGCCCATCGCCGGCGGCCACCGGCCGCCCGAGGTCAGCGTGACCGACTTCGAGAAGAAGATCCTCTACGCCCGGATCGGCAACGAACTGCGCGTGGCCGCGATGGTGGACCTGGTGGGCGACGACACCCGCCTGGACACCGGCCGGCTGGCCTCGCTGCAGCGCAGCGTGCGCGCCACCTTCCCGCACGCGGCGGACTACGACCGCGCCACGCCCTGGGCGGGCCTGCGCCCGGCCACGCCCGGCGGCGCGCCCATCCTCGGCGCCTGCGGCGTGCCGGGGCTGTGGCTGAACGTGGGCCATGGCGCGCTGGGCTTCACCTTCTCGTTCGCCACCGCCGACATCGTGGCCGAACTGGTGTCCGGCCGCGCCAGCCCCTTGCCGCTGGACGGCCTGAGCCTGTGACTGTGGCTGTGACGCCCGACGCGCTCGCCCAGGCCCTGCGCGCCGCCGTGCTGGCCCGGTGCTTCGAGGCGCTGCCGGACCCGCTGCAGGGCGGCGCGCCGCTGGGCTGGCACCCGAGCGTGGACCTGGCCGTCCTCGTGTTCCCGCGCGGCGGCGCGGCGCCGGTGGGCGCCAACGTGCTGTTCTCGCGCGAGCACCCGCAGGGCCTGGTGGCGCGCTTCGCCGACGGGCTCGGCGCCGTCGACAACATCGCCTTCGCCGCCGACGTGCGCGACGCCAACGGCGACTCCCACGCCTGGCTACCCGGCGCGGACTGGTCGCGCATCGCCTTCCCCGCGTGGTTCGGCCGGGGGCCGCGCTTCGTCGCGCCCTACCCGGCCTCGCTGCTGAAGATGATGGTGGCCGTGGGCGTGGGCCGGCTGGTGGACGACGGCCGCAGCGGCTGGGCCCTGCCGCTGGCCTGGGGTGGCCAGACCCGCCCGGTGGCGGACTGGCTCTACGACATGATCACCGTCAGCAGCAACGAGGCCACCTCGGCGCTGGTGGCCCACCTGCACGAGCGCGGCGCCCTCCGCCGGGAGGGCGGCCGCGAGGTGCGCAACGAGCTGCGCGAGTTGTTCGCGGCCCAGGGCCTGCCGGGCCTGGCCCTCGCCAACACCCGGCCGGACGGCGGCTGGGGCAACGCGGCCGGCTCCGGCGTGGGCCAGATCCAGATGACCGCGTGGGACGCGCTGCGCCTCATGTGGCGGCTGGACGCCGACGCGCCGCCGCCCGCGGCCGGCGCCGGCCAGCCGCCGGCCGCGCTGCTCAGCCCGGGCAGCCGCGCCGTCATCCGCCGCGCGCTGGACGAGCAGCGCCTGCACCACAACCTCAGCAGCGAGTCGCTGCGCGCGCTGCCGGGCTGGGTGCCGGGCATCCCGACGCCGCCCGCGCGCTTCGCGCACAAGACCGGCAACACGGAGAACTACGCCAGCGATGCCGGCATCGTCCACGACGGCCCGCTGCACTACCTGATCGCCGTGACCACCAGCATCGGCAGGCGCTACGCGCCGCATCCCGAGGCCGCCACCAGCTGGCAGCTGCCCGCGCTGGGCGGGGCGGTGCATGGGTGGTTGAAGGCGAACGGCTGAGTCGGCGGGCGTACATTGAAGGCATGGCGCCGACCATCGTTCGAGACGGGCAGTTCAGATTGTTCTTCTTCTCCCGGGAAGAGCCCCGTATCCATGTCCATGTCTCGCATCCGCATGGAGAAGCCAAGTTCTGGCTGACCCCGTCGGTACACTTGGCCGTGAACGTCGGTTTCTCGCCGGTCGAGATTCGTCAGGCCCACGCCGTCGTCCAAGCCCATATCCAGGAGATCGAAGATGCCTGGCATCGCCACTTCGGCCGTTGAGGTGACCCACGTTTCGACGCACGGCTTCTGGCTGCTGCTGGATGACGAAGAACTGGCCGTGCCTTTCAGCGAGTTCCCGTGGTTCAAGTCGGCAGCGATCGGGCAACTCGTCGCCGTGGAACGCCCGACGCCGGATCACCTGTACTGGCCGCTGCTCGACATCGACCTGTCGGTCGCGTCCATCCGCAAGCCGGCGGATTTCCCGCTGGTGTCGGTGATGGCCTCGCCGGCCGGGACGGCCTGACTCGCCTGCCGCCTGGCCGGCAACAAAAAAATAGCCCCGCCGGACGGGCGGGGCTGCAAAGGCCGGCGACCCCAGGGGTGGGCCGGCAGGGAGTCCGGTTTCAGAACATGCGGTACTCGACGCGCAGCGTGTAGGCGCGTCCGCGCGGGTCGGCCACGCGGGGCTCCCAGCTGGAGCCGGCGCCGGTGTTGGTGTCGTAGGTGACGCTGAACGGCGGGTCTTCGTTGAGCAGGTTCTTGATGCCGGCGGTGATGGTCATGTTCTTGAAGCCGGTGTAGGACAGGCTGGTGTTGATCACCGAGTACGCCGACACGCGCGGGTTCCAGTTTGCGGGCTTGATGCTGCCGTTGGCCACGCCGGGCAGCACGAAGTCCTGGTAGCCGGAGCGGTAGACGTTCTGCACCGTGGCGGCCCAGTTGCCTTGGGTGCGGGTCAGCGTGGCGGTGTGCTTCCAGCGGATGCCCAGGTCGCCCGAGCGGGTGAAGCGGCCCACTTCGCTGGCGCCCATCTGCGCGCTGGGCACCAGGCGCGACTTCTTGTCCAGCAGGTAGGACAGGTCGAACCCGGCCGTCCAGGCGGCACCGGCCGCGTTGAAGCCCCCCTTCAGGCCGAACTCCAGGCCCTTGGTGATGGTCTCGCCGGCATTCACCCAGCGGGTGTCGACGGCGGTGATGCGGCCGGCCGAGTCGCGGATGAAGTTGTCCTGGAAGTACTGGTAGTTCTCGGCCAGCGTGGTCAGGCCGAAGGACTGGATGGTGCCGGTGCGCTCGACCGACCACCAGTCCAGGTTGGCCACCAGATCCCTGTGCGGCTGGAAGACGATGCCGGCGCTGTACATCTTGGCTTCTTCCGGGCCGAGCGTGGACTTGCCGCCGAAGCGGGTGACGAAGTCGCGCACGCTCTCGCAGCCCGGCGCCGAGGACACGGTGCGGGTGGGGCAGGTGGCCGGGTCGGTGAAGTCGTTGCCGACGAACTGGCCCTCCGTCACCGGGTCGAACATCTGCTTGAACGTCGGCACGCGGAAGCCGGTGCTGTACGCGCCGCGGATCAGCACCTGCTCGACGGGGTTGTAGCGCAGCGAGACCTTGGGGTTGGTGCTGGCGCCGAAGCCGGTGTACTCGTCGCGGCGGATGGCGCCGGTGAGCTCCAGGTTCTTCATGATCGGCACGGCCACTTCCGCGAACACGGCCTTGATGGTGCGCTTGAGCGTGCCGGCCGTGGCCAGCGCGTTGTCGAACGGCACGTTGAAGATCATCGCGTCGACCGTGTTCGCGTCAGGGCGCTGGTCGCCGTCGAACCTGTACTTCTCGGTGCGCGAGTCCACGCCGAAGGCGGCCATCACCTGGCCGGCCGGCAGCTTGAACAGCGGGCCGGACACGGTGGCGTCCGCCTGCTGCATCGTGAACTTGCCGCCGTACAGCGTCACGCCCTCGGCCGAGATGGCATCCAGCGCGGACATCGCCTCGGGCGTCTGCGTCAGCGAGAACGGGTTCAGCACGCCGGTGTTGATGAGGTTGGCGAACGGCTTCCAGTAGTGGTAGCCGGTGCCCACGGTGGACGTGCCCTTGCTCTCGGCGCGCGAGAAGCCGACGCGGTAGTCCCAGTCGGTCAGGAAGGGCAGGGGGCCATCGGCGCCGATCAGGTAGCGGGCCGTGTCGGCGGTGGTGTCGATCGAGCGGTTGCCGCAGGGCATGCAGCGCCAGCGGAACGCCATGCCCAGGCCGCGGTTGCCGGCCAGCTCGGGGAAGGCGCTGGCGAGCGCGTCGAAGATCTCGTCGTAGCTGGCGCCGGTGCTGGGGTAGCGCAGGTCGCGGAAGGGGCTGGGCACGGTGGTGCCGTTGGGCAGCGTGGTGTTGGCGGTGCCGGTGCCGCTGGTGATCTGGTTGGCCGAGAAGCTCTTGGTGGACTCGGCGCGGCCCAGCACGGCTTCGCCGAACACCTGGTGGTTGCCCAGCTTGAAGGTCATGCGGCTGACCAGGTTGGTGTTCTTGATGGGCTGCTGGATGACGGCGGCGCGGCCGGTGTCCCAGGCGCAGCCGTACTTCGAGGACGCGGTGGCCCACAGCATTTCCTGGTACGGGCTCGTGCCGTCCACCGACTCGCAGCCGGCGCCGCCGGGCAGATCCAGCACGTTGATGCCGTTCACGCGCAGCGCCGGGTTGGCGAAGTCCACCGGGCCGGCGGTGTTGTTGCGCGTGCCGTTGGGCATGGTCACCGTCAGCGCGTTCTCGCGCGTGCCGGCCGTGGCGAACACCGTGGCGATCGGCGTACCGCGCGTGTCCGGCGCCAGGCCGCGGTCGGGTTGGTAGGTGTTGACGAAGCTGCGCTGGTCGCCGCGCAGCACCTTGTTGTCGCGCACCGACAGCGAGGCCAGGAAGTTGAAGCCCTGGGTTTCCAGGTTGCCGAAGCCGGCCGTCACCGACGCGCCGTAGATTTCGCCACCCTTCTGGCCCGGCACGTCGGCCAGCGCGTTGATGGTCACGCCGCTGTAGTTCTGGCGCAGGATGAAGTTGATGACGCCGCCGATCGCGTCGGTGCCGTAGATGGCGGACGCGCCGTCCTTCAGGACTTCCACGCGCTCGATGGCGGCGAACGGGATCTGGTTCAGGTCCACCGTGCCGCCGTTCAGGCCGTGGGCGGCGACGCGGCGGCCGTTCAGCAGGATCAGCGTGGCGTTGCTGCCCTGGCCGCGCAGGTTGGCGCTGGAGGCGCCGTTGTTGCCGCGCGAGGCGCCGTCCACCACGTCGGCATTGCCGGCCAGGTTGTCCAGGCCGTTGCCGTTGATGTTGAGGTCCATGATCAGCTGCTCGGTCGAGGCGATGCCGGCTCGGTCCATGTCGCGGCGGCTGATGACCTGCACGGGCAGCGCGCCCTCGTCGCGGATGCGCTTGATGCTGGAGCCCGTCACCTCGACGCGCTCCAGCCGCTTGCCGTCTTCCTGGGCGAATGCGGCGCTGGCGTGAGCCGCGAGGCCGAGGACGGCGAGTTGGGCAACCAGGCGATTCAGCTTCATCACAACGACTCCTGCATGTGGTGGGATTGGCGCCGATGTTGGCGCCCGCCCACGAAGCCGCCCAGGGGGCCGCACCCGAGGTGTTGCGCGTTTCCCGATGAATGCTTGTCAGCGCCGCATAACCTGCGGGAATGCATGGGCGCGCGAAAGCGCGTCCGCGGTGCGCGGCGGCCCTCTACAGTGCGGCGCCATCCCGTTTCAGGAGTTGCCGATGCGACTGATCACCGAGGCCGACGTCGCGGCCCAGCTCGACCCGGACGCCGCCGTCGCCGCGCTGCGCGCCGCCTTCGCCCAGCACGGCCGCGGCCAGGCCCAGGTGCTGGCCCGCCACCGCGCCACCGCCACGCAGGACGGCGCGGCGCTGGCGATCAGCGCGATGGGCGCGATCCTCGACGCCGATGGCGACCTGCCCGCCGTGCTCGGCACCAAGGTCTACTCGGCGCGCAACGGCAGGTACAACTTCCTCGTCAGCCTGTTCTCGGCCGCCACCGGCGAGGCGCTGGCGACGCTGGAGGCCAACGAGTTCACGCGGCTGCGCACCGCCGCCGCCACCGCCGTGGCCTGCGAGCTGCTGGCGCCGCCGGACGCGAAGACGCTGGCCGTGTTCGGCGCCGGCATCCAGGGCCGCGCGCATGCCGAGGAGCTGGCGCGCGTGCGCCGCTTCGAGCGCGTGCTCGTCTGCGCCCGCTCCGGCGCCGAGGCGTTCGCGGCCGGGCTGCAGGCCTCGCTGGGCCTGCCGGTGCAGGCGGTCGATGCGGCCACGGCGGCGGCGCAGGCCGACGTGATCGCCACCGCCACGCGCTCGGCCACGCCGCTGTTCGACGGCGCGCTCGTCAAGCCCGGCGCCTTCGTGGCCGCCGTGGGTTCGAGCACGAAGGCGGCGCGCGAGCTGGACGACGCGCTGCTGGGCCGCGCGGCGCTGGTGGCCGTGGAATGGCGGGCCGCCGCGCAGCAGGAAGCCGGCGACATCGTGCTGGCCGCGCCCGGCGTCATCGCGCCGGAACGGCTGGTGGAGCTGGGCGAGCTGATCGTCCGCCCGCGGCCGCGCGCGGCGCAGGACGTCGTCGTCTACAAGAGCGTGGGCATCGGCCTGGAGGACGTGGCGCTGGCCCGGTGGGTGGCCCGCCGCGTGGGGGCGCTGTGAGGCGCGCCGCGCCGCTGCTGCTGGCCGCCGCGCTGGCGCTGGCCGGCTGCGCGACCCGCACCGGGCCGGATGCGGGCCAGGCCGTTCAGGCCGCGCTCGCCGCCGCCGGCCTGCCGGACGAGAGCCTGGGCTTCGTGCTGCAGCCGCTGGACGGCTCGCGCCCCGCGCTGGCACGCCGGGCGGGCGACGCGATGGCGCCGGCCTCGACGATGAAGCTGGTCACGGCCACCGTGGCGCTGGAGCGGCTCGGCATCAACCATCGCGGCCGCACGGAGCTGCTGGCGGCGTCGGCCCCGGTCGGCGGCGTGATCGACGGCCCGCTGATCCTGCGCGGCGGCGCCGACCCCGACCTCGACTGGCCGGCGCTATGGTGGCTGCTGCGCCAGCTGCGTGAAAGCGGCGTGCGCGAGGTGCGCGGCGGCCTGGTCATCGACCGCACGCTGTTCCACCCCGCGCGCATCGACCTGGGGCTGCCGCCCTTCGACGAGGCGCCCGAGTTTGGCTACAACGTCATCCCCGACGCGCTGCACCTCAACGGCAGCCTGCTCGACATCGAGCTGCAGTCCACGCCCGCCGGCCTCACGGCGCGCAGCCTGCCCGCGCTGCCCGGCCTGGCGCTGGACGCGGGCGCGATGGCCGTCTCCCCCCGCGCCTGCAAGGACTGGGACGAGGACTGGCGGCCCGCGCTGCGCGAGCCCGCCGGAGACGGCGGCCTGGTGCTGAAGCTGCAGGGTGCCTTCCCCGCCGGCTGCCGCCAGCGCGCCGCGCTGCAGCTGGTGGACCGGCAGTGGCTGGCCGCGCGCATGGTGCGCCAGCTGTGGGCCGAGCTGGGCGGCACGATGGCGGCGGGCGACGCGGAAGCCGCCGCGCCCGCCGGGGCCGTGGTGCTGGCCGCGCACCGGGGCCGGCCGCTGGCCGAGGTGCTGCGCGGCGTGATGAAGAGCAGCGACAACGCGCTGTCCCGCCTCATCTACCTGCAGCTGGGCGCGCAGGCCGCGCAGCCGGGCGAGGCCACGCTGGCCGCGTCGGAGCGCGTGGTGCGCGCGTGGTTCGCCGCGCATGGCCTGGACGACCGCGGCCTGGTGCTGGACAACGGCTCGGGCCTGTCGCGCCGCGAGCGCATCAGCCCGGCGCAGCTGGCCGCGCTGCTGCGCGCCGGCCAGGCGGGCGCGCAGGCGCCGGAGCTGCTGGCCGCGCTGCCGATGGCGGGCCTGGACGGCACGCTGTCGCGCCGCCTGAAGGACGGCCCCGCGGCCGGCCGGGCGCGGCTCAAGACCGGCACGCTGCGCGACGCGGTGGGCCTGGCCGGCTTCGTGCCGGACGCGGCCGGCCGGCCCTGGGTGTTCGTCGCGCTGCTCAACCACCCCGAGGCCGCGCGCAAGGGGCGGCCGGTGCTGGATGCGCTGGTGAACTGGGTGGCGGCGCAGCGGTAGCCGGCTTGACGATGTGCATGAATATGCACACACTGCGGCCATGCGCTACAGCTTCGACCCGGGCAAGCGGGCGACCAACCTGACGAAGCACGGCCTGGATCTGGCCGAGGCGCCACAGGTGATCGAGTCCGGGCAGACGGTGACTTTCGAAGACCGCCGCTTCGATTACGGCGAAGAGCGTTTCGTCACGCTCGGGCCGTTGGCGGGCATGCTGGTCGTGGTTGTCACCGCCGAGACCGAGGATCACATCCGCATCATCTCGATGCGCAAGGCAGACCGACATGAGCAAGCCCTCTACCGCGACCACCTCCACTGAACCCGGCGATGCGCCGCTGCGCAAGGCAGACCTTGCGGCCGGCCAGCTGGTGCTGCGCAAGCGCGGCGCGGGCGGTGCGGTGCTGCCCAACAAGCAGCGCGTGAATCTTTTCCTGGACGGTGCCGTCGTCGAGCACTTCAAGGCCAAGGCGGGCGCGCGCGGCTACCAGACCCTGATCAACGAGGCGTTGAAGCAGGCGATCCAGGCCGAGACGCTGGAAGGCGTCGTGCGCAAGGCCATCCGGGAAGAGCTGCGCCGCGCCTGAATCAGGTCACCGCGGGCGCCAGCAGCCGGATCGTCCCGGTCTGCGCGTCCATCTCCGCCAGCGCGCCCACCGGCACCGTCATCTTGCGCCGGATGTGGCCGATGGCCGCACCGCGGAACACGGGCACGCCCAGCGGCAGGAAGTAGTCGTCGAACACCTCGTCCAGCGTCAGGCTGCCGTAGCCCTCGCCGGGCTCGCATTTCGTGAAGCGGCCCAGCACCACGCCGGCGAGCTGGTCCAGCGCGCCGGCCAGGCGCAGCGTGGAGAGGCAGCGGTCGATGCGGTAGATGTACTCGTTGACGTCCTCCAGGAACAGCAGCGCGCCGCGGCAGTCCGGGAAGTAGGGCGTGCCGGCCAGCGAGGCCAGCACCGTCAGGTTGCCTCCGACCAGCCGCCCCTGCGCCCGGCCCGGGCGGATCGTGGCGATGCGCTCCTCGCGGGCGACCAGGTCGTCGGCCGGCCTGACGGCCGGGTTGCGCAGCACGGCGGCCTCGGCGTTCATCACGACGGCCTTGAAGCCCTGCACCGAGTAGTCGTTCCATTCCGACGCGGCCACCGGGCTGTGGAAGGTCACGAGCCCGGTGCGGCGGTGGATGGCGTTGACCAGGCTGGTCAGGTCGCTGAAGCCGCCGAAGAACTTCGGCGTGCGGCGGATGAGGTCGTAGTCCAGCTTGTCGACGATGCGGTTGCAGCCGGAGCCGCCGGTCATCGCGAGGATGCCGGCCACCGAGTCGTCGGCGAACATCGCGTTCAGGTCGGCGGCGCGCTGCTCGTCGGTGCCGGCGAACGGGCCGCGGCGCGCGGCGACGAACGCGCCCGGCTTGACCTTGAAGCCCAGCGCCTGCAGCGATTCGATGGCCATCCGCAGCGGCTCGCGCTCGAAGGTGGCGTTGGCCGGGCTGACCAGGCCGAGGGTGTCGCCCGGGCGCAGGCGCGGCGCGCGCAGCGGCGCGGTGGCGGCCGACGGGGTGGCCTGGGCCGCCGCGGCCGGCAGGGCGGTGGCGGCGAGTTGCAGCAGTCGGCGTCGGGAGGCGGGCATGGCAGGCGGCTCGGTGGCGGAAGGCGCCGATTTTCCGCAGGCCGGCGGGCGCATGCATTCCAATCCGTGCATGAACGACAACCTGACCGCATTGCCGGTCCTGCCCACGCTCCGCGCCGGCCGCTACCGCCACTACAAGGGCGGCAAGTACGAGGTGCTCGCCGTCGCCCGCCACAGCGAGACGCTGGAGGCGCTGGTGGTCTACCGGCCGCTGGCGGGCGACGGCGGCTGGTGGGTGCGGCCTTATCCGATGTTCGTCGAGCAGGTCGTCATCGACGGCGTGGCGCGGCCGCGCTTCGCATGGCTTGGGCCGGCGCCCGGCCCCGCTCCTTGAGCTGGTGGATCGTGCGGATCATCACTTCGGCTCGCCGCTTCATCGCCTCGGCTTCTGCGGGGTCGAAGCCGAGGTCGATGAAGACATTGCCGCTGCCTTCGGTCAGGGTGAGGATGCCCTCGTCCATGGCTCACAGCACCCGCGGCAGGTCCCGCCGGACCGCCACGCGGTCGCCGAAGTCGAAGTGCCACCACTCGGTGCTGATGCCGTGGAAGCCGGCCTCGCGCATGGCCGCGCGCAGCCAGCCGCGTTCGATGAGGTGCGGCGCCGTCAGCGCGCCCAGCGCCAGGTGCTCGGCCTCGTGGTCGGGGTGGGAGGCCAGCGTCATCTCGTCGAAGCCGGAGCCCATGTCCACCTCGCGGCCCTGCGGGTCCAGCAGGGTCAGGTCCACGGCCATGCCGAAGCTGTGGATGGAGCCGCGCTCCGGCGGCGCGAGGTACATCGTCAGCGAGGTGCCCTGCAGCGCGTCCCACAGGCGCTGCTGGACGCGCTGCGGGCGCAGCGCGTCCAGCACCAGCAGCCGGTAGCCGGGGCGGCGCCGGTGCAGCCAGGCGGCGGCGCGCTCCAGCGCGTCGGCGGCCTCGCGGCGCAGCCAGGCGCAGTCGATGCCGTCGTAGACGGCGTGGCCGACGAAGTTGTCGGGCGTGGCGTAGCGCAGGTCCACGGCGATGCCGTGGCGCAGGCCGGCCAGGGGCCGGAAGTCCGGGTGCGCGGCGATGTCCTCGATGCGGATCACGGCAACCCCGCGAGGTGGGCCGACGCGGCGGCGCTGATGAACTTGACCAGGCGGCGCGAGGCCTGGCCCAGCGGCGCGCTGGCGGCGCTGAGCAGGTAGAGGTTGACCGGCACCGCGGGGTTCAGCGCCCGCACCCGCACCTTGGCGGGGTCGGCGCTGGCGGCGGTGAAGGGGTCCACCAGCGTCATGCCCACGCCGGCCTCCACCAGCGCGCGGGCGAGCTGGTAGGTCTGCACGGTGATGCGGCTGGACAGCGGCTGGCCCAGCGCCTCGCCGGCGTGGTGCAGCAGGCCGGCGAGCGGGTCGTCGCTGTGCAGGCCGACGATCTCGGTGCGGATGTCGGCCAGGCCCAGCGGGCCGTCGCCCTCGGCCTCGGGGCCGCCCAGCGGGCACAGCGCCACCATGGGGCCGCTGGCCAGGGTCTCGGCCTTGATGCCGGGGTGGCGCGGGTCCTGCAGCGACAGCGCCAGGTCGGCCTCGCCCAGCAGCAGCGCCGAGACGATTTCGCGCGTGTGGTGCGTGGCCAGCGAGCAGCTGGCGTTGGGGAAGGCCTTGCACCACGGCGTCATCGCCGCCGGCACGATGGACAGCGCCAGCGCGGGCGTGGCCACCAGTCGCACCTGCTCGCTCTCGCCGCTCTTCAGGTTGGCGGCCAGGCGGCGGATGCCGACGAGGTCGCGGTTGAGCTTGTCGATCTCGACGAACAGGCGCTGCGCCTCGGGCGTCGGGTAGAGCTTGCCGCGCACGCGGTCGAACAGCGCCATGCCGAGCTGCAGCTCGCAGTGCTGCAGCACCTTGGTGACGGCCGGCTGCGAGATGTGCAGCAGCTGCGCGGCGCCGCTGATGGTGCCGGCCTGCATGATGGCGTGGAAGACCTCGATGTGGCGCAGTCTCATGGTGCCCCCGGCCCAGCGAGTACGCTGGTCCGCCCCCCGAGGAGCCCGGCCGACGGCCGTGAGGGCCGGCTTGGGACGGCCCGGTGCTCGGCCCAGGAATTCACGACGGCCTTGACGATCATTTCCTGTAGACGCCTTCGAAGTCCACCGAGCCGTTGGGCGCCATCTTGAAGCCCACCACGTCCGTGCGGGTGGGGATGTAGACGGTGGAGTGCGCCATCGTGATCCACGGCCGCTCGTGCTTGAAGATCTCCTGCGCGCGTTCGTACAGCGCGATGCGCCTGGCCGGGTCGGTCGCGGCGCGGGCCTCGTCGATGAGCTTCTCGAACTCGGCGTTGCAGAACTTGATGCCGGTCTTGTTGGCCGCGCAGCTGAGGTTGGGGGTCAGGAAGTCGTCGGCGTCGCCGGTCTCGCCGCTCCAGCCGCTCATGTAGACGCTGTGCTCGCCGTTGTTGGCGCGCTTCAGGTACTCGCCCCACTCATAGGTCTTGATGGTGGCCTTGACGCCGATCCTGGCCCAGTCCTGCTGGATGAGCTGGGCCATCAGCTGGCCGTTGGGGTTGGTGGGGCGCTGCACGGGCAGCGCCCAGAGGTCGATCTCGAAGCCGTTCGGGTAGCCTGCCTTGGCCAGCAGCGCGCGGGCGCGGGCCGGGTCGAACTCGTTCTTCAGCCGCTTGTTGTAGCCGAAGACGGCGGGCGGGAAGGCGCTGACGGCCTGCATCGCGTCGCCGCGCGGGAACAGCGCCTTGAAGATGGCGTTGCGGTCGACGGCGATGTCCAGCGCCTCGCGCACCTCGCGCCGGTCGGTGGGTGGCTTCTTCATGTTGAAGCTCAGGTAGGAGATGTTCAGCGCCTGGATCTTCTCGATGCGGACCTTGGGGTTGCCGGCCAGCGAGCCGACGTCCACGTCGCGCAGCGCCGCCGCGACATGGCATTCGCCGACCGCGATCTTCTGCACCCGCACATTGGGCTCGCGGCTGATGCTGAAGATCAGCTTCTCGGTCGGCTGCCGGCCGCCCCAGTAGCTGGGGTTGGCGGTCATGCGCAGCACGTCGTCCTTGGCGTAGCGCTTGAACTGGAACGGCCCGGTGCCTACCGGCAGCACGTTGATCTGGCTGGCCTTGCCGGCCTTCAGCAGCTGCGCCGCGTACTCGGCGGACTGGATGCCGGCCCATGCGAACGCGAAGTTGGCGACGAAGGTGACGTTGGGCTGCGTCAGGCGGAAGCGCACCGTGTGCGCGTCCAGCTTGTCGATGCCGGCGATCAGCTTGGCCAGGCCCAGGTTCTGCGGGTAGATGAAGCTGGCCGGGAAGGCCTTGTTGAACGGGTGGTTCGGGTCGATGAAGCGCGTGAACGTGAACACCACGTCGTCCGCGTCGAAGTCACGCGTGGGCTGGAACCAGGGCGTGCTGTGGAACTTCACGCCGGGGCGCAGCCGGAAGGTGATGCTGCGGGCGTCCGGCGCGATCTCCCAGCTCGTCGCCAGCTTGGGCGCCAGCTCGGTGGTGGGGCGCTTGAAGTCCAGCAGCCCGTCGAACATCTGCGCGCTGACGGTGTTGGTGCTGGCGCTGTCCCACATGCCGGGGTCGAAGCCCTCGGGGCTGGCGTCGGCGCAGTAGACCAGCGGCTTGCCCTGGGCCAGCGCGGCGGCGGGCGCGAGCAGCGCGAGGGCGGCGGACAGCAGGGCGGGGGCGAGCTTCATGGCGGCGGACGGCGGGCTGGACCAGCGGCGATTGTCGGAGCGCCCCGGGCGGCGGCAAGCGCGGGCACCGGCACAGGGCATAACGGCAGCTTATACCCCGGCGGACGGCCGGCGGCGGCCAGAATGGCCGCCATGTGGACCGGCTTCCAACCCATCACCGTCCGGCGCGACGGCGTCACGCTGTTCGCCCGCAAGGGCGGCCCGCCGGGCGACGGCCGGCCGCCGCTGCTGCTGCTGCACGGCCATCCGCAGACCATGGCGATGTGGCACCGGGTGGCGCCGGTCATGGCGCTGACGCGGCGCGTCGTGCTGATGGACCTGCGCGGCTACGGCGACAGCGACCGCCCGCCCGCCGGGGCCGGCAGCGCCGCCTACGCCAAGCGCGAGATGGCGCTGGACGCGGTCGCGCTGATGCGCTCGCTGGGCCATGAGCGCTTCGCCGTGCTGGCCCACGACCGCGGCGCGCGGGTCGCGCACCGGCTGGCGCTGGACCACCCGCAGGCCGTCACCCGGCTGATGCTGCTGGACATCGCGCCCACGCTGGCGATGTACGAGGGCACGACCGAGGCCTTCGCCCGCGCCTACTGGCACTGGTTCTTCCTGATCCGGCCGGCGCCGCAGCCCGAGCGCCTCATCGAGGCCGACCCGCTCGCCTACCTGCGCGAGGGCATGGGCCAGCGCGGCGGCGGCTTCGACCGGCGGGCCTGGGCCGAGTACGAGCGCTGCTTCGTGCGGCCCGGCACGGCGGCGGCCGTGTGCGCCGACTACCGCGCCGGTGCCGGCATCGACCTCGAGCACGACCGCGCCGACCGCGACGCCGGCCGGCGCGTCAGCCAGCCGCTGCGCGTGCTGTGGGGCGCCCGGGGCGTGGTGGGCCGCTGCTTCGAGCCGCTGAAGCTGTGGCAGGCCGTGGCCGACGACGTCAGCGGCCAGGCGCTGGACGGCGGCCACTACCTCGCCGAGGAGGCGCCCGCCGCCGTGCTGGCCGACGCGGCGGTGTTTTTCAACCAGGACGACCCATGACCCAGAAGATCGCAGTCATCGCCGGCGACGGCATCGGCACCGAGGTGATGCCCGAGGGCCTGCGCGTGCTGCGCGCCGTGGCCGAACGCTTCGGGCTGGACCTGCGGTTCGACGCGTTCGACTTCGCGCACTGCCGCTACTTCGAGCAGCACGGCCGGATGCTGCCGGACGACTGGAAGGCGCGGATCGGCGGCCACGACGCCATCTACTTCGGCGCCGTCGGCTGGCCGGCCACGGTGCCGGACCACGTCAGCCTGTGGGGCTCGCTGCTGCAGTTCCGGCGCGAGTTCGACCAGTACGTGAACCTGCGCCCCGCGCGGCTACTGCCCGGCGTGCGCTCGCCGCTGGTGGACCGGCAGGGCCGGCCGCTGCAGCCCGGCGACATCGACATGTGGATCGTCCGCGAGAACACCGAGGGCGAGTACTCCAGCGTGGGCGGCCGCATGTACGCCGGCAGCGAGCGCGAGATCGTCCTGCAGGAAACCGTGATGAGCCGCGTCGGCGTGGACCGCGTGCTGCGCTTCGCGTTCGAGCTGGCCGCCCGGCGCCCGCGCGCCAAGCTCACGTCGGCGACCAAGAGCAACGGCATCGCCATCACCATGCCCTACTGGGACGAGCGCGTCGAGGCCATGGCCGCGCAGTTCCCCGGCGTGGCGGTCGACAAGTTCCACATCGACATCCTGTGCGCCCACTTCGTGCAGCGGCCGCAGCACTTCGACGTGGTGGTGGCCAGCAACCTGTTCGGCGACATCCTGTCCGACCTCGGCCCCGCCTGCACCGGCACCATCGCCATCGCGCCCTCGGCCAACCTGAACCCGACGCGCGCATGGCCCAGCCTGTTCGAGCCGGTGCACGGTTCGGCGCCGGACATCGCGGGCCGGGGCATCGCCAACCCGATCGGCCAGATCTGGGCCGGCGCGATGATGCTGGACTTCCTGGGCCACCGCGCCGCGCACGACGCCGTCATGGCCGCCATCGAGGCCGTGCTGGCCGACCCGGCCGCGCCCCGGACGCCCGACCTGGGCGGCCGGGCCACCTGCGCCCAGCTCGGCGAGGCCATCGCCCGGGCTGCGAAAATCGCGCCATGAAGCCGATCGCCTACACCCGCGCCCGGGGCCTGCCGGCCCTGCTGCAGAACCGCATCGCCATCCTGGACGGCGCGATGGGCACCATGATCCAGCGCTACAGGCTCGGCGAGGCCGACTACCGCGGCGAGCGCTTCAAGGACCACGGCAAGGACCTGAAGGGCAACAACGAGCTGCTGCTGTTCACGCGGCCCGACGTGATCCGCGAGATCCACGAGCAATACCTCGCCGCCGGCGCCGACCTGGTCGAGACCAACACCTTCGGCGCCACCTCCGTCGCGCAGGAGGACTACGACCTGCCCGAACTGGCCTACGAGATGAACCTCGTCGCCGCGCAGATCGCCCGCGCCGCCTGCGACAAGTATTCGACGCCGGACCGGCCCCGCTACGTCGCCGGGGCGCTCGGCCCGACGCCCCGCACCGCGTCCATCAGCCCCGACGTGAACGACCCCGGCGCCCGCAACATCGACTTCGACACGCTGCGCGCCGCCTACTACGAGCAGGGCCAGGGCCTGCTGGACGGCGGCGCCGACGTCTTCCTCGTCGAGACCATCTTCGACACCCTCAACGCCAAGGCCGCCATCTTCGCGCTCGACGAGCTGATGGAGGCCACCGGCGAGCGCCTGCCCGTCATCATCTCCGGCACGGTGACCGACGCCTCCGGCCGCATCCTGTCCGGCCAGACCGTCACCGCCTTCTGGCACTCGGTGCGCCATGCGCGGCCCATCGCCGTCGGCCTGAACTGCGCGCTGGGCGCCACGCTGATGCGGCCCTACATCGAGGAGCTGTGCAAGGTGGCGGGCGAGGTGGCCGTCAGCTGCTACCCCAACGCCGGCCTGCCCAACCCGATGAGCGACACCGGCTTCGACGAGACGCCCGAAGTCACCGCCCGCCTGGTGGGCGAGTTCGCGCAGGCCGGCTTCCTGAACATCGCCGGCGGCTGCTGCGGCACGACGCCGGAGCACATCGCCGCCATCGCCCGGGCCGTGTCCGCCTACCGGCCGCGCGCCAGCGGCGAGAAGTTCCTGAGCCAGCTGCTGGATGCCGCCTGACCTGGCGCCGGGCGACGGCCGCGAGCGCGAGCCCGCGGCGCTGCTGCGGCGCCTGCCGCTGGCGCTGATGGCGCTGGCCGGCCTGCTGTGCGGGCTGGGCCTGGTGTTCGCGGTCGCGGCCCAGTGGGCGGACCTGCCGCGCGCGGCGCGGTTCGCGCTGCTGCAGGCCGCCGTCGCGCTGGGCGCGCTGGCCCTCGTCGCCCGCCCGCGGCTGGCCCTGCCGCTGGGCCTGTGGTGTCTGCTCGCCACCGGCGGGCTGCTGGCCTTCCTCGGCCAGACCTACCAGACCGGCGCGGACGCCTGGCAGCTGTTCGCGCTGTGGGCCGCGCTGGCCCTGCCGCTGGCGCTGGGCGCGCGGGCCGATGCGCTGTGGGGCGTCTGGATGCTGGTGGCGCTGGCGGCCGTCTCGCTGTGGATGGCCGCGCATGCCGGCCACCGCTGGCGGGCCGAGGCCGGGGACCTGCCCGTGCACCTCGCCGGCTGGGCGCTGGCGCTGGGCCTGGCGCTGGCCGCGGCGGGCGCAGCCGGCCGGCGCGTCGGCGCGGGGCCCTGGGCGCGGCGCACTGCGGCCGGCCTGGCCGTGCTGCTGGTCATGGCCACGGCGCTGGCCGCCTTGTTCGGCGACGACCCGCTGGCGCCCACCCTGCTCGCGCTGCTGGCGCTGGCCGGCGCGGCCTGGGCGCTGGGCCGGCCGGCGGGGTTCGACCTCTTCGGCCTCAGCGCCGCCGCGCTGGCCCTGAACGTCGTGCTGGTGGGCGCGCTGGCGCGGCTGCTGTTCGACGAGGTGCCGGGCGGCGAGCCCATCGCCCGTTTCCTGTTGCTGGGGCTGGCGGCGGCCGGCCTGCTGGCCGCCACGGTCGGCGCCGTGCTGCGGCTGGCGCGGCGGGCGGAGGCCCGGGCATGACGCCCGCCGCGCCGGACGCGCCGCGGCCCGGGCCCGTGGTGCTGCTCACCGCGCTCGGCGCCTGGCTGGCCGCCGTGCCGCTGCTGGCCGTGGTGGCGCTGGCCTTCGGCCCGGTGTTCCGGCACGGCGGCGGCACCTACCTCGCGGGCGCGCTGCTGCTGGCCGCGGCCGTCGTCGCACTGCGCTCGCGCGCGCTGCCGCTGTTCGCCGAGCAGCTGGCCGTGCCCGTGCTGCTGGCGGGCGGGGCGAGCCTGGCCTTCGGGCTGTTCCGGGACCTGCCGCAGCGGCCGGCGCTGGCCGCGCTGGCGCTGCTGTCGCTGGGCGTCGGCCTGGCCGTGCGCGCGCCGGGGCTGAAGGCCTGCCTGGGCGCGGCGGCGGCCGGCTTCGCGGCGCTGGTGTTCTGGCGCCCGTCCTGGCATGTCGCGCACTGGACCGGTCTGGGCTGGCACGGCGACGCCGTGCTGTGGGTGCTGGCGGCGCTGCGGGAGCGGCGCCACGGGCTGCCCGCGGCGCTGGCCCCGTTGCTGCCGGGCTGGGCGGCGATGACGCTGCTGGGGCTGGCGCTGTCGTCGGGCATGGCCATGCTGGTGGGGGCCGGGCTGGGCGGCGACGGGGCGGCCGTGCTCGCGGCGGACGCCGGCCGCAGCGGCTGGCCGGGCGGGGTGTCGGTGCTGCTGGCGCTGCTGGCGGCGGCCGGGCTGGGCCGGGCCTGGCCGTCGCTGCGCCGGCCGGGCTGGGCGGGCGTGGCCGCCGTGCTGGCCGGGCTCGCGGCCTGCATGCCGGCGCTGGGCGCGGTGCTGCTGATGCTGGCGGTGAGCGCGCGCCAGGCGCGCTGGCCGCTGGCGGCGGCCGCGGTGCTGGCGGCGGCGTGGATCACCAGCGCCTTCTACTACCAGCTCGCCTGGCCGCTGGCCACCAAGGCCGGGGTGCTGGCGCTGGCCGGGGCGCTGCTGGGCGCGCTGGCGTGGACGCTGCGGCCCCGCACGGCTGCCACGGCCACCGCCACCGCCGCGCCGGGCGGCGGCGCCCGCTGGGCGCGCGCGGGCGCGGCGGCGAGCCTGGCGGCGGTGCTGGCCGTGGTCAACGTGGCGATCGCGCGCAAGGAGGCGCTGATCGCGCAGGGCCAGCCGGTGTTCCTGCGGCTGGCGCCGGCCGACCCGCGCTCGCTGGTGCAGGGCGACTTCATGCGGCTGAACTTCGCGCTGCCGCCCGGCCTGCCGGCGCCGGCCGCCGGCCTGCGGGCCGCCCGGCCGCAGGCCGTGATGGCGCTGGACGCGCAGCGCGTGGCGCAGTTCGTGCGGCTGCACGACGGCAGGCCGCTGGCGGCGGGCGAGCTGCGCATCGAGCTGACGCCCAGGGACGGCCGCTGGACGGTGGTGACCGACGCCTGGTTCTTCAAGGAGGGCGAGGCGCGGCGCTGGTCGGCCGCGCGCTTCGGCGAATTCCGCGTGGCGCCGGACGGGCAGACGCTGCTCGTGGGCCTGCGCGGCGAGGGGCTGGGCGCGCTCTGAGCCTTGCACAATGCGGGCACCATGCCCGTCCTGCCGCCCAAACTGCCCCACACCGGCACCACCATCTTCACCGTCATGTCGGCGCTGGCCGCCGAGCATGGCGCCGTCAACCTCGGCCAGGGCTTCCCGGACTTCGGCGCCGACCCGGCGCTGCTGCAGGCCGTCACCGACGCGATGGCGGCCGGCCACAACCAGTACCCGCCGATGGCCGGCGTGCCGGCGCTGCGCCAGGCCATCGCGGCCCAGCTCAACGCGCGCCACGGCGCGGACTACGACGCGGAGCGCGACGTCACCGTCACGGCCGGCGGCACGCAGGCGCTGTTCACGGCGCTGCAATGCTGCGTCGGAGCGGGCGACGAGGTCATCGTCATCGAGCCCGCCTACGACAGCTACGACCCCGCCATCCGCCTGGCCGGCGCCGTGCCCGTGGGCGTGCCGATGACGGCGGACTATCGGCTGGACTGGGCGGCCGTGCGCGCCGCCGTCACGCCGCGCACGCGCGCGCTGGTGCTGAACACGCCGCACAACCCCAGCGGCCGCGTCGCCACCGCCGAGGACCTGCGCGAGCTGGAGCGGCTGGCCGAGGCGCACGACCTCTTCGTCGTCAGCGACGAGGTCTACGAGCACATGGCCTACGACGGCACCCCGCACCAGAGCGCGGCGCGCTTCCCCGGGCTGCGCGGGCGCAGCTTCGTCGTCGGCAGCTTCGGCAAGACTTTCCACGTCACCGGCTGGAAGGTCGGCTACGTCGCCGCGCCGCCGGCGCTGAGCGCGGCCTTCCGGCGGTTGCACCAGTACACGGTGTTCACGGTGCACACGCCGACGCAGCATGCGCTGGCCGCGTATCTGCAAGACCCGGCGCCCTGGCAGGGCCTGGCCGCCTTCTACCAGGCCAAGCGCGACGCCTTCCGCGCGGCGCTGGCGGGAACAAGGCTGAAGCTGCTGCCCTGCGAGGGCACCTACTTCCAGACGGTGGACTACCGCGCGGTGTCCGACCTGGACGAGCTGGACTTCGCCCGCTGGTTGACGACCGAGATCGGCGTCGCGGCCATCCCGCTGTCGGTCTTCTACCAGCGGCCACAGGAGCGCGGCCACGTGCGCTTCTGCTTCGCGAAGCGCGACGAGACGCTGGCCGAGGCGGCGCGGCGGCTGGCGAGCCTGGGGTAGGTGACTTTGATAGCGTATATGCTATCTTCCCGGCATGCCCGTCATCGTGCTGGATACCAATGTGCTGGTGGCCGTGCTGCTGCCGGGCGGGGCCTCCGCACGGGCCGTGTTGAGGGGTTGCCTGCGCGGCCACTATCAGGCGGTGCTGGGGCCGGCCCTGCTGTCCGAGTACGAAGACGTCATGGGCCGTGAGGCGTTGTTCGCCCGCTCGGCGCTGACCGCGGCAGAGCGCGACGAGGTGCTGGATGGCTTCTTGCACCGCTGCCGCTGGGTCGAGGTGTTCTATGCCTGGCGGCCCAACCTGCCTGACGAGGCCGACAACCACCTGATCGAGCTGGCCGTGGCCGGGCAGGCCGACGCCATCGTCACGCGCAACCTGCGCGACCTGTCGCGTGGCGAGTTGAAGTTTCCTGGGCTCAAGGTGTTGACGCCCGAGCAATGTCTGGAGGTGTTCCCATGTCCACATTGACCATCCGTCTGACCGACGACAAGCATGAACGCCTGAAAGCCTTGGCACGGGCCAATGCCATCAGCGTGAACAAGCTGGTGGATGAACTGGCGACCGTGGCCCTGGCGAACTACGACGCCCGTGTGCGGTTCGAAACCCGCGCGGCGCGGGGGAGGCCGGAGCGTGCGCTGGCCCTGCTGGACAAGCTGGACCAGTCGAACCGTTGAACCTGGAAACGGTGGCTGGCCACTCGCGATTCCGTCGCGGTCAGCGCGCCAGCGGCAGCACCGCGTCCTTCAGCACGCGCCACTGCGCATCCAGCAGCGGCCCGTTGGGATCGTGGCCGGCGCGGTGCACGATGACGAGCTTTTTGGCCGGTGCCGTGAGGCGGTCGAACCAGGCCTGCGTCACGGCCGCCGGGGTCAGCAGGTCTTCCTCGCCCTGCACGAGGAAGACCGGCAGCGCGAGCTTCGTGCGCCGGCCCGGCAGGTCCAGCTGCCACAGCATGCCGTCGCCCTGGAGGCCGACGAACTTCAGGAAGGAGAAGGCCTCGCCGGCTTCATACGCGGCAGCGTCCTGCGGGCCGGCGTGGTCGGCGGCGGGCGTCCAGGCGGGGCCGGGCGCGGTGCGCCTGGCCTCGTAGCCGCGCAGGATGCGGCGCAGCTTGCCGAAGCTGCGCGGGTCGGTCCAGGGCGGCGCGCCCAGGGCCTGCAGCGTGTCGAGGGCCGGCTGGTCGCCCAGTTCGCGGGCGCGCTGCAGCGCCAGCGCGTGGCTGGCGGCCAGGTCGGCCGGGCCGACGAGCTGGGCCACGCCCACGTAGGCGTGGAACAGCCCGGGCCGCAGGTGCGCCATCTCCACGGCCAGCGCCGCGCCCCAGGAGCCGCCGGTCAGGATGAGCTTGGCGTGGCCCAGGCGGCGCCGCAGGTGCTCGGCCACGGCGATGCCGTCGGCGGCCAGCAGGTCCAGCGTCAGCGGCGTGCCGTCGAACTCGGCCGGCGCCAGCTCGCGCACCGGCAGGTTGCGGCCGTAGCTGCGGCCGGCGCCGCGCTGGTCCCACTGCACGAGGGTGAAGTCTTTCGCCCACGCGCCGAACAGCGCATCGGCGAACGGCGTGTTCGGGTTGCCCGGGCCGCCGTGCACGAACAGCAGCACGGGGTTGCGGCAGTCCTGGCCGGTGACGGTCAGCCACTGCGGCTGGCCATTGATCTCGACGAAGCCCTGCTCGCGCACCGCGCGGTCCCGGGCGCTGGCGTCGCAGGCGGGCGCCAGCGAGCCGGCGTGGCTGGTGAACTGCGCAAGCAGCAGGGCGGCGGTCAGCAGGCGTCGGATCAAGGGGGCTCCACGGCGTGGCAGGCGGCGTGGACTGTAGGCCCGTTCCCGGGCGCCCGGAGCGTTCGGCAAGGGGCAACCGAGCTTTCGGCGCGCCTGCGGCATTCACCGGCGGCCGGCGCGGCGGGACAATCGCGGCTCCTGATCCCGCATCGACCCGTCCGCCCGCCATGCCCACCTACCGTTCCAAGACCTCCACCGCCGGCCGCAACATGGCCGGCGCCCGCTCGCTGTGGCGCGCCACCGGCATGAAGGACGAGGACTTCGCCAAGCCCATCATCGCCATCGCCAACTCCTTCACCCAGTTCGTGCCCGGCCACGTGCACCTGAAGGACCTGGGCCAGCTGGTGGCCCGCGAGATCGAGGCCGTGGGCGGCGTGGCCAAGGAGTTCAACACCATCGCCGTGGACGACGGCATCGCGATGGGCCACGACGGCATGCTGTACTCGCTGCCCAGCCGCGACATCATTGCCGACTCGGTCGAGTACATGGTCAACGCCCACTGCGCCGACGCGCTGGTGTGCATCTCCAACTGCGACAAGATCACCCCCGGCATGCTGATGGCCGCGATGCGGCTCAACATCCCCGTCGTGTTCGTCTCCGGCGGCCCGATGGAGGCCGGCAAGGTGCGCCTGGCGGTGCCGGGCACGGCCAAGATCGAGATCAAGAAGCTGGACCTGATCGACGCGATGGTGATGGCCGCCGACGCCAAGGTCAGCGATGCCGACCTCGCCGAGGTCGAGCGCTCCGCCTGCCCGACCTGCGGCAGTTGCTCCGGCATGTTCACCGCCAACTCGATGAACTGCCTGACCGAGGCGCTGGGCCTTTCGCTGCCCGGCAACGGCACGGTGGTCGCCACGCACGTGGACCGCGAGGCGCTGTTCAAGCGCGCCGGCCGCACGGCCGTGGAACTGTGCCGCCGCTACTACGAGCAGGGCGACGAGCGCGTGCTGCCGCGCGCCATCGGCAAGAAGGCCTTCGAGAACGCGATGACGCTGGACATCGCGATGGGCGGCTCCACCAACACCATCCTGCACATCCTGGCCGCGGCGCAGGAGGCCGGCATCGAGTTCGACATGACGGACATCGACCGCCTGTCGCGCGACGTGCCGCAGTTGTGCAAGGTGGCGCCCAACACCAACAAGTACCACATCGAGGACGTGCACCGCGCGGGCGGCATCATGGCCATCCTGGGCGAGCTGGACCGCGCCGGCAAGCTGCACACCGACGTGCCCACCGTGCATGCGCCGACGATGAAGGACGCGCTGGACCAGTGGGACATCGCCCGCGCGCCCAGCGACGCGGTGCAAACCTTCTACAAGGCCGGCCCGGCCGGCATCCCGACGCAGACCGCCTTCAGCCAGGACAGCCGCTGGCCCAGCCTGGACGTGGACCGTGCCGAAGGCTGCATCCGCGCCTACGACCATGCCTTCAGCAAGGAAGGCGGCCTGGCCGTGCTGCGCGGCAACATCGCGCTGGACGGCTGCGTCGTGAAGACCGCCGGCGTGGATGACGCGCTGCTCGTCTTCGAAGGCCCGGCGCATGTGGTGGAAAGCCAGGACGAAGCCGTCGCCAACATCCTCGACGACCAGGTCAAGGCCGGCGACGTGGTGGTGGTGCGCTACGAAGGCCCCAAGGGCGGCCCCGGCATGCAGGAGATGCTCTACCCGACCAGCTACATCAAGAGCAAGGGCCTGGGCAAGGCCTGCGCGCTGCTGACGGACGGGCGCTTCTCGGGCGGCACCTCGGGCCTGTCCATCGGCCACTGCTCGCCCGAGGCGGCGGCGGGCGGCGCGATCGGCCTGGTGCGCAACGGCGACCGCATCCGCATCGACATCCCGAACCGCAGCATCGACGTGCTGCTGAGCGACGAGGAACTGGCGAAGCGCCGTGCCGAGCAGGACGCCAAGGGCTGGAAGCCCGTCCAGGCCCGCCCGCGCAAGGTGTCGGCGGCGCTGAAGGCCTACGCGCTGCTGGCGACCTCGGCGGACAAGGGCGCGGTGCGGGATTTGAGCAAGCTGGAGGGTTGAAGCCTCATTGCTGGCGCATTGCCGCCAGCAATGAGGCTGGATCGAAGCCGTTCAGCTGACGTGGTTCGCCACGCGACGGCGCGACGCCCATGCCTGCGCCTTCGACCGTTGGCGCACTGCCCGCCAGGCGGATCAGTGCCCATGCGTCGGCATAGGGCGCCATGTCGGTGGTGGCGACGTTCACCGCCAGATTGCCGAGCTTGCGAACACCGCCTGTCTTGATGAGAGGGCGGGCGTGCTCGCGCTTCAGCGCGGCGAGGTAGAGCGCATTGGCCTGGTCCCGTGGCAGCACGAAGTAGTGCAGATGGCAGAAGTCCAGCGTGCCATCGTGGCCGTGCTGGATGCCGGCCCTTTTGTCCAGGTTCACGAAGACGACGAAGTCGGCCACGAATTTCGGCGTCGAGAGCTCACCTTCGCCCGAGCATTGCGTCATGTAGACCCAGTCCGGGCCAGGCGAGTAGCCGGTCTTGACCTGGATGAGCAGCTTGCGCCTCGGGTCGCTGGTGTCGATGAGCAGGTCGCTGCCTGCGAAGTTGGCGCGCAGGCCGGCCGTGTTGTAGGCCGGAATGCCGTGCATCCAGCACTTGGCGGACACGGCCGCCTCGCCGATCTTGCCGTGCGACTGCTGCTTGCGGAGTTCTTTCACGATGCGGCTCAGCCGTTCTGCGGAAACGCGAACTCCGCCCCCTTGGGCGCCGAATCCGGCCAGCGCTGCATGACGGCCTTGTGCTTGGTGTAGAAGCGCACCGCTTCGGGGCCGTAGGCGTGGTGGTCGCCGAACAGGCTGCGCTTCCAGCCGCCGAAGCTGTTGAACGCCATGGGCACCGGCAGCGGCACGTTCACGCCGACCATGCCGACCTGGATGTGGTGCACGAACTCGCGCGCCACGTGGCCGTCGCGGGTGAAGACGGCCACGCCGTTGGCGTACTCGTTGGCCTCGATCAGCGCGATGGCGGCGGCCAGGTCCGGCACGCGCACCACGCACAGCACCGGGCCGAAGATCTCTTCCGTGTAGCAGCTCATGCCGGGGGCGACGCCGTCCAGCAGCGTGCCGCCGACGAAGAAGCCGTCCTCGTGCCCCGGCACCCGGTAGCCGCGGCCGTCCACCACCGCGGTGGCGCCCGCCGCGACGCCTTCGCCGATCAGCCGCTCGACGCGCTGCTGCGCGGCGCGCGTGATCAGCGGCCCCATCTCGGCGCCGGCCTGGTGGCCCTCGCCGATCTTCAGCGCGCGCACCTTGGGCGCCAGCGCGGCGACCAGCCGGTCGCCGACATCGCCCACGGCGACGGCGACGGAAATCGCCATGCAGCGCTCGCCGGCCGAGCCGTAGGCGGCGCCCATCAGCGCGTCCACGGCGCCGTCGAGGTCGGCGTCGGGCATGACGACCATGTGGTTCTTCGCGCCGCCCAGCGCCTGCACCCGCTTGCCGTGGGCCGAGCCGACCTGGTAGATGTGCTCGGCCACCGGCGTGGAGCCGACGAAGCTGACCGCCGCGATGCCGGGGTGGGCCAGGATGGCGTCGACCAGGTCCTTGTCGCCCTGGACGACGCTGAACAGCCCGTCCGGCAGGCCGGCCTCCTGCAGCCAGCGGGCCATCAGCAGGCTGGCGCTGGGGTCGCGCTCGCTGGGCTTGAGGATGAAGGCGTTGCCGCAGCCCAGCGCGATGGGGTACATCCACATCGGCACCATGGCGGGGAAGTTGAACGGCGTGATGCCGGCCACCACGCCCAGCGGCTGGCGCATGCTCCAGGCGTCCATGCCGCGCGCGATCTGCCCGGTGTACTCGCCCTTGAGCAGCTGCGGCATCGCGGTGGCGAACTCGACGACCTCGATGCCGCGCGCCACCTCGCCCAGCGCGTCGGGCAGCGTCTTGCCGTGTTCGCGCACCAGGGCCTCGGCCAGCAGCTCGCGGCGCTCCTGCAGCAGGGTGAGGAACTTGAACAGCACGCGCGAGCGGGCCAGCGGCGGCGTCTGCGCCCAGGCCCTGGCGGCCGGCGCGGCGCTGGCGACCGCGGCGTCCAGCTCGGCCGCGCCGCCCAGCAGCAGCCGGCCCTGCACGGCGCCGGTGGCGGGGTTGTGGATGTCCTGGTGGCGGTCGCCCGCGCCGCGGCTCAGCGCGCCGTTGATCCAGTGGCCCACTTCGTAGTGACTCATTGCAATTCCTTCAGCCGCAGCGGGCATTCATCGGGGGGGAGGCGGCGCCGGTCGCCGCCGCAGCGCCGATGGTGCCAGGGACCGCGCCCTCCGCGCGCGCGGATTGCCGCCGGCACGGGGCACGCGGCGCTTCGCCGATGCGCAAGGGGCGCTTGCCGCCCGGCAAAATTTTGCCGCGCGGCCGCACGCTGCGGCACCCCGGCGGTGCGCGACGCCAGAATCCGGTGCATGACCGTGACCGCTTCCGTCCCGCGCACGCCGCGCGCCGCCACCTTGCGCAAGCAGGAGGCCATCCTGGCCGAGGCCGAGCGCCAGTTCGCCCGCTTCGGCTTCGAGGGCGTCAGCCTGGACAGCATCGCCGCCGCGCTGGAGCTGTCGCGCCAGAACCTGCTCTACCACTGGCCCAGCAAGGAGGAGCTCTACCGCGCCGTGCTGGACAGCGTGATGGACGAGTGGCTGGCGAACATGAACGCCATCACCCAGGCCGGCGAGCCGCGCGCCGCCATCCAGGCCTATGTGGCCGACAAGCTGCGCTTCAGCCGCGAGCGGCCCAGCGGCAACGCGGTGTTCACGCGCGAGATGATGGCCGGCGCGCCGCGCTATGCCGACGTGCTGAAGGCGCAGGTGATGCCGCTGCTGCACGCCGACGTGGCGCGCTTCGAGCGCTGGGCCGACGAGGGCCGCATCCGCCGGCTGGACTTCATGCACCTGATGTTCCTGATCTGGTCGTCCACGCAGGCCTATGCCGACCTGGGCGCGCAGTTCTCGCTCTACATGGGCAAGCCGGCGCTGGACGACGCGGACTTCGAGCGTGCGCGCGGGCTGATCGTGAACCTGATCTGGCGCAGCCTCGCCGTTTAGATCGTGCGTTTCAGCCGGTGCAGCGCCACACCGCTGCACAGCAGCGTGAAGCCGAGCAGCACGGCCACCGCCATCTCCGGCGCGATCCAGCGGAACTTGGCGACGCCGCCCGCCGCGAAGGCGAGCTGGTCCAGGTGGAAGTGCGGCCAGAACACCGTCTGGAAGTGCATGGACGCCGGCAGCGGGAAGAACACGCCCGACAGGTACAGCCCCGGCAGATAGGCCAGGTTGGCATAGGCCGGCGCGGCCGAGCCGCTGGTCAGCGCGCCCAGCATCAGGCCCAGCGCGCAGAAGGGCACGGTGCCGGCGACGAGCACGGCGCTCATCGCCGCGAGCTGCGCGCCGTCCAGCCGCGCCTGGCCGGTGGCGGCGGCCAGCACGAGGATGGGCAGGTAGGCGAGCGTGCCGCACACCACGCCCGCGACCATCTTGGCCGCGAGCCAGGCGCCGGGCGGCGCCGGCTGGGCGCGCTTGAGCGTCAGCAGGCCCTGCTCGCGCTCCAGCGCCAGGTTGGGGCAGGTGGCGAACAGCGCGGCCATCGTCACGGCCATCACCGAGAAGCCGCCGAACATGAAGCGGCCCGCGTCCGGATCCCTGGCGACCATCTCGCCGGCCACCGCGAAGGCGAACAGCAGATAGGTGCCGACCGGCAGCAGGAACATTGGCAGCGCGAAGGCCGGCGTGCGCAGCAGGCGCAGCAGTTCGAGGCGGATTTCGAGGAGATACGTGTTCATGCGGCTTCCCGGGTCAAGGCGTTGAAGGCGTCGTTGAGGCCGGCCTGCTGCACTTCCAGCCGCGCGAGCGCGGGGTCGGCGGCGAGCAGGCGGCGCACGACGGATTCGGATGCGGCGTCGGTCGTGACGATGGCCAGCCGCGCGTCGTCGCCGGCCACGTCCACGACGCCCGGCCAGCGGCGAACCTCGGCGGCGGGCAGCGCCGTCTCGCAGCGGATGTGGCGGCGCGACACCAGCGCGCGCATCTCGTCCACGCTGCCCGTCGCGACGACGCGGCCCCGGGCCAGCACGGCGACGCGGCTGGCCAGCGCCTCGGCCTCTTCGAGGTAGTGCGTCGTCAGCAGGATGGAGCAGCCCTCGCGCAGCAGCGCGCGGATGCTGGCCCACAGCGCCTCGCGGGCCTGCAGGTCGAGGCCGACGCTGGGCTCGTCGAGGAACAGCACGCGCGGCCGGCCGCAGACCGCGAGCGCGAACTGCACCTGGCGCTTCTGCCCGCCCGAGAGCTGGCCATAGGGCCGCGCGGCCAGCGCCTCGATGCCGGCGCGCGCCAGCGCTTCCCGCACCGTCATCGGCCGCGCGTAATAGCTGGCCGACAGCGCGACCAGCTCGTGCACCTTCAGGTCCTTCGGCAGTTCGACGTCCTGCATCATGACGCCCAGCCCGCGCCGCCGCGCGAGGTCCTGCGGCGCGCCGCCGAGCAGGCGCACGAGGCCGGCGTCGGCCTCGTTCAGGCCCAGCCACAGCGAGATGGCCGTGGACTTGCCCGCGCCGTTGGGCCCCAGCAGCGCCAGCAGCTCGCCGCGCTTCAGGTCCAGGTTCACGCCGCTCAGCGCGTCGAGTGCGCCATAGCGCTTGGACACGCCGCACAGTTGCGCGACCACCTCGCCGTCATCCTCGGGCGGCGGCAGCTCCGGCACGGCGCGGCGCGGAGGGGCCCGGCCGTTGAGCACGCGGCCGATCAGCGTCGGGCGCACGAGGACGCGGTAGCTCACCAGCAGCAGCGCCAGGCTCGCGGCGACGATGAAGGGGAATTTCAGGCCCCAGGGCAGCGGCCAGTCGCCGACCCAGACCTGCAGCGCGGCGACCAGCGGCAGGTGAGCGAGGTAGATCCAGTAGGACGCATCGGCCAGGTAGCGCAGCGCCGGGTGGTGGCCGGACAGGAAGCGCAGCGCCAGGCCGGTGACCGCGAAGCTCCAGGCCCAGGCGGACGCGACGAAGGCCAGCGTGAATACCAGCTTGGGCTGTGCCGGCATGCCGAACGGCGGCAGGGTCTTGAGGATGTAGAGGCACACGGCCGACGACGCGACGGCCAGCGCCAGATGCGCCAGCCAGCGCGCGCGCAGCGCGGCCAGCGCGCCGGGCGCGCGCTGCGCCAGCCAGCCGAACGCGAAGGCCGTGCCGTAGCCCACGGTGGCCGGCGCTTGCGGCAGCAGCGACTGGTCGGGCGTCGGGATGCCGGCCCAGGGCATCCATGCGGGCAGTTGCAGCAGCACGCCCGCCAGCGGCAGGCCCAGCAGCAGCGCGCCGGCCGGCCAGCGCAGCGCGGCGGCGACCGCGCGGTCCACGCCGCCGCGCAGAACCTGGCGCCGGTCGAGCCGCGCGACCGCGCTGCGCAGCAGCAGCGCGCCGGCATACAGCCACAGCAGTTGGTACAGGAACCACAGATGCGCCAGCGGGAAGGCGCCGGGCGCCGCCGGCATCTCGGGCATGGCCGGCGGCGCGCCGTGGAAGAGCTTCTGCGCGCCGAGATGCCAGACGAAGGCGATGGCCGGGAACAGCAGCATCCAGCCCACCACCAGCGGCACGGCGATGCGCCGGGCGCGGTCGGCGCAGAAGCCCCGCGTGCCGAGCCGCGGGTGCAGCAGCCGCGCGAAGAAGCCGGAGATGAAGAAGAACAGCGTCATGCGGAAGCTGTGCGCGACGAAGCCGGCGTCGGCGAGCAGCGGGCTGGGCGACACGTCGTTCATCGCCCACAGGCCCGGCGGCATGCCTGGGATGAAGGACAGCGTCGCGTGGAAGGCCACGCCCAGCAGCAGGGCGAAGCTCCGCACGGCGTCGAGGGCGTGCAGCCTCTCGCCGTTGGTTTTGGGAGTCATGGATGTCCTTCTAGAGGAAGTCGCGCCGCCGCGCGGCGACGAACAGGGGCAGGAGCAGCGCGATCGCCGTCGCGCCCAGTTCGAGCGCCAGAACCAGCCAGAACGCGCCGTTCCAGACGGGCTCGGGCTTCAGCATGTGGGCGCCGAGTTCGGGCACGCGGCCGATGCCCATCATGAACAGCGTCACGCCCATGTTGGTCAGCACGATCACGCCGACCATCGCCGCCTCGGACTGCGCGTGCAGCACCGCGCACAGCACGATGCAGAAGTTCAGCAGCAGGTAGGCGCACAGCAGCACGCCGAAGGGCAGCAGGCCGTCCGGGATGCCCGGCAGCGCGGCGACCAGGCCCAGCGCGCCCGCGCTCAACGCGGCCCAGGGCGGCAGGAAGCACAGCAGCAGCCCGAGCAGCTTGGCGCGCACGTAGTCGGCCGGCGTCAGCGGCAGGCTCATCACGAAGCGCTGGGCGCGCTCCTTGCGCTCGTTGGCGACGCCGAACATCGCCAGCAGCACGCCCAGCGCGATGGCGGCCGTCAGCCAGACGAGGAAGCCGATGTTGAAGCCCATCTCGCCGCTGGCCGCGACGGGCAGGCCGGCCAGCCCCGCGGCGGCGGCGGTGGCCATCAGCCCCCGGTGCTGGTGCAGCTCCTTGGCGACGAGGCGGCGCGTGGTGGCGTTCATGGCGTTCATGCCGTTCATGTCGGTTGGACCTCGCGGCTGTGCATCACGGTGGCGACGAAGATCTCCTCCAGGCTCATGCGCTGCACGGCCTCGACGGGCGCGCCCAGCCGGGCGAGCAGCGCGTCGCTGAAGCCGTCCACCGTCAGCGTCACGAGGCCGCCGTCGCGCTCGCAGCGGACGATCTCGGGCAGCGCCCAGGCCGGCCGGTCGGCGGGCAGGCGCAGCTGCAGGCGGCGCCAGCGTTCGAGGAAGTCCTCCTTGTCGCTGGCCGCGACGACGCGGCCCCGGTCGATGAAGGCGATGCGGTCGGAGATGCGCTCCACGTCCAGCGTGTTGTGCGACGAGAACAGGATGGCGCGGCGGTCGTCGCGCAGCACGTCCATCAGCTCGCCCAGCAGCTCGTGGCGGGCGACCGGGTCCAGGCCCGAGGTCGGCTCGTCCAGCACCAGCAGGCGCGGGCGGCGCGCCAGCGCCAGCAGCAGCAGGGCCTTGGCCTGCTCGCCGCTGGAGAGACTCTTCACCGGCTGCGCCGCGCGCAGGCCGAAGCGCTTCAGCAGCGTGGCCGCGTAGGCGGCGTCCCAGCCGGGGTAGATGGACGCGACGAAGCCCATGTGCCAGTCCAGCGTCGCGTGCTGGAACAACCGCATGTCGTCGCTGACGAAGCCCACGTCCGCCTTGGCCGCCGCCTGCTCGCGCGGCATCTCGCGGCCCAGCAGCCGGATCTCGCCCACATCCGCCGCCAGCAGCCCCATCAGCAGCCGGATGGTGGTGCTCTTGCCCGCGCCGTTGGGCCCGACCAGGCCCATGATCTGGCCCGGCGCCAGCGCCAGCGACACGTCGCGCAGCGCGAAGAAGGGGAAGGACTTGCCGACGCCCTTCATCTCGAATGCCTGGGGGATAGTGCTCATGCCTCGGGTTCCTCGGGGTGCAGCGCCTGGCGCAGCCGGCCCATCAGTTCGCGCTCGCCCATGCCCAGCGTCGCCGCGATGCGGCCGGCGGCGGCGAGGTGGGCGTCCAGTTCCGCGCGCTGCAGGGCCTGGGCCAGGTTGCGCGCGTCGGCGACGAAGGAGCCCCGGCCCTGCCGCGTGACGATGACGCCCTCGGCCTCCAGGTCCAGATAGGCCCGCTTCACCGTGATGACGCTGACCCGCAGCTCCGCCGCCAGCGCGCGGATCGACGGCAGCTCCCGCCCCGGCGGCCAGTCCCCCGCGGCCACGCGCTGGCGGATCTGCTCGGTGATCTGCAGATACAGCGGCCGCGCGTCGGCCTGGGCGATGAGAAGGCTACTGTGCATAGTGTTTATGCACAGAATACGCGGTGCCGCCGGGCCGCGCAAGCCCCGGCGGGAGGGCCTTGCGTAGAATCCGCCCCTCATCCGAGGAGCGCTGCGAGGGCTTCAGAGCGCTGAACCCCCAGGCTCGGATCGTTCCCAACGGCGCTCATCGAACCTCCCCCTCGCGTGGACCGACTTCGATGACCCTGCCGCCGCCCCCCCTCAAGCTCTCCGGCCTGGAGCCCGTCGCCATTGGCGCGGGCACGCTGTTCGTCAACATCGGCGAGCGCACCAACGTCACCGGCTCCAAGGCCTTCGCGCGCATGATCCTGGCCGGCCAGTTCGAGGACGCGCTGGCCGTCGCGCGCCAGCAGGTGGAGAACGGCGCGCAGGTCATCGACATCAACATGGACGAGGCCATGCTGGACAGCCAGGCGGCGATGGTGCGCTTCCTGAACCTGATCGCCGGCGAGCCCGAGATCGCGCGCGTGCCCATCATGATCGACTCGTCCAAGTGGGCGGTCATCGAGGCCGGCCTGAAGTGCATCCAGGGCAAGGGCATCGTCAACTCGATCTCGCTGAAGGAGGGCGAGGCCGAGTTCAAGCGCCAGGCGAAGCTCGTCAGGCGCTACGGCGCGGCGGCCGTCGTCATGGCCTTCGACGAGCAGGGCCAGGCCGACAGCTTCGCGCGCAAGACCGAGATCTGCGCGCGCGCCTACCGCATCCTCGTGGACGAGGTGGATTTCCCGCCCGAGGACATCATCTTCGACCCCAACATCTTCGCCATCGCCACCGGCATCGAGGAGCACGACAACTACGCGGTGGACTTCATCGAGGCGACGCGCTGGATCAAGCAGCACCTGCCGGGCGCCAAGGTCTCGGGCGGCGTCAGCAATGTGAGCTTCAGCTTCCGCGGCAACGAGCCGGTGCGCGAGGCCATCCACACGGTGTTCCTGTACCACGCGATCCAGGCCGGCATGGACATGGGCATCGTCAACGCCGGCATGGTCGGCGTCTACGACGACCTCGATGCCGAGCTGCGCGAACGCGTCGAGGACGTGGTGCTGAACCGCCGCAAGGACGCGGGCGAGCGCCTGATCGAGATCGCCGACCGCGCCAAGAGCGCCGGCAAGGACGACTCCGCCCGCCTGGCCTGGCGCGCGGGCGACGTGAACGCGCGGCTGTCGCACGCGCTGGTCCACGGCATCACGGACTTCATCGTCGAGGACACCGAGGAAGCCTGGCAGGCCATCCGGGCCGGCGGCGGCCGGCCGCTGCACGTCATCGAAGGGCCGCTGATGGCCGGCATGAACGTCGTCGGCGACCTGTTCGGCCAGGGCAAGATGTTCTTGCCGCAGGTGGTCAAGAGCGCCCGCGTGATGAAGAGCGCCGTCGCCCACCTCGTGCCCTACATCGAGGAGGAAAAGCGCCAGCTCGCGGCGGCCGGCGGCGACGTCAAGCCCAAGGGCAAGATCGTCATCGCGACCGTCAAGGGCGACGTGCACGACATCGGCAAGAACATCGTCACCGTCGTCCTGCAATGCAACAACTACGAGGTCGTCAACATGGGCGTCATGGTGCCGGCCCAGGACATCCTGCGTAAGGCCAAGGAAGAGGGCGCGGACATCATCGGCCTGTCGGGCCTCATCACGCCCAGCCTCGAGGAGATGCAGCACGTCGCCGCCGAGATGCAGCGCGACGACTACTTCGCGCAGCGCCGCATGCCGCTGCTGATCGGCGGCGCGACGACCAGCCGCGTGCACACCGCCGTCAAGATCTCGCCGCACTACGAGGGGCCGGTCGTCTACGTGCCCGACGCGTCGCGCGCCGTCGGCGTCTGCTCCGAACTGCTGAGCGACGAGCGCGCCGCCGCCTACATCGCCGAGCTGCGCGCCGACATCGAGAAGACCCGCCAACTGCACGCCAGCAAGAAGCAGACGCCGCTGGTCACGCTGGCCCAGGCCCGCGCCAATGCCGCGCCGCTGGACCTGGGCCGCGTGGCCCCGGCGCCCAAGTTCACCGGCCGGCGCGTGCTGAAGAACCTGGACCTGGCCGAGCTGGCCCGCTACATCGACTGGGGCCCGTTCTTCCAGACCTGGGACCTGGCCGGCCCCTACCCGGCCATCCTGGACGACGAGATCGTCGGCGAGGAGGCGCGCAAGGTGTTCGCCGACGCGCAGGCGATGCTGAAGAAGCTCATCGACGGCCGCTGGCTGCAGGCGCATGCGGTGTTCGGCCTGTACCCGGCCGCGCGCGTGAACCACGACGACATCGAGATCCGCAGCGAGCCGCCGATGACCTGGCACGGGCTGCGCATGCAGAGCGAGCGCCCGGTCGTCGAGGGGGTGAAGCGGCCCAACCGCTGCCTGGCCGACTTCGTCGCGGAACGCGGCGACCACGTCGGCCTGTTCGCCGTCACCGCCGGGCTGGGCGTGGACCGCAAGGAAGCCGAGTTCCTGGCCGTGCATGACGACTACTCCGCCATCATGCTCAAGGCCCTGGCCGACCGCCTCGCCGAGGCGGCCGCCGAGTGGCTGCACGAGCGCGTGCGCCGCGAGTTCTGGGGCTATGCGCCGGCCGAGGCGCTGAGCAACGCCGAACTCGTCGCCGAGAAGTACACCGGCATCCGCCCCGCGCCCGGCTACCCAGGCTGCCCGGACCACCTCGCCAAGCGCGACCTGTTCAAGGTGCTCGCCCCCGAGGAGATCGGCATGGGCCTGACCGACAGCATGGCGATGACGCCGGCCGCCAGCGTCAGCGGCTTCTACCTGGCCCACCCGGACGCGGCCTACTTCAACGTCGGCCGCATCGGCGACGACCAGCTCGCCGACTGGGCCGCCCGCTGCGGCCTCGGCGACGCCGAGGCGCGCCGCGCGCTGGCGCCTCTCTTGGGTTGAGCCTAAACCCGGCAGTTGGCCGCTTGCCATTCATCGAAAGTCCTGGTGTTTCAACACCTTGTCGCCGATGCGGAGATCACCACGTCGGTGGCCACCGCTGCATGCCCGCTGGTCTGGCGCTGCGGGCCGCTGGCGGCGTTGCTCCTCCTCGCGGGCATGAGCCCGCAGCGTGCCTTGGCCAGAGGCCAAGTCCTTCGCCAGGCACAAACAGTCCTCAGGACTGTTTGTGTCCGGGCTCAGTGTCGCGCCTTGCCAACGACCCGCCTCGCCAGCCCCTCGGGCATGCCCAACTGCCGGATTTAGGCTGAACGCAGCATCTGCTTACCTTTGATGCGCCCGGGGGGCGGCGCCGTCCTACGGGCGGCCCGCCCCGGCGCGGGCAAGCTTCGCCCCCAACGTCACCACCACATCGGAATCCCGTCATGTCCACCGCCGCTCCCGTCAAATCCACGCAGATCGTTGCCGGCGTCGCCGTTGTCGCGGCGCTGCTCGGAGGCGCCTACGCGATGGGCCGCTCCCAGGGTTCACAGGGCCTGACAGCGCCGGAGCCCGTGACGGCCGCGGCGCCCGCGCCGCAACGCCTGGCCGCCGACACGCCGCTGCGCGAGACCCGCCCGGCACCCGCCGCCAAGCACGCCCAGCCGGCCCCGCAGCAGGCCCAGGCCGCGCTGTGCCAGGGCTGTGCGCGCGTGACCAGCGTTTACACCGAAACCCGCCGCGGCAAGGCCAGCGGCGTGGGCGCCGTGGGCGGCGCGGTCGTGGGCGGCCTGCTGGGCAACATGGTGGGCGGCGGCAATGGCCGCAAGCTCGCCACCGTGGCCGGCGCCGTCGGCGGCGGCTATGCGGGCCACGAGATCGAGAAGAACCAGAAGAGCCACACCGTCTGGGTCGTCCAGGTGCAGGAGCGCGACGGCCGCACGCGCCGCTTCGAGCGCAGCGCCGACCCCGGCCTGCGCGTGGGCGACGAGGTGCGGCTGACCGAGAACGGTTTCGTGCGCGACTGAGCGCCCGACGGCCTCAGCCGGCGGCGGCGCCAGGCAACCCGCGCCGCATCTGGATGGCCTCGGCCACCTGGGCCGGGCCGATGGCGTCGGCGCCTGCCAAGTCGGCCACGGTGCGGGCCACGCGCAGCACGCGGTGGAAGCCGCGCGCCGACCAGCCCAGCTTTTCCGCCGAACGCTCCAGCAGCGCCTTCGCGGCCGGCGCCAGCGCGGCGTGCCCGGCCAGGTCCTGCGCCGGCAACTGGGCGTTGGCCACGCCCTGGCGCCGCAGCGCGCGCTCCCGCGCGGCGGCCACCCGCTCGGCGACCACGGCGCTGGGCTCGCCCGGCGCCAGGTCCTGCAGCTCGCGCGGCGGGATGACGGGCACCTCGATCAGCAGGTCCAGCCGGTCCAGGAAGGGGCCGCTGAGCCGGCCCTGGTAGCGCGCCACCTGGTCGGGCGAGCAGCGGCAGGCGCGCAGCGGGTTGCCCAGGTGGCCGCAGGGGCAGGGGTTCATCGCCGCGACGAGCTGGAAGCGGGCCGGGAACTCGGCCTGCCGCGCGGCGCGCGAAATGAGGATGCGGCCGGTCTCCAGCGGCTCGCGCAGCGCCTCCAGCGCGGCGCGCGGGAACTCGGGCAGCTCGTCGAGGAACAGCACGCCGTGCTGGGCCAGCGAAATCTCGCCCGGCCGGGGCGGCGAGCCGCCGCCGACCAGCGCGACGCTGGACGCCGAGTGGTGCGGCGCGCGGAACGGCCGCTGCCCCCAGCGCGCGACGTCGAACTGGCCGACCAGGCTGAGCACGGCGGCCGAGGCCAGCGCGGCCTCGTCGTCCAGCGGCGGCAGCAGGCCGGCCAGGCGCTGCGCGAGCATGGACTTGCCGGTGCCGGGCGGCCCGGCCATCAGCAGCGAATGGCCGCCGGCCGCGGCGATCTCCAGCGCCCGCTTCGGTCCGGCCTGGCCCTTGATGTCGGCCAGGTCCGGCAGGCCCTGCGGCGGCTCGCGGGGCAGGGCGGCGGCCTGGGGCAGCGGATCGCCATCGGGCTGCAGCGCGGCGACCACGTCGAGCAGGTGCCGGGCCTGGCGCACCGCGAGGCCCCGGACCAGCGCGGCCTCGGCGGCGCTGGCCTCGGGCAGCAGCAGCTCGCGGCCGGCGCCGGCCTGGCGCAGCGCCAGCGCCATGGCCAGCGCGCCGCGCACCGGGCGCAGCTCGCCGGCCAGCGACAGCTCGCCGGCGCATTCGAAGCGAGCCAGCCGGGCGGCGTCGAGCTGGCCGTTGGCGGCCAGCAGGCCCAGCGCCATCGGCAGGTCGAAGCGGCCGCCTTCCTTGGGCAGGTCGGCCGGCGCGAGGTTGACGGTGATGCGCTTGTTGGCCGGGAAGCCCAGGCCGCTGTTGGCCAGCGCCGCGCGCACGCGCTCGCGGGCCTCCTTGACCTCGGTGTCGGCCAGGCCGACGACGGTGAACGAGGGCAGGCCGTTGGCCAGGTGCACCTCCACCGTGACCGGCGCGGCGGCGAGGCCGTCGAGGGCGCGGCTGTGGACGGTGGCGAGGCTCATCGGCAGGCGGCGGAAGCGGCGGGGCCAGTCTAGCCCCGGCGCGGCGCGGGCCGGCCCCCGGGCTTCACCGGGGCATGCACCGCCGCGGTGCCGTCGCGGCGTGCGGAGGCGTCCAGCTTGGTGCGCTTGCCTGGCTTCGGGGCGTGGACGCCCGGAGTCGGGCAGGCGCGGCCGGTGCGGGGCTTGGCACGGAAGCTGCAAATAGCTGCCCGACCGCATTCCCCACCTTGAATCAGGAGCCCCGCATGAAGTCGTTCCCTTCGCTGCTCGCCTTGGCGCTGTCCGCAGCGGCGCTGCCGGCCCTTGCCGCCGATGAGCCGGCGCCCGCCGATTCGCTGTCCTTCAACGTCGGCGCCGTCAGCGAGTACCGCTACCGCGGCATCGGCCAGACGCGCCTGAAGCCGGCCCTGCAGGGCGGCATCGACTACGCGGCGTCGAACGGCTTCTACGTCGGCACCTGGGCCTCCACGGTCAAGTGGATCAAGGACGGCGGCGGCGATGCCGGCGTGGAGGTGGACGTGTATGGCGGCTACAAGGCCGAGGTGGCCCCGGGCCTGACGCTGGACGTCGGCCTGCTGCAGTACACCTATCCCGGCCACAAGCTGGCCGTCAGCCCGAACACGCTGGAGCTCTACGGCGCGCTGAGCTACGGCCCGGTCACGGCCAAGTACTCGCACAGCACGACCAACCTGTTCGGCGTCGCCGACAGCAAGGGCTCGGGCTATCTCGACCTGTCCGCCACCTTCGACCTGGGCGACGGCCTGAGCCTGGTGCCGCACGTGGGCCACCAGACGGTCAAGCGCACCGCGGCCGCCTCGTACACCGACTACTCGATCACGCTGGCCAAGGACTTCTCCGGCCTGGTGCTGAGCGGCTCCGTGATCGGCACCGATGCCGACAAGGGCTTCTACGCCAGCCCGGTCAACGGCAAGTTCATGGGCAAGACGAGCTTCGTCGTCGGCCTGAAGAAGACCTTCTGAGCAACTTTGGAGAGCGCGACATGAAACTGATCACCGCCGTCATCAAGCCGTTCAAGCTCGACGAGGTGCGCGAGGCCCTGAGCGCCATCGGCGTGCAGGGGCTGACGGTCACCGAGGTCAAGGGCTTCGGCCGCCAGAAGGGCCACACCGAGCTGTACCGCGGCGCGGAGTACGTGGTGGACTTCCTGCCCAAGGTCAAGGTCGAGGCGGCCGTGAACGAGGACGTCGTCGAGCGCGTCATCGAGGCCATCGAGGCCTCGGCGCGCACCGGCAAGATCGGCGACGGCAAGATTTTCGTGTCGCCGCTGGACCAGGTCGTCCGCATCCGCACCGGCGAAACCGGCAACGACGCGCTCTGACGCGTCCACGACAACCCTGTTGGAGAAACCTCATATGAAGAAGCTCCTTGCCGGCCTCGCCCTTGCCGCCGGCCTGTTCGCGCCCGCCGCCTGGGCCCAGGACGACGCGGCCTCCGCGCCCGCCGCCATCGCGGCACCCGCCGAGGCGGCCTCCGCCCCAGCCGAGGCCGCCCCGGCCGCGGCGCCCAAGCTCGACACCGGCGACACCGCCTGGATGCTGACCTCGACGATGCTGGTCATCCTGATGACCATCCCCGGCCTGGCGCTGTTCTACGGCGGCCTGGCGCGCAGCAAGAACATGCTGTCCGTGCTGATGCAGGTGTTCGTCATCTTCTCGCTGATCACGCTGCTGTGGGCCATCTACGGCTACAGCCTGGCGTTCGGCGGCGAGGGCAGCATCGTCGCGGGGCTGGACAAGGTGTTCCTGAAGGGCATCGCCGCGGACACGCTGTCCGGCGCGCTGCCGACCATCCCCGAGTTCGTGTTCGTGGCCTTCCAGTCCACCTTCGCGGCCATCACCTGCGCGCTGATCGTCGGCGCCTTCGCCGAGCGCATCAAGTTCTCGGCCGTGCTGGCCTTCTGCGTGCTGTGGTTCACCTTCGCCTACGTGCCGATGGCGCACATGGTCTGGGGCGGCGGCCTGCTGGGCAAGGACGGCGCGCTGGACTTCGCGGGCGGCACCGTCGTCCACATCAACGCCGGCATCGCCGGCCTGGTGGGCGCCTATCTGGTGGGCAAGCGCATCGGCTTCGGCAAGGAGGCGATGACGCCGCACAGCCTGACGCTGACCATGGTCGGCGCCTCGCTGCTGTGGGTGGGCTGGTTCGGCTTCAACGCCGGTTCGGCGGGCGCCGCCAACGGCGTGGCCGGCCTGGCCTTCGTGAACACCATCTTCGCCACCGGCGCGGCCACGCTGTCCTGGATCGCCGGCGAGGCGCTGCACAAGGGCAAGGCCTCGATGCTGGGCGCGGCGTCCGGCGCGGTGGCGGGCCTGGTCGCGGTGACGCCGGCCGCCGGCTTCATCGGCCCGATGGGCTCCATCGTGCTGGGCCTCATCGCCGGCCTGGTCTGCCTGTGGGGCGTGGGCGGCCTGAAGAAGATGCTGGGCGCGGACGATGCGTTCGACGTGTTCGGCGTGCACGGCGTGGGCGGCATCGTCGGCGCCATCCTGACGGCGGTGTTCGCGGCCCCGTCGCTGGGCGGCACCCAGGCGCCCGAGTACGCGATGGGCGCGCAGCTGGTCGTCCAGATCAAGAGCGTGCTGCTGACCATCGTCTGGTCGGGCATCGTCTCGCTGATCGCCTACAAGCTGGTGGACCTGACGCTGGGCCTGCGCGTCACCGAAGAGGAAGAGCGCGAGGGCCTGGACATCTCCTCGCACGGCGAGACGGCCTACCACAAGTAAATCACGGCTAACGCCGTGACATGCCGCCCCTCGGGGCGGCATGTCCGTTTCCGGCCCGCCGGCCGCTATGCTGGCCCGCCATGGACGTCGTCACCCTGCTCGCCGCGGTGCTGGTCAACGCGCTGCTGATGAGCCTGGCGCTGGCCATCAGCGTGGGCATGCGCGTGCGCAGCGGCCTGCAGGCCTGGCAGTTCATGCTGCTGGGGCAGGCGCTGGGCGTCGGGCTGCTGATCTCGGGCACGCAGGGCGGCCCGCGGCTGCTGGCCACGCTGGGCGTGGTGACGCTGAGCTTCTCGGCGGCGGCCATGGTGCTGACGGCCAGCCGCTTCCTCAGCGTCGCGGTGCCGCGGCTGGGCCTGCTGCTGCCGCCGCTGGTGCTGGGCGTGGGGCATGCGGCCCTGTTCCAGGAGCGCAGCGCCGCCATCGGCCTGACCAACCTCATCATCGGCTCGCAGATGCTCTGGGGCACCTGGCTGCTGCTGCGCGGCGCCGGCCGCGTGCGCTGGCGCTGGCTGTGCGGGCTGGCCGCGCTGGGCAACGGCGTGCTGACGCTGGGCCGGGCCGTGCTGGTGCTGGGTTGGCCCGAGGTCTACCCGCGCTTCATCGCGCCGCACCCGCTGAACCTCAGCCACCTGATGCTGCTCAACGCCAGCCTGGTGCTGGGCACCATGGGCTTCCTGCTGGCGCACCGCGACGAGGCCGAGCAGGCGCTGGTGCGCCTGGCGTCGCTGGACATGCTGACCGGGCTGCTGAACCGCCGCGAGTGGGTGAACCGCGCCGGCCGGGCGCTGGGCGCGAGCCACGAGCGCACCCTGATGCTGATGCTGGACCTGGACCACTTCAAGCGCATCAACGACGAGCGCGGCCACCCGGTCGGCGACGAGGTGCTGAGGCTCACCGGCGAGGTGCTGCGCGGCGAACTGCGCGCCAGCGACTTGGTGGGCCGCTACGGCGGCGAGGAGTTCTGCCTGCTGCTGCGCCATTGCGAGCCCGAGGCCTTCGGCCGGCTGGACGCGCGGCTGCACCAGGCGCTGCGCCGCCGCTGCGAAGCCAGCCTGGGGTTCGCGGTCGATTTCAGCGCCGGCGCGGTGCGCGTGCAGCCCGGCGAAACGCTGGCGGCCGCCATCCAGCGCGCCGACGCCCAGCTCTACCGCGCCAAGCACGCCGGCCGCGGCCGCACGCTGTGCGCCGACGGCGTGCTGTGATGCGCCGGCGCAGGGCGCGCGGGAACGGGTTCTGAGATCATGCGGCCATGGTTCCGCATCTCATCACCGCCCTGAACGGCCCCATCAACGAGCTGGAGGCCCGCATCCTGGAATCCATGCCGGCCACCGAGCGCTGGTTCCGGCTGGAATGGATGGAGCACACGCCGACCTTCTATGCGTCGGTGGACCTGCGCAACGCCGGCTTCAAGCTCGCGCCGGTGGACACCAACCTCTTCCCCGGCGGCTTCAACCACCTCACGCCGCAGATGCTGCCGCAGGCGGTGCAGGCGGCGATGGCGGCGATCGAGAAGATTCTGTCCCGAGGCGCGCAATCTGCTCGTCATCCCCGAGACCGGCGCGCGCTGCAGCTTCTACCTGGACAACCTCGCCACGCTGGCGCGCATCTTCACGCAGGCCGGCCTGAACGTGCGCTTCGGCACGCTGGACACGGCCGTCACCGCGCCCACCGAGCTGCCCATGGCCAACGGCGCCAGCCTGACCGTCGAGCCGCTGGTGCGCCGGCGCGGCCGGCTGACGCTCAAGGGCTTCGACCCCTGCACCATCCTGCTCAACAACGACCTCGCCGCCGGCACGCCGCCGCAGCTGATGGGCCTGCACGAGCAGTACCTGCTGCCGCCGCTGCACGCGGGCTGGACGGTGCGGCGCAAGAGCCGCCACTTCCGCACCTACGAGGAGGTGGCCAAGCGCTTCGCCAAGCTGCTGGGCATGGACCCCTGGCTGATCACGCCCATGTCCGCCAGCGTGGACCTGCGCGGGCCGCAGGGCCTGGCGGCGCTGCAGGCGGCGGCCGACGCGCAGCTGGCCAAGGTGCGCCGCAAGTACAAGGAGTACGGCATCAACGAGAAGCCCTTCGTCATCGTCAAGAGCGACGTGGGCAGCTACGGCCGCGGCGTGATGACGGTGCGCGACGCCAAGGACATCGAGGCGCTGGCCGCGCAGCTGCCCGAGAACCTGGGCGAGGAGGCGCTGGTGCAGGAAGGCGTACCCACCCACGAGCGCGTGCACCAGGCGGTGGCCGAGCCGGTGGTCTACACGATGGACCGCTACGTCGTCGGCGGCTACTACCGCGTGCACGCGGGCCGCGGCATCGACGAGAATCTCAAGGCCCCCGGGGCCAGCTACGTGCCGCTGGCCTTCGCCGAGTCGCCGCACCTGCCGCGCCCCGGCGAGAAGCCCGGCGCCAGCGCGCCGAACCGCTTCTACATGTATGGCGTCATCGGCCGGCTGGCGATGCTGGCCGCCAGCTACGAGCTGGAGGCGACCGACCCGCAGGCGGAGGTATGAGGCCCCTCGCCCGGGTCGGCACCGCTGAACGCGGGCCGGCCCGGGCGGTCCCCCGGGGGACGGCGATGCTCGCGGGGCTTGCCCCGCTCGCACATCGCCCACGGGCCGGCTCAGGCGCGCCCGGCGCTCGGCCCGGGTTCGCCGTCCCCATTGCCATTGCTTCCGGCACGAGGGCGGGGCCGGTTTTTGGCCTAGGCTAGCGGCCCCGCCGGTCACGAGCCGGCTCATTTCCGCCGAGCATGAAACCAGCACTGAAACTCACCGCCATCGCCCTGCTGGCGATGCAACTGGGCGGCGCCGTCGCCGCCGCCCCGAACTCCGGCCTCGACCTGGCCGGCTTCGACAAGGCCGTGCGCCCGCAGGACGACCTGTTCCGCGCCGCCAACGGCCACTGGCTCGCCACCACCGAGATCCCCGGCGACAAGGCCTCCTACGGCACCTTCATCCAGCTGCGCGACCTGTCCGACCAGCGCGTGCGCACGATCATCGAGGAGCTGGCCAAGCGGAAGGCCAGGCCCGGCTCCGTCGAGCAGAAGGTCGGCGGCTTCTACGCCGCCTACATGGACACGGCCGCCATCGACAAGGCCGGCCTCGCGCCGATCAAGCCGCTGCTGGACGGCATCGCCGCCCTCCGGACCCGCGAGCAGCTCGCCGCGTGGATGGGCGCCCACATGGACCAGCTCAACATGCCGGTGGCGCTGGCCGTCGACGCCGACGCCAAGGATCCGGGCACCAACCTGCTGATGACCTGGCAGGCCGGCATCGGCCTGCCTGACCGCGACTACTACCTGAAGCAGGACGACGAGCGCCTCGCCAAGGCCCGCGCCGCCTACGCGGTCTACCTGGAGACGCTGGCCCGCGAGGCCGGCATCGCCGAGCCCGCCGCGGCCGCCCAGCGCGTGCTGGCGCTGGAGCAGCAGCTCGCCGAGGTGCAGTGGGACAAGGTCGCCAACCGCGACCCGGTCAAGACCTACAACCTGATGACGCCCGCCGAGCTGGCGAGCGCGGCGCCGGGCTTCGACTGGCCCGGCTTCTTCGCCGCCGCCTCGCTGGCCCAAGCCGGCAAGCTCAACGCCTCGCAGCCCAGCTTCCTGACCGGCGCGGCCCGGATCCTCGGCAGCGCGCCGCTGGACGACCTCAAGCTCTACCTGACGCTGCACGCGCTGGACGCCAACGCCGCGACGCTGCCGCGGGCCTTCCGCGACGCCAGCTTCGCCTTCCGCGGCACCGCGCTGACCGGCGCCAAGGCCGAGATGCCGCGCTGGCAGCAGGCCGTCGCCAGCGTCAACGGCGCGCTCGGCGAGGCCGTCGGCGAGGTGTACGTGAAGCGCCACTTCCCGGCCGCCGACAAGGCCCGCATGCTGCAGCTCGTCCACAACCTGCTGGCCGCCTACAAGACCTCCATCGACGGCCTGAGCTGGATGACGCCCGCCACCCAGGCGCAGGCGCAGGACAAGCTGTCCAAGTACATGGTCAAGATCGGCTACCCCGACCAGTGGCGCGACTACGGCCGGCTCGACGTCAAGGCCGGCGACGCGCTCGGCAACCGCCTGCGCGCCGTCGCCTTCGAGTGGCAGCGCCAGGCGGCCAAGGCCGGCCGGCCGGTGGACCGCCGCGAGTGGCTGATGACGCCGCAGACCGTCAACGCCTACTACAACCCGACGCTCAACGAGATCGTCTTCCCGGCCGCCATCCTGCAGCCGCCCTTCTATAACACCAAGGCGGACGACGCGGTCAACTACGGCGCCATCGGCGCCGTCATCGGCCACGAGATCAGCCACGGCTTCGACGACCAGGGCAGCCAGTTCGACGGCGACGGCAAGCTGCGCAACTGGTGGACCGAGGCCGACCGCAAGGCCTTCGACGCCATCGCCGCCAGGCTGGTCGCGCAGTACGAGGGCTACGAGCCCATCCCCGGCAAGCCGCTGAACGGCAAGCTGACGCTGGGCGAGAACATCGCCGACCTGTCCGGCCTGCAGATCGCCTACAAGGCCTACCGGCTGTCGCTGGGCGGCAAGCCCGCGCCCGTCATCGACGGCTACACCGGCGAGCAGCGCTTCTTCATGGGCTGGTCGCAGGCCTGGCGCGAGAAGGCGCGCGAGGAGCGCCGCCTGCAGCTGCTGACGATGGACCCGCACTCGCCGCCGGAGTTCCGCGCCAACGGCGCGGCCGTCAACCACGACGGCTTCCACGACGCCTTCAAGACCCGGGCCGGCGACAAGATGTTCAAGCCCTCGGACGAGCGCATCCGCATCTGGTGACGCCGCCGGCGGCGGCGGTGGCGGCCAATACGCCGCCGCTGCCGCCGCGTCAAGCCCCGGTTTTGCTGCGCTGCACAAATCGGCCGGACTTGGCGAGAATGCGCGCTTTCGTCTCCTGGCCGCCTCGCTGGCGGCGGCCCATCCTCCCGTGAGTTCAAGCTCCGCAGCCCGCAGTCCCTCGGCACTGGCGGGCCTGACCCTCGGCGCCCTGGGCGTCGTCTACGGCGACATCGGCACCAGCCCGCTGTATGCGCTCAAGGAGGTCTTCCGCGACGGCCACGTCGCCCCCACGCCGGACAACATCCTCGGCGTGCTGTCGCTGATCTTCTGGACGGTGACCCTCGTCGTCTCGTTCAAGTACGTGCTGCTCATCCTGCGCGCCGACAACAACGGCGAGGGCGGCCTGATCGCGATGCTGGCGCTGGCCGTCAACGCGGTGAACGACAAGCCGACGCTGCGCCGCGGGCTGATGCTGCTCGGCCTGTTCGGCACCGGCATCTTTTTCGGCGACGCCGTCATCACGCCGGCCATGACGGTGCTCAGCGCGATGGAGGGCATCGAGGTCTACGCGCCGCAGTACCACGCCGCGGTCGTGCCGGTGGCGCTGCTGGTCATCACCGGGCTGTTCGCGGTGCAGCGCTTCGGCACCGGCGGCATCGGCAAGGCTTTCGGCCCGGTCATGCTGGCCTGGTTCCTGACGCTGGCCGCGCTCGGCGTGCCGCACATCGCCGAGAACCCGCATGTGCTGGCCGCCGTCAACCCGCTGTATGCACTGCACTTCTGCCTGGAGTACCGCTGGGTCGCCTTCGTCGCGCTGGGCGCCATCGTGCTGGTCGTGACCGGCAGCGAGTCGCTCTACGCCGACCTCGGCCACTTCGGCAAGAAGCCCGTCCGCATGGCCTGGTACGGCGTCGTCATGCCGGCGCTGGTGCTGAACTACTTCGGGCAGGGCGCGATGATGCTCGACGACCCGGCGGCGGCCGAGAACCCCTTCTACCTGCTCGCGCCGGCCTGGGCCGAGATCCCGCTGTTCCTGCTGGCCATGGCCGCGGCAACGGTCGCCTCGCAGGCGCTGCTGACGGCCGCCTTCTCCGTCACCAAGCAGGCCACCCAGCTCGGCATCCTGCCGCGGCTGCGCATCGTCCACACCAGCGTGACCGACATCGGCCAGATCTACGTGCCCTTCGTCAACTGGGCGCTGTTCGCGCTGGTGGTGCTGGCGGTGGGCTTCTTCGGCTCGTCCAGCAAGCTGGCCGGCGCCTACGGCGTGGCCGTCACCATCGACATGACGATCACGACGGTGATGACCTTCTTCGTCATCCGCTACGGCTGGCGCTACCCGCTGCTGCTGTGCCTGGCCGCGACCGGGGTGTTCTTCGCCATCGACCTCACCTTCCTCGGCTCCAACCTGCTGAAGCTGACCCACGGCGGCTGGTTCCCGCTGCTGATCGGCGTCGCGATGTTCATGCTGATGCTGACCTGGAAGCAGGGCCGCAAGCAGCTCTCCGACAAGCTGCGCGAGGACGCCATCGAGCTGCCGGCCTTCCTGGAGGCCGTGTTCATCAACCCGCCGACGCGCGTGTCCGGGACGGCGGTGTTCCTGGCGGCGGAGAAGGGCGCCACGCCCAACGCGCTGCTGCACAACCTCAAGCACAACAAGGTGCTGCACGAGCAGAACATCTTCGTCACCGTCAAGCACCACGAGGTGCCCTGGATCGGCTTCGACAAGCGCTGCGAGGTCGAGGCGCTGGGCAACAACTGCTGGCAGGTGGTGCTGCACTTCGGCTTCAAGAACGAACCCGACGTGCCCGAGGCGCTGGAGCTGCTGAAGCAGCGCGGCGTGCAGCTGGAGGACATGGAGACCAGCTACTTCCTGAGCCGCGACATCGTCATCCCCACCATCGGCTCGGGCATGGCGCTGTGGCGCGAGAAGCTGTTCGCCAGCATGCACCGCAACGCGGCCGCGGCGGCGGACTTCCTGCACCTGCCGACCAACCGCATCGTCGAGCTGGGCAGCAAGGTGGAGATCTGATCCGCCGACGCAAAACGGCCCCGCGCGGGGCCGTTTTGCAGCGGGGGGCGAAGGTCAGACCGTGGAGACGAACTGCTCGGTCGGGCGGCGCACCTTCTTCAGGTTCACCAGCCAGTCGCCGTCGGCCTGCCGGTAGCCCAGCGGCACCAGCAGCACCGAGCGCAGGCCGCGCGCCTTCAGGCCCAGGATCTCGTCGACCCGGGCGGGGTCGAAGCCTTCCATCGGCGTGGCGTCCACCTGCTCCTCGGCCGCGGCGATCAGCGCCGTGCCCAGGCCGATGTAGGCCTGGCGGGCGGCATGCTGGTGGTTCTCCTCGGCGCTGCGCGGCGGGTACAGGGCCAGCAGCTTCTGGCGGTAGGCCTCCCAGCCTTCGTTCCTGAAGCCGCGCTGCTCGTTGACCAGGTCGAACGCCTGGTTGATGCGCTCGGCGGTGTAGTTGTCCCAGGCCGCGAACACCAGCAGGTGCGAGGCCTCGGTGACCTGCGCCTGGTCCCAGGCGTGTTCGCGGATGCGGGCGCGCAGCGCCGGGTCCTTGACGACCAGCACCTCGTAGGGCTGCAGGCCGCTGGAACTGGCGGTCAGGCGCACGGCCTCCAGGATGCGGTCCAGCGCGTCCTGCGGCACCGCGAGGGCGGGGTTCATCTTCTTGGTGGCGTAGCGCCAGCGCAGCTTGTCGATCAGCGTGCTCATGGGTGAGTGGAGAGGGTTGAACGCCCCCCATGATGCCGGGCGGTCCGGCCCCGTGCCGGACGCGCCCCGGGAGGCCTTGCGCGGCGGCGGCTTTTTGCCGGCCCGGCGGCGCGCGGGGCCTCGCTATGCTGGCCGCCATGCGCGCATTGCTGAAGGATCTCTCCCCGTCCACCCTCGTCGCCGGCTTCGTCGCGGTGCTGGTCGGCTACACCAGTTCCGTCGCGATCATCTTCCAGGCCACCGTCGCGCTGGGCGCGACGCCCGCGCAGACGGCCTCGTGGCTGTGGGCGCTGGGGCTGGGCATGGGCCTGACCAGCCTGGGCCTGAGCCTGTGGACGCGCCAGCCGGTGCTGACCGCCTGGTCCACCCCGGGCGCGGCGCTGCTGGCGTCCACGTCGGGGCTGGACATGCCCGAGGCCGTCGGCGCCTTCATCGTCTGCGGCCTGCTGATCGCGTGGGCCGGCGCCAGCGGCTGGTTCGAGAAGCTGATGGACCGCATCCCGGTGGCGATCGCGTCGGCGCTGCTGGCCGGCGTGCTGGCCCGGTTCGGGCTGGACGCGGTGGCCAGCGTGAAGACCGCGCCCGCGCTGGTGCTGGCCATGGCCGCGGCCTACCTGCCGGGCCGGCGGCTGTGGCCGCGCTATGCGGTGCCCGGCGTGCTGCTCGTCGGCATCGCCTGGGCGCTCGGCGAGGGGCGGCTGGACTTCACGGGCCTGGACCCCGCGCGGATGCTGGCGCTGCCGGTCTGGACGGCGCCGGTGTTCAGCTGGCATGCCGCCGTCGGCGTCGCGCTGCCGCTGTTCATCGTCACGATGGCGTCGCAGAACCTGCCCGGCGTCGCGGCGCAGCGCGCCAACGGCTATGCGACGCCGGTGTCGGCCTCCATCGCCGTCACCGGCGCGGCCACCACGCTGCTGGCGCCGCTCGGCGGCTATGCGTTCAACCTCGCCGCGATCACGGCCGCCATCTGCATGGGCCGCGAGGCGCACGAGGACGCGGCGCGCCGCTACACCGCGTCCGCCGCGGCCGGGCTGTTCTACGTGCTGATGGGGCTGGCCGGCGGCGCGGTGGCGATGCTGCTGGGCGCCTTCCCGCGCGAGCTGATCCTGGCCATCGCCGGCCTGGCGCTGCTGGGCACCATCGCCAGCGCGCTGGCCGCCGCGCTGAAGGACGAGGCCCACCGCGATGCGGCTCTGCTGACCTTCCTCGTCTGCCTGTCCGGCATCAGCGTGCTGGGCATCGGCGCGGCGTTCTGGGGCGTCGTGGCCGGCGGCGTGGCGACCCTCGTGGCCGGCTGGCGCCGCGCCCCTGTGCAACACTGACCGGCGCCCCATCGCACACCCCTCACCATGAAGCTGCTCTTCGTCGCCGACCCGCTGGCCACCTTCAAGACCTACAAGGACTCCACCTTCGCGATGATGCGCGAGGCCGCCCGGCGCGGCCACGCGCTGCTGCACTGCGAACCCGGCCAGCTCGTCTGGCAGCGCGGCGGCCGCGTCACGGCGCGCGGCGCGCGCCAGCTCACGCTGACCGGCCTGAGCCAGCAGGACGGCCACGACTGGTTCACGCTGGACGCCACCGCCGACGTCGCGCTCGCCGACGTCGGCGCCGTGCTGATGCGCAAGGACCCGCCGTTCGACAGCGAGTTCTTCTACGCCACCCATCTGCTGAGCCAGGCCGAGCGCGAGGGCGCGTGCGTCTTCAACCGTCCGCAGGCGCTGCGCGAGCACCCCGAGAAGCTGGCGATCATGGAGTTCCCCGGCTACATCGCGCCCACGCTGGTCACGCGCGAACCGGCCGAGATCCGCGCCTTCCACGCCGAGCAGCGCGACATCATCCTGAAGCCGCTGGACGGCATGGGCGGCATGGGCATCTTCCGCGTCAAGGACGACGGCCTGAACCTCGGCGCCATCATCGAGACGCTGAACCGGGACGGCACGCAGACGGTGATGGTGCAGCGCTTCCTGCCGGCCATCCGCGAGGGCGACAAGCGCATCCTGATCATCGGCGGCCGGCCGGTGCCGCACTGCCTGGCGCGCATCCCGCAGGGTGGCGAGGTGCGCGGCAACCTGGCGGCCGGCGGCAAGGGCGTGGCCCGGCCGCTGACCGCGCGCGACCGCGAGATCGCCGAGGCCATCGGCGCCGTGCTCGCCGCGCGCGGCCTGCTGCTGGTGGGCCTGGACGTGATCGGCGAGCACGTCACCGAGATCAACGTGACCAGCCCGACCTGTTTCCAGGAAATCACCGATCAGACCGGCTTCGACGTGGCCGGCATGTACCTCGACGCCTTGGAAGGAGCCCTGGCATGAAGCGCCGCGATTTCATCCTCCACGGCGCCGCGCTCGGCGCCGCGCTGCCGGGCCTGGCCCGGGCCGCCAACGCGCCCTCGGCGTTCGACGCGCTGGCCGAGTCCTTCCTCGAAGCGCTGTGGCGGCAGGACCCGGACGCCGCCGTGGCCGCCGGCCGCTTCGAGTTCGCGGCCCGCATCCGCCTGCCCGGCGCCGCGCAGCGCGCCGCCATGCGCGCCTTCCTGGCCGGCTGGCGGGCGCGCTTCGCCGCGCTGGACGACGGCGCGCTGGGCGCCGCGCAGCGCATGGACCGCGCGATGCTGCTCGCCCGGATCGACGGCGAGCTGTGGCGCCTGGAGACGCTGCGCGAATGGGCCTGGAACCCGGCCGAGCACAACCCGGCCGGCCCCATCGACCTGGCGCTCAACACCGACTGGGCGCCCGTGCAGCAGCGCGTGGCGGCGCTGCACCAGCGCATCCGGCAGCTGCCGGCCTACTACGCCGCCGCGCGCGCCAGCCTCGCGGCCGTCACGCGCGAGCACACCGAGCTGGCGCTGCAGCAGCTGCCGGGCGTGCTGGCGGTGCTGGACGACCTGGAGTCCAACGCGCAGCAGGTGGGCATGGGCTCGCTGATGCAGCCCGACCTGGCCCGGGCCCGGCAGGCCGTGGCCGGCTACGAGGCCCAGCTGAAGCGGCTGCTGCCCGCCGCGCGGCGGCCCTGGCGGCTGGGCGCGGCGCTGTACGACGCCAAGTTCCGGCACGACATCCAGTCCGCGCGCAGCGCGCGCGAGACCTACGAGCTGGCGCTGGCGCGCCGCGAGGAGGTGCTCGCCGCCATGCAGGCGCAGGCCCGGGCGCTGTGGCCCCGGGTGATCGGCGACGAGCCGGAGCCGGCCGACCGCTTCGCGCTGATCGGCCGCGTCATCGCCCGGCTCAGCGAGCGGCACGTGGCGCGCGAGCGCTTCGTCGACGAGATCCGCGCGCAGATCCCGCAGCTGGAGGCCTGGATCCGCGAGCACGACCTGCTGACGCTGGACCCGGCCAAGCCGCTGGTGGTGCGCGAGACGCCCGTCTACCAGCGCGGCGTGGCCGGCGCCAGCATCGAGGCGCCGGGGCCCTACCGCCCGCAGGACCGCACCTACTACAACGTCACGCCGCTGGACGATCTCTCGCCCGCCGACGCCGAGAGCACGCTGCGCGAGTACAACCACTGGATCCTGCAGATCCTGAACATCCACGAGGCCATTCCCGGCCACTACACCCAGCTGGTCTACGCCAACCAGGCGCCCGGCAAGGTGCGGGCGCTGTTCGGCAGCGGCTCGATGATCGAAGGCTGGGCCGTCTACGGCGAGCGCGTGATGCTGGAGAGCGGCTACGGCGCCCAGGCCGGCGAGGCGGCGGAAATGACGCTGATGTGGGGTAAGTGGCACCTGCGCTCGGTCACCAACGCCATCCTCGACTACAGCGTCCACGTGCTGGGCATGGAGCGCGACGCGGCGCTGGACCTGCTGACCCGCCAGGCCTTCCAGACCGAGCGCGAGGCGGTCGAGAAGTGGCGCCGCGTGCAGCTCACCTCGGTGCAGCTGACCAGCTACTTCAGCGGCTACAGCGAGATCGTCGCGCTGCGCGAGCGGCTGCAGGCGCGCCCGGGCTTCCAGCTCAAGGCCTTCCACGAGCGCTTCCTCGGCTACGGCAGCGCGCCGGTGCGGCTGATCGCCGCGGAAATGCTCGCCAGCTGACGCCATCCCCCGGGGGCGGCGCGATTAGCATGCCGCCTCCACCGAAGGAAGAGCTGCCCGCATGTCCTGGCGTCGACTGGCCCTTGGCCTCGCTGTTTGCCTCCACCTGAACGCCGCCCACGCGGCCCCCGACGCCGCGCGGCTGCAGGCGCCGCTGACCGCGCAGCGCTACGCCGACGCGCGCCCCGGCCTGGACGCGCTGCTGCGCGAGCCCCGCCCCGACGCGGCCGGACGCGCCGCCATTTACCAGTGGCTGTTCGCCCGCGACGACGGCGCCGCCATCGACCGCCGCACGCGCGGCGTGCTGGCCGACGCGGACGCCGAGGCCGTGGACCTGCTGGCCGCCGGCCGCCTGGCGCTGGAGCGGCGCGACTTCGACCGCGCGCAGCACTGCTTCGAGCGCGCGCTGCGCCGCGCCACCGGGCCGGCCGAGCAGGCGCAGGCCTGGCGCGGCCTGGGCCAGCGCCACTACCAGCTGCGCGAGTTCGACGCCTCGCTGCGGCAGCTGGAGCGCAGCCTGGCCGCCGAGCGCAGCGCCGACGGCCTGGCCGCGCTGGCCGAGACGCTGATCCGCCTGTCCCGCACCGAGGACGCCATCGCCGCCGCCGAGGCCGCCGTCGCGCTCAACCCCCACCACGAGGCCGCGCACTACCTGCTCGGCAACGGCTACACCCGCGAGAACTACACCCAGCTCGCCGCGCGGCTGGGCGAGGCCTTCGCGCCGCTGCTGGCCGACGTGAGGCGCGCGTCCGACGCCTTCGAGCAGGGCGACTTCGACGCCGCCGTGCAGATCAGCCTGGCCGTGCTGCAGCGCTGCCCGCAGCTCGGCCGCGCGCACGCCATCGCGGCGCGGGCGCTGGAGTCGCAGCGCCTGCGCATCGACGTGCACCGCGCCGCCTACGAGCGCCGCTTCGCCGCCACGCCGCAGCCCGCCGTGCCCGGCATCGAGCGCTATGTGCTGAACTGGCAGGCGCTGTCGCCGCGCATCCAGAAGCGCGTCGCACTGTCCGTCGCGCCGTGGAAGGCCTTCATCCCGGTGCTGGTGGCCGGCGGCGCCACGCACTTCATCAAGCCGATGTGGATGCGCCTGTCCGAGACGCCCCAGGCCCAGGCGCTGAAGGACGCGCGCATCGACTACGACTCGCGCCTGTGGGACGACGTGCGCGGCATGGGCGGCCACTTCACCGTCACCGGCATCGAGGACGTGGAGCGCAGCATCTTCGACCGCTACAACACCGTGCTGCACGAGCTGACGCACCAGGTCCACGGCGTGCTGACGGCCGACCAGGCGCGCGAGATCGAGGCGCTGTACCAGCAGGCCAAGGCGCGCGACGCGCGCAGCCGCGACGCCTTCCTGTCCCGCTACGCGGGCGGCTCGGTGTGGGAGTACTTCGCCGAAGGCGCCAACGCCGAGATGTCGCCCCGGCGCGATGCCTACGACGGCCGCGAGATCGTGCGCGAGCGGCTGGTGCGAATGGACCCGGCGCTGCGCGCGCTGGTTCAGCGCCGCTTCGCGCAGCGCGACACCCGCGCCAGCCTGCCCGTGGCCCTGGTCAACGCGGGCAACCAGAAGCTGGACGACGGCCGGCTGGCCGACGCCGCGCCGCTGTTCGAGCGTGCGCTGGCGCTGGCCCCGGGCGACGAAAGCGCGCTCGCCGCCCGGCTGCACGCGCTGGCGCTGGCGGGCGACGGCGCGGCGGCGCGCGAGCTGGCCGCGGCCGCGCTCGCGCGCCACCCGGGCAGCGGCGCGCTGCGCGTGGCGGCGGCCGATGCGCTGTGGCATGGCGGGGCGCCGCTGGACGAGGTGGCCGCCGGCCTCGCGCGCGGCGCCGACGCGCTGGCCGGCGAGGACCGCTTCCGCGTCGACCTCGCGCTGGCCGACCACCGCCGCCGCCTGGGCCGCGTGCCCGAGGCGCTGGCCGCCTACCAGGCCGTGCTGGCCTACCAGGGCGACCAGCCCGAGGCGCTGTGGGGCCGGGCCGCCACGCTGGCGCTGGACGGCCGCTGGGACGAGGCCTTCGCGCAGTACGACGCCGTGCTGCGCCTGCGCACCGGCCTCGTGCCGCTGCGCCGCGACTACGCGCTGGACCTGCTGCGCGCCGGCCGCACCGGGCCGGCCCGCGCGCAGCTCCGGGAAGCGCTGCTGCTGGACCCGCGCCACCCCGACCTGCTGGCGCTGCAGGGCTGGCTCGCGCTCGCCGACGGCGACGCCGCCGCCGCGCAGCGCAGCGCCGACGAGGCGCTGGCGCTGGGCCCGTGGAGCGACCTGGCCGCCATCGTGCGCGCCGCCGCGCTGCAGGCGCAGGGCCGGGGCGAGGCCGCGCGGGACGCGCTCGCGCCGCTGCGCCAGCGCCTGGCCGCGCAGGCGCCGCCGCGCTACGTCTACCGGGCCGACAAGTCCGCCTGGGTCTCGGCGCACGAGCTGCCCGAAAGCGAGCGCCGCGTGCTGGCGCTGCTCGTGCGGTGAAGGCCTTGCGGCGCCTGGACGCCGCCCGGCTGAACGGGATCTCGGTGGCGCTGGGCGTCGCCGCCACGCACCTGCTGGTGGGCGCGCTGTTCGGCGACACCGCCGGCCTGGCCGCGGTGGGCGGCGCCGTCTGCGCCAGCCTGCCCGACGTGCCCAACCCGCCGCAGCGGGTGCTGCCGCGCGTGCTGCCGGCCGCGTTCGCGGCGGCGCTGGTGACGGCGCTGGTGGGCTGGGCGGATGGGTCGCACGGGCTGACCGTGGCGGTCGTGGCCGTGGTCAGCTTCCTGTCGCTGATGACGCTGGCCTGGGGCCTGCGCGCCGGGCCGCTGTCGTTCGCGCCGGTGCTGGCCCTGGTGTTCGCGATGGCCTGGGACCGCACGGCCGGCGCCGCGTCGCCGCTGGAGCATGCGCTGTGGGTGGGCCTGGGCGGCTGCGTGTACGCCGGCTGGGCGCGGCTGGCGGCCGGGGTGCTGCGCCACCGGCTGCGCCAGCTGGCGCTGGCCGGCGCGGTGCGCGCCACCGAGCAGCGGCTGCGCTCGCGCGCGCAGCGCATCGCCGGGGCCGTCAGCGGCGCGGAGGCCGGCATCCGCGTCTCCATCGCCGACGACGTGCTGCTGGCCGACGCGCTGCAGGCCGCGCGCGACCAGGTCTTCGCCGCCCGCCGCTCGCCGCGCAGCCGCCGGCAGACCGACCTGGTGCTCGGCCTCGTCGAGCTGCGCGACCTGCTGCTGGCCAGCCGGCTGGACACCGAGCTGCTGGGCCAGGACTTCCCCGGCCGCCAGTGGCGCGCCACGCTGGCCGACACGCTGCGCCAGCTCGCCGACGTGCTGGCCGCGCTGGCGGACGCCATCGCCCACGGCGCGCCGCCGCCCGAGATGTCGGCCGAGCGCTGGCGCCAGCAGCTGGCCGCGCGGCTGGCCGACGTCAGCGCGCCGGCCGGCGACTCGCGCATCCACCTCGTGGCCGCGCTGGAGTCGCGCGTGGGCCACATGCTGGACGACGTGGCCGCCATGGTGGCGCGCCAGGCCGGCGGCGACGACCCCGCCGACAGCCCCTGGACGCCCGAGCGGCTGGCGCCGTTCCAGTCGCCCGAGGGCTGGCCGCTGGCGGCGCTGAAGGCCCACCTGACGCTGCAGTCCAGCGTCATGCGGCATGCGCTGCGCTCGGCCGTCGCGCTGTCGCTGGCCTATGCGCTGGGCGCCGCGCTGCCGTGGGCGGCGCACCCGTTCTGGCTGCTGCTCAGCGTCGCCGTGGTGCTGCGCGGCAACCTGGAGCAGACGCTGGCGCGCCGCAACGAACGCATCATCGGCACCATGCAGGGCTGCCTGCTGGTGATGCTGCTGGCGCATGTGGAATGGGTGCCGCTGTTGAGCCTGTGCTTCGTCGCCGCGGTGGGCGTGGCCCATGCCTACGTGAACCGCCGCTACCGCGTCGCCGCCACCGCCGCCACGCTGATGGCGCTGCTGCAGCCGCTGATGCTGGCGCCGGGCAGCGACCCCGCCATCGGCGAGCGGCTGGCCGACACGCTGATCGGCGCCGGCCTGGCCTGGCTGTTCAGCTTCGTGCTGCCGTCGTGGGAGCGCGCCGCGCTGCCGCGCCTGGCCGGGCAGCTGCGCGGCGCGCTGGCGCGGCACGCGGCCAACATGCTGCGCTGGCAGCCGGGCCCGGAGGAACTGCTGGCGCAGCGCCTGTCCCGCCAGCAGGCCTACGCGGCGCTGGCCGGCCTGGCCGCGGCCGCGCAGCGCACGCGCGTGGAGCCGCGCAGCGTGCGCCTGCCGGACGCCGAGATCGAGGCCGCGCTGAGCCACGGCTACCGGCTGATGGCGCTGCTGGGCGCCGTGCAGCACCAGGTGCAGCGCCGCACCGGCCGGCTGGATGCCGCCCGGGCCGGCACCGCGCTGCCGCTGGCGCGCCAGGCCTGCGTCGGCGTGCTGAAGGGCGAGCCCGGCGCCGCCGCGAAGGGCACCGACCCCGCCGACATCCCCGATGGCGATGCCGGCAGCTGGCCCCAGCACCTGGGCCAGCAGGACCTGACGCCGTGGCTGCTGCGGCGGCTGCGGCTGTGCCGCATCGAGGCGCGCGAACTGGTCGCCGCGCTGGACCGACTTCAACCCCGAGGAGACCCCCCATGAGCATCCAGACCCGTGCCGCCGTCGCCTGGAAGGCCGGCGCGCCGCTGACCATCGAAACCCTGGACCTGCATGGGCCGCGCGACGGCGAGGTGCTGGTGGAGATGAAGGCCACCGGCATCTGCCACACCGACGAGTACACGCTGTCCGGCGCCGACCCGGAGGGCCTGTTCCCCGCCGTGCTGGGCCACGAGGGCGCGGGCGTCGTGCTGGAGAGCAAGGTGCCGTGGCTGAAGAAAGGCGACCACGTCATCCCGCTCTACACGCCCGAGTGCCGCGAGTGCAAGTTCTGCCTGAGCCGCAAGACCAACCTGTGCCAGGCCATCCGCGCCACGCAGGGCCGCGGCCTGATGCCCGACGGCAGCTCGCGCTTCTCGCTGAACGGCGAGCCGATCTTCCACTACATGGGCACCAGCACCTTCGCCAACCACATCGTCGTGCCGGGCATCGCGCTGGCCAAGATCCGGCCCGACGCGCCGTTCGACAAGGTCTGCTACATCGGCTGCGGCGTGACCACCGGCGTCGGCGCCGTGCTGTTCACGGCCCGGGTGGAGGCGGGCGCCACGGTCGTCGTGTTCGGGCTGGGCGGCATCGGCCTGAACGTCATCCAGGGCGCGCGGATGGTGGGCGCGGGCCGCATCATCGGCGTGGACATCAACCCGGCGCGCGAGGCGATGGCACGGCAGTTCGGCATGACGGATTTCGTCAATCCCAAGGAGCACGACAACGTCGTGGACCACCTGGTGCAGATGACCGACGGCGGCGCGGACTACTCGTTCGAGTGCGTCGGCAACGTGCAGCTGATGCGCCAGGCGCTGGAGTGCACGCACAAGGGCTGGGGGCGCAGCGTCATCATCGGCGTGGCGCCTGCGGGCGCGGAGATCGGCACGCGGCCCTTCCAGCTGGTGACGGGCCGCAAGTGGGAGGGATCGGCCTTCGGCGGCGCGCGCGGCCGCACCGACGTGCCCCGCATCGTCGACTGGTACATGGAGGGCAAGGTGCGCATCGACGAGTTGATCACGCACAAGCTCCGGCTGGAGCAGATCAACGAGGGCTTCGAGCTGATGCGCCGCGGCGAGAGCATCCGCTCGGTCGTCGAGTTCTGAGCCCGCCGCCCGCGTGGCGGCGGCGACACGCCGTCGCGCGGGCGTCACCGGCGCTCCGTGAACCGGTTCTAATCTTGCGCCCCCAGAATGAATTCGGAGATGCGCATGCAGACCACCCTGGCCGCCCGGCAGCCGTTTTACAAGTCGCTGTACTTCCAGGTCATCACGGCCATCGTCATCGGCGTGGCCGTGGGGCATTTCTGGCCGCATGCGGGCGAGGCGCTGAAGCCGCTGGGCGACGGCTTCATCAAGCTCATCAAGATGATCATCGCGCCGATCATCTTCTGCACCGTCGTCGTCGGCATCGCCGGCATGGAGGACATGAAGCGCGTCGGCAAGACCGGCGGCTACGCGCTGCTGTACTTCGAGATCGTCTCGACCATCGCGCTCATCGTTGGCCTCATCGTCGTCAACGTGCTGCGCCCGGGCGAGGGCATGCACGTGGACCCGGCCACGCTGGACACCAAGGGCATCGCCGCCTACACCGGCCCGGGCAAGCTGCAGGGCACGGTGGACTTCCTGCTGGCCATCATCCCCACCACCGTGGTGGACGCCTTCGCCAAGGGCGAGATGCTGCAGGTGCTGCTGTTCGCGGTGCTGTTCGGCTTCGCGCTGCACCGCTTCGGCGGCCGCGGCACGCTGGTGTTCGACGGCATCGAGAAGACCTCGCACGTGCTGTTCGCCATCGTCGGCATGATCATGAAGCTGGCCCCCATCGGCGCGTTCGGCGCGATGGCCTTCACCATCGGCAAGTACGGCGTGGGCTCGCTGCTGTCGCTGGCCAAGCTGATGGGCGCGTTCTACGCCACCTGCCTGATCTTCATCTTCGTCGTGCTCGGCGTGGTCGCCCGGCTGCACGGCTTCTCGGTCTGGAAGTTCATCAAGTACATCAAGGAGGAGCTGTTCATCGTGCTGGGCACCTCGTCCAGCGAATCGGTGCTGCCGCGCATGATGGCCAAGCTGGAGAACCTGGGCGTGCGCAAGTCCACGGTGGGCCTGGTCATCCCGACCGGCTACTCCTTCAACCTCGACGGCACCTCCATCTACCTGACCATGGCCGCGGTGTTCATCGCGCAGGCCACCGACACGCCGATGACGCTGACGCAGCAGCTCACGCTGCTCGGCGTGCTGCTGCTCACCAGCAAGGGCGCCGCGGGCGTGACCGGCAGCGGCTTCATCGTGCTGGCGGCCACGCTGTCGGCCGTGGGCGGCGTGCCGGTGGCGGGGCTGGCGCTGATCCTGGGCATCGACCGCTTCATGTCCGAGGCGCGCGCGCTGACCAACCTGATCGGCAACGGCGTGGCGACCGTGGTGGTGGGCAAGTGGACCGGCGACCTCGACGCCGACCGCATGCGCGCGGTGCTCGACAACGAGACCTCCGCCGAGGCCGAAGAGCCCGAGGCGGTGCTGGACGCGGTCGACCAGCACATGGCGAAGTGAGGGCGGGCGCGATGGAGCTGTTGTCGGAACACCGCTGCTTCGGCGGCAGCCAGCGCTTCCACCGCCATGCGTCGGCGCAGCTCGGCCTGCCGATGCGCTTCGCCCTCTACCTGCCACCCGAGCCCCGGGCGCTGCTGGTCTGGCTCGCCGGGCTGACCTGCACGGAAGAGACCTTCACCGTCAAGGCCGGCGCGCAGCGGCTCGCCGCCGAGCTGGGCCTGGCGCTGCTGATGCCCGACACCAGCCCGCGTGGCGCCGGGGTGCCCGGCGAGGCCGAGGCCTGGGACTTCGGCGTCGGCGCCGGCTTCTACCTGGACGCCACGCGCGAGCCCTGGGCCCGGCACTGGCGCATGGAGAGCTACCTGCTGGACGAGCTGATCCCGCTGGTGCAGCGCGAGACCGGCCTGGCCCGCGTCGGCCTGTCCGGCCACTCGATGGGCGGCCACGGCGCGCTGACGCTGGCGCTGCGCCACCCGGGGCGTTTCCGGTCGCTGTCGGCCTTCGCGCCCATCGCGGCGCCCATGCACTGCCCCTGGGGCCGCAAGGCCTTCGCCGGCTACCTGGGCGAGGACCGGGCCGCCTGGGCCGCCCACGACGCCAGCGAACTGATGAAGCAGCAGCGCACGCCGCCCTATCCCGGCGGCATCCTGATCGACCAGGGCCTGGCCGACCGCTTCCTGGCCGAGCAGCTGCACCCCGAGGCCTTCGAGGCCGCCTGCGCCGCCGCCGGCCAGCCGCTGTCGCTGCGCCGGCACGCCGGCTACGACCACGGCTACCACTTCATCGCCACCTTCGTGGACGACCACCTGCGCCACCACGCGGCGCAGCTGCTCAGCGCCGATCCGCCGCGAGGCTGAGCAGCCGCAGCAGCGGCGGCGAGCGCAGCTCCTGCGCCAGCCGGTCCAGCGGCGGCCGCGCCAGGCGCGGGCGCAGCGCGGCCAGGTCGGGGCCGGCGTCCTGGGCGAGGTCGTAGCCCGCGCCGGCCTGGCCGCGCGCGACGCGCTCGCCCAGCAGCGCGCACAGCGCGCCCAGCGCCAGCGCCGCCTCGCGGCCGGGCGGCAGCACCAGGCCGGGGTCGAAGCGCAGCGAGGACAGCGTGCGGGCCTCGTCGGCGAGGTCGCGCGGCAGCTCCCAGGCGCGCATCAGCAGGTGGCCCAGCTCGTGCGAGGCCAGGCCCAGCGCCCGCTGCTCGTGCAGCGCGCGCTGGTGGGCGTCCAGCGCCGCCAGCGGGGCCGCGTCCTCCAGCAGCGCCACGCCGGCCTGGCGGCCGAGGAAGGACAGCACCAGCAGCGTCGCCAGTTGCCCGGGCTCGGCGACGCCCAGGCGCGGCGCGAGCTGCCGGCACAGCTCGCCGGCGATGCTGCTGGCGCGCCAGAGCAGGTCGAACTCCTGCCGCTGCGCCGCGTCGCGCGGCTGCAGGCAGGCCGCCAGCAGGTGCTGCAGGCACATCTGACGCACGCTGGCCAGGCCGAGGAAGGTGGTGGCCTGGCCCACGCTGGTGACCGGTTGCTGCAGGCCGTACAGCGGCGCATTGGCCGTGGCGACGACGCGCGCCGCCACCGCGGGCTCGCTCATGACGATGCCGGCCAACTGCGCCGACGTGGCGGTCTGCAGGAAGCCGGGCGACATCAGCTCGTGCACGGCCCGCGGCGGCCGCGGCAGGCGCTTCAGCGTGGCCATCAGCGATTCGCTCAGCAGTGGGTCCAGCAGCTCGGCCACGTGCAGCGCCAGCGCGGCGGGCACGGGCAGCGGGGCGCCGGCCTCGGCCGGGGCGGGCGCCGGAGCAGGCCGTGGCCTGGGCGCGGCGGGCGTCTGGCGCAGGGCCGGCGGCGGGTGGGCCGGCCGCGCCGGCGGCGTGCGCGAGCGCCGCAGCCACCAGCCGGCCAGCACGACCAGGGCCACGACCAGCGCCAGCTGGCCCAGCAGGATCAGCGGCATGGCGTTCCTTCCTTTCTCTCATGTGTGCGGCGAACCGGGGCAGCATACGCAGGTCTCGCGCGCGGCCGGCGCGGGGCGTCAAGGACAATCCGGCCATGGCAGTCCTTTCCCTCACCAACGCCCATCTCGCCTTCGGGCACGTCGCGCTGCTGGACGGCGCGAACTTCGCGCTGGAGACCGGCGAGCGCGTCGGCCTGATCGGCCGCAACGGCACCGGCAAGTCCTCGCTGCTGAAGATCCTGGCCGGCCTCGAGAAGCTCGACGACGGCCTGCTGCAGCAACAGCAGGGCCTGACCAATGTGTATGTGCCGCAGGAGCCCGCGCTGCGCGGCGACGCGACCATCTTCGACGTCGTCAGCGAAGGCGTGGCCGAGGCTCGGGCGCTGCGCGAGCGCTATGAGCGCCACGACGAGGTCGACGACCTGGCCTGGGTGCAGGAGCGCATCGAGCACCTCGGCGCCTGGAACTGGGAGCAGCGCGTGGACGAGACGCTGCACCGCCTGGGCCTGGACGGCTCGCGGCTGGTCGGCAGCCTCTCCGGCGGCCTGAAGAAGCGCGTGGCGCTGGGCCGCGCGCTGGTGGCCCAGCCCGACGTGCTGCTGCTGGACGAGCCCACCAACCACCTGGACCTGGACGCCATCACCTGGCTGGAGGGCCTGCTGAACGACTTCAAGGGCTCGCTGCTGCTGATCACGCACGACCGGCAGTTCCTGGACAACGTCGCCAACCGCATCGTCGAGCTGGACCGCGGCCAGCTGCGCGGCTACCCCGGCAACTTCGCCGCCTTCCAGGCCGCCAAGGCTTACGAGCTGGAGAACGAGGCGCTGGCCAATGCGCGCTTCGACAAGCTGCTGGCGCAGGAGGAGGTGTGGATCCGCAAGGGCGTTGAGGCGCGGCGCACCCGCTCCGTCGCGCGCGTGCAGCGCCTGCACGAGATGCGCGCGCAGCACGCCGCGCGGCGCGACGTGCAGGGCAAGGTGCGGCTGGACATCGACACCGGCAGCGCCAGCGGCAAGATCGTCGCGGAGCTGGAGGACGTGGCGAAGCGCTTCGGCGAGCGCGACATCGTGCGCGGCTTCTCCGCCACCATCCTGCGCGGCGACAAGGTCGGCCTGATCGGCCCCAACGGTGCCGGCAAGACCACGCTGCTGAAGATGATCCTCGGCGAGCTGCCGCCCGACAGCGGCAGCGTGCGCCTGGGCTCGCGGCTGACGGTGGCCTATTTCGACCAGATGCGCGACACGCTCAACCTCGATGCGACGCTGGCCGACACCATCAGCCCCGGCTCCGAGTGGATCGAGATCGGCACGCAGAAGAAGCACGTGAAGAGCTACCTCGGCGACTTCCTGTTCTCGCCCGCGCGTGCCAACTCGCCGGTGCGCACCTTGAGCGGCGGCGAGCGCAACCGCCTGTTGCTGGCGCGGCTGTTCGCGCGGCCGGCCAACGTGCTGGTGCTGGACGAACCCACCAACGACCTCGACATCGAGACGCTGGAGCTGCTGGAGGAGCTGCTGGCCGAGTACGACGGCACCGTCTTCCTCGTCAGCCACGACCGGCGCTTCCTGGACAACGTCGTCACCTCCACCCTCGTCTTCGAGGGCGACGCGCGCTGGCGCGAGTACGAGGGCAGCGTGCAGGACTGGCTGACCCAGTCCCGCCGGGCCGCCGCGCTGCAGGCCAAGGCCGCGCCTGCCGCCGCCGCCGCGCCGCCGCCCGTGCCCGAACCGGCCCCGGTCGTCGCCACCAAGCGCAAGCTCAGCTACAAGGAGCAGCGCGAGCTCGACGAGATCCCCAGGCAGATCGCCGCGCTGGAGGCCGAGCAGACGCAGCTGAACGCGCTGATCGCCGGCAGCGAGCTGTACACCCAGGGCGCCCGGCGCATCGCCGAGGTCACCGAGCGCGCCGCCGACATCGACGCCGAGCTGCTGGCGCTGATGGAGCGCTGGGAAGCGCTGGAGGCCAAATGAACGCCTTGCACCACGAATGGCTGGCGCTGCAGGCCCAGCACGAACGCTACGAGGCGCTGGCGCTGGCCGTGAAGCTGGCCGCGTGCGCCGCCTGCGCCCTGGTGCCGGACCGCGGCCTCGCGCTGGCGCTGCTGGCCCTGCTGTGGCTGCAGGAGGCCGTGCTCAAGACCTTCCAGGGCCGGCTGGGCGAGCGCCTGCTGGCCATCGAGCCCGCGCTGAAGGCCGGCACCGGCCTGCCGCCGATGCAATTGCACAGCGACTGGCTGGCCCACCGCCCACGCGGCGCCGGCCTGGCCGCGCAATACCTGAAAAGCGCGCTGCGCCCGACGGTGGCGCTGCCGTATCCGCTGTTGATGTTGCTGGTGGCGGTGGTCTAGCCTGGCACCGCCGCGCGCAGCGCGCGCCAGAACGCCGGGTCCTGCGCGGTGGCCATGTTGATGCGCATCAGCGAACCCGGCGCCCGCGTGGCGCTGAACAGCGCGCCCGGCGCGGTCAGCCAGCCGGCGTCCAGCAGCGGCTGGGCGATGCGCTCGGTGTCGGCGCCCACGTCCAGCCAGCCGAACAGGCCGTCCGGCGGCGCGGCCCATGCGAAGCCCTGCCGCGCCGCGAGCGCGGCCACGCGCTGGCGCGCCGCGGCCAGGCGCTCGCGCAGCCGCTGCGCGTGGCGGCGCAGCCCGCCGCGCTCCAGGCACAGCGCCACGGCGCGCTCCAGCACCGGCGAACTGGTCAGGCCGTCCAGCAGCTTGGTGTCGGTCAGCGCGGCCAGCCGCTCGGGCGCGGCGGCCAGGTAGCCCACGCGCCAGGCCGGCGTCAGCACCTTGGAGAAGCCCGACACGTAGGTCACGCGGCGCAGCCCGTCCAGCGCGGCCAGGCGCGGCTGGTGCTCGGGCGCGAGGAAGCCGTAGCTGTCGTCTTCGATGATGTGGAAGTCGTGCGCGTCGGCCAGCCGCAGCAGGCGGTGCGCGTCGGCCAGACCCAGGCTGTGGCCGGTGGGGTTGTGCAGCACGGACACGGTCAGGTAGGCGCGCGGCGCGTGCTGCGCGGCCAGCGCGGCCAGCACCTCCAGGTCCGGCCCGCGCCCTGTGCGCGGCACCGGCAGCAGGCGGATGCCGGCCCGCGTCAGCCGCGCGAAGATGACGGCCCAGCCCGGGTCGTCCACCAGCACCGCGTCGCCGGGCTGCAGCTGGGTGCGGATCAGCAGGTCGATCGCGTGCGTGGCGCCGTGGGTGGTCAGGATCTGCGCGGGGCCGGCGTGGATGCCCAGGTCCGCCAGCCGGTGCGAGAGCGCGTCGCGCAGCCGCGCGTCGCCGCTGGGGTCGCCGTAGCCCAGCTGCAGCGGCTGCGCGTCGGCCTGGTGCAGCCGGCGCAGCGCGGAGCGCAGCAGCGCGCCGTCCAGCCAGTCCGCCGGCAGCGTGCCCAGGCCGGGCGAGCGGGCGGCATCGGCCTCGAACATGCCGCGGATCAGCGCGGTGGCGTCCACCGGCGCCTGGCGCGGCGGCGCGGCCGCCGGGCGGGCGCCGCGGGCCGGGGCGGGCCGGCTCTCGCGCACGAAGAAGCCGCGCTGGCGCCGCGCCTCCAGCAGTCCGGCGGCCTGCAGCTGGTCGTAGGCGGCGACGACGGTGTGCGGGCTGACGCCGTGCTGGCGCGCGCAGTCGCGCACCGAGGGCAGGCGGGCGCCGGGCGGCAGCAGCCGCTCGCGGATGCGCTGGGCGAAGCGTTCGGCCAGCTGGCCGGCCAGCGGCTGGCTGGCGCCGCGCTGCAGCGGCGGGTGTGTGCTGGTGGGCATGGCGGTACAGATCGTCGATGTGTGCGGCCGACTGTACTGGTTCTGTATCGGTGGTGCTGCCTAGACTGACGCCATGACCAGGACTGCCGCCTCCGCCGCCCGCGCCGCCATGCCGCCCGCCCCGCGCCCGGCGGGGCCGGCCGCCGACACCGCGCGCGGCCTGCTGCTCGGGCTGGCCGGGGTGGTGATGTTCGCGCTCAGCCTGCCGATGACGCGGCTGGCCGGCGGCAGCGCCGCGGCGCCGCAGCTGGACCCGGCCTTCGTCGCCTTCGGCCGGGCGGCCGTGGCGGGGTTGCTGTCGGTGCTCTACCTGGCCGCCACGGGCGCGCGGCGGCCGCGCGGCGGCGAGTGGCCGCTGCTGGCGCTGACGGCCGGCGGCGTGGTGTTCGGCTGGCCGCTGCTGTCCGGCTACGCGGTGCGGCATGTGGACGCGGTGCATGCGGCGGTCGTGTCCGGCGTGCTGCCGCTGGCCACGGCCGTCATCGCCGCGCTGGCGCTGCGGCAGCGGCCGAGCGCCGGTTTCTGGGCCTGTGCGCTGGCGGGGCTGGTGCTGGTGGTGGGCTTCGCCGCCTGGCGCGGCGCGGGCGGGCTGGCGCGGGCCGACGGCCTGCTGCTGGGCGCGGTGGTCTGCGCGTCGGCGGGCTATGTCGGCGGCGCGCGGCTGTCGGGCGCGATGGCGGCGGAGCAGGTGATCTGCTGGGTGCTGGTGCTGAGCCTGCCCGCCACGGTGCCGCTGGCGCTGATGGCGCGGCCCACGGCGCCGGTCGCGGCGTCGGCCTGGGTCGGCTTTGCCTATGTGTCGCTGTTCTCGATGTGGATCGGCTTCTTCGCCTGGTACCGCGGCCTGGCGCTGGGTGGCACGCTGCGCGTGAGCCAGGTGCAGGTGCTGCAGCCCTTTATGTCCATGCTGTTCGCGGTGCCGCTGCTGGGCGAGCGGCTGGACGCGATGACCGTCGTGTTCGCCGCCGCGGTGCTGGCCGTGGTGTGGCTGGGCCGGCGGCAGCCGGTGTATTCGCGGGAGCCGTCATGACCGACCGATTCACCACCTGTCTCGGCCCCGGCCAGGCGCTGACGCTGGCCGCCGCGCGCGGGCCGCGCCGGCTGGCCGTGACCCAGGGCCTGCTGTGGGTGACCGTGCGCGGCGACGCGGGCGACCACTGGCTGCGGGCCGGCGAGGGGCTGACGCTGCCGCCGGGCCGCGAGGCCGTCGTCGAGGCCTGGCCGCGGGCGGCGTTCCAGCTGCTGCAGCCGGCGCCGCGCCGCGCCGAGGCCCGGCCTGCACGCGGCTGGCGCGGGGCGCCGGCCGCGGGTGCTAGGCTGACCGCCCTTTCCTGACATCCATGCAAGCCATCCCATGACCACCGTCTGGACCCAAGCGCGCCGTGCCGCGCGGATGAACCCGTCCATCATCCGCGAGATCCTCAAGGTCACCGAGAAGCCGGGCTTGCTGTCCATGGCCGGCGGCCTGCCGAGCGCGGACACCTTCCCGGTGGACGCGCTGAAGGCCGCCTGCGACCGCGTGCTGACGAACAACCCGCGCGAGTCGCTCCAGTACGCCGCCAGCGAGGGCTTCGGCCCGCTGCGCGAGTGGGTGGCGGCGCGCGTGGCGACGCTGGGCATGGCCGTGTCGCCCGACCAGGTGCTGATCACCAGCGGCTCGCAGCAGGGGCTGGACCTGGTGGGCAAGATCCTCTGCGACGCCGGTGCGCCGGTGGCCGTGGAGACGCCCACCTACCTTGGCGCGCTGCAGGCGTTCACGCCGTTCGAGCCGCTGTTCGCCAGCCTGGCCAGCGACGACGAAGGCCCGCGCCCCGAGGCGATCCGCGCGCTGCCGCACGACGCGCCGGGCACGCGCTTCAGCTATCTGTTGCCCAACTACCAAAACCCCACCGGCCGTGTCATGAGCGCGCAGCGCCGCGCGGCGGTGGTGGAGGCCTCGCGCCAGGCTGGCGTGCCGCTGCTGGAGGACAACCCCTACGGCGACCTGTGGTTCGACGAGCCGCCGCCGGCCGCGCTGTCCAGCCTGTGGCCGGAGGGCTCGCTGTACCTGGGCTCGTTCTCCAAGGTGCTGACGCCGGGTTTCCGGCTCGGCTACCTGGTCGCGCCGCCGGCGCTCTACCCCAAGCTGCTGCAGGCCAAGCAGGCGGCGGACCTGCACACGCCGGGCTTCAACCAGCGCGTCGTGTACGAGGTGATCCGCGACGGCTTCCTGGACCGGCACGTGCCGACCATCCGCGCGCTGTACAAGGCCAACCGTGACGCGATGGCCGCCGCGCTGCGCGAGCACCTGCCGGCGGGCTGCGAATGGCGGTCGCCGCTGGGCGGCATGTTCTTCTGGGTGCGCCTGCCCGCCGGGCTGGACGCGATGGCGCTGCTGCCGCGCGCGGTGGACGCCGGCATCGCCTACGTGCCGGGCGCCGCGTTTTATGCGCAGCAGCCCGATGCGCGCACGCTGCGGCTGTCGTTCGTGACGCTGACGCCGGACCTCATCCGCGAGGGCGTCGCGACGCTGGGCCGGCTGCTGCGCGAGGCGCTGGAGACGGCGGACGAGCATGCGCCGTAACCCGTGGAGCTGACGCCGGCCTGAACCGGGGTCGGCTATCGAGCCCTTGATTTCCATATCCCCAATTCGTCGCCGCTCTGGCATGGTCCGGGGCTCGTCCCTGGCCCAAGCAGTCGGGGGATTCGATGGACTGATGGAGACGAGGCAACGATGAAGCAGGTATGGACAGCCGTGGCCGCAGCGGTTTTTGCGATGGGCGCCCACGCGGCGGAACCGATCAAGATCGGCGTGGCGGGGCCCTTCACGGGCGGCTCCTCGTCGATGGGCGTCAGCATGCGCGACGGCGTGCGCCTGGCGGCCGAGGAAATCAACAAGGCCGGCGGCGTGCTGGGGCGCAAGCTGCAGCTCGTCGAGCGTGACGACGAGGCCAAGAACGAGCGCGGCGTGCAGATCGCCCAGGAGCTCATCAACAAGGAAAAGGTCGCCGCCACCGTCGGCTACATCAACACCGGCGTGGCGCTGGCGTCGCAGCGCTTCTACCAGGACGCCAAGATCCCGGTCATGAACAACGTGGCGACCGGCTCGGCCATCACGCTGCAGTTCAAGAACGCGCCGGAGAACTACGTCTTCCGCAACGCGGCGCACGATTCCATCCAGGCGCCGATGATCGTCGAGGAGGCGGTCACCAAGCGCGGCTTCAAGAAGGTCGCCATCCTGGCCGACTCGACGAACTACGGCCAGCTCGGCCGCGCCGACCTGGAGGCCGCGCTGCAGCTCAAGGGCATCAAGCCGGTGGCCGTCGAGAAGTTCAACATCAAGGACGTCGACATGACGGCCCAGCTGCTGAAGGCCAAGGAGGCCGGCGCCGAGGCCATCCTGACCTACGGCATCGGCCCCGAGCTGGCCCAGATCGCCAACGGCATGACCAAGCTGGGCTGGAAGGTGCCGATGATCGGCTCCTGGACGCTGTCGATGGCCAACTACATCGACAACGCCGGCCCCGGCGGCGAGGGCGCGCGGATGCCGCAGACCTTCATCCAGGAGCCCACGACGCCGAAGCGCCAGGCTTTCATCATCAACTACCTGAAGACCTTCAACCCGAAGAACTCGCGCATCGACTCGCCGGTGAGCGCGGCCCAGGGCTACGACTCCGTCTACCTGCTGGCCGCCGCCATCAAGCAGGCCGGCTCCACCGAGGGCCCGAAGATCCGGGCCGCGCTGGAAGACCTGAAGACGCCGGTGGAAGGCGTGGTGACGACCTACAACAAGCCCTTCTCCAAGGCCGACCACGAGGCCATCACGGCCAACATCCCGGTGATGGGCGAGGTCAAGGGCCAGCGCGTCGTGTATGCCTACCAGGACGACTTCAAGAAGGCATCCCATGTGCAGCTCAAGGACGTGAACGCCAAGGGCGCGATGGAACAGAAGAAGCGGCAGTAAAAGCTCCCCCCCTACCGGCTTCGCCGGCCCCCTCGAGGGGGCGCTGCCTGTGGCCTGGCAAAGCCAGTTCCACGGCAGCCGCTGGGGAATGCGCCACGCCTTCAACTTCTGACGGAACCATATGCAGATCCTGACCCAGCTCGTGTTCAGCGGCATCGCGCTGGGCATGATTTACGCCGTCATCGCGTTCGGCTACCAGCTCACCTTCGCCACCAGCGACACCCTCAACTTCGGCCAGGGCGATGCGCTGATGCTCGGCGCGCTGGTCGGGCTGACGCTGGTGGGCCTGGGCGTGAACTACTGGCTGATGATCCCGCTCGTCTGCCTGTTCGGCGCGCTGCAGGGCGCCGTCGTCGAGCGCATCGGCGTGCGGCCCGCGATCAAGATGAAGAGCGAGTTCGGCTGGATCATGTCCACCATCGCGCTGGGCATCATCTTCAAGAACGTGGCCGAGAACGTCTGGGGCCGCGACGACCTGAAGTTCCCGTCGCCGCTGCCCGAGGCGCCGATGAAGGTGCTCGGCGCCAACGTGCTGCCGATGGAGCTGCTGGTCATCGTCGGCGCCGTCGGCATGATGCTGGCGGTCGAGGTGTTCAACCGCAAGAGCATCTACGGCAAGGCCGTGGTCGCCACCTTCAACGACCGCGACGCCGCCAAGCTGATGGGCATCAACACCGGCCTGGTCATCACGTTCTCCTACGCGCTGTCGTCGCTGACCGCGTCGTTCGCCGGCGTGCTGATCGCGCCGCTGACGCTGACCGGCGCGACCATGGGCGCGGTGCTGGGCCTGAAGGCCTTCGCCGTGGCCATCATCGGCGGGCTGACCAGCGGCATGGGCATCATCGTCGGCGGCATCATCCTCGGCGTGGCCGAGACGACCACCGGCTTCTACCTCTCCACCGGCTACAAGGACGTGCCCGGCCTGGTGCTGCTGCTGATCGTGCTGGCGGTGAAGCCCGCGGGCCTGTTCGGCAAGACCGCGATCAAGAAGGTCTGACGAGTCCGATGAACTTGCGGGACGGACCGATCGAGCGAAGCGAGTAGCTCTGTCCTCAACTGGCTAGAAACGTGAACCTCAAGAAACTCATCCTGGGCGCCGCCGCCATCGCCGCGCTCGCCGGCTTCCCGCTCGCCTCCGGCAACCCGTACTACATCCACCTGGTCGAGACCATCATGATCTACGCGATCGTGCTGTTCGGCCTGGACATCGTCGTGGGCTACACCGGCCAGGTCTCGCTGGGCCACGCCGGCCTGTTCGGCATCGGCGCCTACACGGCCGGCGTGCTCATCCTGAAGCTGGATGCGCCGGTCTACCTGACGCTGCCGGCCGCGATCGCCGTGGCCGCGGTGTTCGGCGCGATGCTGGCGCTGCCGGCGCTGCGCGTGACGGGGCCCTACCTGGCCATGGTGACGCTGGCCTTCGGCACCATCATCCAGATCCTCATCAACGAGATGACCTTCCTCACGGAAGGCCCGATGGGCATCACGCTGACCAAGCCCACGCTGTTCGGCCACTCGCTCGACGAGACCGAGTTCTACTGGCTGGTGATGGCCTGCCTGATCGCGTCGCTGGTGTTCGTGCACCGCGTGCTGCACTCGCAGCTCGGCCGCGCGTTCGAGGCGCTGCGCGGCAGCCCGGTCGCGTCGGACTGCATGGGCGTGTCGGTCTACCGCTACAAGGTCTACGCCTTCGTCATCTCGGCGGCGCTGGCCGGCCTGGCGGGCGCGCTGTACGCCTACTCCGAGCAGTACATCAGCCCGAACACCTACAACTTCGAGCTGACCGTGATGTTCCTGCTGGCCATCATCATGGGCGGCCGCAAGACCCGCACCGGCGCGCTGCTGGGCGCGGCCATCATCGTCATGCTGCCCAAGCTGCTGGACGACCTGGAAGTCTTCCGCATCGGCGCGGTCGTGCTGGCCGTCATCGTCGCCGCCTCGGTGGCCGTGGGCCTGAAACGCGGCCGGCTGGGCAAGCAGGCCGCGCTCATCCCCGTCGTCGGCAGCGCCGCGCTGGCGGCCGTCTCGTTCAAGATGGAGTCGATGACCGACTGGCGGCTGTCCATCTTCGGCCTCATCACGCTGTTCGTCGTGTACTACCTGCAGGACGGCATCGTCGGCTTCGTGCGCAGCGCGCTCAACATCAGGGCCCGGCACGAGCGCGACACCAGCGCCGGCCCCGCCGCCGCGCTCACCCGCGCCAGCGCGCAGGGCGAGCCGGAGCTGCTGAAGGCCGGCGGCGTGTTGATGCAGTTCGGCGGCCTGAAGGCGCTGAACAACGTGGACCTGGTCGTGCGGCGCGGCAGCATCCACGGCCTGATCGGCCCGAACGGCTCGGGCAAGAGCACGATGATGAACGTGCTGACCGGCATCTACCAGCCGACGGCCGGCAGCGTGCTGTTCGCGGGCGCGCCCGTCACCGGCCGCACCTCGGCCGACATCGCGCTGTCCGGCATCGCCCGGACCTTCCAGAACGTGCAGCTGTTCGGCGAGATGACGGCGCTGCAGAACGTGCTGGTGGGCCTGCACCACAGCTTCAAGAGCAACCTCGTCGACATCGCGCTGCACCTGCCGCGCTACCTGCGCGAGGACCGCGCGCAGCGCGCCCGCGCGCATGCGCTGCTGGAGTTCGTCGGCCTGGACGCGCTCGCGTCCGAGGAGGCCCGCAACCTGCCCTACGGCAAGCAGCGCCTGCTGGAGATCGCCCGCGCGCTGGCGCTGGACCCGCAGCTGCTGCTGCTCGACGAACCCGCCGCCGGCCTGACCGCGCCCGACATCAAGGAGCTGCTGGAGATCATCCGCAAGATCCGCGATGCCGGCGTCACCGTCATCCTCATCGAGCACCACATGGACGTCGTCATGAGCCTGTGCGACCGCGTCTCCGTGCTGGACTTCGGCCAGAAGATCGCGGAAGGCCTGCCGGCCGAGGTGCAGGCCAACGAGAAGGTCATCGAGGCCTACCTGGGCGGCCAAGCGAGCTGAGGACCATTCCCATGTTGACCATCAAGAACCTCAGCGCCGGCTACGGCAAGGTCCAGGTGCTGCACGGCATCTCGCTGGACGTCCCCCAGGGCCAGGTCGTCACGCTGATCGGCTCCAACGGCGCCGGCAAGACGACGACCATGCGCGCCGTCAGCGGCATGATCGCGCCCACCGGCGGCGAGATCACGCTGAACGGCAAGCGCATCGACGGCCTGGAGAGCTACCACATCGCCCGCCAGGGCCTCGCGCACTCGCCCGAGGGCCGGCGCGTGTTCGCGACGATGACCGTCACCGACAACCTGCGCCTCGGCGCCTTCCCGCGCTACACCGGTGCCCGGCCCAAGGGCGACGTGGCGGCCGACCTGGAGCGCGCGATGGAGCTGTTCCCGCGCCTGAAGGAGCGCCGGCTGCAGCTGGCCGGCACGCTGTCCGGCGGCGAGCAGCAGATGCTGGCGATGGCGCGCGCGACCATGCTCAACCCCGAGGTCGTGCTGCTGGATGAGCCGTCCATGGGCCTGGCGCCCATCCTCGTCGACGAGGTGTTCCGCATCATCGAGCGGCTCAAGTCCAACGGCGTGACGATGCTGCTGGTCGAGCAGTTCGCCGCCGCCGCGCTGAAGGTGGCCGACTACGGCTACGTGCTGGAGAACGGCCGCATCGCCGTGCACGGCCCGGCCGAGAAGCTGCGCAGCGACCCCGCCGTGCAGGCCGCCTACCTCGGCGGCGGGCATTGATGGCCCGCGACGGCTACCGCCTCGGCTTCGACGACATCGATGCGGCGGCCGCCGTGGCCTCGCGGCATGGCAATCGTCAAGCCCGGGCCCTACCTGAAACATGACTGAACTCCGCCGCTTCGTCCAGGTCGATGTCTTCACCGCCGAGCCGCTGAAGGGCAATCCGCTGGCCGTCGTCATCGACGCCGCCGGCCTGTCCGACGCCGACATGGCCGCGTTCGCGCGCTGGACCAACCTGTCCGAAACCACCTTTTTGCTGCCGCCGACCGACCCCGCCGCCGACTACCGCGTGCGCATCTTCACGCCCGGCGGCGAGCTGCCGTTCGCGGGCCACCCGACGCTGGGCAGCGCCCACGCCTTCCTCGCCAGCGGTGGCGACGCGAAGCGGCCCGGCGAGCTCGTGCAGCAATGCGCCATCGGCCTCGTGCGCGTCAAGCGCGACGGCGCGCGGCTGGCCTTCGCCGCGCCGCCGCTCCAGCGCAGCGGCGCGGCCGGCGACGCCGAACGCGCGCAGGTGCTGGCCGCGCTGCGCATCGCGCCCGAGGCGTTGCTCGATCTGGCCTGGGTCGACAACGGCCCCGGCTGGCTGGCCGCGCGCCTGCCCGACGCGGCCAGCGTGCTGGCGCTGCAGCCCGACTTCGCCGCGATGCGCGGGCTCAAGCTGGGCGTCGTCGGCGCCCATCCAGAAGGCAGCGACTGCCAGTTCGAGGTGCGAGCCTTCGTGCCCGGCCTGGGCGTGCCGGAAGACCCGGTCACCGGCAGCCTGAACGCCGGCCTGGCGCTGTGGCTGCAGGGCCGGGGGTTGGCGGGCGACCGCTATGTGGCCGCCCAGGGCGCGGCGCTCGGCCGCGCCGGCCGCGTCCATGTGGTGCGCGATGCCGAAGCGACGTGGATCGGCGGCGACGTCGCGCCGCTGATCCATGGCCAGGTGAGGCTGTGAGCAGGGCGCTGGACCACCTCGTCGTCGGCGCGGCGACGCTGGCGGAGGGCGTCGCCTGGTGTGAGCGCGTGCTCGGCGCGACACCCGGTCCCGGCGGCAAGCATGGGCTGATGGGCACGCACAACCGCCTGCTCGACATCAGCGGCCCCCACCATCCGCGGGTCTATCTGGAAATCATCGCCATCGACCCCGACGCGCCGCTGCCCGGCCGCGCGCGCTGGTTCGACCTTGACCAGCCGGCCTTGCGCGAGCGCCTGGCCCGAGGGCCGGGGCTGATCCACTGGGTGGCCCGCGTGCCGGACCTGGATGCGGCCCTCGCCCGCTGGCGGGGCGAGGGCCACGACGCCGGCGAGGCGGTCGAGGCCTCGCGCGGCAACCTGCGCTGGCGCATCGCCTTGCGCGAAGACGGCCGCCGCCTGTGCCGCGAGGCCCTGCCGGTGCTGATCGAGTGGGGCGAGGCGCATCCGACCGACGGCATGCCCGAGTCCGGCGTGCAACTGTTGGGCTTCGAGGCGCGCGACGGCCTGAAGGCACGGCTGGCGACGCCGCGCGGCGAGGTCGTGTTGGAAGCGGTTGGCTGATGAGGGCCGGTCAGCCAGGATCCGCCGCGCGGCCCCGGGATGTGCCGGCTGAGCCGCGTCGCTAAACTGCCCCGCCTATGTCAGGCCCCGACATCCAGCTGATCACGCCCGAGTCCGCCGAGGACTGGCAGGAAGTCCGGCTGATCCTGCGTGACTACGCCAACAGCCTGGACATCGACCTCGGCTTCCAGGGCTTCGAGCAGGAGCTGGCCGCGCTGCCCGGCGACTACGCGCCGCCCGGCGGCCTGATGCTGCTGGCCGTCGTGGACGGCGCGGTCGCCGGCAGCGGCGCCTTCCGGCCGCTGCCCGACGCCGACTACCCCAACGCCTGCGAGATGAAGCGCCTCTACGTGCGCCCCGCCTTCCGCCGCTTCGGCCTGGGCCGGCTGCTGGCGCAGGCGCTGATGGACCGCGCCACCGAGGCCGGCTACTCGTCCATGCTGCTCGACACGCTGGACGACATGGAGGCCGCCCGCGGCCTGTACGAAAGCCTGGGCTTCGCCGAGGTGCCGCCGTTCTACTTCAACCCCATCCCCGGCGCGCACTACCTGAAGGCCGACCTGGGCGCCTTCCGGCCCAGTTACTTCGGATAACGGCCTAGAGTGCCGGCATGGCACTCGCACACGACCTCCGGCCCCTCAACGCCCACCGCTGCCTGCTCGGCGAGTCGCCGCTCTGGCACCCCGACGAGCAGCGGCTCTACAGCGTGGACATCGCCGCCCGTCAGGTGCTGCGCTGGCGCGACGGCGCCGACGCGCCCGAGGTGTTCCCGCAGGATGCCGAGCCCGGCTGCATCGCCGCGCGGGCCGGCGGCGGCCTGGTCGTCGCGCGCCGCGACGGCCTGTGGGCGCTGGACACCGGCAGCGGCGCCGTCGAGCGCCTGTGCCCGCCGCCCTACGACCCCGCACGCCAGCGCTTCAACGACGGCAAGCCCGATGCCGCCGGCCGCCTGTGGGTGGGCGCCATCAGCGATGCCCGCGCGCCGGAGGCGGCGCTGTGGCGGCTGGACGCCGGCGGCGCGCGGTCGCTGGTCGATGGCATCGTCACCGCCAACGGCCTGGCCTGGAGCCCGGACGGCCGCTGGCTGTACCGCAGCGACACCAAGGCCCACGCCATCTGGCGCCACGCCTTCGACCTGCAGGCCGGCACGCTCGGCGCGGCCGAGCCGTTCGCGGCCTTCCCGGTGCGCGGCGCGGGCCAGCCGCTGTCGGCCTACGGCGGCCGGCCCGACGGCGCGGCGGTGGACGTGTCCGGCGCCTACTGGGTGGCGATGTTCGAGGGCGCGCGGCTGCTGCGCTTCTCGCCCGAGGGCGAACTGCTCGGCGAGCTGCCGCTGCCCGTGCGCTGCCCGACCATGCCCTGCTTCGGCGGTGCCGACGGCCGCACGCTGTTCATCACCACCGCGCGCGAGAACCGCCCGGCGGACGAACTCGCCCGCGAGCCCTGGGCCGGCGCGGTGCTGGCGCTGCGCGTCGAGGTGCCGGGCCTGCCGGCGCAGCGCTGCGCGCTGTAGCGCCTCCCGCGGGCTGCGGGCCCGTCACCCTGAAGGCGGGATGGCGATTGGGAAACAACGGGTTTCAACATATACTCCCGTGGTTTTGCCGGCCGGCATCCGGGCCGGCGCCGACCCGTCCCCGTCAACGCCGACATGACTGTTGCCCACAAGGTTCGTCCTGCCAGCACCCCTGTTGACGACTGGGACGACGACGCGCCCGACTCCGTGCCCGTGCCGCCCTGGACCGCCCAGCAGGTGCAAGCCCTGGTGGCGCGCGACCGGCCCCTGTCGCCCTGGGCGGTGGTGGCCGCCCAGGCGGTGGTCGGTGGCTTGTTGGCGTTGGCGTGGTGGCTGTTCGGCACCGCGCCGGCGCAGCAGGTGCGCGCCACGCTCTGGGGTGCGGCTGCGGTGGTGTTGCCCCATGCCTTGATGGCCTGGGGCCTGCGCCGCCCCGCCGTCCATGCCCAGGCCGCGTTCCTGTCGTTCCTGATCTGGGAACTGGTCAAGGTGGGCTGCGCGGTCGCCATCCTGGTGGCGGCGGCGTGGCAGGTGCGGGACCTGAGCTGGCCGGCTTTGCTGGTGGCGCTGGTGGCGTGCCTGAAGGTACATGTGGTGGCCTTGTGGGTGTCCGCAAGGTCCGGTCAACGAACGAATTGAGTCCAACAGACGATGAGCAGCGAACAGCACGCGCCCAGCGCCGGTGAATACATCAATCACCACCTGCAGCATCTGCAGAAGAACTTCTCGTTCGAGAGCGTGAAGCAGACCAGCATCGTCGACTTCAGCCTCTACAACCTCGACTCGCTGGTGTTCGCCTCCGGGCTGGGCCTGCTGGGCGTGTTCCTGCTGTGGCTGGGCGTGCGCCGCGCCACGTCGGGCGTGCCGGGCCGCTTCCAGGCCGCCGTCGAGATCCTGTTCGAGATGGTCGACAACCAGGCCAAGGGCGTCATCCACGACGCCAAGAGCCGCCAGTTCGTCGGCCCGCTGGCGCTGATGGTGTTCGTCTGGATCTTCCTGATGAACTTCATGGACATGATCCCGGTGGACGCGCTGCCGCAGCTGTGGCATTCGGCCGGCCCGGCGCTGGGCTTCAAGGACTACCTGCGCGTCGTGCCCACGGCCGACCTGTCCACGACGCTGGGCATGTCCACCTTCGTGCTGCTGCTGTGCCTGTACTACAACATCAAGATCAAGGGCCTGGGCGGCTGGGGTCATGAGCTGATCGCCGCGCCGTTCGGCAACCACTGGGCGCTGTGGCCGTTCAATTTCCTGATGCAGATGATCGAGTTCCTGGCCAAGACCGTGTCCCACGGCATGCGGCTGTTCGGCAACATGTTCGCCGGCGAACTCGTGTTCATGCTGATCGCCCTGATGGGCGGTGCCTGGGCGATGAACGCCACGGGCCTGGGTCTGGCGTTCGGCCACGTCGTGGCCGGCACCGTGTGGACGCTGTTCCACATCCTCGTGATCACGCTGCAGGCATTCATCTTCATGATGCTGACGCTGATCTACATCGGCCAGGCGCACGACCATCACTGATCGCTGCTTCCCGCTTTTCCCTTTTTCCTGTTCCTTCCCACACTCTCTAGGAGATATCAAATGAACGACATCCTCGGTCTGGTTGCTCTGGCTTGCGGCATCATCGTGGGCCTCGGCGCCGTCGGCGCTTCCATCGGCATCGCGCTGATGGGCGGCAAGTTCCTGGAGTCCTCGGCCCGTCAGCCCGAGCTGATGAACCAGCTGCAAACCAAGATGTTCATCTTGGCCGGCCTGATCGACGCGGCCTTCCTGATCGGCGTCGCCATCGCCCTGCTGTTCGCGTTCGCCAACCCGTTCGCCGCCACCTTCCTGGCTTCCGTCGCGCGCTGATCACGCCTGCCTTTCAGGCTTGAAAGGAGATAAGCCGTGAACATCAACGCAACACTGTGGATCCAGTGGATCCCGTTTGCGATCCTGGCGTGGGTGACCGCCCAGTTCATCTGGCCGGTCATCGCCAAGGCGCTCGACGAGCGCGCGGCCAAGATCGCCGACGGCCTGGCCGCGGCCGACCGTGCCAAGAGCGAACTCGCCTCGGCCAACAAGGCCGTGGAGACCCAGCTGGCGCAGACGCGCACCGAATCGACCCGGCTGCTGGGCGACGCCGAAAAGCGCGCCGCGGCCATCGTCGAGGAGGCGAAGAAGCGTGCCGAGGACGAGGCGGCCAAGATCGTCGCCCAGGCCAAGGCCGACGCCGACCAGCAGCTCGTGCGTGCCCGCGAGGCGCTGCGCGAGCAGGTCGCCGTGCTGGCCGTGAAGGGCGCCGAAGCCATCCTGCACAAGGAAGTCAACGCCGGCGTCCACGCCGAGCTGCTGACGCGGCTGAAGCAGGAGCTCTGACATGGCCGAACTCGCCACCATCGCCCGCCCCTACGCGGAGGCGCTGTTCCAGGTCGCCCGCAACGCCGACCTGACCGCCTGGCGCGGCCAGCTCGACGTCCTGGCCGCCGTGGCGGGTGACGCCGCGCTGCGCCAGTTCGCCGACGATCCCAAGGTCACGGCCGAGCAGGTCGTCGGCGTGGCTGCCGGGGTCGCCGAGAAGGAGCTGGGCCAGGCCCTGCTGCCGGGCGTGCGCAACTTCCTGCAGACGGTGGTCGAGAACCGCCGGCTCGATGCGCTGCCGGCGGCAGTCGCCCAGTTCCACACGCTGGCCGCGGGCGCCCTGGGCGTCGCCGAGGCGGTGGTCGAGAGCGCCTTCCCGCTGGAGGCCGGCCAGCTCGGCGAGCTGACCGAGGTGCTGCAAAAGCGCTTCGGCCGCAAGCTCAACGTCGAAGTGCGCGTGGACCCGTCGCTGATCGGCGGCGTGCGCGCCACCGTGGGCGACGAGGTGCTCGACACCTCGGTGCGCGCCCGCCTGGAGCGCATGAAGACCGCGCTGATTGCCTAACACACCAACCCCCCGGCCCCGGCCGGGGTGGAGACCGACATGCAACTGAACCCTGCAGAAATTTCCGAACTGATCAAGAGCCGCATCGAGGGCCTGGCCCCGAGCGCGGACATCCGCAACCAGGGCACCGTCGTGTCGGTCTCGGACGGCATCGTCCGCGTCCACGGCCTGTCGGACGTGATGCAGGGCGAAATGCTCGAATTCCCGTCCACCGCCGACGGCACGCCCACCTTCGGCCTGGCGCTGAACCTGGAGCGCGACTCCGTCGGCGCCGTGATCCTGGGCGCCTACGAGCACGTCTCGGAAGGCGACACGGTCAAGTGCACGGGCCGCATCCTGGAAGTGCCGGTCGGCCCCGAGCTGATCGGCCGCGTCGTCAACGCGCTGGGCCAGCCCATCGACGGCAAGGGCCCGATCAACGCCAAGATGACCGACGTCATCGAGAAGGTCGCCCCGGGCGTGATCGCGCGCAAGAGCGTGGACCAGCCGGTGCAGACCGGCCTGAAGTCCATCGACTCGATGGTGCCGATCGGCCGCGGCCAGCGCGAGCTGATCATCGGCGACCGCCAGACCGGCAAGACCGCCGTGGCCATCGACGCGATCATCAACCAGAAGGGTCAGAACATGACCTGCGTCTACGTCGCCATCGGCCAGAAGGCGTCGTCGATCAAGAACGTGGTGCGCTCGCTGGAGCAGGCCGGCGCGATGGAATACACCATCGTCGTCGCCGCCTCGGCCTCCGAGTCCGCCGCGATGCAGTACGTGTCGGCCTACTCCGGCTGCACGATGGGCGAGTACTTCCGCGACCGCGGCCAGGATGCGCTGATCGTCTACGACGACCTGTCCAAGCAGGCCGTCGCCTACCGCCAGGTCTCGCTGCTGCTGCGCCGCCCGCCGGGCCGCGAAGCCTTCCCCGGCGACGTGTTCTACCTCCACAGCCGCCTGCTGGAGCGCGCCGCGCGCGTGAACGCCGACTACGTCGAAGCCTTCACCAAGGGTGAGGTCAAGGGCAAGACCGGCTCGCTGACCGCGCTGCCGATCATCGAGACCCAGGCCGGCGACGTGTCCGCCTTCGTGCCGACCAACGTGATCTCGATCACCGACGGCCAGATCTTCCTGGAAACCAACCTGTTCAACGCCGGCATCCGCCCCGCCATCAACGCCGGTATCTCGGTGTCGCGCGTCGGCTCGTCGGCCCAGACCAAGCTCATCAAGGGCCTGTCCGGCGGCATCCGTACCGACCTGGCGCAGTACCGCGAGCTGGCCGCGTTCGCGCAGTTCGCCTCCGACCTCGATGCCGCCACCAAGAAGCAGCTCGACCGCGGCGCCCGCGTGACGGAACTGCTGAAGCAGGCCCAGTACTCGCCGCTGCCGATCTCGCTGATGGGCGCGTCGCTGTACGCCGCCAACAAGGGCTTCCTGGACGACATCCCGGTGAACAAGGTGCTCGCCTTCGAACACGGCTTGCACCAGTTCCTGAAGACCAGCCACGCCGCGCTGCTGGACACGCTGGACACGCAGAAGGCGATGGACAAGGACGCCGAGGCCGCACTGAACGCCGCGATCACTTCCTTCAAGAAGTCGTTCGCCTGATGCCAAGGACCGCGGTGGCGGGCAGCCCGTCACCGCACTGACCAGGAGTTCGCATGGCTTCAAGCAAAGAAATCCGCGGCAAGATCAAGTCGGTCGAGAACACCAAGAAGATCACCAAGGCGATGGAGATGGTCGCCGCGTCCAAGATGCGCAAGGCGCAGGAGCGGATGCGGTCGGCCCGGCCCTATGCCGAGAAGATCGGCAACATCGCCGCCGAACTGGCCACGGCCAACCCGGAATACCGCCACCCCTTCCTCGTGCAGAACGAGGGCGCCAAGGCGGTCGGCATGGTGGTGGTGACGACCGACAAGGGCCTGTGCGGCGGCCTCAACACCAACCTGCTGCGCGCGGCCACGGCCAAACTCAAGGAGCTGGAAGGCGCCGGCCAGTCGGCCGAGGTCGTCGCCATCGGCGGCAAGGGCCTGGGCTTCATGAACCGCATCGGCGCCAAGGTCGTGGCCCACGCCACGCAGCTGGGCGACCAGCCGCACATCGAGGCCCTGATCGGCCCCGTCAAGGTGCTGCTCGACGCCTACGCCGAGGGCCGCCTGTCCGCCGTCTACCTCTGCTACACGCAGTTCATCAACACGATGAAGCAGGAGGTGAAGGTCCACCAGCTGCTGCCGCTGAAGGCCGACGAGCTGGCGACGACGGCCAAGTCCGGCCACTCGTGGGACTACCTTTACGAGCCCGACGCCGCCACCGTCATCGACGAGCTGCTGCTGCGCTACACGGAAGCGCTGGTCTACCAGGCCGTCGCCGAGAACATGGCCAGCGAGCAGTCCGCCCGCATGGTGGCCATGAAGGCCGCGACCGACAACGCCGGCACGCTGATCGGCGAGCTCAAGCTGGTCTACAACAAGACCCGCCAGGCCGCGATCACGAAGGAACTCTCCGAAATCGTCAGCGGCGCCGCCGCTGTGGGTTGATCGGGTTCAGGCACGCAAAGATTTGAATTGAAGGAACGAAGAAATGGCTAACACTCAAGCCCTCGGCAAGATCGTTCAGTGCATCGGCGCCGTCGTGGACGTGGAATTCCCGCGCGACCAGATGCCCAAGGTGTACGACGCCCTGAAGATGGAAGGCTCGGCGCTGACGCTGGAAGTGCAGCAGCAGCTGGGCGACGGCGTGGTCCGCACCATCGCGCTGGGCTCGTCCGACGGCCTGCGCCGCGGCACCCAGGTCTACAACACCGGCGACACCATCAAGGTGCCGGTCGGCAAGGCCACGCTCGGCCGCATCATGGACGTGCTGGGCAACCCCATCGACGAGCGCGGCCCGGTCTCCTCCGAGCTGACCGCCTCCATCCACCGCGCCGCACCTGCCTACGACGAGCTGAGCCCGTCGCAGGACCTGCTCGAAACCGGCATCAAGGTGATCGACCTGATCTGCCCGTTCGCCAAGGGCGGCAAGGTGGGTCTGTTCGGCGGCGCCGGCGTCGGCAAGACCGTGAACATGATGGAGCTCATCAACAACATCGCCAAGGCGCACAGCGGCCTGTCGGTGTTCGCCGGCGTCGGTGAGCGCACCCGCGAGGGCAACGACTTCTATCACGAGATGTCGGACTCCAACGTCGTGGTCCAGGACAAGCTGGAGGACTCCAAGGTCGCCATGGTCTACGGCCAGATGAACGAGCCCCCGGGCAACCGCCTGCGCGTCGCGCTGACCGGCCTGACCATCGCCGAGTCCTTCCGCGATGAAGGCAAGGACGTGCTGTTCTTCGTGGACAACATCTACCGCTACACGCTGGCCGGCACCGAAGTGTCCGCGCTGCTGGGCCGTATGCCTTCCGCCGTGGGCTACCAGCCGACGCTGGCCGAGGAAATGGGCCGCCTGCAGGAGCGCATCACGTCCACCAAGGTCGGCTCGATCACGTCCATCCAGGCCGTCTACGTCCCTGCGGACGACCTGACCGACCCCTCGCCCGCGACGACCTTCGCCCACCTGGACGCCACCGTCGTGCTGTCGCGTGACATCGCCTCGCTGGGCATCTACCCCGCCGTGGACCCGCTGGACTCCACCAGCCGCCAGATCGACCCCAACGTCGTCGGCGAAGAGCACTACACGACCACCCGCGCCGTGCAGGCCGTGCTGCAGCGCTACAAGGAACTGCGCGACATCATCGCCATCCTGGGCATGGACGAACTGAGCCCGGAAGACAAGCTGGCCGTGGCCCGCGCGCGCAAGATCCAGCGCTTCCTGTCGCAGCCCTTCCACGTCGCCGAAGTCTTCACCGGCTCGCCCGGCAAGTACGTGCCGCTGAAGGAAACCATCCGCGGCTTCAAGATGATCGTGGCCGGCGAGTGCGACCACCTGCCGGAGCAGGCCTTCTACATGGTCGGCACCATCGACGAAGCGTTCGAGAAGGCGAAGAAGATTCAGTAAGACGTCGCAGTCAGGCGCCATGCGTCGTTGCCGTGCTCGCTGGACGCGAGTCCAGCTCCGCGCGGCGCCTAGCCTGACGCCCGACTGCTTGCTTACTGAACCTTCTTCAACATTCGCTAAGGAAGATTGACATGGTAACCCTCCACGTCGACGTGGTCTCCGCCGAAGAGCAGATCTTCTCCGGCGAGGCCAAGTTCGTCGCCCTGCCGGGCGAGTCCGGCGAGCTCGGCATCCTGCCGCAGCACACGCCGCTGATCACCCGCATCAAGCCGGGCGCCGTGCGCATCGAAGGCGCCGACGGCAGCGAAGAGTTCGTCTTCGTCGCCGGCGGCATCCTCGAAGTGCAGCCGCACCGCGTCACCGTGCTGGCCGACACCGCCATCCGCGGCAAGGACCTCGACGAAGCCAAGGCCGCCGAGGCGATGAAGCAGGCCGAGGAAGCGAAGCGCAACGCCAAGAGCGACATCGACTTCGCCGCCGCGCAAAGCGAGTTCGCCGCGATGGCCGCGCAGATCGCCGCGCTGCGCAAGTTCCGCGCGAAGCGCTGAGCCCGCGCCGCCCGGCCGGCGGCGCTGCATGACCTCCGCCGTTCGTGGCGGCGCCGAACAAGGCGATGGGAGCGATCCCGTCGCCTTTGTTTTTAGCCCGCCTGGTGCTGTGCGTGACGGACTTCCGAGGCGCGGGCCGTTCTGGCGGCTATGCTCCCGGCACCTTTTGTCCTAGGGAGGATCCATGGAAGTTCTGAAGAATGCGGGCGGCACGCTGGCCGCTGCGGCGCTGGCCGCCACGCTGGGCGGCTGCGCGACGACCGAACAGTCCCGCACGCTCGAGGTGCCCAAGGTCGCTGCTGCGACGGCCCCGGCCTACCAAGGCGTTCGTGCGCCCATCGCGGTCGGCAAGTTCGACAACCGCAGCAACTACCAGCGCGGCATCTTCTCGGACGGCATCGACCGCCTGGGCGCGCAAAGCCGCACGATCCTCGTCTCGCACCTGCAGCAGACCAACCGTTTCAGCGTGCTGGACCGAGACAACCTCGAAGAGGCCAAGCAGGAAGCGCAGTTCAAGGGCAGCGCGCAGACCATCAAGGGGGCCGACTATCTCGTCACCGGTGCGGTCAGCGAATTCGGCCGCAAGGATGTCGGCGACAAGCAGCTCTTCGGCTTGCTGGGGCGTGGCAAATCGCAGGTGGCCTATGCCAAGGTCACGCTGAACATCGTCAACCCGGCCACGTCCGAGGTCGTCTATTCCGTGCAGGGCGCGGGTGAGTACAGCCTGTCCGAGCGCGAGGTGCTGGGCTTCGGCAGTACCGCCAGCTATGACGCCACGCTGAATGGCAAGGTGCTGGACCTGGCCATCCGCGAAGCCGTCAATGCGTTGACGGCCGGCGTCGACAGCGGCGCCTGGAAGCCTTCGCGCTGAGGAGCCGCATCGATGACGAAGACAAGCTTGGCGCTTTGCGCCTTGGTGGTACTCGCCGGCTGCGCCCAGACCGCTCCCAAGCCGCTATACCAATGGGCGGGCTACCAGGAGGCCGTCTACCAGTACCTGAAGACCAACGGGGGCGAACCGGGCGCGCAGATCGCCGCGCTGGAGGCGCAAGTCGACAAAAACAAGGCTGCCGGAGAGCTCAACCCGCCCGGCCTGCGCGCCCACTTGGCGCTGCTGTATGCCAAGAGCGGCGACGATGTGGCGGCGCATCGCCACCTGGAAGCCGAACGCGCGCAGTTCCCTGAGGCCGCAGCCTACGTGGACTTCCTGTTGCGGACCGCGAAGCAGGGCGCGGGCACTGGTGCCGCCGGCAGCGCGCCGGCGCCCGCGCCTTCGGCCAGTCCATCCAAGACTTGAGGGAGACCCTGACCATGAACTCGCTGATCCAGCGTGCTCGGCGCTGCGCCGGGCTGATCTTCGGCAGTGCCGCACTGCTGCTGCTGCAAGCTTGTGCCACGCCGCCCAAGCCCTATGACTACACGGCCTACAAGCAGGCCCGCCCGGCCTCCATCCTCGTGTTGCCGCCCATCAACGGCACGCCGGAAGTGCAGGCCACGCCCAGCGTGATGGCGCAGTTGACGCAGCCGCTTGCCGAGTCCGGCTACTACGTGCTGCCGGTGTCGCTGGTGGACGAGACGTTGAAGAGCAACGGGATGCACACGCCCGAAGACGCGCAGCAAATTCCGTCGGCGAAGCTGCGTGAGATCTTCGGTGCCGACGCCGGTTTGTACGTAAAGGTGACGCGTTATGGCTCGGTCTACAAGGTGCTCAATAGCGAAACCGCAGTGACGCTGGAAGCCAAGCTGGTGGATTTGCGTAGCGGCCAATTGCTGTGGGACGGCAGTGCCACGGCCTCCAGCGCTGAGCAGGGCAATGGCAGCCAGGGCGGGCTCCTCGGCATGTTGGTGAAGGCGGTGGTTGAGCAGATCATCGCGTCTTCCACCGATCGCAGCCATCCGATGGCCGGTATTGCCAGCCAGAGGCTGCTTGCGGCCGGGCTGCCGAACGGCATCCTGTTTGGCCCGCGCTCGCCAAATTACGTCAGGCCCTGACTGAATAACAAAGCGCGGCCTTCGGGCCGCATTTTTTGCCCGCTCCCCTGGCCGCAGTGCGGGTTGCTACTCAACCAGTTCAAGGGACACGGACGTCCGTGAGGCGCATGGCGGTGCCTGTAGCATCCGCGGCCGTTCGACATGCCACGGCGCGGAGCAGAGGGCTCTGGCCGCCCCCGGGAGTCCCATGCGCATCACATTCACACGGTGCTTGACGAGCAAGCTGCTCGCGATAGGTCTGGCGTTGCTGCTTCCTTTGAGCGGCCACGCCTTCAAGTTGAACACGCATATCTGGATTGGCCAGCAGGTCATCAATGACCTGGAAGCCACTAACGGCAAGATCACCATTCGGCTGAACGGCCAGATCGTGCAGTTGCCAGTGCGCGACGACATCCGCCTGGCCATCCTGCAGAACAAGAACGACTACCTGCTGGGCAACATCGGCCCGGACGCCATGCCGGACGTGGTGGTTGGTCAGATGCTGCTGCACCCGGGCCAAGCTGATGCTTGGAAGGCCAGTGACTGGATGCAGCACCTGCTGCAGAACTCGACCAACAATCCGCAAGCCAAGGCGTTTGCCTATGGTTACTTGGGGCATGCGTCGGCAGACGTGTTCGCGCATACGTATGTGAACCAGTACGCGGGCGACATCTTCTCCCTGGCTGATGAAACGCTGGTCGAAGAGCGCCATGTCGCTCTGGAAGGCTTCATCGCCAAGTACACGCCGCCGTTGACCAGTTCGGCCGGTGCGCCGCTGGGTAGCCCATGGACTGTCGTTCGCCCCAGCGATGGCGTCGCGAACTTCCTGCGCGACCAGCTCATTTACTCGTCACAGGCCCAGGCGCAGTACCTGAAGGCGCCGTATGCGGCGCACCTGGTGGCGTTCAAGGAGTACCGCACCGCGATCGATGCCATCGCCGAAGACGGTGTCTGGCGTGACATCGATATCGCCGTCGCGAAGTTCATCTCAACTCAGTTTGGCTACAACCTGAGCACAGCTCAGGCCGCGCAGGCGGTCGACATGATCGCCAAAGTCAATGACAAGCTGAACCGCAGTATCAATGTGACCCAGGCCGAGCTGAGCTCGCTGCACAACGCCCTCAATACGCTGGACCTGCGCATGGCGCAAGGCGCCAAGGCGGCCGCCGACCGCGCGCTCAGTCTGGAGGCCGGTCTCATCAGCGCGCAGAACGACTTGGAGGCGCTGCTGGTCGAGAAGACCTGCGACCAAGTCGACAAGGTGTGCCCCGGCATCGATGTGCCGGACGGCATCAGTTGCCGCTGGTACGGTTGCTGGCCCAAGACCAAGCGCATCGTTGACCCTGTTTGCAAGGCGACCTTCGAGCGGACCTGCAAAGACCTGACGACGATCCTGACGCTGCGCAACCAGGCCACCGTGCGACTGCTAGACAACCGCAAGAAGGTCAATGACGAATTGTTGGCGGCCTACACCGAACTGAGCAGGGCGCGTGAATCGGCAGTGGCGTTGGCCAACGCGATGATCGACTTCACCCAGATACCCAGTCAGGGGTCTTCGCCCATCCAGGCCATCCTGCGCAACTGGCGTGCCGATACCGACCAGGCTGTAGCCGACTACGTGAAGGCCGCCAGCCAGGCCATGATCAACACGATGGACCCGGCCGCCAGCGCATTCACGCCGCTGCAGCGCTGGCTCGATTGCTCCTACCCCAGCTTGGTAGGCATGTCTGCCGTGGTGTCGAACTGTGGTGTGCGCGACTCGGCCACGCAGATCGTGCGCTCATTGGATCGATTGGCCAACCTGCCGACCAACGCGGTGGCGGCTTCCATCGGGTTGCCCACCACGGTGCAGCTTGCAGCGCTTTAGAGCGGCTAACAAAACTGAATCAATGCTCGCACGCAGATGACGCTGCACGCCAGGGATAGCAAGGCCACATGGGTATGAACGCTTCGCTCGAAACGCACGCGCAGCTTGCCGAAGGCGGCCAGCCAAGCATGCGTGCGTTCGACGACCCAGCGATGGCACCCGAGTCGGTCGTTGCGCTCGATACCCCTGCGGGCGATCCGATCCTGGATGCCTCGGCGCTTGAGGTGCTCCCGACAGCGTGCAAAGTCGTAGCCCTTGTCCGCGTGCAGCTTGTCGGGCCAGCGGCGCGGCTTTCCACGCTTTCCTCGCACATCGGGCAAGGCATCGATCAACTGCTCGAAGACCACCGAGTCGTGGCGGTTGGCTCCGGTCACGCAGAACATCAGCGGGATGCCCTGGCGGTCCGTGATGATGTGACGTTTGCTGCCGAGTTTTCCTCTGTCCGTGGGGTTGGGGCCAGTGTGCGAGCCCCCCGGGGGCTGGGCACGCTGGCCCCGTCCAGGCTGGCTCGGCTGAAGTCCAGCCGCCCGGCGCTACGCAGTTCGGCCAACAACAGCATATGCAATTGGTGCCACACACCGGCATCCTGCCATTGGCGCAGTCGCCGCCAGCAGGTCATGCCACTGCCGAAGCCCAGTTCCTGGGGCAACTCTTCCCAGGGGATGCCGGTGCGCAGCACGAACAGGATGCCGTTCAGAGCCATCTCGTCGCTCACCCGTGGACGACCGCCCTTGACCGAGGGCACGAATACCGGCAGCAGTGGCTCAATCTTCTTGAACAGCGCCGCGCTGATTTCCTTGTTCTTGGTTCGACCCATGTACCGTCAAACGCACTTCAACCGCCTGACGATGACAGGGTTGTGTTAGCCGCTCTAAGGCCCGCATCGAAGCGCAGGTCACCGCCAAAATCAAGCAGAGGATCGCCGGTGCGCTGGTCAATCTGCTGCCCCAGAAAGTTCAGGACATCGTGCGCGTGCTGGACGAGGACATTGATGCGAGCCGACTGAACTACTACTTCACCAAGCCGGAGCCCGGTGCGCCGAAGGGGCTGGTGATGATCTCTGACGCCTCGACCCGTGTAGTCCGCGAGATGGGGGCGATGTATGTCGGTAAGCGCTCAATAAACAGCGACCTTGAGAAGCCGCAGGCAAGCTGACAGTCTGCGTTCCCACTTAACTACAGAAGTGGGAACGTATGTCGGGAGATCTGGAAGAGCTGAAGCGCCGCCTTGTGCTGCGCCAGAGGCCCGGCGGACGCTGTGTTTACGACAAGGCGGCCAAGGCCGAGTTTGTGGAGCTGTGCTTGCGGCCCGGCGTGTCGGTGTCGCGCCTGGCGCGCGAGGTCGGCATCAACGCCAACCAGGTCTCGCAATGGATACGCGATCACGGCGAGCGGCGCAAGCGCCCAGCGATCGTGACTTCGGCGCCGACATCACCCTTCGTGGCGGTACCGGTGTTCAGGACGCCCGCCGAGCCGCTCGTCCCCCAAGCCCGCGACGCGCACGAGATGACGTTGCAGGCCAGGCTGCCCAACGGCGTGACGGTCGAGCTGCGCGGCGTCGGGACGCGCCAGGTCGAGGACGTGATTCAGGCGCTGGGGAGGCTGGCGTGTTCCGCTTCGACGACCATCTGAAGGTCTACCTGCACCGCGCACCGGTGGACTTCCGACTGAGCATCAACGGCCTGGCCACACTCGTGCAGCAGGCCCTTGGCCTGGACCCGTTTGCGGCTTGCGTGTACGTCTTCAGTAACCGGCGTCGCAACCGGGTCAAGATCCTCGGCTGGGACCGCAACGGCTTCTGGCTTCTGCTCAAGCGCCTGGAGGAGGACCGGTTCATCTGGCCTGACGAAGCGGTCGTACCGACGCTGACGGTGGAGCAGCTGCACTGGTTGCTGGAGGGCATCGACATCGGCGTTGTCCAGCGCCATCCCCAGCGCATGTACGTGCACGCTGGCTGAGACACCCTGGCGCGCTCGCGCGCCATTGCTGCAGATCCGCATGGTGCAGTGACCCTGGAGTCCAGACACTGGCTCCCGATGGTCCACATGCCCACGCCCGACGAAGTCATCGCCTTGCAGCAAGCACTGGCCGACGCGCTCAAGCGCAATGAGTCGTTGGCCGGCGAGCTGCGCGTGACACGCACCGAGCGCGACCTGCTCAAGGAGCAGCTCAACAAGTTCAAGCGACAGCTGTTCGCCGCGAGCAGCGAGGTCGCCGGCCTGCAGAAGGACATGTTCTTCAACGAGGCCGAGAACCTCGGCGCGCAGGCCGAGCCCGCGCGCGAAGAGACCGACGACAAGGTCGACGTCCCCGGCCACCAGCGCGCCAAGCGCGGTCGCAAGCCGCTGGATCCGGCGCTGCCGCGCGAGGTGATTCGCCACGAACTTCCCGAAGCCGAGCGTGTGTGCCCGCACGACGGCGCCGGGCTGCGCGAGATCGGCGTGGAGGCCAGCGAGCAACTGGACATCATTCCTCAGCAGGTGCGCGTCATCCGGCACGAGCGCGTGAAGTACGCGTGCCCTTGCTGTGACGGCGGCATGCGGCTGGCCGCGCGCCCGGCGCAGATCATCCCCAGAGGCTTGTTCACCGAGAGCGCTCTCGCGTGGATCGCCACGTCCAAGTACCTGGACGGGCTGCCGCTGTACCGCCAGGCGGTGCTGCTAGGCCGCTTCGGCGGCACCGACATCTCGCGCAACACGCTGGCTGGCAGCACCGTGCGCACCGGCCTGGCCGTGCAGCCGGTCGTCAACCTGCTGCGCGACCTGCTGTTGGACTCGCCGCTGATCTTCGGCGACGAGACCGATTTGCAGGTGCTCAAGGAGCCGGGGCGCAGTGCCCAGTCCAAGAGCTTCATCTGGGCGCAGATGACCGACGGCAGCGGCAGGGACGGGACCGGGCCACCCATCCGGCTCTTCGCTTACTCGCCCAGTCGCTCCACCAAGACGGCGATGGAGCTGTACGCAGGCATCCGTCCCGACGCGGTGCTGATGACCGATGGCTATGAGCCCTACGACAAAGTAGCGCAGGCGCACCAGCTCGTGCACCTGGCCTGCTGGACGCATTGCCGACGCTACTTCATGGAAGCGCTGCAGGGCTTGCCCAAGGACCAACGCACGCCCAACCAACTGGCTGCACGCTTCATTGCGCTCATTGGCCAGCTGTACCACGTCGAGGCGCAGGCCAAGCGCGACGGCGTCGACACCACTGAGCTTGGCCGCCGGCGTCAGCAGGAGAGCGTGCCCGTGCTGGCCGACATCGAGGCACTGCTGCTGGCCCACCTGCACGGCGTGCTGCCCAAGAGCCTGCTGGGGCAAGCGCTGCACTACCTGTCGTCGCAGTGGAGCAAGCTCAAGCGCTACGTCGAGGACGGCAGGTACAGCATCGACAACAACGTGCAGGAGAACGCCATCAGGCCGTTCTGCATTGGGCGCAGGAACTGGCTCTTCGCCGACACCGTGGCCGGTGCCAACGCCAGCGCCAACCTGTACTCGCTGCTGCAGACCTGCCGCGTCAACGGCATCGACGGCTACCGCTACTTGCGCGCGCTCTTCACCGCGCTGCCCAACGCCAAGACCGCCGACGACTACGCCGCTCTGCTGCCCTGGGCCATCGACCTCAGCAAAGCCTGACTCCGCCCTGCTCGACAACCTCGGGCGAGGCAAGGGCGTGGTTTATTGAGCGCTTACGTATGTCGGCATCTTCAACGCCGAGAAGTTCGGCGTCGTGTTCGACTCGGTGCAACTGGCCAAACTGGCGTTGCTGGACAAGGCCGGCCTGCAGCAGTTGGCGCAGTTGGCCGGCGTGACGACCGATCCGTTCGGCAGCACCGATAACGTCGTGGCCTACGCGTTCGCCAGCCTTGATGGCAACCACCAATGGATGGAAGAAGCGCCACTGCGACCAAGCGTGATGGGCGCCGTGGCGCGCAGCGTTGATTTGCCGGTGCCGCCGGAGGTGGTGCCCGGCTATGACTTCAAGAAGGGCTACGCGACGAAAAATGGCTTCGTGCCGTGGAAGGAGGGCGTGCGCGAGGCCCTCTTCCGCAAGCTGTTCAAAGGCCCGTTGTCGCCTGGCGTGGAGACGCCGTATGAGATCGGTTTGGCGCCGGTGTTGCCTGACACCTACCCGTACCGGCCATGCGCAGCCGTGCCCTTCCCCGACAGCGCCAATTTCCGTTGCAATGATGCTCAGCTGACGCCTTGGGCGGCGCCCACGCCGCCGCGGCAGGTGCCGCCCGAGCCGCTGCCTGGCTGCAGTCCACGACCAGGCCGCCCCACCTGCATGGTGCCCTGAGCGATGGCGGGCGCGACGCTAAAATCGTCTCCAAGTCCCTGAGGCCCATTGCCGTTGCCCGGCAATGGGCCTCTGTCATTTCCGAACCGAGACTGCTGTCATGTCCGCGCCCATCACTCTGACCCAACCCCATGGCCTCGATGCCGTCGAGCTGACCGCGCCCGACGGCGCCACTGCCACGCTGTCGCGGCACGGCGGCCACCTGCTGTCGTGGCGGCCCGCCGGGGCGCCGGAGCAGCTGTACCTGTCGCCGCGCAGCGAGTACCTGGCCGGCAAGGCCATCCGCGGCGGCGTGCCGGTGTGCTTCCCGCAGTTCGCCGAGCGCGGCCCGCTGGCCAAGCATGGCTTCGCGCGCACGCTGCCGTGGGAGCTGGCCAGCCAGGAGCAGGGCCGGGACGACGCGCTGGCCGTGCTGCGGCTGCGCGACGGCGAGGCGACGCGGGCGGCCTGGCCGCATGCCTTCGAGCTGGAGCTGAGCGTGCGCGTGGGCGGCCGCACGCTGGACATCGAGCTGGCCTGCGAGAACCTGGGCGATGCGCCGCTGCAGTTCACCGCCGCGCTGCACACCTATCTGCGCGTGGCGGACCTGGACGCGGTCAGCGTGCAGGGCCTCAGCGGCCTGCGCTATTTCGACAGCGTCAAGCAGGCCGATGCGCTGCAGCGCATGGACCTGCTGCTGACCGGCGAGAACGGCGTGCTGGACCTGGACCGCATCTACTTCGGCGTCAAGGAGCGGCCGCTGCTGGTGGCCGAGGACCGCCGCCAGCTGATCGTGCGCCAGCAGGGCTTCGACGACACGGTGGTCTGGAACCCCGGCCCCGAGCGCTGCGCCCGGCTGGCGGACATGCCGCCGGACGGCTGGTCGGAGATGCTGTGCGTGGAGGCGGCCTGCATCGGCCGGCCGGTCGAACTGCAGGCGGGCGAGGCCTGGGTGGGGCGGCAGTCGCTGGAACTTGCCTGATTGCTGCGCGGGCGCCGCCGTCAGCCGATGACGACCGGCTCGTCCGGCAGCGCATTGGGCCGCGGCGCGGCGGCGCCCGCGTCGCGCGGGAAATGCGCCGCCAGCAGCGCGTCCACCGCGGCGATGGCGTCGGCCAGGCCCTGCTCGAAGCGGCCGGCGCGGAAGGCCTCGCCCATCGCGTCGACCAGCTGCTGCCAGTGGCCGGCCGGCACGCAGCGCGCGAGCGCCCGGTCCGCGACGATCTCGATGCGGTGCTCGGCCAGCAGCAGGTAGAGCAGCACGCCGTTGTTGTGCTCCGTGTCCCAGACGCGCAGCTTGGCGAACATCGTCACCGCCCGCTCGCGCGCCGGGGCGTCGCGCCACAGGTAGCTCAGCGGCAGGCCGGCCTCGACGCAGACGCGGATCTCGCCGGTGTGGCGGGCCTCGCTGGCGGCCACGCGCTGGCCCAGCCGCGCCAGCGCGTCGGCGGGCAGGGCGCGCCGCGCGTCGGCCTCGTCCCACAGCCGGTGGCGCAGCAGGCGTTTGAATGACATCCGGGCCATCACCAGCCTCCCGACGCGCCGCCGCCGCCGAAGTCGCCGCCGCCGCCGGAGGAGAAGCCCCCGCCGCCGCCACCCCCGAAGCCGCCGCCCCCGCCGCCAAAGCCCCCGCCGCCCCAGATGATGGGCGGGACGGCCGACCCGCCCCGGCCGCGGCGCAGGCCGCCCGGCGCGGGCCGGGCCGCGCCGATGCCCAGCAGCCCGACCAGCACCAGCGCCGCGACGGCGGCGATGCCGGCCAGGGCCAGGCTGCCGCCGAAGGCCCAGCCGGCCGCGCCGGTGGCGCCCGCCGTGGCCAGGCTGCCGAGCTTGCGGCCGAGCACGGCGGTGAGCACCGTGCCGATGAGCGGCACGCCGATGAAGAACAGCAGGCCCAGGTCCTGGAGGCCGAGCTCGTCGCCCGCGGCGGCGCTGCCCCGTGGCGGCGGCGCGGGCAGGCCCTCGCCGGCGATGCGCGCCTGCAGCCGCGTGATGGCGGCCTGCAGGCCGCCGGCATAGTCGCCGCTGCGGAAGGCGGGCGCCATGGCCGTGTCGATGATCTGCCGCGCGGCCAGGTCGGGCACGGCGCCTTCGAGCGCCTTGGCCACCTCGATGCGCATCCGGCGGTCGTCCTTGGCGACGACGATGAGCAGCCCGTCGCCGACGCTGCGGCGGCCGATCTTCCACTGGTCGGCCACGCGCTGCGCGTAGGCGGCGATGTCTTCGGGCGCGGTCGTGGCGACGATCAGCACCGCGATCTGCGGGCCGGAGGCCTGCTCGTAGGCGGCCAGCCGGTCTTCCAGCGCCTGGCGCTGCGCGGCGTCGAGCGTGGCGGTCTGGTCGGTCACGCGGGCGGCCAGCGGCGGCACCGGCTGCACGCCCTGCGCGTGCGCGAGCGCCGCAGCCAGCAGCAGCAGCCAGGCGGTCAGCCAGCGCATCGCGGCGTCACTTCGAGGCGGCGGGCGCGGCGGGGCGGCCGGCGGTGTCGAAGTTGACCGTCGGCGCGGTCGTGATGGCGGCCTCGTTCTGCACCGTGAAGTTGGGCTTGACGTGGTAGCCGAACACCATCGCCGTCAGGTTGTTCGGGAAGCTGCGCGCGTGGACGTTGTACGCGGCCACCGACTGGATGTAGCGGTTGCGCGCGACGGTGATGCGGTTCTCGGTGCCTTCGAGCTGCACGCGCAGGTCCTGGAAGCCCTGGTTGGCCTTGAGCGTCGGGTAGTTCTCGGTGACCACCAGCAGCCGGGACAGCGCGCTGCCCAGTTCGCCCTGCGCGGCCTGGAACTTCTTCAGCGCCTCGGGGTCGTTGGCGAGTTCGGGCGTGGCCTGCACGCTGGTGGCGCGGGCGCGCGCCTCGACGACGCGGGTCAGCGTCTCCTGCTCGAAGTTCGCCTCGCCCTTGACGGTGTTGACGATGTTGGGGATCAGGTCGGCGCGGCGCTGGTACTGGCTGAGCACCTCGCTCCAGGCGGCGTTGACCTGTTCGTCCAGCGTCTGGAACTGGTTGTAGCCGCAGCCCGACAGGCTGGCGGCGGCGGCAACGGCAACGAGGGTTCTGTTGATCATCGGCGTCTCGGGCGGCGGTGGTTGGGGGCTGCATGGTAGGGCAGGTGCCGCCGGGCCCGCAGGGATAATTCCGGCCATGTTCGCCCCGCTGCAAAACGACACCTTCCTGCGCGCCTGCCTGCGCCAGCCGACCGACCACACGCCCGTCTGGCTGATGCGCCAGGCCGGCCGCTACCTGCCCGAGTACCGCGCCACGCGCGCCCGGGCCGGCAGCTTCATGGGCCTGGCGACGAACAAGGACTACGCCACCGAGGTGACGCTGCAGCCGCTGGCGCGCTACCCGCTGGACGCGGCCATCCTGTTCAGCGACATCCTGACCGTGCCCGACGCGATGGGCCTGGGCCTGAGCTTCCAGCAGGGCGAGGGCCCGAAGTTCGCTCACGCCGTGCGCGACGAGGCCGCCGTCGCGGCGCTGGCCGTGCCGGACCTGGACAAGCTGCGCTATGTGTTCGACGCGGTCACGTCGATCCGCCGCGCGCTCGATGGCCGCGTGCCGCTGATCGGCTTCTCCGGCAGCCCGTGGACGCTGGCCTGCTACATGGTCGAGGGCGGCGGCTCGGACGATTACCGCCTCGTCAAGAGCCTGATGTATGCCCGCCCGGACCTGATGCACCGCATCCTGGACGTGAACGCGCGTGCGGTCGCGGCCTACCTGAACGCGCAGATCGAGGCCGGCGCGCAGGCGGTGATGCTGTTCGACTCCTGGGGCGGCGTGCTGGCCGACGGCGCCTTCCAGCGGTTCAGCCTGGCCTACTCGCGCCAGGTGCTGGCGGCCGTGAAGACCGAGCACGGCGGCGTGCGCATCCCGCGCATCCTGTTCACCAAGGGTGGCGGCCTGTGGCTGGACGAGATCGCCGAGGCCGGCGCCGACGTGGTGGGCCTGGACTGGACGGTGAACCTCGCCGTCGCCCGCGCCCGCGTGGGCCAGCGCGTGGCGCTGCAGGGCAACCTCGACCCGAACGTGCTGTTCGCGCCGCCCGAGGCCATCCGCGCCGAGGTGCGCCGCGTGCTGGACGGCTTCGGCCCCGGCCCGGGCCACATCTTCAACCTGGGCCACGGCATCAGCCAGTTCACGCCGCCGGAGAGCGTCACCGCGCTGGTGGACGAGGTGCACCGCCACTCGCGCCAGCAGCGCGCGGCGGGCTGATTCCCCGGGCCCTGCCGGCTTTTGCGCCGCGACTTATCCCCAAAATTCGGGATGCGTGCGGTCCGTCCAGAACCGGGCGTTGCGCAAGCTAGCGTTTTCCCGTGCCTGTGCTAAGTGATTGATTCACAACATCCCGCGCCGCGCGCTGCGGCGCACCGCGCTGACGCGCTCCGGTGCGGTGCAGCATGGCCGTGGCGCCGGCTGCGGCAATTGCTCACAAACTTATCCACAGAAAATGTGGGCAACCCGAGAACCCTTGCGAATCATGGACTTGGCGTCGGTTCTTGAGTCTCCGCTTCACAAGGCGCGCGGAGCGGGCCATGGCTGACGCGCCCCCTGGCGAACTGGTGCGCGTCGCCGTCGACGCGCCGCAGCACAGCGGCCTCAGCGGCCCGCTTGACTATGCGAGTGAGCAGGCGCTCACCTCCGGCACGCTGGTGCGGGTGCCGCTGGGCAAGCGGGAGTTGCTGGGCGTGGTCTGGCCCGGCCTGGCCGCGCCGGCACCCGGCCTGGCACTCAAGCCGGTGGCCGCGGTGTTCGACGCGCTGCCGCCGCTGGGCGCCGACTGGTGCCGGCTGCTCGATTTCGCGGCCGGCTACTACCAGCGCAGCGTGGGCGAGCTGGCCAGCGCCGTGCTGCCGCCGCAGCTGCGCGAGCTGTCGCCCGGGCAGCTCGCGGCGCGGCTGCGCAAGCTCGCGCGCAAGCCGGCCCCGGCACCGGCGGCCGAGCCCGCCCGGCCCGCGCTGGCGCCGGAGCAGGCGGCCGCGGTGGCGCGCATCGAGGCGCAGGTCGGCGGCGGGGGCGGGCGGCCGTTGCTGCTGTTCGGCGTCACCGGCAGCGGCAAGACCGAGGTCTATCTGCGCGCTGCCGAGGCCGCGCTGGCGGCCGGCCGGCAGGTGCTGGTGCTGGTGCCCGAGATCAACCTGACGCCGCAGCTGGAGGCCCGGTTCACCGAGCGCTTCGCCGCGCTGCTGCCGCAGCCGCTGGCCATCGTGTCGCTGCACAGCGCGCTGACGCCCGCGCAGCGGCTGCAGAACTGGCTGGCCGCCCACCTCGGCCACGCGCGGCTGGTGCTGGGCACGCGGCTGGCGGTGTTCGCGTCGCTGCCCGCGCTGGGGCTGATCGTCGTCGACGAGGAGCACGACCCCTCCTACAAGCAGCAGGACGGCGCCCGCTACTCGGCGCGCGACCTGGCCGTCTGGCGCGCGCACGACCTGAAGGTGCCGGTGGTGCTGGGCTCGGCCACGCCCTCGCTGGAGAGCTGGCAGCACGCCGAGAGCGGCCGCTACGAGCGGCTGACGCTGGCCAGCCGCATCGGCGGCGGCGCGCTGCCCAAGGTCAGGCTGTTCGACATGAAGGCGCTGCCGGCCGCGCCCGGCGTCACCACCGCGCTGACCGCGCCGCTGCTGGCCGCGCTGCGCGAGCGGCTGGACCGCGGCGAGCAGAGCCTGGTGTTCCTGAACCGGCGCGGCTACGCGCCGGTGCTGCACTGCGGCGAATGCCAGTGGAAGAGCGACTGCCCGCACTGCAGCGCCTGGCGCGTGTTCCACAAGCGCGACCGCACGCTGCGCTGCCACCACTGCGGCTTCACCGAGCGCGTGCCGCGTGCGTGCCCGAACTGCGGCAACCACGACATCGCGCCCATCGGCCGCGGCACCGAGCGGCTGGAGGAGCAGCTCGCCGAGGCGCTGCCCGGCGCGCGCGTGCTGCGCATCGACGCCGACTCCACGCGCCGCAAGGGCGAGCTGGAGGCGCAGCTGCAGGCCGTGCACGACGGCGAGGTGGACATCCTCGTCGGCACGCAGATGGTGACCAAGGGGCACGACTTCCGGCGCATCCGCTTCGTCGCCGCCGTGAACCCGGACGGCGCGCTGTTCAGCAGCGACTTCCGCGCGCCGGAGCGGCTGTTCGCGCTGCTGATGCAGGCCGGCGGCCGCGCCGGGCGCGACGCGGCGGGCGAGGGCGGGAGCGAGATGTGGGTGCAGACCTGGCACCGCGACCATGCGCTCTACCAGGCGCTGGCGCGGCACGACTACGAGCGCTTCGCGGCCGACCAGCTCGCCGAGCGCCGCTCGGCCGGCCTGCCGCCGTTCTCGCACCTGGCGCTGCTGCGCGCCGAGGCGCGCACGGCGGAGGCGGCGAAGGCCTTCCTGGACGCCGCGGCCGCGCTGCTGCAGGACGCGCAGGTGCTGGTCTACCCGCCCGTGCCGCACGCGGTGGCGCGCGTGGCCGACGTGGAGCGCATGCAGATGCTGGTCGAGGCGGGGCAGCGGGCCCGGCTGCAGGCGTTCCTGCGGGCCTGGGTGCCGGCGCTGATCGCGCTGAAACGGGAACGGCCCGAGTTCCGGGCCGTTCTGCGCTGGGCCGTGGACGTGGATCCACTGGCCATCTGACCGGGGCTCAGCGGGCCCGGCGGCGGCGCAGCAGCCACAGGCTGCCCAGGCCGGCGAGGCTCAGGGCCATGCCGCTGGGTTCGGGTACCGGGCTGGTCAGGCTGACGTTGTCCAGGCCGCCGCCCAGCATGTCGCTCTTGCCGACGGCCGCGAAGCTGAGCAGGTTGGCGCCGGCGCCGGCGGTCACCGTGAAGCTGTATTGCGTCCAGCGGTTGCCGTTGTCGGCGCCCTTGGCGGTGATCGTGCTGCCGAGCTGGGTGCCGTTCCAGAACACGTCGATGCCGTTGCTGTTGGCGGGCACGTCCTGGCGCGGCGAGTACCAGAAGCTCAGGTTGTAGGTCTGGCCGTCCGTCAGGCCGTCCACGGTCTGGCCGATGGTGGTGTTGCCGTAGGAGTCCAGCTCGATGAAGTTGTGGCCGTGCTGGGCCTTGCCGGCGAGGTTGTTGCGGAGCTCGAAGCCGACGTCCTTGGGGGCGGCCAGCAGGGACCAACCGTTGATCGACGGCACGTGGAGGAATTCGCCACTCGCGACGACGTTGTCTTCGAAGCTGCCGTTGACCAGCAGGTTGGTCGAGGCCAGGGCGCCGGTACTGGCGGCGATCAGGGTGAGCAGGGCGGCGGTGCGTTTCATGGGGGCAGGGCTCCGTGGGAGGGTTGAAAAATCCGGGCGCAGGCTACAAGAGCCCGTGCGCGGGTTTTCCGTCATCCTAGGGAGAGCCCCCTCAAGCGAGGGGGCGCTGCCGCGTCAGCGGCCCGGCGTGTGCGCCAGCGCGCTGGCCAGGGCGGCGGCGCGGCGCTGCCGTTCCTGGCGGCGCAGCAGGCGGGTCAGCGGGCGGCTCACCGCCAGCGCCAGCACGCCCAGCGCGGCCAGCAGCGTGCCGGGGTCCAGCTGCGCGGCCAGCGTGTCGAAGCCGGCGTCCGCCTCCGGGGCGGCCGGCGCCCAGTTGCCGGCGGCGTTCAGCGTGGCGAGCTGGGCGGCGCCCAGTTGGCGGGCGTCGGTCATCACGGTGGCGGCTTGCGCGTCGTCTTTGCCGCCGGCCTCGCGGCTGGCACCGGCCAGGGCGGAAGAACTCAGGACAACGAAGGCAACAGCAAGGACCAGGGCTTTCATGATGCGGCTCACCGGGAAGGGAGGAAAAGGAACTGGATTCGCATTGTTCTCAGCCTAGCGCGTCAAAGCTGTGAAGACTTCACGTGCCCGGGGGGGCACCCCCGCGAATGGGCGAGTCGGCTCAGGCCGACGAGGGGTCGCCGCGCGCGGCCCGGTCCGCCACCTGGGCGGCCAGCTCGGCCCGCATGCGGCGGAGCTTCTCGCGCGGGTCTTCGCGGGCGCCGCCCTCGTGCAGCTTCATCTCGGCGAGGAAGCGGCTGGGGATGCCGACGACGGTGTCGCGCCCCTTCTTGCGGCGGCGCAGCGTGGAGACGGCCAGCGTGGTGCGCGCGCGGGTGATGCCCACGTACATCAGCCGGCGCTCTTCCTGCAGCGCCTCGGGCGTCAGCTCGGCGTCCTCGCGCTTGAAGGGCAGCAGGCCCTCGTTGACGCCGGCCAGCACCACGTGTGGCCACTCCAGGCCCTTGGACGCGTGCAGTGTGGTCAGCGTGACCTGGTCTTGCTCGTCGCCGCGCTCGGCCAGCGACAGGATGACGGAGATGGTCTGCGCCACGTCCAGCACGCTCTGCTTGGGCTCGGTGAAGCTGACGCCGCCTTCCTCGCTGTGCTGGCCGCCGCAGCGCTTGGCGATCCAGTCGATGAAGTCCAGCACATTGCCCCAGCGCGCCTGCGCGACCTTCTCGTTTTCCTCGTTGTCGAGCAGGTGGGCCTCGTAGCCGATGTCCTTCAGCCAGGCCGTCAGCAGCGCATGCGCGGCGGTGTGGCCCTCGGTGCGCCGGGCCTGGTCCTGCAGCTCGTTCACGTGGCGGCCGAACTCGTGCAGCTGCGCCAGCGCGCGCGCGCTGACGGCGGTGGCCAGGCTCTCGGAGAACAGCGCCTCGAACATGCTGCACTTCCACTGCGCCGAGAACGTGCCCAGCGCGCCCAGCGTCGCGTGGCCGATGCCGCGCTTCGGAGTCGTCACCGCGCGCAGGAAGGCGGGGTCGTCGTCGGGGTTCACCAGCAGCCGCAGCCAGGCGCACAGGTCCTTGATCTCGGCCTTGTCGAAGAAGCTCTGTCCGCCCGACACCTTGTAGGGGATCTGCGCGCGCCGCAGCGCCTGCTCGAACACGCGCGCCTGGTGGTTGGCGCGGTAGAGGATCGCGAAGTCCTTGAAGGCCGGGCCCTTGCCGTCCGCGCGCAATTGCTGGATGCGCGCGACCGCGCGCTCGGCCTCGTGCTCCTCGCCGTCGGCCTCCAGCAGCGCGATGGGCTCGCCGTCGCCGAACTCGCTCCACAGCTTCTTCTCGAACAGCTTGGGGTTGCCGGCGATCACGTGGTTGGCCGCGCGCAGGATGGCGCCGGTGGAGCGGTAGTTCTGCTCCAGCGGGATGACCTTGAGCGCGGGGAAGTCCTGCGGCAGCCGCTTCAGGTTCTCGATGGTGGCGCCGCGCCAGCCGTAGATGCTCTGGTCGTCGTCGCCGACGGCGGTGAACATGCCGCGCTCGCCGACCAGCGCCTTCAGCAGCTCGTACTGCACGGCGTTGGTGTCCTGGTACTCGTCCACCAGCACGTAGCGCAGCTTGGCCTGCCACTTCGCGCGCGCCTCGGCGTCGGTCGTCAGCAGCTTCAGCGGCAGCGTGATGAGGTCGTCGAAGTCCACCGCCTGGTAGGCCGCGAGCCGCTCCTGGTAGCGCCCCATGACGGCGGCGGCCGCGCGCTCGTCGTCGTCCTGCGCGGCTTGCGCGGCCTGCGCCGGGTCGAGACCCTGGTTCTTCCACAGCGAGATCGTCCACTGCCAGCGCCGCGCCTGGTTCGCGTCGGTCGTGCCGCCGGCGTCCTTCAGCACGTTGAGTACGTCGTCGCTGTCGAGGATGGAGAACTGCTGTTTCAGCCCCAGCCGCGGGCCTTCCTCGCGCAGCAGCCGCACGCCCAGCGAGTGGAAGGTGGAGATCGCCAGCTCGCGGGCCGCCTTCTTGCCCACCAGCTGCTGCGCCCGCTCGCGCATCTCCTGCGCGGCCTTGTTCGTGAACGTGATCGCGGCGATCTGCCCGGGCCGGTAGCCGGCCTCCAGCAGCCGCGCGATCTTGGTGGTGATGACGCGCGTCTTGCCCGAGCCCGCCCCGGCGATGACGAGGCAGGGGCCGCCGAGGTGGTGGACGGCTTCGAGCTGGGCCGGGTTCAGGCCGGCGGGTGGGGAGGGGAGGGGAGACATCAACTGACGATTGGAACAGCGCGGGCCGAGCGCAGGGCCGCTCCCAAGCCGGCCCGCACTGGCGATGTGCCTGCCGGTCGATCCGGCAGGCATCGCCGTCCCCTCGGGGGCTGAGGCTGGACACATGGCGTCCTGTGGACGGCATGTGCCTGCCGAAGGGCTGCGGCACATGCCGCAGCGCGGCCTGCAAGGCCGGCCCAGGCAGGCCTGGGACGAGGGGCCCGGGTCATGCCACCCGCGCGACGCCTTCTCCCGGTAGTGCGCGCAGGCCCAGCCCCAGCAGCAGCAGCGTGAAGAAGATGAAGCCGATGCGCGGCGCGTCCAGCAGGCTGTCGAACGCGCCGACGGCGCCGAAGCCGATCAGCGCGGCGACGAAGGCCGGCGCCAGCGGGTGGTCGCGGCCGCGGCCGAAGGCCAGCCGCACCAGCGCCAGCCCGTAGGCCGTGCCCAGCAGCGCCAGGCCCAGCAGGCCCTGCTCGAACAGCACGTGCAGCGCCGCGTTCTTGATGTGCCAGGGCAGGTGGAGGCGGTCGCTGGAGAAGAACCAGTGCGCCATCTCGCGGTTGAAGTCGCCGTTGACCAGCAGCTGGCGGCCCTGGCCGTCGCGCAGCGCGATGCGGCTGATGTCCACGCGCGCGCCGCTGGTGTCCAGCGCCATCGAGAAGGTGACGAAGCGCGACGACCCGGCGGGGCCGCCCAGCGCCGGCACCGGGCCGAGCTGGAACTGCGCGGTCTGCCAGGCGCCCGGGCCGTCCGGCGGCGGGGCGCCGTCCTCGGCGCTGTCGTCGGCGCCCGCCGCGCGCTGCGGCGCCAGGTGCGGCCGCACGCTGCTGCAGCGGTCGGCGTGCAGCAGGTGCCGCTCACAGACCTCCAGCAGGAAGTCCGCCTCGACGGCCGTGCGGCTGGTCAGCGTGACGGTCAGCGGCCCCGGCGCTGGGGCCGCGATGCGCTGGCTGACGCGGAAGCGCTCGCCGTCGCGCAGCGCATGCCGGCCGCCCGTCAGCGCCAGGTAGGCCTCGCCCTCGTCGGTGCGCAGCCGGTAGTCGCCGATGCGGGACTGCTCGGGGCCGTCGTAGAAATTGCTCGCCACGAAGCGCCCGCTGCCCTTGCCCAGCAGCCACTGCCGGCCGCCGTGCAGCAGGCCCAGGCTCTCGCGCCAGTGCACCAGGCGGGTGTGGCCGTCCTCCTTCCAGGTGGCGACGCGGTCGCGCAGGTAGGCGCCGCCGCCCAGCGCGGCGACGATGGCCATCACCAGCAGCAGCCCCGCGACCAGCAGCGCGCGCTTGCGCCAGGCGGCCGGGCCCGCGCTGCCGCCCAGCGGCCACAGGCGCGGCTCCAGCAGCAGCGCGGCCCACAGGCCGGCCAGCGCCAGGCCGGCGGCCAGCGACGACCAGCGGCCCACCGTGCCGCCCCAGTCGTCGGCCACGATCACCATCGTGCCCAGCAGCCAGAACCACGCGGTGGTGACCAGCAGCACATAGACCGGCCGCGCCTGGCCCGGCACGTCCCGCACGCGCAGCGCCACGCAGCACAGCAGCGCCACCGCGAGCAGCCCGTAGGCGGCCCTCGGCACCGCAGTGGCCAGCGCCCAGCTCGCCGCCCCCAGCAGCAGCGCCAGCACGCCGCCCATCAGCAGCGCCATGACGCGCTGCCCGAGGCCCGGCAGCCACAGGCTGGCCGGCATCGTCAGCAGCACGACCATCACGCACAGCAGCGCCAGCAGCCCCCGGTGGCCGCCGCCGCCGAACACCAGCGCGCCCGCCAGCGCGAAAGCGCCGGCCATCGCCAGCGCGCCCAGCTTGCCCAGCGGCGACAGCGGCTCGTCGACGGCGCCCAGCGCCGGGTCCAGCGGCCGCCCCGGCGCCGCGGCGCGGCGGCGCTGCGCGTCGGCCAGCAGCACCAGCGGCACCAGCGCCAGCGGCAGCGCGAGGTAGACGCCGCGCGAGAACGTCGTCAGCACCGCGTAGGCCGCCAGCAGCGCCAGCACCAGGCCGACGGCGAAGCGCCACGGCGAGCGCGTGCGCAGCAGCGCCAGCAGCGCGAACGGCAGCGTCAGCACCAGGAAGCCGTCCAGCGCGTTGCCGCCCACGTGCATCTCCCAGAACAGGGCGGTGGTGCGGTAGTCGGTGGAGAAGTCCAGCAGCGCCGCGAAGCCCGCCCGGTCCCACAGCGCGGCGGCGCTGCCGCCGGCCAGCGCGGCCACCAGGCCCAGCAGCAGCCCGCGCGAGAAGCCGCGCGGCCGGGCGGCGGCCGCGGCGATCCACAGCGGCAGCAGCGCCAGCACCAGGAACAGCGCCTTGGCGTTGCGCACCGCGTTCATCGCCTCGTGGTAGCCGTGGAACCAGCCGAACTGGAAGCCGCCGGCGTCCGCGAAGCCGCGCTTGACGCTCCACAGCGCCGACAGCGCCAGCGCCGCCAGCAGCAGCACCACGGCGGGCGAATAGACCAGCCCATGGCGCCAGGCCGGCGCGCGGTCGCGCGCGTTGAGCTGCAGCGCATAGGCCAGGTAGCCGCCGCAGCCGCAGGCGGTGACCAGCAGGTCCAGCTCCTCGAAGCTGATCCAGCCGCTCCACGGCGCCAGCCCCAGCAGCGGCAGCGGCGCGAGCACCAGGACCGGCGTCTTGACCCAGAACACCGCGCCCAGCAGCGCCATCAGCGCCCAGGCGGCCAGCGCCAGCGGGCCGGACAGCGGGTGGTGCCAGGCCAGCTCGGCGCCGACCAGGCCCAGCCCCAGGCTGGCCGCGAGCGCCAGCCCCTGCCGCGCCGTCGCGGGCCGGTGGAGCTGCAGGGTGCCCAGGCCCAGCAGGCCGGCCGGCGCCGATGGGGTGGTGCCTGCGGCGGCCATCAGCGCGGGCGCCGCGTGGCGGCCGTCAGCGAGGCGGGGCGAGGGGCGGGGTGAGGCGCAGGGGGCAGCGCAATCGGCGGGCGGGCCATGGGATCTCCGGTCGGGCGCCCATTGTTGCCGAGCGGGCGCGGCGGCACATCCCGGAAACCCCGTCCGCGGGGCCTGGCCCGCGGGCCGAGCGCCGGGCCGCCCCAAGCCGGCCCGTCCTGGCGATGTGCTGGCCGGTCGAACCGGCCAGCATCGCCGTCCCCCCGGGGGACCGGCCAAGGCATGCCTTGGCCGAGGGGCTCCCGTCAGCCGGCCGTGGCGCCCCGGCCCAGCCAGCGGCGCCACCAGGCGAGCGGCCGGGGCGGCGGGAGCCCGGCCCCGGCGTCGCGCCCGGGCGCCAGCGCCAGCCACTGGCGCAGCTCGTCGGCCAGTTCCTCGGCGCCGCGGGTGCGCAGCTCGGGCGACTCGGCCGTCGCGGAACGCAGCAGCGCGTCGAGCGGCGGGCGCTGCGCGTCGCCGAGGTCGGGCCAAGCCTCGGCGGCGCTGCCGCGGCGCGGCGCCAGGCCCCGGGGGGTGTCCTCCCAGCCGCACAGCAGGCCGCGCGCGAACACGCCCAGGCCGTAGACCTCGCTGGCCAGGCTGGGCGGTTCGCCGTGGCGGCGCTCGGGGGCGACGAAGGCGGGCGCGGCGCTCAGGCTCAGGCCGCGGTCGAAGGGGTCGGTGGGGTCGGGGATGCGCGCCAGGCCCAGGCCCATCAGCCGCACGCCGCCCTCGGGGCCCAGCCAGACCATGGCCGGGTCCAGCTCGGCCAGCAGCCAGCCCTGCTGGTGCGCCGAGCGCAGCGCCTCGCACAGCTGCACCAGCAGCTCGACGCGTGCGCGCAGGTCCAGCCCGGACAGCTGCGGCAGCAGCGGCGCGCCATGCTCGCCTTCGAGGATCAGGTAAGGGTGGGCGTCGGGCGTCACGCCGCTGTCGCTGGGCACGGCGATGTGCGGGTGCTGCAGGCGGGCGAGGTCGCCGGCCTGGTCGGCGTAGCGCAGCATCACGCCGGCGCCCAGGTCGTTGCGGTCCAGCACCAGCACGGCGGCCCGCTGCCCGGTGGCCAGCGCATGGTGGGCGCTGTACCACTGGCCGGCGTGCGCCTGCTCGCCGTCGGGCAGCGGCTTCAGCAGCCGCCACACGCCCAGCGCCTGGCCTTCGTCCAGCGCGGCGGCGGCGGCGGGCGGTGGCAGGGTGAGGTTGGGCATGCGCATGGCGCGCATATTAGGGGTGACCCCAGGGGGCGGCCACCGGCGGGCGCCACTCAAGCGGGGGTGGCGCGGATTCGCTCACGGCCCTGGCGATACTGCGGCGCCGCCATGCTCGCCGTCCTCGCCACCACCTTCCCCTTCTTCGCGCTGGTGCTGTGCGGCTGGCTGGCCATCGCGCGCGGCTGGCTGCCGGACGGCGCGATCCCGGGCCTGAACGGGTTCGTGCTGTTCTTCGCGCTGCCCTGCCTGCTGTTCCGCTTCGGGCGCGACACGCCGCTGCTGCAGCTGCTGAACCCGGCGCTGCTGGGCGTCTACGTGGCGGCCGCGCTGCTGGTCGTGGGCGTCACGCTGGCGGCCACGCGCTCCGGCGTGGGCCGCAAGGACGCCGCCTTCGGCGCGCTGGTGGCGGCCTTCCCGAACAGCGGCTTCATGGGCGTGCCGCTGATCGTGGCGCTGCTCGGGCCGGCGGCGGCGGGGGCGGTGGTGAGCACGCTGCTGGCGGACCTGTTCATCACCAGCTCGCTGTGCATCGCGCTGGCGCATGCGGGCGGCGGCGGCCGCGGCGAGCGGCAGGCGTTCGCGCAGGCGCTGAAGGCGGCGCTGGCGAACCCGCTGCCCTGGGCCATCGCGCTGGGCGCCGCGTTCGGCGCCTGCGGCCTGGCGCTGCCGGCGCCGCTGGGCCGGGCGGTGGCGATGCTGGGCGACGCGGCCTCGCCGGTGGCGCTGTTCGCGATCGGCGCGGTGCTCTGCCGCGCCGGGCGGGCCGGCCGCGCCGCGGGCCGCGCGACGCCGCCGTCGCAGTACCTGCCGGTGGCGGCCATCAAGCTGCTGCTGCACCCGGCGCTGGTGCTGGCGCTGGGCGCGGCGGTGCAGGGGCTGGGCGGCCCGCTCGGGCGCGCGCAGCTGGTGGCGCTGACGCTGGTGGCCGCGCTGCCCAGCGCCAGCAATGTGTCGCTGCTGGCCGACCGCTACGGCGCGGACAGCGGCCGCATCGCCCACATCATCCTGGCGTCCACGGCGCTGGCCTTCGTCACGTTCAGCGCGCTGGCGGCGCTGCTGACGGCCCCAGCGGCAGGCTGAGGACGACGCGCAGGCCGCCGCCGTCGCGGTTGCCGAGCGCGATGCGGCCGTCGTGCGCCTCGGCGATCTCGCGCGCCAGCGCCAGGCCGAGGCCGGTGCCGCCGGGCGCGCCGGGTTCGGCCCGCTTGGTGGAATAGAACGGCAGCAGCGCCTGCGCCAGCACCGCCTCGCTCATGCCGGGGCCGCGGTCCAGCACCTCGATGCGCAGCTCGCCGCGCGCCGCGCCGAGCCGCAGCGCCACGTCGCCGGGGGCGCTGCCGGACTCGTGCGCGTTCTTGATCAGGTTCAGCAGCGCCTGCTCGACCTGCGCGGCGTCGAACCAGCCTGGCGCGGCGGGCGGCTCGCCGTCCAGGCGGAACTCGCCCAGCGCCGCGAGGCGGCCCAGGAAGGGCGCCCAGGCCACCGCCTCGTGGCGCGGCGCCGGCAGCTTGGCGAAGCGCGCGTAGCCACTCAGGAAGCCGTGCAGGTGGGCGGCGCGCGCGGCGATGCCGGCCAGCACCTGCGGCAGCCGCTCGGTGTCGCCGCGCCGCGCCAGCTCCGCGCCGCTGTGCGCGAGCGACGAGATCGGCGCCAGCGAGTTGTTCATCTCGTGGCTGAGCACGCGGATGACGCGCTTCCACGCCGCCACCTCGGCGCGCGAGAGCTCGCGCGTCATGCGCCGCAGCAGCCGCAGCCGGTGCGGCTGGCCCTGCAGCCGGAAGGCGTGGGTGCCGTGGTGGAAGGTCTCCTCGCTGCCGTCCGCCAGCGTGACGCTGAACAGCCGGTCGGCGTCGTCCGCCAGCGCCTCGCGCAGCGGCTCGGGCAGCGGCGCGATGACGGCGGCGAAGTCCAGCCCCGCGAGGTGGCGCCCGTCGCCCAGCAGCTGCCGTGCCGCGAGGTTGGCGATGGCGACCTTGCCGCCCGGCCCGGTCAGCACCAGCGCGACCGGTGTGTTCTGCACCACCGTGTCCAGCAGCAGCTCGCGCTGGGCCAGGTGCTGGCGCTGCTCGCGCAGCGCCTGGCCCAGCTCGGCGTGCAGCCGCGTCAGCGTGGCCAGCTCGCGCGGGCCGTCGGCCGCGAGGCTGAGGCTGAAGTCGCCGTCGCGGTAGCCCAGCACGGCGCCCTCCAGCGCGCGCGTCAGGCGCCGCAGCGGCGCGAGCCAGCGCGCGGCCAGCCAGGCCAGCAGCGGCAGCGTCAGCGCGGCGGCGGCGGCCAGCGCCGGGGCGTCGCCCAGGCCCAGGCGCCGCGCGCCGGCGAAGCACAGCGGCGGCAGGCCGGCCGCCGCCGCCAGCGACAGCAGCGCCCGCGCGTGCAGCGGCAGCCGCCGGGTCAAGGCGCGATCCCGTAGCGCTCCAGCCGCCGGTACAGCGCCTGGCGCGACAGGCCCAGCTGCGCCGCCGCGCGGCTGACGATGCCGCCTGCGGCCGCCAGCGCGGCGGCCACGGCCTCGCGGCTGGGCTCGTCGAGGTTGCGCCAGGCGCCGCCGCCGCCCTGGGCGTCCTCCAGGCCCAGCAGCGCGGGCGTGATCTCGCCGCCGGCGCCCAGCAGCGCGGCGCGCTCGACGGCGTTCTTCAGCTCGCGCACATTGCCCGGCCAGCGGTGCGCCAGCAGCGCGTCGCGCGCGGCCTCGCCGAGGCGCGCGCGGCCGGCCAGGAAGTGCTCGGCCAGCGGCAGCACGTCGTCGCGGCGCTCGGCCAGCGCGGGCAGCCTCAGCTCGATCAGGTTCAGCCGGTAGAACAGGTCCTCGCGGAAGCCGCCGGCCCGCACCATCGCGCGCAGGTCGGCGTTGGTGGCGCTGAGCACGCGCACGCGGGTCTGGCGCGTCCTGCTGGAGCCCAGGCGCTCGAACTGCCCCGTCTCCAGCACGCGCAGCAGCTTGACCTGGCCGGCCAGCGGCAGGTTGCCGATCTCGTCGAGGAACAGCGTGCCGCCGTCCGCCGCCTCGAAGCGGCCCACGCGCGCCTTGGCCGCGCCGGTGTAGGCGCCGCTGTCGCTGCCGAACAGCTCGGCCTCGATCAGGTCGGCCGGCAGCGCGCCGCAGTTCAGCGCGACGAAGGGGCCGTCCCGGGCGGCGGAGTTGGCATGGACGAACGCGGCGATGCGCTCCTTGCCCGCGCCGTTGGGCCCGGTGATCAGCACCGGCACCGGCGCCGCGGCGACCTGGCCGGCCAGCTCCAGCAGGCCGGCCATCGCGTCCGAGGCGAACACGAGGCCGGCGAGGTCGTGGCGCCGCGCCAGCGCCTGGCGCCGCGCGGCCCGGGCCTCGCGCAGCGCCGCGATCTCGCGGTTGGCCTCGCCCAGCTCCAGCAGGTTCTCCACGGTGGCCAGCAGCTTGGCGTCGTCCCAGGGCTTGGCGAGGTAGTCGGCGGCGCCGGCCTTGACCAGCGCGACGGCGGTGTCCAGCCGCGTCCAGGCGGTCAGCAGGATGACCGGCAGGTCCGGCCGGCCGGCGCGGATGGCGCGGAACAGCGCCTCGCCCTCCTCGCCCGAGGTGGTGTCGGCGCTGAAGTTCATGTCCTGGATGACCAGGCCGAACGGCCGCTGCTCCAGCAGCGCCAGGCCCTCGGCCGGGCTGGCGGCCACGCAGGCCTCGATGTCGTGCAGGGACAGCAGCAGTTCCAGCGCCTGGCCCACGCCGGGGTGGTCGTCGATGATCAGGACACGTCGCATGGCGGCGGAGGATAGTAGGCTGGCGGCATGAGCGAACAGAAGATCACGCGCTACGACGGCCCGGCCGGCGGCTGGGGCGCGCTGAAGAGCGTGGCGCAGCACCTGCGCGGGCAGGGCGTCGCCGTGAAGGGCGCCAGGACGCTGCTGCACGCCAACCAGGCCGACGGCTTCGACTGTCCCGGCTGCGCCTGGCCGGACCGCGACCACCGTTCCACCTTCGAGTTCTGCGAGAACGGCGCCAAGGCCGTGGCCGCCGAGGCGACCGCGCGGCGGGCGACGCCGGAGCTGATCGGCGCGAAGACGCTCGCCGAATGGGCCGAGGCCTCCGACCACGCGCTGGAGGCCACCGGCCGCCTGACCGAGCCGCTGGCCTACGACGCCCGGCAGGACCGCTACGTCCGCACCTCCTGGGACGCCGCGTTCGCGCTGATCGCCCGCGAGCTGCAGGCGCTGCCGGACCCGAACCAGGCGCTGTTCTACACCTCCGGCCGCACCAGCAACGAGGCCGCCTTCCTGTACCAGCTGTTCGTGCGCGAGTACGGCACCAACAACTTCCCCGACTGCTCCAACATGTGCCACGAGCCCAGCGGCGCGGCCATGAAGCCGACGCTGGGCGTGGGCAAGGGCACGGTGACGCTGGCGGACTTCGGGCAGGCCGACTGCATCCTCGTGTTCGGCCAGAACCCGGGCACCAACCACCCGCGCATGCTGGGCGAGCTGCGCGCGGCCCGCAAGCGCGGCGCCCGCATCCTCAGCTTCAACCCGCTGCGTGAGCGCGGCCTGGAGCGCTTCGCCGACCCGCAGGACGCGCTGGAGATGGCGGCGCGGGGCGACGCGCCGATCAGCAGCCACTACTTCCAGCTCCAGGTCGGCGGCGACTTCGCGCTGCTCAAGGGCATGTGCAAGCGCCTGGTCGAGCGCGGCGCGCTGGACCGCGGCTTCATCGCCCGGCACACGCAGGGCTTCGACGCCTTCGCGGCCGACCTGCGCGCGCAGCCCTGGGCACCGCTGGTGCAGGCCAGCGGCCTCGCGCGCGAGCAGATCGAGCAGGCCGCCGACCTCTACGCGGCCAGCGAGCGCGCGATCGCCTGCTGGGGCATGGGCATCACGCAGCACCGGCACTCGGTGGCGACCATCCAGATGATCGTCAACCTGCTGCTGCTGCGCGGCAACCTCGGGCGGCCCGGCGCCGGCGCCTGCCCGGTGCGCGGCCACAGCAATGTGCAGGGCGACCGCACCATGGGCATCCACGAGAAGCCCGCGCCGGCCTTCCTCGACAAGCTCGGCGAGGTCTTCGGCTTCGAGCCGCCGCGCGCGCAGGGCCACGACACGGTGGGCGCCATCCAGGCCATGCTGGACGGCCGCGGCAAGGTCTTCATCGCGATGGGCGGCAACTTCGCCGCGGCGACGCCCGACACGGCCGCCACCTGGCGCGCGCTGCGCCGCTGCGAGCTGACCGTGCACATCACCACCAAGTTCAACCGCAGCCACGTCGTGCATGGCAAGAAGGCGCTGGTGCTGCCGGTGCTGGGCCGCACCGAGATCGACGTGCAGGCCACGGGGCCGCAGGGCGTCACGGTGGAAGACTCGATGAGCATGGTGCACCTGTCCTCCGGTATGAATGCGCCGGCGTCCGAGCATCTGCTGTCCGAGCCCATGCTCGTCGCGCGCCTGGCCGCCGCCACGCTGAAGCACAGCCGTACACCGTGGCTGGCGCTGGCTGGCGACTACGCCCGCATCCGCGACAAGATCGAAGCCGTGCTGCCCGACTTCGCCGGCTTCAACGAGAAGATCAAGCAGCCCGGCGGCTTCCGCCTGCGCAACACGGCGAGCGAGCGCGTCTGGGCCACGGCCAGCGGCAAGGCGCAGTTCAGCACGCATGCGATGCCGACCGACCTGGCCGTGCAGCGCATCGCCGAGCGCCAGCGCGACACCCGCGTCTTCACGCTGACGACGCTGCGCTCGCACGACCAGTACAACACCACCATCTACGGTCTGGACGACCGCTACCGCGGCGTCTACGGCCACCGCCGCGTCGTCTTCATCCATGCCGACGACCTCAAGGACATCGGCATGCAGGCCGGCGACTGGGTGGACATCACCAGTCTCTACGTCGCCGAGGACAGTGCCGAGGTGCAGCAGCGCCGCGCCGAGCGCTTCCTGCTGGTGGCCTACGACATCCCGCGCGGCTGCCTGGCGAGCTACTACCCCGAGACCAACCCGCTCGTGCCGCTGGAGAGCTTCTCCCTCGTCGCGCGCACGCCAACGTCCAAGTCCATCCCCGTCATGCTGAGCCGGCATGGCTGAGGACAGGCTGCTGCGCCTGCTGTTGGCGCTGGACGACGGCGAGGGCGTGGCCCTGGCGCGCCTGGCCAAGCGGCTGGACGAGCGCGTCAGCGTGCTGCTGCGCGAGGGCACGGCGCTGGGCGATGCCGCCATCGCCGGCACGCGCGGCCCCGGCTGGGTGCGGCTGGCCTGCGACGATGCCGGCCGCTGGACCGCCCACCTCACCCCCGCCGGCCGCGAGGCCGCCCGCCAACTGCCGCCTCCACCGCCATGAAGCTCCTCGGCCGCCTCACCTCCATCAACGTGCGCAAGGTCATGTGGACCGCCGCGCAGCTCGACCTCGCGCTGGAACGCGAGGACTGGGGCGCCGGCTTCCGGTCGCCGCAGGAGCCCGGCTATCTGGCGATGAATCCCAACGGGCTGATCCCTGTGCTCGTCGATGGCGACTTCACGCTGTGGGAGAGCAACAGCATCTGCCGCTACCTCGCCACCCAGGCAGGCGCGGCCACGCTGCTGCCCACCGAGGCGCGGGCGCGTGCACGCGTCGAGCAATGGATGGACTGGCAGGCCGGCGAGCTGAACAACGCCTGGCGCACCGCCTTCATGGCGCTGGTGCGCGGCCAGCCCGCCACGCCGGAGGCCGTTCAAGCCAGCGTCGACAGCTGGAACCGCCACATGGGCATGCTGGACCAGCAGCTCGCCGCGACCGGCGCCTTCGTCACGGGGCCGGACTTCACCCTCGCCGACGTCGTGCTGGGCCTGTCCGCCCAGCGCTGGAAGAACGCGCCCATCGCGCGTGCCGAGCTGCCGGCCGTGGAGGCCTGGCTGCAACGGCTGAGCACGCGGCCCGGGTTTGTGGACTACGTGGGCAACGGGATGCCCTGAAGCTTCGATGTGGGGGCGGCGGTCACGGCCTGGCCCCCTGCACCCGTTCCAGAATCTTCAGCATGGCCGGCTTCGCCGCCTCCAACTGCCCGGGCGTGGGCGGGGTCTTGAAGCGGATGGTGCCCTGGTCCACCAGGGCCTTGGCCATGGGCTGGGCCTCGGGGTGGCCGGGCAGGCTGACGTAGGCGCCGAGGCAGGCCAGCTTCTCGGCGTCGCTCAGCCCCCAGTCCTCGTGGGCGATCAGCGCGCCGAGCAGGCTCTGCGCATGGCCGGCCTGGGCATCGCGGCGCATCTCGTCGGCGACTTCCTGGCGCTGCGCCGGTGCGAGGCCGCCTCGGGCACGCCGGCCCGCATGGCGCGTGCGGCCAGTTCGGGCAGCAGCGCGCGGTGCCGGGCCGTGACGGTCTGGCAGCGGCGGGCCTCGGCATCGGCCTCCACCATCAGCTGGGTCATCATGTCGGGCGACACGCCCTGGCCGCGCAGCGTCTCGAAGCTGGTGCGCCGTGCGTCGGTGGCCGTGCAGCCGCGCAGCTACTGCACGGCCTCCCAGGCCGCCGCCGCTGCTGGCGCCTGCGCCGCCCCTTGCGACGGCTCCTGCGACATGAAAAACCATCCGCCCGCCACGGCGCCGGCGGCAAGGAGGATCAGCGTCCGGTGGGTGGCGGCCATGGGTTCGCGGGCAGGGCTTGTTGCGACGGTGCGCAGCCTAGCGCAGCGAGCGGGCTGCGCAGCCCGCCGTTTCGCGCGGCCGGGGCCGCGATCAGCCCAGCCGCACGGGCACGAAGATCTGCTGCCCGTCGCGGGCCACGAGCAATGCCACCGAGTTCGGCTTGCCCTTCATCGCGGCGCGCACCTCGTCCACGCTCTGCACCGGCTTGCCGTTCAGCGCCAGCAGCACGTCGCCGGGCTGCACGCCGGCCAGCTGGGCCGGGCCGGCCACGCCTTCGACGAGCAGGCCGTGGTCCAGGCCGGCGCCGCGCAGCTCCTGGCGCTCCAGCGGCCGCAGCGCCAGGCCCAGCTGGCCGCCCTCGGGCGCGGCGCTGGCCTGCGGGGCGTCCTTGTCGGCGCGGCCCAGGCTGACGGTCTCGCTGTGGTGCGCCTTGTCGCGCCACAGCGCCAGCTTGATCTTGTCGCCCGGCCGCGCCAGGCCCACGCGGCTGGACACGTCGCCCGCCACGCGCACCGGCTCGCCGTCCAGCGCGGTGATGACGTCGCCCGCCTTCAGCCCGGCCTTGGCCGCGGCGCTGCCGGGCTGCACGCTGGACACCAGCGCGCCGTCCGGCGCGTCCAGCCCGAAGGACGCGGCCAGCGGCGCGGACAGGTCCTGCAGCGTGACGCCCAGCCGCGCGTGCTCGACCTTGCCGTGCGCGACGATCTGGTCCTTCACGCGCAGCGCCACGTCCACCGGGATCGCGAAGGCCAGGCCCTGGAAGCCGCCGCTCTGCGAGTAGATCTGCGCGTTCACGCCGACGACGCGGCCCGAGGCGTCGAACAGCGGGCCGCCGGAGTTGCCGGGGTTCACGGCCGCGTCGGTCTGGATGAAGGGCACCACGCTGTCGCCCGGCAGCGAGCGGCCCTTGGCGCTGACGATGCCCTGCGTGGCCGTCTGCTCGAAGCCGTAGGGCGCGCCGATGGCGAGCACCCAGTCGCCCACCTGCACCTGCCGCGCGTCGCCCAGCTGCACGGCGGGCAGGCCCTTGGCGTCCACCTTCAGCACGGCGATGTCGGTGGCCGGGTCGCTGCCCAGCACCTGGGCGGCGAACTCGCGGCGGTCGCTGAGCTTGACGGTGACCTGCTTGGCCTCGCGCACCACGTGGGCGTTGGTCAGCACCAGCCCGTCGGCGCTGATGATGAAGCCCGAGCCCTGGCCGCGGAAGGGCTGGGCGCCGGGGTTGATCTGCTGCGGCAGGCGCAGCCCGGGGATGCCGCGGAAGAAGCGGAAGAAGGGGTCGTCCCCGGCGTCCTGGCCCGGCTGCAGGGCGGCGGGGCCGTCTACCTGGTGCAGCCCGGCCACCGTGATGCCGACGACGGCGGGCCCCTGCGCCTGCACGATGGCGCGGTAGTTGGGCAGTTGCGCGGGGGGCAGCGCCGCAGCGGGCGCGGTGGGCGGCGTGGATGAGGCCGCCGGGGTGGCGCCGGTGCCGGCCTTGTCCTGCAGCCAGCCGGGCGCCGGCCAGCCGATGGCGGTGGTGGTGACGGTCACGCCCGCGGCCAGCAGCGCGGCGGCGGCGGCAGTCAGGGTGATCTTGGCGGTCTGGGTCATCGAAGGCTCCTCATGCGGGCTGCGGCGCAGCCGGTGCGGGCCACTCTAGGCAGCGCGGGTGAGGGGCCGATGAGGCGAAGGTGAGGCGAAAGTTAGGCCGCCGCGCCGGCCGGCCAGGCGATCTCGGCGCGCAGGCCGCCGAGCGGCGCCGTCGCCAGCCGTACCGCCGCGCCCTGCTGGCGCGCGGCCGCCTGCACGATGGCCAGGCCCAGGCCGCTGCCGGACACGCCGGCGTCCTCGCCGCGCTGGAAGCGGTCGAACGCGCGCTCGCGCTGGCCGGGCGGGATGCCCGGGCCGTCGTCGTCCACGCGCAGCAGCGGCGCGCCGCCGTCGCGCAGCGCGCTGACCTGCACCGTGCGCGCGCCGTACTTGACCGCGTTGTCGACCAGGTTGCGCAGCGCGCCGCGCAGCGCCTGCGCATCGCCGCTGAGCGGCAGCGGGCCGGGGGCGTCCAGCGCCAGCGCGACGCCGGCCTGGTCGGCCAGGGGCTGCACGTCGGCCACCGCCTGGCGGGCCAGCTCGGCCAGGTCCAGCGGCTGCGCGGCCGCGGCGGCGCCGGGCTCGGCGCGGGCCAGCGCCAGCAGCTGCTCGACGAGGTGGGCCGCGCGGTCGATGCCGCCGCGCAGGCGGGCGACGGCCTCGTCCTGCTGCGCGCCCGGCGTGGCGCCGTGCAGCAGGCCCAGCTGCAGCTTCAGCGCGGTGAGCGGGGTGCGCAGCTCGTGGGCGGCGTCGGCGACGAAGCTGCGCTGCGCGTCCAGGGCCTCGTCCAGCCGTGCCAGCAGGCCGTTGAAGGCGTCCACCAGCGGCGCCACCTCGCCGGGCAGCCCGGCGGTGGGCAGCGCGTCCCGCGCGCCGGCGCCGCGCGCCCGGGCCGCCTGCGTCACGCGCGCCAGCGGCGCCAGCGACACGCCGAGCAGCCACCACAGCGCCGCGGCCACCAGCGGCAGCGCCACCGCCACCGGCACCACGCTGCGCAGCGCCGCCAGCGCGGCGAGCTTCTGCCGCACGGCCAGCGGCTGTGCCACCTGCACCACGCGCTGCGGCGTGGCGGCGCTGAACACGCGCCAGTCCTGCCCGCCCAGGCGCAGGTGCGAGAAGCCCAGCACCGCGCGCGGCGGCAGCGGCTCGGTCATGCCCTGCGGCCGGCTGGTGTACAGCTCCAGCCCCTGCACGGACCAGATCTGCACGACGTAGTCGAACCCCGGGTCCGCCAGCGCGGCGGCCTCGTTGGGCGCGACGCGGCCCTGGTCGCGCAGCGACAGCGCGGTCTGGCGCAGCTGGTAGTCGAACAGCACGTCGGCCTCGGCGCGCACGCTGTAGTAGGTGGCGCCGCCCACGGCCAGCGCCGTCACGCCGCCCAGCGCCGCGAGCAGCGCGAACAGCCGCCCGCGCAACGTGGAGAGCGCCCGCCTAGCCATGGTGCGGCGCGTGCGGGCCGAGCGCCGGGCCGCTCCCAAGCCGGCCCGCAGACGATGTGCGAGCGGGGCAAGCCCCGCGAGCATCGCCGTCCCCCCGGGGGACCGGCAGGGCAGGCCCGCGTCCAGCGGCGCCTGGGCTGACGAGGGGCCTCATTTCTCCGGCCCGGCGTAGTAGCCCAGGCCGCGCACCGTGTGCAGCAGGTCCGCGCCCAGCTTCTTGCGCAGCTGGTGCATGTAGACGCTGATCGCGTTGCTCTCCAGCTCCTCGCCCCAGCCGTAGAGCCGGTCCTCCAGCTGCGCGCGCGAGACGATGGCGCCGGGCCGCTCCAGCAGCGCCTGCAGCAGCGCGAACTCGCGGGCCGACAGCAGCACCGGCCGGCCGGCGCGGGTGACCTCGCGCGTGGCGGGGTCCAGCCGCAGGTCGGCCACCTGCAGCGCGGTGTCGGCGCGGCCGCCGTGGCGGCGCGCGACGGCGCGCAGCCGGGCCAGCAGCTCGTCCAGCTCGAAGGGCTTGACGAGGTAGTCGTCGGCGCCCGCGTCCAGCCCGGCCACCTTGTCGGCCAGCGCGTCGCGCGCGGTCATCACCAGCACCGGCGTGGCGTCGCCGCGGGCGCGCAGGCTCTTCAGCACGTCCAGGCCGCCGCGCCGGGGCAGGCCCAGGTCCAGCAGCACGGCGTCGAAGCGCTCGCCGCTGGCCAGCACCGCGTCGGCGGCCTGGCCGTCGCGCAGCCAGTCGGCCGCGAAGCCCTGGCGGCGCAGCGCTTCGCGCAGGCTGTCGCCGATCATGGGGTCGTCTTCGACGAGCAGCAGGCGCATGGGCGGTGGGGCGGCAGTCGCATGGGGGGCGAGCTTAAGGGGCGGCGGCCGCCCGCCGTTCAGCCGGCCGGCGCGATCGCCGCCTTGTAGACGGACTGGCGCGGCGCGGCCATCAGCCGGCGCAGCATCGGCGCGAAGAAGTCCAGCGGCAGCGTCTCGGCGGCGGGGTCGAACGCGGGGTTGTCGTAGCGCTCGACGAACTCGGCCGTGCGCTCGAAGTGCGGGTGGCCGCGGAACTGCTCGCGCAGGTCGCGGTCCAGCCCGATGTGGTGGAAGAAGTTGTGCCCCTGGAAGATGCCGTGCTGCTGCACCATCCACAGGTTGGCCTCCGTCACGAAGGGCTTGAGGATGGCGGCGGCGATGTCGGGGTGGTTGAAGCTGCCCAGCGTGTCGCCGATGTCGTGCAGCAGCGCGCAGCAGACGTATTCCTCGTCGCGCCCGTCGCGGTGGGCGAGCGTGGCGGTCTGCAGGCAGTGGGTGAGGCGGTCCACTGGGAAGCCGCCGAAGTCGCCGTCCAGCAGCCGCAGGTGGCCGAGCACGCGGTCGGGCAGCGTGCGGGCCATCTGCATCGCCTCCGGGACGATGGCGGCCCAGTCGTCGCGGGTGCTTGCGTCCATGCGGGTGAAGGTGGCGCGTGCGTTCATGGCGGCTCCGGTGGCGGGTGCGGCGATTCTGCGCCGCGTGCTGGGGCGCCTGCTGTCACGTGCGGCACTGTGCTGGTGCCTGCCGGCCCGCGGCGGCCGCGGCGGCGGCCCAGGGCGGTGCGTCTGCCGGGCGGGGCGGCGCTGGCACGGAAGCTGCGGAGTGCGGGCTGCGCCGAACCCTCAGGAGACCCGCCCCATGACCCCGTCCGCTTCCCGACGCCTGCTGCTGGCCGCCGGCCTCGCGCTGCTCGCCGCCACCGCCCAGGCGCAGACCGCGCTGGACACCATCGCCAAGCGCAAGACCGTCCGGATCGCCATCCCGACCGATTACCCGCCCTATGGCTTCGTCGGCCCCGACATGGCGCCGCAGGGCCTGGACGTGGCCGTGGCCCAGCTGATCGCCGCCCGGCTGGGCGTGAAGGCCGAGCTGGTGCCGGTGACCAGCGCCAACCGCATCCCCTACCTGCAGACGAAGAAGGCCGACCTCGTCATCTCCACGCTGGGCAAGAACCCGGAGCGCGAGAAGGTCATCAACTTCAGCGCCGCCTACGCGCCGTTCTACCAGGCGGTGTTCGCGGCCAGGAGCCTGCCGGTCAAGCGCTGGGCCGACCTGGCCGGCAAGAGCGTGGCCGTGACGCGCGGCGCGATGGAGGACCAGGAGCTGGCCAAGGTCGCGCCGCCGACGCTGGAGTTCAAGCGCTTCGAGGACAACAACGCCACCATCGCCGCCTTCGCCGCCGGCCAGACGCAGCTGCTGGCCACCAGCGCCTCGGTGGCCGGCAACCTGATGCAGCGCAACCCGGGCCTGGGCACGGAGTTCAAGCTGCTGCTGAAGGACAGCCCCTGCTTCGTCGGCGTGGCCAAGGGCGAGGACGCGCTGCTGGCCAAGGTCAACGAGATCATCGCCGCGGCCAAGGCGGCGGGCGAGCTGGAGGCGCTGTCGAAGAAGTGGCTGGGCCGCGGCGCGGGCGAGCTGCCGTCGTGAACCCGCCCCCTGCCGGCGGCGCGGCTGAAGGCGCATCCCGGCCGCGAACCCCGGTGACGACATGACCCAATTCGATTTCATGGCCGTGCTGGCCGAATGGCCGCTGCTGCTGACGGGGCTGGCGTGGACGCTGGGGCTCACGCTCGTCGCCACGCCGCTGGGCCTGGCCATCGCCACGCTGGGCGCGTGGTCGCGCGCCTGCGGGCCGGCGTGGCTGCGGCGGCTGCTGGGCGGGTACGTGGAGCTGCTGCGCAACACGCCCTTCATCGTGCAGCTGTTCTTCATCTTCTTCGGCCTGCCGGCGCTGGGCGTGAAGCTGTCGCCCGAGGCGGCCTCGCTGATCGCGATGACGCTCAACCTCGGCGCCTACGGTACCGAGATCCTGCGCGCCGGCATCCAGGCCACGCCGCGCGGCCAGTGGGAGGCGGCGCAGAGCCTGGCGCTCAGCCCCGTGCAGACCTTCCTGCGCGTCGTGCTGCCGCCGGCCTTCCAGCGCGTGTGGCCGGCGCTGACGAGCCAGATCATCATCGTCATGCTGGGCTCGGCCGTCTGCGGGCAGATCTCGACCGAGGAGCTGAGCTACGCGGCCAACCTCATCCAGGGCCGCAACTTCCGCGCCTTCGAGGCATTCATCGTCGCCACGGGGCTGTACCTGGTGCTGGCCGTGCTGGCGCGCCGGCTGCTGACGTGGGCGGGGCCGCGCTTCGTCTTCGGCCGGGGGAGCGGCCATGGTTGAGTTCACGCTGTGGGACATCCTGCGCAACCTGCTGCTGGCGCTGCGCTGGACGGTGGCGCTGTCGCTGATCGCCTTCGTCGGCGGCGGCCTCGTCGGCGGGCTGCTGCTGACGCTGCGGCTGGGCCTGGGCCGGCCCGCGCAGCGCGCCGTCGCGCTGTATGTGCAGCTGTTCCAGGGCACGCCGCTGCTGATGCAGCTGTTCCTGGCCTACTTCGGCCTGGCGCTGCTGGGCGTGGAGGTGTCGGCCTGGACGGCCGCGGCGCTGGCGCTGACGCTCTACACCAGCGCCTACCTCGTCGAGATCTGGCGCGGCTGCGTGGACGCGGTGCCGCGCGGCCAGTGGGAGGCGGCGCGCAGCCTGGCGCTGAGCTTCGGCGAGCAGCTGCGCCACGTCATCCTGCCGCAGGCGCTGAAGCTGGCCATCGCGCCGACGGTGGGCTTCCTGGTGCAGGTCATCAAGGGCACGGCGCTGGCGTCGGTGATCGGCTTCGTCGAGCTGACCAAGGCCGGCAGCATGATCGCCAACGCCAGCTTCAAGCCCTTCCTCGTCTTCGGCTGCGTGGCGCTGTTCTATTTCGCGCTGTGCTTCCCCGTCAGCCTGTTCGCTCAACACCTGGAAGGCCGGCGCCATGACCGCTCCGCTTGACTCTCTCTCGCCGCCCCCGGTGGCGCCCGGCGCGCCCATCGTGCGCATCACCGCGCTGCGCAAGTCCTACGGCACGAACGAGGTGCTCAAGGGCATCGACCTGGACGTCATGCGCGGCGAGGTCATCGCCATCATCGGCAAGAGCGGCTCGGGCAAGAGCACGCTGCTGCGCTGCGTGAACGGGCTGGAGCGCTTCCAGGACGGCGCGCTCACCGTCAACGGCAAGCCGCTGTTGCACGACAGCGCGCTGGCCATGCGCGCGCTGCGCCAGCAGGTGGGCATGATCTTCCAGGGCTTCAACCTGTTCCCGCACCTGAGCGTGGGCCGCAACGTGATGCTGGCGCCCACGCTGGTGAAGCGGCGCAGCCCCAACGAGGCCGCCGAGCAGGCCACCCGGCTGCTGCGCCGCGTGGGCCTGGCCGAGAAGTTCAACGCCATGCCCGACCAGCTCTCCGGCGGCCAGCAGCAGCGCGTGGCCATCGCCCGCGCGCTGGCGATGGAGCCGGCCGTGCTGCTGTGCGACGAGATCACGTCGGCGCTGGACCCGGAGCTGGTGGGCGAGGTGCTGCGCGTCGTCGAGGCGCTGGCGGACGAGGGCATGACGCTGCTGATGGTCACGCACGAGATGGGCTTCGCCCGCAAGGTGGCCGACCGCGTCATCTTCATGCACCAGGGCCGCGTCCACGAGATGGGCCCGCCGGCCGACCTGTTCGGCGCGCCGCGGACGCCGGAGCTGCGGCAGTTCCTGGCGGCGCTGGACGATTGAGCGGCCCCGGCCCGCCGCCGTCCGGACTGTCCGGCCCCTGTCCGCGGACACCGTCCGCCGCGCCAAGTGGTTGATTCATAAGGCCGCCGTCGCTGGCACACCGCTTGCGAAAAGCGGTGCATGAACACCGGTTTCCGTGACACCTCCGAGCAGGACCGCCCGCTCGCTCCTTCCTCCCGGCGGCGGCCGCTGCTGATCGCGGGGGCGGCCGCGGCCGTGGCCGGCGCCGTGCTGCTGGCCGGTGGCGGCGTGCGGCAGTGGCTGTCGGCCGGCGCCGCCGTCAGCGCGGCGCGGCTGAGCTTCGCCACCGTGGACGTCGCGCCGCTGACGCGCGACGTGGCGGGCGAGGGCCGCGTCGTCGCCGCGCAGAGCCCCACGCTGTACGCCCCCGGCGCCGGCACCGCCACGCTGGCGGTGCAGGCGGGCGACCCCGTCCGGCGCGGCCAGGTGCTGGCGCGGGTGGACTCGCCCGAGCTGGCCAACCGGCTCGCGCAGGAGCGCAGCCAGGTCGATGCGCTGCGCGCCGAGCTGGCGCGCGCCGAGGTGGAGGCGCGCCAGCAGGCGGCCGCGCTGCACAGCGCCTACGAGAACGCCCGCATCGACCAGCAGACCGCGCAGAACGACCTGGCCCGCCAGGCCCAGGCCTTCGAGGCCGGCGCCACCGCGCGCATGCAGGTCGAGCGCGCGCAGGACGCGCTGGCCAAGGCCCGCCTCGCGCTGGCGCAGGCGGGCGAGCTGCGCGGCCTCAAGACCGACAGCCTGCGGCTGGACGTGGCGGCCAAGCAGAGCGCGCTGGCCCGCCAGCAGCTGCTGGTGGCCGACCTGGAGCGCCAGGTGGACGAGCTGGCCGTGCGCTCGCCGGTGGACGGGCAAGTGGGCCAGCTCTTCGTCGCCGACCGCACGAACGTCGCGCGCGACGCCAAGCTGCTGTCGGTGGTCGACCTGTCCGCGCTGGAGGTGCAGATGCAGGTGGCCGAGAGCTTCGCCCGCGAGCTGCAGCCGGGCATGCCGGGCGAGATCGGCGGCAACGGCCAGCGCTGGGCGGGCCGGATCAGCTCGGTGTCGCCCGAGGTCGTCAACGGCGAGGTGGCGGCGCGGCTGCGCTTCGCCGGCCGGCAGCCGGAGCAGCTGCGCCAGAACCAGCGCCTGTCGGTGCGCGTGCTGCTGGACCGGCGCGAACGGGTGCTGGGCGTCGCGCGCGGCGGCTTCGTGGACGAGGGCGGCGGCAGCCAGGCCTACGTGGTGCGCGGCGGCGTGGCCGAGAAGGTGGCCATCCGGCTGGGCGCGCGCGCGCTGGACCGGGTGGAGGTGCTGTCGGGGCTGAAGGCGGGGGACCGCGTCGTCATCTCGGGCACCGAGAACTTCAACGGCGCCGAGCGCGTCCTGATCGCGGATTGAGCCAAGGAAAACACCATGCTCCAGATGGAAAAACTGCAGAAGGTCTACCGCACCGAAATGGTCGAGACCTATGCGCTGCGCGACTTCAACCTCAGCGTCCGCGAGGGCGAGTTCGTCGCCGTGACCGGCCCCTCGGGCTCGGGCAAGACGACCTTCCTGACCATCGCCGGCCTGCTGGAGGCCTTCAGCGCCGGCAGCTACCGGCTCGACGGCATCGACGTGAGCCGCATGGGCGACGCCGCGCGCTCGGCGGTGCGCAACCAGAAGATCGGCTTCATCTTCCAGGCCTTCAACCTGATCCCCGACCTGAACGTGCTCGACAACATCGAGGTGCCGCTGCGCTACCGCGGCCTCGCCGGCGCCGAGCGCCGCAAGCGCGCGGCCGACGCGCTGGCCCGCGTGGGCCTGTCCGCGCGCGGCAAGCACTACCCGGCGGAGCTGTCCGGCGGCCAGCAGCAGCGCGTGGCCATCGCCCGCGCGCTGGCCGGCCAGCCGCGCCTGCTGCTGGCCGACGAGCCCACCGGCAACCTCGACAGCGCGATGGCCCGCAGCGTCATGGAGCTGCTGGAGGAACTGCACCGCGACGGCGCGACCATCGTCATGGTCACGCACGACCCGCAGCTCGCCGCGCGGGCGCAGCGCAACGTGTACGTCATCGACGGCCAGGTCGTCGACATCAGCGCGGAGCTGGGCGCGTGAGGCCCGCCCGGCTCCTGCTGGCCGCCGCGCTGTGCGGCGCGGCGGCGGCCCGCGCCGACGACCTGCTGCAGGTCTGGGCCCAGGCCCGCGCGGCCGACCCGGCGCTGCGCCAGGCCGCCGCGCTGGCCGGCGCGCAGGACGCCGCCGCCCGCGAGGCGCGCGCCGCGCTGCTGCCGCAGTGGCAGCTGCAGCGCAGCGAGCTGCACGAGAGCGGCGGCACGCGCTGGAACACCACCACCAGCAGCGCCAGCCAGGCGCTCGTCGACCTGGCCGCGCTGCGCGCCTGGGACGCCAGCCGCAGCGACGCCTCGGCCCAGGCCGCGCGGCTGGCGGCGGCCGGGCAGGCGGCGCGCCAGCGCGTGGCCGAGGCCTATTTCGGCCTGCTGTCGGCCGAGGCGCAGCTCGCCACCGCGCGCGCCAATGAGGAGGCCTTCGCCCGCCAGGTCGGCGAGGCCGAGGCGCGCTTCCAGGCCGGCCTGTCGGCGCAGGTCGAGGCCGACCAGTCGCGCGCCTACCGCGAGAACTCGCGCGCCGGCACGCTGGCCGCCGAGCTGGCGCTGGCCGACGCCCGCGAGGCGCTGGCGCAGCTGACCGGCGCGCCGGCGCCCGCGCTGGCGCCGCTGCGCCCGCAGTTCGCCGCCCAGCCGCTGCCCGACGACGCCGACGCGTGGGGCGAGCGCGCGCTGCGCGGCAACCCCGAACTGCGCGCGCGCGAGCTGGACCTGCAGGCCAGCGAGCAGCGCATCGCCGCCGCCCGCGCCGGCCACCTGCCGACGCTGCGCGTGGGCGTGGACACGCAGCGCCTGCGCGGCGACGGCGTGCCGCCGCTGGACGCTGCGCGCACGCCCACGCAGGTGGCGCTGCGCCTGACCGTGCCGCTGTTCGCCGGCGGCGCCACCGCGGCCGCGGCCGACCGTGCCGGCTTCCAGCGCGACGCCGCGCGCGAGCAGCTCGAGGCCGGCCGCCGCGCCGTGCTGCGCGACGTGCGCGCGCTGCACCTGGCGGTGGGGCAGGGCGCGGCGCAGCTGCAGTCCACCCAGGCGGCGGTGGACGCGGCCGAGCGCGCGCTGGCCGCCACGCGCACCGGCCTCGCGCTGGGCACCCGCACCACCACCGACCTGCTGCTCGCCATCCAGATGCTGGCCGGCGCGCAGAACGCGCAGACCCAGGCCCGCCACCGCCACGTGCTGGCGCTGCTGGCGCTGCACCAGGCCGCCGGCAGCCTCGGCGACGCCGAGCTCGCCACCGTCAACGCCTTGCTGGAGCCCCGCTGATGTTTCTGCACTACCTGGACCTCGCCTGGCGCAGCATCCGCGCCGCCCGCGGCCTGTCGGCGCTGATGGTGCTGGCGCTCGGCCTGGGCATCGGCGCCTGCATGACCACGCTGACCGTCTACCACGTGCTGTCGGGCGACCCGATCCCGCACAAGAGCGCGCGGCTGTTCAACGTACAGCTCGACGCGGCCGACCTGGCCGACTGGAAACCCGGCGCCGAGCCCACCTTCGACCTGACCCGCTTCGACGCCACCGCGCTGCTGCGCGACCGCAAGGGGCTGCGCCAGGCCATGTCCAGCGGCTTCAACACCGCCGTGTCGCGGCCGGACGGGGAGGTCAAGCCCGTGTTCTCGTCCACGCGCTACACCTCGGCCGACTTCTTCGCCATGTTCGACGCGCCCTGGCAGCACGGCGGCGGCTGGAGCGCGGCCGACGACGAGGCCGAGGCGCGCGTGGCCGTCATCTCCGCGGCGCTGAACGACAAGCTGTTCGACGGCGCCGACAGCGTGGGACGGGAAGTCATCGTGCGCGGCCAGCCGCTGCGCATCGTCGGCGTGCTCAAGCCCTGGAAGGTGCAGCCGCACTTCTGGGACCTGACGTTGGGCAGCTACACCGAGACCGAGGACTTCTACCTGCCGTTCTCCACGGCGATGGCCTTGCGCATGGGCCACTGGGGCAACATGGACTGCTGGGGCCGCGGCGCCAACGGCGGCACCCCGCAGGACCTGAACGCCAGCTGCGCATGGATCCAGTACTGGGTGGAGCTCGCCAGCCCGCGAGACGCCGCCGCCTACCGCGACTACCTCGTCGCCTACGCCGAGGCGCAGCGCAAGGCCGGCCGCTACGAGCGCCCCGTCAACGTGAGGCTGCGCGCCGTGATGGACTGGCTGGACGCGCGCAAGGTGCTGCCGGCGGACGTGCGGCTGCAGACCTGGCTGGCCTTCGGCTTCCTGGCCGTGTGCATCGTCAACATGGTGGGGCTGCTGCTGGCCAAGACGCTGCACCGCAGCGGCGAGATCGGCGTGCGCCGCGCTTTGGGCGCGACGCGCGGCGACATCTTCCGGCAGTTCCTCGTCGAGGCCGGCGTGCTGGGCGGGGCCGGCGCGCTGCTGGGCCTGCTGCTGGCGCTGGGCGGCCTGTGGCTGGTGCGCCAGAGTCCCAACGGGTACGCGCCGCTGGCCGAGCTGGACGCGCCGATGCTGGCGCTGACGCTGGGCCTGTCCCTGCTCGCCAGCCTGCTCGCCGGCCTGCTGCCGGCCTGGCGCGCGGCGCTCGTCACCCCCGCCGTGCAACTGAAAGCCCAGTGATGTTCCGCGACCTCCTGCCCATCCTCTCCACGCTGCGCCGCCACCGCATCGCCGCCGGCCTCATCGTGCTGGAGGTGGCGCTGACCTGCGCCATCGTCACCAACGCGCTGCACCTCATCCAGACCCGCGTCGCGGCGCTGAACGCCGACAGCGGCCTGGCCGAGTCCGAGATCGCGGTGCTGAACCTGCGCAGCAGCCGGCCGCCGCCGCCCGAGCGCGCCACGGGCACCGTCGCCGAAGACCTGGCGCGGCTGCGCGCGCTGCCGGGCCTGAAGGCGGCGACGGTGGCCAACCAGATCGCCTACGGCAGCAACAGCAGCAACAGCACCGTCTCGCTGAGTCCCGACGGCAAGGGGCTGCGCATCGGCGCCTCGCAGTACGGCGGGGACGAGCACATGCTGGCGACTTTCGGCCTCCAGCTGGTGCAGGGCCGCAACTTCACCGCCGACGAGGTGCTCGACAGCCACCAGGCCTTCAGCGCCGCCGAGCCTCGGATCCCGCAGGTCATCGTCAACCAGGTGCTGGCCGACCGGCTCTTCCCCGGCCAGGCCGCGGTCGGCAAGACGGTCTACATCTTCGGCAGTGCGCCGACCACCGTCATCGGCGTCGTGCGGACGTTGACGAACACGCAGATGCACCGGGCGCGCGGCGACGGCGCCGCGATGGTGCTGCCGCTGCGCGGCGGCGGCTTCTATGTCATCCGCGCCGAGCGCGGCCGGCTGGACGCGCAGATCAAGGCCGCCGCCGCGGCGCTGGAACAGGGCGACCGGGGGCGCATCGTCACGCAGGCGCGCCCGCTGCCCGAGATGCGCGCCGCCTTCTACGCCCAGGACCGCGCGATGGCCTGGCTGATGGGCGGCGTCTGCGTCGCGCTGCTGCTGGTCACGGCCATGGGCATCGTCGGCCTGGCCAGCTTCTGGGTGCAGCAGCGCACCCGGATGATCGGCACGCGCCGCGCGCTCGGCGCCACGGCGGGCCAGATCCTGCGCTACTTCCAGCTGGAGAACCTGCTGCTGACCAGTGCCGGCATCGCCCTCGGCCTGGCCGGCGCCTGGGCCCTGGGCCGGCTGCTGATGCAGAGCTACGCGCTGCCGCCGCTGCCCTGGGCCTACCTGCCGGCCGGCGCGCTGTCGCTGTGGCTGCTGGGCCAGCTGGCCGTCTGGGGGCCGGCCCGGCGCGCCGCGCGGCTGTCGCCGGTGGCGGCGCTCCGGCGCTGAATCAGGGGGCGTGCAGCCGGTGCAGCTCCGCGCGCCAGCCCGCCCAGTGCCGGCGCACCTGCTCGCGCTGGCCGGCGTCCAGGCCGTTGAGCAGCCTCAGCAGGCTGGCCAGCACCTCGTCGCGGTAGGCCTGCTCGGCGGGCTGGGGCTGCAGGTTCTGCATCAGCAGCGCGGTGCCGCCGGCCAGGTCCTGGCGCGACCAGGCGCGCAGCGCCTCCAGCGTGCGGGCCTGGCGGGCGGCGCGGGCCTGGGCCATGGCCGGCAGGTCGAAGCGCCAGCCCTCGGCGTCCGCGCGGGCCTGGCGGCGGGTGCCGCGGTCCAGGTCGCCCAACCAGCGTTCGAGGCTGGCGGCATGGCGCTTGCCGCGCTCGGCCGGGCCGTCGCGGCCGGCCTGCCGGTCGTGCCAGTCGGCGGCCTTCTCGTCCATGCGGCGCTGCAGGTGCCGCCACTGCCCGGGCCGCAGGTCCGCCAGCAGCGGGGCGGCCAGCGGCGCGGCCTGCCGCAGGCAGCGCTCGGCGCTGGCGCGGGCGCCCTGCTCCAGCGCCAGCAGCTCGTCCGGCGTGACGCCGCCATCCAGCGCGGCGTGCGCCTGCTGCAGCAGCGCGAGCCACTGCGGCAGCTCCTCGCGGCGGTGCCAGGCCTGCCAGGCCTGCAGCTGCTCCCTCAGCCGGGCGCGCTGGGGGCGGTCCAGGTCCAGCCAGGCGTCGGCCCAGAAGCCGGCCAGCAGCGGCAGCTGCCGGTAGGCCAGCGACAGGCTGGCGCAGCCCGCCAGGCCGGCCAGCAGCGCGGCCGAGAGCAGGACGGCGATCCGCCGGCACAGGCGCAGGGAAGTCATGGCGGCGATTCTGGGGCCGCGCGGTTATCGTCGGAGCCCTCCGCCGCCCCCGCCGACCGCCGTGCCCCGACAGGACGCCTCCCCGCCGCTCCCCATGCCGCCGACCCGGCGGCTGCCCGCCGTGCTGGCCCTGGCGCTCGCGCTGTGCGCCGGCGGCGCGCGCGCGGCCTGCCCGCCGCCGCCGGCGGCGCCCACGCCGGAGCAGGCGGCGGCCTGGGCGGCCCAGGCGCCCGACCGCGGCCTGCTGTGGCGCCTGCGCCGCGGCGGCCACAGCAGCTACCTGTTCGGCAGCCTGCACGTCGGCCAGGCGGCCTGGGCCTACCCCGGCCCGGCGCTGCGCCGGGCCTGGCGCGAGACCGAGGTGCTGGCCGTGGAGCTGGACCCGGCCGACGTGGGCGCCGCGCTGGCGGCCGCCGGCCCGGCCGCGCCGCTGGCGCCGGCGCTGGCACGGCGCGTCGAGGCCCAGGCCCGCGCGGCCTGCCTGCCGCCCGCGGCGCTGGCGCCGCTGCCGGCGATGCTGCAGCTCAGCACGCTGATGCTGGCGGAGGCCCGGCGCGACGGCTTCGACGCCGCCTTCGGCCAGGACCTGATGCTGCTGGCGCTGGCCCGGTCGCAGGGCCGGCCCGTGCGGTCGCTGGAGCGCGTCGCGGAGCAGCTGGACGCGCTGGCGCCCGAGCCGCAGGCGCTCGACGCGCTGGTCGGCGGCGCGCTGCGGCAGCTGCAGCGCGGCCAGTGGCGCGCGCCGCTGCGCCGGCTGGCCGAGGCCTGGTCGCGCGGCGACCTGCAGGCGCTGGCCGACTACCCGCGCTGGTGCGCCTGCGCCGACACGCCGGCCGAGCGCGCCTGGCTGCGGCGCGTCAACGACGACCGCAACGCCCCGCTGGCCGACCGCATCGCCGCGCTGCACGGCGCCGGCCAGCGGCTGCTGGTGGCCGTGGGCGCGCTGCACATGGCCGGCCCCCAGGCGCTGCCGCGCCTGCTGGCGCAGCGCGGTTTCGACGTCGAGCCCGTGCGGCCCGCGCTAGCATCCATCCCCGTCGAGGAGACACCATGACCGACAACAGCTTTGCCAAGTTCGTGCCCGGTTTCGAGTTCCTGCAGGGCCTCGTGAAGAACGCGGGCTCCGCGCTGCCGGGCATCGGCCAGTGGGTGGCCCCCACGCTGAACCCCGAGGAGCTGGAGAAGCGCATCGAGGAGCTGCGCACCGTGCAGTTCTGGCTGGAGCAGAACGCGCGCATGCTGGCCGCCACCATCCAGGCGCTGGAGGTGCAGCGCATGACGCTGTCCACGCTGAAGACCATGAACGTGCCGCTGGCCCAGCTGCGCGACAGCCTGAAGCTGCCCACGGGCGCCGACGTGCCGGCCTGGCCGGCCATGCCGGCCGAGATCGCCGCGCCGCTGGCCCAGGCCGCGGCCAAGACGGCCGTGAAGACGGCGGCCAAGGTCGCCCGCAAGACAACCCGGGGCGCCCGGGCCGCGGCCCAGCCGGCCGCCGCGGCGGTGGACCCGGCGCAGTGGTGGACGGCGCTGAGCCAGCAGTTCACGCAGCTCGCCGCGTCGGCGATGAAGGACACCGCGACGGACGCCGCCAAGAACCTCGCCGGCACGCTGGTCAAGCAGAGCTTCGACGCCGCCAGCGACACCCTGAAGCGCGCGGCCGGCGTGCCCGGCGCGGTCGCCAAGGGCCTGGCGGCCAAGCCCGGGCCCGCCGCCAAGACCAGCCGGCCGCGCGCGCCGCGCAAGGCTTGAGCGCGCCCCCGGACCTGGCGGCCCGCCGCGCCGCCGTCGTCGCCGCGCTGGCGCCGCTGCTGCCGGCCCATGCGCTGCTGCACCAGGCCGAGCAGACCACGCCCTACGAGTGCGACGGCCTGACCGCTTACCGCCAGCGGCCGCTGGCGGTGGCGCTGCCCGAGACCGAGGCGCAGGTGGCCGCAGTGCTGCAGGCCTGCCACGCGCTGGGCGTGCCGGTCGTCGCGCGCGGCGCGGGCACCGGCCTGTCCGGTGGCGCGATGCCGCACGCGGCCGGCGTCACGCTGGCGCTGGCCAGGTTCAACCGCATCGTCCGGATCGACCCGCTGGCCCGCACCGCGCGCGTGCAGTGCGGCGTGCGCAACCTCGCCATCAGCGAGGCCGCGGCCGCCCACGGCCTGTACTACGCGCCCGACCCCAGCAGCCAGATCGCCTGCACCATCGGCGGCAACGTCGCCGAGAACTCGGGCGGCGTGCACTGCCTGAAGTACGGCCTGACGCTGCACAACGTGCTGCGGGTGCGCGGCTTCACGGCCGAGGGCGAGGCCGTCGAGTTCGGCGGCGAGGCGCTGGACGCGCCGGGGCTGGACCTGCTGGCGCTGGTGATCGGCAGCGAGGGCATGCTGGCCGTGGTCACCGAGGTCACCGTCCGGCTGGTGCCGCGGCCGGGCCTGGCGCGCTGCCTGATGGCCAGCTTCGACGACGTGCGCCGCGCGGGCGACGCGGTGGCCGCCATCATCGCCGCCGGCATCATCCCGGCCGGCCTGGAGATGATGGACAAGCCGATGACGGCGGCGGTGGAGGACTTCGTGCACGCCGGCTACGACCTGGACGCCGAGGCCATCCTGCTGTGCGAGAGCGACGGCACGCCCGAGGAGGTGGCCGAGGAGATCGCCCGCATGGAGGCGGTGCTGCGCGCCAGCGGCGCGACGGCGGTGCAGGCCAGCGAGGACGAGGCGCAGCGGCTGCGCTTCTGGAGCGGCCGCAAGAACGCCTTCCCGGCGTCCGGCCGCATCAGCCCCGACTACATGTGCATGGACTCGACGATCCCGCGCAAGCACCTGGCCACGCTGCTGCTGGACATCCAGCAGATGGAGAAGAAGTACGGCCTGCGCTGCGCCAACGTCTTCCATGCGGGCGACGGCAACCTGCACCCGCTCATCCTGTTCGACGCCAACGACCCCGACCAGCTGCACCGCTGCGAGCAGTTCGGCGCCGAGATCCTGGAGCGCAGCGTCGCGCTGGGCGGCACGGTCACCGGCGAGCACGGCGTGGGCGTCGAGAAGCTGAACTCGATGTGCGTGCAGTTCAGCCCCGAGGAGCGCGCGCAGATGCTGGCGCTGAAGGCCGCGTTCGACCCCGCCGGCACGCTGAACCCCGGCAAGCAGATCCCGACGCTGGCGCGCTGCGCCGAGTACGGCCGCATGCACGTGAAGCGCGGGCTGCTGGCCTTCCCCGAGCTGGAGCGGTTTTGACCTTCGACGACCTGCAAGCGCGCATCCGCGAGGCCTCGCGGGCCGGCCGGCCGCTGCGCATCACCGGCCACGGCAGCAAGGATTTCTACGGCGAGCCGCCGGCCGGCGAGCCGCTGTCCACGCTGGCGCTGAACGGCGTCACCGCCTACGAGCCCAGCGAGCTGTACGTCAGCGCCTTGGCGGGCACGCCGCTGGCCGACGTCGAGGCGCTGCTCGCCCGGCACCAGCAGCGCTTCGCGTTCGAGCCGCCGCGCTTCGGCGGCCGGGGCACCGTGGGCGGCATGGTGGCGGCCGGCCTGTCCGGCCCCAGCCGCGCGGCGCTGGGCTCGGTGCGCGACCACCTGCTCGGCGCGGTGCTCATCAACGGCGCGGGCGAACTGCTGAGCTTCGGCGGCACGGTGATGAAGAACGTCGCCGGCTTCGACGTCAGCCGCGTGCTGGCCGGCTCGCTGGGCCAGCTCGGCCTGATCACCGAGGTGACGCTGAAGGTGCTGCCGCTGCCGGCCGCCACGGCGACGCTGCGCTTCGAGTTCGACGCCGCCACCGCGCTGATGGCCGTGAACCGCTGGGGCGGCGAGCCGCTGCCCATCGAGGCCAGCGCCTGGTGGGACGGCGCGCTGCTGCTGCGCCTGGCCGGCGCGGCCGCGGCTGTGGAGGCCGCCGCGCGCAAGCTGGGCGGCGACCCCATCCCCGCCGAGCTGGCCGCGCCGTTCTGGACCGGCCTGCGCGACCAGACGGACGAGTTCTTCGCCGGCGCCGCGCGCGCGGTGGACGGCGGCGCGCGGCTGTGGCGCCTGGGCCTGCCCAGCGTCGCGCCGGCCCTGAAGCTGCACGGCGAGCAGCTCATCGAATGGGGCGGCGCGCAGCGCTGGGTGGTCACGCCGCTGGAGCCGGCCGCGCTGCGCGAGGCCGCCGCGGCGGCGGGCGGGCATGCGACGCTGTACCGCGCGCTGGACAAGCGCTGCGGCGTCTTCACGCCGCTGAGCGCCCCGCTGGCCGCCATCCACAAGCGCCTGAAGGCGGCCTTCGATCCGCACGGCGTGTTCAACCCCGGCCGGCTCTACCCCCGTCTCTGATGCAAACGACGCTCGCCCCCGAATTCGCCGGCACCCCCGAGGGCGCCGAGGCCGAGGCCATCCTGCGCCGCTGCGTGCACTGCGGCTTCTGCACCGCCACCTGCCCGACCTACCAGCTGCTGGGCGACGAGCTGGACGGCCCGCGCGGCCGCATCTACCTGATCAAGCAGGTGCTGGAAGGCGTGGCGCCCACGCGCGAGACGCAGGCCTACCTGGACCGCTGCCTGACCTGCCGCAACTGCGAGACGACCTGCCCGTCCGGCGTCGCCTACGGCCGGCTCGTGGACATCGGCCGCCGCGTGGTGGACGCGCAGGTGCCGCGCCCCGGCGGCGAGCGGCGCGTGCGCTGGCTGCTGAAGGAGGGGCTGACCTCGCCGCTGTTCAAGCCGGCGCTGGCGCTGGGCCAGGCGCTGCGCCCGCTGGTGCCGGCGGCGCTGAAGGACAAGGTGCCGCCCAGGCCGCCGGCCACGGCGCACGACTGGCCGACGCGCCAGCTCGGCCGCAAGGTGGGCCTGCTGCTGGGCTGCGTGCAGCCGGCGATGGCGCCCAACATCAACAGCGCCACCGCCCGCGTGCTGGACGCCGCCGGCATCCAGGCCGTGGTGGCCGACGGCGCCGGCTGCTGCGGCGCCATCCGCGAGCACCTGGGCGACCACGACGGCGCGCTGGCCGACATGCGCCGCAACATCGACGCCTGGTGGCCGCTGGTGGCCGGCCCCGGCGAGCGCGTGGAGGCGCTGGTGATGAACGCGTCCGGCTGCGGCGTGGCGGTGAAGGACTACGCCCACGCGCTGGCGCACGACCCGGCCTACGCCGACAAGGCCGCCCGCATCAGCGCGGCGACCCGGGACCTGAGCGAGCTGCTGCCCGAACTGGTGCCGGCGCTGAAGGCCCGCCTGAAGGCCCGGCCCGGCGCGCTGGGCTACCACCCGCCCTGCACGCTGCAGCATGGCCAGAAGCTGCGCGGCGGCGTCGAGGCGGCGCTGCGGGAGCTGGGCTTCCGCATCGACTGTGCGCCGGCCGACAGCCACCTGTGCTGCGGTTCGGCCGGCACCTACTCGGTGCTGCAGCCGGAGCTGTCCCGGCAACTGCGCGACCGCAAGCTCGCCGCGCTGGCGCCGCTGCAGGCCGAGCAGATCGTCTCGGCCAACGTCGGCTGCATCCAGCACCTGCAGAGCGGCACGGCGACGCCGGTGCGGCATTGGGTGGAGGTGCTGGATGACGCGCTGCGCGGGGTTGCGCAGGAACAAGCTCAGCTTCTATGACGTTGTCTGTACTCGTGCGTATGACTCGCCCGCGTAACGTTGCGAAAATTTCGCGGAATGAAATAGGAAGGAGAAAAATGAATCGACAGGTTCTATCAGTGCTTCTGAGCGCTGCCTTGCTCGTAGGGTGCGCGACGCCCACGCCGCCAATTGCGGTGTCCAACCTAGCAGCCTCTGAAGCCTTCCGGCTGACCGATCTACGGCCAGGCAAGGAAAGCGTTCAGGAAGGCTTCAGCTACCTAGTAACTAACAAAGCCTATGGCAAGTTCCGGATCGCGCCGACGGACGTTCAACCTGCGCCAATGCGACTGCTGCAACATCGGATTTTTGAAGCTTTGCCCGCAGATCGTCGGTCCGCGGAAGTAAAAGTCCATCACTTCGTTGTCTACATGAACATGGAGGTCATGGGCAAAGGCGTTGCTGCAGGTGCGGTCGGTGGACTCGTGGGCGCGTTGCTCGCGGATGCGATGCAAGCGAAAGGCCAGGCCGACTCCATCTCTGCGAGCGATCGCAGCGCCTTCGATGCGGCGACTGGCGAGCAGGAGTGGATGCGTGCCATATACACCAGCGAGGAAAATCCAAACGACCGGGTCTGCCACATCGTCTACATCGAGACGGAATTGGACGGAAAACGGGTTTTCAGCAGACATTTTGCGGAGGTTGAGGCAAAGCAGAATGTTGCACTCGTCACCGTGATCGACGAAAGCATCCGAAAACATGTCGAACAGATGATGCGGAATTGAGGGGCGCCCGCATATCGCGTTGATGTCGAGTGGGTAGGTTGATGGGGTTCTCTCTGCGAATCCCAACGTCGGGCAGGGCCATGCGTCGAGTCTTGCCTTGTCGGGCTGCGGTTGGGGCTGCTTTTGCGGGGAGCCTGTCGACCCGGTGCACCGCGCCGGGAATCCGCCCCGGCGGGCGGGTAACTTTCTTCTGTCGGCGCCAGAAGAAAGTCACCAAAGAAGAGGCGCTGAACCGCACGCGAGTGGAAGCCCGCCGTGAGCCTCTTCGAAAACACGCGCTCTGATCCAGGCAAGAAGCGACCCGCTGCGCTCTCGCCGCTGTCCCTATGACGAGCCCGAGCCTGCCACCATCGGCCCGGCCAACGTCGGCTGCACGCCGAACTCACGAGTCGAAATGCAAGCGTCGCTGGGGCGACGCGTCGGCGCGGCTGGTGCCTTGCCCGGTGAGCCCGGCGTGCAGCCGGCGTTGACCGGCGTGAAGGTCCGAGTTGTGGTGCTCTTCACAGGGACAGCGGCGAGAGCGCAGCGGGTCGCCTCGGGGCGCTCGTCGGGCGCTGGTTTTCGTGCGTGGCGCTTGCGCCAGGGTGCTGGCGTGCGGTTGGCGCCTCTTCTTTGGTGACTTTCTTCTGGCGCCGACAGAAGAAAGTTACCCGCCCGCCGGGGCGGGGTCCCGGCGCGGTGCACCGGGTCGAAAGGCTCCCCGCAAAAGCAGCCCCAACCGCAACCGCAACCGCAACTTGCAGCCGCAAAACCCCTACACCACGCAAGCCCCCGCCGGCCCCGGCACCCCCGTCTGCCGCCCGTCGAACCGCGGCGCCTCCGGCCGGCTCAGGTCGAAGTGGCTGAGCTGGTCGCTGCGCTGGTTGCACACGTACATCCAGCCGTCCGCGATGCAGGCGCTGCGCGGGTAGTTGCCATGCACCCAGTGGTGGTCCAGCAGGCGCGGGGCCCGGGGCCTGTCCAGCGACAGCACGCCGATGCTGTCGTGCAGCCGGCCCAGCGCGTACAGGTGCCGGCCGCCCGGCGCCAGCAGCAGGTCGGAGGCGTAGCTGGTGCCGGCGAAGCCCGCGGGCAGCACGCTGATCTCGTCCAGCAGCTCCGGGCCGCTGGCCGTCAGCGCGACGGTGGACAGCGTGGACGACTCCTCCTGCAGCACGTAGACCAGCCCCGCGTCCTGCGGGTGGAAGACGAAGTGGCGCGGGCCGGAGCCCGGGCTGAGGGCCAGCTCATGCGCGGGCCCCCGCGGCGCGTCGGCCGCCAGCGGCCACGCCAGCAGCTTGTCGCGGCCCAGGTCGGTGCCGACGATCCAGCGGCCGTCGGCGCTGACCTGGATGGCGTGCGCATGCGGCGCCTCGTGGCCGCTGTTGGCCTGGCTGCCGGGCGGCGCCTTCAGCGCCTGGCTGGGGCCGGGAAGGCAGTCGCCGTCGCAGCTGCGCCAGCTCGCGGCGGCGCCGAGCCGGCCGTCCGGCTGCAGCGGCAGCGCGGCGAAGCGGGCGTCGCCGTAGTGCGCCACCCACAGGCGCCCGGCGCCCACGGCCATGTGCGCCGGGCCCTGGCCGCCGCTGGGCTGGCGCTGCAGCAGCTGCAGCCGGCCGGCGGCGTCGGGCGCGTAGACGGCGACGTGGTCCGCGGCCTCCTCGGCCGCGTAGACGCGGCCGCCGTGCGCCAGCAGCCAGCTCGGGCTGTTCGCGTTGGGCGTGACGGCGAGCGGCGCCAGCGCGCCCCCGGGGCCGATGGCGAAGCTGTAGATGCCCCGGCCCGGCGGGGCGTAGCTGCCGACGTGCAGGACGCGGGGGCGGGGCGGCGGCGGGGCGGCAAAGGCGGTCATGGTCAGGGCGGCGGGCAGGGTCAGCAGGCAGCGGCGGCGTATCGTCATCGGCGGCATTGCACAACAAAAAAGGGCGGCCCGGATGCCGGGCCGCCCAACGTGAGGCAGCAGGGACTGCCACAACGAGGATCGCAGATCGCCGCCGGGCCTGCCGGGGCGGCGCCTCAGTACGTGAAGCGCAGCGAGGCCATGTAGCGCCGGCCGGTGCGGTAGAGGCCGCGCACCAGCTTCTCGGTGTCGGCCACGCCCGGCACCTCGGCGTAGGAGCGGTACTCGCTGTCGGTCAGGTTCATGCCGTCCAGTGACAGGCTCAGCTGCTGGCTGATCTTGAAGCCGATGCTGGCGTCCAGCGACTTGTGGCCGTCGGTCACCAGGAAGTTGCCGCGGTCGGCCTGGGTGTAGTACTTGGAGCGTTGCGAGTAGGTGACGCGGGCGCTCACGAGGTCGTTCTCGAAGAAGGGGCTCACGCTCAGCTGGTGCTTGGAGTTGAACGGCAGGCGCGACCCGTTCTGGCCCTTGGCGTCGGCGAAGGTGTAGTTCGTCAGCACGCCGAAGCCGTAGCCCAGGTTGCCCTGGTAGGCCAGCGAGAAGCCCTTGATGGTGCCGCTGCCGGCATTGTTCGGGCGCGCGATGTCGTACTCGGTGACCTCGCCCCGGTTCTGGTTGAAGTGCTGTTCCTTCTGCGTGCTGACCAGGATGTAGTCGTCCACCTTCTTGTGGAACACCGTGCCGGCGAGGATGGCGTTCTTGGCGAAGTACCACTCGGCCGAGATGTCCAGGTTGGTGGACTTGTACGGCTCCAGGTCCGGGTTGCCGCCGCCGCCGGTGCGGGTCACGTCGCTCAGCCACAGGTAGGTGGACATGTCGCCGTAGTTCGGGCGCGAGATCACCTTCGCCGCCGAGGCGCGCAGCACCCATTCGTCGTTGGGCTCGTAGACGAGGTTCACGTTCGGCAGCACCTCGGTGTACTTCTTCTTCGTGGTGGCCTGGACGTATTTGTGGACGCCGTTGTTGGGCAGGTAGGTCGAGGTGCAGTTGACGTGGCCGATGCACTGCCAGCTGGTGCTTTCCGATTCGGTGCGTACCGCGCGCAGGCCGAAGTTGCCGCGCAGGCGGTCGGCGGCGTAGTCGGCCTGCACGTAGGCGGCGTCGATCTTCTCCTTCACCGTCCAGGTGTTGGCGGCGTAGGAGGCATCGGTGAAGGTGCTCGGGGCCGGCATGGTCTGCCACGGGGCCATCCACTTGCCGTCGAGGATGTAGTCGGCCAGCTTCCAGCCGTCGATCATGAAGCGGTTGCTGAGGTCGCCCACGTCGCCGAAGCCGGAGAGGTAGTTGCCCGGCAGCGACTTGGGCGCGAACTGGCTGGCGCTGACGTCGCCATAGCCCTTGATCGCATTCAGCGACACGCCGGCCATGGACTGCTCGGTTTCATGCGCGCGGTGCTTGATGCCGAAGCGGACCTGGTAGATCGGCGAGCCGTCGAACTTGAGGCCGCCGTCGGCCTGGAAGTACTTCTCCTCGTCCCGGGTCGGCTTGGTGACGATGTTGCCGCCCCAGCCCGGGCGCCAGTTGGTGGCGGTGGGCGCGTTGGTGTGCCACGGATCCGGGCCGCCGCCGGTGATGTTGAAGGCCGCCGGGTCCTGGAACGGGCTGCCGTCGCGGGCCGGCGGGAAGTGCCGGGCGATGTCTTCGACCTCGCCGGTCTGGTAGCCGTGGAAGTTCAGCTTCGGCGTCTTGCCGGTCAGGTCGTAGCTGTAGTGGGCCTTGTTGAGGAACTCGCCGAACACCTGGCGGCCGGTGCCGCCGGTGGCCTTGGAATGGCCGAGGTGGGCCGACGCGAACCAGCGGGTGTCCTTCCAGCTCAGCTTGAGGTCGTCGGACTTGGTGTCCACGGTCGCCAGGCGGTTGATGAGGTCGTAGACCGTCAGCGCATTGCGGAACGAGGCCTTGGTGATGACGCCGCCGTCCACGGTCAGGTCGGTCATGTGGCCCAGGCCGTTGTACTCGTTGCCGTTGAAGGCAAACATCGAGTGGCTGATGTTGTCGAACTTGGCCTTGACGTTGAGATGGTTGTACTCGATGTCCAGGTTCTTGTGCGGCTTGAACTGCAGGCCCAGCGACAGCGTGTCGCGCGTGCGCTGCTGTTCGAAGTAGTGGGCGCTGATGGAGTTCGGCGTCACGGCGTTCGGGTTGGCCAGCAGGGTGGTGGCGCAGGCGCCCACGCAGCTCGGCGGCATTTCGGTCGGCGGGTCGGTGGCCCAGTTGGTCGTGGTGCTGGTGATCGAGTTCGAGCCGCCGCCGCCATTGATGTAGTTGCTGCCGCGCACCGTGCCGTAGCTCTCGACGCCATCGCGGCGGATCTGCTCCTCGGAGCGCTGCGCGGACAGCAGCACGCCGAAGGTGCCGCTGTCGTTCTTCCAGCCGAGCAGGCCGGACAGCGAGGGCTTGCCGCCGCCGATGCGGTCGTTGTAGAGGTAGGCGCCCGCGAGGTTCACCGTCAGGCCCTTCAGGTCCAGCGGCTTGCGCGTCGAGATGTTCACGGTGCCGCCGATGGAGCCTTCGTCCATCCAGGCTTCCGGCGACTTGTACACCTCGACCTTGCTGACGAGCTGCGGCGCCAGCAGCGAGTAGTTGAAGGTGCGGCCCGGCTGGTCGGTGATGAACCAGTCGGCCGAGGCCACGGTCTGGCCGTTCAGCAGGGTGCGGTTGAGCGCCGGGTCGGTGCCCAGGATGGAGACCTTCTCGCCCTGGCCGAAGGCCTTGTCGATGGTCACGCCGGGGACCACGGTGATCGCCTCCGCCACGTTGGTCGCGGGGAACTTGCCCACGTCCTCGGCGGTGATGACGTCCACGATGGAGTCGGCGTTGCGCTTGGTCTCCAGCGCCTTCTGGATGCTGGCGCGGATGCCGGTGACGACGACCGTTTCCAGCGTGTTGGCGGCCGGGTCGGCCTTCTTGGGCGCCTCCTGCGCCTGGGCCGGCAGGCTCAGGCTCAGCAGCACGGCGGCTGCGATGGCGGACTGGCTGTGCATCGTCTTCTTCTCTCGCATGGTTGATCTCCGGGTGATCAGCACCCCAGCGGGTGCAACAGGGGGACGCCAAACATCTGGCTGGCGTGCTTGTAGAAATCGATACGGCGCTTGTTCTTGCGCAGGGCCTCGGCGTCCCCCGGCTTGTCGCATTCCAGCGGGCCGTTGATGGCGCGGGTGGTGGCCGCGAAGCCCTGGCCGCCGCGCAGCGCCGCGTGTGCGGGCGCCCTGGACTCGCCGGGCTGCGTCATCCAGTACCACAGCGCCGTGCGCCAGGCCACGGTGGAGTCGCGCGCCACGCGGTCGGGGTCGGCCCACAGGTCGATGCCAAGGAAGTCTCCGGCCGCCTTGTACTGGTAGTTCCAGCTCAGTTGAATCGGGCCGCGCCCGTAGTACTGCTGGCCGGGCGCGCAGGACAGGCGGGCATCGTCGCGGCAGTAGTTGCCCCAGTTCTCGCGGCGGTACTCGCGCTGGGCGCGCAGTTGGTCGGACTCGTGCGCGATCTGGCCCAGGAAGGCCGCCATCTCCTGGCGGCGCTCGGTGTCGCTGTCGGCGTCGGCGAAGCCGGGCGTCTGGCGCACCGCCTCGACGAAGCCCTCGTAGGTGTAGAACGCGATGCGCTCCGGGAAGAGCGCGTCGAACTGTGCGCGGCTGGGCAGGAAGGGCGAGCCGGCGGTGGCGGCCAGCGGCAGCAGCAACGGCAGGAGCGCGAGGGCACGGAGCATGGGCGGGGCGGGTGTCAGCGGATGGCTGGACTGTCCGGCCGGGTGCCTATGCGCTGCTTCAACGGTGTGTTAAGGCCGCCTTAACGCGAATCTCACTACAGTGCCGGCATGCGAATCTGCCTGCTCGAAGACGATCTGGAACTGGGCCGCTCACTGCAGGCCCTGCTGCAGAACGCCGACCATGACGTGATGTGGCTGCGCCGCATCGCCGACGTGCGGCTGTGGATCGCCGAGGGCGGGTTCGACGCGGTCGTCATGGACCTGGGCCTGCCCGACGGCGACGGCATGGAGCTGCTGCGCAGCCTGCGCCGCAGCCACCGCAAGCTGCCGATCCTCGTCATCACCGCGCGCGACGCCATCGAGGACCGCCTGGACGGCCTGGACGGCGGCGCGGACGACTACCTCGTCAAGCCCTTCGCCGGCTCCGAGCTGCTGGCGCGGCTGCGCGCCGTCGTGCGGCGTACCCAGGGCGACGACGCAGCCGACCAGCCCGCCGAATGGCAGCTGCGCGACCTGGTGCTGGACGAACCCCGCATGGAGGTGCGGCGCGGGCAGGAGCGCGTGCCGCTGTCGCGCACCGAATTCAGCCTGCTGCTGACGCTCATCAAGCTGCCCGACCGCGTCGTCACGCGCCGCCAGCTGGAGAACCGCGCGCCCTGCCAGATGGACGGGCGCAGCCTGGACGTCCACATCTCCAACCTGCGCCGCAAGATCGGCGAGGGCTACATCCGCACGGTGCGCGGCGTGGGCTACCTGGTCGAGCGCGGCTGAGCGCCGGTGCGTGCCGATGACCGCCGCTGAGGTCCCGCAGCGCTCTCTGTTCCGGCGCAGCCTGGGCGCCGTGTTCTGCGTGCTCTTCCTGATCTGGCTGGTGCTGGTCGCGCGCGAACTCATCGACATCCGCGTGCTGCAGGTGAGGAACGGCCAGGCCGAGAACATCCTGTGGGCCGAGCTGGTGCTGGAGCGCGCGCGGGGCACGCAGGCGGACGCCGCCGCGCTGCGGCCGGCGCTGCTGGCGCTGGAGGGCATGCGCGAGCGCGAATGGCAGCTCAAGGGCCACCGCACGCCGTTCCGGGTGCTGCAGGTGCTCTCGCACGGCGAGGTGGTCGCCGAGTTCCTGCCCGACCTGAGCGGCCGCAGCCGCGTGCTGCCGCAGGAGAGCGAGCCGGGCCAGGACGAGCGCTGGCTCTACACCGAGGTGCGCGACGACGCCCGCGGCCTGGTGGTGCGCCGCTGGCAGGAGCGCCCCGGCGACTGGCACTTCAGCCTCGCCGGCCTGAGCTACTACGCACGTCCGCTGCTGTACGGCCTGCCGCTGCTGGCGCTGCCGCTGTGGCTGCTCTTCCGCCTCGGCTTCGCGCCGCTCAAGCGCATCGGCGACCAGATCTCCGCGCGCTCCGCGCAGGACCTCACGCCGCTGCCCGCCACGCGCTACGTGGAGCTGGCGCCGCTGGTCAACGCCGTCAACTCGCTGATGGCGCGGCTGCAGCAGCGGCTGGACCGCGAGCACGAGTTCCTGGCCGACGCGGCGCACGAGCTGAAGACGCCGCTGGCCGTCATCCAGCTCGGCGCCGAAGGGCTGGACCAGCCCGACGGCCGCGCCCGCGACGAGGCGCGCGAACGCCTGCGCCTGGGCGTGCAGCGCGCCACGCACACCGTCCACCAGCTGCTGGCGCTGGCCCGCTCGGGCGCGGACACGCTGGACCTCAGCAAGGTGCGGCTGGACCTGGCCGAGCTGGTGCGCGAGCGCATCGCGCTGGCGGTGGACCTGGCGCTGCGCCGCCGCGTGGAGCTGGAGCTGGTGGCGCCCGAGCAGCGGCTGATGTGGCTGAACCGCGAGTCCCTGTGCAGCCTGGTGGACAACCTCGTCGACAACGCCATCAAGTACTCGCCTGCGGGCGGCCACGTCACCGTCACGCTCGCCGAGGCGGCCGGGGCCGTGACGCTCACCGTCAGCGATGCCGGCCCCGGCATCCCGCCCGAGCTGCGCGAGCGCGTGTTCGAGCGCTTCGTGCGCCTGCAGGGCGACCAGCACGGCCCCGGCAGCGGCCTGGGGCTGACCATCGTCGAGCGCGCCGCCGCGCAGCACGGCGCCACCGTGAAGCTGCGGGACGGCCCGGGCGGCCGCGGCCTGACGGTGTGCGTCAGCCTGCCGCTGGCGTAGTGCGCGCCAGCACGCGGCCCGCGCGGGCCTGGGGGGTGCGGCCGTCCAGCGCCAGCGCGCCGTTCACCCACACGGCCGCGAGGCCGTCGGCGGGGACGCAGGGGTCGCCGTAGTCGCTGCGGTCGGCCAGGCGGGCGGGGTCGAACAGCACCAGGTCCGCCGCCGCGCCCGCGCGCAGCAGGCCGCGGTCGCGCAGGCCGAAACGCTGCGCCGTCAGCCCGGTCATCTTGTGCACGGCCTGCTCCAGCGTCAGCAGCCCGCGCTCGCGGCCGTAGTGCGCCCACACGCGCGGGAACGCGCCCCACAGCCGCGGGTGCGGGAAGCGGTCGTGCGGCAGCCCGTCGGAGCCGATCATGGCCAGCGGGTGCGTCAGGATGCGGTCCACGTCGGCCTCGCACATCTGGAAGTAGCAGGCGCCGCCCGGCTGCAGCCGCACCACGGCCTCGGGCTCGCGGCAGCCCCAGTCGCGCGCGATGTCGGCCAGCCAGCGGCCGGCCAGCTCGGGGTGGGCCTCGCTCCAGGTCAGGCGGATCGGCGTGAGGCCGTCCGCCAGGTCCTCGCGCAGCACCGTGGAGCCGGCGAGGTAGGGGTAGACGTCCAGCCCCAGCGCCTGGCGTTCGGCCAGCCGCTCGATCAGCGCCAGCGTCTGCAGGCTGCGGCCCCACTGCGCGCGGCCGGCGCATTTGTGGTGGGAGATGACCAGCGGCAGCCCGGCGGCGTGCGCGCAGTCGGCGGCCTCCTGGATGGCGTCCAGCACGCCGGCCATCTCGTCGCGCAGGTGTACCGCGTAGACGCCGCCGTGCCGCGCGGCCACGCGGGCCAGCGCCAGCAGCTCGGCGCCGTCCGCCGCCGCGGCCGGCGCGTAGAAGGTGCCGGAGGACAGGCCGGCCGCGCCGTCGCGCATGGCCTCGTCCAGCAGCGCGGCCATGGCCTCGCGCTCGGCGGCCGTGGCGGGGCGGCCGGGGTCGGCCATGCAGCGCAGCCGCAGCGCCGTGTGGCCCACCAGGCCCACCGCGTTGACGGCCGGCCGCGCGGCGTCCACCGCGTCGCGCCAGGCGGCGAAGGAGGCGTGGCGGAACTGCTCGCGCGCCAGCAGGTTCAGCGGCGGCGGCGGGTCCGGCGTGGCCAGCGGCGCCAGCGAGATGCCGCAGTTGCCGGTGACCACCGTGGTCACGCCCTGGCTGAGCTTGGGGTGCATGGCGGGCGTGGCGATCAGCGCGGCGTCGTCGTGGCTGTGCGCGTCGATGAAGCCCGGCGCCAGCGCCAGGCCGGCGCAGTCGCGGCGCGGCACGTCGGCGGCCACCGGCAGCGCGGCGCCCAGCGCGGCGATGCGGCCGCCGTCCAGCAGCACGTCGCCGCGCCACGCGGGCGCGCCGCTGCCGTCCACGATCAGCGCGTCGTGCAGCAGCATCAGCCGAAGTGCGTCGTCAGCGCGTCCACCACGCGGTCGTCCTCGTCCGCCACGGCCAGCCAGGCCCATTTGTCGAACGTGGTGCAGGGGTGCGACGGCCCCAGCGCCACGCGCTCGCCCACGGCCGGGCCGCCGCCCGCGGCCGGGTCCCAGCGCAGGTAGGCGTGCTGGTCGTTCAGGCCCGTCACCTGCCAGCCCGCCGGCGCCGCCACGCGCGCGCCGCCGCGCAGGTGCCACACGGGCACCGGCATCGTCTGGTCGAACGACACGTCGCGCCGCCCCGCGTTCAGCAGCGCCAGCCCCGGCTCGGGGCAGGACAGCACCTGGGTCCACACCTCCAGCGCCGGCCGCAGGCTGGGCGCGCCCAGCGGCGTGCCCAGGCGCTCGTCCATCGCCCGCAGGTAGCGGCCGTAGTGCGCATGGTCGTGGCACACATAGCAGCCCGAGCGCAGCAGGCCCAGCCGCGACGCCGGCCCGGGCGGGCCGGCCAGCACCGGCGCCACCAGGTCGAACAGCGCCGAGCCGCCGCCGCTCAGCCACAGCGGCCGCGCGTCGTCGTCCAGCAGGTCCTCGGTCTCGATGGCGGCGAGCAGCGCCTCCACGCGCGCCTGCCACTGCTGCATCAGCGCCGTGTCGGGCGCGGTCTCGCCCCGCACCTGCAGGCCCTCGTAGAAGCCCACGCCGCGCAGCCGCAGCGCCGGGTGGCGTTTCAGCGCGCGGGCCAGCGCCAGCGCCGGGCCGTGCTCGCGCAGGCCGCAGCGCGTGGTGCCCAGCTCGATCAGCACGTCCAGCCGCGCCTCGCCCGCGCCGAGCGCGGCCCAGTGCGACGCGATCAGGTCCAGCTGCGCGGGCGAATCGACGAAGAAGGCCAGCTCCAGCCCCGGGTGGCGGCGGCGCAGGTCGAGCAGCTCGGCCAGGTCCGCCGCGCCGACGAGCTGGTTGGCGATCAGCGCGCGCCGCGCGCCGGCGGCCAGGCCCAGGCGCAGCTGGTGCACGTTGGCGAAGGTCAGCCCCCAGGCGCCGGCGTCCAGCTGGCGGCGGAACAGCTGCGGGCTCATCGTCGTCTTGCCGTGCGGCGCGAGCTGCACGCCACGCTGGGCGGCGAAGTCCTGCATCCAGGCGATGTTGTGCGCCAGCGCCGCCTGGCGCACGACGGCCAGCGGCGTGGGCAGCTCGCCCAGCCGCCAGCCGCGCCGCGCCACGTCGGCCAGCGGCAGCGGGGACTCGAGCGCCGGAAAGCCCTTCAGCCACGGGCCCAGCCAGCCGTCGCGGGGGGTGTCGTCGGAGGTCATGGCGCGATCATCGCCGGGGAGTCTGAAGGGCGTCTAAAGGCCGGGCTTGCGCGGGTGGGTGCGGCGCACCAGACTGCCGCGCCATGACCACGCCCCTCCAGTTCCTCGGCGCCGAGCCCACGGCCAGCGACCGCCAGCCCCGCCCCCTGTCGCCCGCCGTGCGCGCGGGCGATTTCGTCTACGTGTCCGGCCAGGTGCCGGTGGACGCGCAGGGCCACATCGTCGGCGGCGGCATCGAGGCGCAGACGCGCCAGGTGTTCGCCAACCTGGAGGCCGCGCTGGCGCTGGCCGGCGCGACGCTGGCGGACGTCTGCAAGGTCGGCGTGTGGCTGGAGGACGCGCGCGACTTCGGTGCGTTCAACCGCGTCTACATGGGCTATTTCCCCGGCGGCAAGCCGGCGCGCTCGACGGTCGAGTCGCGGCTGATGATCCCGGCCAAGGTGGAGATCGACGTCGTGGCCTACCGGCCGCTGGCCTGAGAGCTTGAGAGCTTTTCGGCCACGGCCGAAAGGCTCTCAAGCTCTGGGCGGCGGCGGGGTGGCGGCCCGCACAATCCCGCCATGCCCGTTCCCCGCCATCTGGTGTTCCTCGCGCTCACGCGGCGCCATCCGTCGGCCATCCTGCTGGTGGTGCAGCTCGCCGGCCTGCTGCTCTATCCGCTGCTGGAGTCGACGCGCGCCGGGCCGCTGGCGCTGAGCGCCTTCGGCATCGCGGTGCTGGTGGTGACGACACGCATGGTGCGGCGCACGCCGGGGCTCACCTGGCTGAGCGTGGGCCTGGCGCTGCCGGCCATCGTCCTGCTGCTGCTGCAGGCCCTGCTGGACCTGCGCGGGCTGCTGCCCTGGTCGGCGGCGCTGGAGGCGCTGTTCTATTTCTACGCGGCCGGCAGCCTGGTGGCCTACATGATGGGCGACATGCGCGCCACCACCGACGAGCTGTTCGCCGCCGGCGCCACCTTCACGCTGCTGGCCTGGGGCTTCGCGCACGGCTTCGTCGTGCTGCAGGCCGTGCAGCCCGGCAGCTTCGCGGCGGCCGTGGACCCCGGGCAGCCGCGCAGCTGGACGGAGCTGATGTTCCTGAGCTTCGCGCTGCTGTCCAGCACCGGCATCGGCGACGTGATCCCGCTGCGGCCGCTGGCGCGCGGGCTGGCCAGCCTGGAGATGTTCGTCGGCGTGATGTACCTGGCCGCCGTGGTGTCGCGCCTGGTCGGGCTGACGCTGCAGCGCCGCTGACCGGCCGCGGCACTGGGCCCACGTCCAGCGACCGTCAGCCTCGCCCCCTGCCGCCCGCCGTGCGCGCGGGCGATTTCGTCTACGTGTCCGGCCAGGTGCCGGTGGACGCGCAGGGCCAGATCGTCGACGGCGGCATCGAGGCGCAGACGCGCCAGGTGTTCACCAACCTGGAGGCCGCGCTGGCGCTGGCGGGCGCGACGCTGGCCGACGTCTGCAAGGTCGACCTGGGTGGCGTAGCGCCCCGGTCAGTCCCGCCGGCACGATGGCCGCGTGCACAGCAGCGTGGACTTGCGGCCGTCGAGCACGGTGATGCGGCCGTCGCCGTCGAGATCGCGCGGGTCGGCCGGCCCCGATGCCGGCTGGTTGCGCGACGCGAAGATGATGGCCACGTCATCGCGGTCCACGTCGCCGTCGTTGTCCACGTCGCCGGGGATGCTGGCGGCGCGCACGATCTGTGTGAACACCGAGCCGTTGGCGCTGGACGCGCCCTTCACGCTGAGCGAGATGTTGTTGGTGGTGCCCACGGCGGCGCTGGCCGGGATGACGACGGGCACGTCGATGACGCGCGACTGGTTGGGCGCCAGCGTGGCGATGGCGGGCGTGGCCGCGCGCACGAAGCCGCGTTCGTCGGCCACGGTGGCCGTGAAGGTGTCGGTGGCACCCAGGTTGGTGACCTGGAAGCGCACCACGGTGTTCCGGCCCGGCGCGAAGTTGCCGAAGCCGCCACCCAGCGCCTCCACCTTCACCGTGCGCCCGAGGAACAGTTGGGGATAGGTGCGCAGATAGGCCTTGCCGCCGCCGTCGAGGCCGGCCACCTGCACGCGGAACTGCTGGGCGGGCAGCAGGAAGCTGGCGGCCCATTCATCGGCGTTCAGCTCGCCGCCCTGCGTGGTGGGCAGCTCGGCGATGAGGCTGCCTGCCTCCGACACCAGGCGGAAGTTCGCGCTGGCCACGGGGCCCAGCAGCGTCGCGCGCGACTGCTGCACGGCGCCGGCCAGCGGCTGCGACTTGATCGGGAACAGGCCGGCGTGGCCCTCGCGGCCGCGGCTCTCGACGAACTGGAAGCGGTTCAGTTCGATGGGGCTGTCTGCAGTGACGGACAGGTCGAAGCTGCCGGTGCCCGCCAGCACCACGCGCCAGGTGCCAGGCGCGGGCGCGGTCACCGCGAACAGCGTGCCACCGGCGACGGGCGTGATGGTGACGCCCGGCTGGCCAGCGGCGACCTCGCGGCCTGCGGGGTTGAGCAGCCGCGCCGTCGAGCCGGCGCCGACGGCGGCCGAGACTTGCAGGCTGGTGGCGGCGGGGTCGATGGGGAACTCGATGCTGCGGCTACCGCCTATCGGTCCGCGGCCGATGAAGACGGGCTTGGGGTTGCCGGCGACGTAGGGGTTCACCAGCCCGAAGATCTTCTCGGTCTCGGCGGTGGTGCGGGCCAGCTCGTAGACCTGGCCGCCGGTCTCGCCGGCGATGGCGTAGTAGGCGGGGTCGATGGGCGAGCAGGAGCCGAAGGTCAGGAAGCTGATGGTGATCTGTTTGGCCCGCGCCTGGGTGATGACGTTGCCAGCCAGCCCCGAATCCTTGGCGCTGGCGTCGGTGAACAGGTAGAGCTGTGAGGCGTCGGGTGAGGCGTTCACGGCGCGCAGCGCGCCGGTCATGGCCAGCTCTGGGCAGTCATCGCCGCCCGAGGCGAACAGCGCGTTGGCCGCGCTCAGCAGCGTGGGCGCGTTGGCGGTGACGGTGGCGCTACTCACGCTCGGGTCGTTGAAGTCCACCAGCACGTAGCGGTCTGGCGGGTTGGCGCCGCCAGCCACGGCGGTGACGATGCGCCCGATGGAGGACTTCACGCCGGCGATCACGCTGCCCATGCTGCCGGTGGTGTCGACGATGAAGCCCACCGCGCCGCGCACGTCCAGGAAGGCGCGTATCGCGCGCTCGTTGCCGGCGACGCCCGGCGCCGCGAGCACCTGCCGGATCAGGCCCTCGGTGGCGTTGACCGCCGCCGCGCGCGCCGCCGCATGGCCGGTCCGGCCGGGTTCGTCCTTATGGATGCCCGGGTCCAGCCCGAGGCCGTGGTTGCATTTGCCATCGGGCGGTGCGAGCACCAGGCTGAAGTAGCCGGTGGTCGTGGTGCTGAGGCCCAGGCCCGCCAGCGTGCCGGAGCCCAGCGATGAGAGGCCGCGCTCGCAGGTGTCCTGGTTGGCGGCCAGGCGCGGTAGCACGTTGATGCCCAGGCCCGGGTCGCCGCCGGAGATGTTGATCCAGTTGCTGTGGGAGAAGAAGTCCTGCAGCGTGTGCAGCGCGCGCCCGATCTCGCGCCGGGCGCCGTCGCCGTCCGGCGTTTCGCGGCTGAGCAGGGCGATCACGCGGGTCTTGATCTCGATGATGCGTCGAGTGCATTCCGGTAGCAATTCGTCGTCGCAGTGCGCCGTCGGGACGGTCAGCTCGCCGCGGTCCGACACGATCTCGTCCACGCCGGCGGTGGCGTCGCGGACTTGCAGGATGGCGCGCTCCGAGAAGCGCCAGGTGCTCACGCCGTCGGTGGATGGCACCGAGATGCGCGCGAGTGCGTCGCGCACGATGCCTACGTGGCCGAACTCGGCGGTGGGCTTGAACGCCGCAGCCGGCTGCAGGGCGGCGGCCGCAGCGAGGGCGAGCAGCGAGCGGACGGTGCCGCGGGCGAGTGGGTGCATGGCTTGCCTTTCGTGGATTGCCTGTCCGGTGCAGCAGGGCGGGAGGGCCGCAGGCTCAGCGCAGTCCCAACCAGTTCAAGGGGTCTATCCACCGCCATCGTGCGAGCACGAGTACCAGCCCTGCATAGGCCAGCGCCAGCGCCGCGCCCTGCGCCAGGGCCTTGGCCGCCGCGCTGCGGCCCAGCCATGCCATGGCGGTGCCCGCCAGCAGCAGCAGGGCCAGCAGCGCCAGGGCCGACAGCACCAGCAGCGGTGCCTTGTCGTTGCCCGACAGGCGCGCCGCGAGCACCGCTGCGGCCAGCAGGGCGATGGGGGCCACCGTCAGCAGGCGTGGTGACATGGCCCGGGCCAATGTGGCGCCTGCGCTGGCCGAAGTTTCAGCGCCGGCGCGGTACGGCGAGCAGGCCCAGCGCGAGCGCGGCCAACGCCAGTGAGCCGGGCTCGGGAATGCCGTGGGTGGCCGCCGTCACGCGGATGGCGGGTTGCGCGCCCACCGCCACCGTGACCGCATCGCCGAAGGCGTCGCCGAACATCGGGCCCGGCCAGGTGGCCGTGTCCAACTGCAGGTTGGCCAGGCCCGCGTCCAGCGTCAGGAAGCTCAGCGTTGCCAGCGCGAAGGCGCCGCCCTGTGCGGCCAGCAGCTCGGTGTCGACCAGCAGGGACACGGCCGCGAGGTCGATACGCCCGGTGCTCAGCACGGCGTCGGTGAACTGGTCGATGCCGTCCACGCCCAGCGCGCTGCCGAAGCTCACGCCGTTCACCGCCAGCACGGCGGCGTTGAAAACCAGGTCGATGTCGAACGCCGCGATGGACTGCCCCGGCGCGAGGTCGTCGAGCATGATGTCCACCGACAGCGACTGCCCGGCGGTCAGCGTGGTGGTCGAGGGCACCAGGCTGACGGTGCCGGCCTGCGCGGCGCATGCCAGCAGCAACGCCGCCGAGGCCAGGATTTGGCGAAAACCCATCATGCGTCCTCCGTTCGGCTGGTGGTTGAGGCGGAGCGCAGCGTAGGTGAAGGGATGGTTGGCGGGCATCCTCATTAGTGGGAACGTGTGCCAAGGTAGGGGCCGGATCTTGAGACAACCTTCAGATGGGCTTGAGGCGGCCCCTAGCCGAGCCGGGCCAAGATCGCCGCATGCCCGATCCGTCGTCGATCACCGCCGCGCTGCTGTTCCAGCCGCAAGGCCTGACCCTGCTGCCCGGCGCCGGGCCGGCGGCGGCCGGGCTGCGCGGCCTGCAGGGCCTGCCGCCGGGGCTGCGGGCGCTGCTGCCGGCCGACGAGTCGCCCGGCGCGGCGCGGCTGCTGCTGCCGGCGTTGGCGCCGCGGCCGCCGCGGCTGGGTGACGACGAGTCCTTCCGCCTGCGGCTGGGCGCCGATGCCGTGCATCTGCAGGCCGCCACGCCGGCCGGCGTGGGCCATGGCCTGCATGCGCTGTCGCAACTGTGGCAGGCGGCGCGCGAGGCCGGCCTGCGCGAGCTGCCGGCGCTGCAGGTCGACGACGCGCCCCGCCACCCCTGGCGCGGCCTGCTGGTGGACGTGGCGCGTCGGCCGCTGCCGTTCGACGCGCTGCTGCGCCTGCTGGACGGCATGGCCGCCGCGCGGCTGAACGTGCTGCACTGGCACCTGACGGACGACCAGGCCTGGCGGCTCGAATCGCGGCGCTGCACGGCGCTGCACGGGCGGGCGAGCGGCGGCTTTTTCTACACGCTGGCGCAGGCCCGCGCGCTGGTGGCCGAGGCCGCGGCGCGCGGCATCCGCGTCGTGCCCGAGCTGGACCTGCCCGGCCACTGCTGGGCGCTGGGCCTGGCCTGCCCCGAGTTGCTGTGCCCGCCCGCGCCGACCGCGCCGCAGCCCGGCTTCGGCGTGTTCGGCGCGGCGGTGGACCCCGGCGGCGACGCGCTGTACGGCTTCCTCGACGGCCTGCTCGGCGAGTGGGCCGACGTCTTCCCCGACCCCTGGCTGCACCTGGGCGGCGACGAGATGGCGCCGGCCGCATGGACGGCGCTGGCCGCGCGCCAGGGCAGCACGCTGGCCGAGCTGCAGGCGCGCTACCTCGCCCGCGTCGGCGCGCTGCTGCAGCGCCACGGCCGGCGGCTCGTCGCGTGGGACGAGATGGGCGAGTCCACCGCGCTGCCGCCGGGCAGCGTGCTGCAGTGCTGGCGCGGCGACGAGGCCCTGCGCCTGGCCCCGCCGGGCCTGGCCGGGCGGCTGCGCAGCGCCGGCTTCTACCTGGACCAGATCCACCCCGCCGCCTACCACTGGCGCCGGCCGCTGCGGCTGCCCGCGCGCCCCGCCGCGCCCGCCGCGGGCGCCACCGGCTGGGCGCTGGCGGCCGAGGTCGGCACCTGGGCGGTGGCGGGCCGGCTGTGGCCGCACGAGGGGGGCCGCGAAGGCGCCCGCCTGCACCTGCGCAGCAGCGGCACGCTGGACGAATGGCTGGCGCCCCGGCCCGTGGCCCCGGGCCGCTGGCGCGTGGACAGCGACCTCGGCGAGCTGGAGCTCTGGGCGCCGCGCGACGGCGAGGCCACGGGCTGGCTGCGCCTGGGCGCGCTGCGCCAGCGCTGCGCCTTCCGCCCGCTGGCCGAGGCGCCCGAAGCGCCCGCCTGGCCCGCCGACGCGCCCGCCGCCGCGGTGCCGGTGCTGGGCGGCGAGGCCGCGCTGTGGGCCGAGCTGGTGGAGGCGCCGCAGCTCGCGCTGCGCTGCTGGCCGCGCCTGCTGGCCGTGGCCGAGCGGCTGTGGAGCGACCCGGCCGACGAGCGGCAGCTGGCCCGGCGCCTGGCCGCCGCGCAGCGCTGGCTGGTGGCCACCGGCCGCATCGCCGCCGACCCCGCCGCGTCGCTGTTCGAGGCGCTGTGCCCGGACCCGGCCGAGCGCCAGCGGCTGCGCGCGCTGGCGCTGTGGCTGGAGCCCGGCGCCGGCTATGCGCGCCAGCATGCGAAGAAGCGCGCCGGCCGCTACCACCAGGGCGAGCCGCTGGACCGCCTGGCCGACGCGCTGCCCGCCGAGAGCCCGCTGATGGCCGCGCTGCAGCAGGAGGACGCGCCCGCATGGCGCGCCGCGCTGGCCGAGGCCCGCGCCCAGCTGCCCGCGTGGCGGGCGCTGCTGGCCGCGTCGCCCCGCCTCGCGCCCGCGCTGCCGCTGCTGGCGGTGCTGGACGGGCTGTTCGCGCTGGGCCAGGCGCTGTGGGCCGGCGAGCGCCCCGCCGATGCGCAGCGGCGCCTGCACGAGGCCGCCGCGCTGGTGGACGAGATGCTGCCCGCCCTCGTCCAGCCGCTGCAGCACCGCCTGGACGCGCTGGCATGAGGCGGCTGCTCGTCATCGCCGCGCTGCTGGCCGGCCCCGCCCGGGCCGCCGACCTGGAACTGCTGCACAGCTGGACCTCCGGCAGCGAGGCCGCGATGGTGGCCGAGCTGTCGGCGGCCGCCCGGCGGGCCGGCGTGGACCTGAAGGTCACGGCCGTGGCCGGCGCGTCCAACGCCAGCACGCTGCTGAAGGCGCGCTTCCTGTCCGGCCACCCGCCCGAGCTGGCGCAGACGGACAAGCCGCTGCGCATCTGGTCCGAGGCCGTGCCGCTGGCGGACCTGGGCGCCGCCGTCGACGCGCAGCTCGCCGCGCTGCCGCGGGCCATCGCCGCCGAGCTGCGCGATGCCGGCCGCCCCGCCGCCGTGCCGCTGAACGTGCACCGCCTCAACACGCTGTGGAGCAACCAGCGCCTGCTGCGCGCCCACGGCCTGGCCGTGCCGCAGGACTGGGACGCCTTCCACCGCGCCGCCGCGCAGCTGCGCGCCGCGGGCCTGCTGCCGCTGGCCCTCGGCAGCTCGGCGGGGCAGAAGCTCAGCCTGTTCGTCGCCGTGGTGCTGGGCCGCGCAGGGCGCGACTTCTTCGAGCGCGCGCTGGTGCAGGCCGACCCGGCGCTTCTGGCCGGCGAGCGCATGGCCGCGCTGCTGCGCGAGTTCCGCGCGCTGAAGGCCTACACGGACGCCGGCCAGGTCAGCCGCGACTGGGCCGGCGCGACCGCGCTGCTGCTGCAGGGCAAGGCCGTGTTCCAGTTCACCGGCGACTGGGCCAACGGCGAGTTCCAGAAGGCCGGCTGGCAGCCGGGCGTGGACTACGACTGCAGCGCCGCGCCCGGCAACGGCGGCCTGCACTACTTCGAGTTCGACCGCATCGTGTTCTTCGCCCAGCCCGCGCGCCTGGGTGCGCAGCAGCGGCTGGCCGGCGCGCTGCTGCAGCCGCAGGTCTCGGCGCAGCTCGCGCGGCTGAAGGGCGGCATCCCGGTGCGGGGCGACGCGGACCTGGGCGGCTTCAACGCCTGCGCGCGGCGCTCGGCCGCGGACTTCCGCGCCGGCGAGGCGCGCGGCGAGCTGACGCTGGCGCTCAGCGCCCGCCTGGGCGAGAGCGCCTACGGCGGCCTGCGCGACGTGCTGTCGGCCTATTGGGCCAGCGAGCGCATGACGGTGCAGCAGGCGCAGAAGCGCCTGGCGCTGGCGCTGCGGCAGGCGGATTGACGCGATGAAGCCTCGCCACTCACATCGTCCGCGGCCCGCCGAGGGCTCGCGTCAGCGCCTGCGGGCGGCCGGGCGGCGCTGACATGGCCGAGCGCCGCACGGCCCTGGCCTGTCTCGTGCCGCTGCTGCTGGTCGGCGCGGTGTTCTTCTACGGCTTCCTGCTGTGGACGGGCTGGCTGTCGCTGACGCGCTCCAACCTGATGCCCAGCCAGGAGTTCGTCGGCCTGGCGCAGTACGAGCGCCTGCTGGCGGACCCGCGCTGGCAGGCCGCGCTGTGGAATTTGCTGCGCTTCGGCGCCGGCTTCGTCGTGCTGCCGCTGTTGATCGGCCTGGGCCTGGCGCTGCTGCTGGACCAGAAGCTGCGCGGCGAGGGCGCGCTGCGCTGGATCTACCTGCACCCGATGGCGCTGTCCATGGTGGTCACCGGCAGCGCCTGGCGCTGGCTGATGGACCCGGAGCAGGGCCTCGCGGAAGGCGTGCGCGCTTTAGGCTGGACGGGCTTCCGCTGGGACTGGCTGGCGCAGGAGGAGATGGCCGTCTACGCGCTGGTGGTGGCGGCCGTGTGGCAGATCAGCGGCTTCGTGATGGCGGTGTTCCTGGCGGGGCTGCGCGGCATCGACGAGTCCATGCTGCAGGCCGCGCGGCTGGACGGCGCGACCGGCTGGCGGCTGCTGCGGCGCGTCATCCTGCCGCAGCTCGGGCCCAGCCTGTTCTCGGCGCTGCTGGTGCTGCTGCCGGCGGCGATCAAGACCTTCGACCTGGTCGTCGTGCTCACCGAGGGCGGCCCGGGCCAGGCCAGCGAGCTGCCGGCGTTCTACATGTTCCAGATGGCCTTCGAGCGCAGCCGGCTGGGCCTGGGCGCGGCCAGCGCGATGGTGCTGGTGATGATGGTGCTGTCCATCGCGCTGCCTTATGCGGTGCTGCGTTCGCGCAGGGCGGCGGCATGAAGCGCGCGCTGCACCACGCGCTGGCCGTCGCCGCCGCGCTGCTGATCGCGCTGCCGCTGGCGCTGATGCTGATGAACAGCTTCAAGAGCCCGGGCGAGGCGCAGCAGGGCTTCCTGGCGCTGCCGCGCGAGCCGGGCCTGGCGGCGTGGCGGCAGGCCTGGGCACAGCTCTCGGGCAGCTTCGCCGTCAGCCTGATGCTGGCGGTGCCGGCGGTGGGGCTGTCGGCGCTGCTGGCGGCGCTGAACGGCTTCGTGCTGTGCAAATACCGCTTCAAGGGCGAGCGCTGGGTGGGGCTGCTGCTGGTGCTGGCGTTCTTCCTGCCGATCAAGGTCTACCTGCTGCCGCTGGCGATCACGATGGCCAAGCTCGGGCTGGAGCGCTCGCTGGGCCTGCTGATCGCCATCCACGTGATCTACAGCGTGCCGCTGGCGCTGTTCTTCCGCAACCATTTCCTGGCCTTCCCGGACGAGCTGCTGCAGGCCGCGCGGCTGGACGGCGCGGGCTTCTGGCGGCTGCTGTGGCGGGTGGTGCTGCCGCTGTCGCGGCCGATCTTCGTGGTCGTGCTGATCCTGCAGTTCACGACGATCTGGAACGAGTACCTGTTCGGCCTGGTGTTCGGGCCGGAGGGCGCGCGGCCCATCACCGCCGCGCTGGCGCAGCTGAGCGCGCAGACCGAGACCGGCGCCCGCGCCTACCCGCTGGAGATGGCGGCGGCGCTGCTGGCGGCCGCGCCCACGCTGGCGGTGTACCTGCTGGCCGGGCGGCACTTCACGCGCGGGCTGGTGGCCGGCGCGGTGAAAGGATGACGATGACTGATGAAGCCACCGGCCTGCAGGTGCGCGGGCTGACGCGGCGCGTGGGCGCGCTCACCATCCTGGACGACGTGAGCGTTGCGTTGGACCCGGGCGAGATGCTGATCCTGGTGGGCCCGTCGGGCTGCGGCAAGTCGTCGCTGCTGGGCGTCATCGCCGGGCTGCAGCCGCACGAGGCGGGCGAGATCCACCTGGACGGCCGCCGCATCGAGCGCCTGAGCCCGCGCGAGCGCGACATCGCCATGGTGTTCCAGAACTACGCGCTGTACCCGCACATGAGCGTGGCCGAGAACATCGGCTTCGGCCTGGAGATGCAGGGCTGGCCGCGCGCGAGGCGCGACGCGCGCGTGCTGGAGGTGGCGCGGTTGCTGCAGCTGCAGGGCCTGCTGGACCGGCGACCGGCGCAGCTGTCCGGCGGCCAGCGCCAGCGCGTGGCCATGGGCCGGGCGCTGGCGCGCCAGCCGCGGCTGTTCCTGTTCGACGAGCCGCTGTCCAACCTCGACGCGCAGCTGCGCGCCGAGATGCGCAGCGAGATCAAGCTGCTGCACCAGCGCGTGGGCCGCAGCGCCGTCTACGTGACGCACGACCAGACCGAGGCGATGACGCTGGGCCAGCGCATCGCCGTGCTGAAGGCGGGCCGGCTGCAGCAGCTGGGCACGCCGCAGCAGGTCTACCAGCGGCCGGCCAACCTGTTCGTCGCGCAGTTCCTGTCCAGCCCGGCGATGAACCTGCTGCCCGCGCGGCTGGAGCCCGAGGGCGAGTTCACGCTGCTGCTGCGCGGCGCCGGGCCGGTGCGCTGGCGCGCGGTGCTGCCCGACCCCGCGCGCCTGCTGGGCCGGCCGCTGCTGCTGGGCTGGCGGGCCGAGTCGCTGCGCACCGAGGCCGGCGGCCCGGCGCTGACGCTGCGCGCGCCGGTGCTGCTGGTGGAGCCCACCGGCGTGGACAGCCTGGTGCAGCTGCAGCTGGGCGAGCACCGGCTGCACTGGCGCTGCGCGGGCTGGCCCGACCTGCGGCCCGGCCAGGTGCTCGACCTGCAGCTGCCGGCGGCCGACCTGCTGGTGTTCGACGAGGCGACCGGCGAGCGGCTCTAGACTCCCGGGCCGTGAAAGCCTGGTTTCTTCCGCTGTTGTTCATGCCGCTGGCGGCGCTGGCGCAATTGCCCGCGTCCGCGCCGGTGCTGACGCTGGAGCAGCTGCCCCGCCCGGCGATGCCGCCCGGCGAGCGCGGCCCGGTGGTGCCGGCCCAGGTGGAGCGCTGGCGGCAGGAGGCCAAGGCGCTGGAGTACGGCGACGGCATCGCGCGCGACGAGGTGGCCGCCGCGAAGCTGTACTGCCGCGCCGCCCGCTACGGCGACGCCGAGGCCCAGTACAGCCTGGGCTGGATGCTGACCAACGCGCGCGGCATCCAGCGCAACGACGCCGAGGCCGCCCACCTGTTCGCCGCCGCCGCCGAGCAGGGCATGGCGCAGGCGCAGAACATGCTGGCCCGCCTGGGCGGCACGCCGCTGGGCGACCCGCCGCCCTGCCTGCGTCCGCCCGACACCGACCCGCCGGTGGCCGCCGCCCCGCCGGTGCCGCAGCGCGGCGCCGGCAAGCCCGGCGCGCTGTGGGCCACGCTGCCGCTGCCGCCGCAGGCGCCGCCGGCCATCGCCAACTACGTGAAGCTGGTGGCGCCGGAGTTCCAGCTCTCGCCCGCGCTGGTGCTGGCCGTGATGGCGCAGGAGTCCAACTTCGACCCGCTGGCCGAGTCGCCCAAGAAGGCGCAGGGCCTGATGCAGCTGATGCCCGACACGGCGGCGCGCTTCCGCGTCACGCGGCTGCGCGACCCGTCGCAGAACATCCGCGCCGGCATGGCCTACCTGCGCTGGCTGCTGGCCTACTTCGAGGGCGACGTGATGCTGGCGCTGGCCGGCTACAACGCCGGCGAGGGCGCGGTGGACCGCTACCTGGGCGTGCCGCCCTATGCCGAGACGCGGCAGTACGTGCGCAAGATCATGGCCGCGCTGGGCGGCCAGCGGCTGCACCCCTACGACGCCAGCGTCACCGCCGCTTCGCCCATGGTGCAGCGCGTGAAGGCGAGGATGCAGAGCATCCTGCTGGCGCGCTGACCCGCCGCCGCGCCGCGGCTCACGGCCGGCCCAGCGCCGCCGGCAGGCCGTGCACGCCGATCACCTCCACGCCGCCCCTGAGCGGGAAGGCCCGGGCGATGGGGGCGACGACGAAGGCGGCGTCCAGCTTCAGGTCGTCGATGGCGGTCCAGAAGCCCTTGGTGACGGTGGGCGCGGTGGAGAACTTGACCTCGAAGCCCAGCGTGCGCTGGCCGTGGCTGACCACCACGTCCATCTCGGTGCCGGCGGCGGTGCGGTAGTAGCCGATCTGCGCGCCGGGCGGGAGCGCGGCGGCAATCTGCTCGATGACGAAGCCCTCCCACGACGCGCCGACGATGGGGTGGCCCTGCAGCGCGTCCAGGTCGGCGATGCCGAGCAGCGCATGCACCAGCCCGCTGTCGCGCACATAGACCTTGGGCGACTTGACCAGGCGCTTGCCGAGCTTGGGCAGCACCGGCTCCAGCCGGCGCAGCATCAGCGCGTCGACCAGCGTGTCCAGGTAGCGCGCCACGGTGGTGTGGGCCAGGCCGCCGAGCGACATGCCCAGCGCCGAGGCGTTGAAGCGCTGGCCCTGCAGATGCGCCTGCATGCGCCAGAAGCGGTGCAGGCTCTCGGCGGCCACGCGCACGCCCATCTGCGCCAGGTCGCGCAGCAGGAAGCTCTCGATGAAGTCGCGCCGCCACTCGAACGACGCCGCCTCGTCGGGCGCCAGCAGGCTCAGCGGGAAGCCGCCGCGCAGCCACAGCCGCTGCAGCGCGGCGAGGTCGTCGGGCTGCTCCAGCGCCAGCACCGGCGGCAGTTCCAGGTAACTGATGCGGCCGGCCAGGCTCTCGCTCTTCTGGCGCAGCAGCTCGCCGGAGGCGGAGCCCAGCAGCAGAAAGCGCCCGGGCCGGCGCTGCGCGTCGATCTCGGGACGCAGCGCGCTGAACAGGCCGGGCATCAGCTGCACCTCGTCCAGCACCACCAGGTGTTCGCGGTGGCGGGCGAAGAACAGCTCGGGCTCGGCCAGCTGGGCGCGGTCGGAGGCGCGCTCCAGATCCAGCACCACGGCGCCGGGCTGGCCGGCGGCCACCGCCCGGGCCAGCGTGCTCTTGCCCACCTGGCGCGGCCCCAGCAGCAGCACGGCCGGCGAGCGGCTCATGCGCTGGACCAGGCGGGCCTGGGCGTGGCGGATGATCATCGTTGCATTTTGAGCTTTCGAGGCTCAATTTGCAATGATGAAAGCTTGCAGGCGGCGCAGCGGCCGCCGGCGTCAGTCGCCCGACCCGCCGTAGCCGAACAGGTGCAGCAGGCTGGTGAACAGGTTGAACACGGACACGAACAGGCTGACCGTGGCCAGCACGTAGTTGGTCTCGCCGCCGTTCACGATCTGCTGCGTTTCGTACAGGATCAGGCCGGCCGACAGCAGCGCGACGACGGCGGAGACCGTCAGCGCCAGCGCCGGGATCTGGAAGAACATCGCGGCCAGCCCCGCCAGCAGCGCGACCACCATGCCCGCGAACAGGAAGCCGCCCAGCCACGACAGGTCGCGCCGGGTGGTGGTGGCGTAGGCCGACAGCGCCAGGAACACGGCGCCGGTGGCGCCCAGCGCCAGCGCCACCGCCTGGCCGCCGGCCGGCAGCGACAGCGTGCGGGTGAGCAGCGGGCCCAGCGTCCAGCCCATGAAGCCGGTCAGCGCGAACACCAGGCCGACGGCGGCGCCTCGGTTCTTCAGCTTGTGGATGCCGAACAGCAGGCCGAAGTAGGCCAGCAGCGTCAGCACCAGGCCCGGCGCCGGCAGCTGGAACGCGACGGCCGCGGCCGCGACGGCGGCGCTGAACAGCAGCGTCAGCGATAGCAGCGCGTAGGTGTTGCGCAGCACGCGGTGCGCGGCGCCGCGCGCCGCGCCGTCGTAGGGGGTGGCGATCGCCAGGGTGCGGGGATCGTTGGACATGGCGGCTTCTCCTGAAGGGGATCGAAAGGCCGGCAGGCTAGGCGGGTGTCCCTGCATAAAAAAGCAGAGAATCACGGAAAGATACTTCCGCATAACTTGCATCCTGACCATGAGTATGAGCTTCAGCTACCGGCATCTGTACTACTTCTGGGCGGTGGCCAAGGAGGGCGGGCTCACGCGCGCGGCCGAGCGGCTGGGGCTGTCGGTGCAGACCGTCTCCACCCAGGTGCGCGAGCTGGAGCAGTCGCTGGGCGCGGCGCTGCTGAAGCCGGCCGGCCGGGGCCTGGCGCTGACCGAGGCCGGCCAGGCCGCGCTGGAGATGGCGGAGCAGATCTTCACGCTCGGCGAGGAGCTGCCCGGGCGGGTGCGCGACGCGGCCACGGCGCCCGCAGTGCGGCTGGCGGTGGGCATTTCCGACGGGCTGCCCAAGCTCGTCGTGCAGCGGCTGCTGCAGCCCATCATCGACACGCCGCACCTGCGCCTGCTGTGCCATGAGGACGAGTTCGACGACCTGCTCGGCGACCTGGCGCTGCACCGGCTGGACGTGGTGCTGGCCGACCGCCCGGCGCCGCCCAACCCCAGCCTGCGCGTCTACAGCCATGCGCTGGGCAGCTCGCCCATGGCCTGGTTCGCCGCGCCGCGCTGGGCCGCCGAGGCCCAGCGCGACTTCCCCGCCTCGCTGGCCGGCGTGCCGCTGCTGCTGCCCACGTCGCACGCCGCCGTGCGCGGGCGGCTGGACCACTGGCTGGAGCGCCACGGCGTGCGCGCCCGCGTGGCCGGCGAGTTCGAGGACAGCGCGCTGCTGGCCACCTTCGGCGCGGCGGGCATGGGCGTGTTCCCGGCGGCCGCGCTGATGGGCGACAAGCTCATGCAGCGCGACGGCCTCGTGCACGTGGGCGATTGCACCGGCGTGGAGGAGTCCTTCTACGCCGTGGGCACCGACAAGAAGATCGCCCACCCGCTGGTGCGCCGCCTGCTGCCGCAGCCCGCCGACGCGAGTGGGTGACGCGCCGTGGTTGACGTGAACGTCAATCGGTGCCCGGAGGTTGCTACAGTTGACGTTCACGTCAATCGACCCGCCCTGCAGGCCCGCGCGAGCGGATCGCGGCCGGGCCCACCCAGGAGACTCCGCATGAACCTGCCCGGCCTGAACTTCCAGCTCGGCGACGACATCGACGCGCTGCGCGACGCGGTGCGCGCCTTTGCCGATGCCGAGATCGCCCCGCGCGCCGCCGAGATCGACCGCAGCGACCAGTTCCCGATGGACCTGTGGCGCAAGATGGGCGAGCTGGGCGTGCTGGGCATCACCGTGCCGGAGGCCTACGGCGGCGCCAACATGGGCTATCTGGCGCACATGGTGGCCATGGAGGAGATCAGCCGCGCCAGCGCCTCGGTCGGCCTCAGCTACGGTGCGCACAGCAACCTGTGCGTGAACCAGATCAAGCGCAACGGCAACGACGCGCAGCGCGCCAAGTACCTGCCCAAGCTCATCAGCGGCGAGCACGTCGGCGCGCTGGCGATGAGCGAGCCGGGCGCGGGCTCCGACGTCATCAGCATGAAGCTGCGTGCCGAAGAGAAGGGCGGCTGCTACGTGCTCAACGGCACGAAGATGTGGATCACCAACGGCCCCGACGCCGACACGCTGGTCGTCTACGCCAAGACCGAGCCCGAGCTGGGCGCACGCGGCGTGACGGCCTTCCTGATCGAGAAGGAGATGCCCGGCTTCAGCATCGCGCAGAAGCTCGACAAGCTCGGCATGCGCGGCTCGCACACGGGCGAGCTGGTGTTCCAGGACGTCGAGGTGCCGGCCGAGAACGTGCTGGGCGGCGTCAACAACGGCGCCAAGGTGCTGATGAGCGGGCTGGACTACGAGCGCGCGGTGCTGACCGGCGGGCCGCTGGGGATCATGCAGGCGGTGATGGACAACGTGGTCCCCTACATCCACGACCGCCGCCAGTTCGGCCAGAGCATCGGCGAGTTCCAGCTCATCCAGGGCAAGGTGGCCGACATGTACACCGTGCTGCAGGCCGCGCGCAGCTTCGCCTACACGGTGGCCAAGAACCTCGACCTGCTGGGTGCGGAGCACGTGCGCCAGGTGCGCAAGGACTGCGCCAGCGTCATCCTGTGGACGGCCGAGAAGGCCACCTGGATGGCCGGCGAGGGCGTGCAGATCTTCGGCGGCAACGGCTACATCAACGACTACCCGCTGGGCCGGCTGTGGCGCGACGCCAAGCTCTACGAGATCGGCGCCGGCACCAGCGAGATCCGCCGCATGCTGATCGGGCGGGAGCTGTTCGCGGAGACGATGTGAGGCCGCTGCACGTCGACACGCCGCTGCTGCGTGCGCCGCCGGGGCTGTTCGGCCACCCCGAGGTCTGGCTGAAGATGGACGCGCTGCAGCCCAGTGGCAGCTTCAAGCTGCGCGGCGTGGGGCGGCTGGTGCAGCAGGCGGCGGCGGACGGGGCGCGGGCCATCGTCTGCGCGTCCGGCGGCAACGCGGGCTTCGCGGCCGTGCATGCCGCGGCGGCGCTCGGCCTGCCCGCCACCATCGTGCTGCCGATGAGCAGCAGCGCGGCCGTGGCCGAGCGGCTGGCCGCGCGCGGCGCCGAGGTGCTGCGCCACGGCGCGGTGTGGGACGAGGCGCACGGGTTCGCCGTGGCGCTCGCCGCCGGGCGCGGCGCCGCCTATGTCCATCCGTTCGACCACCCGCTGCTGTGGGCCGGGCACTCGACGCTGATCGACGAGGTCGTCGCGGCCGGCGTCGCGTTCGATGCCGTCGTCACGGCGGTGGGCGGCGGCGGGCTGTTCTGCGGCATCGTCGAAGGGCTGCGCCGCCACGGCCTGCACCAGGTGCCCGTCATCGCCGTCGAAACCCATGGCGCCGCCAGCCTGCAGGCCAGCCTGAGCGCGGGCGAATGGGTCGCGCTGCCGGCCATCACGTCCATCGCCACCTCGCTGGGCGCGCGCCGCGTGGCGGCCGAGGCCTTCGAGCGCGCGGGCTCACACCCGACGCTGGCCGTGCAGGTCGGCGACGCCGAGGCCACCGCCGCCTGCCTGCGCTTCGCGGACGCGCAGCGCGTGCTCGTCGAGCCCGCCTGCGGCGCGGCGCTGGCGGCCGTGGACCGCCACGCCGCCGGTTTCAGCCGGGTTCTCGTCGAGGTCTGCGGCGGCATGGGCGTGTCGCTGGAACTGCTCCGTTCCTGGGCCGCTCCCGCGACAATGCCCGCATGACGACGCCTCCCCACGACACCCTGCCGGACCTGCTCGCCAACAACAAGCGCTGGGCCGCCGACACCGAGGCGCGGGAGCCCGGCTTCTTCTCGCGACTGCTCAAGCAGCAGACGCCGCAATACCTGTGGATCGGCTGCGCCGACAGCCGCGTGCCGGCCAACGAGCTGGTGGATTTGCTGCCGGGCGAGCTGTTCGTGCACCGCAACGTGGCCAACGTGGTCGTCCACTCGGACCTGAACTGCCTGTCCGTCATGCAGTTCGCGGTGGACCAGCTGAAGGTGCGCCACGTCATCGTCGTCGGCCACAGCAACTGCGGCGGCGTCATCGCGGCGCTGAAGGACTTGCGCGTCGGCCTGGTGGACAACTGGCTGCGCCACGTGCAGGACGTGCGCCACATGCACCAGGCCTGGCTGGACAGCCTGCCCGAGCCGCACCGCGTCAACGCGCTGTGCGAGCTGAACGTGCTGGAGCAGGCGCGCAACGCCTGCCACACCACCGTCGTGCAGGACGCCTGGGCGCGCGGCCAGGACGTGGTGGTGCACGGCTGGGTCTACGGCCTGCACAACGGCCTGCTGGAGGACCTGGCGCTGACGGCGGCCTGCGCGGCCGACGTGGATCCGGCCTACCGCCGCGCGCTGGCGCTGGTGAAGGCCCGGCACCCGGCCTGAGCCGGGGCCGGCCGGCGGTCGTTACTGCGCCGCGTACATGCGGGCGTACTTGGCGCCGAAGTACAGGATGAAGGCATAGCAGGCGGCCGGCAGCAGGAAGGACGCCTGCACGCCGAAGCCGTCCGCCAGCGCGCCCTGCGCGAACGGCACGATCGCGCCGCCGACGATGGCCATGCACAGGATGCCCGAGCCCTGGCCCGTGTAGCGGCCCAGGCCGTGCAGCGCCATGCTGAAGATCGTGGGGAACATGATGGAGTTGCACAGGCCCACCGCGAGGATGGCCCACACCGCCGCGCTGCCGCTGCCGAACACGGCCACCAGCACCAGCGCGATGGCGGCCAGCGCATTGAAGGCCAGCGCCTTGCCCGGGCTCACGACGCGCATCACCGCGAAGCCGATGAAGCGGCCCACCATCGCGCAGCCCCAGTAGATGCTGACGTAGTGCGCCGCGTCGGCGTGCGACAGGCCGGCGATGCGCGGCTCGCCGAGGAAGTTGATCAGGAAGCTGCCGATGCTGACCTCGGCGCCCACGTACAGGAAGATGCCGATGGCGCCCAGCACCAGGTGGCGGTGCGCCCAGGCCGAGCCGTGGGCCTCGCCGGGCAGCGGCACGTCGTCGCCATCGGCGATCTGCGGCAGCCGGGCGGCCAGGAACAGCACGGCCAGCACCGCCAGCGCGGCGGCCAGCGCCAGGTAGGGGCCGCGCACGCTGGCCGCCTCGGCCGCCGCGCCGGCCACAGCCGCCCCGGCGGACGACAGGATCAGCACGCCGCCGATCGCCGGGCCGATGGTGGTGCCCAGCGAGTTGAAGGCCTGCGTCAGCGTCAGCCGGCTGGAGGCGGTGCGGGCCGGGCCGAGCACGGTCACGTAGGGGTTGGCCGCCACCTGCAGGATGGTGATGCCCGAGGCCAGCACGAAGAACGCGAACAGGAACAGCCCGTAGCCGGAGGAGGCCGCCGGGTAGAACAGCGCGCAGCCGCCGGCCGCCACCAGCAGGCCGGCCACGGCGCCCTTCTGGTAGCCGATGCGGCGGATCAGCGCGCCCGCCGGCAGCGACACGACGAAGTAAGCGCCGAAGAAGCAGAACTGCACCATCATGGCCTGCACGTAGCTCAGCGTGTAGATCGCCTTCAGGTGCGGGATGAGTACGTCGTTCAGCGACGTGATCAGCCCCCACATGAAGAAGAGCAGCGTGACGATGACGAGCGGGCCGGTGTTGCCGCCGCCGCCCGCCTGCGCGCCGGCGCCGTCCTGCGGCACGGCCGCCGCCGTGTTGTGTGCCATGTTGGCCATGTCGTCTCCTGTTGAATGTCTGTTGCGCCCGGCAGGGGCGCTTCTCGTGGCGGGAGGCTACGGCACGAGGCCGGCCGGGGGCTGCGGCAGGTCGCGCGGGTGCGTGCCCCAGCCGTGGGTGTCGGGCTGGGCCGCGAGCGTGAAGCCCAGCGTGCCGGCGGCCTGCAGCTGCTCCCAGCTCAGCCAGACCTGGCCGACCGGCTTGCCGGCGAGCGTCACCGACTGCACGAAGCGGCGCTCGCCGGGCGCGGCGCCGGGCGCCTCGATGCGCAGCGTGCGGCCGGTGCCCAGGTCGATCTCGGCGCGCGCGAAGCGCGGCGCATGCAGCAGGAAGCGGCCGCTGCCCGGCGTGTCCGGGTACAGGCCCAGCGCGCTGAACAAATACCAGGCGGACATGGTGCCCAGGTCGTCGTTGCCGGTGACGCCGTTGGGCGCGTTGCCGAACAGCGTTTCCGCCGCGCGCAGCACGGTGGTGGTCTTCCAGGGCTGGCCGATCAGCGTGTAGGTCCACGGCGCGTGCAGGTCGGGCTCGTTGTTGGGGTTGTAGCGGAACTGGCTGTAGTAGCTGTACGGGCCCACCACCCAGGACTTGCGCACGGCGCCGGCCGGGTCGGCCTGCAGCGCGGGGTAGTCGAAGAAGTGGTCCAGCCGCTGCGCGGCCTGGGCCGGCCCGCCCATGGCCGCGATCAGGCCGGGGATGTCGTGGCGGGGCATCCACTGGTACTGCCAGGCCGTGCCCTCGTGGAAGCCGCGTTCCGCGCGCGGGTCGTAGCGGCCGTCCAGGTCGGCGAACCAGCTGCCGTCCAGCAGCCGGGGGCGCGGGAAGCCGCGCAGGCCGGTACCGGCGTCCACGGCGTTCGCGTCCCAGAGCTTGCGCCAGTTCAGCGCGCGCTGGTCGAGCAGCTGCGCGTCCTTCGCGTGGCCGAGCGCCCGGGCCATCACGGCCAGCGCGCTGTCGGCCAGCGCGTATTCCAGCGTGGCGGACGCGCCGTGGTGTGGGTCGGTGTCCATGCCCTTGGCGACGAAGCCGCGGTCGAACTGCACGAAGCCCTGGGCCAGGTAGCTGGGGTTGCCGGAGCGGCCCTGGGCGCGGATGCGCTGTGGCGGCACGCCGAAGGCGTTGTCGCGCAGCGCCGCGTAGGCCTCGCGCTCGCGGCCCTTGAGCGCGCCGAAGCGCCACAGGTCGACGAGGAAGGGCGTCGCCGGGTCGCCCGTCATGATGTTGGTCTCGAAGTTGGCGTAGCCCCAGCGCGGCAGCCAGCCGCTGTGCTCGCGGATCTTCAGCACCGAGTTCGCGATGTCGCGCGAGCGCTCCGGGCGCAGCAGCGCCAGCAGCTGGTTCTGCGTGCGGTAGGTGTCCCACAGCGAGAAGTACTCGTAGTAGGTCCAGCCCTTGGCGGTGTGGATCCCGTCGTCGTAGCCGCGGTAGCGGCCGTCGGCATCGCTGCCGGTCATCGGGTGCAGCAGCGCGTGGTAGAGCGCGGTGTAGAACACCGTGCGGTCGTCGCTGCTGCCGCCCTCGATGCGCACGCTGCCCAGCTCGCGCCGCCAGGCGGCCTGGGCCTGCTCGCGCATCGCGTCGAAGGCCAGCGGCCGGCCGCCGGCCAGGCCCTCGGCCTGCAGGTTGTTGCGCGCGCCCTGCGCGTCCACGTGCGAGATCGCGCTGACCGCCGTCACGGCCGGGCCGTCCTTCAGGTCGAAAGTCAGCCACACGCCGTGCGGCCGCGCCTCGCCCTGCTGGCTGGGGCCCTTGGCGCCGGGCTTGCCGCCGTGCTCGTCCCAGATGCCGTGGGCCGTGAAGGCGCGGTCGAAGACCATGCGGAACCAGGTCGTGTACTGCGCGCCGCCGCAGAAGCTCTTGGTGACGATCCTGCCCTCGACGCTGCGCCCGTCCACCACGCGCACCTCGCTGCCGACGACCGAATGGCGCTGGTTGGCCTGGCCGAGGTTGAGCAGCAGGTGGCCGGCCGGCGTGCCGGCCGCGAAGGTGTAGCGCTCGGCGGCGGCGCGGGTCAGCGCGGTGGCCTCGGCGGTGATGCCGCCGTAGCTGGTCAGCTGCACCTTGTAGTAGCCGGCCTGGCCGACCTCGCCCTCGTGGCGGTACTCGGCGGCGTAGCGCTTGTAGTCGAAGCTCTCGGCCTTGGCCGTGTCGAAGTCGCCGCCGGGGCCGATGCGGCCGGTGACCGGCAGCACCTGGAGCTGCCCGCCCTGCTCCCAGCAGCCGGCGCCCGACACGTAGGAGTGGCCGAAGCCGCGGATGCGCGGGTCGCCGTAGCGCCAGCCGGTGTAGTGATCGCCGGTGGGGCTGACCTGGATCATGCCGAACGGCGCCGAGGCGCCGGGAAAGGTGTTGCCTTCGTCCTGGGTGCCGATGAAGGTGTTGACCGGCATCGGGTCGGCCGGCTGCGCGCGCAGCGGCAGCGCGGCGGCCAGGCACAGCGCCAGCAGGCCGGCCCGGCAGGCGCGGGAGGTGAGGGTGGGCATCGGGAGCGTCTCCTGGTAGGGGGCGGCGGGTGCGTGGTCACGCGGCCGGGCCGGCTTGCAGCCTGTCGAACAGGCGGTTCGTGATGTCGGGGCCGGGCGGCGTCGCGCCGGCCTGGGTGCAGGCCGCCGAGCCGGCCGCCAGCGCCGCGTGCAGGTGGGCCTGCAGCGGGCGGCCGGGGTGGCGGTGCAGGCTGTGCAGCAGGCCGGCGGCGCTGGCGTCGCCGGCACCCACGGTGTCCACCACGTCGACCTGCGGCGCGCGCGCGTCGCAGCGCTCGCCGCCGCAGAACAGGCTGGCGCCCGCCTCCGCGCGCGTCAGCAGGCACAGCGCCTGCGGGTTCAGCGCGCGCAGCCGGCGCAGCGCCTCGTCGACCGCCAGGCCCGGGAACAGGCCGCGCAGGTCGTCGTCGGACACCTTGATCACGTCGGCCAGCGCGGCCATGCGCTGCAGCGTGGGCGTGTAGCGCTCGTCCATCAGGTTGCGGTAGTTCGGGTCGTAGCTGATGGCCACGCCCTGCGCCTTCAGCTGCTCGGCCAGCGCCACCAGCCGGCCGGCCAGCGGCTCGCGCGCCAGGCTGATGCCGCCGAAATGCGCCCAGCGCAGCGCGCGCGACCAGCCGCCGGGCAGGGCCTCGACGTCGAAGTGCAGGTCGGCGCTGTCGTCGCCGATGAAGAAGTAGCGCGGCGGCTCGCCGCGCTCGACGACCGCCAGCAGCGGCGAGCGGTACATGCGCTGCATCAGCCGCATGTCCAGGCCGCCGGCCTCGCTGGCGTCCCACAGCGCGTCGCCGAAGCGGTCGCGGCTGACGGCGCCGGCGAAGGCCGTGGGCTCGCCCAGCGCGGCCAGCGCCCGCGCGACGTTCCACACCGAGCCGCCGACGCGGCTGACCCAGCGCTCGTCGCCCTGGTCGATCAGGTCGGTCAGCGCCTCGCCGGCGCACAGCATCAGCGGCGCGTCATGCATGGCCGCCGTCCTTCAGCGCGGCCGCGATGTCGTAGCAGGCGCCCATGGTGTGGTAGTCCACCTTGCCGGCGGGGCTCTTCTCGTCGCTGAGCTTGCGGTTCTGGCCGTCGAGGATGCGGTACCAGGCGCCGTGCTGGTGGTCGACGAAGTGCGTCCAGCTGTAGGCCCACAGGCGCTGGTAGTCGTCCCAGTAGCCCGCGTCGCCGGTGCGCGTGGCCAGCAGCGCGGCGGCGGCGGCGCTCTCGGCCTGCACCCAGAAGTATTTGTCCGCGTCGCAGACGCTGAGGTCCGGCGCGAGCGAGTAGGCCAGGCCGCCGTGCGCGGCGTCCCAGCCCTTGTCCATCGCGGTCCGGAACAGCCGCTCGGCGGTGGGCAGCGCCCAGCCCAGGTCCTTGCCGAGCGCGCCGCCGCGCGCCTCCAGCAGCAGCAGCAGCTTGGCCCATTCGGTGAAGTGGCCGGGCTGGTAGCCCCAGGGGCGGAACAGGTTGGCCGGGTCGTCGATGTTGAAGCGCCAGTCGGGCTGCCACTGCGCGTCGTAGTGCTCCCAGATCAGGCCGCCGCAGCGCTGGGCCTGGCGCTGCGTGATGTTGTAGGCCACGGTGTAGGCGCGCTCCAGGTAGCGCGCCTCGCCGGTGGCCTGGGCGGCGGCCAGCAGCGCCTCGCAGGCGTGCATGTTGGCGTTCTGGCCGCGGTAGCCGGACAGCGTTTGCCAGTCGCGGCTGGCCTCGTCGGCGTACAGGCCGGCCTGCGCATCCCAGAAGCGGTGTTCCAGCTCGTCGTAGACCTCGGCCAGCCAGGGGCGGGCCTCGTCCGCGCCGGCCATCACGGCATGCGCACAGGCCAGCAGCACGAAGGCGTGGCCGTAGGCGTGCTTGGTGCCGTCCAGCACGGCGTGCTCGCCCGGGTGCCAGTCCAGCAGCCAGAGGTAGCCGCCGTGCGCCGTGTCGCGGTGCGCGTCGCGCACGAAGCGCAGCGCGTGGCGCAGGCCGTCCAGGTAGGCCGGGTCGCCGAAGTGGCGGTAGGCCATCGCGTAGGTGAACACGAAGCGCGTGCTGCTGACCAGGTGGCGCTGGCGCGGGTCGTAGACGCTGCCGTCGTCCTTGAAGAAGTGGTACATGCCGCCGCTGGGGTCGATGCAGCGCGGGTGGTAGAAGCCCATGGTGTGCCGCGCGTGGTCGAGCAGCACGGCCCGGGCGCGGAAGTCGGGGAGGGGGGGCTGGAGCTGGGGCATGGCGGGGCGTTCAGGGGTGGGCGGGAGAGGGGCGCTACTCGTCGCAGCTGCTTTCGCGCACGATCATTTCGACCGGCAGCGTCATCTCGGCGGCGGGTTCTTCGGGCTTGTGGTGCAGCAGCAGGTCCACGCCGGTGGCGCCGAGCTGCTCCTTGTCGACGTGGACCGTGCTCAGCGGCGGGATCGCGGCGGCCGCGGCGCTGATGTCGTCGAAGCCGACGACGGCGATGTCGAAGGGGATCTTCAGGCCGGCGCCGAGGCAGTGCTTCATCGCCACCAGCGCGGTGCTGTCGTTGTAGCAAAACACGGCGTCCGGCCGCCGCGGCAGGCTCAGCAGGCTGCGCATGGCCTCGGCGACGCCGTCGTCGCCATCGCCCAGTTGCGGCACGATGACCTCCAGCTCCGGGTCGGCATGCACCTTGGCCTCGAACAGCGCGCGGCGGAAGCCCCGGTTGCGCTGCTGGATGCTGAAGTGCGCGAGCGAGCCCGACAGCATGGCGATGCGGCGCCGGCCGCTGCGCAGCAGGTGCCGGGTGGCGAGGTAGCCGCCCAGCGCGTTGTCCGGGTTGACCGAGGTGAAGCCGCGGCGCTGCATGTCCACCAGCACCATGGGCTTGCCGGTCTGCTTCAGCGCGGCCAGCACTTCCGGCTCGAAGAAGCCGGCGCACAGGATGGCGTCGGGCTGGTGCAGCCGGATCTGCTCCATCACCGGCTCCGCGGGGCCCACGACGATGAAGGACAGCGCGATGCCCTCGCGCCGGCAGGCCGCCTCCGCGCCGTGCAGCACCGGCGAGAAGAAGGGGCTGGAGGCCAGCGTGTTGTGCTGGCTGTGCAGCAGGAAGGCGATGCGCCGGATGCGGCCCTTCTTCAGCTGCGAGAAGTCGTAGCCCATGCGCAGCGCCGCCTCGCGCACCTTGGTGCGCGTCGCCTCGGTCATGCCCGCCTGGTTCTTCAGCGCGCGCGACACGGTGCCGACCGACAGGCCGGTCGCGTCGGCGATGTCACGGATGGTGACCTGGCCCACGGCCATCCTCCCCGGCGCTGGGCCCGGCGCGGCATGCGCGCGACGGCATCAAGGACATCAAGGATGGGTCTCCGTTGTCTGTTTTATTAAACGCATCGACGAGGCGTCCGGGCAGGGATCGGTGCGAGCGCCACCCGATGGTTACTGGGCATTTTTATAGCCTCCGGGTTTTTCAGCGTCAATCGGAATGGGCTGGGCGGGCGGTCTTTAGCTGGATTTACTAAACAACTGGGGCCGCTCGCCGGCGGGCCGGGTCGCCTGGCCCGCGGGGCCGGGCGCCAGCAGCTCCAGCTCGGCCAGCTCGAAGGCCGCGCCGCCGTCGAAGCGCAGCCGGTACTCGCGGTAGGCGCCGGGGCTGGCGATGCGGAAGGGGCGCAGCTGCGCGGGCCAGTCGAAGCGCTCGTGGCGGCGCCGGTCCAGCACGGTCCAGCGGCCGCGGCCGTCGCGGGCTTCCAGCGTCCAGCCCAGCGGGCGCGGCGGCACGGCGCCGCCGGTGAGGGTGTAGTGGCTGGCCGCCGTGGGCGCGGCGAAGGCGAGCTCGACGCTGGCCCGCGCGCGCAGCGGCAGCGTGGTGGTCGCGTCGTCGTCCACCAGCGCGCCCGCCGGGCGGCCGCCGTCGTGCGTGACCGCCGCCGCGCGCGGCGTGGCGTCGTCCAGGCCCTCGGGCCAGGCGCCCGGCGCGGTCAGCGACCCGGGCAGCGCGTCCGCGCCGCTGCCCCAGGCGGACGGCTCGGGCCCCATGACGAACTCCAGCGTGCCGCCGCCGGCGATGTCCTCGTGCCGCAGCCACGCGCGCGGCCAGGGCTTGCCGTTGAGCGTGAGCGACTGCACGTAGACGTTGGCGTCGCCGTTGCCGTGGGCGATGACGCTCAGCGTGCGGCCGTTCTCCAGGCGCAGGTCGGCGCGCTCGAAGGCGGGCGAGCCGATCACGTACTCCGCCGCGCCCATGCGCAGCGGGTACAGGCCCAGCATGCCGAACAGATACCAGGCGGACATCTCGCCGTTGTCCTCGTCGCCCGGGTAGCCCTGGCCGATCTCGCTGCCGATGTAGAGCCGCCGCAGCACCTCGCGGGTGATGCGCTGCGCCTTCCACGGCTGGCCGGCGGCGACGTACATCCACGGGATGTGGTGCGCGGGCTGGTTGCTGTGCGCATACATGCCGAGCCGCACGTCCCGCGCCTCGATCATTTCGTGGATGACCTTGCCGTAGCTGCCGGCGTAGCGGGCCTCGCCGGTCTCGGCGGTGGCGAAGAACTCGTCCAGCCGCTTCGCCAGCGCCTCGCGCCCGCCGAGCAGCGTCGCCAGGCCGGCGGCGTCGTGCGGCACGGTGAAGGCGAAGTTCCACGCGTTGGCCTCGGTGTAGTCGCCGCCCCAGACGCGCGGCTCGAAGCTGGCGGCCGGCTGCCGCCATTGGCCCTGGGCGTCGCGGCCGCGGAAGAAGCCGGTGGCGGGGTCGAACAGGTGGGCGTAGCCCGCCGCCCGGGCGCGGAAGTAGCCGGCCTCCTCGCGGTAGCGTTGTGCGCGCGCCGGGTCGCGCTCGGCGCCGGCCAGCGCGGTGGCGAACTGCGCCAGGCCGAAGTCGTTCAGCGCGCCCTCCAGCGTCCAGGACAGGCCTTCGTGGACCGAGAGGTCCACGTAGCCGCGGTACTGGGACTGCGCCAGCCCCTTGCGGCCGACGTTGGGCACCGGCGCGGCGGCCGTGGCGTTGCGCAGCGCGGCCTCGTAGGCCAGGCGGGCGTCGAAGCCGCGCACGCCCTTCAGCCAGGCGTCGGCGAAGGCCACGTCGGAGCTGGTGCCGACCATCAGGTCCGCATAGCCCGGCGACGACCAGCGCGACACCCAGCCGCCGTCGCGGTACTGCTGCAGGAAGCCGTCGATCATCTCGCCGCCGCGCTGCGGCGCCAGCAGCGAGTAGGCCGGCCAGGTGGTGCGGAAGGTGTCCCAGAAGCCGTTGTTGACGTAGACCTTGCCGGGCAGCACCGGCGCCGCCGTGTGCAGCGCGTCGCCGCCGGTGCGCCGGTCGGACCAGCTGCTCTGGTCCGCGTGCCGCCAGTCGGGGCGCGCGGCGCTGCCGACGTTCTCGTGCGCGACGTTGGGGTACAGGAACAGCCGGTACAGGTTGCCGTACACGGTGGCGAGCTGGTCGTCGCTGGCGCCCTGCACCTGCACGCGGCCCAGCAGCGCGTCCCACGCGGCCTGCGCGCGCTCGCGCACGGTGTCGAAGCCGTCGTTGCCGATCTCCTGCTCGAGGTTGCGGCGCGCCTGCTCGACCGAGATCAGCGAGGTGGCGATGCGCATGCGCACCTCGCCGCCGTCGCCGGGCGCGAACTTGACGTAGCCGGTGGGCCGGCCGGTGTCGAGGCGGCCGACGTCGATCCAGCGCTGGTCGAAGCGCGCGAACACGAACATGCGCGTCGCGCCGTTGGACAGGCCGCTGCGCGTGTCGGTGTAGCCGTGCAGCGTCTGCGTGGCGGCGTCCAGCGTCAGGCCGCCGCGGGCGTCGACGTTGTCGAACAGCAGGTTGGCGTCGCCGTCGCGCGGGAAGCGGAAGCGGAACAGCGCCGCGCGCTCGCTGGGCGCGATCTCGGCGCGGATGCCGTTGTCGAAGTCCACGCGGTAGGTGTGCGGCCGGGCCAGCTCGTGCTCGTGCGAGAACGGCAGCGCGCGGCGCTCGCGGTCCGCGTCGGGGCGGCCGGCGGCGGCGGAGGGCATCACCTGGAAGGTCTGGCGGTCGCCCATCCACGGGCTGGCCTGGTGGCTGAGCGACAGCGCCTGCAGCCGCGGGCGGTTGTCCGCGCCGTTGCGCTCGCTCCAGCTGTACAGCCAGCCCAGCGTGCCCGCGTTCGTGACCGGCGTCCAGAAGTTGAAGCCGTGCGGCATCGCGGTGGCGGGGATGTTGTTGCCGCGCGAGAACGCGGCGCTGGACTGCGTGCCGCGCGTCGTCAGCACGCGGTCGGACGGCCGCCCGGCGCGCCCGGCCGGCTGCTCGGCGATGGCCACGTCGTCCAGCCAGCCGCTGGCGCGGCCGCCGGCGCCGGGCCGCACCTCCAGCTCGACGGCGACGATGCGCCGCCCCTTCAGCGCGCCCAGCCGCACCAGCTTGTGCGCCCACTGCTGCGGGTAGAGCGTGTTCGAGCGCGCCTGCGCGGCCGCGCCCGGCTGCGCGCCGTGCTGGTCGCGCAGCGCGGTGTCGGACAGGCGCTGCCCGCCGTCCAGCACCAGGTCCAGCGAGACGCCGGTGGACGCGGCCGCGTCGCCGTCGACGATCTCCGGCAGCACCTTCCACGACAGCGCCGTGTCGTCGCCGATCACGAGGTCGACCGGGAACAGCCGCAGCCGGCCGCCGCCGCCGTCGGCCTGGTAGTGCAGCGCGCGGGCGCCGCTGTAGCCGGCCCGGGCCTTGGCGGCGTAGGGGTGCTGCGGGCCGTCGCCCGGCGCCACGCGCAGGCCTTCGGCCGTGGGCGTGGCCGGCAGCGGCTCGCCGGGTTCGAACGACGAGAAGAAGTGCGGGTGCGGCGCGGCGGCGCCGGCGGCCGTGCCGGCGAGCAGCAGGGCGGCAGCGAGCGCGCGCCGGGGCCGGGTGGGGAGGCGGAAGGGCATGGGCATCGGCGTCGGCATCGGCGTCACGGGGCGGACGGGTTCGGGGTCGGAGAGGGTGGGGAAGGCAGGGCGCGCGGCGTGTCGGCCAGCGCGCGGACGCGCAGCGCGGCCCGCAGCGCGGCGCTGCCGGCGGACGACGACACGCGCAGCGTGATGCGTTCGCCGGGCAGCAGCGTCAGCGCGTTGTCGGCGGGTTCGGCGTCCAGGTCGCCGAAGTCGATCCACACGGCGCGCGCCAGCGTGGCGGCGCTCAGGTCGAGCACATGGCCGCTGCCGTCCCGGCGCAGCTCGGCGCGCAGGCCGGCCGGGCGCCAGGCCAGCTCGCGGGCGGGGGCGAAGTACACCACCTCGCGGGACGCCGGCTCGCCGTCGGCCTGCAGCTCGAACACCGCGACCGTGGCCCGCGCGTCGGCGCCGCCGAGCAGCTCGGCGTCGCGGTAGCTGGCCAGCGCGGCGGCGGACAGCGGCGCGGCCTCGACCGGCCGGCGCTCGTCGCGCAGCACCCGGCCGTCCAGTGTCATCAGGCGCAGCCGCAGCTCGCCGCGTACGCGCCGGGTGCGGTCGTTCAGCAGGCTGACGGCGGTGCGGCCGTCGGCGCCGCGCAGCGCGGCCAGCGCCACCGGCGCGAAGAAGCGCCGGGCGTGGAAGTGCAGCGCCTTCCAGCGGCCGAACCAGTCGATGCTGGACCAGGACGCGCCGGGCCACACGTCGTTGAGCTGCCAGTACAGCGAGCCCATGGTGTGCGGCCGGCTCGCGCGGTGGTGGCGCGCGGCCAGGCCGATGCCCTCGGCCTGCATCGCCTGGCTCAGGTAGACAAAGTCGTCGAAATCCGCCGGTTCGCCGAACTCCATGCGGATGTAGTGCAGCAGGCGCTCGTTGCCCTCGCCGGCCAGGAACTTCTGGTGCGCGCGGATCACCGGCGCGTCCACGGCCTGCTCGCCGCGCGGCGCGAAGGCGTCGATGCTGCGCCGCACCGGCCAGGCCTGCAGCCCGTATTCGGACATGAAGCGCGGCGTGACCTCCAGGTATTGGCTGGGCGGGTGCGCCGGGTTGCCCCAGACCTCCCAGTAGTGCATGTCGCCGCTGCTGGCGATATTGGCGGCCTCGGCCATGTCGTCGCTGGGCGAACTGGGCCAGTAGGCGATGCCGCCGCCCTCCTCGCGGACCACCTGGCGCAGGTCGTGGTCGAACAGCTGCACATACCCCTGCCAGACGCGCTCGGCGAACGCGGGGTCGGCCTCCTTCAGCGCCTTGCCGTGGCCCCAGTATTTCCAGGCGATCTCTTCCTCGTTGTTGCCGCCCCAGAGGGCGATGCTGGGGTGGTTGCGCAGCCGGCGCACCTGGTCGCGCGCCTCGGCGACGACGCTGGCGCGGAAGGCGTCGTCCCAGGCCGGCTGCATGCCGCCGCCGAACATGAAGTCCTGCCAGACCAGCAGGCCGAGTTCGTCGGCCAGGTCGAAGAAGTCGTCGCTCTCGTAGTAGCCGCCGCCCCAGCTGCGCAGGAAGTTCATGTTCGCGTCGCGCGCGGACTGCAGCACGCGGCGCAGCTGCTCGCGCGTCACGCGCGGCTGGAACATGTCGAACGGGATGGTGTTGGCGCCCTTGGCGAACACCGGGATGCCGTTGACGGCGAAGTGGAAGCTGCGGCCGGTGGCGTCGGCGTCGCGGCGCAGCTCGATGCGGCGCAGCCCGGTGCGGGCGCTGGCCCGGGCCTCGCCGGCCTCCAGCTCGAAGCGGTACAGCGGCTGGTCGCCGTAGCCGGCCGGGAACCAGCGCTGCGGCGCGTCGATGCGCAGCGGCAGCTCGACGCGGTTGGCGCCCGCGTGCAGCGCGACGCGCCGCTGCGCGGCCAGCGTGCGCCGGCCGTCGGGCGCGGTCTGCCACAGGCGCAGCGGCACGGCGCCGTCGCGCAGCGCATCGATGGCCGCCACCGCGACCACGTCGGCGCGGGCCGTGTCCACGTGGTCCTGGCGCAGCTGCAGGTCGGCGATGCGCAGCGTGTCCCAGCTCTGCAGCAGCACCGGCCGGCCGATGCCGGCGGTCACGTAGCGCGGGCCCCAGTCCCAGCCGTAGTGGTAGCCGGGCTTGCGCACGAAGTTGCCGGTCATCGCGTCCCGCGGCTCGTCGCCGTAGGGCGACGGGTAGTTGCCGGCGATGCGGTGCGGCATGGCCTGCACGGCCGGCAGCAGCCGGGCGATCGGCGAGCGCAGCACGATGCGCAGCTCGTTGCCCGCCGCGCGCAGCCGGCCGTGCACCGGCACGCGCCAGGTGCGGAAGGCGTTGTCCGCGTCGAGGACGCGCTCGCCGTTCAGGTAGACCTCGGCGAAGGTGTCCAGGCCTTCGAACACCAGCTCGCTGCGCGCGCGGGCCAGCGCGGCGCGCGGCACGTCGAAGCGGGTGCGGTACTCCCAGTCCGCCAGGCCGATCCACTGCAGGCCGGCCTCGGGCGCACCGACGTAGGGGTCGGGGATCAGGCGCTGCGCCAGCAGGTCGGTGTGCACCGTGCCCGGCACGGTGGCGGCGTGCCAGGGCAGCGCCTCGGGGTGGGCGGCGGCCTGCGTGCTGCCGGGCGCCAGCCGGAAGCTCCAGCCCTGGCCGATGACCAGGCGGTCCGCCGGCGCGGCCAGCGCCGACGACGCGGCGGCGAACAGCAGGCCGGGCAGCCAGGCCGCCAGGCGCCGGAAAAAGGGTTGCGTGCTCATGGTGCGGGGGCCTTCCAGTGACGGTCTATCCAGTCGCCGTGCGTCGGCATCGTCGCGACGGCCTGCGCCAGCGTCGTGCGCACGCCTTCCACGTGTTCGGCCAGCCGGGCCTCGGGCATCTCGTCCACCATCGGGTGGTAGCCGCGCGGCAGGATGCGCTGGCCCAGCATCACCTGCACCCAGCTCGGCAGCGCGAAGAAATCCTCGCCGTGGCGGAAGTAGCGGCCGTCGCTGCGGAACAGGTCGAGCGCCTCCTGCAGGCTGTCGGGGATGTCCATCGTGCGGCAGCCGCGCCAGAACGGCGTGTCGTCGCGCTCGGTGGCGTGGTAGTGCAGGATCAGGAAGTCGCGCACGCGCTCGTACTCGAACGCGGACTCGCGGTTGAAGCGCTCCACCAGCCGCGGGTTGAAGTCGCGCCGCGGGAACAGGTCCAGCAGCCGCGTGATGCCGGACTGCGCCAGGTAGATGCTGGTGGATTCCAGCGGCTCCAGGAAGCCGCTGGCCAGCCCCAGCGCGACGACGTTCTTGTGCCAGAAGCGGCGGCGCATGCCGGTGGTGAAGCGCAGCAGGCGCGGCTCGGCGAGCGCGGGGCCGTCGAGCTGGGCCAGCAGCGTGGCGGCGGCCTCGTCGTCGCCGAGGTGCCGGCTGGCGTACACATAGCCGTTGCCGACGCGGTGCTGCAGCGGGATGCGCCACTGCCAGCCCGCCGCGCGCGCGGTGGCGCGCGTGTAGGGCGTCAGCGGCCCGGCGCCCGCGCTCGGCACGGCCACCGCGCGGTCGCAGGGCAGCCAGTGCGTCCAGTCCACGTAGCCGGTCCGCAGCGTCTGCTCGATCAGCAGGCCGCGGAAGCCCGAGCAGTCGATGAACAGCTCGCCGCCGACGGTCTCGCCGCTCTCCAGCAGCAGCGACTCGATGAAGCCGTCGTCCGCGCGCTGGTTCACGCGCACCACCTTGCCCTCGATGCGCTGCACGCCGCGGCGCTCGCCCAGCTCGCGCAGGAAGCGCGCGTACAGGCCGGCGTCGAAGTGGTAGGCGTAGGCGATGTCGGCCAGCGGCGAGTGCGGCGGCGCCTGCGGGTCGCCGGGCGCGAACCGGCCCTGCGGCGCCATCACCGTCTGCGGCGAGTACGCGCCGATGGGTGCCGCGCGGCCGGCCAGGAACAGCTTCAGCCACAGCTGGTGGAAGGGCAGCGGCCCGAGCGAGCGGCCGAGGGTGCCGAAACCGTGGAGGTAGCTGTCGCCGATGCGGCCCCAGTCGTTGAACTGGATGCCCAGCTTGGCCGTGGCCCGGGTGCGCTGGACGAACTCGGCCTCGTCGATGCCCAGCGTCTGGCCGTTGAACGCGCGGATGTGCGGCACGCTGGCCTCGCCCACGCCGACGATGCCGATCTCCTCGGACTCCACCAGGCGCACCGTGGCGCCGCGGCCCAGGTAGGTGGCCAGCGCGGCCGCGGCCATCCAGCCCGCGCTGCCGCCGCCGACGATCGTGATGCTGCCGATCCGGTCGTGCGTGTTCATGGCGACATCCCGAGAAAGCGGTGGCCGGCCGGAGGGCAGCCTGGCGCCGCTGGAAAAAAGGAGAAGCCCCGGCCGCGGCGGCCGGGGCGGGGGCGGTGCCGGGTCAGAACTTGTAGTTCAGCCCGATGTAGGCGATGCGGCCGGCGTAGCCGCTGGCATAGAAGCGGTCCTTGGTGTCATTGCCCAGGTGCGAGCGTGATTCCTGCTTGGTCAGGTTCAGCACCGAGGCGGTCACGCTCAGCTGCTTGCTGAAGTTGTAGGCCGCGTTCACGTCGATCTGGCTGTAGGGCTCCTGGTAGGCGTTCACGCCGTTGACCAGGCCGTTCACCACCACGCCGCGGCGGTTGTAGGACGCGCGCAGCAGGTACTGGTCGGTCTCGTAGAACACCGTGAGGTTGGCCTGGTTCTTCGCGCTGCCCACCAGCGGCGAAGTACCCAGCGCCGTGCCGTCCTCCAGCGTGATGGCCGCCTGGTTGGTCTTGTTGTAGGTGTAGTTGAACTGGAAGCCGAGGCCGAAATCCAGCGTGTGCTGCGCCGACAGCTCGATGCCCTGCGACACGCCGTTGCGGCCGCCGGCACTGGTCTTGTAGTTCTGCACCGTCACCAGGTTGCCGGCGACCGTCATGGGCAGATCCAGTTGCACCGGCACCGTGAAGTTGCTGACGTTCTTGCGGAAGAGGTTGACGCCCAGCACCGAGCCGCGGTGGAAGTACCACTCCACGCCGAGGTCGTACTGCGTGGCCTTGTAGGGCTGCAGGCTCTTGTTGCTGCCGCTGCCGAACCAGCCCTGCTGGTCGCCGCCGCCGGTCAGGCGCCGGTCTTCGACGTACTCCTGGCTGTAGTACTGCAGGCCGCCGGGCGCGGCGATGTCGTTGTAGCCCGGGCGCGCCACCACCTTGGAGGCCGCCGCGCGCAGCACGACGTTCTTGCTCAGGTCGTAGGCGAGGTTGATGCTCGGCAGCACGTCGGTGTAGCTGCGGTCCAGCGCGCTGACCGCGAACGATTCGGGGCGCCCCACCTGGTCCGGAAGCCGCCAGTAGCCCTCGCTGCCGCAGTTGGTGCCGGTCGGCGCGCCCGCGGGCACCGGGTCATTCTTCAGGCAGGGCTGGGGGGCGGCGCCGGGGGCGTTGTAGTAGTAGTCGTTGTAGGTCGTGATCTGGTCCGTCGAATCGGCGTGCTGCTTGGTGCGCACGAAGCGCAGGCCCACGTTGCCGCGCAGCCGGTCGGTGCGGATGTTGGCCTGCACATAGGCCGCGCGGATCTTCTCGTCCACGTGATAGACGAAGTTGTCCTCGTTGCGGGTCTGCATCGCGCCGTAGGTCTGGTTCAGGTAGGCGATGTAGGCCGGGTAGTCGATGGCCGGGAAGGCGCTGGCGTTGAAGCCGCCGGCCAGGTGGTCCAGCGAATTGCCGTACAGGAAGCCCGTCTGCAGCTTGCCGCGGTTGGCATCGTTGCACTCGGCCTGGTAGCGCTTGCTGTAGTCGGACGGGTCGGCGCCCTGGCACACCCAGTAGTTGTTGCCGGTGCTGCGGCTCGTGCCGCCGTCGCGCAGCTTCACGCCGAACAGCACCGAGTCCAGCCAGCTGCCGTCCACGTGCCAGGTGAAGTCGGCCTGGGCGTAGTTCTGGTGCGTGCCGTTCTTGGTCCAGGACGACGACGTGGAGCCCAGGTCGATCTCGCCGATGCCTTTGGCCAGGTTGGCCATCAGCTCTGGCGAGAAGGTCATCGTCGGCGTGCCGGCGGTGCTCCAGGAACTGGCGGTGTTGCCCAGCGCCCAGCTGCCGTCCGTGTTCTGCATGCGCGGCTTGATCGGCATCGTGAACTGCAGCTCCGGGCCGCCCTTGGCCCAGGTGCGCCCGGCCTTGACGCTGACGTCCAGCGTCTCGCCGCGCCAGTCGGCCTCGAAGTCGGCCGTCTGCGACCGCGACCGCTCGCGGTTGTAGCTGCCGGTGATCTGCGGCGTGGGAATCGTGCAGTCGTCCGGGCCCCAGCCGCCGGGCTGGAGGCCGGCCGCCGCGGCCTGGGCCTCGCTGCAGTAGTAGGTCTTGCCCGGGTGGATGCTGTAGTTCGCGCCGGTGACGATGGTGCCGCTCGGGTCGAAGCTCAGGCCGTCGAGCATGCGGCCGCTAGCCCAATTGCCGTCGGGCTTGTAGCGGGCGATGCCCCACTCCGGCACCTTCAGCATGTTGGTCTGCGAGTTCTGCGACAGGTCGAAGCGGAAGTAGTTGCCGGTCAGCGTCAGCTGGTCCACCGGCTTGAACTGCACGGTCAGCTGGCCGCCCTTGCGCTCGCGGGCCTCGTTCTTGACCTCGAGGTTGACCGAGGTCGGCATCATGAAGTTGGTGTAGTACTTGCCGTTCTGGTCGTTGAAGCCGGACTGGCCCCACCAGCGCGAGGTCAGGCCCGAGGGCCGGCCGTTCACGTCGACCGCCGGGTGCGTCGCGTAGTCGTCGGCGTACCACTGCCAGTTCTCGGTGCTGGCGCCCATGGTGCGCGTCGTGCGCTTCTGCTGCGTGTAGCCGACCAGCACGCCCAGGCGCTTGCTTTCGTCGTGCCAGGCGTACTGGCCCGAGAACTGGCCGTCGGTCTTGCCGGTCGTGTCGGCCGAGGTGCCCTCGACGGAGACGAAGCCGGTGCCGGACTTCACGTCCAGCGGCCGGCGCGTGCGCAGGATCACGGTGCCGCCGACGCCGCCCTCGTCGAGGCGCGCCTCGGGCGTCTTGAACAGCTCCGCGCTGGACAGCATGTTCGACGGCATCAGCATGTAGTTGAACGAGCGCGTCGGGTCGCCGTTGGACTCGGCGGTGGCCACGTAGTTGCCGTTCAGCTGCGTCAGCGTCAGCTCCGCCGCGAGGCCGCGCACGCTGACGTTCTTCCCCTCGCCGCCGCTGCGGTCGATGATGACGCCGGGCACGCGCTGCAGCGCGTCGGCCACGTTCTTGTCGGGGAACTTGCCGACGTCCTCGGCGGTGATCACGTCGACGATGGCGTCGGCATTGCGCTTCTGCGACAGGCTTTTCTCGATGGACGAGCGGTAGCCGGTCACGACGACCGCGTCGAGCTGGGCCGGGTTGGCCTGCTGCTCGGCCTGGGCCTGCGCCTGGGCGCCGCCGGCCAGCGCCAGCAGGCCCAGCCCGACGGCCGAGGCGATGGGGGTGGCCCGGAAGCGGGGACGGAGGCGGGAAACGGGACGGTGGCTGACGGCGGCTGTCATGTGTTGTCTCCTAGGCTGCCCTATCGGTGGGCTTGTTTGATCGATGCTCCATGCGCGGACCCAGTGCGGGCGGCGACCTCGATCCGGCGTCGTCGTTGGCCTTGTAACCTGGGGGTAACCCTTGGATTACTAAACAAGGAAATACGTCATCCGCCGGTGATGAGATTCGCATCTCACCCAGGAAAATTTATACAAATGAACGGGCGCCGCTCCAACAAACTTTGATCGTTGTGATGCTGTTTAGTGTTGCTTTAGTAAACGCTGCCTGCGGGCGCCATGCCGCGCTTGCGCCGGGCATGCGGGCCGCCGCAGACTGCGCGCTTCGCGCGGCGCCGCCGCCGCCACAGGAAGACCCGGCATGACGACTCCCGAGCGCTCCCCGCTCCCGCAACAGCCGCCCGGCGAGCTGCTGGTGGCCGACATCGGCGGCTCCTACATCCGCCTGGCGCGCTGGCGCGCCGGACAGGGCTGCGAGCTGCTCGCCAGCCTGCCGACGCCGGCCGGCGACTGGGCGGCGTTCTGCGCCGCGCTGGAGGGCGCCGTGCGCCGGGCCGGCCCCGGGGCGGCGGCGCTGTCCATCGCCATCGCGGGCGTCGTGTCGCCGCAGACCGGACACGTCGCCGCCGCCAACCTGCCGTGCCTGGCGTCGCGGCCGCTGGCCCGGACGCTGGCCGAGCGGCTGGCGATGCCGGTCGCCGTGACCAACGATGCCCACTGCGCGGCGCTGGCCGAGGCCCATGCCGGCGCGGGCGCCGGCCACGGCGTGGTGTTCTGCGCGGTGCTCGGCACCGGCGTCGGCGGCGGGCTGGTCGTCGACGGCCGGCTGGTGCGTGGCGCGGGCGGCCTCGCGGGCGAATGGGGGCATGGGCCCATCGTCAACGAGGCGCTGCTCGACACCGGCGACGGCCCGCCCGTCCGGCTGCCCCGCTTCCCGTGCGGCTGCGGCCAGGCCGGCTGCCTGGACACGGTGGGCGGCGCGCGCGGGCTGGAGCGGCTGCACGCTTTTCTGCATCCGGCGCTGCCGGCCGCGCCGGCCAGCCGCGCCATCCTGGACGCCTGGCGCGCGGGCGAGCCGCGCGCCGGCGCCACGGTGCGCGCCTACCTGGCGCTGGTGTCCGGCCCGCTGGCGCTGGTCGTCAACCTGACCGGCGCCAGCGCCGTGCCCGTCTGCGGCGGCCTGGGACGTTGCCCCGAGCTCGTCGCGGCGCTGGACGCGGCGGTGCGCCGGCAGATCCTGCGCGCCAGCGACGGCCCGCTGGTCGTGCCGGGCCTGCTGGGCGAGCAGGCCGGCCTGGTGGGCGCCGCCCATGCTTTCGCGGCGGGCCCGGCATGAGGCTGCTGGAGGTCTGCGTCGACGACGTGGCGGGCCTGGACGCGGCGCAGGCTGGCGGCGCGGACCGCATCGAGCTGTGCAGCAGCCTGGGGCTGGGCGGCCTCACGCCGTCCGCCGGCCTGATGGCCGAGGCCGCGCGGCGGCCGCTGCCGGCCATCGCGCTGATCCGCCCGCGCGGCGGCGGCTTCGTGTACTCGGCCGGCGAGGAGCGGGTCATGCTGGGCGACATCGAGCGCGCCGCCGATGCCGGGCTGGCGGGTGTGGCCCTCGGCGCGCTGACGCCCGACGGCGATCTCGACCTGGCGATGCTGGGCCGCCTGGCGCGGCGCGCCGACGGGCTGCAGCTGACGCTGCACCGCGCCTTCGACCTGGTGCGCGACCCGGCGGCCGCGCTGGAGGCGGCGGTCGCGCTGGGCTTCCACCGCATCCTCACCTCCGGCGGCGCGCCGGCAGCCGGCGCCGGCAGCGCCCGGCTGGCCGCGCTGGTCGCGCAGAGCCGGGGCCGGATCGTCGTGCTGGCCGGCAGCGGCATCCACGCCGACAACGTGCGGGAGCTGCTGCGCGCGACCGGCGTGCGCGAGGTCCACGCCTCCTGCCGCGTGCCGGCGCCGGCCCCGGCGGCCGCGCTGGTGGCCTTCGGCTTCGCGCCGCCGGCCGGCATGCAGACCTGCGCCGAGCGGGTGCGGGCGCTGAAGGCGCGGCTGCACGAGTCCTGAGCGGCGGCGGGCGCCGACGCGGCCTTGTCCGACAGACCCGGGCGCCGCCGGCTTCGCAGAATGCCCGCCACCGGCCCGCCGTCAGGAGACGACCATGATCTTCGATGCCATCCGTGAAAGCCACGACTTGCAGCGCGACCTCTGCCGCAAGCTCACCGCCTCCCGAGGCGACATGGCCGCCCGCCAGCTGCTGTTCCTGCAGCTGAAGGTCGAGCTGATGGCCCACGCCGCGGCCGAGGAGCGCCACCTGTACGTGCCGCTGCTGATGGAGGACGGCGGGCTGGACGCCTCGCGGCATGCGCTGCACGAGCACCACGAGGTGGACGAGCTGCTGGACGAGCTGTCGGTGCGCAACAAGCAGCAGGACGGCTGGATCGCCACCGCGAAGACGCTCAGCTTCAAGGTGCGCCACCACCTGAAGGAAGAGGAATCGAAGTTCTTCCAGGTCGCGGGCCGGCTGCTGTCGGATGCGAAGAAGCAGCAGCTGGGGCGCAGGTACCAGCGCGAGATCGTGCGCATGCGCAAGCACTACGCGGACGAGTTCGAGAGCCTGGCGGTATCGCGGGCGACCGGCCTGGTCCGGCCCGCCAGGCCGGCCGCCGACAAGCCGGCGACGCGCGGCAGCGCCCGGGCCGGCGCACAGCTGCGCGGCCGGAGCGCGCCGCAGCGCACGCGCTGAGCGGCGGCCGCGGCAACCCGCCGCCGCTTGGCGCTCAGGGCTTGACCGTCGTGAACTCGCCGAAGGCCTTCAGCTGCCCGGCGATCTGGGCCGGGTCGCCCACGACCACCCAGCTTTGCTCGTCGGGGTTGAAGTACTTCCTGCCCACGGCCTGCACCTCGGCGGCGCTGACCCGCTGCAGCGCCGGCACGAACTTGCCGAGGAAGTCGGCCGGCAGGCCCACCAGCCAGTTGCCGGCCAACTGGCGCGCCAGCGAGCCCTGCAGCTGGGTGCTGACGAGGTAGCTGCCGGCCATGTAGCGCTTGCTCATCGCCAGCTCGGCCTCGGGCACGGGCTCGGCGCCCAGGCGGCGGTATTCCTTGACGTATTCCGCCATCGCCGCGCCGGCCACCTCGTTGCGCACGTCGGCGCCGCCGGTGATGGCGCCGCCGACGCGCCAGGACTGGCCGCCGGCGCGGGCGCCGTAGGTGTAGCCCTTGTCCTCGCGCAGGTTCTGGTTCAGGCGGCTGGAGAAGCCCTGGCCGATGACGGTGCTGGCCAGGCGCAGCGCGACCTGCTCGCCGTCGCTGGCGGCCATGCCGGGGCTGCCCAGGCGCAGCGTGGCCTGCACGCTGCCGGGGCGCTCCAGCAGCAGGCGCTGCACGGGCCTGGCGGCGGCCGGGGCGGGCAGGTCGGGCAGCGGGTCGCCGCCGGCCCGCCAGTCGCCGAAGGCGCTGCGGGCCAGCTTCAGCGCCTGCTCGGCGCCGATGCGGCCGGTGATGACGAGCAGCGCGCGGTCGGGGCGGAAGCGGCGTGCGTGCTCGGCGCGCAGGCCCGGCGCGGTGACGGCCTGGATGGCGGCCTCGGTCTCCTGCGTGCGGCCGTAGGCGTGGCCGCCGTAGATGGCGCCGTCCAGCGCGCGGGCGGCGCGGAAGCCCGGCTGCGTGCCGGCGGCCTTCAGGCCTTGCAGCGCGTTGGTGCGGGCGAGCTGCACCTCGCCGCCGGGGAAGGCCGGGTGGCGGGCCACGTCGGCCAGCAGCGCGGCCATGCCGGCGGCGTGCGAGGCCAGCGCGTTGCCGAACAGGCTGATGCCGTCGTTGCCGGCCGCCGCGCCCAGCGCGCCGCCCATGGCCTGCGCGGCCTCGGCGATCTGCCGGGAACTGCGCGTGGCGGTGCCCTCGGTCAGCAGGCCGGCCAGCAGCTTGGCGCGGCCGGGGGCGTCCGGCGCGTCGGCGCCGTAGCCGGCGCCGCGCACGGCGAGCACGAAGTCCACGCGCGGGATGCCCTGGCGCGGCACCACCCAGACCTGCAGGCCGTTGGGCAGCGTCTGCTGGGTGATCTTGGGCACGGCCAGCGGCTTGTCCTGGCCGAACGGCGGCAGCTCGGCGGGCAGGGCGACGGTGGCGGCCTGCGCGGCGCCGGCCAGGGCCAGCGCGGCGGCGAGGGCGCCGAGACGGAAGGACGGGATGGCGGCGGTGTTTTTCATGGCGTCGGCTCCGGCGTCAGGGTTGCGAGGCCGGCTTGGCGGCGGGCGCGGCCAGCAGGGCGGCGGGCTTGCGGTCGATGACGGAGCGGTTGGCGGCGGCCAGGTAGGTGGCGGCCACGCGCTGCACGTCGGCGGCGGTGACGGCCTCGATCCAGCCCGGCACCTGGTTGATGACGCCGGCGTCGCCCCACAGCGCCTGCAGCTTGGCCAGGCGGTCGGCGCGGCGCAGGAACATCTCCGCGTCGTCGTACCACTCGGCCAGCAGCGCGGTCTTCAGGTGGCGCAGCGTGGCGTCGTCCACGCCGTCCTTGACGATGCGGGCGATCTCCTCGTCCATGCCGGCCAGCAGCGCGTCGGCGGTGGTGTCGGGCTTGTAGAGCGCGAACACGGTGAACAGGCTGGGGCCGTCGTATTCCCACAGGCCGGTCAGGCCGTACAGCGAGCTGACGTTCAGCGCCAGCTCGCGGCCCTTGACCAGGCCCTGGTACAGCCGCGAGGCGTCGCCGCCGGCCAGCAACTGGCCCAGCACGGCGAACGGCGCCTGGTCGCGGCTGCCGCGCTCGGGCAGCTTCCAGGCGGCGGCGATGGCGGGCACCTGGGCCAGCTTGTCGGGCTGGGTCAGGCGGCGCTCCTTGGTGTTCAGGCCCTCGCGGAAGTCGCTGGGCTTGGGCGTGGGGCGCGCGGCGATCTTGCCGAAGTACTTCTCGGCCAGCGCGAAGCCCTGGGCCGGCGTCACGTCGCCGGCAATCGCCAGCACCGCGTTGTTGGGGCCGTAGAAGTCGCGGTGGAAGGCGCGCACGTCGTCCAGGTTGGCGTTCTCCAGGTCGACGAAGCTGCCGTAGCCGTCGTGGGCGTTCTCCCACTTGTCGAAGGCCAGGCCCGAGATGTCCAGCCACATGAAGCCGCCATAGGGCTGGTTCTGCACGTTGACGCGGATCTCCTCCTTCACCACGTCCTGCTGGTTCTTCAGCGTCGTCGGGTTGAAGTCCAGCGTCTTCATGCGGTCGGCCTCCAGCCACAGCATGGACGCCAGCGCGGAGGACGGCGCCGTCTCGATGTAGTTCGTGAAGTCGGGCCGGGTCGAGCCGTTGTTGTTGCCGCCGCCGGAGGTGATGACCTGGTCGAACACACCCTTGGGCGCGGTGGGCGTGCCCTGGAACATCAGGTGCTCGAACAGGTGGGCGAAGCCGGTGCGGTTCTTCGGCTCCAGCCGCATGCCGACCTTGTAGACCACGCTGACGCCCACGGTGGGGCTGCTGGCGTCGGGCGAGATGACGACGGTCAGGCCGTTGGCCAGCGTCTTCGTGTGGACGGGGATCTGCCAGTGGTCGGGCTGCTGCGCGGGGGCGGCCCCGGCGGGGCCGGCGGCGAGCGCGAATGCGGCGGCACCGAGGGCGCCCAGCGCCGCGCGGCGGGTGGTGTTCAACATGGGGTCTCCTGTGCGGGAACGGCCTGCAGTGTCGCGCGCCCGGGGCGGGGGTGCCGCAGGGCACGCCGGGAAAACCCGGCCTGGCGGCGACAATCGCGGGCCGCAAACCCTTTGCCCGCGCCATGCCCGACACCCGCCCCGCACTGCCCGACCACCTCAGCGTCGACCCGCGCAGCCCCCACCACGCCGCCGCCGTGTTCGAGCACGACATCGGCATCCGCTTCAACGGCAAGGAGCGCTTCGACGTGGAGGAATACTGCGTCAGCGAGGGCTGGATCAAGGTGCCCGCCGGCAAGACGCTGGACCGCAAGGGCCGGCCGCTGACGATCAAGCTCAAGGGCCAGGTCGAGGCCTTCTACCGCTGAAGGCCGCGCAGGGCCCGCGCCACAATGGCGCCTTCCCTCCCATCCCCCTTCAGCCACGCACGGAGAACCGCCATGTCCGACCCCATCGTCATCGTCTCGGCCGCCCGCACGCCCATCGGCGGCCTGCTGGGTGATTTCTCCGGCCTGTCCGGCTGGGAGCTGGGCGCCGTCGCGATCCGCGCCGCCGTCGAGCGCGCGGGCGTGCCGGGCGACGCCGTCGACGAGGTGCTGATGGGCTGCTGCCTGATGGCCGGCCAGGGCCAGGCGCCCGCGCGCCAGGCCGTGCGCCGCGCCGGCCTGCCGGACTCGGCCGGCGCCGTCACGCTGAGCAAGATGTGCGGCTCCGGCATGCGCACCGTGATGTTCGCCCACGACATGCTGGCCGCCGGCAGCGCCGACGTGCTGGTGGCCGGCGGCATGGAGAGCATGACCAACGCGCCGCACCTGATGTTCGCGCGCAAGGGCATCAAGTACGGCGCCAGCGCCGTCTACGACCACATGGCGCTGGACGGCCTGGAGGACGCCTACGAGCGCGGCAAGGCCATGGGCGTGTTCGCCGAGGGCTGCGTGGCCAAGTACGGCTTCAGCCGCGAGGCGATGGACCAGTACGCGATCGCCTCCACGCAGCGCGCCAAGGCCGCCAACGAGGACGGCAGCTTCGACTGGGAGATGGCGCCCGTCACGCTCAGTTCGCCCAAGGGCGACACCGTCGTCAAGTGCGACGAGCAGCCCTTCAAGGCCAAGCTCGACAAGATCCCCGCGCTCAAGCCCGCGTTCAAGAAGGACGGCGCGATCACCGCCGCCACCTCGTCCAGCATCTCCGACGGCGCCGCCGCGCTGCTGCTGATGCGCGAGAGCACGGCCCGGGCGCGCGGCCTCGCGCCGGTGGCCCGCATCGTCAGCCATGCGGTGCATGCGCAGGCGCCCGAGTGGTTCACCACCGCGCCGGTCGGCGCCATCCAGAAGGCGCTGGCCCGCGCCGGCTGGCAGGCCGGCGACGTGGACCTGTGGGAAGTGAACGAGGCCTTCGCCGCCGTCACGCTGGCCGCGATGGCCGAGTTCAAGCTGCCGCACGACATCGTCAACGTGCACGGCGGCGCCGTCGCGCTGGGCCACCCGATCGGCGCCAGCGGCGCGCGCATCATCGTCACGCTGCTGGGCGCATTGAGGAAGCGCGGGCTGAAGAAGGGGCTCGCCGCGCTGTGCATCGGTGGCGGCGAGGCCACGGCGCTGGCGCTGGAACTCGTCTGAGCGCCTGACGTGAACGTCCTCATCGTCGGCGCCTCGCGCGGCCTGGGCCTCGAATTCGTCCGCCAGTACCGCGCCGCCGGGGCCCGCGTCACCGCGACGGCGCGCAGCGAGCCGGGCCTGGCCGCGCTGGGCGGGCTCGGCGCCAGGCCGCTGCAGCTGGACGTGGCCGACGCCGCCAGCGTGTCGGGCCTGGCCTGGCAGATCGACGGCGAGCGCTTCGACGTGGTCGTCCTGAACGCCGGCGTGTTCGGCCCGCGCGCCGACGCGCTGCAGGCGCCCACCCAGGACGACTTCGATGCCGTCATGCGCACCAATGTGCTCGGCCCGATGCGCGTGCTGCCGCAGGTGGCCGACGCGCTGGCGCCGGGCGCGCGGCTGGCCATCGTCTCGTCGACCATGGGCGCCATCGGCGCGCGCACCAGCAGCAGCGGCTGGCTGTACCGCGCGTCCAAGGCGGCGGTGAACTCGGTGATGAAGGACGCCTCGCTGGCGCTCGCCGGCCGGGCCATCGTCGTCAGCCTCCACCCCGGCTGGGTGCGCACCGACATGGGCGGCGCCGACGCCGACCTCGACGCCGCCACCAGCATCGCCGGCATGCGCACGGTGCTCGCCGCCGTCCAGCCGGCGGACAGCGGCAGCTTCTTCAGCCACGACGGGCGGCGGCTGGCGTGGTGACGCGCCCGCCGCCTGTTTCGAACCCCTGCCCCCCGCAAATCCCCAGCCCCCCGCCATGAACTCCCCCACCGCCCCCCAGACCCCCGAGCCCGCCGCGCTGATCCGCGTGGGTGAAACCTGCGAGCGCCATGTACGCTTCACGCGCGACGACATCGCCACCTTCGCCCGGCTGACCGGCGACAGCAACCCGCTGCACCACGACGTGCAGGCCGCCCAGCGCGCCCGCCACGGCGAGATCATCGCCAGCGGCCAGCAGACCACGGCGCAGATGATCGGCCTGGTGGCCAGCCACTTCTCGCGCAGCGACGACGGCCTGCTGCGCGAGCTGCTGTGCCTGAACTTCAACTTCGCGTTCAAGGCGCCGGTGTTCGCCGAACAGGAACTGGTGCTGCACTGGCGCGTGGCCAGCGTGGAATGGAACGCGACGCTGGGCGGCTGGCTGGCCCACGTGGACGGCCGCGTCACCGTGCGCGGCGCCCACCCCTGCGTCGTCGGGCGGGGCACGCTGCTGGTCAAGGCCGGGCGCGGCTGACGGCCGGCCCCGCGATTCCCGAGGTCGAGCCTGCCATGCTGCTGCCCGAAGACCACCTGGCCGTGCAGGACGCCATCCGCGTCTTCGTGCAGGCCGAGATCGCGCCCCACGCCGCCGCGTGGGACAAGGCCCACCACTTTCCCGCCGGGCCGCTGAAGGGCCTGGCCGCGCTCGGCTGCTACGGCGTGGCCGTGCCCGCCGAGTGGGGCGGCGCCGGGCTGGACTACCTGGCCCTGGCCGTCATCCTCGAAGAGATCGCGGCCGGCGACGGCGGCACCAGCACGGTGGTCAGCGTCAACAACTGCCCCGTCTGCGCCATCCTGATGGCCTTCGGCAACGACGACCAGAAGGAGCGCTTCCTGAAGCCGCTGGCGCGCGGCGACATGCTGGGCGCGTTCTGCCTGACCGAGCCGCACGTCGGCTCCGAGGCCGGCGGCCTGCGCACGACGGCGGTGCGCGACGGCGACGCCTACGTGCTCGACGGCGTCAAGCAGTTCATCACCAGCGGCAAGCACGGCGACGTGGCCATCGTCATGGCCGTGACGGACAAGGCCGCCGGCAAGAAGGGCATCAGCGCCTTCCTGGTGCCGACCCGCACGCCCGGCTACGTCGTCGCGCGCGTCGAGGACAAGATGGGCCAGCACAGCAGCGACACGGCGCAGATCGTGTTCGACGGCTGCCGCGTGCCGGCCGCCAACCGGCTGGGCGACGAGGGCCAGGGCCTGCGGATCGCGCTGTCGGGCCTGGAGGGCGGGCGCATCGGCATCGCGGCGCAGAGCGTGGGCATGGCGCGCGCGGCGTTCGAGGCGGCGCTGCGCTACAGCAAGGAGCGCGTCACCTTCGGCCAGCCCATCTTCGGGCACCAGGCGGTGCAGTTCCGGCTGGCCGACATGGCCACCCGCATCGAGGCCGCGCGCCAGCTCATCTGGCATGCGGCGAGCCTGAAGGACGCCGGCCGGCCCTGCCTGAAGGAGGCCGCGATGGCCAAGCTGTTCGCCAGCGAGATGGCCGAGCGCGTGTGCTCGGACGCGCTGCAGATCCACGGCGGCTACGGCTACCTCGGCGACTTCCCCGTCGAGCGCATCTGCCGCGACGTGCGCGTCACGCAGATCTACGAGGGCACCAGCGACGTGCAGAAGATCCTGATCGGCCGCGCGCTGGCCGGCTGACGATCAGGTCAGCGACTCATACGCGCGCTGCAGCACCGCGGCCGAGGCCGCCAGCGCGTCGCGCTCGGCGGCGTCCATGCCCGGCTCCAGCACCCGCACGGCGCCGCCCGCGCCCACCAGCGCCGGCAGCGACAGCGCCACGCCGTCCAGCCCGCAGGCGCCGGCCTGCACGCGGCTGACCGGCAGCAGCCGGTGCTCGTCGCGGGCGATGCAGCCGATCAGCTCCGCCGTCACCAGGCCGATGGCGTGGTTGGTGGCGCCCTTGCGCTGGATGACCTCGTAGGCCGCGCGGCGCACCTGCTGCGCCAGCGCGGCCTCCTCGTCGGGCCGCCAGCCCGGCCAGTCGCGCAAGGCCATGCCGCCCACGCGCGCGCCGGACCACAGCGGCACCGACGAGTCGCCATGCTCGCCGACGACCAGCGCATGCAGCGACGGCGTGGCCACGCCCAGCCGCGCCGCCAGCCGCTCGCGCAGCCGCGCGGTGTCCAGCAGCGTGCCGGTGCCGATGACGCGCTCCGGCGGCAGGCCGCTGGCCTCGGCGACGACGCGGGTCAGCACGTCCACCGGGTTGGTCACCACCAGCACGATGCCGCCGAAGCCCGCCAGCGCGCGGCCCAGGCCGGCGGCCAGGCGGGCGTTGTCGCGCAGCAGGTCCAGCCGGCTCTCGCCCGGGCGGCCGTTGCGGCCCGCGGCCAGCACGACGATGTCGGCCTCGCGCATGCACTCCAGCGGCACCGCGCGCACCGCGCAGCGCGCGTAGAAGGCCGCGCCGTCGGCCAGGTCCATCGCCTCGCCCTCGGCGACGTCGCCGCGCTGGTCGTGCAGCCACAGCTCGCCCGCGTGCCCGGCCAGCAGCGTGGAGAACGCGACGCTGGTGCCGACCCAGCCCGTGCCGATGATGCCGATGCGTGTCTTCATGGCCGCGAGTATGGCGCCGCGCGCCGTCCGTCCGCGCTTGCCGCGTGCCGTCCGTCGCCGCGCGCTCGGCGGCGGCGGGCTGCGCGTCTAGCATCGGCGCCGTCCGATACAGGAGGCATGGCATGGACGAACTGCTGGCGGCCCGCGGGCTGCGCAAGGCCTACGGCAGCCGGGTGGCCGTGCACGACGTGAGCCTGTCGCTGCGGCCTGGCGAGGTGCTGGGCCTGCTGGGGCCGAACGGCGCCGGCAAGTCCACCACGGCGGCCATGCTGTGCGGGCTGGCCGCGCCCGACGCCGGCACGGTCACGCTGTCCGGCCTGACGCTGGCCGGGCACGAGGCCGCCTACAAGCGCCGCATCGGCCTGGTGCCGCAGGACCTCGCGCTCTACGAGGCGCTGCCCGCGCGCATGAACGTGGCGCTGTTCGGCGCGCTGTACGGCCTGGCGCCCGGCCCGCTGCAGCGCCGCGCCGACGAGGTGCTGGCGCTGGTGGGCCTGGCCGACCGCGCGAAGGACCGGCCCGCGACCTTCTCCGGCGGCATGAAGCGGCGCCTGAACATCGCCTGCGCGCTGGTCCACGACCCCGAGGTGCTGGTGCTCGACGAGCCCACGGCCGGCGTGGACCCGCAGAGCCGCAACGCCATCTTCGACAACCTGGAGGCGCTCAAGCGCGCCGGCAAGGCGCTGGTCTACACCACGCACTACATGGAGGAGGCCGAGCGCCTGGCCGACCGCATCGTCATCATCGACCATGGCCGCGTCGTGGCCGAGGGCACGCAGGCGCAGCTGTTCGCGCGGCTGCCGGCCGCGCAGACGCTGCACGTCGACATCGACGGCGAGCCCGACGACGCCGCGCTGCAGGGCCTGCCCGGCGTGCGGCGCAGCGGCCAGCGGCTGGAGGCGCAGGTGGCCGACCTGGGCCGCGACGCCGCCGCGCTGCTGGCCGCGCTGGCGCAGCGCGGCGTGCAGGTGCGCGGCATCGCGTCGGCGCGCGCGACGCTCGAAGACGTGTTCCTGGCCCTCACCGGCCGCCAACTGCGGGACTGACCCATGCAAGCCGTGCTCGCCCTCGTCCGTGCGGAGTTGCTGCTGCACTTCTCCAACCGCCGCGCGGTGCTGCTCGGCATCGTCGCGCCCATCCTGATCGCCGCCTTCTTCGGCAGCCTGTTCGGCGGCGGCAGCGCGCCCGCGGGCATCGCCGTCGGCGTGGTGGACCGGGACGGCAGCCCGCTGGCCCGCCGCGTCGTCGCCGCGCTGCAGGCCGAGCCGGCGCTCAAGGCCAGCGTCGCCGACGAAGCCGCCGCGCTCGCCCAGGTGCGCGCCGGCAGGCTGAGCGCGGTGGCCGTGCTGCCGCCGGGGCTGGGCGCGCAGGCGGGCCGCGCGATGTTCGGCGGCCCCAAGCCCGAGATCGTGCTGTACCACGACCCCTCCCAGCCCGCCGTGCTCGCCGTCGTGCGCGGCCTGCTCGCGCAGACGCTGATGCAGGAGGTCAGCCGCGCCACCTTCAGCCCGGCCGGGCTGGACGACATGGCGCGCCAGGTGCGCGACGGCGCCGGCCTGCCCGGGCCGCAGCGCGACGAGCTCGTGAAGATGTTCGACGCCATCGCCCGCGTGCAGCATGGCATGCCGGGCGCGTCGGCCCCCGGCGCGGCGGGGCTGTCGCTGCCCTACGCGACCCGCGAGGTCGAGGCGGTGCCGGCCGCCGCCAACGCCGCGCCGGTGGCCTACAACAGCTATGCGCACGCGTTCGCCGGCATGGGCGTGCAGTTCATCCTGATGGCCGGCGTGGACCTGGCCGTCGGCCTGCTGCTGATGCGCCGCCTGGGCCTGTGGCAGCGGCTGCGCGCGGCGCCGCTGTCGCGCGCGCAGCTGCTGGGCAGCCGCATCGCCGCCGGCACGCTGATCTCGCTGATCGTCTTCGCCGTCATCTACGCGGTGGCCATCGCGGCCTTCGGCGTGCGGGTGCTGGGCAGCGTGGCGGGCTTCGCGCTGGTGCTGTTGTGCTTCTCGCTGCTGACGGCCAGCTTCGGCCTGCTGGTGGCGGCGCTGGGCCGCACGCCGGAGGCCACGCGCGGCCTGGCCATCCTGGCCACGCTGCTGATGGTGATGCTGGGCGGCGCCTGGGTGCCGGCCTTCGTCTTCCCGGCCTGGCTGCAGGCCGTGTCGCTGGCCGTGCCGACGCGCTGGGCGGTGGACGCGCTGGACGCGATGACCTGGCGCGGCCAGGGCTTCGCCGCGGCGCTGCCGCCCTGCGCGGTGATGCTGGGCTTCAGCGCGGCCTTCGCGGCGCTCGCGGTGTGGCGCTTCCGCTGGGAGGAATGAGCGCGTCCTGCCGGTGACAGCGCCCGCGCGCGCCGCTGCCCAGAATCCGCGCCCATGCCGCACGACTTCGACGCCGCCCTCCGCCTCGCGCCCCAGGGCGACCACCGCTTCGCCGGGGCCACGCACCCGGCCTACGCCAACATGGTGGGCCCCTACGGCGGCGTCACCGCCGCCGTGCTGCTGAACGCCGCGCTGCAGCACCCGCAGCGCCTGGGCGACCCGATCGCGCTGACCGTCAACTTCGCCGCGCCGCTGGCCGACGGCGGCTTCGAGGTGGAGGCGCGGCCGGTGCGCACCAACCGCTCCACGCAGCATTGGCAGCTGACGCTGACGCAGGGCGGCGAGGCGGCGGCCACCGGCACGGCCGTGTTCGCCGCGCGGCGCGACACCTGGTCCGCGCCCGAGGCCGAGTTCCCGGCCGACATGCCGGCCGCCGCCGGCCTCGCGCGCCTGTCCGGCGGGGGCGCGCCGCCCTGGACGCAGCGCTACGACATGCGCTTCGCTCCCGGCGAGGCGCCGCGCCTGGACGGCCGCCTGCAGCCGCATTCGCGCAGCCGGCTCTGGGTGCGCGACGAGCCGCCGCGGCCGCTGGACTTCGCGTCGCTGGCCGCGATCTGCGACTGCTTCTTCCCGCGCATCTTCGTGCGCCGCGGCCAGCCGGCGCCGATCGGCACCGTGTCGCTGACCTGCTTCTTCCACGCCGACGCCGCGCTGCTGGCCGCGCAGGGCGAGCGCCACCTGCTCGGCTGCGCCCGGGGGCTGAACTTCCGCCGCGGCTATTTCGACCAGAGCGCCGAGGTCTGGAGCGACGACGGCCAGCTGCTCGCGAGCACGCACCAGATGGTCTATTACCGCGAGTGAGGCGGCCCCGTCGGCGCGGGCCCCGACGGTAAACTGCCCCGATGCCCGTTTTGCTCGCCCTCGACAGCGCCACCGACACGATGTCCCTGGCCCTCGTGGCGCCCGGGCAGACCCAGCTGTTCGAGGCTGCGGGCGGCGCCCAGGCCTCGGCGCGCCTGCTGCCGGAGGCCCGGGCCCTGCTGGCCCGCGCCGGGCTGGCCCTGCAGGCGCTGGACGGCATCGCCTTCGGCCAGGGCCCCGGCGCCTTCACCGGCCTGCGCACCGCCTGCGCGGTGGCCCAGGGCCTGGCCTTCGGGCTCGGCAAGCCGGTGCTCGCCATCGACAGCCTGATGCTGGTGGCCGAGGACGCCCGTGCGCAAGGCGCGGGCGACGACGTCTGGGTGGCGATGGACGCCCGCATCGGCGAGATCTACGCGGCCCGCTACCGCTGGGCGGGTGGTGCCTGGCAGGTCGCCGAGCCGCCGGCCCTGTACCGGCCCGAGGCGCTGGCCGCGCATTGGGGCGAGCCGGCCGCCGTGGCCGGCACCGCGCTGGCCGAATACGCCGCCGCGCTGGGCCCGGTGCCGCGTGCCTGGCCGCAGGCCCGCTCGCGCGCCGCCGCGCTGGGCGCGCTGGCGCTGGCCGCCTGGCAGCGCGGCGAGGCGCGCGACGCCGCCGAGGCCCTGCCGGTCTACGTGCGCGACAAGGTGGCGCTGACCACCGCCGAGCGAGAGCAACGGCGATGAAGCCCCTCGTCCAAGGAGTACCTTGGCCGGCCTTGCAGGCCGCGCTGCGGCTTGCGCCGCAGCCCTTCGCCAGGCATGCCGCGCCCACCGGGCGCGGCGTGTCCGGGCTCAGCCCCCTCGGGGACGGCGATGCTCGCGGCATCGAGCCGCTCGCACATCGCCGGCGCGGGCCGGCTTGGGAGCGGCCCGGCGCTTGGCCCGCAAGTGCCATGCGTGGCATGGCGGGGCTGCTTCCATGAGCGCCCTGCTGGAGTCCGGCTTGCCGCCCTTCGAGGCGTCCGGCATGCGGGTGGCGGACCTGACCGAGGTGATGGCCGCCGAGCGGCAGGCCTACCCGGTGCCGTGGACGCATGGCAACTTCGTCGATTCGCTGGCCGCCGGCTACCCGGCCGAGGTGCTGCGCGGGCCGCGCGCGGCGCTGCTGGGCTACTGGGTGGCCATGCCGGGCGTGGACGAGATGCACCTGCTCAACATCACCGTCGCGCCGCCCTGGCAGGGCCGCGGCCTGGCCGTGGCGATGCTGGAGCGGCTGGTGGCCGCGTGCCGGCAGCGCGGGCTGGCGCAGCTGTGGCTGGAGGTGCGCGTGAGCAACCAGCGCGCCCGCGACGTGTACCGCCGCTACGGCTTCGCCGAGGTCGGCCGGCGCCGCGCCTACTACCCGGTGCGCCAGGGGCCGCGCGAGGACGCGGTGCTGATGAGCCTGGCGGTGCGGCCATGAGCTGGGACGGGCGCCAGCGGGCGATGCTCGCGGAGATGGGCTACCGGCTGCCGCCGGCGGCCGTGGAGGCTGCCGAGGCCGTGCAGGAGGACCGGGACCGCCCGCGCGAAGACGTCGCCGTCGCGCCGCCGCCGCCCGCCGCGCGCCCGGCCGCGCCGGCGCCGGCACCCGTGCGCGGGCCGGTGCCCGGCCCCGCCGCGCCGCCATCGGACCTGGCCGCGCTGGACCTCGCCGCGCTGCGCGAGGCGGTGCTCGCCGGCCAGGCCTGCGGCGGCGCGTGCGAGCACCGCATCCACCTGTTCGGCCGGGGCGCGCTGCCGCGGGCGGACTGGCTGGTGGTGGCCGACGCGCCGGCCGAGGCCGACGAGGGCGCGGGCGAACTGCTGGCCGGCGACGCCGGGCGGCTGCTGGAGCGCATGCTGCGCGCCGCCGGCCAGCGCCTGGACGGGGAGGGCGCCACCGCTTTCCTCGCGCCGCTGGTGCCGGGCCGGGCGCCGCGCGGCCGGCCGCCGCAGCCGGCCGAGGCGGAGGCCGGCGAGGCGGTGCTGGCGCGGCTGGCAGAGCTGCTGCAGCCGCGCCTGCTGCTGGCCATCGGCCCGCTGGCCGCGCGCCGGCTCACCGGCCTGGCCGATCCGCTGGGCCGGCTGCGCGGCCGCGTGCACAGCTGGCGTGGCCTGCCGGTGGTGGCGACCTATGCGCCGGCCTACCTGCTGCGCTCCCCGGCCGACAAGGCCGGCGCGTGGGACGACCTGTGCCTGGCCCGCCGCACGGTGGCCGCGCCGTGAGCCCCGCCCGCCCGCCCGCCGACCCCGAGCGCCAGACGCTGGATGCGCTGCGCTTCCGCATGCTGGCCGACCACCTGCCGGCGTGGATCGCGCTGTACGGCGCGGCCGACCACTGCTGCCTGTTCGCCAACCGCGGCTATGCCGAGGCCTTCGGGCAGACGCAGGACAGCATCGTCGGCAAGCATTACAGCGAGATCGTCGGCGCCGAGGCCTATGCGTGGGTGCGGTCGAGGGTGGACCAGGTGGTGCGCGAGCGCCGGCCGGTGGTGTACGAGCGCGAGCTGCCGCAGCCCGGCGGCCAGGCGGTCTGCCTGGAGATCGACCTGATCCCGCAGTTCGACGATGACGACGAGGGCGGCGCGCTGCTGGGCAGCTGGGTGCTGGTGTACGACATCACGCGCCACCGCCGCATCGAGCAGAAGCTGCGCGAGTCCGAGGCGCGGCTGGACAAGTTCATGCAGGCCACGGTGGAGGGCATCCTGTTCCACCGCGACGGCTACATCACCGACGTGAACCCGCCGCTGTGCGAGCTGACGGGCTGGCCGGCCGAGGCGCTGGTCGGCCGCCACGTGCTGTCCTACGTCGCGGAGGACGAGCTGCCCAAGGTGCGCGAGGTGATGCAGCAGCGCCAGGAGCTGCACTACGAGACCGCCATCCTGCACCGCGACGGCTCGCGCCTGCCGGTGGAGCTGATCATGCGCACGCTGGTGCGCGACGGCGAGACGCTGCGCATGGCCGTGGTGCGCGACATCCGCGACCGCCTCGCCAGCGAGGCGCGCATCCAGCACCTGGCCCACCACGACGCGCTGACCGGCCTGCTCAACCGCGCCGCCTTCATGGAGCGCATGGCCGCGCTGCTCAAGCGCGCCGAGAGCCAGGGCGAGATGCTGGCGCTGCTGTTCGTGGACCTGGACAACTTCAAGCGCGTCAACGACTCGCTGGGCCACCTGGCCGGCGACCGCGTGCTCACCACCGTCGCCGAGCGGCTGGTGGGGTCGCTGCGCGACAGCGACCTCGTGGGCCGCTTCGGCGGCGACGAGTTCGTCGTGCTGCTGACCGACGTGACCGGCTACGCGGACGTGGTGGTCGTGCTGGAGGCGCTGCTGTCCGTCGTCGAGGTGCCGGTGAAGCCCGGCGGCCGCGCGCTGTGCGTCACGCCGTCGATCGGCGTGGCCGTGTTCCCCGAGCACGGCCGCCAGGCCGACGAGCTGATCCAGCATGCCGACACGGCCATGTACAGCGCCAAGGCGCGCGGCCGCGCGACCTTCCAGTTCTTCGAGCCCGCGCTGGCCGAGACCGCCTATGCCGACCTGGTGCTGGAGGCCGAGCTGGCCCAGGGCCTGACGCGCAACGAGTTCGAGCTGTTCTTCCAGCCCCAGGTGGACGCGGCGACCGGCCGGCTCTGCGGCGCCGAGGCGCTGCTGCGCTGGCGCCACCCGCAGCGCGGGCTGCTGGGGCCGGACGCCTTCATCTTCGTCGCCGAGCGCCACCGGCTGATGCTGTCGCTGGGCGAGTGGGTGCTGCGCGAGGCCGCCGCCACGGCGCGCCGCTGGCGCGAGCAGGGCCTGAAGGGCTTCGCCGCGGGCGACGACCCGGTGCGCATCGCCGTCAACCTGTCGCGCATGCAGTTCAACCTCGACGATTTCGCCGCCGCCGTCCAGCGCGTGCTGCTGGAGGCCGGCGCCCAGGGCCGCTGGCTGGAGCTGGAGCTGACCGAGCGCATGCTGATCGAAGACATCGAGCATGCGCCGGCCACGCTGGCCGCCCTGCGCGCGCTGGGGCTGACGGTGTCGGTGGACGACTTCGGCACCGGCTACACCTCGCTGGCCCACCTGACCGAGCTGCCGCTGGACAAGCTCAAGATCGACCAGAGCTTCGTCGCCCGGCTGCCCGGCGACCCGGGCGCGCAGGCCATCACGCGCGCCATCGTGCAGATGGCCGTGGGCCTGGGCCTGACCGTCGCCGCCGAGGGCGTGCGCAGTGCCGCGCAGTGGCAGCTGCTGGCCGGCTGGGGCTGCCAGCAGATGCAGGGCGAGCGCGTGGGGCTGCCGATGGCCTCGGCCGAGTTCGAGGCCTGGGTGGGCGCGCGATGAGCCTGGCGGCGCTGATCCACGCCGAGATCGCCGCGCACGGCGGCTGGCTGCCGTTCGACCGCTTCATGAACCTGGCGCTGTACGCGCCCGGCCTGGGCTACTACGCGGGCGGGCGGCGCAAGTTCGGCCGGATGCCGGACGAGGGTTCGGACTTCGTCACCGCGCCGGAGATGTCGCCGCTGTTCGGCCGCGCGCTGGCGCGGCAGCTGGCGCAGGCGATGGCCGCCAGCGGCTGCCGCGACGTCGTCGAGTTCGGCGCCGGCTCCGGCGCGCTGGCCGCGCAGCTGATCGCCGAGCTGGACGCGCTGGGCAGCGGGCCGGCGCGCTACCGCATCGTCGAGCTGTCCGCCGAGCTGCGCGGGCGCCAGCGCGAGCGGCTGGCGCCGTGGGCCGGCCGCGTCGAATGGCTGGACGCGCTGCCCGACGCGCTGGAGGCGGTGGTGGTCGGCAACGAGGTGCTGGACGCGATGCCGGTGCAGTTGCTCGCCTTCGACGGCCAGGTGTGGCGCGAGCGCGGCATCGTGTCGGCGGGCGGGGGCTTCGCGTTCGTGGACCGCGACAGCCCGTTGCGCCCGCCGCTGGCGGCGGGCTTCGTGCCCGGCACCGTCACCGAGATCCACCCGCAGGCGGAGGCCTTCGTCGCCACGCTGGCGCGCACGCTGCGGCGCGGCGCGGCGTTCTTCATCGACTACGGCTTCCCCGAGGCCGAGTACTACCTGCCGCAGCGCCACGGCGGCACGCTGATGTGCCACCAGGGCCACCGCGCCGACCCCGACCCGCTGGCGGCGGTGGGCGACAAGGACATCACCGCGCACGTCAACTTCACCGGCATCGCGCTGGCCGGGCAGGACGCCGGCTTCACCGTGCTGGGCTACACCAGCCAGGCCCACTTCCTGCTGAACTGCGGCATCGCCGGGCTGCTGGAGGATGCGTCCCTCGCCGGGCGCGCGATGGCGCACCGGCTGCTGGCCGAGCACGAGATGGGCGAGCTGTTCAAGGTGATCGGCTTCGCGCCGGAGGGCGGCGCCTTCGAGGCGCTGGGGTTCGCGCGCGGCGACCGGTCGCACAGGCTGTAGGCCGCCCCGCCGGCTCACCAGCTGCCGATGTTGGGCAGCGACGCCCAGGGCTCGGCCGGCGCCAGCGCGAGGCCGTCTTGCAGCAGTTCCACCGAGATGCCGTCCGGCGAGCGCACGAAGGCCATGCGGCCGTCGCGCGGCGGGCGGTTGATCGTGACGCCGTGGTCGGCCAGGCGCTGGCAGGCGGCGTAGATGTCGTCCACCGCGTAGGCCAGGTGGCCGAAGTTGCGGCCGCCGGTGTAGTGCTCGCCGCGGCCGTCGGCGTCGGGCCAGTTGTAGGTGAGCTCGACCTGGGCGTCGTCGTCGCCGGGCGCGGCCAGGTAGATCAGCGTGAAGCGGCCGGCCTCGCTCTCGTGGCGCCGGACTTCGCGCAGGCCGAGGGCGTCGCAGTAGAAGCGCAGCGAGGCGGCGACGTCCTCGACGCGGACCATGGTGTGCAGGTATTTCATGCCGCGATTGTCGGCGCCCCCGCGCTGCGCTGGCGGCGGGGGCCCATGCGAGACTGGCCGCCATGATGAAGGTCTGCATCGTCGGCCTGGGGGCCATCGGCGGCTGGCTGGCCGCGCACCTGCAGCGGGTGGACGGCGTGCAGGTCAGCGCGCTGGCGCGCGGCGCCACGCTGGCGGCGGTGCGCGAGCGCGGCCTGCGGCTGGACAGCGGCGGCGCCAGTTGGTGCGCGCCGCTGCGGGCCAGCGACGACCCGGCCGCGCTGGGCGCGCAGGACCTGGTGATCCTCGCCGTCAAGGGGCCGGCCGTCGCCGGCGTGGCCGCGCAGGTGGCGCGGCTGATGGGGCCGCGGACGCGGGTGCTGACCGCGCTGAACGGCCTGCCGTGGTGGTTCACCGCCGGCCTGCCGGTGCCGGGCCTGGTGCTGGCGGGCGTGGACCCCGGCGGCCGCATCGCGGCGCTGCTGCCGCCCGGGCGCGTCATCGGCTGTGTGGTGCATGCCAGCTGCCTGGCCGAGTCGCCCGGGCACATCCGGCATGTGCTGGGCAACGGGCTGCTGATCGGCGAGGCCGTGGGCGGCTTGAGCCGCGCGGCGGACGAGCTGGCCGCGCTGCTGGCGCGCGCCGGCTTCGCGGCGCGGGCGGTGGAGAACATCCAGCGCGAGGTGTTCTACAAGCTGTGGGGCAACATGACCACCAACCCCATCTCGGCGCTGACCCGCGCGACGACCGACCGCATCCTGGCCGACGACCTGGTGCGCGAGTTCACGACGGCCATCATGGCCGAGGCCGCGCTGATCGGCGAGCGCGTGGGCTGCCCGGTCGCGCAGACGCCGCAGGACCGGCATGCGATCACGCGCTCGCTGGGCGCGTTCAAGACCTCGATGCTGCAGGACGTGGAGGCCGGCCGCCCCCTGGAGACCGAGGCGCTGCTGGCCGCGCCGCGCGAGCTCGCGCAGCAGCTGGGCGTGGCGACGCCGATGCTGGACGCGCTGCTGGGGCTGACGCGGCTGATGGACGCCTGCCGCCCGGCCTCCTAGCTAGGCGCCCGGCGCGGCGGGCAGCGCGATGCGGGTGTCGAACTTCGCGCGCTTGACGCTGAAGAAGGCCTTGACGTTGCGCACGTTGGCGTCCTGCGTCAGCAGGCGCTGCGTGAAGGCGTGGTAGGCCGGCATGTCGCGCAGCTGCACGACGAGCACGAAGTCCGGCCCCGGCGACACCCGCCAGCACTGCTGCACGGCGGCCTCCCGCACCGCGCGGGCCTCGAAGGCGTCCAGGTGCTCGGCGCCCTGGCGGTCCAGCGTGATCTCCAGCAGCGCGGACAGGCCGGCGCCCAGCCGGTCGGGCGACAGCAGGGCCACGCGGCGCTCGACGATGCCGGCGTCCACCAGCCGCTTGACCCGGCGCAGGCAGGTGGCCGGCGACACCGCCACATGCGCCGCCAGGGCTTGGTTGCTGAGCGAGGCGTCGGCCTGCAGGGCGTCCAGCAGGCGCAGGTCGATGGCGTCCAATCCGTTCATGAATGCATTGGAATCGGTGGAATATTTCAAATCTCTGCCAATGAGAAATATTCGATCTTGATTCGAGGAATTTTGCACGCATCCGCCGTGGTGATCTCCCTAGCATGCCGGCCAGTCATCGAACGGAGAAAACCACCCATGTGCGGCATCGTCGGCGCGGTCAGTCAGCGCAACATCGTTCCCATCCTCGTCGAGGGCCTGAAGCGCCTCGAATACCGCGGCTACGACTCCTGCGGCGTGGCCGTGCACCAGGACGGCGGCCTCAGGCGTGCCCGCTCCACGTCGCGCGTGGCCGAGCTGCAGGTCCAGGCGGACGAGGACGGCATCGCCGCCGGCACCGGCATCGCCCACACCCGCTGGGCCACGCATGGCGCGCCGGCCGTGCACAACGCCCACCCGCACTTCTCGGCCGGCCCCGGTGCCGGCGCGGACGCCGTCGGCCGCATCGCGCTGGTGCACAACGGCATCATCGAGAACCACGACGAGCTGCGCGCCGAGCTGAAGGCGCGCGGCTACGCGTTCTCCAGCCAGACCGACACCGAGGTCATCGCCCACCTCGTGGACCACCTCTACGACGGCGACCTGCTGGACGCCGTGCAGCAGGTGCTGCCGCGGCTGAAGGGCGCCTACGCGGTGGCGGTGTTCTGCCGCGACGAGCCGCACCGCGTGGTCGCCGCCCGCGAGGGCTCGCCGCTGGTGCTGGGCGTGGGCGAGGGCGGCAGCGAGCACTTCGTCGCCTCCGACGCGATGGCGCTGGCCGGCGTGACCGACCAGATCGTCTACCTGGAGGAGGGCGACGTGGTGGACCTGCAGCCCGGCCGCCACTGGATCAGCCACCAGGACGCCGCGACCGGCCGCTTCGCCAGCGTGCAGCGCGAGGTCAAGACCGTGCATGCGCACAGCGGCGCCGCCGAGCTGGGCCCGTACCGGCACTACATGCAGAAGGAAATCTTCGAGCAGCCCACGGCCATCGCCAACACGCTGGAGGCCATCACCGCGATCAGCCCCGAGCTGTTCGGCGATGGCGCCTACCGCGTCTTCAAGGAGGTGGACAACGTCCTCATCCTCGCCTGCGGCACCAGCTACTACTCCGGCTCCACGGCCAAGTACTGGCTGGAGAGCATCGCGCGCATCCCCACCAGCGTCGAGATCGCCAGCGAGTACCGCTACCGCGACAGCGTGCCCAACCCGCGCACGCTGGTCGTCACCATCAGCCAGAGCGGCGAGACGGCCGACACCCTCGCCGCGCTGAAGCACGCGCGCGCGCAGGGCATGGCGCACACGCTGACCATCTGCAACGTGACCACCAGCGCCATGGTGCGCGAGTGCGGGCTGGCCTACATCACGCGCGCCGGGGCGGAAATCGGCGTCGCCTCCACCAAGGCCTTCACGACGCAGCTCGTCGGCCTGTTCCTGCTGACGCTGGCGCTGGCGCAGACGCGCGGCCAGCTCGGCGAGGCCGCCGAGGCCGCGCACCTGAAGGCGCTGCGCCACCTGCCCGTGGCCGTGCAGGCCGTGCTGGCGCTGGAGCCGCAGGTCATCGCCTGGAGCGAGGAGTTCGCGCGCAAGGAAAACGCGCTGTTCCTCGGCCGCGGCCTGCACTACCCGATCGCGCTCGAGGGGGCGCTCAAGCTCAAGGAGATCAGCTACATCCACGCCGAGGCCTACCCGGCCGGCGAGCTGAAGCACGGCCCGCTGGCGCTGGTGACGGCCGAGATGCCGGTGGTGACCGTGGCGCCCAACGACGCGCTGCTGGAAAAGCTCAAGAGCAACATGCAGGAGGTGCGCGCGCGCGGCGGCCAGCTCTACGTGTTCGCCGACGGCGACACCGCCATCGAAAGCGAGGCCGGCCTGCACGTCATCCGCATGCCGGAGCACTACGGCGCGCTGTCGCCCATCCTGCACGTGGTGCCGCTGCAGCTGCTGGCCTACCACACGGCCTGCGCCCGCGGCACGGACGTGGACAAGCCCAGGAACCTGGCGAAGTCGGTCACGGTCGAGTGACGGCGGCGGCCCGGTGCCGCCCTTTGACGCGCCTTGACGCCCTCCGACGCCCACGAAGATGACCGACGCCCGATACACGACCTTGCCGCCCTGGCCCAATGCCTATCCGGCCAGCGGCGCCCGCGCCACCCTGAAAGGCCTGAACGAGGATTTCGTCGTCACCGAGCTGCCGCTGCAGCCGCCTGCCGGCGAGGGCGAGCACCTCTGGCTGGACGTCGAGAAGAACGGCGCCAACACCGCCTTCGTCGCCCAGCGGCTGGCCGAGGCGGCCGGCGTGCAGGAGCGGGACGTGGGCTATGCCGGCCTCAAGGACCGCTATGCCATCACCCGCCAGTGGTTCAGCATCTACCTGCCGAATGGGAGAGAGCAAGGCGGGACGCCCGACCTGACCCAGCTTCAGCACCCGGAGTTCAAGGTGCTGGGCCAGGCCCGCCACGTGAAGAAGCTGCGCCCTGGCGACCTGCTGGGCAACCACTTCCGCATCGTGCTGCGCGGCGTGGCCGGCGACCGCGATGCCATCGAAGCCAACCTGAAGGCCGTGGCGTCGCAGGGCGTGCCCAACTACTTCGGCGCCCAGCGCTTCGGCTTCGAGGGCGGCAACGTCGAGCAGGGCCGGGCCATGCTGGCGCGCGAGATCCGCGTGCGCAACCCGAAGAAGAAGGGACTGTACCTGTCGGCGGTGCGCTCCTTCGTCTTCAATGAGGTGCTGGCGCTGCGCATCCGGCAGGGGCTCTGGGGCCAGGCCCTGCCCGGCGACGTGCTGGACGACGCGGGCCGGCCCACCGGGCCGCTCTGGGGCCGGGGCCGCGTGAGCACCACCGGCCAGGCGCAGGCGCTGGAAATGGGCGTGGCCGAACGGCACCCCACCTTGTGCGACGGCATGGAGCACGCCGGCCTGGACCAGGAGCGCCGTGCGCTGGTGGCGAACCCGGTGGACATGGCGTGGCAATGGCCGCAAGCCGATCAACTGGTGCTGGCCTTCTCGTTGCCCGCCGGGAACTACGCCACGGCCGTGCTGAACGAAATCCTCCGCACGACGGAGCCGGAGCGGCGCACGGAGAACGAGTCCGCGGCGGTCGAGTGACGGGGTGCCCGGCTCGAGGCCGTGCGCTGCGCGCCGCGATCGCGGGACGTCGCCGGGCAAGAAAAAACCCCGCGTCTGCGGGGTTCTTGCAGAGGCGCCGGGACGGGGCCTCGGTCGCCGTGCGCCGACGGGCGGCGCGGGGGTGTGGGCCTCAGGCGGCGGCGCCGAAGCGGGCGGTGGCCACGTCGCCCAGCTGGGCCACGATGGCCACGACCGAGACCGTCAGCGTGATGATCAGCAGTTCCATTTCTTTTTCCTTTGCTCTCGATTGAAACAGCTGCATTCTAAGGGTTAACACCAAGTTGTCAAGGGTTAACCCTAGTGCTGCTGCGGCGGCGGACCGTGCGGGCGGCGGTGCATCCCGGTGATTTCCCGACCGCGCGGTCGGCAAACGGCCGATACCATGGCCGCTCGTTTTTTCTGAGCCGCCATGGACCTCACGATTGCCGCCATCCTCGGCCTCGACGGCCTGACCAACGGGGCCATCTATGCCCTCGTCGCGCTGGCCCTGGTGCTGGTGTTCTCGGTCACCCGCATCATCTTCATCCCGCAGGGCGAGTTCGTCGCCTTCGGCGCGCTGACGCTGGCGTCGCTGCAGATGGGCAAGGTGCCGGGCACCGTGTGGCTGCTGCTGCTGCTGGCGGTGGCCGGCGCGGCGCTGGACCTGGTGCAGGCGCTGCGCGAGCGCTGGGCGGCGGGGCGCATCGCGCGCCGCCTGCTGGGCGCGCTGGTGGTGCCGGCGGCCATCGCCGCGCTGGTGCATGCGCTGGCGCCCCGGCAGCCGGCGCTGATCGTGCAGGTGCTGCTGACGCTGGCCGTCGTCACCGCGATGGGGCCGCTGCTGTACCGGCTGGCCTACCGGGCGCTGTCGGCGGCGAGCGTGCTGACGCTGCTGATCGTGTCGGTGGGCGTGCATTTCGCGCTGACCGGCATCGGCCTGGTGTTCTTCGGCGCCGAGGGCTACCGCACGCCGGCCTTCTGGGACGCGCGCTTCGATGCCGGGCCGCTGAGCTTCACCGGCCAGACGCTGATCATCTTCGGCGCCTCCCTCGTGCTGCTGCTGGCGATGTTCGTGTTCTTCGAGCGCACGCTGATGGGCAAGGCGCTGCGCGCCACGTCGGTGAACCGCACCGGCGCGCGGCTGATGGGCATCTCGGGCGACGCGGCCGGCAGCCTGAGTTTCACGATGGCGGCCTTCATCGGTGCGCTGTCGGGGCTGCTGATCTCGCCGTCCACCACGATCTACTACGACACCGGCTTCCTGATCGGCCTGAAGGGCTTCGTCGCGGCGGTGTTCGGCGGGCTGGCGAGCTTCCCGATGGCGCTCGCCGGGGCCATCGGCGTGGGGCTGATCGAGAGCTTCGGCTCGTTCTACGCGAGCGCCTTCAAGGAGGTCATCGTGTTCACGGTGATCCTGCCCATCCTCCTCTGGCGGTCCTTCGTGGACCCGCACCACGAGGAGCACTGACATGAACCGCACACACCTGTCGATCGCCGCGGCGGTCGCGCTCCTCGCCTTGCCGCTGCTGCCGGTGCCGGACTTCTGGGTCACGCAGCTCAACTACATCGGCCTGTTCTCGCTGGTCGTGCTCGGCCTGGTGCTGCTGACCGGCGTCGGCGGCCTCACGTCGTTCGGCCAGGCGGCGTTCGCCGGCGTGGGCGCCTATGCCACCGGCTACCTGACCGTGGTGCTGGGCCTGTCGCCGTGGCTGGGGCTGGTGGCGGGGCTGGCCGCCACGCTGGTGCTGGCGCTGCTCATCGGCTTGCTGACGCTGCGCATGTCCGGCCACTACCTGCCGCTGGCCACCATCTGCTGGTGCCTGGCGCTGTACTACCTGATCGGCAACCTGGAGCCGCTGGGCAAGTACGACGGCCTGCTGGGCCTGCCGGCGGTGCAGCTCGGCGGCTTCAGCTTCCAGAGCGAGCGCCGCATGTACTGGCTGATCTGGGTCGCCGCGCTGCTGGCGGCCGTGGGCGTCACGAGGCTGCTGGACTCGCGGCCGGGCCGCATCATGCGCGCGCTCAACACCAACCGCGGCGGCGGCGCGACGATGCCCGAGGCCATGGGCGCGTCCACCTTCCGCTACAAGCTGACGATGTTCATCATCGCCGCGCTGCTGGCGGCCGTGTCCGGCTGGCTGTACGCGCACATGCAGCGCAGCGTGAACCCGTCGCCGTTCGGCATCAAGTTCGGCATCGAGTACCTGTTCATGGCCGTGGTGGGCGGCATCGGCACCGTGGGCGGCGCGTTCACCGGCGCGGCGCTGGTCAAGCTCGCCGAGGACCAGCTCAAGGTCGTGCTGCCGGCGCTGTTCGGCGGCTCGGGCAACTACGAGATCATCGTGTTCGGCATCGTGCTGGTGCTGGTGCTGCGCTTCGCGCCGGAGGGGTTGTGGCCGCCGGTCTCGCGCGCGCTGTCGCGCTGGCTGCCCGAGCGCCGCGCCAAGGCGGTGGACGAGGGCGCCCCGCGCCTGAGCGCGCGCAGCCATCCGCAGCCCGGCGCGCCGCTGCTGGGCGTGCGCGCCATCCGCAAGACCTTCGGCGGGCTCACCGCCGTCAACGACATCAGCTTCAACATCCGCGCCGGCGACATCGTCGGCCTGATCGGCCCCAACGGCGCCGGCAAGAGCACCACCTTCAACCTCGTCTCCGGCGTGCTGCCGCTGACCTCCGGCGAGGTCGAGCTGCTGGGGCAGCGCGTGGACGGCCGGCCCAGCCGCGAGATCGCGCGCGCCGGCCTGTCGCGCACCTTCCAGCACGTGAAGCTGGTGCCCGACATGACGGTGCTGGAGAACGTCGCGCTGGGCACCTACCTGCGCACCCGCACCGGCACCGCCCGCGCGATGCTGGGCCTGAACGCGGCCGAGGAGGCCCAGGCCCGCGCCGAGGCGCTGCGCCAGCTCCGGCGCATCGGCCTGGCCGACCAGGCGCACGAGCTGGCCGGCAACCTCGCGCTGGGCCCGCAGCGCCTCGTCGAGATCGCCCGCGCGCTGGCCAGCGACCCGTCGCTGCTGCTGCTGGACGAGCCCGCCGCCGGCCTGCGCCACAAGGAAAAGCAGGCGCTCGCCGAGGTGCTGCGGCAGCTCAAGGCCGAGGGCCTGTCGCTGCTGCTCGTGGAGCACGACATGGACTTCGTCATGAAGCTGACCGACCGCATCGTCGTCATGGAATTCGGCCGCCACCTGATGGAAGGCACGCCCGCCGACGTGCAGGCCAGCCCGGCCGTGCGCGCCGCCTACCTGGGAGCCGAAGAATGAGCGCGCTGCTGGAGGTGCAAGACCTGCATGCCGGCTACGGCCGCGCCGAAGTGCTGCACGGCCTGAGCTTCACGGCGGCCGAGAAGAGCGTCGTCACCGTCATCGGCCCCAACGGCGCCGGCAAGAGCACGCTGCTCGGCGCGCTGATGGGGCTGATCCCGTCGCGTGGCGCCACGCTGCGCTTCGCCGGGGAGGACATCGCCCCGCTGACGCTCGAGGAGCGGGTGCTCGCCGGCCTGGCGCTGGTGCCCGAGAAGCGCGAGCTGTTCGGCACGATGACGGTGGAGGACAACCTGCTGCTGGGCGGCTGGCGGCCCAAGAAGCTCGGCGACCGGCGCTGGCGCGACGGGCTGGAGAGCGTCTACGCGCGCTTCCCGCGCCTGAAGGAGCGCCGCGCGCAGGCGGCCGGCACGCTGTCCGGCGGCGAACGCCAGATGCTGGCGCTGGGCCGGGCGCTGATGGGCCAGCCCAAGCTGCTGATGCTCGACGAGCCCAGCCTGGGCCTGGCGCCGCTGATCGTGCGCGAGATCTTCACCATCGTCGACGGCCTGCGCGCCAGCGGCGTCAGCATCCTGCTCGTCGAGCAGAACGCCCGCGCCGCGCTGCGCGTGGCCGACCACGGGCACGTGCTGGAGACGGGCGAGTTCGGCCTCAGCGGCCCGGCGGACCAACTGGCGGCCGACCCGCGCGTCATCGAAACCTACCTGGGGGCCGTGCGCGGCGATTGAGGCCCTGCTGAGGATGATCTCGGTGCTCGTCTTCGGCCCCCTCGGCGCGGCCGGCGCCGGCCGGCCGTGAGCCTCGACAGGCGCGGCACAGCCATGGGAGAGATCGAAGACTTCTTCGCCCGCTACGAGGAAGGGGCCAACACCTTCGACCCCGACCTCATGACGTCGCTGTACACGGCGGAGTTCATGGCCGGCGAGCCCGGCGGCGTCTCGTGCGGCCGCAACGACGCTGCGCTGCGGGAGGCCTTCATCCAGCGCAAGGCGTTCTTCCAGCGCATCGGATTCCGGCGCGCCAGGATCCTGCAGCTGCAGGCGACGCCGCTCGACGACCGGTACACGATGGTCAAGGTCCACTGGCACCTGACTTTCGAGAAGCCGCCCGGCCGGCCGCTGGACTTCAAGTTCTTCATCACCTATTTCCTCCACGACCCCGGCACCGGCCCCCCGGGCCGCGTTCTGGATCTCCCATGACGACGAGCGGCGCGTGATGCAGGAGGTCGGGCTCATCCCGGGCGCGGCCTGAGGCGCACCATGCAAATCCACGAAATTTTCGTGGATTTGCATGGTGTATCGAATATGCTGTGTCCATGGTCCCCCGCAGCATCCAGCCCCTGTTCGAGCGCCTCGCGCGGCAGTACCCGGTGGTCACGCTGGTGGGGCCGCGGCAGAGCGGCAAGACGACGCTGGCGCGCGCGCTCTTTCCGGCCAAGCCCTATCTGACGCTGGAAGACCCGGACCAGCGCGAGTTCGCGCTGGCGGACCCGCGCGGCTTCCTGGCGGCGCTGCCCGGCGGCGCCATCCTCGACGAGATCCAGCGCGCACCGCAGCTCACGTCCTACCTGCAGGGCGTCGTGGATGCCAACCCGGCGCCGGGCCGCTTCATCCTGACCGGCAGCCAGCAGTTCGAGCTGATGCAGGGCGTCACGCAGTCGCTGGCCGGACGCACCGGCGTGCTGCGCCTGCTGCCGTTCACGGCGGCCGAGGTGGCCTGCGCGGCGCCCGCGCGGCGCGCGCTGCCGCTGGCGGACTGGCTGCATGCCGGCTTCTACCCGCGCATCCACGACCGCGGCCTGGACCCGGGCACCGCGCTGGGCGACTACTTCGCCACCTACGTCGAGCGCGACCTGCGCCAACTGACCGCCGTGCACGACCTGCAGCGCTTCGAGCGCTTCGTGCGGCTGTGCGCGGGGCGCACGGGCCAACTGCTCAACCTCACCAGCCTGGCCAACGATGCCGGCGTGGCGCAGTCCACCGCGCAGGCCTGGCTGGGCCTGCTGCAGACCAGCTATGTCGTGCAACTGGTGCAGCCCTGGTTCGTCAACACCACCAAGCGGCTCGTCAAGTCGCCCAAGCTGTATTTCGTGGACGTGGGCCTAGCCTGCTGGCTGTTGGGCCTGCGTGAGCCGGCCCAGGTGGCGCGCGACCCGCTGCGCGGGGCGCTGTTCGAGAACTTCATCGTCATGGAGGCGATCAAGGACCGGCTCAACCGCGGCGACGCCTCGCCGGTGCATTTCTACCGCGACGCCACCGGCAACGAGGTGGACCTGCTGCTGCCGACCGGCACGCAGGTGCGGGCACTGGAGATCAAGTCCGGCGCGACGGTGAACCCGGACTACTTCCAGGGCCTGCGCCGCTTCGCCGCCCGATACGGCCCGGCGCTGGAGCGCGGTGGCGTCGTCTATGGCGGCGACGCCGGGCAGCCGCGCAGCGACTGGCCGGTGTGGTCGTGGCGGGTGCTGATGGACGGGCCGGCGGGCGCCTGACGGTCGGCGCCGGGTCCAGGGGCGGCCGTCCGCGACCCGAAGCGCGCCGGGTCGGCGTCGGCCGATAGTTTGCCGCTGCAGCCCAGGGAAGCGCCGGTGCGTCAGCGCGGCTGGCGGGCCGCCTGGCGCCGCCGGCCCAGCGCGAGGGCGGCCAGGCCCAGCGCGAGCAGCACCGCGGACCGGGGCTCGGGCACCGGGGTGGCGAGCACGGCGGCGGCGAGCTGCTGGTGGGCAAAGGTGGTCGGGTGGATGCCGTCCCAGAACAGCGCGGTCGCCGTGTCGCAGTGGTTGGCGGCGGCGCCGCAGGCGTCGGTGGTGTTGCTGAAGGCGGGCGACTGCACCGCGGCCTGCAGGAAGCTGAACATGTCGAACACCGGGGTGCCGCTGCCGGCCAGCGCGGCGTCCAGCGCCTGGTTCATCGCCCACGACAGCTGCGTGGCGGCGCCGGTGCTGCCGGTGGCGCGGGCCAGCGGCGTGAGGCCGAAGTCGGGCGTGTTCATCACCAGCACATGCTGGGCGCCGCGCGAGCGCAGGCCGCCGACGATGCCGGCCATGTCCGTGGCGTAGCCGGCCACCGTGGCCGCGAACGCTGCCTGGGCGTCGGTGGCGTTGGCTGCCGGGTCGGCCGCCAGCGTCTCCAGCAGTGCGCGCACGTTGTTGCCGCCGCCGGCGACGATGTAGAGGCTGCCGGCGTCCAGCGTCGCGGGCGCGGTGCCGAGGTAGTGCGCCAGCTGCGTCGTCATGCTGTAGGGGAAGCCGTCGGCCGTCTCGGTGCCGTCCACGCCGGTCTGCGCGCCGCCGAAGGCGTAGTTGTTGCCGCCCAGCACCGAGGGCAGCAGCGGCAGGTGCAGCGACTCGGCCAGGTACTGCGTCCACACCTTGCCGTCGGAGTAGGTGCCGGCGGCGGAGGTCAGCTTGCTGAAGTGGCCGTTGCCGAGCAGGTCCACCGCGGGCGCCGCGCCGCCATGGGCGACCGCCAGCAGCGTGGCGTTGTTGCCGCTGTCCGACAGGCTGTCGCCGAACACGACCAGGCCCGAGTAGCCCCCGGCCGCCGAGGCCGACAGCGCGGCCGCACAAAGCGCGAAGCCCGCAGCGACGCGGGCGAACAAGTGTTTGGACATGAGAACTCCCTGGTAGGCCGCCGACGTCTGGCGGCGGCGCGGAGCATCCGTTGGCGCCGCGAGGGCGTCAACCTGGGAGACATCCCGGGTGGCGCCTTGGAGAAATCCTGCACGGATTCCCGGCTTCTCAGCCCCGGCCCAGCAGCGCGCGGCAGCGTTTTTCGTGCTGCTGGATCTCCGCGAGCGTGACCTCGATGTCGCGGCGCTGCTGCTCCAGCTGCTCGCGGTGCCGGGCCAGGATGGCGAGGAAGGCGCGCAGCTGCGGCGCGGCGCTGGCCTGGCTGTCGTACATGTCGACGAGCTGCTTGATCTCCTGCAGCGGCAGCCCCAGGCGCTTGCCGCGCAGCGTCAGCTTGAGCCGGGTGCGGTCGCGCGGCGTGTAGACGCGGTTGCGGCCCCGGCGGCCGGGCTCCAGCAGGCCGGCCTCCTCGTAGAAACGGATCGCGCGCGGCGTGATGTCGAACTCGGCGGCGAGCTGGGTGATGGTGTAGGTCGCTTCGGTCGCGGGGGAGACAGGGCGGCGGGGCGGCATGGCTAAACTGACTTGACGTTAACGTCAGTCTAGACCGCCCATGGCCAACACCCGCGAATCCGAACTCGACTACGTGCTGGGCGACACCCTGCCCGGCCCCGGCGAGGCGCTGGACCTGGCGCCCGGCGTGCGCTGGGTGCGCATGGGCCTGCCGTTCGCGCTGGACCACATCAACCTGTGGCTGCTGCGTGACCGGCTGGACGGCCGCGAGGGCTGGACCATCGTCGACTGCGGCATCACCAGCGACGACACGCGCGCCAACTGGGAGCGGGTCTTCGCCGAGCGGCTGGACGGCCTGCCGGTGCTGCGCGTGATCGTCACGCACTTCCACCCCGACCACCTCGGCCTGGGCCACTGGCTGACCGAGAAATGGGGCTGCCGGCTGTGGATGAGCGCCACCGACTTCAACCTCGCCCGGCTGGCCAGCGGCTCCACGGTGGGCATGGGCGGCGCGGCGGCCGCGGCCTTCTTCGGCAGCCACGGGCTGACCGACCCCGACGCGCTGGCCAAGATCCGCGACCGCGCCGACTACTACCCGCGCATGGTGCCGGCCGTGCCGTCCAGCTTCCGGCGGCTGATGGACGGCATGGCGATCGACATCGGCGGGCGCGCCTGGCGCTGCATCGCCGGCCATGGCCATGCGCCGGAGCACATCAGCCTGTTCTGCGAGGCGGCCGGGCTGCTGATCTCCGGCGACATGGTGCTGCCGCGCATCTCGACCAATGTGTCGGTCGTGGACGTGGAGCCCGAGGCCGACCCGCTGACGCTGTACCTGGACTCGCTGGCGCGCCACCTCGCGCTGCCCGCCGACACGCTGGTGCTGCCGTCGCACGGCAAGCCCTTCCGCGGCCTGCATGCGCGCATCGACCAACTGCGCGAGCACCACGACGAGCGCCTGGCCGAAGTCGCCGCCGCCTGCCGCGCCGAGCCCACGCACGCCGCCGGCCTGCTGGGCGTGCTGTTCAAGCGCAAGCTGGACCTGCACCAGACCACCTTCGCGATGGGCGAGGCCATCGCGCACCTGAACGCGCTGTGGCTGAAGGGCGAACTCCGGCGCGAGCTGGGCGCCGACGGCGTCTACCGCTTCTCGCCGCGCTGAGGACCGGCCCGGAAAGTGAAATGCCGCCGCCGGAACGTTTCCGGCGGCGGCATCTCTGCCCGGTACCTGTCCTCCCCTGTGGCGTGGGCCGGCGGGCGGTACCCGTGCTGACAGCGAGCCGGAAGTGTTGCCGAATCCGGCGCCGCGGCGGACGAGTTTGGCAGGTGAATATTCACCTTCACTGCGCGACGATGGACTCCTCGCGCAGCGCCTCGCGGGAGCGCTCGAAGTCGGGCAGCACGGAGCGCACCGTGTCCCAGAACGCCGGGCTGTGGTTCATCTCGCGCAGGTGGGCCAGCTCGTGGGCGACCACGTAGTCGATGATGGCCGGCGCGAAGTGGATCAGGCGCCAGTTCAGGCGGATGGAGCCGTCGGCGCTGGCGCTGCCCCAGCGCGTCTGCGCGGACGACAGGCGCAGGCTCTTCATCGTCACGCCCAGCCGCGCGGCGAAGGCGTGGCAGCGCGGCAGGAAGTCCTCGCGCGCGCGGGCCTGCAGCCAGGACTGGGCGAGGTCGCGGATCTGCTCGGCCGACGCGCCGGCCGGCAGCGGCAGGCGCAGCTCGCGCGCGGCGGCGTCCCACACCAGCTCGCGCCCGGCCGGCGCCAGCACCAGCGTCAGCGGCTCGCCCAGGTAGGGCAGGCGGCCGCCGTCCAGCCATTCGATGCGCGCGGCCTGGACGCGCTGCTGGCGCTCGCGCTGCTCGACGAGCTTGCGCAGGATCCAGTCGCCCTTGTGGTGCAGCGCGCGCTCGATCTCGGCCAGCGGCACCCAGCGCGGCGCGCTGACGCGCAGGCCCTGCGGCCCGACGACGAAGCCGATGGAGCGCCGCCGCGCGTGCTTGAGCTCGTAGCCGACGCGGTGCTGGCCCAGCCACAACTCGCGCCGCGTGCGCGCCGCGCCGGGCTCGGCGGGCGCGATCTCCGCCGCCGCGTCGAACAGCGACAGCTGGCTGTCCTGCAGGAGCGGGGCCGGGCGCTTGGGCGGCATGTTCAGTGCTTGTCGTTGGGGGCTCGGCCGGGTGACTGGGCCAGGCTGCCGGCAGTGCCCCCCTCGGGAGGGCCATATGCCTCGGGATCGAGGCGGCGCATCTCGGCCTCGATCCAGTCCTTGACCTCGCGCATCATCTCCACCGGCTCGCGGCCCTCGGGGCGGATCGGCCGGCCGATGGAGATGTCCACGACGCCGGGGCGCAGCAGGAAGCTCTTGCGCGGCCAGCAGCGCGCGGCCGTCGCGGCGATGGGCACGACGGGCAGGCCGGCCTCGATGGCGAGCCGCGTGCCGCCGCTCTTGTAATCGCCCACCTGGCCGCGCGCGATGCGCGTGCCTTCCGGGAACATGATGACCCAGTTGCCCTGCGCGCCCAGGCGCCGGCCCTGGGCCAGCACCCGGTTCCAGGCCTCGGTGCGGCGGCTGCGGTCGATGTGGATCATGTCCATGCGCGCCATCGCCCAGCCGAAGAAGGGCACGTACAGCAGCTCGCGCTTGAACACATAGGCCAGCGGGTGGCTGAACAGCGCCGGGTAGGCGAAGGTTTCCCAGGTGCTCTGGTGCTTGGACAGCAGCACGACGCCGGCGCGGCGGTCCTCGGCCGGCGGCAGGTGCTCCATGCCGTGCAGGCGCCAGCGCACGCCGCAGATCCAGCGCGCGCTCCAGATGGCGACCTTGAGCCAGCCGGCGCAGGCCCAGTAGATCGGGTCGCCGCGGCGGAAGACGGACAGCAGCAGCACGGCCAGCGCCCACGGGATGACCGTGACGACGAGGACGAGGACGAAGATCAGCGAGCGGATGGCGCTCAACACCGTGGACATCAGGGCTCCCGATCGATGGCAGGCGCGCTGCCGAAGGACGGGGCCTGCGGCCTGGGCAGGGCGCAGCCGGTACGGGGTGGGGTCAATTCAGGTCTCCGGCCTGGGTGTCGGGGGCGAAGGTCTGGCCGCGCGCTTCGGCGAGGCGGCGGCGTTCCTCCTGGATGATGGCCTCGGCGCAGGCCGCCAGGTCGGCGTGGACCTGGGCCGCGGGCCGGCCCGCCAGCAGCGGGCGCAACTCGTCCTCGGCCAGCGCGCCCAGCGGCCCGCTCAGCACGACGTGTGGCACGCAGCCGGCGGCGCGCGCGGTCTGCAGGTCGGTCAGCGAGGCGCCCACCATGTGCACGCTGGCCAGCTCGACGTCGAAGCGCTGGCCGATGTCGCGGATCAGCCCCGGCAGCGGCTTGCGGCAGGCGCAGCCTTCCTCGGGCGTGTGCGGGCAGAAGAAGGCGGCGTCCAGCCGCCCGCCCTTCTCGGCCAGCAGCTGGTTGAGCCGCAGGTGCACCGCGTTCAGCGAGGCCATGTCCAGCAGGCCGCGGCCGATGCCGGCCTGGTTGGTCGCCAGCACCGTGTGCCAGCCGGCGTGGTTGAGCCGCGCGACGGCCTCCATCGCGCCGGGCAGCGGGTCCAGCTCCTCGGGGGCCTTGACGTGGTCGTCGCGGTAGCGGTTGAGCGTGCCGTCGCGTCCGAGGATGACGAGCTTCATGCCGTGGGCGTGGTCGGCGGGGCGGGGCATGGTCAGGCGGCCAGGCGCGACAGGTCGGCGACGCGGTTCATCGCCGCGTGCAGCCGGCCCAGCAGCGCCAGCCGGTTGGCGCGCAGCGCGGGGTCGTCGGCGTTGACCATCACGTCGTTGAAGAACACGTCGACCGGGCCCTTGAGCGCGGCCAGGGCCTGCAGCGAGCCGGTGTAGTCGCGCTGCTCGAACAGCCGGTCGGCGGCGGGCTGCACGTCGGCGATGGCCGCGGCCAGCGCCTGCTCGGCGGCGTCCTGCAGCAGTTCGGGCTTCACGTCGGTGGGGCGTTCGCCCTCGACCTTCTTCAGGATGTTGGCGACGCGCTTGTTGGCGGCCGCCAGCGAGGCGGCCTCGGGCAGCGCGGCGAAGGCGCGCACGGCTTCGAGCCGGCGCGGCACGTCGCCCAGGCGCGCGGGGCGCAGCGCCAGCACGGCGTCCACCTCCTGCGCGCTGTAGCCCTGGTCGCGCAGGCCGACGGCCAGGCGGTCGGCGAAGAAGGACAGCAGCGCCTCGCGCGGGTCCTCGATCAACTCGCCGAAGGCCGGCACGGCCGCGTCGATGAGGGCCGGCAGCGCCAGCGGCAGGTTCTTCTCGACCAGGATGCGGATCACGCCCAGCGCATGGCGGCGCAGCGCGAACGGGTCCTTGTCGCCGGTGGGCAGCTGCTTGACGCCGAACAGGCCCACCAGCGTCTCCAGCTTGTCGGCCAGCGCGACCACCGTGCCGGTGTGGTTGCGCGGCAGCGCGTCGCCGGCGAAGCGGGGCTTGTAGTGGTCCTCGATGGCGATGGCGACGCCGTCGCGCAGGCCTTCGTGGCGGGCGTAGTAGCCGCCCATGATGCCCTGCAGCTCGGGGAACTCGCCGACCATGTCGGTCAGCAGGTCGCACTTGGCCAACTGCGCGGCCTGCCTGACCTTGCTGTCCAGCACCTTGAACTCGTCGTCGGCCTCCACCGTGTAGGGCAGGGTGGCCATGCTGAGCTGGTTGACGATGGCGTGGGCGATGGCGCCCACGCGCCCGGCGCGCTCGCCCTGGCTGCCCAGCTTGCCGTGGTAGACGACCTTGGCCAGGCCGGGCAGGCGGTCGGCCAGGGTCTTCTTGCGGTCCTGGTCGAAGAAGAACTTGGCGTCGGCCAGGCGCGGGCGCACGACGCGCTCGTTGCCGCCGGTCACCGCGCTGGCGTCGGCGGGCGCGATGTTGCTGACGACCAGGAAATGGCGGGTCAGCCGGCCCTGCGCATCCAGCAGCGGGAAGTACTTCTGGTTGGCCTTCATCGTCAGGATGAGGCACTCCTGCGGCACGGCCAGGAACTCGGGCTCGAAGGCGCAGGTCAGCACGTTGGGACGCTCGACGAGGGCGGTCACCTCGTCCAGCAGCGCGTCGTCGTCGATCGGCGTCAGGCTGAGCGCGTCGGCCGCGCCCTGGAGCTGGCGCGCGATCTCGGCGCGGCGCTCGGCGAAGCTGGCGATGACGGCGCCCTGCTCGCGCAGCTGCGCGGCATAGCGGTCGGCGGACTCGAGGCTGACGACGGCCTGCGCGGCCTCGAAGCGGTGGCCCTGCGTCGTGCGGCCGGCGGCCAGGCCCAGGGCCCGGACCGGCACGACCTCGGCGCCGTGCAGCGCGACCAGGCCGTGCGCGGGGCGCACGAACTTCACGTCGGTCCAGCCGTCGGCGAGCTGGTAGGTCATGACCTTGGGGATGGGCAGCCGGGCCAGCGTCTCGTCCAGCGCCTTCTGCAGGCCCTGGGCCAGCGTGGCGCCGGGCTGCAGGCTGTCCCAGAACAGCGCCTCGGCCTTGCCGTCCGGCTGGCGCTTGAGCTGCGGCACGACCTCGGGGCCGGCGCCGACGGCCGCCAGCTTCTTCAGCAGCGCGGGCGTGGGCTGGCCGTCGGCCGTCAGCGCGACGGCGACGGGCATCAGCTTCTGCTGCACCGGCCTGTCCGCGGCCTTGGCGGCGACGCCGGCGACGTGCACGCCCAGCCGGCGCGGCGACGCGAAGGGCGTGACGGCGGCATCGGATGCCGCCAGGCCCTGGGCCTTCAGGCTGTCGGCCAGCACGGTGGCGAAGGACTCGCCCAGCTTCTTCAGCGCCTTCGGCGGCAGCTCTTCGACAAACAGTTCAACGAGCAGGTTGGTCATCACGCGGCCGCCTTCTTGTTCTTCAGTTCGATCTGCGCGATGACTTCGTCCGCCCAGGCCTTCGGCGCCATCGGGAAGCCCAGCCGCGCGCGGCTGTCCACGTAGCTTTGCGCGACCGCGCGCGCCAGGTTGCGGATGCGGCCGATGTAGGCGGCGCGCTCGGTCACGCTGATCGCGCCGCGCGCGTCCAGCAGGTTGAAGCTGTGGCCGGCCTTCAGCAGCTGCTCGTAGGCGGGCAGCGCGAGCTTCTCGGCCATCAGGGCCTGGCTGGTCTTCTCGTGCGCGGCGAAGGCCGACAGCAGGAAGTCCACGTCGCTGTGCTCGAAGTTGTAGGTGCTCTGCTCGACCTCGTTCTGGTGGAACACGTCGCCGTAGGTCAGACCCTCGGTGTAGACGAGGTCGTAGACCGACTCCTTGCCCTGCAGGTACATGGCCAGCCGCTCCAGGCCGTAGGTGATCTCGCCAGTGACGGGCTTGCAGTCGATGCCGCCGACCTGCTGGAAGTAGGTGAACTGCGTGACCTCCATGCCGTTCAGCCAGACCTCCCAGCCCAGGCCCCAGCAGCCCAGCGTCGGGTTCTCCCAGTCGTCCTCGACGAAGCGCACGTCGTTCTTCTTCAGGTCGAAGCCGAGCGCCTCCAGCGAGCCGAGGTACAGCTCCAGGATGTTGGCCGGCGCGGGCTTGAGCACGACCTGGTACTGGTAGTAGTGCTGCAAGCGGTTCGGGTTGTCGCCGTAGCGGCCGTCCTTGGGGCGGCGGCTGGGCTGCACATAGGCGGCCTTCCAGGGCTCGGGGCCGAGCGCGCGCAGGAAGGTGGCCGTGTGGCTGGTGCCGGCGCCGACCTCCATGTCGTAGGGCTGGAGCAGGGCGCAGCCCTGGCGGGACCAATAGTCCTGAAGCGTCAGGATGATTTGCTGGAAGGTCAGCATGGGATCAGCGGAAAAGGGGGTGGCCGATTCTATTGGGCCGCCTTCCTCAGCCCGGCCAGCGCCAGCAGCGCCAGCGCCCACAGCGGCCACAGGCCCAGCGCGGCCAGCCAGCGGGCGTAGGGCGTGGCGCCGCTGCGGCCCTCGACCTCGGCCTCCAGCACGCCGCGCACCAGCGCCGGCAGCCGCGCCGCGACCCGGCCGTGGTGGTCGACGACGGCCGTCGCGCCGGTGTTGGTGGCGCGCACGACGGGCCGCTGGAACTCCAGCGCGCGCATCTGCGAGAACTGCAGGTGCTGGTCCTGGACCATCGCGGTGCCGAACCAGGCCAGGTTGCTGACGTTGACGAACACCGTCGCCGCGTCGGCGCCGTCCACGGCGCTGCGCACCAGGTCCTCGCCGAACAGGTCCTCGTAGCAGATCAGCGGCCGCAGCCGCTGGCCGGCCACGGCCCAGGGGTGCTGGTGGTCGCCGCGGGCCTGGTCGTCCAGCGGGATGGCCATCGCGCGCACGAACCAGCCGAAGCCCGGCGGGATGAACTCGCCGAAGGGCAGCAGGTGGCGCTTGCCGTAGTGGTAGTCGCCGCCCAGCGCGACGACGGAGTTGACGTAGCCGCGCTCCGCGTCGCCCAGGAAGCTGCCGAGCAGCACCGGCCGGGCCGGGCGCGCGAGGCGATGCAGCGTCCCGGCGTCCAGCTCGGCCAGCGGCAGCGGGATGACGGACTCCGGCGTGATGACGACCCGGCCGCGCGCCGTGTCGATCAGCCCGGCCAGCGTCTCCAGGTTGGCCGCGAAGCGGACGGGGTCGAACTTCTGGTCCTGCGGGATGCTGGGCTGCACCAGGGACACGGCCAGCCGGCCGGTGGCGGCGGTGAAGTCCTGCGGCAGCAGCCCGCCCGCGAGCGGCAGCAGCAGCGCCGGCGCGGCCCAGCGCCAGGCGCGCGCCTTCAGCAGCACCAGGCCCGCCGCCGCCAGCGCCGCCAGCGCCGAGATGCCGTAGACGCCCACCCAGGGCGCCCAGCCGGCCAGCGGGCCGGCGGTGTGCGCATAGCCCGAGGCGATCCACGGGAAGCCGCTGAACCAGGTCGCCCGGGCCAGCTCGGCCAGCAGCCAGGCCGGCGCCAGCGCCAGCAGCCGCCAGCGGCCGGGGGCGACGCAGCGCGCGGCCAGCCCCAGCGCCAGCGCGTAGTAGCCGCCGAGGAAGGCCGCCAGCAGCGCCACGGCCAGCGCCGCGGCCAGCCACGGGATGCCGCCGAACTGGTGCATGCTGATGTGCAGCCACCACAGGCCGGAGGCCAGCCAGCCGGTGCCGAACAGCGCGCCCTGCAGCGCGGCGGCCCGGGGGGCGGCGCGCTCGGCGGCGGCGAACAGCAGCGCCAGCGCCAGGATCTGCAGGTACCAGGCCTGCGTCGGCGCGAACGCGGCCGTGTGCAGCACGCCCGCGGCCAGCGCGACGGCCGCGCCCCGCGCGCCGTTCACGCGGCGGTCTCGCCGTCCGGTGCGCGGGTGACCTTGAACCAGCGCACCGCGCCGCCGCGGGTCAGCATGACGGTGAAGTCGAGGTTGGCGATGCGCACCACCTCGCCGCGCCGCGGCACGCGGCCGTGCTCGTGGGCCACGAAGCCGCCGATGGTGTCGAAGTCCTCGTCCGGCAGCGCCAGGCCGAAGGCGCCGTTGACGGCGGCGATGCTCGCGTCGCCCGCCACGCGCTGGCTGCCGTCGGCCAGCGTGTACAGGCCCGTCTCGCCGTCCTTCTCGTCGAACTCGTCCTCGATCTCGCCGACGATCTCCTCCAGCACGTCCTCGATGGTGATGAGGCCGGCCGTGTTGCCGAACTCGTCGATGACGATGGCCAGGTGGTTGCGGTTGGAGCGGAAGTCGCGCAGCAGCTCGTTCAGGCCCTTGCTTTCCGGCACGAACACGGCCGGGCGCAGCAGCGCGCGCAGGTTCAGCTCGGGGGCGCGCTGCATCTTCAGCAGGTCCTTGGCGAGCAGGATGCCGATGATGTTGTCGCGCCCGCCTTCGTAGACGGGGAAGCGCGAGTGGCCGCTGTCGATGACCAGGCCGAGCAGCTCGTCGTAGGGCGCGTCGATGTCCAGCAGCCCCATGCGCGGCGCGGCCACCATCGCGTCGCCGGCCGACAGCTCGGCCATGCGCAGCACGCCTTCCAGCATCTGGCGCGACTCGGGCTCGATCAGCTCGCGCTGCTCGGCGTCGGCCAGGGTTTCGATCAGCTCGGTCTTGGAGTCGGGGCCGGGGTGCAGGAACTCCAGCATGCGCTCCAGCAGGCCTCGGGCCTCGGGCGGTGGTTTGGCGGCCCCGCGCGCTGGGGGCCGGCCGGATTGCGGATCGCTCAAGGGGCGGTACAGGGGATGACGACAAGGGACAGAATAGCCGATTGATCTGCCGGGGCCTTGCGCCCGCGCGCGCCGGCCCCATCTCCGCTGCCTTCTTTCGGAAACGCCCCCGCCATGTCCACCTCCGCCAACGGCCTCATCCCTGCGACCATCCTCACCGGCTTCCTCGGCTCGGGCAAGACCACGCTGCTCAAGCGCGTGCTGACCGAGGCCCACGGCCAGAAGATCGCCGTCATCGAGAACGAGTTCGGCGAGGAGAACATCGACACCGACATCCTCGTGTCGGACACCCACGAGCAGATCATCCAGATGAGCAACGGCTGCGTCTGCTGCACCATCCGCGAGGACCTGCGCACGACGCTGTCCGACCTGGCCGCCAAGCGCCGCAAGGGCGAGCTGGACTTCGAGCGCGTCGTCATCGAGACCACCGGCCTGGCCGACCCCGGCCCGGTCGCGCAGACCTTCTTCATGGACGACGAGATCGCCGAGGCCTACCTGCTGGACTCGGTGCTGACGCTGGTGGACGCCAAGCACGCCGGCGAGCAGCTCGACACCCGCCAGGAAGCGCGCATGCAGGTGGGCTTCGCCGACCAGATCTTCATCAGCAAGGCCGACCTGGTCGAGCCGGCCGCCGTGGACGCGCTGATCCACCGCATCAAGCACATGAACCCGCGCGCGCCCATCCAGACGGCGCACTTCGGCGAGGTGGCGCTGAGCAAGGTGTTCGACCTGCGCGGCTTCAACCTGAACGCCAAGCTGGAGATCGACCCCGACTTCCTGAAGGCGGACGAGCACGACCACCATCATCACCACCACGACCATGACCACGCGCATGGCGAGCACTGCGACCACCCGCACCACCATGCCCACGACGACGACGTGAAGAGCTTCGTCTTCCGCGCCGACAAGCCCTTCAACCCCGCCAAGCTGGAAGACTTCCTGGGCGCCATCGTGCAGGTCTACGGCCCCAAGATGCTGCGCTACAAGGGCGTGCTGTACATGAAGGGCACGGAGAAGAAGGTCATCTTCCAGGGCGTGCACCAGATGATGGGCTCCGACCTCGGGCCGCGCTGGATGCCCGGCGAGAAGAAGCAGAGCAAGATGGTGTTCATCGGCATCGACCTGCCCAAGGACGTGCTGCTGCAGGGCCTGGAAGGCTGCCTGGCGTGACGTTTCCGGCGCCCCGCGGCGCCGTGGCCGCGCCCGTGATGTCCCCGCGGTCCTCATGGCTACAATCCGCCGCGCTCAAAAATGGGCTGCCGGCTGAGAAGCAGTGAGGATCGAGGTCTGACACCGCGCCGATGTACGCCCAGAGCGAGGAGAAGACAGTGAGCAAGACCCCGGCCCCCAAGCCCGCACCCGCCAAGGGCGCCAAGAAGACCGACGCTGGCGCCGATGTCACGACGCTCGACGTTCCCGCGCCGGCCAACCGCTTCGCCGACCGCTTCGCGCCGCCCAAGCCGCCCGCGCGCGGCGCCGTGCAGGAGCCGGACGAGGTCAAGCGCGTGGCCGCCAAGGGCGACCCCAAGCTGGCCAATGCGTGGAAGAGCAAGTCGGGCGCCGAGCTGACCGACGCCGAAGTGCTGGCCATGCCGGACGCGGAGTACATGAACGCCAAGCAGATCGAGTTCTTCCGCGCCAAGCTCGAAGGCCTGAAGAACGAGGTGCTGTCCAACGCCGGCGAGACCACCGAGCACCTGCGCGAGGACACCACCATCGTCCCCGACCCGGCCGACCGCGCCACCATCGAGGAAGAGCATGCGCTGGAGCTGCGCACCCGCGACCGCGAGCGCAAGCTGCTGAAGAAGATCGTGCAGTCCATCGCCCGCCTGGACACGGGCGACTACGGCTACTGCGACGAGACCGGCGAGCCCATCGGCCTCGGCCGCCTGATCGCGCGGCCGACCGCCACGCTGTCGCTCGAGGCGCAGCAGCGCCGCGAGCTCAAGCAGAAGATGTTCGGGGACTGATGGATAGCACCCCTCGCCTGACCTTGCTCCGGCTGAACGCCGGCAAGTCCAGTCGGTCCCCCGAGGGGACGGCGATGCGAGCGGGGCGTGCCCCGCTCGCACATCGCCTGGCGGGCCGGCTTGGGAGCGGCCCGGCGCTCGGCCCGAAATAAGAGGTAGAGCCATGTCCGACTCCAAGCCTGCGGATCCCAAGGAAGGCGACAGCTTCTTCCGCAAGGTCGCGCGCTTCGTGGCCAACCCGACCACGGACTGGTCGGAGATCAACTCGCGCCAGGACGACCCCGAGGGCGACCTCGCCAAGGCCGAGCTGCGCGCGATGGTCGAGCGCAAGCGCCGCAACGACTTCGTGCGCAAGCGCGAGCTCGACATGCTGCGCCGCATCCGCCGCGAGGGCCTGACGCCCGAGCAGCTCGCGGCGCTGGCCTCGCACCCGTCCCGGCTGGGCGACGACGAGCGCCTCAGCGAGCCCAACTCCAAGATCGACCTCGGCGTGAAGGCCAAGATCGACGAGATCGAGCAGCAGATGGTGGGCGAGAACTTCGCCACCACGCAGGCCGTGCCCAAGCACCGCACGGGCTTCTTCGACACCAGCACGCGGCCCGTGGCGCTGACCTCCACCGCCGCGGCGCCGCCGCTGGAGGCGCCGGGCCGCGTCGCCGAGTTCTCCAGCCCGCAGGAGGTGCAGCGCCTGTCGGCCCCGCCGCCGCCGGCCGCCGTGACGATGGGCGCGGCCATCCCGCCGCTGTCCGAGGCGCCGGCCAGCCGCCTGCCCGAGCTGCCGCCGCTGGACATGCCGCTGTCGTTCACGCTGGCCGAGTCGTCCGCGCCGGTCGAGGTGCAGGAGGTCGTCCACGACCCCGAGCTGGACGAGGCCGTCATCGCCTTCGCCAACGCCGACTACGAGCACAGCGAGCGCGCGCTGACCGAGCTGGTGCACCCGGGCGGCAGCCGCAACCTGCACGGCGAGACCTGGCTGGTGCTGTTCGACCACCACCGCGCCACCGGCGCGCAGGGCAAGTTCGAGGCGCTGGCGGTGGAGTACGCGCAGCAGTTCGGCCTGTCCGCGCCGCAGTGGTTCTCCATGCCCAAGCTGGTGGCCGAGTCGGCCCGCCAGGCCCGCCGCTCGCCGATGGGCAAGGCCGGCCAGGTCAGCTGGGCGGCGCCGGCCATGCTGACCGCCGAGCACGTGGCCACGCTGCAAAAGCGCAGCGAGACGCTGCCCATGCCCTGGGTGTTCGACTGGAGCGCGGTGGACGACATCGACGGCGACGCCGCCCTCCAGCTGCGCCAGCTGATGCGCCAGTGGGCGCAGCAGCAGGTGGACCAGCGCTGGCTGGGCGGCGACCGCCTGATCGGCCGGCTGAAGGAGCTGGCGCCCGTCGGCGTGCGCGACACCGACCCGGCGCTGTGGATGCTGCGCCTGGAGGCGCTGCGCCTGGCCAACCGGCCGGACCAGTTCGACGAGGCCGCCATCGACTACTGCGTCACCTACGAGGTCTCGCCGCCCTCGTGGGAGCGCGCCAAGTGCCGGGTGCGCATCGGCGGCGACGGCGCCACCACCAACCCGTCCACCAGCACGCAGCCGGGCGAGGCCCAGTCTTCCTTCCTCGACAGCGCCGTCGTCGGCGACGCCGCCAGCGTCGCGGCCCAGCTGGAGCTGATGGGCCAGCTCAGCGGCGACATCTCCGACACCCTGCGCGCGATGGGCGGCGAGGTGGGCGAGGCCAGCCTCATCCACATCTCCTGCGCCAAGCTGATCCGGCTGGACTTCATGGCCGCCGGCGACCTGCTGAACTGGGTGCTGCAGCGCCGCAGCGAGAACCGCACGGTGGTCTTCATCGACGCCCACCGCCTCGTCGCGCTGTTCTTCGGTGCGATGGGCATCAACGAACACGCGAAGGTGAAGGTCAGGATCAACTGACCCGCCCCTGGCCGGGGCGTCGCCGGTCCTGCGCGTACGCTCGCCCACTTGCGAACCGGGGGCGAACCCCCACCTGGAACGGCTATGTCTTCTGATTCCCCTTCCGCCGTCTACCACGGCACCACCATCGTCTCGGTGCGCCGCCAGACGCCCGCGGGCGTCCAGGTCGCCATCGGCGGCGACGGCCAGGTCACGCTGGGCCACACCGTCGTCAAGGCCAGCGCGCGCAAGGTGCGCAAGCTCTACCGCGACCAGGTGCTCGCCGGCTTCGCGGGCGCCACGGCCGACGCCTTCACGCTGTTCGAGCGCTTCGAAGCCAAGCTCGAGAAGCACCAGGGCCACCTGGTGCGCGCCGCGGTGGAGCTGACGCGCGACTGGCGCACCGACCGCGTGCTGCGCCGCCTCGAAGCCATGCTCGCCGTGGCCGACCGCAGCGCCTCGCTCATCATCACCGGCAACGGCGACGTGCTGGAGCCCGAGCAGGGCATCGTCGCCATCGGCTCCGGCGGCGCCTACGCGCAGGCCGCGGCCAAGGCGTTGCTGAACCACACGGACCTCCCCGCCGCCGACATCGTCAAGCGCTCGCTGGAGATCGCCGGCGAGATCTGCATCTACACCAACCAGAACCACAGCTTGGAGGTCCTTGAATGAGCTCGATGACGCCCCAGGAAATCGTCTCCGAGCTGGACCGCCACATCGTCGGCCAGCAGGCCGCGAAGCGCGCCGTCGCGATCGCGATGCGCAACCGCTGGCGCCGCCAGCAGGTGGACGAGAAGCTGCGCGCCGAGATCACGCCCAAGAACATCCTGATGATCGGCCCCACCGGCGTCGGCAAGACCGAGATCGCGCGGCGGCTCGCCCGGCTGGCCGGCGCGCCCTTCATCAAGGTCGAGGCGACCAAGTTCACCGAGGTCGGCTACGTCGGCAAGGACGTGGACTCCATCATCCGCGACCTCGTCGAAGTGGCCGTCAAGCAGGAGCGCGAGGCCGCGATGAAGCGCTGCCAGACGCGCGCGGAAGACGCCGCCGAGGAGCGCATCCTGGACGCGCTGCTGCCCGGCAGCGAGCCCGACAACGCGACGCGCCAGAGCTTCCGCAAGAAGCTGCGCGAGGGCCAGCTTGCGACCAAGGACATCGAGCTCGACCTTGCCGCCCCCCGGCCCAGCCTGGAGGTGCTGACGCCCTTCGGCAACCAGCCCGGCATGGAGGACATGGCCGAGCAGCTCAAGGGCATGTTCAGCCAGTTCGGCGGCGGCCAGAAGAAGACCCGCAAGCTCAAGATCGGCGAGGCCTTCAGGCTGCTCGTGGACGAGGAGGCGGCCAAGCTCGTCAACGAAGAGGAAATCCGCGCCACCGCGCTCACCGCCGCGCAGGAGATGGGCATCGTCTTCATCGACGAGATCGACAAGGTCGCCTCGCGCCAGGAGCAGGGCGGCGCCGAGGTGTCCCGCCAGGGCGTGCAGCGCGACCTGCTGCCGCTCGTGGAAGGCACGACGGTGTCGACCAAGTACGGCCTTGTGAAGACCGACCACATCCTCTTCATCGCCAGCGGCGCCTTCCACCTCAGCAAGCCCAGCGACCTGATCCCGGAGCTGCAGGGCCGCCTGCCGATCCGCGTCGAGCTGGACTCGCTGTCGGTGGCCGACTTCGAGGCCATCCTGACCAGCACGCACGCCAGCCTCGTCAAGCAATACCAGGCGCTGCTGGCGACCGAAGGCGTCGCGCTGGATCTGCAGCCCGAGGCCATCCGCCGCCTGGCGCAGATCGCCTACGAGGTGAACGAGCGCACCGAGAACATCGGCGCCCGCCGCCTGGCCACGGTGATGGAGCGGTTGCTGGACGAGATCAGCTTCGACGCGCCCAACCGCAGTGGCCAGACGCTGTCGCTGGACGCGGCGGCGGTGGACGCCAAGCTGGCGGCGCTGGCGGCGAACGAGGATCTGAGCCGCTTCATCCTGTGACGCGCTGATCAGTGCGGCAGCGCCTGCGCGCTGCCGGTCCAGCGCAGCAACTGCATCAGGGACGGCGCCTGCGTCTTGCCGAGCAGCGCGCGGACGTGGCTGCGCACGGTGCTCAGTTGCACCGCCAGGTGCCTGGCACTGCCCTCCACGGTCATGCCGTCGGCCAACAGCATCAAGACGTGCCGCTCGGTGGCGCTGAGCTGGTATTTCTGTGCGATGGCGTCGATGCGGGCGCTTTGGGCCAGTGCGGGCTGGTCGATCTGCACGACCAGCAGGACCGGGCTGCCGGGTGGCGGCAGCGACAGGCCCGCCTGGCTGTGCCGCGAGCGCGACAGGTGCAGCAGGCCGGTCGACAGGCAGCGCTCGAACCAGACCGCACAGTCCAGCGCTGCGCCTGCGGCCGCCTGGGCCAGCAGGCGGGCCAGCGGCAGCGAACCCAACTGGCCCAGCGCGGTCAGGCGGCCGTCGTTGATGCGGATGGCGCCACCGTCGATGAGGCGGCGCGCCATCGGGTTGGCGCTCAGCATGCTGCGGTCCTCATGCACCAGCATGATGGCCTGGGGCAGCTGGTCCACGATGAACCAGCGGTTGTGTTGGGTGTCGCCCCAGGAGGCCGGCAGGCTGGCCGCGCGTTCGGTGGCAAAGGCTTCGGCAAATGCATTCATCGCTATCCCCTGTTCTGGTCGGCCCAGTGTTCCGAGGGGCGGCGCAAACGTCCTTTAGCCTCCTAAAACCTGATGAATTTCACGTTCAGCCAGGCTGTAGCGTCGATGCAGCAGGGGGCGGGGTGTCCAGCAGGCCCTCGACGTCCAGGATGCCGACGCCATAGCCGAGGTCGGGATTCCAGTTGTCGGGCCGGTTGAGCGCGGCCGACTGTCGCGCGGCCTCGCGAAAGCCCTCGATGCGCTGCCAGGGGGCGCGGTACTTTTTCAGCGCCTCGTGGTGGCGGTACAGCCAGCGTGCCGCAGCGCCCGAGGTCATGGCGGCCGCGCAGGTGGTGCCGCCGAAAGCCGCCGTGTAGGCCGGGCGCGGCGATGGCGTGGCGAACGCGCGCCGGACACCGGCGGCCGGTGCGCTGAAGTCCACCCATTCGCCGGACGAGCTCATGATCCAGGGGCGCCCCGAGCGTTCGACGCCCGCCACCGCGATGGCGCGCGGTAGCGCGGCCGGGTAGGCCGGCCAGCCGCGCGCCGGCACGTTGCCGGCTGCGGCGATGAGGATCACGCCGTGCTCGTAGCAGTGGTTGACCGCGCGCCAGATCGGCTCTGGCGCGCTCTGCGCCAGGAAGGTGCCCAGGCTGACGTTGATGACCTGCACCTTGGCTGTGTCGACCAGGTAGCGCGTCGCCGCCTCGAACTCATAGCTCCGCTGGTCCAGCAGGATGCCTTGGCCCACGCGAACCGGCACCAGCGGCACCCAAGGGGCCACGCCGTAGAACTTTGCGGCGGGGTCGCAGCCGGCGATGACGCTGGCGCTGGACGTGCCGTGGCCGGCGTAGGCGCCGCGCATGCGGTCGCGGCCGGGCTGGCTGGACAGCCCATCGAAGCTGCGCGCGGCGTGGACGTCCACCCAACTGTCGTCGCCGGGCAGGCCCAGCGCGGGGTGTTCGGTGTAGCCGGTGTCGATCAGGCCCAGCCTGATTCCCCGTTCGCGCCAGTCGGCCTGACCCGGTGGGGTGCTGCAGCGCGCATGGCACATGTCCAGATGCCATTGCTGCGATGCATCGTCTTCCTTGTCCTGCGGATGGACGCCGCCCAGCCGCTTCCAGAGCTTGCCGAGGCTGCCGTCGGGCGCGCGCAGTTCGCGCCGCAGCACCTGTTGCCAATCCAGTTTGCGGGCCTCGGTCAGGCCCAGCCTGGCCAGCAGCGCGGCTGCGCCCTCCTGGCCGTATTCGTGGGCCAGCGCCTGCAGCAGTTCGGTGGGCAACTCCAGGTGGTCGGGCGATTTGGTGTGGTCGCCCTTGGCCGGCTCCAGCGACACGGCCAGGCGTGGCAGCAGGCGCCCCAGTTGGGCGGCGGCGTCCCGGGAGATGGCGGACGCCGGCTTCAGCAGCGCCTGGGTGGCCAGGCTGAACAGGGTGGGCCTCATGCGTCGGACTCCGGTGTGGGGGCGGTGGGCCGGGCGGCGAAGGTCCGTTCGAGCAGGTGCATCAATTCGGTGGAATCGGCGCTGCCGCCCTGGGCCTGCCAGTAGTTGCGGTCTTCTTCAGACAGTGTGCTGTCGATCAAGCCTCCGGCTTGCGCACGGGCCAGCTGGGAGATGGGGTCGGGCTCGATGCCGGTGCGCCGCGTGAAGTCGTCGCTGGCGCCCAGCAACTGGGCGGCGGCGGTGGCGGCGCCGGCCGCCGCGGCCAGCCAGGCGAAGATCTCGCAGCGCGAGCGCAGCAGGTTCTCCAGCTGCAAGGCGTGCGCGGTGCGCATCGCGCCCCGCATGGCTTCGTCGATGCGGCCGGCGGCCACCAGCGCTGCCGTCAGCCCCGACATCGCGCGGGCGCGTGCCTGGCCATGCCGCAGGTGCTGGCCCAGGTGCGCCAGCAAGTCCTGGAAGGCAGCCGCAGCGGCATCGGCGTGGCCCATCTGCAGATGGGTCCAGGCCATGTCGGCCAGCAGCAGCAGGCGGTAGCGGTCGATGCCGTGGGCTTCGGCCAGCGTCAGCGCCGATTGCGCGTGGCGCAGCGCGGTGGCGTGCTCGTTTCTGGCGTCCGCCAGCAACACCTCCACGCGCAGCCGGCGCACGCGGTCCGCGGGGCGCTGCTCGTGCGCCTCGAACTCGCGCGCGGCTTGCAGGTGGCGTTCGGCCTGTTCGAGCCGGCCGGCACGCAGATGCGCTTCGGCGAGGTGGCGCTGGCACCCGTGGCGATGGCGGGGCTCCTCCGATGTCTCGAACAGCGCGTCGGCGCGCTCCAGCGCGGCGATGCATTGCGCACCCGGCAGCCGCCCTTCCACGCCCAGCCGGCCCAGCCAATGCCAGTAGCGCGCCCGCAGCGGCCCGGGGCGGGCATCGGTCACCAGGCCCTGCACGCGGAGCAGGTTGTCCAGCGCCTCGCCGATGGCGCCGGTTGCGCCCAGCGCCACCGAGGTGTAGGTCGAGATCACGACGGCCTCCTCGGCCAGCGTCGGGCGAGGCAGCGCCCACGCCAGCGCCGCGCGCGCGTTGGGCATCTCCTGCCGCAGCCAGTCGTTGTCGCGTCCTTTCGCGGCGAGCAGGCAGACGCAGCTCATCGCGCGGACCAGCCGCTCGTGGGCATCGAGGTCGGCGCCGGACTGCTTCAAGCAGTCCAGCGCGAAGGCGCGCGTCGTTTCGAGCATGCGGTAGCGCGGCCGCCTGCCGGGCTGCAGGCCGACCAGTGAGCGGTCCACGAGGATGTCGAGGTGCTCGATGAGGTCGGATTCGGTGCCGTCCCCGAGCAGCAGCCGGGCGCCCGCCAGGCTGAAGCCGCTGGGAAACACGGCCAGTTGGTGCAAGACCTCCCGCGTGCGCGGGCTCAGCAGCTGATGGCTCCATTCCAGTGCGGCCTGCAGGCTGCGGTGGCGTGGCGGCGCGCTGCGCTGGCCACCGGCCAGCAGGCGCAGCCGGTCGTTCAGGCGGCTGCGCACGCCGGTCGTACCCAGCAGCGGCACGCGCGTGGCGGCGAACTCCAGCGCCAGCGGGATGCCGTCCAGTTGGCGGCAGATCTCGATCAGGTCGGTGAATTCCTCGGCCGTGGGCTCGAAGCGGCCGCCCATCGCGCCGCGCACCCGCTCCAGCAGCAGGCGGACGGCGCCGTAGCCGGTGGCGCCGTCGGCATCGGCCGAGACGGGAACGGCGAGCGGGTTCAGCCGCAGCACCCGCTCGCCAGCCACGCGCAGCGGCTCCTGGCTGGTGGCCAGCACGTGCAGTTGCGGGGCCTTGCCCAGCAGGCCTTCGACGAGATCGGCCGCTGCGTCGATGATGTGTTCGCAGTTGTCCAGCACCAGCAGCAGCTCCCGGTGCTGCAGCGCGGCGATGCAGGCCGGCATGCTGGGGCTGCCGGCGCCCGGTTCCAGGCCCAGCGCCTGGCAGACGGCCTGCGGCAGCAAGGCCGGGTCACGCACGTCGGTCAGGTCGATGCGCCAGGCGCCTTGCGCGTAGCGCCCCATGGCGGCCAATCGCAGCGCGGCCGTATCGGCCAGCGCCGTCTTGCCGACCCCGGCCAGCCCGCAGACCGTCACGCAGGCAGCGTCGTCGTAGGCCGCCAGCAATTCGGCCAGGTCGGCATCGCGGCCCAGCAGCGGCGGCAGGCGTACCGGCAGGTTGCCCGCGTGCGGCCGGGGCGGCGAGCTGGGGCTCCCGGCCTGGGGCGCGGCGGTGAACTGGTAGCCCCGCCCGGTCACGGTGGCGATGGTGTCGGCGCCCAGCAGGCGGCGCAGCGTCGAGATCTGCACGCTGAGGTTGTTCTCCTCGACCACCAGCCCGGGCCAGACGCGGTCCAGGATTTCTTCCTTGCTGAGCACGCGGTCGCGGTGTTCCAGCAGCAGCATCAGCAGGTCGAAGGCGCGGCCGCCCACGTTCGCCGCGGTGCCATTGACCCAGAGTTGCCGCAGCGCGGGCCGCACCTCGAAATGACCGAAGCTCAAGGCCGCCACGGCGGGAAGCTGCAACGGGGTTGCGCTCACGGGGGCGCCCTTCGGCCTGCGGCCTGTCTCGCCCCGCGGGGGCGGGCTTGCTTGGGGCGGCCCGGCGCGGCGCTCATGTCCAGTCGCGCGTGACCGGCAGCGTGGTCAGGCCGCGGAAGTAGATGTTCTGTATCCATGCCGGCACCGCGTCTGGCCGGCACAGCGCCAGCGCCGGGAACTCGTCCAGCAGCTGATCGAACACCCGGTGCGCGATCTGTTGCTGCAGCGCCCCGCCGATGCATTCGTGCAGCCCGTGGCCCAGTGAGAAGTTACGGGTCTCCGGGCGATCCCAGAGGAACCGGTCCAGCGTCTTGCCCTGCCGGTTGGCGGCCGCGATGACGGCGTGGATGGGCGCGTCCCTGGGCAGGTCGAAGCCTTCGAGGTTCGGCATCCGGTGCGCGGTGTAGCGCTCGACGATGGCCACCGGCGGGTCGAAACGGCGCGCCTCGTCCAGCGCCAGCGCCAGCGCGGCGCCGCGTTCCCCGCCAGGCAGCGCAGCCAACTGCACCCAGGGCGTCGCGCCCGTCCCGGACCGTTCGTCGGGACGCAGGAAGTTGAGCATGGCCGAGCCCAGCAGGAACTGCGTGGACATGTAGCCCGCCAGCACCATCTGCACCAGGATGGCCACGGTTTCCATGGCCGCCAGCGGCCGTTCCTCGTGGCGGGGGAAGTGCATGCGGTACAGCGGCGGCGGCACGAGGTTGCCGACCGGCAGCTCGCTGAGGTCGACCTGGGTCTGGCGCGCAAGCTCACCGATCAGCGTGCCGGCATGGGGCGAACAGTCGCCGGGCGTCAGTTCCGCGATCCAGGCCCGGGCCAATGCGCGGCCCAGGTGGCCGGCCAGCCGCACTGTCGCGTCGGCATAAGTCTTGCGCCCGGCGTCCCAGGCGTCTCCGGGCAGGTTGTAGTAGCGCATCATGGTCTGCGCCAGCGCGTCGCAGGTCGCCACTTCGTCGGCCGGCAGGCCGAAGAAGCGCCAGAACACGCGCCTTGGCACAGGCTGTGCCACCTCGCGCACGAAGTCGAACTGGTCCAGTTGCCACAACCGTGGCAGCACGTCGGCGATCGCGTCGTCGAGGTAGGTGGCCAGGGGCGCGGTCGCGATCTCGAAGGCGTCGCCGACGACGCGGCGCACCCGCCCGTGGCGATCGCCATCCTGCCGGATGATGCCGCGCAGCAGCGCCGTGGACGGTGCCTGGCGGTAGTCCTGCGGGCACGCCAGGATCGCGCGGACCAGACCGCGGTCGATGGCCCAGTAGGCGCGATGCCCCGACACCCAGAGGAGCTTCGGCAGCGGCTTGCCGGCCGACGGCCGCAGCCACTTCTGCGGTTCGGCGATGAAGCGGGAACTGCCGGCCTTGGTGGGCCAGTCTTCCTTTGGCGACTGGCCGGCGCGCATCCCGGCAGCGTACTTGACGGGGCCTTCGAAGCGCCTGGGCAGCAGCTGCGGCACCCACTCTTCCAGCTTGGGACGCCATTTGTCCATCAGGCCGTTGTCGCCGGCCGCGTCGACCAGCTTGTTCAGTGCCACCAGCAGCAGCTTCTGCGGCGTGCGCGCCAGCTTGTCGCGCAGCGGCCGGCGGGCCTCGTGGCGCTGGGACGGCCTGGCCTTGGCGGGGCCGGGAACCAGGCTGCCCAGCATGCGCAGTCCCGGGTAGAACAGGTAAAGGCAGCCGCGTGTCGTCACCAGGGGCGGCACGTCGATACGGACGTTGTTCACGCCGGGGCCGAGATCGAAGCGCGTGGGCGTTGACCGTATGCCCGCGATCGGGTCTTGCGTGCCGCGCAGCCGGTTGTCTGCGCTGCCCTGGATCCAGTGGCGTTGGATGAACTCGAACTGCCGCTCCAGGTTGGCGCAGAAAAACAGCCCCATCAGGCCTTGCTTGTGGCGGGGCTCCCCATCCGCCTCGTCGTCGCGTTTCTCGTCCCATTCGGCCCGCATGCCGCGCCGCAGCAGGCGGCGGGAATGCCGCAGCCCGGCGACGCGCGACGAACGCGGGTTCACGCGCCGGATGTGGGCCCCCAGCGGGCAGCGCTTGCCGCTGCTGTCGTCAGGCGCTGCGGGGTTGGGGGGCGGGTGCTCCCAACTCGGGGCGTAGTCGAAGGCGTTGGTGTCGTCCTCGATGTCCTTCAGTGCTTCGGGGACATCGTCGTCCAGCGCCAGCGGCCGGCCGTTCGGCCACCTCCCCATCAGCTTGGCCATGATGAGGTCGGGTTTTTGGCCAGTGGCTGCGGCGGTCCAGGCAATGGTTTGCTGGAACGCGTCCACATGCTGCTCGATGAGCCGCAGCACGCCGAAGCTGCCGTTCTGGGCCAGGTCTTCGGCCAGGCCACGCAGCGACGAGCCGCCATAGATACTGGCGTAGTCCTTGCCCAGCAGGAACTCGCCGGGACTGGCCGAGGGCTGCATGTCGGGCTTGTCGTTCATGGCGGCCAGGCCGCTGACGCGGGGCTGGGTGATCGAGTCCCGGTAGCCGAACGGCTCCCGGTTGGCGTTGTCGGGAGGCTGGTTGGCGGCCTCTTCGTGCAGCACCTCCAGGCCGTTGCTCTCGCAGTCGTTGCGCAGCCGCAGGCAGGCCTGGTCCAGGACATGGTCCTGGCCGGCAAAACCGTACAGCGAAATGACCATGTGGACCTGCTGCTCCACCACCTTGTCGTTGCCGAAGCGCCAGTGCTTGGGGGCACTGTCGCCCTGGTCCCCGTTGTCCGCGGCGCGCAGCGCGGCCCCCTGTCGGAAGGCGGTCGGGAACTTGTCCAGGTCATCCTGGCGCCAGGGCATCAGTGCCTGCAAACCCAGCCAGGTGAAGCCGATGTTGGCGGCCAGCAAGGGCTTGAGCACCTCCACCTCCCGGGAGCCCGCGGACGTCGGCTTGTACGGCCAGGGCGCGGCGCTGCTCAAGCCGTTCCACGGATAGCCGCTGTCTGGCGCGGCGAACTCGTGCGCCAGCCAGGGCCGTGCCGCCGCACCGTCGCGCACGCGCAGGAAGAAATGCCGTGCATGCGGGGCGCCATAGCCCTTGAGGATGTTGCCCTGCACGTCGGCCAGGTCCACGACGGCGGCCGGCCCGTCCACCACCGGCGGCAGCAGCCGGTCGGGGTCGTGGTGCGGGTGGATGTCGAGGACGGTCTTGTCCGGATAGGCCTGGTAAATGGGGAAGTCGAACTGCCCGGGCAGCAGCGACGGACTGCCGTTGGAGCGGCGCGGGCCGTAGGGCACGCGGTTCCAAAGCCGCACGAACTTCAGGAAGTCGCTGGGATGCTCGCGAACCGGCAGCGGCGGCGGGTTTTCCACATAGCGCAGCAAGGTGTCGAACACGTCGCCGATGGCGATGGCGAAGTCCAGCACGTAGTCTTCCAGCGGGCCGTCGAACTCCGTGATCACCATCAACGCCGTGCCGTCCCACGACGGCACGAAGCGCGCGAAGTGCAGGAAGGACAACTCCCGCATCGCCAGGTCGATCTTGGGCTGGGCGGCGACGACGTCCCACAGCATCAACGGCAGCTTGGCCGGATCGGCCAGCTTCAGGGCCAGGTTGAGGCCGCGTATCACCGGCGTTGCGCTCTTTGCGGAGAAGAGCTTCTGCAACCAGTCGAGGTCCTTGGGCATGACGACTCCCTGTTCTGTCATGTGTGCCGGAACGGAGCGGACGCGGCCGGTCCGTCCATGGGACGGTCGCTGCGGCGAATGTAGCTTTTTGTTTCTGCGCGAGATAGCCCGTGGCAGTGCGGCGTCACGCCCCAGCCCGGTGCAGCGGTCCGGGTGACGGGCGGGTCCAGCGCGGTGCGGCCGCGTCGATGGCGGCCGCCCGCCGGGCCGGCATCCTCAATGGCGCCGAGGGCACTCAGCGGCTGGCGCGCAGCGCCAGCAACCCATCAAAAATCAAGCCCTCCACCAGCTCATGCGGCGCGTCCAGCGCCGGGGCGACCTTCCAGCCGGCGCCGCCGGTCATCAGCACCAGCGGCTCGCGGCCTTCGCGGGCGTGCAGCAGGCGGTGCATGTGCTCGATGGCGCCGGTGATGGCGAAGGTGCCGCCGGTGGTCAGCGCGTCGCTGGTGTTGGTGGGGAAGTCGCGCACCTCGCCGGTGGGCACGCGCAGGCCGGCGGTGCCGCCTTCCAGCGCGCGCAGCATGATGCCGTGGCCCGGCAGGATGAGGCCGCCGAGGAAGTGGCCGTCGCTGGCCAGTGCGTCCACCGTGACGGCCGTGCCCACCATCACCGTCAGCAGCGGGCCGGCGAAGCCGCGCCGCAGCGCGTGCGCCCGCGCGCCGATCACGGCCACCCAGCGGTCGGCGCCCAGGCGGCTGGGGTGGTCGTAGCCGTTCTTCACGCCGGCCGCCTCGGCCGACGGCACCACCCAGCGCGGCTCCAGGTCCCACTGCTCCATCTGCTCCTCGACGCGGCGGCGCACCGCGTCGCCCGCCACGTTGCTGCCCAGGATGCGCGTGGGCGCGGGCAGGCCCTGCCAGTCCTCGTCGGCCAGGCGGTCGATGTTCTCCAGGAACACGGCGCCATGCTGCAGCGGCTCGCAGCCGGGCGCGGCGCCTTCCGGGTAGGTGGCCCATTTCAGCCGGGTGTTGCCGATGTCGATAGCCAGGAAGCTCATGGAAGGCCGGGGCGTGGGGGATGCGCGAGCCTACCAGCGCCCTCCGGCGGCCCGCCTGGGTGTTTGCGCGGCCATGGGCGGCGGGGCCGGCGCGTCCGGCGCAGTCAGAACACGATCTCGGCGCGCAGCCCGCCCTCGGGGCGGTTGCCCAGCCGCAGCTCGGCACCCTGGCGCTGCGCGAGTTGCTGCGCGATGTACAGGCCCAGGCCGGTGCCGCCGGTCGCGCGGTTGCGCGAGCCCTCGACGCGGCGGAAGGGCTGGCGCACGCGTGCCAGCTCGGCCTCGGGGATGCCGGGGCCGTCGTCGTCCACCACCAGCCGCGCCGCGTCGGCCGCGTGCCCGACGCTCACGCGCGCGCTGCCGGCGTAGCGCAGCGCGTTGCCGACGAGGTTGTCGATGACGCGGCGCAGCGCCAGCGGGTCGGCGTCGACGACGGCCGGCGCGCCGTCGAAGCGGACGTCGGCGCCGGCCTCGGCGAGGTCGTCCACGGCGGACTGCGCCAGCGCCGCCAGGTCCACCCGCTGCCGGGTGGCCGCGTCGGCGGGGCGGAAGACGTCGATGACGCTGCCGACCAGCCGGTCCATCTCGCGCAGGTCGTCGATGCAGCGCTCGCGCACCCGGGCTTCCACCTCGCCGGTTTCCAGCCGCAGCCGCATGCGCGTCAGCGGCGTGCGCAGGTCGTGCGAGAGGGCGGCCATCATCAGCCCGCGCTCCTCGAACTGGCCGCTCAGCTCGGCGGCCATGCGGTTGAACACGGCGGCGGCGTCGCGCACCTCGCGGGTGCCGTCGTCCTCGTGCAGCGCGGGCGCGGGCCGGCCCTGCGCGAGCGCGGGCGTGAGCTGCTGCGCGGCGCGCACGAGCCGGCGCACCGGCCGCGCCAGCCAGCGCGAGCCCCACCATGCGGCCAGTGCGATGACGATCAGGCGCACGCCGTAGTCCACCAGGCTGGGGCCCAGCGGCAGGTCGGGCGGCAGCGACGGGAAGGTGGGCACGAGGCTGGGCGCCGCGCCGCCGCCCGGGGGGCCGGCGGCCTCGCGTGGCGGTGGTGGCGGGCGGTCCGGGTCGCCTGGGTCGCCCGGCGGGCGCGGCCCCCCGGCCTGCGGTGGCGGCGGGCCGGGCGGGGCGGCATGGAGGGCGTCGGCGGCGCGCAGGGTCTGCGACACCAGGCCCCACGCGGCGAGGTGGCTCAGCGCCAGCGCGGCCCACATCAGCAGGAACAGGCGCAGCCCCAGGCTGTCCCACGATTTGATGCGGCTCAGCACGGGCTCACCTCCGCGTCGAACAGATAGCCCTCGCCGCGCACGGTGCGGATCAGCGCGGGCTCGCGCGCGGTGTCGCCCAGCTTGGCGCGCAGGCGCGAGACGGCCAGGTCGATGCTGCGGTCGTTCACCTCCACGCCGGGCGCGCGGGTCAGCTCGATGAGCTGCTCGCGCGTCAGCACCCGCCCGGGGCGCTGCACGAAGGCGGCCAGCAGCCGGAACTCGGCGCTGGACAGCGCGATGCCCACGTCGTCGGCGTTCAGCAGCTGGCGCGCCATGCGGTCGAAGCGCCAGCGGCCGAAGCGCAGCAGCCGCGCGTCGTCGTCCAGCGCCGCGGCCTGGCCGCGTTGCGCGCGGCGCACCAGCGCCTGCAGCCGCGCCACCAGCTCGCGCGGCTCGAAGGGCTTGGCGAGGTAGTCGTCGGCGCCCAGCTCCAGGCCGACGATGCGGCTCATGGTGTCGCCGCGCGCGGTCAGCATCAGCACGGGCGGCGCGTCGGCCTGCGTGCCCAGCCAGCGCAGCAGCGCCAGGCCGTCCTCGCCGGGCAGCATCAGGTCCAGCACGATCGCGTCGGGCCGCGCGGCGGCCAGGTGCCGGCGCATCGCCGGGCCGTCCGCCGCCGCGTCGACCCGCCAGCCGAAGCCTTCCAGATAGGCCGTCAGGCTGGCGCGGATCTCGGCGTCGTCGTCGACGACCAGGCAGCGGCCCGTCATGCGGAGATGCCCACCCGCAAGGTGGCCACGTAGCCGGCGCTGGCCGAGCCGGTGACGGTGGCCATCTGCGTGGCGTAGCCGTCGCTGAAGATGCCGTCGCGGCTCAGGCTGATGGCGGCGTTGTTGGCCGCGCTCTGGCCGTAGCCGCTGGTGGCGTAGACGGCCGTGTTGACCTCCGCCGGGAAGCACAGCTGCGAGGTGCGCAGCTTGTTGTTCCAGTTGGTGGCCGTGGTGGTGCTGCGGTAGATCTCGAAGTGCAGGTGCGGCACGCGGCCGGCGTAGCAGCCGGGGTAGATGGTCTGGAAGCTGGCCAGGCCGTCGCTGCCGGTGGCCTGCACGCCGCGCAGGTAGTTCTCGGCGGTCACGCCGCTGGAGTACATGGAGTAGCGGCCCAGCGCGTCGCAGTGCCACAGGTAGATGGCGTAGCCGGACAGGTCGGCGCAGGAGGCGTTGGTGTTCACGAGCTCGATGATGACCTGCAGCGGCACGCCCGTGGCCACGCCGCTGGCGCCGGCGATGCTGGCGCGGATGTCGCTGCGCACGATGCCGGTCAGCGCCAGCGCGTTGGCGATGCTGCCGTTGGCGCTGTTGGAGCCGTCGCCGGGGTAGGGGCCTTCGGTCTCGTTGGGGATGACGGAGCAGCCGGACGTGCTGCTGCCCGTGCTGCCCGTCGTGCCGGTGGTGGAAGCGGCGGCGGTGCTGCTGCCGTCGCTGCCGCCCCCGCCGCAGCCCATCAGCGTCAGCGCGCTGCCGCCGGCCACCATGCCGGCGCCGGCGCCCAGCAGCCAGCGCAGCGCGCCGCGGCGTTCGAGGGTCTGCTGCCGCAGGCGGCCCAGGTCGTGGGCCAGTCCGTGGTCGTGGGGGTCGTCGTGTTGCATGTGCGGCTCCTTGGGGTGGCGGATGGCGGCATTGCAACGGCGGGATGTATCGGCGCGATGGGCAGTTTGTGTCGCGGCCGACACAGGCGCCCCCTGCGGCGGGGCCCGCTACGGCGCGGCGCTGGCGGCGATCAGCGCCTGGAGCTCGCGCTGGGCAGCGGCCGCGTCGCCGAGGTTGACCTCGATGAGGCGGCGCAGGTGGGTGATGGACTCGATGTCGATGCTGCGGCACTGCACGCCGGCATGGCGGCCCGCCACATGGGCCAGCTCGCCGGCCATGGCGATGGCGGGCTCGCCGCCGCCGCCGCTCGCGGCGCCGCCCAGTGGCAGCTTGACCAGGCAGGGCATGCCCGGCTGCGGCGCGGCGCCCTCGGGCAGCTGCAGCAGCACGCCCTTCAGCGAGATGTCGATGACCTGGCAGTGCAGGTGCGCCTGCGTCGTGACCAGCTCGGCGCCGGCGGCGAAGGCGACGCGGGCGAATTGGCGGCGTTCGGTGTGGATGTCGTTCTCCCGGTGCGGGGCTCGAAGGGACTCGAAGGGGCTAGAGGAAGGGCTCCAGGGCGTCGCCGAACACGGTGCTGTGCTCCACCGCCTGCTGCAGCCGCTCGGGCGCCAGCGAGGCCAGGCCCATGGCCTCCAGCATGAACCAGGCGGCGCGCAGGTAGGCGACGGTTTCCTCGCGCGTGGCGTCGGCCTGGGCGGGCTCGCGCCAGTCCGGCCCGGGCGCCTCGCGCGGCGCGACGACGGCGGGCCGGTGCGCCCGCGCCACGCGGGCCAGCAGCTCGCGCGCGTCCACGGTGGCGCTGGGGGCGTCGATCAGCCGCACCAGGTCGCCGAGCTGCTGCTCGGCGGCGGCCGCGAGCAGCCGGGCCGCCTGGTCGGCGCCGCCCGCCAGGTACAGGCCGGCGGCGAGGTCGACGTATTCGAGCGCGGCGGACAGGCGCTGCAGGTCGGGGTTGGACATGGCTGGCGAGTCTAGGCGGTGCGCCACCGCGGCGGGCGGCCAAACTTCACGCCGCGCCGCCGCCTGCGCGGCTAGCGCTGCGCCTCGAACAGCAGCCCCAGCTGGCTGGCCAGCAGCAGCTCCTGTCGGGTCCAGGCGCGCGTCGCGCGGGCGTCCACCAGCCACAGCGCGCCGGCCAGCTCGGTGCCGTGGTACAGCGGCACCTCGATGCGCGCCTGCGCCGCGCCGCGCAGGCCGGCCAGTTCGGCGTGGCAGGGGTGCAGCGCGGCGTCGGGCAGGGCCAGCGGCGCGGCGTGGCGGGTCAGCAGGTCGAGGTAGCGGGGCTGTGCCTGCGCGTCCAGGCCGTCGGGGCCGAGCGGCCAGCGGATGACGCTGGCCAGGCCCAGGATGCGCGCGCTGGCCGCGTCCAGCTCGGCCCGCGCGTCGGCCGGCGGCGCGGCGGCCAGGCGGCGGCGCTGGCCGCACAGGTGCAGCAGCAGCTCCTCGGGCGTCACCGGCGCGCCGGCTTCGTCGGCGGACGGCGCCCCCAGCGTCGCGCGGGCGGGCAGGGACAGCCGCTCGATCTCGGACTGCAGCGCCAGGTGCTGCCACAGGTGCTCCAGCGCGCCGGCGGCGTCGCCCCCGGCCTGCAGCAGCTGCGCCAGCTGCAGGTGCGCCTGGCGCGCCTGGGCGCGGGTCTGGATGCGCTGGGCCAGCGCCAGCGCGTGGCGGGTGGAGCGCACGGCGGCGGCGTTGTCGCCGCGGGCCAGCGCGATCTCGGTCCAGGTGCGGCTGGCGGCGGCCTCCAGCCAGGGGTAGCCGTGGCGGGCGGCGATGTCGAGCGCCAGGCGGCAGTCGGCCACGGCCCAGTCCATGCGCTGGCGGGCCAGCGCGGCGCGCGCCAGGTGCCAGTGCGCCTCGGCCTCGAACACGCGGTGCCCGCCGCGCCGCGCGGCGGCCAGGCCGTGGCTGAAGTGGCGCTCGGCGGCGGGCAGGTCGCCGGTCTCGAAGCTGCCGACGCCGATGTTCAGCGCCAGCTTGGCGGCCAGGTGGCTGTCGTCCAGGCCGCCGAGGTGCTCGGCGGCGTTGCGCATCTGGCGCAGGCCGCGCGCCCAGTCGGCCTGCGCGTAGTGGAGCTGGCCCAGGCCGATGCGCGCGGCCACGCCGGTGGGCAGGTGGCCGCTGACTTCCGCGAGGTCCAGCGCGCGGCTCCACTGCTCGCTGGCGAGCTGGTACTCGCCCTGCTGGTAGGCGATGCGGCCCAGCGCCTCGCAGACCCGCGCGGCCTCGGCGGGAAAGTGGCCGGCCGCCGCGAGCGCGCCGGCCTGCTCCAGCGCCGGCAGCAGCTCCAGCGCGCGGCCGCGCGGCTCCAGCAGGCCGAAGCGGGCGTACAGCGCGTCCACGCCGGCCGCGGTGTCGCCGGCCGCGAAGGCGTTGGCGCTCAGCGTGGCCAGCAGCCGGTCGGCGTGCAGCGGGTGGCGGTGCGCGACGCGGGCCATGCGGGCGAGCAGGCCGGGCAGTGCCGCGCAGGCGGCTGGAGGGGGCGTGGGCACGGCGGGAACGGGTTGGTTTCTCACTGGTATTCTTGTCGAACCCGGCGCTGCGCCGCGCTGCAGATTTCACGCCGGCGACGCCCCTGGCGGCAGCGCCGCCCGCGGTCCGCGGGAGCGGCCATAGACCAGTTTAAAACCAATTGACGGTCCACCTTGTTGGTATTAGAGTGGTATCGACTTCCTGCCGTCGATCATGCCGCTCTCCCTCGCTCCCGACCTGCTGACCTCCCGTGACTCCGGCCGACCCGCGCGTTGGTGGGTGGGCATCGACGGCGGCGGCACCGGCACGCGCGCCGTCGTGGCCGATGGGCAGGGTCGCGTGCTGGGCCGGGGCGAGGCCGGCGCGTCGGCGCTGGGGCAGGGCGCGGCGCAGGCCTGGCGGCATGTGGCCGAGGCCGTCGCGCGGGCCGGCGTGGACGGGCTGGCGCTGGCGGATTGCGCGCTGGGCCTGGGCCTGTCGGGCACCGGCGTGCCGGCGCAGCTGCAGGCCTTCGTCGCGGCCGACCCGGGCGTCGCGCGCTTCACGCTGGTGACGGACGGCATGGCCGCGCTGCTCGGCGCCCATGCCGGCGAGCCGGGCGCGCTGATGATCTCCGGCACCGGCTCGGTCGCCGAGGCGCTGCTGCCGGACGGCAGCCGGCGCATGGTGGGCGGCTGGGGCTGGCAGATCGGCGACGAGGGCAGCGGCGCCTGGCTGGGCCAGCAGGCGATGAAGCTGGCGCAGGCGGCCTACGACGGCCGCGCCGCCGCCGGCCCGCTGGTGCAGGCCGTGTGGGCGAAGGCCGGCGCGTCGCGCGAGGCGATGCTGGGCTTTTGCGCGGCGGCGGGGCAGGGCGGCTATGCCGGCCTGGCGCCGCTGGTGTTCGAGCACGAGGCCGCCGACCCCGCCGCCGCCGCGCTGCTGGGCGAGGCCGCGCGCGCGCTGGAGGCGCTGGCCGCGGCCGTCCACCCGAGCCTGCCGCTGGCGCTGGCCGGCAGCGTCGCGCTGCGCCTGGCGCCGCGCTTCGGCCCGGCGCTGCAGGCCCGCCGCGTCGAGCCCCGGGGCGACGCCGCGTCCGGCGCGCTGTGGCTGATCCAGCAGCAGGCGAGGCCCGCATGAGCGCCGTTTTCGACTTCAGGCCCGACCCCAACGCCGCGTCGCCGCTGTACATGCAGCTGGCGCAGAGCCTGGCGCAGGCGATCCGCGACGGTGTGTTCCACGCCGACGAGGCGCTGCCCAGCGAGCGCGTGCTGGCCGAGCAACTGGCGCTGTCGCGCGTGACCGCGCGCAAGGCCATCGACCGGCTGGTGGAGCAGGGCCTGATCATCCGCAAGCGCGGCTCGGGCAACTACATCGCGCCCAAGCTGGAGCAGCCGCTGACGCGCCTGACCAGCTTCTCCGAGGAGCTGCACCAGCGTGGCTTCATCCCCAGCTCGCGCTGGCTGGTGCGCGGCTTCACGCCCGCGGCGCCGGACGAGCAGCTGTCGCTGGAGCTCAAGAGCGGCGAGCGCGTCGCGCGGCTGGAGCGGCTGCGGATGGCGGACGCGGTGGTGATGGCCTACGAGGTCAGCGTGCTGCCGCAGAGCGTGCTGCCGGACCCGCAGAAGGTCGAGGCGTCGCTGTACACCCACCTCGGCGACCGCGCGCCGGTGCGCGCGCTGCAGCACATCCGCGCGCTGAACGCCGACGCCAAGCTCGCCGGCCTGCTGGAAGTGCCGCTGGGCGCGGCCGTGCTGTTCATCACCCGGGTGGGCTACCTCGCCTCGGGGCAGGCGGTGGAGCTGACGCACTCCTACTGCCGCAGCGACTACTACGACTTCGTCGCCGAAATGAGGCGCGACTGATGCGGATCGAAGGCGACATCGTCACGCCGCAGGGCGTGCTGCGCGGCCACCTGGACCTGGCGCAGGGCCGCATCGCGGCCGTGGCCGGCGCGCCCGTCGACGCGGCGCGCGCGGGCGAGGGCGGCCGGCCGGTGCTGCTGCCCGGCTTCATCGACACCCACGTCCACGGCGGCGGCGGCCGCGACACGATGGAGGGCGGCGATGCCATCGCCACCATCGCGCGCCGCCACGCCCGCCACGGCACGACCGGCATGCTGGCCACGACGATGACGGCGCCCATCGCCGACATCGAGGCCGCGCTGCGGGCGCTGGGGCCGGTCTGCCGCGAGCGCGCGCCGCAGTCGGCCCGCGTGCTGGGCGTGCACCTGGAAGGCCCCTACATCAGCCCCGGCCGCCTGGGCGCGCAGCCCGCGCACGCGATCCCCGCGACGCTGGCCGAGGTGCAGCGCCTGAACGCCATCGCGCCGATCCGCGTGCTGACGATCGCGCCCGAGATGGCCGGCCACCTGGCGCTGATCGGCCCGCTGCGCGACGCCGGCATCCGCGTGCAGATCGGCCACAGCAGCGGCAGCTACGAGGACGGCCTGGCCGCGCTGAATGCCGGCGCGGCCGGCTTCACCCATCTCTTCAACGCCATGAGCGGCCTGCACCACCGCGAGCCCGGCATGGTCGGCGCGGCGCTGGCGCACGGCGAGCACGCCGAGCTGATCCCCGACCTGCTGCACGTCCACCCCGGCGCCATCCGCGCCGCGCTGCGCTGCATCCCGGGCCTGTTCTGCGTGACCGATTCGACCGCCGCCGCCGGCATGCCCGATGGCGAGTACCGCCTCGGCGAGCACACGGTGCAGAAATGCCTGGGCGGCGTGCGCCTGGCCGACGGCACGCTGGCCGGCAGCGCGCTGACGATGGACCAGGCGCTGCGCAACTTGGTGCAGCGACTGGCGCTGCCGCTGGAGGACGCCGTGCGGCGCGTGGCGACGACGGCGGCGGACTACCTCGGCCTGCCGGACCGCGGCCGCCTGGCGCCCGGCGCCTGGGCCGATGTGGTGGTGATGGATGCGGCGCTGAGCGTGCAGCGCGTGTTTGTGGAAGGTGAAGAGATCGATGACCTCGCTGATGCTTGAGGAGGCGCTGAGCGCGCCGGACGTGGTGGCCCGCCAGCTGGCGGCCGACCCGCTCAGTTACGCCCGGCTGGGCCAGGCGCTGCAGGCGCAGCCGCCCAGCGGCGTGCTGACCATCGCGCGCGGCAGCTCCGACCACGCGGCCCACTACCTGGCCTACCTCGTCATGGCGCGGCTGGGCCGGCTGGTCACGTCGCTGCCGATGTCGCTGGTGACGCTGTACCAGAGCCGGCTGCACTGCGAGGGCCTGCTGTCGCTGGCGTTCTCGCAGTCGGGCCAGAGCCCCGACCTGATCGCGCCGACGGCCTTCTTCCGCGCGGGCGGCGCCCGCACGGTGGCCTTCGTCAACGCCGCCGGCTCGCCGCTGGCGGCCGCGGCCGAGCATGTGTTCGAGCTGCACGCCGGCCCCGAGAAGAGCGTGGCCGCCACCAAGAGCTACATCGCCCAGCTGGTGGCCGGCGCCCGCGTGGTGGCCGCCTGGCAGCAGGACGACGCGCTGCGCGCCGCGCTGGACCTGCTGCCCGCGGCGCTGGCGCAGGCCGCCCGGCTGGACTGGAGTGCCGCGCTGCCGGCGCTGCAGGGCGCGGACCGGCTGTTCGTGCTGGGCCGCGGCACCGGCCTGGCCGTGGCGATGGAGGCCGCGCTCAAGCTCAAGGAAACCTGCGGCATCCAGGCCGAGGCGTTCTCGGGCGCCGAGGTCAAGCACGGCCCGATGGCGCTGGTGCGCGACGGCTACCCGCTGCTCGTCTTCGCGCCGCGCGGCCCGGCCCAGGCCGGCCTGCTGGCCATCGCCGAGGAGATGGCCGGCCGCGGCGGCCGCGTGCTGCTGGCCGCGCCGATCGGCACCCGGGTGGCGGCGGGCATCGAGCTGCTGCCGCTGGCCACCACGGGCAGCGAGGACCTGGATCCCATCGCGCTGGTGCAGAGCTTCTACCCGATGGTGGAGGCGCTGGCGCGGGCGCGCGGCTTCGACCCCGACGTCCCGCCCAACCTGGCCAAGGTCACCAAGACCCACTAGAGGACCGCCATGAGCACCTTCGATCCAGGCCGTCTCGTGATGGTCGACATTCCGGGCCGGTCGCTCGACGCCGAGACCGCCGCCTTCCTGCGCGAGCACAAGATCCGCTCGGTCTGCCTGTTCCGCAAGAACCTCGGCAGCGAGGACGAGGTGCGCGCGCTGATGCGCGACCTGATCGACGTGCTCGGCCCCGAGGCGCTGATCGGCATCGACCAGGAGGGCGGCGCCGTCGTGCGCGCCACCTTCCTGCCGCAGCCGCCGTCGGCGATGGCGCTGGGTGCCAGCGGCGACGCGGCGCGCGCCGAGGCCGTCGGCGCGGCCGTCGCGCGCGGGCTGCGCTCGCTGGGCATCAACTGGAACTTCGCGCCGGTGCTGGACGTCAACAACAACCCGGCCAACCCGGTCATCGGCGAGCGCAGCTTCTCGAACGACCCGGCCGAGGTGGCCCGCCTCGCCGCCGCGTGGATGCGCGGCTCGCTGCGCGAGGGCGTGGCCTGCTGCGTGAAGCACTTCCCCGGCCACGGCGACACGCACGTGGACTCGCACCACGCGCTGCCCACCGTCGACAAGAGCCGCGCCGAGCTGGACGCGCTGGAGCTGGCGCCGTTCAAGGCGCTGGCGGCCCAGGCGCCGGCCATGATGACGGCCCACATCGTCTACCCGCAGATCGACCCCGACCGCCCGGCCACGCTGTCGCCGCAGCTCATCGGCGGCATCCTGCGCCAGGACTGGGGCTATGACGGCGTCGTCATCACCGACGCGCTGATGATGAAGGCCGTGGCCGAGCGCTTCGGCTACGCGCGCTCCGCCGTGATGGCCATCGAGGCCGGCGCCGACATGGTGCTGGCCCAGGGCTCCCAGGCCGAGCAGCTGGTCGCCATCAACGCGCTGCGCGAGGCCTTCGCCAGCGGCCGGCTGGCGCCGGCGCAGGGCGAGGTGGCGAACGCGCGCCTGGACCGGCTCGCCGCCGCTTACCCGGCCCGCGCCGTGGACGATGCCGCCGCCCGCGCGGCCGACCATGCGCTGATGGCCGAGGCCTGGGCCGCCGGTCTGACCGCGCTGCGCGGCGCACGGCCGCCCGCGCTGGGCGCGCCGATCCGCGTCATCGTGCAGGGCGACGTGCCGACCGACATGGTCTCCGAGGCCGGCCCCACCGGCCGCCAGGCGGTGGCGCTGTTCGAGGCCTTCACCGACGCGCAGATCCAGATGGTGGACGACATCGCCCAGCTGGACTGGGCCGCGCTGCCCCGCGACGGCCGCGCCAACGTGCTGGTCTCCACCCGCCGCGCCCGCTACGGTCAGGCCGCCGCCGGCTGGCGGCCGGACCTGCACCTGTCGCTGTGGAACCCCTACCAGGCACTGGACGTGGCCGGCCCGACGCTGCTGAGCTGGGGCTTCGCGCCCGGCGCGCTGGCGGGCGTCAAGGCCTGGCTGGAAGGCCGCGTGCCGGCGGCCGGCCGCGCGCCCGAGGGGCTGCGCTGATGGACGCCGCCGCCAAGCCGGCCGCCGCCAGCCCGATGCGCTGGATCCCCAGCCTCTACTTCGTGCAGGGGCTGCAGTTCTTCGTCGTCATGCTGATCGCCGGGCTGATGTTCAAGCAGATGGGCGTGGCCAACGACCAGATCGCGCGCTGGACCGGCCTGATCGGCCTGGCCTGGGCCTTCAAGCCGCTGTGGAGCCCGCTGGTGGAGCTGGCGCGCAGCAAGAAGCGGGTCGTCGTCGCGATGCAGTTCAGCGGCGCCGTGGGCCTCGGCCTGCTGGCGCTGGCGCTGCAGGCCAGCAACTTCTTCGCGCTCAGCATCGCGGTGCTGTTCTTCCTGGCCTATGCCTCGGCCACGCACGACATCGCCTGCGACGGCCTCTACATGGGCTCGCTGGACGCCAAGCGCCAGGCCGCCTACGCGGGCTGGCAGGGCGCGTTCTTCAATGCGTCCAAGTTCCTGACGCTGGGCGGCCTGATGGTGCTGGCCGGGCGGCTGGAGACGCGCATGGGCGTGTTCAACGCCTGGAGCCTGATCTTCGCGCTGCTGGCCGGCCTGCTGGCGCTGCTGGCCGCGTGGAATGCCCGGGCGCTGCCCAACCCGCAGCGCCTGTCCGGCGAGCCGGTGAAGCTGGGCGAGATCGTCGCCGACTTCCTGAAGAAGCCCGGCATCTGGAAGATGGTGCTGTTCATCGTCATCTTCCGCCTCGCCGAGGGCCAGGTGCAGACCATCGGCCCGCTGTTCCTGATCGAGCCGCGCGGCGCCGGCGGCCTGGGCCTGACCAGCGAGCAGGTGGGCGGCGTGTACGGCACGGTGGGCACGGCGGCCTTCCTGGTCGGCTCCATCCTGGGCGGCTACTTCACCTCCTGGCTGGGCCTGAAGCGCGCGATGCCGGTGCTGGTGCTGATGATGGCCGTGCCCAACGCGGTGTTCTGGGGCCTGAGCCTGGCGATGCCCACATCCATCTGGACCATCGGCGCGGCCGTGGGCGTGGAGATGTTCGGCTACGGCTTCGGCTTCGTCGGCATGATCCTGTACATCATGCAGGTGGTGGCCCCGGGCCGCTACCAGACGGCCCACTACGCGCTCGGCTCGGGCGTCATGCAGCTGGGCTTCATCCTCAGCAAGACCCTCAGCGGCGACATCCAGGTGGCCATGGGCTACCAGCACTTCTTCCTGTGGACGCTGGTCTGCGGCGTGCCCGCGCTGCTGCTGCTGCTGTGGGTGCCCATGCCGCGCCCCAACCCGACGCCGGAGCCCCTCCCCGCATGAAGCACGCCTTCTTCTCCCTGCCAGCCCTGGCCCTGGCCGCGGCGCCCGCCCTCGCGGCCAACGCCGCGGCCGGCGAGTTCTTCGACGACTTCTCCCAGCCCGACACCGCCGCGCTGCGCGCCAGCGGCTGGGTGCTGCGCGACGGCGGCGGCCACCCCGGCCTGCCGGGCACGCGCTTCGCGCCCGGCCAGGTGTCCGTCGCCGACGGCCAGCTGAAGCTGCGGCTGGACACGGATGGCACCGCCGCCGGCACCGCGCAGCCGCAGCTGTGCGCGGCGCGCAAGTTCCTGTGGGGCACGACGACGGCGCGCGTGCGGCTGCGCGACACCGCCACGCGCGACACCGTCGTGCAGGCCTTCTACCTCGCCGGCCCGCTGCGCTACGACTTCGACCCCGAGTTCAGCGAGGTCGATTTCGAATACCTCCCGCACGGCGGCTGGGGCGCGCCGGACACGCGGCTGTACGGCGTGGCCTGGCACACCGTGCGCGTGAATCCCTTTCTGCCGTTCAACAGCTCGGGCCAGCACAAGGGCTCGCATGACGGCTGGCAACTCCTGACCGTGCAGGTCGAGGCCGGCCGCGTGCGCCACTACGCCAACGACAAGCTGCTCAACGAGGCCGCCGGCCGCAACGTGCCGGTGAAGCCCATGGCGATCAGCTTCAGCCACTGGTTGTCCGGCGGCGCGACGCCCGGCGCGGCGCGCGCGCACGAGTTCGAGGTCGACTGGGTGCTGCACGCCCAGGGCCAGGTGCTCAGCCCGGCGGCCATGCAGGCGCGCGCCGCCGAACTGCAGCGCCAGGGCGTGGCCCGCCGCGACACCGTGCCCGACGCCGGCCTGACCAGCGACTGCAACCTATGACCTGGCGCTTCCTGTTCCTCGCGCTGGCGCTGGCGGCCTCGCTGGCGCAGGCCCGCACCCCCGTCGTCGGCACCTACGTGCTGGCCGAGCGCGGCGTGCAGGCCGTCGAGCAGCTCCCGCCGGGCCGCGTGTCGCACATCCTGTACGCCTTCCTGTTGGTCTGCGGCGAAGGCCAGCGCCCGCAGGAGGCCGAGGCCTGCGCCGGCCAGCCCGCCTTCGGCATCGCGCCGCATGCGGACCAGGCCGTCTTCTCGGCCGCCTTCCAGCGCCTGAAGCAGCGCGACCCGCGGGTGCAGGTGCTCGCCTCGGTGGGCGGCTGGGGTGGCTCGGACCCGTTCTTCCACCTCGCCGCGACGCCCGAGGGGCGCACCGCGTTCGTGCAGTCGGCGCTGGACTGGCTGCGCGCCCACCCCGGCTTCGACGGCCTGGACATCGACTGGGAGCACCCCGGCAACAACGGCGCCGTCAACGGCGTGCAGCTGGGCGGCCCGGCCGACGGCGAGCACTTCGCGCAGCTGCTGCAGGACCTGCGCACCGGCCTGGACGCGCTGGGCCGCGAGACCGGCCGGCGCTACGCGCTGACCGTGGCCATCAACACCACCCGGGAGCAGCTCGCGCGCATGCCCATGGGCCGCGCGGCCCGCTCGCTGGACCTGGTGTTCATGATGACCTACGACTTCGCCGGCCCCTGGAGCACCCGGGCCGCGCACCACACCGCGCTGCGCAGCGCCCGGGCCGGCGGCGAGAGCCTGGAGCGGGCCGTGGCCACCCTGAAGGCCGAGGGCGTGCCGGCGGCCAAGATGGTGGCCGGCGTGGCGATGTACGGCCGGGGCTTCAGCGGCGTCAAGGCGGACGGCAGCTTTGCCGGCCCGTGGCCGAATGCCGACGGCTCCGTCGCGTTCAAGGACCTGGCCGCTCTGAAGGCGCGCGGCCTGAAGCCCAGGTTCGACCGGGCCACGCAGTCCTGGGCGCTGGTGGGCGGCGGCGTGTTCGTCGGCTACGACGACCCGCGCGCGGTGCGCGCCAAGGTCGCCTTCGCCCGGCGCCAGGGGCTGGCCGGGGTGTTCGCCTGGGAGCTGGGCCAGGACAATGGCGAGATCCTGGACGCCATGAACACCACCCCGTGAACACGACCCGCCGCATCGCCTCCGTGGACGCGCTGCGCGGCCTGGCCGTGGCGGCCATGCTGCTGGTCAACAACCCCGGCGACTGGGGCCATGTCTACGCGCCGCTGCAGCATGCCGCCTGGCACGGCTGCACGCCGACGGACCTGATCTTCCCGTTCTTCCTGTTCATCGTCGGTGTGTCCACGGCGCTGGCCATCGGGCCGCGCGTGCAGGCCGGCGCCGCGCCGGGGCCGCTGCGCGCCGCCGTCGTGCGGCGCGGCCTGCGCATCCTGGCGCTGGGCCTGCTGCTGCATGCGCTGGCCTGGTGGCTGCTGGACAAGCCCGAGTTCCGCATGCCCGGCGTGCTGCAGCGCATCGGGCTGTGCTTCATCGCCGCCGGGCTGGTGGCCGTGCAGTGGCGCGCGCGCGGGCAGTGGCTGCTGCTGGTCGTGCTGCTGGCCGGCTACGGCGCGCTGCTGCAGGGCAGCGGGGCGCCGCTGGAGAAGCTGGGTAGCCTGCAGCAGCGCCTGGACACGGCGCTGCTGGGCCGCTTCGCCTACGAGTGGAACGCGCAGACCGGCATCGCCTTCGACCCCGAGGGCCTGCTGTCCACGCTGGGCGCGCTGGCGACCACGGTGTTCGGCCTGCTGTGCGGCGGCCTGCTGCGGCGCGAGGCGCCGCGCGCCGTACTGCTGACCGGCATCGCGGCGGCGCTGGTGGGCGCCTGGTGGTCCACCTGGCTGCCGTGGAACAAGCAGCTGTGGACGCCCAGCTTCGTGCTGTGGACCGGCGGCCTGGCCGCCGTGGCGCTGGCCGCCGCGCGCGTCTGGGTGGATGTGCGCGGCCACCGCCCCTGGGGGCGGGCCTTCGGGCTGAACGCGATCGGCGCCTATGCCGGGGCCTGGCTGTGCGCGGTCCTGCTGGCGGCCAGCGGCTGGATGGCGCCGCTCTACGCCACCATGTTCGGCCCGGTGGGCGCGGCGCTCGGGCCGCATGCGCAGTCGCTCGCCTTCGCGCTCGCCTTCGTGGCGGCCTGGGCCGCCATCGTCTGGGCGCTGGACCGGCGCGGGCTGTACTGGAAGATCTGAGAGCGTGGGCGCCGCGTGATGGGGACACAGCCGTGAGCGAGCCGTTCTCGATCCGCATGCCGCCGGACATCCGCTCCGTGCGGGTGGGCGAGCACCCGGTCGTCTTCATCGACGATTTCCTGGAAGACCCGCAGGCCCTGGTCGAAGCGGCGCGCCAGGCCCGCTTCGAGCCCTGCCCCGGCGCGGACGAGCGCCGGGGCTACCCCGGCGTGCGCGCACCGGCACCGCGGGCCTATTCGGAGCGCCTGACGGAACTGCTGGACCCGCTCATCAAGCTCAACTTCGGCGTGCCCGAGCATCTGCCGGTGAAGAAGACGCCCTGCGCCTTCTCTCTGACGACGGTGGCGCCGCACGAACTGGGGCCCCTGCAGCGCGTGCCGCATTTCGACGCCAGCACGCCGCACTACATGGCGGTGCTGCTCTATCTCTGCGACGAGCGGCATGGCGGCACGGCCTTCTACCGCCACCGGGCCAGCGGCCTGCAGCAGATCACGGCCGAGAACCGCGAGCGCTATGGCGAGCTGATCTACGGCGAGGTCGAGCGCCGCCCGGCGCCGCCGCGCTATTTCGGCGACTCGGACGAGCATTTCGAGTTCCTCGGCATGATGCCGGCGCGCTTCAACCGCCTCGTGGCCTATCGCGGCAGCCTGCTGCATTCGGCCATCGTCAACCCGCAGCACGGATTGAGTGCTGACCCCGGACGGGGGCGGCTGACGGTCAATACCTTCTACGATTTCTAGTCGCCGCCACTGCGGAGCTGGCGCACCGATTCCGCGAGGCGTGCTGCGTTCGCGGGGCTGCGCATCAGGTAGCTGGTTTCTTGCAAGGCGTTGAACTCATCCAGCGAGAGCATGACCACCGGCTTGCCGCGCCGGGGCGTGATCCGTACGGGCGCGTGGCCGTCGTTCACCAGTCGCATGAGTTCGGCAAGGCGGGCACGTGCGTCGCTGCAGGTGAGTGTGAGCATGGCGGCTTCCGTGTCGTCAAGCGATGCGCGAAGTTTGGCGCATTCCAGACATGGGCGCGCCGCATGAAAAACACCCCGGCAACCGAAGCTGCCGGGGTGTGCGGGGAGCGAGCCGCCCCGGGGCGGGGCGGCGGGGCGGTCGCCGATCAGAACTTGGCCGTCAGGCCCAGCTTGTAGGTCGTTTCGCCCTTGAAAGACCAGGCCGGGAAGCCGGCGCGCAGCGGATCCTTGACAGCGGCGTTGTTTGCGGCTGCGGCACCGTACTGGACGTCGTCTTCCTTGGTCAGGTTGACCGCGTCCAGGCTCAGCTTCAGCCACTTGTTGATGTTCCAGCCCAGGCTCAGGTCCAGCGTGCCGTAGGCATCGTGCATGCGGTTGCCATACCACTTGGCGCCTTCGCGGATCATGTACTTGGAGCGCCAGTTGTAGGCCAGGCGGCCGAAGTAGTTCTCGGTTTCGTAGTAGCCCACCAGGTTCAGGTTGTGCTTGGACGCCTGGGTGAAGACGTTCAGGCTATCCAGATAGCTGGTGCCCGGCGCCGTGCCTTCGGTGTAGGTGTAGTTGCCGATGGCACCGAAACCGTTGTTGAACGAGTGGTTGGCTTGCAGTTCCAGGCCTCGGATACGGCCGCCGCCGGCGTTTTGGAAGCTCTCCACCGTCCAGTTGTCCACTTGGGTGACCGGATCGATCAGGCCGACCTTCTGGTTCTGCAGAACGTTGGAGACGATGAAGTTCGAGATGTCCTTCACGAAGTAGGTGGCCGACAGCAGGTTGCCCTTGCCGTAGTAGTACTCCAGGCCGATGTCGGCTTGGCTGGACTTCATGGGCTTGAGGGCGACGTTGCCGATGGTCCAGGTTTCGTTGTTCGGCCGGTCGTCGTTGTAGCCGGACACCGTCACGCCGAACATGTTGGCGAAGTTCGGCCGCGTGATGGCCTGGGACGCCGTGGCGCGCAGTACGAGGTCACGGCGCAGGTCGAAGGCGATGTTCAGGCTGGGCAGAACGTCGTTGTACTTCGCGTCGGTGGTTGCCGTGGTTTTGGCCCAATTCTGGTTGCCGCTGTACTGGTCGGCCGGTGTCGTGCCGTCGAACTTGTAGCCCGTGCTGCTGACTCGGGTCGAGATGTAGCGCAGGCCGAAGTTGCCGCGCACGCCCTCTGCATCGAACTCGAACATGCCGTAGACCGAGCGGTTTTTCTCGTTCAGCTCGCTGTAGCCGGATCGGTCCTCGACCCAGCCGGAGATGTTCTTGTGGGTGCCTGCCAGCATGGCGCCGATGTTGGCGCGCGGAACGGACCAACCGGCCACGTCCACCGAGCCGTCGAACAGCGAGGCGGTGTCGGTCGCAGCGATGGTGCTGTTCCAGATCGGGCGGAAGCTGCGCTTCTCGAATGTGTGGTCGGCCAGGCGGATGCCGGTCTTGAAGGCGTTGATGACGCCCCAGTCCAGATTGAAGGTCGCGTCGAACTGGCCGAACTTCTCCTTGTCCTTGTTCGGGCCAGCCGAAGTGGCCCAGGTCTCGGGAGACATCTGTGTCGGCAGGGCGCTCAGTCCCCAGGACTGGTCGGAGGTTGGGTTGATGCCGATCTGTTTGCCGGTGGCATCGATCGTGCCTTGCCAGTTCGGACGCTTGAATGGACCCGTTGCGCCGTCGAATGCGGCGGTCTGATAGTTGGCCGTGATCGACGTGCCGCCTTCGGCTGCGGTAGCGCCGAGCACGAGGTCGAACTTGGCATCGCCGATGCGGTAGTGGGCGTCAGCCACCACGCTGTTCGAGTCCATGCTGGCGCCGCGCGCCCAGACTTGGAAGAACTTGTGGGCCAGCGGGTTGGTGGCCGTCGTGGTGCTGTGCAGGCACATGCCGTTGGGGTTGAACGAGTCCGACTTCACTTCCGGATTGCGCTTGTCGCAGTTCTGGTCGTGCATCAGATAGTCGCTGGCGTTGGAGCTGTCGGCATCAAGCTTCATGCTCAGCACGTTCAGGCCCAATTCCAGACCGTCGACAGGGCGGGCTTGGAGCGCGACGTTGAAGGAGGTGCGCTTGCGATCCTGTACGAAGGCGGTGGGGGCCACATCGCTGTTCCAGCGGCTGTCGGCTTCCACGCCGTTCCGGATGTAGCTGCCCTTGGACAGGCCGGCGGCCACCAGCACGCCGAAGCGGCGATTGGCGGTGCGCCAGCTGTAGAGGCCGGACACTTCCTTCTCGGGGTCGCTGATGGTGCTGTGGCTGTAGTGCGTGCTCAGGAAGACGGTGTTGGGGTCCAGATCCAGCGGCTTGCGGGTCTTGACGATCACGGTGCCGCCGATGCCGCCCTCGGTCAGATTGGCCTGCGAGGATTTGTAGACCTCCATGCCGCCGATCAGCTCGGGCGGCAACAGCGAGTAGTTGAACGAACGGTCGATGTCCATCTGGTCGTACCAGCCGGTGGACGCGACGGTCTGGCCGTTCAGCGTGGTGTAGGTCATCTGCGGGTCGGAGCCGCGGATGGAGACGGACGAGCCCTGGCCGAATGCGCGGCCGACGGACACGCCGGGAATGCGGCCCAGCGCCTGGCCGACGTCGGAGTCGGGCAGTTTGCCCACGTCCTCGGCGGACACGGCATCCACCACGGCGGTGGCATTCTTCTTGATCGTCGCAGCGGATTGCAGCGAGGCGCGGATGCCGGTGATGACGACCTGCTCCAGCTGTGCCGGGGCCGAAGCTGCGGCGGCAGGCGCCTCGGCCTGCTGCGCCTGGGCGGCGAACGACATGCCCAGCAATGCCAGCGACGCAGCGGTCGCGATAGGGGTCTGCTTGACCTTCATGAACTGTTTCCTCGTTGTGGCCAATGAAATCGGGCGGACGGTGGCGGCTTTTTCCGGTTGCATACCACCTTGAGTCCGGTTGGCCCTCCGCCTGTCGGCATCGAGACCAGTGCAACCAGTGTGACGCCAATGTAGCAATGGATAACGCCACTTTGCTACCAGTCTGAACCGGGGACTTACCCGAGGGGCGCGCGGAGGATGCACGGTTGTGGCGGCCTTCCCTCTGGGGGCGCGTCGGGGTCGGCGGTGATGGGGTGGATTTGTGGTATTAAATTGGTATTGAATGCATGTTGCGCACCAGCTACGGGCTGGCTGGCGTGGTGGATGTTCTTGCCGGCCGGCTGGATGTCGGGTGGGGGTTGGCGGTGCGTATCGCCATGGGCGTCGCCGTCGCGTTGCGGCTGGCGATGCGGCGGCCTGATGTTGGTGCGCGGGAGGGGGTGGTGCCTGGCCGTCGTCCGGCATCGCCGGCTGCGCACGCGATCTTGCAAGGCTCCTGTTGCACCTCGTCAACCCTGTGCTATAGTTGCGGGCTTGCCTCAGGAGGGGTGGCCGAGTGGTTAAAGGCAGCAGACTGTAAATCTGCCCGCATTGCGTACGCTGGTTCGAATCCAGCCTCCTCCACCAAAGCATGTGCCTGCCGGCGCGTGCCGAGGATGTCCCTGATGGCAAGGGCTCCCAGGGCGGGAGTAGTTCAATGGTAGAACCTTAGCCTTCCAAGCTAATGACACGGGTTCGATTCCCGTTTCCCGCTCCACCTGCGAGCGGCTTGGTCGGCCAGCGTCGACACCGGTTTGCCGGCCAGCGTCCCTGGCGCCAAACCCGTGCCGATGCCCATGTGGCTCAGTGGTAGAGCACTCCCTTGGTAAGGGAGAGGTCACGCGTTCGATCCGCGTCATGGGCACCACCCTTTCTTTTTCTTCTACTCGTTCTCAACGGGTTCGCCTCAGGAGCGCAAGATGGCAAAAGGCAAGTTTGAACGGACCAAGCCGCACGTGAACGTGGGCACGATTGGTCACGTGGACCACGGGAAGACGACGCTGACGGCGGCGATTGCGACGGTGCTGTCGAAGAAGTTCGGCGGGGAGGCCAAGGCCTACGACCAGATCGACGCGGCGCCGGAAGAAAAGGCACGCGGCATCACGATCAACACCGCGCACGTCGAGTACGAAACGGCCAACCGCCACTACGCGCACGTGGACTGCCCGGGCCACGCCGACTACGTGAAGAACATGATCACCGGTGCCGCCCAGATGGACGGCGCCATCCTGGTGTGCTCGGCCGCTGACGGCCCGATGCCCCAGACCCGCGAACACATCCTGCTGGCCCGCCAGGTCGGCGTGAAGTACATCATCGTCTTCCTGAACAAGTGCGACATGGTGGACGACGCCGAGCTGCTGGAGCTCGTCGAAATGGAAGTGCGCGAACTGCTGAGCAAGTACGACTTCCCCGGCGACGACACCCCGATCATCAAGGGCTCGGCCAAGCTGGCCCTGGAAGGCGACGCCGGCGACCTGGGCGAACAAGCCATCATGCGCCTGGCCGAAGCGCTGGACACCTACATCCCGACGCCGGACCGTGCCGTTGACGGCGCCTTCCTGCTGCCGGTGGAAGACGTGTTCTCCATCTCCGGCCGCGGCACCGTGGTGACCGGCCGCGTCGAGCGCGGCATCATCAAGGTCGGCGAAGAAATCGAAATCGTCGGCATCCGCGAAGTGCAGAAGACCACGGTCACGGGCGTGGAAATGTTCCGCAAGCTGCTGGACCAAGGCCAGGCGGGCGACAACGTCGGCATCCTGCTGCGCGGCACCAAGCGCGAAGACGTGGAACGCGGCCAAGTGCTGGCCAAGCCGGGCACGATCAAGCCGCACACGCACTTCACGGCCGAAATCTACGTGCTGAGCAAGGAAGAAGGCGGCCGCCACACGCCGTTCTTCAACAACTACCGTCCGCAGTTCTACTTCCGCACGACGGACGTGACCGGCGCGGTGGAGCTGCCCAAGGACAAGGAAATGGTCATGCCCGGCGACAACGTCGGCATCACCGTGAAGCTGATCGCGCCGATCGCGATGGAGCAAGGCCTGCGCTTCGCCATCCGTGAAGGCGGCCGCACCGTCGGCTCCGGCGTCGTCGCCACGATCCTGGAATAAGTTTTAGGCCGCAGGGGCATAGCTCAATTGGCAGAGCGTCGGTCTCCAAAACCGAAGGTTGGGGGTTCGAGACCCTCTGCCCCTGCCACCCGCCACTGATCACGGCGGTTGGTTTCCCGGCTCAACAAGCATCGGCCCGCGAGAGTGATCTCGGCGGGCCTTGCTGCTGATGGCTACGAGCCGTGGCGGCGTTGAAGCATCGCAAGGTTTCGGGCCTGCGCGGTGCGTGAAAGACAAGTACTGATGGCGAATCCTCCCCAAGTCGAAACCGTGACCAGCAGCGCCGACAAGGCCAAGCTGGTCGCTGCGGTGCTGCTGCTGGTCGGCGCGCTGGTGGCTTACTACGGCTTGTCCAAACAGGGCGCGCTGGTGCAGTGGGCCTCGCTCATCGTGCTGCTGGCCGCCGGCGCGGCGGCGTTCTTCACGTCCGAGCACGGCAAGTCGCTGATCGCCTACGGCCGCGATTCGGTGCGCGAGGTGAAGAAGGTCGTCTGGCCGACCCGCAAGGAAGCGATCCAGATGACGGGCTATGTGTTCGCCTTCGTCGTCGTCATGGCGCTGTTCCTGTGGCTGACCGACAAGACGCTGGAATGGGTGCTGTACGACCTGATCCTGGGCTGGAAGCGCTGACCGAGAAGGCAAGGAATCCCAATGTCTGAAGAACAAGTCGTCACGACCGAGGCGCCGGCCGGCCTGCCCAAGCGCTGGTACATCGTCCATGCCTATTCGGGCATGGAGAAGGCCGTCGAGCGCAACCTGCGCGAGCGCATCGACCGCGCCGGCATGCAGGACAAGTTCGGCCGCATCCTGGTGCCGACCGAAGAAGTGGTCGAGCTGAAGAATGGCAAGAAGACCGTCACCGAGCGCCGCATCTACCCGGGCTATGTGCTGGTCGAGATGGTCATGGACGACGAGTCCTGGCACCTGGTGAAGCACACGTCCAAGGTGACGGGCTTCATCGGCGGCGCGCGCAACCGCCCCGCGCCGATCTCGCAGGCCGAGGTCGACAAGATCGTCAACCAGATGCAGGAAGGCATCGAGAAGCCGCGGCCCAAGGTCGAGTGGATGGTCGGCGAGGTGGTGCGCGTCAAGGAAGGCCCGTTCACCGACTTCAACGGCTCGGTCGAGGAAGTCAACTACGACAAGTCCAAGGTGCGGGTGTCGGTCACGATCTTCGGCCGCGCCACGCCGGTCGAGCTGGACTTCGCGCAGGTCGAGAAGGTCTGACGCGCTAGAATCGCGGGTTCGGCCGGCGACCCTGACGCCGGCCCGTGACCAGTCTGCAACGAGAGGCGGACAAGAGGAGCAAAGGTAAGGGCTTCTTCCCGAAAGAGGCCCGAGTCCGATGCGCTAGCACTCAGGCGATTCCGCAGGCCGCGGGTTCGCTGGATTGGAGAAAACATGGCCAAGAAAATTGTCGGCTTCATCAAGCTGCAAATTCCGGCCGGCAAGGCAAATCCTTCGCCGCCGGTGGGTCCCGCGCTGGGTCAGCGCGGCCTGAACATCATGGAGTTCTGCAAGGCGTTCAACGCCCAGACGTCCGGCGCCGGCTTCGAGCCGGGCATGAAGCTGCCGGTGGTCATCACCGCCTTCGCGGACAAGAGCTTCACCTTCGTCATCAAGTCGCCCCCGGCGACCGTGCTGCTGAAGAAGGCCGCCAAGATCGAGAAGGGCTCGCCGCGTCCGCACCTGGACAAGGTCGGCAAGCTGACCCGCGCCCAGCTGGAAGAAATCGCCCAGATCAAGACCAAGGACCTGACGGCCGCCGGCATGGACGCCGCCGTCAAGACCATCGCCGGCTCCGCCCGCTCGATGGGCATCATCGTGGAGGGTGTCTGACATGGCCAAGCTCACCAAGAAGCAGAAGGCGCTGGCCGGCAAGGTCGAAACGACCAAGCTGTACGCGCTGACCGAGGCCCTGGACCTGGTGAAGAGCCTGGCCTCGGCCAAGTTCGATGAGTCCATCGACGTGGCCGTGCAGCTCGGCATCGACGCGAAGAAGTCGGACCAGGTCGTCCGCGGCGCCGTCGTGATGCCCAATGGCACCGGCAAGACCAAGCGCGTCGCCGTGTTCGCCCAGGGCGCGAAGGCCGAGGAAGCCAAGGCCGCCGGCGCCGACGTGGTCGGCATGGAAGACCTGGCCGAGCGCGTGAAGGCGGGCGACATGCCCTTCGACGTGGTCATCGCCTCGCCCGACACGATGCGCGTCGTCGGTACGCTGGGCCAGATCCTGGGCCCGCGCGGCCTGATGCCGAACCCGAAGGTCGGCACCGTCACGCCCGACGTCGCCACCGCCGTCAAGAACGCCAAGGCGGGCCAGGTCCAGTTCCGCGTGGACAAGGCCGGCATCATCCACGGCACGCTTGGCCGTCGCTCGTTCGACACCGACAAGCTGGAAGGCAATCTGCGCGCGCTGATCGAGGCCCTGAACAAGGCCAAGCCGGCGTCGAGCAAGGGCGTCTACCTGCGCAAGGTGGCCGTGTCCTCGACGATGGGCGTCGGCGCCCGCGTCGAAATCGCGTCGATCAACGCCCAGCCCGCCACCGCCTGACCGGCGGCCAGGCCGTCACGGCCTGGTGGGTCATGAATCTGCCCGGGGCGAGTCTGGCCCCGGGCGACAAGATTGGTGGGGCGCCGTGCCGGTTCGCCGGTGCGGCGCGTCATCCAAGACCGTTGGTGGAGGCCCCTTAAATCGCGGCGCAAGCCGGGAACCAACGCAGATGGCGGTCCCGCTGAAAGAAGTCCGTTCCTGACGTGTTTCTTATCAGATGGTCGCTGAATCCCTGGCGCTCTCGAGGCCGCAAGGCCGAGGGAGCAAATGTGAGGAGTAGACCTTGAGTCTCAATCGCAACGAGAAGGCAGCCGTTGTGTCGGACGTGGCGGCGCAAGCCGCCAAGTCGCAGACGCTGGCGCTGGCCGAGTACCGTGGCCTCACCGTGGAAGCCTTGAACAAGCTGCGCGTCGACGCGCGTGCCAAGGGTGTCTATCTTCACGTGCTGAAGAACACCCTGGCCCGTCGCGCCGTCGCCGGCACGCCGTTCGAGGCGGCTGCGGAGAGCATGGTCGGCCCGCTGATCTACGGCTTTTCGGAAGATGCTGTCGCGGCTGCCAAAGTCATCGCCGACTTTGCCAAGACCAACGACAAGCTCGTCATCAAGGGCGGTGCCTACGGCGGCAAGGCTCTGGACGTCAACGGCGTGAAGGCGCTGGCGGCCGTCCCGAGCAAGGAAGTGCTGCTGTCGCAAATCGCCGGCCTGCTGCTGTCGCCGGTGCAACGCACCGCGGCCGTGCTGGCAGCCCTGGCTCAGCAACGTGGTGGTGGCGCGGAAAGCGCTGCCGAAGCCCCGGCTGCGGCCTGATCGACGACAAATCTCGCGTTCACACGCAAACCATCTGTTATTTAGGAACACATCATGGCATTCGATAAAGACGCTTTCCTGACCGCCCTGGACAGCATGACCGTCCTGGAACTGAACGACCTGGTCAAGGCGATCGAAGAGAAGTTCGGCGTGTCCGCCGCTTCGATGGCAGCCCCGGCCGCGGGTGGCGCTGCTGGCGGCGGCGCTGCTGCTGCTGAAGAGAAGACCGAGTTCAACGTCGTCCTGACCGACGCCGGCGCCCAGAAGGTCGGCGTCATCAAGGCCGTCCGCGAAATCACGGGCCTGGGCCTGAAGGAAGCCAAGGACCTGGTCGACGGCGCGCCGAAGAACGTCAAGGAAGGCATCTCCAAGGCCGACGCCGAAGCCGCCGTCAAGAAGCTGGTCGAAGCCGGCGCCAAGGCCGAGCTCAAGTAATTCGATCGGCGCTCGGCGACTGCGCGGGCCGATCTCGGGCCTTCGATGCTCACCGCACGGAAGTGCGGTTCCGCGTCTCAGACCCGACCTCGACCCGCTCGCGACGCCGCTCGCCGACCGAATCTCGTACTTCGGTCGAGGTTCATCAAAGGGGTAGCCCTCGGGCTTCCCCTTTTTCGTCTTTGCGGGTTTATCCCGTGGAGAACAGCTGAAAGAACCGTGCGCGGTATGATGCGCGGTTCTTTCACGTGTTCTCTGATCCGACTGCAGAGAACCAGTTTGGTCGGACTCTGGTGCAAGGCCAGGGTTGTCCGCCAGCGGTTGGTAGTGGCCAACCACCAAGCTAGGCAGCCGCCCGTCCCGGGTGCGTGAGCCAGCCAGTCGCCGACGCGGTGCGTCCCACGGCCGGGGGCGCACTCGACACGGAGTGTTTATGGCGCAAGCAACCCCCTACAGCTACACCGAGCGCAAGCGGATCCGCAAGAGCTTCGGCAAGCGCGAGAGCGTTCTCAACGTCCCCTATCTGCTGACGATGCAGAAGGACAGCTACGTGGCCTTCCTGCAGAAGGACGTGCCCCCCGCCAAGCGCAAGCCCGAGGGCTTGCAGGCGGCCTTCCTGTCGGCGTTCCCGATTGTTTCGCACAACGGTTTCGTCGAGATGAAGTTCCTCGAGTTCAACATCGCCAAGCCGCCGTTCGACACCCGCGAGTGCCAGCAGCGGGGGTTGACCTACGCAGCCGCCGTGCGCG